>NZ_JAZHSC010000001.1:4080000-7414024 GCF_036924735.1 Bradyrhizobium sp. AZCC 1588 | reverse complement strand
CGCCCCCGCTGAGCATGTGGTCGCGAACGACCGCAATGCGAAGGCAGCCGGTAGGTCTATCGAACTGTAGAATCTAGAGCGGAATTGCGGTCACTTCTTTGGCCGTTCGGATCACGAACATGGTGTAGTATCGTGCGACATTGCTTCGCTCTCGGAACAGCCGCTCGCACAGCGCATCGAACTCGTCCATATCCGTCAAGCGTAGCATGAGGACGGCGTCGGTTTGGCCGCTCACGCTGTAGGCCTGAGTGACGGCCGTTTCCTGAGCGGCCCGTTCCAAAAAATCATGCATGTATTGCTCGCCATGTCGCTCCAGTTCGATGGTGACGAACGCCTTCATGCCTCGGCCAGCCTTGGCCGGGGCAAGAAGCGCGACAACGTGGCTGATGACGCCGCTTTTCTTCAGTCGTCGAATGCGGCGCAGGCAGCTCGAGGGAGAAAGCCCGACCAATTCCGCCAGTTCGGCGTTCGTCCGTGAAGCGTCATCCTGGAGCAGGTTGAGAAGCTTCCTGTCGATCTTGTCCATCTCGGTCCTCGCTCGGCGTCCGTCGATTGCAATTTTATTGCACAGAATCGCAAAGTTTGACCGCAAATGCGAAGCGTCTCCCGCTAGTCACGGGGCTCCAACGCTGATGGAGCCGCCAATGGCGATCTGCACCGCCGTCTATCGCAAGACATTGGAAACGCTTGAAATCTATTGGGAGCTGGTTCGCGTCATCGTGCCGGTTGCGATAGTCACCCAGCTTCTGCAGGACCTTGGTGTCATCCAGGCGATTTCTCCGTTCTTCTCCCCAGTCATGACGCTGGTGGGATTGCCACCCGAACTCGCCTTTGCCTGGCTGACCGGATTGCTGGTCGGGATCTGGGGGGCGCTTGTGACCATATTCACCCTGGTTCCGCTTTCAGCACTCAGCACAGCCGACATGACAGTTTTTTCGGCTCTTTTGCTGTTTGCGCACGCCATTCCGATCGAGCAACGGATAATTCAAAAAGCCGGACCTGGCTTCCTGGTCACCGCGGCGCTTCGTATCGGCGGAGGGTTGATCTTTGTCGTCCTTCTGCACCAGATATTCGCCGCCACCGGATGGCAGTCCGAGCCGGTGAAGCCGGCCTGGATGCCGATGAGTGAAAGCACCGGTTGGAGCGGCGTTCTCCTGGGCACACTCAAGACCTTGGCGATCATGCTGTTCGTTCTGCTTTCGCTGAGCTGGCTAATCGAGCTTCTCAAGATGTCGGGCATCCTGGATTGGATGAACAGAGGGCTTGCGCCACTCTTTCGACTGGCTGGCATTGAAAAGCAGACGGTACCTTTCGCCGCTGTCGGCCTGTTTCTTGGGATTTCCTATGGCGCAGGACTGCTGATCCGCGAGGCGCGCACGGCTAGCGCAGAGCCGCGTCAGATATTCCTCGCTTGCGTGTTCATGGGTTTTGCCCACAGCCTCATCGAGGATACGGTGGTCGTCGTCGCGCTCGGCGCTGACCTTACGAGCGTGCTTCTGGCTCGCCTGGCCTTTGCCGTGCTCGCGACCGCCTTGATCGCCAGAACAATCAATTCGGCGTCTGACACTCTTTTCTTCAAAGCACTCTTCCATAGGGAAGAACGTCAGTTCGCGCCGTCGCTCGACGAAACGTTAGCAGGGCGCTTGTTCGCCTCGCGTCCTTTGGGCGGGACCAGCCGGGAAGTAAAGGGAGGGGCGGGGTCTGCGGAGAATTGAAGCGTCGTGTGGAGCGCAAGGCCCGCAGGCGTGCCAGAGGGGCGATGCCCTGCGGCCAGTCTCGGTCGCGCTTGACCAAGTGGAGATCAGTCGGCCGGACCAGCTTCGTCACGCTCGTGTTCCTTACCGCTGGTGCGCTGTTGCGATCGCCGACAGGTCAGCCTCGACATCTTTCGCCGGGCGGCCCGCCTCCTTGCGCTCGGAGTATCGGTCGCTCAGGGTAGCGACATGCGGTCGGAGCAAGATCGTGAAACGGAAAAGTTCCTCGACCACGTCGACGATCCGCTCGTAGTAGCCAGACGGCCGCATCCGTCCGGCTTCATCGAACTCCTGGAAGGCCTTCGCGACGCTCGATTGGTTGGGGATGGTGAACATCCGCATCCAGCGTCCCAAGAGCCTAAGCGTATTCACCGCATTGAACGACTGCGAGCCGCCGCAAACCTGCATGACGGCCAGTGTCCGGCCCTGGGTAGGCCGCATGCCGCCGATGTCGAGCGGCAAGTGATCGATCTGCGCCTTCATGACGCCGGTGATCTGGCCGTGGCGCTCCGGGCTGCACCAGATCTGTCCTTCCGACCACATGGCGAGCTCGCGCAACTCGTGGACCGCGGGGTGATTGTCCGCCCTGACCTGATCGGGTAGCGGCAAATCCGAGGGATCGAATATCCGCGGCTCGGCTCCGAAGAACCGCAGCAGGCGCGCTGCCTCCTCGACGACGAACCGGGAATAGGAGCGTTCCCGCAGCGACCCGTAGAGCAGCAGGATGCGTGGGGGATACTGTGGACCGCCGCCAAGGTCGGTTTCCGGCCGTTGCAGGGCGTAGCGCTTGTCGAGCGCGGGCAGGAAATCCGGATTGGCAAGTGAACGAAGTCTCATGCTTGTTCAACCGTCGATGAAGGGGTGGGAGCAAGGAGAGCGACGAAGCCGGCGAGTTCGAGCGACCGATAACGGCCAGCACGTCGCGGCCGCCGAACAGGTCAATCCTGCGGCCGGCCTGAGCGCTGCCAAGCGCGATGACCATGTTCATTTGACTCTTTGAAATGCATATAAGCAGCGACCCAACAGACGCATCGGATACCGATGCCTTGATCCATCGATGTATCAGTGCAAAAAAATATCAGCATGTGTATTTGGCTTTGCCGCGCGAACGATTCATCGCATCTGCTGCTGCCTTGCTGGCGATAATGCAATCTGTCGCCTCCAGCCATGCGTCGACTGCGGTCTGGAACGCTTCGCGCCCCTTCCTGGTGAGGGTGTAGACCTTCCGCTCGCGCCCCTGGACAATCTCGGAATGCGAGGTGAGGTAGCCGCCTGCCTCAAACTCGTTGAGCACCGGATAGACCGTTCCCTCGGTAGGACTGCAGCATCCCTTTGTCGTTCTTTGGACTGCTTGGACAACCTCGTATCCGTGCATCCGCTTCTGATGAAGCACGCAAAGCACGAAGAACTTGGAAAGCGACATCTTGATCGTTCCCTGCCAGTACGCGCGATCGGTGTAATCGAGCATTGGGCGAGGCGCCGAACGGATGGCCTTTACGGGGCGAGGCAGGCGAGCCATACGAAGCATGTAAGCCTCGAACATCGAGGTGTCAAGCGATGCAGAGCCTAAGCCGTGACGTACTCGTCGGCCGGCGTCCACGCCTGGTGATATGCAGGGTGACGGTGTTCTTGAGCGCCTGTTGTTGGGACCCCGCTCGTATCTGTGCACAAAGATTTGACCGGTCGCTGTCGATAGTCTCTATCCGGGAACCCAGAAGCCGCCATCCGCTCAGCGATGGCCGCTATCTGCGTCATCGCGCCGCCGCCAGGGGTGGCTGCGCGAGGAAGCGTGTAACCTCGCTCAGGAACTGCGCCCGCCCATGCTCGGCGCGACCGAGGTGAACGTAGTGGGTGGCGTTCGGAATCGTGACGGTGCGCACCTCGACAGCATTGGCCAAGTGACTTGCCAAGGCCGTCACGTCCTCTGGCCGGCTCCAGAAATCATTGCCTGAGCGCACGATCAACACCCGCGCCGTGATCGACGCCGCGTCCCACAACTGTCGGCCCGAGGCGAGATAGAAGCTGTCCTCCATCGCGCCCGAGGGCGCCCGGAACGCCGGCGGGCTGCGCTTGGTGGAGGTCGGATCAGACGCGAGCGCCGCTTTCAGATAGGCCTCGACCACCGCCGGATCGCGCCAGCCTGCTTTGTCCCGAGCCGGGATCGAGCGGTCCCATGAGGGCAACAACGAGTCGGCGGTGTTCAGCCGATAGGTGCCGAACCTCGCAACGTTGAAGCGGCTGCGATCCGCCGGGTCAGCGTTCTCGCCATCGGGCCCCAACGAAGGGTGCCCGCGCGTTGCGCCATAAAGACTGTTGTAGACGACGAGGTGGCTGACCCGCTCGGGGTGAAGCGCGGCATACATGCCGGCCCAGTGCCCGCCGGTTGCCCAGCCGAGGAGTGCGACGCGGTCGCTGCCCGTTCGGCGTTCGACTGCGCTCACGACGGCACCAATGTCGCGTACGATCTCGTGCGAGTTGGTGAGCGGTTGACCATCCTGCGGCCCGTCCTGACCGGGGCGCGACGACCCGCCGTAGCCGCGCGCGTCCATAAGGAACACCCGGTGGCCGGCGCGCGCAAGGTCGGCGGCGAGCGAGCCGCCCTCGACCGGAAGGTCGAAGGAGGCGACGCCCGGTACGCGAGCGCCGTGCAGAAGGATCACGGGTGGCCTTGACGCCCGCGCGTCGGTATCGCGTACCTCGCGGAGGGCCAACTCTATCCCGGGTTCCGAGGAAACGCGGAAATTCTCGCGCCAGATCTCTGCCCCGGCCTGGATCGGGGTAAGCAAGGCCGTCGCCGTGGCCATGGCGAATGACAAGAATCGCATCGTCACTTCCTTGAATGCCGGCGCTCGAGGCGAGAGCACCGGTTGCGGTTGCCGATGCGAGGGAGGTTGTGCTTCGCGTTCCACGTTACCAATATCAATGCGATCTTTATTGAGACGATCAGGATATGGCCGTTGATCTACTGCACATGCGCCAGTTCGTGGCTGTGGCTGAGGAACTGCATTTCGGGCGGGCCGCAGCGCGGCTCGTCATGGCTCAGCCGCCCCTGAGCCAAGCGATCAGGCGACTCGAAGCTCAGCTCGGCTTCCCGCTCTTCGAAAGAACCCAGCGCGTCGTGAGCCTCACGCCGGCCGGTCGGGTGTTCCTCGAGGAGGCGCGGCGGACGCTCGCCCAAGGCGACGAGGCCGTGCGCCTTGCGCGGCGCGCTGCGTCCGACGAACTTGCCGAGCTCTCGGTGACGTTCGTGTCTGCGGCGCTCTATCGCGTGCTCCCGGCCGCGATCCGCCGTTTTCAGGAAGCCTGGCCAGAGGCGGCCATTCGGCTCGATGAGCGCCCGACCGACGCACAGCTATCAGACCTGGCGACCGGCACAGTTGATCTCGGTTTCCTTCACCCACCAGTAGAGGAGATTGACGGCCTCACGATCGAACTGATCCACCGCGATCAGGTCGCCATCGCCGTCCCTGCGGCCAGCCCGTTCGCGTCAGCCGGCCAGTGCAGGCTCACAGATCTCGCCGAGCACGCCTTCATTCTGTTCCCCCACCGGCAGGGTCCGGCTCTTCACACACGGATCATGCAGGCCTGCCGACGGGCCGGCTTTCTGCCGCGTATCGCACAGGAAGCACGGCAGATGCACACAATCCTGAGCCTCGTCGCCGCCGGACTCGGCTTGGCCCTCGTACCTTCGGGCGCGCGAACCATGAACGTCGAGGGGGTCGCGTTCGTGCCTCTCGTCGAGGCGCCCGACGATCTCGCTTGGGAACTCGCGATCGCATGGCGGCCGCGCGGCGCCCGGCGCGCGCTTCGCCAGTTCGTCGAGACCGCGCGGGCAACCGCAAGCGAACTGCGCTAAGCCCTGCACGGCCGAGGCCAGCGTGGAATTCCGTAGCTGCGGAATCTTCCTTATCGAAGCACTCGATAAATCTCACAAGGCGCAGCAATCAGGTGACGCGGTAAATGCGGTACTCGATCTGGTCCGGTTCACGTCAAGAAAACGCGTCAAAACAAAAATCCAGAGCCCGGTTCTGATTCAATCAGGACCGGCTCTAGACATCACGGCTACAAAACCGAAAAGGAGCAACGCATGAGCGCGACGCGACTAGCCGTCCAGGGTCACCGGCTGATTCAGATCGGCGTGGCCCTGTTCCTCTTCACGAGCTTCCAGGGATTTGCGGTGCCGTATTTCGCCGCACCCAATCTCGGCCGTTCGGTTCACACGCTCAGCGGATTCACCGGAGTGTTGCTTGTGGCCGTGGGTCTGGTCTGGCCGAAGCTGAAGCTCACATCGATGCCGTCACGGCTGGCATTCTGGTTTCTCATCTATTCCGCGCTTGCAACGATCGCCGGTTTCGTGATCGCGGCTCTCTTGGGAGCCGGCGGTTCGATCATTCCGATCGCGGCGGCCGGCGCTCGTGGGAGCGACGCTCAGGAGATGCTGATCCAACTCGTCATGTACCCAGCCGCCCCGACGGGAATCATATCCTTTGCGCTGATCCTCTGGGGCCTTCGCGGCAGCGGGGTTCATGAGAACGCCGTGGAGGGTTGACCACAATTACGGCCAGCTCGGAGCGCCTTTGCCCACCCTAGGCTGCGCCCTGGTGACCCACATGCTCACTCCGAAAAACTGATTGCAATATAAAACCAGTCTCGGTAGGCTACAACCAGTTGCAAACTGCAACCGCCGTGACGGAGAGTCCGCTCGGCGATCCTCGCTGGAAGTAAAGGACAGAACATGGCGAAGCTCGTTTTCGGAATGAATCTGTCCCTGGATGGCTACGTCGACCACACGGCGATGGGGCCACCGGATCCGGTGCTCTTTCGTCACTTCATCGAGCAAGTGCGCGGTTTCACCGGCAGTGTGTACGGTCGCCGCATCTACGAGGTGATGCGGTATTGGGACGAAGACCAGCCCGATTGGGGCGCGGAAGAACACAATTATGCGGCGGTGTGGCGGAGCCAACCGAAGTGGGTGGTATCGCGCTCGTTGAAGTCCGTCGGCCCCAACGCCACACTCTTCACGGATGGTATCGAGGCGGTCCGTGAGCTGAAGGCTCGGCTCGGCGGTGAGATTGAAGTCGCCGGACCAGACTTGGCGCGAAGCCTGGGCGACGCTGGCCTTGTTGATGAGTACCGACTGTACTTCCGCCCCTTTGTGCTTGGCCGGGGCAAGCCATTCTTCGCCGGCCCCCGGCCGCCCCTTCGCCTCGTCGCCACCGATCATATTGGCGAGGATACGGTCCGGCTGACCTACGTCCCTGCCTGATCGCTCGTCCGGTGCCGTCGGTCCTGTCTAAAACGGGCATCGCGGTCTGTCACGAATTGTCGTTGCGACAGTCTTTTCTGGCCGCGATTAATTAGTTAGTTGGTCGAGGGCGTAATTCACCGCATTGTCACATCATGACGAACGCGTGAACGGCGGGCTACGCTTTCGCGAATCCACCCCGCGGACCTGCGTCGCCGTTAGCATTTCCATTTCCTGCACATATGCTAGAAGCCGCCGCGCAGGAGAGCCGCCATGTTTCGTGTTGCAAATGACGCGCAGTTCTGGGATCGCGCTGCGCGCAAATATGCCGCCGACCCGATCGCCGACATGGCGGGCTATGAGCGCACGCTTGAGCGGACGCGACATTATCTCAAGGGGGACGAAACAGCGTTTGAGTTCGGATGCGGAACGGGAACGACGGCGCTAAGACTTGCATCATCGGTCGGGCGCATTGTGGCGACCGACTTATCGGGCGAAATGATCGCGATCGCGCGCGAAAAGGCGAAAGCCGAAGGCTGCAGCAACGCCACGTTCGAAGTGGCGCGGCCCGAGGCGGCGCCGTGGCCGGACGGGAGTTTCGATATCGCTTTCGGCTTCAATGTCCTGCATCTGGTGGAGGAGCGCGAAGCGGCGCTCCGAGGCGTCCATCGGCTGCTGCGGCCCGGCGGGGTCTTCATTTCCAAGACGCCGTGCCTGAAGGAAATGAATCCGCTATTGCGCATTGCGCTGCCCCTGATGCAGCTCGTCGGCAAGGCGCCCTATGTGGCGTTCCTGTCCGCGGAGGACCTGGAGCGCGAAATTTCGGCAGCGGGATTTGAAATCATCGAGCGCGCCCGCCATGCCTCGCGTGGTAAGGACGGGCGGCCGTTCGTTGTGGCAAGGAAGTAATTATCGATAGCCACGCGGTGTGCTCATCGTGACGAACTGGTGAACGGTGCGCATGGTGAATCAGGCGGCCTGGACGTTCCCTCTCGCTGCCTTGGTCTCCCGGCCCGGCGGCAAGCCGAACAGGCGGCCGTATTCCCGGGTGAACTGCGACGCGCTCTCGTAGCCGACCGCAAAGGCCGCGCTGCTCGCGGCCATCCCTTCGGATAACATCAGGCGTCGCGCCTCGATCAGACGCAATTGTTTCTGGAACTGCAGCGGCGAAAGCGACGTCACTGCCCGGAAATGCTGATGGAAGGACGACGGGCTCATCCCGGAAACGGCCGCCAGTTGCTCGACCGGTAATGGCTGGGCGAACTTGGCCCGAAGCACTGCGACCGCGCGCGCCACTCGCTGCACGTGACCGTCCGGCCAGCCAAGACGCCGGATCGCCTCCCCGTGCCGACCGGTCAGAAGCCAGTAATGCATCTCACGTATCAACTGTGTGCGCAGCACTGGCACGGACGCTGGGCGCTCAATCAGGCGCATCAGCCGAAGGGCCGCGTCGGTAACCTCGGCATCGGTCGGCTCCCAGCGCACGGGCGCGCCGTCGGCGGTCGGCACGGCTTTCATCTCTACGGCGAGGTCTGCGATCACTGCCGGGTCCAGGTCCAACACGAGCGCGAAGTAGGGCGAGGCGATGCTCGCCCGCTTGACCTGGCTCACCGTTGGAACGTCAGCCGTGACCAGCAAAGAGTCACCCGCGCTGAACGTGAAGGCCCGATTGCCCATCGTCACGTGCTTGGTTCCCTGCAGCACGAGACAGACGAGCGGTCGGGAGATCGCGTAGTCGAGGCCGCTCGGTGCAGTCGCACGAATGGCCGTCAGACCGGCAATGGGAGTCCGAGCAATCCCGGCCGGATCGGCATTGGCCTGCGCATAGCGGCGAACAGCCTTGAGGAGAGTGTCGGTCATGCGGCAATCCTATCGCGCCCGGATTGATGCGTAAATTCGATCTGGAGGATTAGGCAAAGATCGTCGAGGTTCTGGCAACTATGGCTGGCTCGCGTGCGCCATATCGGCGTGGTCACGCATGCAATGGGAGTCTGACCATGACCAAGATCGCCCTCATTACCGGTGCAAGCCGCGGGCTCGGCCGGAACACGGCGCTCAACATCGCCCGCAAGGGCAGCGACGTCATCATCACCTATCAAAGCCGGCGGCAGGACGCCGAAGCCGTTGTTGCCGAGATCGCGGGGATCGGCCGCAAGGCGATCGCCCTGCAGCTCGACGTCAGCGATGTCTCTACTTTCGCCTCGTTCGCCGACCGACTGCGGACGATGCTTCGGAAGACCTGGCAACGCGACACATTCGATCACCTCGTCAACAATGCCGGCCATGGCGACATGGCGTCGATCACCGAGACGACCGAGGCGCAGTTCGACAAGCTGGTCAACGTTCACTTCAAGGGCGTGTTCTTCCTCACTCAGGCGTTGCTGCCGCTGATCGCCGATGGCGGCCGGATCGTGAATCTTTCCACCGGCCTGACCCGCGTCTCCTTCCCCGGCTTCTCCGCCTATGCGGCGGCGAAAGGTGCGGTGGAAGTGCTCAGCGTTTACATGGCGAAGGAGCTGGGCAGTCGCGGCATTGCGGTCAACACGGTGGCGCCGGGCGCGATCGAGACCGACTTCCTCGGCGGCGCCGTCCGCGATACGCCGGATCTCAACAAGACCTTCGCGGGCATGACCACCCTCGGCCGTGTCGGCCAGCCCGATGACATCGGTCCGATGATCGCGAGCCTGCTCTGCGAGGACAATCGTTGGATCAACGCCCAGCGGATCGAAGTCTCCGGCGGCCAGGTCATCTGACCGGTACGCCGGAGCGCGTTGACGCTAATGTTGGTGTCGGGGGCGCGCACGCGCCCCCCGAACCGAAGTGACCGTTGCTGTGGGTCTAAAGATGAACTGCGACCCGCTGCTCCATTTGGGGCCGTTCGCAATAAGAGAACGTACTGATCTCAACAAATCATTGTGCCGGTATCGAACCTAGGCGCGTTGGCCCAGTACATATTTGCAGTGTTCCGATCAGATTATTCAAACGGATAGGAAAGTGCTGCCATGTCTCCTGAAACTAAAGAACTTCTCAAGACGACCTGGGCAAAGGTGATTCCGATCAGCGATATCGCGGCTGGTTTGTTCTATGAGAGACTGTTTACGCTCGATCCATCGCTGCAGCGATTGTTCAAGAATGCAGATATGAAAGAGCAGCGCCGGAAGCTCGTCCAGGCACTGAGTGCCGTGATCAACAGTGTCGATGACTTGCCGTCGTTGATACCGACACTAGAGATCCTCGGGCGGAACCATATTCGGTATGGCGTAGAGGATCGGCATTACGAAACGGTTGGTGCAGCCTTGCTATGGACACTGGAGCAGGGGTTGAAAGAGGCTTGGACGCCAGCGGCGAAGTCCGCCTGGGTGGAGGCATACAGCACCGTGTCCGGCGTCATGCGTGATGCGGCAGCCGCATCGCGAGAGAGCGCGACCCTGCAGGCAATTTGAATCCGGCATGTCGCCTCTTGGCCCGCGACGCTCATGCTGTTTGAAATGTAGATCAGTCATAGGCGGAATAGGCATTCCGCCAGCTCGGATTAGCCTTCACTATTGTGGCCACGAGCTTCTCCGTCACTCACTGCGGATCCGCCGATAATCTCTGCAAGAGCCTTTCGACGTCTGCATGGAGATCCTGTTCCGCTTCGAGCCCGATGCTGAAGCGCAAAACCAAATCGTCGTGGGGCCAGGGCGTGACGCTGCGATGCTGTACGACGGGCATCGGTGCCACAAGGCTGCGCGTTCCTCCCCAGGAAGCTCCGATCGAGAATATGCGCAGCGTATCGAGAGCTTGAAGCACGCGGGCCGCCAGACCTCGCCGAAAGATCACGCTGAACACACCGCTCGCGCCTCGGAAGTCGCGCTTCCAGAGGGCGTGGCCCGGCGATTGCGGCAGCGGCGGGAAGAGCATCGCCTCGACCAACGGCTGTGAGGCGAGCCACGAGGCAATATCAGTCGCCACCCGGGAGCTGTAGGATAGCCTGACGGCCAGCGTTTCCATGCCTCGAAGCACGAGAGACGCGTCGTCGGGCGAGGCGCCTATGCCATAACGGCCCAATGTTGAACGCATCGTCTCGACGAATTTCTCGTTACGCACAGTGATAGAGCCCATGAAGACGTCGGAATGGCCGGCGACGTATTTTGTGAGCGCTTCGGTGACGATGTCCGCTCCTAGATCGAGCGGCTTCAGGTTGAGCGGCGTTGCCCAGGTATTGTCGCATCCGACCAGCGCGCCCGCCGCATGGCTCAGTTCGGCAAGGCGCGGCAGGTCCGTCACCTCCATGGTCGTCGACCCCGGCTGTTCGCACCAGACCATCTTCGCACCGCCACGGAGCTTGCCGGCAAGGTCCTCCGATGACGTCGGATCGAAGAAGATGGTGTCGATGCCGAGCTTTCTGAGGTCGTGGTCAGCAAAGGCGCGCGTGGCAGGGTACACGTTGTCGGCCATAAGCAGGCGGTCGCCGGCAGACAACAGTGCGAGCAACGCGAAGGCGTTTGACGCCTGACCGGAGGGGGTGAGGAAGGTGCGGACACCGTTCTCGAGCGCCGTCAGTTTCTGCTCGAGTTCTCGCGTCGTCGGGGTGCCATACAGGCCGTAGCTGTAGCCGTCCGGCGCCCGCTTGTCGCGATCCCGATACGCTTCGGCGGAATCGAAGACGATGGTGGAGGCGCGATACGTCGGCACGGCGAGACTCGCAAAGCCGTGTGTACTGGCCTTCATGGACTGGACTACGAGGGTCTGGTCATTCATGGGAATTTCTCCGTAATGGCGGGGCATGCGACGAGGCGCACGGCCGGAGCAGGCCCGGGCATGTAGGCATAAGAGCGTTCTCCAGCGAAAGCCTGAACCAGAATCTAGAGCCCGGCTCTGATTCGATCAGAACCGGGCTCCGGTCTCATTGGCACGCACAACATTTGTAGTTTGCGCGCCGCCGTCAGCCCGAGGCTGCATTGCGGAGCAGCGTCCACACAGATGCTCTCAAACTATTGCCGAGGCGTGGTGAACTGCGGACATCGATGGACGTAATCCCAGGGAATATCGTACACGCACGTGAAGCGGATATCGTCCGATGTTTTGGGTGGCGGAGCCTCCACGACGACCGGTCGGTCGACCTCATCCGACAGACCATAGACAACGCCGCCGGTCGGCCAGAAACCGCTTACTCCCCGGTGATGATGGTGGTGGTGCCCCGATTTGGGGAATGCCGGGAAAGCCGGACGCGACGGCGCAACGCCCGCACCCCGCGCGACGCCCGGATCGGCAAATGCCTCGCCCGCGGCAAGGACAAGCGCGACTGCACTGAGAGACGCGATCAACGTCGTTCTATAGGTCATGGCACTCACCCATCGTAGGTTACTGAGCAGCATTGCCAAAACGCTAAGCTGAGCCTTTCGTGCCCGCAAAGCCATAATTAATTATTGGTTAAGGCGTAAGCTTAATGCGGGGGACGCTCGCTTCGCCGGTGGCGTGGACGCCCGGGCGCTACCCTCGAAGCCAGTCGACGGCGCGAGTTCTTGATAGGAGGTTGCAATGGCAGAGCTTGTAACGTGCCTGTGGTTCGATCAGGGCAGAGCGCGTGAGGCGGCGGAGTTTTACGCTGCGACCTTTCCCGATAGCCGTGTCGGCGCAGGCCATGCATCCGCCAAGCCGGGCGTAGGGCAGGGCGAGGAACTGACGGTCGAGTTCACCGTGCTCGGCCGGCGCTTCCTGGGGCTCAACGGCGGACCCAACTACAAGCCGAACGAGGCGGTGAGCTTTATGGTCCAGACCGACAGCCAGGAGGATACCGACCGCTATTGGAATGCGATCATCACCAATGGGGGCGAGGAAGGGCAGTGCGGTTGGTGCAAGGACCGTTGGGGTTTTTCCTGGCAGATCATTCCCAAGCGGATGCTCGAGATTTTCAACGGACCCGATCGCGATGCCGCCAGGCGCGCGATGGACAGTATGATGACGATGAAGAAGATCGACATCGCGGAGATCGAACGGGCGGCGGCGGGGTGATGGCTGCAAGAAATCGCGAGCACTTTCAAATTCCGGACGGCGGCCTGATCGGGAACAGTGGGCATAAGGCGGAATGGGCGATATCTATGACCCGCAGTTCGTGAAGGCCGTGTTCGATCGCTGCTCGGATCGCTACATCACCTTCAGCCTGATCTGCTCGTTCGGCTTCACCGAGCGCTGGCGCAAGCAATGCGTGGCGGCGATGCCGGTGTTTCAAGGGGGCGGCACTCGCGGTTACGATCTGATGGCAGGAACCGGCGAGGTCTGGCCTCATCTGTTGAAGCGCTTTGACGATATCGGCGCGATCACCGCCGTCGATATCTCCTCCGGTATGCATCGCCGCGCCATGGCGCGACTTCACGCCCACCGTGCCCACCGAATCGAATTCGTCGAGGATGACGTGCTGGCAAGCGACCTGCCGTCGGAGAGCGCGGACTTCGTCATCTCCACGTTCGGCCTGAAGACATTCAACCCCGAGCAGCATGCGCGACTGGCTGCCTTGATCGCGCGCGTGCTGAAACCCGGCGGCGTTTTCTCCATGATCGAGGCGTCGGACCCGAAAGGGTGGTGGCTTCGGCCGCTCTACCTGTTTCATCTCAGGGTGATCTTGCCGCTCATCGAGCGTATCTTTCTCCGCGGCGCGCAGGATTTTGCGATGATCGGCACTTACAGCACCAACTTCGGCAGTGCTGCCGAGGTCGCGGCCATGCTGCGCGCCCACGGCCTTGAGGTGAAGTTCTCAAAATACTTCTTTGGCTGCGCGACGGGCGTCGCCGGCCGCAAGGTCGCGCCGATGGATTGACGGCATGAAAGTGCGACCGGATGATTTCGGTCTCGAAGTCTGGCGCTATGAGAAGTGTTTGGCGCGCAGGTAGAGCGTAGGCTGCCGGGCCGTCACGGTTTCCAGCCGCCGCTGCCGTACTCGCGGGTAATAACTTCAAGAAGATGCCCGTTCTTCTCCTGGAAGTAGATGCCACGCCCGCCGTCGTGGTGGTTGATCTTGCCCGGTTGCGTCCGTCCGGGGTCGGCCCAGTAGGGAAGCTGCCGTTCCCGGACGCGGCCGAGGATCTCGTCAAACTCGCTTTCGCTGGTCAGAAATGCATAGTGCTGCGGAGCAATGTCGCCGTCGACATCCATGTAGTCGAGGTTGGCGCCGTTTTCAGTGGTGACCATATAAAACGGCCCCCACTTCCGTGGGGCCGGCAGACCGAGCATCTCGGCCAGGAAGGCTGCCGATGCCTTGCTATCGTGGGTCGAAAGAATCGTATGATTGAAGTGGATGGCCATGGCGATCTCCCAGGCTGGAACAGCTTCATCGCTCTGCGACGTGGAGCTGGTTAACTGGGGCGCAGGTTGTATCGTTCCATTGATGAAACGATAGCAAGCAGGGTGAAATAGCGTAGCGTATTCGCCGATCGGACTAGCTACCGCCCATAAAGCCGCTTATCCCACCACACCGGCTCGGGCAGGGTGTGCGTGATGTTCTTGGCATCGGGGTGAGCCGGGTTGATCAGAAAGTTACGCTCCAGCCGCGCCGGGATTGAGGGGACGATCAGGAGCGCCGAACGCTTCTCCTCGCACCATTTCTGGCCGAAGCTTTTGCAGATGGTCTCGTTTCGCGAATCCCAGCCGGGATGCGCCGCAGTTTGGAAAACTTCATACAACACGCCGTTTGGTATCGTGATCTCGATGAAGTGCTGGTTGGCGGGCATCACCAGATTGGCATGCACCAGCTTCTCGAGCATGGCGGTGGAATAGTGCTCGGATGCGTAGATCATCGGGCTGGTACGCGTATTCCACCGGCCCGGGTAGAGGCGCGATCCCTCGGCATCGTACACGGGGTAGGCGCCGTCCGGGTCCCCGAGGCGATAGCATGTCAGGACACGATTGCTCTTCGGCACGCCTAGACGCCGCCGCTATAGGCTGTACGCCCCAGCAGGTTGACGACGGCGTCCGCCCCGGGGCCGGTTGCCAAGGCCAGTTCAAGCGGGGTCTTGTCTTCAAGCATCGGGTGCGGCCGGTTGAGAAAATCGCGCACCTTGGCCTCGTCGCGAAACACTTCGAGGCCGAAGGCGAACACTTTTGCGACGCGTGTGAGCCGGTCGCTCTCTTCGGTCGTCAGATGCTGCTTTTCCTTGCGGCGCCGTTCCAGCGTCGGCTTCGGCACCACACGATAGGTGAAGTGACGGACGTCCTGCGGGGATACGCGGCCAGCGAATTTATCCAACGCCGATACCGGCAGGCCCTTCTCCACGGAACGGGCGAGGGTAAGCGTCGTCTCTGTGTTCTTCGACTTGACGCCGAGCAGACCGGCCAGGATCGCGGCTTGATGGCTCACGGGAACCTCAAAATCAGATGAGACAAAAGTATGCCTCAGATGAGACTTAGTCAAGCCTCGCATAGGCGAGGCGCGCCAATAGCGCGAGGTGTTCGCCAACAACGGGCTGGGACCAAATCGCGCGCCTGTGCGTTAGCCGGTAGACCCGGATAACGTCATGACCGCCATGTTTGCCAAAGGCTTTGCTGATCTCGACCGCGAGGTTGCGGCCGAGAGTCTTCCCGTCGTCGGCACCGTACCGACATGGCTGTCGGGCGCGTTGCTCCGCACTGCGCCGGCCAAATTCGATCTCGGCAGGCAAACCGTGAACCACTGGTTCGACGGGCTCGCCATGCTGCACCGGTTTGCCTTCGTCGACGGCAAGGTCTCCTATGCGAACCGGTTCATTCGTTCGGCGAACTATCGGGAACAGCAGCGATCCGGCCGCTTGAGCCGCGGCGAGTTCGCGAGCGACCCCTGTCGGACGCTGTTCGGCAGAGTGCTCTCCAGATTTTTCGATAAGCCGACCGACAATTGCAATGTCAGCGTCAACGCTCTTGGTGGATCGTTGGTGGCGCTCACGGAAACGACCCTGCCGGTGCGGTTCGATTCCGAAACTCTCCAAACATTGGGACATTACGAATACGGCAAGCAGCTCGGCGGCCAGATTTCGATTGCTCATCCGCACCATGACGCAACCCGCCGCTGCCAGTTCAGCTATGTGGTGGAATTCGGCCGGCGAAGTCGGTACCGGCTGTTTCGCGTGGCGGATGAGGACGGCGCTGAAACTACGATCGCCGATTTACCGGTGGATCGGCCCGCGTACATGCATAGTTTCGCGATGACCAGGCGCTATCTCGTCCTGGCGGAGTTTCCGCTGGTGGTCAGCCCTTTGCGGTTGCTCCTGAGCGGCGAACCTTTCATCAGAAACTATCGGTGGCAACCGGAGCGCGGGCTGCGCTTCCAGGTCGTCGAGAAGGACAGTGGCCGACGGATCGCCACGGCGGAAGCCGAAGCGGTCTTCGCCTTTCATCATGTCAACGCCTATGAGCGAGGCGGCGAACTCGTGCTCGACCTCGTCACTTACCCCGACGCCGGCATCATCGATCAGCTCTACCTCGCGCGTCTGCGCGCCGGCAAGCCGGTCGATGCCGTGGGCTCCCTCTCTCGCTATGTCATCCCGCTCGGCACCGCAGATCGCACCGCGCAGAAGCATCAGATCACCACCACCGCCATCGAACTCCCGCGGGTCGACTATGGCAGGGTCGCTGGAGAGTCCTACCGTGTGGTCTGGGGCACGGGGAATCGAAAGCCAGGCAATTTCCTCGACAGCCTTGTCCGGATCGACGTGGAGACGGGCGAGTGCGCTGTCTGGGCGGAGTCCGGATGCTATCCGGGAGAGCCCGTCTTCGTCGGCGCGCCGGATGCGGGCAACGAAGCTGAGGGCGTGTTGCTTTCGGTCGTTCTGGACGGGCGGAACGACAGGTCGTTTCTCCTCGTTCTCGATGCGTCTCGCATGACCGAGATCGCTCGAGCGGAGTGCCCCCACCAAATTCCCTTTGGATTCCACGGCAATTTCTTTCCGTCCAGCAATGGCGGGCTGACCTTGCGAAATGCTCACCGCTGAGAAGCTTAGGTCACGGATACACGCGGCGGCCTGGCACTACTCCGACCGCGTAGTTCCTACCTATCGGCGGCTGCAACGGGTGTGAGTGCCTGCGTCAGCATAGCAATGAGGCTGTCAAATGCGGCGGTCTCATCAGGTGCGTGATCCGGATTCAACTCGGCTATGGTAAGTGCGCGCCAGTTCGGTGCTGCCAGGAGGACATCAAGTATGTTACCAAGCTCCTCCAACTCGAGGCCGGTACCGCGCGCTCCGTAGCGGACGTTCTCGGCAATCGGAAACGACGTGAACGCAAGTACATCAATGTCGATATGAACGAGCAGACGATCAAACCGGCGTCCCCATGCCCTTGCTTGTTCGGCTGCAGCTACAGGGTCTGCTTTGATCTCCGCCAGACCAATGTGCCTAATGTCATTGCTAGCGATCGTTCTTGACTCGGGCGCTGTGACCTCATGAGCGCCGAATAGCAGCACCTCGGAGGGGCGAAGCATTGGCCGTCGCGATGCGAGACCGCTCAGATCAGGAAGCGCGCCGGGTAGGTCAAGCATGTGGGCGATGCCAGTCCAGTCGAGTGAACCTTCGGCGGTTTCCGGCACGTTGAGATCTGCGTCACCATCGATATAGATCAATCCAACTGAACCATCATCGATCAGCGTGCCGGCAACGACCCCCAGTTCGATCGTGCAGTCGCCGCCAAGGACGAGTGCCGCCTCGCCATCCGCCATAGCGCGCGCGACGTGCTGGGAGACGGCTCTCGCGGCTTCACGCACGGCTCCCAGGTTCATCGAATTCGGATTGCCGGGGTCCGGACGCCAACGAAAATAGGAAACGTCGCCCACATCACGAACTTGCCATCCGACCCGCTCCAAGGCGGGAATCAATCCATGGCGTCGAAATGCTTCGGGTGCTTTCTCCTGCCCAGGGGCATATGCCCCCGCGCTTGTCGGCGCTCCAATAACGGTCAGGCGGTTGCTCGTAGCTCGCACGCTGCCTTCTCCGGACGGTTTGAGCTGGGGCGTAGCTCCGTAAGCGGTAAGATATGGAAGCGCAGATTCACCCGCAGAACGAATCTGCCTCGCTCGCAAAAAAGTGAGCTGCGGCGGCTCTCGGCCTGTCGGCTCCGGCCCATTCCGTTCGTCTTTCAGCCGAAGAGGCTGTCAGGAGATCAGGAATGACCAATTCTCACTATCGCTGGGTGATCGTCGCGGCCGGGGGCCTGCTTGGCTGTGTCGCGATCGGGGGCATGTTTTCGCTGCCGGTGTTTTTGCAGCCGATCGCGCGGGATACCGGCTGGTCGGTGACCGGCGTATCCAGCGCGATGACGATCGGCTTTCTCGCAATGGCCTTCACCAGCATGATCTGGGGCACCTTGTCCGACCGGCTGGGGCCGCTGCCGGTGGTGCTGACCGGCTCGGTCGTACTCGCGGCGAGCTTGGGGCTGGCGAGCCTTGCGACCTCGCTGGTCGTGTTTCAGTTCATCTTCGGGCTGATGGTCGGCGGCGCCACGGCTGCGATCTTCGCGCCGATGATGGCTTGCGTGACCGGCTGGTTCGATACCCATCGCAGTCTTGCGGTGTCGCTGGTCTCCGCCGGCATGGGCATGGCGCCGATGACGATGTCGCCGCTCGCCGCCTGGCTGGTCTCGAATCATGACTGGCGCACCTCGATGCAGATCGTGGCGCTCGTCGTCGCCGCGATCATGATCCCGGTTTCGCTTTTGGTGCGCCGCGCGCCGGCGCTCGAGAGCAGGGCGTCCGCACCATCCAGCGCGCCGGCAGAACCGGACATGACGCTGGCGCAAGCGCTGCGCTCGCCGCAATTCATCATCCTGCTGCTGACGAATTTCTTCTGCTGCGCCACGCATTCGGGCCCGATCATCCATACCGTGAGCTACGCCATTAGTTGCGGCATCCCGATGATCGCCGCCGTCACCATCTACAGCATCGAAGGCCTGGCGGGGATGGGCGGCCGTATCGCCTTCGGCCTGCTCGGCGATCGCTTTGGCGCCAAGCGCGTGCTCGTCTTTGGCTTGCTGGCGCAGGCGTTCGGCGCACTCGGTTATGTCTTCGTGCGCGATCTCGCCGCTTTCTACACGGTGGCCGCGCTGTTCGGCTTCATCTATGCCGGCACCATGCCGCTCTATGCCGTGCTCGTGCGCGAAAACTTTCCGCTGCGCATGATGGGCACCGTGATCGGCGGCACCGCGATGGCCGGCAGCCTCGGCATGGCGACGGGACCCTTGGCCGGCGGTTTGATCTACGACACGTTTGCCAGCTACGCCTGGCTTTATATCGGCTCGTGGATCATGGGGCTCGGCGCGTTCCTGATCATCCTGACATTCCGGCCGATGCCGGTGGCACGCGCTGCGCCGGTGCCGGCGTAAACCTCCCTGTCATTCCGGGGCGATGCGAAGCATCGAACCGGAATCCATTAGGCCGCACGGTCTGCCGAGAAATGGATTCCGGGTTCTCGCTTCGCGAGCCCCGGAATGACGGCGTTTCTTACAGTCTCAGCCCCGCGAGATCTTCTCGAAACGCTTGATCAACCGCTCACGCTTCAGGCGGGATAGTCGCTGGATCCAGAAAAAGCCATTGAGCTGATCGATCTCATGCTGGTGGCAGACGGCGCGCAGCCCCTCGGATTCCTCGGTGTGTACATTGCCGTCGACGTCGTGATAGCTGATCCGAACGCGTGCATGGCGCCGAATTTCGTCGTTAACTCCGGGCATCGAGACGCTGCCTTCCTGATGCATGATCATTTCAGGCGAGGCCCAGATGATCTCGGGATTGATATAGGTGCGCGCGCCATTGATGGGGTCGAGGTCGAGCACCACGACCCGCAGCGAGACGCCGACATGCGGCGCCGTGATGCCGATGCCGGGCGCGGCGTGCATCGTCTCGAGCAGGTCTCTGGCCAGGTCGCGCAGCGCGTCGTCAAACACGGTCACCGGCTGCGCCGGGAGCGCAAGCCGAGGGTCGGGATATCGGACAATCGGACGGATGGTCATGATTGGTTGTTGGACAACTGAATCAGGCTACCGACTACCACGCCTCACGCATACGCAATCCAGCCGCGCCAGGTGAAGGCGGCGTAGAACAACTCCACATCCCGGAATCCGGCCTCACGCAGAATTTGTGCATCCTGCTCCGGGCTGAGCAAGTTCAAGCGTGCCTCGACAGCCGCACGTGCAGTGTTGGCCTGGTTCGGATCGGCGCCGGAGGCAATTGCATAGGCGGCATAGCGCGATAGCCATCGCGCCCGCTGGCTGTCCTGCTGCGGAAAACTGGAATGGGCCGCCACGAACGGCGCTCCGGGTCTGAGCCGGCGGTGGATTTCCCTGGCCGTCCGCCGCCGTTCGTCGACATCCAGGAAATGCAGCGTGAGCAGACAGGTGGCGGCATCGAACGGCCCATCGGGCGCATCGTCGATATAACCCTGCTGCAACTGCACACGCGCATTGAATGGCCCAAGCGTCTGCTCGGCCAGCTTCAGCATTTCGGAGGCGGGATCGACGCCAACGAACCTCCAGCGCGGCTCTGCCTCCGCCAATGCCTTCAACTCCAGGCCGCCACCCGCGCCGAGCACCAGCACCCGCGCGTCTGGCGCAGCCTGCTCCGTCAGCAGGATACGGGTCATGCGATGAAGGTCCGCAAAGCCGGGCACGAAGCGCGGCGGTCCATCCGCATATCGCCTGACCGCCTCGGGATCGGAAAAGTGGGCCAACATGGCGTTGGCGGCCGCGTCATGATGCATGGGCGATCTCCAGACGATGACGGTTGCGCCGGTCGCCCAGGCGCTTCTGAAAATCGGCGCTCAACATCGCAAGCGTCACATCCTCAAGACGGGAGAGCAACAGCGCCTCCGCCTCGTCGAACGCCCGGTCGAGCGCCGCATTCACGGCCTGCTCGACAAGACAGCCGGGTGCTTCCGTTCTGTTGCCCACGGCGAACAGCGAAGGTTGACCGAGCGCCTGATAGATATCCCGCAGCGATATCGTCGCGAGATCGCGGGCGAGGGTCCATCCGCCGCCATGGCCTTTCTCCGACCGCACATAGCCCCGATCGCGAAGTCCGGACATGATCCGCCGGATCACCACGGGATTGGTGTCCATGGCCCGTGCAAGCACTTCGGAAGTCACCGGCTCCTTCCGCTCGGCCATATGCAGCAGCACATGAAGAACGCCTGATAGTCTACTGTCTCGTTTCATGTAACAACTGATATTGCATGATGTGGAAGCAGGTCAAGTCCATTCACGACCGCAGCCGTCACTTCACCAGCGTGAGGAGAGGTTCGCCCTTTTCGACGATGTAAGTGGCGAGTTCACTGCCTTTGACGTTCCCGGGATTCCTGGCCGAATGCACCGTTCCGGCCGGAATGAAAAGCACGTCGCCGGCCTTCAGCGTGACGGGCGGCTTGTCCTCGATCTGATATTCGAGTTGGCCTTCGAGGACATAGATCACTTCCTCGCCCGGATGCGTGTGCTTGCCAAAGGCCACGCCGGGGGCGAGGTCGACGCGGACCTGGATGGCCTCGTGCCCCTGCGCGCTGAGATCGTGCCGCTGCAGGTCGGTCCGCGTGGCTCCATTCTGCTGCGCCTGCGCGCCGAACGGTGCCAGAACGGCGCCGGCGACAAGCGCCGCCATTGCCGCAACTTGAAAGTTCTTCATCCTGGTCATACTAAGCTCCTTGGTTTGAGATCTGTTACCGGCGGGCTCGCCGCCGATGACGATGATCGCTTCGCCTGCTCATGCCGCCTGCTGCCGGCCGGCCTGCTCGCGGACGATGTATTCGGCGTACCAGTCCGGCCAGTTCGCATCATGCTGGCCGCCGTTGCGCTTCTCGTACTCGCCATGTGCGGCCGCCGCACGGCGCAGTGCGCTCGCGAGATCAGCCGACGAATTGAAGGCCGTCGCGTTAGCGTCGACGCGCCCAGGCAATCGCGCGGTGACTTCCTGCAGCAGCCAGCCATTGCCGTCGGGATCGTTGAACGAGGCATAGGAGCGGTAGCTGCCGCGTTCCGGATCCGGGCCGCTCAGCCGGACCCGCCCGAACAGATAGGGCTCATCCGAACCGACATGCACGTTGCCGCCGGCGTGAAACGCTTCACTGATCGCAACACCGCGGCCGAGCAACTCGTTGCGAGCTGCCTCGATGTCCGAGACGATCAGATAGAGGCCCTGCGCGGAGCCGGGCGTGGCAGGGGTGACGTTCTTGCCGAAGATGACCGAGGCGTTGGAGCCGGGCGGCGTGAACTGGATCACGCGGTAGTCGTCAGGGCCGGCAAAATCGGCGTCGAGCCGCCAGCCGAGGTTTGCATAAAACTGCTTGGCACGTTCAACGTCGGAAACCGGGATGACGATGACTTCGAGCTTCAGGTCGACCGCCGAGGCGGCCTTGGTCTCAGTGGAAGTGGTGTTGGTGCGTTCCTTGAGGTCTGACATGGTTCTCTCCTTGATGTTGTGGTGGCGGGAATGTTTCCGCCACTTTTGTATCGTGTACGATAAGATCGTGTGCGCTATAAAATGCATCGGGCTTACCATGTCAACCCTTCCGATTTAATCGGATGCGATATATATGGGTGCGAGACTTCACATGTTCGTGTCGGAAAGGACGACCCAATGAAACTGAACGACCGGCCCCGGACCGGTTCCAGGGACAATTCGAGAGACAATTCAAAGGCCAGTCAGAAGCCGAAGCCAGCTGCAGGCGACCGGCGGCTTGGCGATTTCCTGTGTTTTGCGATCTATTCGGCCAATCTTGCCTTCGGGCGGGCCTACAAAAAGGGCCTCGATGAACTCGGCCTGACCTATCCGCAATGGATCGCGATCGTGGCGTTGTGGGAGCAGGACGGCCAGACCGTGAGTGAGCTTGGCGAGAAGATGTTCCTGGAATCCAACACGCTGACGCCGATCCTGAAAAAGCTGGAGCAGATGGGCTATCTGCGCCGCCAGCGCGATCCCGCGGACGAGCGGCAGGTGCGCATCAGCCTGACCGAGGCTGGCCGCCGGCTGCGCGAGAAGGGCATGCATATGAATCTCGTGGCCTCAACCGGACTGAAGCCCGACGAGTTCGTGCGGCTGCAGGAAAACGTCGTCACGCTCCGCGACAATCTTATCAAGGCGACGGCAGAGAAAGCGGAATGATGCGCGCTGGCGCTTCGATGCGATCGGACTGCAGCGGCGCGTGAAGGTGAGGGGAGGATGAGCGTGGTCTCACAAGAAGGCGCGCTTGCCGGACGTATCGCCGTGGTGGCGGGCGCGACGCGCGGCGCTGGCCGCGGCATTGCCGCCGCGCTGGGAGAGGCGGGTGCGACGGTGATCTGCACGGGCCGCAGCAGCGCTCGCACCGATGCTCCAACGCGATCCGATTATGACCGGCCGGAGACGATCGAGGAGACGGCCGAACTCGTGACCAGCCTCGGCGGCAAAGGCGTCGCCATCGCCGTTGATCATCTCGAACCTTTGCAGGTCGCGGCGCTGGCCGAGCGTATCCGCGCCGAGCATGGCCACATCGACGTGCTGGTGAACGACATCTGGGGCGCCGAACGGCTGAAGGGTGGGCCCGCCGAATGGAATACGCCGATCTGGAAACTCGATCTGCAAAAGGGATTGCGGATTCTGCGGCTTGGCATCGAGACGCATCTGGTGACATCGCATTATCTGCTGCCGCTGCTGGTCGCGAAAGCTGGCGGCCTGCTCGTCGAAGTCACCGACGGCACCGCCGACTACAATGCACAGCATTACCGTATCTCGGTGTTCTACGATCTCGTCAAGCAGAGCGTGAACCGTCTCGCCTACTCGCAAGGCCACGAACTCGCACCGCACGGGGCCATGGCGGTGGCGATCACGCCGGGATGGCTGCGCTCCGAGATGATGCTGGAGAATTTCGGCGTCACCGAAACGACCTGGCGCGAGGCGCTGGCGGCGCGGGGAGGCGGCAGGCACCAGGCGCCGCCCGATTTCGCGCTGTCGGAATCGCCGCGCTATGTCGGCCGCGCCGTGGCTGCGCTCGCCACCGATCCCGATCGCGGCAGGTGGAATCAGAAATCGGTCAGCTCCGGCGAACTCGCCCGTCACTATGGCTTTACCGATATTGACGGCTCGCGACCGGACATCTGGCGCTACACCGCCGACGTCCGGGAGGGCGGCAAGGTAGCCGACGTCAGTGATTATCGCTAAAGTTGTCGCGCCATTGAGTGAGAACGAAGGTAGTCCGATGTCCGTTCACGACAGCTCCAGCCACCCCCTCGATTATCCGATCTGGACGGCGCTCACGACTACGCATCAGGCATTGGCCGAAGGCGATGCCCGCGCGCGGCGCTATCCGACCGAGATCACGCCCTTCGCAGCGATGGCGGACATGTCGCCCGAAAGCTTTGCTGTGCTCGCCGGGCTGATGTCGCCGCAGGACATCGCCGTGCTGTTCACGCCGGATCCCGTGCAGCCGCCTGCCGAATTCAGAATTGCGCTAGCGGACACAGGTGAACAGATGATTGGAACGCCGGTTGAAACACCAGCCAATGGCGTCGATATCGTCACGCTCGGTGTTGACGACGTTCCCGCGATGATCGAACTCACCGAGCTCACCAAGCCGGGCCCGTTCAGCGCGCGGACCCATGAGCTCGGCACCTTTCTCGGCATCCGCGTCGACGGCCAGCTTGTCGCGATGGCCGGCGAGCGGATGAAGCCGGCTCAATACACCGAGATCACCGCCGTCTGCGTACATCCGTCCCATCGCGGCCGCGGCTACGGACAGATGCTGCTATCCGCCATCTCGCGCCAGATTGTATCGCGTGGCGAAATTCCGTTCCTGCACGTCTTCACCAACAATCATTCGGCCATCGCGCTCTATCGGCGGCAGGGGATGGAAATCCGCCGCCGTCTCCACGTGACGGTGTTGAAGAAACAGGACTGATCGTCCAGCGATGCACGCCTTGACCGACACCGTCCTTACGCGTTGCGTGTGCCACTCGGTCCGCGGTCCGGTCCAGGGTCCTGGCCGGCGGCTACCTTGGTCAGCCTGTCGAGATAATGCGCCCAACCCTTGGAATGGGCGTCGCGGGTTGCCTCGGTGGGGAGGCCGCTATGGGTCATGCGCAACAGCGTGCCACCATCCCGCTCGATCAGATCGATCTCGATCAGGCTCGATCCCGGCTGCACTTCCTCGTTGCCTTCCCAGCCAAAGCTGTAGGCGAGACGGTGAACCGGCACGACCTCGCGGAACGCGCCGCGCGCCGTGGAGCTGCCGACGCCTTTCAGGAGGTACATGCCGCCTGGATGCATCTCCGTCACGGCCTCGCTGCCCATCCATTGCACGATCTTCTCAGGGTCCGTCAGGAAGGCGAACACGCTGGCGCGGGGTGCGGCGATGTGGGTCTCGCGCTGGAGTACAAACGATTCAGTCATCGAAAACCTCGTGGGTCGTTGGCAGGACACGCTGATACAACCAGCGGATGCCTAAGGCGAGTGCCTAAGTTAAGCGCCGTGGGTGACAATGCAACGTCGCTGCCGCATGATCGATCCATGCAACTGAGTTCGACGCTGACATGGCTGGTCGATGCAGCCAGCGCTTCGCCGGGCGCCGACCGGTTCCTCGCCGAACTCGGCACGCGCCTGATTGGGGACGGCGTGCCGCTCGCCGGCGGAGCGCTGACGCTCGCCGTGCCGCATCCGATCGTCGCGCGCCGGACCTGGCTATGGCGGGCCGAGAATGGGGCGGTGATCGAGGCCGTGGGGTTTGCTCCGGCGGGATTCGGAGCGGCGGGGAATTTGTCCGGCGACGCCGGCCGGAGTTGGTTGGCCGGGCTCGCAGGCGGAGCGGTGCATGAAGATAATGTGAGCCCGGGATCGGACGGGCCGATGCTTGGCTGGATCGGACCGCGGCCGTTCACGCAACCGGAGTCTGATCGCCTGCGCGATGCCGCCCGCTTCGCTGCAGCGCCGCTCGCCGCGCTTTCGGCGCGCGCGACCGTGACCGCTGCGCTCGAAGCTTATCTCGGCAAGCGGAGCGCCGCGCGCGTGCTGATGGGGCCACTGCGGCGCGAGGTCGGCGAGACGATCCGGGCCGCGCTGCTGTTTGCCGATCTACGCGGCTTCACGGCACTGTCCGAGACCGAGCCTCCCGCGGCGGTGATTGCCGCGCTCGGCGCCTGGTTCGATTGCATTGCCGGCGCTGTCCATGCCTTCGGCGGCGAGGTGTTGAAGTTCATCGGCGACGGCGTGCTGGCGATCTTTCCGGTCACCGGCCCATCTCCCCGCGATGCCTGCGACGCGGCGCTCCGCGCCGTCGCTTCCGCGCAGGCCGGAATGGCGCATCTCGGCGCCGCACGGAAAGAGCAGGGGTTGCCGCCGCTGTCGTTCGGCGTGGCATTGCATCTCGGTGAAATTCTGTGGGGCAACGTCGGTGCGGCCGACCGGCTGGATTTCACGGCGATCGGTCCCGCGGTCAATCTGGTGAGCCGGCTGGAAGGGCTTTGTCGGCCGCTTGGCCGGACGGTGCTGATATCAGGTGCACTCGCCGCCGAAACCACCACGAAACTGGTCCCGCTGGGAATGCACGCGCTGCGCGGCATTGCATCGCCCTGCGCCGTGTACACCGTGCCGGACGGCTAGCTCAGTCCCAAATCTGATCACGAAAACGTTAAACCGATTGGTTGACAATTAGAGTCGTGCGACTATGTTAAACCACATGGTTGAACGTAGTGCCCATCTCGACGCGGTTTTTCACGCCCTCGCGGATCCAACGCGGCGGGCGATGCTTGGTCGTCTGGCGGAACGGGAACTGACGATCGGGGAACTGGCGACGCCGTTTCACATGAGCTTCGCCGGCGCCTCGAAACACGTGCGGGTGCTGGAGAACGCTGGTCTCGTCAAACGCACGATCCACGGTCGCTCCCATCTCTGCCGCCTCGAGGCGGCGCGGCTCGCCGAAGCCGATGCATGGCTGAAGCGTTACGAGCGTTTCTGGACCGCAAAGCTCGACAGGCTGGAAGCTCTGCTGCGCGAAGAGGATCGGGCGAAATCAAAATCCAGATCAAAATCGGTGACGGAGTAGAGCGATGAATTCAACGACAAAGCCCGACGCGTACGGCAGCCTGCCCGAGCCCACGACGCTGAAAATCCAGCGGCTGCTGCCCGGCCCGATCGAGCGCATCTGGGCCTATCTCACCGACAGCGAGTTGCGCCGCAAATGGATGGCGGCAGGCGACATGGACACGAAGGTCGGCGCGCCCTTCGAACTCGTCTGGCGTAACGACGAATTGACGGACCCACCGGGCGAGCGCCCGGCCGGCTTCGGCGGCGAGCATCGCATGCAGAGCCGGATTACCGAGTTCGATCCGCCCCGAAAATTGTCGATCACCTGGAACAGTACCGGCGACGTCACGTTCGAACTGGAGCCCAAAGGCAAGGGCGTGCTGCTCACGGTCATCCATCGGCGCTTCCCCGACCGCGCCACGCTGCTCAAGCATATGGCCGGTTGGCACATGCATCTCGATGTTCTGGTCGCCCGTGTGAGCGGAGAGGAGCCGGCGCCGTTCTGGGACGGCTGGAGCGGCCTCATGAAGGAATACGACGCGCGTCTGCCGGCCTGACGCTGCAAGTCGAAGCTCAAGTAACAGACGTCCCAACAAACAGGAGGTTAGCCATGCAGATTCACACCGTTTCGGCACAGGAATGGAAAGCGGCCCGCCAGCAATTGCTCGTGAAGGAAAAGGCCACGACCCGCGCCCGTGACGCGCTCGCCGCCGAGCGCCGGCGGATGCCGTGGCTGGCCGTGGAGAAGGAGTACAGGTTCGAGGGGCCCAACGGCCAGGCGAGCTTGCTCGACTTGTTCGAAGGCCGTCATCAGTTGATCCTCTACCGCGCCTTCTTCGAGCCCGGCGTGTTCGGCTGGCCCGACCATGCCTGCCGCGGCTGCTCGATGGTGGCCGACCAGGTCGCCCATGTCGCCCATCTCAACGCCCGCGATACCACGCTCGTGTTCGCCTCGCGCGCGCCGCAGCCGGACATCGCGCGCCTGAAGAAGCGAATGGGATGGGAACTGATCCCCTGGTACACCATCACTGACAGCTTCGACACCGACTTCGATGTCGGCGAATGGCACGGCACCAACGTGTTCTTCCGCGACGGCAACAAGATCTACCGTACCTACTTCATCGACAACCGCGGCGACGAGCAGATGGGAGGCACCTGGAATTACCTCGACATCACGCCGCTCGGCCGCCAGGAGGTCTGGGAGGACTCGCCCGAAGGATATCCTCAGACTCCGACCTACAAATGGTGGAACTGGCACGACAGCTACGTCGAAGGCGCAGCGCCAGACAAGAGGTGGGTCGAGGTGTCGGACGCCGGAGAGGCCGCGTTCCGCAAGCAGAGCGCAGGCACGAAGGGATGAGCGAGGCCTCTCACAGCAAGGCGCCCTGCGCGGCGAGCTGTGATGACGAAGGCGCCGCGGCCGGCATAGTCAGATGGCTATCGCTTGCGGCCGCGCCGACCTTCGCAATCATGGCGCTGCTTACCGCCGTGGTTGGCGGAGGTCCGCTGGATCCGCTTTGCTCGGCTGCAAACGCATCGTCGGTGGGCGGCATGGTCCCGATGTACTTGCTGATGAGCGCCTTCCATTCGGCGCCCTGGCTGAAGCTGATCTCGCGCCGATGAAGCCCGGCAGCGCGACGCCGTCATCGGGTGTACGAAATTAGGGCGGCGTACTCATTAAGCGACTGACTGATGTCCGCTCAACGCTCAACAGCGGCGGAATAGCGGACATAGCCCGATGTCGCAGAAGGGCCAGGAGCGGACATTCGGCCTCGCGAATGGGCTAGCTCCGCTCACGGGGGCCCTGGGGCGGCTGAGGATTGTTGGCGGGATTGGTATCGTACTTAGATATTCGCGTGATGAGCCCGCTAGTGGCGAGCGGCTCCAAGTCCGTTTCCAGCGCGTCAGCAATCTCCTTGGCATAGACCTCCCGGTCGTCCACGTAGAGTGTAAAGGACTTCAAATACTTTTCCTTCTTCGCCGGATTCTCGATCGTCGCCTTCGTCCACTGGTAGAGCGGATGGTTTTCGACGCCGTGCTCTTCTGCTGCGGCGACATACTCCGCAAAGGCGTCGAACTGGCATTTCGGCGCAGCTCGATGCTTGGCGAGGGTATCGAACAGCGGCGCCAGTGCCGGAACACGGAGTTTTCGGCGTACCGATTCCGCCGTAGCAGAATCGTTCACATCGAACCTAACCTGATACTGCCACTGAGAAGTCATACCATTCTCGCCTTGTAGACCGCTTCTTCCCCCAAAAGCAGCACAAAAGCGGACATCTGGCTAGGTCAGAGTTGGGCCATAAGCGGAAGAACTGTTCAGTAGCACAGTGCGACTTCCTGTCCGTGAGCAGACGCCTTAACATTCATGCATCTAGCCTTGCTTGCACCGTGAGGATAGAGCAGTGAGCGTAGTGTCAGTCGCACCAGGCTTTGCATCCCTTACTGGAGACCTGCGCCGGAAGGGGGTAGATAAGTAATGCCATACTTCGCGTAGATCTGCGCTGGTATCCGCTGCTCGACAACTCGTGACACCGCAGCATCCACGGCTCCAAGCAGCGCATCGTCCGCTCTGCGAAGCCCGACTGAAACACTCCAGCGCAGTGCCGGTTCTGGCTCGTATCCGTCGGGTATCCTTACTGCCGTGCTGGGGTGTTCGTGCCGATACCAGCCGACAATCACGGGGTTGGTGGCGCCGACTTCGATTTCGCCTGTCTCGATCGCGGCAATTATGTCTTCTTGAGAGGCGAAGACCGAAACGCGGAAGCCGTTTTTGGCCAGCCACTCGTGCTCGACGGTGCCAACCATGACGCCAATCTTCTGACCGTGCAAATCCTCAAGCCGACGAACCGAAGATCGAGATGAAATGACGAGGACAACACCGCTGTCTGCGTAAGGTCTCGAAAAGCGAAGAGGTAGATGCGTTGTCAGCGGCCCGGTAAGTCCCTCCCGATCGTAGCTTGCTGCGGAGGCGACGACGCCCATCAAGACATCGCAATCCGAGTTCTTAATATCACCGGCATTTCGAACCCAGGTCACACCGAGCTCAAATCCCATCTCGTGCGCCAACACTTCCGCGAGTTCGACTTTGAACCCGGCAAGACCGCCTCTATCGGTGAGGTTCGAATAAGGGAGTGCGGATGGGTTGGCGCAGAGGCGTAGGATACCATTCTGCCGCACCTCTGCTAGTGATGCAGCGTCCGCACGGTGTGTTGTGCCTTGGGCGATGAGCGTCGCGAGTATGGCGATAGCAGCACTGCCAGGGATCAGACCATGATGCATCAACGAGGCTCCAGATTCCAAAGCCGCGCGCCGAGGCAAGTATTCACCCACCTTAAATAGTAGCGGTGTCGTCAGGCGACAACCCGAGTACTGCCGCCTGCCGTCAACGCGATCAGTTGCCCCGCTCCTCACATCTGAGGTTCGCATCTAGGCGCGCTCGGAAGCGCGCTGCCTAGGTCGCCTTAGGGTCATTCGCGTCATCCTCACCGCCGGCGCATCACTTCCGGTCTACCCTGATAAACAGACATTCTGGTGTCTCTCAAAGGGGCCAGAAGGCGACGTCACCGATAGAGCCGGTTTCCCACGCCAGATCAGGCCGATTCGTCAGCTGCTTTCGAATAGTTCAGGGGCGACGAACGGGTTTGCGCCGGCCTAATCAGGTCTGGCGCTGCGGCCGATAGTGCGACCGACGTCGGCAACCACCCCGTAGAGGCGCTGCCGCGAGAGCCAATGAAGGTCGTCCATGCGTTGCACGATTCCTACCACAACCGGCACGTGGTGGCGTCGCGCAAGCTGCTCAAGTGAGAAAACGGACCACCAGGCGCGAAAAGCGACTCGCGTCCAAGCGCGCGCGTCCCAGCCGAGCAGGAGGACATCCGGCGCATACCTGCGCACCGCACGATTCAGGTTCCACGGGTACATGACGATGATGCCCAGGCGCACCGGTCGCGCACCCTCCCACGGAAAGGATCTTGCGACGGCGGCAAAGGCAAATACGACCGAGCGATGGGCCACGTTGCTGGCAACCAGCCTCTCGATGACTCTAGAGACAAGTCCCGTCTCCTTCACCTCCACAAACAGGTCAAGGTCAGTCGGCGAAAGAAGCGACAGTGCCGCATCGAGGGTAAGCGCATTCTCGACATGACGCGGCGGCTCGTGTGACACCACCAATGTGTCGGAATCCGCTGCAAGGCAGACGTCGAATTCGACGCCAGATATTCTGCTGTCTCGGGCGGCACGTGCGAATGCGACGAGCGAGTTTTCACCCGGACCCGCGGACCATCCACGGTGCGCAATAAGCTTCATGACGAGGTCCGTACAGCCAAGCTGCGCGCGCCATGCAATCTCCCCGCAGAGAGAAATGTCAATCCGCAGCCCCGACGTTGACCCATGATTGGCGTCGGGCCAAGAGGCGACGTCACCGACAGCCGGCTTTGGGGCAAAGGCGCCGTCCGGAAAGTCGGACAGTCGCTTCCAGCCTACCCCTACAAGCCGACAATCTCAGAGCGCACCGGACTTCGCATTCGGGTCAAGAACGACAAAGCTCAGGGTGCACGCGTTCGAAAAGATGCTGATAGCGAAGCACCAGACCCCGATCATCCACCTCGAGCTCCGCCTCAAAGCCTGCCGAGACGCCGAGATCTACGTAACGCAGCCGATCCGGACCGAGACGGTCGTATCGTTGACGGGAGCGCTGTATCGTCATGGCCGCACCGTCCACGAAACAGGTATCGAGCGTGCGACTCTGTCGGGCTCCGGCTGGTGTCCGGCGGATAGGGAAGGTGTTGCAGAAGGGGGTGACCGAAAGGTCGGGCTCTTCCGCACCGTCGAGATCGGGACGTCGTTGGCCGTTAACGCACCACCCGCCACCCGTCCGCTCAAGGGTGAGGTGAGCGTGGCCGCCCGGGCCCCATTGGTCTACGTCCAGCGATTGAGCTCGCCAGTCAGGCGTCAGTCTCCATCGGTGGTCGAGGCGAAAGCCGCCGTCCTCCACGCAGATCACGGTCGATTCTGCCAAGACCGCGTCAGCGGAAATATGGAGCATCAATCGCTCCAGCCCGGCGACGTCCGTTCGGCGCCAGAACAGAATTTCGGAGTCGCTTTGCAAGACTGATCCTCGAATTGGACCCCGACCGAAAACGATTTTGGCCGATATCGGTTCCGCACGAATTGTGCTGACACCCGATGCGGCAAATCAATTCTGATTTTCAGAAATCACGTCAAGCCCTGGAATCAAAAATATTCCGCTTCGCGCCAGACCCAAATCACCGGTAAAACTCTGGCCATCCCGTCCCGAAGAAGAGGGGCGTTGGCCATCGTCACGAACGTTGGGGCGGGTTGCGGTGGACGCGGCAGCGTCGGGCGCGTGGATGCGGTCGCAGGGCGGTTTTGCCGTGAGCGAACACAGCGCGCAGGACGTACGGCGCTTAAACGCCTCCGTTAGGTCTTCGGCTGACAAGCACTTGGCTGGTCGAAGTCTCTGGCAGAGGAAGCTGCGTACGGCAAAACCGTGTGGTCCTGGCACCCGTTGCTGGTGTCAAGCCGGCGGAGGTTCTTCGAAACCCGACCGGGTTCGATGAATCGCTAATCTGTCGGCGATGGAGGCAAGAGGAATTCGTCTCCAGGGAGAGCACGGCATAAGCCGTAAACCCATCGCGCAGGGAATGCCGGGCTGCTCCGGCTGTACCTGTATGCTCGTGTGCGCATTTCTTAAGTGCATTTGCACACGAGACCGCGGGTGCAGCAAAGCACCCGGCATTCCCTGCGCCCTCTCATTTCGGGGCGCCGAGATTTCCGCATAGCTCGGGCGAAATCGCGCCGCGAGATGCATGCGCATGTCCGTCGCGCACTTCTGCGCCGCGGCTTGACGCCGTGGCCGTAAGCGAGGATTGAGAGAGGGCTTCGCCGAAAACGACAACGCGACAAACGATAAGAGGAAACCCGATGGCACGCGTTCGCTGTATCACCGAAATGGGCATGGGCGTCGACGTTCACGGACGCGATGCGACCAAAGCCGCCAAGCGCGCCGTCTCGGACGCTATCCGCCACTCCAGCCTCGGCTTCTTCCGGATGCTGGGAAAGACCGCCAACGATATGTTCGTGGAGGTTACCGTCGCGGTTCCAGACCCGAGCGGGGTCGATACTGCAGCCGTTGCAAAGGAGCTGCCGTACGGCACGGTGAATGTGACGGCGGTGAGGGGCGGGCTGGAAATTCCTGCTGAGAGTGGAAGCGACTCCATCATCATCGCCAATGCTGCGGTGATTGTCAGTTTTGACGACGGCAAGACCGGCTAAATTTGTTTCAGTGCCAATCAGGCCGGACGCCGACGTCCGTGCGATCAATCAGAAGACCTGGAGCTCCCGATGACAACGCAGGACAGCAGCACCTATTGGAAGCGGTCGCGTGTCGAGTTGCGCGCTGCCGGATTCGATCCGGACTGCGTCGCGGAGACCAGTGCAGTGGTGACCATCGCCAGCGCCTGGACCAATGCCCATCGCTGCAACAACCGCGTTCGCGCCATCACCGATCTCCTGGTGGAAATTCTTGCCGAGCGCGGCGGGCAGGGGCTGGTCGTCGGGGCGCCGGCAGTGTCGGATGCGTTGACACAGGGCACGCCGACGGCGGGCTATAGCCTCGCATCGCGCGATGTCGTTGCCGACTGTTTCGAGATCGGTCATTACGCGCACCACGGCGATGCGATGATCGTGATCTCCGGCTGCGACAAGACGGGAGCTGCCGCGCTGATGCCGCTGGCGCGGACGAATGCTTTCGGCCTCGTGCTCTATCCCGGCACCAGCACGCCGGGCCGCGTTTCGTTCGGCGCATGGGCGAGCAAAGGTAACAATCTGACGATCATGGATTACGCCGAGGCGCGCGCCGCCAATGAGTCCGGCCGCCTCTCCGGCGAGGAGCTGCTGGAAGTCGAGCGCAACGTGATGCCGGGCAGCGGCACCTGTGGCGCGATGTTTACGGCCAACACCATGAGCACGATCGCGGAATCGATCGGCATGATGCTGCCGCGCGGCGCCTCGCATTCCGCTGACTATAACGCCGGCAGCGATATTCACGCCGATGTTCGCGTGCAGGCCCGCGCCTCGGTCGACGCGCTGTATCGGCTGATGCAAGCGGGCATCCGGCCACGCGACATCATGACCGAGCGCGCCTTCGAAAATGCGATCGCGACCGTCTATGCGATGGGCGGCTCGACCAACATGTACCTGCATCTGCTGGCGGTCGCGCGCGAGGCCCAGGTGCCGATCACGATCGAACACATCCAGCAAGTCGGCGAGCGCGTCCCGCTGCTCGCCAATTTGCAGCCGCACGGCCCGTTCGCGATGGGCAGCCTGCATGCGATCGGCGGCGTGCCTGTGGTCATGAAGGAGCTGCTCAGCGCGGGCCTTTTGCATGGCGACGTCATGACGGTGACTGGCAAGACGCTGGCCGAAAATCTCGCCGATGTTCTGTCGCTGGAGCAGATGCCGCCGCAGGAGATCGTTTTTCCGGTGTCGAAACCGATCGCGCCGGCGAACAATCACATCAGCGTCTTGACGGGCAATCTCGCACCGGAGAGCTGCCTGCTCAAATTATCGGGCAAGACCCTCGAGAAGGGGCAATTTCGCGGCACCGCGCGCGTATTCGAGTCCGAGGCCGATACGATGGCCGCGATCCGCGCCGGCGCGATCGTGCCGCGCAACGTCATCGTCGTGCGCAATGTCGGCCCGGTGGGCGGTCCCGGTATGCCGGAAATGGTAATGCTGACCATTCAGTTGCAGGGACAGGGTCTCGGTGAGGACGTAGCCCTGATCACCGACGGGCGCTTTTCCGGCGTCTCGCATGGCATACTGATCGGCCACGTCTCGCCGGAAGCCGCGCGTGGCGGCCCGATCGCTGCGGTGCGCGACGGTGACACGATAGTCATCGACCCAGGCGCCCGCACCGTGAATCTCGAAGTGTCAGCGGAAGAGATCGCCCGCCGCATGGCCGACTGGCGCGCGCCGGCCTCGTTGGCCGCGGTGCGACCGGGATCGGTGCACGACAAGTACATCCGCCTGGTGTCGTCGGCGCATTACGGGTGTGTGTTGTAAGGCGCTATGAGAAGGGTTTGCTACGTGAATGCTGATGATCAGTTTCCGGCGTCAATCTGCAGACCGGATCGACGCTTCTATGTCGGCGATCGACCTGACCAGGATCAGCGGATGATCCTTTGAGGGAACAAAACCGCGCCGCTTCCAGAAATCCGCGGCCTCGATGTCGACCGCATTGACGATGAGCGCTCGGCCGCCAATCAGGGCGGCCGCTGTTACGCAACGTTGCAGCGCATGCTTAAGCAACCCGGTACCAATTCCTTTGCTCGCGTAATTTTGATCCGCCGCAAGCTGTCCCAGCAACAGGCAAGGAACAGGGTCGGGCGGCTGACCGGTGCGGATCGATCGTGGCAGCGTAGCAGGAAGCACCGCCGTCGGCGCGAGGCCATAATAGCCGACGACTCGATTGGCTTCATGCACGACCATAACGGCCGTGAAACCCTTCTCTTGATTGGAGAGCGCGCGTGTTTTCAACCATCGATCCAGAGACGGCTTGCCACAGGAAAACTCGGAGGCATCGTGATCGGCGGCAATCGGTTCGGGAGCCGAAATGACCACCTTCTATTTCTCGGCTTTTGTGTCCCTGGATTCCCACGGAGCCTTGCGTTGCAACAATTCCACCATTTCAGGTACCGGGCGCGCAGGTTGCGAAAGAACTTCGACAAAAGCCTTGAAGCCCGCCGGACTCATCCGAATGGGAGCAGTTTCCATTAAAATATCCTCAGCAGCGCGGACCGCTGCCTCGCGCACGAAATCGGTGCGCGAACGGCCGCGCAACGTAGCCGCACGATCGATGATCGCGATGTCCGTTTCGGGCAGTCGCATCGACAGTGGATGGTCTTTCCGTTTTACGACGCGCGCCATCAGGAATCTCCAGAGAAGCAAACAGTAATCGTTTGTAGTGTATTTTACAATACACTGATTTTTTCGCTCGATGCCCTTGTTAAGGCTCCAGGTTCATGATCCGTTCTATTCTACCATGGACAAGTTTGCAAGCACTAGTAGTGCCCGATTATTTCTTGCAGTCGTTCCCGACGCGGGCACAGCAGCGCGAATTCACCGGCTGGCGGGCGTGCTCAAGCGCGCCCATTGCTTCAACGGCAACCTCATCGCGCCAGACCGGCTGCACGTTTCGCTATTCTCGCTGGGTGGGTTGCCGGAACGCCAGCTTTGTGCCGCCTGCGAGGCGGCCACGGAATTGCGGACCGAACCGTTCGAGGTCTCGTTCGATCGAACGGCAAGTTTCCGCGGGGGGCCGGGCAATCGTCCGTTTGTCCTGATTGGCGAGAAGGGATTGTGCCGGTTGCAGGCGTTTCGGCAAATGCTTGGTGTCGCGATGGCGCGCAGAGGGTTAGGGCGGCTCGCCAATACGAATTTCACGCCGCATGTAACGTTGCTGTATGACGCGCGCAGCGTGGATGAGTATCCGATCGAACCGGTTGTCTGGACTGTGACGGAGTTTGTGCTCGTGCACAGCCAGCGGGGCCATCAGCATCTCGCGCGATGGTGCCTGTGCGGATGATGGCCAACGGCCGCGAGAAACAGCGGAAGCTCCGAGCGGCGTTATTTCGTCGCCGCAAGCCGCTGCACCATCTCCTCGATCGAGTTGAACAAATGCGTTGGCCCCGCCGCTTGCAGCGCGGCGGGGATGGCATAGCCCCACGCCACCGCGCCCGAATCCATGCCGGCCGCCTTGGCGGCTTCGATGTCGCGGATCTCGTCGCCGATGCAGATCGTTTCCTCGGGCCTTGCTTCCAGCCGTCGCGCGACCCGTCGAAACTTCCAGTGCTTTCCGAACACCGCGGCGCCACAGTCAAAGCGGCTGATCAGTGCGGTGGCAGGACCGAGCACCTGCCGGACGGATGCCTCGCTGTCGGAACTTACGATCGCGGTCTTGACACCAAGGCGCTGAAAGTCGGCGAGCATTTCGGGGATGCCGGCAAACAGCGATGTTTCGTTCGCCGCCGTAAGCTTGCGCTTTCGCATGTCGTTCACAATGGCCGGAAGCTGCCACGTGGACACGCCAAGCCGCGCCATGATTTCGCGCGCGGACAGCCCGCGCATTCCTTCCAACTCTTCCGGGGTGACCGGTTTGAGATTGAAACGCGCGATCACGTCCTGAAAGGAGGCGCGAAACCAGTCGATCGTATCGGCAAGCGTGCCGTCAAAGTCGAAGATGGCGAGGCGATAGCGTGTCATAAGAATCCGGCTTTTACCGTGTCACTTGTCATCGCCGCCGAAATACGCCGGCTTGCCGGTGGTCCAGGTTTCGCCCCAGAGCTGACCGCCACCGTCAACGGTCAGCGTTTCGCCGGTGACGAATTTGGCCGAAGGACCAGCGAGAAAGACAGTGGCTTCGGCGACGTCCCAGGGCGAGCCTGTGCGCATCATCGGGTTCGAGCGCGGGTAGGCGGCGCGGGCCTCCGGCGAATACACGTTCCAGCCTTCGGTTTCGATCGCGCCGGGCGCCACGCAATTGACCCGGATGTTCAGCGGCGCCCATTCGACTGCGACGGCGCGCGAGAGCCCGATGACGCCGCTCCGTGCAGCAATCGTGTGCGCGATGCCGTAGAGCCCATGCGTCGTCACGACCACGATGTTGACGATGCTGCCGGGATGGTTGTGGTCGCGCCAGCGTTGCGCGGCGGCCTGCATCATGTACCAGGTGCCGTTCAAATTGGTGTTGATGACGGCATTCCAGCCCTTCACCGAAAAATCGATCGCGGCTTGGGGAAATTGCCCTCCGGCGCTGTTGATAAGGCTGTCGACGCGGCCTTGCGCAGCCCAGATCGTATCGAACAAGGCGTTGACCGCGTCGGGCTCCCTGATGTCGGCGACATGCGCAGATGCCTTGAGGCCTCGGCCCGTCAATTGGGTGACGAGCGCGTCGAGCTTGCCGCCGTCGCGCCCGACCACGGCGACATGCGCGCCCAGCCGCGCGAACAGCCAGGCGATCGCCCGCCCGATGCCGCCGGCGCCGCCCGTTACGACGACGACCTGATCCTTCAGCGCATCGGCCGCGAACAGGGTCGGATGACCCGCAAGCTCCTCATCAGTCAGGCCGAGCTTCGCCGGAGACGGTTGATCGGTCATGAACGGCGCGGACCCTTGTGATATGCGGCATCAGCCGTACATTAGCCGCGCAGCAACGACCATGCAAAACGAGTTTTGATGTCCGATCTTTCCGCCTTCCCGATCAACAAACGCTGGCCAGCCAAACATCCCGACCGCCTTCAGCTCTATTCGTTGCCGACGCCGAATGGCGTGAAGGTTTCGATCATGCTCGAAGAGATTGGCTTGCCCTACGAGGTGCATCTGGTCGACTTCAACAAGGACGACCAGAAGACGCCGGAATTCCTGTCGCTGAATCCGAACGGCAAGATACCGGCCATCCTCGATCCGGATGGTCCCGGCGGCAGACCGCTGCCGCTGTTCGAGTCCGGCGCGATCCTGCAATATCTCGCCGAGAAGACCGGCAAGCTTCTGCCGGCCGATCCGGCGCGGCGATACCAGACCATCCAGTGGCTGCACTTCCAGATGGGCGGCATCGGCCCGATGTTCGGGCAGGTCGGATTCTTCCACAAGTTCGCCGGCAAGGAATATGAGGACAGGCGGCCGCTCGAGCGTTACGTCGCCGAGTCGAGACGCCTCCTTGAGGTAGTGGAGACGCGGCTTGCCGGACGGCAATGGATCATGGACGATGAGTATACCATCGCCGACATTTCCATGCTCGGCTGGGTGCGCAACCTGATCGGCTTCTACGGTGCGCGCGATCTCGTTGCGTTCGATATGCTGAAGCAGGTGCCGGCATGGCTGGAACGCGGGCTCGCCCGGCCGGCGGTGCAGCGCGGGCTCGACATACCCAAGCGGCCTTAAGCGGCGTGCCTGAGCAGTTCGTACACCACCGGGTTATCGGCGCAGGCGCCGAAGCCGCATTCGAGCAGCGTGGTCACCACATTGGCTGCCGTGAGCGCGATCACGAGCCATACCGCGGTTTGCGCGAAGGCGCTGCCGGTGGCCGGCAGCACGGCGCGGTCTTCCTCGAACTGGCGGTCGAACAGCAGGATCGCCGCAAGCAGGACGATGGCCGTAGTGAAGCCGATCAGCGCCCAGGTATAATAGTGATAGCCGAGCAACGCCGAACCGTAGCCGGCGTCGCCGGGCATGATATGCAGCAGTACCTGCCGGGTCGACGCGACAGCGCCTGCCATCGCCGCCAGCAGCGACATCGCATAATGGCTGGGACGGGGGCCGAAGCGGATATTGAGGATCGGGCCGACAGCGAGAGCCGCGAACAGGATGCGCTGCAGCAGGCAGAGCGGGCAGGGCAGCTCATGAAGAATGAACTGCGCCGCATAGGCCGCCGCCAGCACCAGCGCCACCGCGTAGAGGCTGAGTGCATTCAGCGTAATGGCACGCGCCTGGGTCATGCGTCCCTCAAAACGACAATTTCAGCGTATCGGTCGCGTGATGCAGATAGGTGGCGATGCACGCGATCAGCACGGCCCCGAACAGGCCGAGCGCCAGCGGACGCCGACCGCGCCAGGCGATCAGCATCACAATGACTATGGACAGAAACAATACGGTGAATTCCATCGGTTGGTCCCGGCACGGAATGATGCATCAATCTATGATAGATTCGCCGATCTGCTTAACTCTAATCCGGTCCGGCAGGACCAATAACGACATTTCGGAATGCAACGACAATGCCCATCACCATCTACGGTATCAAGAACTGCGATACGATGAAGAAGGCGCGCGCCTGGCTCGACGATCACGGCGTGGCCTACGACTTTCACGACTACAAGCTTGCCGGCGTCGGGAAGGACAAGCTCAAGGAATGGTCCGACGATGTTGGCTGGGAAACGCTGCTCAACCGCGCCGGCACGACGTTCAAGAAGCTGCCCGACGGCGACAAGGAAGGCCTCAACGAGCGCAAGGCGTTGGCGCTGATGCTGGCGCAGCCCTCGATGATCAAGCGACCGGTGCTCGATCTCGGCGGAAAATTGCTGGTCGGGTTCAAGCCGGATATCTACGCGAGCGAGGTAGCGTCGAAGCCGCGCGGGCGGAAGGCCTAGTCGAATTCGAGTTCATCGCCGGATGGAATGCGGCCGGGCGCGCGATGGAAGAGATCGCGGTCGATGATGGCGCGAAGCCTCGGCACCGGCAGTTGGTCGTTTCCGCGCATCAGATTCCTGATCTCGAAGCCGCCATCCTCGCTGATGGTTTTCAGCGAAGCGATGATATGGGTGACGCTGCCGTCATCCGAGAACGGCAGCAACAGCCGCTCATAGGCGACGATCCGCCCGTAGAGGTCGTCGATATTGGCAATGGTATAGGCAGGAAGGCGGCGCGCGATGCATTCGTAATAGACGGGCATCACGATCGGAGCGAGCCTTGCGCCTAGATACTCGTCGAGATAGCGGCCCTTGCCGGTATTCCCATAAGCTGTTGACATCCGCGTGCCGTCGCTCTGGATGGTCAGGCGCGGCGGCTGGGTGCTGGTATCGACGGTGTAGAGTACCAGGTCGGGAAGTTCGTCCTCGATCCGCGCCGGCTGGTATTCCGCCGTGCGCGGCATCGATTGGTCGCGGGTGTATAGCCGCAGCCAGGTGTTCAGCAGGTCGCGCTGCTTGATAGATTTGATGACCGACGGTCCGGCGCTTTCAAATTTCAAGGCGGCAATTCCTACGCGATCTAAATCGCGAGATGATGCGCCCGAGGGGGAAATATTGTGTGAAAGCGCGCCCGATTGCAGCAAAACACCGTTAACGATGGCTTGCCGGCGCGATTTGCGGTTGAGCATGGCTCGTGGCCCGGCCGAGCCGCGCCGCCGGACCATTCGACTTATGGCGCATCCGGAACCGCAAGCGCGCGGTCGGGCGTGGCAGCATTCCGCCTTGCCTAATCCATCGCGTTGACGGCATATTCCGGCCGGAGGCGGCGGGCTCGGGACGGTTTCCAGGACGTCCAGGAGAACCTGCCCGAACAGGGAAAAACTGGCCGCGCGCGGGCGAACTCGCGGAGACGGCTGAGGGGGAAATTTGTTTGGCTGATGAGTTCATTCTCGAAACCCACGGATTGACCAAGGAATTCGCGGGTTTCTTCGCCGTTCGCGATGTCGCCCTCAAGGTACGGCGCGGCAGCATTCATGCGTTGATCGGGCCGAATGGCGCCGGCAAGACGACCTGCTTCAACTTGTTGACCAAGTTTCTGAGGCCGTCTGCAGGGCAGATCCTGTACAAGGGGCAGGACATCACCGCGATGGCGCCGGCCGATGTGGCTCGCCTCGGGCTGGTGCGTTCGTTCCAGATTTCGGCAGTGTTTCCGCACCTGACGGCGCTGGAAAACGTTCGTGTCGCGCTACAGCGCCAGCATGGAAGCTCGTTCGATTTCTGGCGCTCCAAGCGCGTGCTCGACCGATTCAACGGCCGCGCCCTCGACTTGCTGAACGACGTGGGCTTGATCGAGTTCGCCAATACACCGGCGGTCGAGATGCCCTATGGACGCAAGCGCGCGCTGGAGATTGCGACGACGCTGGCGCTCGACCCGGAAATGATGCTGCTCGACGAGCCGATGGCGGGCATGGGTCATGAAGACATCGACAAGATCGCAGCCCTGATCAAGCGTATCTCGGCGAGGCACACCATCCTGATGGTCGAACATAATCTCTCCGTGGTAGCCAACCTGTCCGACATCATCACGGTGCTGACGCGCGGTCAGGTATTGGCGCAAGGCAATTACGCCGAATTGTCCAAGGACGAGCGCGTCAAGGAAGCCTATCTGGGGGCCGGTCATGCCTGAGTTGAAAATGGCCGAAGCCACCGCCAAACCGGCAGGCGCGGAGATTCTTTCCGTTGCCGACCTGCAGGCCTGGTACGGCGAATCGCATATCCTTCACGGCGTCAACTTCAATGTGAAGGCGGGCGAGGTGGTCACGCTGCTCGGCCGCAACGGCGCCGGCAAGACCACGACGCTGAAGTCGGTGATGGGAATTATCGGCAAGCGTACTGGTTCGATCCGCTTTAACGGTCAGGACATCACGCGCGCCTCGTCCGACAGGATCGCGCGCCTGGGCATCGCATTCTGTCCCGAGGAGCGGGGCATTTTCGCAAGCCTCGACGTGCGCGAAAACCTGCTGCTGCCGCCGATCGTGCGCAGTGGCGGGCTGTCGCTCGACCAGATCTTCGAATTGTTTCCGAACCTGAAGGAGCGCCTCAACAGCCAGGGCACCAAGCTTTCGGGCGGCGAGCAGCAAATGCTCGCGATCGCAAGAATCCTGCGCACCGGCGCGCGGTTTCTGATGCTGGACGAGCCGACCGAAGGTTTGGCGCCCGTCATCATCCAGCAGATCGGTCACACCATCGCGCGGCTGAAGTCGGAAGGCTTTACCATCCTGCTCGTCGAACAGAATTTCCGCTTCGCCTCCACGGTGGCCGACCGCTACTACATCGTCGAGCACGGTAAGGTCATCGACGGTTTTGCGAATTCGGAGTTGTCGGCCAATATGGACAAGCTCCACACCTATCTCGGCGTTTAATCGGTACTTTGCTGCACTCTGGAATAATGGAGATACTATGAAACATCGGATTTCAGCGCTCTTCCTCGGCACCGCTCTGGCACTTGCCGCAGGCAGCGCCGTGGCGCAAGACAAGACGGTCAAGATCGGTGTGCTCACCGACAATTCCGGACTTTACTCCGACCTCGGCGGCGCCGGCTCCACGGTCGCCGCCCAGATGGCAGTGGAGGATTCCGGGCTTGCGGCCAAGGGCTGGAAGATCGACATCGTCTCCGCCGACCACCAGAACAAGCCCGACATCGGCACCACCGTCGCCCGTCAATGGATCGACGTCGACAAGGTCGACATCTTCGTGGATGTGCTGAACTCCGGCGTGGCGCTGGCGGTCAACAATCTGGTGAAGGAAAAGAACGCCATCATGATCAACACCGGCGCGGCGACGTCGGATCTCACCAATACGCAGTGTTCGCCGAACACCATTCACTGGGTTTACGACACCTACATGCTCGCCAACTCTACCGGCCAGGCGCTGGTGAAGGCCGGCGGCGACACCTGGTACTTCCTGACCGCGGACTACGCGTTCGGCCACGCGCTGGAACGCGACACCTCCGCGGTGGTGACGAAGTCGGGCGGCAAGGTTATCGGCACCGTCAGGCACCCCCTGAATTCGTCGGACTTCTCCTCGTTCCTGCTGCAGGCACAGGCATCCAAGGCCAAGATCATCGGCATGGCGAACGCCGGCGGCGACACCACCAATACCATCAAGCAGGCTGCGGAGTTCGGCATCGTCTCGGGCGGCCAGAAGCTCGCGGGACTGCTGCTGTTCATCAATGACGTCCACTCCCTCGGCCTCAAGGTGGCGCAGGGCCTGAACTTCACGGAAACCTTCTACTGGGATCTGAATGACGGCACCCGCGCGTTTTCGAAGCGTTTCTCCGAGCGCATGAAGAACAAGGCGATGCCGTCGATGGTGCAGGCCGGCGTGTATTCAGGCCTGATCCACTATTTCAAGACGATCGATGCAATGGGCGGCAATCCGCACGATGGCGTCAAGGTGGTGGCGAAAATGAAGGAAACGCCCACCGATGATCCGCTGTTTGGCAAGGGTACGATCCGTGCCGACGGGCGCAAGCTTCATCCGGCCTACCTGTTCGAGGTCAAGAAGCCCTCCGAATCCAAGGGGCCGTGGGACTATTACAAGCTGATCGGCACCACGCCGGGCGAGCAGGCCTTCCGGCCGCTTTCGGAAAGCGCCTGTCCACTGGTAAAGAAGTAACAACGATGGCCCGTCGGCGTCATGCCGGCGGGCCTTCCCTCGCGGCCCAAGCTAACCCGCATCATAACGAGATTGAGTGCGAAACCGATGCAAGCTCTCTACGCCCAGCTTTTGGTGGGATTGATCAACGGATCGTTCTACGCGCTGCTCAGTCTCGGGCTCGCCGTGATCTTCGGCATGCTCAACATCATCAATTTCGCCCATGGCGCGCTCTACATGATGGGCGCGTTCTGCGCATATTTTCTGCTGCATCTCACGGGGATTGGATACTGGTGGGCTCTGATCATCGCGCCGATTGTCGTCGGCATCTTCGGCATGATCCTCGAACGGACCATGCTGCAATGGCTGGCCGGTCTCGACCACCTCTACGGGCTGTTGTTGACGTTCGGCATCGCGCTGATCGTGCAGGGAGTGTTCCAGAACTACTTCGGCTCGTCCGGCCTGCCGTACGCGATTCCTGATTATCCGGAGGTCGGCGGGTTCCGCGGATTACAGGGCGGCATGAACCTCGGATTCATGTTCCTGCCGATCTACCGCGGCTGGGTCGTCGTGTTCTCGCTCGTGGTGTGCCTTGCCACCTGGTTCCTGATCGAGAAGACCCGGCTCGGCGCCAATCTGCGTGCGGCGACTGAAAACCCGACCCTGGTGCGCGCATTCGGCATCAACGTGCCCAGGATGATCACGCTGACCTACGGCCTCGGCGTCGGCTTGGCGGCGCTGGCCGGCGTATTGTCCGCCCCGATCAACCAGGTGCGGCCGTTGATGGGCGCGGACCTGATCATCGTCGTGTTCGCGGTGGTGGTGATCGGCGGCATGGGATCGATCATGGGATCGATCATCACCGGATTTGCGCTCGGCGTGATCGAGGGACTGACCAAGTATTTTTATCCCGAAGCTTCCAACACCGTGGTGTTCGTCCTGATGGTGCTGGTGTTGCTGGTGAAGCCAACGGGACTGACTGGACGGACTGCCTGACATGAGCGCATTGACTGACGACACACTGCCGGTAACGCCGCAAGCGATGCGCGACGAAATGATCGTGTTCGCCGGGATGGCGGTGCTGCTGGGGCTCGTACCCATGACGGGCATCTATCCGTTCTTCGTGATGCAGGCGCTGTGCTTCGCGCTGCTTGCTTGCGCTTTCAACCTCCTGATCGGCTATGGCGGCCTGCTGTCGTTCGGCCACGCCATGTTCCTGGGGACCGCGGGCTACTGCTCGGCGCATGCGCTCAAGGTCTGGGGTGTAACGCCGGAAGTCGGAATTCTGGTCGGCGTCGCCGGCGCCGCCGCGCTTTCAGTCGTCACCGGCTTCATCTCGATCCGCCGCCAGGGCATCTACTTTTCGATGATCACGCTGGCGCTCTCGCAGCTCCTGTATTTCATCTATCTGCAGGCGCCGTTCACACATGGCGAGGACGGCATCCAGGGCATTCCGCAGGGCTACCTGTTTGGAATATTCGATCTCTCCAAGCCGACGGTGCTTTACTACGTGGTGCTCGCCGGGTTCCTCGGCGGCTTCCTCCTGATCTACCGCACCATCAACTCGCCGTTCGGAGAGGTGCTGAAGTCGATCCGGGAGAACGAGCAGCGCGCAATCTCGCTGGGCTACAAGACTGACCAGTACAAGCTGGTCGCTTTCATCCTCTCTGGAACGATTGCGGGCTTTGCCGGCTCGCTGAAGGTGTTCGTGGCGCAGAACGCCTCGCTCACCGACGTGCACTGGACGATGTCGGGTGAAATCGTGCTGATGACGTTGGTCGGCGGCCTCGGCACGGTGTTCGGTCCGGTCGTCGGGGCCTTCGTTATCATCGCCATGCAGCAATATCTGGCCGGTTTCGGCCAATGGGTGACGGTGATCCAGGGCGTCATCTTCGTCGCCTGCGTGTTGACGTTCCGCCGGGGCATCATCGGCGAGATCGCGCATTATTTCCGCCGATCCCTCTAAAAACGGCGGGGTTTTGGCGCAGTTTTCGGCGCCACAAAGCGGTGGATGATCCGGTTCCCGGGGCCCGACGTCGCGCGCTTTTCCCTCGAATGGTCTATGACAGTTTTGTGACAGCACGCTCCGTGGCTGTTTCTGAACGACGGAAGAATGCCCATGCTGCGCTGGTTTCGTGCCTTTTTGCCCAAGGAGGAGCGGTTTTTTGACTTATTTGCCCGCCACGCCCAGACGGTCGTGCAGGGCGCGCTGGCGTTGCAGGACATGATGCGCGGCGGCGAGGAGACGCCGGTATTCTGCCAGCGAGTCAATCAGTTCGAACACGACGCCGACGGCATCACCCGCGAGGTCCTGACCGCGGTCCGCCGCACCTTCATTACCCCGTTCGACCGCGGCGACATCAAGAATCTGATCACGTCGATGGACGACGCGATCGACCAGATGCAGCAGACCGCGAAGGCGGTGGTGCTGTTCGAGGTCCGAACGTTCGAGCCTCCGATGCGCGAAATAGCCACGCTGTTGGTCGAGTGCGCCAATCTGGTCAGCCGCGCGCTTCCCCTGATGAAGTCGATCGGGAGTAACGTCGCAATGCTGACCGCCATTACCGAGGAAATCGGAAAGCTGGAGGGCCGTATCGACGATCTCCACGACATCGGGTTGAAGGAGCTGTTTCTCAAGCACCGCAACGGCAATTCGATGGATTTCGTCGTCGGCGCCGAGATCTACAAGCATCTCGAAAAGGTGTCCGATCGCTTCGACGACGTCGCCAACGAGATCAACTCGATCGTGATCGAACAGGTATAGGGCAGGGCCAATTCAGTGGACGCCACCCTGGCTTTTCCAATTCTGGTCTTCTTGATTGGCGTCGCGCTGTTGTTCGATTTCCTCAACGGTCTGCACGACGCCGCCAACTCGATCGCCACGATCGTATCGACCCGCGTGCTGCGGCCGCATTATGCGGTGGCTTGGGCGGCGTTCTTCAATTTCATTGCCTTCCTCGTCTTTGGCCTGCACGTTGCGAATACCATCGGCAAGGGGATCATCGAACCCGATGTCGTGGACGCGACCGTCATCTTCGCTGCGCTGGTCGGCGCGATTGTCTGGAACCTGATCACCTGGGGGCTCGGCATTCCATCGTCGAGTTCTCACGCGTTGATCGGCGGACTGGTCGGCGCCGGCATGGCCAAAGCCGGCATTTCCGCGGCGGTCTGGAGCGGGCTGTCCAAGACGCTCTTGGCGATCGTGTTGTCGCCGCTGGTCGGATTTCTGTTGGCGCTGGTGCTGGTCGCGATCGTGTCCTGGCTGTCGGTGCGATCGACGCCGTTTGCGGTCGATCGCGCCTTCCGCATTCTGCAATTCGTCTCGGCGTCGTTCTATTCGCTCGGCCATGGCGGCAACGACGCGCAGAAGACCATGGGCATCATCGCGGTGCTTTTGTATTCGCAAGGCCACCTCGGGGCGGATTTCGCCATCCCGTTCTGGGTCGTGATTTCCTGCCAGGCGGCGATGGGGCTCGGCACGTTGATGGGGGGCTGGCGGATCGTCCGCACCATGGGATTGCGGATCACGAAATTGACGCCGATGCAGGGCTTTTGCGCCGAAACCGGTGGAGCTGCGACCCTGTTCATGGCGACCTATCTCGGGGTTCCCGTATCCACGACCCACACCATTACCGGCTCCATTGTCGGCGTCGGCGCGGCGCGGCGGGTCTCGGCGGTGCGCTGGAACGTGGCGAGCTCGATCGTCTACGCCTGGGTAATCACCATTCCGGCTTCAGGGTTCGTCGCGGCGCTGACCTATTGGGCGGTGCTGTTGCTGCGCTGATCAGGTGACCAGCTTGAGCCCGACAATGCCGGCCACGATCAGTCCGATGCAGGCGAGGCGAGCCGCGGTCGCAGGTTCGCCGAACAGAGCGATACCAAGGATTGCCGTTCCGACCGCACCGATGCCGGTCCATATGGCATAGGCGGTTCCGATCGGCAGCGCTTTCAAGGCAAGGCCGAGCAGGACGATGCTGCCTGCCATGCAGGCGAGCGTCAGGACGGATGGAACAAGTCGCGTGAAACCCTCGGTATATTTGAGGCCGATCGCCCAGCCTATTTCCATGAGCCCGGCGACGAACAATACGATCCACGCCATGACAACCCTCCAAACCTGGCAGGGTCGTCCCCGCGGATGAGCCCTGCGAATTGGAAGGCCGTCCTTCCGCGACCGATATGGGACTGGCCAGCAGCGTCCGCAATCACCAAATGAGGCTTGATTAGCCCGGTTTTCCCTGCCAAACGCTCGAGCCTCATGTCCGACATTGCCGTCACTGCCGAATCGCCGTCCCGCTCGCCGCTCTCAGATGAAGTGGCGCGGCGGCGCACGTTTGCGATCATCTCCCACCCGGACGCCGGCAAGACCACGCTGACCGAAAAGCTGCTGCTGTTCGGCGGCGCCATCAACCTGGCGGGCCAGGTCAAGGCCAAGGGCGAGCGGCGCAATACCCGTTCCGACTGGATGAAGATCGAGCGCGAGCGCGGCATCTCGGTCGTGACCTCGGTGATGACGTTCGAATTCGAAGGCCTCGTCTTCAACCTGCTGGACACGCCGGGCCACGAAGACTTCTCGGAAGACACCTACCGGACGCTGACCGCGGTCGATTCCGCCGTCATGGTGATCGACGCCGCCAAGGGCATCGAGGCCCGGACGCGAAAGCTGTTCGAGGTGTGCCGGCTGCGCGACATTCCGATCATCACCTTCATCAACAAGATGGACCGGGAGAGCCGCGACACGTTCGAACTGCTGGACGAGATCGAAAAGACGCTGGCGCTCGACACCACGCCGATGACCTGGCCAGTCGGCCGCGGCCGCGACTTCCTCGGCACCTACGACGTCGTGAACGGCGGCGTGCGCCTGCTCGAAGGCGGTGGCGCCAAGACCGGCGCGACCGAGCAGATCGATATCGCCGATCTCGCCGGCCGCAATCCCAATCTCGACGTCGGCGAGATCAAGGATGAGCTCGCGCTGGTGTCGGAAGCCTGCAAGCCGTTCGAGCTGGACGCGTTTCGCGAAGGCCATCTCACGCCGGTCTATTTCGGCAGCGCGCTGCGCAATTTCGGCGTCGGCGACTTGCTGGAAGGTCTTGGCAAGTTCGCGCCGGCGCCCCGCGCGCAGGACAGCAATTTGCGCAAGGTCGAAGCAGCCGAGCCGCGCATGAGCGCCTTCGTGTTCAAGATCCAGGCCAATATGGATCCGAACCACCGCGACCGCATCGCGTTCGCGCGGCTGTGTTCCGGCAAGCTCAGCCGCGGCATGAAAGCGAAGCTGGTGCGGACCGGCAAAAACATGTCGCTGTCGTCGCCGCAGTTCTTCTTCGCGCAGGATCGCTCGGTGGCCGATGAAGCGTTTGCCGGCGACGTCGTCGGCATTCCGAACCACGGTACCTTGCGGATCGGTGACACGCTGACGGAAGGTGAGGACATCACCTTCGTCGGCGTCCCGAGTTTTGCGCCGGAAATCGTCCGCCGCGTGCGGCTCACCGACGCGATGAAGGCCAAGAAGCTGAAAGAGGCGCTGCAGCAGATGTCGGAAGAGGGCGTGGTGCAGGTGTTCCGGCCCCGCGACGGCGCACCGGCGCTGGTCGGCGTCGTCGGTCCGCTGCAGCTCGACGTGCTGAAGGCGCGGTTAGACGCGGAATACTCGCTGCCGGTGGAATTCGAGGTGTCGGAATTCCAGCTCGCCCGCTGGGTCTCGTCCGACGACCGCAAGAAGCTCGACGCCTTCATCGCGGCCAACAATTCCGGCATCGCCGACGACGTCGACGGCGATCCCGTGTTCATGGCCAAGAACGAGTTTTACCTGGGCTATACCAGGGAGCGCGCCGAAGGGGTCACCTTCTCCAACGTCAAGGACGTGAAGAAGAAAGCGTAAGCGGCCCACGCTTCCTGCACCAATCTCCGCCGTCGTCCTCCGCGAAAGCGGGGGACCCAGTACGCCGCGGCCTTTCCGTCTATCGCTATCGTCTCTGGAATACTGGGTCACCCGCCTTCGCGGGTGACGACGGTTGAGGATTTGGCCAAATCCTCAACCCAGTTTATGCATCCAGTGGATGCCTCTATGCATTCCAGGCCCGGATAAACCCCTTGCGTCAGCCGGGCTTCCGTAAAAGTATCCATTGGATGCTTTTTAAAAAGGGAGACCGCGCATGACTGATCTCGCAACCTATTCCCGTTCCGGCCCGGTCGGCACCATCATGATCGACGATGGCAAGGCCAATGTGATGTCGCTTGCCATGCTCAACGCCCTGCATGCGGCCTTCGACCGGGCGGAAAAGGACAAGACGGTGGTGATCCTGAAGGCCCGCGGCAAGCATTTTTCAGGAGGATTCGACCTCAACGTCTTCGCCAAGGGCGGCGCCCAGGACCAATATCTGATGGTGAAAGCGGGCGCGGAACTGGCCTTGCGCATCCTCTCGTTTCCGACGCCGGTGGTGGCGGCCTGCCAGGGCAACGCCTACCCGATGGGGGCTTTCCTCATCATGTCCAGCGACCACCGCATTGCCGCCGAGGGCGACTACCGGATCGGCATGAACGAGGTCGCGATCGGGCTCACGGTGCCGCGTTTTGCAATCGAAATCGCACGGCAGCGGCTGACGCCGGCCTATTTCAGCAGAGCGGTAGTGACCGCGGAAATGTTCGGCCCAACGGAGGCTGTCACCGCAGGCTTCTTTGACCGGGTCGTCCCGGCGGATGCGCTGGAGCCCTGCGCCGAGGAGACCGCACAGGCGCTCGCCACGCTCAACATGGCCGCCCATGCCGCCACCAAGGCGCGGGCGCGCGGAGATGTGATCAAGATGATCCGCGCCATGATCGACGAGGACATTACGCCGCAGTATGGCGAGGACCGCGTTGCCAAACGAGTATCGGCCTGACGGAAAGCTTCGGCCGCCCGGCAGTGGCGTTGCGTCTCATGCCTTTGTATGAAGGGGACATGACCGCAAAGCCGCGCCGGGCGACCTATCGCCATGGCAATCTGAAATCCGAAGCGCTGAAGGCCGCCACCCGCCTGGTGGCCGCGGCCGGCCATGAGCAATTGAGCCTGCGCGAGGTCGCGGAGGCCGTCGGCGTCGCGCATCGATCGCTGTACAATCATTTCGCTGACCGCGAAGCGCTGCTCGACGCGGTCGCGGCCGAGGCCTACACGCGGCTCGCCGCCATCCTCGTCAAGGCAGAGACGCCACAGGACTACACCGCGAAATATGTCCGCTTCGCGCTCGCCAACCGCGCGCTGTACGCCCTGATGACCAGCCGCCCGCACGCCACCATGAAGCACAATCCGCCGCTGCAGGCCGCGGTTCATAAGGTCATCGCCCAGGCCATGCGGATATTCTGTCAGGATATCGAGAGCCCGGCCGAGCGTCGCCGCGCGGTGATGAAGGTCTACATTACGCTCTATGGCGGCATCTCGCTCTATACCGCCGGCGTCCTCGACCAGCCCAGCGAGAAGGCCCTGATTGCGGAACTGTCCGCCATGAACGCAGGGATGTGAACATGGTCCGCCTTGCTACGGGACGAAGCGCGCATCAACTTAGTTGAGTCGCCTTTTAGGACTTAGGGCCGCATGTTCCGGAGCATCATCGTCTGCCTGATCACCACATTCGTCGGGATGAGCGCCGCCGACGCCCAGTCGAGGCGCCAGATCGACGCCACGCCGTTTTCGCACGCGCCCTGCAGCGTGCTCGACGGCCAGCCGTGCACGCCGTCATTTTGCAGCGTGTTCAACGAAGGTCCCTGTATTCCCGAGATCGATTATCCGTACGGCCAGAATCTGCAACTCACGATCGAAAGCGTGCCGCCACAGGATCAGGCCGCGAAATACCGGAAGCCGGATCATGATCTCGATACGATCGGCGACCTCTTTGCGGCGTTGCGCTCCTGTTGGTCGCCACCGCCTTCCGACATCGCGCGCCAGGGTATGCAGATGTCGATTCGGTTCAGCTTCAAGCGCTCGGGCGAGATCATCGCTACACCCCGCGTGACCTATGCCACGGCAGGCGTTCCGGCCGACACCCGCGCTACTTATTTGAAAGCGATCAACGCGTCGCTTGCAGGCTGCACGCCGCTCAAGTTCACGTCCGGGCTTGGCGGCGCCCTTGCCGGGCGGCCGATCGCGATCCGCTACGTCGACAACCGCGATCTAGGCAAGCAGGCGGAGAAGCCGTAACGGCCGCGTGGCGCATTGCGCACCAAGCCCTTAAAATGATACCCGGATAATCCGGAAAACCAGCCGCGCAACGGGAGGCACGTCATGGGACTGCTGGTGTTGATCCTGGGCCTGATCCTGTTCTTCGGCGTCCACACGCTCACCACGCAGCGCAAGCTGCGCGCGCAGGTGATCTCCGCGACGGGCGAGAGCGGCTACAAGATTGGCTATGCGCTGGCTTCGATCGCTGGTCTGGCGCTGATCATCTGGGGCTTTGCGCTTTATCGCGCGACGGGCTGGTACAACGTCTGGAACCCGCCAGTGGCGCTCAAGCACATCACCACGGCGCTGATGCTGCCCGCGGTCATCATGGTTGTCGCGTCCTACATCCGCGGCCGGATCTATACGACGCTGAAACATCCGATGCTGACGGGCATCAAGCTGTGGGCGGCGGCGCATCTGCTCGCCAATGGCGATCTCGGCTCGATCATCCTGTTCGGCTCGTTTCTCGCGTGGGCGGTGTATGATCGCATTTCGCTGAAATATCGTTCCGACGCCGGCGCCCCGCCGATTCCCGTCGGTGGTCCCGGCAACGATTTGATCGCGATCGCGGTCGGTCTCGTCGCCTATCTGGCGCTCGCCTTCGCGTTCCATCCGGTCGTGATCGGCGTCCCCGTGGTTGGAGCCTAATATGTCCGTGCAATCTGCCATCAAGCGCAAAACGGCGCCGGATATCCGTGCGCGCAAGAACGGCGAGCCGATCGTGATGCTGACGTCCTACCATGCGCATACCGCGGCGCTGGTCGATCGCCACTGCGACGTCATTCTGGTCGGCGATTCCCTCGGCAACGTCATGCACGGTTTCGAGACCACGGTGCCGGTGACGCTCGACATGATGATCCTGCAGGGCCATGCGGTGATGCGCGGCTCGAAACATGCCCTCGTCGTGGTGGACATGCCGTTCGGCTCCTATGAGGCCTCGAAGGAGCAGGCATTTCATTCCGCGGTGCGGATATTGAAGGAAACCCATTGCGGCGCGGTGAAGCTCGAAGGCGGCGCCCGGATGGCGGAAACCGTCGCGTTCCTGTCCGAGCGCGGCGTGCCGGTCATGGGCCACATCGGACTGACGCCGCAATCGATCAACACGCTCGGCTCGTTTCGCGCACAGGGCCGCGACGAGGGCAGTTGGGATCCGATCCTGAAAGACGCCCAGGCGATCTCGGACGCCGGAGCGTTTTCGGTCGTGGTCGAGGCGGTCGCCGAGCCGCTGGCGCGCAAGATCACGGAGACCATCTCCATTCCGACCATTGGCATCGGCGCCAGTGCGGCCTGCGACGGCCAGGTGCTGGTGCTCGAAGACATGCTGGGCTTGTCGCCGCGGACGCCGAAATTCGTGCGCCGCTATGGCAATCTCGGCCCCGCGATCGAAGCGGCGATCCAGGGCTACGCCAGCGACGTGCGCTCGCGCGCTTTCCCGGGACCCGAGCACGTCTACGAGATGAAGAAGAGCTAACGGGGCGCGCCATCCATGGACTGGTCGCAGCACTCTATCCCGGCGATGCGGCTCGAGCCGCGCTTTGGCGACCGAATCGTTCCGGTCTTTTGTGAACGGCCCAAGAGCATTCCGGCGATGGTGGCCGAAGCGGTTGCGACCAACCCGGACGGCGAGGCGCTGGTCTGCGGCTCCACGCAAATGACATGGCGAGAGGTCGCGCAGCAATCGGCGCAAATCGCAGCAGGATTTCAAAAACTCGGCCTGCAGCGCGGCGACCGCGTCGCGCTACTGCTCGGCAATAGAATCGAATTCGTGCTGACGATGCTGGGTGCGGCCCATGCCGGGCTGGTGACGGTGCTGCTTTCGATCCGCCAGCAAAAGCCCGAGATCGCCTATGTGCTCACCGATTGCGGCGCAAAGCTCTTGATCCACGAGGCCACGCTGGCCGACCGCGTGCCCGATGCGGGCGATATCCCTGAAGTCACGCATCGGATCGTAGTCGACGACGATCCGCGGCTCTCGCGCTTTACCGAGCTCTCGGAAAACGCGCCGCTGGCCGCACCAATCGACGTCGGCGAAGAGGACACTGCCATGATCCTCTATACGTCGGGCACCACGGGGCGGCCAAAGGGCGCGATGCTCGCCCATTGCACCATCATTCATTCGGCCATGGTGTTCGTCTCGTGCCTGAAGCTCACTGCCGTGGATCGCTCGATCGCCGCGGTGCCGCTCGGGCATGTCACCGGCGTGGTCGCCAATGTCATGACCATGGTCCGTTGCGCCGGCGCGCTGATCATCATGGCGGAGTTCAAGGCCGCGGAATATTTGAAGTTGGCGGCGCGCGAGCGGGTCACCTACACCGTGATGGTGCCGGCAATGTACAATCTCTGCCTGCTGCAGCCGGATTTCGACAGTTACGATCTGTCGAGCTGGCGGATCGGCGGCTTTGGTGGCGCGCCGATGCCAATCGCCACCATCGAGAAGTTGGCAGCGAAAATTCCGGGGCTGAGACTCGCCAATTGCTACGGCGCGACCGAGACCACTTCGCCGTCGACCATGATGCCTGCAGAATTCGTCGTGAGCCATATCGACAGTGTCGGTTTGCCCTGTCCCGGCGCGCAGATCGTCGTGGTGGATGCCGAGGGCCGCGAACTGCCGCGCGGCGAGATCGGCGAAATCTGGATTCACGGCGGGTCCGTCATCAAAGGCTACTGGAACAATCCGAAGGCGACGGCGGAGAGTTTTACCGCCGGCTTCTGGCATTCCGGCGATCTCGGCTCGATCGACGAAGAGAATTTCGTGCGCGTGTTCGATCGTCAGAAGGACATGATCAACCGTGGCGGGCTCAAGATCTATTCCGCCGAGGTCGAGTCGGTGCTTTCAGGCCATCCCGACGTGGTCGAGAGCGCGATCATCGCAAAGCCGTGCCCGGTGCTCGGCGAGCGCGTGCATGCCGTCGTCGTGACGCGGAATGCCGTCAGCGGCGAGGTGCTGCGCGCCTGGTGCGCCGAGCGGCTGTCGGACTACAAGGTGCCGGAAACCATGGATGTGCGCGCGGACCCGCTGCCGCGAAATGCCAACGGCAAGGTGATGAAGCGGCAGTTGCGCGAGGCTTCCGCTACGGACTCGGCTGCGGCGCAGGCATCGGCTAACCGCTAGTCAACCGACACGGCTGCCTACAAAGTCTTCCAGATAATCCGGGACTTTCTGCCCTTCGATATCGCAGCGGCACTGGATTTCGCGTGCGACATCTTTCGATAAGTCTTCGCTCCAATGTTCGAGCGTGTTGAAGGCGACGACCTCGATCGGGTCGCGGAATTGGCCCGACAAAAGGTCGGTAACGATCGTTTCGAAATCAGTCCGTTCGACCTTCCGGACGATGGCGTCCGGCCCCGCTTCGAGGACCAAATAGATGGTCTGATCGGCACCATACGGCACAATCGGCGGAAATCCGCGCATTGCCTGATCTCCACGTAACAGAGATTCAATTACAGCGCGGGGGAAAGGTTCCTGCTACGCGGCGACGTTTCAAAAAGGCCTGGCCGACGGCAACGATGAGCGCCGTGCCGTCCCAAATCGCCGCTCGCTGGCGCCGCGACAGGGCTAGAGTTTCGGCGCGCTGCCCTTGGGCATCGCGCTCTCGCTCAGCCCGGCCGCGAGTGCGGCGCTGTCGATCGCGGCGGCGCTGACGAGCTGCTTGACATCAAGCAGCGTGAATTGCGCGATGCCGACACGGTCGGCCAGCGTGCCCGGAACGAGCTGCACACTCAATACGCCATCGCAGTTCGCGCCCTTGGCCTCGGTCAGCATGGCGCTCGGTTCTTTCGCCTTGGTCTGGGCGCGCTTGACGACCGCCACGCAACTGCCGCGCACGGTGTCGCCGTTGAGCTTGACGGCGGCCCTCGGGTCGAGCGGCTTGCCGATTGCCTCGAGCGCAGTCGCTTCCTTGTACTTGCCGCCGACCGACATGATCGAGCCCTTGCGGTAGATGTAGTACAGATGCTGGTCGCCAACGATGGTCGGCACGCCGTATTTGCCCATGATCTCCTTGATCATGTCCGCCTTCGATGGCTGCTGGTCCGGTGCGAAGGTCAGGTTGCGGGCGACGAAATAGGCGCGGTTGGCGCTCGCGGGCGAGGAGAAGCTGGTCGAGAGCATCTCGCCGTTCTGTTTCGAACCGGCAGGAAGGCTGAAGTTCAAGGCGGCGACGTAGCTGGCACCGCCGAACTTGTGCTGCTGGATGTCGGTCTTGGTGTCGGTCCGGCTCTTGAACAGCGAATCAAAAATGGCGCGCGCGGATTCGGCGTTCGATTCGGTCGAGATACCCAAAATGTCGGGGCGCAGTTTGCCCGAGAATGCCGTCTCGGGCGCCTTCGGCTTGAAGTCGTCGGCCAGTGACGCTGCGGCCAGGGATACCAGGCCGAGGGCAAGCAGCATCGAAACCAGCGCGTGGCGAGGCATGAAACACCTGAAAAATCGGGTACGGATCGACAATGGAAGCGGCCGGGATTACGCCAAACTTTGAACCGCGATGTCAACATTGCCAGCCGATTTCGGAGGCGGTTGGGGGCCACTGTTAACGCTTTGATCCGCCTCGCTTTGCCTTGCCACCGCCATATCGATAGGCTACGCCCCGGCCATGCGGGATTGGGCGCGCGATACTGCCGCCGAAGCTGCGGTTCCCCGGGGATGGGATATCTTTAAGTGTCTGAATTATTTGATGAAGTAGACGAGGAGGTCCGTCGCGAGCAGCTCAAAAGGCTGTGGGACCGGTATTCGCTTCTGATCATCGCCGGCCTGATTTTAATCATCGCCGCCGTGGGTGGCTGGCGCGGCTACCAGTATCTGGAGTCCAAGAAGGCGGCCGAGGCGGGGGCGGCGTTCGACAAGGCGGTCGAGCTTTCGGAAGCCAACAAGCACGCCGAGGCCGAAGCGGCGTTCGCCGATCTCGTTGCGAAGGCGCCGTTCGGCTACCGCGTGCTGGCACGGTTGCGCATGGCGGCGGAAGTCGCCAACCGCGATCCGCAGGCTGCGGCAAAGCTGTTCGACGAGATTGCCGCTGACCGCAGCGTCGGTGTCGCCGAGCAGGATCTCGCGCGGATTCGCGCGGCCCAGTTGCTGTTGGAAAGCACCAGCTATCCCAACATGAAAGAACGCCTCGAAGCCGCTGCTGCGCCGGGCGCCACGTTCCGCCATAGCGCGCGCGAATTGCTGGCGCTGTCGGCCTGGCGTGCCAATGATGCCGCCGCGACGCGGCAATGGCTGGATACGATCGCCAATGACGGCGAGACGCCGCCGAGCCTGCGTTCGCGTGCCGAAGCGCTGCAGGCCTTGCTGCCGCCGGTCGCCAAGAGCTGACGCCAGCAAAACGAGTTGGGAAACCCGATATGCGCCGCCCGCAACGTTTGATCGCAACCGCCGTCCTCATCGCGCTTTCGGGCGCGCTGGCAGGCTGCGGCGGTGGCGGCTTGGGCAATTTCGATCCCACCGACATGCTCGACTTCCTCGACACCAAGAAGAAATTGCCCGGTGAGCGCAAGCCGGTGTTCCCCGAAGGTGTGCCGGGCCTTGAGCAGGGCGTGCCGAAGGATCTCTACAGGGGCGCCAATCAGCAAGTTGATGATCCTAACGCGGTCGCGGCTGCAGCACCTCTGCCCGAAGAGCCCAAGTCGAAGCGTGGCGCGAAATCCAAGGGCAAGCAGGCCGCCGCACCCGCCGCTGCGGACCCCGACGTCGCTCCCGAGGAGGAGGGCAGCACAGCCGCTGCGCCGCCTGCGCCCAAGCCGGCCAAGATCGTGCGCAAGCGCACCACGGCTCCACCGCCCGATCAATCGGCCGCGCCCGCGCAATCCTCGCAACAATCGGCTTTCCCGGCTCCGATGCCGAGCGGCAGTTTCTCGCGCTAATTTGTTGTTTTCGTTCGATTGACACGCCCTTCAAAAAAGGGCGTTTGGGTCATTTATGTCCTTTACGATCGCCATCATCGGCCGGCCCAACGTCGGCAAGTCGACGCTGTTCAACCGGCTGGTCGGGCAGAAGCTCGCGCTGGTGGACGACGAGCCCGGCGTCACCCGCGATCGCCGCGAGGGAAGCGCACGTCTAGGCGATCTCGAATTCACTGTGATCGACACCGCAGGCCTCGACGAGGGCGCCAAGGGCTCGCTCACGGCACGAATGCAGGAGCAGACCGAAGCCGCGATCGGCCTGGCCGATGCGCTGATGTTCGTGATCGACGCCCGTGCGGGCCTGACGCCGAACGATCGCGCCTTTGCCGATTTCGCGCGCCGCGCCAACAAGCCGGTGGTGCTGGTCGCCAACAAGAGCGAGGGCAAGCACGGCGAAATCGGCGCGATGGAATCCTACGCGCTGGGGCTCGGCGATCCCGTGCAGATTTCGGCCGAGCATGGCGAGGGCTTGACCGATCTCTACGACGCGCTCGCCGCACTGATGCCGGAGCCGGCTGAAGAGCGGGAAGAGTTCGACGACGACGATATCGTATCGGACGAGGATCTCGCCCAGCGTCCGATCCGCGTCGCCATCGTCGGCCGTCCCAATGCCGGCAAGTCGACGCTGATCAATCATCTGCTCGGCGAGGAGCGGCTGTTGACCAGCGCCGAAGCCGGCACCACGCGCGATTCCATTTCGGTGGAGATCACCTGGCAGGGACGCGATTTCCGCGTGTTCGATACTGCGGGCTTAAGGCGGCGATCGCGGATCGAGGAGAAGCTGGAAAAATTGTCGGTGGCGGACGCGCTGCGCGCCGTGCGCTTTGCCGAAGTCGTCGTGATGATGATGGATGCGCAGAACCGGTTCGAGGAACAGGATCTGCGCATCGCCGATCTGATCGAGCGCGAGGGGCGGGCGATCGTGCTCGCGGTCAACAAATGGGATTTGATGGAGCGCAAGCCCCATCTCATCTCGGCGCTGCGCAGCGATGCCGACCACTGGTTGCCGCAGGTGAAAGGTGCCCCCATCGTCGCCGTATCCGGCTTGCTGGGCGAGGGCATCGACCGCCTGATGACCGCAATCCAGGATGCCTACGCGGTCTGGAACAAGCGCGTGCCCACGGCCGCGCTCAATCGCTGGTTCGAGCAGGCAGTCGATGCCAACCCGCCGCCCGCAGTGTCGGGCCGCCGGCTGAAGCTGAACTATATCACGCAGACCAAGGGACGTCCGCCGAGCTTCGTGCTGTTCTGCTCGCGCGCGGACGCCGTGCCGCAATCCTACTTGCGCTATCTCACCAACAGCCTGCGCGAGGCTTTTGACCTGCCGGGCACGCCGATCCGCATCACGCTGCGCGAAAAGGCCAATCCGTTCGCGCATAAGCGCAAGCGGCCCTCATGAGCGAACAGGCGTCCACCGCTGCTGCCGACGATAGGCCGCCGGTGCGCAGCGGCGCGGCGGCCTTTATCTTCGTCACCATCCTGCTCGACATGCTCGCGCTCGGCCTGATCCTGCCGATCCTGCCCAAGATCGTGGAGAGCTTTGTCGACAACGACACCGCGACGGCGGCGCGGATCTTCGGCCTGTTCGGCACGGCCTGGGCGCTGATGCAGTTCCTGTTCTCGCCGATCCTTGGCGCGCTCTCGGACCGCTTCGGCCGCCGGCCGGTGGTGTTGCTGTCGAATTTCGGACTGGCGCTGGATTACGTGCTGATGGCGCTGGCGCCGTCGCTGACCTGGCTGTTCATCGGCCGGGTGATCTCAGGCATCACCTCGGCCAGCATTTCCACGGCCTTTGCCTATATCGCCGATGTGACGCCGCCGGAACGGCGGGCCGCGGTGTTCGGCAAGATCGGCGCGGCCTTTGGCGCCGGATTCATTCTCGGTCCCGCCATCGGCGGCCTGCTCGGCGGCATGGATCCGCGTCTGCCGTTCTGGGTCGCGGCGGGCCTGAGCTTTGCGAACGCGCTATACGGCTGGCTGATCCTCCCCGAGTCGCTGCCGCAGGATCGGCGCGCGCCGTTCCACTGGAAGAGCGCCAGTCCACTCGGCGCATTGCATCTGTTGCGCTCGAGCCGGATTCTCGCTGGCCTGTCGCTGGCGAATTTCTTTGGCCAGGTCGCGCATGTGGTGCTGCCTTCCACCTTCGTGCTCTACGCCACCTATCGGTACGGCTGGGACACGACAACAGTTGGGCTCACGCTGGCTCTGGTGGGCGTGTGCGCCATGGTGGTGCAGGGCTTGGGCGTCGGGCCGATCGTCACGCGTCTCGGCGAACGCCGCGCGCTGCTGCTCGGGCTCGCTTGTGGAGCGCTGGGATTTTTCATCTATGGCGCGGCGCCGACCGGACCACTGTTCTGGACCGGCATTCCGGTCATGGCGCTGTGGGGCGTGGCAGGCGCGGCGATCCAGGCCCTGACGACGCAGCTCGTTGCGCCGGATCAGCAGGGCCAGTTGCAGGGCGCGACCAACAGCGTCAACAGCATCGCGCAGATGGCGGGGCCGTTCCTGTTCACGCTGACCTTTGCCTATTTCATTAGCGATCAGGCGCCGGCGAAATTGCCGGGCGCGCCGTTCCTGCTGGCGGCGGCGCTGCTGGGGCTCGCGCTGCTGATTGCGTGGCGCACGCTGAAAAAGACAAAGTAGAAGGAGTAGGGTGGGCAAAGCGCAGCGTGCCCACCATTCATGAGGATAATGCGGAGAGATGGTGGGCACGGCGCAAGTGCGCCTTTGCCCACCCTACGGCCCTACGCCGTCACTTCTTCACCAGCGGACACTCGCTGGCTTCGAGCGGCTTGGCGGCGTCTTCCGCCGAGATCGTAGCGATCTGCTTGTAGTAGTCCCACGGTCCCTTCGACTCTTCCGGCTTCTTCACTTCGAACAGATAAGCCGGAATGAGACGGCGGCCATCGGCACGCAGTGGGCCCTTGCCGAACAGCGGATCGTCGGTCGGCAATTCCTTCATCTTGGCGACCACCTTGGCGCCGTCATGCGGATTGCCGCCCATCGTGTCGAGCGTCTTGAGATAGTGCAGCACCACTGCATAAACCCCGGCCACCGTCATCGAGGGCATCGTGCCTTTCGGTGACACTTTCTGGAAGCGCTTGGACCATTCGCGCGTCTTGTCGTTCAGGTCCCAGTAAAACGATTCCGTGAACGTCAGACCTTGCGCGGTCTTCAAGCCCAACGAGTGAACGTCGTTAATGAAGAGCAGGAGCGCCGCAAGCTTCTGGCCGCCCGCAACGATGCCGAATTCGGACGCCTGCTTGATCGCATTGGTGGTGTCGCCGCCAGCGTTGGCAAGGCCAACCACCTTTGCCTTCGAGGACTGCGCCTGCAACAGGAACGACGAGAAGTCCGACGTATTCAGCGGATGCCTGACTCCGCCCAGCACCTTGCCGCCGCTGGCGGTGACGACCGCCGAGGTATCGCGCTCCAGCGCATGTCCGAACGCGTAGTCTGCGGTCAGGAAGAACCAGCTATCGCCACCGGCCTTTGTCAGCGCCTTGCCGGTTCCGTTGGCTAGCATGTAGGTGTCGTAGGTGAAGGAAATCGTGTTCGGCGTGCAGGCCTTGCCGGTGAGATCGGCTGTGGCTGCGCCCGAATTGAGCAGGACGACGTTCTTGTCCTTGACGAGGTTGCTCACCGCGAGCGCGACGCCGGAGTTCGGCGTGTCGGCGATGACGTCGACCTTGTCGTTGTCGATCCACTGCCTGGCGATGTTGACGCCAACGTCAGGCTTGTTCTGGTGATCGCCACTGACCAGATCGATCTTCCAACCCTTGGCGGCGAGGCCGGAATCTTCAATCGCCATCTTCGCTGCAGCCACCGAATTGGGGCCGCCAATGTCGGCATAGAGGCTCGACATGTCGTTCAGTACGCCGATCTTGACGGTCTTGTCCTGGGCCAGTGCTGGCGTCGCCAGCCCGAATGCGGCAAGCACCACGGAAGCGGCGAAGCGCCGCGCAATTCTCGTCGTCATGGGTATTCCTCCAGAAATGTTGTTCGCCGGCTCTCTTTTCGGAACCTGCCAGCGGTCCTGCGATAGTCCTTCTCGAAACCGCGGGCAATGCACCTATCGTCGCGCGCCCGACGTCAGCTCGGGCCAGATCGCGATGTCCCACACCGCACCGTTGCCCCGGGTATTCTTTTCGTAAAACCATTCCTTAACGAAGGTTCCATTTTTTCTGAGCACGCGGTTGTTCGCGCGATCGCAGACATAGAGCAACCCGTCATTGGCGAGCTTCACGCAAGGCACGGGGTTGGCGAATTCATGTCTCGACAAGCGACGAAATGGATTGCTTTCCGCCTTCGCTAAAGCTTCGGCGGACAAGTCGCTGCGCTTACAATGAGAGAGCTCGTAAGATGCTCAAGCCGGCGGATGAAAACTCATCAGTGTGCGAGTCTTGTAGTCATAGAGCTTGCCGGTCTCGGTCCATTCCGGCGCGCACATCGGCACGATGAATTCCGCGGCCTGTTCCGGCGTATCCAGCGTCATCGGGTCTTCGCCGGGAAAGACGCTGGCGCGCATGCGGGTGCGGATCGGGCCGGGGCTGAACAGGTTGACGCGCAATTTCGTGCTCACGGTCTCGTTGGCCCAGGAGCGCACCAGCGTGTCCAGCGCCGCTTTCGAGGCCGCGTAGGGCCCCTGATAGGCGTTCGCCTTGCTGGCGGCGCCGGAGGTCACGAAGACGGCGCGGCCGGCGTCCGAGACCTTGAGCAGCGGATCCATGCAGCGGATGAGCTGGAAGTTCGCGGTGACGTTTACGGCGAACACGTCGTTCCACGGCTTCAGCTCGATATGCCCGAGCGGCGAGGAGGGGCCGGCAACCCCGGCATTGCCGACGAGAATGTCGAGCTTGCCGTGGCGTTCATGCAGCGCCGCGCCAAGCCGCGCGATGCCGTCGAAATCGGTGAGGTTGAGCGGCACCAGCGTGGCGCTGCCGCCGTCGTTCCTGATCTCGTCGTCGAGTTCCTCCAACCCGCCTTGTGTGCGCGCGACGGCGACGATGTGCGCGCCGGCCTTTGCCAGCGCGAGCGCCGTGGCATAGCCGATGCCGCGCGAGGCGCCAGTCACGAGCGCAATGCGGGAGGCGAGTGGTTTGGTCATTGAACTAGCTCGATCATCGTCGTCCCTGCGAAAGCAGGGACCCATACGCCGCGGCGCTCATGAGGTGAGGAGGTGTCAATAACTGATGGCATCCGGAAAAACGAAGGCCTGTGGTTATGGGTCCCTGCTTTCGCAGGGACGACACCGTTGAGTGTTCTCAGCTCGCTTCCGCCAAGAGCGAGAGCTGGCGCGGCTGCGGTTCGACCTGAGTCTGGTCAGTAAGGTGCGTCGGATAGGCACCCGTGAAGCAATGGTCGGAGAATTTCGGATTGGCCGGGTCGCGCCCCGGTTCGCCCATCGCGCGGTACAGGCCGTCGATCGACAGGAACGCCAGCGAATCCGCGCCGATGATGTCGCGCATCTCTTCCAGCGAATGGGTGGCCGCAAGAAGTCCGCCGCGGTCCGGCAGGTCGATGCCGTAATAGTCGGGATAGAGGATCGGCGGCGAAGCGAGCCGGAAATGGACCTCGCGCGCACCGGCGTCGCGCATCATGCGCACGATCTTCTTCGACGTGGTGCCGCGCACCAGTGAATCGTCGATCAGGATGATCCGCTTGCCTTCGATCGCGGCGCGATTGGCCGAGTGCTTCATGCGCACGCCGAGCTCGCGCACGCTCTGCGTCGGCTGGATGAAGGTGCGGCCGACATAGTGGTTGCGGATGATGCCGAGTTCGAACGGCACGCCGGAGTGCTGGCTGTAGCCGACCGCCGCCGGCACGCCGGAATCCGGCACCGGCACCACGACGTCGACCTCGACATGGCTTTCGCGGGCGAGCTGCGCGCCGAAGGCCTTTCGGACCTCATAAACCGAACGGCCGCCGACGATCGAATCCGGCCGTGAGAAGTAGATGTATTCGAAGATGCAGGGCCGCGGCGGTTTCGGCGGAAACGGCTTGTGGCTGTTGGCGCCCTTCTCATCGAACACGATGATCTCGCCGGGCTCGACGTCGCGGACATATTTGGCGCCGATCATGTCGAGCGCGCAGGTCTCCGAGGTCAGGATCGGACAGCCGTCGAGATCGCCGAGCACCAGCGGTCGGATGCCGAGCGGATCGCGCGCGCCGATCAGTTTCTTGTTGGTCAGGGACACCAGCGAGTAGGCGCCCTCGATCGCACGCAGCGCCTCGACGAAACGATCGATGAAACGGTTGCGCTTGGACTGCGCGACCAGATGCAGGATGACCTCGGTATCGGTGGTCGACTGCATCATGGCGCCGCCCTTGACCAGTTCGCGGCGCAACGTCAGCCCGTTGGTGAGGTTGCCGTTGTGGCCGACGGCGAAGCCGCCGGCATTGAGTTCGGCGAACAGCGGCTGCACGTTGCGCAGGATGGTGGCGCCGGTGGTGGAATAACGGACGTGGCCGACCGCCATGCTGCCGGGCAGGCGCTCGATCACCTCGCGGCGGGAGAAGGTATCGCCGACGAGGCCAAGGCGGCGTTCGGAATGGAAGCGGCTGCCATCGAAGGAGACGATGCCGGCGGCCTCCTGGCCGCGATGCTGGAGGGCGTGTAGTCCGAGCGCCGTGATGGCAGCGGCCTCGGGGTGGCCGAAGATGCCGAACACGCCGCACTCCTCGCGTAACGTGTCGCCTTCGAGATCGTCCTGCAACTCGATGCCACGGTTTAGATCGAGTTGCCCGGCGGGATCGGAAGGGTTTTGCATCGCGTCCATCGCCTCTCTATTTTGGCCAGAATTAGCGGCCCGCGGGTTTTTCGATCAGCTTTTTAAGGCTGTCGCGGGCAGGTTTGCTGTAGCCATCGCCGGACGCAGGGGCTGCCTGGTCGGCGTCAGTTTGATCGTCTTCCGGTTTATTCTTCTTGAATCTCTTTAAAATGGTGTTCTCGGGGTCGTCCGGCAAGAGCGACATTAACCAATCCCCGGTTCCCTGCAGCACCACCCGCGATTTTGCACCGGTGATCCAGTCCGGCCGCTGCTTGTCCGGGACCAGCCAGCTAAAGAACAGGAAGGCGACCACCACGATCAAAAGGCCGCGACCCAACCCAAACAGGAATCCAAGCGTGCGATCCAGCGCGCCGATCCGGGAATCCAGGATCATATCCGAAATCCGCACCGTGATCACGGAGACCACGATCAGTGTGCCGATGAAGGTGCCGGCCACCACCGCCACGGCTGCCACGGTATCATTGTTGAAATAGGCCTTGGCGGTCGGCAGCAGCTTCGAGAAGGCATAAAGCGTCACCAGAGCCGCCGCGCCCCAGGCCGCGATCGACAGGATCTCGCGCATGAAGCCACGCACCATGGCGAGCAGCCCCGAAATCAGCATCACTCCGAGCAGGACGAGATCGAGTATCGTTATCGGCATCGGCTGGTCAGGTCCGCTCGTAAGTCCTTTAGGCAGCGAATCGGCGGCTCAGGGTCACCCCAAGTGAGGGGCAGACGGCGTATCCCGCAAGGCCGGATATCGTGCCATCCCGCCCGCCTTTCGCGCGCGTTGTATAGCGGCGAGGGGCGGGCGCGTCACGCCGCTTTAGCTGTTTTCACGACGGAATCGCGTTGGTGTGGCATTTTTCTCTGCCGCACCCTCGCGACTGGTGTCGCGGTTGCCTCTCGGGCTGCCGCGCGCCGCGATTTCGGCCACCAGGCTGGTTAGTCCACCGATGCTGTTCAGCGCAAGCCCGCCATCGCCGCCGACCTCGCCGCGCGCCGATTCGGGCAAAACGGCGCGGCCAAAGCCCAGTTTCGCGGCCTCCTTCAATCGGGCGGCGGTCTGCGCCACCGGCCGGACCGCGCCCGAGAGCGAAATCTCGCCGAAATAGACCGCGTCTGTCGGTAACGGCGCGTTCACCAACGAGGACACCAGGGCGGCGGCCGCCGCGAGGTCGGCCGCGGGCTCCTGGATCCGCAGGCCTCCCGCCACGTTCAGATAGACGTCGTAGCCGGACAATTTGACCCCGCAATGGGCCTCCAGCACCGCCAACACCATCGACAGCCGGCTCGGATCCCAACCCACCACGGCCCGCCGGGGGGTGCCGAGCGTGGTCGGCGCGACCAATGCCTGCAATTCCACCAGCACCGGGCGGGTGCCTTCGATCCCGGCGAAAACTGCGGTTCCCGGGCTGCCCAGATCGCGTTCCGAGAGGAACAATTCCGAGGGGTTGGAGACCTCGCGAAGGCCTAGCCCCGTCATCTCGAACACGCCGATTTCATCGGTCGGGCCAAAACGATTCTTCATCGCGCGCAAAATGCGGAAATGCTGCGAGCCTTCGCCCTCGAACGACAGTACCGCGTCGACCATGTGCTCGACCACGCGAGGGCCTGCGATCTGGCCATCTTTGGTGACGTGCCCGACCAGAATGATCGCAGCACCGGTTTTCTTGGCGAAACGAATGAGCGCCTGCGCCGAGGCGCGGACCTGCGTCACCGTTCCCGGCGCCGACTCCACCGTGTCGGTCCACATGGTCTGGATCGAATCGATCACGATCAGGCGCGGCACCGCGCCCTCCGACAGGGTCGAGACGATGTCCTCGACCGAGGTTTCGGCGGCGAGCTGCACCGGCGCGTCCGCCAATCCGAGCCGCTCGGCACGCAGCCGCACCTGCGCCACTGCCTCTTCGCCCGAAATATAGACCGCGCGGTGGCCCGCACGCGCCAGCATGCTGGTGGCCTGCGTGAGCAGCGTCGATTTGCCGATGCCGGGATCGCCGCCGACCAACAGCACCGAGCCGCGGACAAAACCGCCGCCGGTGACACGATCGAGCTCAGTCATCCCGGAAGGCAGGCGGGGGGCGTCGTTGCTTTTTCCTGTCAGCGATTCCAGCGCAAACGTTCGGCCCTTGCGCCGGGAGCGGACCGAGACCGGCATCGAGGTCGCGCCGGTCGTGTCTTCCTCGGCAAGCGTGTTCCACTCGCCGCAGGAATCGCATTTGCCCTGCCAGCGGTTATACGCCGCCCCGCAGTTCTGGCAGACGAAGGAGAGCGTGGATTTGGCCATGATCGGGAAATTGCAGACTCGATGGAATGGGCAGGGCTTCTTAGCATGAAAAGAAGCCGTGGGGGCGCGATGCATTCATCGCGTGCTTCAGGGTATCAGGAAACGACGTCGGCGCACGTCCAGATGCCCACCGGTTGCTCGAGACCACGAATGATCTGCGCCGGCTGCTCGACAAGCAATGCGAAGTCGGCGCTCGAATGGCTCGATTCCGCCCGGGCCTGCCGCACCAGGTCGTCACTGACGACGATGGCGCATCCGAATTCGCGGGTGAGAGCCTCGAGGCGGCTCGCCGCATTGACGGTGGTGCCTATCACGGCGAATTCGAGCCGATTGAGGCCGATATCTCCCAGCACGACCTGACCATAGTGCAATCCGACACTGACCTGGATCGGCGGCTCGTTGCGGTCCTGCCGTTCTCTGTTCAACTCGGCAATCGAGGCGATCATACCGCGCGCGCAACGCAAGGCGTTCAGCGCGTCGGAATCGCCGGCGAACGGCGTGCCGAACGTCGCCATCAAACCATCGCCGAGGTATTTGTCGAGTGTTCCGCCGTGCTGGAACACTTGTCTTTCCATTTGTTCATGGAATTGCCGCAGCGTGTCGATGACCTCTTTCGGGTCTCGTCCATCGGCGTAGGCGGTGAATCCCACGATATCGGCGAACAACACCGCGACGTCTTGCGTGCGAACCCGCGTGAGCGGCTCGTCGTTGCCGGAGAGTTCATTGACGACATTGGGTGAAAAATAACGCGCCAAATTGGCGCGCTCGCGTTCGATCCCGGCGTGGCTGATCAGAAGCGCATTCGAACGGCGCACCGCTAGCGCCAGGATCGCGGCCACGATGATGAACACCGTCACTTCCTGGAAACGGGCGCCGAAGCCGATCGACGAAGGATCGATGATCTCGAACATGCGGATATCTGCGCCAACAGCTTCCCTGACGCGCTGCGACAGCGCGGCATGGGTTTCGGGCTGCAGATAGGCCCAACCGACGGCAATGGCCCACAGGGCAGTGGTCCATCCGCCCATCGCGACAACCGTTCGCCACGAATAGGCGAGTGTGGCGGTGGCAAGGAAAATGAAGAAATAGATGAAACTGTCGAACCGGAATTGCATTCCGATTGGCCAGTGCTCGGTGCTCCAGGGATTGGGTACGACGCTGAGGAAGGTCAGCAGCGCGAGGTCGCAAATGATCAGGAAAACCTCGAGCGGGGAACGTCCGACCTTGCCGACTTTGAGCTGGGCCCAGCCGATCAGGGCAAACAAGCCCAGCATCAGGACGTAATAGATCACGTCCCAATTCGGATTGATGATCGGCAGCGTAACGGCAGTGATGGCCAGCGCGACCCAGCGCGCCCGGACGGCGAGCAGCAGGCCTTCGCGCTTGCTCTCGACAAGGGCAGCTTCCGCAAACTTCAGGGTGTCTTGCCGGGCTTCGGTTCGTCCGGGTCGCTGGTCTCCGATATCGGCGAGATCAGCCGTTTCCGTCATCACACTCAAGACACATTCTCCCATGTCGAGAATCAGATCGCGCAAGGAGCACGCTAATCACCGACCAAATTGGCACGCCTGAAGGCCAACGGCTACATGGATGCGGAGCGCATTGCTCCGATGGGGATTGTAGCAGAAAGAAACTGGCCGGAAGCGCGTTTCTGCGCTTCGGAAATCCAGACGGCGCCGCGCAATACGTGCGCGGGCGTCGCCCTTCTGAATTTGCGATAGTTATGGGGAATGGTTCAGGCGGCGCGTGCCGAATGCTTACGAAAATGCCGTCCATAGCAGGGTGAGACCGGCGGCCAGCATGATGCCGTCCATCAACAGCCGAAAGACATCGGGCTGAAGACGCAGCACGAAGCCTTTGGCGATGAAGGCGCCAAACATGAGGGAACAGCCCGCAATCAGGCCTTTCAGAGCGATATCCGGCGTCAGGGCGCCGAAGCGTTCGAACGTGACCGACTTGCTCAGATAGAGCCCGAGCGAGCTTGCGGCCTCGGTGGCGAGGAAGGCACCTTTCGTCAGTCCGTAAAACAGAAACAGCGGCACGCTGAGCGGTCCGGTCGAAACCACGATGCCGGTGAGAAAGCCGATAACGGCGCCGCCGACCGCCAGATGCCAGAGGCGTGCCGTTAGCTGATGTCGGGCCAGCCAATGCCGAACCGGCACCATCGCGATGAGAAACAGGCCGATCGCGATGTCGACGGCACGTGAGGGCAGGGCGAGCAACGTCCGCGCGCCGAGGGCTGCGGCCGGGATGCCCGTAACCGAATAGGCGATGCAGGCGCGCCAGTCGACCTCGCGCCACCAGGCGAGAATGCGCGACAGGTTCGCCATCACCGCCGCGACCGCCATGATCGGCACCGCTTCTTTCGGCCCGTATTGATAGACCAACACCGGCATCAGCATGATCGACGAGCCCGTGCCGACAATGCCTGAGATGGTGCCGGCGAGCAGGCCGACAATGAGGACAAAAAGGAAGCCCACGCTGCAGTCTTTCGCGATTCCCTGATGCCGACATCATGGTGCCGGCAGCCTCGGGTTACGAGGCCAAAATATCACTCCGAAGGAGCCGATCGTGCCGAAGGGAAGCTGCTATGCGATGACAGCAGAGCCGCCAGCTCACTCACGCTAGGCGACGTACAGCTCAATCGGGACGTCAAATCCCTTGAGCTGGAATGCCTTTGATTGGCTGTCTTTCATGTCCGGTTGGGCGCGCTCGAAGACGGCTTTAGTCACGAGTATCTGGTCGGCTTCGGCGACCGACTGGGCCCGGGAAGCGGTGTTGACGACGGTACCGATCGCCGTCAGGTCGCGATGCGAGTGACCGAATTCGCCAAAGCTGAGTTCGCCGGAATGGATGCCGATGCCGATCCCCAGTTGGTCCGCGGTGAGGCCATGCGCTTCAACAAGAGTTTCACGCCGCTCGCGCCAGTTCGTCTGAATTTGTCGCGCCGCGAGGACGGCGTTTTTGGCATGCTCCTCCCGCTGCAGGGGAAAGTTGAAGACGGCCATGACGGCGTCGCCGATCGTCTTGTTGAGGAGCCCGTCATGCTCCCAGATCGCGTTGGCGCATTCATCGTAGAATGCATCGAGCAGTCCTGAGACGGCATCGGCTGACTGCGACTGCGACAGGCTGGTGTAGCCGCGCAGATCGGCAAACATGATGGTTGCGTCGATGGTGATCTTGCGGGCCCGCATCACCTTCGTGAACATCAGCTCGCAGATGGTGCAGGTATTGGGATTCATCCGGCTCGGACGAATGCCGAACGCGCGGAATGGCGCCGAGATCACGCCGCGAAGCGGCACCGGAACATGCATCTGCTCCCAGCACCCCTTGCAGATTCTTGCCTGTTGCAGAGCCGCCATTATTCATCCGTCCATTGCGTTCGGCTGGCCGGTCGATCCTACAGTTGGCCGCAGGTGCGGGCAAGGACGCCGCAGCGCACACCGGCCGTCTGGCGGCCCAAGACAAAGCTGCTAGGATCGCGTCAAAATAAGCAGAACGGAGGATCGCCATGGACGCTGCGACGCCGGCAAATGCGCAGACTGCAGACACGCATTCCCATCTGGTTCGACCCGACAGCATGGAATGGCAGAAGACCCGCTTTCCCGGCTGCGAGGCCAAGACGCTGCTGTTCGATCGCAAGACCGGCCTGATGACCGCGCTGATGCGGTTCGCGCCGGGTGCGGTGCTCCCCGACCACGAACACGTCAACATCGAGCAGACCTATGTGCTCGAAGGCTCGCTCGTCGACAAGGAAGGTCCGGCGCAGGGCATCGAATGCAAGGCCGGCGAATTCATCTGGCGCGAAGAGGGCAGCCGGCACGTCGCGTGGTGTCCACAAGGCGGGCTGATGCTCGCAATCTTCCAGGTGCCGAACAAGTTCTTCGAGGCCGATGGCCGCGTCATCGATGCTGCGGGCGAAGACTGGGACGCGGCGTGGGGTCACACGCGAAAGGGCTGATATCCGTTATTAACCTGAGGCGGAGATCAAGAGGGCGTTTACCATGGCGCATGTCTGCCGTTTTCGACGATAAGATGATGATAAGATTAAGCCTTGCTTAGGTGTCGCTGGCTACCGTGCAACCCAAAATTGACGGTGCCAGGGAATATCAATGTCGCTCTTCAATGCTTCGGATCGGGTATCGCCGGTCATCGATCAGCAAGCAGTGGCCGCTCGACTGACGCCATGGCTTTATGCCGCGACCCTGTTTGTCTCGGCGCTGCTTCTGTTCTCGATCCAGCCGATGTTTGCGAAGATGGTGCTTCCGAAACTCGGAGGCGCGCCGGCGGTCTGGTCCGTCGCGATGGTGTTCTTTCAGACCACATTGCTGGCTGGTTATGTCTACGCCCATCTGTTGAACCGTGTGTTGCGCCCCCGGTGGGCGGTCATGTCCCATCTCCTGTTGGTCGGTATCACCGCGATGCTGCTGCCGATCGCGATTGCGCCGGGATGGGGTGCCTCGCCACTGGATGGAACAGCGCTTTGGCTGTTCGGCCTATTCGCGGCTTCCATCGGCCTACCGTTCTTCACCCTGTCAGCCAGCGCGCCATTGCTGCAAAGCTGGTTTGCCGTGAGCGGACACAGACAGGCGAGCAATCCATATGTGCTCTATGCCGCATCCAATCTTGGTTCGTTCGCCGCGCTGTTCACCTATCCCGTCATCATCGAGCCGATCCTGACCCTGAAGACGCAGACGTCGATTTGGTCCGTCGGATTTGCCCTCCTGGCCGTTCTGTTGAGCTTCGTCGGACTGTTCGCGGTGCGCGCGGTACCTGCCGTCGCCGTGCAGACCGAGCTTCAGGATGATGTTCGCGTGAATGCCGGTGAGCGGCTGCGATGGATCGCGCTTTCGGCGCTTCCGTCGGGCCTGGTCATCGCGGTCACCGCCTATCTGGCGACGGATGTCGCCGCGGCGCCGTTCCTGTGGGTGGTTCCACTGGCGATTTACCTGCTCACTTTCGTGGCCGTTTTTCGCGAGCGACCATGGATCGCGCATGCCAGTGTGGTTCGGTTTGTCCCGTTTGCGGTCGCGCCGCTCGCGGTGAGCCTGATCGGCGGGGAAAAGGTCTTTTTGCTGACGACGATTGCGCTCAATCTCGTGGCGTTCGCGCTGTTGACGCTGATGTGCCACGGCGAGCTCTATGCGCACCGTCCGAGGCCGTCGCGGCTGACGGAGTTTTACCTTTGCACCTCGTTTGGCGGGGTGATCGGTGGCGCCTTTGCAGGGCTCATCGCACCGCAAATATTCAACGGCAATTACGAATATCCGATCCTGGTCGCCCTGGCGCTGCTGGGCAGTCCCGGCCTTTTCGCCGGAGGCATACGCAAAGCGTCGATGGCAGTGTTACCATGGCTCCTGCTCAGCGCAACGCTGGCGCTGATCTGGTACATTACCCGCTTTCAGCCGCCGGCTACACTGGAGCTGCCGTTCCAGGTGCTGCTGGCCCTGATGGCGGCCACGATGCTGTTTCAACGACAGCGGCCGATGCGTTTCTTCGGCCTTGTCGTCCTGAGTTTTACAGTGACGGCTCTGTGGCGACCCGGAATAGCGCCGATCGAAACGGCACGCAGTTTCTTTGGCGTCCATAAGGTCGCCGAGGTTGCTGACGGCAAAGCCCGCGTCCTCTATCATGGCACCACGGTTCACGGCGCGCAGCGGCTACGAAACGATGATGGCACGCCGGTCAGTGGCCCCCTGCTGCCGCAGACCTACTACTATCCGGGCGGTCCATACGCGGAAGCCATCGACGCCGCCCGTGCCGCCCATGGTGGCCGCCTGGATCGCGTCGCAGTCGTCGGGCTTGGTACCGGCACGCTTGCCTGTCATCGCAAAGCCCAGGAGCTGTGGACGTTCTTCGAGATCGACCCGGAAGTGATCCGCATCGCGCGTGATCCGCATCGCTTCGAATTCCTGTCAAGGTGCGCGCCCGAAGCGCCGGTTGTCGCCGGAGACGCGCGGCTCACCCTGGAAGGCTCACCCGATCGCTACGATATGATTGTGCTGGATGCGTTTTCGTCCGATAGCATTCCAGTGCATTTGCTTACGCGCGAGGCCTTTGCGGGTTATCTCTCGAAACTTTCGCCGCATGGTGTGATCCTCGCGCACATCTCCAACCGGTACCTCGACCTCGCGCCCGTTGTCGCAAATGTCGCTCAGTCGCATTCGCTGGCAGCGTTCCTGCGGGAGGACGACAGCGCCGGCGATCTCATGACGACACTCAAGGCCAATGCCCGCCTCGTGGTGCTGGCGCGCGAGCCGGGCGACGCCGGAAGCGTCGCGCGCAATTGGATGGCGCTACGTCCGGACTCGAGCACATCGTGGACCGACGACTACTCCAACATTCTGGGTGTCATGCTGCGCAAGAAATTCGGTGGGTAGGAGACCTGCGGCCGCGTTAGCGCAACACGATCCACGCCGGCGCATGATCGCTGGCGCCTTCTTCCCCACGGATCTTTCGATCGACGCCGGCCTTGATCAGGCGCGGCGCAATGGTGGGGCTGAGCAACAGATGATCGAGCCGCAGCCCGGCATCGCGTGGCCAGCGGTTGCGCTTGTAGTCCCAGAACGTGAACATCGGTTTAGACGGATAAAGCGTCCGGATCGCGTCGGTCCAGCCTTGATCCACCAGCGCCTTGAACGCGGCGCGGCTCTTCGGCTGGATCAGCGCGTCCTTGTCCCAGGACTTTGTCGGGTAGATATCGAACTCGGTCGGCGCGACATTGTAATCGCCGGCCAGCACCACGGGGATGTCCTGCTTTAGCAGCTTGCCGGCGTGGGACCGCAGTCGTTTGAACCAGTCGAGCTTGTAATCGAATTTGGGTCCCGGCTGCGGATTGCCGTTCGGGAGATAGATGCTGGTGACGAGGATGCCGTTAATTGCGGCTTCGATATAGCGGGCCTCGACATCCCCATCGCCGGGGAGCGCGGTCCGGGTCAATACCGGCTCGGCATTCCACGCCAGGATGGCGACGCCATTCCAAGTTTTTTGTCCGCGCCACACCGCGCCGTAGCCGGCTTTCTCGATTGCCAGAATCGGGAACTCGGCGTCGGTCGATTTCAATTCCTGCAAGGCAACGACGTCGGGCTTCGCCGCGCGCAGCCAGCGCAGCAGGTTCGGCAGGCGGCGGTTGACATTATTAATGTTGAAGGTCGCGATCTTCATGTAGAGCTGGCTGGCATCACTGTGCTTCGCCCGACACTTGGAGAATCCATGTCGAAACTACGCTTCGCCTTTCTCGTGCTCGCCATCGGATACTCCGGATCCGCAGTCGCTCAAGCCACCGACCAGCGCGGCGCCTGCAAGGCCGACTATGACAAATATTGCGCCGGCACGCTGCCCGGCGGCGGCCGTGTCGTCGCATGTCTGAACAAGCAGCATCACCAACTCAGCGACGCCTGCAAGCAAGTGTTGGCTAGCCGGAAGAAACAGTAGGACCGGGCAACGCTCCAGCGTCGGATTTCGCCGTTATGCTTTGATGGTCGCGTCCTCGGCAACTTGCGGCCTCCAAGTCTGACTTCGGCAAATCGTTCGGCGGCCCGGTACTGTCCGCCGAACGGCGTTTTGTGAATTGTCGGATCAGCGACGCCTGAAAAAGGCCGCGGATGGCATCGACAGGAAACGCCGCGAAGGAGCACTCGGAACGAAGACTTTAAGTGGGTGAGGCGGCCACCTCCGCTGGAGGCGGAGCAGAGGGCTCTGCAGTGGCATTGCCGCCCTTGTAAACCCGCGCGTAGCGCTTGCCGAGGCTGGTGAGCACTTCGTAGCCGATGGTGCCGAAATGATGGGCGAGTTCGTCGGCTGTGATGCCTTCGCCCATCAGCGTCGCCCAATGGCCGCGCCGCACCGCATTCTTGTCGAGATCGGTGACGTCGACCGCCGTCAGGTCCATCGAAATCCGTCCTGCGATCGGGCACCGCTTGCCGGCGACTATCACCTCGGCGCCTCGGGTGCCGTCATTGGCGCTGGCCGCGCGGAAATAGCCGTCGGCATAGCCCGCGGAAACGACCGCTATTCTGGTTGGACGCCGCGCCGTCCAGGTGCCGCCATAGCCGACGGTATCGCCGCGCTCGACGTTGCGGATCTGCACGATGCGCGCCTTCAGCTCGACGACCGGCTGCATCGGGTTGTCGGCTTCGGGCGTCGGGTTGATGCCATAGAGGGCGCAGCCCGGCCGCACCAGATCGAACTGGAACTGGGCGCCCAGGAAGATGCCGGACGAGTTTGCCAGCGAGGCCGGGACGCCGGAGAACAGGCTCGCGATCTCGCGGAAGGCCGCGAGTTGTCTGGCGTTGGCGGGATTGTTGAGCATTTCCGCGGAGGCGAGATGGCTCATCACGAGCGTGATGCCGTGATCTCCGGCATTGATGCGCGGGATGATGCCCTGCGCCTCGGTGACGGTGAGGCCGAGCCGGTTCATGCCAGTGTCGATGTGAATGGCGGCGCCGCCGGACCAGCCGGAACGGCGACAGAACACGTCCCATTCGGCGAGTTCGTTGAGGTCGCCGATGACGGGCTTGCAATCAAACTTGGCGTAGGCGTCGCCGGTGTTCTGGAAGAAGCCGCCGAGCACGTAGATCGCGGCGGCAGGCGCCGCGGCGCGAACCACGCGGGCCTCGTCGAGGGTGGCGACGAAGAACGTCTTGCAGCCGGCGCTCGCGAGGGCACGCGAGACCTGTTCGGCGCCGCAGCCATAGCCGTCTGCCTTGACGACGGCCGCGCATTCGGCCGGCACGGCCGTCTTCTCGAGCTTGCGCCAGTTGGCGATAATGGCGTCGAGATCGACCGTCAGCACGCCGGTTGCGGTCGCGAGCGCGGCAGCCTTGTTCGCCTCGGGCGAGAGCAGGGTGCCTTGCGGGATGGACTTGGGATCAGGGGCCACGTTCATGCCACAGTTCTACGCGGCGGAACGCCGCGGTTCAACTGCGCTGAAAGCCAGAATTACGGCACGCGGTAGGGCAAGTTGTCCTCTTCCGTGAAATCACTGAATCGAGTGTATTGCCCTTCAAATTGTAGTGGCACCGTACCCGTTGGTCCGTGGCGCTGCTTGGCGATGATGACCTCGGCCTTGCCGTGCGCGAGCTCCATGTCGAGTTTCCACTTCTCGTGCTCGGGCGTGCCGAGCTTGGGTTCCTTGTTCTGCAGATAATATTCTTCGCGGTACACGAACAGCACGACGTCTGCGTCCTGCTCGATCGAACCGGACTCACGCAGGTCCGACAATTGCGGATGCTTATCGTCGCGATTCTCGACTTGACGTGAAAGTTGTGAAAGCGCGATCACGGGAACATTGAGCTCTTTCGCGAGCGCCTTCAGGCTGGTGGTGATTTCTGTGACTTCCTGGACGCGGTTGTCGTTGCCGCGCTTGCCCGAGCCTTGAAGCAGCTGGATGTAGTCGACCACAATGACGTCGAGGCCCTTCTGGCGCTTTAGCCGCCGGGCGCGCGCCGTCAATTGCGAAATTGAAAGGCCACCGGTCTCGTCAACATATAGCGGTAAGTGCTCCAGCTCGACCGTGTAGTCGCGAATCTTGTCGAACTCTTCCTGGTTGATGCCGCCGCGGCGGATCATGCTTGAGGCGATGCGGGTTTGCTCTGCGAGAATTCGGGTGGCGAGCTGTTCTGCCGACATTTCGCAAGAGTAGAAGCCGACAACGCCGCCATTGACGGCCGTCGTGGTGCCGTCGGCCTTGGTTTCCGGTTGGTATGCTTTAGCAATATTGTAAGCAATATTGGTTGCAAGCGAGGTCTTGCCCATGCCGGGACGACCGGCCAGGATGATCAAATCGGATCGCTGCAGGCCGCCCATCTTCGAGTCCAGATCACGTAGGCCAGTCGAGATACCGGACAGCTTACCGTCGCGTTGGTACGCATTGGCAGCCATGTCGAGAGCGATTTTCATCGCCTGCGCAAAGCGCTGGAAGCCGCCGTCATAGCGGCCGGATTCGGCGAGTTCATAGAGCTGGCGCTCGGCGTCCTCGATCTGCGCGCGCGGTGCAAAATCCACCGGCGCATCGAAGGCGACGTTGACCATGTCCTCGCCGATCCGGATCAGGTCGCGGCGCAGCGACATGTCGTAGACCGTGCGGCCATAGTCCTGCGCATTGATGATCGTGGTGGCCTCGGCCGCGAGACGCGCGAGGTACTGACCAACCGTCATGCCGCCGATATCGGTATCGGCCGGCAGGAAGGTCTTCAACGTCACGGGCGTTGCGACCTTGCCCATCCGGATCAGGCTGCCGGCGGTCTCGAAAATGGTCTGGTGGATCGGCTCGAAGAAGTGCTTCGGTTCCAGGAAGTCGGAAACCCGGTAGAACGCGTCATTGTTGACTAGAATTGCGCCCAGCAAACTCTGTTCCGCCTCGATATTGTGCGGCGCGCTCCGGTAGGCCGGAGTTCCCGGGTCCGGGGCGAGCTTGAGGACATTCGAATCAGTCAGAGCCATAGTTTGTAATGTTCTTTAGGTTTTTGGTTTTTGTCAGATCGCTTGCGGAAGTGGGGGCAGCGATAAAGCGCCACGTGCAGGCGATCCGAAAGTCCGACTAGGCCTTATGCCCGATTCACACAATGCCATGTGTGAATCCTGAGCTGGCCCCTTGACGGATTTGGACCAAAAAGCAGCCCGCCGTCCGGCGGTACCGGAGTGGCTTTTGTGAAAATGCCAGGCAAGAACTTAGGGGAATCTGAACCTTGCCGCGACTTGCGCCGACATATCCGAAGGCAGGAGGCGTTTTTGCGCCCTGATCTTAAGCGTTGATCAAACCAGCATCAGATAGACGAACGCGAACAGGGCGGCAGCTACGCCGATTGCGATCAAGGCGTAGTCGATCCTGATGTCGGAATCGAACGGGGCTGGGTAGGTCTGCCGGCTCATGGGTGGAGATGTACGACGGGCCGCCGAGGGGCTCTGTGAAGTAGATCACATCGGATGTGATTTTCTTCGCTCAGGATGGATTGGTTACGAAATCGGGAACGGGCCGGCGATTTTCGAGTTGCCAGTTGCACCGACCAAAAGGAACAGGCGATGGGTCAGCAACTCCAGGGATGGCGATCGGCAAGCGCCCAGCGTTTGTGGCTGTCGATGCTGATCGACGCCATGGAAGAGATTTCGCGCCCGGAACGGCGTGATGAACCCTGTGATGCCCAGTTGCTTGCCGCGCTGCGAGCCCAACTCGCCCGCCCGGCATCGGCCCGCACGCCTTACGCCTCGGCCTATAGCCTGAGAAACTGACTCCACCGCCTTTGCGGCCTATTCGCCGGCCAACTGCAGCCGCGGCTGTTTTCCGATTTCCATCCCGCGCAGCCTTGCTTCTTCCCGGGTGATGTAATCGCGCGTCATCGGCACAATTCCCTGGCGCCTGGTGAGCTGGATCTGGAAATTCATCAGGTTCTGCTTCCGGAACGACATTTCCGACGCCGCCAGATAAAATTCCCACATCCGGGCAAAACGCTCGTCATAGAGGCGCACCGCCTCTTCGCGCCGCGCCATGAAGCGCTCCCGCCAGGCCTTCAGCGTTTCCGCATAATGCAGCCGCAGGATTTCGATGTCGCAAACCAGAAGGCCGGCTTTCTCGATCGCGGGGATGACCTCTGACAGGGCGGGGATATAGCCGCCCGGGAAGATGTATTTCGTGATCCATGGGCTCGTCACATCAGGCCCCGTGGAGCGGCCGATCGAGTGCAGCACCATGATGCCGTCGTCGCTGAGGAGTTCGGCGCAGCGCCGGAAGTAGGTTTCATAGAAGTCGATGCCGACATGCTCGAACATGCCGACGGACACGATCCGATCGAACGGGCCGGCAATATCGCGGTAGTCGCTCAGCAGGAATCTTGCCGAACCCGTCAGGTTCTTCTCGGTGGCGCGGGCATTCGAGGCCTGCAATTGTTCCGACGACAGCGTGATTCCGGTGACATTGGCGTCCGTCATTTCGGCCAGGTAGAGGCCAAGGCCACCCCAGCCTGAGCCGATGTCGAGCACGCGGTCGCCGGGCCCAACGAGAAGCTTGGCAGCAAGGTGACGCTTTTTGGCGAGCTGGGCGTCGTCGAGCGTCATATCCAGCGCTTCGAAATACGCGCAGCTATATTGCCGGTCGGCGTCGAGGAAGAGGGAATAGAGCCGACCGTCCAGATCATAGTGGTGGGCGACATTGTTTTTCGCCCGGCCCCGCCAATTGAATTGTCTCGCGTGCCTGCTGAAATAGCGCAGCCACCATTGCAGCTTGGCCCAGCGTGGCAGCATTTCGGGCTGGCCGAGCAGGATTTCCAGCGCGTCGGCGATCGAGCCGTCCTCGACCACGAACGAGCCGTCCATATAGGCTTCGCCAAGCGCCAGTTCGGGGTTGAGGAGAATCCGGAGTTGCGTCCGCTTACTCAGGAACCGCGCCGACACCGGGCGGCCGGTTCCGTCCCCGCAGATAAATCTCGCCCCACTGGCGGTCGTGAAATTCATCGTGCCGCGGCGAATGAACTGACCCAGGAAATAACGCAACAAACGATCCATCGAAGCACCAATGGAACGACCAGCCCGTTACACCAATGCACCGCGGAACAGAGAGTTCCATGTGCACCAGGAACATCGTAAGTATGATGATGCCGCAGTGCTACTGCGTTGGCGTGAAAGTGGATATTCTCAAATGTCACAGTCACGCAGATGCGTAGTAAGCCCGCTTCCATTCGCGTCATAATCGGCTAAAAGGTGACCCCTCCGTCAGCGACGTTGTGCGTCGCAGGCAGATTCCACGTGGAGAAGTAGGGAATGTTGAGCCGAGCGCTCAGTTTAGCGACGGTGACGCTCCTGATCGGCTGCCTCACAGCAGACGTGGTGTGGGCGGTAGAAAATCTCGACGCCGGCAAGAGCCCTTCCCAGATATTTTCGAGCACCTGCAGCGCCTGCCACAGGAGCCCGCGTGGCCTGTTGAAGAACACGCCGGCTTCATCGTTGCCGGGCTTTCTGCGTCAGCATTATACCACCGGCTCCTCCATGGCCTCGGTGCTTTCTTCCTACTTGATATCCAATGGGGCTGCAGATCCCCGGTATCAAGCTAAGGATCAGTCCAAACAGAAGGACGCCAAGCAGGATGGAAGGTCGGATCAGCCCGACCGATTCGGTCGCCGGCAGCCGTCCGCCGCACCGGCCCAGGAGGCTTCCCGGCCGGATGCCGATGGCGCACCGTCGCAAGGCGAGGGCGCGCGCCCGGGCCGCGACGCGAAGCGGCTCGCACGGCCGCACACGGCGCCCGAGGCTGCTAAGCCCGCAGATGATGGGCCGGCCGCTACCGACAGCAAATCGGGTGTCAGGCAGAAGCAGGGCAGGCGTGGCAGGCCCGCCGCCGAAGAACCGCCGAAAGCCGACCAGGCCCGCGGCGACGCCGCAAAGGAAGATGCGTCTCGGGATGCAGCCAAATCCGAAGCTGCGAAGCCCGGAACTGCCGAGCCTGATCTTGCCAAGCCTGATCCTACCAAGCCTGATCCCACCAAAACCGATTCTGGCGGGCCCGATCCTGCCAAGCCTGATACCGACAGGACCGACTCCGCCAAGGGTGAGGCTGACAAGCCGGCCACGGAGGCCGCGAAGCCGGCCGGCGAGTCGGAAAAGCCGGCCAGCGAGGGCGGGTCCGAAAGCGCCAAGGTCAATGCGCCCAAGGAGAGCGCCGACAGCGAGCCGACCGCGCCCCGGCCCGACCCGGTGACGCCTGCGCCGCCAGCTCCCGCCGCGACTGCCCCTGAGCCGGCCGCGAGCCCCCAGGCGGAGGCACCCGCCACGTCTCCGCCGGTGACAGCTACTGCGGCGCCCGCAACGCCGCCGGCCGGGCCCGTCGGCCCTCCCGCGCCACCCATCTCGCGATAGGATGCAGATTTCCAAATGCCTGCCGGCGACGCGCTTGACCGTTTCTAGAGTAACACTCTAGAGTGACGATCTAATGGACCGAAGGGCGCGCAGGTGGCTACGGCACGGGACGATCTGCTGGCGGCGGGGTTGGCGGTGTTCGATCGCGACGGTTTCGAGGGCGCCACGGTGGCCGCCATCAGAACTCGCGCGCGAGCGTCCAACGGCAGCTTCTTCCATTTCTTCGGATCGAAGAAGGAACTGGCCGGCGCGCTGTTCCTGGAAATCCTCGCCCGCTATCACGCTGCCGTCGTAGCGGCGGTCGATGAATCCTGCGGCGCCCGGGAAGGCGTGGCGCGGCTGATCCGCGCGCATCTGGACTGGGTCGTCAATTCCCGGCGCGAGGCGCGCTATCTCTTCGAGATTTCCCGCAGTGAATGGACCGAGGCGATCCGCGGCGCGCAGCGCGCGCAGAATTCGCGCCTTGCGGAAGCCGTCGAACGATGGCGCGCGCCGCTGGTTGAGCGCGGCGAATTGCTGCCTATGACTTCGTCGGTTTTCTTCAGCCAGATCATCGGACCGGCGCAGATTTTTTGCCGCGCATGGCTGTCGGGCCGCGACCGCGCCGATCCGCGAGAACAGGCCGAAATCATGATCGCCTGTGCCATCCGCGCGGTGGTCGCGCCCGATATGATCCACAAGCCCGGAGAAACAGTATGAGTGCGAACAACGATGCCGACTTCGCGCCGATCGCGACCCGCATCCGCGACAATGTCGGCCGCCAGGGCTTCATGACCCATATCGGTGCAGAACTATCCGAGCTGACGCGCGGCGCGTGTACGCTTGCGGTCGACCGCCGGCCGGAACTGTTGCAGCAACATGGCTTGTTTCACGGCGGCGTCACGGCCTTTCTCGTCGACAACGCCACCACGATCGCGGCCGCGACATCGCGCGGGCAACCGGCGCTGACGGCGGAATACAAATTGAATCTGCTGTCGCCGGCGATCGGTGAGCGATTGATCTGCCGGGCGCGCGTGATCAAGCCCGGACGTCAGGTCGCCGTGGTTGCGGCCGACGTGTTTTGCGTAACCGATGGCGTCGAGAAGCATACCGCAACCGCGCTGGCCTCAATCGCAATGCTCGACGAGAAGGCGGCCGCTAGAATCCCAAGCCCGGCCTGATTGAGGCCGGGCTTGAAGGTCGTCAAAGCGTTTGGAACGAAGCGCCTTACTTTTCGGTCGCAGCCGGCGCCGGCGCGGCTTCCTCGTGCTGGGCTTCCGGATCGAAGAATTCGCCGGCGGCGGCGAGCGCCTCGGCGGCGGCGTCCTGGTCTTCCTGACGGGTCGAGATGTCCTCGCCGCGGTTGATGCGCTCGGCTTCATCGGCGCTGCGCGCGACGGTGACGCTGACGCTGACTTCGACTTCCGGGTGCACGGCGATGTTGATCTCGTGCTTGCCGATGGTCTTGATCGGCGCGTCCAGCATGACCTGGCTGCGGCTGATGATGACGCCATCGGCTTCGAACGAGGCAATGATATCGCGCACGCTTACCGATCCGAACAACTGCCCGGATTCTGACGCCTGGCGCAGCACGACCACGTTACGGCCGTTGATCTTCTCGGCGACCTTGGTTGCTTCACCCTTGGCCTTGAGGTTGTTGGCCTCGAGCTCGGCCTTCATGCCGTCGAACTTGGCGCGGTTGTCGGCGGTGGCGCGCAGTGCCTTGCCGCGCTTGAGCAGAAAGTTGCGGGCATACCCGTCCCTGACGCGGACGACTTCGCCCATCTGACCAAGCTTGGCAACGCGTTCCAGCAAGATGACTTCCATTTTCGTTCTCCTTATTTCGTGTTCGGTCTCGAGTTTAGGTGAATGGTTGGATTTTCAGGCTGCGGGCAAAGGCGGCGGCTTTCCGCGCAGATAACGTTGGCGCAATCCGAAAATTGCGTCCGTAAGGCCGAGGGCGATCATCAGAACGACCGTCCATGGCAACAACACCAGGATCCCGTAGGTGCAACTCAGCAAAAACGCGCGGCTCTTCAACGCCAGTGTCAGCGTGTGAACGGCGGCAAGGCCGACGAGCGCGTAAGCCATGAAGAGCGCGGCTGTCATGATCTGCGCCGCTATCGAAAACGCTCCGCCAGCGAAACAAAATGCCAAGGTCCCGCAGAGTGCTACGAGTGTCATCGGCGGCAACGCTGTGCTCTTCAAGTCTGGCCAGGGGCGGCGCAGCCGGCCCGACATCGCTGAAATCTTCGCGGCAAGCCAGAGGTTGAGCGTAAGAGTCGTCACGACGAGCATTGCCGACAAGCCGCGAAAGATCGTTACGAGCGCGTCAGCCAACCTCTCGATGTCGCCAGACGATAGCCCTTCACGGTCAGAAAGAACCTTCGTCAGCCCGCTTCGCAGGGCCGCAGCGATGGCGTCGGCATCCTTGCCGAAGACCAGCCACGACGCGAGGGAAGACAGGATGGCAAAGCCGGCGATCCAAAGCAGGATCCGTCCAGTCGGATACCACTCGAGATTCTCTGCCGTAGGATTCGTGCTGTTGTCGGTTTCGACAGTAGCCGTTGACCGTCCCAGCAACGCGAGATGGCCAAGCCACCAGGCCGGCAGCGCCACCGAAACCGCAAAAGCGAGGCAGAAGCGCAGACCGAAAATTGCACCGAAGGCGGAAGCCGCCGCGATGCCGCCAATGGTTGCGCTGAGTGGTCCCCAACTGAGCGCCGTCACCATCAGCGGTAGCGGCGCCAACAGAGACAGCACCAACGAGATTGGCGCGCCCGAGACGATCGAGACGAACATCAGCGCCGACGCGCAGCCGGCCGCAAGACCAATGAGGATAATCGCGATCATAAGCTGTCCCGCTCCTTTCGAGCGGTTAGATAGAGGTCAGCAAAAATGCCGCCTTTACCAACTAGTTAGAGATCCGAGGGCTTATCGGTACCAAGGTACCGAGCGCAGTTAGGCCCTCAAACGTTCACGGCCCCGCCGGGGGGCCGTGATGACTGGCGGCCTTTTAGATCAGGAGCCTCACCCGATCAAGGGTGTTTGGCCGAAGCCTGCCAGCACAAGTTCCCGGCGTTTCCTGCCATAGGGGCGTGATGTGACGCCCCGCCTGGCTTAGGCGTATATCCGCAAAACACCGAAAGCCACGGTGCCAACGAGGAGGGCGGCAGCGATAAGCGTCAACGCGGCGAACTGTGTGCGGGTCATGTGCTGGTTTCCGGCGCTATCGTTGGTCGTATCGTCCATACCTTCTGCACCAACAGGCCGATGGCAAGCAGGCCCAAGCCGATGACGTCGGTGATGGCATTGGGGTCAATCAGCAGCATTGCGGCCACAAAGAACAGCGCCCGCTCGAACCACGTAGCAACACGCAGGAAGTAGCCTTCAAGACTGGCTGCGAGCGCAATCACTCCGATCGTGCCGGTCAGCACCGCGCGAAGGATGTCGGGCCATGGGCCCTCGAACAGCAGCGCAGGGTTGTAGATAAAGAAGAACGGCACGATGAAGCCGGCGGCGGCAAACTTCATCGCCTGCACGCCCGAAGCCCAGAGGCCGGCCCCGCCGATTGACGCCGCAGCATACACCGCCAGCGCCACGGGCGGCGTCACTGCCGACAGGCAGGAGAAGTAGAACGCGAACATATGCGCCGCCATCGGCTCCACACCGAGCTTCATGATCGCGGGCACGAGCAGCGCCGCCTGCATGATGTAGGCGGGAGTGGTCGGCATGCCCATGCCGAGAATGACGCCGGCGACCATCGTGATGAGCAGTGCGGGCAGCAATGAGCCATAGGTGAAGTCGATGAGAAAGGCCGTGAACCGCAGCGCCAGCCCGGTTTGCAGCACGATTCCGATCACGATACCGGCGGACGCACAGGCCATCGCCACCGGCACGGTTTGCACCGCCCCGTCGCGCAAGCCCTCAAGGCACGCGCGCCAACCCAACGCCGTGGAAGGACGAAGCCACGAGATGGCGACCAGCGCGAAAGTGGCGATGATCGCGCCATAGGTCGGCGTGAAGCCGAATAGAAGCAGCGCCAGAAGCACGATGACCGGCAGGAACAGGTGCCCCTGGCGCAGCATGATGTGGCCCAGGACGGGCAGTTCTTCGCGCGGCAAGCCCTTGAGCCCCGAGCGCACGGCGTTGAAGTGGATCGCAGCGAACAGCGCCCCATAGTAGAAGAGCGCGGGTATCGCCGCCGCGATCATCACCTGCGTGTAGCTGACGCCCTGAAACTCGGCCATCACGAACGCCGCCGCGCCCATGATCGGCGGCATGATCTGCCCGCCGGTGGAGGCAACCGCCTCGATGGCCGCTGCCGCCTCCGGCTTGAAGCCGGTCTTCTTCATCATCGGAATCGTCAGCCAGCCGTCGACCATGACGTTGGCGACCGCGGAGCCGGAGATCGTGCCGAACAGGCTGGAGGAGACGACCGAAACCTTGCCGGGACCGCCGCGCGCGCCGCCGGCGATCGCGTTTGCGAAGTTCATGAAGAACTGACCTGCCCCGGATTTCTCGAGGAACGTGCCGAAGATGATGAAAAGAATGACGTAGGTCGCGGCCACCGTCATCGGCACTCCGAAAATGCCCTCCGTGGTGAAATAGGTCTGATCAATGGTGAGCTCGAGGCTGAGACCTCTGTGGTAAAGCCAGCCATACAGCCATGGGCCCGCGAACCCGTAGAGCAGGAAGACGATTGCCACGATCGGCAGCGACGCGCCGATTGTGCGTCGCGTCGCCTCCAGAACCAGCAGGGTGGCGGTAATTCCAACCGCCATGTCCATTCGGGTCAGGGAATCGGCGGTGGGAAAACGGTTTACGATGTAGTCGTAGTTCGCGAACATGTAGCCAATGCAGGCGAGCGAAAGACCTGCCAGCGCGAGATCTTCCCACGGCACGCGACCGAGTGTCGCGTTCTTGCTGCGAGGCCACAACAGGAACGACAGCACCAGGCTGAAGGCGAGCGTTATGTAGAGCAGGGCCTGCTGATCGGGAGCGTATACCGTCAGCCGCGCGTAGACGTGGTACACGGACATTGCGACCGCAACCACTCCGACGACCAGGCCCGCGTAGCCGGAGAGTTTGCGCACGGCACGCCCTCTACTGTTTGAGCAATCCAGCTTCGCGGTAGTACTTCTCCGCGCCGGGGTGATACGGCATGCCCAGGCTCTCAGCCATGTCGGACGCCTTCACGCCTTTCATGTCGCTGGTGACGTTACCGAACTCCTCGCGCCCTTCGACAATGGCCTTGGTGATCTTGTAGATCACGTCGGGAGACGTCTTGGAGGACGCAATGAGCACGGTGGGCGACTGGAAGGTTTGAACGGCCTCGGTCACGCCCTGGTCCTTGTAGATGCCGGCCTTGATGGTGTAGCGCACAAAGCCCGCATTGAGCTTGCGCAGTGCGGCGAACTCCTCGTCGGTGACCGGAAGCACCCGCAGCGGCATTGCTGAGCCAAGGTCCAGGACGAAAGATGCCGGCACCACGGTGAACCATCCGGCCGCCATCGCCTGCCGGTTCTTCACGGCCTCGGCATTGGACGACACCGGACCGTAGCTCTTCGCGCCCAAGTCATTCAGCGTCATGCCGTTCACCTTGAGCAGGTACTCCCAGCCGGCCGCCAGGCTGGTGTTGCCGCGTGCCGGCAGCGCCACTGGCTGCCCCTTCAGATCCTTGACGCTCTTGATGTCGCTGTTCGCGGGCACCACCAACTGCCAGACGTTGGGATAGAAGTTGGCTACGAAAAGGCCCTTGTCGGTCGCCTTGCCGGCGAACTGACCTTCGCCCTTCTGCGCATCGGCCATGACGGTCGTCATCGACCAGCCGATATCTGCCTTGTCGTTGCGGATCTTCTCCATGTTGACGAGGGCGGCACCCGGCTCAACCTGCACGTTCAGCTCGGGATATCGCTTGTTCACGACCTGCGACGCTGCTGCCGCCATCGGCGTCCAACTGCCGCCCGTCGGGCCGGCACTGAAGATGACATCGGTTTTCTGGGCATGGGCTGCGCCTGCTGCAGCGGCGGTCAGTGCTGAAATAACGGCCAGACGTACAATTCGCCGTAGACCACGGATGTGGACGGACATCGTTTGCACTCCCTTTGGCGGTTGCGCTCGTTGGCGCCGCTTATTGGGGCTCGTGTCCGCACGTAATCGGCGGCAACTTCGATACCCGTAGCATGCGGGAATTTGGCATCCGTCCTGCTATCGGGCAGCGTACGTGCCCGCCGCAGCGATTGTCAACGAGGTGTGCTCCCTTCATGTGCAGGGAGCGGCGGTTAGGTAGTAAGGTGCGGGCGAGGATTTATCAGGGGGAGGGCGCACCGGTTACGTACTAGTACCGCTGCACAGGGACTATGACAGGTTGAACCGGGGATCAAAGTAGCTCTGGCAGGTGTTTCGGATCAACGAGCAGTTCGATGCTGCGGGGGCTGCGCGGTTGCCTTTTGATGAATCCCTCGCGCTCGAGCGTTAACACCATCGGCGTTCACTACCTGAAGATCCCGGTGAAGCTGGCGAGCTGAGGCGCCGGCGCGGCAGCCGGACTGAAACTCCCGCAGCACCTTTGCCGTACTTGTGCGCTGGGAGGATCAAATCATGAATGCGAGCCTCGAAGCCGGGCAACGGGGAGGCCTGTCCTGGACCGGCCAGGCGAGGAACGGAATCGCCGGGCAGACGGCGGCGCGCACGCGCATCGATTCCATCGACCTCGTGCGCGGCCTCGTGATGGTATTGATGGCGCTCGACCATGTGCGCGATTTCTTCGCCCCGGGTGGATTCAACCCGCGCGACGTGACCGATCCCGCGCTGTTCATGACGCGCTGGATCACGCATTTCTGTGCACCCGCCTTCGTCTTTCTCGCAGGTGTGTCGGCATTCCTCTACGGTGAGCGCGGCCGCAGCACGCGGCAGCTCAGCCGCTTCCTGCTCACGCGCGGGATTTGGCTCGTACTGATCGAGCTCACGCTCGTCCGCCTTGCATGGACCTTCAGCTTCGATCTCGGCTACTTCTTCAGCCAGGTCATCTTCGCTATCGGCGCGTCGATGATTGCGCTCTCAGTGCTGGTCTTTCTGCCGCGCAGTGCGGTCGCGGCCATCGCGCTCGTCTTGATCGCCTGGCACAATCTACTCGATCCCATCGAGGCAGAGGCCTTCGGCCCGGCCGCGCCGATCTGGAATTTCCTGCATGAGCCGGCCTTGCTGCAGTTCGGCGTCACCGTGAAGTGGTTCGCGGTCTACCCGTTGATCCCATGGATCGGCGTGATGGCGGCGGGCTACGCGCTCGGTCCGGTCTTCACGCTCGATCGTGCGAAGCGGACGCGCTGGCTCGTTGGATGGGGCACCGTCGCGGTGGTCGGTTTCGTCCTGCTGCGGGCGAGCAACGTCTACGGCGACCCCGCGCCCTGGAGCGTTCAAGCCGGTGCAATTGCGACGTTGCTGTCCTTCATTAACTGCGAAAAATATCCGCCATCGCTGCTGTATCTGGCCATGACGATCGGGCCGGCATTGCTGCTGCTTGCTGCGGTTGAGAACGCGCGCGGCCGGTTCGCGGCGTGGGTCACCACCTTCGGCCGCGTTCCATTCTTCTATTATGTGGTTCATGTTTTTGTCATCCACGCGCTCGCGGTGATCTTCGCGTGGGCGAGCGGTGCGGAGACCGGCTGGCTGTTTGGTCCATTCCCTGCCGACAAGCCGAACGGATACGGCGTCGGCCTCCTGGGCGTCTTTTCCGTCTGGCTTGCGGTTGTGGTGGCGCTCTATCCGCTTTGCAACTGGTTTGCCGGCATCAAAAAACGTCGCAGCGACTGGTGGCTATCCTACCTCTAGTATCGCTGCACGGTGATTATGACTCATTGGCCGAGGGCGTTTGTGGGCCGCCTGCCAAGGGGTAGGCGCGGCCCATTTTGGCGCGAGCTTTCGCGGTTGTGAACATCGGCGAGTTCGCGCATGCAGGCAGCGAAGTCCACTGCGGCACGGCTGTCGGTGACTTTGACCCTGCGCCAGGGCCGATGGACGTCGAGGAAGATGAACAGGTTGGCCGTGCCATTGCGCTTATACTCGCAGTCGTAGCGCTCGATCTGTCCCGGCTCGGCCGGGATCGGCTGGCGGACTTCATCCCTGTGCAGCGGTACTAGAACTAAAGGCGTACCGGAAAGCCGTACACGATGCGAACAGGCGGCATCGGACGCATTGAAATGGGAGAAAAAAACTTGCGGGTTCGACAGCCGGCCAGAGGTTGTTTCGACCAACCATCGGCGACCAGAGCCTTATGAAGAATAACGACCGGTGAAGAATAACGACCGGCGGCGCGGACGCCGCCGGTCGAAGATATTAGCGAATGACGTAGGGCAGCAGGCCGAGGAAACGCGAGCGCTTGATGGCGCGCGCGAGTTCACGCTGCTTCTTGGCGGAGACCGCGGTGATGCGGCTCGGCACGATCTTGCCGCGCTCGGAGACGTAACGCATCAACAGCTTGGAATCCTTATAGTCGATCTTCGGCGCATTCGGACCCGTGAACGGGCAGGTCTTGCGGCGACGGAAAAACGGACGGCGTGCACCAGCTTCAGCCATAATTCTTACTCCTCTACCGCTGCAGCTTCGTCTTCACGCGGACGGCGCGGGCCACGGTCGCCGCGGAAGCCGCCGCCTTCACGATCGCCACGGAAGCCGCCTTCGCGGTCGCCGCGGAAACCGCCGCCGCGATCGTCGCGCTCGCGGTCACGATCGGCCTTGCGCATCATCGCCGAGGGACCTTCCTCGTGCTCTTCGACGCGGACGGTGAGATAGCGGATGACGTCTTCAGAGATCCGCTCCTGCCGCTCGATCTCGGTGACCGCAGCAGACGGCGCATCGATGTTCATCAGCACGAAATGTGCTTTGCGATTCTTGTTCATGCGATAGGTGAGGGAGCGTACGCCCCAGTTCTCGGTCTTGGTGACCTTGCCGCCGAGCCCTTCGACGATGCCCGTCATCTGGGTGGTCAGCTCTTCGACCTGCTGGGTGCTCGCATCCTGACGCGCGAGAAAAACATGCTCGTAAAGAGGCATGGGTGTCCTTTCCTAGTGTTGGCGCGGTCCCCGGCGGCAAGCCCTTCGAGGCCTTCGGAAAGGACTCGGGGATAAGCTCAGAAGGCGGAAGCACGGGACGACGGGCCGACTGGCCCTGCCACATCAATAACGCCTGCAAAGGTGAGATTGCTGAGACCGTCCGTTCAGCTCCCGGCCGGGATCCACGGATGCGCGGTTTATAAGGATTTTCAGCGTGCTGGCAAGGCTTCTTGAGCAGGCCTGAAAGGGTCCTGGCGTCAGCACGGGGAGGCGGTAGGCCCAATGAATGGTTGACGTATTTGTTTGTACGTCATACAAATAACGGATCGGAGGGCAAGCGATGGCTCCAAAGTCCGTCCAGACAGCGCCAAAAACGCCCAGCGATCCCAAGCACGCCGCCCGCGCCACGCGTACGGCCGGGCGCCAGATGCGCTCGCGGCTGCTCGACGGCGCCAGCCGGCTGTTCAAGGAGCAGGGCCTCGCCGGAACGTCGATCTCGGACATCGCGGCGGCGGCCGACGCCTTTCCGAGCCAAATCACCTACTACTTCCGCACCAAGGAAGCCCTGTTCGTCGAAGCTGCCTGCCGCGATATGCTGTACGTGGCGCGTGCGGCCGAGGAGGCCGCGTTGCAGGCCCGTACGCCGCGCGACTACACGCGCGCGCTGGTCGAGACCGTCACGGCGACGGATTCGGTCGCCTTCTTCACCGAAGCCCTGACGCTCACCCGCCGCCGCCAGGATCTCGCGCCGCTGGTGGAACGCACCATCGAGCGGCTGCACGGCGAGGGGATGCGCGCCTATGCCGGCCAGATCGAGCGGCACGGCTGGAAAAGCCTGCGCGATCCCGACGCGAGCTCACGGCGATTCTGGGCGCTGGCCATCGGCGTGATGGTGGAGGGCTACGCCATGGGCCGTTCGGCCGAGGAATTGTGCAGCGAGATGCTGCGCGTGCTGGGCGATCAGGCCACGACAACATCCGCGGCCGACAGCGCTAGGCTGCGCCTGGTTGCCGACAACGATAAACCCGACGGGGAGACATCAGCATGACCGCGCTTCGCATGCGTGCCCGCGACTTTCTGACCGAAGATCAACTGGTCGCCGTGCGCCAGCGTGTGACGTGGAAGGGGGCAGCCCTGATCGCACATGCGTGGGCGCTGATATTGGGTTCGATTGCGCTGGTGGCGTGGTGGCCCAATCCACTGACCTTTCTGCTAGCGGTCGGCATCATCGGCTCGCGCCAGCTCGGGCTTGCGATCCTGATGCATGACGGGGCGCATGGATGCCTGTCGGCCAACGAGAAAATCAACCTGACGCTCAGCCAATGGTTCTGCGCCTATCCGATCTTCGCCGAGACCCGCGCCTATCGGCGTTATCATCTGCAACATCATGCGCGCACCCAGCAGGACGACGATCCCGACCTGATTTTGTCGGCGCCATTCCCGATCACCAAGATGAGCTACCGCCGCAAATTCTTCCGCGATATCACTGGGCAGACCGGCTATCAGCAGCGCAAGGCGCAATTGTTGAACGCGCTTGGCCCAAAGGAATGGCCGCTTGCGCAACGCGCCGCGCATTTCTGGGAAAAGCTCGGCCCGCAATTTGCGGCCAACGCGGTGTTGTTTGCCGGCCTCGCCGCCGCCGGCATATGGTGGGCCTATCCGCTATTGTGGCTATTGCCGCTGCTCACCTGGCAGATGGTCATCACCCGCATTCGCAACATCGCTGAACACGCCGTCGTTCCCGATTCAAGCGATCCCTTGCGCAACACCCGCACGACGCGCGCGGGTTTTCTCGAGCGGTTGTTCATTGCACCGTATTACGTCAACTACCACCTCGAGCATCATCTGTTGTTCTACGTGCCCTGCTACAACCTGCCGCGCGTCCACCGCATCCTTTCTGAAAGCCGATATGCGGATCGGATGGAAGTACAGCCGAGCTACGCCGCCGTGCTGCGGCTCGCGACCGCCAGGCCCGACCACGAGGACCGGCCCGGCAAGCTTGTCAGCAGCGTACGCCGCGCGCGGGCCGGCGCCGAAGTCGGTGGCGACCAGGCGGCGGGCGGCTTCTAGTGCGGTGATCGACCGTGGTGTAGCTTCCGTCGGCGACCAAGCGGAGCCAACCAATGATCGATCCGGCCACATTGATTACGTATGTTGCGGTTGTGCTTGGCTTTGTGTTCATTCCGGGCCCCGCGACGCTTCTCACGGTTGCGCGGGCAACGAGTTCGGGCACGACGGTCGGCATCGCCACGGGTGCCGGGATCGCGGCCGGCGACATGATTCACACCTTTATGGCGATCGTCGGCATCTCGGCGATCATTGCCGCTTCGGCAATGCTGTTCAGCATCATCAAGTACCTCGGCGCGGCCTATCTGGTTTACCTCGGCATCCGCGCCGTCCTCGAAAGGACGCCAGCAAATCTCGCGACCGGCGCACTGCCGATTTCAGCAGGAAAGGCATTTCGGCAAGCGATTTTGGCCGAGGTGCTAAACCCGAAGACGGCGCTTTTCTTCCTCGCGTTTCTCCCCCAGTTCGTACGGCCCGAAAATGGTTCGGTCATGCTTCAGCTCACGGTTCTGGGAATCATCTTCGTTTTATTGGGGTTCGTCAGTACGGCGGTTTTTGCAGTAGGCGCCGGAGGTCTCGGGGCCTTCCTCCGCCGCAATCCTGCTGTTCTGAAATGGCAGGGGAAGGCAATCGGCGGTCTCTACTGCGCTTTGGGTATCCGGCTGGCGCTGCAAGAACGCTGATCCGCTCTTGCCCATTGATGACCCCGGCAACGGCCTGGCGATACCGCACCGCGGCTTGACATCCCGGCCCGCGTCAGTGTCTTACGGCCCCAATCTTACGAGGGAGCACCGGATGACGGCTGCATTTACATTTCCGGGGCAGGGTTCCCAGGCGGTCGGCATGGGCAAGGCCCTGGCGGAGGCCTTTCCGGCCGCGCGGGCGGTGTTCGACGAGGTTGATTCGGCGCTCGGCGAAAAGCTGACCGCGATCATCTGGGATGGCCCGGCCGAAACCCTCCAGCTCACTGAAAATGCCCAGCCGGCCCTGATGGCGGTTTCGATTGCCACGCTGCGCGTGCTGGAGACCGAAGCGGGCTTTTCCGTCGGGCGGGATGCGGCCTTTGTCGCCGGCCATTCGCTCGGCGAATATTCCGCGCTGGCCGCGGCCGGCAGCCTCAGCATCAGCGATACCGCCCGCCTGCTGCGCACCCGTGGTCTTGCAATGCAAAAGGCGGTGCCGGTCGGCGCCGGCGCGATGGCGGCACTGCTCGGGCTCGACTATGAGGCGGCAATGGCCGTCGCCAACGAAGCCGCGCAAGGGCAGGTCTGCCAGGCCGCCAACGACAATGGCGGCGGGCAGGTGGTGGTGTCCGGCGACAAGGCGGCTGTCGACCGCGCCGTGGAAATCGCCAAAGCCAAAGGCGCCAAGCGTGCAATGCTGCTGCCGGTCTCCGCGCCATTCCATTGCAAGCTGATGCAGCCCGCCGCCGATGCGATGGCAGAGGCGCTTGCAGGTGTGACGATCAAGGCGCCGGCCTCGCCGCTGGTGGCGAACGTGCTGGCCGCGCCGATCACCGATCCCGACGAGATTCGCCGCCGCCTGATCGAGCAGGTCACCGGCACCGTGCGCTGGCGCGAGTCGGTGGCCTACATGGCAGCGCACGGCGTCACGCGGTTCTTCGAAATCGGTGCCGGCAAGGTGCTGAGCGGGCTGGTCAAGCGGATCGCCGACGGCGCGGTCGGCGTGGCGATCGGGGGACCCAACGATATTGCCGCCGCGAAGGACGCATTGGCGGCGTCGGCCTAAAAGCTCCCGGAAGGAGACATTGATGTTCGATTTAACTGGCAGGACGGCGCTGGTGACCGGCGCGACCGGCGGCATCGGCGGTGCGATCGCGCAGGCGTTGCATGGTCAGGGCGCGACGGTCGCAATTTCCGGCACGCGTCGAGAGGTGCTGGATTCGTTTGCCGGCAAGCTTGGCGAACGCGTCCACGTGCTGCCGTGCAACCTTTCCGACAGCGCGGAGGTCGAGGCGCTGGTGCCGGCGGCGGAAGCCGCGATGGGGCAGGTCGATATCCTGATCGCCAATGCGGGCATTACGCGCGACAATCTTTTCGTCCAGTTGCGTGACGAGGATTGGGACGACGTCATCAACGTCAACCTGACTGCGACCTTCCGTCTTGCCCGCGCCGCAACCAAACTGATGATGCGCAAACGCTTCGGCCGGATCATAGCGATCACCTCGATCGTCGGCGTGACCGGCAACCCCGGCCAGGCCAACTACACCGCGTCAAAGGCTGGAATCATCGGCCTGATCAAGACGCTGGGCGCGGAGTACGCCAAGCGCAACGTGACCGCCAATTGCATCGCGCCGGGATTTATCAAGACGCCGATGACCGACGCGCTCAACGACAAGCAGCGCGAGACCATCCTGGCGAAGGTTCCTGCGGCGCGGCTGGGGACACCGGAGGACATCGCGGCGGCAGCCGTCTATCTCGCCTCCAACGAGGCGGCCTATGTCACCGGCCAGACGATTCACGTCAACGGTGGAATGGCCATGATTTGAGCGAGTTATTGCCCCGATCTATGCGGCCAAAGGCCGTTGTCCGGGGCGGGTGAGGCTTGTAGTCAAGGCTTGGGAAGTATGGTAACCGAACCCCCGACGGATGGGCAAACAAGGCCATTGCAGGATTTTGAAACCCTGTATATTGGCGTGGCGACGCCTGCCGTTCGCCGGGGCTTTGTCGGCTACCACCGGGCCGAATCAAGACTATGCGCGATAGCGAAGGAAGTTTAACGACCACGATAGCTCGTAGCGTCTCTGTAGCGTCTTGGGGTCGGGTCCAATAGAACAAGCACGAGGTTAAAGATGAGTGAGATTGGCGAGCGGGTTAAGAAGATTGTGGTCGAACACCTCGGTGTTGAACCCGATAAGGTTGTCGACAACGCAAGTTTCATCGACGACCTCGGCGCCGACAGCCTCGACACCGTCGAGCTTGTGATGGCATTTGAAGAAGAGTTCGGCTGTGAGATCCCCGATGACGCCGCTGAGACGATTTTGACCGTCGGCGACGCGACGAAGTTTCTCGAGAAGAACGCTAAAAGCTGACGTCCCGGGCGGGTAGAGACAGAGCCGGACGGGCCGTCATCAAACGGTCCCCCGGTTTCTTGTTTTGGGCCATCGGTTTCGGGCTGGAGTTTTGACATGAGACGGGTTGTCGTCACGGGGCTGGGCATGGTTACGCCGCTCGGCTGCGGCGTTGACACAACGTGGGCGCGTATCATCAACGGCCAGAGCGGCGCCAAGAAGATCGACACGTTCGAAGTCGCTGATCTCGCCAGCCAGATCGCCTGTGTGATTCCGCGTGGCGACGGTTCTGATGGTACTTTCAATCCCGACCAGTGGATGGAGCCAAAGGAACAGCGCAAGGTCGACGACTTCATCATCTTTGCGATGGCTGCGGCACGCCAGGCGCTCGACGACGCCAACTGGCATCCGGCGACCGAAGAAGACAAATGCGCCAGCGGCACCCTGATCGGTTCGGGGATCGGGGGCCTGTCCGGCATCGCCGAGACGTCGCTGCTGCTAAAGGAACGCGGGCCGCGCAGGGTGTCGCCGTTCTTCATTCCGGGGCGGCTGATCAATCTCGCTTCCGGTTATGTATCGATCGAGCATGGCCTCAAGGGCCCCAATCATTCCGTGGTCACGGCCTGTTCGACCGGCGCGCATGCGATCGGCGATGGTGCCCGCCTCATTGCGCTCGGCGACGCCGACGTGATGGTCGCGGGCGGCACGGAATCGCCGATCTGCCGGCTGGGGATGGCCGGATTCTGCGCGGCGCGCGCGCTCTCGACCGGCTTCAACGACGCGCCGCAAAAGGCCTCGCGGCCCTACGACAAGGACCGCGACGGATTCGTGATGGGCGAAGGCGCCGGCGTCGTGGTGCTCGAGGAATATGAGCACGCGAAAAAGCGCGGTGCGCGAATCTATTGCGAAGTGATCGGCTATGGCCTGTCGGGCGACGCCTATCACATCACCTCGCCGTCGCCGGATGGCGATGGCGGCTTCCGCAGTATGAGCGCGGCGCTCAAGCGCGCCGGCATCGCCGTATCGGATATCGACTACATCAACGCCCACGGAACTTCGACGCAGATCGGCGACGAGATCGAACTCGGTGCGGTGGAGCGGCTGCTCGGCAACGCCGCCTCCAAGGTGTCGATGTCGTCGACCAAGTCGTCGACCGGGCACCTGCTCGGCGCTGCCGGTGCGATCGAGGCCATTTTCAGTATTCTTGCGATTCGCGATAACATTGCTCCACCCACCATCAATTTGGAAAATCCGTCGGTGCAAACGGCGATCGATCTGGTGCCGCAGACCGCGCGCAAGCGCGAGATTAACGTCGCGCTGTCGAATTCCTTCGGTTTCGGGGGGACCAACGCCTCCGTGATCGTTCGGCGGCTGGCCGACTAACAAGTGTTTAGAACGACTCCACCGTTTTGCCGTATTCGGCGATGATTTCTACATGCGGGCGTATGCTATCGGCTGGGCAAGGGATTGCCGAGTCGCGATTGAACCGACAGGATTCAGGTTGCATCGATGAGTGAGAGGCCGCCCATTTCACCACGAAGCCCGCGCGCTGCGTTGGAGCCCGAGCAGGTGCCGCCGCCGCCGAAGCGGTCGGAGCGCGCCCGCAATCCATTCGTGGTGGTCGGCAATGCCATCTTCACTCTCCTGATCATTCTGATGATCGGGGTGGGAGCGGTGTACTATTACGGCAGACAAATCCTGGAGACGCCCGGCCCGCTGAAGGAAGACAAGATCGTCAACATTCCCTCGCGTGCCGGAAAGCGCGACATCGCCGACGCGCTGCTGCGCGAAGGTGTGATCAACGTCAATCCCTGGGTATTCATCGGCGGCGTATTTGCGCTGAAGGCGAGCTCCGACCTCAAGCCCGGCGAATATTCCTTCCAGAAGAGCGCCAGCCTGCGCGACGTCATCGCCACCATCGTCGAGGGCAAGGTGGTGCAGCACGCCGTCACGATTCCGGAGGGTCTGACCTCCGAGCAAATCGTGACGCGACTCCTCGACAACGACATCTTCGCCGGCTCGGTGCGGGAAATACCTCGCGAAGGCACGTTGCTGCCCGAAACCTACAAGTTTCCGCGCGGCACCACGCGCGAGCAGGTGATCCAGCGCATGCAGCAGACCCAGAAGCGGGTGCTCGGGGAAATCTGGGAGCGCCGCAATCCGGACGTCCCGGTCAGGTCGTTGGATCAGCTCATCACGCTGGCCTCCATCATCGAGAAGGAAACCGGCCGGGCCGACGAGCGCAGCCGCGTGGCGGCGGTATTCGCCAATCGCCTGCGGCAAAGAATCAAGCTGCAGTCGGATCCGACGATCATCTACGGCCTGGTCGGCGGCAAGGGAACGCTGGGCCGGCCTATCAAGCGCTCCGAGATTACGCAGCCGTCGCCCTACAACACCTATGTGGTCGATGGTTTGCCGCCCGGGCCGATCGCCAATCCGGGCCGTGCGTCGCTCGAAGCTGCCGCCAACCCGGCACGCACGCGCGACCTGTTCTTCGTGGCTGATGGAACGGGTGGGCACGCCTTTACCGAGACCTACGACCAGCACCAGAAGAACGTCGCCAAGCTGCGTGCGCTGGAAAAACAGATTCAGAACGACACTGTCGAACCATCGGAGGACCTGCCGCCGCCGACGGCGGCCGGAGCACCGGCCGATACCAATCCAACCGCGACGACGCCGCGGCCGGCAGCGCCGGCTAAAAGGCCGCCGGCCCGTCCTCCGGCACCTGCAACCGCGCCGGCCCGCCAGGGCGCCGCGCAATCGACCACGACGCCGCCGGTGGTTCAGCGCTGACGCCCGCCGGTCGAGAAGGCGTTCCAGGCTGCAGCCGGAACGCAATTCCACTTTGGCGGAAATCGGCTTATGGTCCCGCCGTTCATTTCGAGTCTCGAAATCCCTGTCTTTTGGAGAGTGTTACGCGATGGCGCTATCGAGCATGACCGGTTTTGCCCGGAGCCACGGCGCCAGCGGCCCCTACACGTTCGAATGGGAACTGAAGTCCGTCAACGCCAAGGGCTTTGACCTGCGTCTGCGCCTGCCGCCCGGTTGGGACGAACTCGAGGCCTTTGCCAAGAAACGCGCCGGCGAGGTGCTGTCGCGGGGCACGGTGTACGCCAACCTCAACGTCAAGCGCGCCAACGCGGTCTCGACCGTGCGCATCAATGAAGACGTGCTCTCCTCGATCGTGAAGGTCGCGGGCGTGCTCGCCGGCAAGATCGACGCGGTGGCGCCCAGCATCGACGGACTGCTCGGCATCAAGGGCGTCATCGAGGTGGTCGAACCCGAAAGCGACGAGGCGGAGGACAAGGCGGCAAAGGATGCGGCGGCGGCCGCCTTCGAGCAGGCGCTTGGCCATCTCGTCGAGATGCGCCGCCGCGAGGGCGTGACGCTCGGGAAAATCCTGATCCAGCGCATGGACGAAATCGAGAGGTTGACGAAAAAGGCCGAGGCCGCGCCCGGCCGCAAGCCGGAGGCGATCAGGGCGCGGCTGGCCGAACAGATCACAGCGCTGCTGGAAACGTCCGAACGCTTCGATCCTGACCGGCTCAATCAGGAAGCCATTCTGATTGCGACCAAGGCCGACATTCGCGAAGAGCTCGACCGCATCGCCTCGCATGTCGCGCAGGCGCGCGAGATGATCGGCAAGGGCGGACCGGTCGGGCGGCGGCTCGACTTCCTCGCCCAGGAATTCAACCGCGAGGTCAACACCTGCTGCTCCAAATCGAACGATCTGGAATTGACCCAGACCGGGCTCGAGATGAAAAACGTGGTCGAGCAATTCCGCGAGCAGGTCCAGAATCTGGAGTGACCGATGACGGCTGGTGGTTTCGACGGAGTTGAACGGCGCGGGCTGATGTTCGTGCTCTCCTCGCCCTCGGGCGCGGGCAAAACCACGCTGTCGCGCCTTCTGATCGAGCGGATGCCGGGTTTGAAAATGTCGGTATCCGCCACCACGCGGCCGATGCGGCCGGGTGAAGTCGATGGCCGTGATTATTTCTTCGTCGACAAGCCCAGGTTCGAAGCGATGGTCGCGCAGGGCGAATTGCTGGAGTGGGCGACCGTGTTCGACAACCGCTACGGCACGCCGCGTGCGCTGGTCGAGGCCGCCTTGTCGGCCGGGCAGGACGTGCTGTTCGACATTGACTGGCAGGGCACGCAGCAATTGCGGGAAAAGGCCCGCGCCGACGTCGTCAGCGTATTTATCCTGCCACCCTCGGCAGCCGACCTCGAGAAACGGCTGCACACGCGTGCGCAGGATTCCGACGAGGTCATTCGCGGGCGCATGAGCCGCGCCACCCATGAACTCAGTCACTGGGCGGAATACGACTATATCGTCGTCAACCAGAACGTCGATGACGCGTTCGCCGAAGTGCAGTCGATCCTCAAGGCCGAGCGGCTCAAGCGCGAGCGCCGCACCGGCCTGACCGAGTTCGTTCGCAAGCTGCAGCGCCAGTTGGAAAAATAACTGCCGCGTAGGCTTCGGTTACGTCTGCGCGCTGCGGGCGAGCCGGGCCAGCATTTCCGTAACCTGCTGATCGCGCTCTCGCTCCTGAGGGACGTGTGCTCGTTCCTGCGGTGCCCGCACTTGCTCCTGGGGTACGCGCACTCGTTCTTGCGGCACGCGTACGCGTTCCTGGGGTACACGGGCGCGCTCTTGCGGCACGCGGGGCCGCTCCTTGGGCACGCGGGTATGCTGCACAGCGCCGGTGCGCCGCAGCCGGGCGTCTTCATCGTGGAACACCGGCGGCGCGGGACGTTTGGTGCGGGCGGCATCCCACATCGCGCGCCGTTTGCGGCGCATGGCGCGGCGCGCCCGCATGCGCCCGATCCTGACGATCGCGCTGACCGTGAGGCCGGCCAGCGCGAGCGCGGCCGCCATCACCAAAAGCAGCTTCTGCAGTGAGGCCGTCGGCTTTACCGCCGCCGGTTCTGCCGCGAGAGGCGCAACCTGATCTGCTGCGGGCTGCTGCACTTCATCAGCCTGCGGCGGCTGGTTTGCGGGCGTGGCGGCGGCAGCGACTTGGAGATTGGCCGGATTGGTCGAAGCGCTCGCGGCGGGCGCGTCGTTCCACCGCATCGTCGCCAGCGGCGCTGGTGCCAGCACGTTCGGCATGGTTGCGCGTGGGCCGTTCTGATCGGCGGACGCAGGCCCTGCGCCAGCCGTTCGCGACTCGGCTTTGGCGGGCGGATTTGGTTCGGCGCGGTTTTGCTGGGCAACCCATTCGGCGCGCGCGTCGTCGAACGACTTGCGCGTCTCGGTTTGCTGCGGCACTTCGGCCGAAGACCCCGCCGGCGCCGACTGCGGCGGCGCGGCACGCGCGAACTTGTCGTCGGCCTTCTCGTTCTCCTCGCGCAGATACCAGCATTGACGTTTTGTCGTGCGGTCGATGCGATAGTACCAATGGCTGCCCGAGGGGGTGGCCCCCTTCGGCGCGGATAGGCAGTTGTCTGCCGCGGCCTGGTTCGCTCGCGTGCCGGCTTCCGCTACCTGCTCGGCCGACCGCGCCCGGAGATCCGTCACGGTGGCCAGATTTGTACCTGCCACAATGCTGGCAAGGAGAGCCGGGGCGAATTTCACGGAACGGTACGACATCTACATCCCCGGCAACGCTACGCTACACGACGCTTGATGCCCCCAATCTGGTCAGAGACTTGGGTCGCAATGAGCCGCAATTTCGGAGCGGATGGGGTATAATTGCGGCTTGCGCGCCGCCTCACATGTGGCGGGCTAACCTCATGAAAAATATGTGGAAAACAACGGCCTTTCTGCTGGCGGGAAGCGTTATTGTTTAGAAGCTGTCCAGCGTCCGGTGCATCCGTCAGATCGGACGAATGAACCGGAGCCGCTGCGGCCTGAAAAACGGCCGGTGCTGGTCCAACTCAAACCCTGGACCGATCCGCCGCTCCGCGTGGAGCCATTGGGGCTGACTGACCCGGAGCTCAGGTCGCCCGAAATCCTGCCGCCGGAGATGACAAATCTCTCGGTGCTGCTGCCGCAAGGCGTGCCCACGGCGACGGCAACCCATGAGCCATCGAAGTCGCCGCCGCCACCTCCGCCGTTTTTTCGCGACGCGCGGCGCGGCTCTTCCGCTTCAGGCTTGTTGCGTCGCGCAGGCTTTGAAGATTCGACCGCGCGCGGCGTCTCGCGTGAACCGGACAGCGACTTCTCGTCATTGCCGATGCTGCCTCCGGCGCTGCCGGACTGCGCCACGGCCGCGCCGCTTGTGACGGCCGAGATCGCGAGCGAGAGGAGGCCAATTCCGATCGAATGTTGAGCCGGGTACTTCATAATCAAGTCTTCCAATATTTCCCGGCTGTGGTGAGCAGCCGCGCTATTGCTTCGACGCCGTCCATGTCCCGGTGCAGCCATCCGATTGCCGGAACGTCCCGCCGCCGCTGCGACCGGACAGGCGGCCCGTGGTGATGACCGTAATGCCGTTGCCGCTCGAGGTGCCGTACACCCGGCCCTCGGGACTGACGGTGCCTCGGGCGTTCTGACCGATGATCTTGCCGCTGGTGACGATGACCGCGTTGCTGCTGGTGCCCTGACAGGTGACGCCGCGGGAGTGGACGACCCAGGCGCCATCAAAACTGTTGCCGCCGCCTCCGCCGCTCTTGCGTCCGGCGCGGCGCGGCTCATCTGTATCGGATTGGTTACGTCGCGAGGATTCAGCCTGTCGCGGCGCTTCGCGCGAACCGGACAGCGATTTTTCATCGTTGCCGATGCTGCCGCCGGCACTACCGGATTGCGCGTGCGCGAGGCCATGCCCGAACGCGAGCGTGATCAATATCGCGAGGAAGACGGTCCGGTTCAAACGTCGGGCGGCGTTTAGCATCAGCAGGTTAATCCAATATCGCGAACAACAAATTTCAGCGGCCCGAGCCATCGGCACAGACCGCACCAATAATCCGGCAAGATTTGCCAGTCTTGCCGCACTCGGCAAGCGCGGCCTCCCTGGCGCGCTGAACGGTATCGCGCTGGACCAGCGACCAGGATTTTCCCGAGATCGCAAACGCGCCGCAGCGCGAGCCGTAGAAGCTCAACTCGATCGGACATTTGCTGCTGCCGCAATTCTGGAGCGCGTCGTCGATCGCCGCCCGCCGCGAAGAATGATTCCAGGACATTCCCCATTTGTCGCTCTCGGGTCCGTAGACGATCGAGCCCCACGGCTTCAAGTCTTCCATCTTGCGCAGCCGCGTCAGCACGCCTTCGGTGGCTTCACCGGTCGGCGTCATCCTGGCCTTCTCCTGAAACTTGCTGATCGCGAGCCGCATGCCGTTCTTGCTGTCGAGCGGCTCCGGATCGTAATTGAGCTCGAACAGGCGGTCGCTCAATTCGCGCAGCAGCATGGGATCCTTGATCGGAATGCGATCGGGATCGCGGCGCAGCGTCGAGGCCAGCGGTTCGGGCTGCGGCGCGACCGCGACCTGTTGCGGTGCCGGGGCAGGGGGCACGAAATAGAAATTGCCGTCGATCGGCGAGGACGACACCCAGGGCTGTTGCGATCCGCCGGTCTGGCGTTTCACGGCGAGGCCGACCTGGTTGAAGGTCTGGAAGATGTCGAGCCCGGCCTGCTTGATCGTCGCGGCCAGCGCCTTGGTATAGGGGCTGTGGCCGTCGGTGCCGTCCTGCGCAATATTGCCGGGCTGCGTCGCGTAGGAGATCAGCGTCCCCTCCGGCGCGCGCATCTGCGCGAGACCACCGTCGGAGGCGCGCAATCCGCGCGCGCCGAACGGATTGTTTCGGCAGGCATCGAGGATCACCATGTTGAGGCGCGTGCCCGAGCCTTGCATCTGGCGCAGCACGAGGTTGACGTCCACCATCTGGAAATCGACGTCGGCCTCGCGCGTCGGATTGGCGCTGACCGGAACGAGATAGTTCGAGCCGGAGACCTGCACGCCATGCCCCGCGTAATAGAACAGCGCGACGTCGGCGCCCTGCACTTGGCGGCCGAAATTCTGCACGGCGATGTCCATCGCCGGCTTGTCGAGATCGAGCTGGGCGCGGCCACCGATCAGCGTGAAGCCGAGGCTTGCGAGCGTCTCGGCCATTAGCGCCGCATCGTTGCGCGGGTTCTCGAGCCGGGTGACATTTTGATAGGTGGAGTTGCCGATCACAAGCGCGACGCGCTTTTCGGCGGCGGCAGGCGCGGTCTGGGTGAGCGCCAGCAATGACGCCAGCGCTGCGATTTTCCAGATCTTCCCGCCCAAAGCCCCGCACATCATTAATAAAAACCCATAATGAAATGACGGCAGATTATCAGGCAGCGCGCGCTGCGAAAAGCGGTCCGGCGTCGCAAGCAGGGGCAGGGAGGGCCGCGTTACGCCGGTGCTCGGATACGTATGGTTGTATTCGACAGAGGCGGCCAACGCTGGATGTGACATTGCGATCTCGCGGCGCGCAGCGCCCGAAGTTATGCGATCTGCGATGCCCTCTTAAGATAGAGGGCGCAGGGAAAGCCGGGTGCCCATGACACCCGCAGTCGTGCGCAAGAATGCACACGGTGGACCGCAGGTGCGCCGGATCACCCGGCTTTCCCTGCGCAGTGGTTTTAACGGCTTATGCCGCGATCTCCCCGGAGCCGAATTCCTCTGGCCTCCGTCGCCGACGGATTGGCGATTGATCGAAGGCCCGGTTGGGCCCGACAATCTCCATCGGCTTGACACCAGCAACGGGTGCCAGGACCGCGCGGTTTTGCCGTCCGCAGCTTCCTCGGCCGAAGCGCTTCAACCGGCCCGTATGCTGCCGGAAGAAGTTTTGGCCGAGGCGCTTAAGCGCCGGTCGTCTGCGCGCCGTGTGGTCGCTCACGAGGCAAAGCCCGCCCTGCAATCACGAAGCGCGCCTGACGCTGCTGCGTCCACCGCATTCCATGCCCAACGTCCGTGACGTTCGCGATACGCCCCTCTTGGCGGGCCGGAACGGGCGAAGTTGTACGGCTGATTTGGGGGCGGCGAGAAGCGGAATATTTTTGATTCCTGGGCTTGACACGATTTCGGAAAATCAGAAGTGATTTGCCTGTCGCGACCGGTTGGTCGCAGCCAGCTTATCAGCCGCAATTCCAGATCGGCCCGATCGGCGTGCGCGTCCAGCAAGGGCCGAAGCTGCCGCCATTGTAGCGACCGCCGAAAAAGCCGGGCCGACCGAAATAGTGCCAGTCGCCATCGTACCCGTAATAACGCGGGACAGGATCGATATACCAAGGGCGCCGGTTGGAACGCGCCATGCGCGAAATCGAATCTTTCCGAGTGTAAGCTGGAAGGCTGTTGTTCGGCGGCTGTTGATAGCCCGGCAGGAAGCCGTAGCCGTGCCAGCGTGGCGCCGGCCGTTTATGAGGTGGCGCAGCCGCCGCGACGACGGGCAGCAGCGATAGGATGATAGCGATCGAAACGAGGCGCAACATAAGCACACCATAGACGGCCAGTTCGGGCGTGTACTCATTAAGCGACTGACTGATGTCCGCTCAACTGTCAACAGCGGCCGAATAGCGGACATAGCCCGATGTCGCAGAAGGGCCAGTTCCGGACTCATGCATTGCAGCAAAGAGCCTCATTCGATCACGCGATCGGCGCGTGCGAGCAACCTAACCTCCTCGCTGAATGGATTGCAAAGTATGCACCAGTTGCTTCCGAGCCTGTCGCCATTGCGACTGTCGCCTTCAAATCCCAGCGCGAGCGAGATGCTTTTGACTGGGTTTCCAACCGCGTAGCTGGTGGGACGCTAGGACAACGGCTCGGCCTTATGCGTCCTTCCATTTGATCGAGCAGCCGATAGACGCCTTTTGGTCAGCCGGCGCCACACCGGTGGTCGCAATCGCACGCATGGCCTCGACAAGCTCTCGGGACGCCCCCGCGCGAGGCGGATTTGTGCGGCCTTCGTCGAGTCGGCCGCGATACTTGAGCTTGCGGTCGGCATTGTAACCGAAGAAGTCCGGCGTACAGACCGCCCCATACGCCCCAGCGACTGTCTGGGTCTCGTCGTGGAGATATGGAAACGGGAAATCATGAGCCTTCGCGAAACGCTTCATATTCTCAAATGAGTCTTCGGGATAGCTCGCCGCATCGTTCGAGCAAATCGCCGCAAAGCCTATGCTCTCCGACATCAGCACGCGGGCGTCCGAAACCATGCGGTCGATCACCGCTTTAACATAGGGACAATGGTTGCAGATGAAGACGACGACGGTACCTTTTTCGCCCGCAACGTCGTCCAGTGCGTAAGTCTTGCCGTCGGTGGCCGGGAGTCGAAACTCCGCCGCAGGCGTATCAAGAACGACTTGGGTAGCTGTTGTCGCCATATCGCACCTCCTTGTGTCCAAATATATGCTGACAACGGCCTGCCGGGGCACATTTTCCAAAGCCTGCTCGCCAGTTGCGTCGTTTTGGCCATACGTCAGGCATTTCCGGTCGACCCTTAACAGCCGACATTTGGACGAGCGCGGGATTTCGTCGGTGTGGGCCAGAAGCTGACCTCGGCGGCGCTTGCTCTAGACGTCTCTAAGCTCCAAGGGCGATGCGCCGATCCCATGCCCCCGCGTGCAATGCGGCGTAGCAATCGGCGCGAGGCTAGGGAACCGTGTGCCGCGGGCAACAGTTACCCCTGCGACGAAGCGAGTGGCGCCGTCGGACGTTGATAGTTCAGGACGGCGCGGTGTATCTTTACTTTCTAGACCGAACCATCGGCAGACTTGAGGGCGAAGGAAGGGCCATGCGCGCCTTGATCCTAGCATTGTGTGTCCTAGCGATCGTCGACAGCGCGCACTTTGCTAAGGCTGGTCTGAGCAGCACGCCTCGCGAAACGTTGGCACCCGCCGAAACGGCAATCGCTACCGACGAAGCGACTCAGGAGACCGAGGAGCAGATCGGCCTCACCAAGGCAAAGCGTCGTGGAGTGCAACGTGGGCTAACCAAGCTCGGGTTCAAGACCAAGGTCAATGGGAAGTTCGACGAATCGACTCGCGCCGTCATCGCGCGCTGGCAGGAGGAGCATGGCTACCCTACGACTGGCTTCCTCAACGCCGCCCAGCACAGGGTACTAACGGACGCCGCGGCAGAGGCTAGCAAATCTGGCCATCAAGACCGTCGTCGCGCTGGGAGCCGTACTCGCCATTCGCGTGGTGTCGGCGGTCCAATCGGCGCGATCGGCGGTGCGGTGCACGGCGTTGTGGGGGGTGTGGTGGGCGGGCTATTCCGCAGGTGACTCGTCCAGCCTCAAGATAGTTGGAAATGCGCCTGCGCAGCCTAGCACTTTGTTGGACGGCTGTGACGATCGAATCGCCTCGGGCGAACTCAGGGCATGCGCGTGGCTAGAGGCCGGAGGGTGATGTCGGAGATGGGTCGAAAGCGTCGTTTTCACCGTCCGACGAAGACTTCCGGTATACCCCGGTGAACGGACATCGCCAGGGCCGGTTGGCATGTCTCAAAAGGGCAAGTAAGGGACATTGAGAGATTCGGCGCTCCTAGTTAATAATAGGCCCAAACTACTGGGGCGGAGCATGTCGAGTGAGTTGGACGACCTTGCTGCATTTCTGTTGGAGGCTAAACGGCGCACATACGCCGGTTTGGATGACGACGCGAGTGTGACAGCACCATTGCTCAATGGGTCTAAGCAGCTAGAACACCAAGCATGTCCGTATGCATATCGAGACATTTATTTCGGTATGGGGTTCTTCGTTGGACAAGAGACGGTGTCGAAGGATGGCAAAGTCGTTTGGTCAATGTGTTACAGTGGCGGCGTCGATCCGGATATCGGGGATCGAGATACTCTTCTAGTGATCTACAATTTCCTTCGTCGAGCCTTGCTCGCGGGACGCATTGATATGCCATATCGCGGCCCCGCTTCATTCGAGGTCGATGACATGAGCTATCGCAATAGCGTCGATGGAACCTTGGCACGCTTTCATGGTGTAGAAGAAATCTCGCGGCGCGGCGAGACGCTGTACGAGTTGCGCTACAGCGGCGGACTGCTGCTGTAGGCGCGTCCGCGGAGGGCCCGAAATGGGTCAAGATCGGCGGTCTAGGTCTTTTGCAAGGCGCTCCCAATCTAGACCCGACAGCGACCTTGGACGATCGTCAAGTCTCGGAGATGCGGGCTACGCAGGGTCGATATATCAGCGCACGAGTGGTCGCAGAACCAGAAATGTGCAGTATCAAGGTTTCGCATATCCCTCTCAGGTTGCTGGCATGATTGACACGGAAGTTCTCTGGCGGTTCTTTGTTCTTTGGCTTGTGACGGTGCCTACTCCGGGCGCTAATTCACTGATGGTAACGCACCTGTCACTGACGCGTCCCGCGAAACATGTTGGTTTCGCGCTCATCGGCCACATTGTTGCAGTGATGCTGCTCGCTCTCTGTGCACTGCTTGGCTGGGCTGCACTGCTCGAGCTGTTCCCGAGCTTACGCACCATAGTGGGTGTGCTCGGAGGCGCTTACCTGATCTATTGTGGCTGGCTACTGTCGAGGCGGGCTCGTTCAGCCAATATCGCGCCTTCCCTAGCGCGCGATGACACCGACAACAACGGGACGGAGCCTTCCAAAGCTTTTTTTGTCGGCTTCGCCACGGCGCTTTCGAACGCCCAAGCGATTTTGTTTATCACGAGTATCTTTGCCGTCACGGGAGTGCTCACCGCAAACCTGCCGACAGCGGGTTCGGTGCTCGGCATCATCATCGTGTGCAATTTGAGCTATCTCAGTTTCCTCGGGTGGATATTTCGCCGTCCAACCATTCGAGCCGGGTACCAACGTTTTCGGCATTGCATCGAGGGAGTAGTTGGGGCGTTGTTCGTGGTTTTCGGTCTACGGTTGATCATACGGGAAGTGTGGCGCTGAAACGCTCGCATTGATCCGTGCGGGTTCTCTTGTGTTGCCCGAGATCACTGGCGGCGACCAACAAAACGTCTGGTCCGGGTCAGCAGGCGAAGAACTCAACCTGAGCAAATCTAGTCCGCTATGCCCCACGGAGCAGATCTCAATGAGAGCTGCGGCCACTTCGCTGATGGGCCATGAACAGATATCAAAGGCTCTGGCACAAATAAAGGGACCGTTAGAGATGTTGGATTAGCGTAAGCCCGTGTCGCCTGAACCGGGCGCAGCTCATGGGCGAAGCTAAAATGAAGGTGATACTTGCAACTATTGTAATTCTCATCTCGGCGGCAGATCAGCCCTGCCGAGCGTATTCTTTAGAACCCAGAAATGCATCGTTTTATTGTAGGGTCGAATTCTCAGGCGGGATCAGTATCAACGAAATATCGAAAAGATGGGATTCGGTTCACTTTGTGCCTGTTCAAAGGTTTACCTTAAAGCTTCAGTTCATCTCCAGCGATGTTCGGAAAGACGGTCAAGGCAACGACGAAAGCGTAACAAATTTCAAGGCGACAATCATCAGGGACGATCCATCACACATGCCCGCTAGTTGGTTCCCGAGCGGATGCGAAACCAACATCACCGTCAAGTTAGATGACCCGTGGTTTTCTTGTTCGTCGGGTGTATCAAGCTACAATATAAACTTAGGCCTATACCGCTTCCTTTCATCGTACATGGCGGGGTACGTCGACGGCTCTGAAACCAATGATGCCAAGCCGTCCATGTCTGGCGGGACGTGCTATCCAATCGAATGATGTGAAGCCGGCGAAGGAGGCGAAGGGGAAATGCCCGCTGAAAAAATCCGCCGGCCTGTAGAGCCCGCGCTAAAGACCGAATCCAGATTTTAGAGAAACCGCTTGGCTGTCGTGCAGGCACTCTGCGGCAATTGATGTCTGTTTCGGGTCAAGAACGACAAAGCTCAGGGTGAGCATAATAGGTCCGCTTTCGGGTGCATAGCGTCCGACCCGCTCCTTGGCAGGGCACATTGAGCCGGACTTTGCTGGCATCTGGCGCAAAGAAAATTCTATCCGAAGATTATCCCTAAATCGCGGAAGGCTCGCCCACGTCTTGCAACGATTGCGTTCTGCAACCGCCATCACGAAGATTTTCGGCAGAGTGTGCGATGCTTGATCTCGACTGACAGTATCCAAGAAACGCAAGAAGGGCTTCAGCGGCGCTGAGGCCCTCCTTTTGCGGGAACGGTGTCGCAGGCGAGATGCGACACCGCACCAATTTCTCAGTTACCGATCGGTCCAGCGTCCCAGCCGGACCCTGATCTGATCGTCGCTAACCGTCGATTGCGTGTTTAGTCGCAGATGCGCTCGCGGATCCTGACGCGTTCACCAAAGCGGTTGGTGCGTTCGCGGATCACGATCCGGCAGTCATCTCTGTAATCACGGTAGTAGGGGCGATCATAGCCGGGACCAACGTAAACGCCGCCAGGCCCGACGCCAAACTCGATAGCGTTGGCCGAAGCGATGGTTCCGACCGTAAGCAGTGTCGCAATCGCCAAGACAGATAGCTTCATAGATACCTCCTCTTGTCGATCAAAACCAAAGGCTTCGGACGGCATTCGTTCCGCTCTGCGGAGATTTTGATAGCGCGCTCATCTTGGGTTCCGCCAGGAACTTGACGCCTTTCCGAATGGTTGATCGAGTTGTTCTACGGCTCCTCCAGTTCCGTACTCGGGCGAGGACACCATGACTTCACTTGCGAAACTTCTCACTCAAAAGGAACAACTGCTAGGCAGGCTGGAGGAGAACCCAGGGCCCAACGAGCGCGCCGAACTGGAACGCCTTTTGGAGAAAGTCGATGCAGCGTTGAGTTCGCTGGAGCCTGCGCTCGGCGACATGGCCGAGGATCCTGACCGCCGTTCGAAACCGACTTGATCTTGTTCGCCCGACCGCTTGTCCTCTTGGCGCTTTTAGCCCGCCTGTGCAGCGAGGGCGTAGAGCCAGCCCATCAGCGTCGCTACCGACACCAGCGTTGTGATCGAGACTGTGGCCGCGACCAGAGGTTCTTCCACCTTGTACTCGCCTGCCAGGATATACACCGTCTTGGCGGTCGGCACGGCGGCACAGATGACGGCGGCGATCGTGTAGAGCGGATTGAGGCCCGACGCCAAACAAAGCCCGTAGACGATCAGCGGCATGATTACGAGCTTCACGACCGCGAGGGCGACGGATGCCATGACGTTCGAGCGTATTGCTTCAACTGACAGGCTTAGCCCAATGGCGAAGAGCGCGCACGGCGTTAGAGCAGCCGCCAAGATGTTCATATAGGCCGCGAGTAAGGCCGGCATTGGCAGGCCTGTGGTCGACCACGCAAGACCGATCAGAGTCGATAGTACCATCGGATTGAGAACGATCTGCTTCACCAGCATTACCAAACCTGCCGTCCTCGCGTGCGCGCCGCGTCCCTCGCTTTCCAGGAGAATAACCGTCGCGGGGAACATCACCCCCGCCACGAACAAGGTTGCGATGGCGGCGGGCAGAACGGCAGGCTGTCCGTAGATGGAGTGCAGGATTGGCAGCGCTACGAATCCAGTATTGGTCATCGCCGCGGCCATTCCATAGAGCGTGCTGCTGGCGCGGTCGCGTCCCCACCGGAGGTGGACTGTCAGAAAGACCACCGCGAAGCACAAAATGGAGCCACCGCCGAACGCCAGCAGAAAGCGCCATTCGAGAAGATTACGCGCCGGCTCCTGCGCGATGGTGACGAATAGCAGCGCCGGCATCGCGACGTTATAGGCGAAGTGCACAAGCCCGTCGGCCAACGACCGCGAAATGTAGCCGAGCCAACCGGCCAGCCAACCCGTGACGATAATCGCAAACACAGGAAGGACCAGGTCGGCGACTGCCATCTTGCTTTCCCCTTGACGGTCCTTTGATCAGGCGCGTTGTGAACACATGGCAAGGCAGAGTCGCGCCAAGTTAAGCTGATTGGCCACGGAAGCCAATTGACCGAATGGCCGCTTCTGGTTGAGACATGCCCGCCTATTCTGAGAATGTCCGCTGAAGGGGTAGACCGAAGCGGCTGGCAGATCGTCAAACCGACGCGAATGAACCCAAAGCGGAAGTCGTCCAAAGATCAGACGTCTTTTCAGGACGCACGAGATCGTGTACTCTTTGAATAGCTGTCGTCGCAGGCGGGAAATGCCGAATTCCTCGCGGGACTGAACGGACAGCAGTCGTGCCATCGGCAAGCATTGCACTCAAATCACCGACTCCCTTTTTCGCCGGTCCTTCAGCATTCGCATTCCAACGCGGGTGCGCGTAAGCGCGCCCGGATGCCATTTGAATCCTGTGAATCCTGAAAGCGCGGGCCCCGGAGCGGTGCCTGCGAGGGAGGAGATCTCCATGGCTGACCACCCCACCATTTCGACTGAATCTGACCTGGCATCGCCGGCCCTGCCGGCCACCGCGGTCACGCGCCGCTCGCTGCTCGGCGGGGCCAGCATCGCAGTTGGCGCCGCCGTGCTTGCGTCGCCGCCGGGCATGCCCGGAGTAACCCCGGCCGCGGCGCAGACTGTGGGCGTGAGCGTGGACGTGCGACCGCTCGACGCGGCGTTCAAGCGCCGCGCCTTCGAAGTCCGAGAGGCCTGCGCGAGAAACAACGAGAAAATTCCCATCCCGCCCCACCCGGCGAATGGCGATGAGGCGCGCTACACCAACAAGATCGGTTCGGATTCACGGGGCCTGCCGCACGATAAACGCGGCGAGGTAGAGCAAGCGGCATGGCAGGCTTTCTCTACCGCTTGCCAGTCGGGCGATCCCGCTGATTTCGAGAAAATCCCGCTTGGCGGCACGCGCAAGCTGGTCAATCCCGTAGGCACACAAGCCGTCAGTCTCAGCGGCTTGAATGCTACTCAGATTGCGATACCGCCGGCACCGGCCCTTGCAAGTGCGGAGCGCGGCGGCGAGGCTGTCGAGGTATATTGGCAATCGCTGCTTCGTGATGTTCCGCTTACCGAGTTACGTGACGACACCTCCAATCGCGACGTGCTTGCAGCTACCGAGGAACTCAACAAGCTCGCCGATTTCCGGGGGCCGAAGTCTGGTGGGCGGGTCACACCCGGTACGCTGTTCCGTGCCAATGCGCTTTATTTCGACCCAACTGACCCGAAGGGCCGCTCCGTCACGCCTCCAGGCGTTCTGGACGGCCCGCTGATCTCGCAATTCCTGCTCCGGGACGTGCCCTACGCCTCACAGTGGATCAGTGCTCAAATTCGCACCGCGTTGCCCGCGAGCGAATTCCTGACCGAATACGAGGAGTGGCTGGCGATCCAGAACGGCGCCGCAGCGAAACGCCGGTTGCAGTTCGACGCGACACTGCGATACATCACGACAGGAAGAGATCTTGCGGAGTATGTCCGCGCTGGTCCCGCACTCGGGTGGGCGGCAGCGCTGATGCTTGCAACCCCCGGCGGTGGAACGGATCAGCGGTACTCCGGGATGTATCCACTGGCGGAGCCCATATCCTACCCGTCTAACCCGTATCGGAAATCGAAAACACAGGGACCTGCGGGTGCCACCTTCGGATTGGCCTATGTGCAGGCACTACTCACCACGGGGATCAGCAACTCCGTCCGCGCGGCCTACTGGCAGAAGTATTTCGTGCACCGGGCTGTGCGACCTGAAGCCTACGGCGGTCTGGCGCACCATCGCCTCGCCAATGGCGTGAGCGACTACCCGTTGCACGATAGCTTCCTGAAATCGGAAGCGCTTGATCGCAGTAAAGCCAAATACGGCACCTATCTTTTGTCGCAAACCTATCCGGAGGCCGCGCCCCTTCACTCCACCTATCCCGGCGGCGCCACGGGCGTTGGTGCCGTCACGGCTACCATCTTGAAAGCGTTTTTCGACGAGAGCCGCGTCATCATCAACCCGGTACAGCCCGATCCGGCCGACCCGACTAGGCTCGTGCCCTATACCGGGCCGCCGCTCACGGTTGGTGGAGAGTTGAACAAGCTCGCGGTGAATTTCGGTTTCGGACGGAATTGGGCGGGCATCCACTGGCGTTCCGACGCTTCTGCCTCAATGGCGATCGGCGAAGAAGTGGCTATCGGCATGTTGCGGGACGAGCGCATTGCCCTCCGCGAACCCTTCGACGGCTTCTCCTTCACGCGCTTCGACGGCAGCCGCGTGACGATCTGACAGCAGCCGGGCGACGCCCCTGCCGTGGGGCGCCGGCCCGTGTCCGTTTCCTGCGGAAGACCGGAAGTAGTCGGCCGACGACCAAATTGACGCGATTGGACCCATGGGGCACGGGTAACGCGGAGCTGCGGTCCTTGACGTTCCCCCAATTTGTGTCCATATGCGGGTCAATCGACACTTGGCCGAACGACTGGGCCCGCTTTGCCTCGCTGCTGACAGGCACGCACGTTTCAGACCCTTCTCCAAAAATCGATCAACGGACGTAGGTGCCGATCCATCGGTGCCTCGATCTTACGTGCACTGTCAGAAGGGGATATCTGTGCATAAGAGAACTGTGCAGGGGTCTAATGGGCCAAAAGACTTTGGCTTCATTCAGACTCCCATTGGCAGCGATGACGTCCCCGACGCTCGGCGTTGGAAGCGCATTTTGGGCAACTACAGCACCCCAAGTCGGCCGCGGAGCCTGGCCGAGTTAGCGATCACGGCTTTGCCGCTCGTCATGCTGTGGACCGCGGCCTGGTTCACGTTCTCCCTTGGCTATGCCTGGGCTTCATTGCTTATCGCGGTTCCGGCCGCTGGCTTTCTCTTACGCCTGTTCATGATCCAGCACGACTGCGGCCATGGCACCTTTTTTGCCGGCCGCCTGGCGAATGACTGGGTCGGCCGCGTCATTGGCGTGCTCACGCTCACGCCTTACGACTATTGGCGCCGCACGCATGCGATTCATCACGCCACCACCGGCAACATCGATCGCCGCGGCATCGGCGATGTCGATACGCTGACTGTGCGCGAATACCGGGCCCTTTCCTGGTGGGGTCGTCTGAAATACCGTCTTTATCGCCACCCGCTGATCATGTTCGGGCTCGGACCGGCCTATCTGTTTCTTTTGCAACAGAGGATTCCGGTCGGCCTCATGCGCCATGGTTGGCAGCCTTGGGCCAGCACAATGGCAACCAATCTCGCGATTGCCGTCATCGTCGCTGTGCTCACATGGTTTATCGGGATCAAGGCGTTCCTGCTCGTGCATCTTCCGATTACGCTGCTGGCCGCCACGGCCGGCGTATGGCTGTTCTACGTGCAGCATCAATTTGAGCACACGACGTGGGATCGGGACGAGAGCTGGAACCTGCATCAAGCCGCGCTGTACGGCAGCTCGCATTACGAACTGCCGGCGCTGCTGCGCTGGTTCACAGCCAACATCGGTATTCACCACGTGCATCACCTCTCCAGCCGAATTCCCTATTACCGGCTGCCGCACGTGCTGCGTGACCACCCGGAGCTGCGCGATGTCGGCCACATAACGCTCCTGCGGAGCTTTCGGTGTGTACGACTTGTGTTATGGGACGAGGCGCAGCGCCGTTTGGTGTCGTTCCGGGAAATCAGAGCCCGGGACTTTTAGGAAGCAGCGCCAACTCTCGCAGCACCATCGCTACAGCGGTCGCGGCTTCTCGATCCGGACAGCCGCCATAGGCGTACCAGTGTCGATGGGAGGTCACGGGGTCCGACGTCGCCCTTTGGCCAGCGCGGACTGCGGCAAGCCGCCATTGGGCGACTGCGTTCAAGCTTGCGAAGCTTGAAAAAACTGACATTGATCCCGGGATACAGGTACGCGCAGAGCGGCGGGAATGGCGGATCAACTTGCACTTGCTAGGCTTCATCGGGGCGGCAGCACCAGTCCTTTGAAACAGGAGAGGTACACATTTGACTTTGTCGTCAATGGAGCATCCCTCTTCAAGGCTACTCAGGCGTCCAGCCTTGATATGTGCGGGTGCCTTTCGGACCCGCGATTAGAGCCTGAGGTGGCCGGTCGCCTCAACGGTGGAATAGCAAGCATATTGACCTCGGATGTCCCCGTCGGCGGAGGTCACCGTGTGTCTCTGTTTGTTTGCCCCGAGTGTGGCGATCTCGCTTGTGGAGCTATCACCGTTCTTGTCTCGCGGAACGACCTTGTCGTGCAATGGTCTGACTTCGCATATGATAACGGATACGAGGCCGGAACCAAGCTTACGCATGTGGGGCCCTTTGAGTTCGAGTGGGCCGCGTACTTGGCAGCAATCAGACGGGCCGATGCCGACAGAGTCGGCTTTTGAGCATTGCGGTGATCGCATTGTCACCCTAAGTCAGTACTCGTTCATCTAAATGGAGGACCCAGCTCGCCCTCGCGGGGCGCGTTTCGGCAGGTCGGCGATGCGTGCTTTGAGGGCGGTAGCGCGAAGTCCAGGAACGCGCGCAACTTGACCGGCATGAAGCGATTGGGCGGATAGACAAGGCTGACGGGTATCGGCGGCGGCTCGAAATCCTGCAGCAGCAACGCAAGCTCTCCGGATTTGACCGATTCTGCGACTTGATAGGAGAACACCGTTGCGATGCCCATGCCGCAGCGCGCGGCTTCGCACGTCGATTCAAGATGGTTCAACACCAGCCGCGACCGCACCGGCACGACATAATCGGTCTGGTCTTTCTTGAACGTCCATTCGGCTGGTGACTGCAACGGCACGAAACTGATGCAGTCGCGCTTACCCGCGAATTTCCCAGATCAACAACTGCGCCTATTGCCTCGACATGCACACGCGCGACCTGCTGACGCGCGTCGCCGATACCGGCGTGCCTGATCAAGCATGTCAGGCCGCCCGCGCCGTGTTCGAGGAGCGCGACCTCGTGGACCTCACGATCGCGATCGGCCTGATGAACGCCTACAACCGCATGGCAATCAGCTTTCGCAACACTCCGCAGGCGGCGCTCGGGAAGTAGGCATTAGGCATGCCATGGCCGTGATCGTCCCGAGAAGTTTGCAGGAGACGGCGCGTCGCCTCCCGGCGAGGTGCCATCCTCTATTCCGCTTTTTCCCGAAAGTGCTATCATTCAATGATCGCTGTACTCGGAAGGGAATGTCGGTTGGCTTTGTTCACCCCGGGGAGGTGACGTCGTGGCTAAATTGGATGACCGCACGATTGCAAACATGGAAGTTGCGCTGGAAAAAGCCTGCCGCCGTTTTCCCAACGGCGGCGATCATGAAAGCCGCAAGTATGTCGCCCGAAAGCTGATGCAGAGTGCGGAGGAGGGAAACACCACCTTGGGCGGATTGGACGTTGTCGCGCACCGGGCGGTTCAAGAACTGTCGAAGCCAAAGTCGGCATAACGATCGCGTCGCGAGCGGTGCTGCCTCAGCGCAGCAATGCCGCCGATAGCCGCGCGTGCTGCCTCAGTTCTTCAGCACGATACGCCCCACGACCTTGCCGGCGCGCAGCTGGTCGATCCATTTCTGGACGTCGGCCATCGGCTCTTCCTTCATCGGCGTCGGCTTGATCTTGCCGGCGCGGGCGAGGGCCATCAATTCCATGGCCTCGGCGAGTATGCCGACCATGAAGCCCTCGATGGTCATGCGCTTGTAGACCCATTGCACCATCGGCAGGCTGAAATTGCCGCCCATCAGCCCGGACACCACGATCTTGCCGCCGCGTGCGACGGTTGCAACGGCGAACGCCATCGATTTCTCATTGCCTGCAAAATCGACGACGCCGTCGAAGCCGCCTTCGGTCTCTTTCAGGATGCGCCTGATAACCTCGGGCTCGGCCGGATCGTAGGCAACCGCTGCGCCGTTCTGCAGCGCAGTCTCGCGCGCGGCAGGAGAGAGGTCGGCGACCGTGATGTTCTGCTTGAACATCGCCTGCGCGAACGAAAGCCCCATCATGCCGACGCCGCCGAGCCCGATCAGCAAAAGGTTGCGCTGCCGCGGACGGTCGACCAGCCGCTTCAGCGCGCCATAGGCGGTGACGCCCGAGCACATCAGCGTCGCCGCCTGATTGACCGGCAGCGGATCGTAATCCAGCAGATATTTGGCGTCGGGCACCAGCACGTGAGTGGCAAAGCCGCCATCGATGGAGACGCCGAGGAAGCGCTGCTTGACGCAGAGGTTTTCGTCGCCATTGGCGCAGTCGCGGCACTGGCCGCAGCCGATCCAGGGGAATACCGCCTGCTTCCTTCCGATCAGCTCTTTCGAGACATCGGGACCGACTTCATCGACGACGCCGGCAATCTCGTGCCCGAGCGTGAACGGCAGCGTCATGCCGCGCGTGGTGTCGAGCCTTTTGCCGCCGCCGAGATCGGCGTAGCCGTCCTGGATGTGCAGGTCGGAATGGCAGAGACCGCAGCGCTCGATGCGGACGAGGACTTCGCTGCCTTTCGGCTTCGGCGTGTCGACGATGGTTTCGCACAACGGCGCATCGAACTTGACCAGCGACTGGCGACGCATCAGCGCCATGGCATCATCTCCTCGAGCAGTTTCTTCGGGGCGTTTTAAGTTTTTATGCTTCGTATATCGGTCAATTCGCGGGCCATGGCAACAAAGCCGGAGATTGGAATGGTTTCGGCGCGCCTGGTCGCGTCGATATGCGCGGCTTCGGCCAGCCGGGCGGGATCGACCGAGAGCGATTTGAGGCTCTGCCGCAGCATTTTGCGGCGCTGGCCGAAGGCCGCGGCCGCCACCTGTTCGAGGGCGCGGCGGTCACACGGCTCGGGCGCCTCACGCGGCACCAGTCGCACCACCGAGGAGGTCACTTTCGGCTGCGGCACGAACGCGGCGGGGGAAATGTCGAACAGGATTTTGGTCTCCGAGCGCCAGTTGGCGAGCACCGCGAGCCGGCCGTAGGCCTCGTCGTTCTCCTTGGCGACGATCCGCTCGGCGACCTCGCGCTGAAACATCAGCACCATCATGTCGTACCAGGGCGGCCATGGCTCGATCGAGAGCCAGTCCACCAGAAGCGCGGTTGCGATATTGTAGGGCAGGTTGGCGACGATTTTTGCCCGCTCGCCGCCCAGCATCGGGCGGGGATCGAAGCGCTGCGCGTCGGCGTGAACGATCTCCAGCCGGCCAGGATAGCGCTTGGCGATGTAATCGAGCGGCGCCAGCGCGCGCTCGTCGCGCTCGACCGCGATGACGCGTTTGGCGCCGAGCGCCAGCAGCGCGCGCGTCAGGCCGCCGGGGCCGGGACCGACCTCGATGATGGTGGCGCCTTCGAGCGGGCCAGCGGCGCGTGCAATCCGCGCGGTGAGGTTGAGGTCGAGCAGAAAATTCTGGCCGAGCGATTTACGGGCCGACAGGGAATGTTCGCGGATGACCTCGCGCAGCGGCGGCAGATCGTCGATCGCGCTCATGCAGGTTTCGTCGCCGCCATGCGCGCGGCGAGCCGCAACGCCGCGGCGAGACTCGACGGGTTGGCCTTGCCGGTGCCGGCAATGTCGAAGGCGGTGCCGTGGTCCGGCGAAGTGCGGATGAAGGGCAATCCGAGCGTGACGTTGACGGCGTCGTCGAACGCAATGGTCTTGATCGGGATCAGCGCCTGGTCGTGATACATGCAGATCGCGCAGTCATAGGTCTTGCGCGCCGCGGGGTGGAACATGGTGTCCGCCGGCAGCGGGCCCCGGGCATCGATGCCTTCCTTGCGCAGCATTTCGACGGCGGGTGCTACGATGTCGATGTCTTCGCTGCCGAGCGAGCCGTCTTCGCCGGCATGCGGATTGAGGCCCGATATCGCAAGGCGTGGCTGAGCAAGGCCGAAATGCGCTTTCAGATCCGCAACTGCAATCCGGGCTGTCGTGACGATCAGCTCGGCTGAGAGCTGGGCCAGCGCCTCGCGCAGCGAAAGATGGATGGTCACGGGAACGACGGCGAGCGCCGGCGACCACAGCATCATCACCGGCTGCGGCACGCGGCCGCCATCGGCGGCAAGCTCGGCGAGATACTCGGTATGGCCGGGATGGCGGAATCCGGCGCGGTAGAGCACGCTCTTGGCGATCGGGTTGGTGACGACGGCGCCGGCGCGTCCGGCCCTGACGTGGTCGACCGCATGGCGAATCGAGGCAAGCGCCGCGGTCGCGCTGGTCTGGTCGGGCTGTCCGGGGGGCGCGGTCGCGACGTCGCCGGTCGTGACCACGGGCAGGGCCTTCGCAAATGCCGCGCTCGCTTCCTCGGGCACGGCGTCGGCGAGGTCGATCGACAATCCCAGGATTTTCGCGCGCTCGGCGAAGAACGCGCGATCGCCGAGCAGATAGAACGGCGGGAGGTCCAGCTCACCGCGCCGCCGCCACGCTTCAAGGGCGATGTCGGGGCCGATGCCCGCAGGTTCGCCCGATGTCAGCGCGAGGGGCTTTGCCATGCATCAACGATATTCGATCATCGCAGCTTTGCGGATGTCGGCCAGGTAAGCCTTCGACTTTGCCTCGTACTTCTGCGCGTACATCTTTTCCCGGATCTCCCGCTTCTTCGGCGTATCGATCTTGGTCGGCTTGCGGTCGCACAACGCCACCATCTCGACGCCCTGTTTGGTGATTTCGGGCGGGGTCAGGCGACCGACCGGCGTCTTGTCCAGGAGCTCGCGAAGCGGGCCGGGTATGTCGGCCGAAGTCTTGGTGACGATGCCGCGGATCGCGGCATTCTGCATCGACTTGAAGTAGGAGTTGGCCTGCTCGCAACTCTGCACGCGCTCGCGCAAGGACTCTGCCTCCTTGCGCCGCAAGTCGATCGCGCTTTGCGCCGAGCCGCGCGGCACGATCAGCACGATTGGCTGCAGCCTGTATTCGAACGCGTCGGCCTGGGTCGCTTCGCCGCTTTGCTGGGCGGCGTCGGCAACGTCCTTCTCGCCGACCTGGAGGCTCTCCTTGAAACGGCCGCGCACCAGGCTGCCCCAGACCATCTCGGCCTTGAGGCGGGCCTTCAGCGTTTCCGGCCGGACCCCCTGGCTCTCCAGGGACTTGGTCAACTGTTCGGGCGAGATACGCATCCGCTGGCTCATTCCCGCATAGGCCTGATCCATATCGCTTGCGCTAGGATCGACGCCGAACCGCTTGCCCTCCTTGATCTTCACCTTTTCGTCGATCAGTTCCTCGATCACCTCCTTCCGCGGCATCTGCTTCCGCGTGGTCAGGAAGTTGAGCTTGGTGCGCTGCTCGATATCGAGAGTGGTGATGGGCTCACCGTTCACCATCACCGCTACGGACTGCGCTTGCAGCGGTGAAGCGCCGCCGGCCAGCACGGCAAGCGCAACGGCGCCGCCGGCGATCAGGGACCAAAATCGGCGAGGAAAGAACGTAATGGTCGTCATGGTCATATCAGTCGTATCAGCCAATTCGTACCGCGCAGCGCTGTGTACTCTCCGGCAAGGTCGGGCCTCACGCTACTGAATGCCACTGCTGCCAGACGACGAGGACGTATTCGCAATGGTCCGTAGGCCGATCTGCACCATGAAAGCGTGATTGAGCACCGGCGGCGTCGTCCCGGCGGAGTAGGTATAGGACGTGACGTAGTTGGCGGCCAGCACGAAGCAATCGTCCACATAGCCGGCGCCGATGATGTACTGGTTCAGCTTGTTGGCTTCAAGATCCCAGCGAGCGGCTCCCGAAACGACCCAGTTCGACGCCACCTTGATGGATGCGCTGCCGAGCAAGCCTTCGCGCCGGGTCAGGTACCCGAGTTCCGGCTGGGCGGCATAGTTGCCATACATCATGCTGACCGACCAGCGGTCGAACGAGGCGCGTCCTTCGGCTTCGAAGCGGTTGACGTTCGCCGTTGCTTCGTCCATGCGCGAGCGCACGCTGAACGTATAGGTCCGGTTCGGCGAATAGTTGACGCGGGCGACGTAGTCGGAGCGGGTGTTCTGCAGGCCGGAATTCAGCGCCGAGTTGGTCGGGTCCGCCACGGCGAACGAGTTCAGGCCGAACAACTGGTAGGATTGGCCGAACAGCACATTGACGCTGCCGCCGCGATCGAACTGCGTGGTCGCCTGCACGCCGACATTGGCGCGGCCGCCGCCCTCGACGCGGTCGTAGCCGGAGAACTTGTCGATCGCGAACAGGTTGCTGGCGTCGAACACCATGCTCTGCGCGTCTTCGTTCGGCAGCCGGCCGGCGAAGGTCTCGTTCGGACGAGCGATGATCTGCGCAATCGGCTCGATCGTGGTGGTGCCCCAGGGCTGAACGTTGATGAAGGGGTAGCGATATTCGAGGCCGACCGTCGGCATCAGGCGGACCGCCTGCGTGTCGCCCACGGGCAGGAAGTTCGAAACGCCCGGCTGGTTCGAGATCGAGGCGTCGATGGCGTCGGCGCGCATGATCGCAAACGGCGTCCAGATCTGACCGATCGGATCGGTGTACGAGCGCCGCCACTGCGCTTCGGCCGTCAGCCGTGTGTAGGTGCCGGGCATGCCGCGCAGCAGGCACTGCGAGGGAATCCGGGCCAGCGGATCGGCCGATGCGTTGAGGCACAGGCCGTTGGTGTTGGCCAGCGTCGTAATCGGGTCGAACGCCGCGGTCGTGCGCGACAGGCTGGTGAAGTTCGTCTTGTAGCTGACCTCACCGCCGAGGATCGGGTGGTTGATCACGTTGGAATAGTCGACGACCGGATGGATCACCGGGACCTTGTCCTGGTTCCCGGAGAAGGAGAGGTAATGGATCGTGCGCGCATCGAAGAAGCTGCGATTGCCAACACCGGTCAGATAGAGCTGCGAAATCGCTTCCGTCGGCAGGCTCAGGAACGAGCCCAGCGGATCCTTGTATTGGGCCAGCCGGTAGTCAGAGAAGAAGTAGTAGTCCGACAGCAGGACACCGTCCCATCCCCAGACCCATTTGTCGTTGATGGCGAACTGGCCCTTGGTGTCGACGCCGCCGCGGAAGTCACGATCGCCGGGCAGGCCGGCGAACGCGCCGGGATCGAGCTGATTGATGCCGTAGCCGCGGATCTGGTACGAGCCGTTGATCAGGCGCTGGCGGAATTCGCCCTGGAACAGCACGCCTTGCCGCGTCGTGAAGCGCGGACTGAACGTCGCGTCATAGTCCGGCGCGATCGCCCAGTAGAACGGGGTCTCGACGGCGTAGCCATAAGTCGAGTTGTTGCTGTAGGCGGGCATCAGGAAGCCCGTCTTGCGCTTGACGGTCGGATCGGGCGTCGAAAAATACGGCAGATACGCCATCGGCACGCCGAAGAATTCGAGCTGCGCGTTCTCAAAGTACAGCATCTTGTCGGTCTGGTCGTGGATGATGCGCGCACCCTTGACCTGCCACAGCGGCGGCTTCTTCGGATTGTCCTTGCACGGCGCGCAGGCGGTATAGACGCCGTTTTCGAACACGGTGTAATTGCCGGCGGAACGGTCGGCGCGCGTCGCCGCCATGCGCGTATCGTCAGCCGTATCGACGCGCAGCGAATCGACGAAACCGTCACGGTAGTCGTCGCTCAGATCCATAATGTTGGCGTAGGTGACTTTGCCTTCCGCATCCGTCAGGCGGATGTTGCCTTCCGCATGCAGCCGCTTGGTCTTCTGGTCGTAAATGACCTTGTCGGCCTCCACGCTGGTGCCGTTGTAGAACATCTGCACGTTGCCGACCGCCGACACGCGCTGGTTGTTATAGTCGTAATCCACCTCGACGGCTTGCACGAGCATCTTGCCGTCGTTGTTGGTGGGCCGTGGCGGCGGCTTGGGCGGCCGCGGATTATAGGTGAAGCTTTGCGCCGCGGCGGGAGCCGTCAGGGCAAGCTCGATCATGCCGCCGAAAACCAGTCCGGCGAGCAGGGCAAACATAGGTACGCCAACGGCGGCCAAGCGGGCTCGATAGCGGCGCACGGTGGTGCGCCGCCTGAACGCAGGCGACCTCAACTGGCGGGCGGCGACAACGGCCACTACCCGTCCTCCTGGTACAGCAAGGCTAAGAAGCCGGTGAGGCCGCCCACACAGACAGGCAACCACGCCGCAGCGATGGGATGCATCAACTCAGCCTTGCTCAAATCCTCAGTAACTTTCGATAGAACGTAGAGCAGAAACCCTGCGCCCACGCCACTTAAAACCATCTTTTGCACGCCGCCCATCCGGAAGAAGCGAAGGCTGACGGAAGCCGCCAACATCACCATTGCAGCCAGCAAAAATGGCTGTGCGATGAGCTTATGGTACTGCAGACGGTAGCCTGCGGTCGCGAAGCCGGAGCTTTCGGAAGAGCGGATATAGCCGGGCAGTTGCCAAAAAGACACGGTTTCGGGGGTCGAGAAACTGTTGCGAACCTGGGCCGGGGTCAGGGTGGTTGAGAGGTAGTAGGTCTCCTGATCAACCGGAGGTTTATCCAGGGAGTATCGACGTACCGATTTGAAGGCCCAGCGGCCCTCTTCGAGTGAGGCTTCGCGCGCCTCGATTCGCTCCTTGAACTGGAGATCTGTATCGAACCGGAACACGGTCAGCCCCGTCAGCCGGACACCCTGCTGCTCGCTGCGCGCCGCATTGATGATCGACTGGCCGTCGCTGTTGATCTGGTTGAGCCAGAAGCCGGATGCATCCTGAATGCCGCCGCCGGGCGCCGAGCCGAACAGTTCGGCCTCCATCCGCTTGGACAGTTCGCGCAGGTTCGCCGACATCGGGTTGTAGGCAACCGTTGCCAGGGTGCCGAGGATGATCGAGCTTGCCAGTGCCGGTGAAATGAACTGCCAGGCGGATACGCCGGCCGCGCGTGCCACCACCAGCTCAAGCCGCCGCGATAGCGCGAGATAGCAGGTCATCGCGCCGATCAAGACGCAGAACGGCATCAGCTTTTCGAGCAGTTGCGGCACCCGGTACAGCGACGTCTGCGCCACCGTGATCGCCGATGCCGATACCAGCCCGGAGGTCTTGCGGACCATTTCGATGTAGTCGACCAGCACGAGCAGCACGAAAATGCTCGCAAACACGCCCACCGCCGAGATCAGGAAGCGGCCGGCAAAGTATCGCCCGAGCGTGTTGGTCATCATGCTCATGCGGTGGCGGGCCGTCCAAAGAGCCGAGCGAGGCGTGCGTTCGACCTGTTGATGGCCTCCATCAGCGCGGCCGGCGGCTCCACCACGATGCCGCCGATGATCATCCACAGCCCGACGCCGATCGCGCCGAACAGCATCGAATACTGCACGAGAGCCATGCTTGGTGTTTTCACCGTCATTACCGAGCAGGCGAATCCCGCCATGCGCAGGCCAAACACCGCCAGGATCGACCCGCCGATCGAAAAATTGCGGCTTTGGCGCGTGGTGCGCGGCGTGCCGAGGAAGGCAAACGTCAGCACTGCGAAGGCGAAGGGATAGACCGGCGCCAGGAAGCGGTCATGCAGCTCGGCGTGAAACTGCCCGGAAAGCTGCTTGAAAACCGGATCGTCCCCCGAGGGCGAGATCAGCTCCCAAAGATAGCGTTCGCGAATCCCCAGTGCGACGTCGCGGCCGCGATTGGAGAATTTCGACATGTCGAAAGCGTAACGAACGAACGCCACAAAGGCCGGATCGCGCTTTCCCGTCTCGAAACGTTCGAGATTGCCGTCTTCGAGCACCAGATAGGAGCCGTTCTCGTTCTTCAGTACCGTGCCGTGGTCGGCGATGATGGTGACACGCTCCTTGGGATCGCGGCGGTCGTCGACGAAAATGCCGGCGAGCACGCCGCCCGGCTGGCGCTCGCGGATCCGAATCGTCAGGTTCTGGTCGAGCTGGGCGAAGCGGCCGGGCTGCAGGATATTGGTCAGCACGTCGGCCGTGATTTCGGCATCCCATTGCTTGATCCGGCGCATGCCGTCGGGCGCGAGATAGGAGCCGATGAAGGCAACCATCAGCGCCACCACGCAGGTGGCATAGAAAAATGGGCGGAACAGCCGGAAAGGCGAGAAGCCGGCGGCGTTCATCACGATGATTTCAGAATCGGTGGCGAGCTTGTTCAGCGTGTGGGAGATCGCGATCATCAACGCGATCGGGGCGATGATCAAAACCAGCGCCGGAATCACCAGGCTGGTGATGCCGAGAAAGGTGATGATGGTCTGGCCCTGGCTGGTCATCAGGTCGATGCCGCGCAACGCCTGCGTAATCCAGATCACGCCGGTGAGGCTGACCAGGACCAGCGCAAACGACGCGAGCGTCGTGCGGAAAATGTACCTGTCGATCGACCCCATCGTTACCGCACGATCCCACCCTTGCACGCCCAAAGGGCAGCTTCCGACCAATCCCTGTTTGAGGGTTCCCCATTGGTCGGGCCGCCAATCGTCAGCCGTCTACATTCTCACTACCATCCCTTTGATCCGTCAACAAAATGGCCGGGCCGTGGCGTCCCCTCGACACGGTTATTAATTCGCCTCATGTGGCGTTCCAGCCACTGCGGCGCTTGGCAGTGGCGCGGCAGACAGGCCATAGTGCCGAAAACATCAGGTCCCGAGCGATTTGGGCCGTTACCGAAGAGAACATTCCATAATGCGGACCGATTCTGGCCGCGCAAGACAGCCCTGAATTCTGGAGGATTTACCTATGACCGACGCCGTCAAGGTCGGCTTTGTCGCTTTTTCCACTGCCCCCCGCGCCGTTCTCGTGGTGTTTTGCGACGAGGCATTGAAGTTCGGCGAGGCGACGCGGAAGGCGCTGGGGAAGGCTGCCGATACGGTCAAGCGGGCGGCGGCGGCCAATCAGTTCAAGGGCAAGAGCGGATCGACGCTCGACATCCCGGCGCCGGATGGAATCAAGGCAGAGCGCCTGATCGTCGTTGGTGTCGGCAAGCCGGCCGATATCAAGGAGAAGGATTTTCTCAAGTTCGGCGGGGTGACGGCGGGCAGGCTCAACACCGCCAGCACAGCGGTCACCGTGATCGCCGAACTGCCTGAGGGGGCGATGCAGCCCGATTCGGCCGCCGCGATCGCGTCGGGCATCCGGCTGCGCGCGTATAAGTTCGACCGCTACAAGACCAAGAAGAAGGACGGCGAGAACGGCGCGCTTCGCGCCGACGTTTCGATTGCCGTTGACGATGTCGCCGCCGCGCGAAAGGCGCTCGCGATCGCGTCCCATGTCGTCGACGGCGTGATCATTGCGCGCGAACTCGTCAACGAACCGCCGAACGTACTCTACCCCGTGGAATTCGCGCGCCGTGCGAGCCAGCTCAAGAAGCTCGGCGTCGATGTCGAGGTGCTCGACGTCAAGGCGATGAAGAAGCTCGGCATGGGCGCCTTGCTCGGCGTCGCACAGGGCTCGACCCAGCCCGGCCGCACCGTGATCATGCGCTGGAACGGCGGCAAGAAGGGCGATCAGCCCGTTGCTTTCGTCGGCAAGGGCGTCTGCTTCGATACCGGCGGCATCTCCATCAAGGGCGCCGCCAGCATGGAGGACATGAAGGGCGACATGGGAGGCGCGGCCTGCGTGGTCGGGCTGATGCATGCGCTCGCGGCACGCAAAGCGAAGGTCAACGCGGTCGGCGCCATCGGCCTGGTCGAGAACATGCCCGACGGCAACGCCCAACGCCCCGGCGATATCGTCACCTCGATGTCAGGGCAGACCATCGAAATCATCAACACTGATGCCGAAGGCCGGCTCGTATTGGCCGACGTGCTCTGGCACGTGGCGAAGAAGTTCAAACCCAAATTCATGGTCGATCTCGCAACGCTCACCGGCGCGATCATGGTCGCGCTCGGAACCGAGTATTCCGGCATGTTCTCCAACAATGACGAACTGGCGGAACGGCTGAGCAAGATCGGAAATGAAACCGGCGAGCGCGTCTGGCGCATGCCGCTTGGTCCTGAATACGACAAGCTGATCGATTCGCAGTTTGCCGACATGAAGAATACCGGCGGGCGCCACGGCGGCTCGATCACCGCCGCACAGTTCCTGCAGCGATTCGTCGACAACACGCCGTGGGCGCATCTCGACGTCGCGGGAACCGCGATGGGCGCGCCGAAAACCGACATCAACCACAGTTGGGGATCCGGCTACGGCGTTCGCCTGCTGGACCGGCTGGTCGCGGAATATTACGAAGCCACGAAATAGTTCGGTTGCAGGCGATGACGGAAGTCCTGTTCTACCATTTGCAGGCCATGTCGCTCGAAAGCGTATTGCCGCCGCTGTTGGAAAAATCGCTCGAGCGAGGCTGGCGCGTGGTCGTGCAATCGACATCGCCGGAGCGCACCGAGGCGCTCGATGCGCATTTGTGGACCTACAGCGACGATTCGTTCCTGCCGCACGCCACATGGCGCGCCGGCGATGCCCACGACCAGCCCATCATTCTCTCGATCGAGGAGAACAATCCGAACGGGGCCAATGTCAGGTTCCTGATCGACAACGCGGCGTTGCCGGCCGACTGCGACAGCTACGAGCGGGTGGTGCTGGTCTTCAACGGCGACGATGCCGATGCGCTAACGGCTGCGCGCGGGGCCTGGGCGGATTGCAAGGCGCGGGGATTCGAGGTGACCTACTGGCAGGCCGACGAGCGGGGCCGGTGGCAGCGGCGGCAATAGCGATCCACAGGAATTAATGATAATCAGCGGTTTCTGCGCCGGACCTTGCGGGCAGCCATGGTCGTGCCGCAAAGTGATGGTCGGACAAATGGTTACAGTAAGGGTGGGGGCCTGGGGTTTAGCGTGCGACGCGGAACAATCGATCGAAAGCCACTGCTGACGTTGTTGCTGCTCGGACCTGCGCTTGCGGGCTGCTCGGGTGGAGCAGACCTGCTGTCGAAGGATGCGGACTGGTTTTCGCGCTCCGGACGCGTGTTCATCCGTAATGTCTCGATCGAAACGCCTCCGCTCACCCCGACCAAAGCGGTGACGCCGGATGAACTCGTCAGTGCCGACGGCGCTTGTCCCGGAATGGCAGCGCCGGGCACCGACGCCAATGCGCTGGCGAATGGCGCTGCAGGCGGCCCGCCTCCATCGACGACGGGAACGGTGGCGCTGGGCCATACCGAATGCGACGTCGTGCGCGGCATCGGTGCGCCCGACAATGTCGGCCTTTCCAACAACCCGCGCGGCGATCGCGTGGCGGTCGTCAGCTATTCGCGCGGCCAGCGGGCCGGCATCTACACCTTCACCGCCGGACGCCTGACGTCGATCGAGCGTGCACCGGAGCCGGCGGCGCCGGCAAAGGGCGCCAAGCCGAAGAAGAAGCCGGCGGCGTAAGCCCGCGACAAAAGCTGTTTTCAGCCCGTCGCTTCGTCAAATTGCGAACTGGCCTCCAGCCAGTCTTCCTCGGCGCGGCGCAGCGCGCTTTCGGCGCCGGCGCGCGCCTTGCTGAGCTGGGCGGCCTGCTTGGGATCGCGCGTGAACAGATCCGGCAAGGCAAGCGCAGTGTCGATCTTGGCGATGATGCCGCTGATGCGCTCGATTTCGGCCTCGGCTTCGACGATCCGCTGCTTCAGCGGCGTTCGCCTTTCGCTCCTGGCGCGCTCGGGCTTCACGCTTTCCCTGACACGCTCGCTGCCGCGCTCGCGCTTATCCCCGATCGACAATACCATTCGCCTGTAATCGTCGAGGTCGCCGTCGTAGGTCGTTACCGTCTTGTTGGCGACGACCCACAATTGATCGGCGCAGGCTTCGATCAAGTAGCGGTCGTGCGAGACCATGATGACGGCGCCGGGGAAATCGTTGATCGCTTCGGCCAGCGCCGCGCGGCTGTCGATGTCGAGGTGGTTGGTCGGCTCGTCGAGGATGATCATATTCGGGCCGAAGAAGGTGGCGAGCCCGAGCAGCAGCCGCGCCTTCTCGCCGCCTGACAGGCTCTTTACCAGGGTATCGCCGGCCTTTCCGGAAAATCCGATCGCGCCGGTGCGCCCGCGCACCTTGGTTTCCGGCGCATCGAGCATCAGCCTGCGGACATGGTCGTAGGGCGAGGCATCGAGGTTGAGCTCGTCGACCTGATGCTGCGCGAAATAGCCGACCGAGAGCTTTTCCGCCCGTGTGATCCGGCCCGAGAAAGGTTGCAGCTTGTTTGCCAACAGCTTGACCAGCGTCGACTTGCCGTTGCCGTTGGAGCCGAGCAGGGCGATGCGGTCGTCGGTGTCGACGCGCAGCGTGACGCGGTTGAGCACCGGCTTTTTCGCGTCGTAGCCGACCGAGACGTCGTCGACGGCGATGATCGGCGGCGACAGCATCTTCTCCGGCGTCGGGAAGGTGATTTCACGCACATCCTGGGTCACCAGCGCGGTAACCGGCTTCATCCGTTCCAGCATCTTGACGCGGGATTGCGCCTGTCGGGCTTTCGAGGCTTTTGCCTTGAAGCGATCGACGAAGGCCTGCAGCCGCTTGCGCTCGTCGGCCTGGCGCTTGGCGTGCTTGGCGTCCAGCATCTCGCGCATGGCGCGCTGTTCCTCGAAGGAGGAGTAGGTCCCCTTGTAGAGGGTCAGCTTGCCGCGATCGAGGTGCAGGATCTGGTCGACCGAAGTGTCGAGCAGGTCACGGTCGTGGCTGATGACGATGACGGTGCGTGGATAGTTCGCAAGATGGTCTTCCAGCCACAGCGTGCCTTCGAGGTCGAGATAGTTGGTCGGTTCGTCCAGCAGCAGCAAATCCGGCGCCGAGAACAGCGTCGCCGCCAGCGCCACCCGCATGCGCCAGCCCCCGGAGAATTCCGAGCACGGCCGCGCCTGATCCGCGGCGGAAAATCCGAGGCCGCTAAGGATTGCCGCGGCGCGCGCCGGCGCGGAGTGCGCGTCGATGTCGACCAGCCGGGTCTGGATTTCGGCGATGCGGTGCGGATCGGTGGCAGTTTCGGCCTCACGGAGCAGCGCATCGCGCTCCAGATCGGCCTTCAGTACGACATTGATGAGACTCTCCGGGCCGTCCGGCGCCTCCTGCGCCAGGCTGCCGACGCGCCAGCGCGGCGGTAGCGTAATGCTGCCGGACTCGGTCGGCAGGTCGCCCCGGATCGCATGAAACAGCGTCGATTTGCCGACGCCGTTGCGTCCGACAAAACCGACGCGAGCACCCGGCACGATCTGCACCGTGCTGTCGTCGATCAGGAGGCGCCCGGCAATCCGGATCGAAATATCTGTGATGGAAAGCATGCGGCGTTGTCACCGGAGCCGGTGCCAAACGCAACTCATTTATCGGTAAGATCAGCTACCCATCGGCCCTCAATGCAACTCGTTGTCGCGGCGGCGCAACTCGTTGACGAGTTCTCGTAGACGCGGTGGGAGTTCAGTTTCGGGGCGCAAGTTTTGCTGAAGCCGTTCGCCGATGGCGTCGCAGATCCATACGCACGTCTTGTGATCGAGTTGTTCGAAATCTCTAATGATTCGGCCATCCATCGGCGGTCTCTTCGCGAGTTCCACCTCGCGGCGTTCGCAAGGCTTGAGTGATAACAATGATGATAGATCAAGTCACAACCGCGAAATTTGTTTCCCGTGCAGAGCCCCATGCGTTCGCGTGCAAGTGGTCTGGTCGAATCACCACTGGCTGTTCGCTTCCGCACAAAAAAGCCCCGGCGCGGCGGCCGGGGCGTCAGTCAGGGAGAAGCTCAAATCAGCTCAGTAGCAGCGGTTCACCAACCGCCAGCGCGGGCCCCATGGGGTCGGAACCAGACGCCGCACGTAACAGCCGCCATAGCCACCGAAATAGGCCGGGCCGCCGATGACGACGCGCGGGCCCCAGCCCCAGCCGTGATGGCGATGATGCCAGCCGTGATGGTGATGATGATGGTGCCAGCCGTGACGCCAGCCGCCGGCCGAGGCCGATGTCGGCGCCAGCGCAGCCGCGCCCAGCGAAGCCGCTGCCACTGCAACGAGCGAGAGTTTGCGTAACATGATCGTCTCCTCAAGGTTCAGGCGCGAAAATGCGCGCCATCGGTGAGATCGCCTCCCGTAACGCCCCGGGCCGCGGATGCGCGCCCGGTGTCCGATCGTCCGGAAAGTCTACGGCCGCGAAGCTGAATGGCGGCGTGACGGAGGTTACAGAGTGGGTTCACCTCCCTGAAATTGCGGCAATGTTCGCCCCTACGGAGTGACGTGCCGCACGAAAAGGCGGCCAAAATGGCGGGCAGGCGCGTCACCGGGTCGCTTGCCGTCGCGAGGTGGCGCCGATATAAGCCCCCGCAACTCTCCAATCAGCGTGCTTTGAAGGACGTAAACAATGGCGATTGAACGCACTTTCTCGATCATCAAGCCGGACGCGACCGCGCGTAATCTGACCGGCGCCGTCAACGCGTTGATCGAGAAGGCCGGCTTGCGGATCGTCGCCCAGAAGCGCATTCGCATGACCCGCGAACAGGCGGAAACCTTCTATGCCGTTCACAAGGCGCGTCCATTCTTCGGCGAACTGGTCGACTTCATGACCTCCGGCCCGGTCGTCGTGCAGGTGCTGGAAGGCGAGGGCGCTATCGCCAAATACCGCGACGTCATGGGGGCCACCGATCCGTCGAAGGCGGCGGAAGGTACGATCCGCAAGGTCCATGCGAAGTCGATCGGCGAGAACTCGGTGCATGGTTCGGACGCGCCGGAGACCGCCGCGATCGAAATCGCGCAGTTCTTTTCCGGTAACGAAATCGTCGGCTAATCGATTGGAAGAGCGGCCGTGGTAGCCGCGCGCAACGGCTGAAGAGGCCTGGGGGGAAACGCTGTGAACTGGCTCTTGCAAATCTTCGATCCTGCGACGATTTCTGCGTTCTTCACCCAATTCCACGCCGAGATGCAGACGCCGGCCTTCTGGGTCGCGCTCGGCAAGATCATGTGGATCAACATCCTGCTGTCGGGTGACAACGCGCTTGTCATCGCGATGGCCTGCCGCAGCTTGCCGCCGCGCCAGAAGTTCTGGGGCATGATCCTTGGCGCCGGCGTTGCCGTGCTGCTGCGCATCATCTTCACCGGCATCGTCGTGACGCTGATGGGGCTGCCATTCCTCAAGCTGGTTGGCGGCCTGGCGCTGCTCTTCATCGCGGCAAAGCTTCTGGTGCCTGAACACGAGGATGAGGGCGACGTCGACGCGGCTGCGCACCTATGGGCAGCGGTGCAGATCGTGGCGATCGCCGACATCGTCATGAGTCTCGACAACGTCATCGCGGTTGCCGCGGCCGCCAATGGCAGCATCCCGCTGCTCGTCATCGGCCTTGCCATCAGCGTTCCCCTGATCGTCGCGGGCGCTGCGCTGATCATGGCGTTGCTGACGCGTCTTCCCGCGCTGGTGTGGGCCGGCGCAGGCTTGCTGGGCTGGGTCGCGGGCGAGGTGATGGCGACAGACCCGGCGCTGCAACCGTCTCTGCACGCATTCTTCAACGGCCCGGTCGGCGTCGGCCTCGATGGGGTCCTCAAATCGATCGGCATGGCGCCGCAGTTCGCCAATGGCGGCCATGGCGGCGAGGTGATCCTTGGACTCATCGGCATCGCCGTGGTGCTTTTGGTGGGCTCGGTCTGGCGCAAGCGCAGGCTGCAGGGCGCGGAGCACTCGGCGACTGCGTAAAGCAAGACCTGCGATCTCGCGGCATGGATGGCGAGGTCGGCACGGTCATTGTATCAGATGAGAACAGAAGGCTGCCGGGTGCACGGTGCACCCGCAGCCCGTAAGCAGGCGGTCGTCATTGTGGTCGCGCCGGAGCGCGCGGCATTTCCACGCAATGGTCCTGACGGATTGCCTTGATTTCATTGACGATTTTTAATTTGGACCGATGCCGGGCGGGATGACGAGGGCTTCCGATTGCCTTTGTCGCTGCCTAATTCCATACAGCTTCACATGACCGAACCGTTATTGGGGCGCAGCCTCGACCGCCTTGAAGACGCGCGCTTCGTGCAGGGGCGCGGGCGCTACGTCGCAGATCTCGTGGCGCCGGACGCGCTTCATGGCGTCGTCGTTCGCTCGCCGCACGCGCATGCACGCATCACCGCGATCGGCGTCGAGGCGGCGCGCAGGATGCCCGGCGTCGCGGCCGTGCTCACGAGGGCCGAATTGGCATCCGACGATATCGGCCCGTTGCCGTGCGCGGTGACCAGCATCCCGATGACCACGCCGCTCGTGGTGCCGCCCTGTCACGCGCTGGCGTGCGGCGTGGTGCGCCATGTCGGCGAGCCGGTCGCGTTCGTGGTTGCGGAAACCGCCGAAGCCGCGCGCGATGCCGCCGAGGCTATCGCCGTCGACTATGAGCCGCTGCCGCCGGTGGTCGCGATCGCAGCGGCGATTCTGCCGGATGCCCCGTCGATCTGGCCGGAGGCTACTGGCAACATCGCGTTCCAGTTCAACCGCGGCGAGATCGGCCCGGTGGAAGCGGCGATCCGCGCCGCCGCGCACGTCGTGGAATGCGAGCTGGTCAACAACCGCGTCGTCGCCGCGCCGCTGGAGACACGCGGCGCGATAGGGCAGTTCGATGCCGCGAACGGCCGGCTGCACCTGACTGCCTCCGCCGCCGGCGCGCACGCCATCCGCGACCTGCTCGCCGACCGTGTCTTTCGCATCGGCCGCGAAAAACTTCGCGTCAGCATTCCCGATGTCGGCGGCGGCTTCGGGATGAAGAACGTGCTCTATCCGGAATGGGTGCTGGTGCTGTGGGCGGCGCGCCGGCTCGGCCGTCCCGTCACGTGGATCGGCGATCGCAGCGAGGATTTTACCGGCTCCGCGCATGGCCGCGACAGCATCGTCCGAGCCCGCCTGGCGCTCGATCGCGATGGCCGCTTCCTGGCGCTCGACACCAATGTGTTCGCCAATCTCGGCGCCTATGTCTCGACGGTGGCGCCGGCCGTGCCGACCATGGCGATGGCGAGCGCGATGGGCGGTGTCTACGACATTCCGTTGATCGCATTCGAGACCAAGGGCGTGTTCACCAATACGACGCCGATCGATGCCTATCGCGGCGCCGGCAAGCCGGAGGCGAATTATCTGATCGAGCGATGCATCGATATCGCGGCCCACCAGCTCGGGATGGATGCGCTGAAGCTGCGGCGCAAGAACATCATGCGTCGTTTTCCCTACAGCAGCGCGATGGGACTTTCGGTCGAGCAGGGCAGCTTTGCCCACGCCATCGATCACGCCGCCACTGCCGCGGAAGGCTTCAAGGCGCGCCAGAGAATTTCACGCAAGCTGGGCCGGCTGCGTGGCCTCGGGCTTGCCTGCTTTCTCGAGACCGCGCGCGGCCAGCCCAATGAAGTGGCGGAAGTGCAGTTCGGTGAGGACGGCCTGATCGACCTGAAGGTCGGCACGCATTCCAGCGGCCAGGGCCATGAGACCACCTATGCGCAGATCGCGGCCGACGCGCTCGGCCTGCCGCTGGAGCGCTTCCGGTTTCGGCAGGGCGATACGGACGATCTCGATTCAGGCGGCGGCCATGGCGGGGCGCGCTCGATGCACCAGGGCGGCACCGCGCTGTTGATGGCGGCGGAAGGCCTGATCGAGAATGCGCGGCGGCTTGCCGCGCGCCTGCTGCAGGCCGGCGTGGATGCGGTTCAGTATGAAGCAGGCCAGTTGCGCGTGGCCGCGACCGGGCAGGAGATCAGCCTCGATGAGGTGGCGCGCACCTCGTATCAGCTTGCCGGCGACGACGTCGCGCCCGGCCTGCCGCACAGGGCGACTCATCTGTGCGACCGCTACACCTTTCCCAACGGCTGCCATGTCGCGGAAGTCGAGATCGACCCTGAGACCGGCGAGGTGAGGCTCGACCGTTACGTCATCTTTGATGATTACGGCCGCCTGCTCGATCCCCGCCAGACGCTGGGGCAGGTGCATGGCGGCGTGGTGCAAGGCATTGGGCAGGCGCTGTTCGAGCACGCGCTGTTCGATGCGGAGACAGGACAGATTCTGTCCGGCTCGCTGATGGATTATGCGCTGCCGCGCGCAGGCGATCTTCCCGCGTTCGAAGGCGATCTCACGCCTGATTTTCCAAGCCGTGCCAACCGGCTCGGCGTCAAGGGGAGCGGTCAGGCCGGCGCCATCGCAGCACCCGCCACGATCATGAACGCCGTGATGAACGCGCTCGCGCCGCTCGGTGTGCAGCATCTCGACATGCCCGCAACGCCCTCGCGCATCTGGCACGCGATCAAGACGGCAGAAGCGCGATCGCGTCAGCGCACGGACACGACGTCCGCCGATCAATAGTCCTGATCTTCCGTTCCTAATCACAGCAAGGTGACGAATGACCTGATGGACGGGCTTGGCTATTGCTTGACATGCAGGTATTTACCTGCATGTTATGATCTTCATAGAGTGAGACCGATGCAGGCCGATAAGGTTTTCAAAGCGCTGGGCGACCCGACACGCAGAAAGCTGCTTGATCTTCTCTGTGAGAAGAACGGGCAGACGCTCGGTCAGCTTTGCGAAAACCTGGAGATGGCCCGGCAATCCGCCACGCAGCACCTCGAAATCCTGGAGGCGGCCAATCTGGTGAGCACGGTCAGGCGCGGCCGGGAAAAGCTGCATTTCATCAACCCCGTGCCGCTTCATGAGGTCTACGAGCGGTGGGTGCGGAAATTCGAACGACAGCGGCTCAGCCTGCTGCACGATCTGAAGAAAGAACTCGAAGGAGAATAGCAATGACCAAAGAGACAACCAGCTTTGTCTACGTGACCTATATTCGCTCGACGCCGGAAAAGGTGTTCGAGGCCATCACGAAGCCCGACATCGCAAGGCGCTACTGGGGCCACGAGAACGTCTCCGACTGGAATCCCGGGTCGAAATGGGAGCACGTCCGCGCCAATGATCAACGGAGCGTCGAACTGGTCGGCAAGGTCATCGAAGTCTCGCCGCCGACCCGTCTCGTCATCACCTGGGCGAATGCGTCGCAGGCCTCCGATCCTTCCGCCTACAGCCGGGTGACGTTCGAGACCGAGGAATACGAGGACATGGTCCGGCTGACGGTCACCCATGACGAACTCGAAGCCGGCAGCGGGATGGCGAACGGGATCAAGAAAGGTTGGCCGGTCGTGCTCGCCAGCCTGAAATCCTTGCTGGAAACCGGCCACGGCCTCGACGTTTTCGCCAAGCCGAAATCGGCCTGATCCCTTGCCGTGTCAATCAATCAGAAGCGGGAGAATGACCATGACCAAGCCCTTTATCGGCGGGTGTGCGTGCGGCGCGATCCGTTTTGAGACGAGCAGCGAACCGCTCGTCGAGAGCCACTGCCAATGCCGCGATTGCCAGAAACGAAGTGGCACGGGCCATGGATCCTACCTGGTCTTCCCCCGGCGAGCCGATGTGGCAATTACGGGCGAAGCGAAAGAATGGCGGGTGGCGGACGACAATGGGAATGAAAAGGTCCACGCCTTCTGCCCGACCTGTGGAACGCCGGTCTACCTGACATTCGTCGCCAATCCGGAACCGATAGCGGTCCACGCGGCCAGCCTGGACGACCCAAGCCAATTCAATCCGCAACTAATCACGTACGGCGTCCGCGGCCATGCGTGGGACATAATGGATTCCTCGTTGCAGAAATTCGAGCGAATGCCGCCCAGATAATTTCGCGGGAAGAAGCACGCGTGTTGCAGAGTGTCGTGAACCTAGATCGCGGCGCGCTTGCTCCGCCGGCTGTTTCCCTTTGCCGGCCATCGACCCGCGCTGACCGCTGAGCGGACCACCTCGACCATTGTCTTGCGTACCTCGAGAAAGGCTTTTGTTTGCGGACGGTCCGCGAGCGAAACCAGCGCGCACGAGCGCGTCAGCGGCGGATCGATGATACGTCGGGCGTGATATTTCTCCGCCGCCAAATCGGCGAGGACGGTTGCGCGGGAGAGGATCGCGCATCCTAAACCAGCCTCGAGCGCCATTCGCAATGCCGACAACGAATCGACTTCGAGCGTTTCGCTTGGCGTGATCTGATTGCGCAGAACCTGGGTCTGGATGATCGCCCGCGAAGCCGGCATCGGCGTCAGTCCAACCACGCTTCGTTGCGGGATGGCGGAGAAGGCGATCGGACTGCACGATCGGCCGATCAGGCTCGGATGTCCGACGAGATAGAGATCTTCGTCCTGTAGCCACTCGACGTCCAGGCGGGCATCCCGGGGAGGATTATAGGTGAGTGCGAGATCGACCGTCCCTGAGAAGACGCGTTCGATCAGCGCCGGCGACAACGCCTCGACGACGGTCAGGTGTACGCCTGGGGAATTTTTTCGCACCGCCTTCATGACGTCGAGCGCGACCATGGAGATCGCGGTATGGCTGAGGCCGAGGCAAACCGGACCGGTCACGGCCTCATTGAAAGTCCTGACATCCTCTTCCGCCTTGCCGAGTGCCGAAAGGACGGCGCTGGCGTGCTCGTAAAGCCGCCGGCCGGCCGCAGTCAGCGCGATCCCGCGCGACCTGCGCTCCAGCAACTTCACGCCCAGATCGGTTTCGAGCGCGGCGACGTGATGGCTCAGCGCCGACTGGGCGACATTGAGCGCCTCCGCAGCCCGCGACAGTACGCCGGCGTCGGCGATGGCGATGAAATAGCGAAGCTGCCGCAATCCGAGCGCCATAGAACCGCTCCTTGCCATCGAATTTTTAGAACATAATGATCTTCATATTATATTTGTCAGATACCGATGCGCACGGCAAGCTCGCCCGCAATCAAACAAGGACGGCCCGGAGGAGCGTCGACGCATGGACCTGCCTGATAGCGTCGTCATCAGCGAGGAGGGGCCGCGCGAAGGCTTTCAGATCGAGCCGGGCCCGATCGCCACCGTCGACAAGATCGCGCTGATCGACGCGCTCTCCGCATGCGGGCTTCGCCGGATCCAGATCGCTTCCTTCGTCAATCCCAAGCACGTCCCGGGTTGGGCCGACGCCGAGGCCGTGATTGAAGGGTTCACTTCGCATGAAGGCGTCGAATACTCCGCATTGTGGTTCAACGAGAGCGGCTTGCAGCGCGCGCTGGCGTTCAAGGGGAAGCTGACCCTAGCCGGGTTCATCTCGCTGAGCGCATCCGAGCCGTTCGCGATCAGGAATCTCAACCGTGACCGCGCCGGACAGGTCGAAGCCATGCGCAAATATCTCCGCGTGCACCGGGAAGCTGGCGTGCCGATTGCCAAGATCATCATCATGGCCGCGTTCGGCTGCAACTTTGCAGGCGACGTCTCACCGGCAGAGGTCGTCTCGACAGTTTCGGACGGGCTCGCCATTGCGCGCGAAGCCGACGTCGAGGTGCGCGACGTTGCGCTGGCAGATTCCATGGGCTGGGCCACGCCGAGGAGGGTTGCAGCAGCGGTCGGTGCCGTTCGCGAGCGCTGGGACGATTTGCGGATCGCGCTTCACCTCCACGATACGCGCGGGCAGGGCATCGCCTGCGCCTATGAGGGCCTGCGGCTCGGAGTCACGGCTTTCGATGCGGCGGTAGCAGGGCTCGGCGGCTGTCCGTTTGCCGGCCAGCCGGGCGCGCCGGGTAACATCGCCACCGAAGAGCTCGCGTTGCTGTGCGAGGAGATGGGCATCTCTACCGGCCTGAATATCGAGGCGTTGATCGAGGCCGGGCGTCTTGCCGAGCGGATCGTCGGACACCGGCTGCCGAGCGCGGCGCTGCGATCGGGGACGCTTGCCGCATTCAGGAGACCGGCTGCATGACGACTTCTTCCAAACCGCTTGCAGGGCTGAAGGTGCTCGACTTCGGTCACACCATCATGGGCCCGTGCGCGGGCGTCCTGTTTGCCGATCTCGGCGCCGACGTGGTGAAGATCGAGCCGGCCGACGGCGATCCGACGCGGCGGTTGCCGGGTTTCGCCGCCGGCTTTTTCGCGACCTACAACCGCAACAAGCGCTCGATCGCGATCGACCTGAAGCGGCCCGAGGGACAGGCGATCGTGCATCGGCTCGTGAAGGATACCGATGTCGTGTTGGAGAATTTCGGCCCGGGAACGATCGAGCGGCTGAAGTGCAGTTGGGAGGATCTGCGCCGGATCAACCCGCGTCTTGTGTACCTCTCGATGAAAGGATTTCTGAAGGGACCGTACGAGAGCCGCGGCGCGCTCGATGAAGTGGTGCAGATGCAGTCCGGGCTTGCCTATATGACCGGCCCGCCGGGGCGGCCGCTGCGCGCGGGCGCGCCGGTCATCGACATTCTCGGCGGCGTGTTCGGCGTGGTAGCCGCGCTGGCCGCGCTGCGCGAGCGCGACGTCACCGGCGTGGGGCAGAAGGTCGCGAGTTCGCTGTTTGAAAGCGCAACCTTCATGCTCGGCGCGGTCGTCGTCGGCAGCGCGGTTACCGGCGGACCGATGCCGCCGATGCCGGCACGGAAAAACGCCTGGGGCGTGTACGACGTTTTCACCGCTTCCGACGGCGGCCAGGTCTTCATCGGCTGCACGTCGGACGGACACTGGCAGCGCTTCTGCGACGCGTTCGGCTTCGATGACTGGTGCGATGATCCGAGGCTCGTCGGCAACGCCAATCGTTGCGAGGCGCGCGCGTGGATGCTCCCCGAACTGGAGCGGCGGATCACGAAACTGCCGCTGAACGAAATCCTCGAAAAGTGCGAGGCGGCGCGGGTCGCCTATTCGCGCGTGGGGCGGCCCGACGAATTGTCGACCGATCCGCACCTGCTTGCCAATGGCGGCCTGCTCGCAACCGCTGTGTCGGCTTTCGGCGGCGGACCGCTGGTCGGAATTCCGGCGCTGCCGGTGGAATTCGGCGAGGCCCGCGAACGGCCGGGCCTTGCGCGCCAGCCGCCGCGGGTCGGCGAGCACGCCGATGAAATTCTGCAAGCGGCCGGATATTCGGCGCACGAGATTGCCGATCTGCGCTCGGCCGGCGTTCTTGGCGCGGCTGCGAGTATGCCTGCATAGAAGCGAACAACACGAAGCGAACAATGAAAAGAGCGGTCCAACCGCCATAACGCCAATGGTCAGGGAGGAGGCGGAACATGATTTCCGACAGACTGTTTCGAGCGAAGGCATTCATTCTCGGCGTGGCGGTCGTCGCGATGGCGCTGGTTGCGATGGTGCCAAGCGCCACGGCGCAGCCATACCCGTCGCGGGCGATCACCATCCTGGTCGGCTATTCCGCGGGCGGACAGGCCGACGCGCTGGCCCGGACCATCGGCAAGCAGCTCGGCGAGAACCTCAAAGTATCCGTCGTCATCGAGAACAAGACGGGCGCCAACGGCATGATCGCGGCGCAGGCGGCGGCTCGTGCCGAGCCTGACGGATACACGATCCTGATGGTGACGGATGCGATGGTCACCATCGATCCGCACCTTGCCACCAGCAACCATTTCGACCTTTCGGCGGCGATGGAGCCGGTCGTCAACGTCGCGTGGTCGCCGCTCTTGCTTGCCGCGGCCAACAATGTGCCGGCGAATTCGGTTGCCGAGTTGGTCGCTTTGGGCAAGCATAAAACGCAGAATTTGAGTTTCGGCAGCTCCGGCAGCTCCACGCCGCACCGCCTCGCCGGCGAGATGCTGCAGAAATACGGCGGCTTCACCATGACCCACATTCCCTACAAGGGAACGGCGGCGTCGGTGAATGATCTCCTGGGCGGGCAGATTCCACTGCTGTTCGGCGCACCCACGGCGGTGGAGCCGCTGGCTGCGGCCGGCAAGATCAAGCTGCTCGGCGTCACGTCGGAGAAGCGCTTCCCGTCGCTACCCAACGTTCCCGCCATCAGCGAAACCTTCGAGGGGTTCAAGATCATCAGCTATATCGGCTTCATGCTGCCGAAGAAGACCCCGACGGCTGTCATCGCGACCTTGAACAAGGAGGTGAATGCGGTGCTTGCCACTGACACGATGCGCGCATGGCTGGACAAGCAGGGCATGGTCGCCGTCGGTGGCACGCCTGATGATTTCAAGCGCCAGATCGGGGTCGACTATCAAGCGCGAGGTGAGCTCGTCCGCGCTCTCGGCATCACCGCCGAGTGAGCGCGGGAGCGCCGCAGCGCGCGGAGCTGTGAGGAGAACGGCGACGGCTTCCTGCGCTGATCGGGCCGTGGCTAGGGCGTGTACTCATTAAGCGACTGACTGATGTCCGCTCAACCCTCAACAGCGGCGGAATAGCGGACATAGCCCGATGTCGCAGAAGGGCCAACAGGCGACATTTGAAAATGAAAGAGGCCGCCAACTGAGGCGGCCCCTTTTCGACTAGCAAATCGTGCACTTCTTTGATTCGTGCTTCGATGGCTATTTCTGTGTAGGCGCGGGCGGCGTTGCAGGCGGCGAGGGCGTGGTCGCGGCTGGAGGTGTTGATGTTGTCGTAGTCGTACCGGATCCGCCGTAAATATAAATGAGCACTCCAGCAAGAATAGCCACCACGGCAGCGATCAGTATGTTTCTATTGAGAGGCGTCATGACAAGTTGCTCCGCCGTAAGTTAACCGTCGCCTCCAGGCTTAGATTACTCGCTTCTGGGCAATCACCCAAACTGGGCCACCCCGAAATTCAAACTGGGCCAACAGTGCCAAAATCTGGCACGGCAGACTGTTCCTTATCCTGCATTCGCCGCTGGAATCCGATTGACGTGAGCCGACGCTGTTTCCTGGCTGAGATGAGGCATTCAAGTCGCTGATCGCCCGCTTGTTCAAAGCCTGCTTCGCGAGTTGCATTGCGGTCAATGCGCAGCGCTCAAGCCGTCGGCAAGTGCCGACCGAAAACTGATCTGCCGATTTGCTCCTTCAACCGTTCGGTTCAGGAGCACTCATATTGCGGCCGGATCAATGCAGTTTTGTAGCAGATCCAGTCGAAGGTAAAGTCATAGCCGCCCTTTACAATCCGAAGCTGGATTGTTGCCTTCATTGGATTTGGCACCTTCCTTGAGTTCTCGCGCGGCCTGACGATAAAACTCTTCGTCTCTACCTTTCGGCTCGCCTGCTTGCTGCCACAGCTCGTAAGCTCGCCGTGTAATCCCCATTTGTTGGCCATTATCCATGATATCTCTCCTTCCGAAGCGCTCGCGGAGAAACGGAATATGGATACCTCTCTTAGGCGCTCTGCCATGGAGCTTGTCGCTCAGGCGTTGACGCGTCCGTACGCGAGAATATGTTGATCTCGCAAAAGGATCATCAATAAATCGCGAGCCCGCGTCAGGAAAAACCTGTCAAATGCGCCATCTGCAAATACATCAGTTGTGCTTGTTCAGGCGCTCTTACCGAGTCGCTAGTTGGCATTCGCGCATAAGCCGACGGTTCTTATGGGCCATTTTGTTTATTTTGGTGTTCCCCGCCTACCGCCTAGCCGGGGAAGGGAAACCCATCAGCATCACCGTGGCGGCCGACCACACGAAGGCCAACGGAGAACCCTGGGACGGCATTTCAGGCCTTGGCGGGGGGCGCGGTCCGGCGGCCATTCCCATCCCCCACAAAAATGCGCCGGATCTGGCGGTCTGCGTCGTTCGTTTGGAAACGCCTCCGGAATGCAGCATGCGGTATGTGAACTTGAAGCAATATTCGCTTTGCCAGAACAGCTATGATTGCATTTTCAAGCGGGTGAGCATCCCTGATGGTCCTTTCGGGCTCATCATTCTGGATTTGGACTTGCGGCGGCATGACCTAGTTGGTTTCCTTTTAATGACGGCTGGGAAGGCTCTTACTCCTGACCAGCGAGCCGCTTTGGAAAGTGAGATTCGGAGAAGAGCCGACCAGTTAGCGCCCGCTTTTTCCCAAGGAGAGAAGCAACGCAGGTTGAGGGAGATGCTCGTTGTTCCGATGGACCGCTGCGCCGAAGCTAAGGGTTGCAGGCTCGTCCAATCCGAAATCCGCGTGAACTCGGCCGAGTGATCCTTGCCGGGGCAGTTCCGTCCCGTCGCGACGTCAAAGGTGATACGAGCGTCAAGCCGCCCCTGACGCGCCGCCGCTCCACCTTCGCCCGTGTGAAGTTCCTGTCCCGGTTGTTCACGGCTTTGAACCTGCTGTCATCGATGGCCACGCGCGCCGTCGCAAAAAGACTCGTCTCGCGGCAGAGTTCGAACGCGCGCGCATGCCTTGCGTAGCGCCAGGCCATTGTCTTCGCGGAAGTCGGCAATCGTCTTGTGATCGGGAGCGAGCCGACCCAGCAGCCACATCATCTCGACATTGCGCCCGGCCTCTCGCTCCAGCCGCCGGCTGGACTGAACCCGGTTCAGATAGCCGTAAATGTAAAGCTTAAGCAGAACCGAGGGATGGTACGAGGGCCGACCAGTTGCCGCCGGCAAGCCGATGCTACCGAACAGGCCGCGCGGCGTGCCGCGGGTGAATGATCGTCGTGTCCTCCTAGTACAGCCGCATCGGCAGCGGCAACTGGACGTCCCGATAGCGGCCCTCGTAGCGATCGACAAAATCCTGCAGGAAAAACGGAATGTCGCGTAGCTGGAGGTCGCAATGTCGCCGCAGCTCGTGCGCGACATCTGCCGAGGCGTCACGACACCACCCCTCGGCGGGATTGAAAGCAACCACCCGGATCGGATTGGTGTACTGGCCGGTAAGCAGGTCCATCACAACCGGCTCAAATCCCGGGCTCTCGGAACTGACTTCTGCCCAGACCCGGCCGTGTTCCAGGGAATCATGCTCGACGATATAGACGTCGTGCTCGTCACCATGTGGCACGATCGATGGACCCGAGCCGGCGTTACGCATCAACAACTCCCGGACTGCAGAACGGAGAATCAAGCTGGCTTTTTTCGATTCGTTCCATATCGGGCAGAGAGGCGGACGGCCGCACAGCGCGCCGCTGTTCTTGCTCAATAGCAAGCATGCGCCGCGCACCGGCGACTGCGTTCCGGCGCAGGAACATTTAGCAGGGCCCTACTTCACCGATTTTGTTCGCGTCATTGGAACGATTCAAGTTCGGGAAAATTATGCAATCTGTGTCAGGGATAGACACATGAACTCGAGCGGCTGCCGATGCAGTCCCGTTTACATGGCGCATCGGCGACCGCTTTCTTTTAGCCGCCGGCCATGAAGGATTTTGCAAACGCGTCGTTCCCGCCCGAAGTCATCTCGGTGATGGAGCAGGCGCTTGACGCCGCCGTCGCGACGCTCCCGGAGCCCGTCCATTCCCACTACGTTCAAGTGATCGCGGAAGCGATCCTGCGCGCCGCTCACAGCGGAGAGCGGGACCCGGTTGTCCTGCAACGGCTCGCATTGCTGGAACTGCAGCTTCATCGCCGGTGAGAGCTAGCCGCCTCCGTTTGCTCAAGCGCTCTTTGATTTCTTCCGAGCGCTGGCGGGTCGTGCGGCCGCTCGCTTCGACGTATTCAGTGCCACGGCCTCGCGAATGAGCGCCTTCAATGCCTTTTCGTCGATCTTGTCGCCTTCATGGAAATCGATGGCGCGCCGGGTGTTGCCCTCCAGGCTGGAGTTGAAGAGGCCTGACGGGTCCTCCAGCGAGGCGCCCTTGGCGAAGGTCATCTTCACGACCGCCTTGTACGTCTCGCCGGTGCAGATGATGCCGTCGTGCTCCCACACCGGAACGCCGCGCCACTTCCACTCCTCGACCACTTCGGGATCGGCCTGCTTGATGATGCTTCTGATACGCGCGAGCATCTCGCCCCGCCAATCGCCCAGCTCCTTGATTCGCCCATCGATGTACTGAGAGGGAGAGCTTCCGCCTTTTGCTTCGCTCGCGCCGCTCTTCTTCATTGTTGCTTTCTTCATGGCTGTTGCCATTCGCTCACAATCGTTCGCCGGGCAATTGGCTCGCTTGCTTCACCCAGGCAACAAGCTGCGCTTCGTCAAGTCCGTCCTCATAGATGTCGAGATAACGCACTTCATTGTGCTTGGACTCGCCGGGCGGGACAGGGCGCAGCGACGTGCCGCGGAAGAAGGTCACTTTGACGTATTTGGTGAAGCAGTGGTAGGCGAGGAACCAGCCGCCCCGATCCTCGACGCCATAAAAGGGCGTGTTCCATTTGACCGCCTTGTGCACGCCAGGGACGGTGCGCACGATCAGCGCATCGAGCTGGCGCCCAAGGTCGCGTTTCCAGCCCGGCATGGCCGCGATGTAGGCCTGCACGGGGGCATCGCCGTATCCCTTTGCGATCTGAGGATTGCCGCCTGAGAGGAGGGTAGGCTTTGTTGCTGCGAGCCGCTTGGCAGCGGCCTTCTTTGCGGCCTTCGCCGGCCTTCTCGATGTCGTTTGCGCCATCGCGTTCATTCCTGTCGCCGCTGCGTCAGCCGCTGCGCCATTTGGCGGCATAGGGTAGCACGAACATGTACAGACCCGTGAACAGGAGCAAAAACAGCGGGAGTAGCGGCGAGTAGACAACCAAGGTCGGAGGTTCCCCCAATCCCATGGCGACGAAGTTGGCGATGACGGTCGCCGTGAAGGCGATCGACAGCCAGCGGTGGATTTGCCGAACCCAGTTATTCCAATTCAATGCGACCTCCTTTGAAGGCGAGTGGAAGCGTAACGCGGCGGATTTCAGTCCGTCCGCGCCACAAGCTCTTCCAGCTTCGCGAAGAATTGCTGCCATCCGGCGTGGGCGCCGCCATAGGCCTGCTTCTGATCGGGTCGGAAGCCCGTCTGCTCCATGCGCAGGTGGGTCCCGGTGCCCGTTGGGGTGAGCGTAAAGGTCACCACGCTCTGCAGATCGTAGGCCGCATCGTCGTGCTTGAAATTCCAGGTGTAGGACAGCGTCTTGTTCGGCTCGATGGCGAGGACCTCGCAGTCCAGCACGCCGCCCCATTCGCCGCGAAGATTGAAGCGATGGCCCACGGCCGGCTTGAAGTCGTTCTTCATGAGCCACTCCTCGATCAGGTGCGGTTGCGTCAGCGCGCGCCAGAGCTTTTCCGGCGGATGAGCTATCTCGCGTTCGACGACGACGGAACGCGTTTCGGTCGCACGATTGGTCATTGGTCCATCCGTTTGAGCAGGTCTTCGAGATCGTCGAACCGCCTCTGCCAGAAACCGGCCATCTCGCTTGTCCAGTCGATCAGCGGGGCGAGGGCGCCGAGCTGCGCGCTATAATGCGTCTGGCGGCCTTCGTGGCGGTCGCGCACCAGCCCCGCCTGTTTCAGAACGCCAAGATGCTTCGAGACGGCCGGCTGCGAGATCCCGGCCCGAGCCGTCAGCGCCCCGACCGTCTGCTCTCCTTCGCGGCACAGCCGCTCGAAGATCGCCCGACGGCTCGGGTCGGCGAGTGTCCTGAACAGCACATCATGAGCGTTGGGCATTCGAAATCTATAACTCGCTGGTTATAGATAGGTACATAACCGTCGGGATATGTGTCAGTCAAGTGGGGGAATGCGGAACAAGTGGTGGCGTCGTCTGGCGCGCCTCAAGCGCTGCAATTTGACGTCAGTAAGCTACCGCTGGATGAATGCCGTGCAGGTTATGCATTATCTTGATCTTGCGAAGTCGAGCTGCGGGTGCGAGCGCCGACGGCATGGTCCCCCCTCGTTGTCGAGGACGATAGGGATGACCAGATATTCAACGTCATATACAGCGAGGGGGTCCTATGGGAGATGCCGGCCGCCAGGCCCATTGGGAGAACGTCTACACGACAAAGGGCGAGAACGAGGTTAGCTGGTTTCAGCAAAGGCCGGCTCCTTCGCTCGACCTGATCGTGCAGGCGGGGGTGACGCCCAAGTCGGCCATCATCGACATCGGCGGCGGCGCCTCGCGGCTGGTCGACAGTCTCGTCGAGCAGGGATTTGAGGATGTCACCGTGCTCGATCTTTCCGCCGCGGCGTTGGCCGCTGCCAAGCGCCGCCTGGAGAGCCGCCTTGTGAGCCACCTTGGCGCCAGTGCCGGGCGGGTTAGCTGGATCGTCGCGGATGCGACGACCTGGGAGCCGGTCAAGCCCTACGACATCTGGCACGATCGGGCGGCGTTCCACTTTCTCACCGACCCAGGCGATCGCGCCGCCTACATCGACCGCCTTAAGCGGGGCCTGAAAATCGGGGGGCACGCCATCATCGCCACCTTTGCGCCCGACGGCCCTGAAAAGTGCAGCGGCCTGCCGGTTGCGCGCTACGACAGCGAGAGTCTCGGACGGACGCTCGGCGCCGCGTTCAAGCTGGTCCATACGCAGCGGCACGATCACGCTACGCCGTGGGGGTCCCGGCAGGCTTTTCAGTTCAGCGTGTTCCGGCACGAGGGCTGATCGCCGCGCTAATGCGCCATGCCGCGTGAGACCTCCTGGCAAGCTTCCATGCAGCGGCGGCAGCTTTCCGCGCAGATCCGGCAATGTTCGTGCATGGCTGCGTGCCGCTGGCATTCCTCCGCGCAAAGCCGGCAGGCGGCGGCGCAGACGCTGAGCATGCGGCGCATCACTTCGTCGTCGAAACCCGTTCGGCGGGTCATAATGCGGCCGGTGATATTGCAGATGTCGGCGCAATCCTGGTCCAGGCGGATGCACTGGGTCAGCTCCTGTACCATGCGCTCCGACAGGCAGGCGTCGGCGCAGGAGGTGCAGGTCTGGGCGCAGGAGTAGCATTCCTCGATGCAACGGATCAGGGCGTCGCTGATCTGGCCTTGGACGGCCGGGTGGGTGCCAATCATTTCGCGGGCGTGCATGGCTGGGCTCCTTGCTGAGGACAGACCACCGCCGGGGGGGGCGGTCGCTAGCTCAAGTCGCGGCCTTGAAAAATGTTCTGGGCAGCCGGCCATATGAATTGGGTCGCGGCGGGGTTTGATTCATCGCAATGCGATCGTCATCCGCTGGGCATAGGTTAACGAAGCCCGCGGTTTCGTGATGGAACTCCGCTTCCCATCAGGGGCCGGGATGTGCGAAACTGGACCCGTGAAATACTCAATTCACCTTTGCCGGCTGCTGGCGATTTTTGTGATCGTCGGCCTCGTTGTCGCCCCGCTCACGGCGCGGGCGAATACGGGCGCCATGGCACCAATGGCCATGAAGGCGATGTCCGACGACGCGGCCATGTCCGACGACATGCCGTGCTGCCCGGAGAAATCGGTGCCGATCGATTGCGATCAGTGCCCGCTAATGGCGCTTTGCATGTCGACGACGTTGCAGGCGCCGCTGCCGGCCGGCATTGCCGAAATCCAGCCCGTGACGCTTCGGATGCTGCTGCCCGGCAGCGATCCGGAAGTGGAAAGCCTCGGGTATTCACCTCCGCCAAAACCTCCCCGGTCCCTGGTCCTTTCGGCGTAACGCCGGAATCTCGCGGCGCTTCGTGGCGTCCGCGCCCATGCCGCCAATGGCGGCTGACCAGTAGATCGAGGATACCATGATGAAGGCAATCCAGTTTTCGCGCGGCCTGCGGGTCGCGCTGAGCGCCGCTGTCCTGACATGCGCCGCAACCGTCGCACTCGCCGATATCAGGAATTACGAGTTCAAGCTCGTCGAACCGGCCGTGAAGACCGGTCGCGACAAGATCATTGCCGTCAAGCTCATCGATAACACGACGGGCAAGGCCGTTCCGGACGCGGTGATCTTTGCGACGCGTCTCGATATGGCACCGGATGCGATGCAAGAGATGGTGACCGAGCTTACGCCCCTGCCGGGATCGGAGCCGGGTACCTACCGCTTCAAGGCCGATTTCAGCATGGCCGGCCGCTGGCAATTGTCGCTCGGCGCGAAAGTGCAGGGCGAAACCGGCACGGTCGACAACAAGCTCGTTATTCAGGCCGACAAATGAACCGGTCCGTTCAGGTTGCGATCGCTGCCGCCGCTACGGCTGCCGTGATCGCCGGCGTCCTCGCGCGTCCCTATCTCTGGCCGAGCGGAGAGGCCAAGCATGCCCACGTCATGGCCCAGGCGAGCGAACCGGCGGGTGCCGCGATCTACTATCAGGATCCGGACGGCAAGCCGTTCTACTCGTTGACGCCGAAGAAGACGCCCGATGGCCGCGATTACCGCGCCGTTCCCCGGGGCGCCGACATCAGTTTTGACGATCCGCCGCAGGAAAGCGCGGCGGCTCCGCCCACCGACCGCAAGGTCAAGTATTACCGCAACCCGATGGGCCTGCCGGACGTTTCGCCGACGCCCAAGAAGGATTCGATGGGGATGGATTACATCCCCGTCTATGAGGGCGAGGACAGCGACGACGGATCGGTCAAGGTCTCGCCGGGAAAGATCCAGCGCACCGGCGTCAAATCGGAGCCGGCGGCCGCCCGCCCGATCCGGACGGTCGTGCGGGCGCCAGGCACGATCCAACTCGACGAGCGTCGAGTCTCAGTCATCGCGATGCGCGCGGAAACCTACTTGCAATCGGTCGCCGACGTTACGACTGGCACCTTTGTCAAGAAGGGGCAGCCTCTGATGCAGGTCTACAGTCCGGCAGTTTCCAGTGCGGCCGCCGAGTATGTGACGACATTGACGTCCAAGACTACGGCGGGCGAACCGTCCTACGGACGCGGTTCACGGCAGCGGTTGATGAACCTTGACGTGCCCGAAGCGGTAATCAGCGAGGTCGAGAGAACGCGGGTCGTCCCGGTGACTGTCGCTTGGTCGGCCCCACGGGACGGCATCGTGCTGGAGCGCAACGCCGTCCAGGGTATGCGAGCTCAACCGGGCGACGTGCTCTTCCGCGTCGCGGATACCTCGGTGGTCTGGGCGATAATTGACATAGCCGAGCGCGATCTCGGCTCGCTTGCGGTCGGACAAGGCGTAACCGTGCGCGCGCGCAGCTTCCCGGGGCGGGACTTCTCCGGAAAGATCTCGGTCATTTATCCCCAGGTTAACCGCGAGACACGGACAGCCCGTGTTCGGATCGAACTCGCAAATCCCGATCTCGCATTGCTGCCGGACATGTATGTGGACGCGGACGTCGAGATTGGCGGCGCGGAGCCTGTTTTGGCCGTTCCCGACAGCTCGGTGCTCGATACAGGAGCGCGCCAGGTCGTTCTGGTCGACAAAGGCGAGGGCCGATTCGAGCCTCGTGACGTTAAGATCGGCCGTCGGGGAGACGGGCTGGTCGAAATCCGCAGCGGGCTGAAGGACGGCGAGCCCGTCGTCATCTCGGCCAATTTCCTGATCGATGCCGAAAGTAATCTGAAGGCGGCGCTGAAGGGCTTTGCCGAAGGAGCTCAGCCATGATCGCCCGCTTGATATCTTGGTCGGCTCGTAACCTCCTGCTGGTGCTATTCGGAAGCGGCTTCGCCGCTGCGGCCGGCATCTACGCGCTCGTCCATCTGCCGTTGGATGCCATTCCCGACCTCTCCGACACCCAGGTGATCGTCTACACGGAGTACCCGGGCCAGGCGCCGCAGGTGATCGAGGACCAGGTCACCTATCCGCTCACCACCGCGATGCTGACGGTGCCGAAATCGAAGGTGGTGCGCGGCTTTTCCTTCTTCGGCGTCTCCTTCGTCTACGTCATCTTCGAGGACGGCACCGACATCTACTGGGCGCGTTCGCGGGTGCTGGAGTTTCTCAATGGCGCCGCTTCGCGATTGCCGTCCGGCGTTACGCCGACCATCGGTCCCGACGCGACCGGGGTGGGGTGGGTGTACCAATATGCGGTGATGTCCAAGGAACTGAATCTCGCGGACACCCGCGCGATCCAGGACTGGAACCTGAAATTCGCGCTAGCCAAGGCCGAGGGCGTGGCCGAGGTCGCGAGCGTCGGCGGCTTCGTCAAGCAGTATAACGTGATACTCGACCCGCAGCGGATGCGCGATCGCAGCATCACCATGCAGAAGATGCGCGAGGCGATCCGCGCCTCCAATGCCGATGTGGGCGGCCGCACCGTCGAGCTTTCGGAATTCGAATACGTGATCCGCGGGAAGGGGTACCTGAAGAGCATCAATGATCTCGGCAACATCGTGCTGAAGACCGACAACGGAACGCCGGTGCTGTTGCGCGACGTTGCGCGCGTCGAGCTCGGCCCCGACGAGAGGCGCGGCATCGCCGAGCTCAACGGCGAGGGCGAGGTGGCGAGCGGCATTGTGCTGCAGCGCTTCGGCGTGAATGCGCTCGATGTCATCGAGAACGTCAAGAAGCGCTTTGCGGAGATCGCGTCCAGCCTGCCGAAATCGGTCGAGATCGTGCCGGTCTACGATCGCTCCAACCTGATCTATGCCGCGATCGATACGTTGAAGCATACGCTGGTCGAGGAAAGCATCGTCGTCGCGCTGGTGTGCATCGTCTTCCTGCTGCATGTCCGTAGCGCGCTGGTCGCGATCCTGATGCTGCCGGTCGGCGTGCTGATGGCGTTCGGCGCGATGAAGCTTCTGGGCTTAGGCTCCAACATCATGAGTCTCGGCGGCATCGCGATCGCCATCGGCGCCATGATCGATGCAGCGATCGTCATGATCGAGAATGCGCACAAGCATCTCGAGCGCGCCGAGCCGGGCAAATCGCGCGTCGCGATCCTGATCGAGGCGGCCACTGAGGTCGGCCCTGCGTTGTTCTTCAGCCTCTTGATCATCACCGTGTCCTTCATGCCGATCTTCACGCTGGAATCGCAGGAGGGCCGGCTGTTCAGTCCGCTCGCCTTCACCAAGACCTTTGCGATGGCGGCAGCAGCATTGCTATCGATCACGCTGGTGCCGGCACTGATGGTGATCTTCGTTCGCGGCAAGATCGTCCCTGAGCACAAGAACCCGATCAACCGCTTCCTGATCTGGGTTTATAGACCCGTGATCAAGACCGTGCTGCGTGCCAAGACGCTGGTAGTCCTGCTTGCGCTTGGCGTGCTCGCTGCCTCTATCTGGCCGGCGCGCCAGCTCGGCACCGAGTTCATGCCAAACCTCAACGAGGGCACGCTGCTCTACATGCCGACGACCCTGCCGGGGATCTCGGTGACGAAGGCGTCCGAATTGATGCAGACGCAAGACCGGATTATCCGATCGTTTCCCGAGGTCACCTCGGTCTACGGCAAGGCTGGACGGGCGGCGACCGCGACCGATCCGGCGCCGTCCGAAATGTTCGAGACGGTGGTCAATCTCAAGCCGAAGGAGCAGTGGCGCAAGGGCATGACGATTGACGGCCTGATCGCCGAGATGGACAAGGCGCTGCAATTTCCGGGCGTTTCCAACGCCTGGACCATGCCAATCAAGGCGCGCATCGACATGCTCTCGACGGGCATCCGCACGCCGATTGGTGTGAAGGTCATGGGCACCGATCTCGCCGGGATCGAAACGGTCGCTAAACAGATCGAACAGGTGCTCAAAGCCGTCCCGGGCACGTCCTCAGCCTATGCCGAGCGCGGTCTCGGAGGCTACTATCTCGAGATCACGCCGAACCGCGAAGCGCTGGCGCGCTACGGCATCATGGTGCAGGACGTGCAGGACACCATCGCGACCGCGCTCGGCGGCCAGACCGTGACAACGACCGTGGAGGGCCGCCAGCGCTTCTCCGTAAACATGCGCTACCCACGCGATCTCCGCGACAATCCGAAGGCGATCGCAAGCGACATCCTGGTGCCGATGCCGGCCGGCGGGGCGGTCCCGCTCGGCGAGGTCGCCAGCGTTACGCCGGCGCGCGGGCCAAGCTCGATCCGGACCGAGAACGGACAACTGGCGACCTACATCTATGTCGACATCCGCGACCGCGACCTTGGCGGCTACGTCGCCGAGGCGCAACGCGCGGTGCAGGCGAGCATTCAGTTTCCGCCCGGCTATTACGTAGTCTGGAGCGGCCAATATGAATATCTGGAGCGGGCGATCGCGCGGCTCAAGATCGTCGTACCGGTGACGCTGCTCATCATTTTCCTCCTGCTCTATCTCAATTTCCGCTCGGTAACCGAGACCATGATCGTCATGCTGTCGCTGCCGTTCGCGCTGGTCGGCGGGCTGTGGCTGATGTGGTGGCTCGGCTTCAACCTCTCGGTCGCGGTCGCGGTCGGTTTCATCGCACTCGCCGGGGTCGCCGCCGAGACCGGCGTCGTCATGCTGATCTATCTCAATCAGGCGCTGGCCGAGATCACGAAGCTACGTCAGGCTCAGGGCCAGGCGCTGACGCGCAACGATCTCTATGCCGCCATCATGGAGGGCGCGGTCGAACGCGTGCGGCCAAAGATGATGACGGTGGTGGCCATCATGGCAGGCCTGCTCCCGATCATGTGGAGCACCGGCACCGGCTCGGAGATCATGCAGCGCATTGCGGTGCCGATGATCGGCGGCATGATCTCGTCCACGCTGCTGACGCTGATCGTGATCCCGGCGGTATTCGGCATCCTCAAAGGCTTTGGGCTGCCCGGCGATCCCGAAAGCGGCAAGTCAGTTGCGGAGATTGCTAATAAGCCATCGAAAAAAGTCCCACGCGTTGTGGAGCCAGCCGAATGAGGTGAAGCATGATTTACGCAGCGATCACGTCGCCGAGCTTCAGGTTGGTGGCTGCTTCGGTCCTTATGGCTGTTCTCGGCTTCTCTTCTCTCCATGCGCAACAAGGCAATGCAGCCCGCGGCGAACGTAATTTCAGGGCCTGCGCAGCATGCCATTCGCTGGAGCGCGATCGCAACATGACGGGACCGAGCCTTGCTGAACTATGGGGACGCAAGGCCGGTACGCTGCCAAGCTTCGAGCGCTTTTCCGATGCGTTGAAATCGTCCGGACTGACGTGGGATGACCGAACGCTCGATCAATGGCTGACCGATCCGCAGCATCTCGTTCCTGGCAACGAGATGACATTTGCAGGAATCAAGGAAGCTCCGGCCCGGGCAGATCTCCTGGCGTTTCTGAAAGAAGCCACCAAACCCGGCGCGGCGCGGAGCCAAACCGCGCAACAAGGCCAGAGCGGCGGCATGGGAGGCATGATGGGCGGCGGCGTCGATCCAAATCTCAAGAAGCTTGAGCCGGACATTCAGGTCAAAACCATCGGTTATTGCCGCGACACCTATCGTGTCACCACAGCCGACGGCAAGACACGCGCCTTCTGGGAGCGCAACCTCCGCTTCAGGACGGATACCAGTAAGGATGGGCCCGAGAAGGATGCGCCGGCTCTCTTGGGCGCAGGAATGATGGGTGATCGGGCAGCCGTGATCTTTTCGGCGCCGGAAGAAATCATGAACTTCGTCGAGCGCCGCTGCTAGACTGTAACCGACCGGGTGGACGATTGCGTTGTGCACGTTGGCGGGGCGCGGTGTTTGGGCCGACTGTTGCGCTGGTAACTCGCAGCATTTTCCGAGGTCGCCGCCGTCTGAGCGAAGGACAGACACTGCACTGCCGCTTTCTACGCTGGTTGAGCCTTCAATTCACCAGCGGATTGGCGGACCACCACGAATGCGCCTTGAAGCGCAAGTCCGGCCATGCACGAAGCAACAATCACATCCGGCCAACCGGTACCAGTGCCAAACACGCCGAGCGCGGCCAGCAGCACGGCGAGATTGCCTAGAACATCGTTACGGGTGCAGATCCAGGCCGAGCGCATGTTGGCGTCGCCGTTGCGATAGGCCCATAAGAGTCCGAATGACGCAACATTGGCTGCAAGGGCCATGACTCCGACCGCACCCATGGTGAATGCACTCGGCAGCGTCCCGTGTGCGGCGTGCCAGATGGCCATGGCAATTACCCAAAGGCCGAAGGCTCCCATGGTGGCACCCTTGGCAAGCGCCGCTGATGCGCGATAGCGCAGTGCCATCCCAACCACAAAGAGGCTGATCGCATAGTTTCCCGCGTCGCCGAGAAAATCGAGCGCGTCGGCCTGGAGCGAAGCCGAACCCGCCGCCAAGCCTGCGCCGATCTCGGTGAGGAACATGGCGGCATTGATGCCAAGGACCACCCAAAGAACCCGGCGATAAGCCGGATTGCCGCGGTTCCGGTCCAAGTTCAGGGGCGGAGGTGTGCAACAAGCATCGGCCATCCACGGAAAGTAGGACGCAAGTTCGTGTTACACAATTGCGTCACCAGGAAAGCGACAGTCGACCCTGGAGCAGCGCGAGCGTTGCGTTGCATATTCATTGGTCAATCGCGATCCTGACAAGCTCCGTGAAATCCATCATCGGGGTTCCGAGCTATGCGCGCCGGCCTGATGGGACTCGCGAGCAGAACCGATGGAGACGAGGCATGGGCTTCTACAACGACATTATCCTGCCGCGGGTTTGCGATCTCGCGATGCGCAACAAGCAGCTTCGGCCATATCGGGAGCGGGTGATCGGCGCGGCCGAGGGTCGTGTGCTTGAGATTGGGATGGGCTCGGGCCGCAATTTGCCCCTCTATCGGCCGCCGGTGAGGGAGCTTTTGGCGCTGGAGCCGGCCCCGAAGCTCATCGCAATGGCCCGCGATGCTCTGCATCCGGGTACGCCGGTCAACTTCATCGAGGCTTCGGCGGAGGCCATTCCACTGGATGACCGGAGCGTCGATACCGTTGTGACCACCTGGACCTTGTGCAGCATTCCGGATGCCGCCATGGCGCTCACCGAAATGCGGCGCGTGCTTCGCCCTGGCGGCAAGCTGTTGTTCGTGGAACACGGCATGGCGCCGGACAAGAATGTGAGACGATGGCAGGACTGGCTGACGCCGGCCTGGAAATGCATCAGCGGCGGCTGTCATCTCAATCGACCGATCAGCACGATGATCGAAGCGGCAGGATTCAGGATTGATCGGGTGGAGACCGGCTATATGCCAGGACCGAAGGCGATGACCTTCATGTATGAAGGCAGCGCCCGGCCGAACTAGCCAGGCTATGCCGCGCGCACCTGACCAAGAAAAGCGTCGACCTGCTCGCGCAATTGCTGCGACTGCCGCGACAGATTGCCGGCGGCGGTCTCGACCTGGCTTGCCGCTGCGCCAGTGGCTGCCGCGCCCTCGGTGACGCCGCCGACATTGGCGGACACTTCCTGGGTGCCGGCCGCAGCCTGTTGCACATTGCGCGCGATCTCCTGGGTCGCCGCGCCCTGTTGCTCGATGGCAGAGGCGATGGTTGTTGCGATCTCGCTGATTTCGCCGATGGTCTTGCCGATGGCCTCGATCGAGACGACGGATTTCTGCGTGGCTCCCTGGATTGCGGATATCTGGGAGGCGATCTCCTCGGTGGCTTTTGACGTCTGCTCGGCCAGGCTCTTCACCTCGGCCGCGACGACGGCAAAGCCCCTGCCGCTGTCGCCGGCACGCGCCGCTTCGATGGTGGCATTGAGTGCCAGCAGATTGGTCTGCGAGGCGATGTTGTTGATCAGCTTGACGATGTCGCCGATCCGCTGCGCCATCGCCGCAAGGCCCTGAATTTCAGCGTTGGTTCCCTGTGCTTCCTCCACGGCCTTTGCCGCGATCGCCGCCGACTGGCTGACCTGCCGGCTGATTTCGGTGACGGAGGCGGACAGTTCCTCCGTGGCGGTGGCCACCGTCTGCACGTTGCTCGACGTTTCCCGCGCGCCCGACGCCACGGCCGAGGCCTTGTTGGTATTCTCGGTTGCGACCGCTGCCATCCTTTCGGCGGTGGCGCGCATTTCGACGATCGATGTCGCGACGGCATCGAGCACGCGGCTGGCGCTCTGGTCGAAGCCTGAAGTCAGCGTCTCCATCACCTGTTGACGTTGCTCTTTCTTCTGTTGTTCCGCTCGCTGTTCGGTAGCCAGTGCGTTCGCCCTGACGGCATTGTCGCGGAAGACCGCGACCGATCGCGCCATCTCGCCAACTTCATCAGCCCGCGCCAGCGCAGGAATGTCGATCGACAGATCGCCGCCGGCAAGGCGCTGCATGGCGGCCGTCATGGCGGTCAAGGGGCAGATCACGCGCCGGGACAGCACCCAGATCGACCCCATGCCGACAACGATACCGAGCAGCGTGACGAGGGCGACGATAATGAGTTGGGTTCTTGCCGCCGCAGCCTTGGCCGCCGCGTGGACATTGGTGACTTCGACCGCGGCATCCTTGATCCGGACGATGGATTCCAGTGCAGGGTTCGACGCGTCGTACCATTGCTGGACCGTCATCGAATAGCCGGCGCCCGCGATGCCTGCCTTGTAGATTGTATCGGTTTGAACCTTGAAATTGCCGAGGAAGTTTTGCTCGGCGGCGGCAACGGCAGAGACAAGCGGCGACGCCGCACCGGCGGTTAGATCGCGTATCGTCTGCCAGTTCGACTGCACCTGCCCGCGCCAATTGGCGATGTCACGCTGCTGCTCGGTCGATAGCGCGCGGCCGGCCGAGATATTGCCGGCGTGAACGGCGCGTTCGCGGCCGGCATATTCGCGCATCAGGAAAGCGCTCTGCTTGACCATCGTCAGCTCGCCGACAATGGCATCTTCCCTGCTGATTTCGCGCGAGGCAATGGTCCAGAGTGATTGAATCCGGGTCAGGAGGTCCGAGACGGCTGGGTACCAGGATTTGAGCAGTTCGGCATCGCGCTGCTCTTTCGGGATTTGAAGGGCGGAATCTGCGCTGCGGCGGAGCTGCCTGACGCGTTCATAGGCCTGCTCGACGTCGGCAATCAGCTTCTTGCCTTCCGGCGTCGCGGTGGCGGCAATCTGCCGGAGCGCCGGGGCCAGCACGGCATCGCCCTGCGAACGGCGCTTCTGGATCACTTCGCCAGTCTGAGCATTTGCCGGGGCAGGCGCCTGCAGCGCCGTATTGGTCTGACCGCGTTCAAGCTGAATGTTCTCCAGTCCCTTGAGCAGGTGATCGGCGTTTGCATTCACCTCGGCAACGCGGACGGCGGCCGTGTAGCTGCGCCAGGCATCTGCGCCGGTAATGGCGCAGGAGATCAGAACCAGCACCGCGAGCACCCCGACGATCACGGCGAGGGTGGTCTTGACGGTGAACGTGCCCGAAAGGGCCTCGCGCTTCGAATGCATGGGGATACCTTCCGGCTGGCGGCGGCCCCTTGATGACGGCCTCTTTCGTTACTACCAGCCGGCCGTTACCAAGCCGCTAATTGGAGCTCTGGGTTGCAGCGGCAAGGCGCTGTTGTGGAAGCCTTTTCGGCATTTTGTAATAATCGCGCGGACGCGCCGCATCCTTCAAGTTGCAGGCGCTGGCGCGATAGGAACGCGTGGCGTAACCGAAATTCTCAGCTCCGCACGATCGAGTGGGTGGGCCCGACGAGCGACCTCAATCTGCAGAACAACCAAGCTCCGGCGCCTCGGCAACGAGCCGCATTTCAGGAACTTACCCCTCCTCAACGTCAGGCCATATCGGCGATTGTCTCTAACGCTTCCTCTGTTGCAGGGGCACGCATGATGCTTTCTGCAAATATTTCAAGCTCCCTAATATTCTGATCTGAAGCGTCATCCAGATCGTCACTGCCCATGTTTCTGAGAAGGGGGCCATCGACGCGCAAGTATCGATCCTCCAGCAGCATGAGCATCAACTCATCGCAAACTACCGTCTGGCTCTGGAGCAGCATTGAAATGATAGGAACGCCCCGATTAGCTAGTATCCAGCTAATGTTACCCCACTTCTTTACCTCGTTATAGAGATAAGGTCTGGATTCTCGGCCAGTACCGAGAGAGAGAATGGTAATATCCTCCATGTTCCACCCCAATCGCCTGGCGTGCATCAAAGTAACCAAGCTCGGGTTTGCAGCGAACAAGCCTCCATCCACTAAGCTTTCGAAATTTTTTGTCTGGTGAAGTTTTTCTACGCGCGCGGGTTCAAAGAAAGTTGGAGCCGCTGATGTTGCTCGAGCGAGATCTCGAACGAAGTATCTGCGATTCTTTCCGTCGGCTGACAAACTGGAAAATACTTTAGGTCTGCGCTCCTCTATCTCGTAAGCGGTGATTAAGAAATCGCATAGGATGTCATCGGAGACGGCATCACCTAGCAGTTCCTGAAGAATTCCCTCCAACGGGGCAGCGCTATACTTGTCGTCGAACATTATGCCGAATAGCTGCATGCTCTGAGGAGAGCCAAAGATCTCTTTTGATCGAGTCCTATACAAATTGACCAAATCATCAGTTGTGCATGCAGGCCTTGTTGGGTCTTTGACGTTTGGAGCGCAGAGACCCAGCGCGATAATGCCGCCAGTTGAGGTGCCCGCAATAAGATCAAAATACGAGCCAATCGGCGCATTCTTTTTTCTCTTCTTCAATTTCTCTTCCAGCTTGCGCAATACGAGAGCCGGAACGATCCCTCGAACTCCACCGCCGTCAATCGTCAATATCAGTTTCTTCCTCGCCATGTTTGAGCCTTTGCTTCAAGAGAACAACCATTGATTTCACCTTAAAATTGCGTTTTGGTTTAGTTATAACAAGGCGACGATCGTCCTCAACACTTTTTGTGTCCACCATGCGGTGCTCAAACACCAGCATGAATTTGGCGGCCGCGGGTGCGGAAATGCGTGGCGGGCAAGCGAAATGATGCGATGACCTGATAGGGGACTCCCACCGCGAACGTGTGACGCCTTTCACTGTCGCCCCAACAAAGATCAGATAAGCTTGGCGCCTCGAGGGCAACTGCCTCGGGCGCAGGCGTTCGCTGATCTGTTTCCGATCACATCTGACATACGGCCTTGCAGGAGGGAACACGTGTCAGATTTTAAAAGAAATCATGCCGTGGTTATTGGCGCCGGCATGGCCGGCCTTACGGCCGCTCAGGCGATCTCCAGGCATTTCAGGAAAGTCACGGTCATCGAGCGGGACGTGCTTCCCGCCGAGCCCGCGCCCCGTGGCGGCACGCCACAGGCCCAGCATGCCCACATGCTGCTCGCGGGCGGGCTGAGAGCCCTGCAGACTCTGTTTCCGGGCTTTGAGAAGGATCTGGCGGAAGCCGGCGCTGTGAAGATCCGCGCCGGGAAGGACCTCCGGTTCGAGCGCCCCGGATTCGATCCATTCCCCGTTCGCGATCTCGGTTTCGATATTTTCAGCATGTCGCGCCCATTGCTCGAAGCCGTTACTCGACGACGCATTCAGAAAGCCCCGAACATAGGCATTTGCGTACGTTCCCGCGTAACCAGGCTTATCGCATCGCTTGATGCAACGCGGATCGAGGCGGTTTGTTACGACAGTGAAGATGGTCGCGCTGTGACGCTGGACGCTGACTTGGTAGTTGAAGCTTCCGGCCGCGGCGGCCTGACGCTGCAACTGCTCGAAGAGCTTTCTTTGCAGAAGCCCGAAGAGACCGAGATCGGCATTGATCAGGCCTATGCAAGCACCATTGTCGAGCGGCTCGATCACAATGCCGACTGGCTGGGCAATATCATTCTGCCGTCTGCACCCGCCAGTAGCCGCGGCGCGTTCCTGTTTCCGATCGAAAAGCAGCGATGGCTGCTTTCCATCGGAGGCAATCATGGCGATAGGCCTCCGGGCGACCGCGCGGGATTTATGGATTTCGTCAGGAGCCTGCGTACCCCGACGATCTATGACGCGGTCAGGGACGCGCGCCCGCTGACTGATATCGTCCGCTACCAGTTGCCTTGCAGCACGCGTCGACATTTCGAGCGCCTTGAGTCTTTTCCGGCGGGGCTGCTTGCGACAGGCGATGCCCTCTGCCGCTTCAATCCAGTGTTCGGCCAGGGTATGAGCGTGGCAGCGCAGGAAGCCGTGATCCTGGACCGGTTGTTGGCGGAAGATGCCCCCATGGAGCGCCTGGCACGTGACTTCTTCGCTGCCATCCAGGACACCATCGCGACGCCATGGGGCGTTGCTGTCAACGATTTTGTCTATCCCGCCACGCGCGGCGTGCGGCCCGCCGATCTCGCGCAGCGCCTGCAATATGGTATGGCTTTGACCAAGCTCGCCGCGCAGGATCCCGAGGTGCACCGGCTGACCGTAGAAGTCTCGCAGCTCCTCAAGCCGCAGGCTGCGCTGCGTGAGCCAGCGCTCGCAGCGCGCGTGATGTCGCTAATATGACGAGCAAGGTGGGTGACCGTGATGGACTTTGTCACCGTGACGAACGGAGCGATCAAGCTCAACGTGGCCATCAGCGGCTCGGGCCCGCTGATTGTCTGCGTACATGGATTCCCGGAGCTCGGGTACTCCTGGCGGCACCAGATCGCGCACTTTGCGGCAGGGGGTTTTCGGGTAGCCGCGCTTAACGTGCGCGGCTACGGACGGAGCTCGAAGCCGAGAGAGATTGCGGAATACACGCTACGTCATCTCGCCTCGGACGTCGTTGCTGTGATCGAGCATATGGGAGATGGCCCGGCCGTTCTGTTCGGCCACGACTGGGGCGCGCCCATCGTGTGGCACACGGCACTGCTTCACCCCGACAAAATCAGGGCGGTGGCTGGCCTGAGCGTGCCGTTCCGTCCGCGCGGACCCGTGCCTTTCATCGAACTTGCGCGATCCATCTACAAGGGACGCTTCTTCTACCAGATTTATTTCCAGCAAGAGGGCGTGGCGGAGGCCGAACTGGAGACGGACATCGCCGGTGCCCTGCGCAAGGTGTATTTTGCACTGTCCGGGGCCGCGCCTCACAACAAGTGGCTCGAGCCGAAGCCGGCGGAGGCACGGCTGCTGGATGGGCTCGTCGATCCGCAGCCCTTTCCAGGCTGGATGAGTGAGACCGATCTGGCGGTCTATGTCGATGCGTTTCGGGCCGGCGGCTTTCGCGGTCCACTCAACCGATACCGCGCACAGATACTCGACTTTGCCGAGCTGGCCGAATTGAGTGGACGCAGTATTGCGCAGCCATCGGCCTTCATCGCCGGCGAGCGTGACCCCGTGCGCGCCTTCGTCCCGGGCGTGGATCTTTACGCCGACCCCGGAGTTGCTTGCTCCGATTTCCGCGGCTCCACCATCATCCCCGGTATCGGACATTGGGTGCAGCAGGAGGCGCCAGAGGCGACTAACGCGGCGCTCGAGGCGTTCGTGCGCGGGCTGTAGCGCGGTCGTGCGGTGCAACAAGCACCGGTAAATCCATCGGCACGATTCCGCGCAGAAGCACAGCCATGCTGCAGCAGTCTGCCGGCCGTTGCTGCAGCCAGAAAGCAAGATGACAACTTGCCGCGATGGTGGCAGGATGGTGGCAGACGTGGTTTCAAGGCAAGGCGACTTAGAAGAAACGAAGAAAAGCGATCGCCAAGGTCACGTCGTCCAAGGGAGGAGATTGCTCATGAAACGCTTGTTTCTGGGATTAGTCGCCGTTGCCCTGATCGCATCGGCGTTCGTCGGATCCACCACTACAGTCATGGCGCAGACGAAGGTGCTGAAGATGCAGGCCACATGGCCGGCGTCGCTTACGCTCTATGACAACTTCACCTACTTCGCCGACCGGGTGAACAAACTATCGGCCGGCGCGCTGAAGATCGAGGCGATGCCCGCCGGCCAGGTCGTGCCGGCGTTCGAGGTACTGGATGCGACCCACAAGAAGGTGCTCGACGGAGCGCATGCGTGGGCCGGCTACTGGACCGGCAAGAACAAGACCGCAATCCTTTTCACCGGCGGTCCCGGCGGCACGTTCGGCATGGACTTCATGGACGTGATGGGTTGGCTCTATCACGGCGGCGGCCTCGATCTGTACAACGAGTTCTATCAGAAGGAGCTCAAGCTCAATCTGGTCGTGTTCCCCATCCTGCCCGCAGGGCCGCAGGCGTTCGGATGGTTCAAGAAGCCGATCCAGACGGTCGAGGATATGAAGGGCATGAAATGCCGCCAGACCGGCATGGCCGGCGAAGTGTGGCAGGCGCTCGGCTTCACGGTGGTCAACATGCCGGGCGGCGAGATCATTCCCTCCGCGCAGCGCGGCGTGATCGATTGCGCGGAATGGGTCGGCGGCATCGAGGACATGCAGCTCGGCTTCCACAACGTCTGGAAGTACCACTATTCGCCCGGCCTGCATGAGAACGTGACTGTCGGCGAAATCGTGATCAACGGCGATGTGTGGAAGGAGCTCAGCGCGCAGCATCAGGAGATCATCAAGTCGGCGGCCAACGAGACATTCCTCGTCTGGTGGACCAAGTGGCAGCGCCAGAACGCCGATGCGCTCATTGAGATGCAGCAGAAGCACGGCGTACAGATCCTGCGCACGCCGACCGAGATCCTGCTGGCCTTCATCAAGAAGTGGGACGAGATCGCGGCGGCCGAGAGCGCCAAGAACCCGTTCTTCAAGAAGGTGCACGACTCGCAGAAGGCCTATGCCAGCGCCGTGGTGCCGTACAAGCGGTCCTATTTCCCGCCATATTCCTTCATGGCGAACTACTACTTCCCCGTCGAGAAATAGGGCTTCGTCCGGGGGCGGCCGGTTTCGGCCGCCCCCAATTCACGCGCAGCCGGCCTGCGTCGCGCCGCAAGGCGCGCCGCACCGACGTCGGCGGTAGGGGGAGGGATGGCTGAGACAACTGACAGACAGTCGCCGGCGCTGCTGGCAGCAATCCGGGTCATCGACGGCTTCACCGACCGGACCGGCACGATCATCTCGTGGCTGTCGGTGCCACTTGTTCTGGCCGTCGCCTACGAGGTTACAGCGCGCTATTTGTTCAACGCGCCGACGATATGGGCCTACGACGCAACCTACATGCTCTACGGCTCGCTGTTCATGCTGGGCGCGGCTTACGCGCTGCACAAGGGCGCTCATATCCGCACCGACTTCTTCTGGGAGAAGTTCTCCGTCCGCAGGAAGGGCTGGATCGATACGATCTCCTATATCGTCTTCTTCTTCCCGAGCCTGATCATGCTGTTGCTGATTAGCTGGAACGAATTTCACTACGCCTTTCAGATCAACGAGACTTCGGACCAGACACCATGGCGACCCGTGCTGTGGCCGTTCAAGTTTGTCGTGCCGCTCGCCTGCTTCCTGCTGCTCATCCAGGGCGTGTCCGAGTTGATCAAGAGCATCTACATGATGCGCACCGGTGTCGAACTTGAGCACAAGGAGAAGGTCGAGATATGACCGCAGACGCGCTCGTCGGCCTCATCATGCTTCTGGTCTTGCTTGGAGCGATCTTCATCGGCGTGCCGATCTCGTTCACATTGCTGTTTCTCGCCTTTTCGTTCGGCTACTGGGGCATGGGCGCGACGGTCTTCGAACTAGGCTACTTCCAGACCATCGGCATGATGAAGGAAGAACTGCTGGCCGCCGTGCCGCTGTTCATCTTCATGGGCTTCATCACCGAGCAGGCGGGCCTCATGGAGCGCCTTTTTACGGCGTTCCGCATGCTGCTTGCGCCGGTGCGCGGCGCGCTCTTCCTCGTGGTCATCCTGACCTCGACGGTGTTCGCGATGGCGACGGGCATCGTCGGCGCAGCCGTCACCGTTCTTGGCATCATGGCCTCGCCGATCATGAACAAGGCGGGCTATGACCCCAAGCTTTCGGCGGGCACCATCACCGCGGGCGGCACGCTCGGCATTCTCATTCCCCCGTCGGTGATGCTGATCGTGATGGGGCCGGTGCTCGGGGTCTCGGTCGCCGATCTCTACGCCGCAGCCTTCGGGCCGGGCTTCCTGCTGGCCAGCACCTACATCGCCTATCTGATGGTCCGCGCCTTCATCAATCCCAAACTCGGGCCGCCGGTGCCAATGGACGAGCGGATCTATTCTGCGTGGTACATTGCGCGCGAGGTGATCATCGGCACGCTGCCCCTGCTCGGGCTCATCACGGCGACGCTCGGCTCGATCATCGGGGGGCTTGCGACACCGACGGAGGCTGCCGGGATCGGCAGCGTCGGCGCCCTGATCCTGTCCATCGCCTATGGCAGGTTCTCGCTCGGCGGACTGCAGCGCGCGCTGATCTCGACGATGGCGACGTCGAGCATGGTGCTGCTGCTCGCGGTCACGTCGAATATTTTCGGTGCGGTGTTCGCTCGCCTCGGCTCGGCGAACTGGATCACCGAGACGATGCTCGGCCTCCAGTTGCCGCCAAGCCTCATGCTGATCGTCGTGCTCGTGCTCATTTTCCTGCTCGGTTGGCCGTTCGAATGGCCAGCCATCATCCTGGTGTTCCTGCCGATCTTCTATCCCGTCGTGAAGGGCATGGGCATCGATCTCATATGGTTCGGAGCGCTGGTTGCGGTCGTGCTGCAGACCGCCTTTCTGTCGCCGCCGGTCGCCATGTCAGCGTACTATCTCAAGCAGGTGGTCAAGGGCTGGAGCCTCGCGACGATTTACGCCGGCATGTTCCAGTTCATGATCCTGCAGGTGATCTGCGTTGGGCTGATGATTGCCTTCCCCGGCATTGCGACCTGGTTCCCGCACACGCTGCACGAGGCGTCGCGCAGTCAGGTGATCCCCGAGGAGTACAAGAAAATCCTGGAGCAGCAGAGGCGGGCCCCGTCCCTGGAAGACGAAGACTGGTCGACACCAAAAAAGAAGTAGCCGGGTGTTGTGCGTGCCGGCTCCAAGAAGCAGGCTGTGGCGGAAAGGGCGACAAACGGAAGGCGCGTTGTGAACACTGCCTTTCCGTCTTACTTCCGCACGATCGAGCCGGCGCGCCCGACGAGCCGCGCCAGTTGCTTGAAGCGGCTGCCGACGCGATCGGCGACGAGATCGACCATGCGATGCTCGAACACCAGCATCAGCTTGCGGCCGCTGGTGCGGAAATGCGTTGCGGGTAACACGCCGGTGCGCGCCGCCGTTATCAGGTGCGCGACGCGGAACGCCGCGCCGAGAAGGCGCGCACGCTCATCCATCGCCGGCGGCACCAGTCCGCGGACGCGCTCCGGCGGCTCGTTCTCTTCGCTTAAGCCCGCATAGCGGTAGAACACCGACAGCGCGACAAAGGCGCGGCCTTGATGGCTGATCGAACCGAAATTGCCGTTGGTGATCAGGCTCAGCGTTTCCTCGCCGCGGTGGTCGGGGTGCACGCGCCATCCGATATCGGAAAGCAGGCAGGCGGCGTGGCGCAGTCGGCGGTCCTCCTCGGTCTCGCGCAGCTTCACGACCCGCACCAGCCGATCGGTCCATGCGACCAGTTCCTCCGCGTGGCGTGCGGAGCGCGACAACAGCCCGTTCAGGGTTTGGGATGCGCAGATGAATCCGTCCTTGGCGCGCTCCTGCGGCGGCAGCATCTCGTAGAGCAGGCCTTCGCGGACGCCAAAGGTGGAAAACACGATCGTCTTCGGCCGGCCGACGCGGATGATGTATTCGAGCACCAGCGCCGCATAAGTCAGGAGCGGACGCCGGGCGTCCGCAACCACTTCGATGTCCGCGAGCATGTTGGCGGCCGCCAGCCGACGCAGGCGGCGGGCGAAATCGAGCGCGTCGGCGGCAGGTAATGAATAGCCATGCATCACGCGTAGCGGATAGCCGCTCTGGACGATGTGAATACGTGCGAGCGCGCGCCAGGTGCCGCCGACCGCATAGAAGGTGCGGCCATGGCCGGCCTTGAGCTGGGCGACGCCGGACAGATCGTCGCGAACGATGCGCTCGGCGCGCTTCAAGGATTTCTCCGAGAGATCCTGTAGCGCCAGGCTTCCTAGCGGCAGCGTGACGCCGCTGTGGACCCGGTTTTTCTCCACATCGATCAGTTCGAGCGAACCGCCGCCGAGATCGCCGACGATGCCATCGGGATTGTGGATGCCCGAGATGACGCCGAGCGCGGACAGTTTTGCCTCGCGCGGACCGGACAGGATCTGAATCGGCGCGCCGCAGATGCGCTCCGCTTTGGCGATGAAGTCGGGACCGTTCTTGGCGTCGCGGCAGGCGGCGGTGGCGATGGCGAAGACGCGCTCCACCTGCTGGATACGACACAGCGCGCGAAATCGCCGTAGCGCCGTCAGCGCCTTGGTAACCGCATCCTCGGCCAACAGGCCGGTGCTCTGCACCTCGCGGCCGAGCCCGCACAGCGCCTTCTCGTTGAAGATGGTGACGAGGCTGCGCGCCATCGTCTCATAGACGACGAGACGAACCGAGTTCGAACCAATGTCGATGACGGCGACGCTGGAAGCGCGCTTGCGCGGCCGCTTCACAGCGGCGCTCCCTTATGACGATTGCTGACGCTCGGTACGACGCGTGAGGCGGCGCGGCGAAGATTCCTTGAGAGACTTTCCACGTCCAGACAGGCTCGGATTCGTCATGAAATAGTTATGCAGGTTGAACGGCTCTTCGCCTTTCGCGGCCTTCATACGCGTTGAAGACCCATCCGGCAACAATTGCCAGCTCTGCTCAGTATCCTTCAGATTCGCGACCATGATCTGTTCGAGAACCTGCTGATGTACCGTGGGATTTTGCAATGGACAGAGGACTTCGACGCGGCGGTCGAGGTTTCGCGGCATCATGTCGGCGGACGAGATATACACAGCCGCCTTCGGGCCGGGCAGCCCTTGCCCCATACCAAAGCAGTAGATTCGGCCGTGCTCCAGGAAGCGGCCGATCACCGATTTGACGCGGATATTGTCCGATAGCCCGGGTACGCCAGGCCGCAGGCAGCAGATGCCGCGCACCACCAGTTCGATCGACACGCCGGCCTGTGAGGCCTCGTAGAGCGCGTCGATGATGTCGGGGTCGACCAGCGAATTCATCTTCATCCAGATCGCGCCCGGCTTGCCGTGCCTTACGTGATTGGTCTCGCCCTTGATGTGTTCGATGATGCGCTTGCGTAGCGTCAACGGCGACACCGCCATCCGCTCGATGTCGCTCGGCTCCGCATAGCCGGTGATGTAGTTGAATACCCGCGCCGCGTCGCGGCCGATGATCGGGTCCGACGTGAAATAGGAAAGGTCGGTATAGATGCGCGCGGTGACCGGATGATAATTGCCGGTGCCGGTATGCACATAGGTCGTCAGGCTGCCGCCCTCGCGCCGCACCACCATCGACAGCTTGGCGTGCGTCTTCAGTTCGAGAAAGCCGTACACGACCTGCACGCCGGCGCGTTCGAGGTCGCGCGCCCAGCGGATGTTGGCTTCCTCGTCGAACCGCGCTTTCAGCTCGATCAGCGCGGTCACCGACTTGCCGGCTTCCGCGGCCTCGGCGAGCGCCCGCACAATCGGCGAATTGCTCGAGGTGCGGTAGAGCGTCTGCTTGATGGCGACGACGTCGGGGTCGCGGAGGGCTTGCTGCAGGAATTGCACGACGACGTCGAAGGATTCGTAGGGGTGATGGACGACCAGGTCCTTTTGCCGGATCGCGGCGAAGATGTCGCCGCCATGGTCGCGCACCCGCTCGGGATGGCGCGGTACATAGGGCATGAATTCGAGGTCGGGCCGGTCGAGCCGCGTGAGCTGCGAGAGCTCGTTCATCGCCAGCACGCCATCGACCAGAAACACCTCGTCGTCGGCGGCGGAAAGCGCCTGCTGCACGAAGGTGCGCAGCGCTTCCGGCATTTTGTCTTCCATCTCGAGGCGGATCACCGAACCGCGCCGCCGCCGCTTCAGCGCGGTCTCGAACAGGCGGACCAGATCTTCGGCCTCTTCTTCGATTTCGAGTTCGGAGTCGCGGATGATGCGGAAAGCGCCCTGGCCCTTGACGGTGTAGCCGGGGAACAGCCGGCCGATGAACATGCCCGTGGCTTGCTCCAGCGGGATCAGGTGCACCGCGCCGTCCTTGGTCGCCGGCATCCGGATGAAGCGGTCGATCTTGCCGGGCATGCGGATCAGCGCGTTCATCGCCTTGCCGTCGGACGTTCGCAACAATTGCAGCGCGATGGTGAAGCCGAGGCTCGGGATGAACGGGAACGGGTGCGCGGGATCGATCGCCAGCGGCGTCAGCAGCGGGAAAATGTTGCGGAGGAAGTGATCCTCGAGCCAGCCGCGCTCCGCCTTGGTGAAGTCGTGACCATCGACGAGCTTGATGCCGGCATCCGACAGGGCGGTGCGCAGATCGCGCCAGATCGCCTGCTGGTCGGAAGCGAGTTCCGAAACCGTCCTGTTGATGAGAGTGAGCTGCTCGGACGGCGTCAGGCCATCGGGGCTGCGTTCAGCGATGCCTTCGCGGACCTGCGCCTTGATGCCGGCGACGCGAACCATGAAGAATTCATCAAGGTTATTGGCTGAAATCGACAGGAATCGTACCCGTTCCAGCAATGGATGGCCCGGATTGACCGATTCCTCGAGCACCCGGCGGTTGAAATGCAGCCAGGATAGTTCCCGATTGATGAATCGCTCCGGGCTCGTGACGATCGTGGGCGGAGCCTCGGCAATCTGCTCTTTTTCTTTTATTTCAACGGCTTGTACCAATTCCATAAGGCTTTGATCCATCGCGAGCGAGGCAGGGCCGACTTCGAGGTAGGGCCGAGTTTAAGGGAATGCGGCCCACAGCATGTGATACGCCAATGACGTTTCAATGACATTGATGTTCCGGGCAGAGCCGGCGTCAAGGCGGCAGGACGCAGCAGGAGCTGCCCGGTCAGGCGTTGCGCAAGAGTTCCGCGGCCAGCGCCCGGGTGACCGGCCGGCCGAGCCGCAGCGCCTCGGTATCCAGGAGCTCAACCGCCTGGCGGGCAGCGGCATAGGAGCGCTCGATTCGGGTGGCGAGGTAGCTCACCACCGTCTCGTCGATGCTCAATTGGCGGTCCGCGCAGAATTTGACGATCAGGCCACGAAACAGCAGGTCATCCGGCGGCAATAGCGACACGAGGGGGGCGGCGCGCAGCCGCGACCGAAGATCGCGCAATTCGATCTCGAACGCCGCCGGTGGAACGCGTCCCGTGATCAAGACGAAGGCCCCGTCCTCGCGCGCCAGGTTCAGGAGGTGAAACAAGGCGCGTTCGTCGAAGTCGGCCGGCCTCAGATCCTCGACCACCAGTGCCCCGGTGGCGAGTGCGCCGGGGACGGCAGCAGCGTCAAGCGCGTGCGCCGAGATCGAGCGCGCGCCCGCCTGTTCGGCCCAGATCGCGGCGAGATGGCTCTTGCCGGAGCCCTCCGGCCCCGCCAGCAGCATGATGCGGTTCGGCCAGTCCGGCCAGCTTTCGATCAGCGCGAGCGCGGCTTCATTGGCCGGACCCTCGAGGAAATTGTCGCGCGTCAGGCTCTCCGCATGCGGCAGCGCAAAGGCAAGCTGACGAGGTTGAACGCGAACTACCACGCAAATCTCCAGGCCGGAATCTCGCGGCTTTCATAGCGCTTTCAAGCTAAATCGCCACCGGTTCGTGTGAAGAAAATGCGTCGAAGCAACGAACAAGCTAGCGCGCTTCGATCGTGCTCATGTGCCGCACCCACTCGACGAGATAGAGCGAGACGGAAACCAAAGTAAAGACCGTAACAAAACCCATCAGGATCACGTCATACGGCGCCGGCTTGAAGTTGAAACCGAGCGACGCCAGCACCAGCGCCGCGAACGCCACCTGCGCCACCGTGTTGAGCTTCGACACCATCAGGGGCTTCATCGGGATCGGCTTGTCGAACAGCCATGACACGATCACGGCCGTGACAATCATGATGTCGCGCGACACCACGAGGATGACGAGCCAGCGCGGCACCGCACCCCAGATGCCGAGCGCCACGAAGATGGAAACCAGAAGTGCCTTGTCGGCAAGCGGGTCGAGCAGGGCGCCCAGTTCACTCGACATGTTGAAGCGCTTGGCGAGAAAGCCATCGACGGCGTCGCTGACCCCGGCAATGACGAAAATCGCAAACGCGATTTCCATCTGGCTGGAAACGATCGCCCAGACGATGACCGGCACAAGAATGATGCGCCCCAGCGTAATGATATTTGGAATGCTCAACTCGGTCGCTTCCCGGCTCCCGGCCTAAATCCGGCCCCTGGCGGGTACAGCCGGCTCTTATCTACATAGTATATCGGCCAAGCGCTTGCGAGCCATTGCAGGATCGCGGAATTCCTCGTAACCAGCCGTCATCATACTGGAATTTGGGCATGAACGACCGCAAAAACGGGCTGACTTACGCGGATTCGGGCGTCGATATCGATGCGGGCAACCGCCTGGTCGATCTCATCAAGCCGATGGTGCGCGCCACCGCCCGGGCCGGCGCCGATGCCGAAATCGGCGGTTTTGGCGGCCTGTTCGACCTCAAGGCGGCGGGTTTCAAGGACCCGGTGCTAGTGGCGGCGACTGACGGCGTGGGCACCAAGGTCAAGATCGCGATCGAGACCGGCCTGCATGGCGGTATCGGCATCGACCTGGTGGCGATGTCGGTCAATGACCTCGTCGTGCAGGGCGCGGAACCGTTGTTCTTCCTCGACTATTTCGCCTGCGGCAAATTGGATCCCGACGCCGCGGCGGCCATCGTGGCCGGCGTCGCCGAGGGCTGCCGGGAGTCCGGCTGCGCCCTGATCGGCGGCGAGACCGCAGAGATGCCGGGCCTCTACAAGGACGGCGATTATGACCTCGCAGGCTTTGCGGTCGGGGCTGCCGAGCGCGGCACGCTGTTGCCGACCGCGGACATTGCCGTGGGCGACGCCGTGATCGGATTGGCCTCATCCGGCGTGCACTCCAACGGTTTTTCGCTGGTCCGCAAGATCGTCGCGCAATCGAGGGTCTCCTTCGATGCCCCGGCGCCGTTCTCGCCGGTCATGACGCTGGGCGGCGCGCTGCTGACGCCGACGCGGCTCTATGTGAAATCCTGCCTGCGCGCGATCCGCGAAACCGGCGCGATCAAGGGGCTTGCCCATATCACCGGCGGCGGGTTCACCGACAACATCCCACGCGTGCTGCCAAAGCACCTCGGCATCGGCATCGATCTGGCGCGGCTGCCGGTGCTGCCGGTGTTCAAATGGCTGGCGGAGCAGGGCGGCATCGCCGAACTCGAAATGCTGCGCACCTTCAACTGCGGCATCGGCATGGTCGCCATCGTCAAGCCGGATGCGGCCGAGAAGGTGACGGAGATCCTGACTGAAAGCGGCGAGACCGTCGCCGTGCTCGGTGAAGTGATCCCGGCTGCGACCGAACATCGCGTGGCCTACAACGGCCATCTCGATCTCGCGCAATGAAGCGCCGGGTCGCCATCCTGATCTCGGGGCGCGGGTCGAACATGGCTGCGCTGATCGATGCAGCGAAGGCTGCGGATTTTCCGGCCGAAATCGTCGCCGTCATTTCCAACCGGGCCGATGCGCCTGGGCTGGAGAAGGCAGCCGCGAGCGGCATCCCGACACTGGTCGTCGAGAGCAAGCCGTTCGGCAAGGACCGCGCGGGCTTTGAGGCCGTCCTGCAGCGGGCGCTGGATGAAAAGCAGGTCGAACTGATCTGCCTGGGCGGATTCATGCGGCTGTTCACCGCCGAATTCGTGCAGCGCTGGTACGGAAAAATGCTCAACATCCATCCCGCGCTGCTGCCATCCTTTCCGGGTCTCGATCCGCACAGGCAGGCGCTTGCGGCCGGGGTCAAGATCTCCGGCGCGACCGTGCATTTCGTGATTCCCGAAACCGACGCCGGCCCGATCGTGATGCAGGGCGCGGTGACGGTGGCCGACGACGATACGGCAGAGACGCTGTCGCAGCGTATTCTCGGCATCGAGCATCGCATCTACCCCGAGGCGCTGCGCTTGCTTGCGAGCGGAAAGCTCCGCCTCGAAGGCGACATCTGCAAGGTCGCCGACGGGGCCGACCGCGATGGCACCCTGATTTCGCCGCGGACGATCTGATATTATCCGGAAGGTGTGCGCGAACGAGCGCGGCGACCGCGCTCCGCTAAAATCTATCGAGGTTTCCATGATCACGCTCTATGGCTCCGGGCCCAATTTCGGCCTTCCCGACGCAAGCCCGTTCGTGACCAAGGCCGAGACCTTGCTACGGATGTCGAAACTGCCGTTCAGAAAAGCGCCGATGAGCTTTTCGAAGGCGCCCAAGGGCAAGATTCCCTACATCGAGGACGACGGCCAGTTGCTCGGCGATTCCACGCTGATCCGCTGGCACCTAGAGAAGAAATACGGCATCGATTTCGACCAGGGACTCAGCGCCGAGCAGCTCGCCATCGCCTGGGCCTTCGAGAAGATGGCGGAGGACAATCTCTACTGGGCCAGCGTCTACTTCCGTTGGATGATCGATGATAATTTCCGCAAAGGTCCCATCAATTTCTTCAAGGGCGTGCCGGCGCCGGTCCGGCCGGTCGTCGCTGCGATGATCCGCCGCCGCCTGCGAAAGACGTTGCACGGCCAGGGAATCGGCCGTCATTCCAAAGACGAGATCACCGCGATCGGGATCCGCTCGATCGACGCGATGGCGGCCTATCTCGGCGACAAGCCGTTTTTCATGGGCAGGGAGCCCGCCGGCATCGACGCCACGATATTCGCCTTCGCGGTCAGTGCGATTTGTCCGCTGTTCGAGTCGGATTTGCAGCGGGCGGCCGCAAGCCATGCCAACCTGCGGCGCTATGTCGGCCGGATGACCGCGCGATTCTATCCGGAACTCAGCGAGATCGCCGGCTGCGAGGCGGCGGCCTGAATTCCGGGGCAGGGTGCAAACAAAATCCCCCGGCGAGGCCGGGGGCAATTTGCGTGGACGAAGTCTACGTGACCTTGAGGTTTTCCGCGGACGTCTTGCCGCGGTTTTCGACAAGGTCGTACTCGACGTGCTGGTTCTCGTTGAGAGTGGTGAGCCCCGCACGCTCGACGGCCGAGATATGGACGAACACGTCCTTCTCGCCGACCGCCGGCTTGATGAACCCATACCCCTTGGTGGGGTTGAACCACTTGACGTTGCCCTTGTGCATCGCCATCGCCTGTCTCCAAGTTTGGTCTAGATATAAAAAAGACGCGGCCACGTTTTCCACGTGCCACGCCACAAACGGGCTTCCCGGTAGCTGCTAGATTTCCTGCTCGCGAAACGCACAGTCGAACGGCCTGAATCCGATTGCGCTTGGGATTGCAACACGAAATTTGGGCGTTCGCAAGGTTCTGGCGCGCTCCCCGCAAACCGTCCTGGTGTCGCCGGCTGTGGCAGCCGAACCACATTAGCGCGTATTCGGCAGCGCGCCGATTGACCGTTTGCGCGAACTAGGGGCAAATCGTTACGGTTTATCGGCATTTGCGCATTTTTCGGGCTGGCGCTTTCGCCCTCTGGAATGGACTGCATGCGCGGCTCACGGCGGCCTTCGCGAGCATGGAAAACCGGAACCGGGCACGCGCTTGCATGTCTGGCCGCGATTGCGTTCGCGCTCATCACCGCCATGTCCGCCGCCCACGCGCAATCGCCGACGCCCACGCCCACTCCGACGCCAACCCCGACACCCACGCCTTCGCCGACGCCCAGCCCGACGCCGACCTTGATCAATTCGACGGTCTCATCAAGCGCGACACTGACCAATCTCGGCAGCAATTTCCTGGAACGGCTGGGCAATCAGTCGAGCAATGGTTTCAACCGCCTGCAGCGGACCAATCCGGGCGGGGGCGGCGCCTCCGAGAACATAGAAGCGCCGCGCTACCGGACCTGGTTCGAAGGCTACGGGAACTGGACCAAGAACGGCGCGGTCGGCGATTTCGTCGGCGACAGCAGAAAGACCTGGGGCGGCGTGGCCGGCATTGGCGCGCGGGTGATGCCGGGCGTCAATATCGGCTTCTCGGTCGACCAGAGCCGCTCCGCGATCGATATTCCGCTGGCGCTGCAATCGGCCACCATCGACCTGACTCAGCTCGGTTTCACGGCCTCCGTCGACAGCGGGCCGTGGACCTGGGCCAGCGCGGTCGTGCACGGCTTTGGCAACATCAATTCGCGCCGAGACACGGGGCTCGGGATTGCGACTGCCGGATACAATGCGCGGCTCGACGGCGTGTTGAGCGAGATCAGCTATTACTGGTCCAAGGACCAGGGCCGCGTCGTGCCCAAGGCCGCGTTCGAATATGTCCGCGCCCGGACCGGATCGCTGCAGGAGATCGGCGGCCTCGATCCCGTGGCGGCAACGGGCGCCACCGTGGAGCGCGCGCGGCTGCTGATCGGCGCGGAGATCGGCCATTACTGGATCTTCGACGGCAAGATTTTCGACCTGTCGGGCTACGGCAAGTTCGTCGACAATCTCGTGCAGAATTTCTCCGATATCACCGTCACCCTTGGCGCCCAAAGCCTCACGCTGCAGGGCATCGGCGAGAGCCGGTATGGCGCCGACGCCGGCGCCTCGGCCTCGCTGAGCCTGACCAATACCGCACGGCTCTATGTCAACTACGACACCAAGCTCCGCGCCGCGATGCAGTCGCATCAGGGCACGGTGGGGCTTGAGTTGAAGTGGTAGCGAACTGTACGAGTTCGGCCCACCGCGCCATGCACGGCCGGGCCCGCCACTCTGGCGGCGGCCCGGATATTTCGTGCTCGTTCAAGTGATGACGATTACGATTGTCACATGTCAGGCTCTATCGGCTTATCGATCGCCCCGCCGCTCTCGGCCCAGTCCTTGAAGGCGCCGAGATTGTAGACATTGGGGTACCCCATATCCTTGAGCACCTTGCCACCAAGCGCGGATCGTGCGCCGGACGCGCAATAGAGGATGACCGTCTTGTCCTTGGCAAAATTTTTGTCGTGGTAGGGCGTCTCGGGATCGGCGCGGAACTCCAGCATGCCGCGGGAGACATGGATGGCTCCCGGGACCTTGCCGCTCTTCTCCACTTCCGGCGCGTCACGCACGTCGACGACGAGGGTGTTTCCTTCCGCAATCATTTCCTTGGCCTGCGCGGGCGTGATGCGCGGCACCGCTGCGTTGGCGGCTTCCATCAACTGTTTGACGCTGGTGGTCATAATCGACTCCTCTTCTCGGTTGAAAGTCCTGGGTTGAAAAAATCTCTTCATCAGATCGCTCGGCCGACCGTCATCGCCTTGCGAAAATCGGCGTCTGCGTCGATGAAGGCCGGCTCCGGGCCGGCGCCGACCGCATCGAAGAACCGCGCGACGAAACAGCGGAACGCGGCGCAGAGCGCGATGTCGCAGATCTGGACGTCGGTGAAGCCCACCGCCCGCAGCCGCTCGATGTCTTTCGCCGTCACGCGGGACGCGTCGCTTGCGACCGTCTCGGCATAGCGCAGCATTTCGACGTCCCGTTCGCTTAGTCGTGCCGAGGCGAAGTTGCGTCGCACGGCCATAACCGCTTCCTTCGAGCCGAGGTCAGCGAGAAGCTGCTTGCCGTAGACGTGCGAGCAGTAGGTGGACGGCACCTGCTTTGCTGCGACGAATGTGATCAGCCGCCAGTCGCGCGGACTTAGCGAGAAGCCGGTGCGGATCTTGTCGGCGAACTCCTGGTAGATCGGCAGAAGATCCGGCCGCGCGGACCAGCAGCGCGTCGCGGACATTACGAAGCCGCTCTGGGCTTTCTGCGCTGCGTAGAGCTCGGCGATGCGGCCCGTCGCCTCAGTTTCGTCAATCGTCTTGAGAAACATCCAAAATCTCCGTTCGTGAAACAATTTCCGCGGCCAGTGCCGCATAAAATTCGGCCGGTTCTGCCGCGACGGACCGGCTGTGGCCCGATCGACCGCATCGGGCGGGCCGGGAAAGCTCGCTTCAACCGAACCGGACGGTGAACTAAGGCCGGGCCGGAGTTGACACAATGATTGGGGCGCTCAGTTTCTTTGCCAAGACGCTACGCACCGTTTAGTGATCCAGCCCTGGAGGCCAAATGGACGTTTTGTCCGAGGTTCTGCGCGTCATCCGTGTGTCGGGCGCCATTCATTTCAATGCCGAGTTTACGCGGCCATGGTCGGTCGTGACCTCCCCACCGGACTTGCTGGCTTCGCGGTTGATGCCGGGCGCGGAAGCGATCACGCTGTTTCATCTGGCAATGAACGCCGGCTGCTGGATCACATGCGGCAAGCTCGAACCGATCAGGATTGAGGCCGGCGACGTTCTGGTGTTTCCGCGCGGCGATCAGCACGTCATGACCAGCGACCCGGGGCTTTCTCCCGTCTCGATCGCCAGCATCTTCCCCAAAGCGTCGGCCGAGCAGATCACCTGGGTGAAGCATGGCGGGGGCGGGGAGGAGACGCGCTTTGTGTGCGGCTACCTGCATTCCGACCAACGGTTCGGGCCGCTGCTCGATGCGATGCCGGCATTCATTTGCGTCCGCCTGCGCTACGGCAAGGTCATCCTCGATGCATTTTCCGATACCGCGCGCTATGCGGAGCCGGTCACGCTCGATCAGGAGGCCGGCTGGTGGCAGGCTGCGACCGGTCAGCTCATCGCCGAAGCGATGCGGCCAGGTCCGGGAAACCGCGCCATGCTCGCGCGCTTGTCCGAGCTGCTCTTCATGGAGGTCGTGCGCTGGCAGCTGATCCATGTCGCCGAGGGGCGTCGCGGCTGGCTGGCGGGCCTCAACGATCCCCATGTCGGCCGGGCGCTGACGCTGCTTCACGCCGAGCCGGCGCGGCCCTGGACCGTCGAGGAACTGGCAGACTGCGCGGCGATCTCGCGCGCTGCGCTGGGCAAGCGCTTCGTCGAGCTGGTCGGCGAGGCACCGATGACCTATCTGGCCGGATGGCGGATGCACCTCGCCAGGCGACTGCTTCGTGATAGCAGCCTCAGCCTTGCCGAGATCGCTTCCCGTGTCGGCTATGAATCCGAAGCCGCCTTTAACCGCGCCTTCAGCCGCCTCGTCGGCGCGCCTCCCGGCACATGGCGGCAGAGCAAGGGGCTGTCGCAGGCCAGTGCATGAGGCAGGCGTGCCACGACTCGATCGAAGGATGGCGCGGTGCACAGCCGCAGAAGTGCGGTCTCGGAATCTCGATGCCGATCGTGCCGCCGGTTGACGCTTCGGATCGGGAAGCGCCCACCTGGCGGCTTACTTGAGCGGCATCCGGGGAACGGTTCTCGGAAGTTGTTACTTACGTCCGATCGACCCGGACGACCCTGCCTTTTTCGATCGCGAGCGCCAACCTGCCGTGCTTCAGCGCCAGCGCCGCTTCGCCGAACAATTCGCGGCGCCAGCCGTGCAGGGCAGCGACGTCGGCGTGATCGTCGGCGGCGATCTGATCGAGATCGTCGACGGTCGCGATCACCTTGCTGGCGACGGCGTGGCGCTCCGACGTCATCCGCAGCAGCACCTTCAGGAGCTCGACGGTCGCGGCGCCATTCGAACCGCCGCGCGGTTTTTCGATCTTCGGCAAGGTGGCGTGATCGCGGGCGAGGCCGCGCTGCACGGCGGCGATGATATCGCTGCCCCATTTGGAGCGGTCAAAGCCTTTCGGCAACGAGCGCAGGCCGGCAAGGCGCTCGAGCGAGGTCGGGGCGTGGGTGGCGATGTCGCCGACTGCATCGTCCTTCAGCACCCGTGAGCGCGGCACGTCGCGGCTTTGCGCTTCCTGCTCGCGCCAGGCCGCGACTTCCATCAGCACGGCAAGCTCCTTCGGCTTGCGCACCCGCGTCTTCAGCCGCTCCCAGGCGCGCTCCGGGTGGAAATCGTAGGTCCTTGGCGAGGTCAGGACTTCCATCTCCTCGCTGACCCAGTCGCTGCGGCCGCGCTTCTTCAAATCGGCGTCGAGGGCGGCAAAGACGTCGCGCAAATGGGTGACATCGGAGATCGCGTAATGCATTTGCTCCGGCGTCAGCGGCCGGCGCGACCAGTCGGTGAAACGGTGGGTCTTGTCCGGCCGGTGGCCGGTGACGCGCTCGACGAGCTGGTCATAGGCGATGCTGTCGCCATAGCCCAGCACCATCGCCGCGACCTGCGTGTCGAAGATCGGGTGCGGAATGGTGCCGGACTGGTGCCAGACGATCTCGATGTCCTGGCGGGCGGCGTGAAATACCTTCAGCACCGCCTCGTTACCCATCAGGTCGAAGAACGGCTTGAGGTCGATGCCTGGCGCCAGCGTGTCGATCACGACGGCTTCGTCCGGGCTCGCCATCTGCACGACGCAGAGCAAGGGGTAGTACGTCGTCTCCCGCAGGAACTCGGTGTCGACCGTGATGACCTTGTGTTGGGCGAGCCGGGAGCAGGCGGCGGCGAGGTCGGAAGTGGTGGTAATCAGATCCATGAACAATCCATGACGCGTCGGACAGGCGTTCTGCCGAAAACGCTGATATGTCAAGGGTGTCGCGGAGGATTTGAGCCCTGCATTTGAGCCTGAGCACGGCTTTTTTGCGTCCCAACGGAGGCCGGCCGCCGTCCTGTAGCCATTCCAGTCATCAGGCGCCGAGCGGACCGGAAAACCGCTCACTCGTAGCGGATGTGCCGCGACCGGCGCCGTCCCGACGGAATCGCGAGCACGGCGAGACAGAGGGCAATCATCACCATTCCCATGAATGCGAAAGCAAAGGCGTCCACGGCAATTCTCCCCAAGATGTCGTTAGATTTGTGGGGAGGGCGTTGACCGTTTCTTAATTTTTGGAGCCGGGCGCGGAGTGCGTCGCCGAATGGTGGACGGGCTCTTAAGGATTGCGGTTAACGGGCACGCGAGTGACTGTCCTTCCGGGATGCGCCGACAGGCGCAGGCCCGGAATCCATTTCTCCAAATGCTCTGCGGCCTGATGGATTCCGGGCTCGATGCTTCGCATCGCCCCGGAATGACGTGGTGGGGCCAGCGCGTTACGTCCCGCAGAACGTCCGCAGCACGCGTTGGTCCGGCAGCGGCGGCTCGGCATAGGCCGCATAGGCCGGCTGATCCTCATACGGCTTTGACAGGACCGTCAGCAATTCCTCGAACGGCGCGTAGTCGTTGTTGACGGCCGCTGCGATCACAGCTTCGACGCGGTGGTTGCGCGGGATGAACGCCGGATTGACCGCGCGCATCGCGGCCTGCCGCTCGGCGGCGGCGGATTGTGGCTCGTCGGCGAGGCGCTGACGCCAGCGTGCGGCCCACTCGTCGTAAGCGGCGGGATCGGTGAACTGATCGCGCGCCTTGTTCTCGGCGGGATCGCTGGCGGCATCGGTGAGGCGGCGGAAGGTGAGGGTGAAGTCGGCGGTGTTCTTCGCCATGGTGTCAAGCAGATCCTGGATCAAGGCTTCGTCGCCGTCGCGTTCGGTGAACAGGCCGATCTTCTTGCGCAATCCGGCTTGATAGGCGGCCGTGAATTTCTCGGCGAACTCGCCCAAGATCATTTGCGCCTGTTCGATCGCCTTGTCCTGGTCGTCGGAAAACAACCGCAGCAGGCATTCGGCGAGCCGCGTCAGATTCCACAGCGCGATGCGCGGCTGGTTGGCATAGGCGTAGCGACCCATCTCGTCGATCGACGAGAACACCTGCGCGGGGTTGTATTCGTCCATGAAGGCGCAGGGGCCGTAGTCGATGGTCTCACCCGAGATCGAGGTGTTGTCGGTGTTCATGACGCCGTGGATGAAGCCGACCAGAAGCCAGCGCGCGACGAGATCGGCCTGGCGGGCGACGACGCTTTCGAGCAACGCGTGATAGGGACGCTCGGCCTTCGCGACATCGGGATAGTGTCGCGCGATGACGTGGTCGGCGAGCGCCCGCACGGCGTCGGTATCGCCGCGCGCGGCGAAGAACTGGAAGGTGCCGACGCGAACATGGCTTGCGGCCACGCGCGTGAGCACCGCGCCCGGCAGCATGGTCTCGCGCATCACGCCCTCGCCGGTGACGACGGCGGCGAGCGAACGGGTGGTGGGGATGCCGAGGGCATACATCGCCTCGCTGACGATGTATTCGCGCAAGACCGGCCCGAGCGCGGCGCGGCCGTCGCCCCGGCGCGAGAATGGCGTAGGTCCGCTGCCCTTGAGCTGGATGTCGCGGCGGACGCCGTCCTTGTCGATGACCTCGCCGAGCAGGATGGCGCGGCCGTCGCCGAGCTGGGGCACGAACTGGCCGAACTGGTGGCCGGCATAGGCCATGGCGATCGGATCGGCGCCCTCAGGCACGCGCTTTCCGGCGAGGATTTCCGCGCCTTCCGGGCTCTCCAGAACATCGGGATCGAGGCCGAGCTGGACGGCCAAGGCCCGGTTCAGCTTGACCAGCCGGGGGGCGGCCACGGGCGTCGGCGCCACGCGCGCGAAAAAGTTCGCCGGCAGGGCCGAATAGGTGTTCTGGAACGGGAAATGGATGGTCATGGCCTAAAGATAGGCGCGGGAAGGGAATAGGCAAAGGGCGGGCGCTTTCTGAACCCGGAATCTGCCGTTTCGGGCCTAAAACAGGGGCTGCCTTGGTTGCCGCCCCACGCCTCCTCAGGTAAACCGGCGCACTTCGATGGGCCATTTTGGCCTGGTTCGATTCTGACCTCCGACATCTGTTTTTTGGGACCTCCATGCATCGCTACCGGTCACATACATGCGGCGCGCTCCGCGAGGGCGACATCGGGCAGATCGCCCGTCTTTCCGGCTGGTGCCATCGCATCCGCGACCATGGCGGCGTGCTGTTCATCGATTTGCGCGACCATTACGGCATCACGCAATGCGTGGCCGACCCCGATTCGCCCGCGTTCAAGGAAGTCGAAAAGTTCCGCTCGGAATGGGTGGTGCGGATCGACGGCAAGGTGCGCCGCCGTCCCGAGGGGACCGACAACCCGGAACTGTCGACCGGCAAGGTCGAAGTTTACGTCAGCGAGATCGAGGTGCTCGGCCCCGCCGGCGAGCTGCCGCTGCCGGTGTTCGGCGAGCAGGAATATCCTGAGGACATCAGGCTCAAGTACCGCTTCCTCGATCTCCGTCGCGAGAAGCTGCACCAGAACATCATGACCCGCGGCGCGATCGTTGATTCGATGCGCCGGCGCATGAAGGAGCAGGGGTTCTTCGAGTTCCAGACCCCGATCCTGACCGCGTCCTCCCCGGAAGGCGCGCGCGACTTCCTGGTGCCGTCGCGCATCCATCCCGGCAAGTTCTATGCGCTGCCGCAGGCGCCGCAGCAGTACAAGCAGCTCCTGATGATGTCGGGCTTCGACCGCTACTTCCAGATCGCGCCGTGCTTCCGCGACGAGGACCCGCGCGCCGACCGCCTGCCGGGCGAGTTCTATCAGCTCGACGTCGAGATGAGCTTCGTCACGCAGGAAGACGTGTTTGCGGCGATGGAGCCGGTTGTCACCGGTGTGTTTGAGGAGTTCGCCAAGGGCAAGCCGGTGACCAAGGGGTGGCCGCGGATTCCGTTTGCGGAAGCCCTACGCAAATACGGCACCGACAAGCCGGACCTGCGCAACCCGATCGTGATGCAGGACGTCTCCGAACACTTCCGCGGCTCCGGCTTCAAGGTGTTCGCGCGGATGCTGGAAGACCCGAAAAACCAGGTCTGGGCGATCCCGGGCACGGGCGGCGGTTCACGCGCGTTCTGCGACCGCATGAACTCCTGGGCGCAAGGCGAAGGCCAGCCCGGCCTCGGCTACATCATGTGGCGCGAGGGCGGCGAGGGTGCGGGCCCGCTTGCCAACAACATCGGCGCGGAGCGGACGGCGGCAATCCGCGCGCAACTCGGCATGAAGGAGGGCGACGCCGCCTTCTTCGTCGCGGGCGATCCGGAAAAATTCTGGAAGTTCTCAGGCCTCGCCCGCACCAAGGTGGCCGAGGAATTGAACCTGATCGACAAGGACCGGTTCGAACTCGCCTGGATCGTCGACTTCCCGATGTACGAGTACAACGAGGAAGACAAGAAGGTCGACTTCTCGCACAACCCGTTCTCGATGCCGCAAGGTGGACTGGACGCGCTCAACGGGCAGGACCCGCTGACCATCAAGGCGTTCCAGTACGACATCACCTGCAACGGCTACGAGATTGCCTCCGGCGGCATCCGCAACCACAAGCCGGAAGCGATGGTGAAGGCGTTCGAGATCGCGGGCTATGGCGAAAAGGACGTCGTGGAGCGTTTCGGCGGCATGTATCGCGCATTCCAGTACGGCGCCCCGCCGCATGGCGGCATGGCGGCCGGCGTCGACCGTATCGTGATGCTGCTGTGCGGCACCACGAACCTGCGCGAAATCTCGCTGTTCCCGATGAACCAGCAGGCCGTGGACCTCCTGATGGGTGCGCCATCGGAGGTCACGACCAAGCAGCTCCGCGAGCTCCACATCCGGCTTAACCTGCCGGACAAGACGTAAGACTCGCTCACAGTCCCGTCGAAGCCTCGATCCGAAATTGCGCCAGCGCGATCAGCGGATCGGTCTTCAACATCTGGAACAGCTGCATCGCCGGCACCTTGCCGGTCGGCGTGAGCTTGATGATCAGCGTTTGCCCCGGGCTCTCGATAAAGCGGGCCAGCGCCTCCGCTGCGGCTACAGCGTCGGGATTTGCCGCCGCAGTTTCTTTGCCGGCGGCCCTGATTTCGTCGGCGAAGCTGCGGCGAGCGGTCTCGCGATTGACATTCAGGGCGCGGGCATATTGGGCCATCCCGCGATCGACGCTGCCGAGGTCATGCAGCGTGAACTCGATCGCGCCGGCCTCGATCTGCGCCGCCGCGCCCATGGCCTGAGCCGGGTTGACCGAAAATACCTCCCGCGGCACGTTGGCGAGCGTAATCCGCGCGGATGCTTTCATCATTCCGCCGATTTCCAATTTCGGGGCGTCCACGACGAAGCTGCGGGATGCCCCGGTCCATTCCGCGCCGATATCGCCATCGGCCGAAAGCGCATCCAGACCAGTCGCCACAAGCTGCCGCATGGACGGATCGCTCGCGTCGATGGGCGTCGTCATCTTCGCGGTCACGCGCACCTTGCTCGGAATCGGGCCGACAAATTGGCCCCAGTTCACATCGAAACTGTCGAGGTTGACGAACCTGCCGGTGTTCTTGAACGGTGCTGTGACGCTCTTGACCTCAACGCCCTGGATGAGGGGAAACAGCCCCGCGATCAATTCGGGTGAAGGTGCCTGCGCTGGATTTGCAAACTGCGCCGAGACCCGCATGAAGTTCGCGACATCGAGCGACTTGAGCGCGAAGCGTCCTAGCTTGAAGGGGCCTTTCGGCGTGTTCATATCAAGCCCTTCGACCGCAAATTCGCCGACCTTGCCGTCTTCCAGATTGAACCTGATCGCCGAGAGCTTGAACGGGCCTTGCGGTGTTTCGGCCGAAAGGCCGCGCATCTCGGCCGTTCCAATACGCATGCCCTCGTAGATCGCGGCCGCTCGCTCGATCAGTTCGCGCGCTTGCGTGGGCGAAGGTTGAGCGGTTCCGGCCGCCTGTATGGTCGCAAGCATCGTCGGAAGTTGCAGCCGCGACGGGCGTACGGCGACTTCGTCGACCATCATCGCGTCGATGCGCATGCGAACCCCTTGCGCTGACGTAATGGTGTAGGGACCGGCCGTCATCTTGCCGGAGGCTCGGATATAGCGATCTTCACTGTTCTTTTGCGGATCCAGGATGGCGGCGATCGCGCCGGCGTCGAAGTCGCGCGCAGCGAGGTTTGTGATTTCGCCGGTCATCTTGTCGGGCTTGCCCGCCTGTTGCGTGTTGACGGTGAAGCCGGCCCGCTCGACGTCCATCGCGGCGATCTTGCCGGCCTTGATGTCCTTGAACGTCATGCCTGAATAGGCGAACTCTCCCGACATTTTGGTGCCGACGTTGATCGTCCCTGTCATGCTCGGCGCCGAGATGGACGTCGCCGACATCGCGGCAAATTGCTGCAAGCTGGATCGATAGGCGTCGATGATGGATGCCGAAGCCGATGGGAGCTGGATGTTCGCGGGGCCGGAATAGTCCTTCATGACGAAGCGTGGCATTTTATATGTGACTTTCCCGTCCGTCGGACCGGAGATGCCGCCGCTGATTTCCATATCCGACGCTTCGAGGGTGTCGGCCGAGAAGCGGCCCGCGTCCGGCTGGCCGAGCCCAGAGGCTGTGACGCTGGCAATCTTCACGCGCACCGGCGGCTGCGTTGCCGATTCAGTCGCGATATCGTCAATCCTGAGCGTGCGGCTCTTCAGGTCGAACGACACCTTGCCGTGGCTGGCCTTGCCGCCGCTGGCTCTGATCTGCTCGAACGCGGCCTCGACCTCGCCCTTGATTCGATGCTGGGTGTAGTACTCGAAGCCGAAGAAGCCGCCCACCGCGATCACGACCGCGGCGACCAGACCCAGCAGTATCTTTACCATTAGTTGTGCTCCGGTCGCCGACGTTGCAGGGGGCAAATTTGCCACATTGTCGGCCAAGGGGATGGGGTAGGGAGACGAATATGCTACCGGATTTGCCGCACTTCGTCGATGAGCCCCTGTTGACGGCGGCGTTCTCGGATGTTGCATCCAAGTGGTCGCCCGTGCTTCACATCCCCCTCATTTTGCCGGAAAACTGACCCTGATCTGGAAGTATCAATAAGACAAGAGTTCGGGACCGGAAACGCGGGAGCCTACATGTCGTCCTATTCTGAAGATCTGCGTTCTGCGGCGCTGGCGTATCATCGGCTGCCGCGGCCCGGTAAACTCGAAATCCAGGCGACCAAGCCGCTCGCCAACCAGCGCGACCTCGCGCTGGCCTATTCGCCGGGCGTAGCGGCGGCCTGCACCGAGATCGCCAACAATCCGGCCGAAGCGGCATCGCTGACCTCCCGCGCCAATCTGGTCGCCGTGGTTTCCAACGGTACCGCGGTGTTGGGGCTCGGCAACATCGGTCCCTTGGCCTCCAAGCCCGTGATGGAAGGCAAGGCGGTCCTGTTTAAGAAATTCGCAGGGATCGACGTGTTCGACATCGAGATCGCCGCCGACACCATCGAGCGCGTGGTCGAAACGGTGGCGGCGCTGGAGCCGACCTTCGGCGGCATCAATCTCGAGGACATCAAGGGACCGGAATGTTTTGAGATCGAGGCGCAGCTCAAGGAGCGCATGAAGATCCCGGTGTTCCACGACGACCAGCATGGCACGGCCATCATCGTCGGAGCTGCCATCGTCAATGGCTTGCTGCTGAATGGCAAGAAATTGCCCGATGTGAAGATCGTCTGCTCCGGCGCCGGTGCTGCGGCGATCGCGTGCCTCAATCTGTTGGTGTCAATGGGCGCACAGCGCAAGAACATCTGGGTCTGCGATATCGACGGCGTCGTGCATGAGGGGCGCAACACGCTGATGGACCGCTGGAAGGCGGTCTATGCGCAAAAAACGAGTGCGCGCGTGCTGGCGGACGTGATCGGCGGCGCGGATATTTTCTTAGGTTTATCCGCGCCCAACGTGCTGACATCAGACATGGTAAAGTCGATGGCAGACCAGCCGCTGGTGATGGCGCTGGCCAATCCGACCCCGGAGATCATGCCGGACGAAGCCCGGAAGGCGCGCCCCGACGCGATGATCTGCACCGGGCGTTCCGACTTCCCGAACCAGGTGAACAACGTCCTGTGCTTTCCGTTCATCTTCCGCGGTGCGCTCGACGTCGGCGCCACCGGGATCAACGAGGAAATGAAACATGCCGCCGTCGACGCCATAGCGCAGCTCGCGCGCGATCCGCCGTCGGATGCGGTGGCGCAGGGCTTTGACAGCGGCGAGACACAAGGATTTGGGCCGGGCTCGCTGATCCCGAGCCCGTTCGATCCGCGGCTGATCCTGCGCATCGCGCCGGCCGTGGCGCGAGCCGCGATGGAATCCGGCGTGGCGACGCGCCCGATCACGAATTTCGAGGAATATACCGCGCTCCTGGAACGCTTCGCCTTCCGCTCCGGCCTCGTCATGAAGCCGGTGTTCGCCAAGGCCAAGACCCAGCCGGTCCGCGTGATCTATGCCGAGGGCGAGGACCAGCGCGTGCTGCGCGCGACGCAGGTCGTGCTGGAAGAAAAGCTGGCGCGGCCGATCCTGGTCGGGCGGCCCTCCGTGGTCGAAGCCAGGATCAAGCGGTTCGGCCTCTCGATCAAGGCCGGGCAGGATTTTGACCTCGTCAACCCGGAAGACGATCCGCGCTACCGCTCCTACGTGCAGACCTATATCGACGTGGCTGGAAGGCGCGGCGTCACGCCCGAGGCTGCGCGCACCGTGGTTCGCACCAACAACACGGTGATTGCCGCGCTGGCAGTGGTGCGCGGCGAGGCTGACGCCATGATCTGCGGCGTCGAAGGCCGCTATATGAGCCATCTGCGCCATGTTCGCGAGATCATCGGCTTCCTGCCCGGCGTCAGCGATTTCGCGGCGCTGGCGATGATGATCACCACCAAGGGTTCCTATTTCATAGCCGATACCCAAGTGCGTCCGAATCCGAGCGCCGAGGAGCTGGCGGAAGTGGCGTCGCTGGCGGCAACCCATGTCCAGCGGTTCAACATGAAGCCACGCGTCGCCTTCGTGTCACATTCCGACTTCGGCAGTTATGATACGGAATCCTCGCGCAAGATGCGCCGTGCCACCACGCTGTTGAAGGAAAAGCATCCGGAGCTCGAGGCCGACGGCGAGATGCAGGGCGATACCGCGCTCTCGGCTGCCGCGCGAAAACTCGTGCTGCCGCATTCCAACCTGGAAGGCGATGCCAACATCCTGATCATGCCGAACCTCGACACCGCCAACGTCGCCTACCAGATGATCAAGACGCTGGCGGATGCGCTTCCCGTTGGTCCGATCCTGATCGGCCCGGCGCGCCCGGCGCACATCCTCACCCCGGGGGTGACGGCGCGCGGCGTCCTCAACATGACGGCGGTCGCCGCCGTCGAAGCCCAGGAGCGCGCCGGCCGCCAGCAGCCAACCTTGTTCGGATAGATCCGGCTTAAGACTGATTCAAAACCGGGATCCAGCCCTTTGTTCTGACGCGCTTTCTTCACGGGCCGCTACCGGCCTCCGGATCAGGCCGGGGAGCATGCTTCGCTTGAAAAGCTATGATCAAGAAAGCGCCTTGGTTCTGCTTCTATCGGAAGGTCTGGTTGGGGCGCGCGCAGGCTGCTGCGCGGATGGTTTCGATTTTGAGCGTTTGAAAAGCGGAGACGAAACGCCCATAATCGTTTCGCGCCGCCTGCTATCTTTGCATGCCATTCAGTGAGGCCGATCCCATGCCAGCGTTAGTTACCTTCGGGCGAGTCCTGTTCGCCGTGCTCTTCATGTACACGGGAGCGACCAAGCTTTTCGCGATACAGCAGACGGCAGACTTCATCGCATCCAAGGTAACGATTCCGGCGCTGCTTGTGCCCTATACCTCGCAGCTCGAAACCATGGCGGGCATGCCGATGCCGCAATTGCTGGCGGTCGGCGTCGGCGGTTTTGAGATCCTCGCCGGCCTGATGATCGCGGTCAATTTCGCCGCGCGCTTCTTCGCGATCCTCCTGATCTTCTTCGTGCTCGCCACGACCTTCTACTTCCACGATTTCTGGAATCAGCCGGCGCCCGAAAATGCCAAGACGCTGATCGAGGCGCTGAAGAACCTGTCGATCATCGGTGCCCTGTTCATGATCGCGGGCTACGGCAAGGGTCCGCGGCCGAACGAGCCGGCCTACGGGGACATCTAGTCCGCGGTCAGAAATTCCGGATCGCAAAGCGTGGGCCATCGAGCGCTGCGGCCGCATTCTGTGGCGGCGCGACGTGCTCGATCTGCGCGGTGCGTGCTGCTATCCTGCGCGCCTGCAGCCATTGCGGGAACCACATCGCGATCGCCGGGAAGATCAGCACCAGGACCACGCAGACGCACTGGATGACCATGAAGTCGGCCATGCCGCGGTAGATCATTCTCAGGTTCCACTCCTTGACGACCTGCTTGAGGTAATAGGCTGACATCGCGACCGGCGGAGACAGGAAGGCGGTTTGCAGCACGACCGCGACGAGGCAACCGAACCAGACCATGTCGTAGCCCAGGCCCTTGGCCACCGGCGCCAGCATCGGCAGGAAGATGAACACGATGGCCGGCCATTCGAATGGCCAGCCGAGCAGGAAGATCAGGCCCAAGAGCAGAGACATGGTGCCCCAGGCCGGCAACGGCGAGGCCAGCAAGGCATTGGTCATCCAGGTTGCCGTGCCGAGCCATGAAAAGACCGAACCGAACACGTTGGAGGCTACCGCGAGGAGGAGCACCATGCTGGTCGTTGCGAGTGTGCCGTAGCAGGCATCCAGCAACCCGCGCCACGAGAACCGGCCGTAGGCAATGACGAGAACGATTGACCCCAGTGCGCCAAACGCCGCGGCCTCTGCCGCCGTTGTGATTCCGGCGAGGATGGCGCCGAGGGTCAGGATCGTCAGTACTGTAACCGGCACAAGACCGACCACACACTCCCACAGCACGATCCGCATCGAATCGGGCCGGTCCTCGATCGGCACGGGCGGGCCGAGCTTCGGATTGAAGTGAGAGCGTATCAAGGTGTAGGCAATGAACATGGCGGACAGCAGGAAGCCCGGGCCGAAGGCGGCCGCATAGAGATCGATAATCGAGATATCCAGCACGGGCGCCATGACGACCAGCATCACCGACGGCGGGATCAGGATGCCGAGCGTGCCGCCGGCCGCAATTGCGCCGGCCGACATGCGCACGTCATAACCCGCCCGGATCATCATCGGCCCGGCCATGATGCCGAGGAGCGTAACCGTCGCGCCGACGGTTCCGGCAGCGATGCCGAACAGCGTTGCTGTGAGGATGACGACCACGTAGAGCGCGCCATTGATCGGTGCAAACAGGTCGCGGAACGCTTTGAACAGTCGCTCCATCAGTCCGGCCTGATCGCAGATGAACCCCATCAGAATGAACATCGGAACTGCGACGAGTTCGTCCTGCTTCATGAGGCCAATGGTCTGGAGGTAGGCGAGGTTGAATACCCGCTCGCCCATGCCGACGTAGCCGAACATCAGCGCCAGGAACAGCAGCGTGAAGCTGATCGGCAGGCCGATGAAGATCGCTCCCAGCATCACAAGGAGCATGACAAGTCCGAGAAGTTCGAGTCCCGTCATATCTCGATCTTTTCTCTGTGCACGAACTCGCGCCCGAACTGGACCTGGTACCAGCACTTCAGTACTTCGGAGATGCCCTGGATCATGAGAAGAAGGGCTGCCAGGGGGATCGTGGCCCGGAACGGCCACATGATCGCGCGCCAAACGCTTTCCTGCGAGCGCTCGCCGGTGTCATAGGAGTGCAAGGCGTCGTCAATGCTGATCAGCATGAATGTGATCATGGCCGGATAAAAAAATAACAAGTAGGAGATCAGGTCGACGACGCCCTTTTTTCGCTCCGAGTAATTCTCCCAATAGATGTCGGTGCGAACGTGTGCGCCCTTCAACAGCGCATATGCGGCTCCGAGCATGAAGGCCGAACCATTGGCCATGAAGCTCGACTCATAAACCCAAACGGTCGGCGCGTTGAATCCGTAGCGCATGACGACCTCGTACGAGATCGTCACCATCAAAAACAGCATCGTTAGAGCAATGAGCCTGCCGGTCACGTCGGTGAAGCGGTCGATCGCCCGTATAATCGCATAAAAGGCGCGCGGGAACTCGCCGCCCGGATTGCCCGGGACCGAAGCACTGCTGGTGTCCGCCGCCATGATCACTCCTCTTCGTACGGTGCTGGCGTCCGGCGGTACGGACACCAGCACCTCCGCTTCATGCGGCAAGAGAGATCACTTCTTGGTCAGGTAGATCTTGTTCTTCCAGTAGTACTCGCCGGCGAAATTGTACGGCGGGAACCAGGAGAGCTTGAACGGCACGATCTGTTCGGCATAGGCCTTCTGGCTGTCGATCACCTTCTTGTAGAAGGGGTTCTTTGCCGCGTGCTCGGTCTGGATTTTCTCCCACTCGTCGAGGAAGTTCCTCAGGATCTCGTCGGGCGTGCGATGCATCTGAACGCCCGCCTTGATCAGGTCCTGGCAAGCATGCGCCGTCTCGCGATTAAACGCGAAGTTACGTTGCGTCGTGGCATAGACGCTCGCCACCTTGATGATCTCCTGCAGATCAGGTGTGAGCTTCTTCCAGACGTCACCGTTGATCATCAACTGGCCACCGGTGACGGGCTCGTGCATGCCCGGCGTGTAGTAGTGCTTGGCGACCTGATGCAGGCCGAGTTTCTTGTCTTCTTCGCAGTTGATCCATTCAGCGCCCTCGATCACGCCGCGCTCCATGGCGGGCACGATTTCGCCGCCGGGAATGGTGACGACCGAGACGCCGAGCCTGCCGTAGGTTTCCGCACCGATGCCGTAAATCCGGTACTTCAGGCCCTTGAGATCGCTGAGACTGTTGATCTCCTTCTTGAACCAGCCCATTCCCTGCGGGTAATCGGTCGGGATCGGGAAGCCGACGACGTTGAGCTTGAGGACGTCGCGATAAAATTCGTCGAGCAGCTTCATGCCGCCGCCGTCATAGTACCAGGCCCAGTAGTCGGAGCCGTCCATGCCGTACAGCGGACCATGCGACATCGGAATCGTCGCCGTGTTGCGGCCGAGGATGTAGCCGAACGGTCCCATGCCGACATCCAGAACATTCTTGGAAGTGGCGTCGAATACCTCGAACGGCGGCACGATCGCTCCCGCCGGCAGCGTCTCGATCTTGAGGCGTCCAGCCGTCATCTTTTCGACGGTCTCGGCCCAAAGCTTGAAGATGAGATGGAAGTTCGAGGATGCAGGGTGGGTCGATTGACCCTTCAGCACTAACGGCTTTTCGGTGGTTTGGGCCTGAACCGGCCCGGTCAAAGCAGTGACGAACCCAAGAGTCACCGCAGCAAGCATAGTTGAAGCGCGCCTCAACATGTCGTGGTCCTCCCGATGATGACGTTTGTTTTTCTTTTTCTTTTCAGGTTGGAACCGCGCCCGCGCGCTGTCAAGCAATCTCTGGCCACGGGTTGGCTTACGGCGAGATTGATTGGACGAAAGGATGACGCCTATGCGCCGCGTCGCCACGGCGTGACGGTCACCTCGTGCGCTGCATCAAGCGTCTGCGGCTCGCGGGCGTGCAGTCCGTGCGCGGCAAGGATTTCCTGCGGCGAACGGGCTGGGACTCCGGGGATGCAGGGCTCGCCGCCGGGTAGCCGGACATGCGGCGCCACCGAAAGCCAGAACACGTCGTAGCGGTCCATGAACATGCCGAACACGCCGGGGCCGCCGATCACGGCGACGGTGCCGGTATCCACGCCTGCATGATGGCAGGCGGCTTCGAACGAAGCGCCCGCGGGATTCCACAGCGTGGCTTTCGGATTGGACGGGTCGGGCGCGATGGCATCGACTTTGCGCGTCAGGATGACCCGCTTGCGCCGCGGCGAATTCGGCTGATCCTCATAGGAATTGCGGCCGTGCAGGATCAGGTCGGCGCGGTCGAGGGCGGCGGTGAAAAACGCCTTGTCGCCCTCGAACTTCAATTCGTCCGGCATGACGTTGCGGGCATCCGCCAGCATGCCATCCGCGGAGACGATGACGTAGCCTTCGATGCGTAGCGCCGGCACGGGCCTGCGTCGCGCCGCTACTATTCCGAGATCGTCTGGACGACGCTGGAAACCGGGCGCGAGCTCACGGTCGGCAGCTTCAGATCCTTGACGATGTCCTCGTCATACTGGGCGATGGTCTGCACCGGCGTCTTGGCGCGCATCGCCACCACCTTGTAGCCGCCGGCCTTCAGCTTCTTCAGAAGCTCGGGCAGGGCTTCGGCGGTGTGCTTCTGGAAGTCGTGCATCAGGATGATGCCTTTGCCGTTCTTCTCGACCTTGCGCATCACGGTGTCGATGATCGTCTGCGCCTTGCTCGCCTTGAAGTCGAAGGAATCGAGGTCGCAGGAGAAAATCCCGATGTTGCGGTCGCCGAGATAGGTCACCATCTCCGGCGGGTGCTGCAGCGCGGGGAAGCGGAAGAACGGCGCCGGCGCCTTGCCGCCGAGTGCCCATTTCACGGCGCTGAAGCCTTTTTCGATTTCGTCCTTGCGCTGCTGCTCGTTCAGCTTCTTGTTGACGAGGGCGGCATGCGACCAGGTGTGCGATCCGATCGAATGGCCGGCCGCCATCACCTGCCTGAGGATTTCGGGATAGTAGGTGGCGTGCTTGCCGATCGGGAAGAAGATGCCGGTAGTGCATTCCTCCGCGAGCGTCTTCAGGACCGCAGGCGTATTCACCGGCCACGGGCCGTCGTCGAAGGTCAGCACCACTTCCTTGTCGCGAAGGAAGTCGAGCTCCTTGAAATGCTCGAAGCCGAAGCCGGGACCGCCGGTCGTGTCGATCTCGACGGTGCGGCCGATGCCGAGCGCGTTCGGATTGTTGCAAGGCGGGCGGGTCGAGACGGGCGCTGGTGGCGGAGCGGGAACTGGTGCCGCTGCTGCCTGCGGCGCGGTCACGCCTTTGGCTGGTGGAACCTGCGACCACGCCGCGCTTGATGCCAGCAGCGAAACCGCGCCGGCAAAGATCACCCCCGCCCCAATACGCATCCTGTTTTCCCCAAATTAGAATCCCGCACCCGGTCGGTGGCGTTGCCGTCGTCCGGTCTGCCTCCATCCCCCGACGCACAGTAGCCTAGTTGGAGCAGGCGCGCCAATGCAACCGTTGCAATCGCACGCAACGGATTTTGTCCCCGAGGCGGTTAATTCAGGAAGCAGCCAATGCCCGTGCGACCGCGGTTCTCACCCGTGTATCTACGGGTTCGATGGATTCCGGGAAGACGTCGGCGATATAGCCGTCGCGGCCGATCAGGTATTTGTGGAAGTTCCAGCGCGGAACTTCCTTCGGCCGTGCCTCTGCCGCCCATCTGTAGAACGGATGCGCGTTCGATCCCTTGACGACCGCCTTCGCGGCGATCGGGAAGGTGACGTGGTGGATCTGCGCCGTCGCGGTGATTTCGGTCGCGCCGCCCGGCTCCTGGCCGCCGAAATCATTGGAGGGAACGCCGACGATCATCAGGCCGCGGCCACCGAACTCGGTCCACAATTCCTGCAGCCCGCCAAATTGCGGGGTGAAGCCACAGAGCGAAGCGGTGTTGACGATCAGGATGGGCCGGCCGGCAAATTCGGAGAGCCTGATGTCGCCGCCGGCCAGTCCCGGAAACGAAAACGCGTAAGCCGTGATCCGGCTCATGGCGGCCTGCGCCAGGGATTGCCTGCTCGAGGCCATGCCTGCGATCGCGGCCAGCGTCGCTGATATCACGCTCCTGCGGTCCATCATGAAAAGCCTCGGGCTGCGGTTTAGCGACCGAAGCATAGCGCAATGCGCGGGCCCTCGCGCCTCAACAAGCCGTTATGGCTGGACCATGCGCAGCGGGACGATGAAATCGGTGCCTTCGCCGGTTTCACCGCCCGTGTTGATGCCGTGATCGGACACCACGATCGAGCTGCCGGTGGTCAGCATCTCGGCGATCCGCGCAATCGCCTCGGGAGCGATGGCGATGCGGTCCAGCGCCTCGGCCGGACTGTTCGCCGCCGGCAGCAGTTTTGCCTCGGCAATCGCTGCGCCGGGCATCCTGCCGCGCCGCGCAGCAGGCTCGGTGTTATCGATCCGCGCAGCGTTGCGCGCCGTGACCGGCAGCGAGACCACCGACCAGCGCAACAGGTTGGGATCGTTCTTGTCAGCCTCGACGGTGAACACATGGGTGCCAAGCGGCCGGTCGCTCGGCGCAATCGTCACCGGCAAATCGAACTGCGGCTTGAAGGTCTCGCGAACGTACAGCTTGGAATCCTTGCGGCTGACGAACACCGCGATCAGGCCGGGACGCCTGGGCGGTTCGGCCCTGGGACCCTTGTCCGCGCCGGGCAGACGCGCGGAATCCTTCTTGACCTCAGGCGCAACAACCGACGCAGCCGGTGTATCAACGATCGCCTTCGTGGTCTCATCGGCTGCCGAGACAGCTGGCTCTGATTTCGGCGCGTCCGCCTTTGCCTCCGCGCTCGATGTATCACCGACAGGCGTTGCGTCGGACATGGTCACGACGGCGCTCGTCGGCCGAGTGCTGCCGGCGTCCGCCGTGTGGGTCTGTTCGCGTAACGGCGCCGCGTGGCCGACGGTCGATCGAAGTTCGAGGCTTGGATCCGCGTGGCCTGCGTCCGCGCCCTTGTCGCCCTTTACCGCGGGCGCATCGGTCGTGGGATCGTCGGCGATGAGCGGCTGCGGGACCACTTTCTGCGTCACCAGCAACGGGTGCGAGAAACTGGCAGGCGTGATCTGGCCGGGCGTGATGATGACGCGCGCGCCCATCCGGGTCCAGTTCCACATCTTCATGGCAAAGGCCGTTGGCATGCGAATGCAGCCATGCGACGCCGGATAGCCCGGCAGCACGCCGGCATGCAGGGCAATCCCCGACCAGGTGATGCGCTGCATGTAAGGCATCGGCGCGCCGCTATAGATGTTGGAGCGGTGCATCTTGTGCTTCTGGATGATGCTGAATACGCCCATTGGGGTCGGATGACCCTTCACGCCCGTCGACACCGGGCTTTCGGCGAACAACCCATTGGCGTCGTAGACGCGGACCTTCTGCTGCTCGATCGAGATCGCGATGATCAGCGGCCCCTGTGGTTTGGCGTTGGTTTCCTTGATGGCCGCCTCGGTCTTGGCTGACGGCCGCCGTACCTTCGGTTTTCGCGGCTGCACCATCGGCATCGGCCGGTAATAGCCGGGGTCGGAATCCTGCCAGTAAAACATCGCGGCGGCATCCGCCTGGGAAACGGCGGCAACGGAGCCGGCCGCGGTCAACGTCGCAATCTGCCAAAATCGCTGCATCGAAATAGTCGCGCCCGCAGTACTCGCGCTGAAAAACCGATGCCCGCTCACGCGCATGATCCTAAATCCAGATACTCGAATCTACCGTCTTGCCAATCCGTTTGTTGTCGCAGAGGCGAAAAGCGTTCACCAGCGTAGGCCTTATAATTTCAGCGCTTTTCGCCCCGATCGTAGCAAAAAAGCCTCACATTCCGTTAAACGCTGGCCGGCTCAATCTGACGCCATCCATAAGGCGGTACTGAGGCCTCCAAGTCCGCTAGCGGCCTTCCTGTCCGGCTTTCCGGCACTACATAGGCGGCGAGCCCTTCAGCGGAGATATCAATGACATCCAAGGCCATCATTAAGCGTGACAAGAAGTGGGAAATTCTGGCCTTGGTGATGTTGGCGCTGACATTGTGGCAGGCGGCACCGGCGTCGGCCGCGGACGAGCCCGATCTGATCTTCCGCCGCTCGACGGTCTTCAAATGGCTGAGCCCCAACGACAAGCTTGCGACCTACGCGGTCGACGACCCCGAGGTCGAGGGGGTGGCCTGTCACTTCACGGTGCCGGAAAAGGGCGGCTTCAAGGGCTGGCTCGGGCTCGCCGAGGAGGTTTCGGACATCTCGCTGGCGTGCCGTCAGATCGGCCCGGTCAAGTTCAAGCACAAGATGGAGCAGGGCGACGACATGTTCCGCCAGCGCCGCTCGCTGTTCTTCAAGAAGATGCAGATCGTTCGCGGCTGCGACGCCAAACGCAATGTGCTGGTCTACATGGTCTATTCGGACAAACTGATCGAAGGTTCACCCAAAAACTCCACCTCCTCAGTGCCGATCATGCCTTGGGGCGCCACTGAAGCAGCCGTTCAGAAATGCGGTGAATTCTTCCAGTAAGTCCGATACCGGTCGGGATCCGAGATCGTATCCCGGATGAGGGCATCAAGCTTACCGCTTGAGCGGATTGGAATATTGGCGGGCCTCCTGGCCCGGCGCGACCTTGCGGTCGCGGCAGCCGACCAGATGCACGAATTTCTGCGGCGCAGAGACATTGCCGCGAAATTCGCCGCCTTGTTGCGACATCGCGCCACAAAGGCTCACCGGATGCTCTGAGGCTTTTCCGTGGCGCTCTGTCTTCAGGGAAGGATTGATCCGCTGTTCGGAGCCGCTACTTCCAGACAAATTTTCACCCACCGGCTGGCCGGGTTTGCGGGTCGGGGTTGCACTGTTGCCATTGCCCACGACTGCTGTCCTTTGTTGAGGAAGGGTCACAACGCACAGGCACGCGGAAGGTTGCGTGGCATTCGCTGAGTCGGCCGGACCGAAGCTTCGGTTCATCCGATCTGTCAGCGAGCGAGGCGGTTCTCGTCCATTGGACGAGGGCCAAAGTGGCCGCAATGGCCAGCTTGCGGAGTTCAGCCTGAGCATCTCAAGTACCAGCGTCCCGGCTGAATTCATTGGATTTTTCCCGCTATTGTTTCGTCCGAGAGGGCCGACGAAACAATTCTCCTGCGCGACGAAACCATTTTTCGTTTTTGGCGCAGATGTCTGGAAACAGCCGACAGTTATCAGGTGGCCAACGAGACGGCAGGCACCGCCGGCCACTGATAACCGGAGACAGTCAGATGCGGACCATCAGCTTCATCCTCGCCTTGGCCGTCATTCTGGTTGGTCCCTCGATGGCTGGTTCTTCGGATCAGGGCCTGCCGGGGGTCGGCACCTTCGCCTATAATGGATCGCCGGTTGCGGCCCCGGCGCCGCTACCGATGGTCGTGGCCGCAAACTGAGCGTAGCGTATCCTTTGCAAAGAGATCGCCGATAAAGGCTCGGTATGTTCGTACGCATCTGTTCTGCTGCAATCTTTGTGTCTCTTCTTCTCAGCGGCGCGGCGCAGGCTCAAGTCCAGTTTCAGCCGCCGCAGACCTCGTTCCGTTCCCTGTTCAAAGTGCCCGATCCGCGCGGCGAGTTCGTGCGGCTCTGCGCGCCCCATATGGTCGGACGCTGGGCGCATCCCGAGAGCGTTTGCGGCTGCCTGCACGACTACGCCGCCGCGACTGTGGAAGATGCCGACCTGCGCGAAGCGCTGCTGCGCGGCATCAGCGAGACCGGCGTGCCGACGATCGAGACCGCATGGGTGCCGGCATCGAAGCGATCCGAGATCGGCCCGACCTTCACCAAGATCGCCAAGCCGACGCTGCAATGCATGTTCGAACCGGCGACGAACCAGTAAGCGCGGCTCCTCAAAATATTCTCCGCAGCGCCCCTTAATTCTACCGCGCGCGAACGCGATGCGCTGTGGCGCGGGGTCGTCGACCGATACGGAAGCTGCTAGGTTGGGCTCCGTATCGAGACCGATTGCACAAAGGAGCTGTCATGAAATCTCTTTTTGTCGGCCTGATCGGCCTATTGTCGCTGGCCATATCTCCGGCGGTCGCCGCCGACGCTGCGACACAGGAAGCCAACAAGAAGGCCGTGCTCGAGTTCTACGATGCGGCTCTCAACCGGAAGGACTTTGATGCTGCGGCGAAGTTTTTTGGGCCGCATTACATTCAGCACAATCCGACGGCGCCGGATGGCATCGAGGGCTTCAAGGCCTTCCTCGGTTTCCTGCGCGAGAAATTTCCGGACTCCCGCAGCGAGATCAAGCGCGCTTTTGCCGATGGCGACTACGTGATCGTCCACGTCCACAGCGTGCGCGAGAAAGGCACGCGCGGTCGTGCCATCGTCGACATTTTCAGGCTGGAGAACGGCAAGATCGTCGAGCACTGGGACGTCGTGCAGGAGATTCCGGAAAAGGCCGCCAACACCAACGGCATGTTCTAGGCCGGCGCGATCGCCGCTAGCGCTTTTTCGTCCCCAGCCGCGGAATGCACTTGCGGGTGCGGAGCACGCCTGACGTCGTCATTTGCGAGCCCTGGACTTCCTTGATTTGTCCCGTCGGACACGATCCATCATCGACCAGGACGCGTTGGCCGAGCCTGAGGTCGACAATGTCCTGCTCGCGCGAGACCGTCTGAGCGAGGGCCGTCGTTGCGTAGCCGAGTAGGCCTGCGATCAATGCACCGGTGACGAGGTACGAGACGTTGCGATTGCCGGACATCGGGTATTTCCGTTCGTGAATTTGATTGAGCATCGAGCTTAGTGACGCGGCCGCGATTCTGGTAGAGTGCCGGCCGGCATTAGTGGTCACGTCACGGCCTTCAGCCGTTTGACCTTGCCAGTTCCAGCCTTGTTCGGCTTGCCATTTGCCTGCAAGGCGGCCAGCGATGATTTCGCGAGTCGCTCGGCCGACGCGATCAGTTGCGGCAGCTTGTGGCCGGCAAAGCCGAGGACGAAGCCTGGAAGCGGGCGTGCGCGGAAATAAGTCTCCGCCAGTAGCCAACCTGCGACGCCGGCCTCGGCCTTGGCCTGCGCGGCGATACGGGGATCGGCCGATGGATCGAACCGCGCGACCAGATGCAGGCCCTGCGAGGGCACCGGCACCGAGAGCTTTCCCTGCGACGCCGCCGAGAGGGTCGAAGCCAGCACGTCGCGCGCTTCGCGATAGATCCCGCGCACCCGGCGCAGGTTGGCCGCGAACGCGCCGGAATTCAGCATGTCTGCGACGGCGCCTTCGAGCAGCGTGCCGGGAAAACGGTCGAGCGCGGCGCGGGCTGTCGTCACCGGCCCGACGAGCCGCTCGGGTAGCGCGCAGTAGCCGATGCGCAACCCGGGGAACAATGTCTTTGCAAACGTGCCCATGTAGATGACGCGCGAGAGATGATCGATGCCGGCGAGCGACAGCAACGGCGCGCCGTCGTATCGAAATTCGCTGTCGTAATCGTCCTCGATGACGAAAGCATCCGCATCCCTGGCCCAGTCGAGCAATTCCAGCCGCCGCGTCATCGACATCTGCACGCCGAGGGGAAATTGGTGCGACGGTGTCACATAGGCCGCGCCAGCCGAAGGAGCGAGGGCCCGGCCCCTGGCCACGATCAGGCCCGAAGCGTCGACCGGCACCGAGATGGAGCGCAGGCCGCAATGCTCGATCGCCCTTCGTGCGGCGGGATAGCCGGGGTCTTCGCACCAGATCTGATCGCCGGGCTTGAGGATCGCGCCCAGCACGATCCGTAAGCTATGCTGCGTTCCCGACGTCAGCATGATTTGGTCGGGATCGCAGCGCAGCCCACGCGCCGACAGCAAATGATCGGCGATCGCGGCGCGGAGTTCGCGGCTGCCCCTGGGGTCGCCGTACTGCAGGTGTTCGGTGCCAAAGGCGCGCATGCGCCGGCCGGCAAACGCCCGGAAGCGCTGCAGCGCCCGTTCGTCGATGTGCGTGCAGCCGAGCGCAAGCGGGCCTTGCTGCGGCGGCTCGATCGCGATCTTCGTCCTGCGAGCGTCATGGACGCGGGCGGGAATGCGCGCGGCGACGAAAGTGCCGGAGCCGACGGTGGCTACCGCAAATCCGTCCGCGATCAGCCGCTCATAGGCCGAGGTGACGGCGTTGCGGCGGAAGCCGGTCTGCTTGGCCAGCGTGCGCGATGGCGGCAGCGGCTCGCCGGGCCTTGCAATTCCGCCCGTGATGGCGTGGCACAGCGCCTGATAGAGCCGGTGCGGGGCCGAGGCGTCCGGCGTCACGTGAGGGCCGGAGAGATCGAGCGCGAGTTCGGCCTTGCGTCGCGCCGGCGGGGAATTGGTCGGAATTTTTCGCATGGAATTGGCACTATCGCAGACCAAATTGGCCGGTACAACTCTCAACGACCGCTCATCGATCCACCAGGAGCTGCCGTGACCGAAGCCGTGACTGCCGATGTGTATCCGTTATCGCCGCGCAACCAGGTGAAGCGCCGTCATGATCGCGGCTTCTACGACCACGCCACGGTGCACGGCCTGCTCGACGCTTCGATGCTGTGCCACGTCTCCTATGTGATCGACGGCCAGCCCTATTGCACGCCGACGTTCTTCTGGCGGGAGGGAAGCAGGCTGTACTGGCATGGCAGCAGCGCCAGCCGCATGCTGCGAAACCAGTCCGAGGGCGAGAGGGTCTGCCTCACGGTTGCGCATCTCGACAGCCTCGTGCTGGCCCGCTGCGGCTTCAACCATTCGGCGGATTACCGCGCCGTGATGGCATTCGGCACCGCCTATCTCGTCACCGATCCCGTGGAGAAGGAGCGCGCGCTCGTCGCCATGGTCGACCGGTTCTTCCCCGATCGGACTGCGACGTTAAGGCAAAGCACGGCGCAGGAGATCAAGGCGACGTCGGTGATCGCGATGGAAATCGAGCAGGCGTCCGCCAAGATCAGGTCGAAGGGTGTCGCCGACGACGAGGAGGACTACGAACTGCCTGTTTATGCCGAGCGTATTCCGGTGCGCACGGTGCTGGGCCGGCCGGAACCCTGTCCGCGGCTTCTCGACGGCGTCGAGCGGCCGGCCTCGCTGAGCGGCTATTCAGAGGGCCGCCTGCTCGAAGATGCATTGCGGGATGCGCATTTTGCGCATTACGCCGGCGGCTGAGATCGGGGTAGGGTGCGCACTCCCGCCTTCCTGGAATTCCTTTACTGGAGCTGCCGCATGACGACCGATACGCAACAAAGAATCCTCGACGCCGTTGACGCCGGCTTTGATGCGCAACTGGCCACGACGAAGGATTTCGTTGCGATCCCCTCGACCCGCGGCGCCGAAGGACCGTGCCAGGACATGATCGGCGATCTCCTGCGCCAACGCGGCTACGAGGTCGACGATTGGCGTATCGACGTCGAGGATTTGAAGGATCTGCGCGGCTTCGGCCCGATCGAGCATGATTTTTCGAAGGCGCGCACGGTGGTCGGTACGTATCGGCCAGCGACCAACGCCGGCAAATCGCTGATCCTGCAGGGCCATTGCGACGTGGTACCGGCCGGCCCCCTCGACATGTGGGAGACACCGCCATTCTCCCCCGCCATCAAGGACGGCAAGATGTACGGCCGCGGCGCCTGCGACATGAAATCCGGCACCATCGGCGCGCTGTATGCGCTGGATGCAATCAAGGCCGCAGGGCTGAAGCCGACGGCGCGCATCCATTTTCAATCCGTGATCGAGGAGGAGTCGACCGGCGTCGGCGCGCTCTCGACGTTGCAGCGCGGTTATCGCGCGGACGCCTGCTTCATCCCGGAGCCGACGGGCGAGACCATGGTGCGCTCACAGGTCGGCGTGATCTGGTTTCGCCTGAAGGTGCGCGGCTTCCCGGTGCACGTGTTCGAGGCCGGCGCCGGCGCCAACGCGATCATGGCGGCGTATCATCTGATCCACGCGCTGCAGAAGCTCGAGGCCGACTGGAACGAGAGCGCCAAGGCGGACCGCCACTTCAAGGCGGTCGCTCATCCGCTCAACTTCAATCCCGGCATCATCAAGGGTGGCGACTGGGCCTCCAGTGTGCCGGCCTGGTGCGACGTCGATTGTCGCATCGCGGTTCTGCCGGGCTGGTCGATCGCCGAATGCCAGAAGGAGATTTTGGCCTGCGTGTCGGCGGCGGCGCGCGATCACCGATTCCTCTCCAACAACCCGCCGCAGGTCGAATGGTCGGGCTTTTTGTCGGAGGGTTATGAACTGACGAACTCGGCCGAGCCGGAAGCCGGCTTCGCAAAAGCGTTCGACGCCGTCTATGGCGGCGTGGTGCCGGACCGCGCGTTCACCGCGCTGACCGATACGCGGTTTTATGGGTTGAACTACAACATCCCGAGCCTCTGCTTCGGCGCAAAGGGCGCCGCCATGCACGGCTTCAACGAATATGTCGAGCTGGACTCGCTGCGGAAGTCGACGAAAGCGACCGCGCTGTTCATTGCGGAATGGTGTGGGGTGGAGAAGATGTAGCTATCGTTGTCCCGGACGCGGTGCAGCGCGCTTCGCGCTGCTCCGCAGAGCCGGGACCCGCCGCGATGGACCCCGGACCAGCAGCGCACCGCTTCGCGCTGCGCAGCATCCGGGGAACGTCAGCCAGTGCGGTAGGGTGGGCAAAGCGAAGCGTGCCCACCATTTGCTTGCGCCGTGCGTTAGATGGTGGGCACGGCGCTATGCTCCTTTGCCCACCCTACGGATTCGTCGAAGGCCACAACGCTCTAACAATCGCATCGAGCCCATCCGTCAGCGCCGCCGGTCCCGGCTGCAGGATGATCGTCGACTTGATCTCGACAATGCGGTTGTTGCGCACGGCAGGAATCTCGCCCCAGCCGGGACGTTGCCGGATACGCTCAGGCACGACCTTCTTGCCGCACCAGGACGCGAGGATCACGTCGGGCGCCGTGTCGCGCACCAGATCGGGAGAAATGACCCGGTCCTTGGCGGCCTGCTGAAGCCGCAGGTTCGGCAGCGCGTCCTCGCCGCCGGCGATCTCGATCAGTTCGGAAACCCAGCCGATGCCGGAGATCAGCGGATCGTCCCACTCCTCGAAATAGACTTTGGGCTTCGGTGCGGGCCGGGGCGTCGCGGCGACCCGCGCGAGACGCTCCTCAAAGCCGCGCGCGAGTTGATCCGCGCGCTCCGCCGCACCGACGATGGCGCCCAGCGTCCGGATCATCGCGAGGATGCCCGCAATGTCGCGCTGGTTGAAGACATGGACGGCGATGCCCGCGCGCACGAGGTCGGCAACGATGTTTGCCTGCAGATCGGAAAAGGCGAGCACTAGGTCGGGCTCAAGCGCCAGAATCTTTGGAATGTCCGCCGATATGAAGGCCGAGACCCGCGGCTTCTCGCGACGGACTCCCGGCGGCCGCACCGCATAGCCGGAGACACCGACGATGCGGTCCTGCTCGCCGAGCAGGTACAGCGTCTCCACGGTCTCCTCGGTCAGGCAGACGATCCGGCGGGGCGGGAAGTAGCGCATGCCGACGGTATGCCGAATTCCGCGCGCCATGTCACGGCCGCCATTACCTCGGAGGTCATTGCCTGATTTACCGGCAGCCTCCATTCTGTTCAGGAAATCACTTCAAAGAAAAGCCGGAGGACGAATGACGCCGCTCGAGAAGATCCAGTCGATGAAGATGCCGTTTGCGGAACTGAAGGGGGTAACCTTCACGGAAGCCGGAATGGATCGGGTGGTCGCCAGGATGCTGGTGCGGCCGGATCTTTGCACGCTGCGGAACACAATTCACGGCGGCGCGATCATGGCCCTTGCGGATTCGGTCGGCGCTGCCGCGACCGTCATCAATCTGCCCGAGGATGCCAAGGGCACCACCACGATCGAGAGCAAGACCAATTTTATCGGCGGCGCCAAGGAAGGGTCTACGGTGATTGCGACCGCCACACCGGTGCATCGGGGGCGCCGCACCCAGGTCTGGCAGACGCGGCTGGAGACCGAGGACGGCAGGCTGATTGCGGTCGTCACGCAAACCCAGATGGTGCTGTAGCGTCAGGCCGTCTCCACCGTTTGCACGGCGTTCAGCATTCCGGTTTGCGGATGACAATCCACATACTCGAAGAGCTGTTCGTCGGCGCGGGCGACAGTGACCTCGTGGTACAGCCGCAGTTTTGCTGCCGGTCCCAGGGTCGACAGGTACTTCATGGCAGCGCCGAAAATCCTGACATGGGTCGGATGCGATTCAGCCCAGCGCTCCAGCGCCGACAGGCTTTTCCACCAGCTCATGCCGTAGGACTTTTCGGCTCTCGCGCCGTCAGGGCCGATGACGGTCATGTAGCGGTTGGCGTAGCAGCCGATCGAACGTCCCTGGTCGCGGAGGAAGTCCATGCCTTCGCGCAGCACCGGCTCGACATCACCGAGGTACATCTTGCGCTCCGTGGCTTCGGTATCGCCCCAATCCTGGCCCGACCGGATCAGGCAGACATTGTCATGCGGGATGATCCGGATACGCGCGCCGTCTCGGATCACGCGGGCCGAGCCCGAGGGCGCCATCTCGCTGGTTTGGGACAACGGGATACGATCGCGCATGCCGCCCCAATAGGCGTGCTCCAACACCTCGCCGCTCATGCCGTCGGCGAGAACCGCGACGCCTTCGGGCCTTCCGAGCGAAGAGAACAGCGTCTCATAGCCCTCGACGGACGGGTAAAGCGCCTCGATGAAGGTACCGAACCCGTTATTGGTCCGCTGCTCGCCGGTCCAGCGCTCGCGCGCGTGTGGAAACCAGCGATCGAATTTTTGCCGCTCGTCCCAATAGGCCACGGTTACGAGATTGGTGAAACCGGCCTCGTCGATATAGCTCGCGCGGTCCCAATGGGACGGGCCATCGGCGGCTGCGAAATCCGAAGCGAGCCGGGCCAACGCCTGCTCCGTGCCTACCGGGAGCGCGCCGCGGGATTGGATGCCGAAATAGGCCATCACCACCCGCGTCACGCTTGGCTTGTGCCGCGCCACGAAGGACGGGTAGGGCGGCGCATAATCCTCGCCGACGCGGCGGTGGCGCGTTCGCGCGGTTTGCAGATGCGCAGGGATTGCGGATTCCATGGGCCTGCTCCTTCTCGGAAAATGAAGCGCGTCAGGCCTGCAGCCTGATTTCGCTCATGACCTCGGCATCGACGGGAAGCGAGAAATGCTCGACGCGGTTGGCGCGCGTGGTGTTGAGCAGCAGCCGCGTGACGTCGGGCCGCGAATAATGCCCGGCCGGATCGGCGGCGTTCTTCGCTACCCCAATCATGCCGAGGTCGATGTCGGCGTACAGAATACCTTCCTGGTCCGGCGGGAGTTTCTCGGCCAGCGAACTGCCGTCCGGCCCGTAGATTACGGCGTGGCCGCCGCCGGCATGCAGGAAGGCATGCTTTTCGGGGGTGTCGCAGAGCTCGTCGATCATCGCCTGCGAAACGACCGCGCAAGGACCGAGAAAGAAGCACGAGCCTTCGACCGCATAGACCTTGCTGGCGGCGTTATTGACCTCATGACCGAGCGCATGCGCGAAGGGATCGTACAGCGAAAAACTCGGCCAGGCGCCGACATGGACCTGTTCGTTCTGGGCGTACATCGCGTATTTCGACAGCGGCTGCAGATGCTCCCAGCAGCACAAGGCACCGAGCCGTCCGACGTCGGCGCGGTCGTGGACGGCGAGATCGCTGCCGTCGCCTTCACCGAACACGGTACGTTCGGCATGGGTCGGCCGCAGCTTTCGACGCTTGGCGATGGTCTCGCCGTCAGGCCCGATCAGCCATTGCGCGATATAGAGGCTTCCGCCGTCGCGTTCGGACAGCCCGAGCACGGCGGTCAGTTTCGCGCGCTTCACCGCATTGCGAATCTTTTCCGCCTGCGGGCTGTCGAAGGCGAGCGAGTTATCGAAGTAGCGCTGCACAAAACCGCGGCCGATCGCCCAGGCAGGCGCGCCGAGCCAGATCTGCCACGGATAGCCGGGAATGAAGGTTTCGGGAAACGCGATCAGTTTCGCGCCGTTGGCGGCAGCTTCCTCGATCAGGTTGATAGTCTTGTCCACGGTCGCATCGAGATCGAGAAAGACCGGCGCCGCCTGAACCACCGCCACCTTGTATTTCTGATGAACCAGACCCATCGAACTCATCCTCTCGTGTTGGAGACCGGTGATCGCTCGCACCAAGCCTACAGCCGTGGCATTGCGCACCGCTTGTCCGCGGCGGAACGAAAACTTGTCTAAACCGGCAGATGGTCCGGAGAACGTCGGATGCCCGTGGCGCGACGGGAAGGGAGGGCCGGGCGAAAGACGTTACTTGCCCGGCTGCTCGCGCCATTCGCGCGGCGAGACGCCGAAGCGCTGCTTGAAGATGCGGCTGAAATGGGCGAGGTCGTTAAAGCCCCAGGCGAAGGCGATCTCGCCGATGTGCCGCGCCTGGTAGGCGGGGTCGGCAAGATCACGCTTGCAGCGCTCCAGCCGTTGCGCCTGCACGTAGCTGCGGAACGAGGACTGTTCGGCGGCCATCAGATCGCTGGCATAACGCGGCGAGATTCCGACTGCGGCTGCAGCGCGCGGCAGCGATAATTCGGGATCGGAAAGATGCGTCAGGATATGGTTCTTGAGGCGATAGAGCAGCGCCGACCGGTGGGCCGACTGCTCCGGCAAGCGGCCATGCAGCCGGTCGGCAAGCGTCATCGCGAGCAGGTCGAGCGCCTGGTCGAGCAGGCGCGTTGCGGCGGCGGGATCAACCAGCTCGATCGCCTTGCTCACATTGCGCGCAAAATCATATGTCAGCCGTTCGAGCGGACGATCACCGGCAAACGTCGTCGCGGTCAGACTATCGAACGAGCCGACGCGCTGTTGCAGCAGTTTGCGCGGCATCTGGAAGATCGTCTGCGAAAAGCTGTCGTCGAAGCGCAGCTCGTAGGGGCGGGTGGTGTCGTAAATGACGAATTGTCCCGCGGAGACGACTGCCTCGCGGCCATCCTGGAACACGCCATTCACGCCGTTGTTGCCCAGCGCCATCAGCACGAAATCTTCGCTGGCGCGGGCTATTCGCGACGGCGTGCGGAATACCCGCTGTGCCGTGGAATCGACCTGCGTGAGCGCGACCTGTCCGATTCTGGATTGCGACACTGAGCCCCAAAACGCGCCGCGCATGTCCGATTTGCAATCGAGCCCGACGAAGGTGTCGCACACGATGTCCTGCCACACCGCAAGCCGGCGCTCCGGAAGACAAGATCTGGTGTCGAGCACGACAGCCACAATGGGTCTCCACGAACCATCCGGGTGCGTTGCCGGGGCTTGGCGCATCCAAAAATAAGCAAGCTCCATGCCCACTTTGCGCCGGGCGACGAACCTTAACAATTGGTTAATGGCAGGTCGGCTAAATTGCTGGAAATGTTGCCGTTATTTAAGGCAGTATACGGAGCGATCCGGTCTTGAATTCGATGCTGCGCCGCACAATATGGGTGGTCTAGGGATTCGACGCCTCCTCGAGGGTTTTCTCAGAGGAGTTTTGGACTATGTACCTCACCGTTATTGCGGCTGCGCTTGCCGATAGCAGCGTGCGCACGCTGAGCCAGCAGGAAGAACTGCCGCTATTGCGCGATCACCTGCTGCGGCTCGACCGCACCAGCCGCCGCGACCGCTTCCATGGCTTCATGGACGACAGCTTCATCGAGCGCTACGCCGAGAAATGCGCCAATGACGGCACGACGATCATCGCCTTCTTTGAAAACGGCGTGGTTCGCGGAGCGGCGGAGCTGCATCCGCCGGACCAGTCACCGGATTCGCTTCCCGAGATCGCCTTCAGCGTCGAAACGTCCGTGCGGCGTCGCGGCGTCGGCAGCATCCTGTTCCGCAAGCTGATCAAGGAAGCACGCGCCAAGGGCTATACGAGCCTGCGGATCACCACCGGCGCGCAGAACGAGGCGATGCGGGCGCTCGCCAGCAAGTTCGGCGCACAGCTTGTATTCCGCCACGGCGAATCCACCGGCACGATCGATCTGACGAAGTATGATCAGGCCGAACTTGCGACGTCCTGGATCGAGAGCGTGCTGAAGACGACGCGTGAGGTGGTGGCTTTCAACCGCGCTTATCGGCGAATGCTGCTTCGTATGGCCGGGACCGCCCCGTCCGAGTGGGGGGCCTCCTAGGGGCTCAGGCCAAATAGCGGTCGTCATTCTCCGATGTGCAATTGCACATCGTAGGCTCGCGAAGCGAGAGCCCGGAATCCATCAAGCCTCACACTCTGCGGTCCAATGGATTCCGGGCTCGTGCTTCGCACGCCTGCGATGTGCAATTGCACATCGGAGAATGACAAATCAACTGGCGAGTTGCTGCCTATTCAGGTGCCGGTACGCTTGTCGTTGCCGAAGCGCCTGACGACGCGGCGCTCGACCACGATCGAACGCTGCGCGCCTTGCTCGCCTGCAATGACGCGGGTGGCCGATCGCGCCAGCGCGCGGCCGGTCTTCTTCACTTCAGCCAGCACTTCCTCATAGGGCAGGCCCATCAGCGCGGCGGCGATTTCCGCCTGCTGCTGCTGATCGTCGGTGATCCCGACCGCGGCGAAGATTGCCTCCTCCAGCGTCGGCGGATCCCGCCGGACGCGTCGTGTGCCGTATTTCGTGTTCCAGTCTTCGCTCATAAGGCGCCTCGCATTTGATTGCGGAGATACCTAGGTGCCCTAATGTTGCATTGCAATATGAATTTCGCTCGACAATACAGCCATGCGTCTAAAATCTTTCAAATCCGGTAGCGCTGTACGGTTCGGTGTCACCGTGCTTGCCATCATGGCGAGGGATTGCCGGCGGCAGCCAGATCCAGCGGCTGCTGTGGCCAGCGCTTCAGCGCGGCATGGCCGGCATCAGTCAGCAGGTAGATGCCGCGCTCGGCGCGATCGAACCAGCCATAAACGTTGTGCAGCAGGATTTTTCCGGCGTCGGGAATCTCCGCCCGCAAATCCCTGACGCGCCGCGGCCCGCCTGACAGCGCGGAGGCACAGGCCAGCGCCTGCTGGCGGTATGCCGTCATGATCGGCGCGCGCGTCGATCCACCCATGACGGGATCGCCCTTGCGCTTCTGGTGCTCCGCAATCAGCCGCGAGCGCTTTTTGGGATCGCGGCGGGGCGCTGATGTCGGCGGCTTGACGAGCACTTCCACATCGCCGGTATTGGTGACAGCGAGCATGCCGAAGCCAAGCCGGCGGCAAAGGTTGCGATACCGCGCGTCGCTTTCGCGGCCTTTGCCGCGGGCGGACAATTTAGCCGCAAGCCAGACCTCGTCGGCGGCGCCGGCGCGATCGACCGCCTGCAGGATCAGTTCCAGATTGAAGGAAAGCTTCAGTTCGCCGATCACCACGATCGGCGGATCGTCGCCACTCAGCGCCACAAGATCGCAGCCGCCGACCTCGCCCTTGACGGTGAAGCCGAGCTTTTCGAGGAAGCGTTTGACGGGAAGATAAAGTGCGGTTTCCAAGGCAGGCTCCGGCGGCGCTGGCTGCCGCGACTCAACACGCCGAGCCTAGCCCAATTCCGGCAAGGCGTTTGATCGGATAGCCCCGGAGCGGCTATTGTCGGAGCGGGGACAAGGCCAGCGGCAATTTGAGGGAACCTGCGAATCGATCGTTCGCGGGCCAATAGGCATTTGCCGCTCCCACAGCGAGTAGGCGCGTTGCAAGGGCTATACAAATTCCGCTTCACCACGGCGCGCGGCACGGGCAGTGGCGTGATGTTTGCGACATCGGGCGGCAGGCTGTACGGCGGCGATTCCGGCTCTTCCTTTGTCGGTCACTTCACCGAAGCCGATGGCATCGTCTCTTGCGAGGTTACGATGTCGCGCCATTATCACGATCCCAAATACGTTCCGATGTTCGAAGTGGAAGATGCCGTGATGAACTTCACGGGCGCGCCCCGCGGCGAGGAGTTTCATTTTGAGGGCAGCAGCGCGGCCTTGCCCGGCATCCATTTCACGACCGTTCTGAGCCCTATCGATGATACCGACGCGCCGCCGCCCGGTGCGGTCGGCCCTGACGGGATCGGCAATGGATTGTATTCCATCCACATCCGTATGCTCGACGGGATCGATGCCGGCAACACGGGTGTCATGATGCTGCAGGACGGCCGCATCAGGGGCGGCGACGCGTTCTTCGACTATGTCGGCGCGTACACGTCGGCGAACGGCAGATGGAAGGGCGAACTCGTTAACCGCGAGCATACCCCCGCCCAGGGCGAACGGCCGGTGTTCGGCGGCCATGAAGTCGGCATCGGCTTTTCCGGTACGTATGACCGCGACGGTGCGGAAGGCGAAGCCACCGCGCTCGCCGGCAAGCGCAGCATTCGCTTCAAGGCGGTGCTGCGAAAGCTGGTGGAGGTGGAGGGCTAAACCCGCCCGTTCACCGGCAGCAGCGCGCCGGTGACGGCACTTGCGGCGTCGCTGGCGAGGAACAGGATCACGTCGGCTAGTTCCTTCGGCGTCACCCATTTGGTGAAATCGGCTTTCGGCATGCTGGCGCGATTGGCCGCTGTGTCGATAATCGACGGCAGCACGGCATTGACCGTGACCTTGCCCTTGAGCTCGGCGGCGAGCGCCTCGGTGAGGCGGTGCACACCGGCCTTGGAGGCGGCGTAGGCGCCCATGCCACTGCCTGCCTGCAGCGCGCCCATTGCGCCGATATTGACGATGCGGCCCGCGCCCGATGCGGCGAGATGCGGGATCGCCGCGCGCGAGGCGTTGAGCGCGGTCATCACGTTGAGCGCATACATCCGTTGCCAGGTCTTCGGATCGCCCTCCGCCACCGTCTCGAAGGCAAAGCCGCCGGCGATGTTGATCAGCGCATCTAGCTTGCCGAAATGCGCGGCGGCAGCGTCGATGGCCTTTTTGGCTACCGCGGCATCGGTGAGGTCGACGCCGCCGATTTCGAAAAGATCCGCCGTGGCGGGGACTTGCGTCGGGGCGTGATCGACGCTTGCAATCCGGGCGCCCTGCGCCAGCGCTTCGTCCACGACCACCCGGCCGAGCGCACCCAGCGCGCCCGTCACGACAATGACTTTTCCGTCCATGAAGGGCCTCCGCATGCGGATGAGGGAGCGCACCTTAACAGGAGATTTTCAATCCCAATGCGGCGAATTTCTGCATGACCGTCAGTCTCGCCGGCCCAAATTGTCGCGGCCCACGTCTGGCCGGAGGTGACGGGCTGTGTAGAACGACGGGAGGCCAAGGGATCGGGCTAAATCGATAAAATTTGCCGGAGTTCTGTAAGCCGTTTGCAGAATCCATTCGGTACAACAGGACTCCAACAAGAAGGCAGGGGGATTTGTCATGGGTTTGCCGGATCATGGTTTACCGCTTGTTCAGCTTAAGGAGCAGCGGCGCGACCTCGTTGTAGCGCTGCAGAATCGCAGCGGTCCGGTCTCGAGCTGGGAATTGATGCAGATCGCAGCGATCCAGCAGGCAATCTCGGCGTTCGAGGACGTCATCGCCGATCTCGACGCCGAACTGGAAATGGAAGCGGCGGCCTGAGCCGATAGCGCGCGGCTTTCCAGCCGCCACGGTCTGCTTTATGATTTGCGCGTGGCGGATAGGATCGCGCATGCGCTACGCTCTCGCATTTCCACTCGCTCTCATCGCATTGCAGTCGGTGGTCGCCGCGCATGCGCAAGGCTGCGTCGCCGATCGGCACGGCGGCCTCGTATGCGGCGAAGGGAAAGCTGCGATGCGTGTCTTCGCCGACACCACCTCGCCCTCGAAGGGGTACGCGTTCGCCTGGCGAACCGCGCAGGGGCTGCCGTCCGGCCAGGATACTCCCAACGACGTCGAAAACGTCCTGATCCGTGTCACCGATGGTGCGGTGCTTGCCACACTCGGCGGCACCTATTGGGAGACAGGCGAGATGCGGGCGAACCGCTACGAACTGATTGCGGCCTGGTCACCGGACAGCCAGGCCGTTATCGAGGTCGCGAACAGCCGCTGGGAAAGCGATTCCTTTGCCTATTACCGGATTGATGGTGCAACGGCGACCAAGCTCGATCTGCGTGCGCTGGTCGAACCTGTGATGACGGCCAGGCTGCCGCCGCGAAATCGCCAGGGTAATTCCTTCCGAGTGCATGAGGATCTGCCGGTGACACTCGATGCGCGCGGCCGCGTGCGCTTTACCGCGATGCTCTATGTGCCCAAGGGCGAAACCAGCAACGACTACAAGGTGCAGGTCAACGTCAGGGCGAGAGGCGGCAAGCTATCCGCGCAGGTCGTGTCGATGCAGCGGGTGAGGTGAAGGCGGATTAGGGCCCGGTTCTGATTGAATCAGAACCGGGCCCTAATTTTTTGTTTGGACGCGTTTTCTTCACGCGAACCGGAATCCACTTCGCTTGAAAACGCTATGGAATCAGCGCTGCAGATAGCGTGCTTCGAGATGGGCGCGCTCGGCTTTGCCGAGACCCAGACCATCGCGGAGATAGGTTTCGAGATCACCATAGTCGGCGTCGATGACCTCGAAGGCGGCGGCGAGGAATGATGCCTGCACCGAGCCCAGCACCTGTTTGACCTCCTCGGGCAGGTCGCTGCTGTGATTGGGGTCCCTGCGGTAGAAGCGGTTGGTCAGCAGATAGTCTTCCGAGATAGTGTCCTCGGAAACGCCGAGCGTATGCAGGATCAGCGCGCACGCAAAGCCGGTGCGGTCCTTGCCGGCGGTGCAATGGATCACCAGCGGCGCGCGATCTTCCAGCAAATGCGCAAACAGCGTCCGGAAGTGTTGCGTATTCTTCTGCACATAGTTGCGATAGGAGTCGCGCATCACCTCGACGGCGTGGTCCGTGGACAGCGGCGTGCCGGCGGCTGCGATGGCGCGCAGCGCCGCGACCACCGTCGGCTCGACCGGCAGCGAATGAACTGATATCTCGGGCATGCCGCATAAGGCGGCGGCGCGCTCCTCGGAGCCGCGAAAATCGAACGCGCTGCGGACGTCCAGCTCCCGCAGGACGGAGACATCGCCTTCGGTGAGATGGCCAAGATGGTTGGAGCGAAAAATCTGCCGCCAGCGTACGGTCCGGCCGTCGCTTGTGGGATAGCCGCCGAGATCGCGAAAATTGCTGGCGCCGGCAAGATTGAGATGGCGGGCAGGGGAATCTGACATCATGCAGCAAGGGTTCGGACGGAAAGTAAGGGACGGGTGTCGTTCGGCCCCGTCTCGTCTATACTGAACTCGCAAGAGGGCGAAGCATGAATCGGCGGAACATCACGATTTTTGGCGCGGCGCTAGGCTTCGCCGCGGTTGCAACCATACCGTCACAGGCATCGGCGCAGTCCAGCTTCCAGAATTATCGTTGCGCCGACGGGTCGCAATTCACGGTTGGATTTTTTCAATACGACAAGCGTGCCCATCTACAACTCGACGGCAAGGCGGTGACGCTGCCAAAGCGTTGGGTCTTGTCAGGGTCGCGTTACCAGGGGAAGGGCGTGACCCTACGGATCACCAAAGCTGGCATCACCACACTCAAGCACGCCAGACGGCGGACCACGACGTGCGAGCAGACGTGAAAAAGGGCCGAAACGATTTCGTTCCGACCCTTTTCTAGTTCTCCGTCCGCGCCTCGTTTGTCCGGCGCGTCCCTGCCAAACACCTCCCAAGCATCAGTGATCCCGCTCGGTCTTGGCGTCCTCGATCGCCGCGGCGTGGTACCAGCTATCGCAGCAGTCCGCTAGGTTGACCGGCTGGGCCGCAAACTCGGTCACGGCTTTGGTCTCGCCATAGCGACGTCCCCCGAGAGCCGCCCGGCCCCCGGCTGGGAATTGGTAGATCGTGGCTGACCCGTGATTCAAACTCGGATTCATCATTGCAGTCTCCTCTTGTCGAAGCGCGAGCCTCCATGGTGCGCCCGACTCGTTCTCTACTGGTTACGTAAGGCGATATTGTCGGTGCCCTGGGCAGGTGCAAGTGACCAAGAGATCGGCAGGTTTTGTCTATTTCGTAGGCAGTTTTAGCGGTGCATTCTGCGAGGCAGCGTTTGCATGACCAACGCGTGGGCCGACGGGATGGTTGCTCAGGTGAGCCGGCGTCCGACCTGGGGAGCTCAAAGGGATGCCGCACCTTTAAGCGCTTAGCGGCAGCGAAGCGAAAATGCCGGAAAAATGGGCTGGATTCAGTTCGCAAGCCCGCCGCCAGACCGCCCGATTTAGGGGCCGGCCGCGCTCCTATGTCGCAGCTTCTATTTTGGGCCACGCCGGCGCGCACTGTGGATGGCCATTGCCGCACTGCAGCGATTGGCACGTTACGTGCTTAGTAAGAAGAGGCCTGACGTGGCCGGGTACACGTATGCGGAGACCTCCAGGGGCTGGGCGTCAAAATCCAGAATTCAAGGTTTCGGTTTTCCGCATTTCATAGCAACTCAAGAGAGGCTCAATGACCAAGTACAAGCTCGAGTATATTTGGCTCGACGGCTATACGCCGACGCCGAATCTGCGCGGCAAAACGCAGATCAAGGAATTCGACAAGTTCCCGACGCTCGAACAGCTTCCGCTGTGGGGCTTCGACGGCTCGTCCACCATGCAGGCCGAAGGCCACAGCTCCGATTGCGTGCTGAAGCCGGTCGCCGTCTATCCGGATGCTGCGCGGGAAAACGGCGCGCTGGTGATGTGCGAAGTCATGATGCCCGATGGCAAGACCCCGCACCCCTCGAACAAGCGCGCAACCATCCTCGACGATGAAGGCGCCTGGTTCGGCTTCGAGCAGGAATATTTCTTCTACAAGGACGGTCGTCCGCTCGGCTTCCCCTCGGACGGTTATCCGGGTCCGCAGGGCCCGTACTACACCGGCGTTGGCTACAAGAACGTTGGCGATGTCGCCCGCAAGATCGTGGAAGAGCATCTCAACCTCTGCCTCGCCGCCGGCATCAACCACGAAGGCATCAACGCCGAAGTGGCGAAGGGCCAGTGGGAATTCCAGATCTTCGGCAAGGGCTCCAAGACCGCTGCCGACCAGATGTGGATGGCTCGCTACCTGATGCTGCGCCTGACCGAGAGCTACGGCATCGACATCGAATTCCACTGCAAGCCGCTCGGCGATACCGACTGGAACGGCTCGGGCATGCACGCCAACTTCTCGACCAAGTACATGCGCGAAGTCGGTGGCAAGGAATACTTCGAGAAGCTGATGGCTGCCTTTGAGAAGAATCTCATGGACCACATTGCCGTCTACGGGCCGGACAACGACAAGCGCCTGACCGGCAAGCACGAGACCGCGCCCTGGAACAAGTTCAGCTACGGCGTGGCTGACCGCGGCGCCTCGATCCGCGTTCCGCACTCCTTCGTCAACAATGGCTACAAGGGCTATCTGGAAGACCGCCGCCCGAACTCGCAGGGCGACCCCTACCAGATCGCGTCCCAGATCCTGAAGACGATCGCGGAAGTCCCGACCGGCGCCAAGGCGGCCGCGGCCTAAGGGACCGACGATACAATCCGGCTTTCCGGGTTGCAAAGCTGATCCGCCAGGGCACCGCCTTGGCGGATCATTGCGTTTTGATGACACCGCTGTCTTGATAGGTTTGATTAAATACGGCAGTTCAAGGCCGTTCCCCTGCGTTATGAACCGCGCTAGACAACGAGCCGGGTTTGCCGGGGTGACGGCATTGTTTGAGGGATTTTACAAAGTCAGGTTTCAGCTTGGCGCGGCGGTCGGCCGCAGCGTGATGTATGCGCGCGGCGGCAAGATGCTGGGCGGTAATTCGGCCTTTGCCCATATCGGCAGTTACGAAAAACGGGACGATGGCGTCGACATCGTGATCCAGACCGTGCGCCACAACCCGGACCCGAATTACCGCGCGATGGCCGGCACCGACGATGCCACCTTGCTGGCGAAGGGCAGGGCAGACGGCAATCTGTACCACTTCGAAGGGGGCTTGAAGGAGTTGCCCGGCGTGGCGTTCCAGTCGGTGATGACGCCGATCGAGCAGGAGGCCATCCCGATCGCCGGCAGCGTCGGCGTGGGCGGCATCGTCAACGGCCTCTATTCCATCCACGTTCGCCTGCTCGACGGCGTCGAGGGCGGCCTGACCGGCGTAATGCTGCTCAATGACGGGCGCATCCTCGGCGGCGACGCATCCTTCTACTATCTCGGAACTTACACCTCGGAGAACGGCCGCTGGAAAGGCCAGATTCTCAATCAGGAGCACACGCCCGCCATGGGCGAGAACCCCATCTTCGGCGGCCATGAAGTCGGCATCGGCTTTTCCGGCTCCTGCGACGAGCAAGGCGCGCTCTTGGAGGCGACCGCGCTCGCCGGCAAGCGCAGCCTTCGCATGACCGCGGTGCTCAGACTGATGCGCCGGGTATAGCAGCCGATGGCCATGCGCATGCTTTCGACGCTGGCGTTGAAGGGCGCCGTGCAAGGCCTGGCCGGCCAGTATCAGGCAGCCGGCGGCGCACGCATCGACGCCGATTTCGCGCCCACGCTGGCGTTGTTGGACCGGCTGCGCGCGGGCGAGGCCGCGGACGTCGTCATCCTGACCCGCGAGGGGCTGGACGAAGTCGTGCGCGAGGGGTGGGTGGTCACGGAGACTTGCGTGGACCTGGCCCGCTCTTTCGTCGGCATCGCCGTGAAGGCCGGGGCAGCCCATCCCGATATCGCGACCGAGGCGGCGCTGCGCGCGGCGCTACTCGGCGCGCGCTCGGTGGCCTATTCGCGGCTCGGCGCCAGCGGCATTCTGTTTGCAAAACTGATCGAGCAACTCGGCATTGCCTCCGAGGTCAATGCGAGGGCGCAGATCATCCCGCAGGGTTTTACCGCTGAGAAGCTGGTGACCGGCGAGGCCGATCTCGCCGTCCAGCAGATCAGCGAGTTGAAGCAGGTCGGCGGCATCGAGGTGGTTGGAGCCATTCCACGCCAACTGCAAACGCCCGCGGTGTTTTCCGCCGGGCGTATGGTAGCGAGCAACAAGCCCAATGAAGCGGACCGGCTGCTGCGATTTCTTTCGTCGCCTGCGGTCGCGCCGGCGTTGCGCGAGAGCGGGCTCGAGCCCTGAATTTCAATCCCGGATCAAGACGACACCGGCGATCAACAGCACTCCGCCTGCGAGCCGCGCGGCGCTGACGGGATGCGGCGTCAGCCCAAACGCGCCGAAATGGTCGAGCGTCACTGCGGCGAGCACCTGGCCGGCAATGACCAGCGCAAACAGCGTCGCTGCGCCGAGCGAGGGTAACAGCAAGATCGCCAGCAGGATGAAGGCAGCGCCGAACACGCCGCCGGACCACGCATACCACGGAACATCGACCATTGTTTTCCAGGACGGCACACGTTCGCCGAGCGCGATCACTGCGACGATCATGGTGACGAGGCCGCCCGCATAGCTGATCAGCCCCGCCCAGGCCGGCGAGCCCAGCGCCGTGCGCAGACTGCCATTGAGCACCTGCTGGGTCGCGACACTCACGCCAGCGCCGAGCGCAAGAAGATAAAGGAAGAAATGTTGCACCTGACCCCCCGTTCATTCCAGCCGGCCAAACGATCCCGGCATTGCAAGGCCAGACAACGCGAATAGCCGGAGCGGAACAAGGGGACCCGTGGCGTCATTATTGCGGACGGGGCTCGCAAGAAAGCGGTGCTGGCCATGATCCGAAAACTGCAATCGGGCGAATACCGGCTCTATTCCCGCAAAATCAATCCGAAAACCGGCAAGCGCCGTAACCTCGGAACCTTCAAATCGCGTGCGGCGGCGGAAAAGCACGAGCGCGCCGTGCAGTATTTCAAACGGCATTGAAACTGCGATAAAACGCGCGCTGGTTCCATCGCGGCGGCGGTGCTAAGCCCGGCGGACGATTCGATAGTGCAGGACACCTTCCTTGCTGAACGGACTCTACAAAGTCGAGTACGGCGTGAACGACGCGTTCGGCCGCAGCATCATGTGCATGCATGATGGCAAGATGTTGGGCGGCAATTCGGCCTTTGCCCATCTCGGCACCTATCGAGAAAGCGGCGAGGAGATCATCGGCGAGGTCATCACCCAGCGCCATAATGACGACCCGCACTACAAGCCGCTGATGGATACCGACGTCGCCGCCATCAGCGTGCGCGGCAGGCTGATGGGCAACAAGATTCGTTTTGAAGGCAGCGCCGCGCCGCGGCCGGGCGCCTTGTTCTGGGCCGACCTGACGCGGCTCGACGACGAGGCGCTGCCACCGGTCGGGTCCGTCGGGCAGGGCGGTATCGTCAACGGGCTCTATTCCCTCCAGCTTCGCGCGCTTGACGGTATCGACGCGGGTCTGTCGGGCGTCATGTTGCTGCTGGACGGCCGCATCCTCGGCGGCGACGCTTTTTTCTATTACCTCGGCTCCTACTCCTCGGCCGACGGCCGCTGGAAGGGCGAAATCCTCAACCAGGAGCACACGCCGGCGAAAGGCGAAAACCCTGTGTTCGGCGGCCATGAGGTAGGCATCGGCTTTACCGGTACCTGCGACGAGGCCGGCGCACAGCTCGAAGCCATTGCGCTGGCCGGGAAGCGCAGCCTGCGGCTCGCCGCCACGCTCAAGCTGATGCGGCCCGCTTAGTCACGCCTCCGCCGGGCGAAAAACCACACGGTGAGCGCGACGGGCGCGCCGAGCGCGAGCCAGGAAAAATAGCGGCCGGGTCCCTCGGACAATAGCGCGCTTAATAGCCCCGCGACCGACAGCACGCCGATCAGCAGTGGACCGCCATACACGGTCCACCAACCGCCACTGGAGCGCGATTTGCGGGCGGCGGTCATCGCGACGGCTGCAGTGAAGGCTGCCCCGCCATCACGTGGCTGCGATGCTTGCGGCGCTTGATGACCCACAGATAGAGCCCGCTGCCGATCACGACGATGGTCATGATGTCGAGCAGCGCCCAGATGATCTTCAGCGGCATGCCGCCATAATCACCGAAGTGCAGCGGCTGCGAGACCAGGAGCGCCTTCAGATAGACGGGAAGGTCGCGCGCGTCGGAGATTTCGCCGGTTTCGCCATCGAGCAGTACTGGTTTGAGCAGGCGCGACGTCAGCGGCGTGTCTCCGCGCATGAACGTCGCGAAATGATGCGAACTCGTGAATGGGGTGCCGGGGAAGGCAACGAAGGAGACGTTCATGTCCGGCGCGGCCTTACGCGCATTCTCAAGCGCTACATCAAGCGAGGCGAGATGCACCGGCGGCGGCTTGCCCGCGTAAGGCTTGACCATGTCGGCGAGTTCGTTGGCTTTCCACTGGCTCAGCATCACTTCCGCAAGCGTGTTGATGACGCCGGTGGCGCCGACCACCAGCGCCCATGCGATGGTCACCGCGCCCAGAAGGTTGTGCCAGTCGAACCAGGCAATGCGGCGCGACTTGTCCCTGAGGGTGCCGAAGCTCAGACGGCGCGTAAACGGCCAGTACAGCACGACGCCGGAGACGATGGCGACCAGGAACAGGAACCCCATGGCGCCGAGGAACAGCTTGCCGGGCTGGCCGGCAAACATATCGACGTGCAGCTTGAGGAAGATCAGCATCGGACCGCCGCCGACCGAGCCGAGCGGCTTGGCGGTGTGAGCATCGTAAGCTCTGAGCGTCGCCGCATCCGGATCGCCATCGACCTTGTTATTGGTGAAGGCGATCACGTTGTTCGGTTCGTCTTTGTCCCACAAGATATATTGCAGGACGCGACCCGGATCGTTCGCGAGCGCCGTGCGGGCGATCTCGTCGATGCTCCGTTTCACCGCGCCCGGCTGTGCGATCTCGGGCTTCGGATCGTAGCCAAGCAGCTCGTCGATCTCATGATGGAAGATCAGCGGCAGGCCGGTGATGCACAGCAGCAGCAGGAACAGCGTCGATATCAGGCTGCTCCAGGTGTGGACCATCGACCAGATGCGGACCGTCTTCGCTTTCAGTGCTGCCTCCTAACTCGTCCGAGTTACCATTTGTAGGCGAGGCTCGCCGTCACGCGGCGCCGATCACCGTAGAAGCAGGACGTATCGGACGCGCAACTGGCGACGTAAGTCTTGTCAGCGATATTGATGACGTTCAATGCCGCGCGCCAGTTTTGCCATTCGTAATGGATCGAAGCGTCACCGAGCACGACTGAAGGAACCACAAGCGTATTCGCGGCATTGGCGAAGGACTTGCCGATGTAGCGCACGCCGCCACCAAAGCCAAAGCCCCTCAACGGTCCTTCCTGGAAGGTGTAGTCACCCCAGACGGATCCAACCTGCTGTGGCGTGTTGGTCGGCGTCAGGCCAAGCAGCGCCGGATCTGCGTCCTTGCTGATAAAGAGGTCGTAGGTGGTGAACGCGCCAACCATCTTCAGGCCAGGCGCGAGATTGGCTACCGCCTCCAGCTCGAGACCGCGCGAGGTGACCTCACCGGTCTGGTTCTGAAGAACCAGCGTGGTGCTCGGGACTGTGGTCGGTACGTTTTGCCGCTTCAGATCGAACACAGCGATGCTGAAATGACCGTCGAAGCCGTTGGGCTGAAACTTCAATCCGATCTCGGCCTGCTCGCCGGTTTCCGGCAGGAACAGTTGGTTCGAAGCGTTGAGGCCGATGATCGGATTGTAGCTGGTCGCGTAGGCGACATAGGGCGCGAGGCCGTTGGCGAAATTGTAGATCAAGCCGGCACGGCCACTGAACTTGCTATCTTCGCGGTTGAAAAGCGTGGCGCCGGTCGGACGATCGCCCTGGCTGGTCGATACCCAGTCGTTGCGGCCGCTCAATACCAGCGTGAAGCCGCCGAATTTGATCTGGTCCTGAATGTAGGTGCCGAGTTGATTCTGAGTCAGGAGGAAGTTGCGGAATGGCGCGACCGTGAACGGTATGTCGCCGATACCGTAGATCGGATTGAACACGTTGATCGAGGGCACACCGCCGAAGTCGAAGATTTGGTAGTCGTCGATCCGATAGGCTTTCAGATCGAGGCCGAATAGCATCGTGTGCTGCACTGGGCCGGTATCGAAACGATACTCCAACTGGTTGTCCAGATTGCCCTGGTTGGCGGTGTTCTTCGCGTACCAATTGTAGCGGCCGAGGTCACCGGTGGCGATGTTGGTATAGCTATTGCCGACCAAACCGCGATAGGTGATGTCAACGTGCGCGTAGCGGGCATTCTGCCGGAATGTGACGCTGTCGGAGAGGTTGCGCTCGAATTGATAGCCGATCATCTCCTGTTCGCGCTTGAACGTATCGACGCTGGGGTCGCCGACGAACCGCTTTGTCGGAATACGCCCAAAGGGCGCATCGACCACCGTTCCGACATACGGCAGGAAGTTAATGCCGCGCGTATCCTGCTTTGACGCCGAAGCCAACACGGTGAACGTCGTGTCGGCATCCGGCTTGTAGGTGACGGACGGCGCGACGAAGTAGTTATTGTCGGGAGTGAAATCGACCTGGGTGCCGCCGTTCTGGACCTGTCCGACCACACGATAGAACAGCTTGCCGTTTTCGGGCGCGGTTGCGACCGGGCCGCCGAAATCGAAAGATAGATAGGCGTTGCCGAAATTGTTGACGCCGGTTTCGAGATAGCGGATCGGCTCCACCGGGGGCGTCTTGCTGACCGCGTTGACGATGCCGCTCGGGCTGGAGCCGCCATAGAGCACGGCGGAGGGGCCGCGTAGCACCTCGACGCGGGCGAGGTTGAACGGCTGCAGTTTCCAGCTCGCATAGGACGTATAGAAGAGCTGCAGACCATCGAGGAACAGGCCGATATCGTCCGACTTGAAGCCACGGATCAGGAACCAGTCGTTACGGGTGTCGGCGCCGAATGTCCCGGCGACAACGCCCGGCGTGTAGCGCAGGATCTCGTCGAACTTGCCGGGCTTCTGGTCGCGAATTTGTTCGCTGCCGATCACAGACAACGACTGCGGCGTCTCCATGATCGGCGTGTTGGTCTTGGTGCCCGCCATCGAGCGGCCGGCGACATAACCCTGGACGGCGCCGCGCGGGTTTTCGACGAAGCCGACGCCGCGTTGCGGCTGCGGTCTATTGGTTTGCGCTGTCTGCGTTGCGCGCCGTGTCTGGCGCCGTTCCGGCGCTGCGGCGCGACGGCGAGCCTCCGGCGAGGCGACGACGACCGGAGGCAACGACTGCGCCCCGGATTGCGACGCAGAACTTGACTGCGCGAACGTCGACTGCGGCCACAACGCCAATACGGATACGGTCGCCAACGCGGCGACCCGCAACAAATCACAAGACTTCAAGGTTCACCCCAACCTGCGAGCGCTTAATGTCGCGCTTTCAGGAAGTTCAGCAGCGCAACTCAGTGACGCATACGCGAGGGATTACGATTCCTCCAATGGAATGGTTCTTAGAGAGGCTCTTAGAAAACTTCCAACAAACGCCCGCGGATTGATTGATGCAGCATCAACACTCGGAAGCTGTGACACGGGAACACGCTGCAATGCTGGTTCCACGGCGTGCGCCAGATCAGGAATAGGAACAGGTGTTCTGCTGAGGCATTAACAGCGTGAGCTGATGTTCGAAGGAGAACCCGTTCAGCCATGACCCGAAATCGCGAGCCCAATGGCGTCGAGCCCGAGAAGTCGGAAGACGATATTCAGCGAGAACAACTCGGACCGCGCGGCGTGCCTGGCGCCCCCGACCCTGCGAGGATGACGCCTCAACGGGAGAAGAAGACGCCAAAGCACATCGATCCCGGACACACGGCATAGTGCGAAGCGGGAACGCCCGCGTTCGAGGCGAAAAACTCCCGCGGCCTGCCCACCAGGCTAGGTCCCGAACGCAAACTGAACTCCCAGATTGGATTCAACCGATCCAGGAGTTCTGTCATGCCCGACCCGACCGCAGCTATCCTTCCGTCGTTATCCTCCGCCCTTGCCGATGTCGTCGCCCGGACAAAGTCCGCGATCGTCTCGGTGCATTCGCACCGCTCGCGGGCCTCCGGCTTCATCTGGAAACCCGGCCTGATCGTGACGGCTGATGAAGCGCTGGCCGACGAAGGCGAAGTCTCAGTCAAACTTGCCGACGGAACGACGCAGTCGGCCAAGATCGCAGGACGCGATCACACCACCGATATCGCGCTGCTGCGGCTCGATACCAAGAGTCATGCCGGTAAGACCATCCCTAGTAGTGCATCCGTCGCGTTCTCGCCCGTTGTTCCGGATCTGGGCTCGCTGATAGTCGTGGTCGCTGCCGAGCATGGCGTTCCCACTGCGGCGCTCGGCGTCGTCTCGCTGGTCGGGGGCCGCTGGCGCAGCCTTCGGGGCGGTGAGATCGATGCCAGGATCGAGCTCGACGTGCGGCTGCGCAGCAATCACGAGGGGGGACTTGCCGTCAATGGCTCCGGCGAAGCGATCGGCATGGCAGTCCAAGGGGTGCGACGCATTCTCGTGATTCCCGGCGCAACGATCGACCGGATCGCGGGAAGGCTTGAAACCCATGGCCGGATTGCGCGGGGCTATCTCGGGGTTGGATTGCAGCCGATCAAGCTCGACGATGGCGTCGGAGCGATGGTGATGAGTGTTGACAAGTCAGGCCCCTCGGCTGCCGCCGGTATCCTGCAAGGCGACGTGATCGTCGGCTGGAATAACGAGAAGCTGACCGGCACGCGCTCGCTGATACGATCGCTTGGGCCGGACAGTATCGGCTCCGTCGTTGACATTACAATTCGCCGCGCCGGCCAACCGCTGCAAGTCAAGCTCACGATCGGTGAAAGGCCAGAAGCGTGAGCGAAGCGGCCTCGCCGGTCATTGTGGTAGCTATCGAGATCGCGGATCCGGTGCTGGCGGACCGGCTCGCATCTCTGCTCGGCGTCGTGTCCGGGCTTCGTCTGGCGGCGCCCGGAGAGGCAGCAACGGTCGCGCTCATATCACGCGACGCACCGACGGCCGTCGACGCGTCCGATATCGATCTCACGCCACGCGAGCGCGACGTGCTTGTCCTGATGGCCGAAGGCGCATCCAACAAAGCCATCGCGCGCCAACTTGGAATATCCGTGCATACCGCCAAATTCCACGTAGCTTCGCTGCTTGACAAGCTTGATGCCACCGGCCGCACCGATGCCGTGGCACATGCCGCGCGACTTGGCGTGATCAACCTGTGATCTCCACGCGGCCGGCAATCTCTCGCCTTATCCGCGGCCCTTGTTTGCCGCGTGGTCTTTCAACTGCTCGGTTTGGGTCCATTTGCTGTCCTGGCCGCGATCGCGCGAATGCTCAGTCTTGTCGCGGTTGGAAAGCACCGCGTTGTCGCCGATCAGGTCGTTCTGCACGTCGGTCATAGCGCCGGTCCCGGCGCCTTTGCCCTTCGCGCCAGGGCCGAGATGCTTGCCGTCTCCGTGTGCTCCACGTGTCATAGTACTATCCCCTATGGCTTTTGAGGCTTGTGGCCGGACTGGCCCGGACGATTGTGCTTGTTGTGCTGGCTTTCCTGGTTGAGCCCGCCGCGGCTTACCGGAAATTCCGATTGACGTCCTTCGCGCTTCGCTATTTTGCCGCCGCCAGGGTGCTGGGTCTGCGCAATCTCCTCCATCTGCCTCGCGTCGGGCACATCGGGCTTCCGTTCGAGAATGCGCATTTGCTGCTCATGCGTCTTCTTCCCTTGCAGCGGCATTCTCCGCGGACCACTATCCCGATCGTTTTGCGGCGGTCCGCGGCGGCGGTTGCGAACTTCTGCCTTCGTGATACCACCCTGAGGATTCGTATCATTCTCGATGTCGCCCTCGAAGGTATTGGCGCCCTCGAATTCCTCAAGCTCGTCGGACGTTACCTGCGCCATCGTCATTCCCTTCGAGCCTCCGATCAGCGGATTACGAACAAGATCGACGTTGGTCGGTCGGTTCAGTTTCACATGCTTGGTGCTCATGACGCGTCCTTCGATGCGGGGTGGGTGCCGCCGCCCTTTCGCTCTGGCTCGTGAGTGTGGTGGGTGTCATGTTCGCCGCCGCCGCCGGACACCTTGCTATGCCGGCGCTGCGGATCATCGGCGGGCGGCTTTTCGACGTGAAGCGGCGCCTTGGCGTTCTCATGGGAAGCACCCGGGCCGCCCTGGCGAATGCTCGCGCGCGTCTTCGTTGAAGTCGACATGGTGCTCGCTCCTGATTAGCGATCCTGCTGATAGCCCTGATGAGTCGTGTTTTGAGCGGTGTTGCCCTGTTGTCCCTGCTCACGGGGATTTTCAACGTGGCCACGGCCCTTCCGAACTTCATGGGCGTTGCCGGATTTCGGATCGCCGGTACCCTTGTGGCTTTGATTGTCCTGCGGCACGGGCGGAGGTTTGGTCATTGCTCGCTCCCGTTGTTGATTGCTTTTGTGCTGCAGGACAACGCCCAGCGAACATCAGGGTTCTTGTCGATCTTCGGAACCGCGATCAGATGCCGCATCAGGCCGCCGATGAAACCCGATTGTTACGGGGCCACAACGCCTGCACGTCTTCCGGAAGCGCGTGGCGCACCTTCTCGACCTGATTGGGATCGACATGATGGTTCAGAACGCGGAACACCGCCTGCGCTGCATCTTTGGAATCGACCGGTTTCTGCGAACTAAGTTCTGCCGAGACGATGGAGAGAAACTCATCTGCCGATCGCCACGCCTTCGGCGTTTCACTTGGCCGCCATTGGTCGTAATAGGTGCCGCGCACCAGCAGTGGAAGCTGCGCGCCGAGATGTGCGGCAAGATTGACCGGAACCCGGTCGCGGATGGTTCGCAATACCGATCCCAGAATATGCCACGCCAGCTTGCGATCGCGCGGCAGGTTTGTCATCACTTCGTCCAACCACGTGTTGGTGATCTGGAGCGTTCTGTCGAATACTTCGAGACCTGTTGCGCTCATGGGAACTCTCCGTCGGTTCAATTGGAGATGACGGGCTAACGATGCTGGTACAGATCGGTTCGCAGCGCTGGAAGGTTTAACTGCCCAAACGCAAGCTCATTCGGCCACCTGGACAAGACCCCTGGAGACAGTTGCAGAGACGATCTAAAACACTGTCAGGTAGCGTGGCTCGTTGCGGCGGGAATATTTCGGAACCGCTTCCACAAGCACGCTAGATGTCCTAAGCAGCGGCCACAGCGATTTCCTCCCTTCAGGGCCCAATGATCCGTCTCGATAACGTCAGCAAGCAAGTCGGCCACCAGATCCTCTTCATCGAAGCCTCCGCAGCCCTTCAGAAGGGCGAAAAGATCGGCCTCGTCGGCCCGAACGGCGCGGGCAAGACCACGCTTTTCCGGATGATCTCGGGCCAGGAACTACCCGACGAGGGCCAGGTCTCGCTCGATCGGGGGATTACTATCGGCTATTTCAGCCAGGACGTCGGCGAGATGTCGGGCCGCAGCGCCGTGGCCGAGGTGATGGACGGCGCCGGGCCTGTCAGCGTCGTGGCAAACGAGCTCAGGGAGCTCGAGGCCGCGATGGCCGATCCGGATCGCGCCGACGAGATGGAAGATATCATCGCGCGCTACGGCGAGGTGCAGCACCGCTTTGAAGAGCTCGACGGCTATGCGCTTGACGGCCGCGCCCGCGAGGCGTTGTCGGGCTTGGGCTTCAGCCAGGAGATGATGGAGGGCGACGTCGGTGCGCTTTCCGGCGGCTGGAAGATGCGGGTCGCGTTGGCGCGCATCCTGCTGATGCGGCCTGACGTGATGCTGCTGGACGAGCCCAGCAACCATCTCGACCTCGAGAGTCTGATCTGGCTCGAGCAGTTCCTGAAGGGATACGAGGGCGCGCTGTTGATGACCTCGCATGACCGCGAGTTCATCAACCGTATCATCAACAAGGTCGTCGAGATCGACGGCGGGACGCTCACGACATATTCCGGCAATTACGAATTCTACGAGCAGCAGCGCGCGCTGAACGAAAAGCAGCAGCAGGCGCAATTCGAACGCCAGCAGGCGATGCTGGCGAAGGAGATCAAGTTCATCGAGCGCTTCAAGGCGCGTGCTTCGCATGCGGCGCAGGTGCAGAGCCGGGTGAAAAAGCTCGACAAGATCGAGCGCGTCGAGCCGCCGAAGCGGCGGCAGACGGTGGCGTTCGAGTTCCTGCCGGCGCCGCGCTCGGGCGAGGATGTCGTCAGCCTGAAGAGCGTCCACAAGGGCTATGGCAGCCGCACCATCTATCGGGGCCTCGATTTCATGATCCGCCGCAAGGAGCGGTGGTGCGTGATGGGCGTCAACGGCGCCGGCAAGTCGACGCTGCTGAAGCTGGTGGCGGGCTCGGCCGAACCCGACGATGGCACGGTGGCGATCGGCGGTAGCGTCAAGATGGGCTACTTTGCCCAGCACGCCATGGACCTGCTCGACGGTGAACGCACGGTGTTCGAATGGCTGGAAGATTCCTTTCCGCAGGCGGGACAAGGTTCGCTGCGCGCGCTCGCGGGCTGCTTTGGTTTCTCCGGCGACGACGTCGAGAAGAAGTGCCGCGTGCTCTCGGGCGGCGAGAAGGCGCGGCTGGTGATGGCAAAAATGCTCTACGATCCGCCGAATTTCCTGGTGCTGGACGAGCCGACCAACCACCTGGACCTCGCGACCAAGGAAATGCTGATCAATGCGCTGTCCGAGTTCGAGGGTACCATGCTGTTCGTGTCCCACGACCGGCATTTCCTCGCGGCGCTCTCCAACCGCGTGCTGGAGCTGACGCCGGAGGGCATCCACCAATTTGGCGGCGGTTACACCGAATATGTCGCGCGCACCGGGCACGAGGCGCCGGGCTTGCGGAGCTAGCGGCTATTTCCGCTTGCCCGCGAGTGGGGCGATGGCCTCGATCTCGTTGGTCCAGATGCCGCCTGAATAGTTTTGCGGCAGCCGCGCGAACTGCTCCGGCGTATCGATTCCGGTCGAAAACTCGCCGCCCCGATAGGGGCCGAGCACGAAGACCTCGCTATTGGCCGCCCTCATGCGGCTGAGGAAGTGGTCCGGCCAGCCCCAGAGCCATGGGGCGACGTTGATCGGCACCATCACCATCGCGTTGTGGTAGGCTTTCGGCACCACGCCGCTCCAGCCATAACCGATATAGCCGAGCAGGCAGCTCTTGATCGTGGCGCGCGAGATCGTCCGGACATCCGGAAGGCGCTGGCGCACGATCTCGACCGGCTCGTCGCCGCCATAGACCATGATCTGCGCCCGGCGTTCGGCGGGGAGCTTGTCCAGCACGGCCGCCAGCTTCTCCCCCTCGGACGGGTCGCGGCCCTTGACGTTGATCAGCAGCCGCTGCTGCGGAAAGGCCGCCAGCACTTCGGCGAGCGTTGGCATCAGGCCGATGCCCTTGCCGCGAAACGGAAAGGTCTTGCCACCATCGGCTGTATAGCCATGGCCGATATCGAGCTTCTTCAAATAGGCCATGGAGTGTTCGCGCGTGACGCCGCGCCCGTCGGTGCGGCAATCCAGCGTCCAGTCGTGAAACACCGCGAATTCGCCATCGGTCGTCGGGTGAACGTCGAGCTCGACGACATCGGCGCCGGCCGCAAGGCTGGCTCGCATCGATTCGATCGTGTTCTCCAGATATTGATGGCTTGACGGCAGCATTCGCGCCGCCGTGCAGGTATCGTTCTTCAACTCGCGCTCATCGAAGCGCTGGGCAATGCCGCGATGCGCGAGCAGGACGGGCTTGCCCTCCTGATGGGCGGCGAGATGATTGGTGTTGTTGAGGTAAATGGCTGCGCCGAAGACGGCGATCGCCGCCGCCGCATATTTCAGTTTCTTGTTCAAGGCTTGTCCCCACGTGCGAGGCGCACTGGCTAGGCACAATTTCTGGTCGATTTGCGGCAGCGGATGCGGGGAGGCGCGAAACGCATGGCGCTGCGCATCGCGCCGGCTTGTCGGCGCTGAAGCTGCCCGTTACCCTGTTTCAAAAAAGGGAGCGAAGCGGGGATGAAGCAGCTCAAGATCGGGGACATCACCATCGACGCGGTGATCGAGCGCGAGGGGCCATGGCGGCGGCCGCAGGATTTTTTCCCCGCTTACGACGAGGCGGTGTTCAGGCATCATCTTGCCGACATGGATCCCGAGGTGTTCGATACCGCGTCGGGATTAATGGTCATTACCTACCAGACCTTCGTGGTCCGCACGCCGCGCTATACCATTCTGGTCGATACCTGCACCGGCGAGGACAAGGGCCATCCGCCGCCATTCGACTTTCCCGGCAAGGAGCGCTGGCGCAACGAGCTGTGCGCGCTCGGCATCTCCTATGAGCAAGTGGATTACGTGTTCTGCACCCATCTGCACATCGACCATACCGGCTGGAATACCACGCTGCGCGACGGGCGCTGGGTGCCGACATTTCCCAATGCCAAGTACATATTCCACAAGCGGGAATATGCGGCGTGGGAGGCGGAGCATAGCAAGGGCGTCAACCCGCCCGGCACGGTCTTCCGCGACAATTGCCTGCCGATCGTCGAGGCCGGGCAGGCCGTCCTGGTTGACGACGATTACGCGCTCGACGATACCGTTACGCTGACGCCGACGCCGGGGCATTCGCCCTGTCACTGCTGCGTCAACATCTTCTCAAAGGGCAAGCGCGCGGTGGTGGCCGGCGATCTCATGCATCACGTGATCCAGTGCCGCGAGCCGGAATGGTCGGCCAAGCCCGACTGGGATCCGATACAGTCGGCGATCTCGCGGCGGAAGTTCTTTGCTTCTGTTGCCGGCACCGACACGCTGATCCTGCCGATCCATTTCCCAGCGCCGACCGTCGGCCTGATCACGGCTGACGGCGACCGCTTCGATTATCGATTCAAACGCGACTGATTGACGATGGGAATGCAACGGATGGATTTCGAGACGCTGGTTCAGACCCGCAAAAGCGTGCGCGGCTTTACCAGGGAGCCGGTCTCCCGCGCCGTCATCGAGGACATCATCGAAGTCGCCAAGCGCGCACCGTCGTCGATGAACACCCAGCCCTGGCACATCCATGTCCTGACCGGCGAACCGCTGGAGGAGGTGCGCCGTCGCAACATGGAGGAGATGATTGCGGGCGCCAAGCCGAAGCGCGATATCATCAGCCATGGCGAATATCAGGGCGTGCACCGCGGCCGGCAGGTCGATATCGCCAAAAAGCTGTTCGCCGTAATGGGCATTGCGCGTGACGACAAACCGATGCGGCAGGACTGGGTGCTGCGCGGCTTTCGCCAGTTCGACGCGCCGGTCTCGCTGGTCCTGACCTACGACAAAATTCTCGATCCCGGCGCGGTCTGCCACTTCGATCTCGGCGCACTCTGCTATGGCATCGTGCTCGCCGCCTGGGACCGCGGGCTTGGTAGCGTCATCAACGGGCAGGGAATCATGCGCTCGGACATCGTGCGCGAGGTCGCCAATATCCCTGAGGACGAGGTCATCATGACCTGCGTCGCCATGGGCTATCCCGACGACAGCTTTCCCGCCAATGCCGTCCGCTCCGACCGCGAGCCGAACAGCGATTTCGTCCGCTATGTCGGGTTCGCGGATTGACAAGCGAATTTACGCCGCCCGCACCTCCGAGAGGAAGCGGTTGACCTGCCCCGCGAGATCCTTGGACTGCGAGGACAATTGCTCGGCCGCGCCGAGCACCTGATTGGCGGCAGCGCCGGTATCGTCGGCGGCCTTCTGGACGCCGGTGATGTTGGAATTGACCTCCTGGGTGCCGCGCGCGGCTTCCTGCACGCTGCGGGAGATTTCCTTGGTCGCGGAGCCCTGTTCCTCGATCGCGGCGGCAATCGCGGTTCCGATCTGATCGATCTCGGCGATCACGTTCGCGACGTTCTGGATCGCCGTCACGGTCTGATCGCTCGCTGCCTGAATGGACGCAATCTGCTCGGAGATTTCGGTGGTCGCCTTTGCAGTCTGGCCGGCCAGCGATTTGACTTCGGAAGCGACGACCGCAAAGCCACGGCCGGCATCGCCGGCGCGCGCGGCTTCGATGGTCGCGTTCAGCGCCAAGAGGTTGGTCTGCGCGGCAATGCTCTGGATCAGCGTCACGACGTCGCCGATCTTCTGCGCGCCCTCAGCAAGCGAGCGGGCGGTCTCGCCTGTGCGCCGCGCATTATCGACGGCGCGGGCGGCGATTTCGGTCGATTGCGCGACCTGGCGGCCGATCTCGGAGATCGAGGAGGTCAATTCTTCGGTAGCGCTGGCAACCGTCTGCACGTTGGCCGAGGTCTGCTCGGAAGCAGCGGCGACGATCGCCGCCTGGCGGTTGGTGGCGGTCGCCGTCGACGACATCGACTGCGCGGTGTCTTCCATGACGGACGAGGCGGCCGAAAGTCCGCCCACGAGTTCGGTGACCTTGGCTTCGAACACGCGGGTGAGTTCGTCGAGCACCTGGGCGCGGCGCATCTTGCCGTCGTTCTCGGCGGCCTTCTCGGCGGCAAGACGTTCCGCCTCGATCATGCTGTCCTTGAAAACGCGCACGGCTGACGCCATCGCGCCGATCTCGTCGCCGCGGCCGGCGCCGGCGATTTCACCGGATACGTCGCCGCTGGCCAGCCGCGACATGGTGGCGGTGAGGTCGACGATCGGCTTGCAGACGCGGCGGCGCACCATCACGATCAGCGTGGCGCTGGCGGCGACAACCGCGATCAGGCCCGCCAGCGCGATCAGGAAGCTGAAGCGCGCGGAGGAATAGGCCTCACCGAGCACCTGTTCAGCGTTGTCGTAGAACGCGTCGCGGACCGTGATGATGGACGCAAGACCGAGTTGCGTCTCTGCGTAGTAGGTCTCCATATCATGTTCATATTTGCCGCTGATGGCGCCATCCTTGACGAGCTTCAGCTCTTTGCCGAAGCGATCGACATAGGCCGCGTTCATCTTGTCGAGCGCCGCGGCCACATTGGCCGGCGTAGAGGGATTGCCGCGCAATTCCTGCAGCGACATCAAAATCTGATCGTTTCGCCCCTGCGAGCGGCTGATCTCCATCTTCTCGGCTTCAGTGGCTACCCGGTTGGCACCGATGAGATTCTTGTGCAGGCTGGAGTTGAGACCACCGACGTCGCGTAGCGTCCAGGCGATATTGGCGTAGCTTGCCTGCCGGTAGGCCGTGCCGTCGAGCAGCGCGATCTTGCGCACCTGCTCGTCGAGCAGCGTCGTGACAGCCTTGTTGAAGGCGGAGTTGTCGGAGACGATTTTCTTGGCCGCATCGCGGCGGGCTTCCGGCGGACCGGTGAGGGCCTTGTCGATGGCTGCGCGCAGCGCGGCGAACTGGGTATTCAGCGCATCGATGCTGCTCCCGACGGCAGCACTGTCTTCGATCGCGCCCGTCAGGGTCGCCTTGACCCGGTTCATCTTGTCGCGCGCCCCATCGGTGTTCTTGCGATATTTGTCGAGTTCGGTGAGCAGTTTCGGATCCACGGCAGGAGGTCCGAACATGATGTTGGTGGCAAAGCCGCGCTCGGGATTCATGTAGCGCGGGATGTCGCCAACCGCGCGCACCACCTCCAGCCGGGTCTGCGCGACCGAGACCTTGTCCATGGTCTGGTACTTCGAAACCGCCACATAGACGGCGAGCCCGCCGCCGACGGCGGAAAGCGAAACGATGGCAGCGGTGAGGAGGGTACCGATTTTCATGGGATTTTAGGCCATTTGCGCTGGTAACGGATGTGCGGACTGCCAGTATAGGTGGTGCAAATTAATCCTGGGTTTACGGTTGCACGTGTTACACCGGCCCGTTCCAGTTGGTCTTGGCGATGGCGCGTGGTGCCGCGGCCTTAGCGACAAGGAGCGAGGAAATGAAGATCGTCATTATCGGCGGTACAGGTCTGATCGGTTCGAAATTGGCCCCGTTGCTCGCCTCGCGCGGTCATGAGGTGCTGCAGGCGTCCCCGAGCAGGGGGATCAACGCCGTGACCGGGGAGGGGCTGCAACCGGCGCTCGTGGGAGCCGACATTGTCGTCGACGTCTCGAATTCGCCCTCGTTCGAGGACAAGGCGGTGCTGCACTTCTTCGAGAGCGGAACACGCAACCTGATTGCGGCGGCGAAACAGGCCGGTGTGCGGCACTGCATTGCGTTGTCGATCGTCGGTACCGACCGGCTCGAGAGCAGCGGGTATTTCCGTGCCAAGCTGGCGCAGGAGCGGCTGATCGAAAATTCCGGGCTGGCCTACACGATCCTGCGCGCTACCCAGTTCTTCGAATTCGTCGGCGCGATCGCGGATTCCGGGCGCAGGGACGGCGAGGTTCACGTTTCCAGCCAGTTGATGCAGCCGTTGTTGTCCGACGAGGTCGCGGAAGCGCTGGCCGAGGTGACGTTTGGCGAGCCTGCCAACGGCATATGCGAGGTCGCGGGTCCCGAAGCGGCGCCGCTTGCGGATTTCGTCGGCCGCTGGCTCCGCAAGCAGGGCGATGCCAGCAAGATCGTGGCAGGCGTGGACGTGCCATATTTCGGCGCGCCACTCGCGTTGCGCACGCTGGTACCGGACGACGGCGCGCGGATCATGCCGACGCGTTTCGACGATTGGCTGGGTGGGGCTGTCAAAACGGCGTGAGCTGTCCGAGGTTATACCGTCGTCCCTGCCTCCGTGCGCAATCGCGCACTCGGCGCAGGGACCCATAACCACCGTCGCCAATTGTTGAAGGAAAGTCGTCGACCGTCGCAGCAAGACAACATCCGCCGCGGCGTATGGGTCCCTGCGTGCCGCCTTCGCTAAAGCTTCGGCGAGCCCAACGTCAAACCCCGGCGAAGCCTTGGCGAAGACGGGTCGCAGGGACGACGGAGATGGAGATCGTCGCGACACAAAATGTGACTCCGCGTTCTCGCGACGCATTGCGCCCGAGGTTTGCTCTTCACTTCCCGCCCTCTCACTCGGAGGGCGCAGGGAAGACCGGGTGCTTGCTGCACCCGCGGTCTCGTGTGCAATTGCGCATAGCAAAAGCGCACACGAGCATACAGGTACAGCGGGAGCATCCCGGCCTTCCCTGCGCAATGGCTTTACGGCTTACTTCGTGCTCTTCCCGGAGAACGGCTCTTTTGCCTCCGTCGCTGCGCAAATAGTTTCACGCAGCTTAGCGCCAGCACCGCGGCGCCCGAACCACACGACTTCGCCGTACGCGTCAGGCGCCACCGTCTTGCGCGCCTTCCGCGTCCATCGCATCTCACCGCACGTTCGTGACGATCGCGAGCGCCCCTCCATTGGGTGAGACAGGCGGAGTTATGCGGCTGATTTGGCCTGCACGTTAAGCGAAATATTTTTGATTCTCGGGCTTGACATCATTTCTGAAAATCCGAAGTGATTTGACCGCGGCGGATTTCACCCGGGGTCGGCTCCTCCAGTCACCGGCTAAGAGACCGTTTGAAAACGGGGTGGGGGCACCTCAAGCGTCCGTTGTTAGACTAGGCGACACCTTTTAGATTGGAACGACACCTTGGAGATTGGAAACATGGCGCTCAAGCGGATGGACAACGTAGGAATCGTCGTCGAAGACCTCGGAGGGACGATTGATTTCTTTCGTGAACTCGGCCTCGAGCTCGAAGGGCGGGCCACGATCGAAGGAGAATGGGCCGGACGTGTCACTGGACTGGGCGATCAGCGTGTCGAGATTGCCATGATGCGCACACCGGACGGCCACAGCCGGCTCGAGCTCTCCCGCTTCCTCACGCCGCCTGTCGTCGCAGATCACCGGAACGCTCCGGTCAACGCCCTAGGCTACCTCCGCGTCATGTTCGCCGTGGACGACATCGACGAGACGCTTGAAAGGCTCCGCACGCGCGGCGCGCAGCTCGTAGGCGAAGTAGTCCAGTATAAAGGAGCGTATCGGCTCTGCTACATCCGTGGTCCTGAAGGGCTTCTCATCGGACTCGCCCAAGAACTCAGCTGAGCGCAATACGAAGACAAATGGCGAAGAGCGACCAATGTCAGCGAGCGCGTCCGAGGCCGACCCGCCTGTCCGAGGTCCATCCCCTCACGGTCGGCCGCGTTCTCGCTAAACACGATTAGGTCGTCAACCCGGGCCGGGTCGCCCGCGAAAGCCGCCGTCAGCAGCCTAAGAGACCGTTTGAAACGGGTGGCGGTTTGAGGCGGTCTCAAACGGACTCCAAGCACTCAGCGCGTTTCCTCTTCCGCGTTCTTCGATGCGGATTTCGGCTGCGGCGCCTTTGAACCCGTTTCCTGACAGGGCAGTTGCGTCCACGAGCCGTCGGCCGCCTGCTGATAGGCATGGCAGGAGGCGGAAGCGGGCGCTTCGCTCGTCTTTGCCGGTTGGGAATTCGTGTTGGAGTTCCTGGCGAGCGTCGGCGCTGCCAAAGTGAGGAGGGCGGCCGCCGAACCGAAGAAGATCGCTTGCCCTAACCGCATGGGAAATTCTCCTTTGTCGAAAACGATGCGTTCTTCCTAAAAAGGATTGTGGAATTTTTTGGGAATGCTGATGGACGTACCGGCACTTGCTTAACGTTCTGCTAACGCCTGAAGGCCGCCGACGCGCTGCAGCGCAAGGCGAATTCTATTCTCGGATATGGAACCAGTTTCTTCGGCCGTGCGTTGGCTTGGCATCATGCCGAGAGGCACGACCTCCATGCGTCGGGAAAAGTCACTCTTCAATGCGCTGCTCACCCATTTTTTGATGGGCGTGGCGCTTGGACTAACGCTGGTCCTGTTGCTCGGCCTCATCGATGCCTTCCATGTCAGAGACCTCGTCGCCAAGAGCGACGCACCTGTTCAGACCACGGTGATGCTGGTGACGACCTACGGGCTAATGTTCGGCATCGGCGCAGCGCTGACCGGTTTGGTGTTGACGCTGGAAGAAGAGAGCTGAGGTCGGACGGACCGCGATCAGCGGCGCAGGCGGGCAATCGTGCCGGCGGTGATCTGCATGGCGACGCCGACCACCCATCCGGCCATGATCATCCAAATCCATGCCAAATGCGGATCGTGGCGCAGCACGATCAGGCCGACGCAGGCGAACGCCGAGAGCGCCGCGAGGAAGGTCCCGATCGAGCTAAGCAGTTCCGGCGTATCCACTCCGTCGACCCAGGCGTCATCGGGAGGCCGGCCGTTCGATGCGGTGAAGCGCAGCGGCGTATCGATTCCGAGATAAAAGCCGATGGCGCCACCGACCATCATCAGCAGCAGGAACGCCTGATTGGTGAGTGCAGCGTGGCTCGTCCCTACCAGAGCCGCCACAAACAATCCGCTCGCCGCGCCCGCCATGGCAAGCCCGAGGCGTTCCAGAACGTGGGCGACCTTTCGAACGCCGGTTTGCATCACGGTGAGCCCGCCGGTTATGGAAGGGAGCTTAGGACGGTTCCCAATAAGGTGGAAGCAACTTAGCGATGCAGATAGTGCGCCGAATTGATACAGCGCAAGATGCGCTCGGTCTGTAGAATTGGCTATGCCTGTTTCGATGGGAGACGCGAACATGAGCCTGTTGGGTACGCCATTCGATCCCGCGCGCGAGGCCGCGCTCGTCACCGGCGCGGGCAACGGGATCGGCCGCGCGATTGCACAGGCACTGGTGGGCGAGGGCGTCCGCACGGTGTTTGCCGATGTCAACCGGGACACGGTCACGGCGGCAGCCAAAGCGTCGCCGCGGCCGGAACTGGCCGTGCCCTGGGTCGGCGATCTCGCCGATCCCGCGGCGCGCGAGGCGCTGCTGGCTGACGCCGCGTCTGCCGTCGGGTGCGTGACGCATTTCGTGCACAGCGCCTCGCCGCCGCGGCGCGAGGCCGATCATGCGCTCGGCGTCACCACGGAGATTTGGGCGCAGATGCACGCGGTGAATCTGGACGCCGGATTCCACCTCTGCCGCGAACTGGCGCGCAAGCTGATCGCGGAAAAACAGCCTGGCTCGTTCCTGCTGCTGACCTCGCTGCATGCCGGCACGCCGCGCAACCTGCCGCATTACTCGACGGCGAAGGCGGGGCTTTCGATGCTGGTGAAGGAATTGGCCAAGACGTTCGGCCGCTTCAACATTCGTGTCAACGCGCTTGTGCCGGGCGCGATTGCGGCCGGCGGCTTCGTCGCCGATCCCGCGCTCGCAAGACACATTCCGCTCGGCCGGCTCGGCCAGGCCGAAGACCTTGCGCCGCTGGCGCTGGCGGTGCTGTCGAACCGGATATCGGCCTATGTCACGGGCGCGGCGATCGTGGTCGACGGCGGCCTGTCGCTGACGAACTGGTTCGAGCCGCCGGAGTTGGGGGATTTGTAGGGGCTTGTAGGGTGGGCAAATCCTACTGAGTCAGAGGGTCGCGGGCGATCGACTAGAAGAATCAGATAATTGCGAGATTCAAGCTTAGCGTGGAGGCCAAGATGAATCTCGATATCCGGTTTGCGTCCTATGTTGAGGAACTTGCGAGCGCGATGGGTCAGGCGGATCGGGCTCGACCGCTGCGCGACTACTGCACCGGGCTGATCCTGCCGGGCGAGCGCAAGAGCGTAGAGCCGATGGCGGCGCGGACCGATCCAGCGCGTGTCTCTGCGCAACACCAGTCGTTGCTGCACTTTGTCGGTGCTGGCGGTTGGTCGGACGAGAAGGTGCTGGCCAAGATCAGCGAACTGGTGGTTCCGGCAATCACGAAGCACGGGCCGATCGAGGCCTGGATCATCGATGACACCGGCATCCCGAAGAAGGGCCGACATTCGGTTGGGGTGAAGCCGCAGTATTGCGGGCAGCTTGGCAAGGAAGCCAATTGCCAAGTGGCAGTGTCGCTGTCGATTGCGAACCACTTTGCCAGCTTGCCGGTCGGGTATCGGCTCTATTTGCCGAAAGAGTGGGCCGAGGATCGCGCGCGTCGGGATCGGGCCGGGGTGCCTGAGGACATCCGCTTCAAGACCAAACAGCAGATTGCGCTCGAGTTGATCCAACGGGCGCACGCGGCAGGCCTTCCGCTGGGAGTGCTGTTGATGGACCTCGACTACGGCCGTGACTCGCGATTGCGCACGAGCGTGTCTGCCCTGGGATTGAGCTATGTGGCGGGCATTCAGCCGAACGTGTTGATGTGGGCGCCTGGCACCGGTCCGAAGCGGCCCGACAAATCGCTCAACAATAACGGCCGACGCAATGAGCCCGATCTGATCTCGGCCCAAGAAGTGGTGCGTGCTCTACCTGAGCACGCCTGGCGCACGATCCGCTGGCGCGAAGGCTCGGCCGATTGGCTGTCCTCGCGCTTTGCACGGGTGCGCGTACGCGTCGGCTACAATGGTGCAATCCCCGGGCAGGTCGCAGAGGAGTGGCTGCTGATCGAGTGGCCGGAGGGCGAAACAAAGCTCAGCAAATACAAATACTGGCTCTCCACACTGCCGGCAGAGATCAGCTTCCGCCAGCTCGTCGATATCACCAAGATGCGCTGGCGGATCGAGCGCGACTATCAGGAGCTCAAGCAGGAGGTCGGGCTTGGGCACTACGAAGGGCGCGGATGGCGTGGCTTCCATCATCACGCAACGCTCTGCATCGCGGCCTATGGGTTCCTGGTCTCCGAGCGAGCCGCGATTCCCCCCTCAGGACCTCGTTCCCCCGCGCTGCTCTCGACGCCTGCATTACCCGACGGTTATCGACCCCGCGGATCCGCCCTTGCGGCCTGAACGCCACATTCCAAACTCGATCGCGACCATGCGTGCACGCTTGATCAAAGCGCTTACAAAGTGGCTCCCGCGATGCCCCTGTTGCGGAGCCCGTGCCGCTCGATATGTCAGAAAGCGCTCGTGACGCAGTAGGACAAAGGCGCGCTTGCGCCGTGCCCACCACATCGCCGCGGCGGCGCACTAACGGTGGGCACGCTTCGCTTTGCCCACCCTACAAGACTACGAGACTATCAGATGGCGCCGCCTTGATGCTTCGCGTGCCATTTCGGGCCGGGGCCGCGCATGTAGTGCAGCTCGGGACGATAGGGGTTGCGGGCAAGGTCGAGCAGAACCTGCAATCGCGCGGCGACCTGGTTCAGGTATCGAAGAAGCGATTGCATGGCCAGCATGGCGACCTCTCAATGCGGCTTGCCGAGCACCGACGAAAACGGCAGGGCGAAGATTTCGACGTTGAGATCGTCGCTCGCATGCAGCGTCCAGTCGCGCCAGTCTTCCGGGCACTGCGCCGTAATCAGCGACTGCACGACGCGGGCGGCGTGGTCACGCGCTTCGGCCAGATTTCCGACGGCAAGGCCACGCTGAACGATGCGTACGCCCTCGGAATTGGAGCAGTGGAAATAGACCCGTGCCATGTCCGACTCCCGCGATTGCGATTCACGCTGAAAAAATATCAGGCGGAAGACCGGCTTGATATTCGGGGAGATTGCGGGGCGGGATATTACGGGGGCGAGCGGCCTCGAGTGGAACCGCGCGATCCCAAGAGATCCCAAGACTTGTCCTAAAATTATCTACTGCGGCAGGAGGAACGAGATTTTCGGTTCGGCCGTTTTGACGAGGAAGCCGCGACATTCGAATCACTGCGGCGAGGACGAATGCAACCCCGGGAGAGCGACATGATGTCGGAAATGCAGATCCACACGATTGCACGTCAGATGATGGAGAAGCACGGCCTCACCGCGATCGCGCAAGCCGCACACAATGCACAGGCTTGCGAGAGCAGCGGTGACATCGAGGAAGCCAAGGAATGGCGTCATATCGAAGACGCCATGAAGCTGATGCGAGGCCCGCATCAGAGCTAGCGGATTTGTCTCGGATGCCGCGCGGCACAGCGCGCGGCATCAGGGACACGCAGTTACTTACCGCAGCGGCATCGGCGGGCGGACCACCGGCGCGCCGTCATCAGCCATGGTTTGCTGCGGCGGTGCCGGCGGCAGCGGCGCGGGGGCGGCGGCTGGCGGCGGAGGGGGGACATAGGCGGCTTGAGCCGGTGGATAGTAAGCCGGCTTCGGCTTCCGGACAGGCGCGGCGACAGGCGCATTCGCGGATCGGGGCGGCGGCGCGGCTGTTACCCTCGGGCGAAAATTCTGTTCGGGTCGGACCTCAGCAGCCCTCGCTTCCGAAGCCTTCATTTCGGCAGCCTTGGCAAATTCCCGCGCCATTTGCGCCTGGCTTGCCTTGAGCTGCGCGATAGTCGCCTTCAGCTCCTCGACCTGCTGGCCCATCGCGGCGAGATCCTGCGCCATCGATTGCAACTGGGTCGATTCCGCGGAAGGAGCAGCCGCGGCCGTAGCTGTGGGTTCGGGTTGAGCCGGTGCTGCCGTTGCCGCCGGCTCCGCTGCGGCCTGATCGGTTGCCGCGTCTGGAGCGGCCGGCGCGCCCGGTTGCTCGGCCACGGCGGGCTTGGCCGCCGAAGGCAAGGCTGCCAGCACGAAGGGCGGCGCCCACTCGGCAGCCATCGCCTTGGCCTGATCGCCATAATGCTGCCAGGCGGCAGCAGCAATGGCGCCGACAAGGGCCAACAGCGCCATCACCACGCGCTTCGTCCATTTGGCCATTGGCCGCTCGCCGGCGGCGTTCAGGCCACCCAGCTTGATCTCCTCGCCCGGTCTGATGTTGTCGACTTGGACATCGCGCATCTGGACATCGCGCATGTCAGTGGCGCGAAACGTCGGTTCGACCTGCGGGGTTGGCGCGCTGATCGAAATCGCGGGCGCTACGTGAACCTGCGGCTTGGCCGCGGCTTGCACTTGCGGCTTGGCCGCAGCTTGGACTTGCGGCGGTGCCGCGACTTGGACTTGCGGCTTTGCCGCGACGTCAACTTGCGGCGTGACATGAACCTGCGGCGCTGCCGGATGGGCTTGCGGCGCTACGGGAGCGGTGGCCGGATCGTGGGCCAGCGGCGGCGCCTTGTGGGCGTGCGCGGCCAGCACCGTTTCGATCGCAAAAACGTCGTGCGGATCAGCCTCTTTCAGTGTTGGCGTGGATTGCATTGGCGGTCCCTTACTCAGTCCAATGTCACCCGGATCGGGGCGGCAAGCATGCTCTGCTGCGTGGAAAACCTCTGCCCATGCCGCCACACGGCCAGCGAGGTTTGACCAAAGCAAGGCAAGAGCGTGGAGAGGTTGGGGCCACGGCTTCCCCCGCGGGCTGGAACCCGGGCGCAGAGATCATATCTGCAGGCGGCCGGGCACGGGGGATTTGCATGCCATTTGCCGTTCATCGCGGACACAGGATTCACTACACGGTGGAGGGCGAGGGGCCGCTGGTCGTGCTGCAGCACGGCCTGCTGATGGACGCCGGAACGTGGAAGCAGGTCGGATTCGTCGATGCGCTGACCGATAGATACCGCGTTGCATGCGTGGACTCGCTCGGCCACGGGTTGAGCGACAAGCCTTTCGACAGCCATCGCTACCGTCAGGAGCAGCGCGCCGGCGATATCGTCGCCGTGATCGACGATATCGGCTGTGCCAGCGGCCATCTGGTCGGACATTCGATGGGAGCGTGGCTCGGTGTCGGCGTCGCGAAATATTACCCCGAGCGCCTGTCGTCGCTGGTGCTCGGCGGGTGGGATGTGGTCAACGGCCTGCCGCCGACAAGCCAGGGACCGCTGCAGTTCGACGCTTTCATGAAGTTCGCACGGCTGACGGCGCCGCACCTGACCCGATGGGTCACGACGGAATCGGAGCCCGGCGTACGGGCCTGCTTCGATGCGCTCGGTCAACTCGATGGCGCCGGCCATGCCGTGCTGGGTGCCGGCTTTCCCGCAATGATCTGGGAGGGGAAGAGCGATCCCGCGCACGACCGGCGAAAGGCATTCGCAGATGCCAACGGTCTACGTTTCCTGTCAACGGCCGGAGATCACCTCGGTATGGTGTTCGGCCACGGCGCGGAAAGCGCGAAGGGCATACGGATGTTTCTGGATCTGGCGCAGAGCGCCTCAGGTGCGCGGTTGGCCGGGGCTTAGAGGACGGCGCCTGCAGCGCCAAGTGGATGCCTGGCGTGCCACTTTGGGCCGGGGCCGCGCATGTAATGCCGCTCGGGACGATAGGGATCGCAGGCGCGCTCGATCAGGTGGCGCCACCGTGCCATGATCGCATCCAGGCGGCGGAGCAACATGGCAATCTCTCAGTGCGGCTTGCCGAGCACGAAGGCGAAGGGCAGAACGAAGAGCTCTTCGTCGAAATCGTCGCTGACATGCACGACCCAGTCGCGCCAGTCTTCCGCGTCCCGCCCCATAATGAGCGACCGAACGATGCAGGCGGCGCGGTCGCGCGCCTCGGCGAGGTCGCTCACCGCTTCGCCGGATCGGTCGAGCCGGACTTCCCGGGAGTTTGAGCAATGGAAATAGACCTGGGTCATGTCGGGCCTCCTGTTGCAGGCGATCTCTATTGTTGGTCGCAGGCTAGCCGGACAAGGTTCTGGGACTCTGTGAGGCACATCACAGTCGTTGCTTAAGATTTTGTTAAGACTGTAATGGTCAAACTTTAGGCATGGAATCGCGGCGGAACCGGACCTCCCGAGCCGGCAGTTGCAAGAGAAGGTCGGCGGCGTAACGCCCGCCGGCCTTTTCTCTTGGCGGCCCGCAGCAATCGTCGCTGATATTCACGGCGCTGTGAATTCGCCTCCGGAACCAAGCATCTGACCTGCCCGTTCGCTCTTCATCTTCACATGGAGAATGAGCAATGACGAAACTGACACTGCTCGGCGCGGCCGCCATCCTTGCGATGGGGCTCGCGACGCCTGCGCTGTCGCAGGAAGCCACCCAGGAGCCCGGCATGATCGGGTTCACCCACCCGAACTCCGACTATCTGCTCGGCGGATACGGCGTGCGCACGCCGAGCCGCTATGACTACAGCTACTACGGCCCGTACTACGGCCCGTACTACGGCCCGCGCGTGTATCATCGCCGGGCCTATGTCGGCGGACCGGTTGGCGTGGCTGCCGGCGTGGCAGTCGGAACGGCAGCCGCGATCGCGGGTGCGCCGTACGTCGATTCATATGCCTATTATGACGGGCCCGGCTATTGGTAGAGCCGGACTAGCAATTGCAAAGAAGCGGCCGCAAGGCCGCTTTTTTGTTGGCTGCTTGGACCTTCGGCGGGTGGCTGCGGCGTAGGACGACAGCAGCGCGATCAAGATGATCGTTTCAGCACGGTCGCGCCGAGGACAAGCGCGAGCGCCTTTCCAAGGCCATCGAGGCGGCTCAGGCCTTGCATGAGGAAGGTCCGCATGGTTCCAGTGTCATCATCCAATGTCCGGAGGGGTGAGGTCTCATGAGCAACCGTATTCTCGTCCTTTACGGCTCCTACCGTTCCGACCGCATGGGCATTCGTCTCGCGCAATTTGTCGTCGAGGGGTTTCGTGCGCGCGGCGATGATGTCGAATTGATCGACGCCAAGGCGATCGGCCTGCCGATGCTGGACCGGATGTACAAGGAATATCCGAAAGGCGGCGCGCCCGCGGCGCTCGAGAAACTGGCGGAGCAGATCCGCACCGCCGACGGTTTTGTGTTCGTGACCGGTGAATATAATTGGGGCATCCAGCCGGGGCTGAAAAATCTCACCGACCATTTTCTGGAAGAATGGTTCTGGCGGCCGGCGGCGATCGCGAGCTATTCAGCTGGCCGCTTCTCCGGCGCACGCGCCGCGCTCGCCTGGCACGGCACGCTTTCGGAAATGGGCATGGTGGTGATTTCGAGCTCGGTCGCGGTCGGGCCGATCGCGCAGACGCTGAGCGAAGACGGCAAGCCGATCGGCGAGGGCGGCAAAGCGCTGGCGCACGCGTTTCCGCGCTTTGCGGATGATCTCGTGTGGTGGATGGAGGCGGCAAGGACGCAGCGGGAGCGCAAGAAGCCGCCATATTGAGGGGCATATCTCCCATGCCTCGAATGGAGCGCAATGTTGGCGAAAACGCACCCACTTTTCGCCACGGCTGGACAGCAGATTGCGAATTGTCTGCCATCTTCCGCCTTCCTTGAGTTGCCGCGGGCAGCTCGTCCATTTGCTTCATGCACGGGTAGAATTGATGTCGCCAACGAAAGCGCGCTGCGGCCTGCTTGTTCTTGTGTTGATGGCCGCGCTCTCCGGCCCGGCCGTCGCGCAGAATCTCGATCAGGGCAAACCGGCGTCGAAACTGTTTGCCGAAGGTTGCGCATCTTGTCATCGCAGCCCGCGCGGGCTCGCCAAGGGCCGCTTTCATCTGACGCTCTATCTGTTCCTGCAAAAGCACTATTCCAGCGGCGCGAGCTCGGCCTGGGCGCTGACCTCCTATCTGGAATCCATCGATAGCGGAAAGCGCGTCGCGGCGAAGCCACAGGCAGCGTCAGCCGCGTCGCGATCGTCGATGCGTCCGCCGGCGCCAGTACCGGCGCGATAGGCCGCGCGCGCCGCCATCGCTTGCTCACGGCAACGCTGCGAAATCTCCCCGACGCGGCCATCTTTTCGACTTTTGCCGGCATAGCATCATGAGCATGTGTGGTGGCGGGGAGTAATGACGATGGTAGTGGCTGAACTTCAGACCAAGGTGGAGAAGTACGAGAGCCGGGCCGGCAAGTGCGAAGCAAAGGCCAAGGAGGCCACGGACAAGGCGCAGCAGGCCTTCTACGAGGGGCTCGCCGGCTACTACGCAAGCCTGGCCACAGATTTCCGCAAGATCCTCGAGAAGCGAACCGCGTAAGCGGCACGATGTATAGATGGGGTAACGGGCCCCTGGTCCCACCTTCCAAGCGAGCCGCGCTTGCTACGGCGCTTTTGGTAGGCGCGCTTCGCGCGGCTCGCTTGGAAGGTGGGCGGTCGTCCCTCACATGGATGGTGTGACGGAGTCGAAGGATGAGCCTCGCTCCAAACATCGAGGAGAGACGACCATGGACCATTATGCCGGAATCGACGTTTCATTGGAATGCTCGAGCGTGTGCGTGGTTGAGGCAACCGGCAAAATTTTGCGCGAGGCCAAGGTGGCCAGCGAGCCGGAGGCGTTAATCGCCTGGTTCCGTTCGCTCGGCTTCGGCCTTGAGCGGATCGGGCTGGAGGCCGGACCGCTGTCGCAATGGCTGTTTGCGAGGATGAAGGCGGCCGGACTTGCCGTGGAGCTGCTGGAGACACGGCACGTACGCAAGGCGTTCGAGGCCATGCCGGTGAAGTCCGATCGCAACGATGCGCGCGGGATTGCGCAGTTGATGCGGCTGGGCTGGTTCCGGCCGGTGCATTGCAAATCGATGAGCGCGCAAGAGACGCGGGCAATATTGACGGCCCGCAAGCTGGTGCAATCGAAGCTTCGCGATGTCGAGAACAGCCTGCGCGGGATCCTGCGCGGTTTTGGCCTTAAGGTTGGCAATACGACGGAGCGGGAGTTTGCAGGACGGATCAATAAACTCGTTACAGCCCACCCGCATCTTCAAAAAATCGCCGATGCACTGTTGTCGGTGCGCGAGGCACTGCGGAAGGAGTTCACGGCTTTCGAGAAGCAGACCCGCAAGATGGTACGATCCGACATGCAGGCACGGCTGCTGACGTCGGTCCCGGCGGTTGGCCCGATCATCGCACTCACCTATGCCAGCGCCATCGACGATCCGGGACGGTTCACGTCGTCGAAGCGGGTGGGAGCGCACTTCGGGCTGACCCCGAAGAGGCATCAATCCGGCGAGACCGACTACACCGGCCGGATCAGCAAGATCGGCGACGGCTCGGTGCGCACGGCGCTCTATGAGGCCGCCCACCTCATGTTGACCAAGCCGATCAAAGGCTGTTCGCTCTTGAAGAGCTGGGCGATGCGGATCGCCAGGCGCGCCGGCATGAGCAAGGCCAAGGTGGCACTGGCGCGCAGGCTCGCGGTGATCATGCATCGCATGCTCGCCGACGGAACCCCCTTCAACGCCGCCGCTGCGGCAATCTGACAGGAGAACGCAAAACAGTTTTCGGGCAGGTCACGACACCAGGCCTTCTCGAAGCGAAGTCCCATCGCCGGGACGATGGATCAGGTCAGACCGCTAATCCGCCAGTGGCATCACGACCACGCGTCCGTAGATTGGTCGGCCTATCCTCTTCCAACCCCATCAGGTGGCGGCCTTGCGCCGACCCCGTACAGAAGCGAGACCCCGGCGAACGGACAACGCAAAAAGGGATTGACTGATCGAGGCCCGTTACAGAAGGGCGGATTAGCGTCGGCGTAATCCGCCATTCGTTGTCACGCGAAGAGACCGGCGGATTACGCTAGCGCTAATCCGCCCCACGAGATGGCATACGCGTATTCACGCGCCGCCGATCGCGCGGGTGATCGTTCCGCCGCCGCCGCAATTGGGGCAGGGAGCGCCGTTGATGCGGCCGTTGCCGTGACATTCGGGGCAGATGTCGTCGCCGGTGCCGGGCGTTCCGCGCGGTGCTTCATCGCCGGGATTGAGCATTGAATTGGCCGCCTGCATCTGGGCGTTCGAGCGCGTTTTAGTGCTTTGCGAATTTGGCGCCTTGTTCCGCATGGTGCGTGCCTCCTTCAGAGATTTGCGACAACGCCGTTGCGGGGAGGAGGTTGCGAGGATGCGCAACCTTCGCCCCTGCGAAAGCGTTGGAACGACATGACGGAACACCCGACGATGCACCCCATGACGGGCTTCAACCCATCGGAGCCCGCAGTCCTGCACGACCGCACGAGCGACCAGATCATCACCTGGATCGGTGATGAGGCCGACGACTTCCGCCGCTCCAGCCGCGCGCGCGACGACGGTACGGTGGCGTGGCGGCAATATGTGTTCGACGGTTGGGGGAACGTGATGGGTGGGTGAGAAGAGGGCGGCGTAGGGCTACGGCCGCCGCGATAGCTCCTTGCCGCGTTCGGCGAGCTTCACCATCACCTGCAGCGCCTGATTGGTCGGCGTCGCAATGCCGAGTTCGGCGCCCTTGCGCACCACATGGCCGTTGAGGAAGTCGATCTCGCTCGGCTTGCCGCGGGCGAGATCCTGCGCGGTGGACGACATCTGGTTCGGCATCATGGCGGGGATGTTCAGGATATGCTCGAGGAGGTCGTCTGGAATCGAAACACCGCAGGCGCAGGCGACGGATATCGCTTCCTGCACCGCGCTTGTGACGACATCCCGCGTGCCTGCGACTTCCAGCATCGGCCCGTAGGCGATACCCGCCACCGCAGACAGCGCGTTGAAGGCGCAGTTGATGATCAGCTTGCTCCATAGCGTCCGGTCGATATCGTCGGCGATCGTGATGCCGATGCCGGCGGCCTGAAGCATCTCGGCCAGCGCTGCGCTCGCGGGCGAGGGGCCGATGGCGAGATCACCGCCGCCGTGATGTCTGACGTGGCCGGGGCCGGCCATCTCGCTGCCGACATAGACGACGACGGGAATGACGGCGTGGCCGGTGACGGCAGAGAGACGCGGTGCATTGTCGACGCCGTTCTGCAAGCTGAGCACGGACGTTTCCGGCCGCAGGTGCCCAGCGAGCGAACGGCCGGCCTGTTCGGTATCGGCCGATTTCACGCAGACCAGCACCAGATCGGGCGCGGCGAGGGTAGTCGTGTCGGTCGCGGCGCGGGCGGGCAGGTACTCCCTGAAACTCTTGGTGTCCAGCAGCAGGCCATGGGCGTTGATGGCGTCGACATGCGGCTGCCGGCCGATGAAGGTCACATCATGTCCGGCTTTGAGCAGCAGTCCTCCATAATAGCATCCGACCGCTCCGGCACCGACGACTGCGACTTGCATGTTTATCTCCCGTTCGGCTGAGTGGGTCGGGTAGCTGATCTGAGCCGGTGCCGCAATTCCGGGGCCGACCTCTAATTCCTGTGACCCAATCACCACACTCGAACCGAATTGCGTTGAGGGAGCCATCGCTGATCGCGTCCGGCCACGCTTCCGCCCGGATTCGGGCCCGCGATTGCCGCGTGTTGGTTTTCGGCTTGGGCTGGGGCGCGAGCGGGGGAATGCAACATGTCGTCCATTGGCTGCACCAGTACTTCGTGCGTCGACGTCGGCCGGACTCAATTTGAAGCGCGATCAATCACGGCTGAGCGCGCAGGAAAATTCATACGACTGCTTGCTGTCACGCTGGGAGCGGCATCGCTTGCGGCTTGCGCGCAGTCCTCGGTCGTTACGCAAAAATCGGAGCTTCGCACCAGCCGGCAGGCGTCGCTCGATCAGGATCGAACGACATCATCAATGATGAAGCGGCGCGTGGCCGCCGTGAGAAAGCACACCGCCTCGCGCAGGAATGCAGGCAGCATCAAGACGAACTCGCATGGGATTGCCAGCTTCTACACCGAGGGAACGAAGACAGCGAGCGGCGAAAAGTTCAACACGCTCGAAATGACTGCCGCCCATCCGACGTTGCCGTTCGGCACCAAGTTGCGCGTGACAAACCTCGCGAGCGGCCGGTCGGTGACGGTGCGGGTCAATGACCGCGGTCCCTATGTTCAGGGTCGCATTGTCGACGTCTCCTATTCCGCGGCCGACGCGCTGGGAATGGTGGGGAAAGGTGTTACCAAGGTCAAGCTCGACGTCGTGCAGTAGCTGACGAGGTGAAGGGGTCCGTAGGGCTGATCGGCCTTACGACCCGCTGATAGTGATGGCCTCAAACCTGCGCTTCGGATGCGTCAGCAGTTCGGCACTCTCGACGATGCGCATTTCTGCCGTGCCGCGGATCGCGGTGCGCTCCAGCACGGCGAAGATGGCCGACGCCGCGTGGCTGAGCGCTTCCGGCGTGTCGGCGCTACGGACGTGGGCGGAGACCAACAGCGCGGCAAAGAGATCGCCGGTGCCGTTAGGGCTGATCGGCAGTTTCGGCGTGCGCACGCGCCACGCCTTTGCGCGCTCGACGGCCAGCGTCTCGATCTCGCCTTCCGGCGTATCGGACAGCTCGGCGCTGGTGATGACGACCGTCCCGCGCGCCATGAACGCGCGCGCTGCCTTCAGCACCTGATCGATCGAGGCTGCCTTCGTTCCGCACAGCCATTCGAACTCGAAATGATTGGGCGTGATGATGTCGGCAAGCGGACACAGAAGATCGCGCACGAGCGGCGGGATGTCGGCGTGGACGAACAGGCCGCGGTCGCGATCCCCGAGCACGGGATCGCAGCAATAGCGCAGCGCGGGGTTACGAGTCTTGGCGCGCGCGACGAACTCCGCGACCACGTTGGCGTTCTCGGCCGAGCCGAGATAGCCCGATAAAATCATTTGCGCGCTATCGACCGCGCCGCGCTCCTCGATGCCGCGCAGGAGATCGGCGACGAGATCTGCATCGAGCACGCGGCCGCGGATGGTCGGATAGCCCGGCCGGTTGGAAAGCAGCGTGGTCGGCACCGCCACCACGTCGATCCCGTGCATCTGCATCGGAAACACCGCGGCGCTGTTGCCGACATGGCCGAAAGCGACCTGCGACTGAATCGAAATCACGTTCATGCGGATAAGTCTGGGAAATGCCGAATTGCCGGGGCGGGAACCCGCCGAGGTTAACACATTGGTTATTTGTTTGCGGGCATTTTCACGATCCTATTCAAAAGGGAGTCACCATGTCTGACGTCACCATTCCCGGCGGCCGGATTCGTTCTTTCGTTGAGCGGATCGAGAACATCGATAGCGAATTGCAGGAGCTGAACGAGCAGAAGAAGGAAGTGTTTTCGGAGGCCAAGGGCGAAGGGTTTGACGTGAAGATCCTCAAGGAGATCATCAAGCTGCGCAAGCAGGACCAGGACGAGCGCGACGAGCGCGAAAGCCTGCTCGATCTCTACATGCGCGCCATGGAAACCGCGCCGCCGGAGAAGGAAGCGAAGGCGGCGTGAGCCTGCCGGCACATTGCTGAATACGACTGCGTCATGGCCGGGCATAGCCGTCCAAAGGACGGCGTTGCTTGCGCTCGCCTATGCCCGGCCATCCACGTCTTTCTGCGTCATCACGCAATAGCGTAGATGGCGGCCCCGCCGAATCATCGCGAGCGGTGGGATTACGCCGCTCAGCATGAGAGGTCGGTGCTCGTGTGGCTTACCCCTCTCCCCAACCCTCCCCCGCAAGGGGGGAGGGAGCTCGGCTCGCGTGCTCGCCTAACAGAACATACGGCTCTTCTGGTTTGCACCGTCAGGGACGCAGTGCGGATGGGTTCCCTCTCCCCTTGCGGGAGAGGGTTAGGGAGAGGGGTGCCGCTTGCGCCGCTGTCAAATGGAGCCTCCGACTTGCGCTGCGCTTTCTGATTTTCCGGCTGCAATGCGGAAAATTCCAGCGAACCTTCGCGGCTGATCGTGCGACCAACGGCCGGTTCCGCATTCAATCCTCGCATGTGTGCATTGCAGCAACGTGCTATTGCAGCGCAGCAAAATGATTATTAGGTCCGTATTTCAAGCTACCTATGGAGAATTGAAGTGAAGAAGATTTCCCTGTCCATCGCTGCCGCCGCTGTGCTCGCGATGACGGCTGCAACTGGCGCCGTCGCAGCCGAGTTGCCGTCCTATGAAAAGGCGGGTTTTCCGGTTTCGGCCGTGCAGGTTCAAGCGCTGGGCGCTGAAAACGTCCGGGAAGCATCGCCGGTCGCAAATTCGGCCACGCCGTTTCAGCTCAGCGTCCTGACGCCGCGGAACAGGATCACCACTGCACAAGGCCAGACCGACACCACCGGTCGCGCCATTCGCTGAACTCTACCGTTAGATCGGCGCTTGAACTGAGCTCTAGCACGTAGCCAGTCCCAGCTTTGCAAAAAGCCCGCGATGTCGTCGCGGGCTTTTTCGTGATGAGCGCGTGCGGCATCCGCGCGCAAGCGCGAAGCAAACGCGTTGTTAAGAATTGGCCCGCGCTGATCTGCGCGATTCCGATTCGTTCTTTGCGAACAAAATGGTGTCGGATGAAGAACAAAGCTGTGTGCTGGGCTCGGACCGATGACCACCAGGGGAGAATAGGCTAGCCTCAACGAAAGCCAATCATCCTCCCGCGAGCGCTTGGCCATGCACATTCTTCGCCCCCAGTTTCGCATCGAGGAGAGCCGTGCGCTTGCGTTCGCGGCCGAGCGCGGTTTTGGCGTGATCGTCGCCGCGGACGAGCGCGGCCCGCGCGCCTCGCATGTGCCGTTTGTGCTCCAGCAACGCGACGATCGCGTGATCGTCCAGATCCATCTCACGGCCAAAAATCCGCTCGTCGAACTCGCCGACGGCGTCAGGCGCTTTCTCCTGATCGTCTCCGGCGACGACGCCTATGTCTCCAACGACTGGTATGCCTCGCGCGATAACGTTTCGACCTGGCTCTACGAGGCCGTGCATCTCTCCGGCGTCGCGCACTTGCCCGAGCGCGACGAGAACCGCGCCCACGGCGACGCGCTGCTCGCAGCCGCCGAGGCGCGCCTGCCGAAACCGCCCTGGGACCTCGCTAGAATGGAGCCCACCAAGCGCGAAACCATGCTCGCCTCCATCCGCGTCATCGACCTCGTCGTCGACGAGATCGAGGGCCAGTCAAAGCTCAATCAGCACAAGAGCAATGAGGATCACGTGGCGGTGGCGAACCACCTCGCGCGCGCGGAGGAGACGGGGAGTAGGCGGTTGGCCGAGAGGATGCGGGCGCTGCGGCCGGGGCTGGGGTATGACGTTGAGCAGTAGCGCGGATGAACCAGCGGGTCGAGCACCGCATCCGTGCTAAGCAAGCACGAAGCAAACGCGTTGTTAAGAATCGGCTCGCGCTGATTTGCGCTGATACGATTCGTTCCTTGCGAACAAAATAGAGTCGGATGCAGAACAAAGCTGTGACGCTGCTTGTCTCTCCGCTTCAGGTGAGCATCGGCTGGCGTTATGATCATCCGACCGAGCAGGGCGCGAATTCATGGCGAAGAAAACAGCCAAGCGTGCGTCGCGACACACGATCCTCGTGATCGACGTCGGTGGTTCGCGCGTGAAGGTCATGACCAGCACGGAGCGGATCAGGCGCGCGTTTGCGTCCGGTCCCGAGCTATCCGCGAAAGTGATGGTGAGGAAGGTCAAGGCGCTGACGAAGGACTGGTCCTATGACCTCATCGCCGTCGGGTATCCGGGACCTGTGGTCAACAACCGGCCCTTGTCGGAGCCTCACAATCTCGGTCAGGGGTGGGCCGGCTTCAATTTCGAAAAGGCCTTCGGCCGCCCGACGAAGGTCGTCAACGATGCGCTGATGCAGGCGATCGGCAGCTACCAGGGCGGCCGGATGCTGTTCCTTGGCCTGGGGACGGGTCTTGGCTCCGCGATGATCGTGGATGGCATTCTGGAACCGATGGAGCTGGCTCACCTGCCGTACCGCAACGGCAAGACGTTCGAGCAATGCGTCGGCGCCGCAGCCCTCAAGCGCCTTGGCAGGAAGAAATGGCAACGCGCGGTCGATGACGTCCTGAAGCGTCTGCTCGCTGCACTGGAGCCGGACTACGTCATGCTGGGCGGCGGAAACGCCGACAAGATCGACAAGCTGCCGCGCAAGGTCCGACTCGGCGCCAACACCAACGCGTTCGAGGGCGGATTTCGGCTGTGGAAGAAGGGGGCAGTCAAACCGCGCGGTGCACGCCGATAGAGAATGCCGCCCTGGCGGCGTCAGTGAGTAGGGGCAGGCTATTGACGATCAGGGTCCGGTCGTTCGGTCGATTGCTCGACTTCTTGCCCACAAGCGCTTGACCGCGTGATCCTGCGTTCGTAGTGGGAGGCCAGTTGCAGCAGCCGCCTCTTGACCAACGGGTCAGCTTGCTCGGCGAGGGCCCTGACTGTCCTTGCCCTTTCCCTGCAAAACTCGTCGTCCATATCCATCCCCGGAACTCGAGCACCATGGGCGAAAGTGTAGGGCAGGTGCTTTGAACCGCGTGTGGGCCAGATCACAGATGCAGGTCGAGTGCCCCGGGGTTGAAACGAGCTGCGCCATCGTCGGGGCCCTTTTGTTTTGGTGAGCGGGTTCCCAGCATCGCGCACAGCTCGTAAGCTGTGTCAGCCGAACGCGCCCCACCTCTCGTCAGAGATCATCGCGGAACGCCGATCGAAGACGGAGCGAAGGAGGAGAACAGCGAAAAGCTGCGACGCGGCGCATGGTCTTAAAGGGGAGGACACCGATGCCGCTGTCTATCGACCGCCGTCGCGCGCTTGCGCTCCTTGGCTCTTCCGTTGCCGCGCCGTGGCTTATGCCGCGCGCGGGACGTGCGGCAGAGGCCTGGCCGATCCGGCCCGTAAAATATGTCAACGGCTTTCCGGCCGGCGGCGCCACCGACACGCTCTCGCGCCTGCTCTGCCAGAAGATGAGCGAACTGTCCGGACAATCTTTCGTGGTCGAGAACAAGGCCGGCGCCGGCGGCGTGCTGGGCACGGACGCGGTCGCAAAGGCGCCGGCGGACGGCTATACGGTCGGGCTCGGCGGCATCGCCTCCAACGTGCTCGCGATCGGCAGCTACGCAAAACTCCCGTATCGCCCGCGCGAGGATTTCACCTTCATAACAGGCATGTGGCAATTGCCGAACATCCTGAGCGCGAAGAAGGACCTGTTCTCCGCGGACCTGAAGGAATTGCTCGCGGCCTTCAAGAAGGAGCCGGGCAAATACACCTACGCGTCCGCCGGCTTCGGCACCACGCTGCACCTCTCCGGCGAGATGCTGAACAGCATGGCCGGCGTCCAGCTTCGTCACGTGCCCTATCGCGGCGCAGCTCCAGCGCTGAATGACCTGCTCGGCGGCAATGTCGATCTGCTGTTCGACAATCTGCCGGGCTCGCTGCCAAGCGTGCGCTCCGGCGCGATCCGCCCCGTGGCGGTCACCGCGAAGAAGCGGATCGCAGAGCTTCCCGACGTGCCCGCGTTCGCCGAACTGTTGCCCGGCTACGAGATGACCTCATGGACCGCGCTGATCGGCCCCGCCAACATGCCGCCCGACCTCGTCGCGCAGATCAACGCGCTTACCGCAAAGGCCCTGAACGACCCCTGGCTGAAACAGCGCTACGCCGACTTGGGCGCCACTACGTGGCCGACCACCCCGCAGGAGATCACGGCTTATCGCGACAGCGAGGAAGCGCGGTTGTTGCCGATTATGAAAGCGGCGGGGATCAAACCGGAGGGTGGGTAAGGAAGGGGAGGGTCTCCGCGGCTCGCCTGCCGAGATCGCCCTGAGAGTTTGTGCAGAGCCCATAACAAACGAGAGCGGACAAACGAGAGCGCCGCGTCTCGCGCCTGCGAGACGCCTGCATCCTTCAGCTAACGCGACCCCTCCTCAGGGAACACCTGTTTCGCTGCGGCGTTCCTGCTCGAGAGGAGGAATTCGCCATGAAATTTAGAGCATTGTTCATTGCAGCAGCCATGCTGCTGATGCCGACCGCCGCACTGGCGGCACCGGGCATCGTTACCACCACGGTCAGCCTGAAGGCCGGGCCCGGTGAAGGCTTTCCGACCGTCGACCGCATTCCAGGCGGCACCCGTGTCAACATCCATGGGTGCTTCAGAGGCAAGGCCTGGTGCGATGTGAGCTGGTCGGATGATCGTGGCTGGGTGTCGTCGCGGTATCTCCAATATCTCTACCGCAACCGCTACGTCTATCTGCCTGACTATGTCGACGAGATCGACGTTCCTATCGTGCCGTTCGTGCTGACCACGTACTGGTCGAGCCACTATGCGGCACGTCCCTGGTATCACCGCCGCGCCCACTGGAGCGGCTACTGGCGATCGCATGAGCGTGTCGCGACGCGGCTGACGATCGACCGCTCGGCGGCCCGGATCGGCCGCGCGGCGGTCGCGCGCGACGCTGCGCTCCCCGAGGCAAGGACGCGTATCGGTGTCGAGGAGAGGTCGCGTGCCCGTGTCGAGGAACGGACGCGCGCCGGTGTGACGGAGCGGAGCCGCGCCGGCGTGACGGAGCGCGTGACGCGGGAGAGGGACATCACGACGCGTGGCGCACGCGAAGCGCGCGAACGCGCGGTGGTGCAGGACCGCATGACGCGCGAAAACGCGCGGACGGCACGAGAGAGCGCGCGGATGACGCGTGAGAACGCAAGATCAACGGTGCGTGAGCAGCCGATGACCCGCGCCCGCCCGCAGACGCCGCCGATCGTGGCCCGCGGCCATGACGAACCGCGCGCGGCTGCGCCGCGGATCGAGCGTGCCACGCCCCGCATGACGCAGCCCGATGCGGCGCGCGGTGGCGGCGGCCCGCCGAACGTACGCGCGCAGCAGACGCCGGCCCCGGCCGCTCCGCGCGCAGCAGCGCCCGCGCCGCAGGGCGGCGGCGCGCCGCAGATCGCACCGCGCGGTGGCGGTGGACCGGGCGGAGGCGGAGGCCCCGGTCAGGACAGGCGCTAATGAACGAAAAGCCCGGCCTTGAGCCGGGCTTTTCTTCTGCTCGACGATCATTCGGACCACGCTTGGGTACTACGCTGCTCCAGGCGTGCATGGCGGGCTAGTTAGCGAGCGGGAACCGCCGCGAAATCGCCACAACTGCCGAAATTTCTGGCTGTTCCGCGATCTCTGGTGTCGGAACACACTACCCTGCCGCTCGTTCTAATTGGCGTAACAGCTCAACGCGTTCGACAGGAGTGTCCATGCGAAATGTCATTCTTCCAATTGTCACTGCCTTAGCGCTTGGTGCAGCGACACCTGCCGTCGCCTTCGATTCCGGTGACCAGATCTCGATGGAGACCGCGCTCGACGTCGCGACCGGTCTCGGCGTCATGACGGTGTCCTATACCCAGTTCCAGGGCGATCAGTGGGAGATCAAAGGCCGCGACCGCGCGGGCCGCTGGATGGAAGTCTATGTCGACTCGCGAACCGGCGAGGTGCGCCACATGAATCGCGGATGGTAGTGGCGTTCTCTCCGGCGTAACGAGTAGCAAGCGGCCTGCATGAGCCAACCGGGTCGCGCATTCGCGCGACCCGGTAGCTCGTCCGGCTACGCTGCTAACGCCACATGCTGCGCATGCGTTCACGAATATCCATCTGCACATTTTGACTTGGCGTCGGGTGTGCCGCCGGGGACGCCGCCGGCCATGTCTGCCGTTCGAACAGCTTGACCAGATGATCCGGTATGAAGCGCGTCCGGGACGCATAGACATGCCGGTCGCCGCGTGCCTGCTGGCCGTGCACGAAGAAGCGCTGCGGCACGATCAGATGCAGATCGTCCTTGGCGCGCGTCATCGCGACGTAGAGAAGGCGGCGCTCTTCTTCGAGTTCAGCCGTCGTGCCGGCGCCAAGATCGGACGGCATGCAGCCGTCGACAACGTTCAAGGCGTATACCGACTTCCATTCCTGCCCCTTGGCAGAGTGGATCGTGGACAGGATCAGATAGTCTTCGTCGCGCAGTGGTGGTCCGGAGCGATCGCTGGTCGCGTCAGGCGGATCGAGCGTGAGCTCGGTCAGAAAGCGCTCGCGCGACGGATAACCCGAGGCGATCTGCTCGAGCTGCAGCAGGTCGGCCAGCCGCACCTCGCCATCCTCGTGAATTCGCTCCAGATGCGGGGTGTACCAGAGCCTGATACGTTCGATGTCAACAGGCCATTCCGAATAGCGGAGGTTAGTCAGCGTTTCGACAAAGGCGGTCCAATCCTGGCCGGCGCGGGGAGGCGTCGGCAGCGCTGCGAGCGCGGAGATCGGATCGGCCATTACGGTGGTTTGATCGAGAATGCGCTGGGCCGACGCCGGGCCGATGCCGGGCAACAAATGAAGCACGCGGAATCCGGCGACGCGGTCCCGCGGGTTCTCGACGAACTTGAGCAGCGCAAGCACGTCTTTCACGTGGGCGGCGTCCAAAAACTTCAGGCCGCCGAACTTGACGAAGGGAATATTGCGCCGCGTCAGCTCGACCTCCAGCGGGCCGCTGTGTGAGGACGTCCGGAACAGAACAGCCTGCTCCTTGAGATGCGATCCTTGTTCGCGGTTCGCCAGCACCTGCTCGACGATGTAGCGCGCCTGGTCGGCCTCATCGCGAACCGTGATCAGACGCGGTAGCTGGGCCGAATTGCGCTCGGTCCAGAGATTTTTTGTGAACCGTTCTCTGGCAAGCCCGATCACGCCATTGGCGGCCGCCAGAACCGGCTGGGTGGAGCGATAGTTGCGGTCGAGCGTGACGATCTCTGCTTTTGGGCTGAAATGATCGGGAAAATCCAAAATGTTTCTGACGGTGGCCGCGCGAAACGAATAGATCGATTGGGCGTCGTCCCCCACCACGGTGAGGCCGCGTCCATCCGGCTTGAGCGCCAGGAGTATCGTCGCCTGAAGCCGATTGGTGTCCTGATACTCGTCGACCATGACATGATCGAACCGGCCGCCGATCTCCTGCGCGATTGCAGGCTCGGACACCATCTGCGCCCACCACAGCAAGAGGTCGTCATAGTCGAGCACGTTCTGCTTCTGCTTGGCCTCGACGTATGCAGCGAACAATTGCTTGAGTTCGTCAGCCCATCCCGAGCACCAGGGATAATGCTGCCCGAGCACCGCCTCGATCGGCGCCTGCGCGTTCACGCAACGGGAATAGATCGCAAGGCAGGTGCCCTTGGTGGGAAAACGGGACTCGGTCTTTGAAAATCCGAGCTCGTGGCGTACCAGATTGAGCAAATCAGCCGAATCTTCACGATCATGGATGGTGAAGGCCGGATCGAAGCCGATGCGTTCGGCATACTCGCGCAGCAGCCGCGCCCCGATGCCATGAAAGGTGCCGGCCCAGCTCAAGGCCTCCGTCATGATACCGGCCTTGTCGCCGAGCACGCGGCGCGCGATGCGTTCGACACGCTGCGTCATCTCGGCGGCAGCCCGGCGTGAAAACGTCATCAGCAGCATGCGGCGCGGGTCGGCACCTCTGATGATGAGGTGGGCCACACGATGAGCGAGCGTATTGGTCTTCCCGGACCCTGCGCCGGCAATGACAAGGAGCGGCGAGCCTATGGTTCCATGCGGGCCGATGCCGTGCTCGACGGCCCTGCGCTGCTCGGGATTGAGGCTTTCCAGATATTGATCGGTATTTTCGGCGAGCACGAATCACCCCATGTCGATCGGAGGATCGGCGGATTCGCTGAAGGTCGCAATGAGGGATGTCCGCGGCTCGCCCTCGGCCAATCCGCCCTGCGCTTGCTTCTCCTTGACATGTCAGCGCTCCGCCGCCCGAATGGCGAATAGCGCATAAGCGCCCGTCGCGGTGTCTCGCCCGGCGCATAAAAAACAAAGCGGGAGGGTTTGCGAATGTTTCGCCAGGTCAGCAATTTGGTCAGAAATCTCGCGCTTGCGGCGCTTGCGGCCGCTAGCCTGCTCGGCTCCGGAAACGCGCAAGGGGCCTTCCCGGAGCGGCCGATCACGCTGATCGTGCCGTGGGCCGCCGGCGGCGGCACCGACGCGGTCGCGCGCCAGATCGCGAGCATGCTGGAACGCGATCTCAAGCAGCCGGTGAACGTCGTGAACCGCACGGGCGGGTCGGGCGTGGTCGGCCACCAGGCGATCGCCACCGCCGCGCCTGACGGTTACACGTTCGGTCTCATCACGCTCGAGATCAACCTGATGCACTGGGTGGGGCTGACCGATCTCACCTGGGAGAAGTATACGCCGATCGCGCTGGTCAACCAGGACCCCGCCGCGATCCACGTCAAGGCGGACTCGCCCTACAAGACCGTCAAGGAACTGTTCGCGCATATCAAGGCGAACCCGAACAAGGTGGTGGCCTCGGGTACGGGGCAAGGCGGAAGCTGGCATGTCGCGCTGGCCGGCCTGATGCAGGCCGACGGCGTTTCGCCCGGCTCGATCCGTTGGGTGCCGTCCACGGGTGCTGCAACCGCGCTGACCGATCTCGCGGCCGGCGGCGTCGACTTCGTCGCGTGCTCGATGCCGGAAGCCGAGGCGCTGATCAAGGCGGGGCGTATCCGCAGCCTCGTGTTCTTCTCACCCAAGCGCGCGCCTAACTTCCCTGATGTGCCGACCACCGAGGAGGCGACGGGTCACAAGTGGCACAAGGGTGTGTGGCGCGGCTTTGCGGCGCCCAAGGGCCTGCCGAAGGAGATTGCCGCGCAGTACGAGACCGCGATCAAGAAGATCTGGGACAGCGAAGAGTTCAAGGAGTTCATGAACAGGCGCGGCTTCGACATGATCTATCTGGACTCGGCTGGCTTCGCGGAGTTCATGAAGGCAGACAACGAAGACAACGGCAAGGCGCTGAAGTCGCTCGGGCTGGCGAAGTGAGGGAGTGAAGTGAGTGGCGCCGTAGTCCGGATGAGCCAACGGGTCGCGCGAATGCGCGCCCGATGACAGGCTCTGCGATATCCGGGGCGGTGCTAGAGTTGTCCCGGATGTCGCGTCGCGCATCAGGGCTCCTGACCACCGATATCGTGCCCCAGGCGCGGTGCAAATACTCTTTCCCGGTACACCGCAGGGCCCAGACACAAAATCGCGAAAACAACCCCATGCAAAGTAGAATAGGCCCGAGTTCGCAGCGAGTAGATGGGGTAACGGGCCCCTGGTCCCACCTTCCAAGCGAGCCGCGCTTGCTACGGCGCTTTTGGTAGGCGCGCTTCGCGCGGCTCGCTTGGAAGGTGGGCGGTCGTCCCTCACATGGATGGTGTGACGGAGTCGAAGGATGAGCCTCGCTCCAAACATCGAGGAGAGACGACCATGGACCATTATGCCGGAATCGACGTTTCATTGGAATGCTCGAGCGTGTGCGTGGTTGAGGCAACCGGCAAAATTTTGCGCGAGGCCAAGGTGGCCAGCGAGCCGGAGGCGTTAATCGCCTGGTTCCGTTCGCTCGGCTTCGGCCTTGAGCGGATCGGGCTGGAGGCCGGACCGCTGTCGCAATGGCTGTTTGCGAGGATGAAGGCGGCCGGACTTGCCGTGGAGCTGCTGGAGACACGGCACGTACGCAAGGCGTTCGAGGCCATGCCGGTGAAGTCCGATCGCAACGATGCGCGCGGGATTGCGCAGTTGATGCGGCTGGGCTGGTTCCGGCCGGTGCATTGCAAATCGATGAGCGCGCAAGAGACGCGGGCAATATTGACGGCCCGCAAGCTGGTGCAATCGAAGCTTCGCGATGTCGAGAACAGCCTGCGCGGGATCCTGCGCGGTTTTGGCCTTAAGGTTGGCAATACGACGGAGCGGGAGTTTGCAGGACGGATCAATAAACTCGTTACAGCCCACCCGCATCTTCAAAAAATCGCCGATGCACTGTTGTCGGTGCGCGAGGCACTGCGGAAGGAGTTCACGGCTTTCGAGAAGCAGACCCGCAAGATGGTACGATCCGACATGCAGGCACGGCTGCTGACGTCGGTCCCGGCGGTTGGCCCGATCATCGCACTCACCTATGCCAGCGCCATCGACGATCCGGGACGGTTCACGTCGTCGAAGCGGGTGGGAGCGCACTTCGGGCTGACCCCGAAGAGGCATCAATCCGGCGAGACCGACTACACCGGCCGGATCAGCAAGATCGGCGACGGCTCGGTGCGCACGGCGCTCTATGAGGCCGCCCACCTCATGTTGACCAAGCCGATCAAAGGCTGTTCGCTCTTGAAGAGCTGGGCGATGCGGATCGCCAGGCGCGCCGGCATGAGCAAGGCCAAGGTGGCACTGGCGCGCAGGCTCGCGGTGATCATGCATCGCATGCTCGCCGACGGAACCCCCTTCAACGCCGCCGCTGCGGCAATCTGACAGGAGAACGCAAAACAGTTTTCGGGCAGGTCACGACACCAGGCCTTCTCGAAGCGAAGTCCCATCGCCGGGACGATGGATCAGGTCAGACCGCTAATCCGCCAGTGGCATCACGACCACGCGTCCGTAGATTGGTCGGCCTATCCTCTTCCAACCCCATCAGGTGGCGGCCTTGCGCCGACCCCGTACAGAAGCGAGACCCCGGCGAACGGACAACGCAAAAAGGGATTGACTGATCGAGGCCCGTTACAGAAGGGCGGATTAGCGAAGCGCAATCCGCCGCCTTGGTCACCTGGAATGGCGGATTATGCGTAGCCTGTCATCGGGCCGCGCATTTGCGCAGACAATCCGCCTACGCTTGCTGATCCGCCGCGCTTGCTACTTGCTCAGTCCGCGCCGCTTACGTTCCAACTCCGGATTGGGCGCAAGCCGTACGTCCGTCAGCGCACGGTCCGAAGCATTGTTGAAGCAACGAGGCCTCGGTACATTGAAGTGAAAACATCCGCTCGACTGACACTGCGCCGCTCGGTCTCTGCACGCGCTCGAGCAATTTCCGCCACCTGGACAGGTTCGGTTGCAGACGCCTTGCCAGACGCCGCAGAACTCCCGGAGGTTTCGTGCCTCCTGGGCGGTAGCCTGATTGAATACCGAAAAGAGCAATACGCCGAGCGCAAACGCGCCGGCCAAACAAATGGCTTTCATAATATCTCCCCCGAAATATGGGTGGCATTAGAGGGGCAAACGAAGCCGTCTTCAAGCAAGATCAGCCTCAGGACTCGCCCGCCCTCGGCGTCAGGAAGCAGGCGGCTTGCGGCGGCGCGCCCGTCAGCCCTGCGTGGGCGTGGGTTGAACAGGGGTGCGGGCCAAGTTAAGCGTCCGCAATGAACCAGCCGACCAGCGGCGGCGATGCTTCAGCGCAAAAACCTGACACCAAACCGGCCCTGCTTGGGGTCGCGTGCGGCGTTGGTGCGGCGCTGTTCTGGGCGCTCGGCTTTGTCGCGACCCGGCACGGGCTGAAGGTCGGCTTCACGCCGCCGGACCTGCTGATGCATCGCTTCGTGTGGTCCGGCCTGGTGTTCCTGCCGCTCGTGCTTCGCGCCGGCATCGCCGATCTCGGCGGCATCGGATGGAGCCGCGGGCTGGTGCTGATGGTGTTGGGCGGGCCTGTGATGTCGCTTATCAGCTATACCGGCTTCCTGTTTGTCCCGCTCGGCCATGGCAGCGTCATCCAGCCTTCCAGCGCGACGCTCGGCGGCCTGCTGCTGGCCGCGGTGTTCTTGGGCGAGCGGGTGCCGCCCTCGCGCGTGCTGGGGGCGCTCGTCATCGTCGGCGGGCTTGCAGTGATCGGCGCCGAGTCGATCGGCCATATTGGTTCAGACGGCGTGCTGGGCGATCTGCTGTTCGTGATGACCGGATTGATGTTCGCCGTGTTCGGCACGCTGCTGCGCCATTGGCGCGTCTCGGCGTTCTCGGCCGCCACCGTCATCAGCGTGGTGTCGCTGGCGCTGCTGCCGCTCTATGCGGCCTTTAGCGGGTTCGCGCGCGTGGCGGCGCTGGGCCTTGGCGAAAACGCGCTGCAGGCGCTGGCACAGGGCATCCTGGCCGGCCCCGCTGCGCTGTATCTGTTCGCATTCTCGGTCCAGACCATCGGCGTCGCCCGCGCCGCGGTGTTCCCCGCGACCGTGCCGGCGCTGACGATCCTCGCCGGCTGGCTCCTGCTCGGCGAGCCTCCGACCGCGTTGCAGGCAGCGGGATTGGTCACGGTGCTGTTCGGATTCTATCTGGCGCAAAGGCAGCGGTGAGGTGTGTGATCGGCCGTTCCGTCATTCCGATCTCGCGGCCGGAGGCGTCGACTTCGTCGCGTGCTCGATGTCGGAAGCCGAGGCGCTGATCAAGGCGGGGCGTATCCGCAGCCTCGTGTTCTTCTCGCCCAAGCGCGCGCCGAACTTCCTTGATGTGCCGACCACCGAAGAGGCGACGGGTCACAAGTGGCACAAGGGTGTGTGGCGCGGCTTTGCAGCGCCCAAGGGCCTGCCGAAGGAGATTGCCGCACAGTACGAGACCGCGATCAAGAAGATCTGGGACAGCGCGGAGTTCAAAGAGTTCATGACCAGGCGCGGCTTCGACATGATCTATCTGGATTCGGCTGGCTTCGCGGAGTTCATGAAGGCGGACAACGATGACAACGGCAAGGCGCTGAAGTCGCTCGGGCTGGCGAAGTAAGTGAATGAAGCCGACTCGGTCGCAGAACCGCGGATTACGCCTTTGGCTAACTAACTAATCCGCCCTGCGCTTGCTCGCTGGAAGATGCCGAGGGGCGCTGCGGCGCCGACGGCGATATTCAACCGGCCGAATAGGTTTTTCGACGGAACGAAGTTTTCTAGCCGCCGAGTAGCGAGCCGCTAATTACACTCTCAATAGTTTGGCCCATGCGTTAGCGCAGTGTACGATAGATCTCCAGCTCTCTAATTCCAATTTCAATGTTTGGATCAAAATAGAGTTCTTCAATTTCAGAATCAAAGGGATTCAAGAAATTGAAGGCGATTCCAAGCTCTGCCGTAAGTGAGACTGCGATGGACTCGGTCTCAAAGTAGGTGCGTCCTCGCTCGTACCCGGACCTAAAAAAGTCACTACCAAATGATAGTTCGAGCTCAATGTCGATTTGGACGTCGAACTGGATTTCACAAGTAAACCCGGTGGAGCGCTGCGTTAACACGTTAAGTTCAGTGACGTCTAGATTCGATGTGGCGTAGATCGCGCCGTCTGCTTGAATATCGTGATGGTATACCCCGCCATACGGATTTAAGACTGTTACTTTCTTCCCGCGGAGGGCGCGATGAAGCTCGTCGTTCAACGAAGCATTCTCTTTGACGAATGTAAGAAGTTCGTCGTGAATCCTTCGAGTGACTGTAGCTTTCGATATGATTTCGCTGATTGTCTCAGCGTGAAGAAGTACGTCGTCGGAGCAGGCTTTCAGGTCTGGGTCACCCGAGACAATGTAAGCTTTGCAAAATTTGCGATTGCACCACCTGCGGATTGACTGAACAACAGCCGCGTCGGGAAATTCGGCCTTCTTTTTTTCGCTAAACGGTGGCTTTTGGCGAAAGTAATCGTCAAAGAGGGTCGTGATGTCGACGTCAAGCGGTATCTCGATAGCTTGAGATTTTAGAAGAAAATCGTCGAACAGGTTATCCAAATGCTCGATTGATTCTGGAGCAAGTGCTCTCTGAACGGTCGTCCCCGCGTCCAGTTGAGCGAGCAGAACTTCGTACTTTTTGAGAGCGCTACCTGCGTTACTTAGGTGCTCACGTAGCTTGCGCCTGACCTCAGTCTTAGTGATGATTGTCGTTAGCAGCTTTACGTGGTTGGACGCGGCCAATTCCTGAAAGCGGGCAAGCGCTTTTGAATTCCAATCAAATTTCTCGCGAACAAATGCCTCGGTGTCCAGAAACACGAACTTTGTTTCGAGATGGGTGTTTGGCTCGATCATTTGAAGGCGCCCATCGTCGATCAGCGGTCAAACCATGTCTTTCGAAATGGCCCAAGTGTGCCCATGATGTCCTAGGTAGCGGTAGTACTTCGATCTAAATGATTTCATAGCCGCGACAGCTTGGCTGAGAATCAGTACGACGTCGCTATTCTGGGGAAGATCATCCTCATCCAACAAGTCGAGATAGGCGCGGGTAGGTTCTCTTTCTACTATATCTAAAATATCCCGCAGGAGCCGATTAACGATTTCTACCTTTCGCTTGTTCAAAACTCCGTCGGGCTTCTTCTTTGAGAGCTCTTGGAATTCGTCAAACATTGCGTTCAACAGCGGCGTAAGATCATCGTGCTTGGCGGCTTTTTCCGGAGTGGTATGCGCGTCGCTTGAGGGCACAGCTCTACCTATTCGTTAGCTTCCTAGGTGGTGAAGTCTTAATTTGAAATTGCGCGTTATCTACCTTCCAACACCACTTTTCAAACTCGTCGTACTCAATGTTGTCTGCTCTGAACTTCTCAGCGCATTCTATATACTGCGACAGGATGAATGTTACATCGCTATTCGTTGGGAGCTCATCAGTTTCGAACACATCAAAATCCGAGAACGGCTTGTATTTCTGTCCGAAGAACGTGTTGCATTGAGCTAGCACAGCATTCACGAATTTGATCTTGAAGCTGTTTACCGCGTCGTTTGGTGCCTTCTTTGCCAAGGTTGAAATTTCTTCGTAGAGGCTATCTAATTGGCCCTTCAGCTTCTCGAATGTATCTACGTCGTCCCGTTTCATGTGATCAACTCTATGTTGGGCAGGCTCGTCTGAACTCGACATACTTTTTTTTAAGCACTTCGATCGGTAGGCGTTGGCGGCTGTCAAACACCTCGACCATCAACTCAAGGTCTTGATCAGTCAGTGCAATTATGCATCGTCGCTGACCTGACCATAGCTCGATCGTGCTCTTGAACATGGCCCGAGGAAGCTCGTTTCTCGTGAGCAGAATTCCGAACTTGCCAAACTCGTTTGAGAGGTACCGATTTAATTGATTAATGTGGTCTCGTTCGATCCCCTTGACGTTCTTCAACTCCATGACCAGTTGCCGGCTGCCATAGTCATCCAAAATTTCCTTCAGAAAATCTACCGAACGATTGTTGTAGAAAACGAGGTCGCGAATAGTGGCGCCCCCATCAGATCGGACCTGCGTTGTGGCAAAATCGAGCTGAGGGTACATCAGCGATGCCATCAATTGAGACGCTGCTGCTTCAAACTTCTTGTCGGAGGCATCGCTTAGTCCGGTGGGTAGCTTTTTGATGTCTTCTAGCTTTCTTCGAGCCGAAACCACCGGAATCTGTTTGAACAGAGGGTCGTTGTGGCAGTCGGACGCCGTCCTCTCCTTTTGCTTCACATAGCCATCTACCGATCCGTAGTTGTCCCTGTTGTAGAGCAAGACTTGCACTCGTTCGTCTGAACCGAGCTTGTTGACAACGTCGTCCTTTGGGCATGCGGTCGAAAAATAATCTTCGAAATTTATCCAAGGAACAAAGCGTAGCCAGCGTTTTGGGACGAGCAGAATTGGCCTACCAGTTTCTGGATTTGTCGGCGCTTCAACTTCAACATTTTGAGTGAACTTTTGGCTCTTGTAGTCATACAGGAAGCCGAGACGGGCCTTCTGTAGAGGGAGCCCGAGCCGAAGAGACTGTTCGATCGTGTAGTCAATGAGAAACGATTTCAAAAAATTGCAGACGATGTCTGACACGCGGTCTTTTGAGATGCCGTCGACATAAAGCTGAATTTCTTCAAAATGCACGAACCCAGATTCTCGGTACGGATTGATTCGCTTGAACAGCTCGAGAATCTGATTTGCAGTATTCGCGCCTATGCGCTTCCCTTTGCGCGTTGCCGATGTTCCAAACCCGACCTCGTCGCATTCCGAGGCTACGATCAAGTTTTGGGCGGCTTCGGATTCTCGTCCCTTCTTGGCTAGCCAACCCTGGTGATTGAACGAATTAACGAGAGCGGTGTGTAGGGCTTGATCTTGCTGCGAAGGTGACCGCCAAAGTAAGAAGGGATCAACGTAAAGGGGAATATCCTCGTCTAGGAAAGGTATGGCGAAATCGACTTCGGCCTGCGCTGCGGAGATGCCGTGAAAATCGGTTAAACGTGGTCGAACGAGCGTCATGGCAAATCAGAAAAGACGAGGGGCGGCTGATGCCGCCCCTGATTTTTCCTCTGAGAGCAACCTCATGAACACCCCGTCGTGGACCCGCACGTATCGCACTTCATGCAGGTCCCATTCCGCACCAGCGTGAAGTTGCCGCACTCCGAGCACATCTCGCCTTCGTAGCCCTTGGCTTTCGCCTCAGCCCGGCGTTCGGCCTTGCTGGGCGCGACCGCGACTGCGGCGCTGCCGGCCTTGCTCCATTGCATGGCTCCCAGCTTTTCTGTCGGCGACAGATCGTGCTGGGACTCCTGCCTTAAGGCGACGGCGCCTTCGTGCGCGTCGGAGGCGCGGGCGCTGGGGCCGTGGCCGGCGATTGCGGTGACGTTGTGGGAGCCGCGGGCATCCGCATCGCCGCCGCGCATGACGACGAGGTTATCCGTGCGCGAGCGGGTCAGGCCCTTGGACAGATACTTTGTGGCCTGCTGGCCCTGGTCGGACGGCTCCTTGCCTTCCTCGACGCCCTTGCCGAGCGCGTCGAAATTCGACTCGGTCGGATCGACATGGGCGAGATCGAAGCGCGACATGTAGCTGACCGCGAGCTCGCGGAACACATAGTCGAGGATCGAGGTCGCGTACTTGATGGAGTCGTTGCCCTGCACGGGGCCCGCCGGCTCGAAACGGGTGAAGGTGAAGGCGTCGACATATTCCTCCAGCGGCACGCCGTATTGCAGGCCGAGCGACACGGCGATGGCAAAGTTGTTAATGAAGGAGCGGAGCGCCGCGCCTTCCTTGTGCATGTCGATGAAGATCTCGCCGAGACGGCCGTCGTCATACTCGCCGGTGCGCAAGTAGACCTTGTGGCCGCCGACCACCGCCTTCTGGGTATAGCCCTTGCGGCGATCCGGCATCTTCTCGCGTTCGCGCATCACGACGATGCGCTCGACCAGCTTCTCGACGATCTTTTCCGAGACCTGCGCGGTGCGCGCGGCCATCGGCTTCTCGTAGAGCGCCTCCACCGCATCGTCCTCGTCGTCATCATCGGCGATGAGCTGCGAGTTCAAGGGCTGGCTCAGCTTCGAGCCGTCGCGGTAGAGCGCGTTGGCCTTCAGCGCGAGCTTCCAGGACAGGAGATACGCCGCCTTACAGTCCTCGACGGTGGCGTCGTTCGGCATGTTGATGGTCTTCGAGATCGCGCCCGAGATGAACGGCTGCGAGGCCGCCATCATGCGGATGTGGCTCTCGACCGAGAGATAGCGCTTGCCGATCTTGCCGCAGGGGTTGGCGCAGTCGAACACTGGATAGTGCTCGGCCTTCAGGTGCGGGGCGCCTTCCACCGTCATCGCACCGCAGATGTGCACGTTCGCGGCTTCGATCTCGCGTTTGCTGAAGCCGAGGGCGGCGAGCAGGTCGAAGCCGGGAGCTGCGATCGTCTCGGCTGAGAGGTTCAGCGTGTCGCGCAGGAAATCCTCGCCAAAGGTCCACTTGTTGAAGGCGAACTTGATGTCGAACGCGGTCGGCAGCGCCTTTTCCACCTTGGCCAGCGCTTCATCCGTGAAGCCTTTGGCCTTGAGGGTGGTGAGGTTGATGCCGGGCGCGTTGGAGAGCGAGCCGTGGCCGACGGCGTAGGCCTCGATCTCCGCGATATGCGCTTCGCTGTAGCCGAGCGCGCGCAGCGCCTCGGGGACGGCCTGGTTGATGATCTTCCAGTAGCCGCCGCCGGCGAGCTTCTTGAATTTCACCAGCGCGAAGTCAGGCTCGATGCCGGTGGTGTCGCAATCCATCACGAGGCCAATGGTGCCGGTCGGCGCCACGACGGTCGTCTGCGCGTTGCGGAAACCGTTGGCTTCGCCGAGCGCCAGCGCGTCGTCCCAGGCTTTGGTCGCATGCGCGATGACGTCTCCTTGCGGGCAGGAGGCGTGGTCGAGCGGCACCGGGTTGACCGACAGCGCTTCATAGCCCGAGGCGTGGCCGTGCGCGGCGCGGCGGTGGTTGCGGATCACGCGCAGCATGTGCTGGGTGTTCTTCTTGTAGCCGGGGAAGGTGCCGAGCTCGGCCGCCATCTCGGCCGAGGTCTTGTAGGCGATACCGGTCATCACGGCGGTCAGCGCGCCGCACAGCGAACGGCCTTCCTTCGAGTCATAGGGCAGGCCCATGGTCATCAGGAGGCCGCCGATATTGGCAAAGCCCAGGCCCAGCGTGCGGAACTCGTAGGAGAGTTCGGCGATCGCCTTCGAGGGGAATTGCGCCATCATCACGGAGATTTCGAGCACGATGGTCCAGAGCCGGCACAGGTGCTCATAGGCCTCGACGTCGAAACGCTTGGTCGTGGTCGAATAGAACGTCAGCAGGTTCGCGGAGGCGAGGTTGCACGCCGTGTCGTCCAGGAACATGTATTCCGAGCACGGGTTCGACGCGCGAATGTCGCCGGACGCCTTGCAGGTGTGCCAGTCGTTCATCGTGGTGTTGAAGTGCAGGCCGGGATCGGCCGAGGCCCAAGCGGCGTGGCCGATCTTCTCCCAGAGCTCGCGCGCCTTGAGAGTCTTGGTGATCTTCTTGTTGGTGCGGCCGATCAGATTCCACTCGCCATCGGTTTCGACGGCGCGGAGGAAGTCGTCCTTCAGCGAGACCGAGTTGTTGGAGTTCTGGCCGGAGACGGTCAGGTAGGCTTCCGAATCCCAATCGGTGTCGTAGATCGGGAAGTCGATGTCCTTGTAGCCCTGCTTCGCAAACTGGATCACCCGCTTGATGTAGTTGTCGGGCACCAGCGCGCGGCGCGCGAGCTTGATCTCGCGGCGCAGCGCCGGGTTCTTCTCGGGGTCGAAGCAGTCGTCGCCGGAGCCTTCGCAGTTCACGCAGGCCTTCAGCACGGCTTTCAGGTGCTTCTGGTTGATCTTGGAGCCGGTGACGAGGGCGGCGACCTTCTGCTCCTCCTTCACCTTCCAGTCGATATAGGTCTCGATGTCGGGGTGATCGACATCGACCACGACCATCTTGGCCGCGCGGCGCGTGGTGCCGCCGCTCTTGATCGCGCCCGCGGCACGGTCGCCGATCTTGAGGAAAGACATCAGGCCGGAGGAACGGCCGCCGCCGGACAGGCGCTCGCCTTCGCCGCGCAGGCGCGAGAAGTTGGAGCCGGTGCCGGAGCCGTATTTGAACAGGCGCGCCTCACGGACCCAGAGGTCCATGATGCCGCCCTCGTTGACGAGGTCGTCCTCGATGCCCTGGATGAAGCAGGCGTGCGGCTGCGGATGCTCGTAGGCCGATTTCGACTTGGTCAGCTTGCCGGTCTTCCAGTCGACGTAATAGTGGCCCTGGCCGGGACCATCGATGCCGTAAGCCCAATGAAGCCCGGTGTTGAACCATTGCGGCGAGTTCGGCGCGACCATCTGTTTGGCGAGCTGGTAGCGCAGCTCGTCGTAAAACGCCTGGGCGTCTTCATCGCTGGAGAAATAGCCGCCCTTCCAGCCCCAATAGGTCCAGCAGCCGGCGAGGCGATCGAACACCTGCTTGGCGCTGGTCTCGCCGACATAGCGCTCGCTTTCAGGCAGCAGGGCGAGCGCCTCGGTGTCCGGCACCGAGCGCCACAGCCACGACGGGACGGTCTCTTCCTCGACCTTCTTCAGGCGCGCGGCGACGCCGGCCTTGCGAAAATACTTCTGGGCCAGGACGTCGGAGGCGACCTGCGACCAGAACTGGGGCACTTCGACGTTCTCAAGCCGAAACACGACCGAACCGTCGGGGTTGCGGATCTCCGATGTCGTCAGCCTGAAATCAATCCCTGCATAGGGTGACTGGCCGGAAGTGGTGTTGCGCCGTTCGATTCGCATAGTTGTCGTGCCCCGTCTTGCCCGGTCCGCATTTCCTGCGGTTGCCGGATGTTTCTGTGAGCGAACTTTCGGCACCAAGGTTGAAGGCAACCTTGGGCCTGAGATCCGCAAGCTCTACCGGTGAACCCGGCCCTGTTTCTGTCTTCGCCACCCCAAGGGCTCGTCCCGCCTTTCGGCAAGGCCAGCCCCTTCCAACTCAACGCCGCGCGTCGTCGCCTTGAGCCATTCGGCTCGTTTTTTAAGACCCGGATCGCCCCCGAATTTTGGGCAGACAAGCCCTCGATCCGTGCCTCAACCGGCTGACGGAGTGCTCGTTCGGAACCCATTTGGGAGCGATCGGCGGGACCCAGAACTTAACTCGCGCCGTCCAGCAATAAGGCTAGGCCAAACCCGTTGCGCCCGTCAAGGAGTAGTACGAGTTCCTGAATCAAATACTAAATATGGTGGAAAGTGAGGGATAACAGGGGGTGTTCCCGCGCCTGTGATGGTGCCAAGTATCGGTGAGTCCTCAGGGATTCCCAACCCAAAAATTTGTTCCTCGCATGTGGAAACAGGCTTCGTCCCGCTGTTCACAGGGCAGGTATTTTTTCTCCCTTCGGGATTGCGTTCGAAAGACTCACGTAACGCTACGGAGCGGGGAGGGCTGGCATGTCCGCGAGCCCGTGGTCGCGCCCGCCGATAAGCGGCAAGGTGAGGGCCGATTCCACCGCTTTTCCGTCCCTTGCCGGGCTCCATGACAGAATCAAAACCGACCAGCGCGCCGATGCGGATCGCGCCCGCAGGCCTGATGTTCCTCGCCATCACCTCGGTGGGCTGGGGCTTTAACTGGCCCGTCACGAAGTATCTCCTGAGCGAGCTGCCGCCGCTGACGCTGCGGGGCTCGACCGGCGTGATCGGCGCGGCGCTCCTGGCCGTGCTGGCGCTGGCGCGCTCGCAAAGCCTCAAGGTCGAGCGGCATTTGTGGCCGCGGCTGATGCTCTCGGCGCTACTCAACGTCACGGGCTGGATGGTGCTGATGGGGCTGGCGCTGTTGTGGCTGCCGGCCAGCGAAGCGGCGCTGATCGCCTACACCATGCCGGTCTGGGCCTCGCTCTTGGCCTGGCCGGTGCTCGGCGAGCGGCCGACTATTCTGCGCACGGTGGCGCTGGTGATGGCGTTCGCGGGCCTCGCCGCGATCATGGGCGGCAACGGGTTTAGCGCGACCGCCGCAAAACTGCCGGGCATGGTGATGGCGCTGGGTGGCGCGTTCGGCTTTGCGCTCGGCACGGTGCTGGCGAAAAAGCTGCCGGTGCCGCTGCCGCCGATCCCGGCCGCGGCCTGGCAGATCGGGCTCGGCTGTTTCCCGATCGTCATTATCGGTCTCGCTGTCGAGACCACGCATATCGATGATGTGACGGGGCTCGGCTGGTGGCTCCTGATCTATTCCACCGTGATCCAGTTCTGCATCGCCTATGTGAGCTGGTTCGCCGCGCTCGCGCGCCTGCCGGCATCAGTCGCGGCGATCGGCACCATGGCGGTGCCGGTGATCGGCGTCGTCGCCTCCGCCATCGCACTCGGCGAGCCGCTTGGCCTGATCCAGATCGCGGCGCTGGTGTTTACGCTGGCCGGCGTCGTGCTGGCGACAAGGTCGTAAAGGCCAGTCTATCCGATTGTAATGGCTGCCGGTTTGCAGTAGGCATCGGGACGATCAATTCTGGTATAATGGGTGCCAGACCCATATAGGGGCCTGGTTTTATCTGTGAAAGAGAGAGTATGGCGCGCAACATTTTGATCCTGGGGGCTTCGTATGGCTCCTTGCTGGCGACGAAGCTTTTGATGGCGGGTCACAACGTGACCCTGGTCTGCCGGAAGAAGACGGCCGAGCTCATCAACCGCGACGGCACCGAAGTACGCATCAAGCTGCGCGACGAGGCGGTGCACCGCGCGATCTTTTCGCGCGACCTGCCGGGCAAACTGGATGCGACCACGCCCGCCGAGGTCGATCTTTCCCGCTACGACCTGGTCGGTCTTGCGATGCAGGAGCCGCAATACACCAACCACACGATCCGCGTTCTGATGATCAAGATCGCCGAGGCGAAGCTGCCTTGTCTGTCGATCATGAACATGCCGCCGTTACCCTATCTCAAGCGGATCCCGGCGCTGGCGGACATGGACCTCGAGGAGGCCTATACCAACGCGCAGGTGTGGGAACGCTTCCAGCCGGGGTTGGTGACGCTGTGCTCGCCCGATCCGCAGGCCTTCCGTCCGCCGGAAGAGGCGGCAAACGTGCTGCATGTCGGCCTGCCGACCAACTTCAAGGCGGCGGCCTTTGCCGACGAGAAGCACAACAAGCTGCTTCGCGAGCTGGAAGCTGACATCGATGCGGTGACGCTGGATGGCCACGACGTCCCGGTGAAGCTGAAAGTGTTCGACTCGCTGTTCGTGCCGCTCGCCAAATGGTCGATGCTGCTGACCGGCAATTACCGCTGCATCACGCCGAACGATCCGCAGTCGATCCGCGACGCCGTGCATGGCGACCTGAAACTGTCGCAGTCGATCTACGATCACGTCGACGGTATCGCACGGCGCCTGGGCGCCGATCCGCAGGACCAGGTGCCGTTCGGGAAGTATGCCAAGGCGGCCGAAAGCCTGCTCAAGCCGTCATCGGCGGCCCGTGCGGTCGCCGCCGGCGCGCCGTTCATCGAGCGCGTCGACCTGCTCGTGAAGCTGATCTCGCACCAGCTCGGCGCGCCCAGCGCCGAGATCGACCGCACCGTCGAGATCGTCGATCAGAAGCTGAACGAGAAGATCGTGGCGGGGGGATCGGGGGCGCAGTAGACGGGTGGGCTTCGGGCGCTGCAGCAGAACTCGACATTGATCAGCGCCGACCCGGCCCTTCTGGTGCGGATCATGCCTCTACGGCAACTTGTTTCACCAATTCGGGAATAAGCTGCTTGAGCTTGCCGTGACTGATCAGCGGCGAAGCGGCGATCTCGGCGAGGCGCTGTTCGACGTGGCGCCACTGATTGGTCTCGCGCGGGTCGGTGTCGCCCTTGGCGAGATTGCAGGGGTAGCAGGACAGCACACGGTTGCTCCTGCCATTCAGGCCTCCCTTTGAGAGCGGGATGAAATGGTCGATGCTGGCCTTGATCTTGCCGCCCGTCTTTTGCCGGGAGAGTGCAACGTCGCAGTAGGCGCAGCGTCCGCCCCAATCGAAATAGCAGCGCTTGTAGATCACGTCGGCCATCAGCCTTGGCTCTTCCCCCGAATCTCTTCGCCCAAGCCTCACCCTTTCATACATCAAGTTGGCATTGAAAACGACGCCGCAGGAGGGGAGGCTTGTGCCTTGTTTATCCCGACAGCGCGCGGCGGATCATGTTCGCCAACTGCGACTTCCGGTACGGCTTGGTCAGCAGCAGCACGCCGGGATCGAGGCGGCCCTGGTGCACGATCGCGTTGTCAGTATAGCCGGACGTATATAACACCTTGATGCCGGGCCGGAGCTTCAGCACCTTGTCCGCCAGTTCGCGGCCGGTCATGCCGCCTGGCATGATGACATCGGTGAACAGCAAATCGAACGCCTGACCGCCTTCGATCAGGTTCATCGCCGCCGGTCCGTTGGCGGCGGCCACCGTGCGGTAGCCGAGGCTCTGCAATTGCGCGGTGACGAAGTTGCGCACCAGCGCGTCGTCTTCCACCACCATGATGGTCTCGTTGCCATGCGGCAGCGGCGTTGCCGCCGGCGGCGCGGCCTCGACTTGGCCGCGGGCAGGGGGCAGATAGAGCTTGATCGTGGTGCCGTGGCCGACCTCGCTGTAGATCCGGATGTGCCCGCCGGACTGTTTGACGAAGCCATAGACCATGCTCAAGCCGAGGCCTGAGCCCTTGCCGACCTCCTTGGTGGTGAAGAACGGCTCGAACACCTTGTCCAGTACGTCCTGCGGCATGCCGGCGCCGGTGTCGCTGACCGCGAGCATTACATAGGGACCGGGCTTTGCGTCCGGGTTGGCCTGCGCATAGGCCTCGTCGAGCACGACGTTGCGCGTCTCCAAAAGCAGCTTGCCGCCATTCGGCATCGCATCGCGCGCGTTGATCGCCATGTTGAGCAGGGAGTTGGCGAGCTGCGATGCGTCGATATGGGCAATCGCCACTTCCTGCTCGAGAATGGAGTTGACCTCGACCTGCTCGCCGAGCGTCGGTCGAAGCAGTTTTGCGATATCGAGCAGGGTCGCGTTGATGTCGACATTGCGCGGCTGCAACGGCTGGCGGCGGGCGAAGGCGAGCAGATGCTGGATCAGCTCGCTGCAGCGCTCCGCCGCCTGGTCGATCAGTTCGGCGGTCTTCTGCAACGCCGGCTCGTGCGCAAGGTTGGCTACCAGCGTTTCGGTGGTGCCGGTGATCACGGTCAGCATGTTGTTGAAGTCGTGCGCGACGCCGCCGGTGAGCTTGCCGATGGCGTCGAGCTTTTGCGCCTGCTGCAGCTTGTGCTCGGTTTCGCGCGACCCCGTGATGTCGTGGTAGACCAGCGCCGCGCCGCTGATGGCGCCCGAGGCATCGCGCAGCGGCCGGCCGCTGATCACGAGGTGAACCGGCGGATTGCCGCCAACCGGGCGCAACACGATCTCGCTGGCGTCGAACGCTTCGCCGCGCAGCGCGCGCGAGGCGGGCATGTCGCGGACTGGTAGCGGCGTGACACCGTCGGCATGGAAAACCGCGCTGAGCGACCGCAAGTGCTCGACCGTCATGCCCGGCCGGTAGCGCAGCATCTTCTCGGCGGCCGGGTTCGAGAGCAAAACCTCGCCCCTGGTGTCGATGACGAGCACGGCCTCCGCCATGCTGTGAAAGGTGCTGCGCAAGACGGCGGCCGAAAGCCTGAGTTCCTCATGCGCGGCGACCAGGTGCTCGGTGCGCTCGGCGACCGCGGCCTCCAGCGCCTCGTTGGTGGCCTTGGTGGCGCTCAGCGAATCCTGCAGTTCCCGGCGCGAGCGGCGGGTTGAGGCCGTCAGAAGAGTGGCGAGGACCAGAATCAGCAGGACGCCGGCGAGATCGATCGCCAGCAGAAGCGTCCCGTTGGTTTCGGATTCGGCGCGTCTAGCAAAAAGCAGCCTGCGCTCTTCCGCAACCGCTTTCTCGAGGTTTCCGGTGATTGCGGCCGTCGCCGCACGGTCCTCCTGGCTGATAAGCGCCGCGACAGCGGCGCCATCTCCCGCGGTCCGGAGTCTGATCAACTCGCCATTTGCGGCAATCTGCCGCTCGACCAGCGCCTTGGTTTCCTCGATCAGCCGCTTTTCGGTGGGATTATCCTTGACCGCCTCGACCAGTGCCGCCAGCGCCGGCAGGGTCGCGTCGCTGGCCTCGCGGTATTCCCTGGCGAATTCCTGATCGCCCGACAGCGCAAAGGCGCGCGCCGCGCTTTCGGTCCGGCGCAGCAGCGGGCGCATATCCGAGATTTTGCTGAGAATTCCAAGCGCACGGTCGACCGAGGCTGCGTCGGACCGCGACTTGAGGTCGAGACCGATCGAGGCAGCGCCGATAATGAGGAGGATAGCGAGGCCAATTCCAAGAATGATACGCTGCGAGGGCATTGCCAGTTGTTTACTTCACGATTTCGACTGCTGCGCGGAAGCTTTCGGTTTGGTGATGCATTGATTGACCGAGGTCAACAACGCGTCCGGCGTGAACGGTTTGCGCAGGCAGCATGCCGCGCCGAGCTCGATGGTCATCCGCAGGAAATCCGGTGCGCGTTCGGTGTTGGCGAAGGCGTAGCCCGACATCGCGATAACAGGTACATCCGGCTTGCGCTCGTGGAACATCCGGATCGATTCGAAGCCGCGCATATGCGGCATGAACACATCGATCAGCATGACATCGAAATCGGAAGTTTCGAGCGCGCGCATTCCCGCTTCACCACCGTCGGCAACGGTGACCTCGAAACCCCTGCGCGTCAGACAAACCTCGATGGCAACGCACACCATCGGGTCGTCATCGACCACGAGAACGCGCGGCACGATGATTCCTTCTTCCTCGGGCGGCGGCCGGGCGGTCGCGCGTCCCATGTGACGATTAAAGTCGAAACGTCGACAGTCGTCTGCATGGTAGACTGCCCATAAAAATTGCCGAGGGCAATTCTGTTTCGCTGTATCAGAACGATAACAAATTCAACCGCCGGTTCCGGACCTAATCCCGTCATGTCGCCAATCAACCATGCGAGGCGCGCCGCTGCCGCCCGGCTGTCGCCACTCGGACTCATCCTGCTCTCCGTTACGTCAGTGGGGTGGGGCCTCAACTTTCCGATCATGAAACATTTACTGACCGAATGGCCGCCGTTGTCCTCGCGCGGCCTGTGCGGCATCGTCGGCGCTGCGGCATTGGCGCTGTTTGCGCTCGCGCGGCGGCAGAAATTGAGCGTACCGCGTCACATGTGGCTGCGGTTGCTCCTGGTCTCGATGCTCACGATCGGCGGCTGGGTCGCGTTCATGGGGCTGGCGCTATTGTGGCTCAACGCCAGCGAGGCCGCCGTGCTCGGGATATCGATCCCGGTCTGGGTGGCGTTTCTGGCTCGGCCGATCCTCGGCGAGCGGCTGTCGCCGCTCCGCGCCGTCGCGCTGATGGTCGCGCTCGCCGGCATCGCCGTGCTGATTGGCGGCAACGGCATCGAGGCTAGCGTCGAGAAGTTGCCGGGCATCGCCTGCGCGTTGGCAGGCGCTGTGTGCGTTGGGCTTGGCACCGTATTGACCAAGCATTTTCCGCTGGCGATGCCGCCGCTGTCGCTGGCCGCCTGGCAGATCGGGCTGGGCTGCCTGCCGATTGCGATCGTGGGCCTTGTGGTCGAGCAGCCGCAACTGGCTGACCTGTCATCCATCGGCTGGGCGTCGCTGCTCTATATGACGTTGATCCAGTTCTGCCTGTGCTACGTGTGTTGGTTCGCCGCGCTGGAGCGGCTGCCGGCGGCGACGGCCTCGATCGGAACCTTGCTGGTTCCCGTTATCGGGGTGCTTGCAGCGGCGGCGATGCTGCGCGAGCCGCTCGGCCTGCGCGAGGTCGCGGCACTGGTGTTTACGCTTGGCGGCGTCGCGGTGGCGTTGCGCGCCTAGAAAACACTCTAACTCTGGAACGGACAAACTCTGGAACGGAAAGGGCGGCACACCGGAATGTGCCGCCCTTGGATTCACGCTATCGTGCTATTGCGCCGGGCAGGGGTGACGCTGCCCGTCATAGCCGAGATACGTTCCTGATGCCGGATCGTAGGATTTGTACCGCCGCATGCAATACGCCACGGCATCATCGCCGGCGGGGGGTGCCGCGGCGACCACAGTGTCGTCGTCGTAATATGCATAGGAGTCATCGTAGTAGTAGGGACTGCCGTAATAGCCATAGGCCGACCCGATACCGGCTCCGATCGCGAAGCCCGGCCAGAAGCCGCCATGACGGTGGCGGTGATGAAAATGACGGCCGCCGTGCCATCCGCCACCCGCGACGGTACCTCCGCCGACGCCGGGCGCGGGCCGGACAAAGCCGGTTCCGCGGCCTTCCGTACCGGCAACGGCACCAGCCCTGAAGCCGCCGGGACTGCCGGCTGCAACGGCCGCACGGCCACCTCCGCTGGGTGCAACGGCCATGCCGCCACCTCTCATGCCGCCGCCGCCGATAGCTGCACCGCCACCGCCGCCACCTCTCATGCCGCCACCGCCACCGATAGCTGCACCGCCACCGCCGATGGCTGCACCGCCACCGCCGCCCCTGGCGCCGGCGCCACCGCCACCACCGCCTCTATCCTGCGCCTGAACGGCGCTGAGGCTTGGCGCGACCACCGGCAACACAAGCGCCATCGCTGCCGCGGTACTCAAAACCTTTAGACTGATCATTTTAGGCTCCATTTGCGGGATATAGGCCCTAACCCGCTCAAGGGGCGGACGTTCCAGAGCCCGCGCACTGATTGCATGGCGCTCAGCCTGTCGGGTCGGAACTGTATCCGGGATGAACGGATTGCGCCGATTCCGCGACCATGGGCGGGCGGCAAGCCGCCCGTCCGGCAGGGCCGGAATGTCAGCCTCTGTCTGGACAATCCGTCCCGCCGGTGGCATCAGAGCGGCACGATATTCTCGAACCGGCCGAGCTCTCATGAAGCTGTTTCTGCTGAAATTTTTCACTTGGTGGAACGGCCAAACGTTCGGCACGCAATTGTGGACGTGGCGGTTCGGCGAATTGGTCGGCCAGGACGAGCAGGGCAACCGCTACTACCGCACCAAGGGCGGCAAGATCGATCCGACGCTGGGTTTCGAGCGGCGCTGGGTGATCTACAACGGGCTTGCCGAGGCGAGCCGGGTGCCGCCGTCATGGCATGGCTGGCTGCATCACGTTGTCGATACCGCGCCGACCGAAGAGAGCTACACGCCGCGCGAGTGGGAAAAGCCGCACGTGCCGAACCTGACCGGCACGCCCGCCGCCTACCGCCCCTCCGGCTCGACGCTGGCAAGCGGCCGCCGCCCCAAGGCGACCGGCGACTACCAGCCCTGGACGCCAGGAAGCTGACTTCACGGTTATTTTAACACGAAGACCCTCAGCGGCTCTTGCTGACGTAAATAGGTGTAGATACACTTATTTCATGAAGCAGCCGAGTGACTCTGACAGCGCTGACTATATGGCCACCGCCGGCTGTTTCTGCCTGGCATCGCGGCAGGCCGCGCGAAAGATCACGCGGCTCTATGATTCCTACATGCAGGAATCGGGAATTCGGATCACCCAATTCACCATCCTGTCGCAGTTGATGCTGCGAGGGGAAATGCCGATCGGCAGGCTGGCTAGCATTCTCGGCATGGAACGCACCACGCTGACGCGCAACCTGACGCCGCTCGAGCAGCAAGAGTGGATTTCGATCAAGGCGGGCGACGACCCGCGCGCGCGGATGATCGGCATTACCGCGCAGGGCAGAACCGTGGTGCGCCGCAGCTTTCCGTTCTGGTCGAAGGCGCAGGCGCATATCGGCAAGCTGCTCGGTGCTGACGGCCAGGCCGCGCTGAAGCTGTTGGATACCCGGAATTTGGGATGAAACGAACCGGCTTCGGCCGATGCTTCGTTCATCCCAATAGGTGTAACTACACGTAAAGGAGAGATATCATGCTCGACTTCATCGGAACCATCGTGCTCGTTGCTGCAGTCATCGTCAGCATCAATGCGCTTACCGGCGCGATGCCGATCAGCACATCGCAGCGTATCGCCGTTTCCGTCGGCGCCGGTCTGTGGACGGGGCTGGCCGCCGCGCTCGCGGCCGCGAACCAGTTCAGCGGCGCCAGTCCGCTGGGGCCGCTGATGATCGGCACGGTGATTGCGTTTCCGCTGGTCGCCACTGCCATTGCCGCCTCGATTTCCGCGCCGGTGCGCGCGTCGCTGCTCGGGATGCCGATGCCGTTCCTGATCGGTCTCAACGTCTGGCGCGTAGCGGGAGGGTTCTTCATCCTGCTTGCAGCCGAAGGCCGGCTTGGCGGACCATTCCCATATTCGGCAGGTTGGGGTGATATCATCACCGGCGTGCTCGCGTTGCCAGTGGCCTGGCTCGCGCTACGCGGACAGGGCAAAGCGCTGGTCTGGGCCTGGAACGGATTCGGCATGCTTGATCTTGTGGCTGCGATCACGCTCGGCGTCATCTCGGCGAATGGCTCGCCGCTGCAGATGATCCACGCCGGATCGGGCTCGGAAGCGGTGCAGATGCTGCCGTGGTCGCTGATCCCGACCGTGCTGGTGCCGATGTTCCTTATTGTGCACGCCGTCATTTTCAGGCAACTGGCCCGCGCCAGCCAGGGCGCGGAGGCCTCGCAACGATGATGATGCGCGTGCTCGGTCATCCGCGCTTGCGTTGCGACGTGTTTGGTCTTGCTCCAGGTCTGTGAATAACGGGATCAGCGGGGACATCCGCCGCAGCCGTCTTGCGCCATCCGCGTTATCGCGGCTCAATGTAGTCATCTTACGGAGATGGGAAACCATCGCGTCGGTGTCGGGCTCCAGTCGCGACTGCCCCGATTTGCAGCGGTCACCGAGTAGGACACGGCCGGGAGATAGGCCCCCGGTGCAGAGGTTCTGAAATCGCCCGCTAATGTGTGGCTGCCGTAGGACAGGAAAGGCCGTCTGGGAAACCAGGCGGCCTTTTTCTTTTGCGCCAAACGCCAGAGGTGCCTGCACCGGAGGTTCGTGTCCCGGACGCGGTGCAGCGTTCTTCACGCTGCGCCGCAGAGCCGGGACCTATTCAGATGGGTCCCGGCTCTGCGTCGCGTCACTTCGTGCCGCGCCGCGTCCGGGACACGAGTGCAGTGGCACAACGCTACCCTAGCCGTGCGGCAGCGCGATCGATCATTTCGCCGCGGCGGATCTGCGCTTGCGCAATCCTGTCCTTCATGAAGGCAAGCACTTCCGGCGGTGCGGTGTCGGGTGAGCCGGAATTGAACGGCGGCGCCGGGTTGTATTCGAGCCGGAGCTGGATCGCCTCCGCGGTCTTCTGATCGTGCAGTAGCGAGACCAGCGTCAGCGCGAAATCGATCCCCGCGGTGACGCCGCCTCCGGTGACGCGGTTGCGGTCGACGCAGACGCGCGCCTTGGTCGGGATCGCGCCGAACGCGCTCAGAAAATCCATCGCCGTCCAGTGCGTCGCTGCGCGAAAGCCCTTGAGCAGGCCCGCGGCGCCGAGCACCAGCGATCCCGTACAGACCGAGGTGATGTATTTTGCACCCGGCGCCTGCTTGCGCAGGAAGGCCAGCATCTCCTCGTCGTTGATCATGTCGTCGGTGCCGAATCCGCCCGGCACGCAGATGACGTCGAGCTGCGGACAGTCGGCAAAGGTCGTGGTCGGCGTCAGCACCAGCACGGAATCGCTCGTCACCGGCTCAATCCGTTTCCAGATCAAATGCACGTTGGCGCCGGGCAGACTGGAGAACACCTGCAAGGGACCGGTGAAGTCGAGCTGGGTAACGCGCGGAAACAGCACGAGACCGATCTGAAGTGGCGTGGACGGTTGAGATGGCGCGGACATCGTGACCTCCGGAAAATTTGGCTTGACGAAGGGCATCCTGCCATGGTCGCTTCGTGTCCGAAATGGCATTTTTCCCTCATTTCAGGACATCGCGCTTCAGGACATCTCGTTCCAGGACATCGACCCAAAACAGGCAAGCATCATGATCGGCGTTCTCGTCTTTCCGGATTTCCAGTTGCTCGACGCGGCCGGGCCGATATCGGCGTTCGAGATCGCGGCGCGCTTTGCCGAGGGGGCGCCCACGATCCGGGTTCTGGCGGTGACGCCGGGGCCGGTGCGCTCGTCGTCGGGCGTCGAAATCGTTGCGAGAGGTTTGAAGTCGGCATCTGCGATCACGACCCTGATCGTCGCCGGCGGCGAGGGCGTGCGGCAGGCCGCCGCCTGCGAGAAGACGATCGGCTTCGTGCGCACGATTGCCAAACGCGGCATCCGCATCGCCAGCGTCTGCTCCGGCGCCTATGTCCTCGCAGAAGCCGGCCTGCTCGACGGCCGCCGCGCCACCACGCATTGGCAGCGCACGCGGCATTTTCTGAAAACCTATCCGCAGGTGAAGCTGGAGCCCGATCGCATCTTCGTGCGCGACGGCGACGTATGGACGTCGGCGGGGATATCGGCCGGCATCGATCTGTCGCTGGCGATGATCGCGGAGGACTATGGCGATGAGATCGCGCAGAAGACCGCAAAGCAGCTCGTGCTCTATCACCGCCGCAGCGGCGGCCAGTCGCAATTCTCCTCGCTTCTGGAATTGAAGGCGCCGAATGGCCGCTTCGGGCCGCTGCTGGCCTGGGCGCGCGAAAACCTCGATGCGCCGCTCACCGTCGAGGATCTCGCCGAGCAGGCCGGCATGAGTTCGCGGCATTTCACGCGCGCCTTCATGGCCGAGACCGGCACCACGCCGTCAAAGGCGGTGGAGCGGCTGCGCATCGAGGTGGCACGGCAACGCGTGCAGTCCTCCAGCGAGGCGATCGAGCGCGTCGCGCAGACCACCGGCTTTCGCGACCCCGAGCGGATGCGCCGCGCCTTCATCCGTGCCTTCGGCCAGCCCCCGCAATCGCTGCGTCGCGCGGCACGGGCAGGGTAGGTGAATGGAAGGCGTTACCTCCGGAAATCCACCCGGCCTTGCGCAAAGTAGCCGTCTATTCGCTGATCGCTCACCACCAGGCCGACCCAGGGCACCGTGATCTCCGGGTTGTTCAGGTTGATATACTTGCCCACCAGCCGCCGCGGACCTTCGCGCCGTGCCTCGATCAGTCCCCGGCGCGCGCCGGAATTCCAGTCGAACAACAGGTACACGCGGTCTCCCACGGTTCTTGCTACGCCCCGGCCCTGTTTCCATTTATCGGGGGCATCGCCCGGTATGGTTGGGTCTGCAGCACCCTTCCAGCGGCTCGACCACTCACCATCGATCGTGCTGCGCAGGTAGCTCGCATCTCCAGGACTCCATGGCTTTGCATTCTCGTCGGTGGCGGATTCTTCCGGCATCGTGGTGCGGGCGAACTGCATCACGTCGTCATCACCGGGATTTGGAACGTCCATGACGCCGAAGGGATTTCGGGTCGTCAGATTGCTTTCGGGTTTCATTGACCTTCTCCAACTGCAATCGCCTTGCCTTGGTTCGACGGCACGGCTTGGCTCGTGAGCGTCCGGGATCGCAGGATGAAGGCGTCGCGGCCACCCGATTCCCGAAGGAACCGTGGTGGCGACGTTGCCAGAGCCGATTTCGAACAGTGCCCGGCTGCAAAAGGGCCAGGGTAATCTCCTCACGCGGAGGGAGCGGCGCTGATTTCCAGATCGGCCACGACGCCGAAATGGTCGCTGGGCCAGATGCCGTCGACCGCCAGGTCGAATGCGAGCGAGGCGGCCTGAACCTCGCAGCTCGCGTTCGGGTGGGCATCCCAGGAGCCCACGAACACGTAATCGACCCTGCGCCGATGACGCGGCTGACGGACGATCGTGCCGATCTCCGACTGTGCATTTGGATTGTCGACGCTCCAGGTATACCCCTGACCTTCGCCTGCGACTTCCCAAGCGTCGTGATACTTGACGCTTCGTCCGCCGAGCGACTGAAGTCCGGTGAGGTAGCGAATGCTGGCCGCGTCAGGCGTGGCGTTGAAGTCGCCGGCGATGATGGTGGGAAGCGGCTGCCGGTGGCGCGCGTCGAGATCCGTCAGCGCAACGACCTGCCGTTCCCGGGCCGATTCCGCGGCGAGCCGCCACGAGGTCGTAGCGGCGATGAACAAGAGATCGCCTTCGTCGGGTAGCGGCACCGTTACTGCCAGCGAACACCACGGGACATCGTTCGCATCCGACATGCGCAGATCGAGGACTTCCTCGACGCGATGCGGCCATCGCGTCGCGATGGCGCTTCCGCCAAAACGATCGGCATGGGGCGGGACGGTGCGCAGCACGTCAGCCTGATGCGTTCCATGCAGACCGGTGTCGTGGATCAACTCGTCGAGTTGCGAATGGTCCGGCGATTTGACCACTTCCTGGAATGACACGAGATCGGGAGCCAGCCGGCGCAGTTCCAGATTGATCAAACCGGTTCGTTTCGGATCGCCTTGCCGATTCCAGACGTTGAGCGTGACGACGCGTAGCCGCATCCTCGTAAGCCGGCTTCATGAACGCATCCGGACAACGTCCGCTGGAGCGGTTGGTTCAGGCTTGCCCGTGGCCGTCTGCGCTGGCTCACGCAACGTCGGCTTGCGCGCTCTGGCTCTGCGTTTCCTCTGTGAGCAAGGCGTCCAGATCGACAAGCTGCGGATCGTCGTCCTGCGGCTCGCCGTTTCCTGCGCTGCCGTGAAGATGCATCAACGTCTGCACGCGGCGGGCGTTGAGATGGTCTACGTGCTGATGCTGCAGCGCTACCGGCAGCAGCGCCTTGGGCAGCCCGACCAACGCAAAGGCGGGAACTTTGCGCACCTTGCCGTCCTCGCGCCAACGCAGGGGGTGGAGGGTGTACATCAATTGCCGCTCGGTCTCTGCCGAGGGCCGCTCCTCCGAGAGGGATGGCGCGGGGTTGGCGAGGTTGGCGTTGCCCGCGCGCGTGCGCACCGCGGCGGAACGCAGTTCCCAGCAGATCAAGTCCGCCGCCGCGCGGACTTCGCTACGCACCGCATCCACGCTGGCCGAGAACCGGGTGGCTTCAGGGATCGACAGCGAGCTTTTTGTAACGGCCTCGACGAGCGCTGTGGTGCCGGCTTCGAATCCGGGCGCAGCCCGCTCGATCGCCGCAGCCATCGCCTCGATCTCGTCAGCCATCGCGTCGCGGTCGCGCTGGGCCTTGGCATCAGCGAGGGCGCGCTCGGCCGAGGCTACCTGATCGTCGAATTCCACCAATTCGGCGCGCAACGTCTTGGCGCGGTCTTCAACGGCGCGCATGCTGGCTTCGGCCCGATCGAGCCGGGAATTGTCGGCACCGGCTACCGCCAGCCGTTCAGCAGCGGCCCGCTTTTCTGCGAGTTCCGATTCGGCGACGCTCAACCGCTCGGCCAACTTCTGCCGCGCCGTCAGCTTGTCCTTCAGCGCAACCTCGAAGCGCTCGATCGGGCCGAGCTCGCGCCTGAAAAATGCCATTGCAATCACCTCGCGGATTGCTGCCGAATCACCGGCAGGATTGTTGCGTGCGAGAGCTAGTCCGAAACTTGGATAACATTGCGGCCTGAGTCGGTACAGTCGTCGCGTCGCCGGCCAATGGATGATTGCCGACACAAGGCCGGCAATCACCTTCGACCGCGCTAAAGCCGGGCGTCGGGACGCCAGCCAATGATAGCGAGCATCACCAGGAAACCGACGACGTAGGCCACCGCTACAGGCCAGCCATGGCTAACCCAGCGTCCGACGGACTTCGCCTCCGGATACATGTTCGACAAGGCGACGCCGGCCGATGAGCCGAACCAGATCATCGAGCCGCCGAACCCGACGGCGTAAGCCAGGAAGCCCCAGTCATAGCCGCCTTGTTTCAGGGCGAGCGCGGTGAGGGGGATGTTGTCGAACACCGCGGAGACGAAGCCTAAACCAAGCGCGGTCGGCCATGACGCCACCGGCAGCCGCTCGACCGGCATAAGGGAGGCCGCCGTGACGAGCGCGAGCAGGAAGATGGTGCCCTTGAAGGTTTCCGGCATCACTTTCCAGTCCGGTGACCGCAAGCCGGCGGTCAACAGGATAGCCGCCCAGACCGCGAGGCCCAGAACCGGAACGGTATCAAGCAGCGCGGGAAATTTCAGGTTTGCCGTGACGTTTGCCACCAGCGCTGCAGCGAGTATGACCGCGACAATGAACACCCGGGTCGGGTCGATGCTGAGCCCCCTCGGCGCGTCTTTCTGAATTGGCGAATAGCGGTGCTGCTGGATCGACGCCGGCACCGCAAAAATCAACATCGCGACGATGGCGGCGATGTAGGCTTCGACAACGGCGAGCGGACTGACGCCGGCGATCCACATCATGGTGGTGGTGGTGTCGCCGACGACGCTGCCGGCACCGCCGGCGTTGGAGGCCGCAACGATGGCTGCGAGATAGCCGATGTGAACCTTGCCGCGGAACACGTGGCGCGCGACGGTGCCGCCGATCAGCGCCGCGGCGATGTTGTCGAGGAAGCTCGAGAGCACGAACACAAGGCCGAGCAGCACGACGCCGCCCTTCCAATCGTCCGGCAGCAATGCCGGCATCTCGTCCGGAATCCGGCTCTCTTCGAAATGCCGGGACAGCAGCGCAAAGCCCATTAGCAGCAGGAACAGATTGCCGAGCGTAACCCACTCATGGACCATGTGGTGGCCGAGGCCATTGAGACCGGCACCGTATTTGAAGCCGGTGAAGATCAGCTTGTAGATCACGATGGCGGCCAGTCCCGTCAGCGCAACGGGCAGCGTGTGATGATGGAACAGCGCGACGCCGAGCAGCGTCAGCGCGAAGAGCAGAAAATCGACGGGTATGCCAAACAGGAGGATTGGTTCGATCACAGCGGCCCCAAATGTGCGCAGGAGAAATTCACGGTTTACCGATAGCGTTGCGCAATGTGCATTATTTCAACGTTTTCAGCCAGCCGGCGATTTCGCTGACGGCGACGTTGGCCTGCTGCAGCAGCTTGCCCATGGTGAAGAAGCCGTGGAACTGGCCCGGGAAATGTCGGTAGGTCATCGGCACGCCGGCTTCCTTGAGCCGCGCGGCATATTCGGCGCCCTCGTCGCGCAGCGGATCGGCGCCTGCGGTCAGCACATAGGCCGGCGGCAACCCTGCCAGCGTTTTCGCGCGCGCGGGCGAGGCCTTCCAATGCTCGATGTCGGCCGCGCCGTTCAGATAATGGTTGCAGAACCATTTGATCACGGAGTGCGTCAGCAGGATGCTGGTCTCGGGCTCGCTGTGCGAGGGATGCGTCATCGCAAAATCGGTGGCGGGATAGATCAGCACCTGGCCGGCGAGATTCGGGCCGTCGCCGTCGCGTGCGGCGAGCGCCACGACCGCGGCGAGATTGCCGCCGGCGCTGTCGCCGCCGACCAGCAAGTGGCCGGCATCGATGCCGAACTGGCTCGCATTGGCGGCAATCCAGCTCGTCGCCATGATGGCGTCGTCGGCGGCGGCGGGAAATTTGTGCTCCGGCGCCAGCCGGTAGTCGACCGAGATCACGATCAACTCGCCCTCGTGGGCAAGCTTCTGGCAGACCACTTCGTGGGTATCGAGATCGCCGATCACCCAGCCGCCGCCGTGAAAGAATACCAGGCACGGCGCAAGGCCGTTGCTCTTGCGCAGCGTCTTCGGCGTGTAGATGCGCGCCGGAATCGTGCCGTGCGGCGCGGGGATCGCGAGCGGCTTGTTCGATTCGAGCGCGGGCGGTTCGGGATTACTGACGACGCGGGCGCTTCGATAATATTCGCGCGCTTCCGGCGCGGTCAGCGTCTCATAGGCGGGACGGCCCGCCTCCTGGAACGCTTTGTAGACGGCGGCGGCATCGGGATCGAGCGTGACGGGCATGGTTGGGAAGACCTTTTTAGTTGCTGTCATTCCGGGGGTGCGCAGCACCGAACTATGGTGCGCACTTGCGCACCTGAGAATCTCGAGATTCCGGGTTCGCTTCGCGCCCCGGAATGACGGTTCGTCAGGCGGCAGTTCGGCCGCCATCGACGGTATAGGCGGAGCCGGAAACGTAGCTGGCCTCGTCGGAGGCCAGGAACGCCACGATGGAGGCGACTTCGGAGGCTTGTCCGAGCCGCCGCGCCGGAATCCGGTCGACGATCTTTTCGGTCGGCGGCGGCTCATTGCCGGGATTGCGGCCCTGCAGGATCGTGCTCAGCATCCGGCTGTCGATCAGGCCGGGACAGACGCAGTTCACCCGCACGCCGGTGCCGGTGCATTCCCAGGCGGCGCTCTTGGTGAGACCGATCACCGCGTGCTTGCTGGCGCTGTAGACGGCGATCATCGGCGAGCCGATCAGGCCGGCGATGGAGGCGGTGTTGATGATGCTGCCCTTGTTCTGCTTCAGCATCACCGGCAGCACGTGCTTCATGCCGAGAAAGACGCCGACCACGTTGACGTCGAGCACGCGCCGAAAACTCTCCAGCGAATATTCCGGGATCGGCTTGATATCGCCCTCGACGCCGGCGTTGTTGTAGAAGACATCGATCGTGCCGAACCTGTCGACGCTGGCCCGGACATATTCCGCGACTTCTTCCTCCCGAGTGACGTCCGCCGCGACCGCGAGCGCCTCGGCCGAGGCCGGCAGGTCCTTGATGGCGGCCGCAAGATCCTGCTCCTTGCGGTCGATGGCGACGATGTGGGCGCCGCGCTCGGCCAGCAGGCGGATGGCCGCGGTTCCAATGACACCGGCCGCGCCGGTCACGACGGCAACCCGGCCATCGAGGCGAATTCGATCGGGCATAGCTTGAGGTTTCCTCTGGCTCGTCCGGTTCTCCCGGATTTTGGTGGTTTTCGCGCGTGGCCGCGCGATAGGAGCGACTATTTCATCTGAAACGGGGCCTGGCTAGATCACGGGTCAGGCATCGGAGGACGGTTTCCGCCTTTCCGGGCCATGATCGAGATCATGGGGCAGGCATCCGAGAACGGTTTCCGCCCTTCCGGGCCATGATCGAGATCACGGGGCGAGCACCGAGGACGGTTTCCGCCTTTCCAGGCCATGATTCACTGCGGCAGGATGGGGGCAAACCGCCCTTTCCCCGCCGTATTCACCGTGTTAACCGGGAGGGACGCGAGCGGCGGACAAATCTGTACTATGTCGCGAGCCCGATTCGCCTGTTAAAGCCGCGCGAGATGCTTCGAACCATTGCCCTGACCGGTCTTGCGGCCCTGATTGCCGCCACCACGACTTCGCTTGCGCCGCCCGCGCAGGCGCAGATCGGCAATATCTTTTCCGATCCTCCGCTGCGGCCGCCGGGCGCCATTCCCCGCGGCAATCAACAGCAGCAACAATTCCCCGACGACGACGAGGAAGTGCCGGAACTGCCGCGCGGCCGGCTGCTGCCGACTCCGAACCGCCCGCCGCCGGGGCAGGGCGCGCCGCCGCCGGGAAGCTTCCAGTCGCAACCGCTCGCGCCGCCGCCCGGCACCACCGCCCCTCCGCAGGGGACGCAGCCGGGCGTCGCGGTTCAGCCGCCGCAGCCCGGAGGTCCGGGCGTCGCCAACGCGCCGCCGGGTCAGCGCCAGCCCCCGGCCAAGGGCGTGCCCAATTCGCCGGCGACCCTGCAGCCGGGCGACGAGGTCGTGTCCGAGCCGCCGGCCACCAAGATCACCAACAAGAAGGCGAGCTTCTCCGGCCTCGACAAGATCACCGGCCGCATCATCAATTTCGACGAGGACATCGGCGAGACCGTGCAGTTCGGCGCGCTGCGCGTGAAGACCAGTGCCTGCTACACGCGCCCATCGACGGAAGCTGCCAACACCGATGCGTTCGTCGAGGTCGACGAGATCACGCTGCAAGGCGAGGTGAAGCGGATCTTCTCGGGCTGGATGTTCGCCGCCAGTCCCGGACTGCACGGCGTCGAGCACCCGGTCTATGATATCTGGCTGACTGACTGCAAAGGCCCTGACCAGACCATCGTCAGCGCGCAGCCCGATCCGGCCAAGTCGGCCGCGCCGCCGCCGGCTGCGAAGCGTCCGCCGGCGCCGAAGCAGGCGGCGCCGCGCCCGCCGGGACCGCCGCCGCAGCCGCAATTCCAGCAGCAGCCGCAGCAGGCCCCACCGCCGCCGCCTCCGCCGCAACAGCGGCCGGGTGGATTGTTTGGCGGATTGTTCGGTAATTAGCACCATACACGGCGCATCCGTGTCCCGGGCGCTGCGCAGCACCATCAGCGCGTTACGCGCGTCTTCGACGCGCTATGGTGATGCGCTGCAGAACCGGGACCCATATTGCGCGGACGGTAGAGAATGGGTCCCGGCTCAGCAGTGCAGCGTACCGGACGATGCTTCGCATCGCCGGGAGCACGCTGCACCGCGTCCGGGACACGCTCATCACGCGCCCTTCGCGATGATCGCGAGTGCGTCGGCACCGCTGACGCTGGGCGGCAATCGCATAAAATCCGCTGGCTCGCCCGCGATCGCCTTGTCGAGCAAGGCGCGATAGCGGCGCCTTGGAATTTCGACCGCGCCGAAGCTGCGCAGGTGTTCGGTGACATATTGCGTGTCGAGCAGCTCGAACCCGCCTGCGATCATCCGCGCCACCAGATGCACCAGCGCCACCTTGGAAGCGTCGCGGGCGCGGTGAAACATGCTCTCGCCGAAGAAGGCCCGCCCCAGGCTGACACCGTAAAGGCCGCCTGTGAGGTCGCCGTCCTGCCAGACCTCGACGCTGTGGCAGTGTCCGAGCTCGTGGAGCCCGAGATAGAGATCGCGGATGCGCTTGTTGATCCAGGTGTCGTCGCGGCCCGGCTGCGGCGCCGCGCAGCCCGCGATGACCGCCTTGAAGGCGGTGTCGACGGTAACGCGGAAAGTGTCCGAACGCACGGTGCGGGCAAGCCGCGAAGCGATGCGGAAGCCGTCGATCGGAATGACGCCGCGCATTTCCGGCTCGACCCAGAACAGCGTCGGATCGCCGGCGCTCTCGGCCATCGGGAAGATGCCGCAGGCATAGGCCCGCAGCAGCACTTCGGGCGTGATTTCGGAAGCAGCAGACTCGCGCGAGGTCATGTGCCGATGATAGCAGGACGCACGGGGCGTATGCTACGTTCCATAACGAATTGGTGCGCAGCATAGCCGCATCCATACGAAGCGGATGACGACGGGGTATTCGCCCGGCCGAATTTCCAAGATGAGTGCGGCATGAGCGCAGTATTGATCGTCGTTCCGGTGTTCGCCTTGATTGCGGCGGGTTATGCGGCAGTCGCGCTGCGTTTCATCTCGCCGACGGCGCACAAGGGCATTGCCGAGTTCGCCTTCAGCATTGCTATTCCAGCGCTGCTGTTCCGGATCGTGGTCATCGCGGAATTTCCCGCCGTCAGCGCCTTCTCGGTATGGGGCGCCTATTACGGGGCAACGGCGGTCACGTGGATCGTCGCGCTGCTGGCGTCGTCGCTTCTTCGGCAATCCCGGGCGGATGGCGTGGTGCTCGCGATCGGCTCGATCTACGGCAACATCGTGATGCTCGGCCTTCCCCTGACGTTGTCGGCGCTGGGAAGTCAGGCCGCCGGCTCAATGGCCTTGATCCTGTCGGTCAACACGCCGCTGCTCTGGCTTTGCGGCACGCTGCAGATGGCATGGGCGGAACGAAAATCTTCCGAGACGGCGCCGCTGCTGGTGCTGCGGGCCGTGCGCGAAATCGCGCGTAATCCGATCATGCTCGCGCTCGGCTTCGGCTTTCTCTGGCGCCTCACCGGATTGGGGCTGAACCCTGTCGCGGACAAGACTCTGGAACTGCTGGCGCAGGCGGGCTCGCCCACGGCCCTGATCGCGCTCGGCATCAATCTCTTTGGTTTCAGGATCAAGGGCCAGGCCCTCGGCATGGCGGTGATGTGCGCGCTCAAGCTTTTGGCGATGCCGGCCGTTGCGGCGGTCCTCGCGTTCCATGTCCTGGCCTTGCCGCCGATTTCCGCGGCCGTGGTCGTTCTTTTCGCCGCTATGCCGACCGGCGCCAACGCCTACATCTTCTCGGCCCAGTACGGACGGCTCACCGAAGCCGTCTCGGGCGCCGTCGCGCTCGGCACGACGTTGGCGGCGGTGACGTTGCCCGTTGTCGTGCTATTCGTGACGGCCGCCCTGCGCTAGGCTCAGCTAATCCTCGTAGCCGAATAGTTTGGCCGGGTTGCTGACCAGGATCCTCTTCAGTTCCGCTTCATCGGCCACATAGCGGTAGAGAAGTTCGAGCAGGTCGGCATCATTGGGCGGCTGCACCACTGACACTGGATGGGGCCAGTCGCTCGCCCAGACGCAGCGGTCGGGCGCCGCCTCGATATAGGCGCGCGCGATCGGGATCACGTCGTCCCAGGGCGGACCGTTCTTCGAGGTCTTTTCGCCGAGCGACAGCATCACCCAGAAATTGCCCTTGGACAGAAGCTGCAGCATCTTCTGCAAGTTCGGGTCGTCCTTGCCGCGTGTCGGGTCCGGCCGCGCCATGTGATCGATCAGCACGGGGACGTCGAGGTTTTCGTACTTCGCGACGCTGGAGACGATGCCGTCTTTTTCCGGCTGGATTTTTGCGTACCAGCCGAGTTCGCGAATCTTCGCGATGGCGCGGGCAAAATCCTTGTCCGAGAGCACGGCGCCGAGTTCCTGCCGGAAGCTGAAACGGGCGCCGCGGACACCGGCATCGTGCAGCTTGGCGAGATAGGCGTCATCGGCTTCGGCAAACACCAGCGCGTTGGCACAGCCGCGATAGTTCGGTCCCATCGCCGCGAGGCCATCGAGCACCACCGAATGATCGGCGCCATAGGTCGTGGTCTGTACGATGATGCCGCGCTCGATGGCGAGCGCCTTGTGGACGCGAAGCGCTGCCTCCCAGGTCGCGGTTGGCATCTGGTAGGCGGCACCCGGGCGCACCGGATATTTTTCCAGCGGCCCCAACACGTGAAACTGGCTGTCGACGCTCTTCGGCGGCGGCAGTTTCGAGGGGCGGCGCGGGTTCGGATCGAACGGAAGATAGGTCGGCATCTCGGGTTCCTTGTCTGATCGCGGTCAGTCGATCACGGCGGTGAAATCGCATTGCACGAGCGCGCCATTCTCCATGTCCATCTGCAGCGCATGGCGGGCAGGGCGAGAGTGCTCGTCGGGAAACATCTTCAGCCATTCGGTATTCACCGGCGCGCGCTGCTTTCGATCCTGCAGCCATACCGTCATCTTGATGATGTCATCAGTCGTGCCGCCGCCGGCTTCCACGATTGCTTGCATATGCGCGAACATGTTGGCGCACTGGTCCTCGATGCGCTCGGGCATTGCGCCGGTCGCGGGGTCGCGTCCGAGGATGACGCCGGACATCAGGATATTGCCGATGCGGCAGGCGTTCGGAATGGGATTGGCGTGCTTGAATTCGCCGATGTGAATGCTCTTGCGCCTTGTCATCGCTGGTCTCCCTCCGGGATGCTTCTTGTTCAGACGAACTGGCAGGACACCGACCCGAACCGGCCGTAATCGGCATGAAACGTGTCGCCCCTGACGATCTCGACCGGGCGCGTAAACGATCCCGCCAGCACCACTTCGCCGGCCTCGAGATACTCGCCTTGGGCAGCCAGCCGATCGGCAAGCCAAGCCACGCCGTTGGCGGGGTGGTTGAGCACGCCGGCGGCGATGCCGGTCTCCTCGATCTGGCCGTTGCGAAACAACAGCGCGCCGATCCAGCGCAGGTCGGCGTCGAGCGGACGAATGGGCCGGCCACCGACGACCAGTGCCGCATTCGCGGCATTGTCGGAGATCGTATCCATCACCTTGCGCGGCGCCTTCGTCTCGGGATCGACGCGATGCATCCGGGTTTCCAGGATTTCGAGCGCCGGGGTGACGTAATCGGTGGCGTTGAGCACGTCGAACAGCGTGCAATCCGGGCCCTTCAACGGCGTCTTCAGCACGAAGGCCAGCTCGACCTCGATACGGGGCGCACGGAAACGGTCGAACGGGATCGGCGACGCGTCGGGATAGAACATGTCGGCGAACAGCACGCCGTAATCCGGCTCGGAAATGCCGACAGCGTTTTGCATCGCTTTCGATGTCAGGCCGATCTTGTGGCCCCTGACGATGCGGCCGCGGGAGAGCTGCAACCTGGTCCAGGCGCGCTGAATGGCGTAGGCGTCCTCGATTGTGAGATCAGGATATTCGCGCGTGAACGCCGGGATCAGCGACTTGCTGCGCTCGGCGTCATCGAGGCGCTGCGCCAGCCGTTCGACGGTTTGTTGATCGAGCATCTTCTATCGCTCCGCCGCCACGGTGTTGCGAAGGATACCGATCTTTCCGGACTCTACCTCGACGACGTCGCCGACCTTGAGCCAGCGCGGCGGCGTGAAGCGGGCGCCGGCCCCGGTCGGGGTACCAGTCGCGATCATGTCGCCGGATCTTAAGGTGGCAAAGGTGGAGAGGTAGGCGATCAGGTAATCGAACGGGAACATCAGCCGCTCGGTCGAGTCGCTCTGGCGCACCTCGCCGTTGACACGGGTGATGATGTCATGCGGGCCGCGCGGATCGCATTCGTCTGACGTGACGATCCACGGCCCGATACTGCCCGAGCGGTCAAAATTCTTGCCCTGGGTGACATTGAACTTGCCGTGGTGCAGCCAGTCGCGAACGCTGCCCTCGTTGCACAGCGTCATGCCGAGGATGTGCTCCCACGCGCGCTCGCGGGGAATGTGCCGGCCTTCCTTGCCGATCACGATCACAAGCTCGCCTTCATAGTCGAGCTGTTCGGAGACCTTCGGCTTCTCGATCGGCTGGCCGGAGCCGACGACGGAGGAGGGATTGCGGACGAACAGGCTTGGATATTTCGGCAGGTCCGAGTTGTCCTTGTACTCGGCGTTGCGATCCCTGTAGTTCACGCCGATGCACCAGAGCTTTTCCGGAGCCGGAATTGGCGGCAGCAGCACGAGATCATCGAGCGTATGGTCCGGCTTCTGCCCGGCAATCGCCTGGCGCGCGATGTCCAGCCCGCCTCCGGCGATCAGCGCCCGCAGGTCGGCGAACTTCGTTCGTTCGGTCAGGTCGACCACCCCGCCCGGGATGCTCGCGCCGAAGCGCGGCTTGCCGTTTGCAAGATAGCTCAGAAGATACATGCGATCGGTCTCCGGATCAGCGCGGCGCGCGATGGCGAGGCACGCTTCAGGATTCAGTTTTCGACGTCTGGAATACAGGTTTTAAGGTGACGATCTCGCCGAGCTTGGCGTAACGCGGGCCGGCGATGCGGGCGATCGGGTCGAGCGCCTCGGTTTCGATCTTGCCGTTGTTCAAAAGGCCATCCCTGATGTGGAAGACCAGTACTTCGCCGACGATGAGCCGGCTGCGGGTCTCGCCGAATTCGAGGCACTGCCGGAAGCGGCATTCCATCGCAATCGGCGCGGCTGCGATACGAGGCACCTTGATGCGCTCTCCCGGCAGCGTCGAAAGCCGCAATTCCTCGACCTCGCTGACATCGGGCGGATGTTCGGTGGAGCTCTCGTGCACTGCCGTCATCAGGCTGGAGTCCGCGATGTGAACGACATATTCCTCGTTGTTGAGGATGTTCTGCGCGGTATCCTTGTAGATTCCACCCTTGCGGCCGACGCTGATGGCCAGCATCGGTGGCTTCGGGGAGACGAACGTAAAGGCGGAGAAGGGGGCGAGGTTGAGCACCCCGCCGCCCGACAGGCTGGTCACCCAGGCGATCGGGCGGGGCACCACGACGCCGGTGATCAGCCGGTAGGCCGTTTCAGCGTCGAGATATGCAGGATCGATCCGCATCTGGATGTGCTTCAATCAGCCTTGATGTTCGCCTTGCGGACGACGGGAATCCACTTGGCGTCCTCGCGCTCGAGGTAGCTCGTGAACTCCGCTGGCGTCATCGATACGGCCTCGGCGCCGAGCGCGTTGAACTTCTCGACGATGGCGGGATCTTTCAGGATCTCCGCGAGGGTATCGTGGAGCTTGGTCACGATCTCGGGCGGCGTGCGTGCGGGCGCGAACAGGCCTGTAAAGGTCTGGCCGTCAAATTCCTTGTGGCCGAGTTCGGTGAAGGTCGGGACATCCGGCAGCCAGGAGGCGCGGCGGCTGCCGGTGACGGCGAGCGCGCGCAGCATGCCGCTCTTGATCGAAGGCAACCCGACCGAGATCTGGTCGAGGGCAAACTGCACCTGTCCGCCGATCAGGTCGTTGAGAGCGGGCGCGTTGCCGCGGTAGTGCACCGTCAGCCATTGCAGGCCCAACGTCGACTGCATGAGCTCGCTGAGCAGATGGTTGGTGGTGCCCTGGCCGGGCGAGGCCATCGTCAGCTTGCCCGGATCGCGGCGCGCGAGCTCGATGAATTCCTTCAGGTCCTTGGCCTGCACCGACGGATGCACTTCGAGCACCAGGGGCGTCATCGTGATCGAAGTGATGGGAACGAAGTCCCGCTTCCAGTTGTAGGCCTCGCGCTTGGCGATCTCGGGTGCGAACAGCACCGGGCCGTTGGCGCCGACGAACAAGTTGTAGCCGTCGGGCGGCATTTTCGCGAACGCCTCGCCGGCGATCAGTCCGCCGGCGCCAGCCTTGTTTTCCACAATGAACGGCTGGCCGAGCTTCGCCTGAAGTTTGTCGGCGATGACGCGCGCCGCGCTATCGACATTGCCGCCTGCCGGGTAAGGGACGATCAGCTTAACCTGACGCGCCGGCCATTGCTGGGCGTCTGCCGGTGTGTTCAACGCTGCCGTGAATAGTGTCGACAGAGCGACGCCTGCGATCGCGAAAAATTTCATCGCATTCTCCCGAAAAGCGGCAGATCTGCCGCTACGTTCTTGTTTGCGCGAGCCCCGTCCGAGCGGCATGCGCATGTATTGTTCCGCGCGGCGATGTTGCGCGCAGCCCTTCCGCTGTCGACCAAATTGTGGTGTTTTTGTCCACATTGTGGACAGCGGACAGGGCATATGACGAATGGTCGGTTAAAGACACGGGGGCCGCGGCAGGGTGGGCAGGCGATCCGCCGTGCGTTGGCCGTGCTGCGGACGCTCGCGGTTGGTGGGGAACGAGGCGTACCGCTGGCTGAAGTCGTGCAGGCGACGTCGCTTGCCCGCCCCACGGTGCATCGCATCGTGCATGTGCTGATCGAGGAGGGGATTGTCGAACGCAGCGAGCGGACGGGAAATTATGTCGTCGGCCGCCAGGTGCCCGAACTGGCGCTGGCGCGTCCGTCGCGTTCGCCCCTGATGGTTGCAGCCGAGCCGCATCTGGCGGCAGCGTCGGCGCAACTCGGCGATACCTTGTTTCTCACGGTACGCACCGGCCTCGATACGCTGTGTGTGGCGCGCCGCATCGGTAGCTATCCGATCCAGGTGCTGTCGATCGAGGTCGGCGTGCGGCGTCCACTGGGCGTCAGCAGCGCTGGCGTGGCGATCCTGGCCGCCATGCCGGCAGCAGAGGCGCGCAAGATCGTGCTCGCCAACGAAACGCGGTTTGGCGCTTACCGGACCGATACGGCCACCGTGCTCGGACAGATCCAGCTCGCGCGGCGCCGAGGCTACAATCTGCGTGATGTCGGCCTGGTGCAGGGAACGAAGTCGCTTTCGGCCTGGATCCGGACTCCTGATGGTCAGCCCGCCGCTGCGATTACGCTCTCCGCCATGCGCAACAGATTGGGCCCACGCCGCGCGATCGAGGTGGCGGACGTTCTTGTCTCGGCTGCGCGCGCGATCGAAGCGGCGGCGGCGAAGGGTTAGCTTAGCCCGCCGCAGCGTTGGTCGACTTCGGCGGCGCCGCCGGCGCGGTGCGGCGGAAACGCAGTACGATCCTGGTGCCGTGGTGGTTGGGATCGCGCTCGGCACTGGCATCCAGTTTGGCGGCCATGGCGCTCACGATGCGTTGCCCCATGCCGGTGGAGCGCGGGTCTGACTTGGCGTTGAGGCCGACGCCGTCGTCCGCGATCGAGACCATGAGGTCTTCGCCCTCGGGCTTGAGCTCGACGTGAATGGGACCGGCGCCGTCGGGATAGGCGTATTTGACGGCGTTCATCACCAGTTCGTTGACGATGATGCCGATCGCCACCGCGCGGTCCGGGTCGATCTCGATCGGTTCGGCCTTGAGCGTCAGCCGCGACATCTTGTTGCCTTCGGCCGAACGGCGGAGATCTTCCAGCAGAGCTTCGAGATACTGGTTCAAGAGCACGCTCTTGAGATCGTGCGAGGTGTAGAGACGGCGGTGGACCTGGGCGACCGCTGCGACGCGGCCCATCGCATTGGTCAGCGCCGCCTTGACGTCCTCCTGGGTCGCCGAATTGGCCTGCAAGTGCAGCAGCGAGGCGATGATCTGCAGGGAGTTGCCGACGCGGTGGTTGACTTCGCGCAGCAGCACCTCACGTTCGGCGGCGAGCGCCGCATAGCGGTCGCGCGAGGCGTGAACCTCGGCTTCGGCCTCGTCGCGGGCCCGTTGAAGCTCGGCCTGCCTGAGCGCGCCGGAGATCGCGACCTGAAGCAGCGGAATGAAATCGCCCCGCGTATCCTTGACGAGATAGTCGGCGGCGCCGGCCTTCAGCGCCGTGACAGCGATCGCCGAATCCTGCGCAGCCGTGACGAACACCACCGGCGGGGCGTCCGGTATCGCCATGATGCGTTCGAGCGTTTCGAGGCCGTCGAGACCCGGCATGTACTGGTCGAGCGCAATCACGTCGATACCGCCTTGCGCCAGCCGCGCCAGCCCTTCTTCGCCGCCCGCCGCGTGCACGACCTTGAAACCTGCCCGCGTCAAGCCGCGGTCGACCAGCCGGGCGAGGCCGGCGTCGTCGTCGATGTAGAGCAGCGTCGGCGTCGCGGGTTTCATATGGCGGCCGGAGGGACCTGAATGACGGAGAAGAACAGACCGAGTTGGCGAATGGCGTTGGCGAAGCTTTCGTAGTTCACCGGCTTGGTGATGTAGACGTTGCAACCGAGTTCGTAGCAGCGCTTGATCTCGTAGGAGTCGTCGGTCGTGGTCAGTACCACGACCGGCGTGGTCTTGAGATACTGGTTTTCCTTCACCCGCTTCAGAATGTCGATACCGGACGTATCGGGCAAGTTGAGATCGAGCAGGATCAGGAGCGCGCCGCCCTTGTGGTCGAGGCCCGTCCCGTCCTTGCCGAACAGGTAGTTCACCGCTTCTGTACCGCTGGTGAACGGTATTATCTCATTATTCACGCCGGACCGGCGTATATTCCGTTCGATCAGACGAGCATGGCCCTCGTCGTCCTCGATCATGATGATGGTGACTGGATTACTCATGTCCGTATGTTCCGGTTACCTGCTGGCCAATTAATGGGCAGTGTGATCGTGAACGTGCTGCCCTGGTGAAGTTCCGATGCGACCGACATGGTTCCTCCCAAGCGGCGCACCAATGCGCGGACATGGGCAAGCCCGATGCCTTGTCCCGGCTTGTCCTGGGTTCCCGCGCGGCGGAACAAATCGAAAATGCGCTGATGGTCCTTGGGATCGATGCCGCGGCCATTGTCTGACATCTCGAAAACCGCAAAGCCGAGCTTGGTGCGGCCGCGAACCGTGATTTCGCCGGGCACGCCGGACTTGAGATATTTGAGCGCATTATCGATCAGATTGGAGAATATCTGCTCCAGCGCAAGGCGATCGCTGACGATATTCGGCAATGCGTCGATCCGGATCTCGGCCTGGGCTTCGGCGGCCTGGTGCGCCACGGTCGCCACAATGCCCTCGATCAGCTCTTTGGTATCGATCCAGACCGGCTCGAACTCGCGCCGCCCCTCGCGGGTGAGATTGAGGATCGCCGATATCAGCCGGTCCATCTTGCCGATCGACGATTTGATGAAGCTGAGCGCCTCGGAGAAATCCTCCGAGAGCTTCTGGTCGGGACCTTCGAGTACGGGCTCGGCGGTATCGGTGGCATTTTCCGGGGCGGGCGTCGCTTCGGATTGCCCGCGGGAAAGCGCTGCGATGCGCTTGAAGATGTCGCTGCGCAATTCCTCCAGCTCGCTCGTGAAGCCCATGATGTTCACCAGCGGCGAGCGCAGATCGTGGCTGACGATGTAGGCGAAGCGCTGGATCTCGTCATTGGCTTCGCGCAGGTCGGCGGTGCGCTCGTCGATGGTGGCCTCGAGGTTGAGGTGGCTGTCGCGCAGCCTTGCGTCGGCCTGGTCGCGTGCGCGCGACGAACGGCGGACCAGGAAGATCGCGATGCCGGCCAGCACGACCACCAAACCCGAGCCGATGCCGGTGATCGAGGCCGCCAGGGTCTGGCTACGGTCGGCGTTGGTCGTGCGCTCGACAAACAGACGGTCCTCCTCGGTTCGCATCCGCACGGCGAGATCGTCAATGTGTTTCATGGTGTCGCGCCCGATGCCCTCGCGCACGATCTTGGAGGCATCGTTCAGGCGCTGGGAACGGGCCAGCTCCATCGTCGTGCGGAATTCCTCGATGCGCTGGTCGTAGAGCGGCATCATCTCGTTCATGAGCCCCCGTTGAACCGGATTGTCGCTGACAAGCCGGCCCAACCGCGTCAGCGCCGGCGCCAGTTCGGACATGGCTTGCTCAAAGTCGGTCCGAAAGTCGGGGCGCAATGTCGCGAGGTAGCCGCGCTGCGCGCTTTCAGCACGCCGCAATTGCAGTTGGACGAGCGATATCTGGTTCTCGACCTCGACGGTGCGCTGCACCGCGCGCGCGTCCTCGCGCGCCTTGTTCACCAGATGGACCGAACCCGCGCTGATGGCGGTCAACACCAATAGCCCCGCCGCAAGCAGCAGGATGTGGCCCACGGCGCGCTTGCGCTGGACATCAGCGATCACGGTGATCTCGCGTCATGGACAAGCGGAATACGCGCCCCCGGCAACCCCTGCACATCCCAACGTGCGATGGAACCCATCGGTTCCATCGGCCGTCGAAAATTTCAGGCAATTTTCGCCAGAGAGATCTAGCCGTCCGCGGGTTGGCCGGCGAGGTACTGTTCGAGCCAGTGAATGTGGTAGTCGCCGTTGATGATATCGGCCTCCCGGACCAGTGCCCGGAACAGCGGCAGCGTGGTTTCGATGCCGTCGACCACCATCTCGTCGAGCGCCCGGCGCAGCCGCATCAGGCATTCGGCGCGAGTCTTGCCGTGCACGATCAGCTTGCCGACGAGTGAATCATAGTAGGGCGGAATGACGTAGCCTTGATAAACCGCGGAATCGATCCGCACGCCGAGCCCGCCGGGCGGATGGAATTGCGTGATTTTGCCGGGCGAGGGGCGGAAGGTCTGCGGGTTTTCCGCATTGACGCGGCATTCGATGGCATGCCCGATGATAGCGATCTCTTCCTGCTTCGCGGGCAGGTCGCCGCCGGCGGCGATGCGGATTTGCTCCAGCACGAGGTCGATGTCGGTGATGCTCTCGGTGACGGGATGCTCGACCTGGATGCGGGTGTTCATCTCGATGAAATAGAACTCGCCATCCTCATAGAGAAATTCGATGGTGCCGACGCCGAGATATTTCATGTCCCGCATCGCCTTGGCGCAGGTCTCGCCGATCTTGGCGCGGGCGGCGGCGGCGAGAACCGGCGAGGGGCCTTCTTCCCAGACCTTCTGGTGACGGCGCTGCAGCGAGCAATCGCGCTCGCCGAGATGGATCGCACCGCCGCGGCCGTCACCGAGAATTTGGATCTCGATGTGGCGCGGCTTCTGCAGATATTTTTCGAGATAGACCGAGGCGTCGCCGAATGCGGATTTCGCCTCGTTGGAGGCGGTGGATAGCGCCAGCATCAGGTCGTCAGCGGTGCGCGCCACCTTCATGCCGCGTCCGCCGCCGCCGGCCGCCGCTTTCACCAGCACCGGAAAACCGATCGCCTTGCCGATCGCCAGCGCGTCGTCGTCCGACGAGACCGCGCCGTCGGAGCCCGGCACCACCGGAATGCCGAGCCGCTTGGCGGTCTTCTTGGCCTCGATCTTGTCGCCCATCAGGCGGATGTGTTCGGCCTTCGGGCCGATGAAATGCAGATTATGCTCGGCGAGGATTTCGGCGAAGCGGGCGTTCTCGGAAAGAAAGCCGTAGCCGGGATGCACGGCATCCGCGCCCGTTATCTCGCAGGCCGCGAGCAGCGCCGGGACGTTGAGATAGGAGTCCTTGGAAGGCGGCGGCCCGATGCAGACACTCTCGTCGGCGAGCCGCACGTGCATCGCGTCGGCGTCGGCGGTGGAATGCACGGCAACGGTGGAGATGCCGAGCTCCTTGCACGCGCGCAGCACGCGCAGGGCAATTTCGCCGCGATTGGCTATGAGGATCTTGTCGAACATGCGGCTCCCGCCGGCGAGTAGCGAGTGGAGAATGGCGAATGGTCAGCGCTCAAGGCCATTCGCTATTCGCCACTCGCCATTCGCCATCTACTCAATAATGACCAATGGCTCGCCGAATTCGACCGGCTGGCCGTCCTCGACGAGAATTTGCGTCACCGTGCCGGCACGCGGCGACGGGATCTGGTTCATCGTCTTCATCGCTTCGATGATCAGGAGTGTCTGGCCGGCCGAAACCTTGGTGCCGACCTCGATGAACGGCTTGGCGCCGGGCTCAGGCGCCCAATAGGCGGTGCCGACCATCGGCGAGGGGACCACGCCTGGATGCTTGGCCAGGTCGGCAGCCGCCGCGCTCCCCGCAGCGATGGCTGCCGCCGCAGCCGGCGCCGGCTGGAAGCTCGCCGGCATCGCCGCCGACACGCTGATGTTGCGCGCGACGCGCACCCGCAGCCCGGCGCGCTCGATCTCGATCTCGGTCAGGCTGGTCTCGTCCAGCAACAGCGCGAGTTCGCGAATGAGCGCGCTGTCGTCGCTCTTTAGATTTGCGGCTGATTTGTCCGCTGACTTGTTGTCGGGCTGGCGGGCCATGCTCTTGATCCGGAATTCTCGATGTGGGTGACGCTTAAGCGTCAGGTGTCGTTCGACGTCAGATGTTTGAGGTCAGTTTTTGAAGTCAGTCCTTGGCCTTGACGCCGAGTTTGGCGGCCAGGCCTGATATTGCGAGCCGGTAGCCGTCGACGCCGAAGCCACAGAGCGATGCAAAGGCAGCCATGGCCGTGAAGGAGTGGTGACGGAAGCTCTCGCGGGCGTGGATGTTGCTGATGTGCACTTCCACCGTCGGGATTTTGACCGCGACCAGCGCATCGTGCAACGCGATCGAGGTGTGCGAATAACCGCCGGCGTTGATGATGATGCCGGCCGCCTTCTTCGCATGCGCCTCATGGATGAAGTCGATCAACTCGCCCTCGCGGTTGGACTGGCGGCAATCAGCCTTCAAGCCGAATTGTGCCGCCGTTTCGACGCACAGCTTTTCGACGTCGGCGAGCGTTGCGTGGCCATAGGTTTCAGGCTCGCGCGTCCCCAACATGTTGAGGTTCGGGCCGTTGAGCACATAAATCGTCGCGGCAGAGGCTTGGGCGCTTCCTTGGGCCATCCGGTTTCCAGCAAAAGGGGGCGGGCGGGTCGCGGGGTTATAGGTAACAACGCGGCCAAGGGGAAGCCTTTAGGCCGTCCCGGGAGCCTTTCAAGGGCCTTACCCTGTTCATAAAAAGGCGGATATAACCCGCTGAATTTATTCGTTAACCAATGGAGTGAATCGATTGCCGGGCCTGGCGCGGCTTGGTCCTGGCCTTGATCAGCGAAAAGGGCGGGCATTGCTACCCGCCCTTATCCTTGCGAAAGGCCGCTGTCAGGCGTCCAGAATCGCCACGATCTCGTAGGTGTTCGGATCGACGATCACGATCTGCTCCCTGACGAGGATGTACTTATACCTGCGCCATTCCGGATAGATCGTCACCACGCGCGGCGGCAGCGTGTGGAAGGTCACGTCGCGCGGGATGCGGGTGCCGACCGAAACCGAGAAGTTCACGTTCGTCACCGGCTGAACGCGTGTCTCCTTGATCACGTTGGTGATCTGGGTGCGCTGCTCGGTCGAGAGCTTGCCGCCCGCGCCGGCCTGACCTGTTGTGGTCGTTTGGTCACGGCCCTGGGTCTGGGTCTGCGTGCGGTCGCGGTCCTGCTGGCCTTGGACCTTCTGGTCACGCTGCATTTGGTCACGACCCTGGGTCGTGGTCCGGTCGCGGTCACGCTGGGTCGTGCCCTGCTCACGCTGCATGCCTTGGCCGGTCGTCTGGCCCTTCTCCTTGTCGCCCTTCATGCTGCCGCGGTCCTCTTTGCCCTCGGCCTTCATGTCCTTGCCGCCCTTGCGGTCTTCGCTGCGTTGGGCCTTTTCACCGCCCATCGACTTCTGCTCGGACTGTCCCATGCCGGTGGTGCCGCGGGGTTCGCGCTGCTGCATAGTGCCGGCACCGCCCCGCTCAGAAGCGGCACCGCCCCGCTCAGACGGCGCGCCCTGCTGCGCCGCAGAACCGGCCGACCCCGCGTCGCCGCGTCCCATGCCGGTACCTTGAGCATTCGCAAAGCCGGTTCCGGCGATCAGGGCCGCTGCCGCGACCGTCATCAGAAAGCGATTACTCATCGAATGTCTCCTCACGTATCTGCGTTGCCCGCGCCGACAACGAAAGGAATTAGCTGATGTTCCTGATACTTGGCGGTTCCGCCGACATTGTTTTGTGAACGCGGGATGAACCGCTGCGCCACATAGTGCTGCAACGAAAACGAAAAAGGCCGGCTGTCGAGCCGGCCTTTTACGCCATGCGCGAAGCGTCGCCTCAGCAGGTCGCCTTGCCGCAGCGGGCGTTGCTGATCTTTTCGCGTAGGGCCTCGACGCCGACCGCGCCGATCACGACCTGCTTGCCGATCACGTAGCTCGGCGTGCCGTTCATGCCCATGGCCTCGGCGAGCTTGAAGTTTTCCTCGAGCGTGCCACGCACCTCCGCGCTGTTCAGATCTTTCTCCAGCTTCGCTATGTCGAGGCCGACTTCCTTGGCAACGGCCATCGCGCGTGCCTTGTCGGCGGCGCCTCGGCCCGTAAGAAGCTTCTGATGGAAGTCGAGATATTTCTTGCCGGTCGGATCCTGCATGCGCACGGCGACGCCGACCTGAGCGGCTTCGACCGAGCCCGCGCTCAGCACCGGAAACTCCTTGAGCACGACCTTGAGCTTCGGGTCGCTCTTCATCAGCTCCATCATGTCCAGCATCGCGCGTTTGCAATAGCCGCAATTGTAATCGAAGAACTCGACGAAGGTGACGTCGCCGTCCTTGTTGCCGACCGTGACGTTGCGCGGCGAGTTGAAGATCGCGTCCGCGTTCTTGGCGACGCCGGCTTCGTGCTTGGCGGCTTCGGCAGCGGCCTGACGCTTGCTGAGTTCGGTCATCGCCTCTTCGAGCACCTCGGGATGCGCGATCAGGTAATTGCGGACGATGGCCTCGATGTCGCCGCGCTGGGTGTCGGTAAAACTCTGCGCGGAGGCGGGCAGCGGCGCGCCGCAGAGCGCCAAAGCGAACAGTGCGGGGATGAGAAGACGGAACGAGGGCATCGGTACATCCTTATGCGGCGAGTTCCCGGGCAATTCTGCTGAAGGCCGGCTTCTCGATAATATCTTGGATCGGGTTGGCCAAATCCTTGATAGCGAAGTCCTTGATACCAAGTCCTTGATGGCCAAGTTTGGTGACCAAGTTCGATTATAGCCGAATGCGGCTTAATTCTAGTTGCCCTTCTGGCCGGGCAGCGGCTTGGTGTTCACGATGTCGTCAGCCTTGACCCATCCCGGCGTTCCGATCGCGAAGCGTGTTTTTGCCCGTGAGGCGAGATCGCGCGCCGTCTTGCTGTCGCCGCGCAGGTAGGCGGCCTGGGCTGACGCCAGATCGGCCTGCGCGTAATCTCCTTTTCGGCCATAGGCGATCGCAAGCTGCATATAGCCGATCGGCGCCTCGCTCTCGCGCGCTACCGCCGCGCGCAGGATGGCAATCGCCTCGTCGGTGTGGGCGTTGTTGCCGGTTGCTACGAGGGCCTGCCCAAGCATCATCTCGATGAGCGGCGCGTGGTTGGAGAGTGCTACGGCCTTGCGAAGCGGCGCGATCGCCTCCTGCGGCTTGCCGCCCTCGAGCAGCGCCTGGCCGCGCACCTCGTGGAAATAGGGATTGTTGGGCTGCTGCTGAATCAGGGCGTCGATCTGCGCGAGCGCGCTGCGCAGGTCGCCGTGCCGATAAGTCGCGATAGCATGGGCGTAGCGCGCAGGCAGGCTGTTGTTGGACAACGGATAGCGCCGGTACACGGTGTCCTGCCGCTCCATGAAGGCCGATATCTTGGCGCGCACCATGTCGTGGCGTAGCTGCAGGGCAGGGTCGTCCTTTTTATCCCAATAAGGGCTCGACCGTGCCAGTTCTTCCAGCGCGGCGACGCGCTGGGCCGGCATCGGATGCGACTGAACATAAGGGTCTGCGCCGCGCGCAGCGAACAGGCTCTCGTCGGTGAAGCGTCTGAAGGTCTCGTACATGCCCTTGGCGGACTGGCCTGTAGCAGTCAGAAACTTCACGCCGGCCTTGTCGGCGTTCTCCTCCTGCTGACGTACATAGGAGAGCAGGTTACGGCGGATCATTTCTCCCGGCGCGGAAAACATTGCCGCGCCGGCGTTGGCCAACCCGCTGCTGCTGCCGCCTTGCGCGCCCGCGACCATCGCGCCGGCGCCAAGCAGCATGGCGATGATCATCTGCGTCTGAGCATGCGCCATCTGCTCGCGCATCTTGGCGAGATGGCCGCCGGCAAGATGGCCGGTTTCGTGCGCCATCACGCCGATGATCTGATTCGGTGTTTCCGATTGCATGATCGCGCCGTAGTTCACGAAGATGCGTCGGCCGTCGGCAACGAAGGCGTTGAAGACGCCCTGGTTGATGATCACCATCTGGATGTTCTGCTTTTCCAGACCGGCGGCGCGCAGGATCGGGCGCGTATATTCGCGCAGCAATTGTTCCGTCTCGGTGTCGCGGAGCACCGGTGGGCCCCTGTTCTCCTGCGCCAGCGCAGCCATCGGCGCGACGGCAAGGGCGGCCGCAGTCGTCAACGTGGTCAACTTCAGTGATTTCTTGCGTAGGGCGATGCGGAGCAGCATGAGCGGTCTTTTGGCGATTCCGGTCTTTTGGCGATTGTCAGTGCATCCGGAATTTGCCGGACGCCGGTTCGGTTTCCGATTAGATCAGAAACGGGTCCCAGTTTGTTGTTTCAACGCGTTTCTTCACCGAGCCGGTATCACTTCGCTTGAAAACGCTATAACAAGCCATCGAATGCGGCCAGTCTGGGGCGCTTACCGGCTCGGGAACCCGAATTCGGATGGCGCCCGTGCAATAGCAGAGATCGATGCTGGAATCGACACTTAGAGACCGCGCGACAGCGCTGTTGACCCCCTCGGCGCGGAGCGACGTTCCGCCCTTCATGGTGATGGACGTGATGGCGGCTGCAGCGCGCATCGAGGCGGCCGGCGGCCATGTCATTCACATGGAAGTGGGGCAACCGGCGGCGCCCGCGCCCAGAACCGCGATCGCGGCCGCGCACGCGGCGCTCGATGAGGCGCGGATCGACTACACCTCCGCACTCGGCATGCCCACGCTGCGTGCGCGGATTGCCAGGCATTACCGCGACACTTACGGCTGCGCTGTCGATACCGACCGCATCGTGATCACGACCGGCTCGTCCGGTGGATTCATTCTGGCGTTCCTGTCGATGTTCGAGCCGGGGGATCGCGTGGCGGTCACGGTACCGGGTTATCCACCCTACCGGCATATTCTGACCGCGCTCGGTTGCGAGCCGGTGCTGATCGAGACCTCGAGCGCGACACGCCATGCGCTGACGGGAGAGGCGTTGCTGGCGGCGCATCGCAAGGCGCCGCTGAAGGGCGTGCTGGTCGGCAGCCCCGCCAATCCGACGGGAACGATGATGTCGCGCGAAGCGCTCACCGGCCTGATCAACGCGGCAGAAGGCGCAGGCATCCGCTTCATTTCCGACGAGATCTATCATGGGCTCGACTATGCGTTTCCGGCGGTGACGGCGGCGGAGCTTTCGCCGCACGCGCTCGTGATCAATTCGTTCTCGAAATATTTCTGCATGACCGGCTGGCGGGTCGGCTGGATGGTGGTACCGGAGTCTCTGGTGCGCCCGATCGAGCGGCTGCAGCAGAACCTGTCGATCTCGGTACCGACGCTGTCGCAGATCGCGGCCGAAGCGGCATTCGAAGGCCGCGAAGAGATGGAGGCGATCAGGCGCGGCTATCAGGAGAACCGCCGCATCTTGATCGAGGGATTGCCGAAGGCCGGTCTCACCAAGTTCCTGCCGGCCGATGGCGCGTTCTATCTCTACGCCGATGTTTCGGATTTCACGTCCGACAGTTTCGAGTTTGCCGGCCGCATGTTGGAGAAGGCGCAGGTGGCGGCGACGCCGGGCGTCGACTTCGATCCGATCCACGGCCGCAACTTCATTCGCTTCTCTTATGCGCGCTCGGCCGACGAGATGCGCGAAGCCGTGACGCGCATCGCGCGTTGGCTGCGATAATCCCTCCGGCCTGTCACACACTTCATCCACACCTATAACCAACCAGGAGCCATCCGTGTCCGCCAGAACCATGACTGAAACCGTCGCGCCATCGCATTTCCCGCTCGCCGCGCTGCTGTGGCCGCATCGCGCCGATGGATCGTCGGGCCTGTTGCGTAGCGTGATCCTGGTCGCGTTGGGAACGGCGCTGCTGACCTTGTCGGCGAAGGTCAATCTGCCGTTGCCCTACGTACCGATGACGCTGCAGACACTGGTCGTGCTGGTGATCGGCGCAGCCTATGGCTGGCGGCTCGGCAGCGCTACACTCGTGGCCTATCTGGCGGAGGGGGCGATCGGATTTCCGGTATTCGCGGGCCCGGTCGGTGGCCTCGCACCGTTCGTCGGTCCGACGGCCGGATATCTCGTCGGCTTCGTGGCAGCGGCCTTCCTGACGGGATGGTTGAGCGAGCGCGGCTGGGACCGATCGGTGCTCCGGCTATTCGTGGCGATGGCGTTCGGGCACATTCTCATTCTTGCCGCCGGATTTGGTTGGCTTGCGTTCGGCATGAAACTCGGCGTCGAAAAGGCGTGGCTGGTCGGCATTGTGCCATTCATCGCGGCATCGCTGATCAAGAACGCGCTCGGCGCTGCTCTCGTGCCTGCGATCCGGCGGATTTTCGATCCGCGCGGTTAAGCCGTCGCGTCAGACAGCAAAAACCGCCCGGTTTGCGCCGGGCGGTTTTCTTTTTGGGTTCGATTCCTTACTCGCCGCTGCCGAAGCGCCGTGACCACCAGCCTGCCTTGCGTGGCGCGACTTCGCCCGATGAGGCCGGCGCAGGTTCGGCTGGAGCGGGCGCGGGTTGCACAATCGGCTCTGGCGCGTTCTGGCTGGCGGCGGGCGCCGGTTCAGCCGGAGCGCTGGTCAAGAAGCTGACTTTCTCGCGCACGGTCGAGCGTCGCCGCGCCGCGGCGCGCTCGGCCTCTTGCCTGGTTTCCTCAGCGGTTGGCGCCGGCTCAGTCGCAACCGGCTCCGGCTGGGCATCGGCCGTAGGCCGCATCTCCGCCGGCGGCGAGACCGGTTCGGGCTGGGTGTCGGCCTGCACCAGTGATGGCGCGGGATCGGACGAGGCGCCCTCGAAATCGGCAACCGCGCTGGTCGCCTCCGGAGCTGGGGGCGGCTCGAGTTCGTCTGCGATCGACCCGGCAAGACCATCTTCCAGTCCGGTACCGCGCCGGCGGCGTCCGCCGCGACGGCCGCGGCGGCGCGGGCGCCGCTCGCCACTGGCAAGTTGATCGCCACGGACCGTGCCGGCCTGTTCGTCGCCTTCGTCCTCGTCGGCTTCGCCGTCCTCGGCGATCGCGCCTTCGATGGTCTCGCTTGCGACGCGCATCGCATCACCGTCCTCGCGCGGGGCACCACTTTCACGCGGCTCACCACGGCCGCGCCGGCGCCGGCGCCGCTTGCGGCGGTGACCGTCGCCTTCGCCTTCGCCCACCGCTGCCTCGACGGCATCGTCGGTCAGCCCCTCGGTTTCCTCGGTTTCGATCTCGGACTCGGTCTCGATGTCGAACACCTCGTCGTCGTCATAGGCTTCCTCGACTTGCGGCGGGAAGGCGGCAGCCTGCGCCGCCAGCAATGCCTTGGCGGCTTCCAGCGTGTGCACCTGCTCGCCGCGGTCGATGACGTATGACTGCTGGCCGCTCACGGTAGCGTCGGCGACGACGGCGAGCGTAACCTTGAAGGCGTTTTCGAGATCGCGCAGGTGGCCGCGCTTGTGGTTGAGCACATAGAGCGCCACGTCGGTGCGGGTGCGCACCACCAGATTGTGGGTCGCGCCCTTCATCAGGATTTCCTCGATGCCGCGCAGCAATTGCAGCGCGACCGAGGAGACCGAGCGCACATGACCGCTGCCGCCGCATTGCGGGCAGGGCTCGGTCGAGCTTTCCAGCACGCTGGCACGGATGCGCTGGCGCGACATCTCCAGAAGACCGAAATGCGAGATGCGTCCGACCTGGATGCGCGCGCGATCCTGCCGTAGGCAGTCGGAGAGCTTGCGTTCGACCGCGCGGTTGTTGCGCTTCTCGTCCATGTCGATGAAGTCGATGACGATCAGGCCGGCGAGATCGCGCAGACGCAACTGCCGCGCCACTTCCTCGGCCGCCTCGAGATTGGTTTTGAGCGCGGTGTCCTCGATGTGATGTTCGCGGGTCGAGCGGCCGGAGTTGACGTCGATCGAAACCAGCGCCTCGGTCTGGTTGATGACGATGTAGCCGCCGGAGCGTAGCTGCACGGTCGGCGAGAACATCGCGTCGAGCTGGCTCTCCACCCCCATCCGCGAGAACAGCGGCTGGCCATCGCGATACTGCTTCACCGCTCGCACGTTCGAGGGCATCAGCATCTTCATGAAGTCGCGCGCTTCCTGGTATCCGGATTCGCCGGCTACCTGGATCTCGTCGATTTCCTTGTTGTAGAGGTCGCGCAGCGAGCGCTTGATCAGCGAGCCTTCCTCGTACACGAGGGTGGGGGCCTGCGACTTCAGCGTCATGTCGCGCACGGTCTCCCACATCCGGATCAGATATTCGAAGTCGCGCTTGATCTCGGGCTTGGTCCGCGAGGCGCCGGCGGTGCGCAGGATGATCCCCATGCCCTCGGGCACGTCGAGGTCCTGCACCACTTCCTTCAGCCGCGAACGGTCCTGGGCCGAGGTGATCTTGCGGCTGATGCCGCCGCCGCGGGCAGTGTTGGGCATCAGGACGGCATAGCGGCCGGCCAGCGAGAGGTAGGTCGTCAACGCCGCGCCCTTGTTGCCGCGCTCTTCCTTGACGACCTGCACCAGCATCACCTGGCGGCGCTTGATGACTTCCTGAATCTTGTACTGGCGGCGTGGCCGGAACGGGCGCTCCGGAACTTCCTCCAGCACGTCGTCGCCACCGACGGATTCGACGACTTCCTCTTCGGCGTCCTCGCCATCGTCCTCGTCGTCATGGCCGTCGTCGGCTTCCAGAGCCGCGGCGGGTTCGTCGGGAGGAGGAGTATAATCGCCGACGTGCTCGACGTGCGGCACGTCGTCGGCATGGGCGGCGTTTTCTCGCGCGCGCTCCTCGTCGTGACGGTCGTCATGGCCGTCCTCGGCCTGCACCTCGGCAGCTTCGACCGAAGCAGGGGCAGGCGCATCGGATTGCACCTCCGCGACCGGCGCTTCGCTCGCGGCCCGCGCCTGTTCGGGCTCGTCGTGATCCTGTGCGGGGCGGTCGCCATCATGCGCCCGCTCGTCACTATACGCCTCATGGTCGTGCGCATCACGATCGTGAGGAGCCGCTTCGGCGTGATGTTCGGCGTCATGCGCCGGCGTATCGCCGGCCTGCACGGCGTCAGGCTCGTGCAGATGTTCTTGAAAATCCTGATCTTGAAAACTTTCTTGGCGCTCATAGGGCTGGGCGGCCTGCGAGGGATCCTCGCTGCTACCCTCGACCACGTCGCTCTGGACGCGGTCGCCATGGCCGCGGCGGCGCGCATTGCGGTGGCGCGAGCGGCGGCGATGGCTGGAGCGGCTCTCGCTCTCTTCCTCGGCCTCGCGATGGGCGCGCTCGTCGGCCTCGATCAGCGCCTGACGGTCGGCGACCGGGATCTGGTAGTAATCGGGGTGGATTTCGCTGAACGCCAGGAAACCATGGCGGTTGCCGCCATATTCGATGAACGCCGCCTGCAGCGACGGTTCTACGCGCGTGACCTTGGCGAGATAGATATTGCCGCGGAGCTGCTTGCGTTGGGCGGTCTCGAAATCAAATTCTTCGACGCGGTTGCCGCGGACCACAACGACCCGGGTCTCTTCCGGGTGGGTGGCGTCGATCAACATCTTGTTGGGCATTTTGGAACTCTTGACGGGGGCGGGCGCGGTGCGTGGCGCGCGCAAATTGCGCGGCCCGGTGACGCGACGGTCCACCTGATTCGGGGGTGAGGGGAAGGCCAAAACGCACTTCTTGGCGCCGCGCCGAACGGGGGCCCACCGGAGCGATGTGACGCGCGAAGCTTCCGCCTCGCGTCGGCGCGATCGTTCCGTGGATCTTGGTCGGCAACACAGTCTGGCGCATCAAGCGTCGGCCCGTCTGAACATGTTGGCGGAAAGGGATACCGCCGTATTTATCGCTGAAGGCCCGGTTCGGCGCCTAAACGCCCGCCGGCCATCGCATATCGGACCATTAGGGTCCGGATAATCAGTTTTGCCGTGTCTTAAACCGCCCCTGGAAAAAGTACCTGGGACCGGACGCCGCTCGGGCTCGAAACCGCCGCTCCGTGTCAGCCGCGCGCGGCGCTGGCTGTGGAGGGATCGGGAAAGACGCAGGTTCCTCCGGGCTTCGGAGGTTCCGGCGCTGCACCGGGAGGCTGAACGCGACACAACCGGGAGTATTAGCCGTCAGCACCTCGTACATACGTGGATCGGGGGCTCCGTGCAAGGGAAGCGCAAGGGAACCCGCCCTCCGACGTCGCTGCACGGCAACAGTCGCTGTTTTTTCGGTGGTTAAACGTTAAGCTTCGATTAACCCTGCGGTTCTAATGCGGTAAGGGAAGGCTCCTCCGGAGGCACCGAATCGTTGGCGAGCCGCGCAAATCACCTTGTTTTGCTGGGATGTGGGCTGTTGTGCGCCGCAGCATTGCTGTGCACCCAGATGATTGGCTCCTGCGCGGCCCAGGGGGGAGCTTCTCAACCGCCGGCTTCCGTCGCTGCCGTCCCCGGCCCGGCGACGGTATCGAATTTCCCGATCGCGTCTGATGCCCGGCTGGCAGGCGATGCCAGGCAGACCCGTTTCATCCTCGATCTGGACAAGCCGGTTCAGTTTCGCGCCTTCGCGCTGGCGGACCCTTATCGCGTGGTCGTCGATCTTCCCCAGCTCGGCTTCAATCTTCCCGCCGGGATCGGAGTCGGGGGACGGGGGCTGGTCAAGGCGTTCCGTTATGGTCTCGTCATGCCGGGCGGATCACGGATCGTGTTCGACCTGACGGGGCCGGCCAAGATCGCCAAATCCTATGTACTGGAAGCGGCCAACGGCCAACCGCCGCGGCTGGTGCTCGAATTCGAACAGGTGGACCGCACCGCCTTTGTCCAGTCGCTGCCGCGGGAAAGCCGCCCCGAACTGCGGCCCGCGATCGCCGAGGCCAACGCTGCCGCTCAGCCGGATTCGTCAATCGCCCAGCCGCCGCAAGCACCCGACAAGCGGCCGGTGATCGTGATCGATCCCGGTCATGGCGGTGTCGACAACGGTACCCAGGCCGGCGGCGGCGATATCATGGAAAAGAACTTGGTGCTGACCTTCGGCCTGGCGCTGCGCGACAGGATCGAGAAATCGGGCAAGTATCGCGTCGTCATGACTCGGACGGACGACACTTTCATACCGCTTGGCGACCGCGTGAAGGTCGCGCGCAACGAGGCGGCGGCACTGTTCGTCTCGATCCATGCCGACGCTTTGCCGCGCGGCGAGGGCGACGCCCATGGCGCCACCATCTACACGCTTTCCGATAAGGCCTCCGACTCCGAGGCAGAGCGGCTGGCCGATACCGAAAATAAGTCGGACGCGATTGGCGGAGTAAGCCTCGTCGACGAGCCGACCGAAGTCGCCGACATCCTGATCGACCTGGTGCAGCGGGAGACCAAAACCTTTTCAAACCGGTTTGCACGGACCCTGATGAGTGAAATGAAGAATACCGTGCGGATGCACAAGCACCCGTTGAAATCTGCCGGTTTCCGGGTTCTGAAGGCCCCGGACGTCCCTTCGGTGCTGGTCGAACTCGGTTACGTCTCGAACAAGGGTGACCTCGAGCTTCTGGTATCGGAAAACTGGCGGAACAAGACGGTCGGCGCGATGGCGCAGGCAATTGATGCGTTTCTGGCCAAACGGCTGGCAACTGCCGGACCGGCCAAGTGAAAAGCCCGGTACGCGTGGCGTAAGGGTGGATTGAAAAGGGGGCCGTCCGATGGACCAAGCCCTAGTTTGGCCACAGCGGCAACGGTATAGAAAACAGACTGCTGGTCTTTGGAATCGGTCAATATTGTCCGCCGGACCTTTTATTGTTCGACCGCGTAGCGGCAACCCGTCCGGCGGGATTGCCGTATCTGGATAGGCGCCGCGGATGACGGCGCACAGGGTTGGAACGGAACTTCGATAATGCGCTTGCTGGTCCGGTTTTTGGGTTTCCTGTTTGCGGCCGGCACCGTGGTGTTCCTGGTCGGCGTGGCAGGCGTCGCAGGCGCGATCTGGCATTTCTCCAAGGACTTGCCCGACTATTCGCAGCTTCAGGATTACGAGCCGCCAGTGATGACGCGCGTGCACGCGTCTGACGGCGCGCTGCTCGGCGAATATTCCAAGGAACGCCGGCTCTATCTGCCGATTCAGGCGGTGCCAAAACTCGTCATCAACGCGTTCCTCGCGGCCGAAGACAAGAATTTTTACGAGCATGGCGGCATCGACTTCACCGGCATGGCGCGCGCGGCCGTGCTCTACGCGCAGAATTTCGGCTCCAACAAGCGTCCGCAGGGCGCGTCGACGATCACCCAGCAGGTCGCAAAAAACTTCCTCTTGACCAACGAGGTCTCCTTCACCCGCAAGATCAAGGAAGCCTTGCTGGCGATGCGCATCGAGCGCGCCTACTCCAAGGACCGCATCCTCGAGCTCTATCTCAATGAAATCTATCTCGGTCTCGGCGCCTACGGCATCGCGGCGGCGTCGCTGGTCTATTTCGACAAATCGGTGAACGAGCTCACCGTCGCGGAAGCCTCCTATCTGGCGGCGTTGCCGAAGGCGCCAGCGGCGTTGCACCCGGTGCGTAACCGCGATCGCGCGGTGGAGCGGCGCAATTACGTGATCGACCGCCTCGTGGAAAACGGCTGGATCAAGCAGGCCGACGCCGAAAAGTCCCGCAAGGAACAGCTCAACGTCACCAGCCGCGGCAACGGCGCCCATATCTTCGCCGGCGAATATTTCGCCGAGGAAGTCCGGCGCGACATCTTCGAGCGTTACGGCGAAAAGAAGTTGTACGAAGGCGGCCTCTCGGTCCGCGCCACGCTCGATCCGAAAATGCAGGTGATGGCGCGCAAGACCATGGTCGCCGGTCTCGTCAGATATGACGAAGCCAGCGGCTGGCGCGGCGCGCCCTCAAAACTCGATATTTCCGGCGACTGGGGCGTGAAACTCGCCGACGTCAAATCGCTCTCTGATATCTCGCCCTGGCGTATGGCCGTGGTGCTGGAGACATCCGACCAGTCAGCGCGGATCGGTTTCCAACCGAGCCGCGAACTCGGTGGCGCCGTCAGCAAGCAGCGGCAGACCGGCATCATCACGCTCGACGGCGTGCGCTGGGCCAAGGCTGCATCCGGACCCGTCAAGGGCAGGACGCCGAGCTCCGTGGCGCAGGTGTTGTCGCCGGGCGACGTGATCTATGCCGACCCGCTCTTCGACAAGGAGGGCAAGCCGGTCGAGGGCCAATACCGGCTGCGCCAGTTGCCGGAAGTGTCCGGCGCGTTGGTCGCCATGGATCCGTGGACCGGCCGCGTGCTGGCGATGGTGGGCGGCTTCTCGTTCGACCAGAGCCAGTTCAACCGCGCGACGCAAGCCTATCGACAGCCGGGTTCGTCGTTCAAACCGCTGGTCTATTCGGCGGCAATGGACAATGGCTATACGCCGTCGACCGTCGTGGTCGACGCGCCCATCGAAATCGACCAGGGGCAGGGCGCCGGCGTGTGGCGCCCGGAGAACTATTCGTCCGGCAAATACGGCGGCCCGACGACGCTGCGGAACGCGCTCCGGCAATCGCTGAATACGGTGACGGTGCGGTTGGCGCAGGACATCGGCATGCCCTTGATCGGCGAATATTCGCGGCGCTTCGGCGTCTATGACGAATTGCCGAATTACCTGTCCTATGCGCTCGGCGCGGGTGAAACCACGGTCATGCGCATGGTCACGGCCTATTCCATGTTCGCCAATGGCGGCCGCCGCGTGAAGCCGACCCTGATCGACCGTATCCAGGACCGCTACGGCCGCACCATCTTCAAGCACGACGCCCGCGAATGCCGCGGCTGCGACGCGCCGAGCGGCTGGAAGAACCAGGCCGAGCCGCAACTGGTCGACCGCCGCGAGCAGGTGCTGGACCCGATGACGGCCTACCAGATCACCTCGATGATGGAATATGTGGTGCAGGCCGGCACCGCGACGGTGGTCAAGGAAGTCGGCAAGCCCATTGCCGGCAAGACCGGCACCACCAACGATGAAAAAGACGCGTGGTTCATCGGCTTTTCGCCGGACCTCGTGGTCGGCATCTATGTCGGCTTCGACAAGCCGCGCAATCTCGGCCGCGGCATGACCGGCGGTCATCTCGCCGCGCCGATCGCCAAGGATTTCCTCAAGCTCGCGCTTGCCGACAAGCCGGCGGTCCCGTTCAAGGTGCCCGCGGGCATCAAGCTGGTTCGCGTCGATGCCAAGAGCGGCATGCGCGTCGGTCCGGGCGAGGGCGGCCGCACCATCCTCGAAGCGTTCAAGCCGGGCACCGCGCCGCCGGACAATTACTCGGTTATCGGTGTTGCCGACATGGATGGCCGGGTGCCGCAGGGATACTCGCAAGGCTATCCGCCTGATGCGGGCAACATCATGCGGCCCGGCACCGGCGGGCTTTATTGACCCCGCACGAATCGTCTGCAATCTCAAGATGTATCCTTGGACACTGCGTGATACACACGTCTGGACCCGGTGGGTCCGACGGTTGGTAGCGCGGCAGAGCGAAGAGATAGGCGTCCGAGGATAGCGCAAAGCCTTCGCCCGAGGGCAAACGCCGGATGTTGCGGCGCAAGGGTTGGAATGGAATTTCGGTAATGCGCTTGCTGGTGCGGTTTGTGGGTTTTCTGTTTACTGCTGGCACCGTGGTGTTTCTGGTCGGTGTGGCAGGCGTTGCAGGCGCAATCTGGCATTTCTCCAGGGACTTGCCCGACTATTCGCAGCTTCAGGATTACGAGCCACCGGTGATGACGCGCATCCATGCGTCGGACGGCGCGCTGCTCGGCGAATATTCCAAGGAGCGCCGGCTCTATCTGCCGATTCAGGCGGTGCCAAAACTCGTCACCAACGCCTTCCTCGCGGCAGAGGACAAGAACTTCTACGAGCACGGCGGCATCGACTTCACCGGCATGGCGCGCGCGGCCGTGGCGTACGTGCAGAATTTCGGCTCCAACAAGCGTCCGCAGGGTGCGTCAACGATCACCCAGCAGGTCGCGAAGAACTTTCTTCTGACCAACGAGGTCTCCTTCACCCGCAAGATCAAGGAAGCCTTGCTGGCGATGCGCATCGAGCGGGCGTATTCGAAGGATCGCATCCTCGAGCTCTATCTCAACGAAATCTATCTCGGCCTCGGCGCCTACGGCATCGCGGCGGCGTCGCTGGTCTATTTCGACAAATCGGTGAACGAGCTGACGGTTGCGGAAGCGGCGTATCTTGCTGCGCTTCCGAAGGCACCGGGCACGTTGCATCCAGTGCGCAGCCGCGAGCGATCGATCGAGCGGCGTAACTATGTGATCGATCGCCTCTTGGAAAACGGCTGGATCAAGCAGGCCGATGCCGACAAGGCCCGCAAGGAGCCGCTGGTCGTGGCCAGCCGGTCCAATGCCGCGCATACTTTTGCCGGCGAATATTTTGCCGAGGAAGTCCGGCGCGACATCTTCGAGCGCTACGGCGAAAAGAAACTCTATGAAGGCGGCCTGTCGGTCCGCGCCACGCTCGATCCGAAGCTGCAGGTGATGGCGCGGAAAGCGATGGCCGCCGGTCTCGTGAAGTTTGACGAGGCCCAGGGTTGGCGCGGACCTGTGAGCAAGCTCGACATCTCCGGCGACTGGGGCGTGAAACTCGCCGACGTCAAATCGCTCTCTGACATCTCGCCCTGGCGGATGGCCGTAGTGTTGGAGACGTCCGATCAGTCGGCGCGGATCGGTTTCCAGCCCGGCCGCGAACTGGGGGGCGCCATCTCCAAGGAACGGCAAACCGGCCTCATCACGCTGGACGGTGTCAGATGGGCGAAGGCGGCTTCTGTGCCGGCGCGCGGCAAGGCGCCGATCTCGGTCTCGCAAATTTTGTCGCCGGGCGACGTGATTTACGCCGATCCGCTGATCAAGGACGGCAACCCGGTCGAAGGCCAGTATCGCCTGCGGCAATTGCCTGAAGTGTCCGGCGCCATGGTCGCGATGGATCCGTGGACCGGGCGCGTGCTCGCGATGGTGGGTGGTTTCTCGTTCGACCAAAGCCAGTTCAATCGCGCGACGCAGGCCTATCGGCAGCCGGGATCGACGTTCAAGCCGCTGGTCTATTCGGCGGCGATGGACAATGGGTATACGCCATCGACCATCATGGTCGACGGGCCGATCGAGATCGATCAGGGACCGGGCGCCGGCGTCTGGCGTCCCGAGAACTTTTCGGTTGGCAGCTACCGGGGTCCCATTTACCCTGCGTGAAGCCCTCAAATGGTCGGTCAACACCGTGACGGTGCGGCTGGCACAGGATGTCGGCATGCCCTTGATCGGCGAATATGCCAAACGTTTCGGCGTCTATGAAGAATTACCGAGCTATCTTTCCTATTCGCTCGGCGCCGGTGAAACCACAGTGATGCGGATGGTCACGGCCTATTCGATGTTCGCCAATGGCGGCCGTCGCGTGAAGCCGACCTTGATCGACCGCATCCAGGACCGTTACGGCCGCACCATCTTCAAGCATGACGCGCGCGAGTGCCGCGGCTGCGATGCGCCTGGCGGTTGGAAAAACCAACCCGAGCCGCAACTGGTGGATCGCCGCGAGGTGGTGCTCGATCCGATGACGGCCTACCAGATCACCTCGATGATGGAAGGGGTAGTGCAGGGCGGCACAGCATCGGTGCTGCGGGAGGTGGGCAGACCGATCGCCGGCAAGACCGGCACCACCTCTGACGGAAAAGACGTCTGGTTCATCGGCTTTTCGCCTGATCTCGTCGTCGGTCTCTATCTTGGCTATGACAAGCCCCGCAGTCTGGGCAGAGCCGCGCAAGGCGGCCATACCGCCGCTCCGATCGTCAAAGATTTCATGAAGCTTGCGCTCGCCGACAAGCCGGCGACGCCGTTCAAGATTCCCCCCGGCATCAGGTTGGTCCGCGTCGATGCCAAGAGCGGCATGCGGCCCAACCCGGGCGAGGGCGGCCGCACCATCCTCGAAGCGTTCAAGCCGGGCACCGCACCGCCGGACAATTACGCCGTCGTCGGCGTGGTCGACGACGGACGGGTGCCGATGCAGCCGGGAATCCCGCCTGACGCCACCAATGTCATGCGCCCCGGCGGGCTGTATTAGCCCGCCGGCATCAAACAAAACCCGAGTTCACTGGCCTGAGCCGATTGCGCTTTGCGGCGTACGCCGCTACATCCGGCCCGTTGAACATCTATCCAGTAGCGGTTCCATCCGCAGACAGAAGAGACCATGCGCGCCGAAGTCGAACGCCTTGTTGAAGAGATCAAGCAGTCAGTCGGGCTGCTGAGGAGGCATCTTTGACGTCGAGAAATCGACGGCACGGCTGGCCGAGCTGAACAAGCTCGCCGAAGATCCCAACCTCTGGAACGATCCCCAGAAAGCCCAGAAGCTAATGCAGGAGCGCACCTCGCTGGTGGATGCGCTCGAGGGCATCGGCAAGGTCGAACGCGAGCTCGACGACAATGTCGAGATGATCGCGCTCGGCGAGGCCGAGAACGATGAAGGCGTGGTCGTCGAGGCCGAGAACGCGCTAAAAGCCCTGAAGAAGGAGGTCGCCCGCCGCGAGCTGGAAGCGCTGCTGTCCGGCGAGGCCGACAAGTTCGATTCCTATCTCGAAGTGCATGCCGGCGCCGGCGGCACCGAAAGCCAGGACTGGGCCGCGATGCTCTTGCGCATGTATACGCGCTGGGCCGAAAACCACGGCTTCAAGATCGAATATCTGGAAGAAACGCTAGGCGAAGAGGCCGGCCTGAAATCCGCGACCATCCAGATCAGCGGGCACAATGCCTATGGCTGGCTGAAGACCGAAGCGGGCGTGCACCGCCTGGTGCGGATCTCGCCGTTCGATTCCAACGCGCGCCGGCACACCTCGTTTTCTTCCGTGGCGATCTTCCCGGTCGTCGACGACAGCATCAAGATCGACATTAAAGAATCCGACGTACGCACCGACACCATGCGCTCGGGCGGCGCCGGTGGCCAGCACGTCAACAAGACCGAATCCGCGGTGCGCCTGACGCATATTCCGACCGGCGTCGCGGTGGTCTGCCAGGCCGGCCGCTCGCAGCACAAGAACCGCGCGCAAGCCTGGGACATGCTGCGCGCGCGGCTCTACGAAATCGAACTGAAGAGGCGCGAGGAGCAAGCCGCCGCCGATCAGGCCGCCAAGACCGATATCGGCTGGGGCCACCAGATCCGCTCCTACGTCCTGCAGCCCTACCAGATGGTGAAGGACCTGCGCACCGGCGTACAGACCTCCGATACGTCAGGCGTGCTCGACGGCGACCTCGACGAGTTCATGGCGGCGACGCTGGCGCAGCGCGCGTTCGGCACCGCGCCCGGCGAGGTCGAGGACGTGGACTAGCGCATGACCAAAGTGGTCTTTATCGGTTCGGTCGCATGAGGATGCAGCTTACGCGGTGAGGCTGGCCGAGAGCCTGCTCGCCGACGCACCGCTACTCGGACGTGCTGCAGTCGCGGCGGAAATAGCCGCTGCACAATCGTATTCGGGAATCGGGTGGCAAAGTCCAGCGCGACTTAATAGACCCGCCTGTCTTCTCGATTTGAACTGCCATGACCACCAACGACAACCGGATCGACGCCCGCGACTGGTCGCTGCTCGGCCTGCTCTCGATCCTGTGGGGCGGGTCGTTCTTCTTCAACGGTCTGGTGCTAAGGGAATTGCCGCCGTTCACGCTCGTGCTGTTGCGTGTGCTGCTGGCTGCCATGATCCTGCTGCCGGTGCTTTGCGTGCAGCGACTGCCGTTTCCGAAGGGGTGGGTGGGCTGGAGGCCGTTCTTCCGCGTCGCCTTGTTCAACAATGTGCTGCCGTTCTCGCTGATCGTCACCGGACAGATGTACATTCCGAGCGGGCTGGCTTCGATCCTCAATGCCACCACGCCGCTGTTCACGGTGATGGTGATGGCAGCGGCGGGCGAGGAGAAGCTCATCATCAGGCGTGTGGCCGGTGTGATCGTCGGCCTTGTCGGCGTCGTGATCCTTCGCGGCAGCGGATTAGGCTTTGCCAGCGGGCAGGGGCTCGGCGTACTGCTGTGTCTCGCGGCGGCGCTGAGCTACGGCATCTCCGCGCTGATAGCGCGGCGCGCGCTATCAGATTCGCCGCCGCTTGCCACCGCCACGTTTCAATTAGTGGCATCGAGCCTGATGATGACTGTCGTCGCCGGCATTTTCGAGCGTCCCTGGCAATTGCCAATGCCTGATACGGTGACATGGCTCGCGGTGTTCGGTCTTGCCGGCTTGTCGACGGCGCTGGCCTATATCGTTTTCTTCCAGGTGCTGCGGCGCTCCGGCGCCACCAATGTCATGCTGGTGACGCTGCTGGTGCCTGTTACGGCCATCCTGCTCGGCTCGCTCGTGCTCGGCGAGCAGATTTCGCCGCGTGAAATCGTGGGCGCACTGGTGATCGGCAGCGCGCTGCTGTTGATCGACGGCCGCGTGCTGAAGTTTCTCGAACGTTAAGTTGGGCTCGCGCAGGCGATGCGAGCCAACTTGACATTTGCCTATATAGCAATATGGTTTGCCTTATAAGCAAAACGGGAGAGCAGCGTGGTTTCGGCAGAAGCTGGCCGGCGCGTCCGCGAGGCGGCGCGCCTTGCCGCAATTGGCGCCGTCATTCGCAGGGCCCGTTCGGCGCGCGGTTTGACGCTCGATGAACTCGCCGGAATGGTCGGTCTGTCAGCGACATTTCTCTCGCGGATCGAGCGCGGACTCATCGCGTGTTCGATCGGCAATCTCTTGGAAATTGCCGGCGTCCTTCAGTTGCCGCCGGCCGAATTGTTTGCCGACGTCGAGGAAGAGGACCGGACGCGCGCGTATCGCGTGGTGCGGTCAATCGATGCCGCTCCATCGAAGGGCGCTGATGCAAACTATGCCTGGCGCAAACTCGCTTCGGGCGTGGGCGAGCAGCGGCTGGAAACTTTCCTGCTCGAATTGTCGGCAAAACCGCGCAAGGCGACGCTGGTCGCGCATCCAGGCGAAGAGATGTGCTTTGTCCTCGAAGGCAGTGTCGAATTTCAGGTGGGGGACGAAACTATCGCGCTGCAACGCGGTGATTCGATTCATTTGCGCTCGGACGTGCAGCATATGGCGTGGGCGCGGGAGTCCGGCAGTGCGCGCCTTCTCATGGTGACATCAATCGAAAATCAGTCGGCCATCGCTGTTGAGTGGTGGAGCAATATTGCGGGCAGGAAAAGCGAACGAGAGAGCACGGCAAAAGGGAGAGCAAAATGAGTGCTGTCAGGAGCAAGGAGATTCCCGATACGGCGGCCGCAAATGCGGAATTGACGACCGCGCGCGAAGCGTCGCGAAAGGATCACAAGCCCTACGAGACGCGTCATTTCGACGAAGTCGAATGGGAGACGATCCGGTGGCCGGGCGAGACAGGCAAAATGCTTTTTCATCCGCGACCGGAACGCCCGACCGAACCGAACGCGGGAATTCTGCGGCTTGAACCCGGCGCCTATCACCCCGAGCACTATCATGGCTTCGCGCAGGTCTGGCACATCCTGAAAGGCGAGTTTTCAATCGACGGAACGCTGCATGGTCCGGGAACGGTGTTGTTCCATCCCGACCCGCACTTCGAGGGTGAATTCCGCACCGAAACGGGCGGGGAGATATTCATCGTCCAGTATCCTGGTCCGACGACCGGTGAGCGCCCGATCTATAGCGGCCGGTTCAACATGGCGGAACGCAAGACGGTTGCGAGCGAACGCGTCGATCTCTGAACCGGCGGATTACCCGATCTGCAGGGAAGACGCGAATTATCGCGTAGGCTGGCTGGAAGCTGATGTCTTCCAGTCGGCAATCCAGTTTTTGAACCTTCCGCTGTCGCGCTCGCCGCCGTGCCAGGCTGCGGTGGCGGTGCCGTCGCCGGCCACCAACACCACGACATCGAGCCCCTTGGAACGGCGCAGCGTATCGATCGCCTGCTGTGGCGTCTGCGCGATCGGTCCTGCGACGTTGAAGGAGGTGTTGACGGACAGCTCGACGCCGATGTGGCGGCCGAGCGCCTTCAAGTAGGCATAGGTGAGGGGATCGTCGTCGGCGCGCACGATCTGGATGCGGCCGGTGCCGTCGGCGTGGATGACCGCCGGGATTTTTCCGCGCGCATGCGGCTTCGAATGCGCTGTCAGCACCATGTAATTATAGGCGTTGTAATCGGCAGCCGCAGCGCCGGGCAGCAGTTCGAAGTAATCTTTCGCCGCTTCCAACGTTGCCATCGGCGCCAGCGGCCGAATGGCCTCGCGGTATTTGACGCGCGCGTTGAGTAGTTCGCGCACCGCCGGATCGCAGGGGTTGGCGAGAATTGAGCGATGGCCGAGTGCGCGGGGCCCAGTCTCGGCCGCGCCTTGATACAGCGCAATCACGCCGTTTTGCGCGACCATGAACGCCATCAGGTCGGCGATCGCTTCAAGGCCTTCAGGCGTCGAGATATCGCCGATCTTTTGCGAGGCGATGTCGTCGGCCGCAACCGCATGGACGATATCGCCTTGCGAGGGGGACGTGCCGCAATAGAAAGCATGCGTCATCGGCGCACCGCGCGGAGCGCCCGCCAGATGTGCGAACAGCCAGGCGGCACCGATGGTGACGCCAGGGTCGCCGGGCACCGGCGGCACCCACAGATGCAGCCGCGCATTGCGCTGCTGCGCGCTCGTGAACCACGTTTCGTCGAAATGTTCGAGCAGCCGCATATTGCCGACCGCGTTCAGCGCGACGCCGCCGGTCAATACCAGTCGGTTGGCGCCGGTCGTGCGCAACACATGATCGACGACGTGGATCATGGCGTCCTCGAACACCAGTTGCGTCGCGGCCGCCTTGTCGAGACGGTCCTTGGTATCGGGACGGTGGTGGATGTCCTCGACACGCAGCACCGCATCCGGATTCCAGAGCTGCTCTCGCTTAAGCGGTTCGCCGAGAATTTTTGTGAGTGCTTCCTTGTAGGGATGGTCGAACGGGTCGCAATACCAGTTGGCCAGCGCGCGATTGAGCCTGATATCGCCGTTCGCCCCAAAATGCAGAACGTCGCGCAGCCGCGCGTAATAGGGATTGCTGGCGCGATCCATATCGCCCCAGGCGGCAGCGCCCATGTAGCGGCCCTCGCTGGACAGCCATGTCCAGCCGCCCTGTGTCGACGAGATCACGCTATAGAATGCACCGAGTGAATCGAACATGCTGTCGTTGCAGTAGAGCCGACGCATCGCGCCGCTCTCAACCACATAGAGCGAGATCGAGCCCTGATCGCCGGTGCCGTCGAGCACCGCAATCGCGGTCGGCGCGGTATCGTCGGCGAACGGCGAGGCGGCGTAGGAAAACCATGCATGGTTGTCGTGATGCGGCAGGCAGATCAATGGCACGCGCTCGGCAAGCCCGAGCTGGCGGGCGAGGATTTTTGGCGTCCGCGTCATCTGGTCGAGGCGGCGGCCGTCGAAGCCTGTGGCCTCGGTGGTGCGCACGAGCTTTATGCTCTGCGGCAATTCCTCGAGTACCGAGCGCGCCAGCGTGCCGGCGAGCGTCGGATAATCCCAACTCGTGAGCCAGGCATCGATGTCGCCGATGTCGCGGCCCATGCCGCGCAGCGTTGCCACGGCCGCGTCGATCGACAGCTTCGGATATTCGGTGGTGTGCTTGTTGCCGGAAAAGCGTTCTTCCTCGTTGTTGACGATCAGCCGTGGCCCATCCGCCTGCGTCACCTCGACCAGCGCCAGCCCTGAATTGTGCGTGCCAGGCGCGCCGAGACCCGCGAGATAGACCGTCTCGCCTCGCGCAAGCTTGTCGCGCACATGCGTGATCCGTGCATCGGCGAATTCAGAGCCGAGCTGATGGAAACCGGCAGCACCCATGGTCTTTGCAGCGAGCCAGCGCGCAAAGCGAAATCCACCCGCCGCGAGTTTTGGGTGTCGCGGACCAATTCGTGTGTTCGGTTTCAAGCCTTAGTCCAACCTCTGGGCCTCGCCATCGCGCAAGGTCATGCCTGCAGCCTGCATCAATCACAATTGGCGCCGGGCAACAATGCCGTTTCGTCATACGGAATAAGTGTATGCTTGCAAGCGCTGAAGCGGCTTTGCGAGACAACGGCGAGGTATGGGAAGTATTCGGCGACATCATGCCGGCGAGGTCGGGCACTGGAGGATAAGGCACCACAGCGTGGTGCCTCTCCTCGACCGTCACTATTCCGGAATATCCGGCTCTACGAGCAACGCGAGCTGGGCGAGCGACTGTTGCCAGCCGAGATAGCAGGCTTCGACCGGGATCACCGTCGGCAAGTTTGCCTGTTCGATGTTGATCTCGGTTCCGACCGAAACCGCTTTGAGGGTCACGGTGACCTCGATGACGCCAGGCAAATTGGGGTCGTCGAAACGATCGGTGTAGCGGATCCGCTCGTTGGGCACGATCTCCAGATATTCACCGCCGAACGAATGGCCGGTGTTCGTGGTGAAATTCGTGAACGACATCCGGAATGTGCCGCCAACCTTCGCCTCGAATTGGTGGACCTTGCAGGTGAAGCCGTAGGGCGGCAGCCACTTGGCCATCGCTTCCGCATCGAGGAAGGCGCGAAAAACCTTCTCCGGCTTGGTCGCGAAGACGCGATGCAAACGAACGGTATTGCCTTGGGACATGACGGTACTTTCTCCATTGCTGAGCGGAGTATATCGCAGGATTTGCTTGGGTTCGCTCAGTCTCTGTCACAAGGACGCCGGGCCTCCATGCGATCCGACACGGGGCCAGAAAAAAATTCACCGACGCGGGCGCGCGGTTCCGTTCACATGCCGGTAAACCGCCGACGTATTTCGCTATCAGCAAGCGAGCACGCCAGTTCTGATGGCGCGATGCTAGCTTGAGCTGAGCCGCACGCCCGCGCGCAGAAATTTCTGCGGGTCGACGGCGTCGCCGTCGATCCGTGTTTCATAGTGCAGATGCGGACCGGTGGAGCGGCCGGTTGAGCCGACGGCGCCGATGACCTGGCCGATCTTGACGAAGTCGCCGACCCTGACGTGAATCTCCGACAGGTGGCCGTAGCGGGTCGACAGGCCGTTGCCGTGATCGACCTCCACCATGCGGCCGTAACCGCCCAGCCACCCCGAGGACACCACCTTGCCGTTCGCGGTGACGCGCACCGGATCGCCGGTGGCAGCGCGGAAATCGAGGCCGGTATGCATCGCGGGCCGGCCGAGGAATGGATCGCTGCGAACACCAAAGCCCGAGGTGAATTCGACCTCGCCGACGACAGGTTTGCGGTAGGGCACCAGCGCGAGCGTCGCGTTGAGGCGCTGCATCTGGGCGCGGGTGAGATTGATCCGGTTGAGCTGGCGTTCGAACGCACCGGCATCCGCCGGCAGCTTCACCGGCACGAACGGACCACCAATGGCCGAGCGCGGTGTGGCGGCTTCGAGTTGCGCCATATTGAGGCCGAGATCGGTGAACACGCCACGCATGCGGCGCAGCCGCGATTCCATGCTGTCCTCGACGGAGCTCAAGGCCGCCATCTGCCGCCGCTCGACGGTGTCCAGCGAGGTCTGCAGGCGGACCAGGACATTGTCGACACCCTGAACCTTGGCGAACTGATTTGGCTGCGGCTTGGCGACGGCGGGCGTGCGCGATTCCAGCCGAGCCTCGCGATCCGGCGGCGCGACGAAGATCACGGTGTCGCTGATCGGGGAGGGTTTTAGGCTGCCGGAAGCGGGCGTCTCCGCGGCCGCGCCGCGCGCCGGAGGCCGAATCGAACCGGTCGCCGCGATATCCGGCATCGCGCCAAGGGCGGTGGCGCGCGATTCGAGCGCGGTCTGGCGGCGCATGATCTGGTCGAGCTTCTGGTCGAACTGTTCCTGATCGAGCAACTGGCGGCTGGTGGTGCGGTCGACCTTCGCGCGCAGCTCCGCGATGCGGTCCTCATAGGCGTATTGCATCTCGGCTTGGCGAGCGATCAGCCGGGTCAGGACGTCGTCGCGAAACGCGAAATAGGTGGCAGTGGCCGCCGACCACATGCCAAGCAGCACAATCGTGCCGACGACGATCCAGAACACCACAGGCCCGAAGCGGACCTGCTTGCCGGCATGGACGATGGCATATCCGTTGCCATCGACCGCTGCGGTGGCCCGTGCCGCGTGAGGTGCCGGACGGCGGGGCGGCGTCCGGCCATGATCGTGGGGATGGTGGTGGTCGGCATAATGACCGGAACGGTACGACATCGGCACTCCCGCGCCGGTCGGAAATCAGCTCCGTTCGGCTCAATTTGCGTGCCGATTTGACCCGTTCATGGTTAATTTTTGGGAAATGGAACCTGCCGATCACATGGCACGAACGGCAGCCAGCACCTCGTCGGCATGGCCGTCGACCCGCACATTGCGCCAGATTTTGGCGATCCGTCCGTCGGCGCCGATCAGAACCGTCGTTCGAATGATCCCCATAAAAGTCCTGCCGTACATCGATTTTTCGCCCCAGGCGCCATAGGCTTCGAGCATCTCATGTTGCTCGTCCGAGATCAGAGGAACCGAAAGCTGGTGCTTGTTCCGGAAGGATTCCTGGGCCTTTACGGTGTCGGCCGAGATCCCGAGCACCACCGCGCCGGCATCGGCAAACGCGCTATCGAGCCGCGTGAAGTCGATCGCCTCCCGGGTGCAGCCGGGCGTGTCGGCGCGCGGATAGAAAAACAGCACCAGTTTCCTGCCGGCATAGTCTGCCAGCGAGACGCTGCCGCCGCCGTCGCGCGGCAGGCTGAAGGGGGGCGCCATGGCGCCTTCGACCAGTCCGGTTCCGGCAGCCGGCTTGGGCGTATCCGATAGATTGGATTTTATTAACTGTTTCGATGTCGGCTTGTGCGACGCTTTGGCTGAAGCGCTCTTGGCCGTCTTCGCCGGTTTCTTGGTAGCGGTTTTGGTGGCCTTGTTGGCTACCTTGGCGGCACGCTTTTTGGTCGATGCCGGCGTGCTGCGGCGGGTGGTCTTGCTGGCAGTCTTGGCCGCGGCCGGTTTTGCGGCGGAAGCCTTGCGGGTCTTGGGGGATGGCATGGAGGATTTCTTGCGCGTTTTCTTGGACATACGCCTTCCTTTCGTCGCTTTCCGCAGATCAACCATTAGGGTATTGCGGGTCTCGCCTTTGACCGTCGGATTCGCTCCGGCTGCTGGGCAAGTTTGATGACCCCGGAGTATGGTTACAAGGAATTCGACGCTACCCCCGTCCGCTCGTCGATGGGACCGCCCAATCAATCCTTGGGCCCGACCACGAGTAACAGTATTAATCGAGGATTGGCAGCGATGCCGGCACAGGAGCGCTCGATACCGATCGAAGAGCGTGGCCTTGGCGGCGATCAACCTCAGCGCCGGCACCGAGAGGCAATGGCTAAGAATACTTCGCCCAAGGGGTCGAATCCGCGTGCCGAGACCCAGCAATGGGAGGACGCGGCGGGCTGGGAGCAGGACGAGGCGGCGGGTTATCGTGCGCGACGGCTGTTGTCGCGTTCCAATTCCCGATTTCACCGGTTCGGCGACAGATTTGCAGCGTTGCGGCAATGGATGACCGGCGAGCGCTGGGTCAAGCGTCTGGCGATCGTGATCGCCGTGCTGGCGGTGATCTTCACCGGTTGTTTCGGCGGGCTGTGGTGGCGGCTCGGCGCCGGGCCGATCAACCTCGACGTTGCGACGCCGTGGCTGGCGGCCGCGATCGAAGACAATATCGGCCATGGCAACACGGTCGAGGTCGGCGGTACGCAGATCGAGCGAGCCGGACGAATTCGAATCGCGGTACGCATCCGCGACATCGTGGTCCGCGACCGTGACCAGGTCGTCGTCGCGACCGCGCCGAAGGCCGAGGTGAAACTATCGGGGATGGCGCTGCTGATGGGGCGGCTGCGCGCCGAGAGCCTCAATCTGGTCGATGCCGAACTTTCGGTGCGAATCACGCCGGACGGCCAGGTGACAGTGTCTGCCGGCGACACCGCCAAGCCGCTGGCGACCGGCGTTGCCTCCAAGCGCGATGCCGGCTTGGCGCCGACATTTCCCCGCCAGCCGCCTGCGCCGCCGCAGGGGGCTGCTGCGACGGCTCCCGATACCACGCAGAACGGATTGCTGGCCGGCCTTGACTGGCTCGACAGCCTCAGCCTGACCGGCCTCGACGGCCAGAACCTGAACGAGATCGGCCTCAAGAACGGCAATCTCATCGTCGACGATCAGCAGCGCGGCAACAAATGGAATTTCGAGAATATCAGCCTCAGCATGCGCCGTCCGAGCGGCGGCGGGGTTGCGGTGAGCCTTGGCGAGCAAGGTGCGCGTCCCTGGTCGCTCAAGGTCGTGGTCGGACCGCAACAGAACGGCGTGCGCTCGGTCGATCTTCGCGCCGACAAGGTGCCTGCCGCCAACATCCTGCTGGCGATGCGGGTCAAAGACTTGACCTACAGCGCCGAGCTGCCGCTTTCCGGCGAGCTGAAGGGCGAACTGGGCCGCGACGGTCTGCCGACCTATTTTCGCGGCAAGATCACCGCCGGCGCCGGGAACCTCATCGACAGCGATACGCCTGACTATCCGATGCCGATCGATTCGGCGGAGATGAGCGTCGAATGGGATGCCGGGCGGCGCGTGCTGGTCGCACCCTTCAAGGTCATCTCCGGTTCGAACCGGATTACGCTGCTCGGCCATCTCGAGCCGCCGAACGGCGCCACCACCGAATGGCAGGCGGGCCTTAGCGGCGGCACCATCCTGCTGGCCGGCACCGACAACGAACCGCCGCTGATCTTCAACCGGATCGCGATCGGGCTGAAGTTCGACACCGACCGTAAGCGCGTGCTGCTCACCCAGGCCGATATCAGCAACGGCGAGATCGGCATCGCCGGCACCGGCAGCATCGACTATGCGAACGAGGCGCGGCTCCAGCTTGGTTTCGCTGGAACGCCGATGTCGGCATCCGCCCTAAAGCGGATGTGGCCGATCCTGATCGTGCCCGAAGTGCGCGAATGGGTGATCGAGCGGATCGAGCGCGGCACGCTCCAGCGCATTGAAGTCGGCGTCAATTCGCCGGTGCGCAATCTCTCGCGCAAGGGACCGCCGATTCCGGACGATGGCCTGGCCGTCAACATCGTCGCCTCCGGAGTTACCGCGCGTCCGGTCGACGACATGCCCGCGGTCCGCGATGCCGACTTGAAGGCGCGGGTTACCGGGCGAACCGCGACGGTGACGATCGGGCAGGGAATTGCCGACACGCCCGCCGGCCGCAAGATCAACATTTCCGATTTCACCTTCGAGGTGCCGGACATGGCGCCGAAGCCGTCGCCCTCGCGGGTGAAGTTCAGGGTCGATGCGTCGGTGCCGGCAGCGGCCGAGATTCTGGCGTCCGACCGCATCAGCGATCTCTCCGGCACGCTGATCGATCCGAACGCCAGCAAGGGAAACGTTGCCGCCATCATCACGCTCGGTATGCCGGTCAAGGGCTCAATGACCAAGGCCGACACCACCTACACCGTGATTGCCGATCTGGCCGGGTTTGCCGCCGACAAGCTCGTGATGAACCAGAAGCTGGAATCCAATACGCTCAAGGTGCTCGCCAACAACGCGGGCTACCAGGTCAAGGGCGACGTCAAGATCAATGGGCAGCCGGCTTCGCTGGACTATCGCAAGCCGAGCGAGGGCGACGCCGATATCAGGCTGCAGGCGACGCTGGATGATGCCAGCCGCGCGCGCCTCGGGATCGATCTCGGACCCGCCGTGAGCGGCTCGATCCCGATCAAGGTGGTCGGCAAGATCGGCGAGAACGACAGCCGCGTCGGCATCGAAGCCGATCTGACCTCGCTGCGGCTCGACAACATCCTGCCGGGCTGGGTCAAGGTGCCCGGCAAGTCGGGCAAGGCGACGTTCAATGTCGTGAAGAAGGAGCAGTCGACGCTGTTCCAGGACATCGTGGTCGAAGGCGGCGGCGTTTCGATCAAGGGATCGCTGGAAGTCGACCAGAATGGCGATCTGTTGAACGCGAACTTCCCGACCTACGCGCCGTCGGACGGTGACAAGACGACGTTGAAGGCCGAGCGCGGCGCCGACGGCGTCGTGAAGGTCACGATGCGCGGCGACGTGTTCGACGGCCGCGGCTTCCTCAAATCGGCGATCTCGGGCAAGGAGGCCGACCCCAAGAGCAAGTCGAGGAACATCGACCTCGATATCGACGTCAAGCTCGGCGCGGTCGCAGGCTTCAACGGCGAGGCGTTGCGCAGCGTCGACAGCAAATTCTCCCGCCGCAACGGCATCGTCAAAAATTTCACGCTCTCCGGCAAGGTCGGGCGCGACACGCCGGTGACCGCCGATCTGCGCGGCCGCGGGCAGGGACAGGGACGCGACATCATCACCCTGCAGACCAACGATGCGGGTGCGTTTTTCCGCTTCACCGACACCTACTCGAAAATGGTCGGCGGACAGCTCGCGCTTGCGATGGAGCCGCCGACGGTCGAACCCAGCGCCAAGGACGGTCTGATCAACGTCCGCGATTTCTCCATCAAAGGCGAGGCCGCACTGGAGCGCGCCGCCGCGGGCGGAGCGGCCGGCGTTCAGAACGGCATTTCCTTTACGGCACTGCGCGCCGAGTTCACCCGGCAGAGCGGACAGCTCGCGATCCGCGATGGTGTCGTGAAGGGTCCGATCATCGGCGCGACCATCGAAGGCAGCATCGACTATGTCGGTAATGCCGTGCGCATGAGCGGCACCTTCGTTCCGATGTATGGATTGAACAACATGTTCGGCCAGATTCCGGTGCTCGGACTGTTCCTCGGTGGCGGCAGTAATGAGGGCCTGATTGGCGTGACCTACGAGGTGGTCGGCACGCCTGGCCAGCCCGTGCTGCGCGTCAATCCGATTTCGGCAGTGATGCCCGGCGTGCTGCGCAAGATCTTCGAGTTCAACACCGGCAAGCAGAACAACACCCCGATCGAACTGCCGCCGAATAATTAGTCTCCGTGTCCCGGACGCGGTGCAGCCTAGGCGATAAAGCATCGTCCGGACCCCGGATCAGCAGCGCACCGCGCCGCAAGTGCGGTGCGCTGCGCAGCATCCGGGGAACGACACCTAGCCAGATGCCATGGCCGAGACCGCCCGCGCGACCGAAGCCAAAATGGCGTTTTGCTGCGCGGCAGAAACGGTGGCGCCGGTCAGATAGGCGGTGATCACGATGGGCGCCTTGCCGGGTGGCCAGATCACAGCGACGTCATTGTTTGTGCCTCGAGCACCAGTGCCGGTCTTGTCGCCGACGCGCCAATCTTTCGCAAGACCTGCACGCAGTCTCGTATCGCCGGTCTTGTTGGCGATCAACCATGCCGTCAGTTGCTCGCGCGATGCTGCCGACAGCGCTTTAGTCCCAAGGATCAGGGCTTGCAAATTCGAAGCCATCGCATTCGGTGTCGTGGTATCGCGAGGATCGTCGAGCAAAGCCTCGTTGAGCGAGGGCTCATCCCGGTCTAACCGTGTGACCTGGTCGCCGAGGCTCCGTGCGAAGGCCGTCAGCCCCGGCGGTCCGCCGATGCCGGCGAGCAGGAGATTGCCGGCCGTGTTGTCGCTCAACGTCACCGCCGCTTCGCAAATCTCAGCGAGCGTCATGCCGTCGCCGCCAACGCGCTTCTCGGTTACGGGTGAGTACACGACGAGTGCGGATGCGTCGAAGGTTATGCGCCGCGTCAACAGTTCCTTGCCGGCATCCACCCGCGCCAGGATCGCGGCGGCTGCGAGCATCTTGAAGGTGCTGCACATCGGAAAGCGCTCGTCACCCCGGTGGACATGACGAGTGTCCGTTGCCGTTTCCAGGACACAAACACCGAGCCGGCCGCCGCTCTCGCTCTCCAGACGCTTGATCTCGTCGATCAGTCGTTGATTTGTGGTCGATGCACATATCGCTTGCTGGCCGCTCAAAGCAGTCGTTATCAGCGCTGCACCGCATCCAAGCTGGAACTGTCTTCTCGTGATCACTGTGAATCCTCCTTGCTGCGAGCAGGAAGGTGCCGATCGGTCGATATCTTGACAAACGATGAGTTCTGCGGGCAGGCATAAGAAAAACTAGGGACGAGCAATGCGGCGCCGGATGAAGCTTTCGCACCTTCCGCTCAACGCGCTACGGGCCTTTGAAGCGACGGCGCGCCATCTCAGTTTCACCCGTGCGGGCCTGGAGCTTCGGGTTACACAGGCAGCCGTTAGCCAGCATGTGAAAGTTCTGGAGAACCGGCTTGGCGTACAGTTGTTTCGCCGGCTACCCCGCGGCGTTGCGCTCACTGATGAAGGACAGTTGCTGCTGCCGAGCATTGTCGAGGCCTTCGGCCGGCTCACCGAAACGCTCAATCGTTTTGAAGACGGCCACTACCAGGACGTCATCGCGGTCGGTGTAGTCGGTACCTTCGCTTCGGGCTGGCTGCTGCCGCGGCTCGATGCTTTCAGGAAAGCCTATCCACGGATCGATTTGCGCCTGTTCACCAACAACAATCGTATCGACATCGCGGGTGAAGGCCTCGATTACGCGATCAGGTTTGGCGATGGCCTTTGGCACGGCACCGAGGCGACCCACTTGATGGCAGCGCCATTTACCCCATGCTGCGCGCCTTCGCTGGCTCGCAGGCTGAGCCGGCCGGCCGATCTCAAGCGCGAGGTATTGCTGCGTTCCTACCGACAGGACGAATGGCCGCGATGGTTTACTGCGGCGGGACTGCAGAGTCCGGTCCTCAAGGGAATGGTGTTCGATTCATCCATCACGATCGCCAGCGTAGCGGCGCGCGGTTTCGGCGTTGCGTTATTGCCGGCGGCATTGTTTCAGGGCGAGATCCGCCAGCGGCGGCTGGTACGTCCTTTTGAGATCGAAGTCGCGCTCGGCGATTATTGGATTACGTCGCTGCACTCCCGGCAACCGACAGCCGCGATGCTCTCATTCAAGAGCTGGCTGCTTGAAACGATCGCAGCAACAAAGCGGAGCCCTGGCAAGCAGGCCGGGACGTAGCTACCGTCGCAGCGCCGGCACGACCAGGAACGGAATCATTCCGAGCACCACGGCCACCAGCGCGAATGCGATCACGGGGTTGTAGCTGTGGGTCCAGTCGTGAATCAGGCCGCCGGCCCAGGCGCCGAGCCCCGAGCCAAGGCCGCTGCCGATCGAGATCGTGCCGTAGATGGTGCCGACCCGTTCGCCACGAAAGATCTTCATCGCGGTGGCCGTGATCAGCGGGCCGCGCGAGCCGATCATGCTGCCGAAGGTCACGACGAAGGCGCCGAGCAGCCAGAAGTTCGGATAGAACTGCAGCAGCCAGAGCAGGATGATGCCGACGATCGAAATGGCGTAGCTGAGCAAAACCGACGGCCTTCGTCCGATCATTGCATCGAGCTGGGTCACGCCCAGCATGCCGAACAGCAGCACGACGCCGGAAAAGCCCCAGGCGGTCGCGGCCTGCAGGGGCGGGAAGCCGGCATCGATCAGATAGGCGACGATCTGCGCCGCAAGCGCATACATCCCCACCGCCGTAAAGAAGAAGGTCGAAAACAGCGCCCAGAACGCGTGGTGGCGCATCGCGCTGCCGAGCGTCCAGCCGCCGTCGACGAAATCGGGATCGGCCTTTTTCGCGATGTGCGGCGAGCCCGTGGAGAACAGCCGCCATGGCAGCAGCAGCAACGGGGCCAGCAGGCACAGCGCAATGATACCGAACGTCTGGTAGGCGCCGCGCCAGCCGATGTGATCGATCAGAAGCTGCGACGCCGGCAACAGCAGCAGCACGCCCGCTCCGGCGGCGGAGTACACCACCGCCATCGCGGTAGGCAGTCGCGGGCCGAACCAGCGGCCGAGCAGAATCGAATTCGGCACGTTGCCGATGAAGGCGATGCCGATCCCGACGGAGACGCCGACGCTCAACTGGAATTGCCATAGCGCCTGTGCGCGCGACGCCGCCAGAAGCGCCCCGCCGAGCAGCAGCAGTCCCAGCAAATAGACGGTGCGGGGGCCGTAGCGGTCGAACAGCCGCCCAACCACCGGCGCCGTCAGGCCGCCCGCCAGCCATGTCAGCGAATAGATCGAAACCACTTCCGCGCGGTCCCAGCCGAAATTCTCCGAGATCGGTTTGAGGAAAACCGTAAAGCTCTCGCCGAGGCCGCGGCCGAGCAGCGCCAGCGTGAAGCACAGCGCCAGCACGTTGAGCGCCACGCGCCCCGGCTTGAGCGGCTGCGTCGCGATATCCTCCGCGCGGGTCTTGTTATCCATGCGAGCAGGGAGCGCGTTTCCACCGATACCGCAAGCCTCAAAAATGAATGCGCCTATGCAGGCCTGATTAAGGGCGCGTATTCGTAAATCGAACTCGATTGGTGCGGGCTTGGCCAATGTCCGTCATGCCCTGGCAGCGACCAAATTCCGCATCGCAACGAAATGACGCGATGTGCCACAAGGGGACCTCAGCACGAAGCTACTCGATTTGGTGGATCGACTGAACACAGCAAACGTAGTTGCTGGCTGGAGCTTCCCAAACTACGGTTGCTTCCGTCGCTGCTGCGTCTGACCTCTCAGCGTCTCCGAAGGACTTTCCCCAAAGTACGCGCAGTACGTGACCGAGAACCGGCCCATGTGGGTGAATCCCGTGCTCATGGCAATCTCGGTGACATTCGCTTCCGGATCGGCCCGCAGCAAGGCTTGGCGAGCTTGCCTCAAGCGGGCGTTCCGTAGGTAGCGCATCGGCGAGACACCCTTGAAATTCCTGAAGTGCATAAAGAGTGTTCGGCCCGCAACCCCGGTCGCCATAGCGAGGTCGGCCACTGTGATTGCCTGATCGAGGTGGGCTTCGATGTAGTCGACCGCTCGCCTCACGTCACGCGGCGCAATCGGCCTCTCGAGGCGTTGCAGCGCGTTGCTGTAATTGTGCGGGTGCGACAGCAGCAGTGCCGTAATAATGAACTGCTCGAATTGGCTCATTGTTGCCGGGCTCCAGAGCACCGATCCCGCCTGTTCCAGGTCCGCGACGGCCATCAGCACGTAGCGTGCCAGGCTGCGGCCGTACCCGGCGGCGAGGTCGATGGTGGGCGCAAACTCGAGGGAAGCGGTTGGTGGCTCGCCGAGTAGGGCTGCAAGCTGACCTGTAAGCCTGGATTTGGTCAGAGACAGTTGGATGCGGCTGCTGTCGGCCTCCGATACCAGCCGACAACTCTCGCGCATCGGCGAGATGATCGCGGCAAGGTTCGGATTGCAAGCGATGCTGTCACGGCCAATGGTGGCTTCAAGCTGCCCGCGAAGCGGCAGGTGGATCCAGGTGTCGGTGCGGGCGGGGCTCGGAGACAGGACAACCGATGCGCCGCCGTATTGCACGTAACCCATGTAGAGGCCCGGCATGTAAACGCCGTTGAGGCGCGCATCGAGCTGGCGGGCCTGCAGCCCTGCGATGTCGAAGCGGTAGCCTTTCGCGCGCAGGAATGCACCGGTCTCTTCCACATTGCGGCTGTGGAAGATGGGCAACTGCTCCAGAAGCGGCGCTGTGCCAAGCTGCATGCTCGCCTCCGTATTGATCGAGCATATCACGCATACCGAGGCATGGGCACCGGAGCCGGAAATGTTCCGATCATTCTTGCAGTTTTTGGATAACGATCGTTGGTTCCCGGAGGCGATTTCCACGTTTTACGCGCTTTCCGGATAGCACCCCGCGGCACTCGGATATCTAGCACCCAAATGCGCCAGTTAAGCTTCGCGCCCAACGGGGCGGTGCCTATCGATAGGGTGGCCCATCAAGGAGGGAAGCGTCGTGACTGCAGGGCATGTTCACAGAATAGCTCGTCGCCAATTTCTGGGTGAATCGGCTGCAGCCGCTCTGGCCGCGGCTGCGTGCGTATCTTCGTTGCGACCGACAAGGGCAGCCGTCCGTACGGTACCAGTCCACAAATCGGGCAGCCTCGAGGCGCTGGTCGTAAGCGACGGCCATTTCTTCCTTCCAGCGGGATTCCTGGTGACGCCGGACTCTCCGCCCGCCGAGCGCGAAGCCGCCCTGAACGCAGCCGGACAAACCGGCGAAAAGCTCCAGCTCGTGAACACCGTCGCGGTGATCCGTAGCCAGTCCGATGTGGTCCTGGTCGACACGGGCACCGGCCCACGCCACCAGCCCACGGCGGGAAAGCTTGCGGAGAACCTCAACGCTGCAGGCATTCCACCGGCAGCCGTGACCAAAATCGTCCTGACCCACGGCCATCCCGACCACCTCTGGGGCATCCTCGACGCGAATGACAACCCGATCTATCCGAATGGGAGCTACTTCGTTTCGACCGTCGAATGGAACCTTTGGGCCGACCCGGATGTGATGCGAAGGTTGCCGGCAGTCTTGGCAACCAGCGATCGCATCATCAATGGCGCCAAGAAACATTTCTCGCACGTCAAGGACAAGATGAGGACGGTACGGGATGGCGATGAGATTGTCAGTGGCGTGCGGGTCATCGATACGCCAGGGCATACGCAGGGCCACATCTCGGTCGAAATCGCCGGTGGGGATGGTCTCGTCGTCGTTGCGGACGCACTTACGCACGCTGTGATCTCATTCCAACATCCGTCGTGGCCGGTGCCAGTCGACCATGAACCCGATCGCGGCATCTCGACCCGCCTACGCCTGCTCGATCGGCTCGTCGTTGACAAGCGCCGGCTGATCGGCGCTCACCTGCCGTTCCCCGGCACCGGCTTCGTCGAGCGCAGGGGTGGCGCCTATCGCTTCGTTCCAACTTGAAGTTCGTGCAAAGTCGAGTTGAGCGTTATCGCCTCCGGAAGGCGCACTGAGATGGCTGATCAATGGCTATTCAAGAGTGAGACTTATGATAACTGCAATTGCGCTATGAATTGTGGTTGCCAGTTCAACCTGCCGAGTACCCACGGCTATTGTCAGTCGGCCTTCGTCGGCACCGTCGTCGAAGGCCACTTCAACGAAACGTCGCTCTCAGGCCTGAACTGGGCGGCGCTGTACAGGTGGCCTGGCGAAATCAAGGACGGAAACGGCCGGCGCCAGATCGTTGTCGACGAACGTGCGGATGAAGCTCAACGGATCGCGCTTGAAACAATCATCTCAGGCGAGGCATGCGAACCACTGAGCAATTTTTTCTCCGTATTCGCGTCCACATGCTCAGAATTTTGCGAGACATTATTCCTGCCGATTGATCTCGATGCGGACTTGGAACTCAGAACCGCGAGGGTAGAGATACCCGGCGTCATGCGGAGTACAGGCAGGCCGAAGATCAACGAGTTTACCGGTCAACCATTCCACATTGCGCTGGCGCGCCCTAGCGGCAGTTTCGAGTTTACCTACGCAGAAGTCGGGCTGGGTACCACGTCGGTCACAGGTGACATGGAAATGGCGTTCGAAGATTCATGGGCACACTTTTGTGTTCACCACTTCAATCAGGATGGCTTGGTCAGGCAAAGATCAAGGCTCACGGCATGGCTTGGGCATATGCGTTCCCGTGAATGATGCTATGTCGAACTCGCATCAATTCGAATTTGGCTGCGCGCTAGTGAGTCCACGCTCTAGGCCGGCTTGAGCAGCACGTGCTTTTTCTTCCCCATGGAAAGTTTGATGACGCCTTCCGGGGTGAGGTTGGACGGCGTCAGCACCATTTTCTCGTCGGTCACGGCGGCATCGTTGACGCGCAAGCCTCCGCCCTTGATCTGGCGGCGTGCCTCGCCATTCGAGGTTACGAGACCCGCTTTCACGAACAGCCCCAGCACGGCCGCGCCGGCCTCGAGTTCGCCGCGCGAAACCTCCACCGTGGGCAGGTTCTCCGCGATCGCGCCTTGCTCGAACGTTTGCCGGGCGGTTTCGGCGGCGGTGTTCGCGGCGTCGCGGCCATGCAACAGCGCGGTCGCCTCCGTCGCCAGCACCTTCTTGGCCTCGTTGATCTCGCCGCCCCGCAATGCCGCGAGCTTCTCGATCTCGCTCATCGGCAGGGTCGTGAACAGCTTTAGAAATTTCACGACGTCGGCATCCTCGGCGTTGCGCCAATATTGCCAGAAGTCGTAAGGCGAGAACTGGTCGGCGTTGAGCCACACCGCGCCTTGCGCGGTCTTGCCCATCTTGGCCCCGGAAGCAGTCGTGAGCAGCGGCGTGGTCAGCGCGAACAATTGCGCCGTCCCCATGCGGCGGCCGAGATCGACGCCGTTGACGATGTTGCCCCATTGATCGGAGCCGCCCATCTGCAGCCGGCATCCGGTACGCCGCGCCAGCTCGACGAAATCATAGGCCTGGCAGACCATGTAGTTGAACTCGATGAAGCTCATCTCCTGCTCGCGCTCGAGCCGGAGCCTGACCGAATCCATCGTCAGCATGCGGTTGACCGAGAAGTGCCGGCCGATGTCGCGCAGCATCTCGATCCAGTTCAGCTTCGTCAGCCATTCGGCATTATCGAGCATGATCGCATCGCTCGGGCCGTCCCCGTACCGCAGCACCTTCGCGAACACGCCGCGGATCGAGGCCTTGTTGGCCTCGATTTCTTCGATCGTGCGGATGGCGCGCGTTTCGTCCTTGCCGGAGGGGTCGCCGACCATGGTGGTGCCGCCGCCCATCAGGGTGATCGGCTTGTTGCCGCTCTGCTGCAGCCAGTGCAGCATCATCATCGTGAGGTAATTGCCGATATGGAGCGACGGCGCGGTGCAGTCGTAGCCGACATAGGCGGTCGCCTGGCCCTTGGCGGCCAGCGCGTCGAGGCCCTCGAAATCGGAGCATTGGTGGATGAAGCCGCGTTCCTGTAAAATGTTCAGGAAATCTGATTTAAATTTGGTCATGGGCGGGCGCTTTGATCATTCTATTTTCACTGTAATTGTAGCTGTTAGCGGAACCATGGCTGAACAGGCTGCCGCAAGGCCGGGCGCTGTGGCATTATAAGATGTGCGTGTTTGGCACAAGCTGGTCGTCGTCGGCGGGACGTATCGAGCAGGGCGTTTCAAAGGCACAATCGACCATGATGTTGACCGCATTAGGTTTGATGAGCGGCACCTCGCTCGACGGGGTGGATGTCGCTTTGATCGAAACCGACGGCCGCCGGGTGAATGCGCTCGGACCGTCCGGATACCGGCCCTATACCGATACGGAGCGCGGCCTGTTGCGGCAGGCGCTGTATGAGGCCGCCGACCTGGCCGATCGCACGGCGCGGCCCGGCTGCCTGCGCGAGGCCGAGCGGGTCGTCACATCAGCGCATGCCGAGGCGGTCGCCGCTTTTACCGCGCAGCACCGGATGCGCTTCGACGACATCGACATCGTCGGCTTTCACGGCCAGACCGTGCTGCACCGGCCCGAGAAAAAGCTGACGGTCCAGATCGGCGACGCGCTGACGCTCGCCAGGACGATCCACATTCCGGTCATGTACGATTTCCGCGCTGCCGATGTCGAAGCCGGCGGGCAGGGCGCGCCCTTTGTGCCGGTCTATCACCGCGCGCTCGCCCAATCGCTGGAGTGGGAGGGGCCGACCATCGTGGTCAATATCGGCGGGGTCGCCAACATCACCTATATCGACGGCGACACGCTGATCGCCTGCGATACCGGGCCGGGCAACGCGCTGCTCGACGACCACATGTTCCGCCGCATGAACCAGCGCTTCGATACCGAGGGCCGCACCGCAGCGCTGGGCAGGGTCGATGCGGCGTGGATCAACCGTGCGCTGGAGATGCCGTTCTTTTCGCTGCCCCCGCCGAAATCGCTCGATCGCAACGATTTTGCGGGGCTGAAGCTCGGCGATATGGCGCCCGAGGATGGCGCGGCGACGCTGACCGCCTTTACTGTCGCTGCGATTGCCCGGGTGGTGCCGTTGCTGCCGAAGGAACCCAAGAACTGGATCGTGGCCGGCGGCGGCGCCCGCAACCTGACCATGCTGCGGATGTTGCGTGAGTGTCTGGCGCCTGCGACCGTCCGGGCGGCGGACAGCCTGGGCTGGGCCTCCGACGCCATCGAGGCGCAGGCTTTCGGATTTCTGGCGGCGCGAGGCCTGAAAGGCCTGCCGCTGAGCTACCCCGCCACGACAGGGGTGCCGCTCCCGATGACCGGCGGCATCATCGCGCGACCGTGACGCGGTTCAAGATATGTTGATGCAATTGCATCGACCTTGACGACTGCATGCAAGTGCATCTAAGTTAGATGCAGATGCATGGAGCGAAGGCCGGCCGGCCTTCGTGTTGGAGGTCGTCATGGCGCAGAAGCTCACTTTGATCAGCCACAAGCTTTGTCCCTATGTGCAGCGCGCCGTGATCGCGCTGAACGAAAAGGGCATTCCGTTCGAGCGGGTCGACATCGATCTCGCCAACAAGCCGGACTGGTTCTTGAAGATATCGCCGCTCGGCAAGGTGCCAGTGCTGGTCGTGACCGGCGACGACGGCAAGGAGGTCGCGCTGTTCGAAAGCAACGTGATTTGCGAGTACATCGAGGACACCCAGGGCGGCGCCAAGCTGCATCCGCAGGATGCGCTCCAGCGCGCGCAGCATCGCGCCTGGATGGAGTTCGGGTCGACCATTCTGAGCGAACTCTGGGGCCTGGAGACGACGGGTGATCCCGCGATCTTCGAGAGCAAACGGCAGGCGGTCGCCGAAAAATTCGCGCGCGTCGAGGAGGCGCTGGGTAGCGGGCCGTTCTTTGCCGGCAAAAATTTCAGCCTGGTGGACTCGGTGTTCGCGCCGATCTTTCGTTATTTCGACGTGTTCGATCAACTGACCGATCTCTCGGTCTTCGCCGATGCGCCCAAGGTCCGCGCATGGCGAAAGACGCTGGCGAAGCGGCCGAGCGTGCGCACGGCGGTGGGTCCCGACTATCCGCAATTGCTGCACGCGTTCCTGGTGCGCCATAACGCCCACATGCTGAAATTGGCGGCGTAGTACTGTCCCCGGCTGAAATCGTAGGATGGGTGGAGCGAAGCGATACCCATCAACACCGCGGCGTGCGATTGATGGGTTTCGCGAAGGGCTCAACCCATCCTACGTAGCTGCCCGATTGTCGCTCAGCGGACGTTGGCAAGCCGCATGTCGAGATAGCCGGTCACCGTCTCCATCAGCGGCTCCAGCTTGCCATCGAAGAAGTGGTTGGCACCCGGGATGATCTGCTGATCGATCACGATGCCTTTTTGCGTCTTCAACTTCTCGACCAGCGTGTTGACGTCCTTTGGCGGCACCACCGCGTCCTTCTCGCCGTGCACGATCAGGCCAGAAGACGGGCAGGGCGCGAGGAACGAGAAGTCGTAGAGATTGGCGGGCGGCGCGATCGAAATAAAACCTTCGACCTCGGGCCGGCGCATCAGAAGCTGCATGCCGATCCAGGCGCCGAACGAAAAGCCCGCGACCCAGCAGGCGCGCGCTTCGGGATTGATGGTCTGCGCCCAGTCCAGCGCGGAGGCCGCGTCCGAGAGCTCGCCGGTACCATGATCGAACGAGCCCTGGCTGCGGCCGACGCCGCGGAAATTGAAACGCAGCACCGAGAAGCCGCGATGCGCAAACGCGTAGTAGCACTGGTAGACGATCTGGTGATTCATCGTGCCGTGGAACTGCGGATGCGGGTGCAGGATCATCGCGATCGGCGCGTTCTTCTGCTTGGCCGGATGATAACGGCCTTCGAGGCGGCCTGCGGGGCCGGTGAAAATTACTTCAGGCATTGATGATCCCTAGGCAACGGACGTGATCCGGGCGGAAAAGAATGTGATCATGCGTCGTTGGGCGATGCGCGAACGGGCGCTCCCGTGAACTGGTTGCGGCCTTCTAGCATGAGGCGAGGGGCAAAAAGCAAGCATCTTGAACATCTAGAAGGCTGCGCAGCAAGGCGTTAGCCTGCGATTGTACGAGACGGCACGATCCCCAATTGCCATAAGGCGCTTTGCGCAGGCACTGGGCCTGCTCGCGCTGGCCGCCGAGGGTGTAGGTAATATCATACAGACATGACCGACCGGATCTATCTCGACTGGAATGCGACGACGCCGCTTCGCCCCGAGGCAAGGCAGGCGATGGCGGCCGCTTGGGATCTGGCCGGCAATCCGTCCTCGGTGCATGCCGAGGGGCGTCAGGCACGCCGGCTGGTCGAGGACGCACGGGCTGCGGTCGCGGCGGCCGTCGGCGCCCGTCCGCAGGATGTGGTGTTTGCTTCCGGCGGCACCGAAGCCAATGCCATGGCGCTGGCGCCGGGATTGCGCCGGAGTACAGGCTTGCCGGTCCAGCAACTGGTGGTGTCGGCCATCGAACACCCGTCGGTGCTATCGGGCGGACGGTTTCCGGCGGACACGATCGCGGCCATTAAGGTTTCGGGTGCCGGCTTGGTCGACCTCGCCCATCTGCGTGCGTTGCTTGCCGAAGGGCCGCCGGCGCTGGTGTCGGTGATGCTAGCCAACAACGAGACCGGCGCCATTCAACCGGTCGGCGAAGTCGCTGACATCGTGCATGAAGCGGGCGGGCTGCTGCATGTCGATGCGATTCAGGCATTTGGTAAAATACCGTTCGTTATCAGATCGATACGCGCCGATCTGATCACGTTGTCTGCGCACAAGATCGGCGGTCCCAAGGGCGCGGGGGCGCTGGTCTTGGCCGAAGAGGTGCAGGGACTGGAGCCGCTGCTCCGCGGCGGTGGCCAGGAGTTGGGCCGCCGGGCGGGAACCGAGAATGTCGCCGGTATCGCTGCCTTTGGCGCAGCGACCAAGGCAGCCATGGCCGAGCTGCCGGCTAGTGCCGCCAGACAGCAGGGCCTGCGTGAGCGCCTTGAGAAGGGGCTGAACCAAACACCTGAAATCATTGTGTTTTCAGAGGATGCGCCGCGTCTGCCTAATACGACGCTGTTTACCGTTCCCGGGCTTCGAGCCGAAACGGCGGTGATCGGCTTCGATCTCAGCGGTATTTCGGTATCGTCCGGTTCCGCCTGTTCCTCGGGCAAGGTGCAACCATCCCATGTGCTGGCCGCAATGGGGTTCGACGGTGAGCTGGCTCAGGGAGCGGTGCGGCTCAGTCTGGGCTGGTCTACCACGGAGACAGACATTGATTTGGCCCTTGAGGCTTGGCGAAAGCTTGCTGATGCCTTACTTAGAGGGCGACGAAACACGGCTTGAAACGTTCTAAGTCCGTTTCGCCGGAACGCTTCGTCACTGATTTGCAATTGTTCCACCGCGGTCCTTGAAACCGCGAGCGGAGGATGGAATGCCAGCCGTACAAGAGACGGTCGAGCGCGTACGCCGCATCGACGTCGATCAATATCGATATGGTTTTGAGACGCTGATCGAGTCCGACAAGGCCCCCAAGGGTCTCTCGGAAGACACCGTCCGCTTCATTTCCGCGAAGAAGAACGAGCCGGCCTGGATGCTGGAATGGCGTCTGGAGGCCTATCGCCGCTGGCTGACCATGACCGAGCCGACCTGGGCGCGCGTCAACTATCCCAAGATCGACTACCAGGACATCTATTACTACGCGGCGCCGAAGCCGAAGAAGACGCTGTCGTCGATCGATGAGATAGATCCCGAAATCCTCAAGACCTACGAGAAGCTCGGCATTCCCTTGCGCGAGGTCGCTATTCTTGAAGGCGTTGAGCCCCCGCCCGGCGGCGAGCCGTCGGCCAACCGCAAGATCGCGGTCGACGCAGTGTTCGACTCGGTTTCGGTGGCGACCACCTTCCAGAAGGAGCTGAAGGCCGCCGGCGTGATCTTCATGCCGATCTCGGAGGCGATTCGCGAACATCCCGAGCTGGTGAAGAAGTATCTCGGCTCGGTCGTGCCGACCTCGGACAATTATTTCGCGACGCTGAACTCGGCGGTGTTCTCCGATGGCTCGTTCGTCTACGTGCCGCCGGGCGTGCGCTGCCCGATGGAGCTGTCGACCTATTTCCGCATCAACGAGCGCAACACCGGCCAGTTCGAGCGCACGCTGATCATCGCCGACAAGGGTTCCTACGTCAGCTACCTCGAAGGCTGCACCGCACCGCAGCGCGACGAGAACCAGTTGCATGCGGCGGTCGTTGAACTCGTCGCGCTCGACGACGCCGAGATCAAATATTCGACCGTGCAGAACTGGTACCCCGGCAATTCCGAAGGCTTGGGCGGCATCTACAATTTCGTCACCAAGCGTGGCGACTGCCGCGGCAACCATTCGAAGATCTCCTGGACCCAGGTCGAAACCGGTTCGGCGATCACCTGGAAATACCCGAGCTGCATCCTGCGCGGCGACAATTCGCGCGGCGAGTTCTACTCGATCGCGATCTCGAACGGTCACCAGCAGGTCGACTCTGGCACCAAGATGCTCCATCTTGGCAAGAACACGTCGAGCCGGATCATTTCCAAGGGCATCGCGGCCGGCGTGTCGCAAAATACCTATCGCGGCCTCGTCACCGCCCATCGCAAGGCGACCGGCGCACGCAATTATACGGCCTGCGACTCGCTCCTGATCGGCGACAAATGCGGCGCGCATACCGTTCCCTACGTCGAGGCGAAGAACTCGTCCGCGACGTTTGAGCACGAAGCGACGACGTCAAAGATCTCCGAGGACGTGCTGTTCTATTGCACCCAGCGCGGGCTCTCGCAGGAAGAAGCTGTCGGCCTCGTGGTCAATGGCTTCGTGAAGGACGTGCTGCAGCAACTGCCGATGGAGTTCGCAGTTGAGGCGCAGAAGCTGATCTCGATCTCGCTCGAAGGATCGGTTGGATAGCGACCTCATCCTGAGGAGGCCGCGCAGCGGCCGTCTCGAAGGATGAGAGGAAAGATTGTGGCCACGTCCTTCGAGACGCGTCTGGCGACGCTCCTGAGGACGAGGGGTGAAAACGGAAAAACAACATGTCATTGCTTGAAGTGAAAGACCTGAAAGTCCGCGTTGAGGATAACGAAATTCTCCACGGACTGACGCTCACCGTGAACCCGGGCGAAGTCCACGCGATCATGGGACCGAACGGCTCCGGCAAATCCACCCTGAGCCACGTCATCGCGGGCAAGCCGGGCTACGAAGTCACCGACGGCCAGATCCTGTTCAAGGGCGAGGATCTCCTTGAAATGGAGCCGGACGAGCGCGCCGCCAAGGGCGTGTTCCTGGCGTTCCAGTATCCGGTCGAAATTCCCGGCGTCGCCACCATGAACTTCCTCCGCACCGCGCTGAACGCGCAGCGCAAAGCACGTGGCGAGAGCGAGTTCTCCACGCCCGATTTTCTCAAGAAGGTGCGCGAGGTCGCAAAGTCGCTCAACATCCCGCAGGACATGCTCAAGCGCGGCGTCAATGTCGGCTTCTCCGGCGGCGAGAAGAAGCGCAACGAGATTTTGCAGATGGCGCTGTTCGAGCCGGCCGTCTGCATCCTCGATGAAATGGATTCCGGCCTCGACATCGACGCGCTCAGGATCGCCGCCGATGGCGTCAACGCGCTGCGTTCGCCCGATCGCGCCATGGTCGTCATCACCCACTACCAGCGGCTGCTCAACTACATCGTGCCGGACTTCGTGCACGTGATGTCGAAGGGCCGCGTCGTCAAAAGCGGCGGCAAGGATCTGGCGCTGGAGCTCGAGGCTTCCGGCTACACCCAGTTCGAAGACGCAGCCTGACTGCGGACGGATTTGTGATGAATGTAGTTCTGGCAAAAAACGAGACCGGGCGCGCGCTGAGCGACAGCTTTGCGGTGGCGCGCGATCGGCTGCCGGGCGGCGGCAAGGTCGCCGAGGCGCGGAATACCGCCTTCGAGGCCTATGAGCGCGTCGGCCTGCCGCACCGGAGGCTCGAGGAATGGAAATACACCGATCTGCGCGCGCTGATGCGCGAGGTGCTGCCGCTGGCGGCCGCACCGGATGCGGCCGCACTGAAGCAGGCTGCTGCCGCCGTGAAGCTGCAGGCGATCAAGGGTGCCCGCCGGCTGGTGCTGGTGGACGGCGTGTTCGCGCCGAAGCTCTCCGAATTGGAGGGGCTGGAGAAGGGCCTTGCCGTCCGCACTTTGCGCGACGTGCTGGAAACCGGGGATGCAGCGCTGCAGACGCAGTTATTCACGCCCGACAATGCCAATCCGCTGGTCGCGCTCAACAGCGCGATGATGACCGACGGCGTGGTGATCGAGATCGCCAACGGCGTCGTGCTGAAGCAGCCGCTGCAGGTCATTCATGTCGCGAGCGGCGCCACGCCGGCTGCGATATACACCCGTTCGCTGCTGCGTCTCGGCAAGGATACCGGCGCGACGCTGGTCGAGAGCTACATCGCGGCCGAGGGTGCGAAGGCCTATCAGGCGCATGACTCGCTGATCGTCGCAATCGGCGATAATTCGCGGCTCGACCATGTTCGACTGGTAGAGGATGGCCGCGACGCGTTCAACATCTCTTCCGCCGTCATTGCGCTGGGTGCCCACGCGCATTTCAACACCTTTGGCATGACCTCGGGCGCCGCCGTCAGCCGCTATCAGGCGACCATCGCTTTTGCCGGTGAGGGCTCGAGAGTCGAGACCAACGGCGTCAATCTGCTCAACGGGCGCCAGCACGCCGACACCACGCTGTTTATGGATCACGCGGTGCCGCATTGTGCCAGCCGCGAAGTGTTCCGCGCCGTGGTCGACGACCGTGGCCATTCGGTGTTCCAGGGCCGCATCGTCGTGCGTCCGGACGCCCAGAAGACCGACGCCAAGATGATGACGCGGGCACTGCTTTTGTCCGACGACGCTGAGGCCGATAACAAGCCGGAGCTCGAGATCTTCGCCGATGACGTTACCTGCGGCCATGGCGCCACCACTGGCGCGCTGGACGAGAGCTTGCTGTTCTACCTGCGTGCCCGCGGCCTGTCCGAGAAGGAGGCCCAGGCGCTGTTGATCCAGGCCTTTGTTGGTGAGGCCATCGAATCCATCGTCAACGACGATCTGCGCGAACTCGCAATCGCCGCCGCGCAGCGTTGGCTGGAGGCACGGGCATGACCCAGCATCCGGCGGTCAAGAATGGCGCCTATGACGTGGCCCGCGTGCGGGAGGATTTCCCCGCGCTGGCGATGAAGGTCTATGGCAAGCCGCTGGTCTATCTCGACAACGCCGCCTCCGCGCAGAAGCCGACCGCCGTGCTCGATCGCATGACGAAGGCTTACACAAGCGAATACGCCAACGTGCATCGCGGCCTGCACTACCTCGCCAATGCCGCCACCGAGGCTTACGAGGGTGCCCGTGCCAAGGTGGCGAAATTCATCAATGCAGGGCGTGGTGAAGAAATTATCTTCACACGCAATGTCACCGAGGCCATCAATCTGGTGGCATCTTCCTGGGGCGAGCCCAACATCAAGCAGGGCGACGAGATCGTGCTCTCCATCATGGAGCACCACTCCAATATCGTGCCCTGGCACTTTTTGCGTGAGCGCCATGGCGCCGTGATCAAATGGGCGCCGGTCGACGACGACGGCAATTTCCTGATCGAGGAGTTCGAGAAGCTGCTGACACCGCGCACCAAGCTCGTCGCCATCACTCAGATGTCGAACGCGCTTGGCACCTTCGTCCCGGTCAAGGAAGTCGTGAAGCTCGCCCATGACCGCGGCATTCTGGTGCTGGTCGACGGCGCGCAAGGCGCTGTGCATTTGCCGATCGACGTGCAGGACCTCGATTGCGATTTCTATGCCTTCACCGGCCACAAGATCTATGGTCCGACCGGGATTGGCGCGCTGTACGCCAAGCATGAGCACCTGGTCGCGATGCGGCCCTATAATGGCGGCGGCGAGATGATCCGCGAAGTGGCAAAGGACTGGGTCACCTATGGCGATCCGCCGCACAAGTTCGAAGCCGGGACGCCGCCGATCGTCGAGGCGATCGGGCTGGGCGCTGCGATCGATTACGTCAACTCGATCGGCAAGGAGCGCATCGCCGCCCACGAGCACGATCTTTTGAACTACGCCCAGGAGCGGCTGCGCGGAATCAATTCGCTGCGCCTGATCGGCACCGCGCGCGGCAAGGGGCCGGTAATCTCCTTCGAGATGAAGGGCGCCCATCCCCACGACGTCGCAACCGTGATCGACCGGCAGGGAATCGCGGTGCGCGCCGGCACCCACTGCGTGATGCCGCTTTTAGAGCGGTTCAATGTCACAGCCACCTGCCGGGCGTCGTTCGGGATGTATAATACCCGGGAAGAAGTCGATCATCTGGCACAGGCGCTGATCAAGGCGCAGGATTTGTTCGCATGAGTGACACAGCCGAAGTCAAAACCGCCAACATGGAAACCAACTCGGCGCTGCCGCCGGAGGAGACCGAGCGGCTGGGCACCGAAATCGTCGCGGCGCTGAAGACGGTGTTCGACCCGGAAATTCCGGCCGACATCTACGAACTCGGACTGATCTACAAGGTCGACCTGAAGGACGACCGCAGCGTCGATGTGACGATGACGCTGACCACCCCGAATTGTCCGGCGGCCGGCGAACTGCCGACCATGGTGGAGAACGCGATCGCCAGCGTGCCTGGCGTCGGCGTCGTCAATGTCAATCTGGTGTGGGATCCGGCCTGGACGCCGGATCGGATGTCCGACGAGGCGCGCCTCGTCCTCAACATGTGGTGAAGGGACCCGTTGCCTAAGCTATCCGGCGTCATCGAGACTGCACTCTATGTCGATCACCTCGACCGCGCCCGCGCGTTCTACGAGGAGGTGCTGGGTCTGGAAGCGCTGACGGCGGATCCGCGGTTCGTTGCTTTCGATGTCGGTGGACGAAGCGTGCTGCTGCTGTTTCGCCGCGGCTCGTCGCCTGAGACGATCCAACTCCCCGGCGGCACCATTCCACCGCATGATGGCAGCGGGCCCATTCACATGGCCTTTGCCATTCCGGCGGCCGAACTGCCGGCCTGGGAAAAGTCGCTTGGCGAGCACGATGTCGCGATTGAAGGCAGGACGGACTGGCCGCGCGGTGGCAAGAGCATCTATTTCCGCGATCCCGACAGTCACCTGCTGGAACTGGCGACACCGGGAATTTGGAAAATTTACTAGGGAAAGCTGGCCTAGGCGTTTCGACAGGTTCTGACCGCGTTCACAATGAGAGACCTTCACAGCGGGATTTTCGTTGTTATTTTAATGCTATGATAGTTCGTCGCTTTGAGGCGACCGGAGATCGACTGCAATGGATACCATCGTCCAGTCCAAGCCGAAGCCGAGGCCCCGGCCGCAGGTCATGAAACTGACCGAGGCGGCGGCTGCGCGGATCACGGAGCTGACCAAACGCGCCGATTCCGAGATCGTGGGCTTGCGCGTTGGCATCAAAAACGGCGGCTGCGCCGGGCAATCCTATACGGTGGAATATGCCCATGAGATCCGCCCCACCGACGAAGTCGTCGAGGACAAGGGCGTGAAGATCCTGGTCGATCCCAAGGCGGTCCTGTTCCTGCTCGGCACCGAGATGGACTACAGGGCCGACAAGCTCCAGGCGCAGTTCATCTTCAACAACCCGAACCAGGTTTCCGCCTGTGGCTGCGGCGAGTCGGTTCAACTGACCCCGGCGAAAGTGTAGGTCTCGTGTCCCGGACGCGCTGCAGCGTGCTCTCGGCGATGCGAAGCATCGTCCGATACGCTGCTGCGCAGCGCCGGGACCCACAATAACTGTCTGCCCAGCGATAGGCCCCGGCTCTGCAGCGCACCGCGTCGCGCTGCGCCGCGTCCGGGGCACGAGCCGTAAGCCATGGATCGCGATTTCCTGATCGACCTGTTTGCCGATTTCGGCCCCGTCGCCATCCGCCGGATGTTTTCCGGCTACGGCATCTCCGCCGACGGCGTGAACTTTGCGCTCGCGCTGCGCGCCGGGCTCTTCTTCCGCGCCGATGAACAGACCATTCCGCAATTTGAAGCGGAAGGTTCAACGCCGTTTCAGTATCAGACGCGGGCCAAGACGGTCACCGTGAACTCGTACTGGCAATTGCCGGCGCGGCTGTTCGACGATTCCGAGGAACTGGCCGGATGGGCGAGGGCAGCGCTGGCCGCGGCGCAGCGCGCAGCTCTGCGCAAGCGACCGAAGGCGCGCAAGGCAGCGAAAGCGAAGGTGTCCGGGACGGCTGCGGGCAAGCGGGCTGCGAAGGGGAAGGCCACGGGCACGAGGAAGGCGCGGCGCAAATAGCTGGCGCCTAGGCGACCTGGCTGCGGGTCTCGGCGGCGTATTCGGGATCGACTTCGCAGACCACGCGGTTGCGGCCGTTGCGCTTGGCGGCGTAGAGGCAGGCATCGGCGCGCTCGATCAGCGAATCGGTGTCGTCGTCCGGCTTCAGCATGGAGACGCCGACCGAGATGGTGACGCGGCCGAGAATTTCGCCGGTCGATTTCTTCTTCAATTCCTTGGCCATGATGGCGCGGCGGATGTGGTCGGCGACCGTCAGCGCCTGACGCAGCCCGGTATTCGGCAGCACCACCGCGAACTCCTCGCCGCCATAGCGGGCGGTGATGTCCTGGCCCTTGATGGTTTGCTTCAGCGACATCGCTACCAGCCGCAGCACCTGATCGCCGGTTAGATGGCCGTAGGAATCGTTGAACGATTTGAAATGGTCGATGTCGAACATCATCAGCGACAGCGGTTCGCCGCTCGCCATCGCCGTTCGCACCGCCATCTCGATCGAGCGGTCGAAATATTTGCGATTACCCAATCCGGTCAGCGGATCGGTCAGGCTCTCGGCGCGGATCGCTTCGAGGCTGTGCTGCAGATTGCTGATCTCGGTCCTAGACAACGCCAGCCGGCTCTCCAGCGCCTTGTTGGTCTCGCGCATCTCGCGCGTCGATTTCACCAGGCCGTCGACGATCGCCTTGATCTGATCGCGGCTTTTGGCATTCCTGAGTTTTTCGTTCGCGCCGCTCAGCTTGGCGTCATAGCTCTCCGACATGCTGAGCGCCTCGGTGATGAGGGTCATCACGTCGTCGATCTCGCCGATCACGCGCCCGCCGACCTTGTCGATGCGGTCGGAGGCCTTGATGTGGGAGAGATAGGTTTCGTAGATCTGTTCGAGATCGGACTCGCTCAGCTTGCCGTTGCGCGCCAGCGTCTCGTTGATGATCTTGTTGAGGGGAGCATTGTATCCGGTCGCGTAGACGTACCAGATTTCATAGTTGCGTGGGACGGCGGTCTGCCTGAGGGATTTGATCTGGCCCAACGCGACTTCGGCAAACGCCATCGTGCGTTCGTGCTCGTCCAGCAGCTTGACCACTGATCCGTCCCCAATAGCGAGCAGCGCCGGTCGTTGCCGTGCAGCAATGATTAAATTATCGCCGCAGGTTAACGGAGGAGGATGAACGGCCGGTAAACAGTTCCGGCCGTGGGGATCGACGCCTATCAGACGCGGGCGCGAATGGGCCGCAACAGGAATGCAGGAAGGTGCGAGTGATCGGCGGGCTCCGATTCGACCTCGCGGTGGGCGCGCCGCGGTTCGGGTCGCCCGATCGAGGGTACGCGAGACGGCTGTGCAGGGGCGGGCGGCGAGAAGGCGGCGGCCTCCGGCTGCGGCCTGGCACTGCGGGCCGTGCCCTTGGCATGCCGCGGTTCACGATCGGCGCTCTTGTCGCTGCGCTTCTCAGGATCCTTGGCGTGTCGCGGCTCGCGTTCGCGGCGCGGCTTGCGCCCGCCGCGCGAGCCTTCCCGCGCGCGATGTTCGCGCGGCTGATCGGCCTCCTCGGACGAGTCCGAATGTAGGGCGTAGTCACCTTCAGCGGGGGGAATGGTTTGCCCGATCAGTCGTTCGATTGCAGCGATCGACTTGCTGTCGAGCGGCGTCACGATCGAGATCGCGGTGCCGGCGCGCCCGGCGCGTCCGGTGCGGCCAATGCGGTGCACGTAGTCGTCGGCGTGATGCGGCACGTCGAAATTGAAGACGTGGCTGACGGCGGGAATGTCGAGGCCGCGGGCAGCGACATCGGAGGCCACTAGCAGCGGGATTTCGCCCTTGCGGAATTGATCGAGCGCCGCGGTGCGCGCTGACTGGTCCATGTCGCCATGCAGAGCGCCGACGCTGAAGCCATGCTTCTGCAGCGATTTGTGAACGACGGCGACTTCGCGCTTGCGATTGCAGAAGATGATTGCGTTGTTGAGGTCCTTGGCGTCGCGCAGGAGGCGGCGAAGGAGATCGCGCTTCTCGTGCGGCTCGCGACCGCCGCGAACCTGGAACTGCGACACGCCTGTCGCAGTCGTGGCGGGCTTCGAAACTTCGATCCGTTCAGGATTGTGCAGGAAGGTTTCGCTGATGCGGCTGATTTCCGGCGGCATCGTCGCGGTGAAGAACAGGGTCTGGCGCGTGAACGGCACCAGCTTGCAGATGCGTTCGATGTCGGGGATGAAGCCCATGTCCAGCATGCGGTCGGCTTCGTCGATGACCAGCAGTTCGACGCCGGTGAGCAGGAGGCCGCCGCGCTCGGTGTGGTCAAGCAGTCGGCCCGGAGTTGCGATCAGGACGTCGACGCCACGGGTCAGCTTGGAATCCTGGTCGCCGAACGAGACGCCGCCGATCAAAAGCGCGACGTTGAGTTTTTGGCCGGCGCCATACTTGTCGAAATTCTCTTTCACCTGTGCCGCAAGTTCGCGGGTCGGTTCGAGGATCAGGGTGCGGGGCATCCGTGCCCTGGCGCGGCCCTTTTCCAGCAAAGTGAGCATGGGCAGGACGAAGGCGGCGGTCTTGCCGGTGCCGGTCTGGGCGATGCCGAGGACGTCGCGGCGGGCCAGAACGGGGGGGATCGCCTGTTCCTGGATGGGAGTAGGAGTGGTGTAACCGGTAGCCGCAACTGCGGCGAGAACCTTATCGGAAAGACCGAGATGGGAAAAAGACATTGAGCCTCTGGTCGACACCGCCGTTCGGAATCGAAGGTAAAAAGGCTGTCGCGTTTTGCCCCGAAACGGCGCGCTTTTGAAAAGCTGGGGGCTCTGACTTACGCAGACGAGCGGCTAACCTAAGGAATCGCGTTTCGATCCAAGGCCGCGTTGAGCGCGAACATAGGGTCGAAATGGCCAAAGTCAATCTAGGAACCGGCATTGAAGCCCAAAAAGCTTAATGTTCTCGCACAAATAACGGCAAAAACCGTCATTTGGCCGTCAAATCGAGCCATCCATTCCCATCGAACGAAGCCGTTGAACCATGGGCAATAACCTGCCGACTATGGCATGAAACGGCTTCGCACGGGCCAGGCCAGGACGAATCGTGCGCAGGGGGAATTCCATGAAGGGTTGGCTTCTCAGACTGCTTGCGGTGACAAGTCTTGCAACTTGCGTCATGACCTATGCCGCGCCTGCGCAGGCGGAAAAGCGTGTCGCGCTGGTGGTCGGCAACAACGACTACCGGAACGTGCCCAAGCTGCAGAAGGCGGTCAACGACGCCCGCACCATGGGCGATACGCTCAAGCAGCTCGGCTTCACGGTGATGGTGGCGGAAAACCAGAACCGGCAGGCGTTCAGCCAGACGTTGCTGGCGTTCGACAAGGCGGTCGACGCCGGCGATACGGCGTTCTTCTTCTATGCCGGCCACGGTTTTGAAATCGCGGGCCAGAATTTCCTGCTGCCGACCGACGTGCCGGCGGCGACCGAAGGCCAGGAAGAGCTCGTGCGCGATGCCTCGATCCTCGCCGACCGCATCATTGAGCGGCTGCAGAACCGCAAGGTGCGCACCGCCATCCTGGTGTTCGATGCCTGCCGCAACAATCCGTTCGAGCGCGCCGGTACGCGTGCGGTTGCCGGCGGCGGCGGTCTCGCGCCGATGACGCAATTGCCGGAAGGCGTGTTCTCGATCTTCTCGGCCGGGCCGCGGCAGACCGCGCTCGACCGGCTTTCCAATGACGACGCCAATCCCAATTCGGTGTTCACGCGAACCTTCGCCAAGGAGATCACGCAGCCCGGCGTCAATCTCGTGCAGGTCGCGCAACGCACGCGGCGCGCGGTCAGCGAACTCGCAGAGACCGTCCGCCACAAGCAGATCCCGGTTTACTTCGACCAGATGGTCGACGATGTTTTTCTGAATGGCTTGGCGAAGGCCCAGCCTGAGGCGGCGAAGCCCGCCGAGCCGCTGCAAAAGCTTGCAGCTTTGCCTCCGGTACAGCGCCTGCAGCCTCAGAACGATTCCGTCAACGCGCCGATCGCGATGTTCTCGCGTCACAATGGCGGCTGGACCGTGGTGTTCTCGATCGCCGATCCGACGCTCGGTATTTCCTGGCGGATCGGCGACAGCGGCGATTTCCGCGAGACCGGCTTCATGGATACGCTCGATCCGCGTACCCGCAAGCGGATGCCCAACCCGTCGGTCGAGCTACCGGCCGATGCACCGGCGGCCGTCATCCAGGTGCGCTATGTCGACACCAATGGCGAGTTGCAGGGGCCGTTCCCGATCAGGTTCGATCCCGAAGCTGCACTGATCCGCGACCAGCGCAAGATCCTCGACATGACCGCGACGAGCTGGCTGTCGTTCCGCGAGTACAACGGGCTTCTGGTCTACTATACGCACCTGATGTCGTACCGCTGCGCGATCCGCGAAGTGCGCGTCGGCATCGACAGTGCGGTGCCCGACAAGGTGCTGAAAATGCCGCCTTGCGACACTCGCGATCCCATAGCCATTCCGCGCGAAGCGCAGCCCTATTTGAAGCTCGCGCCGGCGACCAGATCGGTTTCGGTGGAATTGACCTATCGCGACGGCAGCGTCTCCGAGATCAAGAGTTTTAGGCGGTAGTAGATGCGCCTTCGACTGCATCTCCTCCGTCGTGCCTGCGAACGCAGGGACCCATACGCCGCGGCGGTTGTTGGCGTGCTGGATGGGCAACGGCTTTTCTTCAACAACGCGCATTTGTGGTTATGGGTCCCTGCGTTCGCAGGGACGACGGGGTGGATATGGTTCAGTTTTCGACAAGCCAAACATCCGCGTTCGACGTGATTGACTTGCCTCGCCGGGAAAACCGGCGACAGGAGCGAGCGATGAAAGTACGTTGCTGCATCGTCGGCGGCGGGCCGGCCGGAATGATGCTCGGATATCTGCTGGGCCGCGCCGGCATCGATGTCGTGGTGCTGGAGAAGCACGCCGACTTCTTTCGCGATTTTCGCGGCGACACCGTGCATCCCTCGACGCTGCAGGTGATGGACGAACTCGGGCTGATCGACGGCTTCCTGAACCTGCCGCACCAGCGCTTGCAGAAGATGCAAGGCATGTTCGGCGGGGAAACGGTGCGGATCGCCGACCTGAGCAGGCTTCGCGTCAAATACCCTTTCATCGCCTTCATGCCGCAGTGGGATTTTCTCAATTTCCTGCGCGAAAGCGGCAAGCGGTTCGCCTCGCTCAAGGTGATGATGTCGACGGAAGCGATCGATCTCGTTCGAGACGGCGAGCGCGTCACGGGCGTGAAGGCGAAGACGCCGGATGGCATCATCGACATCGAGGCCGACCTGACCGTTGCCTGCGACGGACGCCATTCGCTGGTGCGCGAGCGCGCTGGCCTTGAGGTCGAGGAAATCGGCGCGCCGATGGATGTCTTGTGGTTTCGCGCCGGAAAACGGGAAGGCGAAGGCGAAAACCTGTTTGCCCGGGTCGATCCCGGCAAGATGATGGTGACCTTCGACCGCGGCGACTATTGGCAATGCGCGTTCGTCATTCCCAAAGGACAATACGACGCGGTGAAGGCGAGGGGGCTGCCCGCGCTGCTCGACGACATCGCGCGCATGGCGCCGGTCCTGAAACCGGGACTTGCCGAGGTGAAGAACTGGGACGACGTCAAGCTGTTGACGGTTGCGGTTAACCGGCTGAAGCGCTGGACGCGGCCGGGGCTATTGTGCATCGGCGACGCTGCGCATGCGATGTCGCCGATCGGCGGCGTCGGCGTCAACCTTGCGGTTCAGGATGCCGTGGCGACGGCGAATCTGCTGGCGTCGAAGCTGGTGAGCGGCTGCCCGTCCGAAGACGAACTCGACGCGGTGCGCCGGCGGCGCGAATTCCCGGTGAAGATGACGCAGCGGATGCAGGTCGTCGTGCAGAACAACATCGTGAACGCTGCCCTCAGGCCCGGCAATCAGCCGCTGAAGGTCCCGTTCGTCATGCGCCTCGTTACCGCCATCCCCTGGCTTCAGGGCATCACGGCACGATTTGTGGGCTTAGGCGTGCGCCCCGAGCATGTGCAGTCGCCGATTCGCGGCTAACGGCCGATCCCCCACGCTGCAGTACACAGGCCGGCGTGCAGGGCGCAACAAAAAGCCCCGGACGATGCCGGGGCTTTGAGCTGTCGAGGGCTGTCAGGTAACTGGATCAGTACCTGGCGACGACAGGGCCACCGAAGCGATAGCTGATACCGCCACGCACCGTGTGAAACACCGGATCATGTTCATACGAGAATCCGGGGAACGAGAAGACAGAGGCGTTCCGGAAAGTGCCGAAATCGGTGTAGCGATACTCAAGACGGGCCGACCAGTTCGGCGTGAAGCCGTATTCCCAGCCTGCGCCCACGGTCCAGCCGGTGCGGGTGGTGGAGTGGGTTTCAAAGAGGGTGTTCGCGAAGACGTAAGTGTGCTCCATATCCGCCCACGCTGCACCGCCGGTCACGTAGAGCAGCGAGTTGTTGAAGGCCACACCGAGACGGCCACGGATAGAGGCCTGAGCATCCAGCCGAAAGTCCGTGCCGTTGAGATTCGCCAGGCGATAGCCGCCGTTGATGTCGGCGCCTTCAAGGTCGCCTTCGAGACCGAAGACGAACTGACCGACCTGCCAGTTGTAGCCGATGTGACCACCGCCAACGAAGCCATCAGTGTTGAAGCCCTGATTGAAGGCGGTGGGCACGCCCGTAGCGGTGATGAACTCACGGGTGCTGTTGTCACCCCAGGCGTAACCGGCCTGTGCACCGATGTAGAAGCCGGTCCAGTTGTAGACGGCGGCGATCGGCGCGGGCGCCTTGGTGTAGGGCCGAGCGGCCAGATCGGCGGCGGATGCGCTTACGGTGCCGATGGCCAGGGCGGCGGCGGCGAGGGCAATCTTCTTCATAGTTCTCCCCAATACAACCAAGTGACGTGAGTGTTTGATTCTGGTCACGTTGTAACCGGGAACTTCTGGAAATGCTGTCACCCGCACGCCACAGTGGCAGACCTTCGTCACTTCCACACCTCGACATCGCCGTTAGGCTGCCGCTTTTCGGCTCGTAACGGGCAAAACATCGGGATTTCGGCGATTTCAGGCGGTAGCGTGTGTCTTAAGTGCCCCTCGTCAGGCGGCAGGTATTTGCGTGGGCGTTAAGCGCAGCCTAACGAGGAAGCGGCTACCCCATAACGGAATACCCGCCGTCGACGGGAATCGCCGTGCCGGTGACGAAGTCAGAGGCGGGCGAGGCAAGGAAGACGGCGATTCCCGCAAAGTCGTCTATCCCGCCCCAGCGTGCCGCGGGGGTGCGTACCAGCACGCGATCATGCAGGCCGTCGATCTCCTGGCGGGCGCGCTTGGTGAGGTCGGTGTCGATCCAGCCCGGCAGCACGGCGTTGGCCTGGATGTTGTCGGCTGCCCAGGCGCAGGCGCAGGAGCGGGTGAACTGCACGATGCCGCCCTTGCTCGCGGCATAGGCCGGCGTGAAGCTGGCGCCGAAGATCGACATCATCGAGCCGATATTGATGATCTTGCCGGCGCCGGCCGCTTTCATCGCCGGATAGACCGCCTGAGAGCACAGGAAGGCGCTGGTGAGGTTGGTTTGGATCACGCTGTTCCATTCGGCGATATCAAGCGCATGCGGCGGCTTGCGGATGTTGATGCCGGCATTGTTGACGAGGATATCGATGCGGCCGAGATCGCGGATGACGCGCTCGGTCATCGCGGCGACCGCTGCCTTGTCGGTGACATCAGCCGCAACCGCAATCGCCTTGGCGCCGCCTTTCGTAAGTTCCGCGACCGCGTCGGCCGACTTGGCTTCGTTGCGGCCCACCACGGCGATCGCCGCGCCGGCCTCTGCGAGGCCCCGGGCCATGCCGAGCCCGATGCCGCCATTGCCGCCGGTGATGACGGCTACCTTGCCGGTGAGGTCGAAGAGTTTTGTGGTCATGTGAGTTGTCCGTTTGCTTTTGGTTTTCGTAGGGTGGGCAAAGGCGCACTTCGCGCCGTGCCCACCCTTTTCAGAACGAGTGAAGGAGGGTGGGCACGCTTCGCTTTGCCCACCCTACGAATCTACCGGTTGCCTAGCCAGATCAGGATCAGGCCGACGGCGACGAGCACCGCGCCATATCCGGCCCATTGCAACTGATTGATCATGAAGCTCGATGACGGCCAAGGGATCGCGCCGGTGCCCTGTCCGATCCACAACAGGCCGATCGCAAGCGCTAGAGAGCCGATGATCGAAAGGGATCTGGCCATGGCTTCCTCCCTCCTGCCGCTATGGCGCGGGGACGCGGCGCGGCTTTGTCTTCGGTCGTGTCTTCGGTCGAGTCTTCGGGCCACCGCAGGAAACCATTGCCGGCGGCGGCCGTAGCTTCCGATCGAATAGAAAGCCGGCCGGCTTCGCAAGGCCGGAAGTTGCGGCATCGCCAAGGATCCTCATGAGCTGCCGAATGATCTGTCTAGCGCTCGCGTTGATTCTGGTTGCCATCGGCGCCTATGTGTCGTGGCCGCGGAACGCTGATTTGCGCGCCTTCGATTCGGCTGAAATCGCGCAGCTCGAAACCGCGATGTGGCGCGACTATTACGACAAACGCTATCCCGCGCTGTTCTTCCATCTCTACGAGCTGTCGCGGACGCAGTTCGGCTTCTCGCCACTCGACAGCTTGCGGATCGCATTTGCGGCGGCCAGGGCTGCGAGAGCCTTCCAGCCGACGCGCTCCCACGAGGCCGCCAACGCCGCGCTGCCCGCGCTCGTGACCTACTACCGTTTGCTCGCATCGGCTGCACCCGGCGGCTTCGATGTCGAGGAGGCCGCGCGTCTCGAGCTCGATTGGTGGCAGGCAAGGCGCGAGGCCGTGGGCCCCGCGCAGTACGGCGTGACGGTTGCCCGCGTGGCCGCCATCACCTACGGCAAGCGGCCGGACGATCCGTCGCTCGGGATGTCAGGTATTGGCCGCGCCGGGGCGATGGCCTACCGCGACGCGCGCGGGCAGGCGATGACGGATCAGGACTGGTCCGAGCTCGAGTGCCGGCTGCGGCGGACCTATCGGTCGCTAAAGGCGGCGGGGGCCAGGGAACTGACGAGAATGATCGTTAAGCGGAGGCCTCGTGCCCCGGTTGCTTGCTTAGGGTCCCGCGCCGGGCAACAAAAAAGCCCCGGGCGATGCCGGGGCTTTTGAGTTGTTGATTGGCCGAGACCGGTCTTTGCCGATCAGTACCTGGCAGCGACCGGAGCGCCGCCCCAGTTGAAGCGGTAGACCAGCGAGGTGCTGATGGTCTGCGTCCAGGGCTTGAAGGTCACCGCCGTGCCAGTCGGACCACCGCCGAAGGCAGGGGTGACCGTCCCGGGCAAGGTCACGCGATCATAGAAAGCAGAGCGATACTCTGTCTTCATGAACCAGCCGGGAGCCGAGATGCCAAAAAGATCCAGGTTGTTCTCGACGCCGCCGCCAATGAACCATCCATTACGATCGAAGGAGGGCGTGGTGTAGATTCCAGGGCCACCGGGCGCGAAGATAGTGGATTGAGTAGTACCCGACCACTCTGAACCGGAGTAGCCAGCATTAACGTAAGACAACACATTCGGAGCAACCAGATAGCCCAGCCGCACGCCAGCGGCATAGGTCGTCTCGAGCTTCATGCGGCCTTCGGTGCCGAACAAAGGATCGCTGAGGGAGCCGCGGATATCTCCGAACTGCGCGTCACCGAAAATACCGGCCACCCATCGGCCGGCGAACTGCATATCATAGCCGGCGCCGACCGTTCCGAACCAGCCGCTGCCGCCATTCCGCTGATCGCGGGTGATGGCCACAGCACCGGGAAAGGTGATCACGTTGCTGTCAGCGCTCCAGAGCCCGCCACCGCCACCACCGAAGATGTAGAACCCGGTCCAGTTGTACACTGCGGCCGCGGGCGCCGGAGCCTTGGCGTAGGGGCGTGCCCCAAGATCAGCCGCCGCGGCCGATCCGGTGAATGCCGCAACCGCGGTCAGAGCGAGCAGTGCTTTTTTCATGTCCAGTTCCTTAACTTCTCGTTCGCTTGACGAGGTGCGCGAGCGCCGATTCCCAAAATCCAGTACCGTGACTATACGCAGTTCCGGCCAAATTGCTGTTGCGGGGGAAGCACACTGGGCCGAAAAGGAATGACGGGCAAAAGCCCGAAAAACGGGCAGATTCCGGCAATGGACCGGCCAAATAGGCCGGGAATCGCCGGAAATCGCCTGTTCTGATGAGATTCAGACGTCCAGCAGCTCGTCGCTGGCGAACTCCGCCTTGTCTGAGATGAAGGCGAATCTGGCCTCGGCCTTGGTTCCCATCAGCCGCTCGACAGAATCGGCGGTGCCTTCGCGGTCGTCGGCCAGCAGCACCACGCGGAGCATCGTGCGCTTGGCCGGGTCCATGGTGGTTTCCTTGAGCTGCGCCGGCATCATCTCGCCGAGGCCTTTGAAGCGGTTCACCTCGACCTTGGCGTTGGCGTTGAACTCGCTCTTCAGCAGCGCTTCCTTATGTGCATCGTCGCGGGCATAGACCGACTTGCTGCCGTGGGTCAGTTTATAGAGCGGCGGCACCGCCAGATAGAGATGGCCTTCGTCGATCAAACGCGGCGTCTGGCGGTAGAAGAACGTGATCAGCAATGACGCGATATGCGCGCCGTCGACGTCGGCGTCCGTCATGATGATGATGCGCGAATAGCGCAGATCCTCTTCGCGATAATGCGCGCCGGTGCCGCAGCCAATCGCCTGCATGAGATCGGAGAGCTGCGCGTTCTGCGTCAGCTTGTCCTTGCCGGCGGAAGCGACGTTGAGGATTTTTCCGCGCAGGGGGAGCACGGCCTGGGTCTTGCGGTCGCGCGCCTGTTTGGCGCTGCCGCCGGCCGAGTCACCCTCGACGATGAAGAGTTCCGAGCCTTCCTGAGCGCTGTTGGTGCAGTCGGAAAGCTTGCCGGGCAGGCGCAGCTTCTTCACGGCCGTCTTGCGCGAGATCTCCTTCTCGGCACGGCGGCGCAGCCGCTCGTCGGCACGCTCGACGACGAAATCGAGGAGCTTGTTGGCCTGCAGCGGATTGCCCGACAGCCAGTGGTCGAACGGATCCTTGATCGCCTGCTCGACGATCTTCTGGGCCTCTGCGGTGGCGAGACGATCCTTGGTCTGGCCCTGGAATTCCGGCTCGCGCACGAACACGGACAGCATCACCGCAGCTCCCACCATGACGTCTTCCGACGTGACGGGCGCGGCGCGCTTGCCCTGGCCGATGCGCTCGGCGTGGTCTTTCAGGCCGCGCAGCATTGCGCTGCGGAGGCCGGATTCGTGGGTGCCGCCATCCGGCGTCGGCACGGTGTTGCAGTAGGACGAGAGGAAGCCGTCGGCATCCGCGGTCCACGCGACCGCCCACTCGCAGGCGCCATGGGCGCCGTTGCGCCCCGACTTGCCGGAGAAGATATCCGGGTGCACCAGCGTGTCGGCGTGAATGGCGGCGGCGAGATAGTCCTTCAGGCCGCCCGGGAAGTGGAAACTGTCCTCGGCCGGCACGTCCTCGATGCCCTTCAGCAGCGCGGGATCGCAGCGCCAGCGGATCTCGACGCCGCCGAACAGATAGGCTTTCGAGCGCGTCATCTTGAACAGGCGCTGCGGCTTGAAGGCCGCCTTGGCGCCGAAGATGTCGGCGTCCGGCTTGAAGCGGATGCGGGTGCCGCGGCGGTTGTTGATCTTGCCGAGGTCCTCGAGCTTGCCCTTGGGGTGGCCGCGCTCAAAACTCATCCGGTAGAGCTTTTGGCTGCGCGCGACTTCGACCTCGAGCCGCGAGGAGAGGGCGTTGACCACGGAGACGCCGACGCCGTGCAGGCCGCCCGAGGTCTCGTAGACCTTGGAGTCGAACTTGCCGCCGGAATGCAGCGTGCACATGATGACTTCGAGCGCCGACTTCTTCGGAAACTTCGGATGCGGATCGACCGGGATGCCGCGGCCGTTGTCGGTGACGGTCAGAAAGCCGTCGGCGCTTAGTTCCACCTCGATGAAGGAGGCATGCCCTGCGAGCGCTTCGTCCATGGCGTTGTCGATGACTTCGGCGAACAGGTGGTGCAGCGCCTTTTCGTCCGTGCCGCCGATGTACATGCCGGGGCGGCGGCGCACCGGTTCCAAGCCTTCCAGCACCTCGATGTCGGCCGCGGTATAGCCAGCCTCGGCGCTGGTTCCGCGCGACGCGGCCTTGGGCGCCGCGCGACTCTTCGACTCTGCCCCAAAGAGGTCGCTGGCGGGCTTTGATTTTGTAGCTGATTTCAATGACTTGGACATGGCTCTTTAGATGTTGCGCGCAGCGCGCGGCAGCGAATCGGTTGCTGTGACTATGCCACGGATGGGCTCAAAAAGTGACCGCCGAGGCGAGGCCGGGGCACCCTGCAGGGAAGCCGCAGCCAATAAGGGGATTGCGTCCGATTAACAATAACCAAGCCGATCGAGATGAGCAGACTTGCGTTCACCTTTGGGTTGCGTGAAGGTCGCGGCGGCAGGGGGAACAAATCCAATGATCAGATTGCTGTTGGCCGTCGCACTCGCGGCGCCGTGTGTTGGTTGTGCGTCGGTGACGCGTGGAACGACCGAAAACATTTCCATTTCGAGCACGCCGTCAGGCGCCACCGCCGAGGTATCGGGGCTGGATGTGCCGACCGCCTGCGTCACCCCGTGCGTGGTCGTGGCCAAGCGCAGCGCCGACATCACTGTGACCGTCAACAAAGAGGGTTTTGAGCCGCAGGTCATCCCGCTCACCAAGGAAATTCCGGGCACGGGCGCGGCGGGCTTCGCCGGCAACATTTTGCTTGGCGGCTTGGTCGGCATGGGCGTCGATGCGGCCACCGGTGCCGCGCTGGATCACAAGCCGAATCCCGTGATTGTGACTCTGCAACCGATCGCTCCTGCGCAGCCGCGTCCGGCGAAACCGCGCCCATCCAGGCGGCCACCGCCGCCCCAGAGCTGATCGCCAACGCTCAGATCCTTGGCTCAAATGCTTGGCTCTTGGCTCAGGCCTCTTGCCCATCCGATGTGGGTTCACGCGCCGGCCCCTGCTTTGTGACTTGATGTCGCGGAAGGGGCTGGCTTACCTGTTCTTCCCGGCGGAACCGGTAGAAGGGTTCAAAGACAGGAATCGGGGCGGAAAGGGCTCGGAATGGACGATTATGTGCGTGCTCTGGCTGATTTCGTGCGCGACAATCAGGCTTGGGCCGCCCCGATCGTCCTGGTGCTGGCATTCGGCGAATCGCTGGCTTTCGTCTCGCTGGTGGTTCCGGCCTGGGGCGCACTGGTCGCGATCGGCGCGCTGATCGGCGTCAGCGGCATCAGCTTCTGGCCGGTCTGGCTCGCCGGCGGCCTCGGCGCGGCGCTCGGCGACTGGGTCTCCTACTGGTTCGGCTACCGCTACAAGGAGCATGTCGCCGAGATGTGGCCGTTGTCGCGCTATCCCGAGATCCTGCCGCGCGGCGAGGAATTCGTGAAAAAATGGGGCGTGCCCTCGATCTTCATCGGCCGGTTCTTCGGGCCGCTGCGCGCCTCGGTGCCGCTCGCAGCCGGCATTTTCGAGATGTCATATTGGCCCTTTCAGATCGCCAATTTTGTCTCGGCCCTGGTCTGGTCGGCTGTTCTGCTGCTGGTAGGCGACGTCATGGGGAAGATCGCCGAATGGCTGTGGCGGGTGGTGTAGCATCGAACGGAATAAGCGGATGACGGGGGTGTTAGCCCCAACATAGCTAGACAAGAGCAACTTCGCATTGCCGTCGTGTCGTCGCGCTATCGCAGAAGTGCTGATAGGTTCAGCGGCGACCGCCCAAGGGCACGCATCAAAGCGGGGTGAATCCCGCCCTCGTATCCATCATCTCACTGGGGAGAACATCACCATGCAACTGACACGTCGTCACGCACTCACTGGCGCCGCGGCGCTCGCCGCCACACCGCTGTTGCCACAGGCGCCTGCCAGGGCGGCCGCCCAGGTGGCGGACAAGCAGGCGCCGAGCTTCTATCGCTACAAGGTGGGCGATGCCCAGGTGACGGCCATCTCTGACGGCGTCAACAATTTCGCGCTGCCCGACACGTTCGTGCTCAACGCCAAGAAGGACGAAGTGAACGCGGCGCTCGAAAAGGCCTTCATGCCGAAGGACAAGATGTCGATCCAGTTCGCGCCGCTGGTCATCAATACCGGTGGCAAGCTCGTGGTGGTCGATACCGGCAACGGCGCCGCGGCCTTTGCGTCGAGCAAGGGGAATGTCGGCCAGTTCGGCGCCAACATGGTTGCCGCGGGCTTCGACCCCAAGGCAGTCGACATCGTCGTGATCTCGCACTTCCACGGTGACCACATCAACGGCCTTTTGACCGCCGAAAACACACCGACCTTTCCCAATGCCGAGGTGCTGGTGCCGGCGGCGGAATGGAAATATTTCATGGACGACGGCGAGATGAGCCGTGCGCCGGAAGGGCGGATGCAGACCGTGTTCAAGAACGCCCGCCGCGTGCTCGAGGCGGGGCTCAAGAAGAAGGTGACGCCCTATGAGTGGGGCAAGGAAGTAGCGCCTGGACTGACGGCGGTGGAAACCATCGGCCACACGCCAGGCCACACCTCCTATGTTCTCGCATCCGGCTCCGACAAGGTGTTCATCCAATCTGATGTCACCAACCTGCCGGCGCTGTTCGTCACCAATCCGGGCTGGCACCTGATGTTCGACCAGGATCCGGCGCTGGCGGAAAAGACCCGCCGGCGGGTCTACGACATGCTGGTCGCCGACAAGATGCGGGTCCAGGGCTTCCATTACCCGTTCCCGGCCAATGGTTTTGTCGAAAAGGACGGCAATGGCTACCGGCTGATCCCGGCCCCGTGGAGTCCGGTGATCTGACACGCAGTGTCATTCCGGGTTCGCTCGCTTCGCGTGCGCCCCGGAATGACGGCTAGAGCTTGACGCCAGCCGGGCGCGGCCTTATAGCCGCGCCTATGATTTTCGCTTCGACCATCTCCATCGCTCGCCGCCGCCGCGCCATCGTCGCGGTATGGGCGGACGTCTGCGTTTGAGATTGTCGCCTCTGCCGCCGGATCCGGTCCCGCGGCTTCTTCCTTTTCCAGAAAACGCGGTCTGAACTGGCGGCTCCTACGTCAAGCAGGAGTTTGAGATGTATACGCCACCACCGTTCAAGTCCGACCGCGCCGCGAGCCTCGCGTTTGCGGAAGCGCGCGGCTTTGGTCTGGCCTGCGCGTGGGATGGCAATAAGCCCGTCGCCTCGTCGCTGCCGTTCTATCTGACCTCGGCCAATGACGGCACGCCGCGCGCGGCGTTTCACGTTGCGCGGCAAAATCCGCTGGTGAAGCTCGCCGACGGCGCGACCCCGTGGTTGTTGGCCGTCAATGGCACCGATACCTATGTGTCGCCGGACTGGTACGTGTCGCCGGATCAGGTGCCGACCTGGCTCTATCAGGCCGTGCATCTGACCGGCCCGGTGCGGGTGATGTCGGACGATGAACTGGCCGAGCAGATCGAGACGCTGAGCGCGAAGTTCGAGGAGCGGCTGCTGCCGAAGAAGCCGTGGCTGTCCTCGAAGATGACGGCAGGGCGGCTGGCGGCGATGAAGAAGGCGATCGTGGGACTCGAGATGACGGTCGAAGAGGTTGAGGGCAGCTTCAAGCTGAACCAGCACAAGTCGGACGCCGACTACACCGCGCTGGCCCAGGCGCTCGCCTCGCAAGGCGACACCGACGCGCGTGAAATCGCAGCCCAGATGCGCGCGGCACGGCCGCTGGCATTCGCGGCGGTTACGGTACAAGACAAGCAAACGACGACGCCTGAAGAAAGGAACGCGTGATGAGCTCGAAAAAGAAGATCGGCATTCTCGGTGCCTCCGGTTACACCGGAGCCGACGCGGTGCGCCTGTTGGCGCGGCATCCGAACGCCGAGATCACCGCGCTCACCGCCAACACCCACGCCGGCAAGTCGATGGGCGACGTGTTTCCGCATTTCTTCATGCTCGATCTGCCGAAGCTGGTCGAGTGGGAGAAGGTCGACTGGACCGGCCTCGACGCGGTATTCTGCGGGCTGCCGCACGGCACCACGCAGGAGATCATCGCCGCCGTCCTCAGGGCCAACCCCAACATCAAGGTGCTCGACATGTCCGCCGATTTCCGGCTGCGCAACAAGGACACCTATGCGCTATGGTACGGCCATGAGCACCGGGCGCTCGAACTGCAGGGCGAGGCCGTCTACGGCCTCACCGAATTCTACCGCGAGAAGATCGCGGCCGCGCGGCTCGTCGCATGTCCCGGCTGTTACCCGACCGCGGCGCTGCTCGCGCTGGTGCCGCTCGCCAAGGCAAAACTGATCGACGTCGACGACATCGTCATCGACGCCAAGTCGGGCGTTACTGGCGCCGGGCGCGGCTTGAAGCAGAACACGCTGTTCAGCGAGGCGGGCGAGGGGCTGTCGCCCTATTCGGTCGGCACCCACCGGCACGCGCCGGAGATCGAGCAGGAGATCGGCGTCGCCGCGGGCGCTGCGGTGACGGTGAACTTCACGCCGCATCTGATCCCGATGGCGCGCGGCGAACTCTGCACGTCCTATGTCAGGCTCAACGGCGGAGCGACGCCGGACGATTTGCGGGGTGCGTTGGAGAAGGCTTACGCCAACGAGCCCTTCGTGCATGTCGCCAAGAAGGGCGTACTGCCGCAGACCCAGAACGTGCGCGGCTCCAACTATGTGCAGATCGGCGTCGTCGCCGACCGCATCAAAAACCGGGCGATCGTGATTTCCACGCTCGACAACCTGGTGAAGGGCTCGGCCGGACAGGCGATCCAGAACATGAACCTGATGTTCGGATTGCCCGAGGCGGCCGGGCTAGAGCAGATCGCGCTGTTTCCGTGATGTGAGGTGCTGTGGTGGACGAGGAAACCCTGCAATTCCGCACCGGCATCAACGATCACTTCAATTCGCCTGTTGTTGCGAAATACTGAGCGCTGTTTCAGAGGCCGCCAATGACAAAACCCCGGAGCCGAGTTCCGGGGTTTTGCTTTTGGTTTCGTGTTTCGTGCGCAGGAAGGTTTTCAAACCACCCTGAAGATCGCCAGCGCCAGGACGGCTTGCGCCAGGAAGCCGACGGTGAAGGCCAGCGTGCGGAATACCGGCAGGCCCAGCGTGTAGACGATAAGGTGCGCGACGCGGGCCCAGAAATACACGGCGCAGGCGAGTACGGTCCATCTGTCGGAATAGTCGATGGCGTTGAGGATCAGCACCAGCGGCGCGAAGATGATCAAATTCTCGACCGCATTGTCATGTGCGAACATCATCCGATTGGCCCAATCCGCATGCGGCTTGTCGTTGCGCGAAGGGTTGGCCATGGCGCCGGAGAGGCCGCGCACCTGACAGCGATTGATGAAGTAGGGGACGCACATGAGCCCGGTCAAAATCACGGTCAGAGTCAGCCAGAACAATTCACGCGTTATTGGTTGCGTCATGGTTTCCCCTCAACGATTCCCGCCATGGGATGGCCGGTTATACCCAACAGCGCGCCTCAGTGCTACGCGCGCACCTTGACGTAGCTGCCGGGTGCGTCCTCGATCGGCGGCATCTCCTCGGAACCGACGGCGCGCGCGGGCACGCGCTCGGCGTCGATGCCCTCCATCCATTGCAGCCAGTCGGGCCACCACGATCCCTTGTGCTCGGTGGCGTTCTTCATCCAGTCGGCGAGCGTGACATCCTTGATGTTGTCGTTGGTCCAGTACTGGTACTTGCCCGCGTCAGGCGGGTTGACCACGCCTGCAATGTGGCCCGAGCCGGACAGCACATATTTGACCGGGCCACCGAAGAACTGCGAACCGTAGAGCACCGAATCCGCCGGCGCGATGTGGTCCTCGCGCGTCGCCAGATTGTAGACGGGCACCTTGACCTTCGACAGGTCGAGCAGGGTGTTGTCGAGCACCATGCTGCCGGAGGAGAGCCGGTTCTCCAGGTAGCAGTTGCGCAGGTAATAGGAATGGTTGGCCGCCGGCATCCGCGTGGCGTCGGAGTTCCAGTGCAGCAGGTCGAAGGAGGAGGGTGGCTGGCCCTTCAGGTAGTTGCTGACGACATAGGACCAGATCAGGTCGTTGGAGCGCAGCATGTTGAAGGCCATCGCCATCTTGCTGCCTTCGAGAACGCCCCGTGCTTCCATCTCGCGCTCCAGCGTCGCGATCTGGTCTTCGTCGACGAACACGAGCAGATCGCCGGCATGGGTGAAGTCGACCTGCGCCGCAAAGAACGTCGCCGAGGTGACGCGCTGGCGGCGCTTCTCGGCGAGCCAGGCCAGCGTCGACGCCAGCAGGGTGCCGCCGACGCAGTAGCCGGCGGTATGGACCTTCATCTCGCCCGTGACCTTTTCGATGATGTCCATCGCGGTCAGCGGGCCTTCCTTCATGTAGTCGTCGAAGGTTTTCTTGCCGAGTTCCTTGTCCGGATTGACCCAGGAAATCACGAACACGGTGATGCCCTGGTCGACGCACCATTTGACGTAGGATTTTTCCGGCTTGAGATCGAGAATGTAGAACTTGTTGATCCAGGGCGGCACGATCAAGAGCGGCGTGCGCAACACCGTCTCCGTGGTCGGCGTGTACTGGATGAGCTGCATCAGCTCGTTCTGGTAGATCACCTTGCCCGGCGTCGTCGCCATGTTGACGCCGACTTCGAGATTCGATGGATCGGACTGACGAATGCGCAGCATGCCGCGCCCGGCCTCGATGTCCTCGGCCAGCATCTTCATGCCGCGAACGAGGTTGTCGCCGTTCGAGGCCAGCGTCTCGCGCAGCACTTCCGGATTGGTAAGCACGAAATTCGACGGAGCGATCGCGTTGGTGATCTGCTGAACGTAGAACTCGGCCTTCTTGCGCGTGTGCGGATCGACGCCTTCGGCGTTCTTCACCAGTTCCTGCGCCCATTGCGCGGTGAGCAGATAGAGCTGCAGCACGAAATCGAAGAACAGATTCGATTTCCACTCCGGATCCTTGAAGCGCTTATCGCGCGGCGACGGCTCGATCGCAGGCTTGGCCTGTTCACCGGCCATGCGGCGCATCGCAGAGCCCCAGAGATCGAGATAGGCTTTGCCCATTTTGGTCTGCAGAGCTTCGGCGCGCTCCTTGTCCGTCAACCAGTATTCCGCCACCTTGGTGAAGGTCTTGACGACTTCACCGATTTCGCTTGGCGGCTTGTCCTTCGGCTCCCCGTCCTCGCGCGGCTTGAGATAGGCCGCGAGCGCCTGGCCGCTCGTCTCCATCGCCTTGGCGATGTTCATGGCGAAGGCTTCGGCGTTGAAAGTTGTCGAAGCCTGGGTTTCGGTGTTGACGTCACTCATATCAGGGACACTATAGCTTCATTTTGCGTTCGTCACCGCGTGGATTGGTGGCAACAAGGTTGAGTTAACCCTGTTGCACTGCGATAAAGTTCTTGTGTTCTGACCGACACATTGCAGCCGCATCGGCTCGGTTTGCTCTTTGGGCTTTAATCGTTTCGGGCGACAATGGTTTGAACGGTTCTAGCGAAATCAACGGCGCGGGACGATTTGGCGTTGCAAGGCTCGTACCAGCGCATAGATGTCGTCGCGATGCGCGTGCGCTGCATCAGGTAGTTGGGGATTTCCGGGACGGAATGGCGGTGGATCGAACGATAAGGCTGTGGTCGGTTGCCACGCTGCTTGCGGCGGCGCTTGCGCTCGGCGGCTGCTCGACCCAGATCGCTGATATGCCGGGCTTCGGCCTGCCGGCTGACGCGCCAGAGCGCCCGAAGGAAGCTGGTGGCTATCTACCGGTTCACGACCTGCCGCCGGACCGCAACGAGGAGGCGATGAAGCCAGCCGAGTTGGCTAAAATCCAGGCAGAATTGACCGCCGCTCGCGACCGTCAGGCGGCCGCCGCCACCCCGCCAAAACCGGCCAAGAAGTGACCTAATTACTGGCGCTGCCGGGCTCCCGTGGTAAAAGAACCCAATTCAACCGCATTGCGGGTCCAGAGCCTTAAGACCTCACGCCTGAATTCGCTCCAAATCCTTGATTGGGCGCGATTTTTTGGACGAAGCCGATCGGGTTTCGTAGCGCGCGCAGGTTCCGTCCGATTCTGTCCTGCCGGTTGTCGGAGCAAGGGTCCCATGGAAGATTTCTATCGCATTCGCCGTCTGCCGCCTTACGTGTTCGAGAAGGTCAACCAGGCCAAGGCGGCCGCGCGCAATGCCGGGGCCGACATCATCGACATGGGCATGGGCAATCCGGACCTGCCGACGCCGCCCCATGTGCTCGAGAAGCTGAAGGAGACGCTGGGCAAGCCGCGGACCGATCGCTACTCGGCCTCGCGCGGCATCAACGGCCTGCGCAAGGCGCAAGCCGCCTATTACGGACGGCGGTTCGGCGTAAAACTCAATCCGGATACACAGGTCGTTGCGACGCTGGGCTCGAAGGAAGGCTTTGCCAATGTGGCGCAGGCGATTACCGCGCCCGGCGACGTCGTGCTGTGCCCCAATCCGAGCTACCCGATTCACGCCTTCGGCTTTCTGATGGCGGGCGGCGTGATTCGCTCAGTGCCCTCGGAACCGACGCCGCAGTTTTTCGAGGCGGTGGAGCGCGCGATCATTCATTCGATCCCGAAGCCGATCGCGCTGATCGTGTGCTATCCCTCCAATCCGACCGCCTATGTTGCCGAGCTCGATTTCTACAAGGATCTGGTGGCGTTCGCGAAGAAGCACGAGATCTTCATCCTGTCGGATCTGGCCTACGCCGAAGTTTATTTCGACGACCGGAATCCGCCGCCCTCGGTGTTGCAGGTTCCCGGCGCAATCGACGTCACGGTCGAATTCACCTCGATGTCGAAGACGTTCTCGATGGCGGGCTGGCGCATGGGCTTTGCCGTCGGCAACGAGCGGATCATTGCCGCGCTGGCGCGGGTGAAATCCTACCTCGACTACGGCGCGTTCACGCCCATTCAAGTCGCGGCCACCGCCGCGCTGAACGGGCCGGACGATTGCATCAAGGAGATGCGCGACACCTACCGCAGGCGCCGCGACGCGCTGGTCGAATCGTTCGGCCGGGCCGGTTGGGAGATCCCGCCGCCGCAGGCCTCGATGTTCGCCTGGGCGCCGCTGCCCAAAGCCTTCGAGAGCGTCGGCAGCATGCAGTTCGCGACCCTGATGGTGGAGAAGTCAGGTGTGGTGGTTTCGCCCGGCGTCGCTTTCGGCGAGCATGGCGAAGGCTTTGTCCGCATCGCCATGGTGGAAAACGAGCAGCGTATCCGCCAGGCCGCGCGCGGGGTGCGCCGCTTCCTTGAAAGCGGCATTGAAACGTTGCACAACGTGGTTCCTCTCGCCAACCGGCGTTAATCCCTTTTACTGCAGGTTCTCTCATTCATGGTCGCACCCCTGAGAGTGGGTATCGCGGGGCTCGGCACTGTTGGCGCCGAAGTCGTCCGCCTCATCGAAGAGCAGTCGCGCACGCTGTCGGAGCGCAGCGGGCGCGGCGTGCGCGTCGTTGCCGTCACCGCGCGCTCGAAAGCGAAAAAGCGTTCGCTCGATCTGCGCGGCATCGACTGGGCCAAGAGCCCGGTGGCGCTGGCCAACGATCCCAACGTCGATTGCTTCGTCGAACTGATGGGCGGCTCCGGCGAGCCGGCGCTGTCGGCGATCGAGGCCGCGCTGAAGGCCGGCAAGTCGGTGGTAACCGCCAACAAGGCGCTGATCGCCAAACACGGCATTCGGTTGGCAAAGGCTGCCGAGAAGCATGGCGGCGCCCTGAACTTCGAGGCGGCGGTCGGCGCGGCCATTCCGGTCATCAAGACCTTGCGCGAGGGGCTTTCCGGCACCGGCGTCAACCGCGTCTACGGCATCCTCAACGGCACCTGCAATTACATCCTGACCCGGATGGAGCATGAGGGCTTGTCGTTTGCCGAATGCCTGAAGGATGCGCAGCGGCTCGGCTATGCCGAAGCCAATCCGTCCTTCGACGTCGATGGCCATGATACCGCGCAGAAGCTTGCAATCCTGGCGAGCCTCGCCTTCGGCACCAAAGTGGCGCAGAGCGCGGTCTATGTCGAAGGCATCTCCTCAATCGCGCCGGAAGATCTGCGGGCGGCGGAAGAACTCGGCTATCGGGTCAAACTGCTCGGGGTTGCCGTGCGCACCGCCAAGGGCATCGAGCAGCGCGTGCATCCGACCATGGTGCCAAAATCGTCCTCGATCGCGCAGGTGATGGGCGTCACCAACGCCGTGACCATCGACGGCGAGGGCATTCCCGCGATCACCCTGGTGGGACCTGGCGCCGGCGGCGCTGCGACGGCGTCCGCCGTGGTTGCCGATATCGCCGACGTGGCGCGCGGCATTCGCGCCAAACCGTTCGGACGCCCGGTGGAGCGGCTGCGCGACACCACCAAGGCGCCGATGGAGCGCCACGAGGGCGGCTATTACATTCGCCTGATGGCGCGCGACCTTGCCGGCACCGCCGCTACCATCGCCACCCGCCTTGCCGAACAGAAGATTTCGCTGGAATCGATCGTGCAGCGCCACCCCGAAGGTGTCGACGCGAACGGTGCGACGAAGAAAGGCGCGCCGGTTCCGGTCATTCTGATCACTTACGCGACGTCCGAGGATGCGGTCTATCGCGCGCTGGAGGCGGTGCAGCGCGACAAGGTCATCAGCGGCCGGCCGCAGGTGATACGGATCGAAAAGAACTGACGCGGGATCCGAACGGATTGCGTGCCAAAGGATTGAATGCGGGCCAGAAGGCCCGTGCAGGTTTAAAGGAGTGAGCCGATGTCGACCCATATTTCCGTTCCGCCGCAATTGCTGCTCGAGCGCATCCTCACGCTTGAAATCGTGCGGGTGACGGAACGTGCAGCCGTTTCGGCCGCGCGGCTGCGCGGCCACGGCCAGGAGAAGGCGGCGGACCAGGCCGCAGTGGACGCGATGCGCCGCGAGCTCAACAAGCTGCCGATCGAAGGCACCATCGTGATCGGCGAGGGCGAGCGCGACGAGGCGCCGATGCTGTTCATCGGCGAGAAGGTCGGGCTGAACGCGGGTCCGCAGGTCGATATCGCCGTCGACCCGCTGGAAGGCACCACGCTCTGCGCCAAGAACATGCCGGGCGCGATCGCGACCATGGCGATGGCCGATGGCGGCACGTTGCTACATGCGCCCGACGTCTACATGGAGAAGATTGCCATCGGCCCAGGCTACGCCAAGGGCGTGATCGAACTCGACGCTTCGCCCGCCGACAATGTCCGCCGGCTCGCCAAAGCCAAAGGCGTCGAGCCTGGCGCGATCACAGTCCTTGTGCTCGATCGGCCGCGCCACGCCGACATCATCGCCAGCATCCGCTCGACCGGCGCCGCGGTGCGGCTGATCACCGATGGCGACGTGGCCGGCGTGATCCATTGTGCCGACCCCGACAACACCGGCGTCGACATGTATATCGGCACCGGCGGCGCGCCCGAGGGCGTGCTGGCGGCGGCGGCGCTGCGCTGCATCGGCGGCCAGATGCAATGCCGGCTGATCCTCGACAGCGAGGAGAAGCGCGAGCGCGCGCACAAGATGGGCGTGACCGATCCAAAAATGATCTACGGCATCGAGGACATGGTGCGGGGCGACTGCCTGTTCGCGGCAACCGGCGTCACCACCGGCTCGCTGCTGACGGGCGTCAAATTCCGCAAGGATGACGTGATCGAGACCGAAACGGTGGTGATGCGCTCGGTAACGGGCACGGTGCGCTACATCAAGGCCGAGCACCGGCAGTTGGATAAGTTTCATCTGGATTGAGGGATGTCATTCCGGGACGCGCCTCTTGGCGCGGGCCCGGAATCCATTCATCCGCGGAGCCAGAGGCCAAATGGATTCCGGGTTCGCGCTGCGCGCGCCCCGGAATGACGGATAGGGAGAGCGCGACCGATGTCCGACATTTCCGCGGTCAAAGCCCTGGTGTTCGACGTGTTCGGCACCGTCGTCGACTGGCGCACCGGCCTCATCAACGATTTCACACAGTGGTCGAAAACCTCCGGCATCAAGGCCGACTGGACGGCCTTGGTCGATGGCTGGCGCGGCGTTTACATGGCCTCGATGGATGAGGTGCGCAAACATCCCGAACGCGGCTATCAGATCCTCGACACGCTGCACCGGCGCTCGCTGGAAAAACTGGTCGCCGAGTTCGGAATCAGGGGGCTGAGCGACGCCGATCTGCACTACCTGACGATGGGCTGGCACCGCCTGCATCCGTGGTCCGACAGCGTGCCCGGGCTGACGCGGCTAAAGAAGAAGTACATCATCTCGCCGCTCTCCAACGGCAACGTCGCGCTTTTGACCAACATGGCAAAGTTCGCCGGCCTGCCGTGGGACCTCATCATGTCGGCGGAATTGTTCGAGCACTACAAGCCCGATCCCGAAACCTATCTCGGCGCCGCCAAACTGCTCTGCCTGCCGCCCGAGCAGGTGATGATGGTGGCCGCCCATAATGGCGATCTGAAAGCCGCGCAACAGAACGGCCTCAAGACCGCCTTCGTCGCGCGGCCGACCGAATATGGCCCGCACCAGAAGTACGATTTCGAAGCCACCGGCAATTGGGACATCGTCGCCAAGGATTTTGGTGGGATTGCCGATCGGTTGGGGTTGTTGAGCGGCCTGCGTGGGGCTTAGCTCGTAGGATGGGTTGAGCTCTTCGCGAAACCCATCACTTTCGCTACTGTGGTTGATGGGTATCGCTTCGCTCCACCCATCCTACGCGCTGCGTCGCCGCGCCCCTTGTGCACGATGACTGACGACTTCCGTCGCGCCTATCCCGCGCCGGCCTGGATCACGCCGAACCAGCCGAGGCCCCTATAGGTCTCGTAGCCGGGTGTGGCGTGGAACGCGACCATCGTTCCGGAGCGATCCTGGTAGAAGCCTGAGCGCCTTCCTTCGAGCTGCAGCGAAATGCGTTCGGTGAGCAGGCCCTGGCCGTCGGACGCCGCGATCACCCGGAAATTCGAATCGACCAGCAGCACGCGCGCCTTGTCGACCGCGCCGACGCGCACGCCCTGGACGATGGCGCGGGCCTGCGGTTCCCAGTCGAAATGAATCGCCAGCACGCCGGTCGGCCTGCCATGCGCCTTGCCGCCTTCGCGAACGCTGGCGCAGTAGGTCACGACCTGAGCGTTGCCGAGCAAAGGCTGGCATTCGACGTCGCCGACGGCGTAATCGTCGCCGGAGCGCAGGGCGCGCGCGGCGCGAAACCACTTGGTCTGCGCCACGTTCTGGCCCACGACGCCAAACCGATCGGCGCGGCCGTTGGCCAGTACATTGCCGTTGAGATCGCACAGCCAGAGATCGAGATAGACGGTATAGGCGCCGAGGATGACGGACATCCGTTCCGACACATGGCTAACGGCAGCAGCGCTTGGCTCGGCCGCGCAACCGACCACGGCGGAATCGGTTGCCCACCAGCGCACGTCGCAGGTGCGCTCATAGAGGTTGCGGTCGATCAGCTCGATGGCGTTCAGCGACAGATCGACCATGCGCTCGCCGCGCGAGCGGTCGGCCATCTGTGCGATCGAATTCATCAGATTGCCGGTGCGGTTGGTGAGCTGGCTTTCGAGCTCGCGGGCAATCGTCTCGACCTGCTGCCCGACGTTGCGGACCTCCTGCGCCACCACGGCAAAGCCCGCGCCTTGCGCGCCGGCGCGCGAACTCTCGATCAGCGCGTTCAGCGCCAGCATCTTCATCTGATTGGTGATCTTCTGGATCGACTTGGTCTTCTCGCAGGCGACCTGGTTGACCTCGGCGGTCAATCTCGCGATCAGCGCGGAAACGTCGGATTCGTCCTCGGCGCCCGCTGATTTGGCCGGCTGTTTTGCGGTCGTTGCGGTTTGGGAGCGAAGCGCGACGGACATTGGCGGGAATTCCTCAGTCTTTGTGCGGATGTCGATCTTCTGCGGATCGGCGGGACTCAAATGAGAGCGTATTCGCCTCCTTTGTCGGGGATCATGGCTAACGATTGGTTTAAGTTCCGGCGGCTTGCGGGTAGTTTTACCTGATGAAGTTGCATCTTCTTTGTGCAGGTCGCATTTGTCGGCATGGCCCACAGCGCTCTTAGCCCCTATCTCTCGAAGGCATCATGATCCTTCTCGCATCCGCACTTCCCGTTGAACTGCCGCCGGCGTTTCTCGGCGTGGCGCGTTCGGCGACAGGCAAATTGTGGCGCGACCGGCTCGACGTCAGGGGAACTGCGCGGGCGCTGGCGATCACCCAGCGCTACCAGTTGCCGGAAATGCTGGCCCGCGTGCTGGCGGGCCGCGATGTCGGAATTGACGAGGTTCAGGATTTTCTCGATCCGACCATCCGCAAACTGATGCCCGATCCCCACACCGTGACGCAGATGGAACTGGCGGCCAAACGCATCGCCGATGCCGCGATGCGCGGGGAAAAGGTTGCGATCTTCGGCGACTACGACGTGGACGGTGCCACGTCGGCAGCGCTGCTGGCCTGGCATCTGCGCCATTGCGGGCTCGATCCGCTGATTCACATCCCGGACCGGATCTTTGAAGGCTACGGCCCTAATGTCGAGGCGGTGAGGGCGCTAGCTGCCAAGGGCGCGACGCTGCTGGTGACCGTTGATTGCGGTACCACCAGCATCGAGCCGCTGGCGGAAGCGCGAAAGCTTGGCCTATCCGTCGTCGTCATCGACCATCACCAGACCGGCGATGAATTGCCGGAGGTCGACGCGCTGGTGAATCCGAACCGGCCGGACGATCTCTCCGGGCTTGGACATCTCGCAGCGGTCGGCCTGGTGCTGATCACGCTGGTCGCCGTGAACCGGGAATTGCGCGGCCGCGGCTTCTGGAGCGCGGAGCGGCCGGAGCCGGACCTTTTGGGCATGCTGCACCATGTGGCGCTCGGTACCGTGGCCGACGTCGCGCCGCTGACCGGGCTCAACCGCGCCTTTGTCGCCAAGGGCCTGATCGCGATGCGCCGCCGCGACCATGTCGGCCATACCGCGCTGATGGATGTGGCGCGGCTGAACGGGCCGCCCGAAGCCTGGCATCTCGGTTTCATGCTGGGGCCCCGTATCAATGCGGGCGGCCGGATCGGGCGCGCCGATCTGGGCGTGCGGCTGTTGCTGGAGGGTGATATTTCCGAGGCCGCGCGGATCGCGGCCGAACTCGATCGTCTCAACAGCGAGCGCCGCGTCATCGAGCAGGCGGCCGAAGCGCAGGCCGAGGCCGAGGCGCTGGCCTCGCTCGGGCTCGAAGACAAGGGCGCGGTGATCGTGACCGCCGCCGAAGGCTGGCATCCCGGCATTGTCGGTCTCGTCGCCTCGCGGCTGAAAGAGAAGTTTGCACGTCCCGCCTTTGCCATTGCGCTCGAGCCCGGCGGCATCGGCACCGGTTCGGGCCGCTCGATCTCGGGCGTCGATCTCGGCAAGGCCGTGCGGCAGGCGGTGAAGGAGCGGCTTTTGATGAAGGGCGGCGGCCACGCCATGGCTGCCGGCGTGACGCTGCGCAAAGAGAAGCTCGCGGAGTTTCGTGCCTTCATGGAGAGCGCGCTGGCCGAGGACGTCGCCAATTCCCGTCACGAGAACGAACTGTTCATCGATGGCGCCGTTAGCGCGCGCAGCGTGACTGTGGAATTCGCCAATACGCTGAATCGCGCCGGGCCGTTTGGCGCCGGCAATCCGGAGCCGGTGATCGCGCTGCCGGCGCATCAGCTCGTCTATGCCGACGAGGTCGGGCAGGCGCATTTGCGCGTGCGCTTCAAGTCCGGCGACGGCGCCATCGTCAACGGCATTGCGTTCCGCGCGGTCGGACAGAAGCTCGGGGACGCGCTGACGCAGAACCGCGGGCAACTCCTGCACGTGGCAGGATCGCTCGCGGTCGATCGCTTCCAGGGTTCAGAGCGCGTGCAATTGCGCGTGCTCGACGTCGCGGTACCGGATCCGGGGCCGGCCGTCATCAGATAATTCGAAAACCAATAACAACAAACGGGAGACGAAATGGCTGGACAGGTTCAGGGCAAGGTCGCGCTGGTGACGGGCGGCGCATCTGGCATTGGCGAAGCGGTTTGCGAGTTGCTGGCGCGCGAGGGAGCGTCGGTTGCGGTGACCGATGTCGACGATTTGAAAGGCCCCGAGGTCGTCGCGCGGATCAAGAAGGCGGGTGGGGAAGCGAGCTTTTGGCATCACGACGTCACCAGCGAGGAACGCTGGATCGAAGTCGTGGCCGATGTCATGAAGCGCTATGACCGGCTCGACGTGCTGGTCTCGAACGCCGGCATCGGCATTTCAGTGCCGTCGATCACTGAGATGTCGCTTGCGGACTGGCGGCGGCAGACCGCGATCAATCTCGACGGCGTGTTTTTGTCGGTGAAACACTGCCTGCCTGCGATGCGCAAGACCGGCGGTGGCTCCATCATCATGATGTCGTCGCTGGCGGGCCTGCGCGGCGCGGCCGGGCTTTCCGGCTACTCCGCGACCAAGGGCGGTGTCCGGCTGTTCGCCAAGTCGATCGCGATGGAATGCGCCACGTTCGGCGACGGCATCCGCGTCAACTCTGTGCATCCCGGCATCATCGACACGCCGATCTGGGCCAAGATTCCGGCGGGAGCCACAGGTAGCGGGCAGAACGCGCCGATCGATCCGGAGGAGCGCGCGAAAATAGTAACGCCGCTCGGCCGGGCCGGGGAGGCCGTGGAGATTGCGCAGGGCGTGCTGTATCTGGCGTCCGATGCGTCGCGCTATGTGACGGGGACGGAGCTTGTTATCGACGGCGGGATGAATGCGGGCGGCGTGGCGCGACGCGCATAGACGAAAACGCGTGCATCAGTGATCGACTGCGCCACGCGCGCGTGCATCAGCGTGAAGGTGAGCTTTTGGCGAATTGCGCGCGCAACCAGGCTTGCGTAGCTTCGATCGGTTCGGTCAGGGGTCTCCGGGAGCCGCGCACAAGATGTAGGGTGAAGCCTTCGATTTCCGGGCCGAATGGCACGACCAGCGTTTTGGTCGCGAGTTCCTCCGACACCAGCAGCAGACTGTGCAACGCAACCCCGGTGCCGGCGACGGCGGCCTGGATCGCGTGGGTCTCATCGCTGAAGCGGAGCCCGGCCCGAGCATCGATACCGTCGATACCCGCGATCTTCAGCCAGCGCCGCCAGGTCGGATTGCCGCTATCGCTGCGGCGCCAGTCAAAATGCAGCAAGGTCGCTGAGCGCAGATCGTCCGGCTTCTTCAGACCAAGACGCGGACTTGCCACTGGCGCAAAACGATCGATGGCCAACGGTTCGGCGCTCAGATCGGGATAAGGGCCAGGGCCATAGCGCAACGCGAGGTCCGCGACACCCGAATTAAGGTCCACGACCTCCAGGGTCGCCAGCAGCGTGAGATCGATGTCAGGTCTTGCGTTGTGAAAGCCCGCGATGCGCGGCACCAGCCACTTGGCGGTGAACGCGGGAGTGGCCGAAAGTGTCACCGTCGCGCGGCGCTGCCTGCGGCTCAATCCTTCGATGACACGTGCGAAGGAATCGAATCCGTCGCGCAGAACCGGTAGCAAGACCTGCCCTTCCGCGGTCAGCAGGACCTGACGCGTCCGCCGCTCGAACAGCGTCACGCCAATCACCTCTTCCAACTGCCGAACCTGATGGCTGATGGCGGTCGGCGTCACGTGCAGCTCCTGAGCCGCACGCTTGAAACTCAGATGCCGCGCGGCGGCTTCGAATGCCCGCAGTCCGGACAGCGGTGGAAGACGTCTCATCGGCAGGCCTTATAGATGAATGTAGTTCATCCATGTGATGAGCAATTTGCGTTTGTCAATGCATGAAACCCGATCCATCTAATCGAACAAAGATGAAAGGAAATATTCCATGAACCTACTACGGATTGACGCCAGTGCGCGACCTGGCCGATCGGACCGGTTCCCTCGCGGGTCGCACACGCGCCGCCTCACCGAACGCTTCGTGCAGCGTTGGCTGCAATACCGGCCGAATGACCTCGTGACCGATCGGGATGTCGGCCAATCACCACCGCATCACGTCACCGAGAAATGGATCGGTGCGGCCTTCACCAAATCCGAGCTGCGCGAGCCGTGGATGAATGATGTGCTGGCGGAAAGCGACGCATTGGTCGATGAACTCATCGCTGCAGATTTGATCGTGGCTGGCGTGCCGATGTACAATTTTGGAGTGCCGGCGCAGTTTAAGGCGTATGTCGACAATGTCGTGCGTGTCGGTCGCACTTTCGGCTTTGACCGTGCCCGGCCAGACGATCCTTACTCGCAGCTACTGGCTGGTAAGGGTAAACGTCTCATCATGCTCAGTTCGCGGGGTGATTACGGCTACGATCCGGGCGGACGGATCGCGCACATCAACCATGTCGAAGGGTCGGTGCGTGACGTGTTCGGCTTCCTCGGCGTCGACGACTTCCACAGCATCGCCATCGAATATGACGAGTTCGGGGATGAACGCTTGAAGGCGTCGATCGCTGCGGCCCAACGCGCAGTAGATGATCTTGTGGATCGGCTGGCGAAGGAAGCCGAACCGCTGGAGGCAGCTTGACTGCAGACTCGACGGAGAGGACGCGGCGCGAACCGCGCGAGGTTGAAGCTGCGTCGCTATCCGCCCTGCCTCAATCGCGCCAGCACTTTTAGCCCGCCGTAACCGTCCGCGGGCAGCAGTCCCGTCTTGGTTTGATAGTCGCGAACCGCCTTCATCGTGTCGTTGCCGACGCGGCCGTCGGTGCCGCCGGTGTCGAAGCCGGCTTTGGTCAGCCGGGTCTGCAGCTCCTGCACTTCGGGAAGCGTCAGCGCGCGCTCCGAGCCGGGGAAGGGCTGGATGAAGGGCGGCGCGCCCAAGATGCGATCGCCGAGATGGCAGATCGCGAGCGCGTAGTTCATCGAGGGGTTGTAGCTCTTCACCGAATAAAAATTCGGGCCCAGCAGGAACGAAGGTCCCCCGGCGACCGGCACCCACATCTGCGCCGACGCGTTCGGCTGCGGAAACGGCTTGCCATCGGCGCGGGTGACGCCGGCGCTGGCCCATGCCGCGTAGGTACGGCTGCCGCTCGAAGCCCCTCCGGATGCGCGGACTTCATAGCCCCAGTGCTCGCCGCGGTGATACTTGCCGCGGTTGAGCAAATAGCGCGCGCTGGAGCCGAGCGCGTCGTCGGGCTTGCCGAACGGCGAGACGCGGCCGTCCTTGTCGTAGTCCATGCCGACATTGAGCCAGACTTCCGGCATCCACTGCGTGTGACCCATCGCGCCGGCCCAGGATCCCCGCATTTCTTCTGGCGTGCCCCAGCCGCGGTCGACGATTCTGAGCGCGTTGATCAGCTCGGTCTCCCAATAGGCGCGGCGGCGCGGCTCGTTCCAGGCTAGCGCTGCGAGCGCCGGAAAGATCGGGCGCATATGGTTCTGCTGCACCAAGGGATCGCCATAGGCGGACTCGACGCCCCATAGCGCGAGCAGCGTGCCGCGCTCGACGCCAAAATCCTGCTCGATCCGCGCGAACAGCGCCTCGTGCTTCTTCAAGGCTTCACGGCCGTTGATGATGCGCCAGTCGGAGACGCGGCGATTGACGTATTGCCAGATCTGCTCGTGGAATTCCGGCTGCTTCTGCATCTGCCGGAACACGGTCATGTCGGGCTCGACGCGCCCCATCACCCGCGTCCAGGTCGCGTCCGAAATGCCTTTTGAAGTCGCGCGCGCGCGGAAATTGTCGCGCCACTGGTCGAAGCCGGCCGGCGCGGCCAAAGCGGGAAACGTCGTCGCGAGCAGAGCGCCGGTACCGAGGCCCAGCACCGCGCGGCGGGTTGGGGCTTTCTGGGAATCAGGCTGTTTCATGCCCGCAGTCTAGCGGCACGGCGGGCCTGCGCCAAAAGCCATGACGCCGCGGGAACCGGCGTTTCCTTCACAAATCCGCGGCGATTCTGGCCAGCCAGCGGCGGATCAGGCGCTGGGCGTTGGCGGAGAGGCCGGCCGCCAGCCGCCGCTCGATCGCTTGCGCGTGCCGCCGGCATTTGTCGAGTAGCGCTGCGCCCCGCTGCGTCACCGTCCACTGCAGCACCCGGCCATGGATTGGGTGCGGGGTCTTCTTGATGGCGCCGTCGCGCTCGAGATTGCGGATGATGACGCCGACCGTCTGCGGCGTCAGCATCGCCACCCGCGCGAGTTCCGCGCCGGATAGGCCGGGATAGGCGCGCAGCATCGTCAGGACGACGAATTGCGGCGAGGTGACGCCAAGCTCGGCCAGCGACCGCTCCATCGCCAGCCGCGTCGCGCTCTGGGCCTGGCGCAGCAGATAGGCGAGGTAGCCTTGCTCGCCGCGCTTGCCCTCGCCTGGCGGCGGCGGCCGCAGCATCAATGGCGCGGGAGTTTCCGCAGATTTTTGCCGCGACCGTCGGTCGGCTTTTCCGGCGGTGGGCTTTTGCCTCGCTTGTAGTTTTTTCGCCGATACGTTTCGCGATCTCGCTGCCGTGCTTCGTGGTGTCTTGCGCGGCATATCAGTACTCTTATAATCAATCAGAGCACTGATAACATGAGGCACAAGAGATGTCACGCGCCCGCAAAGAGTACAAAGATTTCATGTCGCTGGCGCCGGACGCCTACGCGGCGGTGCTGGCGCTCAGCCAGGTCGCGGGCAAGGCGGGAATGGACAGGCAACTGCTCGAGCTGATCAAGCTGCGTGCCTCGCAGATCAATGGCTGTGCCTTTTGCGTGCAGTATCATATCCTGGAAGGCGAGAAGCTCGGCGTGCCCGCCGACAAGCTCAATCTCGTGGTGGTCTGGCGCGACGCGCCGCAGTTTTCCGCGCGCGAGCGTGCCGCGCTGGCTTGGACGGAGGCGCTGACGTTGCTCGCAGACGGCGTCAGTGACGAGATCTATGCGCAGGCGAGCGCGGAATTCTCCGAGAAGGAGCTCGCCTATCTCACCTCCGCCGTCGCTTCGATCAATGTCTGGAACAGGTTCGGTGCCGCGTTTCGCTGGACGCCGCCGGCGCGGAAGCAGGCCGTAGGCGCGGCAGCCTCATAGAAATTCGAGCGCGGCGCAGAGGCGATTTCCCAAGGGACCCTTACCGGACATGCCATGATCAGCGCTATGACCCATTGCGAACCCCGGACGCCCGGCTAAGGTTGAAAGAACTTCTGCCTCTAGCGGTGCCATTGATGGCAATAGCAATCAACATTCGAGCCGATAACGCCTCCGCGAATGAGGTCGAACAATTGTGGGACCAAGTTGCGGCGTTCGAGGACGAGCCTTCGATGCGCGCTCTCGGCTATCGGCCACATTTTACGTTCGCGATCTACGACTCGCCTGACGTTGAGGAAGCTGCACGCCAGGCCATGCTGCGCACAGCCATGGGCCAATCGCAATTGCGCGTCGAGTTCAGGCGAATTCGGTGGTTCGTAGGGCCGCCTCTTGTCCTGTGGGCAGAGCCTGTCGCCAACGAAATCCTCCCGAGGTGGCACGCTTCGATCAGTGCCGCAATCGACCCCGCCTATTGTCGGGCCCATTACCGGCCCGGAAACTGGACGCCACATTGCACGCTTGGCTCACGTATCAGCGATGGAATGCGCCATGACGCGATCGCCTTCGCGCGGTCGTTCAATCGAAGCCTGACAGTATTGTTCGATGTGGTGGATTGCGTCGTTTTCCCGCCCGTGCGGGTCGTTGCGGAACGGAAGCTGCCATCCGGCGCGTGAGAAGTGATCGTCACATCTGCCGCCGTGCAATAGGCTGCCGCTTGTCAGCGATGCCATGGAGCCGCGGAATGGGACGCTTCGCCACGACGGCCGCCCTGTATGAGCAATTTCGGCCACCTTATCCGCCCGCCTTCTTCCGGGAAGTTGCGCAGCGGCTCATGCTGACAAAGAGGCAGGCGCTGATTGATCTCGGCGCTGGGCCTGCCCTGCTGGCTCTCGGGTTTGCGGATTATGTCGGGCGTGTTGTCGCGGTCGATCCGGAGCCAGGCATGCTCGCGGCAGCGCGGGAGGCGGTCGAGCGAGCGGCACGGGAAGTGATGCTGGTCCAAAGCAGGGCGGAGGACCTGCCGGATGATATCGGGCGCTTCGACGTGGTCAGTATCGGGCGGGCGCTTCATTGGTTCGACGACAGCGCTTTGGGACCGCTGCTCGAACGGCTGGTTGCGCCCGGCGGCGTGGTGGCCGTATGCGCTTCGTTTTCCGCAAACGACGGGCGCAATGCGTGGCTTGAGGAATATACGACAGCGCGGCGCGCCTGGTCGGACAAGAGGCTGTGGTCCCAGTCTCGAAACGGGGAACGCGTGCATCGCGAACTTCCCTCAGTTCTCGAACGCACGACGTTTGACGCTGCAGAGGTGATCCGGGTCGAAACCACAAGACAGACCAGTGTAGCTGATCTGGCTCAGCGGGTGCTGACCTACTCATCTTCCTCGCCGGCGGCGTTGGGCGACAAGGTCGAACCGATGCTGCGTGAGGTGGAAGCGCGCCTGATGCCGTGGAGCCGTAACGGTGTGGTCGCCGAGATCGTTGTGTCCACCGCGCAGATCGCCCGCCGTCGGCAATCAAGTGCAAATGCCAAGAATGACCTTTAGGCCAGTTTCCGAGAAAGCGTGGATAGATTTTTTGACGCAGAGCTGAAGCCAGCTGAGGGCTTCGTCCGGCGTGCCCACCGACAGGCTGAATCTCGTGGTGGTCTGGCGCCGCTGACCTTGCTGAGCGACGGCGTCAATGACGAGATCTATGCGCAGGCGAGCGCGGAATTCTCCGAGAAGGAGCTCGCCTATCTCACCTCCGCCGTCGCCTCGATCAATGTCTGGAACAGATTCGGCGCCGCGTTTCGCCGGACGCCGCCGGCGCGGAAGAATGCAGCCGCCTAACCGCCGGGCCGCTAGATCCCGCCTTGGGCGAGCGGATCACGTCCGAACCGATTGTCGCCAGACGCTCCCGGCAGAACGCTTAGAACGGCCACCGCCAACAGGGTAATGATCCATCCGCTGACGCTTGTTACGCTGGAAATAACGGGAGTTGCGAGTGCCGCGAGTAGCCACCACCCCGAAACATTCAGATCGTGTAGCCGCTTCACGGTGACAGCAATGAGCGGCCAAAGGAGTACGAGCAGCACCAGCAGGATCGACCAGTCATGGCTGATATCGTGCCACTGTAATAGCGCACGCGCGGAACGGTGAGGTTGCGCCATGTCCGGATCAACAACGCATTAACAATCACAAGGCCGAAATAGCCAAGCCGAAACTCCTGGCGGCTGATGCGGCCTTCCAGCGATAGGAAATACCAGGCGAACGTGATGAACATGCTGTGGGAACGGACTGCGGTTTCTATTCCAGTGCCCACGTTACGCCGCCAGCGGTTAATGCCCACGGAATCCATTGTAGAGATTTGAACGGTTCCGCGGCTGGAAAGCGAACCGGTTTGCGATTAGTTAGTGCGGCCTTCGGCGTGCCGGGCACCGTGACGCAGCACGCCCCGAGGCAACGCGTGCGCGACGGCGGCCGGCGGCTCGGTCCCGATTTCGTGGCCGCGGCCGCGGATCAGCCGTTCGTAGGAGGCGATCAGGGTGGTGTAGGGGTTGACCCAGATCCAGCCGTCACGCGTGAACACCTGGACGTCGAAGTGGAGGTGGTACGACGTGCCGTTGGGGAAATCGAGATAGTTGGAGACCACGCCGATCTTCTCGCCCTCGGCGACGCGTCGGCCGTTGAGAATGCCGTCCGCATCCATGGCTGACGGATTCATGTGCATGTAACGGAAACGGATGTGCTCGTTGCCTGTGTTGATCTGCAGCGTTGCCGCCTGTTGTTTTAAGGAACGGATGACGACGCCGTCGCGGACGGCGACGACCGCCTGCTTTCTCGGATGGCAGGCGTTGCCGGCGCTGCTGTTCGGCGGGCAGGGCGCGGGGCGAATGTCCTGGCCCTGGTGACCGAAGCCGGCCGCACATTGGCCGACGTGGAAACTGCGGGCTTCACAAAAATTGTCCCGCCACGGATAGACGCCTTGATAGGTGCCTCGGGGTTCGCCGGATTTGCGCCTGGTGAACTGCTGCGAGCTAACCCGGGCCGGAGCTTTCTCCAGCGGAAAGCGAATCTGCGAATAGGCGACGAGGTCGGCGCGGCCACCGCGCCTGCGCGCGCCGCTGTTGGCAATGATGTCACCGCTCGGACGATAGCTGAAGTCGGGCGAAGGGGTGGCCGGCCGTTCAGCAACCTCGGAGGAAACGTCGAAGCGCGGTCGCGCCGGCTGGCCTCCGGCGATGCGCAGCGCCTTCAGGAAGCGCTCGGCAATCGGGTAAGCCTCGCGGCAGGCCAGCCGCCGCGCCCGCGGCGCAGAATCGAGGCACTGGATCGACACCACATAGGGCACGCCGAAACGGGTGAAGGCGTAGCGCACATAACCTTCGCGAATGAAACGGCGCATGTCCGGAAATTGCGACGCCAGCGCCTTGACCGGCTCGCCCTTGCCGCTGAGCGGATCGGCGAGATCGTATACCAGGACCGAGCCCGTAATCTGCACCTCGACCGAACGGGCGAAAGTTCGAGACGGCAGGCCGTCACCGGCGCCGGGATCCAGCGAAAACACCGCGTCGTAGCCGGAGGGGCCAGCGTGAAACAGGTCGACGGGGCGGAAGCCGGCCTGATGGCGTGACACCGCCGGGTGGCGCGTGCCACTGGCCTCGGCCTCGAGATAGGCCGCGGTATCAAAGGGCAACAGCACCGGCACCGGACTGCGGCCGATTCCGGCGAACATCGCCGAATTGATCGCGTTCAACTGCACCAGCGCGGGCGTCGCGCGCGGATCCCATGCCGGCACCCGCCGCTGCCCTGCGAAGGTGAAGCGCTGCGCGATCGCCGGCTGGGAATTGATCTCGCTGCGAAGCTGATTCAGAACGGCGCGCCATTCGACGCGAACGGCCGACATCGACGGCGTTCTGAACTCATTGGCGGAAACGCCGGCAATCCCGGCGGGGAGCAAACAAAAGGCTGCCAGCCAACGCGAGAGCAAGCGGACAGCCTTTGTACCCAATGCATCGCCCCCGGCGTATGCCCCGTGGCCTATGGCGCGGTCTTAGTCCTTTGCGCGTTCGACGTAGGAGCCGTCCTCGGTCATGACCACGATCCGTGTTCCTGTTCCAATGTGCGGCGGCACCGAGGTGCGCACGCCGTTGGAGAGGATAGCAGGCTTGTAGGAGGAAGACGCGGTCTGCCCCTTGGTGACCGGCTCGGTCTCCACAACTTCGAGGGTTGCGCGCTGCGGCAACTGGATGGCGACCGGATTCAGGTCGTGCATCGACAGCTTCACGGTCATGTTTTCCTGCAAGTAAGGCGCGGACGAACCCACGATCTCCTTCGAAACCTGGACCTGGTCATAGGTCTCGGCGTTCATGAAGTGGAAGCCGTCGCCATCCTCGTAGAGGTAGTTGAAATTGCGGTCCTCGACGGTGGCCTTCTCGACCTGGTCAGTGGTCTTGTAGCGTTCCGACACCTTCACGCCGTCGCCAATGCGGCGCATTTCGATCTGGCTGACCGGGGTTCCCTTGCCGGGATGGATGTTTTCGGCTGACAGGACGACATAGAGCTTGCCGTCTTGCTCGATGACGTTGCCCTTGCGAATAGAACTGGCGATGACTTTCAAAGCTGTTTTCCCGAATTTCTGGCCTTTGGCCGAACCGGACATTTGTGTCCGCAGGGCCAATCAGGCGGTTTCGGGCTGCAACATACTGATTTTGCCCGTCGATGCCAGCGTTTTACGGCCGTTCCGGCGAGCTGCTAATAGCTGGATTTCGCCGTGTTATATGATGCGTCTGGCAAGCAATTGAACGATGGGCCGACCGTTGCTGACGGGGCTTTAAGTAATGTTTTAAGCGGCTCGCGAAGACCCGCAGCTTCAGTGGGATGCGGCGTATCGATCGGGCGAATGGACAAGGAGAGCGTCTTTCGACATGAAATGACCGAGCTGGAGCTGGATCTTGCTGCTTCCTCCGGCTCGTCGTATCGGACGCAAAGAAAGTCGAACAATATCAATGGTATTTGCCGTTTCCCTGAACGCCTTGATTGGCTCCGCGGAGGATGCACGGTGGATTCGGAACCGTCTGTGATGGCTGATATCGACCAGCCCTCGCCTTGGTGGTCGGCCACGCGGCACGCCGATCGAAGGCCGTTCCTTATGGCGCGAGCCGCGACCATGAGGGCAGTGCGAGGCTGGTTCGACGAGCAGGGTTTTACCGAGGTGGAAACCGGCATCCTGCAGGTCTCGCCGGGCAACGAGACGCATTTGCATGCCCCACGCACCGAAATCATCAGCCACGATGGCACGCGCGCGACGCGCTATTTGCGAACGTCGCCGGAATTCGCCGCGAAGAAACTGCTCGCTGCCGGCGAAGCCAAAATCTTCGAATTGGCGCGCGTGTTCCGCGACCGCGAGCGCGGCGATCTGCATCTGCCCGAATTCACGATGCTGGAATGGTATCGTGCCGACGCAGGCTATGACGCCGTTATGGCCGACACCATCGTCGTGATCGCACATGCGGCGCAGGCGACCGGGATCAGGCAGTTTTCGTTCCGGGGCAGAACGGCCGATCCCTTCGCCGAGCCGGAACTGCTGACGGTGGCATCCGCGTTCGACCGCTTTGCTGGAATTGATCTGTTGGCCACAATCAGCAATGGCGAGGGCGATCGGGTGGCGCTTGCGGCGGCAGCAAGGCCGCGGGTGCGGATCACTGATGACGACACCTGGTCGGATATTTTCAGCAAAGTGCTGGTCGAGCATGTCGAACCGAATCTGGGGCAGGGGCGTTTGACTGTCTTGTTCGAATATCCGGCGCCGGAAGCAGCCCTTGCGCGGGCGAAAGCGTCCGATCCGCGCGTCGCCGAACGTTTTGAGGTCTATGCCTGCGGCGTCGAACTTGCCAACGGATTTGGCGAATTGACCGATGCCGGCGAACAGCGCCGCCGTTTCGCCGCTGATATGGACGAGAAGGAGCGGCGCTACGGCGAGCGCTATCCGCTGGATGAGGATTTTCTCGCAGCGGTTGCCGCGATGCCGCCGTCGAGCGGCGTCGCGCTCGGTTTCGATCGGCTGGTGATGCTGGCAAGCGGCGCACTGCGGGTGGACCAGGTGGTGTGGACGCCACCGGCAGGAGAGACATGAACAAGATCGATCCGAAACTTTTGGCAACGCTGCGGCAGCCCGCTGATCTCATCGAGCGGGGGTTGGCGAAGACGGCCGATCTCGCCGACCTCGAGCGGGTCGCCGCGCGCTACGCCATCGCGGTGACGCCTGATATCGCTAACCTGATCGACACGGAAAATCCTGACGATCCGATCGCGCGGCAATTCGTTCCGAGCGCGCTCGAACTGATGAATGCGCCCGGTGAAAATGCCGACCCGATCGGCGACGATGCGCATTCGCCGGTCGCCGGCATCGTCCATCGCTATCCCGATCGCGTGCTGCTCAAGCTGGTGCATGTCTGCGCGGTGTATTGCCGCTTCTGCTTCCGCCGCGAGATGGTCGGGCCTGGCAAGGCAACGGCGCTGTCCGAGGCCGCATATCGCGACGCGCTGGACTATATCCGCAAGAACAACGAAATCTGGGAAGTCATCCTGACCGGCGGTGATCCGCTGATGCTGTCGCCACGGCGGTTGGCCGAGATCATGACGGACCTCGCCGCGATCGATCACGTCAAGATCGTTCGCATCCACACCCGCGTGCCGGTGGCTGCGCCTGCGCGCATCGATGGCGACATGATCAGGGCGTTGAAAGCTGACGGCGCAACGACCTGGATCGCCGTTCACGCCAATCATCCGCGCGAATTGTCGGGCGAGGCCCGCGCCGCCTGCGCGCGGCTGGCCGACGCCGGTGTTCCGCTGGTGAGCCAGACGGTGCTGCTTCGCGGCGTCAATGACGATTCCGCGACGCTGGAAGCGTTGATGCGGGCCTTTGTTGAAAACCGAATCAAGCCTTATTACCTGCATCATGGCGATCTGGCGCCGGGGACCGGACATCTGCGCACCACCATTGCAGAGGGACGGGAACTGATGCGCAACTTGCGCGGCCGCGTTTCGGGCCTGTGCCAGCCGGAATACGTGCTCGACATTCCCGGCGGCCATGGAAAGGCGCCGATTGGACCGAATTATTTGTCGCATGCAAGTTCCGGGGAATGTGAACTATCCTTGGAAGCGCAGTATCGTATCGTCGACTATTGTGGAGACGTTCACCTCTATCCGCCGAAGCCGTGATCGGGCGATGACGGAGGACGGCGAGGAGAAACGGGAGCCGCCGGAAGACGAGGGCCATCGCGGAATCGAAAACGCCGTTCTGCTCGGCTTCTTCGTGCTGCTGGTGGCCGCCGGAATCTGGTTGCTCGGCACCATGGCCGATGTACGAAAGGCACAGGACTGTGCTGCCCAGGGACGGCGAAACTGCGCAACGATCGACGTGCCCGAACGGACACGATAAAGGAATCTAAAAGGCGGAGAATCAGGATGCAAAGAACAATCTTGTCAGTCGCGCTGATGGTCCTGATCGGCATGCCTGCTGCGTTCGCGCAGGGCGGGACGTCGACAATGCCAAAGAGCAACCCGAGTGCCGGAGGGATTCCGGAGGCGCCGATCGGACACCGTCAGCCGCGCCGCAGCGACGTGCCCAGCGAAAAGAACCTGAACGATCCGAACGATCCGCTGAGCAAGGAAAACGCAGCGCTCGACCGCAAGATCAAGAGCATCTGCCGCGGCTGCTAGGCTTACTGCGTCATACGTCCCCCATGGTGAGGAGCGCCAACGGGTCCGTGCGTAGCGCGGCCCGATGACAGGCTCCGCGCGTCTCCGGGGCGATGCTTCGCATCGCCCCGGAGAACCATGAGGCCACGTCTGTGGCCTACATCCTTCGAGACGCCCGCGGAGCCTGATTTCGTACGTGTGAAGTTTTTTTGCCAGGCGCAGCTTTTACGGCGTCGCGCGAGTGTGCGCGCTTCGGATCGTAGTGCAGCTCCAATAAAAACTGAGGCAGGGCGCGCCGATCGCGCCCTGCCTCGCAATCATTCGACCCGGGTGCCTACGCCGAGCGCTCCTCCCGGAAACCGCGCGATGGCACGTTGCGGCGCGTCGCCACGGCATCAGCCAGCATGTTCAACGCCGACACCGTCGTCTCCCAGTCGATGCAGCCGTCGGTGATGCTCTGCCCATAGGTCGGCGGCTTGCCCGGCACGACGTCCTGGCGGCCGGCGACCAGGTTGCTCTCGATCATGACGCCGGTGATGCGCTGCTCGCCCTCCGATATCTGGCGCGCGATGTCGGCGACCACCAGCGGTTGGTTCTCCGGCTTCTTGTTGCTGTTGGCGTGGCTGGTGTCGATCATGATCCGCGGGGTGACGCCGGCGCGGACAAGTTCGACGCAAGCGGCATCGACGCTTTCCCGGTCGTAGTTCGGCTTGTTGCCGCCGCGCAGGATGATGTGGCAGTCCTCGTTGCCGGTGGTTGTCGCAATCGCCGAGCGCCCGCCTTTGGTGACAGCCATGAAATGATGCGGATGCGAGGCCGACTTCACTGCATCGGCCGCGATGCGGATATTGCCGTCGGTACCGTTCTTGAAGCCGACCGGGCAGGAGAGACCGGAAGCGAGCTCGCGATGGATCTGGCTCTCGGTCGTGCGCGCCCCGATTGCCGCCCATGCCATCAGGTCGGCAATGTATTGCGGCGTCGTCATGTCGAGGAATTCGGTCCCGGCCGGCAGGCCGAGATTGTTCACCGCCGACAGCACATTGCGGGCGAGCCGCAGGCCCTTGTTGATGTCGAAGGATCCGTCGAGATTGGGGTCGTTGATCAGTCCCTTCCATCCGACCGTGGTGCGCGGCTTTTCGAAATAGACACGCATCACGATTTCGAGGCGGTCGGCGAGCTTTTCGCGCAGCGCAGCGAGTCGCTCGGCGTAATCAATGGCCGCGGCGGGATCGTGGACCGAGCAGGGGCCGACGACCACGAGCAGGCGGTCGTCGGTGCCGTGCAGGATGGCGTGAATGGCATTGCGCGCCGCCATCACGACGCGCGTCGCGGTCAAGGTGCGCGGTATCTCGCCCATCACCTCCTGCGGCGTACTCAGTTCTTTCAGTTCGCTAATTCGAAGGTCGTCGGTGGTGCTCAACACGGCTGTGGCTCCTGTTTGAAAGGAAACCTGCCGGCCAATAAAAAAGCCGCCAGGTTTGGCGGCTGTTCGGACTTCTTGGCTTCAATTCGTCAGATTGAGCGCGATCCTCCCACCGCCAGCGAGCTGTCGTAGCTAAAATACCAAAAGTTGCTGGCGGCGATCATGATCATGGTGGGCTCTATAGCGCACCAGCCGGGCCTTGTCATCCCATAATCGGCGGCGTCAGGATTTGCGCGCGGCGAGCGCTATGCCGACCAGTGACGCGCCGCCGAGCACGAGATTGATCCCGGCCAGGAGGCCGATCGCCCATTCCGCCGAACCCGGCAGGCCGGCGATGATGATGAATGCGATTAGGAGGTCCATCACGCCTGAGATCAGCAGCCAGGACCAGCGCTCCGACAATTCGCGGCGGTGCTCCAGCGCGTACATGATGGTGACGACGCCCTCGGCCAGAAAATACGCGCCGACCACGATGGTGAGCGTGAGGACGCCCTGCGCGGGCCGCGCCAGCAAAATCCCGCCGGCGAGAACGGCCAGCGCCGCCGAAAACAGCGACCACCAGAATCCCGGCATCTGCCGCGCCCAGTAAGTGACGAACAGCCCGGCAATGCCGCTGATCAGAAACATCCAGCCGAGGAAGATGGTGACGGCGAGGCTCGCCAGCGGCGGCACGATCATCGCAGCCAGGCCGAGCAGGGCGAGCACGATGCCTTCGAACAGGAAGGCCTTCCAGTGCGCCTTCACCGCGGCATTCATTTCGGACTGCAGTTTGCCGATGTCCGGGGGAATGTCTTGGGTCATTGGAAACTCCCGATGCCTGCCGCGCCGAGTGCCCAATATACCCGCTACGCCGCTTGCGGGTAAAAATGTTGGCTAGCTTTTTAAGCGAGATCAACGACGGAAGGATGACGTTCAGCCCGGCTCAGGCGCGGACGAAAATCCGTCCGAGGACGTTCTGATGCGATTGCGGCCAAACACATAGACAGCCGACGTGGCCAGCAACAGTGCCAAGCCTATCAAGATGGAGGTCATGCCGAGCGGAATGAGAAGCAGCGACGCATTGCGCTCCGGATTGACGAACCAGTGATGAAGCGAGGTCAGGACGAAAGCCGCGCCGGCGAAGCCCGCGCCGCTGCCCACGAGCAGCAGGGCCCACATCCGCCGCAACTGGCTCAGCCGCTCACGCGCGATCTCGGTGCGCGGCGCATGATGGCGGCCGACGCGCCGCACCAGCCGTATGGCAAACCCGATCGAACTGAAGCCGATCAGCAGGCTTGCCGCCCCCAGCAGCATTCGCACGTTGGCGCCGAGATCTGGATGTTTCTGCAGCGTCAGCAGCGGAAAATCGAATGCCGCATGCAGCGCGACCGGCGCGAACAGCGCCAGCGCCCAGCTCGAGATCCGCGCCCAGTCGCGATGATGGCGATGCGCACCGAGCGCGGTGCCGGCGCGCGCGATCGCGATATAGGCGCCTGCGATGATGCCGAGTGCGCCGTGAAACGGCACCGTCAATACGCTGCGCAAGGCGGCCAGCGACCGCCACATGTCGGCGTGCTGCACGAGATAGGCGAGGTTTTCGTAGGCCGCGAAGCCGAGGCCTGCGGCCGCACCGTAGACCACCGTGTCCATTGGGTCCGCAAACGCACGGCGGCGCACCGGCAATGACACTAGAATGATCACGAGTACCTTCACGATCTCTTCGGGCGCGGCCACCCCGAAGATCGAACGCAGGCCTTGCGTCATCCAGGGGTTTCCAGGCACCGCAAGGATCGCAGCAAACGGGGCGCGCGCAATGCCCAACAGAGAAATGCTGGCGGCCCCGAGTACGAAAGCGAGCCATACCCGCGCGGGTGGGCCGGGGCGCTCGTCCGCGGCAATGACGAGCCAGAGCACCAGCAACGCCGGCGCGATGGCGGCAACGCCGATCGATGTGGGGAGAGCCTGCAGCAGCAACATCTGGGGCAATTTACCTCGTGCGAGCGTAAATGGCCGCAAACCCAGCCGTTTGCAAGAAAGCCAGACGCGACTCCTTGTCACCAAGGAACCCGGCGGAATCCGGCGCCGCTCAGGCCGCGGCCCGTTGGCCGATCTTGCCCTGTACCACCAGCAATCCCGCCAGCGCGACGAGGGCGAAGCCGGCGCCGGCCAGGAACGTGCCCTGCGGCCCTGCAATATCCCAGAGTGCGCCGGCAATGACGCTGGCCGCGAGCATCGCCACGCCGCCGAGCAGGTTGAAGAATCCGTAAGCCGTGCCGCGCAACTCGGCCGGCGCGGTATCCGCAACAAGCGCGGCCAGCAGTCCCTGCGTCAGTCCCATGTGCAGGCCCCAGAGAATGACGCCCAGCGCAACACCGCCCACCGACGGCAGCAACGCCAACACGATGTCGGCGGCAACCAGCACCAGCACGCCGCTCGCCAGCACGGCCGTGCGGCCCATGCGATCCGAGATGACGCCGGCGGGATAGGCTGCGAGGGCATAGACGATATTCATGGCCACCAGGACGGCTGGCACGAGCATGATCGGCAGCCCGACATTCTGGGCGCGGAGAACGAGGAATGCCTCGCTGAAGCGCGCCAGCGTGAACACGCTCGCGACCGCCACCACCCACCAATAGGCCGGCCCCAGGTTTTTGATCTCGGCCAGGCTGATCGGATTTCGGACGGTGCGCAGCGCCTGCGGCCGCGCCGGCTCACGCACGGCGAAAACGATCAGCGCCAGCGCCAGGAAAGCGGGAATTACGGCAACCCAGAACACGGCCGTGAAGTTGTCCGATGTCCACCACATCAGGGCGATGGCGAGCAGGGGGCCGACGAAGGCGCCGATCGTATCGAGCGATTGGCGCAGCCCGAAACTGGCGCCGCGCAGATCGGCCGGCGAGAGATCGGCCACCAGCGCATCACGCGGGGCGCCGCGAATGCCTTTGCCGATCCGGTCGACGAAACGCGCGGCCACCAGCCAGCCGACGGTTGGCGCTAGCGGAAACACCGGCTTGGTGAAGGCCGCGAGGCCGTAACCGATGGCGGCCAACCATTTGCGTTTCCCGAGCCAATCCGAGAGCGCGCCGGAGAATATTTTGGTGATAGAGGCGGTCGCCTCGGCGATGCCTTCGATGACGCCGACCGTCACCATCGATGCGCCGAGGACCGAGACCAGGTAGATCGGCAGCAGGGCGTGGATCATCTCCGACGAGATGTCCATCAGCATCGAGACGAAGCCCAGCACCCAGACGCTGGCCGGAATGTCCCTGATCGAATAGGCCGGCCTGGTCTCAGCAACCATGTCGCATCTCGCGTCGCCTCATTGCGCCAACAGCCGCCGGCAGGCGTCAACAAAGACCTCTGCCCCGGTAACGATGTCGGCGTCGGCGGTGTTCTCGGTCCAGTGATGCGAAATGCCGCCGATCGAGGGCACGAACAGCATGCCGGCCGGCATAACGGTTGAGAGAATCTGGGCGTCGTGGCCGGCGCCGCTCGGCATGCGGAGCGACTTGCCGTCGGCAAAAGCTGCGCTGGCACCCTCGATGGCCTGCTGGAACGAGCCATCCATCCGCGCGGGCGTCCCGGTGCGGATGCGCTCCACCGCGACGGCGCAGCGGCCTTGGGCGTTGACCTCCGCGGCCATGCCGTGGAGCAGTTCCTCCAGCCGCGCAATCACGGCAGGATCGTCGTCGCGAATCTGGAACAGCATTTCCGCCGCTCCCGGGATGATGCTGGGCGCACCGGGATCGAGCGTGATGCGGCCGGTGGTCCACACCGTGCGCGTGCCGCAGGCGGCGGGGAAACGATTGTCGATATCGACGCAAAATCTGGCGAGTGCGAGGCCGGCGTCCCGGCGAATGGCCATCCGCGTGGTGCCGGCGTGGTTTTGTTCACCCGTGAAGGTGATGCGGTATTGCCAGATCCCGACGATGGACGTGACGATGCCGATCTTGAGGCCGCTGCTTTCCAGCGTCTCGCCCTGCTCGATATGGGCTTCCAGATAGCCGATATGCCGCCCTTGTTCGCACCGCGCGCGGGCGCGGCCGGCAAGGCCCGCGTCGCGTAGCGCGTCACGCATGCTCCTGTCATTGTTGCGGTCGCGCGCGGCGTTGATATCGGCTTCGGTGACGCCGCCGACATAGGACCGGCTGCCGAGGAAGTGTCCAAAATGGCCTTCCTCGTCGCACCATGATGCGACTTCGACGGCGCCCTCTATATTCGGGTCGGGATTGATGACGCGGGCGGCCTCGAGCGCATAGACCACGCCGAGCGGTCCATCGAGCCAGCCCGCGTGGTTCTGGCTTTCCAGATGCGATCCCGCCAGCAGTTTCGGCCCGCTTTTCGTGCTGGTTCCGAGCACGTTGCCGATGCCGTCGATCTCGCCCGTGAGGCCGGCCTCAGGAAGCCGCTGCATCAGCCAAGCCAGCGAGCGCAGATGCGGTTCGGAGAAAGTCGGCTTGTGAACGCCGGTCTTGTAGGCGCCGATGGCGCGCAGCGCGTTGAGATCGGCGAGGACGCGGTCACCATCGACGCGCGAAGAAATGTCAGCCATGCTTCCCGTAGTTCTCCGGAGTAGAACAAAGTTCCCGCTGCCGTTCTCGGAGTAGAACAAAGTTCCGTGAACGTCGCCAGCAGCTTTACTTATCTTCCGGAAAGCAACGCCAATGCAACGATTGCTAGCCACGCCACGATCACGAGCGCCGTCACCGCGCCAGCGGTGATTCCAGCTTTCTCGTTTACCGTGTAATCGTGCATTCTTTCCGCAAAAGCTGTGGGGCGTCCAGACGCTTTGCGTCCGAGAGACGCCCGGTGCGGTTGTGTTCCTCTGCCTGACCATGTTTGGAACGAGGCGCGCGGATTGCGAAATTTGGCACGGCGGCATGTTTGCGTTTTGCTGTGCCAGGTGCTGGCTGAGGGCTGACGTGCCGATGGATCTCGTCCAGTCTTCGCTGAAGCAAAGCCGCTAACGTTGTGGGGCCGCCAATTCCGCAAAAAGGCCGCCACAAGTGGCGGCCTTTTCGTCTTCGATCGATGCGCGCGTCAGACCAGCCGCAGGGCCTGACCTTGTGGGCGGCGACGGTAGGCGAGGAAGCCCACGCCAGCGAAGCCAAGGATCATCATGGCCCAGGTGGAGGGCTCGGGGACGGCACCGACCGTCTCGAACCCTCCGAGCCGGACTTGCCGCACATCCTCGAACGTGGCGCCATTAATCGCTGTGAGCGAAACGTCGGTCATCAGCTGTCCGTTGATACTGGTGATGGTGAAGAAGTTTTGGCCGTTGGCGTCAACCGTGAAGTCGTCTGTGAAGGAGCCGCCGGTGATGTTGATGCCCTCCACGTGGATAAGCACGCTCCCATCGGTGGCGGCATTGATGTTAAAGACGGATCGCGTGAACGTGCCGCCGCTCGCCAGGTCGAACGAGAGTTGAGTCAGAGGATCGTTTCCCGTACCGCCTGACACCGTCGCCTGGCCGCTGGGGTTTGCGCTCAAGAGTCCGCTGCCGCTCGTGGAAGTGAAATTAACCACTAGGTCGTTTGGTCCGACCGTGCCAGTGACGAGCGACAGGTTTGTCGCGGTGTTCAGCAGCACGTTGTCCGTGCCCTGATTGTTGACGCCCGTGACCACAACGATGTCTGCCTGCGCCGGGCTGATCGAAACAGCGGCCATCGATATCAAAGCAGCTGCCAATATTCCGCGTGAACTAATCATTCATTATACTCCCTGCTACCAGTGCTAAAAATTCGCGTAAAAATGGCGGCTGGCGATTGCCGCATCTTCCCGAAATCTATCATTCATTAAAAAACTGTAAAGTTGCCAGTAATTACTGAGATACCTCTATTTGAAATAATTCCAACATTTGTAGGTTGCGCGCGATTAATCGTGCATCCCCTTTAGAATGCGCGTTTCGGCTGTATTGCGCTGAATGGACCCTGCGTTGTGTTCTTTTGAATGTAATCAAATTAACTGGCCATCGATGGACGTGAGCATAAAATAAATAAGCAGTTTTCCCGATCTTTATGCCGGATGCACCTGCAGTCGAATGCTACGCGGGGCGCATCGCCCGACGTGTGCCGGGGGCCTCTAGGACGCGACTTGCGGGGAAGAGCAACGCGATTGGGCGTTGGCGCCTCTTGGTGAAGGGCGATACCCGAACGAAATAAAATCAGTTTGCTGGTTTAGGCAAGATCGATTTTGGTCTCTGGCAAAACTGATCGCTCTGTCGAGAGACATTCGCGTTTCGCGTCTTCCCCCGCACAGCGTGATTCCCGAGCCTCGTGAGGAGCTCGGGTCAGGTATCCGGCGGAAAGTAGCACCGCAACGTAAAGCGGAGTGCGACGTAAAGTGCGATACAAGTTGTGATTGCAATAGCAGCCGTATCCATTTCCCTGTCCCTTATTACTTACGCGCCACGGTCCGTTTGCCGGAACCTGCGGACGATGGGAACCTGAGCTGTGAAAATGGTTCCCTTAAGCCTTGAAAGTGGTCGGCTTGGGCCTTGAAAGTGGTGGCAAGGTGATCGCGCTCCCCTTGCGGGGGCGGTATGCGAACGAAATCGACCGATTTTTCACTTTTCTAGAGGTAATCCGCCCATTGATGCACATAGTCCAATGCGCGACTGTTGGCGAACTTTTCCTATGGCAGGGCTAGGTCTCGCGGCAGCGTGCGGACCAAGCGCGGGCGGCGCGGGCAAACAGGCGCAGGGATGGATCCCTCAGGTTTGCGTGTACCTTTGCGCTGAGAGAATGATGGATTTTGTCTGCGTCAGCTCAACCCGCCCGCCCGCGGCGGGCGGGTTTCCAGGCAAAATGGGAGTACCTAGCCCTTCACCAGTTCCACCCGGCGGTTCTTTGCGCGGCCTTCTTCCTTGTCGTTGTCGGCGATCGGCTTCTCGGGACCGTAGCCGGCAGCGCGCAGGCGGTCGGCGGCGACGCCCTGCGCGACGAGCGCGGCGACGATAGCAGAGGCGCGCTGCGCCGAGAGCTTCAAATTGTAATCGCGACCGCCGATATTGTCGGTGTGGCCACCAATCTCGATCTTCAGGCCCGGATTATCCTTGAGCAGCTTCACTATCTGCCCCACCACCGGCGCGGCATCCGCCTTGAGCGTCGCCTTGTTGAAATCGAAATTGACATAGAGCGAAATCCGCCCGTCCTTGTCGAGCGCCGTCTTCATGGCGCTCGCTTCGGGGGCGGTGATGCTCGCCTGAAACGCCTTCTCCTCGATGATTTCAAGCTGGATGTCGGATTCCTGACTGTAGACGTTGAGCCAGATGGTCTGGCCGTTGTTCTCCAGCCGCGCGCTCATGCTGCGATCCTGCCTGTGAAGAACCTGGCCGCCGAGCGTCTCCACCACATGCCGATAGTTCTCGTGCGCATCGTAAATGCTGGCCATGGTTGCGCCCTCCGCGATGTTGTAGGCGACGCTGTGGCGAGCGCCCCGCACTTCGATCTCCTTGGTCTCATCACCGTTCTGGACGTTGAAGGTGAACTTGTCGAAGTTGCGCTTCTGCGCTTGGCCGTTGTAGTTCGGCATGTGGCCGAACAGGCGATGATCGGAGCCTGACGGCGGAAGCAGCGTGGGCTTGAACGGCTGCCGCTCGATAACCGTCAAAGTGATATCGCTCTCCTGGCTGTAGAGCGCGAGCCAGATCTCCTTGCCGCCCTGGGTGAAGCGCGCATAAAGATTGCGGTCGTCGCTGAACAGCTTCTGCGCGCCGAATTTTTGAACCTGGCTCAGATAGTTCTCCTGGATCTCGAGGTTGCTCGCCGGCTCCGCGCCATCCTTGATCGAGTAGTCCTGGCGACAGGCGCGGCCGGCAACCATCACGGTCTCCTCCGCGCCATCGCTCTTGGCGATGCGAAATTCGACGGCATCGTAATTGCGCAGTTGGGGCTCTGCCTTGGCGACGTATTTCGGCATCCGGCCGAACGGCGGGCAGTCGCCGCTGGCCGCCTGCGCGGCGGTGCTGCATGTGATGGCTGCGGCAAGCGCCGTGCAGCAAAGCGTGCGAATCCGACGTTGGATCATTGGTACTTCCTCTCTTTGATGTCAGTGAATTGGTCAGCCACTCGAGTGGCGGATTGTCGTGCTTGCGCGCGGCGGCCAAAATGCCGCTTGGCCTCTAAGGGCCCCGTGCTGCCGATCTCGCTTCGGCCCGGGTCGAAAGGTCTTCGCCCTGGTTGCGCTCGCCGATGGCATCGGAAGCTCCGGCAAGGGCGCGAAGCACTTCGACGGCAGCACCGCGTTCAATGTCGAGCGACTGAACGAACTCGCGCTTGAACTTCCCGGTGCTGCTGTTGACGATGTCGGTGAATTTGTCGTGCATGTCGCAGGAACATTCTTGCCCACGAGCGTCTGCGGCAATCGTTTGTGGAACTCGTAGACCCCGGAACGTCTTCAATGCAAATATCTCATTAATGCCATGCGGACCCAGCCGCTGCAGTTATGTCGCAGGATGGTGTCTCTAAGTTCATGCTTAGAGGTCCCAGCTTTTCAATGGCTTATCGGAGATCTGGCGCTCCCCAGCGAAATCAACCGGCTTTCAGCACCGCGTCTTCCATCGTGGTGCTGCCGTTCGATACGGTGGCGATCCCGAGCAAGACTACTTCGTTGATGGTGTGACCGAGAACTTTTGGGGGGCCTCACGGGCGATGTCGAAGATGGCGTCACAAGCCGGAATTGATGCATCCCCGCCGTGTGGCAACTCTCACGCCGAACTTTGGCGCTCCCTAGCGGAATCGAACCGCTCTCTCCACCGTGAAAGGGTGGCGTCCTAACCGATAGACGAAGGGAGCAAGAACAACAGGAAAATCAAGATGTTAGCGCCTGATGAGCCGTGTTGGACGCCGGCCGTCCATGGTTGATGGGGGCGGCGACGGGCGAACGTATAGTGGCGTTTGGGCGGGTGGGCAAGCCGCTCGGAAAGACGTTTCTGCAGCCGCTTTGCGTCTCCATCAGCGTCCCGGCCGCATGGTGAGACGCGCCGCGCCGAGCAACGGATTCTAAAGCCGCATGGTGTAGGGCTGGCCTCGGGGGAGCTTTTCGACATGGCTTTGCTATCAGGCAAGAAGCGCGACGCGCGCAAATCATTGAGTCAACCTGGGTGGATCACGCTCGAAGGCGGTTTTGCCGCGCGCCAGTGCGTGGTGCAGGATATGTCCGCAACGGGGGCGAAGGTCACGATCGACGATCCCAACACGCTGCCGGCGAAATTGCGGCTGGCGTTTTCGCGCGACGCCAGGACCGGGCGCCGCTGCGAAGTGGTCTGGCGCCGCGGCAAATCGATCGGTATCAAGTTCGTCCGCTAGTCTGGCATTGATCCGCAAGGAACGATAAAAGGCGGGATGCGAAAATCCCTCTTTATAGTGATCGCCGTGGCGCTGTCTTCGGTTGCCTCGGTCGCGGAACAACCCCGCCCTCAGAAGCTCGACAAGGCCCCCGCGTCGGGCAAGTCGCTTCCGCTGAAGCGCCCAGCTTCAGCCAATGCATGCGCGGAATACGGCGCGGGCTTCGTCAGAATCGAAGGCACCAACACCTGCATGAAAATCGGCGGCGCGGTGAGCGTAGGAGCGGGGGTCTCCGGCGGCTCGCGTTGAGAAGATTCGCGCTTACGTCATCGGCGGCGCGATGAACTGCGTGAACCCTGGGCGGACGGCGAGCTGCGAAAACCAGCGTTCGAGGTTAGGCAGTTTCGGTTTTGACACGCCTTCGACGCCGAACCAGCGCCGCGCAAAGGCGCCGAGCGCGATGTCGGCGATGGTGAACTGATCGCCTTCGATGAAGCGCCGCGTTGCCAGTTGCGCCTCGACGATCCGCCACACCGCGGCTTCGGCATCGACATCCTTCTGGATCGCGACCATGTCGCGCTTTTCGATGGGCGTGCGCACCAACGCCCAGAACACCGGCCGGTCGACCGGCTGCAGCGTCGACAGCGTCCAGTCGAGCCAGCGATCGACGCCGGCGCGCGCCTTCGGCTCCGAGGGATAGATCGACGAACCTTGTTCAGATCCTTGGCCATAGGCCATGCAGAGATAACGCATCACGGAATTGGATTCCCACAGCACGTAGTCGCCATCGACCAGCGTGGGTACGCGGCCGTTCGGATTCATCGCCAGATAAGCAGGCTCGTTGTTCTTTCCGAACTGCATGCCGGCATCGATACGCTCATAGGCAAGATCGAGTTCGGCGAGGCACCACAGCACTTTTTGCACGTTGACCGAATTGGCCCGGCCCCAGATGGTGAGTTGTTGTTTGTTGTTATCGGCCACGCGCGTTGCTCCCGCTGATTTTCCGATTGGCCGTTAATAGCCGAAGATCGGCAAAAAAGCGCGCTCTTGCGTGGGCTCAAGCCCAACAAAAATTGGGGCTCCGCCGCAGTGCGACAGAGCCCCGATTTCCGCGTCATGCGCGGGCTAGCGTCAGCCAATCAGTGGCCGAAGAACAGCCACAACAGAATGATCACCGGAATAGGCACGCCCAGCAACCACAGCAGAATTCCTCGTCCCATCGTCTCCTCCTCAAATCTATTCGAGGAGAAACGCGGCGTGCGAGGGGCGGTTCCTGCGCAGGAAAGAACCCGAGTGAAGGAACGCTTATGATTTCGGAATTTCCGAGGGCGACGGTCCAATCCGAAACAGCGAGTGGAGGTGGACGAAGAAATTGTATAAGGCCTACCAGTGACCGGTGTTCGGCATCGAGGTCCACGGTTCGGCCGGCGGCTTCGGTTCGCCCTTCTGCAACAGCTCGATCGAATGTAGATCCGGCGAGCGGACGAAAGCCATGTTGCCGTCGCGCGGCGGGCGGTTGATGGTGATGCCGGCCTTCATCAGGCGGTCGCAGGTCGCGTAGATGTCGTCGACCTCGTAGGCGAGGTGACCGAAATAGCGGTCCTCGCCGTATTTCTCCTCGTCCCAATTATAGGTGAGCTCGACCAGCGGCGCACCGCGGTTCTGGGGAGCGGCCTTGAACAGGCCTTCGTCTTCCGGCGCGCACAGGAACACCAGCGTGAACCGGCCCTTGTCGTTGTCGACCCGGCGTACTTCCTTCAGCCCCAGCGCGTCCCGGTAGAACTTCATCGCGGTATCGAGATTGCGGACGCGCAGCATGGTGTGGAGATAGCGCATGTTCGTTGTCCTCCTGAGAACGTTTGCGGATTTTCCGTCATTTGGGGCGTCGCGGCTAACAAATAGCAGCAAAATGCACCACAGGGCAGGGTATTGCGTGTCAAATTGGGTGTCAGTCCTTCCACGGCTGTTCTCTGGCTCTCCGAGTGGGTTGGCGCAAGCATTCAAACCCAGCGTTAGGTCTTTCCGTCGCCCCGTGTTTATAGCCACAAACCACTGTGAGCGCCTCTCGGGCGGGCGGTGTGGGTCTAAGGTCCAAGGACGCGTCAGTTAAACCCCCGGTGTGAATACAGCGGATAACGTGAACGGACCGGGCACGTTGAGAAAGTGGGTGATATCCATTCCCTATGTTCAACAACTCGGTGATTCGCGGTGAAGAAGCTTTTGCGGAAGTGGTGGGAAGGGACTTACGTTACCCCTGAGCATGACGGTTTCATATTCTACTTGGGAGAGTGCCGCCGCCATTGGACATCCAAGGCCGCCCACGTGGTTGCCGACTTCTGGGTGAAGCATTGGCAGTGGTGCTTTAGTGCCACTTTCGCGACTGCAGGCTTGATTATTGCTGCGATGAAGCTCTGAGGGGGCCATGACCGAAGTAAGCAATTGTGCGTGCTTCCGCGCTGCCTATGCGCCGCCCGTGGCGAGACGGCAAATGTTTGACGTATAGATTGTGGAACCTGTGGGGGTGGCAATGGTCTTGGGGATTTTTTACGATGCTTCTTCAGCCAACTATTTTAGCGTCGTAGGCAACATTTACGATATCGCTGGCGCCGTACTGATAGCACGAGCCTTAGTATTTGTTCGGGCTCGGTCGATGGAACTACAGGCTAAGAGCGGATACGGTGGATTCAGTTCGCACCTACTCAAAATGTTCGCTGAGCAAAAGGTCGATGCTGCGATTGGGCTGCTGCTGCTATGCGGTGGCTTTGGAATGCAGTCGCTTGCAGGCTGGGGATACAAAAGTAGTGCAATGGCTTTCATCGGAATTTTTGGGACGATGTTGGTGATCGTCCTGTTGGTTTATCAGTTGCTCCGAAATCGCCTAACCAAATATCTTTTCTTCCGATCGCTTAGAACTCTGAGGCGAGACGACAATCCAAGCGAACAAAGGTTACCAGAAGGCACGATCGAATCCCTTTGGGAGCAAGCTGCAGACCGCGCAAGCTGAGCCGTAAGCTACTAGTAGGCCGCTGGGGCACGGTCCCAAGCACAATGCCTGTTCGAGCCCGTGTCCGTTCGAGAAACTCGGTGTCGGAGACAGCCTATGGGTGGGTTGGTTTATTGAGTAGCTCCGCGCCTTAAACGTCGGCGAAGTGTTCGACGTGGTTACCTCGCAGGGATTCACTTGCCCGTCTTGCTCGTCTGCAACCGGAACGTCCGCCACGAGGCCATCAGCCGGCGCCGCCTCCCATACCTCTTTTTCGGATGGGAAGGCATTGCCGATCTGCCTATCGACTTCTAAAAAGTGCGCACATCCGTGCCTAACCAAAACTCCGTAGCCGATGTGCTTTTGAGCTAATTCCTCTCTCGTCCTCTTGTCGATAAATTTCGAACCTTGGTTCCAGGAACGAAACCGCTACGCGGGTTTTGAATCGAGAGAGGGTATTGCATGAAACAAGATCATCCGGCTGAAGAGAATGCGGCGCGGGAGGATTTGCCTACAAAGTCCGAGCGAAAACTCGGGACTTTGACCGCTGGTGCCATTGCTCTCGTTGTCGTTGGAACAGCAATTTATTGGATCGCGTAGCTTATTGGATCGCGTAGCCCATGGTGCGGTGGGCTCGCGATCCTCACCCTTGCCGTGAAATTTAATCGCACCTAAAGAGTCAACGCGGGAATAAGGCTCTCAAATAGCGCCACCAGCCTTTCGCCGGTCATTCCGACGGCGGCGATGATGGCCAAGGCGATAAAGCCGGCGATGAGGCTGTATTCGATTGCGGTGGCGCCGCCCTCGTCGCGCAAAAACTTCCCGAGCATTTCTTTTTCTCTCGAACTTTGATCAACCGCTGTGGCACGCTCAAGTTGCTGTCAAGAAAACCAAAAGCGTAAAATTGCAAGCGTGTTGAAGCGGCGGCTCCGGGCGGACGGAGTGACTTCATCGCAGGAGTCGCGGCTTGTGTTGTCGGCTCTCTTTTAACGACCCGGAACGCCGCGTCACCTGCGTGATCCCCTACACATACGCGGTTGGCTCCTCCGTCCATTGTGGCGGCAACGGAGGGATCGACCATGTACCTGCTCTATGGCGTGCTCATAGTTGCGATGGTTTTCTTTTTCGTGCTCCCGATTACCGATGCCAGGACGGCCCGGATGAAATTGTCCGTGGTGAGCAGCCTCGGCGCATTGCTGGCGGTATCGGTTATCGTGCCGCGCCTGATGCATTGACGAAAGATATGCCTGCCTCGACGCGCAACGAGCATGTCGAGCGCTGCCGCTGGGATGCGGATGTGACTGCCCGCACAGTCTCGTTCAGCGACGATCGCTAGCCTTTGCGCATCCGCTTTCTCCCTGGGAGGCTAAAGATGCTCGCATGGGTCTTACTGGTCGCAAACATGCCGACGATCGTGTGTACGGTTTGCTCTGCCTTCCTCGCTTACAAGGAAAGGCCGCAATGGGTCTGGTTCGCTGGCTTGGCCGTGCTCGCCGGCAGCGGCGGTCTGCTGACCCTCGGCGTCGTGCACGCACAACACCTCGCATGGCGAGCGTGAGAGGGGGCCGACGCAGTCTGGCCCTCGCGCGCAAGATTGGTATTTCCCGGTCAGGTCAGACTTTAACGTCCACCAGCGACGGTTCGTCGGTCTGTAGATCGGCCAGGGCCGCTTCGATGGCGGCTGCCTTGGCGTGGTCGACGGCCCTTAGATCCTGATTGATCGTATGCGGCGGCGCCTTGGCGGCCTGATCGACGACGAGCTGGATTCTGGCTTGTGTCACTTCAACCGGTATGGGGTAAATGACCATGGGTGCAACCCTCCTGGTCGAAACTTGTCAGGTTCCTGTTTACGTCTTGTAAAGAGGTTGGGTTAACGGCCGGGTGCTACAGCGCAAAGAGGTAAATAGAAGCTTAAAGCCTCTATGCCGCGCACGCCCCGCGCAATCGCGCTAATGCATCTGTTCCAGTCGCTCGGCGTAGAGTCGGAATTCCTCGGCCATCTCGATCAGTTTCTTCGAAGCTTCCGGATCTTTGACGGCTTCGGCAAGCCGTCGGGCTCTGTCGGATTGTTCTCGATAGTGGTCGGCCTGAGTCATCGCAGCACCTTTTAAGATAGGTACGGGCTGCGCCAAAAAGGTTCGACGGTGGGGGCGGCGAGGCAACGGCATCTTAAGAAAGCAATCGTGCCTGAAACGCGCCCCCTGTTCGTTCCAGGAGAACAAAGCGAGTCTGCGGCCGCACACCGAAAGCGGCCAAGCGCTGGTCAAGGCCGATCGGCTTGTTCGCACTGCGGGTGAACCACACAAGGCGAACTAGTGCCTGGCCAGAAGGCACTCAACGGTCCGGCAATTTTTCGTCCGGCGATTTGTGATAGGTCGCGATGGCGATGAAGCCGGCATAACCGATCAAATTGATCAGAATTTCCATCCACGCAGGCATGATGCACCTTCCGGTAGTGAAACACCGAACGGATCGTATTCGTTCCGCGCAATTCGATGGTCGGGTCCGCGGGATCGCATAGCTCGCAATGCCGCCCTCCAAACCGGCAAACGAAAACCCCGCCTACATCCGAAGATCTAGACGGGGCTTTCGTGCTTTCACCTCTCGCAAGGTTGCTGCACTTGTTAGGAGAACGTCGAGGCATCGGCTTGGTTCCGGCCGCAGCAAATTCTATTGCGGGTTCCGCGCCGCGATATTTCCGTCGGCGACTACGCGGAAGTCGAACAGTGCTCTTGCCGATTCTGCCTCAACGCCAGAATGATGGCCGGCTGGATCCATTCAGCGCGTTGGCCAAGGTCGTTTCGTAATATTCTTCGCGCTCGCGTTCGAACTTCTGCTGGGTTTGCCTGAAGCTCGCGACGCGTGCTGCGATTTCGGCACGGTCGCGCGCGAGTCTTTCTTCCTTCTCCGTCATCGCCCATCCGTTTTTTGATTCGCGCCCGCCATCATTGGCCCGCGCGAATGGGGCGTGAATGGGGAAGCATTGTGATCGCGTGCCGCCTGAAGCGAAGGCGGTGGATAAGGTGTGGCGCATTCTTGTCGCTCATGCGGGTTCCCGTTAGCGAAAGACAAACGGGAGGTTCCAATGGCAAAGATCGATCTGGATTCATTGAGCATCGAAGAACTCGCGGACCTGCGCGAGCACGCCACTGATAAGTTGTTTGAGAAAGTCGCTGCGCGCCGCGCCGAGTTGGAGGCGGAACTGGAGAAGCTGGCGCAGTATGGCAAGCCGGTGAAGAAGGCGGAAAGCGGACCCGCGCCAAAAGCGAAGAAGATTGAAGAAGCCAAAGAGCCGAAGGGCTTGATAAGGCGGCTTGATGAGTTAGCGCGGGATAAGGTTGCTTTATAAAGCCGCCTTATCGACGCGCATGCGCGGCCGGGCTGGGCGCATCGGTCTGGCAATCCGAACGACCGTGCTATAATCCGCGCGGCCCAACAATTCGGAAATATCAGTGGTGATCGCCAAGGATTTGCGCAGCGGCGTCGAGCAGCTCGGCAACATGATCGCCGAAGCCGCATGTATCGTTCCCTTTACCGGAGCCGGCATTTCCACCGAATGCGGCATTCCGGATTTCCGCTCCCCGGGCGGTCTGTGGACCCGCAACCGCCCGATCGCGTTCGACGAATTCGTTGCAAGCGCCGACGCGCGGGCCGAGGCTTGGCGGCGACGCTTTGCGATGGAGGCAACGTTTGCCGCGGCCAAGCCCGGTCGCGGGCATCGCGCGCTGGCCTCGCTCTACAAAGCCGGCAAGACGCCGGCGATCATCACCCAGAACATCGACAATTTACACCAGGTGTCAGGCTTCAGGGCCGATGACGTGATCGAACTGCACGGCAACACGACTTATGCCCGCTGCATCGGCTGCGGACATGCCTATGATCTTCCTTGGGTAAAGCAGCGTTTCGAGGAAGCTGGTAGCGCACCCGACTGCACCATCTGCGACGAGCCGGTAAAGACGGCCACGATTTCGTTCGGACAGGCGATGCCGGAAGACGCGATGCGCCGCGCTACCGAACTGGCCCAGCATTGCGACCTGTTCCTAGCAGTCGGATCGTCGCTAGTTGTTTGGCCTGCCGCAGGTTTTCCGCTGATGGCCAAGAACTGCGGCGCGAAGCTCGTGATCATCAACAATGAACCTACTGAACAGGACGACGTTGCCGATCTGGTGATCCGTCACGACATCGGAGAAACGCTCGGACCGTTTGTAGGCAATTGATCTCCAACTGATTCGCGGCTGTGCAAGCCTGTTCATAGTTGCAGGCCAGTTTGTTTTTTTAGCTATGCGCCACAATCGGGAGTGTTATCTTTGATTCGAGAGATTCGCGCTGCGTTATCATGATGGTCATGGTAGGGCGCGTGTTCCGGTCCGCTACGGCGACAGTGGACCGCTTTTTGAAGTGTGAGGTCCGGGGTCATGGGGTCGGACGAATTTGGGTCCAAGAAGCTCGGGGGGCCGCCGACAGGCGGGACAGGGCAGAACAGGCTTGGACCAGGTGAATATGCAGCCGGCGCACAGCGCGATCCGGCGGCGGACGCGCTGTCAGGGCTCGGCGATGCCGCAGCTAACCTTGTCGAAATATCGGGCATCATCAAATGGTTCGATGCTTCGAAGGGTTACGGGTTCATCGTGCCGGACAATGGCTGGCCCGATGTGCTGCTGCACGTCACCGTGCTCAGGCGCGACGGCTACCAGACCGCCTATGAAGGCGCTCGGGTGGTGGTCGAATGCGTGCAGCGCGCCAAGGGCTATCAGGCGTTCCGGATCGTCTCGATGGATGAGTCCACCGCGATCCATCCGGCGCAGATGCTGCCGCCTCGGACTCATGTCAGCGTTACGCCGACCAGCGGTCTCGAGCGGGCCCAGGTCAAATGGTTCAACCGGCTGCGCGGTTTCGGCTTCCTGACCTGCGGCGAGGGCACGCCTGACATCTTCGTCCACATGGAAACGCTGCGCCGCTTCGGCATGACCGAACTGCGGCCGGGCCAATACGTGCTGGTGCGCTACGGGCCCGGATCCAAGGGCATGATGGCAGCCGAAATTCATCCGGAGACCGGCCCGTCGGCGCTGTCGTCGCATTGATCCTGCCGTACCATTGACGCAAACGTGAGCCGGCCGCTGCGCCTCAGCGCGGCGGCCTCTGGCATTTGCCGCAATCCTCAGGTTAGGGTTCCCGGCAATTTCTCCTGAGATATCCGGCGTGAGTGCTTTGATGAATTTCGCTTTGATGGTTGCGCGGCTTCGCATCCCGGGCCGCCTGGTGACGTCGCTGGCCGCTGCGTCTGCTGTGCTCTTCATCCTCTGCGCCAATCCTGCCGCGCAGGCCGCGAGCGTTCAGCCACTCGAGATCGCCACCAAGTCAGGCGTACGCGTGTTCCTGGTCGAGATGGCGACGACGGAGGAGGAGAAGACTCAGGGGCTGATGTACCGAAAAGAACTCCCCGACGGCAAAGGCATGCTGTTCGATTTCTCGCCGGAGCAGCAGATCTCGATGTGGATGAAGAACACCTACATTCCGCTCGACATGATCTTCATCCGCGCCGACGGCCGCATCCTGCGAATCGCGGAAAACACCGAGCCGCACTCCACCAAGATCATCTCCTCGGGCGGGCTTGCCAGGGGGGTCCTGGAAGTGATTGCCGGCACGGCGCAAAAATACGGCATTCAGCCCGGCGACCGGGTGGCGCACCCGCTGTTCAACAAGCGCTGACCGGTTTCCATCGCCTTGATGGCTGCGGGTTTAGCGTGTATCGAGCATTTCCAGCGTCGGATCGGGGTATAGCGCAGCCTGGTAGCGCGGCAGTTTTGGGTACTGCAGGTCGTTGGTTCGAATCCAGCTGCCCCGACCAATAAAATCAATGACTTGCTACGTCTTTTTCGGATTGAATCTTCCCGGCACAATTGGGGAGGGGCAGGGGAACAATTGTGGCTGGTAGGAAGACAGTCATTCTGGTGCGGCAGGCCCTTCTGCTGGGACTGGTGATTTGCTTTGCCGCCGCAGGGAGCCAGCCGGCGGCGGCCAATCCCGCGCAGATGATTTCTGATTTTCGGCTAAAGCACGGGCAGAAGCGTGTAACCCTGGATGCGATTCTCACACGGATTGCACACGATCAAGCCGAGGCGATGGCCGCAAAGGACAAACTGGATCACGATGTCCTTGGCCGGTTCAATACGCGTGTCGGCCCGGCGGGCGCAGGCCGGGCCGCAGAGAACATTGCGTACGGCTACGATGGTTTTCCCAAAACCCTCGACCAGTGGATCAATTCGTCCGGGCACCGGAAGAACCTCCTGTTGCCCGGCGCGACGCGCGTGGGTGTTGCCAGCGTGAAAAGCGCGCGGACCGGTCGTACGTACTGGGCCATGGTGATCGCAGGCGACTATGAGCGTCCCAAGGCGCCGAAGGGTTCGCCAAAGAGTTCGCCGAAGGATTCAAAGCAGGCAAACGCTGCGAAGTCCAAATCGCGCGCGGCTGAGGCCTGCCGACTGAAGATTCTCGGCCTCTGTATTTAGAGTTGAAACCGAGATCTCGGAGTAGCTGCCCTCGCGGCGCGCTCAATGATGATTTTATCCGAGGCGTGACGGACGCCGTTGTCGATAACGCCTACGCGTGCGCGCGACCTTTCGATACTGCAATTTCGCTTTCATGACTTGTGACACCGCCCGCGAATTCGTGGCTTGCAATCTCGTTCCTGTTATGTTCTCTTTGGTCGTTGTTTGGAGGTGACCAATGGATGTCGAGAAGCAACGGGAAATCATCCGGCTCTGGAATCGCATGCGCCGGGTCGAAGGCCCGCTCGCGGAGGAAATCCGCATTCAGATCCTTGAGTGCTTTGCGCAGCCGGATTCGCCGAGCGAGCGCATGAACGAGCGGCGCGCGGTGCTGGGTCGTGTGCCGGTTCGGACCGCGCAACTGTATCGCATCGGCGAACGCAACAACAACGCAACGCTCTGACGGCTTCGTATTCCGGCGAGGTCGATTCGGCAGCAGTCAAGATTGACGAAATCGATCTGCGGTGCATGCTGCGCGCATGTTGTCGCGTGTGCGCAATTTTTTTCGAGATGCGAAGTTCGCCCGCATGAGCAGCGGGACGTACTGCATCATTCGCGATCTCGGGCTGGTCAAGGGCGGCAAGGGGATGCGGCACCATGAGGTGCTCGTCACCTTCAGTCTGCGGGCGTTGTGGCGCTGGGTCGGACGTGCCGGCAGAGATCTCCTGAGCGCAGAGAGGCGGCGATCCTGGCTTCAGCAGGAACCGCAGCGCCTCCGGGCGAGCGTCTCTTCGTCGGCCGTGCCGGAGCGCGCCTCCCAACCATAGACCCCTTGTCGGTTTCTGATTGAATCAGAACCGGGATGTAGATTCTTGTTTGACGCGTTTTCTTGACGCGAACCGGTGTCCAACCCGGATCAAGTCGGGGGCTGGCTTTCGCTTGAAAGCACTCAAGCTTCGGCGGGTCTGCCGTTAGCCTTGCCACTCGCTCATGGAAATGCCGAGATCAATATCGAGTAAGCCGATCGCGCGGCGCGCGATGTGATCGGTTGCTTCCGCCAAGGTCGCCGGCCGGGCGTAGAACGCCGGCACCGGCGGCGCCACGATCGCGCCGAATTCCGTCACCGCCGCCATTGCCCGCAGGTGACCGAGATGAAGCGAGCTCTCGCGCACCATCAGCACCAGCCTGCGCCGCTCCTTCAACTGGACGTCGGCAGCCCGTACCAGCAGATTGTCGGTGGCGCTGGCTGCGATGGCGGACAAGGTCCGGATCGAACACGGCGCGACGATCATGCCTGCGGTTCGATATGAGCCGCTGGCGATGCTGGCGCCGATGTTGGCGCTCGCATGATGGCGCGCCACCATCGCTGCGATGCGGGGCAGGGCACCGTCGCCGACCTCATGGGCCAATGTCCGCTCGCCGGCGGGCGTGACCACGAGATGCAATTCGCATTGGCCGGTCGCGGCCAGCAGTTCGACGACGCGCACGCCAAGGGCTGCGCCCGACGCGCCGCTGATGCCGACGACGATCCGCCGCCGTGCCGTCATGGCGCCCTCCCTTGCGAAAGCGCCCCTTGCGAAAGCATTTGGGTCAGGCCGAGGCGTTGCCATAGCTCATCGACGCGGGTGACGACGGCCGCGTCCATCTCTAGGACGCGGCCCCATTCGCGCGTCGTCTCGGCGCCGGTCTTGCGGGTCGCGTCGATTCCGAGCTTGCCGCCAAGACCCGCCTTCGGTGACGCGAAGTCGAGATAGTCGATCGGTGTATCGGTAAGCGTGACCAGATCGCGGGAGGGATCGGAGCGGGTCGAAATGGCCCAAACCACATCCGCCCACCGACGCACGTTGATGTCGGCATCGACGACGATCAGGAACTTGGTGTAGGTGAGCTGCGGCAGCAACGACCACAGCGCAAGCATGATGCGGCGCGCCTGGCCCGGATGGCGCTTGTCGATCGACGCAATCGCGACCCGGTAGGAGCAGGCGTCCGGCGGCAGCCAGAGGTCGACGATTTCGGGCAATTGCTTCCTGACCAGAGGAACAAACAGCTCGTTGAGCACTTCGCCGATGCGCGATGGCTCGTCCGGGGGCCGGCCGGTGAATGTCGACAGGTAAACCGGATTGCGGCGCATCGTGACGGCCGTCACCCGCATCACCGGAAAATGCTCCACGGCATTGTAGTAGCCGGTGTGATCGCCGAACGGCCCTTCCGGTGCGGTCTCATCCGGCGACACCAGTCCCTCGATGACGATTTCGGCATCCGCCGGCGCCATCAGGGGCACGGTGATGCACGGCGAAAGCCGCAGCCGTTCGCCGCGGATCAGCCCGGCGAAACGGAATTCCGACAGCGTTTCAGGCAGAGGCAGGACGGCAGAGAGGATAGTCGCGGGATCGGCGCCGATCGCCACCGCCACCGGCATGTCCGCTCCTCGCGACTGCCACCGGTGATGGTGGCGCGCTCCGCCGCGATGGGCGAGCCAGCGCATGATGGCGCGGTCGCGGCCGATCACCTGCATCCGGTAGACGCCGACATTGATCTCGTCTCCGCCATCATCGTCCGGCGGCCGGGGGTGGCGCGCCATCCGCATATTTTTGAGCGGCTCGGCGAGCATGCGCACAAGCGCTTTGGGCTCGAGCCTTCCGATCTGCCATTTTCGTTCGTGCTGGCGCCGCACCCGAAAACGCCGAGCCTGGTCGCGGTACGGAGCCTTCCCGCCGGCATTCCGGTCCGGATTGCCGGACCCCTGTTGGCCCTCCTGGGACTCATCGACGGCTCCTATGACGGCGATGCGCTGTTCTTCTCGCGCGATCTCGTGGTCGAGGGCGACGTAGAGGCGGTGCTCGCGTTGCGCAACGCGATTGACGATGCGGGCGTGGATCTCGTCGCGGATACGGCCGCCCTGTTCGGACCGCTGGCGCCCTTGAGCGAAAGGCTGCTGGCCGGGGCGCTGCTTCACTTGAAGGGCGTGGCGGCTGCCGCGAAACAGGAGGGGGCGCGAACATGGAATTGATCTGTCCGGCGCGGACGCCGGCCGCGCTGCGCACCGCCGTCGATGCCGGCGCCGATGCCGTCTATTGCGGTTTTGCCGACGCGACCAACGCGCGGAACTTTCCAGGCCTGAATTTCAGCCGTCGCGAATTGGCCGAGGGGATTGCCTATGCCCATCGGAGCGATGCCAAGGTGCTGGTCGCCATCAACACGTTTCCGACGGCTGGTGCCCAGGCGCTCTGGCATCGCGCGGTCGACGACGCGGTAGCTGCCGGCGCGGATGTGCTGATTATCGCCGATGTCGGCCTGATCGACTATGCGGCGCGCACCCATCCGGATCAGCGCTTGCATCTTTCCGTCCAGGCCGCGGCATCAAATCCCGATGCGATCGGTTTTTATGTGCGCCGTTTCGGCGTCAGGCGTGTCGTACTGCCACGCGTCCTCACGGTCTCGGAAATCGCAGCGATCACTCGCGCGATCGATTGCGAGACCGAAGTCTTCATCTTCGGCGGATTGTGCGTGATGGCGGAGGGCCGCTGTTCGTTGTCGTCCCACGTGACGGGACAGTCGCCAAACATGAATGGCGTCTGTTCTCCGGCCAGCCATGTCACCTACCGCGAGGAGGGCGGAACGCTGGTGTCGCGACTTGGCGATTTTACGATCAATCGTTTTGCCAAAGGTGAGCCCGCGGCCTATCCGACCCTCTGCAAGGGCCGCTTCAAGACTTCGCTCGGGTCAGGCTACCTGTTCGAGGATCCCGTCAGCCTCGACGCGGCAGCCATTCTGCCCGGTCTGCGCGCCGCCGGCGTGACCGCGCTGAAGATCGAGGGGCGACAGCGCAGCCGAGCCTATATCGAGGGCGTCGTGCGCGGTTTTCGCGAGCAACTCGATGCGCTCGATGCGGGAGAGAAGCCGCCGGCCGATCGCCTGGCCACCCTGACCGAAGGGCAGAGCTCGACACTCGGTGTCTACCGCAAGAACTGGCGATAGGGATGATGCAGACATGACGACGACAACTCCGATGAAGCTCACGCTGGGCCCCGTCCTGTTCAACTGGGAGCCGGACGTCTGGCGCGATTTCTATTTTCGCATCGCCGACGAGGCCGCGGTGGACGCGGTGGCGGTGGGGGAGGTGGTATGCTCCAAGCGGATGCCGTTCTTCGACGATCATTTTCCGGCGGTGCGCGAGCGGCTGACCGCGGCAGGAAAACAGGTGCTGGTGAGCTCGCTGGCGCTGGTCACGCTGGAGCGGGAACGCAAGCGTACCGCGGAATTGGCCAAGTCGGCGAATGGCTCGTCGAGGCTAACGACATTTCCTGCATCTCCCATCTCGCTGGGCGGCCGCATGTCGTCGGGCCGTTCGTAAACGTCTACAATGAAGGCACGGCGGAATGGTTCGCCGCGCAGGGTGCGCAGCGCATCTGCCTGCCGCCGGAATTGCCGCTGAAATCGATTGCGGCGATTGCGGCTGCGACCCCGCACGCCGAGATCGAGGTGTTCGCGTTCGGCCGCGCCCCATTGGGGATCTCGGCCCGGTGTTATCACGCGCGCCTGCACAAGCTTGCCAAGGACAATTGCCGTTTTGTCTGCGCCGCCGATCCGGATGGCCTGCCGGTGGACACGCTCGACGACGAACGGTTTCTGGTGGTGAACGGGGTTCAGACGCTCGCCCACGCCTGCACCAACCTGATCCTGGATATCGACGATCTCGTGCAGGCCAACGTTGCTTCGTTGAGGCTGTCGCCACAGCATTGCGACATGCTCGCCGTGATCCGCACGTGCCGCGAAGTGCTCGACGGCAGGATGCCGCCGGAGCGAGGTTTCCGGGAGTTAACGGCGATTTATCCAAACGTGCCGACGACCAACGATTTTCTCAGAGCGCGCGCCACCACGGCGAAATCGCCAGGGCTAGTGAGCCCCAACACCGTCAGGAGCCTTTAATGCCGCAACCTAGCACTCCATCCGAACGCGTCATCGACGTGCGGGAAATCGAGCCGAGATTCCGCAATGAGATCATCGTCCGGCTGTTCGAAAACCTGATGTCCGAAGCGTCGCTGCAACTGATTGCGGATCATCCGCCACGGCCGCTGCGCCACCAGTTCGAAATGCGCTACGGAGATGGATTTCGATGGACCTATCTGGAGGAGGGGCCGGAGGTCTGGCGGGTTCGGCTGGAGCACGTTTGTCAGGGGGGCATCGACTAGACTAGCGCTGCGCCGCCTGCCACGCCAGCAGTCTGTGCTCCGCCAGCGACATCGCCACCGACGTCACGTAGCCGGTCAACCCAAGCAGGATGACACCGGCGAACAGGTCGGCCGAGCGGAACGCGCGGGCTGACAGCAGAACCCAGTGGCCGAGCCCGTCGAGGCCGGCCAGGATTTCGCAGACCACCGACAGGATCAGCGCCACTGTCAGGCTGAGGCGCATGCCGGCGAGGATGTCGGGACTGGCGGAGGGTAGCGCGATCTTGAAGATCACGGCGAGGCGCGACATCTGCAGCGACCGCGCGACCTCGTAAAGCCGCGGCTCGACCGCCGCAAAACCATGGATGGTCGCCAGCATGATCGGCCAGATCGCACCGAAGGCGATCACGAACAATGCCATCGCCTGCGTCAGCCCAAGCATGGCGATCGCCACCGGAATGATCGCCGAGACCGGCAGCGGCCGTAGAAACTCCAGCGACGGCGCGACAAAGGTCCGCATCCTGCGCGACGATCCAATGATCGCGCCGATCGCGATGCCGGCAATGGAGGCGGCGAGCCAGCCATAGGCCATGTGCTCGAGCGTGCCGGCGAGCTTGCTCCAGAGATCGCCGGAGGAAAACCCGCGCACCAGCGCAGCCCAGGCCCGGTCCGGTCCCGGCAGGAACACCGGCGAGACCAGCTTTAAATTGGCGATCAGTTGCCACAGCGCGACGAAGCCGCCCGCAACCGCAAAGCTCGCCACGCGCCACAGGAGGGCCGCGCGGTTCATGCGCCGTCTCCGCTCAACGCGGCGCGGCCGAACAGGCGGTTCTGGGCGACGACCAACAGGATATTCAGCGCGTAGCCGATGGCGCCGATCCAGACCAGATAGGCCAGCATCAGGTCCGGGCGCAGCGCCTGCTGCGCCAGCATGATGCCGGCGCCGAGGCCGAGCGGGTTGATCGCGATTTCGACCGTCACGGCGACGATCAGCGCGATGCCGGCCGCCAGGCGGAAGGCGACGAAGATCCGTGGCAGCGCCGCAGGGATGATGATCTTCCAGACCCGCTGTGCCGGCGGCAGCCGCAGCGCCTGCGCCACCTCCATCAGCCGCGGCTCGATGCTGCGCACCGCCGCGCGCGACAGGATCAGGACCGGCCAGACGCAGGCGAACGCCACGATCACGATTTCCATGCGGTAGCCAAAACCAAGCGCGATCAGCGCGATCGGCAACAGTGCAATCGAGGGGATCGGCCTTATGGCCTCGACGGTTACTTCCATCAGGCGATCGAGCGTATCCGAAATCCCGAAGGCGATGCCGAACGCCAAGCCGATGGTGGTGCCGATCGCAAGCCCGGCGAAAGCTGAAAACAGCGTGTCGCGCGTCGCCGCCAGGATCGAGAGATCGGCGAAGGCGCCGAACAGCGCCATCACGATCTCGCTCGGCGGCGCAAGGCTGTCGCTCTGCAGATGGGTGGCGGGTGCCCAGACTTCGAACGCCACCAGCACGGCGAGCGGCAGCACGAGTGCCTTGGCGGAATTCGCCGTCACTGCTCGGTGGCCTTGATGAAATCGAACAATTGCCGCCGCAGTCGCAGGAATTCCGGATGCTCGCGGGTCGACAATTGATCGCGCGGGCGCGGCAGGTTGACCGGCAACTCGATGCCGATCCGTCCCGGATGCGGCAGCAGGCCGATAACGCGGTCGCCGAGATAGATGGCTTCGTCGAGGTCGTGGGTCACGAAGATCACGGTAGCGCCGCTGGCTGCCACCAGCGATAATACCTCATCCTGCAATCCCTGCCGCGTCATCGCATCCAGCGCGCCGAACGGCTCGTCCATCAGGAGCGTCTTCGGCTCCTGAGCCAGGCAACGGGCGATCTGCAGGCGCTGCTGCATGCCGCCTGACATTTCTGACGGGTATTTTCCGGCATGGCCGGGCAGGCCGACCGTGCGCAAAAGCTCCTCGATGCGGGCAGGGCGCTCGGCCGACGGCATGCCGCCCGCTTCCAGCGCCAGCGAGACATTGCCCGCCGCGGTGCGCCACGGCAGCAGTGCCTTGCCGTAATCCTGGAACACGATCGCGATCTCGCGGCGCGGCTCGCGCATCGGCTGGCCGTCGAAATTCACCTTGCCGCTGGTCGGTTGGTAGAGACCGGCGGCCAGCCGCAGCGCCGTGGTCTTGCCGCAACCGGAGGCGCCGACGATGCAGAGGAATTCGCCGGGCTGCACGCCCAGGCTCAGATTCTCAATGATGGTCTTGCCGCCGAGTTGCAGCGTGACCGCGTCAAAGCTGACTTGCGGTGCAGGTGTTCGCACGTCGAGGCGTTTTGCGGCGCTTGCCATGGTTCAGCTCTCGCTGCCGGGAGGATAGACGAAATTGAGGGTCGAGCGCAGATGCGCTTCCAGCATGGCCTGGGAGCCGGGAATATCGCGTGCGATAATCCGGTCAGCCAGCAATTGATGCCCGCGCACGAACTTCTTGCCGCTGTCGAACGACCGCATCATCACGCGGCGGTAGCGGTAGGCCTGGTCGTAGAGGTCCGAATGGGCCGCCAGCAGACGCTTTGAGCCGCAAGCCGCCAATATCGCGGTATGAAAGCCCTTGTGCAGCCGGTCAAAGTCCTCGGCGCCCTCGCGGAACTCATCGCCGGTTCGCTCGATATGCCGGCGCATCTGGTGCAGCGCGCTGACGATGCTGGCCTCCCAGGCATCGTCGCCATGGATGATGGCGAGCCTGATGGCCTCGACTTCGACCGCCGTGCGCATGCAGGTGATGTCGAGCAGATCCTCGCGGCTGATGTCGGCGACGCGAAAGCCACGCTGTCCGATGCCCACGATCAGCCCCCGCGACATCAGCCGTGACAGGCCCTCGCGCAAGGGAGTGGCGCCGATCTCGTAGCGCTGCACGAGGTCGACGATGCCGAGCCGCGATCCCGGCGCCAGATTGCCGGCAAGGATGTCCTGCTCGACCAGCATGGCCGCGCGCTCGCTCAAGGTAGCGGCCTCGGTCACCGGTCGGTTCAATTGGCGTTCGGAAGCAGGCATCGTGCAATCTGCTATTTCAGGACCAGCTTCGATGTGTCGAGTTTGGATTGCAGCATCTTCTGCGACGACATCACCTCGATCCACCAAGAGAGTTGCTCAGGCTTCAGCGCCGGTTCGGAACGGTTCGGTGGCGTCGCCTTGACCAGTTCGATCGGCTGCTTGGTGAACTTGGCAATCGAGTTCGACGCCTTTTCGCGGTCATTATTGACGATCTCGGCGGATTCGGCGAGCGCATCGCGGAATTTCTTGATTGCCGCGGCGTTCTTTTCCGCCCATTCGCGCGAGGCAGCGTAGAAGATGATCGGATCGGTGCGCGCCAGTTCGACCGCATAGCGCGCCCCGACCGAACCAAGGCCGGCATTGGTCATCCGCGTCACCAGCGGCTCAGCGGTCAGCACGGCGTCGACGCCGCCGGACTTGATGATATCGGCCATCGTCGGAAAGGTGACCTCGACGAAATTGACGCCCTTGGGATCGACGCCTTTTTCCACCAGCCATTTCACGAACAGCACATGCAGGAAGGCGTTTAGCCCCGGCGCTCCGACTTTCTTGCCGACGAAATCCTTCGGCTCCTTGATGGTGATGCCGTTGCGGACGAAGGCGGTGATGTTGCCGTTCGACACCGGGCTCATGGTGGTAGCACCCGCAATAGCGACGAGATCGAGCCCACCGTCGACGGCCTGCAAAAACACCGTCGAGGTCGGCCCGCCGATCTGAATCGAATTCGACAGGATCGCCGCCGGGATGTTCGAGTTGATGCCGATCGGCGTCATCTCGACCTCGAGCCCGTGCTTTTTGAAAATGCCTTCGTCGATCGCGATCATTGCCGAGGCGCAGTCCGAAGTCGCCGTGCAACCGACCTGGATCTTGGCTTGGGCAAAGGCGGTGCCGGTCAGCGCCACGCTGACCGCAAGGGCGGCAAGGACCTTTTCCACGGTGTTCTCCCACTACACATTTTTCTGTCTTGTTTATCGATATTTTTTTTGATCATATATTTTGAAAGAAAACAAGGGGTGCATCCAGTGAAACTCGCGACATTCAAATCCGGCAGTCAGGAAAAGATCGGCATCGTGCACGGGGGCGACACGCTTCTGTTCGATCTCGCGACAGCTGCTAACCGCAGCGGGAGCGCCGATCCGGCCTTCGCATCGATGCTGGCATTGATCGATGCCGGCGACGCCGCGCTCGAACAGGCGGCAAAGGCATTCGACAAGCACGGCAAGGACGAGAGCTTGTCCATCAAGACCGAGACAGCCGAGATACTGGCGCCGGTCCCGGAGCCGCGGCAGATGCGGGACGGCATGTCGTTCCCACTGCATATCCTGCAGGCCCCGCGCGGGCAGCTCAAACTCGCCGCGCGCGCCAAGGGCGACATGACCGAGCTGGCGCGGATCGAGGCCGAGCCGCTCGGCGAACTGCCGGAGGTCTATCGCAAGCAGCCGATCTACTACATCACCAACCGCTTCAGCGTGCGCGGGACCAACACCACGGTGAAATGGCCGCGCTACAGCCAGGTGATGGACTATGAGCTCGAATTCGGCATCATCACCAGGAACAAGGGCGCCAACATCTCCGCCGCCAAGGCTAAAGACCACATCTTCGGCTATACGATCTTCAACGACTTTTCCGCGCGCGATGCCCAGCGCATTGAAATGGAGGGACGGCTAGGTCCGGCGAAGGGAAAGAGTTTCGACGGCGGCAACGTGATGGGCCCGTGGATCGTCACCCCGGACGAGATCGGCGATCCCTACAAGTTGAAGATGGAAGCACGCGTCAACGGCGAGATGCGCTCGCAAGGGGTGACCGAGGGCATGCTATTCTCGTTCGAAGAGATCATCGCCCATGTCAGCCAGGACGAGACCCTGATGCCCGGCGAATTCATCGGATCCGGCACCGTCGGCAATGGCTGCGGGCTCGAACTCGGCTGGTATCTTGAGCACGGCGACACGATCGAACTCGAAGTCGAAAAGATCGGCATCTTGAAGAACCGGGTCGAGCGGCAATAGCCGTTTGCGACCACGCTACACAAAAAGAACATCCAGCGAGGAACCGCCATGGCGCGCAGATTGATCGACATTTCCGTCCCCCTGCAAAACGACGTGCCGGCCGATCCGCCCGGCAACCACCCGACCATCCAGTACATCGATCACCAGCAAGGCCTGCCGCGGATGCTGCAGTTCTTCGAAGGTTTGAAGGCGGAAGATCTGCCTGATGGCCAGGGCTGGGCGGTGGAGCAGGTATCGCTCTCCACCCACAACGGCACGCACCTGGATGCGCCCTGGCATTTCCATCCCACCATGAACCGCGGCGAGCGTTCATGGACCATAGACGAGGTGCCGCTGGAATGGTGCTTTCAGCCGGGTGTGAAACTCGACTTCCGGCATCTTCCGGATGGCTACGTCGCGACCGCCAAGGATGTCGAAACGGAATTGAAGCGCATCGGCCATACGCTGTCGCCGTTGGAGATCGTCGTGGTCAATACCAGCGCCGGCGCCAAATACGGGCGGCAGGACTACGTCACCTCCGGCTGCGGCATGGGCTACGAGGCGACGATGTATCTGTTGGAGCGCGGCGTGCGCCTGACCGGCATCGACGGCTGGAGCTGGGATGCGCCGTTCGTCTACACCGCGAAGAAATATGCCGAGACGAAGGACGCCAGCCTGATCTGGGAAGGCCACAAGGCCGGCCGCAACATCGGCTATTGTCACCTCGAGAAGCTGCACAATCTCGAGCAATTGCCGTCGACCGGCTTCATGGTGTCGTGCTTCCCGGTAAAGATCGAGCGCGCATCTGCCGGCTGGACCCGGGCGGTCGCCATTCTCGACGGCTGAAGGCTGCACGCAACAACAACAAGATCGGGGAGAGAACGAATGACGGATTTGCGCACGGCCCCGCTACGGGGATGCTTCTGCTGTGGTCACTCAAATCAGTCATTCGCCGCACCAAGCCGGCGTGGCTTCATGCTCGGTGCCGGCGCGCTGGCGCTGACGACGGCGATCGGTGGTGGCCGGGCAGCGGCACAAACCGCCGACGCAAAGCCGTTCCGGATTGACGTTCACCATCATCTCTCTCCGCCAAGCTACGTGACCGCGTCGAACGACAGCGGCTTCGGCGATCCCCTGATGAAGAACTGGACAATCGAGAAATCGCTCGCCGATATGGACAAGGCCGGCATCGCCACTGCGATGCTGTCCGTCACCACGCCCGCGGTCAATTTCACCAAGGGCGATACGGCACGAAGGCTCTGCCGCGAGTCGAACGAATATGCCGCAAAGCTGGTCGCGGACTATCCGGGGCGGTTCGGCAATTTCGCGATGCTGCCGCTCACCGACGCTGAAGGCAGCCTGCGCGAGCTTGCCTATGCGCTCGACACGCTCAAGGCCGACGGCATCGCGTTGATGACGAGCTACGGGGACAAGTGGCTCGGCGATCCCGTGTTCTTGCCGCTCATGGAGGAGCTCAATCGCCGCAAAGCGCTGGTCTACACCCATCCCACCGCGGCCAATTGCTGCGTGAACCTGGCGCCGACGCAGCCGCCCGTCATGATCGAGTTCGGCACCGATACGACGCGCACGATCGCCGACATCGTCTTCTCCGGTAACGCGAGGCGCTTCCCCGATATCCGATGGATCTTCTCGCATGCCGGCGGGACGATGCCGTTTCTGATCGAGCGCTTCGTCCGCCATCCGCTGCTGGTGCCGAAGGCCAAGGAGACAGTGCCCGACGGCACCCTCGCCGAGTTGAAGCGATTCTTCTACGACACCGCGCAGACGTCCAACCGCGCCGCGATGTCGGCGCTGGCGTCACTCATTCCGCCGTCGCAGATCGTGTTCGGCACGGATTTCCCATACCGGACCGGCAGCGATCACGTAAAGGGATTGCGCGAGGCGGGGGTGTTTACGGACGAACAGATGGCGGGGATCGAGCGAGGCAACGCGCTCAAGCTGCTTCCCCGGCTTGCAAGCTAAGCCGGGCGCGGCCGGCGCTCACTGTGCGCGGAAGCAATCGGTCAAAGAAAAAGGCGTGCCGATCGGCACGCCTGATTCCTTTTAGGATCCCGTCTTACGCGACGGCAATCGGTTCTATATCACCACCTGCAGACGCGACGGCCGTAAGGGGTCCACCAGCAGCGCGGACCAGGACGCACAACGACGGGCCCACCATAGAAGCCCCGGCCGCGATAGAAGCCACGACCGCCGCGATAGAAACCACGGCCGCCATAATAGCCTCTGCCTCTGCCGCGATACGCCTCCGCGGACGTCGTCGTGCCGCCTACCAGAATCGCAGACGTGCTGGCCACATAGACGAACAACAAGGCCAGCGCTGCAAGGCAGCGGGTCAGGATATTGTAGCGTTTAGCCATTCGAGAATCTCCCGGTCACTTCCAAACATCTGAACTTCGGCACCGTCTCACTAAGACGCGCGAGAAAGCTTTCGGTTCAGATGCGCTAAGACAATATTTTACAAGGTTCTTTCGAAGCTTTCGGGACTTTATTGAGAAGGGCAGGTAAGGTCAAGTTACAGCCGGTCTGCCGAGGAATCTTGCGTTGCGCCATTCATCTTCCTGAATACTTGCTGAACACTGATGGTTGTGCGCTGCAGAATTTCGAAAGAAGCTACGGCAACGCCACGCCAGCAACTTGATGTCGACACGATTTCCATTTCTCAGCGCAAGACGATCCTCTCCTGACGAGTCCCCATGCCAAAAAAACACACTTATGTCCTTGGTCTGAACACCTATGACCATGATGTCAGCGCCTGCCTGTTGCGCGACGGCGCCATTGCGTTTGCGATCGCCAAGGAGCGGATCACGCGAGCCAAGCACGCCTCGGGCTTCTACAAAGAAGTGATCGATTATTGCCTCCAAGCCGAAGGCATTACGCTCGACGACGTCGATCTGGTGGTGCGCAATTGCTACATCCTGCCGGTCCCGGAAATGGAAGAGCGGCTGGTCTATTTCGACGCGCCGGGCTTCCTGCCGGAGTTCGAGCGCGACGAGGCGGCCAAGCATCCGCTGTATCTGAAACATTCGGACAAGGTGGTGACGATCTCCCATCACCTCGCGCACGCCTACAGCGCGTTCGCGGTGTCGCCGTTCGAGGACGGCGTCGTGATGATCGTCGATGGCGTCGGCAGCTACCGGTCTGACGTGATGGAATCCTTTCCCGCCAGCGACACGGCGACGCCGCTCGCGCGCGAGTCCGAGAGTTACTACAAGTTCAACGGAACGACGCTCGAGTGCCTGAAGAAGGTCTGGATGGAGCCGGACCGCGGCTTCCTCAGCGACGAATTCTACACCATGCCCGGGCTCGGCGCGCTCTACAGCCGCGCCTCGACCTACATCTTCGGCGACTGGAACAAGTGCGGCGAGCTGATGGGACTGGCGCCTTATGGGCGCCGCGACCAGGTCAAGCATCTGCTCGAACTGCACGACGGCAAGCTGCACGTGCCGCACTGGACCGCCGACTTCAAGCAGCCTTACGTGTTCGAACCCGGCAGCAACTGGGAAAAACACCCGGCGATGCGGCACTGGGAAGACCTGGCCTGGCGCACGCAGGACGACACCGAGAACGTGCTGCTGGCCCGCGCCCGCTGGTTGCGCGAAACCACCGGCGCGAAGAACCTCTGTATGGCCGGCGGCGTTGCACTGAATTGCGTGGCGAATGGGCGCGTCGCCCGCGAAGCCGGCTTCGAGAACGTCTGGGTCCAGCCGGCGGCCGGCGATGACGGCATTGCAATCGGCTGCGCCTACTACGGCTGGCTCGAAATACTAAAGCAACGCCGCGCGTTCGTGATGGATCACGCCTATGTCGGCAGGCGCTACAGCGACCAGGAGGCCGCCAAGGAGTTGCAGAAGTTTCTGGTGCGGGTCCAGGTCGACGCCGTCAGGAGCGACAATGTCTGCCGCGACACCGCCAAACTGCTCGCCGACCAGAAGGTGATCGGCTGGTTTCAGGACCGCTCGGAATTCGGGCCGCGCGCGCTCGGCAACCGCAGCCTGCTGGCCGATCCACGCAAGGGTGAGATGAAGGACATCCTCAACAGCCGCGTGAAGCACCGGCAGGCGTTCCGGCCGTTCGCGCCGATCGTACTGGCCGAGCGGATGAAGGAAATTTTTGAAGGCGAGGAAGACTCGCCCTTCATGCTGATCGCCAAGGCGGTTCGCCCTGAATGGCGCGACAAGATCCCGGCGATCGTGCATGTCGATGGCACTGCACGCGTCCAGACCGTGCGCGAAGAAACCAATCCGATGCTCTACCGCCTGCTGAAGGAATTCGAGGGTTTGACCGGCGTTCCCGTGCTGATCAACACCTCATTCAACATCAAGGGCGAGCCCATCGTGGAAACGCCGCAGGATGCCGTGAACTGCTTCCTGACCACGGGCGTCGATCATCTCGTCATGCACGACACCATCGTATCGAAGAACACGATGCACAAGGTGGTCGCGCCGCTGGTCAACATCTACGCCGACGTGCGGACGCTGGTGGCGTCGACCGCGCAACCGGCCTGAACCGGCTGCCGCGATTCAGCCGAAAGCCGCTCAGGCGGCTTTCGGCGCTGCCGGCTTGAGCGGCTTGTCCTGCCGCTTCGACCAGGAGATGTAATAGGCCACGATCGTCATGATCGCGATGCCGGTCACGCTGACGAAGATCTGCGCGAACAGCGAGCCTGTGCTCATCGACAGTTCGAAATGCCCGACGAACGACAGGAACACGCCGACGCAGAACACGGCGAGCGACTGCTGGCCGCAGACCACGAGCGGATCGAAGATCTTCCACTCCAGCCCCGGCCATTCCTTCGGCACGAAACGGATGACCAGGATCACGATCGCCACGAAGTGCAGGAAGCGGTAGGGCGCGAGGTTGGTCTTGTCGTTCGGGTTGAACATCGAGTAGAGCCACTGCGGGAACATCTCGCCGAACGTCGGAAACCGGCCGGCCATGGTCATGACCAGCGCCAGGATCAGGTAGGCGATGCATAGATACAGCGTGATCGGCGCGTTGATGATGTGCATGTTCTTGCGAGCACCGCCGAGCGCGCACCATGCGCCGAACACGAACAGCACCTGCCAGGCGAACGGGTTGAAGTACCAGGTGCCGATCGGATAGGCGGGCAGGTTCCAGCCGGTCTGCCGCGACACCAGCCACAGCACGATCGCGGCCAGCATGGTCCAGTTGGGCTGGCGCAGCATGATCCACAGCACCGGCGGGAACAGGCCCATCAGCACGATGTAGAGCGGCAGCACGTCGAGATTGAGCGGCTTGAACTTCAGGAACAAGCCCTGCCGCAGCGTTTCGGTCGCATTGTCGACCAGGACGGCGACGTTGAATTCGTTGACCAGTTCGGAGTCGCCAAAGCGCAGCGCCAGATAGCTGATCGAGGCGATATAGATCACGAACAGGATGATATGGGCGACATAAAGCTGCCAGACGCGCTTGGTCAGCCGGGTGGCGCCGACGATGAAGCCGCGTTCGAGCATCATCCGGGCATAGACGAACGAGGCGGTATAGCCGGAAATGAAGACGAACAGGTCGGCGGCGTCGCTAAAACCGTAATTGCGGGTGGTGATCCAGTTCACGACATTGTCTGGAATATGGTCCAGATAGATCGCCCAGTTCGCGACTCCGCGAAACAGGTCGAGCCGGAGGTCGCGTCCTTTTTCTGGCAGGGTGGCGTTGATTTTCATGGGTGCCGCTTCGTGATGCTTTCGGGAAGATCGCGCCGCAAGACCGGGTCCCGGGCGCCGGATAGCCCTGGATTGTCACAGTACGGCATAATGACTATACCGGCACGGAAATGGTACATCCGGGCTTCCGGAATCACCGATCAAATTCCTGAAAGGTGTCTGTATACTATCCCGGCCGTTTCCACCAAACGCTTCCATGTCGCATATCGCTTGAGGACCCGACCATCCAATGACCGCCCGCATTTTCAAGCCTGCCAAGAACGCGATGCAATCGGGAAGGGCCCAGACCCAGGAATGGCAGCTCGATTACGAGCCCGAGCAGCCGCAGGCGATCGAGCCGCTGATGGGCTGGACCTCGTCCTCCGACATGAAGCAGCAGCTCACCTTGCGCTTCGACACCAAGGAAGACGCGATCGCCTATTGCGAGCGCAAGGGCATCGCCTACCAGGTGATCGAGCCCAAGGATTCGGTGCGCCGGCCGGCCGCCTACGCCGACAACTTCGCCTTCAAGCGCGGCGAGCCCTGGACCCACTGAGAGAGCCTGGCCGGCGCGGTCGCGACGCGGCCGCGTTGCAGGCGAGGCTATTGTGACGGGTCAGATGCCGCCGGATTTGGGGATATGGGCAACGGCGCATCCTTGGCGACGCCAAGTACCGGGAAGGTTCTGATGTTGCGGACCTCGGGCATCGCTGAAAATTGCAGAAGCTGCTGGTGCATGCCCTCGACGTTTCGCGCCACGCATTTGAGCAGATAATCGGCGTCGCCCGAAATGCGCCAGCTCTGCTGGACCAGCGGTATCGCCGCGATCGATTTTTCGAACGCCTGCAACGTCGCCTGAGCCTGGCTCTGCAACTGAATCAATACGTAGGAAATAACCTCGTAACCAAGGAGCTTTTCGTCGAGCGTGGCTTTGATGGCACTGACATAGCCGCGCTCGCGCAAAGATCGAACGCGCCGCCGGCACGGAGGCTCCGAGAGGCCGACCCTGTCTGCCAGCTCGTTATTGCGGATACGTCCGTCCTTCTGCAACTCGGACAGGATTTTCAGGTCGAATTCGTCGAGGGGTTGACGTTCCGTCATCGGCACCTCATCCGCCCTCCGGCCTGCCGCGAGCCGTGACATCAGGGGAGGGCGCGCGCTTGGTTTGCGCCCGCTCAGCCGTCGCACCAGGAGCGACGCCCGACAGCACGAGCTTCTCATGGGCGGCGACGATCGCCTCCTTGGTGAGCCGCCCGCCGGGCCGGTACCAGGCGGTGAGGCCGGTCAGGAGCGACAGGATCGCAAACGTCGCCACCTGGATGTCAACGACCTCGAACTCGCCTTCCGTGACACCCTCGGTGAGAATTTCCGCAAGCCGCCGCTCATAGGCACCGCGCAGCGCCACGATCTCCTCGTAGTTCTTCGGCTCCAGGCTTCGCAGCTCGGAATTGGCGATGAAGACCTCGCGCTTCTTGGTCATGTGGTAGCTGACGTGAAAGGCGACGAAGGCACGAAGCTTGTCGGCCGGCTCCAGTTTCCCGAGCAGAGCTCGATCGAGCTGGCGCAGCAGCTCATTGATGTGGTCCCGTATCAGGACGAACAGCAATTCCTGCTTGGTCGAGATGTGGTTGTAGAGCGAGCCCGACTGGATCCCGACTTCGGCCGCAAGCTGGCGCAGGCTCATGGCGGCGTAGCCGTGCTCGAAGATCAGGCGCAGCCCGGCTTTACGGATCGCCTCCATCGTCTTGGGGCCGTGTGAGCCGATCGTCCGCGCCATTGGGCCTCTGAGAGTGGAGGGTGTTCGCCGCCTCGGGAAACGAGCAAGCGGTCGTATAATTCTGGCACGAAAATATAGTAATTTCAATCGTCTGCGGCGTCCATTTGAGCCTCAATAGGTCCCACTTGCGAGGATAGTAAAAAAACGTATGATCGTTTAATTCGAAGAAATGCAAGGGTGGAACGATGGCCTCAAACAGGGCGCTGCTTCTCAACTTCGACCTCGGCGAGACCGCGGATGCGATCCGCGAGACCGTGCATTCATTTTCGCAGAACGAAATCGCCCCACGCGCCGCCGAAATCGACCGTAGCAACCAGTTCCCGCGCGACCTCTGGCCCAGGATCGGCGCGCTCGGCCTGCACGGAATCACGGTGGAAGAGGAATATGGCGGCGCCGGCCTCGGTTATCTCGAGCACTGCATCGCGCTGGAAGAGATCTCGCGGGCGTCAGCCTCGGTCGGCCTGTCCTATGGCGCGCATTCCAACCTCTGCGTCAACCAGATCCGCCGCAACGGCAGTGATGCACAGAAGCGGAAATACCTGCCGAAACTGATCTCGGGCGAGCATGTCGGCTCGTTGGCGATGTCGGAGCCGGGCGCAGGTTCCGACGTGGTCTCGATGAAGACCCGCGCCGAGAAAAAGGGCGACCGCTTTGTGCTGAACGGCAACAAGATGTGGATCACCAACGGCCCCGAGGCGGACACGCTGGTGGTGTACGCCAGGACCGACGCCACTGCCGGCCCGCGCGGCATCACCGCCTTCCTCATCGAAAAGGGCGTGAAGGGATTTTCCACCGCGCAGAAACTCGACAAGCTCGGCATGCGCGGCTCCGACACCTGCGAACTGCTGTTCGAGGATTGCGAGGTGCCGGAGGAGAACGTGCTGAGCGAGGTCGGCCGTGGCGTCAACGTCTTGATGTCTGGCCTCGACTATGAGCGCGCGGTGCTGGCGGCGGGGCCGATCGGCATCATGCAGGCCTGCATGGACGTGGTGCTGCCCTACGTGCACGAGCGCAAGCAGTTCGGCGAGCCGATCGGCAGCTTCCAACTGGTGCAGGGCAAGATCGCCGACATGTACACCACGATGAACGCCTCGCGCGCCTATGTGTATGCGGTGGCCAAGGCCTGCGACCGCGGCGAGACCACGCGGGAGGACGCCGCCGGCGCGATCCTCTATGCGGCGGAGAAGGCAACGCAATGCGCGCTCGACGCCATCCAGCTCCTCGGCGGCAACGGCTACATCAACGACTATCCCACGGGGCGGCTGCTGCGCGACGCCAAACTCTACGAGATCGGCGCCGGCACCAGCGAAATCCGCCGCATGCTGATCGGCCGGGAGCTGTTTGAAAAGACGGCTTGAACTTCACATCGAGACAAAGATGATACAGGCTGTCATATCGTCCTCGAACGTTACGCTCCGGCCGTCCTGAAGCCATTCCAACGGCTCCCTCGCATCCAAAGAAACGCCGATCATGCCGCTTCATTCCACCATCGATCCTACGTCCTCCGAGTTTGCCCGCAATGCCGACGTGATGCGGGGTCTCGTGGCCGAACTGCGCGAGAAGCTCAAAGTGGTCGCCGGCGGCGGCGGCGACGTGTCGCGCAAGCGGCATACATCGCGGGGCAAGATGCTGGCGCGCGAGCGCGTCGACCTGCTGGTCGATCCCGGCACGGCGTTTCTCGAACTATCGCCGCTCGCGGCCCACGGGCTCTATGGCGGCGACGTCCATTCTGCGAGCGTCATTACCGGGGTGGGACGTATTTCGGGCCGCGAATGCGTGATCGTCGCCAACGACGCCACCATCAAGGGCGGCACCTATTATCCGATGACGGTGAAGAAGCATCTGCGCGCGCAGGATATCGCGCGCCAGAACAATCTGCCCTGCGTCTATATGGTCGATTCCGGCGGCGCCTTCCTGCCGATGCAGGACGAGATATTTCCGGACGAGCGGCATTTCGGCCGCATCTTCTACAACCAGGCGCAGATGTCCTCACAGGGCATTCCGCAGATCGCCATCGTAATGGGCTCCTGCACCGCGGGCGGCGCCTATGTGCCTGCGATGTCGGACGAGAGCATCATCGTGCGTAACCAGGGCACCATCTTTCTCGGCGGCCCGCCGCTGGTGAAGGCCGCGACCGGCGAGGTGGTATCCGCCGAAGAGCTCGGCGGCGCCGACGTGCATTCCCGCCACTCCGGCGTCACCGATCACTATGCGCAGAACGATGCACATGCGATCGGGATTGCCCGGCGCATCGTCGCCACGCTGAAGCCGCCGGCGCGCGCGGTGCTGAATATGCGCGAGTCGCGGGAGCCGCTGTTTCCCGCCGAGGAAATCTACGGCGTCGTCCCCGCCGACGGCAGAAAGCCGTTCGACGTCCACGACATCATCGCGCGGATCGTCGACGGCTCGGAGTTCGACGAGTTCAAGAAGCTCTACGGCGCGACGCTGATTTGCGGCTTCGCCCATATCTGGGGTTACCCGGTCGGCATCATCGCCAACAACGGCATCCTGTTCAGCGAGAGTTCGCTGAAGGGCGCGCACTTCATCGAGCTCTGCTGCCAGCGCAATATTCCGCTGGTGTTTTTGCAGAACATCACCGGCTTCATGGTCGGCAAGAAATATGAGGCCGGCGGCATCGCGCGCGACGGAGCAAAGCTGGTGACGGCGGTGGCGACCGCCGGCGTCCCGAAATTCACTGTGGTGATCGGCGGCTCCTATGGTGCCGGCAATTACGGCATGTCTGGTCGCGCCTACTCTCCGCGCTTCCTCTGGATGTGGCCAAACGCGCGTATCTCGGTGATGGGCGGCGAGCAGGCCTCCATGGTGCTGAGCCAGGTCCGCCGCGACAATATAGAGGCGAAGGGCGAAAGCTGGTCGGCCGAGGAAGAGGACAAGTTCCGCGCGCCGATTCGCGCGCAGTATGAAAGCCAGGGCAACCCCTATTACGCCACCGCGCGGCTGTGGGATGATGGCGTGATCGATCCCGCCGACACCCGCCTGGTGTTGGGCCTTGGGTTGTCCGCCGCGGCCAACGCGCCGATTGAACCCACGAAGTTTGGCCTGTTCAGGATGTGATGATGGACCGCTCGAAACTTTATCGGCGTTTTCGCACCCTCCTGATCGCCAATCGCGGCGAGATTGCCTGCCGTGTGATCCGCTCCGCCCGCGCCATGGGCCTGCGCACCGTCGCGGTCTACTCCGAGGCCGACCGCGACGCCATGCATGTCGCCATGGCCGACGAGGCCGTGCTGCTCGGGCCGGCGCGGGCGCGCGACAGCTATCTCAACGTCGAGCGCGTGATCGAAGCGGCGCGCCAGACCGGCGCCGAGGCGGTGCATCCCGGCTACGGCTTTCTGTCTGAAAATGCCGAATTCGCGCAAGCCTGCCTGAATGCCGGGTTGGTGTTCGTGGGCCCCACGGCCGAGATGATGACGGCGATGGGTTCGAAGTCCGGCTCGAAAGCGCTGATGGAAACGGCTGGTGTGCCACTGGTGCCCGGCTATCACGGCGAGGCCCAGGACGAGGCAACGCTTGCGAAGGCCGCCGAGAAGATCGGCTTCCCCGTGCTGGTCAAGGCTTCCGCCGGCGGCGGCGGGCGCGGCATGCGCGTAGTCAATTCGGCCGGCGAGCTTGCGGCTGCGATCGTCAGCGCCAAGCGCGAAGCGAAGGCTGCGTTCGGCGACGATCGCATGCTGATCGAGAAATTCGTGCAAAACCCCCGGCATATCGAGGTGCAGATCATCGGCGACAGCCACGGCAATCTGCTCTCGCTCTGGGAGCGCGAATGCACGCTGCAGCGGCGGCACCAGAAGGTGATCGAGGAGGCGCCGTCGCCGACGCTGGACGCCAATCAACGCGAAACAGTCTGCGCGGCTGCGCGCAAGGCGGCTGCCGCGGTCAATTATGTCGGCGCCGGCACCATCGAATTCGTCTCCGACGGCAAGGAGGTGTTCTTCATCGAAATGAACACCCGCCTGCAGGTCGAGCATCCCGTGACCGAGCTCATCACCGGCGTCGATCTCGTCGAATGGCAGTTGCGGGTGGCGTTCGGCGAAAAGCTGCCGTTGGCGCAGAACGAGATCAAGCTGAACGGACACGCCATCGAGGCGCGGGTTTATGCCGAAAATCCGCAGAAGAATTTTATGCCATCAGTCGGCCGGATCAGGACCTGGCGCACGCCTGAGGCGGTCGACGGCCTGCGGATCGATGCAGGCTACCGCAGCGGCGATGCGGTGTCGCCATACTACGATGCCATGCTCGCCAAGGTCATTGCATGGGCGCCGACCCGTCAGGCAGCGATCGAGCGGCTGAATCGTGGGCTGGAAGAGACCGACGTCCGCGGCATTGTCACCAACATTCCGTTCCTGTCCGCGCTGGTGACGCACCCGCAGGTGCGCGCCAATACCATCGACACCGGCTTCATCGAGCGCGAGTTGAAGAAGCTGACGGAATCCTCGGGGACGGCAGGGGATCTCGAGCTTTGCGCTGCGGTGGCGGCAATCGTTGTCGATGAGCAGAAGGCTGCGCGCAAGGAAGCGCATTCGCCCTGGCAGACGTTTGGCTGGATGCCGGTCGGCCAGCGGAAGCGGGTGTTCTCGTTCCGTCAGGGGCAGAGCACCGAGCAGAGGGTGACGCTGCACTATGGCAACGGTCCGTCGAAACTGACCATCGGCAAGCACGAGTTCGTTTTCGCGACGTCGCCCGCGGAAGAAGGCAGCTTCGATCTGACGATCGAGGGCATAAAATCGCGCGTCACGGCGGTGATCGAAGGCCACGAGCTTTACCTCCGCACCCGGAACGGCCGCTTCGACCTGCATTGGGTCGATCCGTTCGGCGGCGAGACGGAGGAACTGGTCGGCGAGGACAAGATCGTGGCGCCGCTGCCGGGGACCGTGGTAGCGCTGCTGGCCGAGGAAGGCGCGACGCTGGAGAAGGGCGCGGCGATCCTGACGCTGGAAGTCATGAAGATGGAGCAGACCCTGCGCGCGCCCTTTGCGGGCGTGTTGAAGAAGATCAGGTGCAAGGTCGGCGATATCGTCGGCGAAGGCGTTGAACTTGCCGAAATCGAACCGGCGGTGGCGCCATGAGCGATGGCGTTCACATCGTCGAGGTCGGCCCGCGCGATGGGCTGCAGAACGAAAAAACCCCGATCAGCGTCGCCGACCGGATTGCGTTCATTGAGGCATTGATCGGCGCGGGGCTCAAGGCGGTGGAGGTTGGCGCCTTCGTGTCGCCCAAGTCGATCCCGCAGATGGTCGGATCGGCCGAGGTGTTGCGGGGCGTCAGCCATCATACCCGATGCGAACTGCCGGTGCTCGTTCCCAACGAGAAGGGCTACGAGGCTTCTCAGGCCGCCGGCGCCAAACTGATCGCGGTATTTGCTGCGGCGTCTGAAAGCTTTTCCCGCGCCAACATCAATTGTTCGATCGCGGAATCGATCGAACGCTTCAAGCCGGTGCTCGCCCGCGCCAGGGCCGATGGCGTCCGGGTGCGCGGCTATATTTCCACTGTGCTCGGCTGTCCCTATGAGGGCGAGATCAAGTCGCAGGCGGTGGTCGATGTCGCAAAAGTGCTGTGGGATCTCGGCTGCTACGAAATCTCGCTCGGCGACACCATCGGCGTCGGCACGCCGTTGAAAGCGCGGCAGCTTTTGCGCGCGGTCGCCGGCCATGTGCCGATGGCCAATCTCGCGATGCATTTCCACGACACCTACGGCCAGGCGCTCGCCAATCTCTATGCCGGGATGGAGGAGGGTTGCCGCGTGATCGATTCCGCCGCCGGCGGTCTCGGCGGGTGTCCCTACGCGCCCGGCGCGACGGGAAACGTCGCAACCGAGGACGTGGTCTACATGCTCGAAGGCATGGGCATTGCGACCGGCGTCGACATGGCAAAGCTGGTGGCGGCAACCAATGTTGTCAGTAGGCTGATCGGCCGCCCGCCGGTCAGCCGCGTCGCGGCGGCGCTGAACGCGAAGAAGGCTGCCGGCAAGGCATGACGCGGAGGGTAAGGACGTTAGCGGCGATAGCCGCTGCGATGACTGCCCTGCTGGCAACCTTAGCGTATGTCGATTCGACTTTTGACTGGGAGAGTACGGTCGGGCTGTGCGATGTACCGGTGACGAGCGCTAAGCCTGACCCAAGTGGCAAGCTCTCAGCCATTGTGTTTGAGGTGTACTGTGGGCCGATACCGCCATTGAATACGCATGTAAGTCTGGTCCCGAATGGCCGGACGTTTTCGCGAAAGCGCAACGTCGACTTCCTGGTACTGGATGGAAGCCATGATCTGAAGGTTCAATGGACTGGAGATTCCACGCTGGACATCGGTTTGCCCGCACTAGCTAAAGTATTCAAGCGCGAAACCCGGGTAGGACATGTGACAGTCACCTACACACCGGCTCTGTGGGGTGAGTAGACCCGGGTGTCTTCAACGCCGCCACGAACACGCGTGGCGGCGGCGTTGAGCGCCAAGCAGGCCGCTTACGCGGCCTTCAGCCCGACGTTCGGCAACACCGGCCGGTTCTTCAGCGCCTTCGCCATCATGGCCTCGACCTCGGCCTTCTCGTGCGGCAGCAGTGCAAGCCGCGGCGGACGGGTCAGCGCGGTGCCGCGGCCCATGATGTGCTCGCAGAGCTTGATGCACTGGACGAGGTCGGGACGGGCGTCGAGGTGCAACAGCGGCATGAACCATTCGTACAGCGGCATCGCCTCGGCATAGCGTCCCGCCTTGGCGAGGCGGAACAAGGTCTCGCCCTCGCGCGGGAAGGCGTTCGACATGCCGGAGACCCAGCCGACCGCGCCCATGGCCACGCTCTCGACGATGACGTCGTCGAGGCCGGCAAACAGCACGAAGCGGTCGCCGACCATGTTGCGGGTGTCGATGAAGCGCCGTGTGTCGCCGGAAGAGTCCTTGAAGCAGACGACGGTCTCGACGTCGGCGAGCGAGGTCAGAATGTCCGGCGTGACGTCGTTCTTGTAGATCGGCGGGTTATTGTAGAGCATCACCGGCAGGTCGGTCGCCGTGGCGACCGCGCGGAAATGTGCGGCCGTCTCATGCGGCTTGGAGGAGTAGACCAGCGCCGGCATCACCATCACGCCGTCGATGCCGACGCGCGCCGCCTCCTTGGCAGTTTCGACGGCGAAGGCGGTCGTGAACTCGGCGATGCCGCACAGCACGGGCACGCGACCCGCCGCAACGGATTTCGCGGCTTCCATGATCGCGACCTTCTCCTTGCGCTCCAGCGAGGTGTTCTCGCCGACGGACCCGCAGACGATCAATCCGGAAACGCCGTCGCGGATCAGGCCATCCATGACCTTCGCGGTCGCATCGATGTTGAGCGACAGGTCGTCATTAAATTGCGTGGTGACGGCCGGGAAGACGCCTTCCCAGGAAATACGTGGGCTCATTTGTTTAGCTCCATTGGAATTGTTCCGGCGGACTGATGAATCCGCCGGGCTTTGGCTTGAAAACGATGGTTGGGATCAGAGCGTCGCGCCGACTTTCCGCAGTTCGGCGAGCACCGGCGCCTTGGGCAGCCAGATCTTGTCGAACTCGGCAATGACCGCTTCGGTATCGCCGGCCGGGACCTGACGGATCGGGATCGGCGCGTTCTTGAAGTTCTCGATCAGCTTCGGCTCATTGCCGGCCAGTTCATCGATCTGCGCATCGAGCGTCGATTTGACGGTCTTGGTGATCAGCTCGCGGTCGGCTGCCGGCAGCGACTGCCAGACGCGGCCGGAGACGATCGCTGCCATCGGCATGAAGACGGCATTCATCTGCAGGATGACCTTTGACACCTTGTCGAAGCGCTGGTTCCAGGAGAACTCCAGGTCCGCCTCGAGGCCGTCGACCTGGCCGTTCGCCATGGCGTCGAACACCTGCGGCGTCGGGATCGGCGTCGGCGCCGCGCCCAGCGATGAATAGAAATCGCGATACACCGGCGTCGGGTTGATGCGCAGCTTCATGCCCTTGATATCGGCGAGCGACGTCAGGTCCTTCGAGGAGAAGATGGCGCGCATGCCGGTGATGCCCCAACCGAGGCCGATCGTTCCGGTTTCCTGCGGCAGCACCTCGAACAGCTTGATCGCGGCAGGATGGCGAACGAATTTGGCGACCGACGGCGTCGAGCGCACGATATAGGGCGCGTTGATCGCAGCGATATGCGGCACGCGCGAGCCGAGCTCGGCGGCCTGGATGAAGCCCATGTCGAGCGCGCCGGACTGCAATTGCTGCATCATCGCCGGCTCGTTGCCGAGCTGGCCGGAGTGAAAGACCGTCATGGTCAGGCGGCCGTTGGTGGCAGCCTTGAGATCGTCGCCGAGTTTTAGCGCCGCCTTGTTCCAGGAATGGCCGTTGGGCGTGATCAAGCCGAGGCGAAACTCCTTGGCTTGCGCCAGCGCCAGCGACGGCGCGAACAGCGGCACGGCCGCGCTGGCGGCAAGGAAGCGGCGACGTGAAAGCGACATGACAATGCTCCTTAAGGGGTTGGACCTACTTGATGAGGACGAGGGAGAGGGAGGGATAGAGCGAGAGCAGCACCAGCAGGATGCAGGAGATGCCGAAGAACGGCAGCGTCACCATGAACATCTTGCCGGGCTTGGCGCCGGTGACGGCTGCCGCCACGAAGAAACAAAGACCGACCGGAGGCGACAGCAACCCGAGCACCAGATTGATCACCACGACCACGCCGAAGTGGCGCGGATCGATATGATAGATTTCGGTCGCGACCGGCAGCAGGATCGGAACCGTCATGATCAGGCCGGGAACGCCGTCGATGACAGTACCGATCACCAGCAGGATCACGTTGCAGATCAGCATGAAGCTGACTGGATCCTTGGCGACCGACTGTATCCATGCCGCGGTCTCCTGTGGCACCTTGCCGAACACCAGGACCCAGGAGAACACCGCCGCGGCGGCGACCAGGAACAGCACGATGGCCGAGTAGACGCCTGCGCGCAGCATCATCTGCGGCAGCTGTGAAAACCTGAACTCCTTGGTCCAGAATTTTCCGATCAGCGCAGCGGCGACAGCGCCAACGGCTGCGGACTCTGTCGCGTTTGCCAATCCGCCGAGTATGCTGCCGACGATGACGATCGGAATAAGCAGGGTTGGTGACGTGCGCAGGATTGTCGCCGCCCGCTGCCGTGGTGATTGATATTCCCCTCGGGGATAATTGTAGACGAAACCCATCAGCGCGACGACGATGAAGAACATCGCTGTGAGGATGACGCCCGGCACGATGCCGGCAATCAGCATGTCGCTGACAGAAATCTGCGCCAAGACGCTGTAGACAACGAACATCACGGACGGCGGAATGATCGGCCCGAGCATGCCGCCATAGGCCGTGAGTCCTGCCGCGAAGGTCTTGTCGTAGCCCTTCTTTTCCATCTCCGGCACCATGATCTGCGCCATGATGGCGACCTGCGCGGTCGCGGAGCCGAGGATGGAGGCGATGAACATGTTGGCGAGGATATTGACGTAGGCCAGCCCGCCCTTCAGCGAGCCGACAAAGGCCATCGCCATGTCGACGATGCGCCGCGTAATGCCGCCGCCATTCATGATTTCGCCGATCAGGATGAAGAGCGGGATGGCGATCAGGCCGTAGCTGTCGACGCCGCCGAAGAGCTGCAGCGGGTAGGATTGAAACAGAACCGGATTGCCTGACGCGATGATGAAGACGAACCCGGCCAGGCAAAGACAAAGGCCGATCGGTACCCCGACCAGCATGATCGCGATGAAGGCGGCTGACGTGATCACTAGTTGACCCCGTCGAGTTCGGAGAGTTGAAAGCCCTTCGGCGGCGTCCGTGGCACCAGTTCGAGATCTTCGAGCAGGTTTGCCAGACCATGAATGGTCATGGAGACCGCGAAGATCGGCAGCGTCAAATAGAGCACCCAGGTCGGCCAGTTCAGCGTTTGGGTGCGCTCGGTGTAGAGGAAGTTGAATGTCTCGGCGGCAAGCTTGCGTGCGTCGAAGCCGGCGCGGGCAAGCCCGATCGGATCCATCCAGAGGAAGCAGGTGATGATCAGCGCCACACCGAACACGACGACCATGCCCGTCGCGATGATCTTCGCGAGCTTCTGATGCCGCGCCGAGAGGCGCTCGGTCATCATGGTGACGGCAAAGTCGAGCCTGAGCCGCGTCATGGCGGAGGCGCCGATGAAGGTCAGCCAGACCACGCAATAGACCGCGGATTCATCGATCCAGTAGATCGGGAAGTGCGAATAGCGGGTGACGACGTTCACCAAGATCAGAGCCGTCAGCAGATACATCAGCCCCATCAAGGCGATGCGCTCGAAAGCGAGCAGCAGACTCGAAGCCCTGACAACGATTCCCCGGGCGCTGAATGCCGGCATATCCGCAATTGCCTGCTCGATCATAAAGAGCCCCGCTGCCGTCAAGATTTCTCGTGCCATTCGAAATTGTATAATTTATACAATCTTGTCAAATGGAGATTATGGGCGCTTCGGCTTTCGCTGCCGCGGACCATTTCAACGTGCGAAACGGGGCCGCCTCGATCGGAAAGGCCGGCGATGACGACGGAAGATCAAATGAAAGTCCCTCTAAAGCACCGGACGCTGTCGGCTGCGATCGTCGATCAGCTCAGGCAATCCATTCTCGACGGGACTTATCCGGCCGGCTCACAACTGCGGCAGGATGCGCTGGGCGAGGCATACGGCGTAAGCCGCATTCCCGTGCGCGAAGCGCTGTTTCAGCTCGAGGCGGAGGGGCTGGTGCGTATCGTCCCGCAAAAAGGCGCGATCGTCTCAGAGCTATCGCTGGACGAAATCAACGACGTGTTCGATCTTCGCGGAATCATGGAGCCGCGGCTGCTGGCGCAGTCGGCGCCGCACTTTGCGGAACAAGACTTTGCCGCGCTGGACGACATCCAGAAGCGCTTCGAGAAAGCGATCAAGGCGCGCAACGTCAGCGAATGGGGGCAGCTCAACGCTGACTTCCATATGGCACTATACGTTCACGCCCGGCAGCCACGTACCAAGGCGATCGTCGTGGCGCTCTTGCAGACCAGCGACCGCTACACGCGTCTGCAGCTCTCCAATACCAAGGCGATGGGCACGGCCGAAAAGGAGCACGCTCACCTGATCGAGCTGTGCCGGGCAAAAGAGATCGGCCAGGCGTGCCGGTTTCTGGAACAGCATATCGAGGCGGTGCGTACGGACCTGTTGCAGGTGGTGGCCGGCGGTTCGATCGCAGCTCGCGCGGGGCGTTGATCCGGAAGCGGACCATGCATCATGCGGGGACGTCGCTGGCGAGCTTCAGCAGATTGGCCGACATTGCCGACTTGGCGCTGTAGTCCTTCCAGGCGGTATCGCGCGCGATGTCGCGCCACTTGCTGACGGTCGCGACATCGAGCGTGCTGACCTTGGCGCCGGCCTTCTCATAGACCTTGGCGACCTCGATATCGTCATCCTGCGCGCCCTTGCGGCCGAACGCTTCCAGTTCGCTGCCGACCGTCAGGATGATGTCCTGCTGCGTTTTGGGTAGCTTGTCGAAGATTGCCTTCGACATCATCAATGGCTCCAGCATGAACCAATAGGAGGCGCCGGCGCCCGAGGTCAGCGATTTGGCGACCTCCGCGAGGCGGAACGAGATCAGGCTGGTGGAGGAGGTGATACCGGCATCGCAGGCGCCGCTCTGCATCGCGGCGTAGATTTCGTTCGATGGCATCGACAGGATCGAGGCACCCGCGGTTTTCAGCACCATATCCATTTCACGCGAGCCGCCGCGCACTTTCAGTCCCTTGGCGTCGTCAGGCGCGACGATCGGTCGGGAGCGGCTGGCGACGCCGCCGGCCTGCCAGACCCATGTGAGAAGGATAATGCCGTTGTCGGCAAGGAAGTCGGTCAGCGCCTTGCCGACCGGCGCCTTCTTCCAGCGCAGGCCCTGGTCGTAGGTTGCGACCAGGCCCGGCATCAGGCCGATATTGGTCTCCGGCAGTTCGCCGCCGGCATACGGCATCGGGTAGAGGCTGATATCGAGTGCGCCCTTGCGCATTGCCGAGAATTGCGCGTTGGTCTTGATCAGCGAGGCGTTCGGATAGACTTCGGCGGCGATTTCGCCGCCGCTGCGTTTGGCGACTTCGGCAGCGAAGATGCGGCACAGCCGGTCGCGGAAGTCGCCCTTGTCAATGGTGCCGCCCGGGAACTGGTGCGAGATCTTCAGCGTGGTGGCCGCATGGGCCGTACCGGTGCCGAAACGAAGCACGGCGGGTGCGGCGAGCGCAGATGCGATGACATGGCGGCGCGTGAGCATGGTTTGTCCCCTGCAATCGGTTCTTGGATCGGCAATCCGGACCGGCTTCAGCCCATATTAGCTGAATCGCCCGCTTCAACTAACCGTGAGAATTGCAGAACTTTGGGACGTGGCCGGTAACAAACCCCCTCGCGCCATCGTCGTTGGGGAAGCGGCAGACGTCGCTTTCGAGAAGCCCACCCAAACCAAGGACGACCATCCCATGACCACCACCACGACCCGTATCGGCCTCGGCCTTTCTGCCGCGCTTGTTTCGCTCAGCCTCGCGTTCGCGCCAGCCGCTTTCGCTCAGGACAAAATGGGCAAGGGCGACGGCATGAAGAAGGAGTCCATGTCCAAGGACGGCATGAAGGACGGCATGAAGAAAGAGGACGGTATGATGAAGAAGGAAGGCATGAAGCACGAGGGCATGAAAAAAGAAGACGGCATGAAGAAGAACTGAGCCGCCGTCATTCCGGGATGGTCCGAAGGACCAGACCCGGAATCTCGAGATTCCGGGTTCGATGCTTTGCATCGCCCCGGAATGACCGTTAAGCGGACGCGCCAGTATCGACCGCGGATCGCAGGCCTACTTCTTCTTGCCCTTGGTCTTGCGCGCGGCGTAACGCGCGTCGCGCTTGGCCTTTTGCTCGGCCTCCAGCGCCGCCTGCCTGGCGGCCTCTTCTTCCTTTTCGCGCGCTATTCTGGCGGCCTCCGCCGCGGCGGCCTCGGCCTCGCGACGTTTCTGTTCGGCCTTTTCGGCCTCCTTGGCCTCTCTCGCCTTGGCGCGGGCGGCGGCGACGGCCTCGCGCTCGGCCTGGCGGCGCTTCACCTCGGGATCGTCGGGTCCCGGCTGGGCGCGAAACTTGTTCAAAATGTTCTGCCGCGCCTGCATCGCGGCCTTCTGGCGGTCCGCGAAATTAGGTTCCTTGAATCCACTCATAAAAGAGGCCTTGTCGCTTTCACTCTTGGGGTTGGACGCGCCACGCGCGCGGAATGGGGACTAGGTAAGTGAACCCGGGGCAAAATACCAGCGTCGAAAGGGGGCGGGTAGAGCAGGGGAGGCTTGCGTGAGCAGCAAATGGCCAAACTGATCCTGATGAGCGGGATTACGTCAGCTTGGCTGCTCTACGAGATGGCAACGGCGACCGAAGCCGCAGGCCGGGCGCTTGCGATCCTTCAATATGGCCTTCTCGCCTGTGCGCTAATCGGGCTGATCGGCTCGCCGGTGATGCTCGCTTCGGAGAAGTGATCGCTCTTCTAGATATTATCGCGACGGCCCCCGGATCCAAGGACGCGTGCGACCGTCATCGCGGTCATCGCTACCCGGTCCGCCATCCGCTGCGCCTCCAGCCTGTCGCGGGCCTTTTCCCTGACGATGATCTCGATCAGCTCGAGCCGTTTGGTCTCGTCGACCGCTTCCGCCAGCAATTGCTTGTAGCGATGGTGGTCGTAGCTCGCTTCCTGCTTGCCGGAATCCTGTTTGCCCGTTTCCTGCTCGTCCATCGCACGCCCCGCACACGCGCTCGCCCCGAGCGGGCAGTGTCGATCAAGCGTTGCGCGCGCGCAACGGATTTGCGCCAGTTATACCCATTTCCGCGTCCATCTGGCTCGCGCACAAATCCGTGTAATGTGAAGCCGTTCACAGGCACTGCGGGCGGAGTGATCCTATGCTCCGCGCTTTCGAAACAGGAGCGACCGCCATGCCGCACAATTGGTGGACCCGCAAGAACCTTGTTCTCGCCGCCGCCATCATCTCACTGGCCTGCGCCATCGGTTTCTTTGCGCCCGGCCTGTCCAGGCCGGAGCCGGTCTTGAGTGCCGCGCTTGGTCCGGACTGGCAGTGCAGCCGGCTCGCGTACGTTTTCACGACCTGCAGCCGGGTCAAGCATAGCCGATCCATGCCCGTCCGCCTCGCCAAAATCCCGGTGTGCGGACGGTTACGGACGTAATAGGATCTGGCTGGAACCGGAGCAGGCCAGAACTGGAGTTTTCCATGCCAAAGCCGTCTCGTCTTGTGCTGGCCGCGTCGGCGGCGGCTCTCCTCCTCCTGCCGGCCGTCGCGCTGGCGCAAGGCGCGCCGGCTGGCGGCACTGCCGCAACGGCAACGTCGCCCCCCGCCGCGCCGGAAGCCGCCGCGGCCGAAAAGGAGAAGGCGGCGCCGAAGAAAAAGAAACCGGCCAAGATGACCCGGCAGCAGGAGATCGACCGTTCGATCGACCGCGGCACGGTGCCTGCGCGTTACCGGAGCTCGGTGCCGAAAGAGTATCACCAGTATATTCCGTTCGATAAGCGGTAGACGCAGGCGAATGGCGGCGCTTGTCGTAGCTCGCCGCAGATCTCGCCTTTGGAACGGGACGGAATGCAGTGATCGCCGGCCCGGAGACTGCGCGCGACCCGCGCGGGCGCTAGCTCACCGTACTCGTACGGATTGGCTGTGCACGTAACGCCGATCTATAACGCCGTCGCTTGCAGCGGGGGGCAGGGCGTTCGTTCATCACGACGAGCGCTACCACTGGAGGCCACGAGGCCCGGACTCCTAGGCACTCCGGGCCTCGTCTACTCCTGACCGCGAACACTCGAGCCGCCGCTTACCTCGCTTCATCGGCGCCATCACATCGCAAAACCAAAGCCGCGCCACGCGCTCGTTGGCATGTGCACAAGTGGCTCACTGATCCGTCCGCCCCCTTAACCCAGCAGCCGGTAGATGATGCTGGTCGATGCACCGGTCAGGCAGAACGCCAGCGCCATACACACCAGCGCCTCGTCGCGATCGAATTCGGGTGGTGGCGGACTCAAGGGGCCCTCGCGCTCGGCCGTTCATTCACAAGACAGGGGGAAACGTGTCGAGAGCGTTACGTTTCCTCATGCCAGGGCTATTCATGGCCGTTTCCGTCGTTTCGGTTCCGCGGCAAGCCCGGTGCTGATGCGGCGCGATTTGCGTTCCGACAAAATCGTTATGATTCAATAACTTTTTAAAGTTCCCTTAAATCATAAATGAGTTCCTGTTCAGGCCGCACCGCCGCGCGGCCCGAATAGCCGGGTGCCGCTCCTATCGCCTACCCCAGGGAGACGAGCGCTCGGCTATTATGGGCACCCTAATCGCGTAGGACAAAAGTCACAGATGGTCGCCGCCGCCGGCGCTTCCTGATGATTTGCGGGCGGGGCACCGCCCTTCACCCGGCCGAAAGGCCGCCGTTCCGGCGCAGATCTGTAATGACTTGCCAGAGAGCCGCAGCTCGCGAAGCAGTTGCGATTAGGGAACCGTCAACGAGAGGCGGTTAGATTCAAATCATCGCGGCTCTGCGTCTGAATCAATCAACAGTTGCAACCTGCGGAGAAAAAATTTGGCGCAGCTTCTTGGTGCACCTTCGAGCAGATTCCGTTATGGTTGTGTCGTGTCACGATGCAAAAGGGATGGAACTTTTCTGCCCGAAGGAGGTTCTAAATCGGCCTTATTCTACTCATGTTTTGCAACCAACGATGACAACCATCGAATCATGATTGGGGACGGTCGTGAACCGGAAAGACTTTAAATCAATGTCCACGGATGAGCTGTGGGCACTCCACGAAGAAGTAGCCGCCAGGCTGGCAACGACTCTGCTTGCAGAGAAACGTCTCCTTGAAGATCGCCTGAAGCAACTCAAGGGCGTCGTCGAAGCTGAGCGCACGAAATCATCGACAGGGCGGCGTCCGTATCCAACGGTCGTTCCGAAATTCCGGAATCCCGATCGGCCGTCCGAGACGTGGGCAGGCCGAGGGAAGACACCTCGCTGGCTCCTTGCAAAATTGAAGTCCGGCAAGCGGATCGATGATTTCCGAATTAGGAATGTAGCCTAGGCAGGCCTACGGTCGTTCGGCAGCGGGGTGCCTTGCACTTCGCCTGCGAGCGCGAGTTCTCGTTCGATTTGGAGCTGCCGGGCTTGAAGCATCTTCATGCTCTCCGGCACCATCTGTGTGACGCCGACCTTGGCTCAGATGCCGGCGTCACGGTCTCCCTTCAGCTTTGCTTTCTTTCAGCTTGCCTGGCGGGGATCCTGGGACTCCGCATTGAGCGTCGTTTCAATACTCGTCTCAAAGGCTCTGACAATTCCCATGCGCGCGAACAGCATGGGTCCACGATCTTCGGCGGCATCAATAAGCATCTGGACGGCAAGCCGCCATTCCTGACGGTCGCGTTCGGGCTGAGGAAGGGTCCTGATGTAGTCGGCGGCATCTCGCAGGGTTTGCGCTGGCGGCCCCTTCGGGAGCGGCACAGGCTGAGCGAACGGACGATCCCAGGACATGTTCGAACTCCCGTCGCAAACTCCAAACGACCCGAGTGCAAACGATACGCGAAGGCGGCTCGCCCGTCATTAGCTTGCGTGCCAGTGGAACCGAAGCAGGGATTCGACGCGGAGCCCCGCTGTTAGTTCCATCCTCCAAGGCTGTTTTGCCTGCTGCGGTCCTGCGCTATGGCGGCCTGGCCGCAGATCGATCAGTTTTGAAACGCAACACCGACGAAATCGCCTTGCCGCCAGATCACGCGGCATTCGCGAATGTTGTGAAAATTATCGAAGGTCAATTCGAAATTCAGGGGCAGCAGGTTGAGGTCGTGGAGTTCAATTCCAGCCCCGGAATTCGTGACATCCTGAACGCGGCAGGTGAATACACCGCGCTGAGCGTCAAAGAACAGCAACGCGCTTTTTGAAATCGTCGTCCTTGCGACAGATCGGCGTTCGAATTCCATCTGAGCTACCAACGGTTCACGCTCGTTCTGGCAAGCAGAGGCTAGCGTATTCCTCCCGGGCGGCAATCAGGTTCGGTCTTTTTCGTAAACAATCAATTTTAACGATCGTAGAAAGTCGCGTTCACCGGGCGGAGCGGCGCCGTCACGACGGCAATAGTTGCGGCTTAAGCACAGCCCCGACCGTTCCGTTGACGGAACTCACAATCGGGCTTGATGCGTCGCTGAAAGCCATGGCCCTCTGACACAGAGAGGGGAATCACATGGCCTTACGTTGGATGTGTGTGCTGGCGCTGTGTCTGGGTACATCAAGCGCCGGATTTGCGGGTGACCAGTCCGGTGTCTTGCGTCGAATTTCGTGTCCGGTCGTGCGCTACTACGTGGCGAAATACAGTGCGCCCGCCGCGGAGCACTGGGCACGGAGCAAGGGCGCGAGCGATGCCGAGATCGAAGCGGCCCGGCGCTGCCTGCAGTCCGACACGACGCGAACGGCTAGGGCACCACGAAGGCCGCTGGCGCTCGGCAGCTACGGCTGGTGAACAGGGGGCGGGAGCGGCGAGGTGCGAGCCACGCCCCGAACCGATTCTCAGTAGGGCTGGTACCGCTTCTGGCGCTTGCCGCGGCCGGCATTCGGCCCGCCATAATATGGGTTAACGACGCATTGCGCGGAGCGGCCCGATGCCGACGCCTGACACTGCGCCATCGTTCGATAGTGGCACTCGAAATAGTAGTCCACGAAGCCTTGGTAGACCTGCAGGCAAACGGGGTAGTTGGGATCATAGGTCTGAGCGCGGGCGGGCGCGGGCAGGGCGATCGTCGCGGCCAAAATCGTCAGAGTTGCCGCGGCGGGTGCGTGCGGTCGTTTCATTCCTAATATCCTCCCAGCCTTCCGCACAGAATTGTCGCGGTCCTCTCCCTACGACAGAACACCAGCGCTCCGAGCTTGTTCCAGCAGGTAGCACGCTCGCCGTTCAGACTTCCCAGTCCTGAAATCCGTACTCGCGATAGATGATGGCGCGATCGGCATGGGGGTTCAGCCGGCACTTAGCCTGGGCGAGATGCAGGTTGAGGGTCCCAGGCTGACAATTTGCCGCCAAGAGTTTCCGGATGTCGTCCATCTGCTGGCGCGACTGCTGGGTCGGCTCGAGCTGCTCAAGTGCGACCAGCGCCGTCGCCAGCGCTTCCGTGACGACCCATTCGTCGTGGCCGGTGATTCCCTTTTTTGGCATGACGTCCGCATCCTTTGTCAGGGCAACGGAAGCAATCGCTGGCCGGCATCATAAGCCGAGAATCTAAACCGAGACGAGAATGAAGTCGAAATTGCGGAAAAGCGCGAAATGGTAGTGGCGATCCCAGCAGGATTCGAACCTGCAACCCACGGAGTAGAAATCCGTTACTCTATCCAGTTGAGCTATGGGACCGTCGGGGCGGCCTCGCCGCCTTGAGCCTTTCTAGCACTGCCAATATGAAAAATCCGCCTTCCCGCCAAGACGGTCGAACCGATTTCCTCAAGGGTGCGACAAAGCCAGACGGCGGGCCGTAGCCTCGGGCCTGCCCCAATATACATGCCTCCCCGCTGACCGTCTGCTATGGGACGGCCCGCGACCGTTTGGACTGCCTAAGCCATGCATGCGACCCTTCCGCAAGCCTTCGCCACCGCCATCAGTCCGTCACCTTTTCGCGCCTTTTTTGGTCGTTACGCGGTATCTGTCCGCGGCAAGGAGCCCATCATGATCGGTTTGGTTCGCGCCACAGTGATTTGCGCCACGCTGGCGCTTGGCCTGACGGCGGCGGGGGCCGCGGACAAGGCATTCAAGCGGGATGAGCTGGCCGATTCGGCCGTGAAGCTGGAGGCCCAAATCAAGAGCGAGGCGGGGGCGGTGGCCAAGTCCTCCGCGACGCTGCACAACGACGCCGACGCAGCCTTCAAGCGCGCCGACTTCCGGGTGGGCCTGCAGATCCTCGGCCAGATCGCAGCAACTACGCCGGAAGACAGCGCCAACTGGCTGCGGCTCGCCAAGACCATCTTCCAGATCCGTGCCGTCAGTTCCAGCGAACAGACCTTCCTCTACGAGCGCGCCTCGACCGCGGCCTACATCGCCTATCAGCGCGCCGGCAACCAGGCCGAGGAGGCCGATGCGCTGGCCGTGCTCGGCAGGACGATGTCCGAGCGCAAGCTGTGGCGTCCGGCCCTCGATGCCTTGCGGCTGTCGCTCGACATGCGCGAGGTCGCCGAGGTCCGCGGCCAGTACGAGAAGATGCGGGACCAGCACGGCTTCCGGCTGCTCGACTATACCGTGGATTCCGACGGCGCCTCGCCGCGCGCCTGTTTCCAGTTCTCCGAAGACCTCGCCAAGCGGGTCGATTTCGCGCCCTTCGTTGCGCTGGCCGGCACCGACAAGCCGGCGCTGACGAGCGAGGGCAAGCAGCTCTGCGTCGACGGGCTGAAGCATGGCGAGCGCTACAACATCAACCTGCGCGCCGGCCTGCCGTCCACGGTGAAGGAGAGCCTGCCGAAATCGGCCGAGTTCAACGTCTACGTCCGCGACCGCAAGCCGTTCGTGCGTTTCACCGGCCGCGCCTATGTGCTGCCGCGCACCGGCCAGCGCGGCATTCCGCTGGTCAGCGTCAATACGCCTTCGGTGAACGTCAATGTGTTCCGGATCGGCGACCGTAACCTGATCAGCACGGTGGTCGACAGCGATTTTCAGAAGACGCTCTCCAGTTACCAGCTCTCCGATCTCGGCAACGAGCGCGGCGTCAAGGTCTGGTCCGGCGAACTCGCTACTGCCTCCACGCTGAACCAGGACGTGGTAACGGCTTTCCCGGTCGACCAGGCGCTCGGCGATCTGCAGCCGGGCGTTTACGTGATGACGGCCGCCGCCAAGGGCCCGGGCAGCAGCAGCGACGATGACGGCACTCTGGCGACGCAATGGTTCATCGTCTCCGACCTGGGGCTAACAGCGTTTTCCGGCAATGACGGCATCCATGTCTTCGTCAATTCGCTGGCTTCGACCGACCCAGTCGCCAAGGCCGAAGTGCGCCTGGTCGCGCGCAACAACGAGATCCTGGCTACCCGCAAAACCGACGATGCCGGCCACGTCCTTTTCGAGGCAGGGCTTGCGCGCGGCGAGGGCGGGCTGTCGCCGGCGTTGCTGACGGTGATGAGCGAGAAGGCGGACTACGCCTTCCTCAGCCTGAAGGCCAATGCCTTCGATCTCACTGACCGCGGCGTGTCGGGGCGGGTGGTGCCTCCCGGCGCCGACGCCTTCGTCTATGCCGAGCGCGGCGTCTACCGGTCGAACGAGACGGTCTACCTGACCGCGCTGCTGCGCGACGGGCAGGGCAACGCCATGGCCGGCGGGCCGCTGACGCTGGTGATCGAGCGGCCGGACGGCGTCGAATTCCGCCGCGCCCAGCTCCCCGACCAGGGTGCGGGCGGCCGCTCCATGGCCGTGCCGCTCAATTCGGCGGTCCCGACCGGGACCTGGCGGGTGCGCGCCTTTACCGACCCCAAGGGCTCGTCCGTCGGTGAGACCACCTTCATGGTCGAGGACTACATCCCCGAACGGATCGAATTCGACCTCTCGGCCAAGGAGAAAGTGATCAAGGCTGAGACTCCCGTTGAACTGAAGGTCGCTGGCAAGTTCCTTTATGGTGCGCCGGCGTCGGGCCTGCAGCTCGAAGGCGACATGCTGGTCGCCCCCGCGGCCTCTGGGCGGCCCGGCTATCCCGGCTATCAGTTCGGCGTGGAGGACGAGGAAACCGCTTCCAACGAGCGCACCCCGATCGAGAACCTGCCTGAGGCCGACGCCAATGGTGTCGCGACCTTCCCGGTGTCGCTGGCGAAGACGCCGACCTCGACCCAGCCGCAGGAGGCGCAGATATTCATCCGCATGGTGGAGACCGGCGGCCGCGCGGTCGAGCGCAAGCTGGTGCTCCCCGTCGCGCCGACCGCGGCTCTGATCGGCATCAAGCCGCTGTTCGGCGACAAGAGCGTCGCTGAAGGCGACAAGGCCGAGTTCGACGTCGTGTTCGTCAGCCCGGACGGCAAGCAACTGTCGCGAGACGGCCTGCGCTACGAACTCCTGAAGATGGAGTCGCGCTATCAGTGGTATCGGCAGCATTCGTCCTGGGAATATGAGCCGGTCAAATCCACCAAACGCGTTGCCGATGGCGAGCTGACGCTCACGGCCGACAAAGCGGCGCGGGTGTCGGTCGCGCCGGAGCCCGGCCGCTACCGCCTCGATGTCAAATCGAACGAGGCGGATGGCCCGATCACCTCGGTGCAGTTCGATGTTGGCTGGTATTCCGACGGCAGCGCCGATACGCCAGACCTGTTGGAGACCTCGATCGACAAGCCGGAATACACCTCCGGCGACACCATGATGGTGTCGGTCAATGCCCGCACCGCCGGCAAGCTCACGGTCAGCGTGCTCGGCGACCGATTGCTGACGACCCAGATCGTCGACGTCAAGGAAGGCACCCAGCAGGTCAGACTGACCGTCGGCAAGGATTGGGGCACCGGCGCCTATGTGCTGGCGACGCTGCGGCGACCGCTGGACACGGCGGCATTGCGGATGCCCGGAAGGGCGATCGGCTTAAAGTGGTTCGGAATCGACAAGAAGGCGCGTACGCTGCAGGTCGCGCTGTCGCCGCCGCCGCTGGCTCGGCCCGGCACCAGTTTAAAGATTCCGGTCAAGCTCGGCGGGCTCAATCCCGGTGAGGACGCCAAGATCGTGGTTGCCGCGGTCGATGTCGGCATCCTCAACCTGACCAATTACAAGCCGCCGGCGCCCGATGACTATTATCTCGGCCAACGCCGCCTGACAGCCGAAATCCGCGACGTCTACGGCCAGTTGATCGACGGTATGCAGGGCACGCGCGGCCAGATCAGGACCGGCGGCGATTCCGCCGGCGCCGAGCTGCAGGGCTCGCCGCCCACGCAGAAGCCGCTGGCGCTCTATTCCGGCATCGTCACGGTTGGCGCCGACGGCACCGCCGAGATCAGTTTCGACATTCCGGAATTCGCCGGCACCGCGCGGGTGATGGCGGTGGCGTGGAACGCGACCAAGCTTGGCCGCGCCACCATCGATGTCACGGTGCGCGATCCCGTGGTGCTGACGGCGACGCTGCCGCGCTTCCTGCTCAATGGCGACAAGGGCACCATGAGCTTCGACCTCGACAATGTCGAGGGCGCCCCTGGCGACTACAGCATCAGCGTGAAGACGTCGGGACCCGTGAAGGTGACGGGCAATCCGACCACGACGGTCAAACTCGCCGCCAAGCAGCGGACCTCGATGTCGCTGGCGCTCGATGCCGGCGGCGCCGGCACCGCCAATCTCGACGTCGACATCAAGGGCCCGAACGGATTGGCCTTGGCGCGGCATTATGCGCTCGACGTCAAGGCGGCGACGCAGGTGCTGGCGCGACGCTCGATCCGGACACTGGCCAAAGGCGAAAGCCTGACGCTGACGCCGGACATGTTCTCCGACCTGGTCTCGGGCACCGGCAGCGTGTCGCTGTCGGTCAGCCTGTCCACCGCACTCGATGCGGCGACCATTTTGAAGGCGCTGGATCGTTATCCGCACGGCTGCTCCGAGCAGATCACCAGCCGCGCGATGCCGCTGCTCTATGTCAATGATCTCGCTGCCGGCGCGCACCTGGCGATGGATACCGCCGTCGACCAGCGCATCAAGGACGCTATCGAGCGGCTGCTGGCGCGGCAGGGCTCGAACGGCTCGTTCGGCCTGTGGTCGGCGGGCGGCGAAGACGCCTGGCTCGATGCCTATGTGACGGACTTCCTGACGCGGGCCCGCGAAAAGGGCTTTGCGGTGCCGGACGTGCTGTTCAAGAACGCGCTGGATCGCATCCGCAATTCGGTGGTCAATGCCAACGAGCCGGAAAAGGACGGCGGCCGCGATCTGGCCTACGGCCTCTACGTGCTCGCCCGCAATGGCGCAGCGCCGATCGGCGATCTCCGCTATCTCGCCGACACCAAGCTGAGCAATCTCGCAACGCCGATTGCGAAATCGCAGCTTGCCGCGGCGCTGGCGCTGGTCGGCGACAAGACGCGGGCGGAACGGGTCTACGCGGCGGCACTCGATGCGCTGGCGCCAAAACCGGTGCTCGAGTTCGGCCGCGTCGATTACGGCTCGGCACTGCGCGACGCGGCGGCGCTGGTCTCGCTCGCCAGCGAAGGCAACGCACCGCGGGCGACACTGACGCAGGCCGTTCAGCGGGTCGAAGCGGCGCGCGGGCTGACGCCCTACACCTCCACGCAGGAGAATGCATGGATGGTGCTGGCCGCGCGGGCGCTGTCGAAGGAAACGCTGGCACTCGATATCGATGGATCGCCGGTCAAGGCCGCCGTCTATCGCAGCTACAAGGCCGAGGCGGTAGCCGGCAAGCCGGTCAAGATCACCAATACCGGCGATGCACCGGTGCAGGCGGTGGTCTCGGTCTCGGGCTCGCCGGTTACCCCCGAGCCGGCAGCTTCCAACGGCTTCAAGATCGAGCGCAATTACTTCACGTTCGACGGCAAGCCCGCCGACGTCACCAAGGCCAAGCAGAACGATCGCTTCGCGGTGGTGTTGAAGATCACCGAGGCCAAGCCGGAACGCGGGCACATCATGGTGGCCGACTATCTGCCGGCCGGTCTCGAGATCGACAACCCGCGCCTGGTGTCGTCGGGTGATAGCGGCACGCTGGACTGGATCGAGGACGGCGAGGAGCCGGAGCATACCGAGTTCCGCGACGACCGCTTCACCGCGGCGATCGAGCGGGCGAGCGACGACCAGTCGGTGTTCACAGTGGCCTACATCGTGCGCGCGGTCTCGCCCGGCAAATACGTGCTGCCGCAGGCCTATGTCGAGGACATGTACAACCCCTCGCGCTACGGCCGTACCGGCACGGGCTCGGTCGACGTGCGTCCGGCGAAATGAGTGATGGTGGGATGAGCGACGCGGTGTCACCACAATCTCAATCGTCATGCCCGGGCAAGCCCGAGCATGACGGTGGTATTGGGCCTCGCCGCTTTTTCCGGATCGCCGTAACGCTGGCCTTTACCCTCGTCGTCATCACGACCGCTTTCGCGGGTTGGGTCTACTCGCTGGGTCCGTTGCCGCTGGAAGAGGCGCGCAAAGTCTCCGCCACCATCGTCGATCGCAACGGCAAGCTGCTGCGCGCCTATGCGATGGCCGACGGACGCTGGCGGTTGCCGGTCGATGCGAAGGCGGCGGTCGATCCCGGCTATCTGAAGGTGCTACTCGCTTATGAAGACCGCCGGTTCTGGTCGCATGGCGGCGTCGATCCGCTGGCGCTGGGGCGGGCGGCGCTGCAACTCGTCACGCGCGGCCACATCGTCTCCGGCGGCTCCACCATTACGATGCAACTGGCGCGGCTGATGGAGCCGCGGCGCGAGCGCTCGGTCTACGCAAAGCTGCGCCAGATGGTGCGTGCGGTCCAGCTCGAGCGGCAACTGAGCAAGGACGAAATCCTCGATCTCTATCTTGCGTTGGCGCCGTTCGGCGGCAATCTCGAAGGCATCCGCGCCGCATCCATTGCCTATTTCGGCAAGGAGCCGAAGCGGCTTTCGCTCGCTGAAGCCGCACTGCTAGTCGCGCTGCCGCAATCGCCGGAACGCCGCCGGCTCGACCGTCATCCGGAAGCCGCCCACGTCGCGCGGGACCGCGTGCTGGCACGGATGGTCGAGGATGGCGTCGTGTCGCAAGAGGACGCGGCGCAGGCCAAGGCGGTGGCGGTGCCGCGGCTGCGCAAGCCGATGCCGATCCTGGCGCCGCATTCCTCCGATGCCGCGATGGCGACGGTGAAAGATACGCCGCTGATCAAGCTCACGCTGGATTCCGGCTTGCAGAAAACGCTGGAGGCCTTGGCGCGCGACCGTGCCGTGGCGCAGGGGCCGAATATTTCAGTCGCCATCATCGCGGTCGACAACGAAACGGGCGACGTGCTGGCGCGCGTGGGCTCGGCGGATTATTTCGACGAGCGCCGCGCCGGGCAGGTCGACATGACCCGCGCGGTGCGCTCGCCCGGATCGACGCTAAAGCCGTTCATCTACGGGCTCGCCTTCGAGGATGGCTTTGTGCACCCCGAAAGCCTCATCGACGACCGGCCGATCCGCTTCGGCTCCTATGCGCCGGAAAATTTCGACATGATGTTCCAGGGCACTGTGCCGGTGCGTAAGGCGTTGCAACTCTCGCTGAACGTGCCAGCGATCGCGCTGCTCGACCGCGTCGGCTCCAGCCGGCTGTCGTCACGGCTGAAGCAGGCCGGCGGCAACCTCGTGCTGCCGAAGGACGAGGCGCCGGGCCTTGCGATGGGCCTTGGCGGCGTCGGCGTTACATTGCAGGACCTGGCGCAGCTCTATGCCGGGCTGGCGCGGCTGGGCGCGGCGCGGCCGCTGCGCGAGATCATGCTCACAAAGGACGAGCGCGAGCCGCTGCGGCTGATGGACCAGACCGCCGCCTGGCAGGTCGGTAACGTATTGCTTGGCACCCCGCCGCCGGAAAACGGCGTGCACAACAGAATCGCGTTCAAGACCGGCACCAGCTACGGCTATCGCGACGCGTGGTCGGTCGGCTTCGATGGCCGCATCACGATCGGGGTGTGGGTCGGGCGTCCCGACGGCGCGCCGGTGCCGGGGCTGGTCGGCCGCACCGCCGCCGCGCCGATCCTGTTCGACGCCTTTGCGCGCACCGGAAAAATCCCGGCGGCGCTGCCGAAGTCGCCGAAAGGTGCGCTGATCGCCAGCAATGCCAAACTGCCATTGCCGCTGCGGCGGTTCCGTCCGGTCGGCGAACTGATCCGGACCGGCGCAGATTCTGCGCCGCGCATCCAGTTTCCCCTGAACGGGTCGCGCATCGACGTCGACCGTTCAAGCGACGGGCAGGCCGCCGCGATGCCGGTCAAGGTTGCCGGCGGCGTGTTGCCGCTGACCATCATGATGAACGGCGCCTCAGTCGGCGAGATCGACAGCCGGCGGCAGCGGCTGATCGATCCGCCCGGACCGGGCTTTGCCCGGCTGACGGTGATCGACGCGACCGGCGCGGCCGACACTGTGGTCATTCGGGTCCAGTAAGGAAAAAGCCACCTGATGACCACGACTTAGGGGTTTTGCGGTGTTGTTTGCAGTGCGGTTTCATCGTATGCGAGCAGCATGGTGGAAACCTTGAACCCCCCACGCTTTGGAGCGGGCCAACAGCCTGTAAAACCTGCGCATTCCGGCCGCAGGCTGGCCGTTGTGTTCGACTTCGCCACGGCGAGCCATTTTCGCAGCATCGTGTTTCTGGTGCTCTGCGGTATCGTGCTTTTCCTGCCCGGATTCTTCAACATTCCGGCAATCGACCGCGACGAGGCGCGCTTTGCGCAGGCGACCAAGCAGATGGTCGAAAGCGGCGATTTCGTCGACATCCGCTTCCAGGACGACGTCCGCTACAAGAAGCCGGTCGGCATCTACTGGCTGCAGGCCGCCGTGGTCGAAACCGCCTCATCGCTCGGCCTGCCGCGCGCGCAGTTGCGCATCTGGCTGTACCGGATTCCCTCCCTGATCGGGGCCATCGGCGCGGTTCTGCTGACCTACTGGGCGGCGCTCGCCTTTGTCACGCGGCGCGGGGCCGCGCTGGCAGCACTGATGATGTGCAGTTCCGTCCTGCTCGGCGCCGAAGCAAGGCTGGCCAAAACCGACGCGATGCTGCTGTTGACCGTTGTCGCCGCGATGGGGGCAATGGCGCGGGTGTATCTGTCCTGGCAGCGTGGCGAGGATCCGGCGCGTCCGCCCTGGGCCCCGCCTGCGATCTTCTGGACGGCGCTGGCCGGCGGCATCCTGCTCAAGGGACCGCTGATCCTGATGTTCGTCGGACTGACCATCCTGGCCCTCGCAATCCTCGACCGCTCCGCGGCATGGCTTTGGCGGCTGCGCCCGGTCTGGGGGCTGATGTGGACGCTGGTGCTGGTGCTGCCCTGGTTCGTTGCGATCTTCTGGCGCGCGGGCGAGGCCTTTTTCTCCAATTCGCTCGGCGGCGACATGCTGGGGAAGCTCGGCGCGCAGGAATCCCACGGTGCGCCGCCCGGCCTGTATCTGCTGCTGTTCTGGGTCACGTTCTGGCCGGGCGCGGCGCTGGCGGGAATGGCGGCGCCGGCAGTATGGCGCGCGCGGCGGGAGCCCGGCGCGCAATATCTTCTGGCGTGGCTGGTTCCGTCATGGATCGTGTTCGAACTGGTGCTGACCAAGCTGCCGCACTACGTGCTGCCGCTCTACCCGGCGATTGCGATCCTCACCGCCGGCGCGCTGGAGCGCCGCGTGCTGTCGCGCTCCTGGCTGATGCGCGGTGCGGCCTGGTGGTTTGTCATTCCGGCGGGGGCAGCCGTGATCGCCGTCATCGGCGCCATCAAGCTGACGCATTACCCGGCATTTCCGGCCTGGCCCTTCCTGGCGGCGGCGATGATTTTCGGCCTGATCGCGTGGTGGATGTTCGAGGACAGCCGCGCCGAGCGATCGCTGTTGAATGCCGTGGTCGCGGCGATGTTTCTGGCGGTCGGAATCTACGGCATTGTCATGCCGTCGCTGACTGCCATGTTTCCAAGCGCCGAGATCGCGCGCGCGCTTCGCAACGTGGTCTGCGTCGGGCCAAAGGCGGCAGCCGCGGGCTTCCACGAGCCGAGCCTCGTCTTCATGACCGGTACCGGCACGCTGCTCACCGACGGATCCGGCGCGGCCGATTTCCTCGGGCAGGGCAGTTGCCGCTTCGCGCTGGTTGAATGGCGCACGGAGCGCGCCTTCGTCCAGCGTGCTGAAGCAATCGGGCTGCGCTACAACGTAGCGAAGCGGATCGAGGGCTATAACATTTCGCAGGGCAAGGCGATCTCGATCGCCATCTTCCGCTCGGAAGGCACGGAGTAAGATGGCTGCGAGCCCTTCTGTTGACGATTCCAAAACCTATCTTGCGCGTTTCTCCACGCTGACGTGGCTGTCATTGGCGCAACTCGTGCGGTCGCCGTCGCATTCGCGGCGAGCCGAAGCCGCTCGCCGCGCGGCGCGTCACGTCTTGTGGATCTCGGCAGGTCTCGGCGCAGCGATCGTGGTGTTGATGTATGCGATCGATGCGTGGGAAATCGCCCAGATGCCAAAGCGCGGCACGCCCTCGCTGTGGTGGGTCCGCATTCTCACTGATTTCGGCAAGGACGAATATGTGTTGGCGGGGCTGGCAGGATTGCTGATCGCGGTCGCGATCGCCGCACCGGCCCTGCATGGCATCAGGCGCTCATTGCTGCTTAGTCTCGGAACACGGCTGCAGTTCATCTTCTGCGCCGTCGCCGTGTCCAGTCTGGTCACCGAGGTGCTGAAATACAGCATCGGTCGCGGTCGGCCGTTTGTCGGCGGCGAGGCCAATGCTTTCCACTTCTCGCACTTCGCGGGCCACCCCGCTTATTTCAGCTTTCCTTCCGGCCACGCCACGACCGCCTTTGCGCTCGCGTTCGCCGTGTCGGTCATCTGGCCGAAAGCTCGCTTTGCGATGGCCGTCTATGCCCTCATCATTGCGGCGACCCGTCTGGTGCTGGTTGCCCACCATCCGAGTGACGTGGTTGCCGGGGCGCTGATCGGCATCGTCGGAGCGATGTTCGTGCGATACTGGTTTGCGGCCCGCCGGCTCGGATTTGCGATCCAGCGCGACGGCAGCATCGTGTCTCTTGCCGGGCCCTCGTCCGGGCGCCTCAAAAGGGTTGCCCGCGGCGCTTTCGCCCCATAAAAGCGGACGCCGCCAGACGGCCCGATACGCCCGGTTCCGGGTCCTTCCAAACCAACCAGACGAGTGCCGATTTGATACCTGCCGACAGAGATGCGGTCGCCGTTTCAATCGTTGTGCCGGTCCGCAACGAGGCGGACAACGTCGCGCCGCTGATTGCGGAAATCGTCAGCGCACTCGGCCGCCGCTGGGCCTACGAGATCATCTATGTCAACGACGGTTCGACGGATGCGACCGCCGAGCGGCTGGCGGCGATGATGAAACAGTATCCGCAGCTTCGGCAACTGAAGCACGCCGCCTCAAGCGGGCAATCGGCGGCGGTGCGTAGCGGCGTGCGGGCCGCGCGCGGCGCCATCGTGGCGACTCTCGACGGCGACGGGCAAAACAATCCGGCGTTCCTGCCGGACCTGATCGCTGCAGTCGAAAAAGGCGGTGGCCGCGTCGGTCTTGCGGCAGGCCAACGGGTCGGGCGCAAGGATACCGGCTTCAAGAAACTGCAGTCGCGGATCGCCAACGGCGTGCGCAACGCGATCCTGCGCGACGGTACCCGCGACACCGGTTGCGGGCTGAAGGCGTTCCCGCGCGAGGTGTTCCTCTCGATGCCCTATTTCGACGGGCTGCATCGGTTCCTGCCGGCGCTGGTGCGCCGCGAAGGTTTCGACATCGCTTACGTCGACGTGATCGACCGCCCGCGCCATTCCGGCGTGTCCAATTACGGCTTCTTTGACCGGCTATGGATCGGGATCATGGATCTCGCCGGCGTGTGGTGGCTGATCCGACGCAAGAAGTCGACGCCCGTTGTGATCGAGGTTCGCTGATGCTGATTCAATACGGCCAGGCGCTCGGCGACTATCTCTACGACGTGTTCGTCGCCAAGTTCGATTTCTGGCTGGCGTTCGGGCTGATCGCGCAATTGCTGTTCACCGCGCGATTCCTGGTGCAGTGGATCTCGAGCGAGCGGGCCGGACAGAGCGTGGTGCCGATGGCGTTCTGGTTCTTCTCGATGGGAGGCGGCATGATGACGCTGATCTACGGCATCGCCAAGCGCGAGCCCGTGATCATCATCGGCCAGTCGATGGCCACGATCATCTACATCAGAAACATCATGCTGATCGTGAAGAACCGTGCCACTGCCTCGAAGACGCTCGATCGCTGACTGTCAGCGGCTCGGCGCCGCCGTGGGCAGTGCGGGCAATTCGCTTTCGGCGCTGCGATGGGCGGCGAGTTCACCGGCGGCATCGAGCACGGGGTAGGCGACCGAGCAGATGTGCGAGTGAATGCGCCGGAGGTCGCGCAACACGTCGAGATGAAGCGACGTGGTCTCGATGGTTTCGGGCCGGCCCTCGCGCAGGCGGTCGAGGTGCCGCTCGGTGGCGGCGAGCTCGGCATTGCGCAGCGCGGCCTTTTCGGCCAGCAATTTTCGCGCTTCGTTGAGGTCACCCGACATGAAGACCCCGAACGCGATCCGCAGCGAATCCATAGTGCGCTTGTGGAAAGCCGAAAGCTCCTCGGCGCCCTCGGCCGAGAACTGGAAGCGGCGCTTGATCTTCTTGGTTGCCAGCTCGCTCAGATTCTTGTCGATGATGTCGCCGATATGCTCGAGGTTGATGGCGAAGGAGACGATCTCCATCGCCCGGTGTCCCTCGCGCTCGTCGAGACTGCCGCGGGTGAGTTTCGTGACATAGAGCTTGATCGCCTCGTCGAGGCTGTCGACGCTGTTGTCCATCCGCGAGACCTCGTCGACCAGCGCGCGGTCGTTGGTCATCATCGCCGCCATCACCTTGCGCAGCATGATCTCGACGTGATCGCCCATATGCAGGGTCTCGCGGGCGGCATCCGCCAACGCGAGGGAAGGGGTCTCGAGTGCGCTCTCGTCGAGATAGCGCGGACCTGTCGGGTCGGCCTCCTTGACGCGCTCGGGCAGCAACCTCTTCAACAGCCGCGCCATTCCGTCGAGCAGGCCAATGAAGAGAGCTGCGGTCGCAACGTTGAAGGCGATGTGGAACAGGGCGGTTGCCTTGGCTACATCCGGTTGCCACGCGATCAGAAGCTCCGCGATCGGCTGCAGGAACGGCGCCACCAGCAGCACGCCGACAAGCCGGTTGACGAGATTGCCGAGCGGAAGCCGATAGCTGGCGGGATTGTCGCGGCGCGCGCCCTCGACGATCGGATTGATGGCGCTGCCGAGATTGGCGCCGAGCACGAGCGCCAGCGCCGCATAGGGGGTGATGAAATGCGCATAGGCCAGCGACATCACCAGCAGTACGCTGGCAACAGAGGAATGCACGAGCCAGGTCACGATCGCAGCGAACAGGATGCAGAGCACGGGATCGCCGGTGATGGCGTTCATGAATACGCGCACGCCCGGCGCGTTCTCCCGCCGGCGCCAGCGTATTGAGCAGGATGTGCAGCGCCAGCAGCATCAGGCCGAGGCCGATAAAGACGCGGCCGATGTCCTTGATGCGCGAGCGCGGCCCGGTGCGAAAGGCGACCAGGCCAATGATGAACAGCACCGGCGCGACGGCGGCGATGTTGAACGACAGGATCTGCACGATCAGCGTGGTGCCGACATTGGCACCGAGCATGATGGCGAGCGCAGGCACCAGGCTGACGAGCCCGTCCGACGTAAACGAACTCGTGATCAGCGCCGTCGCGGTGCTGCTTTGAAGCAGCGCGGTCAGGCCGAGACCGGCGGCGAGGGCGGAGAAGCGGTTGCTCAGGGCCTTCGCCAGTAACATTCGCAGGTTCGGCCCGAACGCGCGCAGGATCCCGCTGTGGACCATGTGCAGGCCCCACAGCAGCAATGCTACGCCGCCCATCAGGTCGAGAAGGACGAGGCTTCCCATGCGCGTCGGTTTCCGCCAAATCGAGTCGAGGGGTCAGGCTATCGCCTAACGAGGGGCGATCAACCCTTTAATTTGCCGAAAATTGCAGTGCATGGGCGCTGCTCGATCGTAGCTTGCCGGTGCTCGGAGGTCTTCGGCTCCGGGTTCGGTAAACGGAATTCGAACGTATCAGTTACATTGCGAGCCGTTGCGCTAGGTCAATTCCAACAATTCTTCTGTAAAGCAGAGGGCACCTTCGGGTGAATCACTCCAGCAAGGCCAGGGTAGACATGTTAGCGAATCGCCGCAGAAGCGAACGACGTGCGTGCAGAAACTTTGCGAAAATACAGTTTGCGACCGGCGGATTGCCGCGCGACTGCATGATTACAGACATGTCGGATGGCGGCGTGAAGATCATCGCCGAATATCCCGAAATTCCTCCCGAATTCACGGTGATCTTTTCGGAGGGAAGGCCGCGTCAGTGCAAGCTGGCCTGGCGGATCGGTTGCGAACTCGGCGCGCAATTCCTCGACTAGGCGGCTCGGCGAAACGGACCGGCACGCGCGTGCCTGGCGGCAGCCGCCCGCAAAGGTCACCAATTACCGCAAAAGCGGGCCAGCTTAACCGGAACTTAGGGTTAAGCTGTGAACACTTCTGGACAGTCGCCGCCGTGAGTCCCGCTACATGTTCCAGAAGTTACCCCATCCGCTCCGCGTCACGCGGCTCCTTGCGTGCACGTCGACCCTGATCCTGGTATTGGGGCTCGGCGGCTGCCAGACCTCGGGACTGTCAGACATTACCGGTTCGATCGGCGAGAAGGCTGACGCTGACCACGCCACCGATCCGCGCCGCGATGTCCAACTTTACCAGGAACGCTATCGCGTCAATCCGAAGGATGCCGACGCGGCCCTGAAATACGGCAAGGCGCTTCGCGCGACAGGGCAGCGGTCGCAAGCGGTTGCGGTGCTCGAACAGGCCTCCATCGCCCATCCGGGCAATAAGCTGCTGCTCGCAGCCTACGGCCGCGCGCTGGCGGATAATGGCAATTTCCAGCAGGCCTTTGACGTGCTCGGCCGAGCCCACAGCCCCGACGATCCCGATTGGCGGCTGCTGTCGGCGCAGGGAGCAACACTGGATCAACTCGGCCGATACGAGGAGGCGCGGCAATACTATGCGAGCGCGCTGAAAATCGTGCCCGACCATCCGTCGGTGCTGTCCAATCTCGGACTGTCCTACGTGCTTTCGAAGGACCTGCCCAGGGCCGAGGAGACGCTGCGCCGCGCCCACAGCCTGGCCGGGACCGATCCGCGCGTGCGCGCCAATCTTGCACTGGCGGTCGGCCTGCAGGGTCATTTTGCCGAGGCGGAAAAGATCGTGAAGGCCGACCTGCCGCCCGCCGAGGCGGCAGCCAACGTCGCGCAATTGAAGCGGATGCTGGCGCGCAAGGACAGGGAGAACGCGCGAGCTGAGGCCGACAAGATGCCGATCGCCTCGGCCCGACGCACCGACTAGTCTAGCGCTCTACCGGTTCCGATCCAATCAGAACCAACAGAGCCTGAATTCACCCGGATCAAGTTGGGGCAGGCTTTCGCTCGAAACGCGATCAGCGTCAGCAGCCAACGCCGCTGCGCCGTTATCCTTTGCTCACGCTCTGCGGGCCGTCGCGCCCTGCAGCTTCTTGATGATCGGCATCAGGAACGAAGTCCGCGACCGCTTGGTCACGGCATGGCCCGTCATGCGCTGCGCGATCTGCAGGAACATCTGGGTGGTGCGATGCTTCGCGGCGATCTGCGCGATCATCTGGCCGTTGTTGGCGGCGGTGCCGAACATCTTCGAATCGAACGGAATCGCCGCGATCGGCTGGCTCTCGATTGCCTTGGCGAATTCGCGCGTGGAGATCTCCGGACGCTTGTGCATTCCAACCTGGTTCAGGCAATAGAGCGGCGGGCGGTCATTGGGCCGCGCCGCCTTCAGCACGTTCAGCATGTTCTTGGTGTTGCGCATATTGGCGAGGTCAGGCTCGGCGACGATCAAAATGTCGTCCGCGCCGACCAGCGTGCGCTTGGTCCATGCCGACCACTGATGGGGGACGTCGAGCACGATGCACGGGGTCGTCATGCGCATCGTGTCGAAGATCGCATCGAACGCATCGGCGCCGAAATCATAGACCTGGTCCAACGTTGCCGGCGCGGCCAGCAGGTCGAGGTGGTCGGTGCATTTCGCCAGCAGACGTTCCATGAAGGCGGAGTCCGGCCGTTCCGGCTGGAAGACTGCATTGGCGATGCCTTGAACCGGATCCTGATTGTAGTCGAGGCCGGCGGTGCCGAAGGCAAGGTCGAGATCGATCACGACGGAATCGAGCGCCAGATCGCGCGCGATCATCCAGGCCACATTGTGCGCGACGGTGGATGCGCCGACGCCTCCCTTGGCGCCGACGACGGCAACGATACGGCCGACGGCTACGGTCTCGGAGGCCGCGTAAAGGCCACATATCGCACGAACTACGTCGATCGGTTCGATCGGTCCGGTGACGTAGTCGCTGACGCCACGCCGCACCAGTTCGCGATAGGGTGCGACGTCGTTGGCGTTGCCGATCACGACAACGCGCGTTCCTGCGTCGCACACGGTCGCGAGTTCATCGAGGCCTTCGAGGATGTCGGTGGCCGGGTCGCTCTCCAGCAAAATAACGTTCGGCGTCGGTGCCTTGTGGTAGGCCTCGATGGCGGCGGCAATACCGCCCATGTGAACCGAAAGGTGCGCCTTGCCGAGACGGCGGTCTTCGCTCGCCGCGCGAACCGCGGTTGCGATCGCTACGCTGGCGCAAAAGGCCTGTACCGATACGCGCGGCGCCGGCGAGATGTATTCCTCGGGCTGCGCCGGCGTGTCGTCCAGTTGGTCGTCGGAGTTTTGAAAGACGCGGCTGATCATTTGCCTGTATCGCTGAGTTTGGCCTTGTCGGCTTCGGGGTAGGTGGTCTCGGTCGCAACGCCCTTGCGATATTTGTCAAAGGCGATATTGCGCCGCGGCGTGTAGGCGGCCGTCTCGGGGCGCGGCTGCTCGAGGTCCGCCGGATTGTCGATCATCGCCGCCAGGTTGCGCTGGGTGGCGCAGCCAAAATTGTGATAGGAGCGGTTTTCGTTGTAGGCGACGTTGTCGATGTTCGGGCCGAGGTCTTGCGGCCACAGGCCGCAAGGACCGGCCACCGCCTTGATCTTCGGATAGCTCAGCCTGATCGTCGGCAAGGTCCTGATATCGTCGGGACGGTAGTGATGCAGCGTGATGGCGCGCGAGGGCACGCCGCCCGCCATCAGCACCGACTGGATTTCTCGAAACGTCGCCGCAGCCGCGCGGGCATTGGGCGTATCTGTCGGGACGTCCGCAATGATCGCGCCGGTGCCTTCGCGCGCCCATGTCCGCGCCAGGCCCATGACGTCGGTGCGTTGCGGCCCGGAGAGGCCGCCGCGGGCATGACCCACGAACACGACGATCGAATGGTTGGCTTCGGTCACGGCGATCGGATGACGGTGGCGGTAATCATCGGATACGCTGGCGGTCACGATTTCCGTGGTCTGTGGCGTGCAAGCACCGAGCGCCGCCGAAAGGCCGAAGAGGGCACCAAGAATGCCCAAAGCCTTGACGCGATGGAGCGGAATTTTCGTTGTCATCGTTCTGTCCTCGTCCCCACTCGGTGAACAGTTCTGCGGTCTCAATCGATGATGAAGCCGAAATTGCCCTGGACGTCGCTGACGGGATCGATGCGAGCGGCGACGCCGTAGATCCGGTTGATGCGCCCGAGCAGCGTGGATTGGGAGTCGGATGCCGGCGCAAACCCGTCGTCGGGCCGCGACAACTCCTTCTGCGCGACCGCGCGCACGACGTAGGGCGTCACGATGACCATCAGCTCGGTCTGGTTGTTGACGAAGTCCTGGCTGCGGAACAGCGCGCCCAGCACCGGCAATTGATCGAGTCCCGGCAGCCCGTTGATGGCCTGCTTGGTTTGCTCCTGGATCAGGCCGGCCATCGCCATCGAGCCGCCGGAGGGTATTTCCAGCGTCGTCTCGGCGCGGCGGGTCTTGATCGAGGGAATGGTTGTTCCACCTTGGCCGCCAGTCAGAGAGTTTTCGGTCGAGACTTCCGAAACTTCCGTCATCACCCGCAGGCTGATCCGACCCTCAGAGAGTACGACCGGCGTGAAGTTGAGCGAGATGCCAAATTTCTTGAAGCTGACAGTCTGGACGCAATTTCCGATGCCACCGCCCGTTGTTGTTTGGCAGCTCACGCCGGTTGGAATGGGAAATTCGCCGCCCGAGATAAACGTTGCGGATTCGCCTGATATCGCTGTCAGATTGGGTTCGGCGAGCGTCTTCACGACTCCGGCCTTTTCCATCGCGCGAAGCACGGCCTGGACCGACGGCATCGTGCCGGCTGCTATGCCAAGGCCATTGCCAGGCACGAGGGGCGCGTTGTTTGCAGTGAAGGGATTGGTATTGTTGAAATTCACAGTCGTATTGCCGACATTCAATTGGGCGCTGAGATCGACACCCATTTGTTTGACGACATCCCGCCGGACCTCCGCGACAGTGACCTTCAACATCACCTGGTCGCGGCCGCGAACGACGATCGAGTTGACGACCTTCTCGGACCCGCCGACCAGCCGCGCGGCAATCTCGCCGGCCTGCTGGGCTTCGACCGGGCTCGAAACCGAGCCGGTCAGCAGCACGCTGTCGCCGACGCCCTCGATCTGAATCCCTGGCAACGACTGCCGCAGCGCGGCGCGCACGCCGTTGAGGTCTCGCTTGATTGCGATGTCGTAGGAGGCGATCTGCTGGCCGTCGCCGTCGAAAAACACCACGTTGGTCTGGCCGACGGCGCCGCCGATGATATAGGCGCGTTGCGGCGAGCGAATGACGGCATTGGCGATCTTCGGATCGGCGACCAGCACATCCTTCACATCGCGCGGCAGGTCGACGACAACCGACTTGCCGACACCGAGCGACAGAAAGCGCATCTTGACCGGGCCGATGGCAGACGTCGTCACCGGATCCTTCTCGGACTCCGCTGCGACCACAGGCAGCAGCGGCCCGAGCGTCAGCGCAGCGACAGCCGACAATAACAGGGTGCGCACCGCCACAGTTCGCATCGCTGACTGATTTTCCCCAAACTTCATCTCGGGCGTCCTTTCGGTCACTTCTGTGCCGTCGTTTGATTAGCGACCCCGTAGCGAACCACGTTGACGCTCTGGCTTCGTTGCTGAGCCTGTTCCTCGGAACGGCCTTCGGCCGCGTTGACATCGGTGATGCTGCGCAGCGCGAGCGACAGCGTGCCGCTCTGGCGCGCACGCGCCAGCGTCTCAGCCTGCTCGGGCTTCAGTTCGAGCGTGGCGGTGCGGCCGACGAGGGAGTTGCTGCCCTCTTTTTCTTTCGGCGCCTGATCGATCGCCAGCACGCGGATGTTGGAGAGAATGATTTCCGACTGGACGACGTCGGGCCCCTTGCTGTCCGGATTCTTTTCACGCTTGGAGAGGATGACGTCGACACGGTCGTTGGGCAGGATAAAGCCGCCGGCGCCGGTTTCCGGCGAGATCTCGGTTGAGAGCGCCCGCAAGCCGGTCGGCAGGATGGCTGCCATGAAGCCGGAGCCATTGGCCTTGACCAGTTTCTGTTCGCGGATCGGCTCGCCAGCGAAGAACGGGCTGCGCGCGATCGAGCCGGCGATTTCGTTGATGGCTTCGGCCTTGCTGGCGCGGTTGATCAGATTGCTGCCGGCGGTCGCGGCCGGCCAGGCCTGCCATTGCAGGTCCTCGGGCTTGACCGGCTGGCCGAGCCCGATGTCGGACTTCGCGACCAGGATCTCCACCGTCGGCAACTGTGCGACCGGTTCGGCCGCCGGGCGGGATTGTTCTTCGGTGCCACGGGCGAGATAGGCGGCAACACCGCCGGCACTCAATGCGATGGTCAGAACGACGACACGTGCGATGTTCATACGCTTTACTACTCTTACGCAGGGACGTCCCACTGCACGGCAATGGCAGCCATCCCCGGAGGTATGACTAGGCATCAAAGGTATAAGGGAACTTGAGGGTTGAATTATTTGGTCGATCGCACGGCGGGATTCGCCGTCATGGTGAACGGGTGGTTATCGTTTTGGAAAAACCGCTCCGCAGAAACCCGGGGTCGTCTCGGCGTGGGCGTAGCAACGGCCGAATGCGGGTAGAGATGGACGGGCGCTTCGGATGCGAATCAGCGTCAGGCTAGACGCTGCTATGATGCGCGCGCCTCATCTTGCGGCTCGGTCTCCGCGAAGCCGGCCTGCAAGACTTCCTCGCGCTTGTGGCGCAGATGCGCGCGCAGGATATGCGACAACCCCACGCCGTCGCGGCGTTGGAGTGCATTGAGGATCGCTTCGTGCTCCTGCACCGCCAGCGCCCAGCGCCGCGGTGTCATCGGCGTGACGTAGCGCGCACGCCGAATGCGGGCCGTAACGGATTCATATAGGCCTGACAGCACCGGGTTGCCGGCCGCGGCGATGATCGCCTCGTGGATGGTGCGGTTGCAGCGGTAGTACTGGAGAAGGTCGCGATCGCCGTAGTGCCGTACCATCGCGGCGTGGACGGCGGCGACCTCGGCGATCTCGGCATCCGTGATGCGCTCGCAGGCCAGTTCGCCGGCCAGCGCCTCTAACCCCTGGCACACCTCGAACAGGTCGCGCATGTCCCTGTCGGTCAGCCTGGCCGCGCGCGAGCCGCGGTTCGGCAGCAATTGAACCAGGCCCTCGGCGGCGAGCACTTTGAGGGCTTCGCGCAGCGGCGTGCGCGAGATCTGCAGCCTTTCACAGAGGTCGCGCTCGGGAATCCGCGCGCCCGGCGGGATCTCGCCATCGAGCAACATGGCGCGGACGCGGCCTACGACTTCCTCATGAAGCATCGCCGTAAGATCCAGTTTGAATGCAAAAATGGCTATATCACCGGAATCTTGCTAGTTCCAGCTTGATAAATCGTGTTTTTGCATTCAGAGTTGGTTAAAATCGATTAAGAAAGGGCCGGCGGGATGGATCAAGACGTAACGGTACGGGAGGATGACCTCCTGTTTGCCCTTGATGACGGTATCGGCCGGATAACCTTCAACAGACCGCAGGCGCGCAACGCCTTCACCTTCGCGATGTACGAGCGGCTGGCTGCGATCTGCGAGCGCGCCAACCGCGACCATGCGATCAAGGTGCTGCTGCTGCGGGGAGCCGGCGACAAGGCGTTCGCCGCGGGCACCGACATCAACCAGTTCCGGGCCTTCAAGGCGCCGCAGGACGGGCTCGACTACGAGAACCGCATCGACCGCGTGCTCGGCATCCTCGAAACATGCCGGGTGCCGACCATTGCCGCCATCAACGGCGCCTGCACCGGCGGCGGCGCGGGAATCGCGGCCTGCTGTGACCTCCGCATCGGCACTCGGAGCACGCGGATGGGGTTTCCGATCGCGCGCACGCTCGGCAATTGCCTGTCGATGTCGAATATCAGCCGCATCACCGCGTTGATCGGCCCGGCGCGCGTCAAGGATCTGATCTTCACGGCACGGCTTGTCGAAGCCGAGGAGGCGGCCTCAGTAGGCCTGCTCAACGAGGTCGTCGATGATCTGGCCGCGCTCGACAGGCGCGCCGACGAGATCGCACGGCTCGTTGCCGGCAACGCGCCGCTGACGCTGAGCGCGACCAAGCAGGCAGTCGCCCGGCTGCAGAAACGGCTGACGCCCGAGGAGGGCGAGGACCTCATCCTGATGTGCTACACCAGCCAGGATTTCCGTGAAGGGCTCGACGCGTTTCTCACCAAGCGCGCGCCGCAATGGCGCGGCCAATAGGAGCCCGCATGTCCCTTCAAAACGACACGACGCCGCGTTTGGGGCCGCTTGCCGGCCTCAAGGTCATCGATCTCACCCATGTGATGGCGGGACCGACCTGCACGCTCATGCTCGCCGACATGGGCGCCGATGTCATCAAGATCGAGAAATGGCCAAATGGCGACGACACGCGGCACTCGGTGCCACCGAAGATCGGTGACGAGGCGGCCTCGTTCCTGATGATGAACCGCAACAAGCGCGGCATCGTGCTCGATCTGAAGACCGCAGGCGGCAAGCAAGTGCTGCGGCGGCTGATCGCGGACGCCGACGTGCTGGTCGAGAATTTCGCGCCCGGCGCGATGGAGCGGTTAGGCTTCGGCTATGAGGAACTGCATCGGGATTTTCCGGCGCTGATCTATTGCTCGCTCTCCGGTTTCGGCCGAACCGGCCCGTACAAGCATCGTCGCGGCTTCGATCTGGTGGCCCAGGCGATGAGCGGCATCATGAGTTTCACGGGCGAACGGCCGGATGGTCCGCCGGTCAAGTGCGGCCCGCCGCTGTCCGATATCACGGCCGGACTCCTCGCCAGCATGGGCATCCTTGCCGCCTATTCGCACCGGCTCAAGACCGGTGAAGGGCAATGGGTGGAGACCTCGCTCTACGAGGCGGCGCTGGTTCAGACCTATTGGCAGTCGACGATTGCGCTCGCCAGCAACGTGGCACCGCGCGCCATGGGCTCGGCCCATCCGCTCAACGCACCGTATCAGGCGTTCGAGGCATCCGATGGCTGGCTCGTGGTAGGCGGCGCCAACAAGAAGCACTGGCTATTGATGCTGGAAGCGCTTGGCGCGCTGGAACTGGCTTCCGACCCGCGCTTCGTCAACGGCTCCGACCGCATGGCGAATCTGAAGGAGCTCGAAGCCGAATTGAGCGGGCGTTTCCGCAAACAGACGCGGGCGCATTGGCTGGCGGCACTTGACGAGAGGGGCGTGCCCTGCGGCCCCGTGCACGACATGCTGGAAGCGCTGAGCGATCCGCAGACGCTCGCGCGCGAGATGGTGGTTGAGGTCGAACATTCGACGCTCGGACCGGTGAAGACAATTGGACTGCCGGTTAAATTCTCGGCGACCCCAGGCAAGGTGCGTTCGGGCGCGCCTGTTTATGGCGAGCATACGCGAGAGGTGCTGCGCGAACATGGTTTTGATCAGGCGCAGATCGACGCGTTTGAGCGGGAGGGTGCGATCGTTGCCGCCTCGGCCGGCCGCAAGGAGCAGGTCGCCTGACGAGAAAACGAGAATACGAACGACAACAAGAAATGCCTACGGGGAGCAAACCATGAAGATCACGTCAAAACTGCTGCTGTCGACGACGGCTTTCATGCTCGCGGGCGCGCTTCCGGCCACCGCGGCCTGGCAGCCGCAGAAGCCGATCGAGTTCGTCGCAACGGCGGGGCCGGGTGGCGGCACCGACAATCTTGCGCGCGCCGTCCAGAGCATCGTCACCAAATACAAACTGACCGACCAGCCGGTCGTGGTCGTCAACAAGGGCGGCGGCAGCGGAGCGGAAGGCTATGTCTACGGCAAGGCGTCCGCCGGCGATCCCTACAAGGTGATCTTCGGTACCTCGAACGCGTGGCAGCAACCGCTCGTCTCCAAGGTCGCCTTCAACTACACCGATCTCACCCCGATCGCCGCGATGGCGCAGGACGAGTTCCTGCTGTGGGTGAAGCAGGACGCGCCCTACAAGACCGCAGGTGATTTCCTCAAGGCGGCGGCCGCGACCGAGTTCAAGATGGGTGGCGCGCAGTCCAAGGACACTGATGAGGTCTTGACGCGGATGATCGAGAAGGCGGCGCGCGTCAAATTCACCTACATCCCCTTCAAGAGCGGCGCCGAGGCAGCCGTGCAACTGGCCGGCGGCCATATCGATGCCCACGTCAACAATCCCTCCGAGAGCCTTGGGCAATGGCGCGGCAGCACCCAGCGTCCGCTCTGTGCGTTCAGCCCGAAGCGGTTGCCGCAAGGGCCGAAGGTCACGACGTCAGAAGGCTGGAGCGACGTGCCGACCTGTGTCGAGCAGGGGCTTGCGATTTCGCAATATGAGCAACCGCGGACGGTGTGGCTGCCCGGCAAGGTCAGCCCGGAGCAGGCGGCGTTCTACGTCGATCTATTGAAGAAGGTGCAGGCGACGTCGGAATGGAAGGATTACATCGAAAAGACCTCGCAGGTTGATACCTTCCTGACTGGCGCTGCGTTCGACAACTTCATCAAGCAGGACCTCGAACATGTAAAGCAGGTCGCGGGCGAACAGGGCTGGCTGGTGAAGTAGGACTGGTGCGATGATATCACGACGCGCGCTCGAGATAGCCGCCGCGGCGCTGACCGGAATCTTTGGCGTCGTTGTCGTTGTTTCCAGCATCGACAACGGCATCGGCTGGTCGAGCGCCGGCGTCGACGCCGGCACGTTTCCGTTCCTGACCGGAATCATCATCGTGCTCGGCAGCCTTTACAACATGGCGCAGGGCGCCGTGGGGCGCGGCACCCTCGCAATGGTCAGGACAGCCATAACGCCATCCGAGTTGCGCCGCCTCGCGGGGTTGTTCGTTCCAGCCGCGATTTTCGTCGCCGTCATTCCAATGGTTGGAATGTATCTCGCCTCGGCGGGCTATGTTTTCGCGGTGCTGGCGCTGCCGAGGCGGCAATCGGTTTTGCGCGCGCTTGTTATCGCCGCGGCAACGCCGCTTACGCTTTACGTCCTGTTCGAGCGCATGTTCCAGGTGTCGCTGCCGCACGGCGCGCTCGCCGCCGCGTTCGGTTTCTAAAGGGACGGGCGATGGAAAACCTTCAATCGCTCCTGCACGGTTTCACCATCGCGGTTACCGTTCCGCACCTGACGCTGATGGTGATCGGCGTCCTGCTCGGCATTCTCGTCGGCGTTCTGCCCGGCCTGGGTGCGCCAAACGGAGTGTCGCTATTGCTGCCGCTGACCTTCGGCATGCAGCCGGTGTCGGCGATCATCCTGCTTTCGAGCATGTATTGGGGCGCGTTGTTCGGCGGCTCGGTGACGTCGATTCTGTTCAACATCCCGGGCGAACCATCGTCGGTCGCCACCACCTTCGACGGCTATCCGATGGCGCGCGATGGCAGGCCGACAACGGCGCTGGCCACCGCTTTCGGCTCGGCAGCGTTCGGCGCGCTTGTCGGCGTGATCCTGATTACGTTTCTGGCGTCCTGGGTAGCGCAGGTGGCGCTCGCCTTCGGACCGCCCGAATATTTTGCGGTCTATTTCCTTGCCTTCGCCAGTTTCGTCGGCATGGGCGGTGCGGCTCCGATCAAGACGGTGGTGGCACTCGCGATCGGTTTTGCCATCGCGGCGATCGGCATCGATACCGTCTCGGGCAGCGTGCGGCTCACCATGGGTATCGACGAGCTGGTGAAGGGCGTCAGCTTCGTCGTTGCCGTGATGGGGCTGTTCGGCATCGGCGAATTGCTGATTGCGGTGGAGGAGGAGTTTCAGGCCCGCGCGGTATCGTCGAGGGTGGATTGGAAGGAAGTCTTCCGGGCGCTCGGCCGTCTGCCGCAGCATGGCATTGCATTGCTGCGCAGCGCCGCCATCGGCTGCTGGATGGGCATTACGCCGGGTGGTCCGACCGCCGCTTCCTTCATGAGCTATGGCATCGCCAAGCGCTTCTCGCGCAATGGCGCGCGTTTCGGCACCGGCGAGGCCGAGGGCATCGTCGCGCCGGAGACGGCCGACCACGCCGCCGGCACCAGCGCGCTATTGCCGATGCTCTCGCTCGGCATTCCCGGCTCGGCTACGGCTGCTGTCATGATGGGCGGGCTGATGATCTGGGGATTGAATCCCGGACCGATGCTATTCGTCGACCAGAAGGATTTCGTCTGGGGGCTGATCGCCTCAATGTATGTCGGCAACATCGTTGCGGTTGCGCTCGTGCTGCTCACCGTTCCCGTGTTCGCCGCCCTGATGCGCATTCCCTTCGCCGTCATCGCCCCTCTGATCGTCATCATCTGCGTCGTCGGCGCCTATTCGGTCTCGAACTCCTATCTCGACGTCGTCTTGATGCTCGGCTTCGGTGTCCTCGGCTATCTCTTCAAGAAGCTGCACTATCCGTTGGCTCCGTTGGTGCTTGCGATCGTGATCGGCGACAAGGCTGAGGACGCGTTCCGGCAGGCCATGCTGATGTCGAAGGGATCGCTCGGGATATTCTTTGCGAACCGGCTGGTGACGACCCTCGTTCTGGCCGGGATGGCGTTGCTCCTGCTTCCGCTCGTCCTGCAGATCGTGCGTCTGCTGCGAAAGCCGGATGAAGCCGCTGATGAAAAGGTGAGGATCGTATGAAGCTGCATAGCCCCGGCAAGCCGGTGATCGCGCTGGCGATGGGAGACCCCGCCGGTATCAGCCCGGAGTTGACCGCAAAACTCGCTTGCCTCGATGAAATCCTTTCCCGCGCACGCCTGATCGTGATCGGAGATCGCCGCGTTTTCGACGAAGGCGCGCGCGTGGCCGGCGTCAGGACGGACCTGCCAAATGTAGCGCCATCTGTGGACCCACGATCAATCGGCAGTGACGCCGCTTTTATGGACCTTGGCCATCTCGATCCGGCGACCATCGAACGTGGTGTCGCGAGCCAGGCCGGTGGCGCGTTCGCGCTGGAGAATTATCGTCGCGCGCTCACGCTGGCGCGTGACGGGCAGGCCGACGCGGTCTGCTTCACGCCGTTCAACAAGAAGGCAATGCGGCTCGCGCGCGCGGAGTATGATGACGAGATCGCGTTCTCCGCCGAGGTCGCCGGCCTGAAAACGCCAGCCAGCGAATTCAACGTGCTCGACAGGCTGTGGAATGCCCGCGTCACCTCGCACATTGCGCTCAAGGATGTGGCCTCGCGTCTCTCCGTCGAGCGCATCCATCGCGCGCTGAAACTGACCGATGCCTGCATGCGACAGGCCGGCTTTGCCGAGCCCCGTATCGCGGTGGCCGGGCTCAACCCGCATGCCGGTGACGGCGGCAATTTCGGCCGCGAGGAGATCGATCTGATCGAGCCTGCTGTTATGGCCGGCCGGGCCGAAGGAATAGCGGCGGAAGGGCCGTTTCCGGCCGATACGGTTTTCCTGCGCGCCAAGAACGGGGCCTTCGATGCGGTGCTGACGATGTACCACGACCAGGGCCAGATCGCGATGAAGCTGATGGGCTTCGATCGCGGGGTGACAATTCTCGGCGGCTTCCCGTTTCCGATCTGTACGCCGGCGCATGGCACGGCCTATGACATCGCCGGCCAAGGCGTCGCCTCGGTTGGCGCCAGCCGCGCTGCTGTGTTGCTCGCGGCTGAGATGGCTGATACGGCCGGGTTGCGAAATCGGGCGGCGTGAAGCGCCGGCCGAGGCCGCGGACTCATTAGCACACAGCCAGGTGCGAATGGATGCGAGCTTGACGAACGCTAGGCGGCTGGCGTTGACGCCTGAGCGTTTTGCCGCCATATACAGAGTATGAAGAAGCTTCAGTCAGCCGCATTGACCGCGACCGCTTACGGCGGATCGCCTGCTGGTTGCGCGCGCTAGAGACAAGCGTACTTCACCCAGAAAAGGCCCCGCCGGCGACGGACGGGGCCTTTTCTGTTTTTTGATGGTCTCCGTCCGCGCTTTTTCCGATCACAGGGAATACAGCCATGGACGATCTCGACCACAGAAATCTCGGTGTGAAGCTCAAACTTTGGCACCTTCAGGAAGATGCGCCGGGCATGGTGTTCTGGCATCCGCGCGGCTACGCGGTCTACCGGGTGTTGGAGGACTATGTCCGGCGCAAGATGCGCCGAGCCGGCTACGCCGAGGTCCGGACACCGCAGTTGCTGCCAAAGGAGTTCTGGGGCCGCAGCGGGCACTGGGACAAGTTCGGCGAGCACATGTTCCGGGTCGACGACGGCGAGCTGGCGATGGCGCTGAAACCGATGTCGTGCCCGTGCCACGTGCAGATCTTCAACAAGGGGCTGCGCTCGTGGCGGGAGCTTCCGATCCGCTATGCCGAGTTCGGCGCTTGCCACCGCAACGAGCCTTCCGGTTCGCTCCACGGCATCATGCGGACGCGCGCCTTCGAGCAGGACGACGCGCATGTGTTCTGCCGCGAGCAGGACGTGGAGCGCGAAGTCGCGTGCTTCATCGCCCTGCTGGGCGAGGTCTACCGGGAGCTCGGTTTTCCCGACTACGAGGTGGCGCTGGCGACGCGGCCGGCGGTGCGTGCCGGCGACGATGCGGTCTGGGACTGGTCGGAGGCGAAGCTCGGCGATGCCGCGCGGCAATGCGGCCTCGTGCCTCAAATCAACCCTGGCGAAGGTGCGTTCTACGGACCGAAGCTGGAATTCGCGCTGCGCGACCGGCTGGGACGATCCTGGCAGTGCGGCACCGTGCAGATCGACGGCGTGCTGCCGCAGCGGCTCGAGGCGTCCTACATCGCCCCCGACGGCAGCCGCGCGAGGCCCCTGATGATCCACCACGCCATCTTCGGATCGCTCGGCCGCGTGATCGCGATCCTGCTCGAGCACCACGGCGGCGTGCTTCCCTTCTGGCTGTCGCCAGACCAGGTCGCGGTCGCGCCGATCTCGAAAGACCAGGCCGGATACGGCGCGGACGTTCTGGCAGCGCTGGAGGATGCCGGGATTCGGACTGTTGCCTATGACGGCGCCGACACCCTTTCGCGGCGTATTGTGGCGGCCCATGAAATGGCGGTGCCGGTGATGGCTATCGTCGGTGAGCGCGAGATGAGGGACGGCCGCGTGACCTTGCGCGAGCGCGACGGCTCACAGGCCGACGTGCCTCTGGCCGAGGCGGTGTCCCGCCTGCAGGCGAGGGCCCGGCCGGGCGCTGGCTGAAGCCCTGTACGCTCGAACTTATGGCCTCACGCCCTAGGTGGCCGCCTTCAATGCCGCAAAACCGCGCTCGAGATCGGCCTTGAGGTCGTCGACACTCTCGAGGCCGATGTGGAGCCGCAGCGTCGGCCCGCCGGGGGACCATTTGGTCGCGGTGCGGTAGGGATCGCAGTCGAACGGGATGATGAGGCTTTCGAAGCCGCCCCACGAATAGCCCATGCCGAACAGTTTGACAGCATCGAGCAGGGCATCGACCGCCTTTTGCGGCACCGGTTTCAGCACGATGCTGAACAGGCCGGAGGCGCCGGTGAAGTCGCGCTTCCAGATCGCGTGGCCGGGATGGCTTTCGAGCGCCGGATGCAAGACCTGCAGGACTTCGGGGCGGCCGGCGAGCCAGCGCGCCATTTCCAGGCCCGAGCGATAGTGCTGCGCGAGCCGCACCGAAAGCGTGCGGGTGCCGCGCAGCGCCAGGAATACGTCGTCGGGTCCGGCGCAGACGCCGAGCAGGCGGATACCCTCGGTGAGCAGCGGCCAGGCTTTTGCATTCGCCGAAATCGTGCCGAACATAATGTCGGAATGGCCGCCAATATATTTGGTGGCGGCCTGCATGCTGATGTCGACGCCCTGGTCGAGCGAGCGGTGAAACAGTGGCGTCGCCCAGGTGTTGTCGTCGATGACGAGCGCGTCCCTTGCATGCGCGACTTCAGCGATGGCGGGAATGTCGGTCATTTCAAACGACTGCGAGCCGGGTGCCTCGACCAGCACCGCTCTGGTGTTCGGTTTAAATAGCTTCTCTATCCCAGCGCCGACCAGCGGATCGAAATAACCGACCTCGACGCCGTAACGGGTCAGCATGCCGGTGCAGAAATTGCGCGAGGGCCGGTAGACGTTGTCGGTCACCAGCAGATGATCGCCGGCCTTCAAGACCGACAGGAGCGTGGTGGTGATCGCGGCAAGTCCCGATGCCGCGAGGCCGACGCCCGCGCATTGCGGGCCCTCCAGTGACATCAGGACGTTCTGCAACGCCTGCGTGGTCGGGCTGCCATGACGCCCGTAGGAGAATTCGGCGCGGTGGGCGTGCAGGTCCTCCGCGGTCGGATAGAGCACGGTCGACCCGCGGTACACCGCCGGATTGACGAAACCCCTTTGTCCCTTGGTGTCACGGCCGGCGGTGACCAGTCTGGTTTCGGGCTTTGGCGGGTTGGACGGACCGTCGTTCGAAAAGCTCATGCGTTTGCATTATCCAAGACGTTATGCCGCAGCCACAACTTGATCGCGAAAACACCGGCGAGCGGCGGGTCGAGGCCGGGTGAGTTAATAACAAGACACAGAAGACGGCAGTCAACCCCTTGACCCGGCACGCCAGTCGTTCTGAGATGCGCGCCAACGAACAGTCGCTGCAAGTTGAGGGGCCTGCCGCGATATCAGATCCACCGCCTGACCGGATTGGCACGCCAAATGCACGGTCGGGACGACGCTTTTCAGCGAGGGATCAGCGGGTTGGCCCCACAACGTCAGGCGTTGCCTAAAAAACGATCTCCGGACGTCCCCTTGAAAGGCCTAACCCATGAAACGCGTATCTCTGGTTGTTACCCTTGCCCTTGCCGCCGGCCTCTCGGCCCAGGCCGCCTCGGCGCAAACCCTCAAGACGGTCAAGGACCGGGGCATGCTGTCCTGTGGGGTCAGCCAGGGCCTGCCGGGCTTCTCGACGCCGGACGACAAGGGTAACTGGACCGGGCTCGATGTCGACATCTGCCGGGCGATCGCGGCTGCCATTTTCAACGACGCGACCAAGATCAAATTCGTCCCGCTCTCGGCCAAGGACCGTTTCACCGCGCTGCAGTCGGGCGAGATCGACGTGCTGTCCCGCAACACCACCTGGACGCTGTCGCGCGATACCTCGCTGGGCGCCAACTTCACCGGTGTTACCTATTATGACGGCCAGGGGTTTCTGGTGAAGAAGTCGCTGAAGGTGAATTCGGCGCTGGAACTCAACAGTGCGTCGGTTTGCGTGCAGACCGGCACCACGACCGAACAGAACCTCGCCGACTACTTCAAGGGCAACAACATGAAGTATGAGGTGATCGCGTTCGCGACCGCCGACGAGACCGTCAAGGCCTATGAGTCCGGCCGGTGCGACGTGTTCACCTCCGACGTCTCCCAGCTCTATGCCGAACGCCTGAAGGTCGCCAACCCAGCCGATCACGTCGTGCTGCCCGAGGTGATCTCGAAAGAACCGCTCGGGCCGATGGTCCGCCATGGCGACGATCAGTGGTTCGATATCGTGAAATGGACGCTGTATGCGATGGTCGGCGCCGAAGAGCTCGGCTTGACACAGAAGAACGTCGACGAGATGGCCAAGTCCGACAAACCCGAGGTCAAGCGCGCCGTCGGCACAGACGGCAATCTGGGCGAGCAACTCGGCCTGACCAAGGACTGGATGGTGCGGGTCGTGAAGGCGGTCGGCAATTACGGCGAGTCCTTCGAGCGCAACGTCGGTTCCGGCTCCAAGCTCGGTATTGCCCGCGGCCTCAACCAACTCTGGAGCAAGGGCGGTATCCAGTACGCCCCGCCGATCCGCTAAGCGCCAGCGAGAGGGGCTGCGGCGATGGCCATCGAACCCCGAAAACCACCGTCGCAGCTACTTCCCAGGCTGCAGCGCGCGCTCGGCGGCCGTGCTGGCTGGAGCGGATTCGTCCTCCAACTGCTGTTCGTCGCCGCGCTCGCATGGATCTCCTACGAGATCGTCGCCAACGCCCGCGCCAATTTGCAGGCGCAGCGGATCACCGCGGGCTTCGGCTTCCTTGCCAACAATGCCGGCTTTGACGTCAGCCAGAGCCTGATCCCGTATTCGGGGTCCGATCCCTACACGCGCGTATTTTTCGTCGGGCTGCTCAACACGTTGCTGGTCTCGGTGATCGGCATCTTCTTCGCCACCCTGATCGGCTTCCTGGTTGCGCTCGGCCGGCTGTCGCCGAACTGGCTACTGGCGCGAATCTCGGGCGGCTATGTCGAACTGATCCGCAACCTGCCGCTGCTGTTCCAGATCCTGTTCTGGTATCTCGCGGTGCTGGCCGCTTTACCCAATCCGCGGCAGAGCATCTCGGTCTTCGACAGTTTCTTTCTCAGCAATCGCGGGCTGGTCATTCCGAAGCCGATCGGCGAGGCCGGCTTCGAGCCGTTCGTCGTTGCCCTGCTGGTTGCGATCGTCGCCGCGATCGCATTGTGGCGATACGCGCGCCGTCAGCTCTTCCAAAGCGGCAAGGTGATCAAGGTCTGGCCCTATGCGCTCGCCATGGTGATCGGACTGCCGCTGCTCAGCGTGCTGATTTTCGGCGTACCTGTCACGTTTGAAGTGCCCGTGCTCAGAGGCTTCAACTTCGCCGGCGGCTCGCGGCTCATACCGGAATTCGTCGCGCTCACGCTGGCGCTGTCGACCTACACGGCAGCCTTCATCGCCGAGATCGTGCGCGCGGGCATTCTCTCCGTGCACAAGGGCCAGATGGAAGCCGGCTCCTCGCTCGGGCTGCAGCGCGGCTCGGTGCTGCGGCTGATCGTGATCCCGCAGGCGATGCGCGTGATCCTGCCCCCGCTCACCAACCAGTACCTCAACCTGACCAAGAACTCCTCGCTGGCGGTCGCGATCGGCTATCCCGATCTGGTCTCGGTGTTCGCCGGGACCACGCTGAGCCAGACCGGGCAGGCGATCGAAATCATCGGTATCACCATGGGCGTCTATCTCCTGATCTCGTTGGTCACCAGCGCGATCATGAGTTTCTATGGATGGCGGATCAGCCGGAGCATGGGCGGATGAGCGACACGACTTCATCCATTTTCGTCCGCCATGACCTCGTGCCCGAGCGGGCCGCGCCCGTGAAGACCACCGGCTTCATCGGCTTCCTGCGCACGCGGCTGTTCAATTCGCCGACCAACATCCTGATCACGATTGTCAGCGTGTTGTTGCTGTGGGTCACTGTCGTTCCGGCCGTGAAGTTCGCGCTGGTCGATGCGGTCTGGACCGGCACGGATCGGACGGCCTGTCTCGCTGAAAATGTTGGACGCCCGGTCGGCGCCTGTTGGCCGTTCATTCAAGCGAAGATTTACCAGTTCATCTATGGGTTCTACCCGGAGCCGGAGCGCTGGCGCGTCAACCTGACCTTCATTCTTGCCGCTATCCTGCTGGTTCCGCTGCTGGTTCCGCGTTTGCCGGCCAAGGGTCCGAACGCCATCCTGTTCTTCGTGGCGTTACCTGTCGTCGCCTTCTTCCTGCTGCGCGGCGGTGGGCTCGGCGGCTTCGGCGTGAGCTGGACCGCCGGGCTGCTGTCTGGCTTCAACGATAGCATCGGCGACGGCGGCAGGAAGCTCGTGGCCGCGGGCGAGGCGACGGCCGTGATCGGACCGCTGTTATGGGTCCTCGGCAAGCTGATCGTACTGGTGAGCACGGTGATTGGCTGGGTGCTGTTGCCGCTAACCTGGCTGCGCGATCAGATCCAGGGCTTCGGCCGGCCGGTCTGGACCGACCTCGCCGCGACCGCGTTGATCGTGTCGGCGCTGCTGTTCTGGCTCGGTGGCGGCTTGCGCTCCGGCTGGCGTCCGCTCGTCACCTGCCTTGGGGTCTTTGTCGCCATCGCGCTGGTGATCGCGGTGATGGGGCTCGACAGCGGCGGACTTCCGGAGGTCGACACGCGGTTGTGGGGCGGCCTGCTGGTGACGCTGGTGGTGTCCGTCGTCGGCATCGTCGCCTCGATGCCGGTCGGCATTGCGCTGGCGCTCGGGCGGCGCTCGACCATTCCTCTGATCCGGATTTTCTCGATCGCCTTCATCGAGTTCTGGCGCGGCGTTCCGCTGATTACCGTGCTGTTCTTTGCAACCTATATGCTGCCGCTGTTCGTGCCGGCCGGCTTCACCATCGACGGGCTGATGCGCGCCCTGATCGGCATTGCGCTGTTTGCCGGTGCGTACCAGGCCGAAGTCATCCGCGGGGGGCTGGCGGCGATCCCGCGCGGGCAAGGGGAGGCGGCGAGCGCGCTCGGCCTGTCCTGGGGCAAAACCACGGCTCTGATCGTGATGCCGCAGGCGCTGCGCCATGTCATCCCCGGTCTCGTCAACAGCTTCATCGCGCTGTTCAAGGATACCTCGCTGGTTTCGATCGTTGCGCTGTTCGACCTGCTTGGCAGTCTGCGCGCCTCGTTCTCCGATCCGGTCTGGTCGACCCCGACAACGCTGTTTACCGGCTTTACCTTTGTCGGCATCATCTATTTCGTCTTCTGCTTCGGGATGTCGCGTTACTCGCTGTTCGTCGAGAACCGGCTGAACGCACATCGTCGCAACTGAGTACATCACCATGACCGCAAACTCGATCGTTGGCATCAACGCACTCAACAAATGGTACGGCGATTTTCATGTCCTGCGCGACATCAACCTCGATGTCGCCAAGGGCGAGCGCATCGTGATCTGCGGCCCCTCAGGCTCGGGCAAGTCGACGCTGATCCGCTGCATCAACGCGCTGGAGGAATTCCAGGAAGGCCAGATCGTGGTCGAGGGCATCGAACTCGGTCCGAACCTGCGACGGGTGGATGAAGTCCGCCGCGAGGTCGGCATGGTGTTCCAGAGCTTTAACCTGTTTCCGCACCTGACCGTGCTTGAGAACTGCACGCTGGCACCGATCTGGGTACGCAACATTCCGAAAAAGGACGCCGAGGCGACCGCGATGAAATTCCTGGAGCGGGTCAAGATCCCGCATCAGGCCAACAAATATCCCGGCCAGATGTCGGGCGGTCAGCAGCAGCGCGTCGCCATTGCCCGCGCACTGACCATGAATCCGAAGGTGATGCTGTTCGACGAGCCGACCTCGGCGCTCGACCCGGAAATGGTCAAGGAAGTGCTCGACACCATGGTCGATCTCGCCAGGGAAGGCATGACCATGTTGGTGGTCACCCACGAAATGGGGTTTGCCCGCGAAGTCGCCAACCGCGTCGTCTTCATGGACGCGGGCCAGGTGATCGAGTCAAACACGCCGCAGGAATTCTTCGCCAATCCGCAGCACGCGCGGACGAAGCTGTTCCTAAGTCAGATTCTAAGGCATTAACGGCTGTCGTTCCGGGGCGCGCGAAGCGCGAACCCGGAACCTCGAGATTCCGGGTTCGATGCTGCGCATCGCCCCGGAATGACGATGCAGGTCTAAACCTTCTCGAACGGCACGTCGATGTTGCTACGCTTTTCCAGCCATGCCGGCACCGGCAGGTTCTTCGAGCGCATGAATGCCGGATTGAACAGCTTTGACTGATAGCGGCCGCCGGAATCGGCCAGCACGGTGACGATGGTCTTGCCGGGTCCGAGCTGTTTTGCCAATCGGATCGCGCCAGCGACGTTGATACCGGTGGAGCCGCCGAGGCACAGGCCTTCCTGCTCGAGCAGTTCGTAGATCACCGTCACGGCTTCCTCGTCGGAAATCAGGAAAGCGTCATCGACAACAGCGGTCTCGATGATGGGCGTGACGCGGCCGAGCCCGATGCCTTCGGTGATCGAGTCGCCTGGCGTCGATTTGGCCTGACCGTGCTTGAACAGCTCGTACATCGCAAAGCCGTGCGGATCGGCACAGGCGGTCACGATGTCCTTGTTCTGCTCCTTCAGAAAGCGGCTGGTGCCCGCGAGCGTGCCGCCGGTGCCGACCGAGCAGATAAAGCCGTCGACCTTGCCGCCGGTCTGCTCCCAGATCTCGGGTCCGGTGGATTCGTAGTGCGCCTTGGCATTATCGAGATTGTTCCACTGGTCGGCAAACAAGACGCCGTTCGGCTCGGTCTTGCGAAGCTGGGCAGCCAGCCGCCGTCCCACATGCTGATAGTTGTTCGGATTGGCATAGGGCAGTTGCGGCACCTCGATGAGCTCGGCGCCGCACAGCCGCAGCATGTCCTTCTTTTCTTGGCTCTGCGTTTCCGGGATCAGGATCAGCGTGCGGTAACCGCGGGCGCTCGCGACTACGGCGAGCCCGATGCCGGTGTTGCCGGCGGTCGATTCCACCACGAGCCCGCCCGGTTTGAGATCGCCGCGCTTTTCGGCTTCGAGGATCATCCACTTGCCGGCGCGGTCCTTGACCGACTGGCCGGGATTCATGAATTCGGCCTTGCCGAGAATGGTGCAGCCGGTCGCTTCCGAAGCGTGCTTGAGCTTGATGAGGGGCGTGTTGCCGATCGCTTCGATGATGTCTTTGTTGAAGGCCATGTCTTTGAAATCGCCGGTTTGTTTGCCTAATCGTTAGGCGACCCTAAAGGAGGGCCGCCGGCCATACAAGCCAGCGTTGGGGCAGGCGATCAGCCCGATTTCGCAAACACCACCTGGCGCACGTCGATATTTCCGGACAGGAAACCGGCTTCGCAATAGGCGAGGTAATATTCCCACAGCCGCCGGAAGCGATCGTCGAAACCCGACGGCGTCAGGTTCGGCCAGGCCGCACGGAAATTGCTTCGCCAGATCGCGAGCGTCTTGGCATAATCTTGTCCGAAAATGCGTTCGCGGATGACGGGAACACCGAAGCGCTCGCCGAGCGTTTTCAGGATCTGCGGCGACGGCAGCATGCCGCCCGGAAAGACGTAGCGCTGGATGAAGTCGACTTCGCGGCGATAGGCGTGGAACAGGCTGTCCTGGATGGTAATGGCCTGGATGCCGGCCAGCCCCCCAGGCAGCAGGCGGTCGCGCAACTGTGAAAAATATTTCGGCCAGAATTGCTCGCCGACCGCCTCGATCATCTCGATCGAGACGATCCGGTCATAGCGGTCGCGCTCGTCGCGATAATCCCTGAGCTTGATCTCGACCTTGTCGTTGAGCCCGGCATTGTGAATGCGTGCCTGCGCGAAATCGCGTTGCTCCTTGCTGATGGTGAGGCCTACGACCTTGGCGCCGAACGTCTTGGCGGCGTATTCGGCAAAGCCGCCCCATCCGCAGCCGATCTCCAACAGCTTCTGGCCCGGCCGCAGATCGATGGCCTCGGCGAGCCGCCGGTATTTGTTGTGCTGCGCGGCCGTCAGGTCGGGTGTGTCGTCCTCGAACAGCGCCGACGAATAGGTCATGCTGGGATCGAGCCACGCCGAATAGAAGGCGTTGCCGATGTCGTAATGCGCATAGATGTTGCGGCGAGCCTGCCCCTTTGTGTTGCGGTTGAGCCAATGCCTGACGGCCTGGAAGGTGCGCGTCAGCGGGTTGCCGATTAGCATGGTCTGCATCCAGTCCTGGTTGACGCAGAACAGATAGAGGAATTGCGTGAGGTCGGGCGTGTCCCATTCGCCGCGCAGATAGGCTTCCGCAATGCCGATGTCGCCGCCGCGCAAGAGCCGCGAGGCAAAGCCGTAATCGTAAATCTTCATCACGGCGGCAGGACCCGGCGCGTTGCCGCCCAACCGGACCACGCGGCCGTCGGCCAGTGTCACGTCGAGCGTGCCGCGTTGCAGCTTTGAACCAAAGCCCAGCGCCAGCCGGGCCATGCGGGGCAATTCCGGAAACGTCGCGTCTACAGTTTCCGATGTGACCGAAATCAACTCGGGCATGTGCGATCCATCGAATTGCGGTTTACCCGGCTTCGCATGGTCGATCGACCCTGCTTCAATGCTTGGCACGGGTGGACAACGCCGTCGAAGTATAAACGTTGATTTTTCCACTCGCCAAGCCGGTATTGAAGGCTGTGCCCTCCCGTGGACCGGCCGCATGCCTCGTGGAAGCTGTAGAGCGCCGCGCGGTTGACGCAGAGCAGCAACGATTGCCGGTTCGATTCGGCCACGTCCAGATCGATCAGCAGGCTCGTCACGCGATTGCTGAAGCGATGCCCGAGTCCTCGTGGAAACGGTGTCCGGTCGATGCGCGAGATTCGGCTGTTCCCGGAGTTTCAAATCGGCCACAGGTCGGGGCTCCGCTGTGCGACGAGCCAGTGTCGACGTCAGAACAGGGGAAAAACCCCATGAAATCTTCGTAAGAATTCGGCGGTCCTGCGGCGTCCCGACATCGTTCCAAGTCCTATAAAACAAGGGAAAGTGAGCTCTTTGTCGCCCGCTTTACGCATCTGAACGCACGATCGGCGAGAGGCTGCGCGGGGCTGTCCGCGTGCTGATCGCAAGGCTAATATCGGCGTTCGGTTCCAACGGAAGCATCACCCCCGTGAACGTATCGCAGCCCAACAGGAGAAGCGCTCAAATTGCGCCGGGCCGGGATTTGCCCGGTGGAGAACGGGTGTGACCCAGCGAATTGCAACTGCTGCGATCGAAGGTTGGCCTGTTCTCATTCCGGGCGGCAAGCGGCTGGCGCGATCGCTTGCCGTGCTTGGCCTCATCGCCAGCTCGGCGGGCTGCATCCTGACCAAGGACCTTCCCGACCCTGCACTCGACATCCCCGAAGGCTACAAGGCGGCCCGGCTTTCGAAGGCTGCGGACACGCCGCCGACGCTCGACTGGTGGCGCGGATTTCGTTCGCGGGAGCTGACGGGCCTGATGGAAGAGGCGCAGACCGTCAATCTGGATATTGCGGCCGCCACCGCGCGGTTCAAGCAGGCCGATGCGCAGGCACGAATCGCGGGCGCGGCGCTGCTGCCAACTCTCAGCGCTACGGGGTCGGAAAGCTATTCCCGCACCTCCCGTTCGAGCACCAGCGGCCTGTCCATTGGCGGCCGGGAGGTGGTCAACTATTCGGCATCGCTTAGCGCCAGCTACGAATTGGATTTCTGGGGCAAGAACCGCGACGCTGCCCAGGCGGCGGAGGAGACTGCGGCTGCCAGCCGCTTTGACCGCGACGTCATCGCGCTGACCACGCTGACGACGGTTGCCAATGCCTATTTCCAGGTGCTCGCCGCGCAGGATCGGATTCGTACCGCACAGCGAAACATCGCGAGCGCCGAGCGCATCCTGAACGCCATCAAGGAGCGCTTCAGAGCCGGCACCGGTACCGACCTCGACGTCGCGCAACAGGAAAGCGTGGTGGCCAACCAGCGCGCCCTGGTGCCGCCGCTGCGGCAGACGCTCGACCAGAACATCAACGCGCTGGCAACTTTGGTGTCGCGTCCGCCAGAATCCGTGCGTGTCACCGGCGGAACCCTCAATCGGATTGCCGCGCCACGCGTCACGCCGGGCCTGCCTTCCGAGTTGCTGACGCAGCGCCCTGACATCCGCCGCCAGGAAGCGCAGCTTGCCTCGGCCACCGCCAATGTCGGCAGCGCCCGCGCGCAGTTCTTTCCGAGCATTCAACTGACGGGGCAGGGCGGTTATCAAAGCTCGGCGTTGACGGCGCTGTTTCAGCCGCAAGCCGCGTTCTTCAGCATGGTCGGCAGCCTGACCCAACCGATCTTCGACGGCGGCAGGATCCTCGGCAATTTCGAGCTCACCAAGGCGCTGCAGGATGAACTGCTGCAGACCTACCGCAAGACGGTGGTGCAGGCCTTTGCCGATGTCGACAACGCCCTGATGTCGATCCGCCAGACCACCGAGAAGCTGCGGCTGCAGCGCGAGGTCGTGGCGGCGTCGCGGCGGGCGTTTGAATTATCCGAGCAGCAGTTACGGGCCGGGACTGCCGACATCGTAGTTGTGCTAAATACGCAGCTAACACTATTCCAGGCCGAGGATGCGCTGTCGCAGGCCCAACTGGCCCGGCTGCTGGCAATCGTCAGCCTCTATCAGGCGCTGGGGGGCGGCTGGGAGCCCAGGATGGAAAGGCCGGTCAATGCTCTTTAAGCCGGAAGTGAAAGATGACCCGAAGACGGCGCGCAAGCGCGTCGTGCGCGGCATTGGCCGGCGGATGGTGTCGCTTTCGATCACGCTGTTGATCCTCGGCGGACTCGGCTATCTCGGCTGGAACGCCTTTCAGCAGAAGCAGACCGGCCGTGGCGGGCCCGGCGCGCGTCCCGATCTCCCGGTACCGGTGCTGGCGGCTATGCCCCGCACGCAGGATGTGCCGGTCTATCTCGATGCCGTGGGCTCGGTCCGTGCGCTGAACACGGTAACGGTGCGCGCCCAGGTCGACGGCAAGCTGATCAAGGTGAACTTCGTCGAAGGTCAGGACGTCAAGCAGGGCGACGTGCTGGCCGAAATCGATCCCGTGATCTATCAGGCGCAGTACGACCAGGCGGTGGCGAAGAAGGCACAGGACGAGGCGCTGCTCGCCAACCAAAGGCTCGATCTGGCGCGCTATCAGCAGCTCGCCGCATCGAATGCCGGATCCAAGCAACAGGCCGATACACAGCGCGCCGTGGTCGCCCAGCAGGAAGCGCTGGTGCAGGCCGATCAGGCCGCGATCGACAATGCCAAGGCAATGCTCGGCTATACCAAAGTCATCGCGCCGTTGTCTGGGCGCGCCGGCCTGCGCCAGGTCGACCAGGGCAACATCATCCGCGCCTCCGACGTCACCGGCCTCGTCATCATCACCCAACTGCAGCCGATCGCGGTGCAGTTCAGCCTGCCGCAGCAGCAGATCGTGCGGGTCAACGCTGCCGCCGCCAAAGGCGTGCTGACGGTGGACGTGTTCGGCAATGACGGCGTGACCGTCATCGACACCGGTACGCTCAAAGGCATCGACAACCAGGTCGATCCGACCACCGGCACGCTGAAGCTGAAGGCGGAGTTTCCCAACGCCAAATTTCAGCTCTGGCCCGGACAGTTCGTCAATGTGCGGCTGAAGGTCGAAACGCTGGAGAAGGCGATCGTGGTGCCGAGCTCGGCGGTGCAACGTGGTCCGGTTGGGACATTCAGCTATGTGATCGGCCCCGACAATGTCGCGACCGCAAAGCCGGTCGTGGTGACGCAGCAAAACGAAAACGATGCCGTCATCGCCAGCGGCCTTTCGATCTCCGACCGCGTGGTGACCACCGGCTTTGCCAATCTGTCTGACGGCGCCAATGTCTTGATTGGCACCGACGACAGGGCGCCAACCGCCGACCTCGCGCCGCGCAAGCGCAGCCGCAGCCCCGATGCCAAGGCAGGTCCGGGCAAGGAGGGTCAAGCAAATGATGGCGAGCGCCGCGGCAAGCGCGAGCGCGGCGAGGGCGATCAAAAGGGACAAACCGGCCCGGCACCGGCCGAGCCAGCGCGCGGCGGCGCTGCGAAGTCGCAGCCATGATCGATGCGCCGCACGCCTGAAATGAATTCGTAAAGTGAGCACGCAACCATGAGCGTCTCCGAACCGTTCATCCGCCGGCCGATCGCGACCTCGCTACTCGGGATCGCGCTGATGATCGGCGGCGCGCTCGGCTATTGGGCGCTGCCGGTCTCGGCGCTGCCGCAGGTCGATTTCCCGACCGTGCAGGTGACGACGCAACTGCCGGGCGCCAGCCCCGACGTGGTCGCCTCGCTCATCACAGCGCCGCTGGAGCGCCAGCTCGGGCAGATTCCCTCGCTGTCCTCGATGCAGTCGACCTCTTCGTTCGGCGTCAGCCAGATCTCGCTGCAGTTCGACCTCAACCGCGACATTGACGGCGCCACCCAGGACGTGCAGGCGGCCATCAACGCAGCGGCAGGCATCCTGCCAAGGAATCTGCCGTATCCGCCGACCTACGCCAAGGTGAACCCGGCGGATGCGCCGGTCCTGACACTGGCGCTGACGTCGGAGACGATTTCGCTCCGCGCCATGAGCGATATCGCCGACACCATCCTCGGCCAGCGGCTCAGCCAGATTTCCGGCGTCGGGCGCGTTGCGATCCTCGGCGGGCTCAAGCCCGCGGTGCGGGTGCAGGCCGATCTGGCGCGGCTCGCGGCCTACGGCATTTCGATGGAGGATCTGCGTAACGCCATCGCGGGCGCGAACGTCTCAGGGCCGAAGGGATCGCTCGACGGTGCGCAGCAGGCCTACACCATTGCCGCCAACGACCAGATCGCGGCGGCGGAGGCCTACAAGCCCATCATCATCGCCTATCGCAATGGCTCACCTGTCACGATCGGCGACGTCGCCATCATCATCGACGGGCTGGAGAACGACCGGACCGGCGGCTGGTATCAGGGCACGCCGGCCGTGATCATCGACATCCAGCGCCAGCCCGGCGCCAACGTGATCGACGTCGTCAGGCAGATCCGCGACGAAATACCCAAGGTGCAGCGCGCGATCCCGGCCGGCGTCAATCTGACCATCGTCTCCGACCGCACCGTCACCATCCGCGCCTCGGTGCGGGACGTCCAGTTCACGCTGATCCTTTCCGTGGTGCTGGTCACGCTGGTGGTGTTGCTGTTCCTGCGGTCGCTGCGCGCGACCCTGATCGCGGGCGTGGCGCTGCCGCTCTCGCTGATCACGAGCTTCGGCATCATGTATTTTTCCGGCTTCAGCCTCGACAATCTGTCGCTGATGGCGCTGACGATCGGCACCGGCTTCGTGGTCGACGACGCCATCGTGATGATCGAGAACATCGTCCGCCACATGGAGAACGGCGAGTCGGTGATGGAGGCGTCGCTGAAGGGCGCCAGCGAAATCGGCTTTACCGTGATCTCGCTGACGGTGTCGCTGATCGCGGTCTTCATCCCGCTGCTGTTCATGTCCGGGCTGGTCGGGCGCATGTTCCGCGAATTCGCGCTGACGCTGACGATTGCGGTCGTGACCTCGGCGATCGTGTCGCTGACGCTGACGCCGATGATGTGTTCGCGGCTATTGAAGCATGTCGGGGAAGAGATGACGGTGCCGGGGCTTGCCGCCGTCAGCCGCTTCATCGACCGCATGGTCGCCTTCTACCATCGCACGCTGCTGTGGGTGCTGCAGCGCCAACGCGCGACCCTTGTCGTGACGTTCGCCACCATCGCCGCGACGCTAATCATGTACGTGATCGCGCCGAAGGGCTTTCTGCCGCTGCAGGATACGGCCTCGATCACCGCCGTGACCGAGGCCGGTCCCGACGTTTCCTTTGCCGAGATGCAAAGCCGGCAGGCGACGGCGGCGGCCGCGATCCAGGCCGATCCGGACGTGATCGGCGTCGTCTCCGTGATCGGGGCCGGATCGGTGAATCCGACCACCAATGTCGGGCGTCTGGTAATGACGCTTAGGCCGCGCGGCGAGCGGCATGATGATATTTCCGTGGTGGTCGGCCGGCTGAAACAGCGCACAGCGAAAATTCCCGGCATGACCATCTATTTCCAGCCGGTGCAGGACGTGCAGATCTCGACCCAGTCGAGCCGCTCGCAGTACCAGTATACGCTGACCGGCACCGATGCCGCGCAGGTGGCGCTTTGGTCGCAGAAGCTCGTTGCCGAGATGCGCCGGGATCCGCTGTTCCGCGATGTCTCGTCGGAAGCGCAGGAGGGCGGCTTGCGCGCCGCGCTCGACATCAACCGCCAGCGCGCCGGCCAGCTCGGCGTCAGCCTCCAGGCGGTCAATGACACCCTCAACGACGCCTTTGCGCAGCGGCAGATTTCGACGATCTACGGCCAGGCCAACCAGTATCGCGTGGTGCTGGAGGCGATGCCGATGTACCAGCGCGATCCGTCGATCCTGTCGAAACTCTATCTCCCGGGGGCCGCGAGCACGACCGCCGGCGCGCCCGGCGCCCAGGTGCCGCTATCGGCGGTGGCGACGCTGACCCGCACTACCGCGCCGCTGGCGATCTCGCATCTCGCGCAGTTTCCGGCGGTGTCGCTCAGTTTCAACCTCGGCCCCGGCGAGGCGTTGGGCGATGCCGTCGCGGCGGTCAAGCAAATCGAGACCAGGATCGGCATGCCCGGCAGCATCGTCGGCGTCTACTCGGGCGATGCGGCCGAATTCTCCAAGTCGCTGGCCGGCCAGCCATGGCTCATTCTGGCGGCGATCGTTACCATCTATATCGTGCTCGGCGTGCTCTATGAGAGCTACATTCACCCGATCACCATTCTCTCGACGCTGCCGTCCGCCGGCGTCGGCGCCATTCTGGCGCTGATGCTGTTCGGGCAGGACCTGTCGGTGATCGGCCTGATCGGCATCATCCTGTTGATGGGCATCGTCAAGAAGAACGCGATCATGATGATCGACTTCGCGCTTGAAGCCGAACGGCATCAGGGCATGTCGCCTTCTGAGGCGATCGTGCAGGCCTGCCTATTGCGCTTCCGCCCGATCATGATGACGACGCTGGCGGCGCTGTTCGGTGCGCTGCCGCTGGCGATCGAAAGCGGCACCGGCGCGGAGCTGCGCTTCCCGCTCGGCATTTCCATCATCGGCGGGTTGCTGCTGAGCCAGTTGCTGACGCTCTATACAACGCCAGTGATCTATCTGGCGCTCGACCGGATCAATCGCAAAATTGAGAAGGCGGTGCCAGACCCAGGGCCGCCCGGACCCACGGTTGCCGGCGCCACCGAGGGGATGCAGTAGATGGCATCGATCTCGGAGCCCTTCATCCGCCGGCCGGTGGGCACCACGCTGCTGGCGGTCGGGCTCTTCCTGGTCGGCATGGTCGCCTATGTTTTTCTGCCGGTCTCATCGGTGCCCAATGTCGACTTCCCGATGATCCGGGTGTCCGCCACGCGTCCTGGCGCCGATCCTTCCGTGATGGCCTCGACGGTCGCGGCGCCGCTGGAGCGCCGGCTCGGCCAAATTGCGGGCCTTGACCGGATCACCTCGACCAGTTCGCTTGGCACCACCAGCATCCAGTTGCAATTCTCGATCGGCCGCAACATCGACCGCGCCGCGCGCGACGTGCAGGCTGCGATCAACGCCTCGCTGGCGGATCTGCCGACCGACCTGCCGTCGTTGCCACGCTTTCGCAAAGCCAATCCCGCGGCCTCCCCGGTGTTCGTGCTGGCACTGACGTCGAAGACGCTGACGACGAGCGCGATGTATGACGTCGCCGATACCGTGATTGCGCAGCGGATCTCGCAGGTTCCGGGTGTAGGCGAAGTCAACGTCACCGGCGCCGACCAGCCGGCGGTACGGATTGCGCTCAACCCGGTGGCGCTGTCGAATGCCGGGATTGCGACCGACGACGTGCGGCTCGCGATCATCAACGCCAATCCGCTGGGACCAGTCGGCATTTTCAACGGCGGCCGCCAGAGCGAGACGATCTCCACCAACAAGCAGATGCGTACCGCGGCCGAATTCCGCGACATCATCATCAAGAGCTCCGCCGGCAATTTCGTCCGCCTCGCCGATGTCGCCGAGGTCGAGGATTCCGTCCGCAACAGCCGCTCGATCGCCTGGTTCAACAAGCAGCCGGCGGTTCTGATCCAGATCACCAAGCAGGGCGATGCCAACGTGATCGATACTGTCGATCGGGTGAGGGCGCTGCTGCCGGAACTGAAGCAGTGGCTGCCCGGCGGCGTGGAAATTTCGACCCTCGTCGACCGCACCGGCACCATCCGCGCCAGTGTGCTCGACATGCAATACACGCTGCTGGCGACGGCATTTCTCGTCATGGTGGTGGTGTTCGCGTTCCTGCGGCGGTTGACGCCGACGATTGCGGCCGGCGTTTCGGTGCCGCTGGCGCTGACCGGCACCTGCGCCGGGATGTGGCTCGCCGGCTTCTCGATCGACAATCTGTCGCTGATGGCGCTGGCGATCTCGGTCGGCTTCGTGGTCGACGATGCCATCGTCATGATCGAGAACATGTACCGCAACCTCGAACATGGCATGGCGCCGTATCCGGCGGCGCTCGAAGGCGCCAAGCAGATCGGCTTTACCGTGCTGTCGATCAGCCTGTCGCTGATCGCGGCCTTCACGCCGCTGATTTTCATGGACGGGATCGTCGGCCGGCTGTTGCGCGAATTCTCGCTGACGCTCACCTTTGCCATCGTGGTGTCAACTGTCGTGTCGCTCACGATCACGCCGATGATCTGCGCGCATTATATCAAGGAAGCGACCTCCGATCGCGCGACCTGGCTCGACCGGCTGGTCGAGGGCACGCTGTCGCGCATCGTTTCCTTCTACACCTGGACGCTGCGGGCCGTGCTCGGCTTCCCGTTCCTGACCCTGCTCGTGTTCTTTGCCACCATTGCGCTGACGGTGGTGCTCTATGTCAAGACGCCGAAAGGCTACTTCCCGACCGACGACAGCGGGCTGGTGATCGGCGCGACACGCGCATCTCCCGATACCTCGTTCCAGGCGATGCTCGGGCTGCAGCAGCAATTGGCCGATATCGTGATGGCCGATCCGGCGGTCGTTGCCGTCGGCTCTTCGCTCGGCGGCACCGCCGGTCCGGGCGGCGGCAGCTCCAATCGCGGCACTATGTTCATCAGCCTGAAGCCGCCGGAGGAGCGGGCCGGCATGTCGACGGCGCAGGTGATCGATCGCCTGCGCAAGAATCTCTATCGGGTCGCCGGCATCCGCCTGTTCATGTTCGCGGCGCAGGACATCCGCACCGGCGGCCGGCAAAGCGATTCCGATTACCAGTATACGCTGTCGAGCACGAATCTCGAGCTCCTGCAGAAATGGGCGCCGCTGGTCGCCAAGCGCATGGAGACGGTGGAGGGCATCACCGACATCTCCAGCGACCGCGATCCCGGCGGGCTGCAATTGTCGCTGGTGATCGACCGCAAGACCGCCTCGAGCCTCGGCGTTAGCGTCCAGGACATCGACAACGCCCTGAACAACGCTTTCGCGCAGCGCCAGATTTCGATCATCTATACCCAGCGTAACCAGTACATGGTGGTGCTGGAAATCGATCCGAAGTTCCAGAGCGATCCTTCCAATTTGGAGCGGATTTATGTGGCAGGCGCCAACGACGCCCAGGTGCCGCTATCGGCCGTGGTGCGCTACCAGCGCGGCCTGTCGCCGCTTGCGGTGTACCACTCGCAATCGTTTCCCTCGACGACGGTCTCGTTCAATCTGCTGCCCGATGTGCCGCTGGAGGTCGCGACCTCCAACATCCAGCGTGCGGTCGAGGAACTGCACATGCCCGAAGGCATCCGCGGCAGTTTCGACGGCAGTGCCGGCGACTTCAACAAGACCAGCGGACGGCAGCCGCTGTTGATCCTCGGCGCGCTGGTGGCGATGTATATCGTGCTTGGCGTGCTCTATGAGAGCCTGGCGCATCCGATCACGATCATCTCGACCCTGCCGTCCGCAGGCCTCGGTGCGCTGCTGGCGCTGCAGGTGACCAATACGCCGCTGACCGTGATCGCCTTTGTCGGCATCATTCTGTTGATCGGCATCGTCAAGAAGAACGGCATCATGATGGTGGATTTCGCGCTCGATGCCGAGCGCCACCGCGGCCTGTCGTCGGCTGACGCGATCTTCGAGGCCTGCCGCGCCCGCTTCCGGCCGATCCTGATGACGACGATGGCGGCCTTGTTTGCCGGCATTCCGCTGGTCATCGCCACCGGCCCCGGCACCGAGCTGCGTCGGCCGCTCGGCATCACCATCATCGGCGGATTGTTGGTTTCGCAAATCCTGACGCTGTACACGACGCCGGTGATCTACCTCCTGATCGACCGGCTGCGGCAGCGATCCCGGCCGGCCGCGATCGCCGCGCCTGCCGAATAGTTGGATTACTGCCTGCAGAAAGCGTATAGCGGGCGGATGTCAGACCAATCCAATTCCGAGGCCGGAACCGCGGTGGAGGCTGTTCCGGACTGTCCGCATTGCGGCAAACCGCTGCCGCTCTGCATCTGCGACAGCGTCAGGCCGATCGAGAGCAAGATCTCGCTCCTGATCCTGCAGCATCCGCAGGAGCAGGACAGGGCGCTCGGTACTGCGCGGCTGACCGCTATGCACTTCAAGGACGCGGTCGTCAAAATCGGCCTGTCCTGGCCGAGCCTCTCCAAGGCGCTGGGACGGAAGGTCGATGACCCCTCCCGTTGGGCGGTGCTCTATCTCGGCTCGGCCAAAGTCACCGATCTCGACACCGATGCCGAGATCGTGGCGATCAACCGCAAGGGCGTGGTCGAGCCGCACCAGCGCGCCATCCTGTCCGACATCGAGGGCGTCGTGCTGCTGGACGGCACATGGAGCCAGGCCAAGGCGCTGTGGTGGCGCAACGCGTGGATGCTGAAATGCCAGCGGGTCATTCTGGGCCCGAAGCGCCCCTCGCGTTACGGCAAACTCCGCAAGGAGCCGCGCCGCGACGGCCTCTCCACCATCGAGGCCGCCGGCCTGCTGCTCGCCGGGCTCGAGAAGCGGCCCGAGGTCGCGGAGGCACTCAACGCCAGCTTTGACCGCATGCTGGCGAGGTATCAGCAGGTGCAGGCGGCGATGCCGGAACTTGCACCGAAGCCGAAGAAGCGGGATTACCGCCGTCGCAAGCGCGGCTAACTCTTGGCTTTCAAGCAAGAGTTGCGTCGACGCTGCTGCTGCATCTCAAATTGTGCAGCGTTTGCTCTGTATTCCGTCATGACCATGATACCAACGCGGCGGTTCCAATGTCTGCAAGAAGACATAGCGGCCTGTGGACAAGGATGACATTCCCATTGACGATGATAAATTCTCCGCTCTCCGCGTAACAATTTGGAGCCAAGTCGATGTCTTTAACTACAGAAGTTCTCACTCGCTCTCCATTGCTTGACGCTGATGAAATCGAAGGGGAAATCGGTACTCTCATCTACAACGCCCGCCGAGCGCCCGTTATCCAAGAGATACCCCACAGCAATGACCACCCGTTACCGAAAGGCCCGATGCCCGACTATGTCGAGCACAAGGAAGGGGTCAATCAGGTCGGAAAACTCTCAGCCGAAGCTGTGGTCCGCGAATATGATGCGGCAGTGAAAGAGATTGAAGCACTCGGTGTGGAACTGACCGACGCCGCCAAACGATGTGAAGCGATGGTGGCTGGCGTTCACGCCATGGTGTCCGAGATCAAGGAATTGGCTGCGAACTATCGCGAGGAAGGCAAACGCTACTTCCTGCAGATCGAGGATTGTTCCCTGATGACGTCCGAAGTCCGCACCGTCTGCGAGACGCTCAAAAAGAAAATTGCAGGTAGTAGTCTCGTCGCCTGATGTTCCGGCTGTGGCCGGTTCTGCTGGTGGCCGCGCCGTTCATCGTCGTGGCCATCAGCATGCTATTGTAATGCGTACCGGGCGTTCAACCGAAAACGAAGTCGGCGCGGTCGTCGTGCTTAATCACCTTTTTGCGCATTGACGCTCCCGGGCGGGCGAAAAGACCGCCCGAAGGCGGTCTCTGCTTTCGGATCGGGGCTGGCAAGCTGATTAGGCTGCGGTAGGAGCGGCTGATGGCTGACGACGGCGATACGTCATGTACCCAACGCCGGCAAAGCCAATGATCATCATCACCCAGGTCGATGTCTCGGGAACTCCGGCAACCACCAGGAAGGCGTCGGCAAGTACCGCGTGGGCCGCAGCCGTCGGATGAATGCCATCCCAATATGCGTAAGTATCGCAGTTCGCGCCAGGGACGGCTCCGCAGGCATCGGTCACATTAGTGAACCCAAACGCTCCTGGATTGAGTGCGATCGTCGTGCCCAGACCGAAAATGTCAAAAGTCGATACGCCGGATTCGCCCGCCAGTTCCGCGGCGAGTGCTGCGTTCATACTGCTCGCGAGGAAAGTCCCCAATCCGGAGGCGCCTGCGACTGTGACAGCGGGCGCCAGTCCGAGATTTGGAGTGTTCCAGACCACGATGTTCTTGGCGCCGGCCGCTTGAAGGGCGTCCACGATCGAGCCGACGTTGTTTGCGTATGCGGTGGCAGTTGCCGCCACGGTTGGCCCCAAGCATGCAGGGCACGCGGCGATTGCGCCGAGCGCTGCCCTGGCATCATTCCCGCCGCCCGCGATTACATACAGCGCATTGGGAGAGGCAATGTTAGTGGCCAGGTACTGATTTGCCTGGGTGAGCAGGCTAAACGGAAAGCCGCTGACGACCGGACCTGTGGTCGCTCCGCCATACGCATAATTGGTTCCGCCAAGTAGCGAAGGTTGGAGCGCTATGCCAAGTTTCGACGCAACGTCTGATGCCCAGACAGGTCCATTGCTGTAAACGCCAGATCCGTAGGGCTGACTGGGAACGTATGTGTTACCTGAAATGGTCTGCCCTGCATTGACGCCGATTACCGCGGCGTTGTTGCCGCTGTCCGATAAGCTGTCGCCAAAGACAACGAGCGAGTCATAAACACTGGCCGAGGCCGGCAGGGTCGCCAACGCAAAAAACGTGGAGGCGACTAACGGCAATAAGAACGCGGATTTTCTCATGGATGCTACCTACTTTTTAATTAAATCAGCAACATAGCATCGTTTCGCGATAGACGTGTCAACTGCTCAATCACATGTTGCAGTGCATTCCGCTCGCCGATGACGCAAAATAAAAAAACCGCCCGAAGGCGGTTCGTCGAACATCATTCAGGTTCTGCATCCGTTGGCGCAATGATGCATTTTGTCGAGCGAGATAGGGCCGAAGCTGTCGTTCGCTCAAAAAGAAAATCGCCGCAGGTAATAGTCTCGCGGCCTGGTGAGCGCTTTCGATGTTCAAACGCGCGTGGAGTTCGGCCGCAATAGGCCTCGGTCCTGATAGCGGCCAGCCGATGAAAAAGCCGCCCACGGCAGCCTGAAGCCGCCGTCCAAGCCCCTGTGTCATTGTGGCGATATGTCGCCAACGCCGCCGCGGGAACGGGGAGCCATTTGCAGGCTTAATGACTATCTGCGTCGAGCGTATCTGAGGTCGGGCGGCTGGGCGCGAATGCACACGCAAGGCTCGAGATGACAAAGCGTAGTTGGGATCACCGCCCTCGAGGTCATCGGAATTCGGGCCGCAAATACTGCAATTGAACGGACGGAACTTGTCTCCTGTACGTTCTCCAGGGAAAGGATACTCGCGCATTGTCGTCTTCGATCAGCTCGCATCTCCCTTTCGGCGGCGCCGAAATTAGCCTGCGAAAGAAATTCCGCCTGTTCTTCACGGTCGGCATCATCGTCCTGTTGCTCGGCGGCGCCAAGGCAATCGTTCACTATTTCGGATTCGAGTTCCTCGAGCTCAACGGGTTGGTGACCAGCGGCATTGGTGGCGCCATATTCATTATTGGCTTCCTGCTGTCGAGCATTCTCAAGGATTACAAGGAAGCCGAACAAATTCCGACGGCACTGCGCACCGCGGTCGAAGCCATCGACGGCGATCTGGAATGTTTCGCGCGGACCAATGAGCGCTTCAATCTCAGGGAAGCGCGGCTGATCCTGATCGGGGTCATCGCAAAGCTCCGCCAAGGCCTGGACCGCGCCTACGACCACAAGAACATTGCCCCCGTGCTCGACGAGCTCAGCAAGCTGACGCCCATCCTCGGTCGACTGGAGGGCATGGGCATGGCGGCGAATTTCGTCGTACGCCTTCGCACCAATCAGGATGCGATGCGCAGGGTGCTGCTTCGCATCTACACCATCCAGCGCGTCGAATTCGTCCCATCGGTGCATGTGCTCGTGCAAACACTGGTGTTCTCGATCATCGTCCTGTTGCTCCTGCTGAAGACGGAGGGTGATCCGGCCGCGGCCCTGTTGTTTGGATTCATCACCTACATGTTCGTCTACGTCCTGTATCTGATCCGGCTGCTCGAACAGCCCTTCGCCAAGGGTCAGGGCTCCGTCGACGATGTCAGTTTCTTCCTGCTTGATGAACTGGAGGAGCAATTGCGGCGCTCGCTCGACGACCCCACCGTTGGACGGCGGCGGCTTCAGGCAATAGAGCGGGTCTGAGCCGTGCACGATGTCTGGACGGCGCGGGCGACGGTGCTGCGCCGTCCGCGTCCGCATACTCGATTTGTTTGACGCGGTCTGGCCGCGCCAGTTGGCAGCTTGGATCTGGCGGATACGTTGCTCCATTCCGTCGCTCGCACTATGACTGACGCGTCGGATGCAAGCGGAGCAACGCGATGGAACTGGTGGCGCATAGGCGCTTGTCCAAGCAGGCCTTGATCGATCTCGTTTTCTTCTGCGGCGTTCCGATCGTGCTGGCAGTGCTTTCGGTCGTTCTCGGACCGTATGCCGCCATCATGGGAGGCGCGGGGGCGACACTTTATGTTCTCTCGCTCGCCATCGTGCCCTGGTGCCTGACCGGCCTCGCCACCCAATTGGTGAGCAAAACAGCCCAGGGAAAACTGCCGCTGTGGCTGATCGCAGCGATCGGCGCTATGGCCGCTGGCCCCTTCGTGTCGCTGTACGTCTATTTCGTCAATTCCATCGCTTCAGACATCTGGCCAGCGCTGGTCGCTTTGCGGCCCGCGACGTTCAGCGCAGAACATCTCAAATCCGCCGCCCTGTCCGAGGGGCGGGCCATCGTTCTCTGGATCGCCTTTGTCGTCATTTTCCATGAGACGCTGGGCTGGGAGCGGTTTGCGGCACCGGCCAAGGAAACGGGCTGCGAAGATCGCTTTCAACTGAGCGGCGCCGAATGGACGGCGGAAGACGATGCGCTGCTGCGCTCGCTGATCGGCAGCGGCAAGCCCCCGAGGGCCATCGCACTCGAAATGAAGCGGACGGTCGGGGGCATCCGCGCACGGACCGCCAAGCTGGGTCTGCGGAATAATCGCCTCGGCAATACGTCTGGCGACTGAGGCGGCATGGGCGCGCACCCGCGCCAACGGGGCGCGATGTAGTCCCCCGGACGGCGGGCCTTTTTCGAACGGTGTCGGTTTGCTAACCAGCGCAGGCAGGAATTGCGCTGCTTGGTTGCCTATCCGGGGCGGGGCGTATATGAGTGCGCCCGATGGGGCCACGTGGCGGAGTGGTTACGCAACGGTCTGCAAAACCGTGTACACCAGTTCAATTCTGGTCGTGGCCTCCATTCATATAATCAATGACTTAGACCGATTATATGAGAGGCCGCAGCAAGCCGGCCTGCGTCAGCAGGCAGCGTGCCAGCCCTCAGGGAACGGAACCAGCGGCCAAGAGGCTCCATTGTCGTTGGCGGCGCGTGGCGACGGATAAAGGCGCTGGGTCTGGACCACGAAATCATCCTCCGGGGCTGGCGCAATGGCCGTCTGCACGGTTTCCAGCAGCAGATCGTATTCAACTTCGCTCATCGCGCTCTCCGGGTTCCAGAGGCGATGATCTCAAAAGTATTTTGTTCCCGGATTGAGCGGATCGTTCGAATTTTATCGATCCGGCGGCCGCGGCAAAGCTGGTTACTAAAGTGTTGAGTTCCCCGCGCGAACACTAGGCACGCCCACGCGCGGCGCGTGTGAGAAAAATCACATTCTGCAAAAATCGGTTCGCGTATTCGGCTGGACGACGCCTGCCTTGTCAAGGCGGGCAGGTCCGGGAGACGCGGTCATGAAGGCAAGGTTTGCGCGAAGTGCGGCTGTTCTTTGTCGCTCCCGTCGGGCTTCGACGCTCGGCTTCCTGCTGACGCTGATGGCGAGCGGTGCTGCCCATGCCCAGCAAGGCACGCCTGAACAGCGCAGGGCCTGCACGCCCGACGTCTACCGGCTCTGCGCCGGTGAGATCCCGAACGCGCGTGCGATCACCGCATGCCTGCGCCGGCAGAAGGCGAGCCTGAGCCCGGCTTGCGCTGCGGTGTTCGAGCGGTAAGGGCGGGGCGGTACGGCATCCGCCGACGTTCTCACGTCTCCAGCGCCGCCAGATTCTTCGGCAGCATTCGCTTGAACAAGGTGAGGATGCGGGCGGCTTCCTTTGTGTCCTGCGTGATGGCATGGCGGACGGTCGCCGCGATCAGCGTCATCATCAGTTGGGAAAACGAGGCCAGCGCAGTTGCTGATACATCGGGTGCGATCCGCCGCAGGGTGTCGCCGAGCAGCCCGGCGAGATAGACGCCGTCCTCCTCGTCAAGTTTTTGCAGCGCCCGGTCGGCCTGCGTCGCTTGCCAGATGTCGCGCATGACCGGCACTTCCATGAACATCCGATAGTAGCTGTCGGTAATGCGGCACAGGGCCGGGTGCAGATCGCGGGTAGTCCTGACCACGGCGAGATCGCGCCGCACGCAATCGCGGCCGATCGCGTTGTAGCGTTCCGCGAGCGTGCCGATGATCGCGGTCTTGTCCGGAAAGTATTGATAGAGCGAGCCGAACGGCACGCCGCTGCGTTCGACGACGTCGCTCATGCGGAAGGCTTCGCTGCCTTTCTCGGCCATCAGCTCTGCCGCGCATTGCAGGATTTTCTCGAACCGCTCGCGGCTGCGCTGCTGGGTCGGGACCAGCCGCGCCAACACGGGCGCAGCCGTTGCGGCCACCTTCTGTCCGGCTTTTTGCCTCGCCATCGGTCCTCTCACACAAATGCGACTTGACGTTACTAATACGAGAGTTTATCGGGTTTAGCAAATACGAGATATTCTCGTATTGTGTCCGAAAGGAGTGATCCATGTCAGAACTCCCGATCCTGATCGTCGGCGGCGCGGGCAAGACCGGCGCGCGGGTCGATGCGCTGCTGCAGGCGAGCGGCATCCCGACGCGGCCGGTGTCGCGTTCGACACTTGTCCCGTTCGACTGGACCCGGCCCGAGACGTGGCTGGCCGCGTTTGCCGGCGTCTCGATGGCCTATGTCACCTACCAGCCGGACCTTGCGGTCGAGGGTGCCGCTGATGCAATCGCGGAAGTGGGCCGGCTGGCGCGCGAGAATGGGCTCGAGCGCGTCGTGCTGCTGTCGGGGCGCGGCGAGCCGGGCGCGCAGCGGGCGGAGGCGGCGCTGCAGCAATCCGACGTTCCCTGGACCATCGTGCGCGCAAGCTGGTTCGATCAGAATTTTTCCGAGGGTTATCTGCTGGAAGGCGTGCTCGCCGGCGAAATCGCGTTGCCGGCCGGCGCCGTGCCCGAACCGTTTATCGATGCCGACGATATCGCCGAAGTCGTGGTCGCGGCGCTGACGGATCGGCGCCATGCCGGCAAGGTCTACGAGGTGACGGGACCGCGCGCGCTGACGTTCGCGCAAGCGGTTACCGAGATCGCCGGTGCCGTCGGCCGGCCGGTCCGATACCGGCAGATCGCGGCGGACGATTTTGCGGCCGGCATGCGGCCCCATATGCCGGACGACGTCATCGAACTGATGTTGGAACTGTTCACCGTCGTGCTCGATGGGCGCAATTCGGGTGTCGCACACGGCGTCGAGCAGGCGCTCGGGCGTCCGGCGCGGGACTTTTCCGATTATGCCCGCCGAACCGCCGCGACCGGTGTCTGGAGGGCATGATCATGCTGCAGATGTTGATCACCGCTCTGCTGTGGTTTTGTGCCCTCGGCTGCGGTCTGCTCGCCGGCCTCTACTTCGCGTTCTCGACCTTCATCATGGCGGCGCTCGGCCGGATCGGGCAGGCCTCCGGCATTGCGGCAATGAATGCGATCAACGTCACGATCGTGCAGTCGCTGTTCATGCCGATCTTCCTGGGAACGACGGCAGCGAGTGCGGCGCTGGCGGTGACCGCGCTGTTGCGCTGGAGTGAGCCTGGCGCGATGGCGATGCTGGCCGGCGGCATGCTCTATGTGCTCGGCATGTTCGTCGTGACGATGATCTTCAACGTGCCCATGAACAACGCGCTTGCCGCGGCAGATTCCGCAAGCCACGAGGCCGCCTCGCTGTGGGCGCGCTACCTGACGGATTGGACACGCTGGAACCACGTGCGGACGGTCGCTTCCACCGCGGCTTGTGCGCTGTTCATTGCCGCGATTGCGGCGAAGTAGGGCGCCGGAGATGCCGACAAACAAAAGCCGCCCGGATCACGGGCGGCTTTCGCGTTGTTTTCGGTGAAGTGAGATCAGGCCGCGGGAAGCGCGTTTCCACCGCGCTTGCGGCGATAGGCCATGAAGCCGACGCCGGCGAAGCCGAGGATCATCATCGCCCATGTCGAGGGTTCCGGGACCGGGGGGGCAACTATCTGATCCGTGAAGTCCGCCACGATGTAAAGCGTCGACGTCCCGCACTCCGGATTGATCCAGGTGCTTCCATTGTACCATCCATCACCAATTTCAACGAAGTGAATGTCGGAAACCGTAACGCCGTTGAGCGTGAATGGACCCAGATTGTTGAGCGTCGTCTGGCTGATGTTGAAGACGTTGTCGGGCGACGGGTTTGTCGTCTGCTTGATGTTCAGGTTGAACACCTGTGAATCGTACGAAGCGCTCGGCGAGGTAAAGCTCAGTTTGAACTTGTAATTGACGTTGAAGTTCTGGTCGGTGTTGTAGGTCGCCTGGTTCACCCAGGTAATCTTGCCGATGACGTAATCGTCCTGATTGGTTGGGACGTTGGTGCCGACGATGTCCGTGATGGTCAGCGTGCTCGGCTGGTATGTCGGCCACGACGCGCCCGACATTTTGAGCACGTTCTTGTCGGCGGAAATGGAGCAGCCAGGGCTACCGTTGCTGCAATTGGAGATATTGGAGAAAGTGCCGTCGCCGGTGAAGCTCACGAGCGCTGCGTTTGCCGGCGAATGAAAGATGCCGGCGAGTAAACCCGCAGCCAAAAATTTAAATACTTTACCCATAATGGACGCCCCAAATTTTATCGATTTATTAAATGTAACCTCTCAGATATTATATAGGTAGTCAAGTGTGGTGTAATTAATTTCCGAAATTAAATATGGGGCCGCCAGGTTGCGTGACAGCCCATGTTCGCCCGTAAGGGGGCGTTCCCCGGCGATATCCGGGCCGGAGGCAACGCGGTACCTCGGCCTGCCTCTGCCGCACTGATTGCGATTGTCCTGTCGTGTCGGAGAATAGAAAAGCCGTAGCTGGCTCGCCGGGGTCGACGAAACTAAGAAATACGAATTGGCGATTCTCCTCCGCCCGAGTGCGCCCCACTTGCCGAAGCAGCGCAAGCGCGACCGAGATCGCGCCGAAGCCCTACGCCTTGCTGGCGGGCCGAAGCCCACGCTGAGGGAGCGAGCTGTTGCCTTGGCTCGCGAGAGGGGCGAGGTGCGGACGGGGCACTCACAGCGGTCGGCATCCCCCGATGCTATCTGTCGCGGATGTGCGATGAGGAACTGCTCGTCAAAGTGGGCTACGGCCGCTATCGGGCAGTGGAACGTGAGGCAGCAAAACTGTGATTCACGGCCGTCCCAACATGAGCCGAATGCAGACGGTCTCCTTTTAGGGACGATTACCATGAGCTGCAGTCACCTGGTGAGGTCTAAGACTATCTTTCCGGGAGCGTGGCCGGTGCGATTGCGCTCGATCGCGGATGCCAGATCGTCGAAGCCGACCACTTCTGAAATCGTCGACCGCAGCGAGCCGTCAGCGATCTCTTGAGCGATTGTGGCTAGGCGTGCGGTGTCAGGTTTGACTGACAACCAGATGCCATGACGGCCTGCCGGGGCGCGCGAAACCACATCAGTTGCAGCGATGCTGGCCAGGACGCCGCTAGGCGATAGGACGGCCCAAGATTTGTCTAAGACCTGGCCCCCGACAAGATCGACGATAAGGTCAATGTCGCTCGCAAGAAGCTCGAAGTTCTGTTTCTGGTAATCGATCACTTCGTCAGCGCCCAAGGCTTGGACATGGGCCACGCTCTTGGTTGAGGCTGTAGCATAGACGGTCGCTCCAGCCGTCTTGGCGAACTGGACAGCGAAGCTGCCCACCCCACCAGCCGCGCCGTGGATCAACACCCGCCGCCCCCGAAGGTCGAAATCGGCGACCTGAAGGACTTGCCATGCCGTCATCGCTGCCACCGGTACTGCCGCCGCGTCAATGTCTGACAGGACTGCAGGCGTCTTGACGAGTTTTTCGGCATTTATCAGCAAATGGTCAGCATAAGCGCCCAGGCCACCCAGCGCGGCCATGACCCGGTCTCCGACCCTCACGCCTTCGACGTTGGAGCCGGTCCGCAGCACGACCCCCGCCATTTCGATGCCAAGCGTCGCGGGCAAAGATAACTTGAATTTGTCGCGGACGTAGCCTTCACGGATTTTCCAGTCGATTCCGTTTACTCCGGCAGCCTTGACCTGGACGAGCACTTGGTCGGGACCAGGCTCGGGGGCGGATACCCAATCGACTTTCAAGCTCTCTGTGCCGCCATATGCTTGAAGACGTAGGGCCCGGCCGGAGCCAAGCGGTTCAGACCGGCGGGGGGCGCTTTTGAAGCCATCGGGTGGGTTCAAGAGGTTTCTCCTTCCTGTGGAAGACATGGATTGGAAGTCCCTCGTGCAGGACTTCATTAGGTAGCCCGTCTCAGGTAAGAGACATCTATTTGGACTACTGGCGTCTGCGGATTTACTTGGCTGCGCTTTGCGCGCTTAAAGCAGGATAGTCGGTGTAGCCTATGGCGGTGCCACCATAGAAAGTGGCTTGGACTGCCGCATTCAGCGCCGCATTGGTCTTCAACCGTTCCACAAAGTCTGGATTGGCAAGGACCATCTGACCGTAGGCTTCAAGGTCGGCCAGGCCGGATGCAACATCGGCGCCAATTTGCTCCCGCGCACGACCTGGGCGGTTCAGGATCAGTGATTGTTGCCAGAGCTTGCGGATGTCGGCGAGCAGCGGCTCGTCGCCCTGGCGCATGATGTGCACATAGGCGAGCCCGAGCTTGTCGAGTTCAGCGACGAGATAGCGGTAGAGATCCGGCCCTTCGGCGCCTTCGTTGATCCCCCATATCGTCGTGCCGGGGGACAGGCGGATCGCGGTGCGATCCGCACCGATCTCCTCTGCGATCGCCGTGGCGACCTCGATCGCGAAGCGGGCGCGGTTCTCGATGGAGCCGCCATATTCGTCCGTGCGCGTGTTGGCGCTTGGCGCGAAGAACTGCTGGACTAGGTAGGCGTTCGCGCCGTGAATCTCGACGCCGTCGGCGCCGGCCTCGACCGCCGAGCGCGCGGCATGGCGGAAATCGGCGACCGTCTGGCGCACCTCTTCGGTCGTCAGCACGCGCGGCGTGGGAATGTCCTGCATCCCCGTCATGGTGAACATACCCGTCCCCGGCGCTATCGCGGACGGCGCGACCCCCTGGCGGTGATGCAGCGTATTGTCGGGATGCGACATGCGCCCGGCATGCATGAGCTGGATGAAGATGTGGCCGCCCTTGTCGTGCACGGCAGAAGTGATCTTCCGCCAGCCGGCGACATGGGCGGGCGTGTAGATGCCCGGGGTGGTGAGATAGCCCTGGCCGTCATCCGAGGGCTGGGTGCCTTCGGTGACGATCAGGCCGACGCCGGCGCGCTGGGAATAATATTCGGTGGCCAGCTCGCCCGGCGTACCGTCGAAGCCGGCGCGGCTGCGGGTCATCGGGGCCATGACGAGGCGGTTCGGCAGAGTGTAGCGGCCGACGCGGACAGGGGTGAATAGGGGACTCATTGGGATCTCCATTTGCAGGAGCGCTTGTCCACTATTCCAATGTCGAGATAAATCCGGCAAAATTGAAATGAATATTCCATATATGGAGCAATAGCGTGAGCCACTTGAACGACATGGCGCTGTTCGTGGAGGTGGCCAGAGCCAGGAGCTTCCGGAAGGCGGCGGAGGCTCTCGGCATGCCAAACTCCACTCTGTCGCGACGCATCAGCGAGCTGGAGAAGGCGATAGGCCTAAGATTACTGCATCGCACGACACGCAAGATCGAGCTCACCGAGGCCGGCCAGCTTTACTACGAACGAAGCAAGCGTATCGTCGATGAGGCACGGCTCGCGCACGAACAGCTCAGCGCGATGGTGGAGCAGCCGAGCGGTGTCCTGCGGGTTTCGCTCCCGGTCGACTTCGCCACGCTTTACCTCACGCCGATCATCGTCGATTTTGCGCAAAGCTATCCCGGCATCACGTTCGAATTCGATCTGACTCCACGCCGCGTCGACCTAGTGGCCGAGCCGTTCGATGTAGCGATCCGCATCGGCAAGCTGGAAGATTCCAGTCTGATCGCCCGCCTGATCGGGCGGCACTCGCGCCACCTCTATGCGTCTCCTGGCTATATCGAGGCGTCAGGCGAGCCGGCAACACCGGCGGACCTGGCGGAGCACGAATGTATCTGCATGCCAAGGATCTGGACCTTGCATCAGGGGATGAACAAGATCGATGTCGACGTTGGCGGCCGCTTCACGGTCAACAGCGTCGGGATGATCCGCGCCCTGGCGGTCAACCACCAGGGCATTGCCCTGCTTGCCGAGAAGATCGTCGCCGAAGATTTGGCCTCGGGCAGGCTCCAGCGTGTCCTGCCGGAATGGCAGGGGTCGCCGGTCAGCATTCACGCCGTCACCGAAACTCGCCTCATTCCAGCCAAGACCCAGCGGTTCATCGAATTCCTGTCCGCCAGGCTGACGGAAACTTGAACCAGATCGTTACGCGGAGAAAAGTCGCATGCTGGCGCGCTGCATCGCGCCTTAGCGTAGAAAAGGCGGTGGCTCCCCGGGCTGGATTCGAACCAGCGACCATTCGATTAACAGTCGAATGCTCTACCGCTGAGCTACCGAGGAATAGGCGAAACAAAGGTTCGCGAGCGGGCAGCGTATAACAAAGCCTTTCGGGCTTGCAAAGGACCAAATCACAGGCTGCGCATTTGCTTGACGCCGGGCCGGAAAGTCCCCGCACGACAACGGTTTGTCAGTGCTTTCGTCCTCCGGGCAGACGGCGGACGGAACCGGGCGCAGGCAATTGCGTCATCTATAGGGGGCCCTGGATCGGGCCGCCAATTCGACTCAATCGGCCCGGAGCCTCTGTGGTGCCGGGTTTCACGGGAGCTGATTCGATGCCAGCCAATGTGACCGAACTAACACGTGCGGCACCTCCGATCGTCCCGAGCGACATTCCCGCCATGAGCGACGACGAATGTCTGTTTCGGCTCGTGCAAGCCGTTGAAGAACATGATGAGGGGCATCTGGATGAGGTGGCGCGGCTGATCGCCCGATTAGCCGTCCCGATAGAGTAGGCGACAGCAGCGGCTTTTCCCCGTACCGGCGGCGGTGCCTCGCAGCAGCGGCCGCATGTTGCGTTTTGCCGGAGCTTGTACCAAAGATGGCCCGGTTTCAGCTCCCCGGCGGCAACGCCGCATGCTTTCAGGGTCTTCGCCTATGTCCGGTTTTGCGACCGCGCGCCAGAAAATGGTCGATGGTCAGGTGCGTCCGAGCGACGTGACCGATATCCGAATTATCGATGCCATGCTGGCGGTGCCGCGCGAGGCCTTCGTTCCCGAAAACAAGCAGGCGCTGGCCTATCTGGATCTCGATCTCGACGTCAGCGAAGGGGGCTCGGCCAAGCGCTTCCTGATCAAGCCGGCAGTGCTGGCGAAGATGCTGCAGGCGGCCGAGATCAGGCAGAGCGATCGCGTCCTCGTGGTCGGCTGCGCCACCGGCTACGCCGCCGCCGTGATCGCCCGATTCGCTACCCAAGTGACCGCGACGGAGAGCGATTCGGCGCTGGCGGCGAGGGCACAGGCGATTCTGGCCGCCAATGGCTGTGGAAACGTGACGGTTCGGACCGCGGCGCCGGCCGATGGAGACCCGGCGAACGCGCCCTGGGACGTCATTGTGCTGAACGGCGCAACCGAGATCGTGCCGGAACGGCTCTACGGGCAATTGCGGAACGGTGGCCGATTGGTGGGCGTTTTTGCAAAGTCGCAGCCGGCGCGGGCCACCATGGTGACCTGTTCGCACGGCGATTTCGGTTACCGGACGCTGTTCGATGCCGTTGCCCCGGTGCTGCCCGGCATGGAACTTGTTCCGGCCTTCGTTTTCTAGCCTTTCAGCCCTTCCCACGCCCAATAATCGCCCGCCGTGGCCAGCTAAATCCTCTTCGAAATCAGAAGTGTGGCCCGATTGCCCCACGTGAAGAGTTTCGACGGGGTTTGCTTGCCGGGGTGTTCCGTCCAGCCTAGGTGCGGAATAAGGTGAGCTGGGACTCACTTCAAGTGAAGCGACGTTCGGTTAATGATCGTGTGCGATCATGGTCATGGGCCGGGCGTTTCAAAAATGATTGGATTGCTTGGGATGCGTGGGGTGAAGGCATTTGCCGGGGCCGCGGCTTCGGCCCTTCTATTAGTGTGCATGGGCTCGACGCCCGTCTTGGCCGACACAATTGAGGCAGCGCTGGTGCGCGCCTATCAGAACAATCCGCAGCTCAACGCGCAGCGCGCGCAGGTGCGCATCACCGACGAGAACGTGCCGCAGGCGCTGTCGGGCTATCGTCCCAGGGTTTCGGTCAACGCAAGCGCGGGCGTCCAGTATACGGATACGCTGAGCACTCAGGGCGGCACTCCCGACAATATCGTGAGAACCCCTATTGTCGGCGCCAATTCGCCGCGCAGCATCGGTGGCACCATCACGCAGACGCTGTTCAACGGTCAGCAGACCGCGAACAGGACCAGGGCGGCGGAAGGCCAGGTTTCCGGCGCGCGCGAAGCGCTGCGTGCACTCGAATCGACCGTCCTGCTCAGCGGCGCCACCATCTACATGGACTATCTGCGCGATTCCGCGATCGTCGAGGTGCAGAAGAGTAACGTTCGCGTGCTGGAGCAGACGCTGAAACAGACGCGCGACCGCTTCAATGTCGGCGAAGTCACGCGCACCGACGTGGCGCAGTCGGAAGCCCAGCTTGCCGCCGGCAAGACGCAACTCCTCACCGCGGAAGCCAATCTGACGACGACGCGTTCGAACTTCCGCCGCATCATCGGCAACGAGCCGCAAGCGCTGGCGCCGGGCTCGCCGGTCGACCGCTTCCTGCCGTCGACGCTGCCGGCTGCCGTCGAGCTCGGCCTGACGCAAAATCCGAACGTCACCGCGGCGATGTTCGGCATCGACGTCAGCTACCTCCAGGTCAAGGTGGCCGAAGGCGCGCTGTTGCCGACGGTCACGATTCAGGGCTCGGTCCAGCAGGCCTATGAGCAGAGCCTGATCCAGTACCGCACGTTCGGCGCATCCGTGACCACGCAGCTCACGGTGCCCATCTATCAGGGCGGCACTGAATATTCGCTGATCCGCCAGTCCAAGGAAACGGCGGCTCAACAACGTCTCGTGCTCGATCAAACGCGCGACCAGACCCGCGCCAACGTGGTCACGGCATGGGGGCAACTCGTCGCCGGCAAGGCGCAGGTCGCCTCCGCCCAGGCGCAGGTGCAGGCGTCGGAAATCGCGCTGAACGGCGTGCGCGAGGAAGCCAAGGCCGGACAGCGCACCACGCTCGACGTGCTGAACGCGCAGCAGGCGCTGGTGAACGCGCGCGTCGCGCTCGTCACAGCGCAGCATGATCGCGTGGTGGCGTCATATTCCGTGCTGGACAAAATCGGACGGCTGACGCCGCAGGTGCTGAACCTGCCCACCACGATCTACGATCCGAGCGTGCACTATCATCAGGTGCGCGATAGCTGGGCCGGCGTTCGTACGCCCGACGGCCGTTGATACCTGCACATATTCCCGCGCAGGCGGGACGAATATCGTCGCCCGGCGCCTGAAGCGCCGGGCGCTTTGCTTGCAATCATTTGTGGCCATGACGTACCGTTTCCGGGGCGAGCTGAGCGATTCGCGGCCCGCGTCTTTGTATCTCACGGACGCGCGTCGGGTTGTGTTTTGAGGGGAGCAGACCTCCCGCGCGATGCCGCGGGCGGGCTTGATCTGGGGACAAGTCAGGCTTGTGCGGTGAAAATCCCGGCCTGCATTTCCGGAACCGGCAATTCCCTCTTGGCTTTGGTGTAAAATGGTTTCGATGTGGAGTCGGAGATGACGCAACCTGCAAAGGTCCAAGAGCCCTCGATGGAGGAGATTCTGGCGTCGATCCGTCGCATCATTGCCGACGACGAGGCAAAGCCTGCCGCTGCTAAGCCGGAGGCCGCCGCGGCGGCGCCGCCGAAACCGGTGATGAAGGACATCCCGCCGTCGGCCATTGCCCCCAAGCCGGCTGCTCCGAAGCCCGCGCCGGCCCCGCCGCCGCCTGCACCCGCGCCTGAACCGGCCGCCAGCAACAACCAGGACGACATCGACGCGATGCTGGCGAGTCTCGATGCGGCAACGCCCGAGACGGAGATCAGGCCTGCGCAGCCGGAAGCCGACGTGTTCGAGCTCACCGACGAGATGGCGCTGCCGGATCCGCCGCCGCCGCCGAAAGCCTCCTTCAACAAGATCGAGCCGGAGGACGACATCGAGTTCAGCGAGTCCCACAGGGGGCGGCAGCCAGCCCACGAGCCGCCGCCGTTCGAACCACCACAGCAGCCGATCTTGTCGCGCTCGACCGTCTCCGCGGTCGAATCCGCCTTCAATTCGCTGGCCAATACCGTGCTGAGCAATAACGCGCGGACGCTGGAAGATCTGGTCAAGGAAATGCTGCGGCCGATGCTGAAATCCTGGCTCGATGACAATCTGCCGGGATTGGTGGAGCGGATCGTCAAGGCCGAAATCGAGCGGGTTTCGCGCGGGCGGTAGAGCGTTTTCAAGCGAAAGCCTGCCCCGGACTTGATCCGGGGTGGACACCGGTTCGCGTCAAGAAAAAGCGTCAAAACAAGAATCTAGAGCCCGGTTCTGATTCAATCAGAACAGAAAAGGCTCTAGTTCCGGGCGGATCTCCATTCGGACAGTCAAACCGGCGTTATCGCGGCTTCCCGCTGCCCCGGACTTAAGTTGTCAGGTTGACTTGAGGCGCTGTGGCGGCTTTCTAGGGGCAGGCCCGGCACCGATCACATCAGAGCCGGGCGCTACTACCTTGATTTGATGCGTATTCTCTAAGCGGACCGGCGACGGATTGCTCGAGAACGCCCCCGACATCCCCAATTGCAGTGCCATGATCGAAAAAAACTACCAGCCCGCCGATATCGAAAGCCGTATGTCACGGATCTGGGAGGAAAGCGGCGCGTTCAAGGCCGGCCGCCCGGAACGGAAAGATGCCGCGCCGTTCACCATCGTGATCCCGCCGCCCAACGTGACGGGCTCGCTGCATATGGGCCACGCGCTGAACAATACGTTGCAGGACATTCTCTGCCGCTTCGAGCGCATGCGCGGCCGCGACGTGCTGTGGCAGCCGGGCACCGACCATGCCGGCATCGCGACCCAGATGGTGGTCGAGCGGCAATTGATGGAACGGCAGGAGCCGGGCCGCCGCGACCTTGGCCGCGCCAAATTCCTCGAGCGCGTCTGGCAGTGGAAGGCGGAGAGCGGCGACACCATCGTCAATCAATTGAAGCGCCTCGGCGCCTCCTGCGACTGGTCGCGCGAACGTTTTACGATGGACGAGGGGCTGTCGCGCGCGGTCGTGAAAGTGTTCGTCGAGCTGCACCGCGAAGGCCTGATCTACAAAGACAAGCGGCTGGTGAACTGGGACCCGAAACTGCTAACCGCGATCTCAGATCTCGAGGTGCAGCAGGTCGAGGTCAAGGGCAGTCTCTGGTACCTGCGCTATCCGATCGAGGGCAAGACTTTTAGCCCCGACGATCCCTCGACTTTTGTCGTCGTGGCGACGACACGTCCCGAGACGATGCTCGGCGACACCGCCGTTGCGATTCATCCGGAGAACGAACGTATCGGGCACCTGATCGGGCAGCATGTGATCCTGCCGCTGGTCGGCCGCCGCATCCCCATCATCGGCGACGACTACGCCGATCCCGAAAAGGGTTCAGGCGCGGTCAAGATCACGCCGGCGCACGACTTCAACGACTTCGAGGTCGGCAAGCGTCACGGCCTGCCGCAGATCAACGTGTTCGATCGCGAGGGCTGCATGGCCCTCGTCGACAATGAGGATTATCTGCGAAGCTTGCCGGAAGGCGCGCTGATGCTAGCCGACGAGCTGCACAATCTCGATCGCTTTGCCGCGCGCAAGACGATCGTGGCGCGGCTGGAAGATTTCGGCTTCCTGGAAAAGATCGAGCCGAACACGCACATGGTGCCGCATGGCGACCGCTCCGGCGTGGTGATCGAACCCTATCTGACCGACCAGTGGTATGTCGACGCCAGGACCATGGCGCAGCCGGCGATCGCGGCCGTGCGCTCGGGCGCGACCAGCTTCGTGCCGAAGAACTGGGAAAAGACCTATTTCGAATGGATGGAAAACATCCAGCCCTGGTGCATCTCGCGCCAGCTTTGGTGGGGCCACCAGATCCCGGCCTGGTACGGTCCTGACGGCAAGGTGTTCGTCGCCGAGACTGAAGACGAAGCCGTCGGCAACGCACTCGGCTATTACGTCGAGCAGGAAGTCATCACGCCGGAGCAGGGCCGCGAGATGGCGCTGGATCCCGCCAGGCGCGAGGGCTTCATCACGCGTGACGAGGACGTGCTCGACACCTGGTTTTCATCAGGGCTGTGGCCGTTCTCGACGCTGGGCTGGCCCGACGAAACGGCGGAAGTGAAGCGCTATTACCCGACCAACGTGCTCGTCACGGGATGGGACATCATCTTCTTCTGGGTCGCCCGGATGATGATGATGGGCCTTCACTTCATGAAGGACGCGCCGTTCTCGACCGTCTACATCCACCGCCTGGTTCGCGACGAGAAGGGCGCGAAGATGTCGAAGTCGAAAGGCAACGTCATCGATCCGCTCGGCGTCATCGACGATTTTGGCGCCGACGCGCTGCGCTTTGCGCTGGCGCGCGGCGCGGCGCACAGCCACGACATCAAGCTCTCGCCGCAACTGGTCGAAACCAATCGCAATTTTGCGACCAAGCTCTGGAACGCCTGCCGCTTCGCCGAAATGAACGGCTGCGAGAAGCCAGACGGCTTCGATCCTGTGAATGCCAGGGAGACGCTGAACCGCTGGATCGCGCATGAAACCTCGCGCGCCACGCGGGAGGTCACCGAGGCGATCGAGGGCTATCGCTTCAACGATGCGGCGAATGCGATCTATCGTTTCGTCTGGAACGTCTATTGCGACTGGTATCTCGAACTCGCAAAGCCGGTGCTGATGGGCGAGGAGGGGGCGGCGAAAGCCGAGACCCGCGCCATGATCGCCTGGGCGCGCGACGAGATCCTCAAATTGCTGCACCCGTTCATGCCGTTCATTACCGAGGAGCTCTGGGCGGTGACGGCCAAGCGCGACGGCCTGCTGGTGTTGGCGGAATGGCCGCGCAAGGTCAGTTCGGTTACCGCCGAGCAGATCGCCGCGATGGCGATGGCAGGACCCGGCGATCCAGTGATTGCACCGGCCATGGTCGCGCTCGATGCCGGGGATTTCAGCGATCCGGCCGCCGAGGCCGAAATCGGGTGGGTGGTCGATCTCGTCACCGCCATCCGTTCGGTACGCTCGGAAATGAACATCCCGCCGGCCACGCTGATCCCGCTGGTGCTGTCAGGTGCGTCCGCGGAGACCAAGGAGCGCGCGCAGCGCTGGAACGACATCGTCAAGCGATTGGCGCGGCTGGCCGAGATCAATTTCGCCGACCGCCCGCCGGAAGGCGCCGTTCAGTTGCTCGTGCGTGGCGAGGTCGTGGCGCTGCCGCTGAAGGGCGTGATCGATCTGTCGGCCGAAAAGGCCCGGCTGGATAAGGAAATCGTCAAGGCCGACGCCGACATCAAGCGCGTCGACGCCAAGCTCGGCAACGAGAAGTTCGTGGCGAACGCGCCCGAAGAGATCGTCGAGGAAGAAAAGGAAAAACGCGAGGCGGCGGTCGCGCGCAAGGTAAAGCTGCAGGAAGCGCTGGAACGGTTGAAGATGGCGTCCTAGCCACCAACCGCACGTCATTGCGAGGAGCAAAGCGACGAAGCAATCCATCTATCCGTTATGCGGCGATATGGATTGCTTCGCTTCGCTCGCAATGACGACGGAGGGTTCTCCGTCATCATCGAGCACTCCATCGATGCTGGACCGGCGTCAGGACCATCCCGATAAGCCTCACACGAACAGAAAATCGCTGGCGTGGAGTTGGCTCATTGTCTTGTTCTGAATCTCGATCGCATTGTTGGCGTCGACCGTGATCACGACGCTGGTGCCAACCTCGGTCATGTGCGATTGGAGCGCGCTGAAGTCGGCAAACACCGTCTTGCTGAACTGAACGATATCCTGCACGCCATCGGTATTCTGGAAGTCGGCAACGGTGTCCTTGCCGAAGCCGGGGGCGAACACGAATGTGTCATTGCCGGTGCCGCCGGCTAGATAATCGTTCCCTGCGCTGCCGGTCAGCCGATCGTTGCCGCTGCCGCCGTACAGAAACTCGCTGCCCGTGCCGCCCTGCAAGCTGTCGTTGCCGTCGTCGCCGGACATTTGGGTTGCCGCCGGGCCGCCTTTGAGCTGGTCGTCGCCGGCGTTGCCGTGCATCGTATCCAGTCCGCCGCCGCCGGAGAGATAATCGTTGCCGTCACCGCCATTCAGGACATTGGCTAGCCAGCCGCCATAGAGCTGGTCTTTGCCGGTGCCGCCGTCGAGCAGGGCGCCGGTATCGCCGGTGCTGGCCTTGATGATGTCGTTGCCGTCGTCGCCATAAAGCTGATCGGTCGCCGTGGTGATGCCGGCGCCGCTGTTGATCGTGTCGTCGTCCGCCCCGCCGCGGATCACGTCCGCGCCGGGGCCGCCGTTGATGGTGTCATTGCCCGCGCTACCCTGGATCATGTCTGTGGCGGCGCCGCCGCTGATCACATCCTTGCCCGGGCCTCCTTCCAGATCGTCATCATCGGTCGACGAACCGAAGAACAGGTCCTGGCGGGCGGTCATGTCATAGTGGATCGACTTGTTCTGGTAGAGGTTCCACGTCCCCGGCGAACTCGGATTGACGCCTTCCGACACGGCAAGGTGCTCGCCGTTGACGGTGATGTCCTTGATATAAAGGTTGCGGTCGCCATTGGCGTTGGCGATGTCGTTGATGAAGGCGAGATCGAGACTGGAGACGCTGGCCGGGTTGGCGAATGTGAATGTGAAGGTCTGGAAACCCGATGGGTCGGTCGCGCCGTGGAATTCGACGGTGCTGCCGATCTGCTGCCCGTTGATCAGGAGCTGCATTTTGGCGCCGACGCCGTCGACGACGGAGCTGTAGCCCGTCACCGTGACTGACGTCTCCATGAGTTTCGGAATTGTATCGGGGCCGCCGGTAATGGTGTCATCGCCGCCGCCTGCCTTGATCGTGTCGTTGCCGACCCCGCCCGACAGCACGTCATTGCCGCTACCGACATCCATCAAATCGGCAGACGGAGAACCCGTTAGCGTCTGGCCGGGCGGCTGGTGCTGACCTCCGTACCATTCGGTAATCAACTCCTGCGCAGGCTTGCCTTGGGGCGAGTAGCCGATCGGCGAGTATTTGTTGTTCGTATCCCAGTTCCAGATCGACGCGCCTCTGAACCAGCTTCCGCCTTCCGATCCCCACACCTGAAAGAAGGCGTTGAAGGCATCGTATTGCTCCTGGACGTCCTGCGTCGTGCCTTCGGCCCAGCCGCCCGGGCTGATATTGGTTCCGTCGAGGCTGCGATAACCGGTTTCGGTGAAGAACACCTGCTTGTCGTACTGCAAGGCAAGGGAATGGAAGAAATCGACCGGCGACATGTGATTCATCACCTTCGCCCAGTAGTCGTCCGTGGACATGTTGTTCCACGCATTGACCATCTCCTCGACGGTCGGCTCGGTTGTCGTCGTCAGCGGCGGATAAGCGTTGATTCCGATGACATCGACCTTGTCCCAAAAGCTGACATTGATGGCTTCGTCGGTTGCGGCCGCATAGGTGATCTCGCCGTGGAACACGGCGCGTACGGAATCGATGAGGTCGACCCAGTAGCTTCGATATTGCGGTCCCGAGAGTTTGCTCAGCTCATTGCCGATCGAGAGCATGGTCACGCCCGCTTGCTCGGCGAGCTCAGCCATGTGAACCATTGCGGTCTTGTAGGAAGCGAAGAAAGCGGCCGGATCGCTCGGAATGAGCGCGTAGGCGAGCGTGCCATCGAGGGCTGAGACCATAGGCTTCAGCGTGACCGAAAGCCCGAGCGCCTGCGCATTTGCCGCCGCCTGGAGAATATTGGCGTCGCTCTCGGTCTTGTTGGGCTCGGCGAAAACATCGTTCGACGTCCTCGTTTGCATGAACAGCCGCGGAGCGAGCTCGATCGAATTTGAATTGGTGCCGGCGATCGCCTGCATGGCGGCGAGCGCGGAACCGGCGACGAATGCGCCATTGTAGTTGGAGAGGAATCCAAATCCTTGAACAGGAAACACGCCGGCCATCTACAGCTCCTTTTCTTTTGCAGTTTTCTGTTGCTGGTTGGTGGCGCCGTCGTTTGCGCAAATTCACCACGTGTTCCGCATGTTCGACGCAGCACAGTTTGTGAGCGCTTCACTCGCGCAAGGCGAAACAGCAGGCCACACTTACGTACTCAACGTGGGCGTGTCGTGACGGGATTGAGTCGATGTTGCGATTGTTGATGCAGCGATGCGGGGGAGGCGGCCGGCTTCAGCCGCGAGGACGGACGGCCTCGCCCGAACCGCGCGACCATGGGTTGATCAATTTGTAGGCAGTCAGGAGGGGCGCGTCAGGATTGTCGCAGATGTTTTTCTACACAATGGCTGCGTCTTTTTGCATAATGGTGGTGCAAATGTGTAGCGGCTCGACGAGGACGACAGTTTGGACCAGCGGCTGTTCCGTTCCCGAAGCAGGGCCGCACCGAATCAACGCGGCCTGTCCCGATCTACAGCCGGCTACTCAAGTCCGGATCCTGCCATTGAGATGGCGCGCATCTTGGACGAGCCACCGGTACTGGTGGCAGAGGTCTTGCATGGTGATACGCGCCTGACACGGAAATGGGCGCATGGCGGGTTGCAAGAGGATTACATGCGCGGCGTGGCCGGGTACGTCGCCGTTGGCTGCCACGAAGGACAGCACGAGATATCCTGGCGGATTGAGAACAAGCGCCTGACGTCCAGGACCAACTCGAAAGCCTTCACCCTCATTCCGAGAGGCGTTGACGGCCACTGGAACATTGCAGGCCCCGTGGTGGTTTCGCACGTCTACCTCACTCAGGAACGCCTCCAGGCATGCGCCGACGAGATTGCGGGCGGAAGACGTGTCGAGATTCTTCCGCGCGTGGCTTTCGCCGATCCCGCGGCGGCGGGGCTGCTTGAAATTCTCAGCCACGAGGCGGCGCGGGACAGTGCATCGTCCCGTCTGTTCGTGGAGCAGGCGATCGACCTCCTCTGCGCACGGCTGATCCGCGAGCATTCATCATTTGGCAGCTTGTCTGCTCAGGTTAGAAAGGGCGGGCTTGCTGACTGGCAGGTGCGGCGCGTCACGACGTTCATGCGCGAGAATCTCGAACAGCCTATCGGGCTGAATGAACTCGCCACCCTTGTCGGCCTGAGCCGCTTCCACTTCTGTACGGCTTTTCGGCAGTCGACCGGCCAGACCCCGCATGCATGGTTGACAGCGCAACGCATGCGCCGTGCCCGCGAGCTTCTCGCCCATTCAGGCCTGAGTGTCACAGAGGTCGCGCTTGCAGTCGGTTACGAGACGCCGTCAGCCTTCACGGCGGCTTTCCGAACGATCGTCGGAGTGACCCCGTCGGCGTTCCGACGCGCTCTGTAGGTGCCTGGCGGCACTTCATCGCAACACCGCGATAGTCGCCGCAATATCCGAACGGTACCCCCCACTAGGTTCATGCTTAGTTCGCGCTGTTCATCCGAGGCGATCGCTTGGCCGCGCTTGATGTCTGGTGCGCAGCGCAATCCGATCAGCTTCCGAGCGTCGAAGAGGCATTGTGACGTCATCTTATCGCAATCAGCGAACGATAATCACCTCAGCAAGCAAGCGAGCATACGACCATGACAAGCGATGAGCCGTTCACCGACGGTGCTGTTGAGACCGAAGAACAGCGTGGCGGATTATCACGCCGTTCGGTGCTGCTTACGGTCGGGGGAGCGGCCACTCTCGCGGTCGCATCGGAAGTCGCCGCGCAGCCCATCTCTGAACGGTCTCCCGCCGCATCCACGGGACGGGTCCGCCTGGTGGTCAACGGCAGGCAGCATGAGCTTGACCTGGACCCCCGCCGCTCGCTGCTCGATGTGCTGCGCGAGACGCTCGATCTCACTGGCACGAAGAAAGGGTGCAATCAGGGCGCCTGTGGTGCTTGCACCGTCCTTCTCAACGGCAGGCGGATCGTCTCCTGCCTGACGCTGGCTGCGATGCATGAGGGGGCTGAGATTAAGACGATCGAAGGCCTTGAAACGAATGGCGAGCTTCATCCGCTCCAGGCTGCGTTCGTCGAGCACGACGGTTTGCAGTGCGGCTTCTGCACCCCCGGACAGATCATGTCGGGAATAGGCTGCATCGCGGAAGGCCATGCGGGCTCGCCGGATGAAATCAGGTTTTGGATGAGCGGCAATATCTGCCGTTGCGGCGCCTATCCGGGCATCGTCGCTGCCGTCTCCGACGCTGCCAGGAGGGCCTGACCATGCTTCCATTCACGCTCGAGAAGGTGACCTCCGTCCAGGCCGCCATCGCCGCCGCATCGGCTGGCCGACGTTTCATCGCCGGCGGTACCACGTTGATCGACCTCATGCGGGAGGAGGTGGAGCGGCCGGAACACCTCGTCGACATCAACACGCTCCCGCTCTCCGAAATCCGCATCGAGGGCTCCGATCTCGTGATCGGCGCGCTCGCCCGCATGGCCGATGTCGCCGCCCACCCAGGCGTGCAGCGCCTGCACCCGCTCGTTGCCGAAAGCCTGATCGAGGGCGCCTCGCCGCAATTGCGCAACATGGCCTCCATCGGCGGCAACCTGCTCCAGCGCGTGCGCTGCCCCTATTTCCGGATGCACGACGCGCCCTGCAACAAGCGCACCCTGAACTCCGGCTGCGCCGCGATCGATGGCCTCAATGCCGGCCACGCCATTCTCGGCACGAGCAATTATTGCGTGGCCACGCATCCTTCGGACGTTGCCGTCGCGCTGGTCGCGCTCGATGCCACGATGCAGGTGAGGGGGCCGCGGGGCGAGCGCAGCTTTCCGGTCGAGGAACTGTTTCGCTTGCCGGGCGATACGCCGCATCTCGAACATACGCTGCTGCCTGGCGAGCTGATCCTCGCGGTGCGGGTCCCCGGCGGTCCGTACAGCCGGCGGGCGCGCTATCTCAAGGTGCGCGACCGCGCTTCTTACGAATTCGCGCTCGTATCCGCCGCCGCCGCACTCGATGTCGGGGACGGCGTGATCCGTCAGGCGCGGCTCGCTGTCGGCGGCGTGGGCACTCGGCCGTGGCGCCTGCGCACGGTGGAGAAAGCGCTGATCGGCAAGGCACCGGATCGTAAAATCTTCGAAACCGCCGCCCGGCTGGCACTCGAAGGAGCCCGTCCGCTGTCGGGCAATCACTACAAGCTCGAACTGCTGCCCCGGACGATCGTCCGCGCTCTTGAAATGACGGGAGAAGCCGCATGACGACGAACGTGATCGGAAAGCCGCTGCCGCGTGTGGATGGTCGCGCCAAGGTCACGGGCGCGGCGCGCTACGCGGCCGACTTTAACCAGGGCGGCCAGGCCTATGCGGTGATCGTCGGTGCCACGGTGGGGCTCGGCCGCGTGAGCGATATCGAGACCGCGCCGGTTGAGAAGATGCCGGGCGTCGTTGCCGTCATCACGCATCGCAATGCGCCGCGCCTGCCATACGCGCCGCACAAGAGCTATATCGATCCGGCAACAGGCGAGCGGTTGCATGTACTGCAGGACGACCAGGTGCGCTTCTACGGGCAACCGGTGGCGATCGTCGTCGCCGATACGCTCGACCAGGCGGAGCGCGCGGCTGCGGCGCTGCGCATCTCCTACACGGCCGAGCGGCCGCTTGTTGATCCTGCCGACCCAAAAGCCCGGCCTGTCGTTCCGGAAGCCGGGAAGCAGCCGGATGCGAGGCTGCCGGCCGACACCGCGCGCGGCAATGCCGACAGCGCACTCGCGGACGCGCCGGTGAAGGTCGACGAGATCTATGAAATCGCGCGCGAGAACCACAATCCAATGGAGCCGCACGCCACCGTCGCGGCCTGGAATGGAGATCGGCTGACGCTGTGGAGCAAGAGCCAGTTCGTCGTCAACGAACAGGCCGAGATCGCAGCCGTGTTCGGCCTGCCGCCCGAGAACATACAGGTGATCTGTCCGTTTATCGGCGGTGCCTTCGGCACGTCGCTCAGGACGTGGCCGCATGTGACGCTTGCGGCCATGGCGGCGCGACAGTTGCGACGTCCCGTCAAGCTCGTACTCACGCGCAAGCAGATGTTCTTCATGACGGGCCATCGGCCCCGCACCCTGCAGCGGATGGCTTTCGGGGCCACGGCGGACGGCAAGCTCACCAGCATTGTGCACGAGGGCACCGGCGAGACGAGCCGCTATGAAGAGTTCATGGAGGCCCTGACTTCGGTTACGAGCTTCCTATACTCCACGCCGAACGTGCGGACCCGCTACCGGCTGCTGCCGCTCGATATCGGCACCCCGAACCATATGCGTGGCCCCGGCGAGGCAAGCGGTGTCTTTGCGCTCGAATGTGCCGTGGATGAACTGTCGTACAAGCTCGGAATCGATCCGATCGATCTGCGGCGCCGCAACGAGCCGACGATCGATGAGGGCGAGAACAAGCCGTTCTCCAGCCGGTCGCTGATGAAATGCCATGACCTCGCCGCCGAACGTTTCCGCTGGTCGCGGCGGTTACCCGAACCGCGTTCGATGCGCGATGGCCGGCTGCTGGTCGGCATGGGTATGGCATCGGCAAGCTATCCGGCCTTCCATGCGCCGGCCAATGCGCGGGCGCGGCTGCTAGCGGACGGCACCGCCGAAATTGAAGTCGCGGCAAGCGACATGGGGCCCGGCACCTATACGTCGATGACGCAGGTTGCCGCCGAGACGCTGGGGCTGCCGATTGAACGGGTGCGCTTCAACCTTGGCCGCTCTGACTTTCCGCCGGCTCCGTCCCATGGCGGCTCATGGACGATGGCCTCGGTCGGCTCTGCGATCCGCGCCGCCTGCGTGGCCGTGCAGGAGGAAGCCGCAAAGCGCCCGCGGGACGGCCGACCCATCGAGGCTACGGCTTCGGCTCAGCGCGATCCCGATGTCGCGGCCCGCTTTTCGATGCACTCTTTTGGAGCTGTCTTTGCGGAGGTGGCCGTCGATCCCGATGTCGGCATGATCCGCCTGCGCCGCGCCGTGGGCGCCTATGGCATCGGCCGCGTCATCAATCCGCGACTTGCGCGGAGCCAATGCATTGGCGGCATGATCGGCGGGATGGGCATGGCGCTGATGGAACGCACCGTCCTCGATCCGCGCGACGGCCGCCCGGTCAACGCCCATATGGCCGATTACCTGCTGCCCGTGAATCTCGACATTCCCCAACTCGAAGCGCACTTCGTCGAGGAGATAGATCCACACGTCAATGCCCTTGGCGTCAAAGGCCTCGGCGAGATCGCGCTCGTCGGCATGGCCCCGGCGATTGCCAACGCCGTCTTTCACGCGACGGGCAAGCGCGTGCGCAGCTTACCGATCCGGATTGAAGATGTGCTGACGGTGTAGCTTCGTTCTGAGCAGCCGGAATGTCAGCCCGGTGCCAGTGACACCGAATTACGGTGACATCCATAGCGAAACATCCGAAACGCCCCCTGCCAGAAATGGCCAGTGCGCTTGCGGCGCGCGCGGATGATGAGCCCTCGCTTGGGTTCGGCCCGCGTCGAAGTGGCTTGACAATACGTAAGTATTGCCTTACGCGTTAGCGATGGCTTACGCGAAGAGTGGGTGGACGGCGCTCGCTGATCCGACCAGGCGCACAATATTCGAGCGATTGGTCGATCATCCGAGTTCGGTCAGTGGACTGGCGCGTGCCCTGCCGGTTAGCCGCCCCGCAGTCTCGCAGCACCTGAGGGTCTTGAAGGACGCCGGACTCGTGGTCGACGCGCCGGCCGGCAAACAGCGGATCTACCGCGTCGATCCCGCCGGGTTGGCAGCCCTTCGTGCGGAACTCGACCTGTTCTGGAGCAAGACGATGGCAGCTTACAAGACAGCCATCGAGCAACCACCGGAGGAGCCGAAATGAGCACTCAAGTAGCAACCACATCCGTCAAGCATTGGATCGTGGTAGAGGCGCCGATCGCGCGCGCATTCAAGGTCTTCACCGAGGACTTTGGCCGCTTCAAGCCCGCCGAGCACAACCTGCTGGGCGTGCCGATCGCCGAGACGGTATTCGAGCCGCGAGTTGGTGGCCATCTCTATGACCGCGGCATTGACGGCAGCGAGTGTCGGTGGGCGCGAGTGCTGGCATACGAGCCGCCCAATCGAGTGCTCCTGAGCTGGAACATTAGCCCGCAATGGCAGATCGAGACCGATCCGAATAAGACCAGCGAGTGGGAAGTGCGATTTACCGCCGAGACGGCGCACCGGACACGCGTTGAGATCGAGCACCGACACCTGGACCGCCACGGCGAGGGGTGGCAAAGCGTGCGCGATGGAGTTGCGGGTGATCAGGGTTGGCCGCTGTACCTGCAGCGCTTCGCTGATCTGTTAAGCCGTCCATCCTGATGGTCATCCCGCGTAATTTAGGGTGATAGTGCTGGATAGTGGACTGCAGTCCAGTGCACTTAATTTGCCCGGTGGTTTCGGGCATCATGATTCAATTCAGCAACCGTTGCCCGGATGAGCGATGTCCGGCACTTTGTCTGTCCCGCCTGGCTGCGCTCATGCGGGCCAATGGCTGATTTGCGTTTCCTTGCAAGCACAATCTTGCGTTGAAGATGCGGCAAATCATCCGTTGGAGCAAATCAATTCGGATTTTCAGAAGTCGTGTCAAGTGCCGGAATCAAAAATATTCCGCTTCGCGCCAGACCCAAATCACCCGTAAAACTCCGCCATCCCGTCCCGAAGAGAGGGGCGTTGGCCATCGTCACTGACGTTGGGGCGGGTTGCGGTGGACGCGGCAGCGTCAGGCGCGAAAAGTGTTTGCAGGGCGGTCTTCCGTGAGCGATCACTAGCTGCGCAGACGAACGGCGCTTAAACGCTTTCGCCATCGCTTCGGCCGGCACGCACTTGGCTGGTTGAAGTCTGTGGCGAAGGAAGCTGCGTACGGCAAAACCGTGTGGTCCTGGCACCCGTGGCTGGTGTCAAGCTGGCGGAGGCTTGCAGCGCTCAACCGAGTCATGCGAGCCGTCAATTCGTCAGTGATGGAGGCAAGAGGAATTCGTCTCCAGGGAGAGCGCGGCATAAGCCGTAAAGCCATCGCGCAGGGAATGCCGGGCTGCTCCGGCTGTACCTGTATGCTCGTGTGCGCATTCTTGAAGTGCACCTTGCACACGAGACCGCGGGTGCTAGCCGGCACCCGGCATTCCCTGCGCCCTCCTAGTTTTCGAGGGGGTGAGATTGGCAAGCCTCGGGCGCAATGCGTCGCGAGAACGCCGCCACACATTCAGTTGTCGTCACCCGCGAAGGCGGGTGACCCAGTATTCCAGAGACAGCAGTGATTAAGCCGAAAAGCCGCGGCGTACTGGATACCCCGCATTCGCGGGGTATGACGATCGAGTGTTGCGTCACTATCTCCGCGTCATTGCGAGCGCAGCGAAGCAATCCATCTATCCCCGAGCCGAAATGTGGATTGCTTCGCTTGCGCTCGCAATGACGGCTGAAAGAGAAACCGCGTTGTCAGAACGGCTTGCTCAAAAATCTCGACCCCTTCAATCCGTAGCGCCACGGCAGATCGACCGCTTTGGTTATGCCGATCCGCACGCCTGCGGCAATGTCGAGTGTGCCCACGCGCGCATGCAGGGCGATCGGCGGCACGTCGAGCGGCAGTTCATTGTGCTTGATCGTGATCCCAAGCGCTTCCGTGAGCTTGCCCGGCCCCGAACACAACGCCCGCTCATCCTGCAGGCCGCGGCGGCGGCGCATGGCCGCAATACCATGGCTCGGCTGCAGCGCGCGGATCAGCACGGCGCTGGCGGAGCCTTCCTCTTCGCAGACGAAGTTGACGCACCAGTGGATGCCATAGGAGCGATAGACATAGGCAAAACCCGGCGGGCCGAACATCACGCGGTTGCGCGGCGTCGGCCCGCGGAACGAATGCGCGGCCGGGTCCAGATGGTGATAGGCCTCGACCTCGACGATGGTGCCGCCGACGCCGTCGACCAGGAGCGTTGCCCCGATCAGGTCGGGCGCGACCTCGTGCACGCTGCGGTCGAAAAACGAGCGTTTCAGCGGCTTGCCGAGCCGGAGGGCGGCGGCGCCGGCAGGCTTGGAGTTTTGAACCATTTTCAGGTGAGAATCGTTCGCGGAACAGGTGAAATTCGTCATTATCTTGCACGATCTGCTAGGTTTCGCGAGCTAGATTGCGGCCTTCCGCAATCGGGTTGCGGTTTTCCGCAACAGAGTTGCAGCCATCTGCAACACGGATTAGCTAGATGTTCTCGCAATTTCCGGACTTAACATGGTCGTTCTCGTCGATACCGTTTCCCTGAACCAGGTTCGCCCGCGTCACCCCGAAAAGGTGAACCGGCCGGATGCGCTGTCGCCGCCGAAGCCGGACTGGATCCGGGTGCGCGCGCCGAACACCCGCGGCTATGCCGACACGCGAAAGATCGTCAAGGAGAACGGCCTCGTCACGGTGTGCGAGGAGGCCGGCTGCCCGAATATCGGCGAGTGCTGGGACAAGAAGCACGCCACCTTCATGATCATGGGGGACACCTGCACGCGGGCCTGCGCGTTTTGCAACGTCAAGACCGGCATGCCCGGCGCGCTCGAGGCCAATGAGCCGGAACATGTCGCGGAGGCGACCTTCAAGCTCGGGCTGACCCACGTCGTGGTGACCTCGGTCGATCGCGACGACCTCGCCGACGGCGGCGCCGAGCACTTTGCGCAGACGATTCGCGCCATTCGCGCGCGCTGCCCGACCACGACCATCGAAATCCTCACCCCCGACTTCCTGCGCAAGGAAGGCGCGCTGGAGGTGGTCGCGGCAGCCAAGCCGGATGTATTCAACCACAATCTGGAGACCGTGCCGGCGCGTTATCTCACGGTACGCCCGGGCGCGCGCTACTTCCATTCGATCCGGCTCCTGCAGCGGGTCAAGGAGATTGATCCCACGATCTTCACCAAATCAGGCATCATGGTTGGCCTCGGAGAGGAGCGCCACGAGGTGCTGCAGGTGATGGACGATCTGCGCTCCGCGGACGTCGATTTCCTGACCATCGGGCAGTATCTGCAGCCGACCCGCAAGCATCACGCCGTCATGCGCTACGTGACGCCGGACGAATTCGCGGGCTACGAGAAGGTCGCCTATACCAAGGGTTTTCTGATGGTGTCGGCCAGTCCGCTGACCCGCTCGTCGCATCATGCGGGTGAGGATTTTGCCAAGCTCAGGGCGGCGCGGGCTGCGCTACACGGTTGAGGCGTCCAATGCCTCGCTTTTCCAGCAAGCGCCGGGTTCATCATACCGCCTCGCACATGTTCGATCTGGTCGCCGATGTCGAGCGCTATCCGGAGTTCGTGCCGCTGTGCCAATCGCTGAGGATACGGCAGCGTACGCAGAAAGCTGACGGCACTGAAGTCGTCGTCGCCGACATGACGATATCGTTCAAGCTGGTACGGGAGTCCTTCACCAGCCGGGTGACGCTGGACCGGCCGAACCTGAAAATCATGGTCGAGTATCTGAAGGGCCCGTTCAGCAATCTGGAAAACCGCTGGACGTTCGAACCGAAATCCGAAACCGACTGCGACGTCGGATTCTTCCTGTCCTACGAATTCAAGAGCCGGATGCTGGCGATGCTGATGGGGACGATGTTCGATACGGCCTTCCAGCGTTTTGCCGCCGCCTTCGAAAAGCGGGCGGATGCGATTTACGGCAAACCCGCCACCGGGACCCGAAGCTAGGCTCCGCAACTCGGCGCGATCGGCTCTCGGAAAGAATCCAGGAAACGACAACGGAACGGTTGAAATGACGACACTCGAACGCGTTGGCTTTATCGGCCTCGGTGGAATGGGACGAGGCTTGGTCAAGAACCTCGTCGCCAAAGGCGTGGCGGTCACCGCCTACGATCTCAACCCGGCGGCTGTGGCCGTTGCCAAATCGTTCGGCGCGACCGCTGCCAGCGGTCTTCAGGAAATTCGCGACAATTGCCGCATCGTCATGATTTGCGTCAACGAGGCCGAGGATGTCGAGGCGTTGATGACTTGCAGCGATGGGCTGCTCGCCGGTCCGGCGCCGGGATTCATCGTCGTGGATCACACCACCGGCAGCCCGCAGATGGTCGCAAAGCTCGACCGCATGGTGCGGGCAGCCGGTGGTCGGTATGCCGAAGCACCGATGACGCGAACCCCGAAACACGCCGACATCGGCAAGGTCAACGTACTGTTCGGCGGCGAGCGTGACCTGCTCGACGACCTCAGGCCCTATTTTGAGCTCTATGCCGAAAACATCTTCCACATCGGCCCGCTGGGGCACGCGATCCGCCTCAAGCTCATTCACAACTATATCGCTTTCGCCAATGTGGCGGCGTGGTGCGAGGGGTTTGCGCTCGCGGCCAAGGACGGGCTCGACCTCTCGCAACTCATCCGCATCATCTCGGCGGCCGGCGGCAAGAGCGGCATGCTCGATCTTTACGGCCAGGCCACGCTCGATGGCGACTTCACCCCGCTGATGTCGCTGGCGAACGCCCGCAAGGATGTCCGCTATTATGCGCGCTGGCTGGAGGAGGCGGGTCTGCCAGGATTCATGGCGGAAGCGGTGCATCAGACCTACCGGCAGGCGGCGCTGCTCGGGCACGACGGCGAGTCCTGCACCGCCGTCATCAAGGCTTACGAGGCCGTGACTGGCGTGGCCGCACGGGTGCGGCCGAAAGACCAACAATAGGGAAGATGCCGAGCCGCATATCTGATTTCGCAGGAAACCGGTTGCTGGTCCCGACGCCATTCATTAAGCCGGGTCCAAATCCGTGATCCCGCGACAGAGGGACGAGACGATGGACGTAAATCTTCGAACCGGTGGCCATATTCTCATCGAGCAACTGGCCTTGCACGGTGCCGACACCGTGTTCGGCGTGCCCGGCGAAAGCTTCCTGGCTGCCCTCGACGGCATGTACCAGAGCCAGCGCGTGCGGTTCATCAACGCGCGGCAGGAGGGGGGCGCCGCCATGATGGCGGAGGCCTATGGCAAGCTGACGGGACGGCCCGGCATCGTGTTCGCCACCCGCGGCCCCGGCGCCACCAATGCGTCCTCCGGCGTCCATGTCGCGTTCCAGGACTCGACGCCGCTGATCCTGCTGCTTGGCCAGGTCGGACGCGACATGATGGAACGCGAGGCGTTCCAGGAAATCGATTATCGCCAGATGTTCGGGCCGATGGCGAAATGGGTCGCCCAGATCGACGATGCGCGGCGGATTCCAGAGTTCATTTCGCGCGCCTTCTTCACCGCGACCTCGGGCCGTCCCGGCCCGGTCGTGCTGGCGCTGCCCGAGGACATGCTCACCGACACCGCCGAGGTGGCAGATGCGCCGCCCTACAATCCAATTCCGGTCGCGCCCGATGACGGCGCCTTGCGGCAATTCCATGCGCTGCTGTCGGAGGCGAAGAGGCCATTCCTGATCGTCGGCGGCGGCGGTTGGAGCGATCAGGCCCGCCGCGATCTCGAAACGTTTGCCGCTGCGCATGAGGTTCCAGTCGGCGTCTCGTTCCGATGCCAGGACTATTTCGACAATCTGCATCCCTGCTATGGCGGCCATGTCGGCATCGGTCTCGACGCAAAAATCGCCGAGCGGATCCGAACCAGCGATCTGGTGATCGCGCTCGGCGCGAGGCTGGGGGAGGCCACCACATCCGGCTACACGCTGTTCGATATTCCGAAGCCGAAGCAGCCGCTGGTTCACGTCTATCCCGACCCGGAAGAGATCGGCCGTGTCTATTCGCCGACGCTCGGCGTGGTCGCGAGCAGCGCGGCCTTTGCAGCCGCCATCAAGCGGCTGGGGCCGAAGCATCAATCGCGCGCGGACTATGTCAAGGCAGCGCATGCCGACTATCTCGCCTTCACCGAGCCGACCCGCTCGCCCGGCGACGTGCAGCTCTCGCAGGTCGTGCGCGGTTTGAGCGATCGCTTGCCCCATGACACCATCATCTGCAACGGCGCCGGCAATTATGCCGTCTGGGTGCACCGTTTCTGGCGTTATCGGCAATTTCGTACCGAACTCGCGCCGACCTCTGGATCGATGGGCTATGGGTTGCCCGCGGCCGTTGCCGCCAAGCTACAGCATCCGGAGCGAACCGTTATCGCGTTCGCCGGTGACGGCTGCTTCCAGATGACCGGATTGGAGTTCATGACCGCGGTCGAAAACCGGCTGCCGCTGATCGTGATCGTCTGCAACAACGGTATGTACGGCACCATACGGATGCACCAGGAGCGGACCTATCCGGGCCGTGTCTCCGGCACCGATCTGGCCAACCCTGACTTTGCCGCACTGGCACGCGCCTGTGGCGGCTTCGGAGCATATGTCGAGCGTACTGAAGATTTCGCGCGCGCGTTCGACGAAGCCGTCGCAAGCGGCCTTCCGGCCATCATCGAGCTTTCGATCAGTCCAGAGGCGTTGACGCCGGTGAGTTCGCTGAGCGAAACGCGCGCTAAGGCTTTGGCCGCGGCGGTTTGATACTGGTTTATGGCCGCGTCGGCCGGCGTCGTTTGACGGCGCTGCGCCGCGGCGTACGGGCCACCCGTGGGCGTAGCCGGCTCATCGTTTCGCGTCGCGGTTTGACCGGCGGCTGCGGGCCGCGCGCCAGCTCCATCAACATGCGCAGCGCTTCCACCACCGAACGCTGGCGCACGGTGGTGCGGCCGATCGCACCGAAACGGAATTCGCGATGCAGGATCTTGCCGTCGCGCGACGCGACCGCGAAATGCACGAGGCCGACCGGCTTGCCCGGCGTGGCCCCGCCGGGGCCAGCGATGCCGGTGATGGATACCGCAAGATCGACGCCGGCCTTTTCCAGCGCGCCGACCGCCATCGCGGTCGCGGTTTCCTTGCTGACCGCGCCGAAGGTTGTCAGTGTCGAGACTTTGACGCCGAGCATCGCGCGCTTGGCTTCATTGGAGTAAGTAATGAAACCGCGGTCGATGACATCAGAAGAGCCGGGAATGTCGGTGAGCGCGCCGGCGACCAGGCCTCCGGTGCAGGACTCTGCGGTGGCGATCGTCAGCTTGCGCATCCGGCACAAATCAAGCAGCGAGCGGGCGAGGGCGCGGGCGTCGCTGCCGCTCATGTTACTCGCTCCAACCTTTATCATCCCACGGCAGGCGGATGGTGGCGCTCGCGGTTGCGGCGATGCCTTCCTCGCGGCCGGTAAAGCCGAGCCGTTCGCTGGTCGTCGCCTTCACGGCAACACGCGAGATGTTGAGCCCGGTGATCTCGGCGATGCGGGCGCGCATGACATCGCGCAGCGGCCCGATCTTCGGGCGCTCGCAAATCATCGTGACTTCGAGATTGGCGATTCGTCCGCCCCGCGCGGTGACGCGATCGACGGCATATTTGAGGAATTTATCAGACGCCGCACCCTTCCACTGCGGGTCGCTCGGCGGAAAGTGCGAGCCGATATCGCCGTCCGCCAGCGCGCCGAGGATGGCATCGACCAGGGCGTGCAGGCCGACATCGCCGTCGGAATGGGCAAGAAAGCCGCGGGTGTGCGGCACTCGAACGCCGCAGAGCATCAGATGATCACCGTCGCCGAAGGCGTGCACGTCGTAGCCGGTGCCGGTCCTGATGTCGCCGAGTTGGGCGGCGAGCCGGGCCTCTTCACGAATGAAATCTTCAGGCGTCGTCAGTTTCATGTTTGCAGGATCGCCTTCAAAGGTCGCCACCGTCAATCCCGCCCATTCCGCGAGCGCCGCATCATCGGTGAAATCGCTGCGGCCGTCGCGCGCGGCGCGGCGATGGGCATCGAGAATGACATCGAAGCGAAACGCCTGCGGCGTTTGCGCGATTCGCAACCATGCGCGTTCGGGCGTCGCCTCGACGTGACCGGCATCACCGACCTGCTTGATCGTATCGGTGACGGGAATTGTCGGAATAGCAGCACCTGTCCGGCCGGCGGCATCGATCGCGCGCGAAATCACCGCCGAGGTCACGAAGGGCCGCGCGGCATCGTGGATCAGAACGATGTCGGGCTTCTCCGCGGCCAGCGCTTCGAGTCCGGCATGCACCGAGGCCTGACGTGTCGCGCCGCCATTCGTGGGCGGTTGGTGGCGCAGTCCCGCGACGGCCTCGTTGAAGATGGCGACATCATCGGGATTCACCACCGGTTGCACGGCGAAGATGTCTGGGTGCCGGCTGAACGCTTGCATGGCGCGGAAGATCACCGTCTGCCCACCGATCTCGCGATATTGCTTGGGCCCCCCGGCGCCGGCGCGAAGCCCGCGTCCGGCTGCGACGAGAATGGCTGCGGTACGCTCAGGTCTGGGCATCTGGACTCAAATACGAACGAATCACGGGTGGTGAGAGAGGGCGGGTGTGCTGGCGCACAGCCCTTACCACGCCGAATGGGGAAAAACAGAGCGATTCCCACGAACTGTGGGAAAAGCGGTTTTTGTTGCAGTGCACTTGCGCAAATGATAGATCTGTCTAAAGTGTAGGCAAGAAGCTTGACTGCCCAAGATTTGTGCTCACAATATGCGTCGACGGTTGCAATGACGCCGCCGCCCCAACCAAGAGAACGCCGTGACCGGCCCGGAAAGTTCACGTTCTAAGCCGTTGAAAATAGGCGAGATTGCTGTCGCCAACCGGGTCCTTCTGGCGCCGATGTCCGGCGTCACCGATGCCCCCTTTCGACGCCTTGCCGCCACTCTCGGCGCCGGACTGGTCGTCTCCGAGATGACCGCCAGCGACGAACTCGTGCACGGCAGGCCGATGTCGATTCTGCGCTGCGAGACGGCCGGTGTCGGACCGCATGTCGTTCAGCTCGCGGGCTGCGAGGCGCACTGGATGGCGGAGGGGGCGAGGGTTGCGGAGGCGGCCGGCGCCGACATCATCGACATCAATATGGGCTGTCCGGCGCGTCATGTCACCGGCGGCCAGTCCGGCTCGGCGCTGATGCGCGATCTCGATCATGCGCTCAAGCTGATCGAAGCCACGATCGCGGCGGTCAAGGTGCCGGTGACGCTGAAGATGCGGCTCGGCTGGGACGATCGCTCGCTCAACGCACCCGAGTTGGCGCGCCGCGCGGAAGCCGCCGGGGTGCAGATGATCACCGTGCACGGGCGCACGCGCTGCCAGTTTTACAAGGGCGTCGCCGATTGGGCCGCCGTGCGCGCGGTCAGGCACGCGGTTTCCGTGCCGCTCGTCGTCAACGGCGACATCACCTCATTCGAGCAGGCGGTCCGCGCACGGGAAGTGTCGGGCGCGGACGCCGTGATGATCGGGCGCGGTGCCCAGGGTCAACCCTGGCTGCCGGGGCAGATCGGCCGTCGGCTTGAGACCGGACAGGCTGAGACTGCGCCGTCGCTGGCCGAACAACTCGCGCATGTGCGCGCACTCTACGACGAAATCTGCAGCCATTACGGGCTGCGCATCGGACTCAAGCATGCGCGCAAGCATCTCGGCTGGGCGCTGGAGGTGGCGGCGCAGTGCAGCCGCGCGCCGGCGGAGACGCTGAAGGGCTGGCGGCAAAAGATTCTGACGTCGGAGGATCCGCATCGCGTCCACCGGTCGCTGCAGGACGCGTTCGACGATTTCGCATGGAGTGCTGCTGCATGAATTCAGCCGCAGAATATCGCCGCGCCGTGCCCTCCGAAAGCGAGGCCATTCTCAACGCGCTGCCCAACCCGGTGCTGCTGGTGGCGCCGGACGGCCGCATCGTCGACGCCAACATCGCCGCCGAATCCTTCTTCGAGATTTCGACGCAGTTCCTGCGGCGGCAGTCGCTAAAAGAATTGGTGCCGTTCGGCAGCCCACTGCTGGCGCTTATCGACCAGGTGCGATCGAGCGGCTCGCCCGTCAACGAATACAAGGTCGATCTCGGCACGCCCCGCATCGGCGGCGATCGCCAGGTCGACCTGCACGTGGCGCCGCTCACCGAACGGCCCGGCCACATCGTCGTGATGCTGCAGGAGCGCACTATCGCCGACAAGATGGACCGTCAGTTGACGCACCGGAGCGCGGCGCGCTCGGTAATCGCGCTGGCTGCAATGCTGGCGCACGAGATCAAGAACCCGTTGTCCGGCATCCGCGGCGCGGCGCAATTGCTGGAGCAGGCGGCCTCGTCCGAAGACCGCATGCTGACGCGGCTGATCTGCGACGAGGCCGACCGCATCGTCACCCTGGTCGACCGCATGGAAGTGTTCGGCGACGACCGCCCGGTGGCGCGGGGGGCAGTCAACATCCATTCCGTGCTCGACCACGTCAAACGCCTGGCGCAGTCCGGCTTCGCCCGCAACATCCGTTTCATCGAGGAATACGACCCGTCGTTGCCGCCGGTGTTGGCCAATCAGGACCAGCTCATTCAGGTCTTCCTCAATCTCGTGAAGAACGCCGCGGAAGCGGTCGCCGATCTCGGCAGCGATGCGGAAATCCAACTCACCACCGCCTTTCGTCCCGGCGTCCGCCTATCGGTGCCGGGCAAGAAATCGCGGGTATCGTTGCCGCTGGAGTTCTGCGTCAAGGACAATGGATCCGGCGTGCCGGAAGACCTGCTACCGAACCTGTTCGATCCCTTCGTGACGACAAAACAGACCGGGAGCGGGCTGGGTCTCGCCCTGGTTGCCAAAATCGTCGGCGATCACGGCGGCATCATCGAATGCGAATCCCAGCCGCGGAAGACGACGTTCCGGGTGCTGATGCCGATGTTCAATCCCGCCAAACAGTTCGACCAAAGCAACCGCGACGGCGTTCCGGGTACGCTGCCGCCTGCCTCACAGGACGCAAGATGAGGAATAGCAATGCCCGCAGCAGGTAGCATACTCGTTGCCGATGACGACACCGCCATCCGCACGGTTCTGAACCAGGCTCTTTCGCGCGCCGGATATGAAGTGCGCCTGACCGGGAATGCCGCGACGCTGTGGCGCTGGGTGAGCCAGGGCGAGGGCGATCTCGTCATCACCGACGTGGTGATGCCGGACGAGAACGCGTTCGATCTTTTGCCCCGCATCAAGAAGATGCGGCCGAACCTTCCCGTCATCGTCATGAGTGCCCAAAACACCTTCATGACGGCGATCCGGGCGTCGGAACGCGGCGCCTATGAATATCTGCCGAAGCCGTTCGACCTCAAGGAACTCATCACCATCGTCGGCCGCGCACTGGCCGAGCCGAAGGAGCGGGTGACGAGCGCGGCGGACGAGGGTGAATTCGATTCGATCCCGCTGGTCGGCCGCTCGCCGGCGATGCAGGAGATCTACCGCGTGCTGGCGCGGCTGATGCAGACCGACCTCACGGTGATGATCTCCGGCGAGTCCGGCACCGGCAAGGAACTGGTTGCCCGCGCGCTTCACGACTACGGCAAGCGCCGCAACGGCCCGTTCGTCGCCGTCAACATGGCGGCGATCCCGCGCGACCTGATCGAATCGGAGCTGTTCGGCCACGAGCGCGGCGCGTTCACCGGCGCCAACACCCGCGCCTCAGGCCGGTTTGAACAGGCCGAGGGCGGCACGCTGTTTCTTGACGAAATCGGCGACATGCCGATGGAGGCGCAGACGCGGCTACTGCGGGTGCTGCAGCAGGGCGAATACACCACCGTCGGCGGCCGTACCCCGATCAAGACCGACGTACGGATCGTAGCGGCGAGCAACAAGGATCTGCGCATCCTGATCCAGCAGGGCCTGTTCCGGGAAGACTTGTTCTTCCGCCTGAACGTGGTGCCTCTGCGTCTGCCGCCATTGCGTGAGCGGATCGAGGACTTGCCCGATCTCATCAGGCATTTCTTTTCGCTCGCCGAAAAGGACGGTTTGCCGCCGAAGAAGCTCGACACGCTGGCGCTGGAACGGCTCAAGCAGCACCGTTGGCCCGGCAACGTGCGCGAGCTCGAAAACCTCGCGCGCCGGCTGGCTGCGCTTTATCCGCAGGATGTCATTACGGCCTCGGTGATCGATGGTGAGCTGGCGCCGCCGGCAGTCACTTCGGGCGGCAACGCCCCGATTGGCGTGGAAAACCTCGGGGGCGCGGTCGAGGCCTACCTGTCCTCGCATTTCTCGGGCTTTCCGAACGGCGTGCCGCCGCCGGGTCTCTACCACCGCATCCTCAAGGAAATCGAGGTACCGCTGCTCACCGCGGCGCTGGCGGCCACGCGAGGCAACCAGATTCGCGCGGCCGACCTGCTCGGCCTCAACCGCAATACGCTGCGGAAGAAGATCAGGGACCTCGATATCCAGGTCTATCGGAGCGGCGGCTAGGGATTGCATCGGCCTATCCGCCGGCCACGGCCGATCCCTATGCTTGTTCGCCCGCCATCGCTGCGCGGTGGCCCAGCGATGGCTGCATTCCGCCAACAGCTCGTTCATCGCTTCCTTCTGGCCTGCCTCCCTGCGGCGATGCCGCTGATCTGCTTTTCGGTCAACGGCATCCGCATCCAACCGGGAGAGGGGGCGTGCACTCATTAACGCTATGAGCCCGCGCCCTCGTTCGGCCCTAACCCGACAAGCGGTCAGTAGTCCCACCAGGCCGGCACCCAACGAAAGACGTCGCCGGCGGCCGCCACTCGGCCGATGGATGGGAACGGCATGTGAGTCGCCGCCAGTAGCCCGCCGGTCGCCGCCAGCTCCCGCAAAAGACGGAGCCGGACGCGGGTCGCCTCCTCGGGGTCGTGTTCGAAGCCGTTGTGCCAGTCGGGATGGTCGAACGAGACCGGGAATAATGCGTCGCCCGCGAACATCAGCCGGTCGCCGCCGGACGTCAGGCGGACCACGCTGTGCCCGGGGGTGTGGCCGCCTGTGCGACTGACGACAACGCCCGGCGCCACCTCGTACTCCTCCTCGAACGGCCGCAAATGGCTGTGGTACTCCTTCAAGAACCGCGTGGCCGCCGACCGAGCCACGTCCGCAAGCGCCGGCGGCATGGCGGTGCGGGAGAAATCGGGTGACGCCCAGAACTTGACCTCCGCGGCGGACACGTGGATCCGCAGGTCCGGGCGAAGCCGGTCCTTCACCCCGTCGACGAGCAGCCCGCCAACGTGATCAAAGTGCATGTGGGTCAGCACCACGTCGGTCACCGACCCAAGATCGATGCCGGCGGCCCCCAGTCGCAGGCCCAACTGCCCGGCCCGCGGAAAGTCCGGGTACTCAACCCCCAGCCCACTGTCGATGAGTATGGTCTGGCCGCAGCTACGCACCACGACCTCGTTCAGCGCCCAATCGAACGCGTCCCGCGACAGGAACATGTCGTCCAGCCAGGCCGCCCGGACGGCCGGATCGGCGTTGGTAGCCATGGACTCGGATGGCGGCGTTAGCACCCCATCGCTGATCACCAGCACGTCGATCTCACCGACCCGCAGCGCATAGCGCGACGGAACCAACTCGTCGGTCGCCGGTCTGCCCAGGTGTGAGGTGTTGTCCAGGTTCATGTTTGTCTGCCGCTGTGTGTTGCGGATCATCTGGTTCATCTTCGTCTCCTGCTGTGTGTTGAGGATCATCTGATTGGGCGGGCGGCGTTTCCCGCGTGGGAAGCGATGCTGGTAAGGTATTCAGAGATCGGTGACACGCTCCGGATCGGCCGACGCGAGCGCGGCGGCACGTTCGGGGCGCGGCGGATAGATCCAGACGGTGTTGATCTCCTGCTTGGTCTTCTTGGCGACATCGCCGACCATCTCGACCTTGCGCTCCCAGCCGCGCGTGAAGAGTGCGCCAGCCTCGCCGAGGTCGAGACAGGTGACGTAGACCTTCTGGTGGTAGGGCTTGGTCGGAACGCCCAGCAACTCGGCAGCGGCGTTGTTGCCAGCAAAGGCGCCCATCCGCGTGGCGTGCTGGCACGACATCAGCGCGTAGTTGCCGATATCGTCGCAGGCAGCGCGGGCGGCATCGCCGGTGGCGAACACGCCGGCCACTCCCGGCACGCGCAAGTCGCGGTCGACCAGCAGCCGGCCGAAATTATCGCGTTCGGCGGGGATCTGCGCCGTCAAGGGAGCGGCGCGAATGCCGGCGGCCCAAATCACGGTCTCGGCTTCGATGTGCTCGCCGCTGGAAAGCGTGACGCCGGATTGGTCGAGCGAGGCGACGCCGGCACCGAGCCGGGTCTCGACGCCGAGCTTGCGCAGGGCGTCCTCGATGACGGGGCGGGGGCCTTCGCCCATGTCGGGAGCGATCGCAGGGTTGCGTTCGACGATGATGACGCGGGGCTTGGCATTGTTGCCGAGGATTTCGCGCAGCCGCACCGGCATCTCGGTCGCTGCCTCGATGCCGGTGAAGCCGCCGCCGGCAACGACGACCGTGTCGCGTCCGTTGATTGCCGGCCGATCGGCCAAGCCTTGCAGATGTTTGTCGAGCGCAACCGCGTCATCGAGGTTGTCGACGCTAAAACCGTGTTCGGCAAGTCCGGGGATGTTCGGACGGAACAGCCGGCTGCCGGTAGCCACGACCAGCCGGTCGTACGACAGCGTCTTTCGCGTGCCCTTGCCCGTGGCGAGCTGCACCATGCGAGTTTCGGTGTCGACCGTCTCGGCGCTGCCTTGCACATAGACGACATCGATGGCCTTGAGAACATCCAGCAGCGGGGCCGTCAGGGTTTCCGGCTTCGGTTCATAGAGCCGCGGGCGAACCACCAGCGTGGGTTCCGGCGCAACCAGCGCGATTTCGAGTTCCTCGGGCAAGACGCCCTGGATGTCGCGCAGGCGGGCAGCAGAAAGGGCGGCATACATGCCGGCGAAGCCGGCGCCGATGATGACTAGTCGCATGTGATCTTCTCCTCTGGTTTGATCTTCTCGGGCACAGGCGCGTCACCACCGCCGCTGCTCAAGTCGCGGCAAGCCTCTTGCGGTCGACGACGCGATTACGTGAAACGAAAGCGCTAGCTCTTACGGAGCGGCGCAGCCGGGGGGTGATGAACCCGGCCACCAACCGTGGCGAAAAACAATCGGCGGGGCGGAGTTCGTTCGCCAGTCCTGATAGGGAGGCTGGGCGCCATTCCTGGCCATGATGGAAATTACGGAAGGAGCCCTTTGCGCGGACTGCGGGATTTCCACTTCCTCGCCCGCGGCGGAAGTGAAGCGAACGGCCAGCGAAAGTCCGTAGATAATGGCGGACGCAACGACCCTTCGCCGCGATGCGACTGCAAAGGGGCTGACGAGGTTCTTCCAGGCCATTGTTTGTCTCCCTTTGTTAGCGTTACACCGCAATTCATTTAGCGAATGGAATCTGCATCTGCCCCAGAGCGATTGCCGTACCTGTAGAGCGATTGCTGCTAACGCGTGCGTTTGCAGCAGGACTTCCGGTTTTGACCCCTATGCGCTCGCGGGGCTGTAGTTCGCTTCGACGGTCCAGGAGTCCTTCGGCTGGCTGTACAGATGCCAGAATTGTTCGGCCACCGATGAGGCCTCCTTCGATTCCGGGGAAACGAAGGCGCAGACAGTCACTGTCGCGACGTGAATCCCCTTTTCTCGGAACGGCTCGAAAAGTCCGTGAGCCAAAGCGCGAATACCGGCCTTGCCGACGCTGATCGAGAGATAGTCCGGGCTGGGAGCGAGTGCGAAGCCACCTCCTGTCAACAGAATCGCACCGGACTCTAGCTCTTCCATCTTCGGAGCGACCGCCTGAGCGGCGACAAGCGCTCCTCCGATATTCACGGCGAGGTCACCATTGAAGCTGTCGCGCGACTGTTCAGAGAGGGTCGCCTTGCGCATGGATGCGGCGTTGTAGTGCAAGACGTCGATTGAACCGTGCTGCTTTTGAACTTCAGCGACCAGTTCAGCGACGCTCTCCGGATCGTTCGCGTCCACTTTGCGAAAGTTGGCCTTGTACCCTTTTGACATTAGCCTTTCGGCCAACTCTTGCGTCTTGGCGACGCTCCGAGCGGCCAAAACCACTTGGAAACCCTCTTTCGCAAAGCGCTCGGCGGTCGCGAAACCCATCCCCGGGCCTGCTCCGATGCTGAGAAATGTCTTCATCTCCTGTTTCCTTTCGCTGCGGCACTTGAAATCGGTTACGCCATCGTTGCCAAAACCATCCACACCATGGTTGGAAACATTGTCGCTTCTCCCATCGCAGCCACCCGGTCGATCACGTCATCTGCACTTGCATGCTGGGTAAGCACCTCGCATTTGCCATTCGCCAGGCCAGCGTCGGCGAAGAAGATGTTCACCGCATGCGTTTGCGCCAATCGCTCGGGGTTTCGTTGGTCAGCTTCCTGAAGGCCGCGGCGAAGGCGGTTTGGGTGGAATAGCCAAGCGTCGCTGCAATCGACACGATCGATTCATCGGTGTCGCGCAGCATGTTCATGGCCTGCTCGAGCCGGTGCTGGCGCAGCCAGGCATGCGGCGAGAGGCCGGTGCTTTCCCTGAAGGCGCGGCAGAAGTGAAAGCGCGACAGGCCGGCATCCGCAGCCAGCGCGGCAAGGGAGAGGTCCGCGTCGCTATCCGAACGCAGGCGTTCAATGGCGCGACCCAGCACCCTGGGCGACAGCCCGCCCATAACCGGCTGGAACGTTGCAGGTAATCCGGCGTGCGCCGCAAGCAAGCGCGTGGCCAGAAGATCCGTGAGTTGGTGCCTGAACAGCGCATCTAGGGCTGCGCTGCCTTCCAGTGCTTCCGCCGCACTCAGGAGCAATCGGGATGTGATGAGGTCGGGATGCGCAGTTCGCTCAACAAGGTCGCCGGGAGCGGCCGTGCCGGCTTCGTGGGCAACGCGCTTGAGCGTTGTCTGCGGTAGGTAGAGCTGAACGACGTTCAGAGGCTGATAAATGTCCCATCGCGAGCTCGAACCGGCGGGAATGACCGTCACGGTCCCAGGACGCGTCAATCCATTCACAAATTCTTTCCCGTTACGGCGCTCGAACCGCACGGGCCCGGCGGGGAAAGCCATTATGACGTGATCGGCCATGGGTTCGACGACGTCGTGCAGGGGATCATGCTTCCAAAAGGTGATCGCGCCACTGGACGGGTCTGACGCCATGCTAACGGGCCTCGTCTTGAGCACCCGTGCCATCTCCGCATCGGCAGCACGTCGCTTGGTGAGCAGCAAGTCGCGCTGGCGCGTCGCTGAACTGTCTGGCTGATCGTGTTGCGGAAGATCGCGCAAGATTGGCTTGCTGCTCATGGACCTGTCCTCGCCGCTGAGAAGGCACTTCGTTCGAGCTTTCGGCGCAGGTTCTAGGCGCTGCACAGTCCTTCGTCTTTCCCAAAGCCGCCGTGCTTTGTCCGATTTTGCTGCAAGCCGTCATCAAGCGTCCGCGCGCGACCAAAATTGCCAGCAGATGCAGACTGACTGCAGCAGATTGCTGCCTTCGAATAAAGCACGCCTACAAATTGTTCATCCTGAGCGCGCAATTGCGCCAATGGACAACAGCGTTGACATGTTGGAACTAAGTACAACTGGATGTCACGAAACGGACATGCTGCAATTCCACGAGGAAAACTGGACGACTGCGCGCCGATATCAGATAATGGGATTTTACGGGCGAGCGGCCGCCAGCCCGACTTCACCGACGAGATCGACGCAAATGGCACAGGCAGACGCCTTCGGAGCGAGGCTCGGGCGATTCCTGCACCTGAAGGATGCGCCGCCGTCGCTGGTCACGCGTTCACTGCGCGGCGTTGAACTAGCGGTCACCGAAACGCGCGATGATAACCCGGTACCCGGTCTTTCCGGCTCGCTGACACCGGAGGACGCCTTTCTCGTCAGCCTGAAGCTTCACGATTATCCGGACTGCGAGCTTTGGGAGCGCGGCAAGTGCATCATGAAGAGGGATGTCCGAGCCGGTGCAACCTATCTGTACGATCTCAAGTGCGATCCGCGCTATGTGATCGACAAGCCGTTTCATTCCCTGTTTTTCCATCTTCCGCGCTCGGCGCTCGACGGCATCGCTGAACAGTCCGGCACGCCGCGCATTGGCGATCTTGCGTGTGAGCTCGGCGTCGGCCACGACGACACGGTCGTCCGTCATATCGGCGCCTCGTTCCTGGAAGGATTGCGGCGGCCGTCCGAGGCCAATCAGCTTTTCATCGATCACATGATGCTCGCGCTCACCGCGCACGTTGCCCAGACCTATGGCGGACTGCGGCGTAATACCGAGCTGGCCCGCGGCGGCCTTGCGCCGTGGCAGGTCAAGCGCGCCTGTGAAAGACTGGAGGCCGACCTCGGCGGGACACTTTCGCTGCAACAGATCGCGGCAGAATTCGATCTCTCGGTCAGCCATTTTTCACGCGCATTTCGAATCTCCACCGGCCTGCCGCCGCACCAATGGCTTCTTCGCCAGCGCGTGAAGGCGGCCAAGCAGTTGATGACCGTCCGTGACCTGCCGCTGTCGGAGATTGCGATATCGGCCGGGTTTGCCAATCAAAGCCATTTTACGCGAGTATTTTCGTCCGTGGTCGGCGTCAGCCCGGGCGCGTGGCGTCGTGAGAAGCATGGCGCGCCGGAAGGCGAAACGTGATCGGGGAGGTCTCGTCCGCTCAGCGACGCCTTGTCTGCGAGATAGTGTAGGCGGCGCGGCGGGCCGCAAACATCTCGTCCAGCGGATGACCGATGCCTTCGGCCAGAGTTACCGGATTGAAGACGGGCTCCTCGCACGCATCGTTTGCTTCAACACCGGTGATCACGATAGTTCCCAGCCGCACCGCTTCGCGTCCGTCCTCATGGGGCCATCGGACGGTCACGTCCATGACGGGGTCACCGGGACGATCTAGAAGCGCCATTGCGCTGAACCTGATATCGCGAGCCGCGATCCGGGTTTCGAGGTCGTCGCGCAGCAGCCCGGCAGGCCTTACCCTGGCCTTGGGCTCGGTCGCCTGTTCGCCAACCGGCTCGACCTTGAACTTGATGAACCTGGTCTCGCCCTTTGAATTCGTCGCGGGAAAAGCGTGCACGCCCCAATAGGTTGTGCAGGCAAAGCTTGCGGGCGGTGGATGCGCGGCTATGTAGCTTGCCTGATGCAGCGTCTCGGGATTGGCAACTGAGAATGCCTCGACCTTTTCCACGTCCGGCCTGCCGTCGGGTCCTGGAATGCGCGCTCGGAGGAAAGCCAACATCTGGTCAAGCGTCCTCGCGAAATGAACCGGGGCGCTCTGTGTGAATATTTCCGAGCGCTGGCCATCGCTGCCAAGCCGGAAGCTGAAACCGCGCAGCAACGTGTCGTTCGTGTCGAGGCCTCCTTCCACCGAGAAGCGCGCCAGCACGCGCGATGGCTTGGTGAAGCTACAGGATTTCGTGATCTCCTTGGCCTGATCGGATGGCGCATAGGTGCCACGAACGCATCGACCCCTGGCAAAGCTGGCACGTGCCTTTGGCGGAAGGCCGGCTACCCACTTCATAGCGGCGACGATGGATGCGGGGCTGGCAGGGCCGCGCGGGAACTTGGACAGGACGGGACCTCAGGTTCGAATGTTGGTGCACGGTTCTGGCCCAGGACGGCTTGGGCGTCTTTCCCGAATCCCCCATGCCTTGTCCGATTCTGCGACAAAGCTTGCCGATGGCATCTTCCCCGATGGGTTGCCGTCACGTTGCGGATAATTGCCTGGCGAGGATGATTCGACGCTTGGTAATTTTACCACTCGAGTGAAAAGAATGGCCGTAAGCTGTTGATAAAACAAACATCTTACTGATGCCGCAATTCGGCAACATTGTGATATGAATGCATCAGTCCGCAATTGGCGGGCCATAGCCTTTCAGCTCACCGAATTGCCGGAATGACCACCGCAGAGACGAACTCGGCACCATCGTTCGACCCATCGCTTACCGAATCCGGAGGGGGGATCCTGCGGAAGTGGGTGGCGCCGCTTGCGGTCGCCGTCGCGCTGCTGTCGGCATTTCTGACCTTCATCGTCTTGGCCGGCCTGACGCCGATCGAGCCTACTCGCCAGGTTGTCTATTCGTTCCTGCTGATCAATGCAGCGACCACACTTCTGCTGGTCGCAATCATCACCCGCGAAGTCTGGCTGGTGATCCAGGCGCGGCGGCGCGGCCGGGCCGCGGCACGGCTGCACGTTCAGATCGTCAGCCTGTTCTCCATCATCGCCGTGCTGCCGGCCGTACTCGTTGCGATCGTCGCCAACGTGACCATCGACCGCGGCCTCGACCGGCTGTTCTCGGGTCCGACACGCGAGGTCATAGAGAACTCGCTGACCGTTGCCCGCGCTTACATGCAGGAGCACGCAAGGCTTATCCGTGGCGACATCCTGGGTATGACGGAAGATATTGCCCGTGCGCGACCGTTGTATGATCAGGACCGGCGGTCGTTTCAGGAACTGCTGACCGCAAATGCAGCCGCGCGAAACCTGCCAGCCGCGATGCTGGTTGACAAGGATGGCAACGTCCTGGTCACGGCGAAGACCGGCATCCAGCAGGAATTCACGACGCCGCCGCAGGATTTTCTCAGCAACGTCAATGAAGATGAGCCGCCGATCGCGGTCTTTCCCGAAGCCAATTATGTGGCCGCGGTGATCCGGTTGCGCGCCTTTGACGATACCTTCCTTTACGTGGCACGCCTGCTCGATCCGCGTGTGATCAGCCAGCTCAAGCAGACCGAAGCCAGCGTCGCCGAATATGCCCAGATCGAAGCCCGCCGGCTCGGCATCCAGGTCGCCTTCGCGCTGATGTTTGCCGTGATCGCTCTGACCATTCTGATGGCATCGGTGCTGATCGGATTGAATTTCGCCAACTGGCTGGTGGCGCCGATCCGCAATCTGATGAGCGCGGCCAACATCGTTTCGACCGGCGATCTGCATGTCCAGGTGCCGGTCCATAAATCCGAAGGCGACCTCGCCCAACTCGGCGAGACCTTCAACAAGATGACGGCCGAATTGCGCACCCAGCGCGACGAGCTGGTCAGCGCCTCTGACCTGATCGACAGCCGCCGCCGCTTCATCGAGGCCGTGCTGTCCTCGGCCAGCGCCGGCATCATCGGCGTCGACGCCTCAGGCAGTGTCGGCATTCTGAACCGCTCGGCCGAGAAACTCATCGGCCATGCCGAATCCGAGACGCTCGACCATCCGCTGTCGGACGTGCTGCCCGAGCTCGACGACATGATGAAGACCGCACGCGAGGGTGCGCAGCGCCTGGTGCAAGGCCAGATCACGATCACCCGCGACGGCCATGAGCGCAACCTGTCGGTCCGCGTCAGCGCCGAGCAGACCAGCCAGTCGCGCGACAGCTACATCATCACGCTCGACGACATCACGGAGCTCGTCTCCGCGCAACGTACCTCGGCATGGGGCGACGTGGCGCGCCGCATCGCCCACGAGATCAAGAATCCGCTGACGCCGATCCAGCTTTCGGCAGAACGCATCCGCCGCAAATTCGGCAAGGTCATCACCGAAGACAAGAATATCTTCGAACAATGTACCGAAACCATCGTGCGACAGGTCGACGACATCAGGCGGATGGTTGATGAATTCTCCCGCTTCGCGCGGATGCCAAAGCCGGTCATGGAGGGCGAGGACGTCGCCGACACCGTACGGCAGGCGGTATTCCTGATGAAGGTCGGGCATCCCGATCTCGATATCGAGGCCGATATCAAGCAGGACCCGATGCGCGCACAGTTCGACCGCCGGCTGATCTCGCAGGCGCTGACCAACATCATCAAGAACGCGACGGAGGCGATCGAGCAGGTGCCGCCGGAAGAACTCGGCAAGGGACGCATCGACGTCATCGCCGCGCGCGAAAACGACGACATCGTGATCGACGTGATCGACAACGGTATCGGCCTGCCGAAAGTGAGCCGCGCGCGGTTGCTGGAGCCGTATGTGACGACGCGCCAGAAGGGCACCGGTCTCGGGCTCGCCATCGTCGGCCGCGTCTTGGAAGACCATGGCGGCCGCATCGAGCTCAAGGACGCCTCCGATTTCCGCCCCGGACAGCGCGGCGCCTGGATGCGGCTGCGGTTCGCCGTATCCGGCCATGCGCCGAAGCAACCGGCTCCGGAGGCAAAACCACAGATTGACGAAACCAATGAGGCGGCATCCGCGACCAATGATGAAACAAAAACCGAAGCCGCAACAGGCAACTGACAAGGCAGGTGTAACCCATGGCCAGTGACATTCTGATTGTCGACGACGAAGCCGATATTCGTGACCTCGTTGCGGGCATCCTGGAAGACGAAGGCTTCAATACCCGTACCGCGCGCGACAGCGATTCGGCGTTGGCCGAGGTCGCCAACCGCCGCCCGCATCTGGTGTTTCTCGATATCTGGCTGCAGGGCTCCAAGCTCGACGGCTTGCAACTCCTCGAGCAAATCAAGAAGGAGCACGCCGACGTTCCGGTGGTGATGATCTCCGGCCACGGCAACATCGAGACCGCGGTGGCGGCGATCAAGCGGGGCGCCTATGACTTCATCGAAAAGCCGTTCAAGTCCGACCGGCTGATCCTGGTGGCGACGCGGGCGCTGGAGACCTCGCGCCTCAAGCGCGAGGTGAAGGAACTCAAGCAACTGGCTCCCACCGCGAGCGTTCTCACCGGACGCTCCGCCTGCATGAACCAGTTGCGCCAGACCATCGACCGCGCGGCCAAGGCCAACAGCCGTATCCTGATCGTCGGCCCCTCCGGTTCGGGCAAGGAATTGGCAGCGCGCACGCTGCACAATGCATCGAGCCGTGCAGAAGGCCCGTTCGTCGTCATCAACGCCGCGGCGATCACCCCGGAACGGATGGAAGTCGAGCTGTTCGGCATCGAGCAGACCAACGGCGAGCAGCCGCGCAAGCCAGGCGCGTTGGAAGAGGCACACGGCGGCACGCTCTTCATCGACGAAATCGCCGACATGCCGCGCGAAACCCAGAACAAGATCCTGCGCGTGCTGGTCGATCAGACCTTTCAGCGCTCAGGAGGCGCCGCCAAGATTCATGTCGATGTCCGAATCATCTCCTCGACCGCGCGCAATCTGGAGGAGGAGATCGCGGAAGGGCGTTTCCGGGAGGATCTCTACCATCGACTGTCAGTGGTGCCGATCCGTGTTCCCCCGCTGTCGGAACGCCGCGAGGATATCCCCGAACTGATCGATTATTTCATGGACCAGATATCGGCGGCGACGGGCTTGCCGAAGCGGCAGATCGGCCAGGATGCAATGGCGGTATTGCAGTCCCATGTCTGGCCCGGCAACGTCCGCCAGCTCCGGAACAATGTCGAGCGCGTCATGATTCTGGCCGGCGGCGGTCCAGAAGCGATCATCACAGCCGATATGCTGCCTCAGGATGTCGGCTCGATGGTGCCGGCGATGCCGACCAGCAACAATGGTGAGCACATCATGGGGTTGCCGTTGCGCGAGGCACGGGAAGTGTTCGAGCGTGACTACCTGATCGCGCAGATCAGCCGGTTCTCGGGCAATATTTCGCGTACGGCCGAATTCGTCGGCATGGAGCGTTCGGCGCTGCACCGCAAGCTCAAGGCGCTGGGTGTTGGCTGAGGCTGATTGAACTTATGCGATACGAATCGATCGCACCCTCAACCCAATGGTGTCTATCCGATACATGCATCTGCTTGGGAATATTTATCTCTTTCCGGACACTTGCGGAGAATGGCCACTGGGTTCCGCGCCGGTGGCGACCGAACCGGCTTGCCTAATAACCGCGCGTACCCTCTAATCGTGCTGCCGAGCCGACCGGAGGGGGATCTCAGGGTAGGCCGGCAGGTCGGGGCAGGCTCCGTGAGAGAGCAACAACCGGCTTAATAAAAAGAAGCACAAGACGGCGGGACAAAAACAATGGCGGCAGACCGCGCACAAAATCTACAAGACACCTTCCTAAATCACGTTCGTAAAACAAAAACGCCACTGACGATCTTTCTGGTCAACGGAGTAAAGCTGCAGGGGATAGTCACCTGGTTCGACAATTTCTGCTTGCTGCTTCGGCGCGACGGCCACTCGCAGCTAGTCTACAAGCATGCGATCTCGACCATCATGCCCGGCGCTCCGATCCAGTTGTTCGAGGGCGGCGAGGATGCTCCGGCTTGAAAGTGAACTGATTGGAACCCTTCGACCGTGAAGGGAGCGCCGACCGTCCGCGGTCGGCGGGGGCCAAACAAAGCGGGCGGGTGATCGTCATCGGCCCATATTTGCGAATGCGCCGCGGCGATGCCGATGCGCAGGCGAACGAGGCTGCGCGCGATTTCGAGGCCCGGCTCGAGGAAGCCACGGGTCTGGCGCGCGCCATCGACCTCACGATCGCCGACGCGCTGATTGCGCCAGTGACCCAGATCCGTCCAGCGACTTACCTCGGCAAGGGAAAGGTCGAGGAGATCACGGGCCTGATCGCAGGCCATGACATCGAACTTGCCGTGATGGATTGCGCGTTGTCGCCGATCCAGCAGCGCAACCTCGAGAAGGCCTGGAACACCAAGGTGCTCGACCGCACCGGACTGATTTTGGAAATTTTCGGCCGCCGCGCCAAGACTAAGGAAGGCGCGCTGCAAGTCGAGCTCGCGCACCTGAACTATCAACGCAGCCGTCTGGTGCGGTCCTGGACCCATCTGGAGCGCCAGCGCGGCGGTTTCGGCTTCATGGGCGGCCCCGGCGAGACCCAGATCGAAGCCGACCGCCGCCTGATTGGCGACCGCATCACGCGGCTGGAAAATGAACTGAAGAAGGTGCAGGCGACGCGGCGGTTGCATCGCGCCGGCCGGCAGCGCGTGCCGTATCGGGTGGTTGCGCTGGTCGGCTACACCAATGCCGGCAAATCGACGCTGTTCAACCGGCTTACACGTGCCGAAGTGCAGGCGGCCGACATGCTGTTTGCGACGCTGGACCCGACCTTGCGCGCGCTGAGCCTGCCGCATGGCGGCAAGGCGATGCTCTCCGATACCGTCGGATTCATCTCCAACCTGCCGACGCAGCTCGTCGCCGCCTTCCGCGCCACGCTGGAAGAGGTGCTGGAGGCCGATATCATTCTCCACGTGCGCGACATCTCGCACGAAGACGCGGAGGCGCAGGAGCGCGACGTTGATGCCGTGCTGCGTCAGCTCGGCACCGATCCGGATGCCGGCGCACGTATCCTCGAGGTCTGGAATAAGATCGATCGCTTCGATCCCGAAGAACGCGAGAACCTGCGCAACATCGCCGCGCGCCGCCCGCCGGAGCGGCCATGCTTCCTGGTCTCCGCCGCGTCAGGCGAGGGGATCGATGCGTTGCTGACAGCGATCGAGGATCGCCTGGCGGCCACGCGCACGACGCTCGACCTCTCCATCGACGCTTCCGACGGCGCCGGCATCAGTTGGCTGCATCGCAATGCCGAAGTGCTCAACAAGGAGCTCCGCGACGGACGCTTCGACATGACGGTGCGCGTCGACGAGACCAAGCGCGATATCGTGGTGTCGCGGTTTGATGCCGTTCCGCGGGTGGCGTAATTGTCGCGCGAACGGGCCGTCCTATCTTCGATCACTCCGCACTGAGGCGGCCGGCTGCTCAGCTTCCTTGGCCTCATTCCACAGCGTGTCCATCTCTGCTAGCGATGCGCTCTCGAGCGAGCGGCCTTTGGCCGCCAGCGCACGCTCGATATAGGCAAAACGGCGCTCGAACTTGGCGTTGGTGCCGCGCAGCGCGGTTTCGGGATCGGCGCCGACATGCCGCGCCAGATTGACGAGCGCGAACAGCAGATCGCCGGTTTCGGCCGCGAGTTCGTCAGGCTTGCCGTTGTCCAGGGCTGCTTCGATCTCGTCAGCCTCCTCACGAATCTTGCTGAGCACCGCGCGGGGATCGTTCCAGTCGAAGCCGACGGTGGAGGCCTTGCGCTGCAATTCCATCGCGCGCGTCAGCGCCGGCTGGCCGGCCTTGACGGCTGCGAGCAGCGATTTATGCGTGGTCTCCTCCGGCGGCCGCCGCGCCGCGCGTTCGGCCTTTTCCTCGGCCTTGATGCGTTCCCACGCGCTCTTGACGCCCGCGGGAGCGATGTTGCCGTCCTTATCGGCGAACACATGCGGATGACGGCGTATCAGCTTGCTTGTGATCGCCTCGACCACGTCGCCGAAGGCAAAGGCGTTTTGCTCTTCCGCCATGCGGGCGTGATAGACGACCTGCAGCAGGAGATCGCCGAGTTCCTCGCGCAAGTCATCGAGATCGCCGCGTGCGATCGCGTCGGCCACCTCATAGGCTTCTTCGATGGTGTAGGGCACGATCGTCGCAAAGTTCTGTTCGAGGTCCCACGGACAGCCCGTGACCGGCGTGCGCAGCGCCGCCATGATCTCGATGAGGCGGGAAATATCGCGGGAAGGGGTCATGGGATTTCCGTCGCTTGGAGGGGCAGGCCGCTTTATGCCGCAAGCGATCGACCGATCCCAGCGGAACAGGCCGAAATCGAGGCAATTTCCACCGGTTGGCCTTGGGGCGCGGGAGTGCTAATTGCCCGTCATGAGCGACCAATCATCGTCCGAAACCGCGTTGGTGCTGTTCTCCGGCGGGCAGGATTCCACCACCTGCCTGGCTTGGGCCTTGCGGCGCTTTGCGCGCGTCGAAATGCTCGGCTTCAGCTACGGCCAGCGCCACGCCATCGAGCTGGAATGCCGCGACCGGCTGCTGTCGGGCTTAAGGTCGTTGCGGCCGGATTGGGCGGCAAAACTCGACGAAAGCCACACGCTGGAAATTCCGACACTGGCAGAAATTTCCGATACCGCGCTGACCCGCGACGTCGCGATCGAAATGGGCGCTGACGGATTACCCAACACCTTCGTGCCAGGCCGTAACCTGGTGTTTCTCACCTTCGCGGCGGCGCTCGCGTACCGGCGCGGCATCCGCCACATCGTCGGCGGCATGTGCGAGACCGACTACTCCGGCTATCCGGACTGCCGCAACGAGACCATCAAGGCGCTGCAGTCCGCACTCAATCTCGGCATGGCGAAGAATTTTGAGCTGCATACGCCGCTGATGTGGCTCGACAAGGCAGCCACCTGGAAGCTCGCACACGAACTCGGCGGAGCAGGGCTAGTCGATCTGATCCGCGAGCATTCCCACACCTGCTATCTCGGCGAGCGCGGCGCGCAGCACGATTGGGGCTATGGCTGCGGCGAATGTCCGGCCTGTGCGCTGCGGGCGAAGGGCTGGCGGGAATATGCGGGGGCGTAACCTACGCGCCTCACACTCAGTTGTCGTCGCCCGCCAACGGGTCGCGCGAATGCGCGCCCGATGACAGGCTCCGGCGGGTGACCCAGTATTCCAGAGACAGTAGTAATTGAACCGAGAAGCCGCGGCGTACTGGATCCCCGCATGCGCGGGGATGACGTCCTGTGGGCGATGGCGACCGCTAGCCAAAATCCTCCGCCCTCAGCTCGATCGGCGCGCCGTGGGGCGTGCGGTCGGCGGCGTGATCCCAGGCGTCACGGTAGCGATGCAGGACATCTGACGTTATGACGCCCTTGGCGGCGACGAGCGTTTCCAGCGTCGCTAGCCAGTGCCGGTAGTAGGTCTCGCCCGTATCTGGATCGCCTTCGGCCTGCGCGCGCTTGATTTGCGCCCCCAGCGTCTCCGCCCATTCCTTCCAGGTGAAGACGCCGGCCTCATGCAGCGCCAGCGCCATCGCAAAGGCGCGCGCTTCCCATGGCTCGCGAAATACCGGGCCGTCTTCATCGCGCGGCACGCCGGGAACGGCGACCGCGGCGCGCATGGCCTGCTGCGGGGTCAAATCCATCACGCGCGCTCCAGATAGGATTCCCAGGCGTCGACGGAGACGCGGAGCGTCGGGTCGCCGTCCTTGCCCCACAATTCCGGTCCGTCGAAACGCACGGTGTAGAGCCATTGCGGATCTTCGCCCTGGCCGAGCGAATTGGTGTCGGGGAAGACGTGGCAGCCGTGATTGAGTTCGATGGTGCCGAGATGGCCACGGACATATTGCGGCAGCCGCGTATGCGTTACCGGGTGGATGTCTTTCATCCGCACAATGTCACCGATTGCAAACATCGCAGGTGCTTTCGCCTCGCGTTCGGTCGGGCCGCCGCGGCGGATCGCCGGCGTGACCTCATTTGGAGCGATCGGCTTCACGCCAGGCTTGGGCGGCGCCAGCACTTTGCCGGCCTCGATTTCCTCGCGCGTCACCAGCCCGCGCTCGACCATCAACGTTTCCAGACCGGCCAGCCAGATCTCGAAATAGCTCTTGCTGAGGTAATCCTCGGGCGGCCGGTTCTCGCGCGCAAACCGCGACATATCGATGTTCCAGCCGCCCGGGCGCGCCATGGCAACCGTCAGCGCAAAGGCCCGGCGCTCCCAGTCAGCATGAAACACCGGCTCGTTCGGCTCGGGCACAACAGAACCAAAGCCCTCGGCACCGCCCATGTCGTGCGCGCCGTCCATCAGGCAGCCTCACGGGGCTGCTTGGGCAGGCCGGTACCTATCATGCTGTCGCGGGTGACGAGTTCGGCGAGTTGCTCGGCGCTCCAGCCCTCGGTACCCTCAGGGCGCATCGGCAGCACGAGGTAGCGGACTTCGGCCGTGGAATCCCAGACCCGGATTTTGGTGGTGTCCGGCAGCGTCACGCCGAAATCCTTCAGCACGCCGCGCGGGTCGGAGACGGCGCGCGAGCGGTAGGGCGCGGATTTGTACCAGACTGGCGGAAGCCCCAGCACGGGGTGCGGGTAGCAGGAGCACAGCGTGCACACGACCATATTGTGCTGCTCAGGTGTGTTCTCCACGACGACCATGTGCTCGCCCTGTCGGCCCGAATAGTCGAGCTCGGCAATCGCAGCCGTCGCGTCCTTCATCAGCCGTTCGCGATAGGCGGGATCGCTCCACGCCTTGGCGACCACGCGAACGCCGTTGCGCGGTCCGATTTTCTTTTCATAGAGATCGATCAGGAGGTCGAGCGCGGCCGGATCGACATAGCCCTTTTCGGTCAAGATCGATTCCAGTGCGCGCACGCGCAGCTCGGTCTCCGAGAGCTCGGAATGCTCGTGGTCGTGGTGATGGCCGTGGTTGTCGTGGTCATGGTCGCTCATGCCGTCAGGATAGGCGCAAAATCCGGGCTATGTCGAGGCAGGGAATCTGCTCTTTATGCCGGCTGCAGCCGCTCGCGTGATCGCGACGGCAGTGGCGGGAACGTCAACGCAATCGCCATTGCGGCGACGCCTACGCTGAACGCGCCGATGTAGAGCCAGCGGTAGTCGTGGAAAGTGTCGAAGATCATGCCCCCGGCCCACGGCCCGAACGCCATGCCAAGGCTCGATACCATCGTCGCGGCGCCGAACACCGTTCCCATGATCCGGGGACCGAAATATTCGCGCGCCAGCACGGCATAGAGCGGCATCACGCCGCCATAAGCCGTTCCGAACACGATCGCGAGCGCGTAGAACTCGCCGAGTTTGCTGACGTAGAGATAGGCACCAATCGCCAGCGCCTGCACCAGGAGGCCGCAGACCAGCACCCGCTTGGCGCCCAGCCGATCGGCGAGGATGCCGAGGAGGAGACGCCCGCCGAGCCCCGACAAGCCTTCCACGCTATAGATGCTGACCGCGGTCATCGCCGGGATGCCGCAAAGCATCGCGTAGCTGACCATATGGAAGATCGGGCCGGAATGCGCGGCGCAGCACGCGAAGAAGGTCAGCGCCAACACCACGAACTGGGGCGAACGAAGCGCGCCCGCAACAGACCATCCCGCTCCCGGATCGTTGCCAGCGCCCGACGCCGGCATGGCGGTTGGCCTCGCCACCGAGGGCTGCCGGACCAGCAGCGCGGCCGGTATCAGCAAGGCCCACGCCATCAAGCCCACGATCATCATCGCGGTACGCCAATCGTAGGTCGAGATCAGCCAGCGCGCGAATGGCGAGATCGTCATCGGCGCCACGCCCATCCCTGCGGACACCAGCGAGACGGCAAGGCTGCGATTGTTCTCGAACCACACCGTCGCGGCGGCGATCATCGGCGCGAAGAAGGCGCCCGCGGCGAGGCCGACGAGAATGCCGTAAGTGAGCTGGAATTCGATCAGGGAAGTCGCGCGGCTGGCGAGAAACAGGCCGAGTCCAAGGAGCAGGGCGCCGCAGAGGACGACCGGACGCGTGCCAAACCTGTCGCTGGCCGCTCCCCAGGCAAATCCGGCAATGCCCATGGTCAGGAAATCGATGGTCATCGCACCCGAAATTCCGGCGCGCGACCATCCCGTTTCCGTCGATATCGGTTCCAAATAAACGGCCAGCGAGAACATGGCGCCGATGCCGACGCATGTCATCAATGCGCCCGTGCCGACGATCACCCAGCGATACGATGGTCCCATCTACAAATGCTCCTTGTTCGCCCCGATCCGCGCCAAGCGGATGCGATGGTTTCGCGAACAAGACGAACGGGAACCGACGAAGGATTCAGGTTCGCCGGAATTCTTTCTGGTCTAAACTTTCGAAAAAATGACCGACAGGGAGCGATGGATTGACCGGATTTGTGACGATTGAAAAAGGCCTCGGGCCGGATGGCCGCATCGCGGTGGTGCGTTTCGACCGTGGCGACGGCATCAACGCGTTGTCGCCGGAAGCGCTGCGCCAGCTTACCGACGCCGCCCGCAGTTTTGAGGATGATGGTGACACATCGGTCGTGGTGCTGACTGGCGGCGCAAAGTCGTTCAGTGCCGGCTTTGACCTCAAGGACCCCGAGGGCTGTTCGCGCAAGACCATGGACCTCGGAGCCTTGCGCCGGCACTTGAAGCTCGGACCGCGGCTGACCCGGGCCTGGCAGGACATGGAGCAGATCACGATCGGCGCCATCGAGGGCTTTTGCGTCGGCGGCGGCGTGGCGCTGGCGGTCGCGCTGGATTTCCGGGTGATGGCTCGCGATGCCCATATGCGCGTGCCCGAGATCGGCCTCGGCATGAATATGAGCTGGCAGAGCGTGCCGCGGATGCTGCACCTGATGGGACCGGCCCGCACCAAGCAGGCCGTGATTCTGGCCGACCAGCGCATCACCGCGGCCGAGGCTTACGAATGGCGCCTGGTGGAGGAGGTGGCCGATGCCGGCAAGGCCTTCGACGCCGCGATGGCGCTCGCCGTCAAAATCGCCGCCCAGCCGCCGCTGTCGGTTGCGATGACCAAGCTAACGATCAATCGCCTCGCGCATGCGCTCGACGATCTCGCCAGCCACATGGACGTCGACCAGTTCGCGCTGGCGAGCATGACCGAGGATCACAAGGAAGGCGTCGCGGCGTTTCTGGAGCGGCGCAAACCGAAGTTCAGAGGGAAATAGCGCCAGTATGGCCGCGTTGGCCAGATTTGCCGCGACAACCAGTGGGATTGCCACACCCAAAAATATAGCGCAGCATCCTTCAATTGCATGATCGAAATCAAAATGGGATGGACTATTAGCCCCCTTGCAACTTGCGACGGCCTTGCTGTGCGGATTTGGCATTGCGTGCCTTGCGGGACCTTAGATTTAGAACACCAGCCGTTGCTGGCGAGCCCACATATGGAGAAGGCCAAATGAAAACCGTACAAGCGATGCTCGCTGAAGCCGATGCCGAAGTCCCGCGTATCAGTCCCGATGAAGCTAAGGGATTGCTGGGAAGGGCCGATGTACTTTTCCTCGATGTTCGGGAGCCAGCGGAAGTTACTGCCTCAGGAAAAGTTCCGGGTGCTGTCGCCATTCCGCGCGGCCTCGTAGAATTCAAGGCGGATCCTGCCTCTGCGATGCACGATAAGGCCTTCGACCGGACCAAGATGGTTGTTGCTTACTGCGCATCCGGCGGGCGTTCCGCGCTGGTGGGAAAGACGCTGAAGGACATGGGGCTACGGCAACGTACGCAATCTCGGCGGCTTCAAAGGCTGGTTGGACGCAGGCGGAGACGTCGAAAAGGGCTGAGGCGCAAGCCAACGTTCGCGGGCGACCGCGCATCGCGACGGTCGTTGCAACCTTCAAGTCACATGGTCTTCGCTCGATGGACTTGCCCGGCGCCCGCGGCGATCCACTGAGTTGGCGTGAAGTTGGGCTTTGTTGACTTCAAAAGCCCAACCTCACCGCACCACTGCGCTGCCGCCGATGTTCCAGTCGCGGCTGCCTTCGCCGAAAATCTCGTAGCCTGTTGCAGTCACTGCAACCGTGTCCTCCAGCTTAATGAAGCCGCGGCGCGGGTGCTTCATCGTCGTTTCGATCGACACCACCATGCCGGGCTCCAAGGGCCGGCGCGCGTCGGGATCATCGTAGGGAATAGGGCCCTTGGCCGTCAGGCGAGGGGCCTCGTGGCTGACTAGCCCCATGCCGTGCGCCAGGAAGTCGGTGCAGTCGCGCTGGCTCGACTGCGCGAGCCGCTTTTCCGCCGCGGCATAGATTTCGCCACCCATCGCGCCCGGCCGCACCGCGGCGAATGCCGCCCGCTGGACGGATTCGATTTCGGCCAGCAGGTCCTTGAGCTCGCTGTCCGGTTCGCCCAGCACGGCCATCCGCGCGAGGTCGCCAATATAGCCGTGATAGTTGCCGCCGGAATCCAGCGAGAGCACGTCGCCGGTTTCCCAGCGGTCGGCAGAAGGCGCGCGGTTGTGGCTGGCGCCGCAGGCCAGCAGGCAATACTCGAAAGTCAATCCGCGCTTGACCTCGGCAATTCTCAACGCGTCGAAAAGCTGCTGCTTGGTGGTGCCGGGGCCGTGGTCTGCGATCACCTCATCCATGGATTCGATCACCAATTCCGAGGCCTTTTTTAGCTTGGCCAGTTCCGCCGGCGACTTCACGGCACGCAGGCGCTCGAGCACCAACAGCGCATCCTTGATCTCGCTATCGGGCAGGGCGTCCGAAAGAGTCCTGCCGGCGTCCATCGGCAGAAACGGCATTTCGACCCCGATCCGCTTCATCGGTACGCCCGCGCTCTTGATCAGGCCTGCCGCGAGCAAAACGGCATCCAACGAGCCGTTGCCCTCGGTGCGGACTTGCGGAACCCACAGCGGCGCCACGGCTCGCTGGTGCGTTTCCAGCCGGTGCCCGATATAGGCCGCCTTGTCGGGCGCACCTTTCGGGTAGATCAGGACGGGCAAGTAACGGCTGACGCCGAGTGCGTCCATGTAGTCGAAGAAGATCGCGCGCTCCGCGTCGAGCAGATATTGGACGTTATGCTTGGAAGTCGCGACCAGGATATCGATTCCAGCCGTTTCCATAAGGGAATCGAGCTTGGCGGTGTCGAATGGAATGGCGCGAGCTTCGGTCGGACGACTGGCGCGTTCTTGCATGATGAGACCTCCGTTGCGGCCGGCATGAACCAACTGGCCTCGGGGCTTTGTGTTTCGCCTGGAGCCGCATTGTGGGTGGAAAGCGGGGGTTCGCACCAGCGATGAAATCAGCGGGCTCCAATGCAGATTGGCGAACGCTGGCTGCTGACGGTCAGGCTCAAGCTCGCGAGCTGATTGAGCTGTCGACTGGTCCGTCCACCGGACCGGCAACGCTCACCACATCGTGAAGGTCACTCAGGGCGAGGCTTGAGCACCAATTGCCTCTCAGGTTGTTGTTGGCCTTGAAACAGCATCAGAGTTGTCGCCAGGAGCGTTGTGCGTCATCGTCAAGTCTGGACCGGCTGGGGTTGGCGTACGGTACCGGTGAACGTTTGCGGATGAGATCAGTCGCCTTGCCACCAAGAATGATCGCGGTGGCGCTGGGTGCCACAAGTGCTGCCCGGTGCCATCGCAATGTCGATCAGTCCGTGAGCGGCGGCAACTCCCCGGCGGGCCGACGCTCATTGGGGAATTGGGATGGAGGCGGGCACAGACAAAGCAATGCCGATGTTCAAACTTGTCTACGAAAGGAGAGCACAATGAGCGATCTGGTCGTTCTCGGCTTTGATGGACTGCACACCGCAGATGAGGTGCTCAACAAGCTGCGGTCTCTGCAGAAGGAGTACCTCATCGATCTCGAAGACGCTTGCGTCGTTGAACGCGAGAAGGGCGGTAAAGTCTACCTCAAGCAAGCCGTCAGCCTAACGAAAGTTGGCGCGGCCACCGGCGGGACCACCGGCGCCTTGTGGGGCGCGCTTGTCGGTCTCCTTTTCCTGAACCCACTCGCCGGAATGGCGCTCGGTGCAATTGCCGGTGCCGGCATGGGCGCTTTATCAGGCTCTCTCACCGACTTCGGAATCCGTGATGACTTCATCAAGAAGCTCGGAGAGACGATTCCGGAAGGATCCTCTGCGCTCTTCGTGCTCTTCAGGAAAGTCACCGAAGACAAGGTGCTGCCGGAGATCGAACCGTTCAAGCCGCGCGTCCTTCGAACCTCCCTCTCAACCGATGCGGAGAAGAGGCTCACGACCGAGCTAAGCAAGGCGGCGTGATCGGCGCGCAAGACCAGCGTCATGACGCGGCGGACGTCCCTCTCTGATATCACGCGCCGGACCAAGCAGCCGCCGCCATAGGCGCATCTTGGTTCGGGCATGCGATTATGCGTTCCCGTCGAGCGCGATATACGCGGCACAGGGTTCGGTGATCTTGACGCGAACGTCGGGGCCGGGAGGCAACGCCAGCTTGGCGACGGTGGCAGTGGCTGCGGATTGAGGTTCTGCGCACAGGCGACCGATGCCGTGCTGCTGGATTGAATGCCGAGTTGCGGGCGGGCCATGAGGCTTGTTCCAGCCGCAGCGGAGCGCGACCGAGCGCAATACGTCTGCCTTCTAATCTTCCACAGCAGGGACGGGTCTGACGGACTCGTTATTGGCCTAAGCCGCGACTCGTTTCTGTTCTCAGGGCATGTCGTTTCTGATTGGATCTGAGCAGCAAAAAACGGAAATGTTCACCGGCTGTTTCACCGCTGCATTCGAGTCCACTCCGGTTCCATTCGAGTCAAACCGCCGATTTTCCTGGTTGCATTGGAGTCCACCTAAGAGCGCCAAGGCGCGACGCGCAGTAGGGCCCCACGGAAACCCTTTGCACTGACAGTGAAAATTGGCGGCGAGCGCATGCGGCAGCGCGAGGCGACGCAGCTTACGTCCTCGTTTTGAAACTGATGCGAAGCCATGCGCGTATCAGCTTCCGGAAGGACAAATCGTGTTTTCCGGAAGGAGCAAACCGTATGACTGGAATAGCAATGACTCAAACGCCTCAAGCAAACGGCAGATTGTCGGGCGAGCTGTACAAAGTCGTTGAATTGATCCTGGACCGCGGGCTGGTCATCGACGTGTTCGTGCGTGTGTCGGTGATCGGCCTCGAAGTGGTCACCATCGATGCGCGGGTCGTCGTGGCCGGCGTCGATGCTTACCTGCGCTTCGCCGAGGTGTGTGGCCGCCTCGATCTCACCGGCAGCAGCCCCCGGATCGGCCGCTCGCTGCCCGACGGCGCGCTGCCGCTCGAGCTACCCGGCCGGGCGCGCACGGAAATCGGCTGACCCAACGGAAAGGATGACTGATGAGCAGCTACGTCTACTGTGTCACGCGTGCCTCGCACCCACTACCGCTCGAAGGCGCGGTGGGGGTGGGGGAGCGAGCTCCCGCCCTCCGGCTCGTGCGCGAGCAGGATCTCGTCGCGGTGGTTAGCGACGCGCCGGAGAACTTGCGCGCGAAGCGGCGCGATCTGGTGAAGCACGATGCGGTCATCGGACGGATCTACGCAGCCGGCACCGTGCTGCCGATGCGGTTCGGGATGGTCGCGCCCGACGACGAGGCCGTGCAGACGGAGCTTCGATCGAGGGCGCGTCGCTATGGCGAACTGCTATGCCGGATCGATGGCCATGTCGAGCTCAACGTCAAAGGCGTTCATGCGGAGGAAGCTCTTCTCTGCGACCTCTTGCTTCAGAACGACGAGTTACGCGCGCGAAATCACGCACTTCGCGCCGCAGATGGCGGCCGCCATCAGGACAAGGTGGCGTTCGGCGAGCAGGTGGCCGCCGCCGTTGCGGAGCGGCGCGCGCGTGACGCGGGCCAGGTCATCGCCCGCCTGCAACCACATGCCGCGCAGATACGTCGGGGCCCGCCGGTCGACGGTTGCTTCGTCAACGTATCGTTCCTGGTGGCGTCCGGCGCCCGGGCGGACTTCGATGGTGCCCTGTCGCCGCTGCGCCGCGAGCTGCCCGGTTACGCAAGCGTCGAGTTGTACGGGCCCTTGCCACCATACAGCTTCGTCGGCAACGAAGCGGACGTGTGAGGGCCGTGGCGGTGGGACTCCTGTCGCATGTCTTGTTGCTGCCGCTCGCGCCGGCCCGCTTCGCGCTGTGGACCATCGACCGGGTGGTCGACGCCGCTGCCGAACAGCATTGCGGCCCGGCAGCCATCCGGCGCGAACTGGCCGAGCTTTCGCGGCAACTGGATCAAGGGTTGATCGATGCCGAGGAATTCGATCGACGCGAGGACGAGATCCTCGACCGGCTGGACGAGGGACAAAAGCGAGGAATGATCGCATGATGGAACAAGGCTTGTGGCACGGACGCCAGGATGCTTCGCCGAACCTGGCTGACATTCTGGAGCGGGTTCTGGACAAAGGGCTGATCATCGCCGGCGACATCAAGATCAACCTGCTCGACATCGAGCTTCTAACCATCAAGCTCCGGCTGTTGGTCGCGTCGGTGGACAAGGCCAAGGCGATGGGGATCGACTGGTGGGAGCACGATCCGGCGCTTTCCCAGCCGCGGCCGCGGCCGCTCGCGGCCGAGAACGCGCGGTTGCGCAAGAAGATCAGGGCGCTGGAAACCGCCACTCTGGAGGCACGGCGATGAGCACAGCGAGCTATACTTACGCGGTCGCGCGCCCGTTCAATCCAACCCAGGCGGCCGGCCTCGTCGGCGTCGACGGCGCCGCGATCCACCTAGTCCGCCACCAAGACCTGGTCGCCGTGGTCAGTCCGCTTGCACCTGCCGACGCCGACGAGACCGCGCTGCGAGCCAGGCTGGAGACGCTGGCGGAACTAGAGGTGATCGCACGCGCGCACCACAGGGTCGTGGCGGCGGTTGCCGCGTGCACACCAACGCTGCCGTTCCGCCTCGCGACCGTTCACCGCACCGACGACCGCGTTGCGCAGTTGCTACGCCGGGAGTACCGGCGCTTCCGCGAGACGCTGGATCGATTCGCGGGCCGCGTGGAGGTGGGGGTGAAGATCTACGTGCAGCACGCGGGCGCATCTGCCGGCGCCATGTCCGTGGCTGAGAAAACCGACGGGTCCGGATCGGCGCGCGCGGGCAGGGACTACCTGCGCAACCGCCGCGAGCAGCGCGATCGGCGCCAGCACGCGTGGCGGCGCGCAACCACTGCGGCCGAGCAGATGGACGCCGTTCTCGCCGGGCTTGCCGTCGATCGCCGCCAACACCGAACGCAGAGCGCCGAGCTGTCCGCTGCTCCAGGCGAAAATGTATTCAACGCAGCCTACCTGGTGGATGCCGGGCGCGCCGAAGAACTCACCGCCCGTGCACAGCGGCTGGGCGCCGAAAACCCGCACGTGACGCTCGAGATCACGGGCCCCTGGCCGCCCTATTCGTTCGCCGACAGCGAGGAGCGCACGTGAGCCCCGCCGCGTTCCCGGCTCGAGAGGTCGCACTAGTCGACCTGCTCGACCGGCTCCTGGCGGGTGGCATCGTGCTGGCCGGAGACATCACGCTGGCGATCGCCGACATCGACATGGTGCAAATCTCGCTTCGCGCTCTGATCACGTCGCTCGGCCGGACCACGCGATCTGGCGCAGCGGAGCGAGACCAGTGAGCGCCGACGTCGCTGGACATGAGCCGGGGCCGCGCCAGCGCATTTCGATGGCGCCTGACACGGTCGAACGAGATCTGGCCCGCCTGGTGCTCACCGTCGTGGAGTTGCTGCGTCAACTCGTGGAGCGACAGGCGCTTCGTCGTGTCGACGAGGGCGGCTTGACCGAGGCGGAGGAGGAGCGCGTCGGCATGACGCTAATGCTTCTAGACAACCGCATATCGCGCTTGCGGGAGCACTTCGGGCTCGCCGCCGAGGACCTGAATATCGACCTGGGACCTCTTGGTCCGCTGCTTCCGCGTTGAGTTCCCTCAGTCTAACGTCGAGCACATTCTGGCTGCGAAATTCCTAGACCTGAAGTGCACAGGGCGCCGTAAATCCAGGCAGACTCAAATAGAGCACGAATGACTCAGATCGAACCCGAAGCATCCTTGCCGATGGTGTCGCGCGCATCATATTTCTGCACTGACAGAAAAATACGCCATTGAAATCATTAGCGAAAAGTGGATCGCGCTTCACCTTATTCCTGCACTACTTTTCGCAATCCTGCACAAACAATGATCGCATCATCCGATTCCTGCATTTCCTTGTCGGCAAACACGATTTTTTGATCAGAGGAAGGGCCGTACCTCTTGGGTGGGTGAGGCGGCCGGGTCTGTAAGCTACCCGTGAAGGGCCCTTGGCTTCGCAAGGATCTCGATCGCGCGCTCTAGGAGGATTTGCCGTAGAGGCGAGGTGCCGGCTCTTTCGATTACCTCGGCTAAGGACGATACGAGCCCTCCGTCTTTGTGACCTGAGGACACGGAGCGCTTGGCGGCCCAACGATAAAGCGTTTCCTCAAAAGACCGCGGCCAGGCTCGGACGGCGGCCAAACCCGCAGCAGCTCTATTGCTGGCGAGATTCGGGGGCGCGCCAATCGGAAGCTCAGCGAGGGACCCAAACCATTCCATAGCGAAACAGGATGTAATGTCATCCTTTTGATCAAAGGGCGCTGGCAAACACGAGCCGATGCGTATCGTAGCTTTGTAGCTTTCGGCTGCACGGCGGCTATCTGCTTAGCTCGTTCTATTTCCGCTTGCTCAACTGTTTGTGCAATTGAGGTGACGACACTTGTAATGATCCGATCCTGCAGATCGAACACATCTCACAACCCTCACCGATCTTCTCAGCCCACAGATGCATGTGTGTCGATCAATTGGCCCGTGATATGACGGACTAGAGAGTTAGGACGCAAGGGCAGGGTACTCGCGTGCGGCTTAGGAGCCGATCGTGCTCGTCACGAGCAGAGCTCTGTGTTCGGCCGATCGCAACGAGCTCGGCGGATTGCGGTGAGGACAAAAATGTTGTCGGGGGTTCGAGTTGCTCCCCGCTACTAATCGTACGATTTTGCACGCCAAACTACGATTTTCTACGATTTCACACGCTTCATGGTGCACATCAGGCGAAGCCTCGATTGCCATCATCGCCCCGGCGGCTCGTGGCGCGCAATCCGGACCTTGAGCCCAGCGATATCCGTGCGATGTGCATGAGCGCAGCAATGCGCAACTCCCTGGTGATTCTACCGCTCGCCTTCAATTCGGGGAGGCATTCCGAATGCTTCCGGCGGTTATGGTCGCGCAAATTATTACGCGCTTCCTCGGCGCTCTTCTCACGACGAACTTCCTCGCCATGTCGGTGGTCACGGCGGTGCTCATGCAGTTCCTGACGATACTGCGGTCGGCGGTTCTGTTCGTGCTTCTCACACCCTGCATCGACTACGTCGTCAGCCGCGGCGATGCCCGGCTGCTGTTGGCGGCAACGCCGGCGCCCCTGCCGCTACAGGATGCCTGCTTCCGCGTATCTTTCTGTCATCCGGAGCGCGGCTCAGTTCTCGTAGTCAATTGTTCCGGTATGCGGGTCGACCTTCAGCCGCTGGACAAGCGAATTGTCGACCGTCACGACGTCGGCGGTGATCGTCCCATCCTCTTTCTTGATATCTCCCAGCTTCAGTCGCTTGTTGTTGAGACGGTCGAGCTGCGAGGCGAGGTACCCGCGAACGTCGTCGACCGACAGATTCATAACCGGTGTAACCCGTGATCCGAACAGAGCGCCCATACCGGATCTCATACCGCCCCGCATCATGCCGGAGCCCATCATTCCTGAGCCCATCATGCCGCGGCCCATCTGCTGCCCCATCTCCGAGCCCATGCCGCCATGCATCATGCACTGACCCATGCCCATTCCACCCTGCATCATCCCCCGGTCCTGGCCCTGCCGGGCGGAGTCATGCATCATGCCAGCTCCCATCCGGTCCTGCATTCCCTGAGCGGCGGCGGCGTCGATCGCGAGAATGACGCCGCTGGTAACGATCAGTGCCCAAAGAACCGATTTAGTGCTCATGTCACTTCTCCTGTGATCGATCCTCTCGGGACCGTTCAGTTGCATGCTGGTTACTCCCCCGTCATTCGGCCAGTCAGCGGCGTCGCTGAGGCGAGCCTCATCACCTTCATGCGGCCCGTCCTGTTGTCGCCTCGGGACCGCGTTCAACCGGAGCACGGACCATGTTGCCCCACTCCGTCCATGACCCGTCGTAATTCTTCACCTCGGGGTATCCCAGCAGGTATTTGAGAACGAACCACGTGTGGCTGGAGCGCTCGCCGATCCGGCAATAGGCGATTGTTGGCCTGTCCGCGACGATGCCCTTGCCGCGATAAAGGGCCGCGAGTTCGTCTGCCGATTTGAAGGTGCCGTCGTCGTTGCAAGCCATTCCCCAGGGAATGCTCCGTGCACCCGGAATGTGACCGCCACGCTGGCAGGTTTCGGGCAAGCCCGGCGGCGAAAGTACCTTCCCGGTGAACTCGTCCGTGCTGCGTACGTCCACGAGGGCGTGGCTCTGCGTCTCAAGTGCGTGCTGGACTTCCGGCAGAAACGCCCTCAGCGACAGATTCGGATTCTCGGCGCGATAGGTTTCCCCGCTGACGGCCGGCGCCTCGGTCGTGAGTTCGCGGTTCTCGGCAACCCACTTCTTTCGGCCGCCGTTCATCAGACGCACATCCTTGTGTCCGTAGATTTTCATCTGCCACTCCGCCCACGCTGCGAACCAGTTGTTGTTGTCGCCATAGAGGATCACTGTCGTGTCGTTGCTGATGCCGGAATCGGCCATCAGCTTCTCGAAGGCGTCCTTCGGGATGATGTCGCGTTCCTTCGTATCGCAAAGCTGCGTGGTCCAGTTCCACGCGATGGCGCCCGGGATGTGACCCTGATCGTAAGCTGCGGTATCGACGTCCACCTCAACCAGGCGCATGCCGGCATCCTTGCCGTGCTCAGCGACCCAGGAGGTCTCGACCAGCATTTCCGTATGTGCGTATTGAGCCATGGAGCTACTCCTACTGCTTTCGTTTCACACAGGCGGCATCTCGCACGTGCTGCTTGCCGCCCTCGCTCGACAGCCCCCAACCCCCGCCTGAACCCCACTCCGGCTTCGATCGCGCCGCCCCTGATCTCCTGGTTCTACTCATCCGAACGTCGATAGCACCGGAAACATCTCCAACAGCCAGAACGAAAATGTGGTGAGATAGCCCGTGGCCATGGTCACACCTATGAGAACCATAACTCCGCCGGCAAGCAGCTGCAGGATACGGCCGACGCGGCCGATTGATTTAAGCCTTGCCAAGAAACCGTCGGTGAGCGCCGCCGCGAGCAGGAACGGCACGCCAAGTCCCAGCGAATAAATGGCCAGGAACGCGATCCCCTTGGTCACGGTGGCTGACGCTGCACTGACGGTGAGGATTGTTCCCAACATCGGACCGATACACGGTGTCCAGCCAAATGCGAAGGCCATACCTAGTGCATAGGCGGCAATTGGGTGCCCTCCTGGAATTGTGAAGGGAAGCCGGACATCGCGCTTGAGCCACCAAGGCCGCAGCAGTCCGATCGTGAAAAGGCCGAAACCAATCACGATCGCGCCGCCAACGATGCCCAGCTCATGTTTGTAGGAGATGAGTGTCTCGCCAAGAGCGGTCGCGCTGGCGCCCAGGATTACGAAGATCGTTGTGAAACCCAAAACAAAGCAGGCGCTCAGCGCAATAGCCTGAAGCCGCGCAACCATCGCGCCTGACGCTCTCAGATCCGCAATCGACTGTCCTGCAATGTACGAAACGTAAGCCGGAACCAGCGGCAATACGCAGGGCGACAGGAACGAAATAGTTCCAGCAGCAAAGGCAGCAGCTATCGCGCTCGTTGAGATTTCCATCATGTCCGATGCTTGTCCCAAACTGTTCAGGATTTATTGCCGATGCTCCCGTGCCGTGCGAATCCATGTCTGTAAGGTGTTCAAGTCGGTCGCCCCGCGAAGGATTTGGTCACCGATTACAAAGCCCGGCGTGCCATTGATGCGAAGGGCCTGGGCAAGTGCGAGATTTTTTTGGATGGACGCCTGGATCTTGGAGTCTTCCATGTCCGTCTTGAGGCGCTCGACATCTAAGCCAACCGCGGCTGCCGCCTCCATTGCCTTGCCTTCGTCGACCGCACCCCGCAGCTGATAAAGCGCCCGGTGGAATTCGACGTACTTGCCTTGTTTGTGGGCGGCGAGGGCGGCCTTCGCAGCGAACGTTGAATTTGGCCCAAGGATGGGGAATTCCTTGTAGACGATACGCAGCTGAGAATCGGCTTGCTCCGCCTTCGTCACCACTGGTGCCACTTGGCGGCAGTATGGGCAGTTGTAATCGAAGAACTCGACAAGAGTGACATCGCCATTGGGATTGCCACTGGTTGGACTGTCAGCGTCACGAAAGACCTCGTCTGCACGAGCCTGGAGAACCTTCTGGATGTCTCTTTCTGCTTTCTCGCGTGCACGAGCCTCAAGCCGATTGACAGACTCCATGATAACCTCGGGATGAGCCATCAAATAGTCATGCACACGCTGGTCGAATTCATCGTGGGGTGTCTCGGACAGCGAATATGCGACAAGCCCAAGCATGATGCCGATGCCAGCGACAGACGGCAGAACGACGCGCAGGTTTCGACGGCGCGTGAGATTTCTCGACGAGATGTCCTGCTCTTCAGTCATCGCTCACTTCTTCGTTGGTCCGCCAACCCCATGCGTCATGGAATCCATGGCGGGGCCTTGCATGGCGCCCACCTTCGCGACAGGGATCATCACGTCGATCGTGCCCGCCTTCTCGAAGGTCATGGTCATTGGAAAGCTCTGCCCCTCCTTGAGAGGCTCCTTCAATCCGACGATCATGATGTGCATGCCTCCTGGACTGAACGTGACCTTTGCTCCAGGTCGAACGTCAACGGTAGGCATTTCGCGCATGCGAGATACGCCATTTTCTTCGGCAACGCTGTGGAATTGAACCTGATCTCCAACAGGCGTTGCGGCGCCCACAAGGCTGTCGCTCAAATTCCCGTTGTTGATCACCGTTCCATAGACGGCTCCGTTTTTCGCACCGGCCGGCGTTGCGCGTGACCAGGCGCGCCCGATGGCGATCGAATTTTGACCTGCTGTTTGTGAGTGCGCGAAGCTGCCGGAAAGCAATAGCAGCAGCAGAATCGATGTCAGATAGCCTCTCAGTTTCATGAGCTGTCCCTCCACCGCGTTGAGCTGGTCATTTGCTTCCGCAGCCAGGCTGCAATGGCGTCGCCATCCTCCTTGCCCTCGATAACGTTTACAAACGTCCCCTTGGGGTCCATCAGATAGAGGTACCCGCTGTGCGACACGGGATAGTCGTCGCCACTCTTCTCTGATTTATCCAGAGCAACGTACACGCGGTATTCTTTGGTCACCTGGTCGATCTGCGCCTGCGTTCCTGTCAGGCCAACAATCCGCGCATCAAAAGACTTCAGGTAATTTGCCATGACTTCACGCGTGTCGCGTTGCGGATCGACCGTAATGAACAGCGGTTGAAGCCGACTCGGACTGAACTTCTCTAGAGCTGCACTGACGTTGGCAAGCGCTGTCGGACAGACGTCGGGACAAGAGGTGTAGCCAAAGAAAATCAGCAGCCACTTCCCGTGGAAGGTTTGATCGGTGACGCGTTCACCATTGGTGGATACCAGCGTGAACGGCCCGCCAATTGCAGGAGTACCCGTTCGGATCGCCTTGCCGACGATGGCTGGCTGTGACGTGGGTGTTCTAGGGATACTCGTCCCGAACCAGACGCCAGCGACCGCAATGCCGGCCGCAGCAACCAGCGAGGGGACCAGGATTATTGGTCTGGATGTCAGTTTCATTGTCGAACTCCGGACTACGGGCTCACGCGACGTCATTTCCCAGCGGATGGAAACGGGTGCCCATGACTTTCCTCCGACTGAAATTGAATTTCCTCCGGCGACCACAGCGTCTTCAAATAGGCGATCACCGCACGAATCTGGTCCGGCGACAGCACGTCGCCAAAAGCAGGCATCGTCAGCCGTTCGGTTTTATTGAACGGGTCTCGCCAGCCCTTGCTCACCATCATGTAGAGTTCGGCGTCCGAGTGCCGCCAGGTGTGGCCTTCCGCATTGTGTGGAGGCGCCGGCAGCTCCCCGTGCTCATCGCGATTCTGCCAATTCGGTGCACCCTGAGCATTGACGCCATGGCACGACGCGCAATGCTGCTGGTATACTTCATGACCGTTCCTCACGAGATCTGGATCAAGCGGTGGCGGCCCGGTCGCCGAACGAGCGACTGCCGCTGAACTAGCCACGCCGATCATGATCGCCACCAGAGGCTTACGCATTTGCCTTTATCCATGTAACGCCCCCATTCGTGCTGTTGTACAGATCGCTGTCCGCATTGATGGCGAACAGGACGCCGGAACGCGTAAAAGCAAGCGCGACTATCTCTGAGTTCGGAGACTTGATCGGGACCCAGTTCTCTCCGCCGTCCGGACTGCTGAACAGTCCCTTTTCAGTCGCTGCATAAAGGTGTTTTGGCTCTCTTGGATCGTGAGTGACAGCGTAAGCTTGCCCGTCAAGTGTCCCCGCTGTCTGCCAAAGGCAGAAGCAATCCATCACACGACGAACGCCCTTCGCGGTCGCGGCGAATAGCCAGCCGGTCTGCATGCTGCCGGCCATATTCGAGTGGATCAGCTGGCGCAGACCCTGTTGAGAGGTCCGATCCATGAGGCGCCACGAGTGTCCGCCGTCCTGGCTGCGGTAGACGCCCTTATCCTTAAGCACCGCATACGCGGTCTCAGGCTGGGTCGTATGCGCGGCCACCGCGATCACATCTCGGCTTGCCAACCCCTCGTTGCGTTCGACCCACGTGTTACCGCCATCATCGCTCCGCAGCACGCCAACTCCGGCGCCGGTGACATACAGGATGCCTTTGCCGGCCGGAGATACGGCGAAGCTGGAAATTTTCCGGTCTTTCAGTGGCGCAACTGTAATCTTCTGCCAACTCTTGCCCTGATCGGTGCTTCGATAGAGGACATGGTCGTAAGCTTTCAGGAGCGCATCTGTACCGGGATCATAGGCGAGGCCGACCACCCTGCCATCCTGCTCATTGGCCCAAATGCTGGTGACCGCTCCGGCGTCGAAAAGCAACGCCATCACCAGTGCGACCGAACTAACCCTGGCGAAGTATCTTATTCTTTTCCTCACGAATGTGATGCATTGCCTGAACCGATAGCCGGCAGGCCCTGCGTTTCCACGGCTCATCATTCCTTCTTCTCCGGCTCGGCGGGAGCATTCTTGCGCCATTGCTCGTTCGGACGACTGTCACTCATCATGCCGTTGCAGTGATCCATCATCCGATCCATCTGCTTCATCATTTTCATCATGCCCATCATTCCTCCGGCACTCCCTGTGTCCCCCATCATTCCATTGCTCATCATCGAGCCGGAAGAACCTTGCCCGGCTTCTGCATAAGGAGACGGTGCGACCATGACGCTCGCGAGAAGGATTGATGCGAACGCGGCCAATAGGGTGAGTTTACGCATGGGAATTGCTCCTTTCCTCTGATCGATCCGGATTCGAGTGCGCAGGTTGAGTGTCAACGACTCCGTCGTGACAGCAGCTTGCTGCACTCACTGACGAACTGCTTGTCCTGGGCCCGTCGAGAGCGGTTGAGGTTGGCGTGTCCACCGCGTCACGAGAGGCCGCTGGCTGTTTTTGGCCGCGGCACATCATGCACACGCCGAGTCCGCACATGATGAGGCAAGGCAGCGTGCTCAGGAGGATCGGCGCGAGGCCGGCGGCCACCAGCCATGCCCAGCCACCGAAGTACAGGCCAAGGACGACAGCGAGGCTCGCCAGCGCCACCAGCGTCCATCGATTTCGAAGGTAGTAGCGCGCTGCGTAAGCCAGATCGCGTCCAAGCGGCCGCTCGGTCGTACCGGATTGTGGTAGAGTCATCGGGTTTTCTCCGTCGTCAACTGTCGTGAATCGTTCCACCGGCTGTAAGGTCAACCTCATGTCCGGCAAGTCGGTGTCACGGCTTGCGTTGCTTCCGCCGAGAACGGTGCCGCACCGTGCCCGGAGATCACGCACCTGATGAATGCGATCATCTCGGGGGAGTCCCACTCAGTCGGACCGATCAGCCGGCCGATCTCGCGACCTTCGCGATCGATCAGCAGTGTCGTCGGAATACCGACGGCGCCGAGCTCCCGTGTTGCGCCGCCGGAATTGTCTCGATACATGCCGAGCTTCTGGATTCCGACATCGGCATAAAACTTACGCACCCCATCCATGCCGCCGCGGTCGATGGACAAGGGAACAACTTCGAAGTCATCGCCTCCGAGCGTCGTCTGCAGACGATCGAGGGCCGGCATCTCTTTGCGGCATGGGACGCACCACGTCGCCCAGATGTTGAGGAGCACGATCTTGCCGCGGAAGTCAGCCAGGCTCCGCGACTGTCCTTTGTTATCCTCGAACTGGATCCCTGCGACAGGCTTGGGAGCCGAATGCATGATGAACTTTTTCGAGGTTTCCTGCGCAGCATCTGCTGTCGAGGTGGCAACAACAAGCCCCGCCGCGAAGCAGAAGCGAACGCATTGCGCCACGATGTTTGTTACACGCGTCATTGCTCCCGCAGCCTCCGTATGAGCGGAAGGAGCGTTTCGTCGACAACCTTCGGCGTCACGGCTCCGATGTGCTTGTATGCAATGCGGCCGTCCTTCGTGATCACAAAGGTTTCGGGCACACCGTAGACTCCCCAATCGATCGCCACTCGGCCGCTAATATCTGCGCCGGTGCGGGTATAGGGATCGCCCATGGTGTTGAGCCATCGTGCGGCGTTGTCGGGCTGATCTTTGTAGTTGAGGCCATGAATTGGCACGATGGCATCAGACTTCATCTGCATGAACACCGGGTGCTCTTCCCTGCAGGCGACGCACCATGAAGCGAATACGTTCACGAGCGACACCTCGCCGGAGAGGTCGTTGCTGGAAAGACCCATCGTGCGCCCCTTGACCGGTGGCAAACTGAATTGCGGCACGGCCTTATCGATGAGGGCCGATGGAATCGCACCGGGATTTCGCGACATTCCCCACGCGAGAATGATGGCAAGTACCATAAAGACCGCGAGCGGAACGATATAGGCGAAACGTCTGCTCCGCAGCGGTGCGTTTCCCGTTGCGGCCCCGCTTGTTGTGATGATCGGTTCAACGCTCATAGCGTTTCGATCGCCAATGACGGCCGCTCTCGAAGAGATATCGGCCGAGTAAGAAGATTCCGCTGACGACAACAAAGACAGCGAGTATGCCGGCCAGTGTCACGAGACACAGCGCGAGCTGAGGGATCAATTCGAATTCAGTCGCTGATAACAGCATGGCCATCGCGCCTCCGTTATTCTACCGCGAAGACTTTGGTCGGCGCGGTATCGTTGATTTCGTAGATCGTGAAAGGTTCTCTCTTTGGGCCGGTCATCCCCGGCGTGCCGGTTGGCATGCCCGGCAGCGAAACGCCGATGATGTCGGGATGCTCGGTGAGCAGCTTGTTGAGCGTTTTCACGGGAACATGGCCTTCCACCGCGTAGCGATCGATGGCCATCACGTGGCAGCCCGCCAATTTTTCGGGGACGCGCAACCGCTTCCTGACCAACGCGAGATCTTGGTTCGACTCGATCGTGACATCGAATCCGTTGGTCCGAAGATACTTGGCATACTCCAGGCAGCAGTCGCAGTTCGGATTCCGGTAGAGAGTTGCCCTGGTCTTATCCTGTGCCGAAGCCGGTGTGCCGAACAAAGCCTCGGGCGCAAGGAGGCCGGCTCGGTCAGCACCAAAGGTCTTGACTATGACCGCGCCCGCGCCCGACGCAGTGATTGCGAACATTGCTGCAAGTACGTTTCGACGGTTCATTTCGTCATCTCCCATCGGGCGATTTTCAATCCCTCCACTCAGGCCACGCGAATTACTGCCATCATTCCCCCGTCCTGATGATCGAGGATGTGACAGTGGAACATCCAGTCGCCCGGGTTGTCGGCGACGAACGCAATGTCGGCTTGTTCGCGCGGCGGCACGAGCACGGTGTCCAGCCACTCGCGATAGCGAGTAGGCTTGCCGTTGCGGGCAATCACGCGAAACGAATGACCATGGAGGTGGACGGGATGGTGCCAAGCGGTTTCGTTGCGGACGGAGAAAATATACGAGCGCCCGCGGGCAAGGCTCAGCATCGGTCTCATGTTGTGGCCAATCGCAGAAACCCCGTTGATCGACCATCCCATCCCGCCCATGCCCATCATTCCACCCATCCCCATCATCATGCCGCGACCACTCATCATGCCGCCCTCCAGCGTGGCGGTGTGCCTCTCGGCATTGTCCAGATCCGGCTCTGGCATGGTGTTCGCGCGCATGCGAGACGGCGCATCGAGCGGATGATCCCGTAGGCGCGGTTCGTCGGTGTAAGCGAAGTCGACCAGCCTGTAGGCGCGGTCCCGGTAGAAGGAGTCGATCACCGCCGTGGTCGCGCCCGGTTTTCCAGTCATGTCGAGGAGGAGGTCCGCGCGCATTGCAGGTCCCAGGACAACACGTCCGCCTGGTGGCTCCTGTGGCTCGATTGGCTGACCGTCGAGTGCAACGATCAGTGGTCGATGGCCTGAGAACTCGAGTCCGAAAATTCGCGCGGGCGCGGCATTGATCAGACGCAGCCGCAATCGCTCCCCGGAACGAACCCGGATAGTTTCGGGAACGCGACCGTTGATCGTGACGGTGTTGCCAATCCGCCCCGCCATGGTCGTTTCCATGCGATTGCCGAAATCGTCGACGATCGATGCGTCGCGCGCCAGTCGCCAGTCGCCCAACACCCAGACCAAGTCGCGGTCGACCGGGATGGGTTCGATCTCTTCGACGATGAGCGCGCCAGACAAACCGCGGCCGACCTGCTCAGCGCTATGATGATGCGGGTGATACCAGTAGGTGCCGGCATCAGGCACATCGAATTCGTAGACGAAACTGTCGCCGGCGGGGATCGGCTCCTGGGTGAGGTGGGGCACGCCGTCCATAGCATTCGGTACCCGCACGCCATGCCAGTGGATGGTCGTGCCCTGCGACAGCCGATTGTTGACCGCAATACGTAGGCGCTCGCCTTGGCGGACCCGGATTTCCGGCCCTGGAACACTGCCGTCGTACGACCACACATCGGTCTCGGGATACGGCGCGCCGACCAGCGACACGCGACCCGGTGCCGCTGACAACGTGAATTGTTTCGGCGGTGCAACGGCGCCGGCGCTTTCATGCGGCAACGAGAGTGCCGCAGCCAAGCTCGCGCTGCCGACAAGGAATGATCGACGATCTAGTGTCAGCCTGGAAATAGTGGGCATTCGCAGCCATCCTGTGGGTTAGGGGCGAAGCACACGCGGTCGGAAGCCGCATGCACTTGCACCTTGGGTCCGCGCGCGACGCCTCAATGCGCCAGGCGCATGTCCGTACACGCCGCTCGCCGGCGACGTGCCTCAGCTCAGGATGGTGGATCTAGGAGGGTAGGGGTCGGGCGCTTGGGCGCGCCCCGACAGGTGATTGGGCTCGTACAATACGGGCTCAGCGGCCAGCGGCTGTTCAGGTACGAAATGCTCAACCGGGGTAATGGCAGGGCTGCTGCAAAATGTACCCGAAGAACATAGTCCAGCCGGGAGCCCTCCCTTGGCGTCGCAATGGTCGCAATTGCCGGGTGAGTGGCTATTGCCCGATATCGTCACGACCGCCGCTTTGGCCCCGGCCAAGGACGCGTACAAGCCGCCGCCCGCCGGACCAAGCACGAGGGCCAGCGCCAAGATTACTGCAGAAATACGGCGAACGGTAGCGATCACCATGTCACCAAGATAATGATCTGCGGGCAAAATGCCAGCGGGGATCATATCCCGCGCCAGCTGCTGACGATCAATTGCGGTTGAGACAATTTCGTTCCGGAGCGGGCCGCTTCCGGGCACTTATCGACTGACATCGCGCGGGATCCTAGCTTGGTCTGGTTCCCATCCGCTTGAATTCGGCCTAGCATTTCTGCCCGTAGCACTGTTTGAATATCCTTCTCGCGCGGCTCAAATCGATCAGCCGCATCGAACGAATCCTCCCGGTCCGGCATAGGGGCTGCAATGATTGCCATGCGAGTGGCCATGATGACTGGCTGGCTTTCGCCAGTCCCGTCATTGGCTGCTCGGGACGGGTTCCGCAGCTGTCGAGGATTGAAAAGGGCAGGGCTATGTCGATGTATTCCCTCGCCGGACGCAGTGCACTGCAGCGTGCTCAGGCCTGAGCACAGGCCGATGGTACTTTGCCGGCTCTTTCTGATATTGTGGCGTAGATAGGCTAATATTGTGCTGCCATGCAGATCATCGCACGACTGATCCCGGTGCTGTTATTGACGTTGGCATTTGCGTTGCCGGGATCAGCGCGGCCGAGTGAACGCATGGGCGATCCGCCTGTAGCAGTTACCGCCTCGGTCCGATTCGCAGTCTTGAAAGATACACAGCGCATGATGATGAATTGCCGCCGCTGTTCCTGGAAAGTCTGTGGCGCCGTCGGTGTCGCGTGCGGTGCAAATTGCGGTGCGCCCAGTATTCTCGGACCTCTTGCACTCGTTACACCGCCGCTTCCTTCCCAGTCAGCAGGTACATCCGTTTTTGATGCCCTCCGGGATCACGGCATTCCGCCGGATCCACATCCCCCCAAGCGCATCTCGCTCAGCTGAACGGCCGCTGTTGCGGCCGTCGCCGATCCGTGCGTGTCAGGCCGGATTTTCCGGCCGGCACGTGCTCGTCGTGGACGACGTAGCAGGTCGCCACGCATTCACGGCCGCTGACCCGCCGGTATCCCCGAAGCGCGCACCGCAGATCGGCAATTGAAGCCGAGCCTCCAACACCATTCGTTGGCACGGCGCGATCGCAGCGCGGGAGGAAGAGATGGTTACCGCACAAAGTTTGCTCGGATGCTTAGTCATCCTGCTTCCAGTCATGTGGCTGGGGCTGTCTTCAGGCGTCAGCCTGCAATTCGCGGCTCCGGCCGACAAGACATCGGTTCCGCTACTCGACGGGAGTCACCGTCAGATTGTCGATGCACGCTTGTCGCCATACTCGGCGGTTGGGAAATTCAAGGGCACGATGACATGTACGGCTGCGATTGTCCTTGATCCGCGGATCATCGCGACCGCTGCTCACTGCATCATGGAGAGAGATGGTACGATCGGACGGTCCAGTTTCTCATTTCAGCCTGGCTACCGGTCGGGAAACGACAATGCGAAGTTTGATGCGACCGTCTGGGCGGTCGGATCGAGGCAAAGCGTAGGACACGAAACTGTCCGCGATGCGGCGAGAGATTGGGCGATATTGGTTTTGGATCGGGCGCCGTCAGGCGTTAAACCCTTTGCTCTCAGCCGTCACCCGATCGGGACCCAGGGTCTGTCTGAACTGCAGCTCCAGCTGCCCGCTTATTCCGACGATACCGGCGATGCGGAGGCTCTCAGCGTCGATCCGGCCTGTGCGGTCCGCGATCTGGCTTGGGATACGCTGATCCACAACTGCACAGGAGGGCGGGGTTCCTCCGGAGCGCCGCTGCTGGTCCGAGAGGAACACGGCTACGCCATCATCGGTATCCAGGCCGCTTCGATTTTCGGGGGTGATCAAACCGGGCACATAACAAGGTTCGTCGGCAGCCAGGCGACTGGTTCATGGATGTTCATGAACGCGGCGCTCGCCCTTTCTCGGCAGCTGAACGCCGAGCCAGTCCCAGCGGTCAATTCCGGAGATTACTAATGCCAGTCCGCCAGATATCGCGATCTTGAGAACGACAGCCATGCGCACGGATCAATTGATCGAATTGTTGGTCGCAGACCTGAAACCGGTCGACCGAAGCAGCGTCAGCCGAGCTCTACTGATTGCGTTGGCGATTGGCGCGGCCACGACGCTCTCAGTTATGTTCGTGGTGTTCGGGTCCGTTCCCAATTTACTCGGCCGTCCACACCCAGACGCTTTTGTGATCAAACTGTTGTTTGGAGCTGGTGTCGCCGCGACGGCAGCAACCTTTCTGCCAATGGTGGCTCGCCCGCGCGTAGATATGCGGAATTCCCCAGCACTCATCTACCCTCCCTTTGTTGCGGTCGTCGCAGCCGCTGCCTCCGCGCTGGCTTCCGTCCGTGTGACTGAGTGGCCTGACATGATCTTCGAGGAACACTCGGTCACGTGTCTCCTTTCGATCCCGCTGCTTGCAATTCCGGCGTTTGTGGCTCTCGTTTGCGCGCTCCGGTTCGGGGCACCGACCGACCAGTCGTTCGCCGGCGAGATAGCAGGACTCGTCGCGGGCGGCTTGGGCGCAACGGCCTGTGCGCTGCCTTGTGTGGACCATTGGATTCCGGTGATAGCGATTTGGTACGGCGTCCCGATCGGTATCTGCGCAGGTCTGGGAGCAATGCTTGGCCCCAGGTTGCTGCGCTGGTGACCCCAACAACACAGCTCACTTAGGTTGAGCGGCGCTACTTGGAGTGTGGCGGCGCTCTCGTGTCATCGCAAACCACAGGAAAGCGAGTCCGAGTAAGACGAACAGCGGCTCAAGGACGAGGTCCATTTGTGTGTTCGTAATGTGGTGGAGGCCAAAGATCCAATGGACCCAGACGATATCGAAGCTCAAGACGAATCCCGTACCCGCAAGCGCGCCCAAAAAGAATGAGGCCGACATCGCTCGCTTGGTCCAAAGCAGAAACCCAATGAGCACGGCGACCGCAACAGCAAGCACTGCGATTTGTCCCGCCGACGTCGTGACCGGGTACAAGGTGAAGGCAAGGACCAGATCCGGTTGCGCATCGTTGACGTGGCGCAGTCCAACGGTGGAGGACAGGCAGAGGTTCAAGTACGAGATCCACCATTGGTGGACCTGTACGGTCAGTCCCGCACCGGCCAGCGAGCCGACGAGGAATGTGCCGGACGAAGTTAGGTTGCTCCGCAGCATCTGACCTGCGGTTACCGTGATGGCGGCAGTGCGCCGTGCAGCAGCATCAATCGCAAACATGTTGTTTATCTCCGGCGCACGCGTCGATCCCCGCGATACCGAACCATCAAGCCTGACAAATCAGGAGCGCAGGTATTTGATCGACGCCGCAATCCCAAGCAGAGCAAAGACGAAAATGGCGAGGTGATACATGCCCATCGCCAGCATCATGCCGGCGCCCATCGTTGTCATGTCCATGGTCATAGATTGCCTCCAACATCAATGGAGATGACGATCGCCTAAAAGATAGCCCGGATGAGGCGGCCGCGCCAACTTCCCGGAATCTATAGGCGGGCGGAGGGCACGGCTTGAAAATGAAGTGAAATTGCTGTGAGAATTAAGTGAGACCCTTGGGAGGATCGATACCGGCGGTGCAGGTCATTCGATTCATTCGGGACGCAAATGGCGCCCGCGTCGCCTATGCCCTAGTCGGTGAAGGGCCGCTCATTCTCTGCCCCGCATGGTGGGTCAGTCATGTCGAGCGGGATTGGGAAAACCCGGCGTTCCGCCGCTTTTTCACTCGCCTCGCGGAGGGCTTTCGGGTCGTCCGCTACGACCGGCCGGGAACCGGCTTGAGCGACCGCGAGGTTCCACCGCGAACGCAGGCGGACGAAGTGCAGTTGCTCGCGACGATCGCTGATGCGCTTGGCGATGGCCAGTTCTCGTTGTTCGCGGTGTCATGCGCGGGACCAGTTGCGCTCTCCTATGCGGCAGCGCATCAGGAGCGCATCCGTCGCTTGTGCTTTTATGGCTCGTATGCGAACGGGTCCGATATCGCAACGCCGGATCTGCGAGATGCGCTTACGAATCTCGTGACGGCGCATTGGGGTCTTGGATCGGTCGCGCTTACGGCGATCTTCCTGCCTGGCGCGTCGTCTCAGGATTCAGAAGAGTTTTCCCGAAATCAGCGTTACTGGGCAAATGCAGAACAGGCGGCGCAATTGCTGCGCCTGAGCTGTGACATGAATGCTGTAGATGTCCTATCGAGCGTCCGCGCCGAGGCGCTGGTAATACATCGCCGTAAGGACCGTGCGATTCCGCTTGAGGCCGGCCAACGGCTCGCTGCCGAGTTACCTGGCGCGCGCCTGATAACACTGGATGGTGACATACATTTGCCGTGGGTTGATGGCGACGCGATTGCGGATACGATCCACTCGTTCCTGGCCGGCGAGGAGATACCCGCGGCGAAATCATCGGCGCCGTCTTCCAGCTGCCGGCTCGATGAGGCAAATCGCGAGATCGTCTTGGATGGTCAGCACCGACCGACGACGCCGCTGGAGTACGCTGTGATGTCAGCCCTGATCCAGGCGAGCGGACGCGTGGTGACCCGCGACGAGATGCTTGCAGAAATCTGGAATACGCCCGTTGCGGGTTCGAACAAGGTGGATGCCGTGGTCGGATCACTGCGTAAGAAGCTTGGGCCTTTCGCGGCTTCCATAGAAACCGTGACAGGCCATGGTTATCGCTTCCGCGGTTGGAAGAAGGCGATCAACGACGTGCCTTGATCGCTCGTTGCGCAGCGAGGTTTCACGTCGGGCGCTTCAATCGCGGCGCTCGTGTTAAGCGTTCACGATCCCGTGATCTTGTAACCGAGTTGTCACTGTTTCCGAACTAGACAACGAAGTGGTGCATTCGCAGAAGAACTGTGACTTGCTGCTTCGCATTGGCCAAGCCTTGTTGGTCAATTGTCTCAACTGGAAGCAAAGGAGGACTAATGTTCGTTTCCCGTCACGCCTTCCAGACACGGCGCGCAGTGCTTGGGGCGCTGATACTGTTGCTTGGGCTGGCTACCGCGCTGCTACGCACGGACGCATCGCTTGCGCAGGGAATGAAGGACATGCGCGGCATGGAAAGTTCCAAGCAAATGGCGCCGACCACCGCCAAGGGGACGGGAACGGTCATGGCACTCAACGCGGCCGATCACAAAGTGACACTCGACCATGGGCCAATTCCGGCCATCAAGTGGCCGTCCATGAAGATGGAATTCGCTGTCGCGCCGTTGGTTGATCTCTCCAAAGTGAAGACCGGCGATAAGATCGAGTTCACCCTCAGCGGCTCGGGCGGTTCGTACACCGTGGAGTCGATCGCTCCTGCAAAGTGAAGAGACGAAAGTGGCTACTTCGCGCGTGCGCCAGTCGTGTTCAAACACAAAGTCATGAGTTATGGAGGGCACAGATGCCTGAGACGATGCGGCTCGTAACACGGCGAAGTGCCTTGAGTCTGGCGGCAGCGTTCCTGGCGTCGCCCGCCTACCCAGCCTGGGCCGACACGCCACGAATTCTGGTTCATAAGGATCCAAATTGCACTTGCTGCTCGGGCTGGGTGCGTCGTCTCGAAGACGCGGGGTTTGTTGTTACGGCGGTTGAAACCGCTGACCTCCAGCCGATCAAGACGCGGTTGGGTGTGCCGGCGGATTTGGCGGCTTGCCATACGGCGGAGGCTGATGGGTACGTGTTAGAAGGGCACGTTCCGGCGGTAGCGGTGCGGCGTCTCCTAAAGGAGAGACCGACCGCCACTGGTCTGGCGGTCCCGGGTATGCCTGCCGGATCGCCTGGCATGGAGGGAAGCGCTCCGAAACCATATGATGTTGTTCTTTTCGGCCCGAGTGGCCGGAAAACCTTCATGCGGTTTCGCGGCGTGGACGTGATCGGTTAACCAGCTGGGATATTGAAGCCTTTTGGCATTAAGCGTTGGCTCGCTATGAAATTGCCCGGCTTTTTCGTCCGATACGCCCGGAAACTGTCCTTGGCTCACTTTGGCGTGAGCCTGTTACCGTGGCGATGGAGGGAGCGAATTTGGGATTATGGAAGTAATTCTCAACGTTAACCTGAAACGATCACTCAAACGTAAGCCCAGTACGGACCGATCCGCTTTCCTCCTGTAGGGAATCATGAGAATCTGCCATCGATGAATCGCCGATTGATCATACGCAGCTTGCTGGCGCTTTTTATCGCAGTGGGAGTCGTCCTTTCACCGTTGGCGATGCCGTTTTCGTCAATGTCGATGGCTGCGCCGGGCCAAGCGATGGCCAAGACGGAATCGGTGGAAGTGGCGGGCGATATGCCATGCTGCCCGAAAGCGCCGTCGGCGTTCGATTGCCAAAAATGTCTACTTGCGACCTGCATGATGAAGTACTCGCAGCCGACGTTTACGGTTGCGGAAACAGAAGCAGGGACCTTGGCTTCAGTCGTCCCGCTGGGCAGCGACGCATTGCCGGCGGGGCACGACGGCTCGCCGCCGGACCATCCTCCTCGAATCCTGGTCTAACCGGCGCTGCGCGCCGGTTCGCTGCCGCGCGATCTCACGTTCGCGCGGATCGGCTGCACGTGTCGCGTGCGGACAACAGGATTCGAGGATCAGGAACATGTCATCGTTGAACTTTAGGCGCGCCGTACAGGCGGCGCTGACTCTCGTCGCCATCACCGGCACCATCGGCTCGACCCCTGCGCGTGCCGACATCAAGAACTACGAATTCCAGCTCGTGCAACCGACCGTTCAGGCCGGTGCCGACCGCATTGTCACCGTGCGGCTGGTCGACAAGATCACCGGCAAGGCGGTGCCTGACGCGGTGATCTTCGCAACCCGGCTCGACATGGCGCCCGACGGCATGCAGGAGATGGCCACGAAGGTGACGCCGATGCCGGGTACGGACCCAGGGACCTACCGGTTCAAGGCGAACTTCAGCATGGAAGGTCGCTGGCAGCTCTCGCTTGGCGCCAAGGTGCAGGGCAAAACCGGCACCGTTGAAAACAAGCTCGTTCTCACGGCCGACAAATGAGCCGCCTCAGCCTCGCCGGCACCGCCGCTGCGATTGTCGCAGCCGTGGGCGCCGCTTTCATCGCCGGTCGCGAGCTGCGACCGCCGCTGATTGGCAACTCCGTCGTATTGGATGCGCACGCCGCGGAAGCGGGCGCCCCGATCTATTTCCAGGATCCGGACGGCAAGCCGTTCTATTCGCTGACGCCAAAGAAGACGGCTGACGGCCGCGACTATCGTGCTGTTCCTGCCGGCGCCGATGTCAGCTTCGACGAGCCCGAACAGCCAACGGAAATGAAGACGGCCGACGCCAAGGGCGATCGCAAGATCAAATATTACCGCAATCCGATGGGCCTGCCGGACACATCGCCGGTGCCGAAGAAGGACTCGATGGGGATGGACTACATCCCCGTCTTTGAAGGCGATAACAGCGATGACGGATCGGTGAAGCTTTCGCCCGGCAAGATCCAGCGTACCGGCGTCAAGTCCGAACCCGCCGAGCTGCGCCGGATCAGGGCGCTGGTCCGCGCCCCTGGCACGATCCAGCTCGATGAACGCCGCATCTCAGTGATCGCGATGCGCGCTGATAGCTACGTGCAAAAGGTCGCCGACGTAACGACCGGCAGTCGCGTGGCCAAGGGACAGCCATTGATGGAGATCTATAGCCCCGCTGTCTCGTCCGCGGCGGCCGAATATCTCACAACCATCACCTCGAAGACCACCGCAAGCATCGAAACATACGGGCGCGGCTCCAGGCAGAGATTGATGAACCTCGATGTTCCGGAGTCGGCGATCGCAGAGATTGAGAAAAGCCGAGCTGTGCCGATCACCGTCCATTGGTCGGCTCCGCGGGAGGGCATCGTGCTCCAGCGCAACGCGATCGAGGGCATGCGCGCCCAGCCGGGCGACGTGCTGTTTCGCATCGCCGATGTCTCGCTGGTGTGGGCGATCGTGGACGTCGCCGAACGCGACCTCGGCAGCATCGTCGTCGGCCAGCCCGTGACCGTGCGGGTACGCAGTTATCCTGGCGGTCAGTTCGACGGCAGGATCAGCGTCATCTATCCGCAGGTGAACAAGGAAACGCGAACGGCACGGGTGCGGATCGAATTGCCGAACGCCGATTTCGCGCTGCTCCCCGACATGTATGTCGACGCCGAGATCGACACCGGCACTCAGGCGCCGGTGCTTGCGGTTGCCGAGAGTTCGGTCCTCGACACGGGCAGCCGCCAGGCGGTGCTGGTCGAAAAAGGGCAGGGGCGGTTCGAGCCGCGCGAGGTGAAACTTGGACGGCGGGGCGACGGCTACGTCGAAATCCGCGATGGCGTTGCCGAAGGCGATTCGATCGTCACGTCGGCCAACTTCCTGATCGACGCCGAGAGCAATCTGAAGGCGGCGCTGAAAGGCTTTGGTGAAGCCGTCAGCTCGCAAAGCGCGGATCTTTCCGGTGGCGAAAAGATGGCGGGAGCCAAGCCATGATCGCCCGCCTCATCGCATGGTCGGCGCGCAACCTGCTGCTGGTGTTGTTCGGCACCGGCTTTGCCGCCGCAGCCGGCATCTACGCGCTAATCCATCTGCCGCTGGACGCTATTCCCGACCTCTCCGATACACAGGTGATCGTCTACACCGAATATCCCGGTCAGGCGCCGCAAGTGATCGAGGACCAGGTCACCTATCCCCTGACCACGGCAATGCTGACGGTGCCGAAATCGAAGGTGGTGCGCGGCTTTTCCTTCTTCGGCGTCTCCTTCGTTTACGTCATCTTCGAGGACGGCACCGACATCTATTGGGCGCGATCGCGCGTACTCGAATTCCTCAACGGCGCCACGTCGCGGCTTCCCTCGGGTGTCACACCAACGATTGGCCCGGACGCGACCGGCGTCGGCTGGGTTTACCAATATGCCGTGATGTCCAAGGAATTGAACCTTGCCGACACCAGAACAATCCAGGACTGGAATCTGAAGTTCGCGCTCGCCAAGGCCGAAGGCGTGGCGGAGGTCGCAAGCGTCGGCGGCTTCGCCAAGCAGTACAACATCATCCTCGATCCGCAGCGGATGCGCGACCGCGGCATCACCATGCAGAGGATGCGCGAGGCGATCCGCGCCAGCAATGCAGATGTCGGCAGGCGCACGGTCGAGCTGTCGGAGTTCGAATATGTTATCCGCGGCAAGGGCTATCTCAAGAGTATCAATGATCTCGGCAATATCGTGCTGAAGACCGACAACGGAACGCCGGTGCTGGTGCGCGACGTCGCTCGCCTGGAGCTCGGGCCAGACGAACGGCGCGGCATCACGGAGCTCAATGGCGAGGGAGAGGTGGCGAGCGGCATCGTGCTGCAGCGCTTCGGTATGAATGCACTCAATGTCATCGAGAACGTCAAGAACCGCTTCAAGGAGATCGCCACCAGCCTGCCTAAATCGGTCGAGATCGTCCCGGTCTACGACCGCTCGAACCTGATCTACTCGGCGATCGATACGCTGAAGCACACTCTCTTCGAGGAGAGCATCGTCGTGGCGCTGGTGTGCATCGTGTTCCTGCTGCATGTCCGCAGCGCGCTGGTCGCCATCCTGATGCTGCCGGTTGGCGTGCTGATGGCGTTCGGCGCGATGAAGCTGCTCGGGATCGGCTCCAACATCATGAGTCTCGGGGGCATCGCGATCGCGATCGGTGCCATGATCGACGCCGCGATCGTCATGATCGAGAACGCGCACAAGCATCTCGAACGCGCCGAACCCGGCCGCTCGCGCATCACGATCCTGATCGACGCGGCGTCGGAAGTCGGGCCGGCGCTGTTCTTCAGCCTCCTGATCATCACCGTGTCGTTCATGCCGATCTTCACGCTGGAATCGCAGGAAGGCCGGCTGTTCAGCCCGCTCGCCTTCACCAAGACCTTTGCCATGGCGGCGGCAGCCCTGCTGTCCGTGACGCTGGTGCCCGCGCTGATGGTGATTTTCGTGCGCGGCAAGATCGTTCCTGAGCACAAGAACCCGATCAACCGCTTCCTGATCTGGATTTATCGCCCGGTGATCAAGGGCGTGCTACGCGCCAAGACGCTCGTGATCGTGCTTGCGCTTGGCGTGCTCGCTGCCTCTATCTGGCCCGCGCGTCAGCTCGGCACCGAGTTTATGCCGAACCTGAATGAGGGTACGCTGCTCTACATGCCGACGACGCTACCGGGTATTTCGGTGACCAAAGCGGCCGAGCTGATGCAGACCCAGGATCGGATCATCCGCTCGTTCCCGGAAGTCGCCTCGGTTTACGGCAAGGCCGGGCGCGCGGCGACCGCCACCGACCCGGCGCCATCGGAAATGTTCGAGACCGTGGTCAATCTCAAGCCGAAAGAGCAGTGGCGCGCAGGGGTGACGGTCGACAGCCTTATCGCCGAGATGGACAAGGCCCTGCAATTCCCCGGCGTCTCTAACGCCTGGACTATGCCAATCAAGGCGCGCATCGACATGCTTTCGACCGGCATCCGCACCCCGATCGGGGTCAAGGTCCTCGGCACCGATCTCGCCGGGATCGATAGGCTCGCCAAGCAGATCGAGCAGGTGCTGAAAGCCGTCCCTGGCACGTCGTCGGCCTACGCCGAGCGCGGCCTCGGCGGCTACTACCTCGAGATCACACCGAACCGCGAGGCATTGTCGCGCTACGGCATCATGGTGCAGGACGTTCAGGACACGATTGCGACGGCCCTCGGCGGCCAGACCGTGACCACGACGGTGGAAGGCCGGCAGCGCTTCACGGTCAACATGCGCTACCCGCGCGATCTCCGCGACAATCCGAAGGCGATAGCAAGCGATATTCTAGTGCCGATGCCCGCAGGCGGGGCCGTGCCGCTCGGCGAGGTCGCCAACGTCGGGTCGGCGCGCGGGCCGACTTCGATCCGGACCGAGAATGGGCAATTGGCGACCTACATCTATGTCGACATCCGCGACCGCGACCTTGGCGGTTACGTCGCCGATGCGCAGCGCGCGGTGCAGGCGAGCATCGAGTTTCCGCCGGGCTACTATGTGGTCTGGAGCGGGCAATATGAGTATCTGGAACGGGCGACCGCGCGGCTCAAGATCGTCGTGCCGGTGACCCTTCTGATCATCTTCCTGCTGCTCTATCTCAATTTCCGCTCGGTGACCGAGACCATGATCGTCATGCTCTCGCTGCCGTTCGCCCTCGTCGGCGGTCTCTGGCTGATGTGGTGGCTCGGCTTCAACCTGTCGGTGGCGGTTGCCGTCGGCTTCATTGCGCTTGCTGGCGTCGCTGCCGAGACCGGCGTGGTTATGCTTATCTATCTCAATCAGGCTCTGCAGGAGAGAAAGACCCTCCGGGATATTGAGGGGAGGCGGTTGACTCGCAAGGACCTCTACGACGCGATCATGGAGGGTGCGGTCGAGCGTGTGCGCCCGAAGATGATGACGGTGGTCGCCATCATGGCCGGTTTATTGCCGATCATGTGGAGCACCGGTACAGGCTCGGAGATCATGCAGCGCATCGCGGTGCCGATGATCGGCGGCATGATGTCGTCAACGCTGCTGACGCTTATCGTCATCCCCGCGATCTTTGGGCTAGTGAAGGGCTTTGGGTTGCGTTCGGATGATGAGGGCCGCCAGGCGCCGGTCCGCGTCGAGCACCGGTTGAAGTCGGTGCGGGTGCCGGAGCCGGCGGAGTGATGACCGTGCTCACCGACCTAGGGCCTGACGAGTGTTCCGCAAGACTTTTCTCCTTGCCGGACAACTATCAGCGGGCGCAAACTTGCCCACCCAAATCGGGCTACTTTGCCCTGGCTTCGCTTGCCGCTGTAACCAAATCGGTCGCGCAAGCGAACTAGGTATTGCAGGCAGGCATGACGACGTCCGAGACGGAACTCAAGGCCTTGATGCTTGCCAGCCAGGGTGGCGAGGCGGCGTCCCACCGCACGCTGCTCGAGCGGCTCAGCCGCCATTTGCGGTCTTATTACAAGCGCAAGCTCGCAAGCTTCGGCAAGGGGGCGACGGAAGCGGAGGATTTGGTTCAGGAAGCGCTGCTGGCTATCCACATTCAGCGACACACCTACGACCCGGCGGAACCATTAACGCCATGGGTGCATGCGATCGCGCGCTACAAATTAATCGATTTCCTGCGCCGGTCCCGGACGTCACGCGCCGACATACCGATCGATGAAGCCGATGACATCATGGCACATGATGATCATGTCGCCACAGAAAACAGCTACGACATCCGGCGCTTGATCGGGAAGCTGCCAAAGAACATGCAGTGCGCCATCGAGGCCGTCAAATTGGAAGGGCTGAGCATAGCTGAAGCGGCACAGAGATATCGGCTCTCGGAACCAACGGTAAAGGTCAGCATTCATCGCGGGCTCAAGGCACTGGCGAACCTGATTGCCAACGAGGTCAAAGCATGAAGACCAATGAACTGATCGCAGCGCTCAGTAGGCATGTCGAGCCGGCCGATCGGGGTGTGATCCGCCGATCGGTCGGCGTCGCTCTCGTCGTCGCCACGGTGCTGGCGCTCGGGTTGACAGTGGTGTCGCTCGGCGTACGTGCCGACGTCATGACGACTAGCGCCGTCGGCTTTCTCGTCGCAAAGGTCGCCTTTGCGGTTGCGATCGTCGCGACCGCGTCAATCTATCTGCTCCGACTGGCACGTCCCGGAGGGGAGCGCGACACGGCTTCACTTTGGGCGATAATGCCCTTTGCGGCTGCCATTTTGCTCGCGGCCGTCAGCCTTGGCTCCGCGCCCAGTTCGCATTGGGACAGGATGATTCTTGGCAATGAATGGTTGGAATGCCTTTTGTCTATACCGATCATAGCGATTGTGCCCTTTGCCGTACTTATATGGGCGGTGCGAAAGGCCGCACCGACCAATCTCGCTCGCACGGGCGCGTTCACTGGCCTCATTGCCGGCGGCGTGAGCGCGCTGGCCTATGCCCTGCACTGCACAGATGATTCGCTACCGTTCATTGCTGTCTGGTACGGCGGCACGATTGTGCTCTGCACGGTGGTAGGCGCAGTCTTGGGACCTCGCCTGCTGCGCTGGTGATCACGGTTTTCCGGTTGCCTCACGTCAGCGTGAGTCTGTAACCAACCGATGCTTGCTCCCGAACTCATCTTTAGAGGCGCGCATGATGCGCTTTCTCTAAACGATGGAGCCGGACTGTGTTGAAGAAGAGCCTTTTCACGATTTCGTTGTTACTGCCGCTGGCAGCGCTGTCCGCAACCGCCCAGGCGGGTTCGACGATCACGGACAAGAGCTACTGGCCGAACGAGGCGAGGCGCAGCGGACAATACTCGGGTTTCGCGCATGACCGCGTGAGCTCCGCATTTGCGTACGACCGCGGCGCACCCATTGTGGCGCCTGCAACGGGTGTCAACCGGGCCTGGCGCTATCAGGGCGGCCCGAAATCCCGTTAGCGGCGGGGTTGACGACGTCCGTGCAAGGGACTGCGGATAACGGTTAGCTTCCGCAGTTCTTCTTCGGATTCGCCTGAAGGAGCATTGCCTGTCAGTTCTTCTATGATTGCAGGGCTCTGGCAGACGGCTGAAGCCGACAGAGGGTGCATGTCTTGCTCGTTCGGGTCGGTACGATGTCCGCCGGTGCAGTCCGGGCTTGCTGCGCCGAGCGCGAACTACGCAGGATGAGACTTCAGTTCCGTGGCGGACCGTTGCACCACCACGAATGCGCCCTGGAGGGCCAGACCCGCCATGATGGCAGCCACGATGACATCCGGCCAGCCGGTACCCGTCCCAAACACGCCGAGTGCGGCAATGAGCACCGCGAGATTGCCGAGCACATCATTGCGGGTGCATATCCAGGCTGAGCGCATATTGGCGTCGCCTTTGCGATACGCCCACAACAGGGCGAACGAGGCGACATTCGCTGCAAGTGCCGCAACTCCCACCGCGCCCATGGTGAAGGCGCTCGGCAGCGTGCCATGCGCGGCATGCCAGATCACGGTGGCGATGACCCACAGGCCGAAGGCGCCCATCGTCAGCCCCTTGACGAGCGCCGCCGTGGTGCGATAGCGCAGCGCCATGCCGACGACGAAAAGGCTGATGGCGTAATTGGCGGCATCGCCGAGGAAATCGAGCGCGTCAGCCTGCAGCGATGCCGATCCGGCTGCAAGACCAGCCCCGATCTCGGCAAGAAACATGACGCCATTGACGGCGAGCACCGTCCACAGCACCCGGCGATACGATTGATCGCCCCGATGGCGGTCAAGGTTGAGGGGTGGGGGCGTGCAACAGGAGTCGGCCATGTCTGCAAATTAGGCCTATCCGCGACGTTCCACAATCGCATCGCAAACAATTCGCGGGTCCTCAACGCGGCAACCGCCGGGATGTCGAAGCGCAACATGTCCAAATCCGATGACAACGGAGTGGCACCGTCACCAGCGTCAATGCGGCGACGCGGAGGGTGACAATCGACATGTACCCGTGCCTGCACTCAACTGGCCTCCCATGAAGATGGAGTTTGCCACCGCTCAGTCCGTCGACCTGTCAAAGGTGAAGCCCGGCGACAAAGGCACTCTCAAGGGCTCCGGCGACAACTACAGTCGTTGGCGCCGGCCCCGTAACAACGCCGCCAGGTTAGGCAAGCCATAAGACGTGCTTGAGGCGACGGTTCGCTGCTGCGGCGGAATCCGGTATAAAAATCCTTCGCGAAGCTCGCTTGCGAGGGGGTTCCATGAATCCGCGGTTACAGCGGCACGTTCGGATTGTCGCGAGCATTGTTGGCATCAGCGGCCTCGTTGGCGTGGGCGTTGCGCTCGCGCAGAAGGACGTCACGGCTGAATTGATCTTCATATCGGCGCTGCACGGCGTGGTGATAAGCTTCACGCTGGTGATGCTGGAGATCTATCTGACCCAGGGACCGGCGCGCCAATGGGTCGGCAGGCTGTCCTTCAGCCTTTCGTTGCTGTTACGAAGTCTGATCTATGCGTTGGTGATCGCGATACTACACGGTGCGATCCACTATTGCCGCCTGGAATATGGGATCGCATTGCCGACGAACCACTCCTTCATGGATTCGTTTGGATTGATAGCGCTCGCCGCTGTTGCGATCAATTTCGTGATGCAGATTGCTAATCTGGTGGGACCGCGCACGCTGCTCAATTTCTTCACCGGCCGTTACCATCGGCCGCGGGAGGAGAATCGTTTCGTGCTGTTCGTGGACATCGCCGGGTCGACCGGGTTGGCGGAGCGGCTGGGGGGCATCGGCATCCATCGTTTTCTCGACCGCACCTTCCGCGTGCTGACGGGCCCGGTGGTCGACTATCGTGGCGAGGTTCTGGGATATGTCGGCGACGAATTGATCGTCACCTGGCCGGAGAAGGTCGGGGCCGTGGATGCACGACCGTTGCGCTGTTTCCTGGCCATGCGCAAAGCGCTGCTCGACGCGGCGCCCAGATTTTCCCACGAATTCGGCGTCGTGCCAAAGATTCGTGGCAGTCTCAATCTTGGTCCAGTAATCGTAGGCGAGATCGGCGACATCAAGCGAGCCATTGTTTTCAACGGTGACACGATGAACGCGGCTGCGCGACTGGAGGAGCTTAGCAGGACGGTGGATGGCGGGTTCCTTGCCTCATGTGCCGCGATCGCACGGTTCGACATAGCCGCACCCGTCGGGCTGCGCGATCTCGGCCCGATGCAGATCCGCGGCCGCACCGATGCAATAGCGGTGATGGCATTGGAGGCGGCTTGAGCGCGCCGGCAAGCCTCTTCTCAGTAGCTACAAAGAGGCGTTCGCATGAAGCCCAAACGCGGAGCCTGCGGCGTCTCTAGGTTCGTCACCACCCGCGCCACCGCCTCGACCGTGGAGGGACGTCAGCGCTTCGACGTCAACATGCGCTATCCGCACGACCTGCGCTCCGATCCGCAGGCGCAGTCGCGCGATGGCAGGGGACGGTAGGGTCGCCCTAATTGATCAAAGATACCGGAAAAGTTGGACATGAACATAAGGGCTGAGACCAACAATGAGGCCATGCCGATCTGATCGAGCACGAACCCCGAATAAGTACGCTGACGTCGCGTCCATTGCGAAGGCTATCCACACAAACCACAACGGGGCGGCGGCTCCCATCATGATATCAAATCTAACTGCGATACTCACAATCGCCTTTCCCCGGAAAGAAAGGCCGGAAGGCAGATCAGACAGGTCTTTCGCGAGCGGGAGATAGAGTCGTTAAAGGAATATTCCGGGTCAAACCATCATCGATGGAGAAGTAGTCGTAGTTCATGAAGGCCGGACCAACTTTTCCGAACTTCAAGCCGAACTTGCCGCGGGCAGACAAGATCGATTGGTCTTTTACGCATTCGACCTCCTCTGGCGCGACGGAGACCTTCGCAGGCGACCGCAGATCGAACGCAAGCAACTCCTTCTAGACCTGCTCGGTGAAAACGATATCGAATTTCCGGTGCTGTTTTCTGAACGTCTCGTCGGCGATGGGCAGAAGATGTTCGAGCACGCCGTTAAGTTAAACTGGGAGGGCATCATTTCTAAGCGGGCGAACGCCCCGTATCGGTCGGAGCGAACTGAGAACTGGCTGAAGATCAAAACCATACAGAGGGGCAAGTTTCCCGTCGTCGGCTTTGTCAAAGACCCAAGCGGCGTCGCGGCGCTTTACCTCGGCAAGCAGGAAGGCAAAGAGCTGCGCTATATGGGGAAGGTGGGAACGGGTTGGTCCCACACAGTCTCTAGCCAGATCAGGAAGCAACTCGACACGGTGGTCAGCCCAAAGTCGAAGCTAACCCGGCCCGTCAGGAAGCCGAAGGCGACATGGGTTGAACCGAAGTTCTTCGCCGACGTTGAGTATCGCGACATCACATCGGAAGGTCTACTACGTGCCAGCTCGTTCAAAGGACTTTTTCGGGATGATAAATCCTAATTGTCCCACCTGCTTCGGAGTTGGATGGGTATGCGAAAATCATCCCAAGCGGGCTTGGAGCGAAGAGCTGGGTTGTCAGTGTGGAGCGGGCATGCCGTGCGAGTGCGTCAGTGCTGACGGGCTTGAGGAGCCTGACATCAATCAGCCAAGTCCTTCAAGTTCCGTCAACTCGCCATTGTTACCAAAAGTGCGGGACATCAAGAGCCAAAGGTTAAGCTATGTCATCCGTGGCCAGAGTCTGCCGCGCGGCTTTCCCTTTGCGATAACTCCTTCGAGCCGCGAGATGTTTTCCAGCAGGCGCTGGCTGGTCAGGACGAGAAAGTAATAGCCGAATTGCGGATTTTGAAAGTAGATTTCGAGCAACCTTTCATAAGTTATGGTCAGGACTTGTCCGTCTTCTATGCATTCGACGGTCGCGGTTCGCCGTTTATTGGGAGTAAGGAAGCCAAGTTCGCCCATGAGACGTCCCGGCGGAATTTCGACGCTGATCTCCGTGAGACGGAAGGGCGCTTCGGCAAGCAGGACTTCCGCTACGTCCTCGAGGAGAATATTTACATTTGTCCGGCGGGAGTGGGGCAGGATCGTGAGGTGTACCGTGTCGATCACTCCCTGGTTTTTCGAGCCGTTGTTGCCGCGTTCATTCCGGCTCGTGCTGATTGATCCGCCGTGGGAATTTCAAACCTACTCGCGTGCCGGACCGCGATCTCTGCCAGGATGACGCCATCGGGATGTGTTGGGCCACCATACCTATGCTGCCGGACGCGCTCGCCTGCCTTGAAGCGTGGCGTGTCAGGTATAAAAGTAACATCGTCTGGCGCAAGGTCACGAGGCGCGGGAAGCTGCGTATGGGTTGCGGATTTTGGACGCGACCAATGCACGAGCAGGTCCTGATCGGCACCATCGGAAAGCCGCCACTGATCACGTTTCCATCGATCTTTGACGGCATCGCGCGCCAGCACAGCCGCAAGCCGGATGAGCTTTATCAGATGATCGCGGATCGCACGCCGGGTTGGCGGCGCGCCGACATCTTCTCGCGTGAGACGCGCCACGGCTGGCACGCGTGGGGTAGCGAGGCTGGCAAGTACGATGATGAGGTGCGCGGCGCCCCAATCCGTCAGGCTGGCATCAAGCAGCGCCAGGCGCAAAAGGAAACGATAGGCGAAAGCGATGCCCCAAAGCTGGATTGTGTTCCGGCTCCGAACATTGACGCCTTTCGGCGTCCAACCTTGACCCCGGTCGCGGCAATTTCTTTCGGACGCGGCCTCAGTCAGTTAATCGATCCATAGTGGGGTCAATATTGGACGCCAAAAGGGGCAAACCAGACGCCGATCTACACCTTTGGATATGGCCGCTACTTTTTCATGCCGACGAGAATCGAGCGCGCGTGGTCGCCGAAATCGACACGCAGCCGTACGAGCCTCTCCGAATGTGCCACCTCCTCGACAGCGAGAATGGTCCCGACGCGGAAGTCGATCTTGTCGAGGTCAGAGCTGGAGATGAGGGGGTTTGATGTGCGCCGGATTCATGTTCCACTCTTTGCTGAGGCTCGGTCGATCGCGTCGAATTCGGTCTCACTCAAGCGCCAACCGAGTGCATCGAGATTGATCCTGGCGTGATGAGGCTTGGTCGCGCCGGGGATGGGAATCACGTGACTGTCGCGCGCCAACAGCCAGTTCAGGGCGACCTGGCCGATGCTGGCGTCGTGCGCGCGGGCAATATCGGCGAGACACGTCAGCAGCGCTTTCGTGCCCATGCCGTCCGACGGCTGCGTGAGGCGGCCGGACGCAAGGGGAAAATACGCCACCAGTGCCACATTGAGCTCACGGCAGGCTTCGAGCACGCCATTCGTTTCCGCTGCTCGTCGGAGCAGGCTGTAGTTGACCTGATTGGCGGCGAGCGGAACGCCTGCTCTTGCGAGGTGATCGGCAATGCGGCGCATCTGGTCCGCATTGAAATTTGCCACGCCGACCGCGCGCGCCTTGCCGGACTTCACCGCTTCGACGAGGCCTTCGGCGAACACTCCCACGTCGATGAAGGGCAGCGGATAATGGACATAGTAGAGATCGATTGTCTTGAGGCCCAAGCGCGCGAGCGAACCGTCAAGCGCGCTCATCAGGCGTCGCGGAGAGGTTCGGCCCGGAAAGGGAAGGAACTTTGATGCTATCACCGCGCGGGTGGGACCGGCGCGCAAGCAGTCACCCACGACGCGCTCCGAGAAATAGATCTCAGCCGTGTCGATCATGCACGGGCCGGCATCATGAATGGTCCTGTAGGTTTCCAACACGGCGCCACGATCGGCACGCCGCCACTTGTTCGTGCCGATGCCCAAGGGCAGCACATCGATGCCGGTTCGACCCAGAGGGCGCGTATCATGGCGCGTATCATGATCTGCGGGCATCGCTGGACCTCTCACAAGGCGAAAGCGCTTTGGCTGGCCGGTGTGATGACGCTGGCGTTTCAAGGTTACGCCATAGCGACTACGGCCGCATCATCTTCTGCGGCCACGTCCGTATCAGGACGACGCCAAGGATCAGGAAGGTTGCACCGGCAAGTCGGATCAGGCTCGCGGGGTCAACGGGAATGCCGAGCAGACCGAGGCGGTCAGATGAGGCAGAATTGATGTCCGCTTGTCCCCCCAATAGCGGAGCGGAGCAAAAACGGACATGCCCGTGGGTCCGGGTTGGGCCAAACCCGGGCATTCGGCACTCTCCGTTAGCACGGCCGATCTCTAGAACCGCTCGTTGAGTACAGGCCCTATAGTCCTCTTGAGCGATGGCCTACCAGTGCTCAAGAGCGCAGCAGCGGCGCGAGATCGGTGATCGCCTTGACGATTGTATCAACCTGGAATCCCAATTCCTCGGGAACCTCGACGGTACTGCGCTGAATCCAAAATGTCCGCAGTCCGGCCGACGCGGCGGCGACAGCGTCCCAGTTATTCGCGGAGACGAAGCCGAGTTCGGGGTTGCTTACCTTCATGCGCTCGGGCGCGAGGTTGTAGACGCGCGGGCTGACCTTGAAGATCTTCACCTCCTCGACGCTGATGATTTCGTCGAGCAGATCGCGGATGCCTGCGCTTTTCGCGGCCGCCTCGAGCATTCTGGGCTCACCGTTGGACAGGATCGCAAGCTTGATCCCCTGTTTCTTCAGTGCATCGAGGCCCGGCTTCACGTCCGGGAAGGCCGCGAGGCTCAAATAAGCATCCATCAGCTGTTTCTTCTTGTCGGCCGTCAGGTCGAGCTGGAGATTCTTGCTCGCCCAGACCAACCCGTCCTCTGTCAGGCCCCAGAAGTCGCGATGGCGGCCCATGAGGCTGCGCATTAGGCTGTATTGCAACTGCTTGAACCGCCAGATTTGCGCCAGCTGGTTGCCCTTGCCAGGGAACAACTGCTCGCACAACGCCGTAACTGAGAAGACGTCGAACAGTGTGCCGTAGGCATCAAATGCCAACGCCTTGATAGACTTGAACTGCCCGCTCATCTGGGCGGCGGCCGGTGTCGCAGCCCATGCCGTGCCCACCACTGCCGCCGTGGCACCGGCGAGTTTCATGAACTCTCTACGATCTCTCGACATTTTCGCCTCCTTGTGGATTGCCGTTACTCATTCTCTCAGAGGAAGGTCGATAGTCGTTGGCGGTGACTTTACCCAATCTTCCGAGTGAGCCGAACGCCGAGCGTGAGAGTCTGCCTGCTTGGCTCTCGGCGCAAGGCCGATCGGCAGCGATCCATTCGGTGGCGCGCTCACCCCAGCTAAATGTTTGCTCCGAGTCAACGAGTCCTTTTGGCCACGAGACTTCCGTTGTGGGTCAGCCGCGTCGTTCTGACGGCGCGCAGGCCACTTCCGGTCTACCTCAAAAAGCAGACATGTTTAGAGTCCGGAGGCACGTCTCAAAGGGGCCAGAAGGCGACTTCGCGGCCAACTGGGGTATCTGAGGCGCGGCATTAACCTTCAGATCGTCGTCGATTCCGTAGCCCTCTTGCTCGATGCGCTGCAGCACGCTTGGTCGCCCCTATTCAGAGACTTTCATGTGCTTGGCACCCGATCGACCATGGATTGCGATAGCTCGCGACAATTGTCTGAGGAACAAATAGACTCCTTGATCGGAGTCGGATCCGGTGGGTGAGCCATATGAGCAAAGAGACCAGCATCGACCACGTGGCGCAGAACATGGAGACGTACGATAGCATCGCCGAGCACTATTACGTAACTGCGACCCCTGAGCTTCGCGCATGGAAGGAAGAGTCGATGCAGCGCTTTGCCACCTTTCTGCCGGGAGCCCATGTCGTCGTGCCAGGCTGTGGCGATGGCCGCGACTCTCGGTTCCTGGCGTCCTTGGGTCTACAGGTCACATCGTTCGACCTGTCCGACGCGATGCTTCGCATTGCGCGAGAACGAGATCCATCGGGAAGCTATCTCAAGCTCGATTTCCGCGACATGATGAACCTTTGCGGACCGCTCGACGGCATTTGGGCCAGTGGCTGCTTGTACCATCTCACCAAGGCAGAATTCGTGCAGTGCGTAACGACGTGCAGATCTTTGTTGTCGGATTCGGGGGTGTTGTACGTGAGCATGAAAGAGGGACAGGGGGAACGTTATGAGGAGACGCTGGGGCCTCGCTACCCTGGGGGCGTTGAGGCCAGATCTCTTCTGCATGGTAGACGCTTCTATGCGTATTATGAACACGGTGAGTTACTGAAAGTACTCGATGGCTTCGCTTTGCTTACCGAACGGCGTGTCGAGCCCGCCGAGGGTGGATTTGAGTTGTGGCTGCGCAAGACTCGAGAGGCTGACGCATAGCCAAGCTCAGCTTCTCCATACCCTGCACCGGAGCTTGGTCCGGTTTGGATCACAAGCGGCGGTCGAAGGATCGCTGATGCGAAGTCCGGAGTGCCCTCAATACCAGACCAGCCGAAGGCGACGAAGTTGGTCGGCTTGGGGCGCAAAGCAGACGTTCTGGATCATTGCGCTTCTGCATCGTTCGGCCTCATTATGCGTCCTTGATAGAGTTCGGGAACGACGCCCGCAGCGTATCATCCAGGGAGGACGGACATGACAGTTTCGACGGAACGCGCAGTCCTGGCTGGCGGCTGCTTCTGGGGGGTGCAGGATCTGCTACGCCGCTATCCCGGCGTGATTTCAACCAGGGTCGGCTACACCGGCGGCGAGGTGCCAAACGCGACCTATCGCAACCACGGCAATCACGCCGAAGCGATTGAGATCACGTTCGATCCGCAGACCATCAGCTATCGCAAGCTGCTGGAGTTCTTTTTTCAGATCCATGATCCGTCGACGCTGAACCGCCAGGGCAATGACCGGGGCGCGAGCTACCGGTCGGCCATCTTCTATACCAGCGACACGCAGAAGCGGATCGCGGAAGACACCATCGCCGATGTCGATGCTTCCGGCCTTTGGCCGGGCAAGGTTGTCACCGAGGTGGCTCCTGCCGGACCGTTCTGGGAGGCCGAGCCCGAGCATCAGGATTATCTGGAAAAATATTCTGACGGCTACACCTGTCACTTCATTCGCCCGGAATGGACTTTGCCGCGTCGGGCGGAGAAAGCTGCAACAGGCGCGAGCGGAGTTTCGGCTGCGTGACAAAAGCCTCCGATCTGCTGGTGGCCGCCCTTGAGAGCGAGGGCGTCGGCTACATCTTCGCCATTCCCGGCGAGGAGAATCTCGACGTGCTGGAGTCGCTGCGACGCTCGAAGATCAAGCTGGTATTGACACGGCACGAACAGGCTGCCGGTTTCATGGCGGCCACCTACGGGCGCCTCACCGGGCGCGCGGGCGTCTGCCTGACGACGCTGGGTCCCGGTGCGCTCAATTTGACGACGGCTGCGGCCTACGCGCATTTGGGCGCGATGCCGATGGTCATGATTACAGGACAGAAGGCGATTCGAAGCAGCCGCCAGGCGCGCTTCCAAATCGTCGACATCGTTGCGACCATGCGGCCGCTCACCAAGATGGCGACGCAGATCGTCTCCGCGCAGAGTATTCCGACCCTGGTTCGCGACGCCTTCCGGGTCGCGCAGCAGGAGCGGCCGGGTCCGGTGCATCTCGAACTACCCGAGGATATCGCGGCCGACGAAGCCGCAGCCGACATCATTCCCCCGCATGTCGTCGAGCTTCCGGTGGCGCCTGCAGCGGCCATCGAGCGCGCCGCAGCCATGATCATGGGCGCCAGCAGGCCGCTCGTCATGCTGGGCGCCGCGGCGAGCCGCCCGCATCTCGCCGAGCCGCTGTCGGCGTTCGTGCGACGATGCAGGATTCCATTCTTCAACACCCAGATGGGGAAGGGCGCGGTCAATGCCGGCTCCAATCTCTATATGGGCACAGCCGCGCTGTCGGAGCGGGATTGGATTCACGAGGCTGTCGACCAGGCCGACCTGATTATTTCGATCGGCCACGACACCGTCGAGAAACCGCCTTTCCTGATGGGCCATGATGGACCGCAGGTTATCCATGTCGGCGCCACGCCGGCGACGGTGGAACAGGTATACTTCCCGCAGGCGGAGATCGTCGGCGACGTCGGCGTGAGCCTCACGAGCCTGGCCGATCGCCTCGAAGGCAAGCTCCCCAATGGTCAGGCATTGCTGGGTTTGCGGGAAGGGATCCTTGCCCACCTCGCCGAACGGTCGACGGAGGATCGGTTTCCGCTGACGCCGCAGCGCATCGTGCACGACGTCCGCCAGGTCATCCCGCCGGACGGCATCGTTGCCCTCGACAACGGCATGTACAAGATCTGGTTCGCCCGCAACTATCGCACCAGCGTCGCCAACACGCTGCTGCTCGACAACGCGCTCGCGACCATGGGGGCGGGTCTTCCTTCGGCGATCGCAGCGTCGCTGATCCATCCGGATCGGCGCGTGCTCGCCGTCTGCGGTGATGGCGGCTTCATGATGAATTCGCAGGAGCTTGAGACGGCCGTGCGGCTCAAATTGAATCTCGTCGTGCTCGTGCTCGAAGATCGTGCCTACGGCATGATCCGATGGAAGCAGGAAGTCGACGGATTTTCCGACTTCGGTCTCGACTTCGGTAATCCTGATTTTGTGGCTTATGCGAAGTCATATGGCGCCAAGGGCTCCCGCGTCGGGAAAGTCTCGGAACTCGCGACGACGCTGGGAGCGGCTTTCGCGGAAGGCGGCGTCCATCTCGTCGTAGTGCCCGTGGACTACAGCGAGAACATGCGCGTGCTCGTCAATGAGCTGCACTCGATAGCCCAGACCGGGTGACATTTTAAATCACCGCGTCAGGGCAAAATGCCACAGGCTATCCTCGGTGCTGCCATTTCCGGCACAGGGAAAGCAATGAGCAACGACGTCATCGCCAATGGCACCTTATCAGAAGACCCGAAGGCAATATTCGTGAAGACGATTTCCGCTTTGTAGAGAGAGCTCGATACCGACACCCGATCAGGGGTGGCCGTTTGGCAAAGCGCATTATCCGCATTGCCAATGCTCGCTTAGCCGCCAAACCTCACTTCGTATCTTTGGAGATTGATGGAAGTTGAACTCCCCGGAGGCGACGAAGATGAGAACAACTGAATCGCAGAATGCTGCCAGGCATCTGAGGTCTTGGGCTCCGACCTTGTTCGTCGCCGTTCTTCTGTTCGGTTTTGCGTTCATCGCTCTGAAAGTGACCGAAGGAGAGCCTATCGCGTTCGACCGTTGGTTGATGGTCGTCTTTCGTCACGCGTCCGACTTGTCGCGGCCAATCGGGCCGCCATGGTTGCTTGACGTTGTGCGAGACATCACCGCACTGGGCAGTACCGCGGTACTTGCACTGCTGGTCACGGTTGTGACCACGTTCCTTTTTGCCATAGGCAAACGTCACGCCGGTTTGTTCGTCCTGACGACGGTCCTGAGCGGCGCCATTCTCAATACCCTTCTCAAGCTTGCCTTTGCGCGAGCGCGCCCCGATCTCGTCGCTCAACTCACTCAGGTCTCTACGCTGAGCTTTCCGAGTGGGCACGCAGCGATTTCGGCTGTCTGCAATCTGACGCTCGGCTTGATGCTTGCTCAAACGCAAGCTTCCCGCTCTGTTCGCATCCATCTTATAATGACTGCCGCGACCCTTACCCTGCTGGTCGGAGTCAGCCGCATATATCTCGGCGTTCATTACATGCAATGCGGTCACACTTGTCGCTCGACGAGCATCTTTTTGATCTCCGCGATGGCCTTGGCGGGGTTGAGATCTTTCGGGCAGACCTTGGCGCAATTCATGATGGTGTGGCAGCGGTAGAGGCGGAACGGATCCTCAAGATTATCGAGCCGCTCGCCGCTTCCCTCGTCGCGGCTGTCCATGATCCAGCGGTGCGCTTGCAGCAGGGCTGCTGGCCCGAGGAAGCGCTCGCTGGTCCACCAATAGCTGGGACATCCGGTACTGCAGCAAGCGCAGAGAATGCATTCGTAGAGGCCGTCGAGCTTGGCGCGGTCGCTGGGCGATTGTTTCCATTCTTTTTCCGGCATCGGTGTGACTGTCTTGAGCCACGGCTCAATCGAAGCGTACTGGGCGTAGAAGTTGCCAAGATCGGGAACGAGATCCTTGATTACCGGAAGATGCGGCAGCGGATAGACCCGGACCACGTCCCTGATTGCGTCCGTCGCCATGGTGCAGGCGAGCGTGTTGGTGCCGTCGATGTTCATCGAGCACGAGCCGCAGATTCCCTCGCCGCAGGAGCGGCGGAAGGTGAGGGTCGGATCGATGACGTTCTTGATCCAGATCAGCGCGTCGAGCACCATCGGCCCGCAATCGTCGAGATCGACGAAGTAGGTGTCCATGCGTGGGTTCTTCCCATCGTCGGGATTCCAACGATAGATGCGGTACTCGCGTGGATTCCGTGCGCCCGCCGGCCGAGCCCACGTCTTACCTGCGCTGATCTTCGAGTTCTTGGGAAGTGTAAATTGGACCATCAGCGCCTCGTCGAGAGCTTCAAACGCTATTTGAATCTAGATAACCCCAATTCTTTCCAGGCTTGCCGTAAGTCGACGACCGCCTGACGCCAAGCGTCGCCGTTTCTCCCGCCGAAGCGGCGGACGTAGGCTGGGTGAAAAGTGATGCGCAGCGGATGGCCTTCAAATTGGCGCTTTGCCTTGCGGGCCATTCGAATCGACGGCGACTCGCCGAATAGGCGAGCCGCTGTGCTGCCAAGGGCAACGATCACGTCCGGCCTGGAACGTCGGATGTCAGTTAGCACCGCTGCACCATAGAACTGGATTTCCTCAGTCGTTGGGCTGCGATTGCGTGGCTTGTGGTCTTTGGAATGTTCGATGGGCCGAAATGGAATGACATTTGCCAAACGGAGCTGGCCAGGGTCGATCCCACTCTCCTCCAGCATCTTGCGCAATGCGTTGCCGGCCAGCCCGACGAAAGGCTTGCCCTGCGCGGCTTCCTCGCCGCCTGGCGCTTCACCAACCAAGTATAGCCGCGGTCGCCGGAAGAGACCTTCAGGCGCGACACGACGGTGATCGAGAAGTTTGTTTGCGGCACTTGTCTTGGCCATCGGTTCCGGCACTCGCCAAGCCAAAGGCACCTTGCTCAGCCGGCTTCGGTTCGCAGGCTCGCTTTCTGCCAGTCGGCTTTGCCGGCCTTGTAGTCGAATACTTTGGTGTAACCCAGCCGATCCAAATGTTCAGCAGCCTGAGGCGACAGCTGACACTCGCCATCAGCGCAGTAGACAACCACCGGGACATTCTTGTCGGGAATTGCATTCTGGATGTGCTCGTCGAATGCTTCATCGAAAGGAACGTTGATTGCCCCAGGCAGATGCCCTTTTCGAAAATTCGGCTCCGGAAGCACTTCGACGATGCTGGCATGTCGCCGCATCAGCGACCGTACCTGCTCACGAGAAATTTCCTGCATCGTTGCTCTCCTGGCACGCTCTTTTACGGGCAACTCGTCGCCAATAGAACCGTTCCGTCGCCGTTTGGAACTTCGCCGTCCACATAGCGATTGCGGGACTGGGGGAGGATGAGGAAGTAGCGCAGCGCAACGTCGGTGCGCCATGGCCATCGTTCGGGCGACCGCGATCAATGCTGCGATGGAACCCGACCTAGGGGCCTTCCGGGCCCAGCGCGATGAGGTCCTTGTCGAGCAAGTGTGGTTTGATCATTCGATCCTTCCATACCACATCTAAATCAAGGAGCCCGGCTATGACCCAGGTGCAGATACTGGCCGGTTTTGTCGAGCGCGCGCGTTTTGCCGACCTCAGCATTGCGGCCGTGGAGCAGCTGAAAATCCGCGTGCTGGACACCATTGGCGTCGCGCTGGGCGCACTTGACGCTGGCCCCATCGGCACCATTCGCAAGCTTACAGACGAGCTCGGTGGCCGCCCTCTATCGACCCTCATCGGCGGCGGCAGCACCGCTCCGGACCGGGCGGCCTTCTTCAACGGCGCGCTCAGCCGGTATCTCGATTTCATGGACAGCTATCTCGCTGAAGGCGAGACCTGTCATCCGTCCGACAACCTCGGCGCGGTTCTGGCGTCAGCCGAGATGCAGCAGGCAAGCGGCGCGGACTTCTTGACCGCGCTCGCAGTCGCATATCAGGTCCATACCCGTTTGAGCGATGTTGCTCCGGTGCGAGACAAGGGGTTCGATCACACAACCCAGGGCGCCTACGCGGCGGCGGCCGGAGCAGCCAAGGCGCTCGCTCTCTCGCGCGATCAGATTGCCAACGCAATCGCCATCAGTGGCACTGCGAACAACGCGCTACGCGTGACCCGCACCGGCGCGTTGTCGCACTGGAAGGGCCTCGCCTATCCGAATACAGCCATGGCGGCGACATATGCGGCGTTGCTTGCGGCACGCGGCATTACCGGACCGGCGGCGGTTTTCGAGGGCAATAAGGGATTCATGGACACGATCGCTGGGCCATTCGAGATCGATTGGTCAAAGGAGGACATGGAGCGGGTGCGCCGCACCATATTAAAGAAGCACAATGCCGAAATCCATGCACAATCTGCTATCGATGCTGCCCTCGATATTCGTGCGGATCCGCACTTTGCAGCCCGCGCGGTGCGGGCCGTGCGGCTCAAGACCTTTGCGGTGGCCCATCAGATCATCGGTGGTGGAGAGGAAGGCGATAAACGAATTGTGCGAACAAAGGAGGAGGCCGATCACAGCCTTCCTTATATGCTGGCGGTTGCCCTTATTGACGGCCAGGTGCAGCCTGAGCAGTACGCGCCCGATCGCATAGCCGCCACCGATGTTCAGCAGATGCTGCGCAACGTAACCATTATGCCGGAAGCACGGCTATCGGCACTGTTCCCGCAGCGCTTGCCAGCCGAGCTCGAAGTGGAGCTGGAGGATGGCACCGTCTTTTCCGTGCAGCGGGAAGCCTATCACGGCTTTCACACCAGCCCCTTCGATTGGACGGCCGCGCGAGCCAAGTTCGATCGCGTGAGCCGCACGCTGACCACCGCAGCGGAGCGCGCGGCGATAGCCGACGTGATCGCCACGCTCGACGAGCGTCCGATCGCCGAGCTCACGGAGCTGCTCGGCTGTATTCGCTGGCATATCGCTGCCACATGATTTTCTGCGCGCATAGAAGGACGAGATCGATGACCGAGACCACATTTTCTTTCATCCCCCGGGCGGCGCGCTCGGCAAAGCCGCGCAAGACCGGACTTACCGAAGTTCGGGGCCCCTATTACAGCGCTTATGGTCCGCGTCATCTCGCCGATGTCTTGGAGACGGTCGGCGCCTGGGTCGATGGGATCAAGTATGCGGGAGGGTCGTTCGCGCTGATGCCCGCGGACGCTGTGAAGAGCATAAACAGGCTGGCACACGATCATGATGTTTACGTGTCGACCGGCGGCTGGATCGAAAATGTGCTGCGTTTTGGGCCGGAAGTGGTTGATCGCTACATTGAGGAAGCCAAGGCCCTCGGCTTCGATGTCATTGAAATCTCGACCGGCTTCATCAGCTTGCCGACGGATAGCCTCCTAGGCCTGATCGAGAAGGTGAAAAGCGCCGGGCTGAAAGCCAAGCCTGAACTCGGCATTCAGTTCGGCGCTGGGGGTAGCACCCCGGCCGAGGAACTCGCAGCCGAGGGCACCAGGGATGTCGGCTGGCTGATCGCCCAGGCCGAGCGCGCGCTCGACGCCGGCGCCGACATCATCATGATCGAAAGCGAAGGTATCACCGAAAATGTGAGCGCATGGCGCACCGACGTGGTGGCCCGTATCATCAATCAGCTTGGGCTCGAAAAGGTCATGTTCGAAGGCGCCGATCCCGCAGTATTCGAATGGTACATCAAGAACTATGGAAATGAGGTCAATCTGTTCGTCGATCACAGCCAGATCATACAGCTCGAGGCGTTACGGTCCGGCATCTGGGGCACCAAGAGCACCTGGGGCCGCATTCAAAACCTTGCTCCATGAGTCGTGCACGATATTTTGCCGTTCCACAGCCGGCCGTGGGGAGATCCCCCTATTCATGCGAATCGCAGAAATGGGTGGCTGCAGGGGCCGTCCCCGAGTTGACCTGCGCGTGTTGCATTTGCACACTTGTGCTCGGATTGTTGACCTACGCGTAGCAACTTTGCCGAGCATAGCGCAGGAGGACTGGCAGCATTACTGCCCATTTTTCGGAACCAGTGGTCGCTAAGCGGCGTTTTCCCGGAACGAAAGCCGCGAATCATGATGGCGCTGACCGCCTATCGCAGGAAGCGTAATTTTCGGAAGACGCCAGAGCCGTGGGCGAGGGCGCATCGAAGGGCGAAGGAGCTGATCTTCGTCGTCCAAAAGCATCGCGCCTCGCACGTGCATCATGATTTTCGGCTGGAGCTGGACCGCGTGCTCAAGAGCTGGGCCGTCCCCAAAGGCCCGCCCAGAAGGTCTGCGGACAAGCGCCTCGCCGTGAAGGTTGAGGATCATCCCTACGCGTACAAGGATTTCGAGGGAACGATACCCGAGGGCGAGTACGGTGCCGGGACCGTGGAAAAATGGGACGCAGGAACCTACGCGGCGAAGGCGCATGAGCTTCATTCTCAATGGGAGCAAGCTCAGGGAAGCGTATTCGCTCGTGCGCTTGAAAAGCCCGAAGCAATGGCTGCTGATCAAGAAGCATGCGAAAGAGTGACCTGAGGCCAATGCTTGCAACCCTGATCGACGCGCCATTCGACGATAAGGAGTGGGTTTTCGAGACGAAATGGGATGGCTTCCGACTGGTTGCAAAAACCGGAGGCGGAGACGCTTCCCTGTATTCGCGCAATGGCAATGACGTGACCAGACGTTACGCCGCGATCGCCGAAGCGCTCCACATTATCAAGCGCAACGCCGTGATCGATGGCGAACTGGTGGCCCTCGACGCGCACGGCCGATCCCGGTTTCAACTGTTGCAGAACGCCCTGAAGGGCAAAGCGCGCCTCCGATATTACGTCTTCGATCTTCTCTTCCTCGACGACAATGATTTGCGCGGCGCACCACTGGTCGAGCGCAAGCAGCGCCTGCACGCTATTCTGGGCCGCCATCCATTGATCCGTTTCAGCGTCCATCGAAAGAAACACGGCCAAGCAGCATTCAACAAGGCAAAACGGGCGGGCGAGGAAGGTGTCATCGCCAAGCGTGTGTCCAGTCGGTATTATTCCGGCAAGCGCACGAGGGAATGGCTAAAGATAAAGACCGGCCACGAGCAGGAAGCTATCATTGTTGGCTTCACCGCACCGCGCGGCAGCCGCAAGCATTTCGGCTCACTGGTGCTGGGCGTTTACGAGAAGGGTAAACTCGTTTACGCCGGTCACAGCGGCGGGGGCTTTTCGACCGAAATGCTCGCGACGCTGCACGCCCGCATGGTGAAGCTGAAGACCGGCCAGCAGCCGTTCACGGACGTTCCGCACGAAGCCCAGACGACGTGGATCAAACCGCGGCTCGTGTGCCAAGTGAAGTTCACCGAATGGACTCGCAAGGGCGAGATGCGTCATCCCGTGTTCCTCGGCCTGCGCACGGACAAGCCTGCGCGGCAAGTCAGGCGAGAGCGAGCATGACCGCAAATTTTACCAATCTTGACAAGATTTTCTGGCCGAAGGAGCGGTACTCCAAGGGCGACGTGATAGCCTATTACGAGAAGATTGCGCCTTATCTGCTACCTTATGTCAAAGACCGGGCCGAAGCCCTCAATCGGTTTCCTGACGGCATCAAAGGCAACCATTTTTTTCAGAAAGACGTCGATCCCAAGCGACTGCCTCGATTCGTCAAGAGCGTTTCGCTGCGAGCCAAAAGCGCTGGAAAGACTGTGGACTACGTGGTCTGCAACAACAAGGACACTCTTCTCTATCTCGCCAACCTCGGCTGCATCGAAATCAATCCATGGTCTTCGCGCATCGCGCATCCCGACAAGCCGGATTTCATGATCCTCGACCTCGATCCGAGTAAAGGTGACGTTTTCGACGACGTTATCGCCGTTGCACAAACGGCGCGCCAGGTCCTGGAGGGGTTGCGCGTGAAAAGCTACTGCAAGACCTCCGGGAAGAAGGGGATCCATGTATTGGTCCCATTCGGCGGGAAATATACCTTTGCGCAAGTCCGTCACTTCGCGAAGCTGTTGGCTGAACGGATCGAAGCCGAAATACCCGCATCGTCCGCAGCCTTGAGAGGGACTCGAAGGCGCGCGCTCGCACCTCGCGACCATAAGCCAGGCCAAAGCGATCTCGCCCGGGCGCGCCCCGCCAGATTGCCGCCAGGAGGCCGCTCAAGAGCTCGCTGACAAAGAGCTGCTCGCCGGTATCGCCGCTGTCAGAGTTGGGAGAGGCGACTACGACGGTGAAACGTTGCTTTGCCAATCAGAGGCATCCGCGATCTCCCAGCAGGGATTCGCATGCGCCCCTAGGCTGAATTGGCATCCAGGACGAGTCGGGGCCGACGACGCCCTTGCCTAGTAGCGCCTAGACTGGATGCTCGACTTAACGAGCCCGGCTATCACTGATACTGCCATTGTCGGCGTTCCGGGACCCGCATCATCGCGTTTGCCGGCGCGGCTATTGCTGGTACTTTTGATATGTCTCTGCTGCCGGTGGCAACAACGGGTATTCGCCGCCGGCGAGCGGTCCGCCAGGCAGTTTGACCACGCTTGATCGGCAGTTCCATGGACGATCGAGATTGCACCGGTTTTCTCCAGTGGGCGCTCGCGCAGCGCGATTTCCGCTGGCCCGGTTTTCGTAGGGTGCGCCGCCAAGTCTGCAAGCGCCTGAACCGGCGAGTCCGCGAACTCGGACTTGCCGATTTTGCGGCCTACCGCCGCCGCCTCGAGGCCGATCCGGCCGAGTGGATGGCCTTTGATAATTGCTGCGTCGTGACCATTTCCCGTTTCTATCGCGACAGGAGCGTGTACGAGGCCTTGCGCGAACGCGTGCTTCCTGAGATCGCGGCGCGCGCCGTTCGCGAAGGAAGAATGGTCCGCATCTGGTCTGCCGGCTGCGCGTCTGGCGAAGAGCCATACACGTTGAAAATCATCTGGGACTACGATGTAGCGCGTGAGTTTCCCGATGCGTCGGTGTCAATCGTGGCGACCGATATCGATGAAACCGTTCTCGCAAGGGCGCGGCGAGGGTGCTTTGAGCCAACCAGCCTCGGCGAATTCCCGCCGCGGCTGATTGAGCAGGCATTCGACCGGGTCGGGCTCCTCTACTGCATCAAGCCGAAACATCGGGAAGGGATTGAATTCCTGCCTCAGGACTTGCGGAGAGGGGGACCAGCATGGACGTTTGATCTCGTTCTTTGCCGCAACATCGCGTTCACCTACTTCGCGGAACCGTTGCAACGTCATGTGCTGAGGGGCATCATGGATCGCCTTGCGCCGCACGGCTATCTCGTCATTGGCACGCATGAGCGGCTGCCGAGCGTCAAGCAGATGTTGAGACCCCTGTGTGGCGCGCCACAGATTTTCGAACGGACTGAGGTCGCCGAGCGTTGAGTTTCGTACCAATCCTACGATCGATTGCCGCAACTAGGCGCGCACCGGCGGATTGATTGAGCTGGCGGTCTCGTCCTTGCCAAGGAGATGGTGTCATGCCGACATTCATCATGCTCACCCGCCTAAATCCGGATGCCGTTCGTTCGCCGAAAGGACTGGAAGCCCTCGAACGCGACGCCATGAAACGCGTCCGCGAGCAATGCCCGGAGGTTGAATGGCTCAGCAGCTATGCTGTGCTCGGCCCGTACGACTACCTCGATATCTTCGTCGCAAGGGATATCGAAACTGCAGCCAAGGTTTCAACGCTCATCCGTACTTTTGGCCATGCCCAGACCGAAATCTGGTCGGCGACTGAATGGGACCGATTCAAGGAAATCGTCCGGACGCTTCCGGGCGCGGCCCGCGCATGATTCATGCCTGCCGGCCAAAGCGGCGAGGGCGACTGCTGAGGTGACGGCTGCCCAGGGCAGCGTCTGGTGACATGAAACTGACATTTCTTGGAACGCGCGGCGAAATTGAAACACGTTCACGCCAGCACGGACGTCACAGCGCGCTGCTGATTGAGCACGGTAGCTCGCGCATTATGATCGACTGCGGAACCGATTGGCTACATCGTCTTCGCGCAATCGGCCCGACGGCGATTTTCCTTACACATGCGCACGACGACCATGCGGCAGGCCTCGCCGATGGCGCCCCTTGTACAGTCTATGCGACTGCGGCAACCTGGAGATCGCTCCGTCGCCTGCCGATCGCCGAGCGGCAGAGGCTGCCGTTGCGAAGGGATGTGCGGATCGGCGACGTGCGCTTCAAGGCCGTCCCGGTCCAGCATTCGGTCCGTGCTCCCGCCGTCGGCTATCGGGTGTCGGCGCACGGCTGCTGCTTCTTCGTGCCGGACGTTGCCGAACTGCCCAGGCCTTCCGATGTGCTTGATCGGATTGACCTCTACATCGGCGATGGCGCGACCGTGAGCCGCTCAATGGTACGGAGCAAGGATGGTGCGCTGGTAGGGCATGCTCCCATTGTTCGTCAACTCAAATGGTGCGCCAAGGCGCACGTTGAACGAGCCATCTTCACACATTGTGGATCGCAAATCGTACGAACCGGCGCGCGGGCCGCCCAGTTTTTGGTGCGCCGGCTGGGCCGCGAGCATGGGATTGATGCACGTGTTGCTCGTGACGGAGACCGCCTGGCCTTCGGGTCTAGATCGGATAAACTGATGCACCGAAATCAACGCGCACGAGTTGACCGTAGCTGATTCTGCCGCAAGCGTTCGTTACTGCATAAAGGCTGCGCGCTTGGACGGGTGCTTTAGATGTGGTCGGCGATGTTCCGCAAGCGGAGCCATGCCTAGGTTGCTAGGTCGATCTGCTCGTCTTCATTCGAACTGCGGATGATCGCGGCCGCCTCCGTACGAGCAGGGTGTCCTCCTTGTCGCCGCCCCGCGCAACGATAATGGCCGCGTCGTCGGGCAATGGCCCGTGCAGCGCCTCGCCTCATCCCACAGCGCACGCATCCAGACGTCGCGTTCTTCATCCGTGGTCAGGATCACCGGCATTGCCTTGGGATGGATCGGCTCGACCACCGCGTTCGGCGAGGTCTTCAGAAAGCCTGTTGAAGGGCACAAGGCAGCGATTTTCTGGCTTGAGCCAGCCGCGCCAGTGGGGAGACGACCTATTGCGGACTTTGGTCACGGGCGGACCCCGGTCCGGGGAGGCGGCGGCATTCCCCAGCGCATCAGGGCCAACTCGCACTCAGCGCCCGCGTTGCGGATGACCGGCGCCGGATAATCCGGAAACACGCCGGGCATGCGCGGCAGGTTGCCGACGTATCGATTGACGACCCGAAATAGCTGACGGATGGCTTCCCTGTTGGTGGTGATTGAATAGCGATTGCACATTGACAAGGCCGTGGTGAGACCGAGCGGTTCGAGGCTACCACGCGCATTGCAACCGCATTCGTTCCGCTGAATGGCCACACGAAAATCAGACGCTAACCAAATTTCGCCGTTATGAGACTTGCTGGGCTTTCTACCTGGAAAGGAACCATCATGCGCATCCTAACGGCATCGGTCATCGTTGCAGCCATCTCGCTGGGGACGCCGGCCTTCGTGCAGGCACAGGGAGGCCCGTCGCAATCCGAGGCACCGGCTGCTCAGTCGAGCACTGTCATACGCGCCATACAGGTCGTCGACGTCAAGGAACTGCAACCGGCGGTTCGCTCGAAGGTCGAGGAGATTGCTGGGCAGGCCAGCGAGAAGGATATGCAGTCGCTCCGGGAGTCGATTGACGCGATGCCTGAGGCGGTATCCGCTCTTAAGTCCAAGGGCCTGAGTTCCTCACAGGTCGTTGCCATAAATATCGCCGACGGCGTTCTGACGATGTTCGCGAAGGCAGCTTGAGATCAGGATTGCCGGTGTGACAAGCGAGAAGCCGCCGAGCGCGAACCGGCGGGCGATCTGCGGGCGGGTGCCGATAATTCGTGTGTCCGCCCGCGCGCGGCGAACCAAATCAAAGCTAATCGGGGCCAGTGACGCTCCCTGGCGAAGGGCGATATGCGAACGAGGTCAACCGGTTTGCCACTTTTCCGAAGGCAAATTCGCGCATTGATACACATGGTCTTTTTCGGCTGTTGGCAAACTGCAAGGGAGGTAGCGTCGCGCGGGAATTGCCAATAGACGATTGCGGGCAACCGGGCCAGACACGCGAACTCCAAACACTTATATCCAGGCGGTGCGTCCGCATCAGATTCAGAGCTTAACGTTCCGCCACCAGCGAACCACGGTCTGACGGCAACCACGCATGAGCTGCATTGTGATCGTAGGAAGCATGCCACAGCAATGAAGCCGCTACCTCGCGCAACTCCACTGGAGGCGGACTGAGGCTGAGCCCGAGTTCGGTGGCGAACAGGCGAGCCAGTCGCGCGTGCATGGTTACGACGACGGGTGCGCGCGCCACCAGGGACGGGACCGTGAGGAAACGTGGCGTGGTCAGGATGACCGAGCGCCGCAATCCGAGCTTTTCCAGAGCCTCGTCGACCACGCCGCGCGGCGGGAAAGCACCCACGTTCCCATATACGAACTTATTGAACGTCCAGACAGAAAGACCGAGTGACAGAAAGTTAATAGTTTTACTCTGGCCCTTCTCGGGATCGCGGCATATTTCGTTATAGCCGTACGGATATTACGGTATCACCGCTCGGTGCTTGGCTTTCATCGTTGATGGGACCGCCAGTCGCGCTCCCGAATGGATGGAGCAGCGCATGCCAAGGCGTCGCCTTTTCAAACAAACTACATCGCTTAAAGAATGCCTTGCAAAGGAGGCAACGCAGTTGCGCAAGCAGGCTCAAGGCAACCCACCGGGGTTTGAGCGCGAGCTCCTGGTTCGTAAAGCCCGCCGAGCCGAGGCCGCTTCTCATATGATCGAGTGGCTGGCCTCTGCCCCCAAGCAACCAAGATAGGATCAAATAGGAATGGCTATTTATCGCCTATTAGAGAACTCTGCCTTAGGGCTGGGGCGAAAGAGGTTAACTGCATCATAGAGGCATACGAGCGAGCGCTGCACACCCTCTGCGTCAAGATGCGGCGCAGCTTTCGGCTCTGGCAATCAAAGAACTAAGCGTCCGCTAAAAGTCGCCGCATTTGGCGGCCTCGTATATTTCGAATGTCGCCTGTTGGCCCAATTGCGTGCTGTTCAGGCGGGAGCATCTGGAGAGCGGCGAAGCGAAACCACCCGCCCAAGAGGGAGCACCCTCATGAGATACGCGCTTCTGTTGATTGCTACCGTCTTGTTCGCAATTGCGGCCTCCGCCGAAGAGTATAAAAAGGGTCCCAACGGCGGCCTGATGCTCGACGTTGCCGGCGTCGATGCCGAACTCATGACCGCGGGGAATACGGTCACGATCAACGTCTTTGTTCTAAACGCCGCGAAGCCCGTTCCGACAGACGGTTTCACGGCAACGGCGCTTATGGTCAGCGGCAGTAATCGCGAGACAATCTCACTTACGCCGCAGGGTGAGAATTTGCTGAAGGGCGACGCGAAAAGCCCGATAGCGCCGGACGCTACGATCACCCTCACCATCAAAACGGCCGAGGGAAAATTGGGTCAGGTAAAGTTCAAGAAGTGATTGACTGCGAGAGCACCGGCTATCGTATTTTCGCCAAGAGCGGTCGGCACCTTCTGTGCGGAAGCGTTCTACCCATTTGGCAACTGTCTTCGCTGTGGTGCTGAATTGGCCTGCGGCGGCAGTCCTCTGCTCCAGCCTAGCGACGGCTTCTTCATGACTTGTTGGACATGCCAGTCGAAGATGCTGCCGTTGCCGGGTGCGCGCGCTTGGCCTGCACGATGCTACAGGTCGCGCGGCAGGCGGCGATGGATCCCGGAGACGGCGTCAAGCTCTGACATGGCGAAGAAACTCCGTCTCTCCGTCTATCTCGACGTTGCGGGAGAGCGCCTCGGCGCGCATCACGGCGGCGTTCGGATTGAAGCACTCGACGGCCTCGCCGGGCGCGATGCCGTCGTCGGCGGCGACGAAGGGCAGGGCGACGTAGTAGATAACCTCGGACATCTCAGTCGTCCCTTCGATTGGGTGCCTGCCGCCTGTCAGCTGCCGCTCCTTCCGGCGCGGGAAATCAGCGGGACCTTGAGGGCTTCTTCAAGCGTGGCCGCGGTCGCGCTTCGGGAGATTACTCTGTCGAGCTCGTCCTGCGACAGCGTCTGAAGCCGGTCGTTCAATTCGTTCGGTAGCTGCCCGAAGCGGGCGTGACCGCGCCAATATCCGAAAATGACCCGAGCGGAGGTTCCGAAGTCGTCGGGTGGTTGGCGGCAAACAAGAACACCCAAAGCACTGACAACGCTTGCCAGTGCAACGGAAGCAACAATGATACGTAGGATTGTATTCGCAATTCCCGGTGAGAGGTTTTCGCCAAATGCGCCGCTTGAGGAGGCCAAATGGTGGATGGGTCGGAAAAGTATCGAACGTTCTATGCCAACCTGATTTGCACCGCGGCCAAGCTTGATGATGCTCGCATTGAGGAAGCATTTTTGCTCGGTGGAACGCGAGCCCTTCGTCGGACTCGGGCCGTGGTGGCTAACCTTCGGAGGTCACCCATACGTGCAGACACCTGACGATGATCCGGCATTCATCTACCATAACCTGCTCCTCGCATTAGATCGCGAGCGCGGGATCAATATCGGCCAGCCCAGCGCTCACGCCTGGTGGCTGGGGGCCTGCAACATCAAGAAGGCGGAGACCGTGGTGCAGGTCGGGGCTGGCAGCGGCTACTACACGGCGATCCTAGCGCACTTGGTTGGCGAGGACGGCCGGGTGTACGCCTATGAGATCGATGAGGCGTTGGCGGCGCGAGCTCGCGAGAACCTCAGAGACCAGCGTCAGGTGGAGGTGCGAATGCAATCGGGCGTCGCGTCGGACTTGCCGCAAGCCGACCTGATCTACGTTTGCGCTGGCGCCGGGCAACCAAGCCGCATGTGGCTCGATGCATTGCGGCCCGGAGGGCGCCTGTTGTTTCCGTTAGCTCCCCAGGGTGTCTTTGGAGGCATGCTCCTAATCACGCGTCCCGACCAAGGCTCCGCGTGGCCAGCGACGTTTGTCACTCGCGCCGCATTCATCGGCTGCGAGGGTCTTCAAGACGAGGAGGCAGGTCGTCGGTTGACAGAGGCGTTTTCGAAATGTTGGGATCGCGTGCGTTCGCTCAGGCTCGACGGATCACCCGATGATAGCTGCTGGTTTGCGGGCGAGGGCTGGTGGCTTTCAACGGCGGAGGCCTGACGGGCAGCAAAGGCCGACGTCCCCTTGTGACCGATAGTGTTGAAAAAGTCTTTTTGGGGTGACGACCAAAATTTTTCAGGACCGCTGATGCCTTTCGCACGCGGCGATATGAGGGAACCACATCGTCTCACACAAAAACGACCACGGAGCTTCGTATGGGCGCTACGCAGTATTGCAGTGGTGGAGTCTGTGTATCGGCTCCGAACTTTGACCCCTATAGGCGTCCAACAGTGACCCCAGCCAACTGCTGCTTTCCTTCGCAGTACCAATAACTTCGAGGTGGGGTCTGCGTTGGACGCCGATTGGGGGTCAAACGGCTCGCCGATTTACAGTAAGACAAAAGAAAGATAGTCGGGCTCGGGTCGGATGGTAAGGCCTGTCTATGTCGAGACCTCGAGGTGCAGGCAGAAGGTGTTCGACCCGCTCGCTGATCGACCTCTCGGCGGTCAATGACCTGCGCAGGCGACCGGACAACCCGCACTGAGGGACAAAACCGACATCTCGGATGTCCACTTGTGGCGAATTGTGTTGATAAAGTCCTCTCTAGCTGATGAGTGAAAATTCTCTGGACCGCTGGTGCGTCTCTCTCTCTCTCTCTCTCTCTCTCTCGCTGCGAGGTGAGGGACCATATCAATTACCGCAAAAACTATCGTGGGCCCTCGTATCGATTCTACAGCGCCTTGCAGCGGCTGAAATCGCCAATGCGCTACATTTGCGAGATTTTCGGAGCCCGGCGATTTTCGAGTGTTTCAACAGTATCGGCGCAAACCGGACATACTTACGCGGTGTCGTCGGGCCTAGCGCATGTGCCTTGCGATGCGACCGCGTCACTTAATTTGGTGAAGTCCAACAGCACCGATATTGGCTGAGTCTGCCATCGCTGGCGCAATCGACCACGCTTCCTTTCGATCACCGTCGCGCGACGGGTTAGCGTCGGACCGTGAATTCGGTCGACGAGCGTCGATATTCCCAATTCGTTAGCTCAAGCTCGGGACGATCGAACGCCATCTGGGGATAGCCGAGGCAAAGATAAGCGATGAGTTTTTGAGAGCTCGGCACGTTTAAGATTTCCTTGATGCGCGCAGGGTTCAGGATCGAGACCCATCCAAATCCGATTCCTTCGGCCCGCGCAGCGAGCCACATCGAGCAGATGGCTGCGACGACGGAATACTCCAGCATTTCTGGCATTGTGGCGCGCCCAAGGTCATGACCCAAGTCGCTTGCCTTCTCCATAAAAACGGCGAGGTGACCGGGCGCTTCTTCGAGGCCCGCGAGCTTTAGCGTTGCGTACCGCGCCGCGCGCTCTCCTGAATAGGACGCCAGGGCGTCGGCATTGCAGGCCTTGAAGTCATCGATTACGGCGCGGCGCCGCGCCTCGTCCTCGACGATGACGAACCGCCAGGGCTGGCTCAGCCCGACCGATGGCGACAGGCAGGCGATCTCGATGAGCCGCTCAAGCGCGCCATCAGGAAGCGGATCGGTCCGGAATCGCCGCACATCGCGCCGCCAGATGAAGAGCTCGCGCAATTGGTGACGAAATTGATCGTCGAAGGCGACCATCAGAGTTGCAGGCTGGAGTGAAGGAGGGATGCTGCCATCAGCAGGATAGCGGTCTCGGCAAGCTGCTCGAACGCACCCAATATATCCCCCGTCTGCCCACCGATCTGTTTAATTGCGAGCCGGGCCATCATCAGTCCGATCAAGGCGAGCAGGGCCATTGCCAGGATCGCCTTGCCAGGCCCAAAGCCGAGAGCGAGCACGAGAGTGCCCAGGCCAAGCGCAATAGCGGCGTTTTGCGGTGCTGGCTGTCCCGCGCGTGCCGAAAGGCCGTCGGGCCGTGCCGGCGGCACAAACGCCATGAAGGTAGGCGCTCCTGCACGCGCGGCAGCGTGTGCGAGGAGGAGTGCGATCATGACCGATCGCGGCGCGGCGATCGCCGCCAACGCGCTCCAGCGCAGAGCCAGCGATATGATCAGCGCACACGCCCCATAGGTGCCGATCCGGCTGTCGCGCATGATGTCGAGCTTGCGCTCGCGTGTCCGGCCGCCGCCAAGTCCGTCCGCGGTGTCGGCGAGCCCGTCCTCATGGAGCGCGCCGGTCACAATGACCGTACTTGCGAGCGCCAGCATCGCGGCCGGACCCGGTGTCAGGCCAAGCGCATAAGCGATCGTGTACACCGTTGATCCCACCAAGCCGACGAGCAATCCTGCAATGGGCAGCGACCAGCTTGCGCGCGTAACTCCGCTATCGTCCAAAGCGTTGGGCGGACCGAAGGGAAGAATCGTGGCGAAAGAAATGCCGATCCTCAAATCGGCGAGAATGCTGCGGAGTTGCGCGACCTGAAACATTACTTGACCTTTATCGGCAATCCCGCGACCACGAATTCGACCTCGTCGGCCACCGCGGCAACGTTTTGGTTCAACAGACCGGCCGCATCGCGAAAGGAGCGCGCCAGCGCGTTGTCCGGCACAATCCCGAGGCCGACTTCGTTGGTCACGAGAATGACCGGGCTGCGTTGTCGGCCAAGCGCGGCAGTCAACAGGGCGGCTTCCTCCAGCCAATTGCGTCTGGCGTGCAAGAGGTTCGACAGCCAAAGTGTCAGGCAATCGACGAGGCGGGCGCCGCCGTTGTCCGTGTCGGTCAGCGCCTGCACGAGATCGAGCGGAGCCTCGCGCTCGATCCAGTCGTTGCCGCGGTGCGCGCGGTGCTGGGCGATCCGCTCCTCCATCTCCGCATCAAGCGCTTCGGCGGTCGCGATGTAGACAGGCCGGCCGGGATAGGCGTGCGCGCGCGCCTCGGCGCGCCGGCTTTTCCCCGACCTGGCGCCTCCCGTGATCAACACAATCGCCATCGAATTCTCCGTTCCGACCCCGCACTAACCATCAATCGCCGGTAAAGACAAAGCCGATTTCTCCTCTGAGGGCTTGCGTTCCGTTGCAATTCTTGCGCATCAGGGCGGGCGTAACAGGACACGACGCGTGGGTTTTGCCAGGGCAATGGCGGTGGCGATGATGGTGGACGCCCTCTTGGGGTGGCCCGGCGCGCTGTTCGCGCGCATCGGCCACCCCATGACCTGGCTTGGCCGGCTTATCAGTTTGCTTGACCGCAGCTGGAACCGATCCGCCGCCGGGCCGGCGATCCGCCGCATCGCAGGCCTCGCCGCCGCGCTTCTGGTGATCGGGCTGTGTGTTGCATTGGGCTGGATCGTGCAGGCCGCGCTGCCTCCGGGATGGGGTAGCGTCATGATCCTCGGAATCCTCGCGTGGCCCATGGTCGCGCTTCGCTCGCTTTATGATCATGTCGCGGCGGTGGCGCAGCCGCTGCAATCTGGCGATATCGATGCCGCGCGTCTCGCGGTCGCACAGATCGTGGGGCGAGATCCCGCAACGCTTGATGAGGCGGGGATCGCGCGCGCAGCCATCGAGAGTCTTGCCGAAAACGCGTCCGATGGCATCGTCGCGCCGGTGTTCTGGGGCGCGCTGTTCGGCCTGCCGGGAATTTTCGGCTACAAGGCCATCAATACGCTGGACTCCATGATCGGCCATCGTTCCGAACGTCATCTGTATTTCGGCTGGGCGGCCGCGCGCATCGATGATGTCGCCAACTTCATCCCCGCGCGTTTGACAGGCTTTCTTTTCGTGCTGGTCTCCGCGCGTGTCTCGGAGGCGCTGTCCTGTATGGTGCGTGACGCGAGCCGCCATCGCTCAATCAACGCCGGCTGGCCGGAGGCTGCCATGGCAGGCGCGCTCGGTGTGCGACTGAGCGGGCCGCGCAGCTATCATGGCACCATGACCGAGGAACCCTGGTTGAACGAGGGTGCACGCGATCCGCTTGCTGCGGATCTCCGGCAGGGCCTCAGGCTCTACGTCCGCGCGATGGCGTTGCTCGGCGGTTCGCTCGTGGCGTTGGCTCTGGCATGACGAGGCAGGCGATGCGCGAGCATGGTGGCAATCTCGATCGGGCAGTGCAGCGTTTCGGCGGGCGCGTGCAGGACTGGATCGATCTGTCGACCGGCATCAATCGGCAACCCTATCCGGTCGGCGAGATAGGACAGCTGCACTGGAGCGCGCTTCCGTCGCATTCCGATATCGAATCCCTGCACGAAGCCGCGCGGCAGGCCTATGGGATCAGTGCATCAATTCTGGCTATGGCCGGTGCGCAAGCGGCCATCCAGCTCTTGCCGCGGCTTGCGCCACATGGCCGAGCCCGCGTTCTCGCGCCGACTTACAATGAATACGTTGCGGCTCTCTCGGCCGCCGGTTGGGACGCGGCCGAAGTCCCCACGCTCGATGCGTTGGCCGGAGCCGACCTCGCCGTGGTCGTCAATCCAAACAACCCCGACGGCCGACACCATGACAAGGCTGAGCTGCTCGCGTTGCTGACACGCGTGGGTCGTCTCGTCATTGACGAAAGTTTTGCCGACGCCACGCCCGAACTGTCGCTGGCAGCGGAGGCGGGACGACCTGGTCTCCTGATCCTGCGCTCGTTCGGAAAATTTTATGGGCTCGCGGGCCTGCGTCTCGGCTTCGTGCTCGGTGGGGAAGAGGACATCGCGGCGCTTTCCGCGATGGCTGGCCCGTGGCCAGTTTCCGGCGCCGCGATTGCGGTCGGACGGCGTGCCTTGCTCGATCGCGATTGGGCCAAGGCGACTGCGACCCGCCTTGCGCGCGATTGCCTGCGGCTCGATGCCGAAGCGAAACCACAGGGGTGGCGTCTCGTCGGCGGCGCTCCGCTTTTCCGTCTCTATGAGACCGAGGACGGGCGTGCTGCGCAGGAGCGCCTCGCCGGCGCGCGTATCTGGTCGCGCGTCTTCGAGCAACAGCCGGGGTGGTTGCGGCTAGGCCTGCCAGGCGACGAGACCGAATGGGCGCGCCTGGCCGCCGCTCTATCGCGCTGATCCCTCAACGCGCAAGCGCAAGCAGTCCTTCGACATCTAGATGCGCCTCGATGTGATCGGCGAGCGCATCGAGTGCACTCTCTACTCTTACGCGGTACTGCTGGCCCGTGACCGGAATGTCCAATTGCCCGAGAAACAAGCTGCGAAAGTTGTCGGAGGCGAACAGGCCGTGCAGATAGCTGCCGTACACGCGGCCGTCACGTGAGATCGCTCCTTCCGGCGCGCCATCGAGCATTGCGAATGGACGCGCGCGATCAGGCCCATCAGTTCGCCCGATATGGATCTCATAGGCATCGATCGGTTGCCTCGTTTCCGCGTGCTGCGCGGTGACGCGGGTGAGCGTCTTCTCCCCGGTCATCACCGTCGTTACATCTAGGAGCCCGAGCCCGTCCGTTTCTCCCGCCGGTCCCTCGATCCCTTCGGGATCGGCCACGCTGTGCCCGAGCATCTGGTAACCGCCGCAGACGCCGAGCACGTGACCGCCGCGGCGGTGATGCGCGAGCAGATCGATGTCCCAGCCCTGCGCGCGCAGGAAGGCGAGATCGCCGCGCGTCGACTTCGAGCCGGGAATGATGACGAGCCTGGCGTCGCCGGGAATGGCCTCACCGGGGCGGACCATCACGAGGTCGATACCGGGCTCGAGCTTCAGCGGATCGAGATCGTCGAAATTGGCGATCCGCGACAATGCAAGAAACGCGATCTTGCATTGGCCGGGCTTGCGCGCTTCGCCGAGGCCCAACGCATCCTCGGCCGGAAGCTCGCTCGCGCGGGTGAAATAGGGCAGCACCCCGAAGCCGCGCCAGGATGTCCTGGCTTCGATCAGCCGATAACCGTCGCCAAACAGCGTGGGGTCGCCGCGGAATTTGTTGATCACAAAGCCTTGGATCATTGCGGCGTCTTCAGGATCGATCACGGTCTTGATACCGACGAGCTGAGCAATGACGCCGCCGCGGTCGATGTCGCCGATTAGCACCACCGGGACGGCGGCTTTTCGCGCAAAGCCCATATTGGCGATGTCGGCTTTGCGCAGATTGACCTCGGCCGGGCTGCCGGCGCCTTCGACGAGCACGAGATCGGCACGATCCTTCAGTCGCGCAAAACTCTCGAGCACCGCCCCCATGAGCGACGGCTTCAAAGAAGCATATTCGCGCGCGCGCGCCGTCGCGATGCGCTTGCCATGCACGATGATCTGCGCGCCGACATCAGTTTCCGGCTTAAGCAGGACAGGATTCATGTCGGTGTGCGGTTCGACGCCAGCGGCCAACGCCTGCAAGGCCTGCGCGCGGCCGATCTCGCCGCCGTCGACCGTTACCGCCGCATTGTTCGACATATTTTGCGGCTTGAAGGGGAGCACGCGCAAACCACGGCGCCTCGCGGCGCGCGCGAGTCCTGCGACAATGAGCGACTTGCCCACGTCCGAGCCTGCTCCCTGGATCATCAATGCGCGCGCCATCGAAATTGTCTTCAGAACTCGACGCCCGGCTGCGCCTTGATGCCAGAGCGGAAGGGATGCTTCACCAGTGTCATCTCGGTGACGAGATCGGCGATCTCGATCAACTCGTCCTTGGCGTTACGGCCGGTGAGAACGACGTGCGTCATCGGCGGCTTGTGTGCCCTCAGGAAATCGACGACCTCGGCGATCTCCAGATAGTCGTAGCGGAGCGCGATGTTGATCTCGTCGAGCACGACCATGCGCAAGGTCGGATCCAGAATCAGTTGCTTCGCCTTGTCCCAGCCGGCTTTCGCGGCGGCGATATCGCGGGCGCGGTCCTGCGTTTCCCAGGTAAAGCCTTCGCCCATCGCATGAAATTGGCAGAGATCGCCGAAATGGCCGGTGAGAAGGCGGCGTTCGCCGGTATCCCAAGCCCCCTTGATGAACTGCACGACCGCGCAAGGGAAGTCATGTGCGACACAACGCACGATCATGCCGAAGGCGGAGGATGACTTTCCCTTTCCCGCGCCGGTGTGGACGATAATCAGTCCCTTTTCGCCGCTCTTGGTCGACATGATCTTGTCGCGGGCGGCCTTTTTCTTCGCCATTTTCGTTGTATGGCGGGCGTCGGCCGAGGCCTCGGAGGCGACAATTTGCTCGCCTTCGGCGGCATCTTGTTCAGACATCATCTGACGTGGTCCTTCGGCTTGACAAGTCGCGGCCCAAAGCAAATGGTAGGCCTGCGTTGGTTCCTGTCCTACGACAGGCGAAGAGGGAATGCGATAGGGCTCAAATCGAGAGGTTTGGGTTCGAAAAGCAGCCGCCCCCGCGACCGTGACCGGAGAGATGCCCGAAGCCACTGCCCCAACGGGGTCGGGAAGGCGGGCATCGAAGGAAGAAATCCTGCTCCGCAAGCCGGGAGACCTGCCAGCGCAACGTTTTGGACCGGCGGACGGGGTGTTCCGCGACGGGGAAGCGAGCCTTCCTTCGGATGGGTTCGCGCGCCTCATCGCCTCCCGCTAATTATCCTGGAAGGGGCGATGACTGTCACACTTCACGTCTGCATTACCTGCCGTGCCGGCCAGACGCTGGCGGAGGGCGAGACCGCGCCCGGCAAGCGCCTGCATGCCGCCATTCTCGACGCCGGCGTGCCCGAAGGTGTCAGCGTGGTTCCCGTCGAATGTCTGTCCGCGTGCAGCCAGGGCTGTTCGGTCGCGCTCAGCGCGCCGGGACGATGGTCCTATGTCTATGGCCGCCTGTCGGATGCCAACGCACGCGATGTGATTGCCGGCGCATCGGCCTATGCGACGGCGCCCGATGGCATCGTGCCGTGGCGCAGCCGCCCCGAAATTTTCCGCAAGCAATCGCTTGCTCGCATTCCGCCCATTGCCGTCGTGCCGGAGGCCGCCGAATGAACTCCCTCGCCAAGGTCCCCGTCACCGTCGTCACCGGCTTTCTTGGATCGGGCAAGACGACGCTGATCCAGCATCTGATCACCAACGCCAACGGCAAGAAGCTCGCAGTGCTCGTCAACGAGTTCGGCAGCGAAGGCGTCGATGGCGAGATCCTGAAGTCCTGCGCCGATGCCAATTGTCCGGCGGAAAATATCGTCGAACTCGCCAATGGCTGCATCTGCTGCACCGTGGCCGACGATTTCATTCCGGCCATCGAGCAGCTGCTCGCGCGCCAGGTGAGGCCGGATCACATCCTGATCGAGACATCGGGACTGGCCTTGCCAAAACCGCTGCTGAAGGCGTTCGACTGGCCGAAGATCCGGTCGCGGATCACGGTCGACGGCGTAATCGCGCTGGCTGACGCGGAGGCCGTAGCTGCCGGTCGCTTTGCGCCGGATCCGGACGCCGTGGAAGCGCAGCGCGCGGCCGATGACAGTCTCGATCACGAGACGCCGCTGTCGGAAGTGTTCGAGGACCAGATCGCCTGCGCCGATATCGTGCTGCTCACCAAGGCAGACCTTGCCGGCTCGGCCGGGCTCGAAGCGGCAAAGGCTGCGATCGAGGCCGAGATGCCGCGTCGCGTGCCGATGCTGACGGTCGTAGATGGCGCCGTCGATGCGCGCGTGATCCTCGGTCTCGAAGCGGCCGCCGAGGACGATCTTGCCGCGCGCCCCTCGCATCATGACGGCGAGGACGAGCACGAGCACAATGATTTTGCCTCCATCGTCGTCGATCTTCCGGAAGTGACGGATATCGATGCGCTGGTTGTCGCGATCCAGCGGCTGGCGCGCGAGCAGAATGTATTGCGTGCCAAGGGCTATATCGCGATCGAAGGCAAGCCGATGCGGCTGCTGCTGCAATCGGTCGGCGAGCGCGTGCGGCATCAGTTCGACCAGCCATGGGGCACGCGGGCGAGGCAATCGAAACTGGTTGTGATCGGTGAACACGGCGACATCGATGAAGCCGCGATCAGAGCAGGACTTGGTATTGCGGGACTAGGCATCTGATGCACGTCGTTTTTCGCGAGAGCCGCGGCCTTGAGGAGACCGCGACGCCCAGAGACATCGGCCAGGACACGGCCGATCTCGTGGTGCTCTCGTTCTCGGACAGCGATCTTGCAGCCTTCGCGTCAGGCTGGCGGCGAGGGCGGCGGGCCGACCCGCCGTCGCTGAGGCTCGCCAATCTTGCGGAGCTGCGTCACCCGCTGTCGGTGGACACCTATGTCGAGCGAACGCTGTCGCAGGCGCGGGGAATCCTCGTGCGCCTGATTGGCGGGGAGTCCTACTGGTCGTATGGGCTCATGGCGTTGCATCAGCTCGCCAAGGATCGCAACATCGCTCTAGCGGTGCTGCCGGCGGACGGTCGCGACGATGAACGGCTGGATGCTTTCTCCACACTGCCGGTCTCAACGCTGAGGCGGCTCAAGGTTCTCTGTGACAAGGGCGGTCCGGTCGCCGCACAAGCGGCGATCGCGCAGCTTGCGCTGGCGTCGGGCCTTTATGCGGGACCTGTCGTCGGTGAGATCGATATTCCCGAGATCGGTTTCTATGACCCTGCTCGCGGTGTTGTGGCAGAGCCGACAGGAGATGGACGGCCGCGTGCGCTGGTTACGTTCTATCGCTCCTATCTCACGGCCGCCGACACAGGTCCGGTCGACGCGCTGATCGCAGCGCTGCGGCAGACGGGCTTTGACGCATACGGTGCATTCGTCACCTCGCTGAAAGCGGTGGGCGTCGCGGATTGGTTGCGTGCGCATTTCGCGCAGCATCCTCCGGCGGCCATCGTCAACGCGACCGCGTTCTCAGCAATCGGTGACGACGGCACGACACCATTCGATGCTGCTGCGTGTCCGGTGTTCCAGGTCGCCTTGTCCACGGCCCGGCGCGAGGATTGGGCGGAGTCGCTTCGCGGCCTCCCGCCAGGTGACCTCGCGATGCATGTAGTCTTGCCGGAGGTCGATGGCCGGTTGTTCGCCGGTGTCGTGAGCTTCAAGTCGCCGGGCGAGCGCGATCCCGATCTGCAGTTCGCCCATCTCGCGCACAGAGCCGACGACGAGCGCGTGAGCGCCGTCGCTGCGCGGGTCGCGGCCTGGCATCGGCTCGCGAGCAAGCCGGCCAACGAAAAGCGGTTGGCGATCGTGCTCTCGAACTATCCGGGCCGTCCGCATCAGATCGCTCATGCGGTCGGGCTCGACGCGCTCGCCTCCGTCGAGGCGCTGCTCTCCGATCTCGGCGAAGCCGGTTTCGATGTCGAGGCGGCGGAGGCGCTTGGCGGTGTTTTGCTGCGGGAGCAGTTGACCTGGAGCGTCGCCGAGTACCGTACGGCGCTGTCAGGCCTGTCACGCCGGTTGCAGGATGACCTCGCGCGCGCCTGGGGCGCACCGGAGGAGGATCCGAGCTGCCGTGGCGGCGCGTTTCGCTTCGCCGCGATCCGCTGTGGCAAGGCCGTCATCGCGGTTCAGCCGGAGCGTGGCGAGGTCGGTCAGCGCGATGCTGACTATCATGATCTCTCGCGCACGCCACGCCACGCCTATGTTGCGTTCTATCGGTGGCTTAGACAGCAAGGCATCGACGCCGTCATCCACATGGGCGTGCATGGCACGCTCGAATGGCTGCCAGGCAAGTCCGTTGCGCTGTCGCCCGCATGCTGGCCGGAAGCGCTGATTGGCGACCTGCCGGTGATCTATCCGTTCATCGTCAACGATCCCGGCGAGGCGGCACAGGCCAAGCGGCGGATCGGCGCGGTCACAATCGGCCATCTGCCGCCGCCTTTGGCGAAGGCCGAACTGCCGGACGGCCTGCGTCGGCTGGAGCAGCTCCTTGATGAATACTCGACGGCCGACGGCCTTGATCCCGCGCGGCGTCAGCGCCTGATTGCGGCCATCCGCGATGAAGCGCGTGCCGCCGGGGTGGAAGATGATCTGGGCCTTGGCGCTTCGGATGGACCAGCCGAAGCCATTCCTTTGATCGATCGCTTCGTCTGCGATCTCAAGGAAAGCCAGTACGGTGACGGCCTGCATGTGTTCGGCCGCGGCGCTTGCGGCGAGGCGGAGAAGGCGGCGCTGCTCGGGGCACTTGCCGGAAGGCGCGTTGCGCCGGGGCCGGCGGGCTCGCCATATCGCGGGCGCCAGGACGTGTTGCCCACGGGCCGCAATCTGTTTGCCGTCGACCCCCGCGCCGTACCCACGCCGTCGGCGCATTCGCAAGGCATCAAGCTCGCCGAGGAATTGCTGCGCCGTCACTTGCAGGATCACGGCGACTGGCCGAAGGGGCTCGTCGTCGATCTCTGGGGCTCCTCGACCATGCGTACCGCGGGCGAGGATTTTGCGATGGCCCTGCATCTGGCGGGCGTCGCGCCGCGCTGGGATCACGGATCGGGCCGCGTGACGGGTTACGACATCATCGCGCCAGCCGAGCTCGGCCGTCCCCGTACCGACGTCACGCTGCGCGTATCCGGCCTGTTCCGCGACGTCTTTGCCGGTCTGGCGCAATTGTTCGAGGCCGCGGCCGAGGCGCTCTCCGGGCGCGAGGACGAGGGCGAGGAAAATCCATATCGTCATCGCGCGTCACGCGTGTTCGGACCGCCTCCCGGGCAGTATGGCGTCGGCTTGTCGTCAATACCTGACGTCTTCACGCAGGAATCGCGCGATGCGGCCGGCGAGGCCTGGCTGTCGGCATCGTCCTGGGCCTTCTCGTCCGATGGCGCGATGCAGCCCGACCGCGCGGGTATCGAGGCACGGCTCTCTGCCGCCGATGCCTTTGTCCATACGCAGGATCTGCCGGAGACAGACCTGCTGCTCGCCGCTGATTATGCGGCGCATGAGGCGGGCGTTGCGGCGGCCGCGGCGCGGCTCGGCACGGCGGTGAAGCTCTATCATCTCGATGCCACGCGTCCCGATCAGCCGGGGGCCCGCAAATTGACCGAGGAGGTATCGCGCGTGGTGCGCGCGCGGGCCGCCAATCCGGACTGGATCGCGGGCATGATGCGCCACGGCTTTCGTGGCGCGGCCGAGATCACGGCGACGCTCGAGCATATGGCCGCCTTTGCACATCTTGCCGATGCCGTGCCGCCGCATCTGTTCGACCTCTACTACGACGCGACGCTGGGCAACGACGATGTCCGCGCCTTCATGTCGCGCGAGAATTCGGCAGCGCTCGCCGCGATGGAGACCTGCTTCACCCGTCTGCATGAGGCGTCGCTGTGGAAGACGCGCCGCAATTCGATCGCGGCCGCGCTGCGCGAGGCGTCATGAACGCGGTTGCGATCAAGGGGTGGTGCCCTGGCGCCTTGCGGCCGATGCTGTCAGGCGATGGGCTGGTGGTTCGCGTGCGGCCCTTTGGCGGGCGGCTCGATGCAAGGCAGGCGGCCGGCCTTGCTGATCTGGCCGAACGTTACGGCAACGGCCTGATCGATCTCACCAGCCGCGCCAATCTCCAGGTCCGTGGTGTGAGCCATGACTGTCATCTGCCTCTGCTCGACTGGCTCGCGCGCTTGGAACTGCTCGATTCAAATACGGAGACCGAATCGCGGCGCAACATTTTGGTGACGCCGTTCTGGAGCGCCGGCGATGATTCATCTTCGCTTGTCATCGAACTCGAGCGAGCGCTTGCCAACAGCGCACTCGATCTTCCAACCAAGTTTGGCTTTGCGGTTGATGACGGGAAGGAGCGTGCGCTCACCACCGCGTCGGCTGATGTGCGCATCGAGCGCGATCCCGCGGGCGGACTCATCGTGCGCGCCGACGGTGCAGAACTCGGTCGCTCCGTTACACGGACGGAAGTGGTCAGTGTCACGCTTGCGCTGGCCGAATGGTTCGTGACGTCGGGCGGAGCAAAGGGCGGGCGAGGGCGGATGGCGGCCCATCTTCGTGCCGGCGCGCGGCTGCCCGAGGCGCTACGCGGCCATGCCAGACCCACATCAGTGACCGTCGCACCGCTGCCCGACCTTTATCCGCAGGGTGCACTGGTCGGCGCGACGTTCGGACAATTAACTCATTCGGCGCTTCGTCATCTCGCCGGTTACGGGCAGGCGCTTCGCATGACGCCGTGGCGGATGATGCTGGTCGAGGGTTTGCGTGAGATGCCTCGCCGCGACGACCTCATCACGCAAGCCGATGACCCGGCGCTTCGTGTGGTCGCTTGCAGTGGTGCTCCGCGCTGTCGCGAGGCGCATGCCGATACGCGCGTGCTGGCGACGGAACTCGCCCCGCACATCGCCGCCGACGCCCGGCTTCACGTCTCCGGTTGCGCGAAAGGCTGCGCCCATTCCGGCCCGGCGTCGATCACGCTGGTTGCGACCAGCGAAGGATTTGATCTTGTCCGTGACGGCTCGACGCGGGACACGCCTGTCAGGTCTGGCCTGAGTGGCGCAAGAATCGTCGAAAGTCTCTGCGTCTTGGCGGGAGCACGCTGATGCCGCATGTCTATGAGACTGACGGTGTGGCGATCTACCGGCAATCCTTTGCCACCATCCGGGCCGAGGCGGATCTTGGCCGCTTCACGGCCGACGAGGAGCCGGTGGCCGTGCGCATGATCCACGCTGCCGGCATGGTGGGTCTCGAAGCGCATATCCGTTTCACGCCCGGCATGGCGAGGACCGCGCGCTCCGCCCTTGAGAACGGCGCGCCCATTCTCTGCGATGCGCGGATGGTGTCGGAGGGAATTACGCGTGCGCGACTGCCGGCCGGCAACGCGGTCATCTGTACGCTCGGCGACCCCACCGTTCTCGCGCTCGCGCAGTCCATGCGCAATACTCGTTCCGCCGCGGCGGTGGAGCTGTGGCGGCCGCACCTTGAGGGCGCGATTGTCGCGATCGGCAATGCGCCAACCGCGCTGTTCCATCTCCTCAACATGCTGGAGGACTGCGATTGCCCGAGGCCGGCGGCGATCATCGGTTGCCCCGTTGGTTTCGTGGGCGCGGCTGAATCAAAGGCCGCGTTGATGGCCGATCCGCCCGTGCCGGCGCTGACGGTCGAGGGTCGCCTCGGCGGCTCGGCGATCACAGTTGCCGCCGTGAATGCGCTGGCGAACCGGAGCGAATAGCGATGGGGCGTATCATCTGCTGCGGGCTCGGGCCAGGCGATCCGGACTTAATGAGCGTACGCGCCGATCGCGAGGTGCGCGCGGCAAAGCATGTCGCCTATTTCCGCAAGAAAGGGCGGCCCGGCCAGGCGCGCCGCATCGTCGAGGGGATGCTGGCGGCGGATGTCTCCGAGTATCCGATGGAATATCCGGTTACGACGGAGATCGCCTTCGACAGTCCGGAGTACGTTCGCCTGCTCTCGGGCTTCTACGACGAATGGGCGGAACGCCTGGCGCGGCTTTCGCGTGCCGTCGATGTCGCCGTCCTCTGCGAGGGCGACCCCCATTTCTACGGCTCCTTCATGCATCTGCACGCACGCTTGCAGGGACGGGCCGAGATCGAGGTGATCGCCGGTATTCCCGGCATGGCGGGCTGCTGGAATTCGGTCGGCCAGCCGATCGCCCTTGGCGACGACGTGACGACCGTCTTGATGGGCACGCTGGCAGAGGATGAACTGGAGCGGCGGATGCTCAGTTCCGACGCGCTCATCATCATGAAAACCGGACGCAACCTGACAAAGGTGCGTCGCGCGCTTGCCTCCGCAGGCCGTCTGGCGGACGCGTGGCTGGTCGAGCGCGGGACGATGCCGGGCGAGCGCGTCGCGCGACTGATCGATGTCGACGAAGCCGACTGTCCCTACTTCGCGATCGTGCTGGTGCATGGGCAGGGGCGGCGCTTGGTTTCAGCCGAATGACGGGCACGCTGACCATAGCTGGACTTGGGCCGGGCGACGACGCACTGGTCACGCCGGAAGTCACAGCCGCGCTTGCGGCTGCCACCAACATCGTGGGCTATGCGCCCTATGTCGCGCGCGTGCGGCCGCGCAACGGGCTGACGCTGCATCCGTCCGACAATCGCGTCGAATTGCAGCGCGCGGGTGAAGCCTTGCGGCTTGCATCCGAAGGCCATCATGTTGTCGTGGTGTCCTCCGGCGATCCCGGCGTCTTCGCCATGGCCTCTGCCGTGTTCGAGGCGCTCGAAGAGAAGCCGCAATGGCAGGGGCTTTCCATCCGCGTTCTGCCCGGCGTGACCGCGATGCTGGCCGCGGCCGCCCGCGCTGGCGCGCCGCTCGGCCATGATTTCTGCGCGATCAATCTCTCTGACAACCTCAAGCCGTGGCCGGTGATCGAGAAGCGCCTGCGGCTTGCCGCCGAAGCCGACTTCGCAATCGCGATGTACAATCCGCGCTCGGCGAGCCGGCCAGAAGGCTTTGGGCGCGCGCTGGACATCCTGAACGATGCAGGCTGCGGCGAGCGCATCGTTGTCTTCGCGCGGGCGGTCAGCGCGCCCGACGAGCGGATCGAGACGGTCAGGCTGGGTGACGCTAGGCCCGAGATGGCTGACATGCGGACGCTCGTGATCGTCGGCAATTCGGCGACGCGCCGCGTCGGCCGCTGGGTTTATGCACCGAGGCATACCCGATGACCGAGCCATTGCATGACCTCGGCGACGCTTTCTACCCGCAATCGGTCGGGCAATTGCGGGCGCGCGAGCATGATGACGGGAAGACCGAGCGCGCGCGCGGCATCGATCTTGGCGTGGGCACCACTTCCCCCGGAATTGCGGGCGACGATCCATTCGATGCCGTGCGCTTGCATCATCTCCAGTTCGGCGTCGAGGGTGAACGGCCCGCGCGACACGATCACGTCTGCATCGAACGGAAGCGCGCCCTCGGGCGGATCGACGAACCTCAATGTGTAGGCGTGCTGCGGCCTCGCACCGAAAGGCGCGATATGCTGCCGCCCGATGGCGAGAAACACCCGAGCGCGGTGTTCTGGCAAAGCCGCCACAGCAGAAGCGATATCGGCAACCTCGATCCAGTTGTCGTCGGACGTTCTGGCCCAGGGTGCGCGTTCGAGCGCAATCAGCGGCGTTCCGGTTTCTGCGCATGCCGCAGTCGCGTTGTGGCTCATCTCGGCGGCGAACGGATGCGTTGCGTCAACCACATGCGTGATGCCCTCGCGACGGATGTAGTCGGCAAGGCCACTCGCGCCGCCAAAGGCGCCGATACGGGTCGGCACCGGCTGGTTCGCGGGTGCACGGGTGCGACCGCCGTAGGAGTAGATCGCGTCGAATCCGGCGCGTGCCACCTTGTCCGCGAGCAGATTGGCGTCGGCGGTTCCGCCCAGGATGAGGGCGCGCATCATGGCTAGTCCCTGGTTGACCATCATCGGCATCGGCGAAGATGGCCTTGCTGGGCTCTCCGAGGCAAGCCGAAAGGCGCTTGCCCAGGCCGAAGTCGTCTTTGGCGGCGAGCGCCATCTCGCACTTGCAAGCGTTGGCAACCGCGGCCGCCCTTGGCCGGTGCCGTTCGATGCGGACGGCGTGCTGAGCTGTCGCGGTCGTCCGACCGCGGTGCTCGCGTCGGGCGATCCGTTCTGGCACGGCGTCGGCGGAACTCTTGCGGAGAAGCTGGAGGCAGGCGAGTGGATCGTGCATTCCGCGCCTTCGACATTCTCACTCGTGGCGGCGCGACTGGGCTGGCGTCTCGAATCTGTCGTCTGTCTCGGACTCCACGCCGCGCCCTTCGAACGGCTGGTGCCGCATCTGGCGCGCGGCGCGCGGGTCATTTGCCTCGTGCGCGACGGCAAGGCGGGCGGCGATCTCGCAACATGGCTGACGGAGCACGGCTGGGGCCAGTCAATGATCTGGGGCCTCTCGGCCCTTGGCGGCCCGCGTGAACGCGTCAGGCTGCATCGCGCCGACAGTTACGCGGCCGAGTCCGGCGACGGTCTCGTAGCGGTTGCGCTGGAGGCGAGGGGATCGCAGGGGATCGCTCGCAGCTCTGATCTCTCGGATGATCTCCTTGCGCACGACGGCCAGATCACCAAACGGCCGATGCGCGCGCTTGCGCTTTCGGCGCTTGCGCCGCGGCCTGGCGAACGATTGTGGGACATCGGCGCAGGCTCCGGCTCGATCTCGGTCGAATGGGCCTTGTGCGGGGGAACGGCGATTGCGATCGAGGCACGCGAAGATCGTGTTGCAAACATCCGGAGCAATGCAGCGGCCTTTGGCCTGACGCATCGGATCACTGTCAAGGAGGGAACGGCGCCTGGCATCCTTTCGGGCTTTGATGCGCCGGACGCAGTGTTTATCGGCGGCGGCCTAAACACGGCGATGTTCGATTCCGTCTGGTCGCGCCTAAAGACAGGCACGCGATTGGTAGCGCATGCCGTGACGCTGGAGACCGAGGCGCTTCTCACGGACCTTCATCAACGCCACGGCGGCGAGCTAATGCGCGTCGAGATTGCTCATGCCGCTCCACTGGGTCGGTACCGTTCCTGGGAGGCGGCACGACCGGTCGTGCAATGGAGTGTGGTCAGATGAAGGTCGCAGGCCTGGGATTCAGACGCGACGTGACGCTTGCCTCGCTGCGCGAGGCGCTCGTCGCCGCCGGCGGCCGCGAGGGCATCGCTGCGGTCGCGACGGTGAGCGACAGGGCGGAATCGGATGTGCTGAAACTCCTGGCGCGTGAGCTCGGTGTGCCAATCAAGGCCGTTCCGGCGGATGTGCTGGCTGGTATTGCGACGCCGACGCAATCCAAACGCATCAAGGAAAGAGTTGGCACGGGGTCGGTCGCCGAAGCCGCAGCGCTTGCGGCCGCCGGGCGCCGCGCGCGCCTGATTTCGACGCGGGTGGTTTCGCAGGATCGAATGGCCACCGCGGCGATTGCCGAAGGAGAGGGCAAATGACGGTGCACTTCATTGGCGCCGGCCCGGGTGCCGCCGATCTACTCACCCTGCGTGGGCGCGATCTGATCGCCGCCTGTCCCGTCTGCCTCTACGCCGGCTCGCTCGTGCCCGAGGGTGTTCTTGCGCATTGCCCGCCCGGTGCGCGGATCGTCAACACTGCGCCGCTGTCGCTCGACGGGATCATCGCCGAGATCGCTGCCGCGCATGCGGAAGGCAAGGACGTCGCGCGGCTGCACTCTGGCGATCTCTCGATCTGGTCGGCGATGGGCGAGCAATTGCGCCGCCTGCGCGCGCTTGGCATTTCCTACACGGTCACGCCGGGCGTGCCGGCTTTCTCGGCCGCAGCCGCAGCGCTTGAGGCCGAGCTCACGCTACCGGGCCTTGCCCAATCCGTCGTGCTGACGCGCACACCGGGCCGGGCGAGCGCGATGCCGGAGGGCGAGCAGCTTGCTGCCTTTGCCGCGACCGGCGCGGTGCTCGCCATCCATCTGTCGATCCACCTGCTCGACAAGGTCATCGCGGAACTTACGCCGCATTATGGCGCGGACTGCCCCGTCGCGATCGTCTGGCGCGCGAGCTGGTCGGATCAGCGCATCGTGCGCGCCACACTCGCAACGGTCGACTCGGCCATCGGCACCGAGCTCGAACGGACCGCACTCATTCTGGTCGGCAAGACGTTAGGCTCGGAAGAGTTTGCCGACAGCCGCCTTTATGCGGTCGACTATGACCGCCGCTACCGGCCGGTCGGAGCGGCACCGCGCTTTCCGGAGGTGTCGTGATGGCAGCAGGCCTCGTCATATCGGCGCCCGCATCCGGGGTCGGCAAGACGACGCTGACGCTGGCGCTCGCGCGCGCCTGGCGCGGTCGCGGGCTGACCGTGCAGTGCTTCAAGAGCGGTCCCGACTATATCGATCCGGCGTTTCATGCGGCCGCAACCGGGCGCGCCTCCGTCAACGTCGATAGCTGGGCCATGGATCGCGAGACGGTCGCGCGCCTGGTCGGCCGCGGAGCGGATGCGGATATCGTGCTCGCCGAGGGCTCGATGGGTCTGTTCGATGGCGTCGCCGCGCGCGGTGTCACAGGCACCGGTGCGACCGCAGACATTGCGGAGATGATGGGTTGGCCTGTGCTGCTCGTGATCGATCCGTCCGGTCAGGCGCAGACGGCCGCGGCGATCGCCGCCGGACTGCGCGATTTCCGCGCGGGCGTCCGGCTTGCCGGCGTGGTCCTCAATCGCGTCGCGAGCCCGCGGCATGAGGACCTCGTGCGGCGTGCGATGATGGACGCCGGCATTGCGGTGTTCGGTGCGCTCCCCCGCCATGCCGAGATTACCTTGCCGAAGCGGCATCTTGGCCTAGTGCAGGCGGAAGAGCAGGTGGAGGTGAGCGGCTTGATCGCCGAGGCTGCGCGCTTCGTCAGCGAGCGCATCGATCTCGATGCCGTGCTGCAATCCGCTGGCGCCTGGTCGTCGTCGACGCCGGCGCGCGACTTGAAGGTTTCTCCGCCGGGGCAGCGCATTGCGCTCGCGCGCGATCCGGCGTTCTCCTTCGTCTATCCGCACATGCTGGAGGCCTGGCGCGCGGCGGGCGCGGAGATCTCGCCCTTCTCGCCGCTGGCCGATGAAGGGCCTGATGCGAGCGCCGACGTGTGCTGGTTGCCCGGCGGCTATCCCGAACTGCACGCGGGCCGAATTGCGGCTAACGCGCGGTTTCGCGGCGCATTGCGTGCATTCGCCAGGACGCGTCCTGTGCATGGCGAGTGCGGGGGCTATATGGCGCTCGGCACCGCCCTGACCGATGCCGACGGCGCACGCCACGAGATGGTCGGCCTGCTTGGCCTTGAGACGAGCTTTGCCCGGCGTCGCATGCATCTCGGCTACCGGCTCGCGGAGCTTGCTGCGCCGATACCCGGGCACAAGGCCGGCGCACGCCTGCGCGGCCATGAGTTTCACTATTCGACGATCATCGCGCAGCCCGATACGCCGCTCGCGGTCGTGCGTGATGCGACAGGCGCGGTGGTCGCAGAGACGGGCTCGCGGCGCGATAACACCTCCGGTACGTTCTTCCATCTGATCGCGGAGGACCGGTGAGCGGGTTCGTGTCCTTCATTTCCGCCGGTCCCGGCGATCCCGAGTTCCTGACGCTGAAAGGGGCCGGTCGGCTACGCGAGGCCGACGTCGTGCTCTATGACGATCTGGCCTCCGGCGCGATCCTCGATCTTGCTCGCCCCGGCGCCAACCTCGTCGCGGTTGGCAAGCGCGCCGGTCGCTCCTCGACCAAGCAACCGCACGTCAACCGGCTGCTCATCGATTATGCGGGAACCGGCGCACGCGTGGTCCGGCTGAAATCGGGCGACGCAGGCATCTTCGGCCGCCTGGAAGAGGAGATCGACGCACTCCGCGCGGCGGGCATCGGCTACGAGATCATCCCCGGCGTCACCTCGGCCTGCGTCGCCGCGGCACAGGCCGGCATTCCCCTGACCCGGCGTCACACGTCACGCCGGGTGCAGTTCGTGACTGGCGCCGACGTCACCGGCGAGTTGCCCGCGAACCTGAACTGGGCGGCGCTCGCCGATCCGGACGCGACGACGGTGGTCTATATGGGCCGGCGCACATTTCCGGCTTTGGCCGCCAAGCTGATCGAGCACGGCCTTGCGCCGAACACGCCGGCGCTGTTTGCGGAATCCCTGGGCCGCGCCGATGAGCGGCTCGTCCGCACGACGATCGCACAGCTTGCGGACCAGCTTGCAAGAGGAGGCGCCGCGACGACGGCCGCCGTAATCCTGTTCGGTGCCTTGGCGGGAGAGTCTTCGTCATGACGCCGCTGCTGAGCCTCGCTCGCCCCTTTACGCATGCTCTTCCGAAGGGGCAATTTTTTTCACCAACGCCGTCGGATGTGACGGCAGGAAGGACGTAAGGCCATGCATATCGAACCGGAAATCGTGACGGGCGCAAAACTCGTGCTGAGCTATGCAACGGGAATTGCCGCGGGCGGTGTTGCGCTCAAGCTTGCGTTCGATGCCGTGCGCGAGCAGGGCGTCGCTTCGTTCGTTGTGCGTACAATTGCGACGACCGCGCTGGTGTTCTCATTTTTCGAGATCCTTCCGCACTTCCGGGTCGGAGTCTCCGAGGTGCACTTCATCCTCGGCTCCACACTGTTCCTGCTGTTCGGTGCCGCACCCGCCGCGTTTGGGCTGGCGCTCGGTCTTCTGCTGCAAGGCCTGTTCTTTGTACCGGCGGACCTGCCACAATACGGCATGAACGTGACGACGCTGCTGGTGCCGCTGTTCGCGATCCAGGCGCTGGCCCAGCGCGTTATTCCCCGCAACACCGCCTATGTTGATCTCCAGTATCGCCAGGCGCTGGCGCTTTCCACCGCCTATCAGTCCGGCATCGTGGCATGGGTCGCGTTCTGGGCGCTCTATGGTGCGGGCTTTGGCGCCACCAACCTCGCCAACATTGCGACCTTCGCGGGATCCTACGCGGTGGTCATCGTGATCGAGCCGCTGGCGGATCTCGCCGTGCTCGCGCTGGCAAAGTCACTGCGCGGCGTTACGGCCGATGGCTTTGTTACGCCGCGCCTGCACAACGCTGCATAGAGACGACGTGAGGGGCGGTCGTTTACGGCCGCCCTTCGCTGAAGGCATGCTGACGCTCTCCTTGATAGGCATCGGCTGCGGCGATCCCGGGCAGCTCACGCTTGCCGCGATCCGCGCGATCAACGCCGCCGATCTCGTCCTCATCCCGCGCAAGGGCACCGCGAAATCCGATCTCGCGGAATTGCGGCGGACGATCTGCGCCGACGTGCTCACCAACGACAAGACGCGCATCGCGGAGTTCGACCTGCCTGTGCGCGACGCCGGTGAGGCGGATTACCGCAAGGGCGTCGACGACTGGCACGATGCCGTCGCCGCGACCTGGTCGCAAGCGATCGCGGGCGATCTTGGAAGCACGGGACGCGTTGCGCTGCTGATCTGGGGCGACCCGTCGCTCTACGATTCCAGCCTGCGGATCGCGCGACGGCTTGACCCGTTCCCGACGGTCGAGGTCGTTCCGGGCATCACGTCGATCCAGACGCTGTGTGCAGCGCATGCGCTGCCGCTCAACGACATCGGCGAGCCCTTCCTGGTCACGACAGGCCGGCGGTTGCGCGAAGGCGGCTGGCCTGATGGCACCGATACCGTGGTCGTGATGCTCGACGGCGGCGCGGCCTTTCAGTCGCTGGAGCCGAAGGGACTGCACATCTGGTGGGGCGCCTATCTCGGCATGCCCGATCAAATCATCATCTCCGGTGAGCTCGCCGAGGTGGGGCCTCGCATCGTCGCTGCGCGGCAGGAGGCGCGCGAGCGGCAAGGCTGGATTATGGATAGCTACATTCTCAAACGCGGGTCGTGACGCGGCTGACCGGCCCGCGCGAACGCAGATCATTCAGAGGCAGGACAACATGCTCCCCGATTGGGTTTACCAAAAATGCCCCGGCGTCTCGGCCGTGCATCGCGAGGCGGCGTTGGCCCGCCAGGCGCAGCTGACAAAACCGATCGGCGCGCTCGGCCGGCTCGAGCACATTGCGATCGAACTTGCCGGCTTGCAGCAGACGGAGCGCCCGCGGGCGGGGGGCGTGCGGATCGTCATTTTTGCCGGTGATCACGGGATCGTGGCGCAGGGCGTGTCGGCCTATCCACAGGAGGTGACCATCGCGATGATGGCGAACTTCGCCGCGGGCGGCGCCGCGATCTCGGTTCTGGCGCGCGAATTGGGTTCGAGTCTCGAGGTCGTCGACGCCGGCACGCTGGCGGAATCGCCGCTGGCGGGCATTGTCACCGACAAGCCGCGCTGCGGCAGCCGCGATTTCAGCGTGGAGGCGGCGCTTGAGCCGGCGGAGTTGGCCTTTGCGTTCGAATGCGGGAGGCGGGCCGTGTTGCGCGCGGAGGCCGGGCAGCCAGATCTTCTCATCTTCGGCGAGATGGGTATAGGCAATACCACGACATCGGCGGCGATCGCCTCGGCCTTGCTCGGCGTGAGCGCGGAGGAGGTTGCCGGCAGTGGCACAGGTGTCGATGCCGCCGGCCGGGTCCGCAAGGCGCGTTTGATCGATGCCGCGTTGGCGCGGCATGGTCTCACGGGTGCCTCTGCCGAAAGAATCCTGTGTGCGGTCGGCAGTCTCGAGATCGCGGCCATTTGCGGTGCAATCATCGCGGCCGCGCAGCGTCGCATTCCAGTCCTGATCGACGGCTTCATCGTCTCGGTGGCGGCCTTGACGGCGGTGCGTCTCAATCGGTCGTGTCAGCCCTTTCTTCTGCCCTCGCATCAATCGGCGGAGCAGGGACACCGCTTGGTTCTTGGGGCCCTTAATGTACATCCGCTGGTCAGTCTGGATCTCAGGCTCGGCGAGGGATCGGGTGCCGCGATCGCATTGCCGCTGGTGCGGCTTGCATGCGCCCTGCACAACGGCATGGCGACTTTTGCGCAGGCCAATGTGCCGGATCGTCCAGCCGGATGACGGCGGTTTAGCCAACGCGCTGATTGACCGACACCACCCGCCACCCCATCGACAGTCGGTCGATGCGGGTGAGGGACAATGGGTCGATCACGAAGCGCAAGGCGGACTCTGGCGTGAGGTCGAGCGCGATGCACAGCGCGGCGCGGATGGTGCCGGAATGGACGACAAGGGTTGCCGAACCCGCCGCGAGCTGGCCGAGGCCCCGCTGAACCCTGACGATCTGGTCTTTAAAGCTCTCGCCGCCCGGCGGCCGCGAACGTGCGGGGTCACTCCAGAATCTTGCGTAGCCTTCGCCGCCGGCGGCCGCGAGGTCGTCATGGCGTTTTCCGGTCCAGTCGCCAAAATCCTGCTCCCGGAGTTCGCTCACCAGGATCGGATCAAGCCCCAGCGCGCGGGCCGTATCGACGGTGCGCCGCGACGGGCTTGCGTGGCTCGCAGCGCCCTTCGGGAGATGTTGTCGCAGCGCGTCCAGTTGCGTCCGGTCGCTGAGATCGGCCGGAGCGTCCGAAGCGTGAATCGTCCCTGCGATGCCGTCGACGACGGCATGCCGGACCAGCCAGAGGAAGGATTCACCTTCCATTCAACGTCTCCAGGGATGTCTGAACTGCGATGCCTGCGATAGCACTTTTGGCTGAGCCGTTGTCAATGCAGGCCGTCGCTCCATACGAACGTCGCACCGGCGACTGCACATTGACTCTGCGTTCGACTTAATCCTAGATGGTTCCGACGGTTTCCCCTTACGGGGATGAAAAGGGAATGCGGTGCGAGGAGGTTTCCTCAATGCCGTAGCTGCCCCCGCAACTGTGAGCGGAGAATCTTGCGTCACGCGCCACTGGGCATCTCGGTCCCGGGAAGGCGACGCAAGGTAACGACCCGCAAGCCAGGAGACCTGCCGTCAGCCGTGGTCACACGCGAAAATGTCGGTCGGGGAGTACAGACATTCGGCTTCAGCTGAGGCCTCACAGGCCGAAGGTTGAGACCTGGTTCGCTGTGACGTGCCACTGACGTCATACCGAGGTCTCAGCCATGTCCTGTCTCCGTGCCGCGCGGCCGCGCAAGTTCCTGCTCGCGTCCGGCGTTCTCTCTTCTTTTGCTGCCTTCGACATCTCCGCGGTCTGCGCGCAACAGGCGGGCTCCCGCGAGCCATTGCCACCGGTCGAAATTTCTCCGCCCACCGACCAGAAGCGCAAGCAGGCCAAGCCGTCCGGCCGCGACGAGCAGGGCGCGCGCCGCGCGGCGGCAAATAGAGCTGCTTCGCCAGCGACCGCACCGAAGCCGACCGGGGATACGACGCAGACACCGCTCAACACGAACGCCATCGCCGCAAGCGCGTCGCGCCTCGGCCTAGCTGTGCGTGAAGTGCCTGCGACCGTGGAGGTGATCTCGGCCGAGACGATCCGCGAGCAGGGCTATCGGACCGTGTCGGAAGTGGCGCAAGGCGCGGTCGGCGTGACGTCCGGCGACAATCCGGCCGAGCCATCGGCCTTCTCGATGCGCGGCTTTACCAACAGCCAGATCAACGTGCTCTACAACGGCATCAAAATCGGCCCCCAGAACATGACGTCGCGTATCATGGACACGGCCAATCTCGAGGCCGTGGAGTTTCTCAAAGGTCCGGCTTCGCTGCTGTCGGGCGAGGGGGCCAGCGGCGGCGCGATCAATTTCGTCACCAAGCAGCCACACACCGGGCCGATCCGGAACGAGGCCCAATTCTCCTATGACTCGCTGAACTCGTTCCGCAGCTATTATGGCTCCGGCGGTAGCACCAACGTTCAGGGGCTCGACTACCGGTTCGACATCAGCCGCTCCTCGCTCAACGGCTTTGCCGATGATACCAACACCAAGACGCTGGATATCTCGGGTCAGCTCAACTACCGCATCTCCGACAATCTCAAGGTCTGGGGCGCGATCGAATACCGGGAGGATCGCGGCAAGGCCTATTGGGGCGTACCGCTGGTCCCGGTCGCCTTCAGCGGATCGCATGTCACGACCGGCATCGTCTCGGGAAGCTACGTCTCGAACTACAATGGATCGAACCTCGGCCCGGTTACGATCGACGATCGCACCTTCAACACCAACTACAACGTCCTCGACAATCGCAATGTCGCGAGGGAGGTGTGGCTGCGCGGCGGCTTCGAGCTCAAGCTCGCGCCCGGCCTGACGCTGAGGAGCCAGGCCTACGGCTATGGCGCAGAGCGGGAGTGGTTCAACAACGAGGTCGAGGCGTTCAATGCCAATGTGAACCTGGTCGACCGGGAACGCTTCTACGTGGCGCACAGCCAGAAGCTCGCCGGCAACTTCACCGACCTGACCTGGGATACGAACATCGCCGGCATGGACAACCGCCTGGTGACAACAGTTGCCGCAAGCGGCCTTGATTTCGTCCGACCGGGGGCCGCCAATTTCCCGCACGATCAGGTCACGCTGGTCGATCCTGCCCGCGGGTACTACGGCCTGCTGACGACGCAGCAACAGGCGGCGCGGATTGACAATGAATCGCTGTCGTTCGAGGATCGCCTGAAGATCACGCGGACATTCGCGCTGGTCGGTGGCCTGCGCATGGAGCATATCGGGCTCGATCGTAACTCGACCGATGTGAATGGCGTGGTGAAGGCGGGCTTTCCCTTCTCCAAGTCCTGGACGCCGGTGACGGGGCGCATCGGTTACACCTGGGAGGCGGTCCCGGGGCTGACCTTCTTCAGCCAGTACGCGACCGGCGCCGACGTCTCAGCCAACAACATCTTCCTGCTAGGGCCGCGCCAGCCGCTCGACCTGACGACGTCGCAGACCTACGAGACCGGCGTGAAGCATCTGTTCTGGAATAGCAGGGCGGAGTGGTCGTTCTCGGCGTTCGACATCGAGCGGAAGAACGTCTATGCGGCCGCCGGCGGCATGCAGCTCAACGTTGCAGGCCGGCAGGAATCGAAGGGCGTCGAACTCGCGGCTGCCGTGCGCGTCACGGAGGCATTGCGGGTCTGGGGCAACGTCGCCTATGTCGATGCGCGGTATGCCGACTACAACTTTGCCGGCGGCTCGTTCTCCGGCAATACACCGCCGAACGTGCCGCGCGTCGTCGCGAACGCCGGCGCAGCGTACCGATCCTTCACGCCCTGGCTGATTGAGCTTGGCGTCGTCGGCCGTCACGTCGGCGATCGCTATAATACCGATGCCAACACAGTGACCATGAACGCCTATACCGTCGCGGACCTCTATGCCTTCGTCGACATACCGAAATCGGTGTTCAACGCCGTCGACCAGACGCGGCTGACATTCCGGGTGCGAAACGTCACCGACAAGCGTTACGCGATCTGGGGCGATCCGTTCTATCCCGATCAGATCCTGTTGGGGGCCCCGCGCACTTATGAGATCTCCGCTGCGTTCAAGTGGTAGGGGCGTAACCCGCATGATGGGCGGAATAGTCCTGTTGCACCGATGGCTCGGTGTCGCGTTCTGTCTCCTGTTCGCGATGTGGTTTGCGACCGGCATCGTCATGTATTTCGTTCCGTTTCCGTCCCTGTCGGAAGCGGAACGCTTTGCCGGCCTTGCACCCGTGGACAGCACGCGTGTGACCATCAGTCCGTCAGATGCCGTCAGGGCCAGCGGGATCGAGGATGCCGCGCGTGTTCGCCTGATCCAGCGGAGCGACGGGCCGGTGTACGTCGTATCAGGGTCGTCGCAATGGCAGGCGATCCGTGCGTCGGACGCGACGAATGCCGCGGTGAAATCTCCCGACATTGCTCTCGCTGCGGCGAGGGGGTCATGCAGGCGGGCCCGGCCTGGATATCTCGCGCGCGTCAGTCGTTGAGCTCGCGGATTATGATCAATGGAGCGTGCCGAACGGCTTTGAAGATTTCGATTTTTCTGTTGTCGATTAGGCGACTGCGACAAACGGGTGTTCTCCTTCGTTCGAGGATAGTTGCGTACTCAATGCCCGCGAAAGCTCTTCACCCCTCGAATAGGTCGGCGCTGATGAGGATGACCGGCTCGGACGAGGCAGGCATCGCAATCAAAACCGACGCGCGTGTCTATTATATTGCATGATTTTGTTACATCTCGTTTTGTTACATCTCGTTACGGCAGTTGCGGCCTTCTTAGGCACAATCATAAAGAGAGCGCAGGTTTTATGGCAGCAGCACTGTCTTGAAGTCGCCTCGCGACTGCACCATGTTGGGGTGGTCGATGAGACGCGTAGGACTTATCGACATCACGGTAGGCAACGCGGTGCGCCTCGGCGCATTGCAACGTTCCGCCACGCGACGCTGCGCGTCGCAACACATCGCTACGCAACGCTTGAGCCGCTGGGGAAGCCCGGCGGCTCCCGCGCGTTTAGCGCGGACGCTCCCCTCAATCGCCTGTGGCTCCGAGACGCCTACCGCAGCCAGCCGGAGGCTGAAACCGAGGATATCTGACAACGAGGGCGCGAGCTTATCCGCCGGTTCATGCCGGCGAGCCTTATTTCGGTGAGTGCAAATCGCCTTGAAGCCAGCGTCCAAGGCCCTTGGACTTCATGGGGTCTTCGAACGCGGCAAAGCTCGTAAGTACCTGATTGCAGACAGCGCATTCAAACGTTTGCAAGTCGACGCCCCGGGCGCGTGCTGGCTCGATGCTAACGAGCATCATCTGGGCCTTGCACTTCGGACAGGCGGGGCGCTCAATTGCAGCGAATGGAATGACGGACGAGAGGCGTTGAGATTGGGGCATGATGCTTCCCTCGAACAGGCGGGAGCGCAACACTCTCTGTCACCGGTAATGCCTAGGAGGCGGAGCGGTGATTGCCTGAGTATGCGCCTGAGGGATCGCAAACGCGAGTTAATTCGCAGATATTTGGAAGGAAGGTAAGCGCCCCGCGGAAGTTGCGAAACCGGAAGCTCCCGCCCGATGCGGCGAGCGTCCGCCGCCAGCTGCCGGTCTGGGGCCTGTGGCAACGGCGCGGGGAAATGAAACGGGAGAGTTCTGTCCATGATCGAGGGGATCAGCGCGGTTACACTCGGCACCCACGAAATGGCACGAGCCGTCCGATTCTACTGCACGCTGGGGTTTGAGGTCCTGCACGGCGGCGAAGATTCGTCATTCACCAGCTTTCGAGCGGGAACGAGCTATCTCAACCTCATCACCCAGCCTAACGAGCGGCGCTGGTCCTGGTGGGGGCGGGTCATCTTCTACGTTGCCGATGTTGACGCACTTTACGACCGTGCACTCGCAGCGGGATACCAGCCAGCTACCGTGCCCAAGGATGCCGAATGGGGTGAGCGCTTCTTCCACCTAATTGACCCCGATGGCCACGAACTCAGTTTCGCTCGGCCTTTGCTCCCGGCTTCCGGCCAATAGCAGCTCGAAGCAGGATTTCGCCACACTCGGTCGAGGCGATACTCCAGAAAATGCTGTCGAATTGTGGATGAAAGAGGCTCCTCGGCTAATCCGTTTCACTTACCTCGATGCGACCGAGCATGCCGGGACCGTCCAAGAGTACAAGATCATGTCGACCCCGGAATCGTTATCACTTACACGATCCGAAGCTCCTCGATAAGCGGAAGCACAAAGGAATTGGCAAGTTCGTCGCATTTGAGGTTCCAGTGTCGCTCGCTAGGGAGCGCTACGGCGGGCATTTTCAAGCAGTCGAGAGCGATCTGCACGAGACCGATGATTTGAGAGTGCTCGACTTTAATGGCCAGCGGGTGTTTCAGCTCTTTCGTTTCGATGAACTCGGTGCACCGATTCTTCAAGAACAGCGGTGATCCGGTTTTGTCTTAAAGCATGATCCGAAAGCAGCCTGGGAATTTCCTGTTCAGGTGCGAAAAGCCGACTCGCCATCTCATTCGATCACCTCATCGGCGTGGGCAAGCAGCGACGGCGGGATGACGAGGCCAAGTGCCTTGGCATTCTTAAGTCTTAAGGTTGATAACCAGCTCGAACTGGGTCGGCTGCTCGACGGGCAGCTATTCCACGACGTAGATGGCAAGCACGTTCGTGGCCTGGTCCCCGACCTTAACTTCGTGCACGGCGCCGGGGCACCGAAATCTAAAATTCAATTTAATGGTGTCGGCGGATTGCTAACCTACATCAGCTTCGCGTCCGAGCTAGGTCCGTTCATCCCCGATAACGGACATCGCAGTACGGCTTCTGCACGTCCGCTTGGTGCCATTGTCGAACTCCTTGAGGCGCTCGTTGACGGCTCTCAGTTCTTCCGGTCTGCCCTCAACAGCGGACCTTGGCGAAAGCGTGGGCGAGTCCGGTTCGTGCCGTTAGTCGGATTAACGATGCCGGCCGGCAAGCCCTTAATTTGGTCCAGCGCGCTTGGCGGCTTCGGCGCCAGGGCAAATCCTGGCGCGCCAAGCCAGCGCGAGGTCAACCGAGATACCTAAGCGAACCGTCCAAAGATAGCCAAGAAAGCCGGCGAGTTTGGGCGGGCGAACCAATCGGACCACCATGTCCTCTAACTCCAACGCCAGTATCGTTAAGAAAGCTCGCACGAAAGCCGAGGCGGATTTTGCCACTTGGCTCATGATGGCCAAGCTCGGTGGTTTCGATGACCTTCCGTCAAACGCACAGGGCTTTCTGACTAACTATCGAACCCGACTCGAGACGATGAGCGAGGCCGAGTCCACGGCCCTGGCCGTTCGCGAGGTCTACAGCGCTTATTACAGCGAGATGGGAGGCGTGGGCGCGGCGCCGGAACCAAAGGCCCGCACACAACGACAGAGGGCAAAGTCGTGCGCTTCCAGAGACGGCCTAAACCTCAGCCCGCTCCATCGGCTGCCCGCCATTCGACGAGGCCAATGATCCGAAAATCCCTCTCGGCACTGCTGATTTTCGCGAGCATGGTGGCTCTGATTGTCGCATATAGATATCTGACGCAGTAAAACCGCCCGCGGATTGTGTGCGGGGAAGAAATGCGCTCACAGCAACCGCGCGGAACCTGGGCGGCTCGCCAAGCTTCTCTACCGCGCCCGCCACGCCACCTCTAGCAGCGGCCCGCCTCGTATGACCTCCGCATCTACACAAACGCGATGTCCGCGACGTCCGCTTTTCCGCTGATAGCGACCAAATAGCGGAAAGCGCGCACTGCCAACAGCGGTCATTCCGCAACCGCGTAGATGAGTGCCGCCCTCACCGGGAAGCGAGGCGGCGCGTCGGGTGGAGCGGGCACAAACGCCACAAGCCATTTGAAGCCTCGCCTTTACGCTTTCGGTACACAGGCTTGACCTTGACGCCCGCGCGTCGCAGGTTTCGGGGCGCTGCGCGCGGCTCGCGCGCCCAACAGGCAGGATCGATCCTTCATGGCATTCGTGCAGTTCACGCAACCGGACGATCAGCCCATCGTCATCAACACGGATAGGATCGTGACCGCCACACCACTGCCCGACGGACAAGGCACGCGCATCACCTTCAACAACGGTGGCCATCAGGACGTGAAGCAACTCATCGCTGACGTGCTGCGGCAGTTGAACATAAGCGCGTAGGCTCAGGACATCGCCGCCTGGGCGAATCATTCCGCCGATCAAGTGAGATCGTGCACTTTCTGGAGTGCTGCCCAGTGTCGCAGATTGGGTCATTTCCAGACTTGGAAGCGGCTCCAAAGGAGGTCCGCTCTGCCCCGACAAGCCGACATCGGCTGCCGGTTTGCGCGCTTGTCTGAGATCATTAGTCAATCTCAGCACCATTCCGCAGCACAACAGACAACGCCATCATGACATCGCCTAGGGCAACCTCGACAGGTTAGCGGCACGATAGTCCGGCCTCTATTTCGGTCCAAAAGCCGCAGTGCGTCCGAGAATCTGCATGCCGTGGTGGGTCGAGTGGAGCAGAAGCCCAATCGTGACCGCCACCAATGCGACAGAAGCGACGAAGATACGTAGCATTGTTTATGCGCAGTTCCCGGTAACGTGCTCACGCAGAATGCGCGCTCGTTTATCTCAGCTTCGGCGGTACGAGCCCATCTTTAGCGGAGGACGAAGGGGCGCGACCGCCTAACTCTCGCGCTTCGGTGCGTTAGTCAGGTTCGCGCTGTAACGCAGTGTCGCCAAAAGCTAGGAAGCCCTCGGAGAGATCATCTCCGGGGGCTTCTTGGATCGTCAATTGGGTACATCCGCCAATTCAACGATACTGCTGTCGCAATCTTGCCACCTGATCATGTGCAGTATGTGGCAGCGGTGCGTCGCCAGCGTGATCTTATTCCGCCAGAAAGGCGCGGGCAGACAGCTCGCGACGCGTCTACACCGTTGAACAGTTCGCCAAGACAATGGTGGATGAGATATGGTCAGTTCCTCTTAAAGGTTCTGGCGTTCTCCAGACGCCGCTCCCAGTCGCGGCGACGCTCCCGTTCAGCCGCCCGATCAAAGCTGTGGAACGTCCGCTTGTGTGACGTCTGAGACGTGCTGACGTACCCTGCGAATGTCCGCTGATCGGGGTGGACCGGAAGTGGCTGACCGACCGCCAAAGCGACGCGATTGACCCTGGCTGTGTGAAAAGCCGCGAGTCGGCTACGATTCCTCCGTTTCCTGATGGGGGATACGGATGGGATGCTTCGTTGAAGGCGCGGACAGATCCCAGCTGACGCTCTTGCCGGAATGTTTGGAGGATTGGGTAGGCGAGGACAACGCGGTCCATGTGATCGATGTGTTCGTCGAGGCGCTCGACCTGCATGGAATGGGGTTTGAGCGTGCGATCGCCAAGGAGACGGGCCGGCCCTGCTATCATCCGGCAGTCCTTCTGAAGCTTTACATCTACGGTTATCTCAATCGGGTGCAATCCAGTCGCCGCCTGGAACGTGGGTCGTGCCGCAATGTCGAGGTAATGTGGCTGATCGGGCGCCTGGCTCCCGATCACAAGACGATCGCCGATTTCCGGAAGGACAATGGCGCGGCGATCCGGAAGGTTTGCGCGAAGTTCGTTGCGCTATGCCGGCAAATGGGCCTGTTGCAGACCCCAAGCGTCGCAATCGACGGCAGCAAGTTTAAGGCGGTGAACAACCGCGACCGCAACTTCACACACGCCAAGATGGCGAGGCGGATGGCGCAGATCGAGGAAAGCGTCGGTCGATATCTTCGTCAACTCGATAGCGCCGATCGGCAGGAGCCATCGGAAGCGATCAGCATCAAGACGACGAGGATCAAAGAAAAGATCGCTCGGCTGAAGCAGGAGATGAGCCGCCTGGAAGCGCTCGACGCGCAGATGCGCAACACGCCGGATCAACAGATATCGCTCACCGATCCGGATGCCCGTTCGATGGCCACCAGCGGACGCGAATCGGGCGTCGTCGGCTACAATGTCCAGGTCGCCGTGGACACCGAACACCATCTGATCGTTACGCACGAGGGTCATCAACGTCGGCAACGACCGTGGACAGCTTGCTCGGATGTCGAAGCAGGCCAAAGAGACGCTCGACGTGGACAAGCTCGATGCAGTCGCAGACCGTGGCTACTTCGACGGACAGGAGATACTGGCCTGCGAAGAGGCTGGCGTGTCAGTCACCTTGCCCAAGCCGATGACGTCGGGCGCGAAGGCGGAGGGCCGGTTCGGCAAACAGGACTTCGCCTATCTGCCTGAAGAGGACGTCTACCGCTGCCCATCGGGCCAGCTGCTGCCTTATCATTACACCAACGTCGAGCATGGGATGACGCTGCGCCGTTACTGGTCGACGGCAGCTTGCCAAGGCTGCGCGATCAAGAGCCAATGTACGCCGTTGCCCCTGATCCGGATGCCTTGACGCGATCCGAACGGGAAATCCGCGAGAGCGCAGATGCCGAACGATGCGGCGGCCGAGAAAGCCGGTTCCGCCGAACACGGTGACGGTGCGACCGTTCGTTGCCATCCTTTGATTTTCTCGGTGCTCAGAGAGACCGTAGCATAGCCCCAGCCGAAGCTGATGTCAGGATGACGGCCCTTCTGTCTCAGCAAGCCCCCCAACTTCCTGAACAAAGTCGCTATTGATTTGCAGGCGAGCTCGGAAGCACGGCTGCCATACCTTCCGGATTGATGTTGAAGGCCAGGAATATCAACGGCTCGTTGCCTGGGTTTCCCCATTGGTGCACGAGGGCGTACGGTTCATAGATCAAGGAACCCGGTCCCCTTGCTTCCGTCTTGCCATCGACCGTGTTGGCCCCGGTGCCGGAGACGATAAAGTATAGCGCCGCGCCCGACCGATGGTGTGGCGGGTTGGAGGGCATCCCCGCCGGAAATATGACTCGCGTGAGATTGAGATCATAACTACCTGGCTTCAGGTCGGGAATTGGGTTCGCTGAGCGATATAATTCTGTCACGGCCGCAGGTGCCGCTTCGGCAGGCCGATCCAGGTCTGCGGCGGCAGCGAGCAAGAAGTGAAGGAAAGTAGATGGCCCGTTGGCGCCTGCCCTTAGCGCCGCGATCTTTCCGCGGGCGATAAACAGCCCCTCACCGGGGTTGAGCCTTTTGGCCCCACCATCGAGCGCGACCTGGGTCGTACCTGACATCTGGTAGAGGATGCCGTCGGCCGCCGAGATGGCGCTCATCGCGTCCGGTTGAAGGGTGACGCTCACCGCTTTGAAATAGAGCGGCACCTCCGTGACGGTCGCCAGTTTGGTTGCGGCGACCACCGTTCGTGTAATTGCCGGTGGAGCAGGGGTGGTTTGTGCGCTCCCGGAGGCGGGAAGCGCCAATGCGCCGAGCAACATTAGTCCGATTGTCCTGAATTGCATGATTGCCTCCCAGGGTCAGCGGAAAATCGGAGCACCATACGCCCTCCCGGCGCCTCTTGGAATGGCGGGTCGCTTTGGGCTGCTATTGGACGGAATCCGGGTGCAAAGGCCGAGCGAAACTGAGTTCGTGGCCGTCGGGGTCGACGAGGTGGAAGACGCGCTCACTCCATTCGGCGTCGCTGGGCACGGTAGCTGGCTGCAATCCCGTACGAGCGCACGGTCGTAAAGTGCGTCAACATCGGCAACGTAGAAGATTACCCGCCCCACCAGGACCAGCGCCGCTCGGTAGGTTGGGCGATGAGGTTGAGATAGCTCGTCCCGCTCGAAAGCTTGTGAATGATGACTCCTCGCCGCCATACAGGACCTCGAACCCTAGCGCGCGGTAGAACCGGACAGCTCGTCGCATTTCGCGGGTGCACAGTGTGACTGCGCTGATCCCCTCGATCATGGACAGAACTCTCCTGTTTTTCCTGCGCCGTTTGTAGTCGATACTTTTCCCTGCGAAAGCAGGGATCCCGCTGAACGGCGAGCCGGTGCGAGGCGGCCGCGTCCGCTTTCCCGATTTTTGAGCCTGCCGTGTGTGGTAAGCTAGAGCGTGGATAAATCACTCAAAGTCGCACCCGCGAAAGGAGCAGAGTATGAAGAGCGATAAAGACGTTATCGAGTACCTCAACAAAGCGCTGCGCCACGAACTCACCGCGGTGAACCAGTACTGGCTGCATTACCGTCTGCTCGACAATTGGGGCTACAAAGAGCTCGCCAAGACATGGCGCAAGGAATCCATTGAAGAGATGCAGCATTCTGACAAGCTCATCGAACGCATCATCTTCCTCGATGGATTTCCCAATATGCAGACGCTGGAGTCCCTTCATATCGGGAAAACCGTGAAGGCTGTGCTCGATAGCGACTTGAAGGCCGAGTTGTCAGCGCACTCCCTCTACGCTGAAGCCGCGACCCATTGCCATTCGGTCAAAGATTACGGGACACGAAGCCTGTTTGAGACCCTGATGCACGATGAGGAAGAGCACATCGACTTTCTGGAATCCCAGGTCGATCTCGTCACGAAGATCGGCCCCGAGCTCTATGCCCAACATCATATCGGAGAACTTGGCGAAGACTGAGGTGTTGAGGTCGATACGTGCGAGCAGCCAAGCCAGACTCGGCCAACTATCGATAGCTCTCGCGAGCCAGAGCCAGATGAGGAATGTCCGTTGTTGGCACCTTTGAGACATGCCGGCGGACACTGAGGATGTCTGTTCATCGGGGTAGACCGGAAGTCATCGGCGCACAGCCAGAACGACGCGCTTGACCCGAGACGGACCTCAGCGCGGTTGCCCCGAATGCAGCGCGACGCGACCAGCTCCCGCCGAAGCCGACCGCGTCGGTGTTACGGATCAGGTCTCGCCGCCGGCGAAGATATCCTTCTTGATGACTGCGTGGACGCCCCAATTTCCATCCACCACTTGGGTGATGCCGAAGTCGACGCCAATCGTAATCAAAGAGATCGCCTCATCCTCGGTGAGCTTCTTGGTCGTCATCAAAAATTTGCGCATCTTCCGGAACGCATCGCGCAAAGCAAGGTCAACCGACGATTTCGAGTAAATGTCCGACTGTGCCTTGTCCCCTAATTCGGTGAGATAGTTGGCGAAGCTGAAGCCGTGCACCAGCCACTCGTCCTTGGTTTCCAGCATCGGATAGTCCAGAGCTTCGAGAGCCGTACCGACGAGATCGTTTTTCTTGTGCAGGATGATCTGGAAGGTGCCGTTCAGCGAGCATTCGATTGCCGTACCGCACAGCTCGGAATCTCCCTGAGAAGCGTGCGAGTCGCCAACCGATAACAAGCCACCTTCGACCGCAACGGGATAATACATCGTCGCGCCCTTGCCGATCCGCCAATTATCGATGTTGCCGCCGGTATAGCTCGGCGGAATCGAGTCGACGATATCAGCCTCCTTGGGCGCCAAGCCTATCACGCCGAAATGTGGGCGTATCGGAATGCGCACATTCTTCAAGATGCCGTGGTTCTCCTTGATCGTAGAGTGATCGACTGGAACGCCAGGATAGTCGATGGTTTTGTGAACTACGCCGGAGGGGTCCGTCTGTGGAGTCCATCGGAAATTATACACGGCTTTCGCCCAGTTGCGTTCGCCGGTGGCGTCGACTTCGTAGATCGTGACCACTTCGCGCGGCTTTGGCTCGGTGAGCAGGTCCTTATAGTGAAAGCCCCACCATGCGGCCGCGTTGCTGCCGAAAGCCTTTCCGGGATAGTGCGGATTGGCGCAAGGCCGGGGCGTGACGTCGATAATGCGCAACTCGATCACGTCCCCCTCCTGGGCGCCGCGTACGTAGACCGGGCCGGTGCAGATGTGCACGCCAAGGCCCTCGCCGGCGCCACGCCCGAACAGCGAGGCATCCATCGGTCCTGCGCCGCGTCGGTTTACGCCCTTCTTCTCCTTGGTCCACAGGAACACGCTTTCGGCGCCGGGATCGCCCTTCACCATGCGCTCGGCGTCGTCGTTGGCATGGTGGGTTAACGCCTCGATGGTGATGAAGTCGCCGGAATCGACCTCGACCTGCGGTTTCAATTTCTTGCTAAAATAGCCCCAATGCACTGTGTCGGCATTCGCCGGCAAATGGTGGTAGGACCGCTTAGCTGGTTGGTTCTTCTCGGCGGCAGCCGCCATCTGCGGCGTCACCAGAGAAATGCCGGCCGCGGACATCGCCGCCGCGCCCCCGGCCGCGGCGAAGCTGGACCTCAAGAACGACCGGCGTTCCCGATCGAGCGTTTCCTTGAACTTGCGGTGGTGCAATTCGAATTCCGGACAGTTCTTGTCGTCACCCGCGCACATCGGATCTCTCCTGGTTTGAACGTGCATTTTACGCGCACCTTCATCCCATCGCAGTTCATCGGAACAGTCAAACTTGTGCGTCATGTCAGTTCGACTGTTGGGCGAAGGCCGCGTCGCCGCATAACGAAGCCAAGCATAATTAGACGCTCGCCTATTGCTTAAGCATTGTGTGCTCAAACTTTGAGAAACACGGACATTGCTTGAGCGCTAAGGGTGTCCACCGCTGCCATGCAACAAATTCTCAGCAATGGTGACTCTGAAGACCGCGAAAATGACAGGTATTGAAGTTCTGACATCAATACTATTGCGCGCTGATAACGTGGTCGAATGATGGGCGATGTCTGTCATTGGCCCTTCTGAGACGTTCGGGTCCGGCCGAATGTCCGGTTTGCGCCATAAGCGGTCGTTCGCCTGACATCAGCTTTGTGACCCTGGCCGGACCTCCCGCGATTTCCGCTTTTCCGTCGCTCGTGGGAGCTAAGCAGACATCACTTAGAGATTGCAGAACGGTGGCGATTTGTGAGTACGCGCCATCCGCTAATTCAGTTTGCCCTTTTGGGTATCGGACGATGGATGTGTGGCCTTTGCCGAATTGCGCGCCTCCATCCGGTCTGCCAGCATCCGAAGCTCATCCGCAAGAACGGTCCCTCTCGGAACCGGATAATCATGCGAAATGCGATCATTCATATAAACGCGGAACACCACTTCTTCCGCAGTCTCAACGATCCGCACTCGTTCAATGCCGGGAAGGGCCATGCTGTCTGCGGCCGGACTTCCAATCGCCTCCTCTAACGAGGTCCTCAACGCACCGATAAGGTCTGCCGTCTCTACTGTGCATAGAGCGATTTCGTGTTTACCGCGCTCATCGGTGAACCCAATAATCACCCTTCCATCCCGTGAATCCGTATAGGTTAGTTTCATAACCTTGGCTCTCGTTAGGACCACTTAGCAGCAGCGCGATCCGCCTAAGCTCTCATGAGTCTTCAAGCGCTCGAAACCAGTGGGATGACGGTGCGGCACTTTCCGGCGGAAGATGGAACTGGCGGTTCGGCGGCCAACTCAACAGACACGTGACCAAGCCCATGCTCATTCAACAGCTTGGTCAATTCGGAATGCACCGCCCGCCAAACCCGATTTGGGTCAGCGTCGGCTGCGGGATGTAGGCGAACGCGCAATTGTGTTGGCGCAGTCTGCACTATCTGAAACAACTCCGCACCGGGTACATGATCGATCTCAAGCGCGAGCGGTGGCACTGCGACTTTCTCTCCGCGTTCGGTTGGGAAGGTGAGGATGTCGGCAGTGCGGCCCCGCACGCGGATCGCCGAAAGCGGATTGCCGCAAGGACAAGGATCAGGTCGTTGCAGGATGCGGTCGCCTAGATCGTAGCGGAGGATCGGCTGCACGCGATTGGCGAGGTTGCTCAGGAGGACCGTATGCGACTCCTCGCCGGGCGGAACCGGCCGATAGCTCGCATCGACGGGTTCGAGAATCACCCAATCGCTGTTGACATGATACCAACCGTGTTCACAGCCGATGGCCATGAACAGGCATTCCGTCGCGACGTAAACGGTCCGGACCTTGGCGTGGAATGCCCTTGCGATCCGGTCGTATCCGTCCTGCGAAAGCCCTTCCGAAGTCGGAAGAACCAGCACCGGCTGAATATGCAGGCGACCGGCATCCTGCTCGGCGGCCAATAGTGCCATGACGCTGGCGTATCCGATGAGCAGAGCCGGGCGGTACCGATTGAGTGCGGCGACCAGATTGCGCAACGGCGCCTGCGCCGGAAGCGCCCGTAATCGTCGGGCCGACCGTTTTGTGCGGATTGCAGCAAAGCTGGTTGCGCCGATGTAATGGCCGCGCCATCGCCAGCACCGACGCCGCGCGGCCGCCGCGGACGAGGAGACGAAACATGTCGCTGGCGTTAAGCCAGCCCATTATCATGCGCAGCGAAAAAGCGAGTGTGACCGTCCAATTGTGTGTGTCCAACAGAAATATTCCAGGTGTCCCGGTGCTGCCCGAAGTGGTTGCCACAGAATACTCGCCAAGGAGGCGTTGCCCGATCAGCTCAGGGTTATCGACGAACGCTCGCACTGCCGCGAAACTAACCTCGCGGTCGGTGACCCAGTCGTCAAAATGACGCATTAGCTCTTGCTTGTTAGCCACCGGCAGCATGGACGAACTCTCAATCCGCTCCGGTACGCCCTGATAGAGTTCGCGATAATAGGGCGAGTTGGCGCGAGCGAAGGCGACGACCCCGCCAAGCCGAGCGCGTTGTCGCTGGGCGATGGCATTGAGACCTTGCCTTCTTGCGCAATGCGCATCGAGCAATACCGATGAGATGCTTTCGCTCATGACAAGTGAACCCACAGCAGGCGAGCGCGTGGCGATGACATTCACGTCGCACCACCGCGCAAGAGGCTCGCGAAGGCTTATAGGATCATCAGACGAAAACGGCCTATAACTAACCAACCGCGCCCAACTCGCAGCGCAAGCGTTTGCGCCGCGTGGGCGCGGAGGTTGATGCTCGCTTTCTCGGGCCGCTAGGACGCTGGCACTGTCGGCGCTGGCCCCGTCGGGCACTGGCACTGTCGACTCAGGTCCTTCTGGCGCTCGTGGCGCGAGAGACCGTCTCGATCAACCCGCCCTTGATGTAGACCCGCGCAGGCAGCGGACCCAACTCACGACTAGGTGAAAGCCGAGATCCGGTTGGGCCTGATCCGCCCGACCGGACCACGGGCGTCGCGCCCTATCGCATCCGGATGGACGAGACGCCACGCGGCTGCTCGAATGACGCCAACGTGCATTCTTTGATGCGCGTGCGGAGCGGGTCCGGCCGAATGTCCGGTTTGCGCCAAGAGCGGCCGATCCTGCAAGTCCGGATTTGGCTGGACGAGCTGGCCCCGTTCACCCAAGGCGCACTGCCTGCACTTATCCAGTACCGGTAAGATGATGTAGTAATGCCTTGGGACCACTTGCAGTCAGATCCAACGTCGCCAGCGTGATAGGCAGGTTGAAACGGCGTGGTCCAGCACTTCCGGGATTAAGATAAAGCACCCCGCCCGTGGTCTCAATCAGCGGCCGATGCGAATGGCCGGAAATAACCACGTTGATCCCGCACGCCGCCGGTTCGAGTTGCAGATCCTGGATATCATGAAGGATATGGATCGACTGGTCGCCAAGCCTGACCGTCTCTGTATCAGGATAATTCTCCGCCCACGGCCCTTTATCGACGTTCCCCCTGATTGCAATAACAGGCGCAATCCGGCGGAGTCTGTGGATGACTTCGGGGCGGCCGATGTCACCGGCATGGATGATGTGGGCCACGCCGGCCAGCCGTTGCTCGGCTTCAGGACGCAGGATCCCGTGTGTATCCGAGATAACTCCGATTCTAAGCACGACGGGTGGTCCTGATCGTCCGAACGCCCCTTGAAGATTTAGGAACGACCTGTGCGTGGTGAATAGTGAGTAGCCAATCTATAGAAATGATGTAGCCATTCTCTGTTCTGCGCTGATAACCTCCGGCCGTGCTCTCAGGGTCGCGCCAAACCGGCCGCGCTGACGGGGACCCGGAATTCGACAGCATCCGACGCCAGGGACTCGCATTGACTCCCAATCCGTTTGATTGACCAGCTTGAAAGTTCTTGTCCCATCAGACTCGTAGTTCCTTTAGAGCACACCCAGCCCGCTAGTTGGAATCGTGCAGTTCGCGGGCAGAGATGGCGAGATGGTGCGACGAGTACGTCGACCGAACGTCATGCTATTCGTAGACGCCGTGCTCAAGCCGGACGAGAAAATCCTCGACCAGTCCGGTGCCGGCCGGCGTCGCCAACAGATCGACCGGCTTGCGCTGGTTCAGGCCGATAGCGGGCCGTTCCAGCCATTGCTCGGCTTCCGCCTTGGTCCCGAAAATGGCCGTCGCTTTCGCCAAGATTTCCGCGAGCTTCCACGTTCGTCCGCTCTGCTCCGGGCTGAGTTGCCTGGCGCTCGCCGCGACGTGGCGTTGGTAGGTGCGATGACTCATTCCGATCGCCGTTGCGAACGAGTCATCCCAGCGGAGAAGCACCAGCTTCCGGACCAGATGCAAGAGCGCACCGGACGGCAGTCCGTTGAGCAGCATCTCGTGCGCTTCCAACGGGCTCCGCGGCACCTTTCGCAGGGTGGATGGCGCCCCTAGCAAGCCGGCGACCTTCGCCCACCGGGCTTCTTCGGCCGGCTGAGCCTTGTCGCGATACGGATTCGTCATCGAAGCCTCCGTCAACTGTCGTTAACCTACCCGGATCAACCCGGCTCCACAGCAGCGTGCGCCGCTTCGTAGAAGTGTCGTACGCGCTCCAGATCTTTTGTGTGAGTGCCGTCTCTATCCGTCTTCGTCTTCGAGTCCACGCCGGCGGGACCGACAATGCTGATCGCCTGCGCGACGTTATCGGGACCAAGCCCGCCGGCGAGGATAACCGGGGTGCCGACCAGTTCGACGATCCGCCGGCTGATGCTCCAGTCGTGCGTCACGCCAAGCGCGCCGATTTGCTGGTCCGACGGCCGATGGCTATCCAGCAGAAGATAGTCGGCAACACCTTCGTAGCTCCGAGCGATGTGGACGCTTTCCTCTCCGTAGACCGGTATGCTGCGCATGATCGCGCTGCCCGGCAGTGCCACGCTGATGGCCGCGACGTCAGCCGGATCGAGCAGTTCAGGCGCCGCGCCAAGGTGGACGGTCGCGGGCTTCAACGCCTTTGCCCATTGGATGATGAAGTCCGCTCGTGCCGTGAGAAAGAGGGCCGAAAGCTTCGCCGGTGCCGCTATGGCACCGGCAATCTCGGCCGCCCGAGCGAGCGGCTGTTCGCGCGGAAATTCGCCGTCGCCGACCAAGACGCCGACGTGGTCAATTCCGATTTCCGAGACGGCCCGCGCTTCATAAGGACTGGAGATCTCATAGATTTGCGTCAGCATGGTCGTTCGCCGGTTCACGCGGCCGCGATCGAGCCGCGTTCTGCACGCAATCTGAAGCACTCGACGGCCTCACCGGCGGCGATGCTGTCGTCCGAAGGGATGAACGGCAGCGCGACATAGTAGGTCACGCTCATGTCAGTCCTCCCCTTTTCGACACCGCGGCCCGCAGCATGCTCACAGCTTCGGCTCGAGCTGGAAATCGACCTCGTCGGTTTCGGCAGCTGCGCGAAGCAGCCTGTCCTGACGCTCGATGTCGGCTTTGAGCTTCCCCACGTCTTCGCGTCTGGCGAGGCGTCGAGCACCTTCCTGCCGGAACGGGAGCCGCCGGTCGTCCATCCGGCGGATGCCCGATGCCGGGACGATCGATCCAACTCCCGCAAACCGGCTTCGCCATCGAAATAGATAGGCTTCTGAAGGCGGAATTCAGCACCGGCGAAGGCGCCATGCGCGGCGCTCTCGAGCTGAGGCGCCGCTTCAGTAGCTTTTGAAGCCGTTGTGAGCAGCAAGGGCATCCGGACGATAGGGAGCCACGCCAGCGGAGCACTGCACGACCTTCGGAAGATCGAAGCGTGCCGAGACGCGTGATGTCCCGCGACATTTGCAGGGCTAATGATGGGGCAGGGCTGAAAGTCAGCCTACAATTTTTAGCAAGAACAGATGCTTACGTGAGTTTTCTGGCGGAAGGGGTGTGATGTGGCCTCGGCGCACCGGGCAGCGGAAACCCATAGACGCTGCGCAGCACCCACTCGGTCTCCAGCAGCACTGTGGTGCAGACGAAGACATCATTGTGTCGATGCCCGGGCAGCCTAGCCGAGATCGTCGCCCACCAGATAGCGGACGATGAGATTAGTATCGATTGCGAGCATGCCGTCGTTTCGCCTCGGCGGCGATTCCCGCCTCCATATCTGCGACCGACTTTGCCGACCCCTTATAGGGTAGGGAGCCAAACACCTCTTTCGGCCGGGTGGGCGCGAAGGCGGGCTTCGCCTTCAACAACACACCCTCCGGGGGTATCCTCCACCACCAGTTCGGTCCCGGCGGGCCAGTGCCGCTGTTCCCGGATCACCTTGGGCAATATCACTTGGCCCTTGGTCGAGACGGTGGTTGTCAGTTTCGGCTTGGCGGACATGGCAGCTTCATCCCGTAAGACGAAAGTAAACTGGACTCGACCGGGATAGCAAGGCCGCGGGAATATACCGGGCGACCTTCATTCGGACTTGTCGGGCAGCGGGACGGCATTCACCTCACCGAGCAGTCAAGGCGGACGACAGCGGGGTCGCCGATACAAAGTAGACTCAAATAGAGCTCGAATGACTCAGATCGAACCGTAAACGACACCGCCGTGCGCGATCGCGACGCGCCTATTCGCACAACGAAACATATGCGAAGTCGAATCCACGCTTTATCCGCCGGCCTCGTCGCACCGCCAGTTCTAGGAGGGGTAAGGCTAAGGCGACGGCGAAACTTCCGGCTTCCGACTTGCTCCGCCTGCGAGACTCGAACCGAACGTTACATTTGGATATTTGCTTACGTCTAAGTCGACTTGGAAGTTGCCGACGGCTGGCTACGCGATTGTCGTCAACGGACGAGTCAAACCAAATTCAGGACGGAGGAGGGCGCAGAGACCGGCGCGAGGGATTTAAAGCGGCAATTTCCGATGCTGCAGATTAAGGTCTATGACGCCGAGGTGAGATCGGATGAGGAAGTTCCGCCCGCCTGAGGTTGAACCGGGGCTCTAATCGCGAGCCCGATTGGTGCGGCTTTGCCATCAATGACAAGGCCCTGCTACATTGCAGTCGATGCGGGCGCAGGCGAGTTGGTCAGGCGGTGCCCCTTACACAGCTGGCCCTTGCGAACGGTCGATCGATGACTATTCGGGAGCTAGGCGGCCCAACGCAATGAGAGCACGGGCGGTAACCTGGATGCCGCGTGGCGGAGGTCGAATTTGCAACATCCGCAGTCCACTATTGCTCTGATCCTCGACCAACTCAGGAGCACTCCGCATTGAGGGCAACGATGAACCAACGCTTCACCGGTCGCTACGTCGCAATCAAGTGCAGTCAGCTGCCAACTCAGGCGATGGTAAGGAGTGTCCCCATCCTCGCGCAGAACGCCGGGGGCGAGCCGGCGAACTGCGAAGCTCACCCAATCCTCTGGGACCTCTCATTCAAAAACCAAGTACCCGAGATGGCCCGGTAAGATAGCCCGGCTCATCATCTCGGTTGGGTCGAACCCGCCGAGTTCTCCAAGCCGGAGCACCGCATTTTTGTCCGTCGGCAACGAGGTGAGGCCAGCTGCATGGTTCAACCCGTATCGCAGAAGTTCGGCTGCTGTGACCAAAGCGCAGGGTGCCAAACGCATTGCGATGGACTGAATTGACTCATCCACACGTGGCACGATCGACCCAGCCAAACCTGAGCCCAATCTTCTTCCCTCATATTAAGTCGGCGCATGCCGCCCGTATCCGATCAAAGGAGCCGTGCGGGCGCGACTCTTAGGGGCAGTGCAGGAACCCCGTAAACGAAGTGCAGGATTGTGATGAACGCGACAGAAACGACAGCGGGCCGCGCACCTCATACCCGGAATTCGCATAAGGTATATTATGGAATATTTATATCTACAATTAGATCAGATATTTAGACGGATATGTTGGCAAATCTAGTCAGCTCCGGCGCCGAAACGGCTCGCCTTTGTCGGCCATGACCCTCCTGATCTGCTGCGTCCCGGCCATTCCTATTGCCGACATCTGCTGACGCTGCAATAAGCGCGCGAGCGCGGCGATCGCTGATGATCCCGTGGACCGCAGGTTCGTGTTTCGGACCTCAAGAACAATAACTCTCAAGGGAGAATGAGATGAGCTTTTCACGACGCACGCTTCTCAAAGCATCCGCTGCGTCAGCGGTTTTGGGCGGCATTGGCGCGCCGTTGGTGGCGCGAGCCCAGACCGCCGAATTTACCTACAAGTACGCCAATAATCTTCCGGATGGACATCCGATGAACGCCCGCGCCAAGGAAATGGCTGCGGCGATCAAAGCCGAGACCAAGGGCCGGTTCGACCTGCAGATTTTCCCGAACAACCAGCTCGGTTCCGATACGGACATGCTGAGCCAGATCAGGTCCGGCGGCGTGGAATTTTTCACGCTCTCGGGACTGATTCTGGCGACGCTGGTGCCGGCGGCGTCCATCAGCGGCATCGGCTTCGCATTCCCGGATTACGATACGGTCTGGAAGGCCATGGACGGTGGCCTGGGTGCTTATATCCGCGGCGAAATCACCAAGGCGAACCTCGTGGTGATGGACAAGATCTGGGATAACGGCTTCCGTCAGACGACGTCGTCGACCAAGCCCATTAGCGGCCCGGAGGACCTCAAGGGCTTCAAGATCCGGGTACCGGTGTCGCCGCTCTGGACCTCGATGTTCAAGGCGTTCGATGCAGCGCCCGCCTCAATCAATTTCAGCGAGGTTTATTCGGCGCTACAGACCAAGATCGTCGAGGGCCAGGAAAATCCGTTGGCGATCATCTCGACCGCAAAACTGTACGAAGTGCAAAAGTTCTGTTCGCTGACCAACCACATGTGGGACGGCTTCTGGTTCCTGGCGAACCGCCGCGCCTGGGAAAAGCTGCCTGAGGATGTCAGGACGATCGTTGCCAAGAATATCAATGCGGCGGCCATCAAGGAGCGCGAGGACGTCGCCAAGCTGAACGCCGGGCTGCAGCAGGAACTGGCGGGCAAGGGCCTGACCTTCAACCAGCCCAACGTGACGCCGTTCCGCGACAAGCTGCGCTCGGCCGGCTTCTACGCGGAATGGAAAGGTAAATACGGCGACCAGGCTTGGGAGCTGCTCGAGAAATCCGTGGGCAAGCTGTCCTAAGCGCATGTGAGGGGCCGTCGTGGCTCATGCCGAACTGAGTGAAGTGGTTGGCGGTGAGGTGGCTCAGCCCCCTCGCCGCCGTTCGTTGCTGGCTTCCATCGAACACGCCCTGGGAATGCTGGTCGAGCTTCCCGCTGCGCTGCTGGTTGTCGCCGAAATCGTCATCCTGTTTGCCGGCGTGGTGGCGCGCTACGCGCTGCATCGGCCGCTGATCTGGTCTGACGAACTGGCCTCAATCCTGTTCCTGTGGCTCGCCATGCTCGGCGCCGCCGTAGCATTCCGCCGCGCCGAGCACATGCGGATGACGGCGGTCGTTGCCAACGCGAAGCCTGCCATGCGCGCCTATCTCGATCTGGTAGCGACAGCAGCCGCCCTGGCGTTTCTCATCCTGATTGCCTGGCCAGCCTACGAATACGCCTATGAGGAAAGCTACATCACCACGCCGGCATTGCAGATCCTCAATAGCTGGCGCGCCGCGGCGCTACCGGTCGGCATTGCCCTGATGGCGCTGTTTGCTTTCCTGCGTCTGGCCCGCGTCGGCAACGTTCGTACGGTGCTGGGCGCGATCCTGTCGGTCGCACTTGTCATCGCGATATTCTGGCTGCTCAGGGGCTCGCTCAAACCGCTCGGCAACCTCAATCTGATCATCTTCTTTGTCGGCGTGGCCGGCTTCTGCGTGTTTGCCGGCGTACCGATTGCATTCGGCTTTGGCTTGGCGACCTATGGCTATCTGGCGCTGACCACGGGCACGCCGCTGATGGTGCTGGTCGGGCGCATGGACGAGGGCATGAGCCACCTCATCCTCTTGTCGGTGCCGCTGTTCGTGTTCCTGGGGCTGCTGATCGAAATGACCGGCATGGCGCGCGCCATGGTGGCGTTCCTGGCGAGCTTGCTCGGCCATGTCCGCGGCGGGCTGCATTACGTGCTGGTCGGCGCGATGTATCTGGTATCGGGTATCTCGGGCTCCAAGGCCGCCGATATGGCTGCCGTGGCGCCGGTGCTGTTTCCCGAGATGAAGGCCCGCGGCGCCAAGCCGGGCGATCTGGTCGCCCTCCTCTCCGCCACGGGCGCGCAAACCGAGACCATTCCGCCCAGCCTCGTGCTGATCACCATCGGCTCGGTCACGGGAGTATCGATCGCGGCGCTGTTCACCGGCGGCCTGCTGCCCGGGCTGGTGCTGGCGATCACGCTGTCGGCGCTGGTGTGGTGGCGTTACCGGAAAGAAGATCTGCGGCACGTCACGCGGGCGAGCGCCAATGAGGTCGTCCGCGCGTTTCTCATCGCCCTGCCCGCCATCGCGCTGCCATTCGTGATCCGCTACGCCGTGGTCGAAGGCATTGCGACCGCAACCGAAGTTTCCACCATCGGCATCGTCTATGCCTTTATCGTCGGTTACCTGATTTACGGTCTCTTGATCTACCGCAATTTCGACTGGCGCCGGATCGTGCCAATGTTGGTCGAGACCGCGTGCCTGTCGGGCGCGATCTTGCTGATCATCGGCTGCGCCACGGGCATGGCCTGGGGCCTCACGCAGTCCGGCTTTTCGCGGACGCTGGCGGCCGCCATGACCGGCCTGCCCGGTGGCTCGGCGACGTTCATCGCGGTCTCGATCGTGGCCTTCGTGATCCTGGGCAGCGTGCTTGAGGGGATTCCGGCGATCGTGCTGTTTGGGCCGTTATTGTTTCCGATCGCCCGTGCGGTTGGCGTCCACGAGGTCCACTACGCGATGATCGTTATTCTTGCGATGGGTATCGGGCTATTCGCGCCGCCCTTCGGAGTGGGCTATTATGCGGCCTGCGCCATCGGGCGCGTCGACCCGGCCGAGGGTATCCGGCCGATCTGGGGTTACCTGTTGGCGCTGATGGTCGGCCTGATTATCGTGGCGATCTTCCCGTGGATTTCCATCGGGTTCTTGTAAGGTTAAACCTTTGTAGATGGGACACAGCCGATGAGCGCAGCCCAGAACCAGTATTCGATCGGATTGGACAAGACGCCGGCGAATTACGTGCCGCTGACGCCGCTCAGTTTCCTTGCCCGCAGCGCCGCCGTTTATCCCGATCACATCAGCACGGTCTATGAAGGCCGCAGCTTTACCTGGGCCGAGACCTATGCGCGCTGCCGGCGCTTTGCGTCCTGGCTCGCCGCGCGGGGTATTGGCGTCGGCGACACGGTTGCCGCGATGTTGCCCAACGTACCCGCGATGAACGAGGTGCATTTCGCCGTACCGATGGCGGGCGCCGTGCTGAACGCGCTGAACATCCGGCTCGACGCGCCCTCGATTGCCTTCCAGCTCGACCATGGCGGCGCGAAAATCATCCTGGTCGATCCTGAATTTGCCGGTGTGATTGCGGAAGCGCTGACGCTGATGAAGGGATCAAAGCCGTACGTCGTCGACGTCGATGATGTGGCGTTTGCGGGCGGCAAGCGGATTGGCGAGATCGAGTACGAGGCGGCGGTCGCGGCGGGCGATCCGGCCTTCGTCGCAAGGCTTCCCGGCGATGAATGGGACGCAATTGCGCTGAGCTATACCTCGGGCACCACGGGCAACCCCAAGGGCGTCGTGACCCATCATCGCGGCGCCTACCTCAACGCTGTCAGCAATATTCTGGCCGGCAATCTCGGCCAGCATCCGGTGTATCTCTGGACCTTGCCGATGTTCCACTGCAACGGCTGGTGTTTCCCGTGGACCGTCGCTGCCGCCGCCGGCGTCAATGTCTGCCTGCGCAAGGTCGATCCCGCAAAAATCTTCGAGCTGATCCAGAAACACGGCGTCACCCACATGTGCGGTGCGCCGATCGTCTACAATACGCTGATCAACGCACCCGGCGCGCCCAAGGGCGACAAGGCGCGCCGCGTGGTCGGATTGATCGCGGGCGCAGCACCTCCGGTCGCCGTGCTCGAGGGCGCCGAAAGCATCGGCATCAACCTGACGCATGTCTATGGATTGACCGAGGTCTACGGCCCCGCCTCCGTCTGCGCTGAGCAGCCGGGCTGGGATGAACTGCCCGCCGACCAACGCGCCCAGATGAAGCGCCGGCAGGGCGTGCCCTACCCGCTGGAGGAAGCCGTCACCGTGATCGACCCGCAGACCATGCAGGAGGTGCCGCGCGATGGCGAAACCATCGGCGAGGTCATGTTCCGCGGCAATATCGTGATGAAGGGCTATCTGAAGAACGAGAAGGCGACGCAGGAAGCCTTCGCCGGCGGCTGGTTTCACACCGGCGACCTCGGCGTGCTCGACGAGCATGGCTACGTCATCATCAAGGACCGCTCCAAGGACATCATCATCTCCGGCGGCGAGAACATCTCCTCCGTCGAGGTCGAGGACATCCTGTACAAGCACCCGGCCGTGCTGTTTGCCGCCGTGGTTGCCAAGCCCGACCCGAAATGGGGCGAAGTGCCCTGCGCTTTCGTCGAGTTGAAGGAGGGCGCCAAGGCGACGGAAGCCGAGATCATCGCCTTCTGCCGCAGCCATCTGTCCGGCTTCAAGACTCCGAAGGCCGTGGTGTTTGGCGTCATCCCGAAGACGTCCACGGGCAAGATCCAGAAATTCATGCTGCGCAATCAGGTGGAGTCGGCAAAGGCGATATCGGCGTAATTTCGTAGGGTGGGCAAAGCGAAGCGTGCCCACCACGCTTGGGAAGTTCGACGAGCGATGGTGGGCACGGCGCTTACGCGCCTTTGCCCACCCTACGATCGTTCCGCCGGCCGGTAGTACTGCGGCGCCTCCGTGCGTTCGAACATGCCGTAGTCGCGCATGACCTCGAAAACGCGGAAGTACTGTGTTGTCGGATCGGCAAACAAGCTCACGCCGAATTCGATGCCAGCTTGATCGTTTGGCAGATCGATCAAATGCGCGAAGTGCCCCTCACGATAGACGCTTTCGAACGCGTCACGGCGCCATTCGGTCTCTGCCGGAAGCGTGGCGTTCTTCGATTCCGCCGCCAGCACATAAGTCGGCTTGCGCCTTGCGGGATCGTTGTAAGGCGTACGCCGCTCGGGTTGCCAGATCGGCTGGCCGGCCTTTGCTTCGTGGATCACCTGGGCGACCCGGATGCGATAGTCCGAAAAGACCTTCTCGCGGCCGATTGTCTGGACGTCGTGATGGTGAGCATGGGCTCGCCACGCCGTCAGGGCCCCCTCGTCCTGCCAGATCTGATAGGACAGCAGCAGGTTCTCCCGTGTCAAACTCCTGAAGCGATCGATGAAGAGACAGCCGCCCATCGCTTCAAGCTCGGGCTTCAGCGAGGCCGCAAGATCGAGATATTGATCTCGGTGTCCGGGCCTTGTCTGGACTTCAAAGAACAGACCAATCATCGACGTCCCTCCGCGTCCGGCGCGCAGACTTGCCGCGGCAGACTCAGCCTGCGCTGTTCAGCGTCAGCCGCAAGCCATCATAGGCCGGGATCACGCCCGGCGGCAGGCTCTGGCGCAATACCTCGTAGTCGAGGTCGGAATGCATGTTGGTGATGACAGCCTGCTTCGGCTTGAAGCGCTCGATCCAGGAAAGCGCGTCGTTGACGCTGAAATGGCTGGGATGCCCGGCGTAGCGCAGCCCGTCGACGATCCAGAGGTCGAGGTTTCGCAACGCAGGCCAGCTCTCCTCGGGAATGTCGTGGAGATCGGGCGTGTAGGCGGCAGTCCCGATGCGGAATCCTAGCGCGGGGATCTTGCCGTGCTGAACCAGGAACGCAGAGAGTTTCAGCGGGCCGCCCCTGCCCTCGGTGGTGTGGCTCTCGCCGGCTTCGATCGCGTGGCGCGTCAGGATCGGCGGATAGTCGCTCCCCTCCGGCGAGATGAAGCAATAGGAGAACCGCGCCATGATGTCTTTGGCGGTCGACTGGTTGAAGTAGACGGGAATGCGGCGGCGCTGGTGCAGCACGACCGATCGGAGATCGTCGATGCCATGGGTCTGGTCGGCGTGCTCATGCGTCAGAAACACCGCGTCGATGTGATCGACGTCCGCATCGATCAACTGCTCGCGCAGATCGGGCGAAGTGTCGATCACGATCCGCGTGGTGCCGTGGGCACCCGTGCGCTCGACCAGCAGCGAGCAGCGGCGGCGACGGTTCTTCGGATTGCTGGGATCGCAGGCACCCCAGCCGAGTGCTGGACGTGGTACGCCGGCCGAAGAGCCGCAGCCGAGGATCGTCAGCGTCAACTTCATGCCGCGACCTTTGGCGCCGGCACTTTCGAGAACAGCCGGAAGAAGTTTTCAGTCGTCTGCCGCGAAATCTCTTCCAGCGAGACGCCACGCGTTTCCGCCAGCACTTTGGCGACTTCGACCACGTAAGACGGCTCGTTGCGTTTGCCACGAAACTTGCCGGGCGCCAGATAAGGCGAGTCGGTCTCGACCATGATGCGGTCGGCCGGGAGTTCGGCGGCGAGCTCGCGCAAAGCTTCCGACTTCTTGAACGTCAAAATGCCCGTGAACGAGATCGACAGGCCCAACGCAATTGCCTTCATCGCCAGCTCGCGCCCACCGGTGTAGCAATGCAGCACCGCCCGGAACGGCCCCTTTGCCACTTCGTCTTCGAGGATACGGCCGCAATCCTCGTCGGCTTCGCGCGTATGGATCACCAGCGGCAATCCAGTGGCTCGCGCCGCCGCGATATGCGCGCGAAACCCGCGCTCCTGCGCCTCCCGGGAGCCGTGCTCATAGAAATAGTCGAGCCCCGCCTCCCCTAAGGCCACGACCTTCGGATGCTTCGTCAGCTCGATCAGCTCACTGGCGGGAATGCCGTCTTCCTCATCGGCCTGATGCGGATGAGTGCCGACCGAGCAATAGACGTTGGGGAACCGCTCGGCGATCGCGAGCAGCCCGCCGAGCCGCCTGACCCGGGTCGAAATCGTGACGATGCGGCCGATCCCGGCGGCCTCGGCGCGCGCGACGATAGCGTCGAGGTCCTCGGCAAAATCCGGGAAGTCGAGATGGCAGTGGCTGTCGACGAGCATGGCTTGCAAACGGCTCAATCCACCTTTGGTTCGACGTAGCGCGGAAATACGCCGACCGGCGGCGGCAGCGTCGTTCCCGGCTCAATCCGCGTGGCAAGTGCCGCGAAATCGCGCGCTTGTTTCTCGTTGGGAATGCCGAGGCTATCCAGCAGCTTGGCCGACGCATCCGGCATCACCGGCTGCGTCAGAATGGCGACCTGACGCACCACCTCCGCCGTCACGTACAGCACGGTTTTCTGTCTGTCAGGATCGGTCTTGGCCAGCGCCCAGGGCGCCTCGCCCGCGAAGTAGCGGTTGGCCTCTGCCACCACGGCCCACACCGCGTTCAGCCATTGATGGATCTGTTGCGTCGCCATCGCGGTGCGCGAGGTTTCGAGCATGGCGTCGGCCTGCGCCAGGATCGCCTTGTCGTTATCGGTGAACTCACCGGGCTCCGGCAGCACACCACCAAGCTGCTTTGCGATCATCGACAGCGAGCGTTGCGCCAGATTGCCGAGATCGTTGGCGAGGTCGGCGTTGATGCGCGCGACGATGGCTTCATGGCTGTAGTTGCCGTCCTGTCCGAACGGCACCTCGCGCAGGAAGAAATAGCGCATCTGATCGACGCCATACTGATCGGCCAGATTAAAGGGATCGACGACGTTGCCGACCGACTTTGACATCTTCTCGCCCCTGCTGAACAGGAAGCCGTGCGCGTAAACCCGCTTCTGCACGGGAATGCCGGCCGACATCAGGAACGCCGGCCAGTACACCGCGTGGAAGCGAATAATGTCCTTGCCGATGACGTGCACGTCCGCCGGCCAGTAGCGCCAGTTCGGATCGCTCTCGTCGGGAAAGCCAACGCCAGTGATGTAGTTGGTCAGTGCATCGACCCAGACATACATCACGTGCTCGGGATCGTTCGGCACCTTGACGCCCCAGTCGAACGTCGTGCGCGAGATGGAGAGATCCTTCAGACCGCTCTTTACGAAACTGATGACCTCGTTGCGGCGTGAATCCGGGCCGATGAAATCCGGCTGGCTTTCGTAGAGCTGCAGCAAGCGATCCTGATATGCGGATAGCTTGAAGAAGTAGCTCTTCTCCTCGACCCACTCGACCGGCGAGCCCTGCGGGCCACGGCGCACATTATCCTCGCCGAGGACGGTTTCCTCCTCGGCGTAATAGGCTTCGTCGCGCACCGAATACCAGCCGGAATAGGTATCGATATAGATATCGCCATTCTGCTGCATCCGATCCCAGACCACCTGAACCGAGCGATGATGGTCAGGCTCCGTGGTGCGGATGAAGCGGTCGAACGAGACGTTGAGGCGCTCGTCCATCTCCTTGAACCGGCCGGCATTGCGCGCGGCCAATTCAGCGACGTCCATTCCTTCGGCTTCAGCGGTTTGCACCATCTTGAGGCCGTGCTCGTCGGTGCCCGTGAGGAAAAAGACATCCTTGCCGTTGAGCCGCTGAAACCGCGCGAGCGCATCGGTCGCAATCGCCTCATAGGCGTGGCCGATATGCGGAATGCCGTTCGGATAGGCGATCGCGGTCGTAATGAAGTAGGTATCGCGTTCGGCGGGCGCTGCCGGCCTGGCGACGGGAGCCGGCTTTGTGCGTGGCGCGACGGGCTTCGGAATTTCTGCGACCGGCGCCGCTTGAACGGCAGGCCTCACTTCCTGCGGCGTTACCGTGCGCTTCTTCGACGGAGTTTTCGTAACGGATTTCTTCGCCGATCTTTTGACAGTTTTCTTGACAGCTTTCTTGGCAGCTTTTTTTGTCGACTTATTCGCCGCTTTCTTCGAAGCCTTCTTTGCGGCCTTTTTCGAAGCCTTGCCGCCCTTCTTCACGACGCGCTTGCTCTTCGTCGCGCCTTTCCTGGCCGCACGCTTCTTCGCCGCCGCCTTCTTGCCGGCGCTAGCGGGCGGCGATTTGCGAACCTTCTTCGCCTTGCGCTTTTTCGAAGCTTTCTTTGCAGCCGTCGCCACCACGAATTCCTTTACTGCTCATAGATTGTCGGAATTGATATCCGGCGGAGGGTTACCGCGTCGCGTCCGCGAGCATCCCGAACACCGAGAAAACCAGCGGTTTTCGCTCCAAATTGTACGCTTCGGTGTCGCGCGCGGCGCGGATGATCTTTTCCCATACCTCCGCCAGCCGTGCAAGGCGGGGCAGATTTGCATTGGCATCGTCGACGCGCAGCTTTTCGCCGATCCAGCGATCGATGCCGTCGATGAAAGCAGCCAGCGCCACCCGGTCGCTGGTGCCCAGCGCATCGCCAAGCGCATGCAGCTCGCGCGGATCGACCTGCGGCAGCGTCGCCAGCAGCGCCGCGACGCGCTGCTGCAGCTTCAGCGCGTCGCCGCCGAGCAGCGTCAGTGCGCGGGACACGCTCCCCTCCGACGCGTCGGCAGCTTCCGACAGCGCGGCATCATCGGGTGCGATGTCGGCGGCTCGCGCCGCCGCGCGCACGACGTCGCCGGTCGCAAGCGGCCGCAGCGGCAGCTTGCGGCAACGGGACAGGATCGTGGGCAGGGCCCGCGCCGGCGAATGGCTGACGAGCAGAAACAGCGATCGGTGCGGCGGCTCCTCGAGGATCTTGAGCAGCGCGTTCGCGGCATTTGGATTGAGCTCGTCGACGGTGTCGACAATACATACGCGCCAGCCGTCGACCGCCGCGGTCGAGCCGAAAAACGAAATCGTCTCCCGCGTCTCATCCACGGTGATGACGGTCCGCATCACGCCGCGATCGTTGAGGCCTCGTTCCAGCACCAGCAGGCCACCATGGGCGCCGGCCGTGATCTGGCGCGCGACCGGATCACCCGGATCGAGCGCCAGCGTCTCGGCGCGCTGCACCGAAGGCAGCAATGGATTGGGATTGGCAAGCACGAAGCGGGCCATACGATAGGCCAGCGTCGCCTTGCCGATGCCCTGTGGGCCGCCGATCAGCCAGGCATGCGGAATGCGGCCGCTGCGATAGGCATTCAGCAAGGCCGTCTCCGCCTCGCGGTGACCGAACAGATCGGCCGTTTCGCGAGGATGTTTGACCGCCGTCTCCTGCTCGACCTTGCGCGCGCTCATGCCGTCCCCGCCGGGCTCGGGACCGCGAACACATGCTCGCGCAGCGCCGTCCAGACGCGGGCAGCGACTGTGTCGGCATCGGCATTGGCGTCGATCAGCACGCAGCGCTGCGGGTCTTCGGCGGCGATTTGCTTGTAGGCGTTGCGCAGGTCCTGATGGAATTGCAGGTCTTCCGACTCGAACCGGTCAGGCACGCCGCTGCCGCGGCGAGCCGCCGCGCGCTGCAAACCAACTTCAACCGGGATGTCCAGAATGATGGTGAGGTCCGGCTTCAGATCACCGATGGTGACGCGCTGCATGGCGTTGAGCACGAGCGGAGAGACCTGGCCCAGGCTTCCCTGGTAGGCGCGGGTCGAATCCGAGAAGCGGTCGCACAGCACCCATGTTCCCTGGCTGAGTGCGGGCTGGATGACGGTGCGAACGTGATCGTCGCGCGCGGCGGCGAACAGCAACGTCTCGGCGTCCGGTCCCAGCAGCTTGCCCATTCCCGACAACACGAGATGCCGCATGATTTCCGCCCCCGGCGAGCCGCCCGGCTCGCGGGTGACGATGGTACGCAGCTTTGCCGCGGCAAGGCGCTCGGCGAGTTTCTTGATCTGCGTGGACTTGCCCGAGCCCTCGCCGCCTTCAAACGTAATGAACTTCCCGCGTCCGGAAGGCCGCTGCAGCGTTGCCTGGGTCATGCTCAGAGCTTCTCTGCGCTCGCGCGGAACACGCCGATGACGAGCTCGCTGACCCCGTCGATTGCACGACGCACGGTCGAACCGGTGCCGATCGCTTCAGCGGCATAGACCGGTGCCTCCACGGCGATATTGGCGCCGCGCCACACCTTGACGACGCCGACCTGCTGGCCGGATTGGATCGGCGCCTGGACCGGGCCCTTGTAAACGATCCGTGCGATCAGTTTCTCGCTTCCGTTCTTCGGCACCATCACCTTGATCGGCTCGGGGCTGGCAAGCTTCACCGAGCGGCTTTCGCCGCCAAACACCTTGGCATAGCCGACCTGCTGGTTGGCCGCGAACAGCGTGCGCGTCTCGAAATTGCGAAAACCCCATTCCAGCATCTTCTTGGCCTCTGAGGCACGATCGTCGGAATCCTCTAGTCCGTTGATCGCGACAATCAGCCTCGTGTCGTTCTGCACGGCGGAGCCGACCATGCCGTAGCCGCCCTCCTTGGTGTAGCCGGTCTTCAGCCCGTCGGCGCCATTTAGCGTGTTCAGCAGCGGATTGCGGTTCTGCTGCCGAATCTTGTTCCAGGTGAATTCTCTCTCGCCGAACAATTTGTACATGTCGGGATAGGCCAGGATCAGGTGGCGGGCGAGTTTGGCCAGCTCGCGAACCGTCATCTTGTTGGCAGGGTCCGGCAGCCCGCTGGAGTTTCCGAAGGTCGATTTCGTCAGGCCGAGTTCGCGCGCCCGTTTGGTCATGAAGTCGGCGGCAAAAATCCGCTCGTTGCCAGCCATGCCTTCGGCAAGCGCCATGCAGGAATCGTTGCCGCTCTGGATGATCGCGCCCTTCAGCAGGTCGTCCACCGACACCTTACTGTTGAGAATGGCAAACATGGTCGAGCCGCCGGCCGGCGCGCCGCCCTTGCGCCAGGCGTTCTCGCTGATCCGATATTCGTCTGTCGGTTTGACCTTGCCCTGCTTGATGGCGTCGAACACCACCTCCACCGTCATCAGCTTCATCATGCTGGACGGTGCGCGCAATTCGTCGGCGTTCTTCTCGAACAGCACGCTGCCGCTGGAAGCCTCGATCAGGATCGCGGTCGGCGCATCGCCATCGAAGCCGCCATCGTCCTTCTTCGGAGCGCCTTGCACGCTGTTGTTGGCGGCATACACGATGCCGCCCCAGCCGACCGAGAGCGCGAAGACAGCGGCCATCAGGCCGCGCCACGGGATGATGGCCGCCGTGTCGGATTTACGGGAAACGGAAGTCTCTGCTGCCATCGGCGATGTCCTGAATCCGTGCGTTCTAACAGTTGGAAGTATCGCAAACAACACAGGTTTTTGGACTTGTGGCCGTGTCGATCTGATTGCGGTGCCGAACGAAGAAACGTATCGTTGCGATGCTGCAATTTCCGGACAAGATACGAAAAACAGGGCGGAAACGCGATGCCAACCTCACGCACTATTTCCGTCAACGGGCTCGACTTCTTCGTTTTCGAACAGGGCCAGGGGCCGCTGGTGCTGCTCTGCCATGGCTGGCCCGAGTTATCCTACTCTTGGCGGCACCAGGTCGGAGCCATCGCGGAAGCCGGTTTCCATGTCGTAGCCCCCGATATGCGCGGGTTTGGCCGGACCAGCGCGCCGGCGGACGTCGGCGCCTACACCATCTTCCACAATGTCGGCGACATGGTTGCGCTGGTGGCGGCACTTGGCGAAAAGCAGGCCGTTATTGTCGGCCATGATTGGGGCGCGCCGGTCGCCTGGCACGCGGCGATGTTCCGGCCCGATATCTTTACCAAGGTGGCGGGCCTCAGTGTTCCGCCCCCCTCTCGCGGACGCGGCCTGCCGCTGGAGACCTTGCGAAACAACGGCATCACCAATTTCTACTGGCAGTATTTTCAGGCGCCGGGCGTGGCAGAGGCCGAGTTCGAGCGCGATGTCGCAGCGACCATGCGAATCGTGCTGGCCGGGCGCGGGTTCTCTGATCCGGCGGCCCACCAATTTGTTCAGGAGGGCAAGGGATTTCTCGCTGGCGCCGATCCTAATCGGCCGTTGCCGGGCTGGCTGACCGAGGCCGACCTCGCCTATTTCGCGGCCGTCTATCAGGAGTCCGGCTTTCGCGGCGGACTGAATTGGTACCGCAATATCGACCGCAATTGGGAACTGACCGCAGCCTGGCAGGGCGCGCAAATCCACCAGCCGTCGCTGTTCATCGCGGGATCGAAGGATGGCGTCATCACCGGGCTGATCGGCGCCAAGCTGGTCAACGAGATGGGGCGCGTGCTGCCGAACTTGCGGCAAAAGCTCATACTCGACGGGGCTGGTCACTGGATTCAGCAGGAGCGGCCCGATGAGGTCAACGCGGCCCTGATCGCCTTCCTGAAGGAGTAGCTATATCTGACGCGTTTTCTTGACGTGAACCGGGCGCCACCCCGGATCAAGTCCGGGGCAGGCTTTCGCTTGAAGACGCTAATCTAGTACAGCCCCCGCCCGCTGAGGACTTCGCTCGGACCGCGTGGATCGACCGGCAGGTAAGCCTGGCGTGGTGCCACATAGCTGGCCTCGTTCTCGTAGGACACGGCGCGCGGATTTTCTGCGGCACGGCCGCGCGAGCGGCCGGAGGCCGACATTTCCGAGGTCGCGTTGATCGAGGCATAGTCCGCCGAGGTATTGCCGAGGCTATAGGGCCGTCCCTCCGGCATCGGCACCTCGCCCCGGATTCGGCCCGCGGACGACGGCATCTCTGGAACAAACGGGCGGGCCGAGGCGACCCGGACCGTAGCCGGGGACGGCGCGGGCTCGCCGGTCCGCAGCGTCGCCAGGAGCTGGCGGTCGTCGGAACCCTCAAGCGGGGCCCGGCCGACATATTCAACCCGCACCCGAGCGACACCATTTGCTTTGAAATCTAGCAGTTCCGCCGCCTTGTTCGAGACGTCGATGAGGCGGTTGCCGTGGTACGGACCGCGGTCATTGACGCGGACGATCAGCGACTTGCCGTTCCGGACATTGGTAACGCGGGCATAGCTCGGGATCGGCAGGGTCGGATGGGCCGCCGTCAGCGAGGTCATATCGAAAACCTCGCCATTGGCGGTCAACCGGCCGTGGAAATCGTCGCCATACCAGGAAGCCATTCCCTCGGCGCGATAGTTCGGGTCCTCTTCCGGCACGTAGACCCGGCCCGCGACGGTGTAGGGCTTGCCGATACGGTAAGTTCCCCCGCCCTTCGGCACGGCCTCTCCGAACGCCACCACGCGGGGGCTGGAGGAGACGCCATATTTGGGATCGATCCGCCTGGCGAATTTGTCCGACGAGGCACAATTGGCAAGGACAAGGCATGTTGCCATGGCAACAGTAACCACGAACTGCCAGAACGATTGTTGTTGGCCGTCGAATCCCCATCACCCCAACTACCATTTCTAGCGGCCGACTGCCTATGTCGAAGCGTTGCGGCCTTACCCCACGATGCGGCCCACCTCCGCATCACATGATGAAGATATCGCAACCCGAACACGGCGGAAATGGGGTCTGGTCCCGCGTGGTGAATGAATGGTTGCTTCGCGCCCCGTCGAACTGGGCGCAACGCTTCGATTCACAGTGTATGCGCCCTTCGTCATAGCCTTCCTGTGCCGCTTTCAGACAATCTGTTGCACCAAATCATCACTCACGACCGATATGCGATTCTGGCCCGTGAATCTTTTTGACTGTGCAACGATGCAGTCGTCTTGTGCGTTGCAGGGGCGCAAAGGATTTGTGCGATGATCGAGACAGTAACAGCGTTGATGGGCCTGGTGAGCGCAGGCATTTTCCTTGCGCATGCGTTTGAAGGCTATCGTTCCAGAGCGTGAGTTTTGAAGGCCGGCGGCGGTAGCCGCCCGGCTTCAGAGAGAAATGGCTCGGTAGTTCCGATCGGGGAATCGGAAAGGTCTAGTAAATTCGGACGAGCATCTGGTGTGGTAGGTATCTGATGAGCAACCACGACATTGTCTCTAACGGATTTCTTGCGCTGGCGACTGCCAGCTTCGTGCTGCTGTGCTCCGGCCTGCTGGCCGTTGCGTTCGGTTAAGCAAACGACCGGCAACACTACCGAGACGATGTCATCCCGGCAGAACTAGCATCCGCCCGACGAACCGCCGGCGAACGCATTACGGCCCATGCTGCACCCATGATTTCCCGGCGCGTATGAAGTGCATCACGCAATGTGCACGCGGCTAGCCAAAGGCAACGCCCTCGCCGCTGGGTTTCTTCCAAAATAGAGGGATGGGATGCACATCGGGGCCATGTTCGCATTGCGTTCGAGCCAGCCCTACGCTAAGCGACTGAAATTCCAGAGCTGGAAGGGTGGCCGAGTGGTTTAAGGCACCGGTCTTGAAAACCGGCGTGCCTGCAAGGGTACCGTGGGTTCGAATCCCACCCCTTCCGCCAGAACTATTTGGATAATGTTGATATTTTTGGGGTCGTGTATGAGTACGTACAATCCAACGTACAATTCGTTGTTGTGTTGGCAATACTAGTCTGCGGATACGTTCTTGTGCGCTGCCTACTCGCTCGACTCTTTCCACGGGACACAGGCTAGGTCAGCCGACACCGTAGGGCTTGTTGAGAAAGTAATCGCGGTTGCCTAGCGCCTTCTCCGCGTACTGATCGATCGCGACGGTGATCGCCTGGACGTGCTGGTAGCAATAGCCTCACGCGCGGCCCGCTGGCGCAGTTCGGCGAGCGCTCTGATCCATTCCGAGCTATCGGCTTTCTCGTCGTACCAGTGGAGCGGCTCCGGCATTTCAATGCTCTCTGGATTGTTCGGACGAGCCCTTCGGCCAGGCGCCCGAGCTGGTCGTACAGGCGAAGGCGTCTGCGAGCCAAGATGTTGCCGAAGCCTGGTTTAAGGAGAACGACCCGGAAGGCGTGGCGTTCGAGTATGAGGTTCTGGAGTGAATCGAGCAATTTCGGTTTGCTGCGATCGTGATCTTAGGTCCAACCGTGAATTGACGATCTCCGTAGTTTTGCGGAAAGAACAGAACAGTACCTCACCCAAATGGGTGAGGTAAGGTCTGCTGCGCTCGCCCGAATAAGAGGCCAGAAGAATCTGGGCTGAAGGCGAAGGGCGCCTTTTCCATAGGAAACTCCCACCAGCATTGACATTGCTTCGACTATCAAAACAAATGCGCCTTTGTATAAAGGGGGATACTATGAAAATTGCGCTCACCGCCCTTCTAGGGTCTTTTCTGACACTTGCGCCTGCAAATGCGGCTATCGTCAGCTATGGTTTCACTGGCGTGGTCAGTTTTGAAGGGTATAGCAATTACAATAGTCCGATTGGATCGGCTTTTTCTGGAGAATTTTCCTACGACGCAGCGGTTGCGCCAACGGCGGTTTTTCCGAATGTCGATGGATCCGGCGCACTGTATCCGGCGCTGGTAAGTTTCTCCGTACAGTTTCAAGGGGTCTCTGCATCTTACACAGGCGCTAGCGGCGCTAGTGTTTACGTGCAGAACGAATCTCCCTTTTCTTCATTCGCGAATGACGTTTTTCAGATAAATGTGGGAAGCAGTTCCGAAATAACCGCAAGCCCAGTAACAGGCCTCACCTATATGACATCGATGAGAATCTACCTCTCAGATGTGACCAGCCAAGGGCTGAGCTCAAGTAGCTTGCCAACCTCGTTTAACCTTGCGGATTTCGGCGACACGCGAGTTATCCTCGATTCCTTCGGAATACAATTGCAGGGGCGCCTCACTACTTTGACGCAGGTGGCCGCCGTTCCCGAACCCTCCACCTGGGCTATGATGATCCTCGGCTTTGCCGGCGTTGGCTACATGACCTATCGGCGTCGCAAGGTCGCGGCACTCGCCGCCTGATTAAGCCTCGATCGCGAATACAGAGACCGCCTTCGGGCGGTCTTTTTGTTGCCGGTCCCTGATTGACTCAACCGGCGCGGGAAGGTGGAATGGGGCTTTGTTGAGTGGAGTTGATTTTATGAGATGGTTTTTGGTGGCGTTCTGCCTGTTAGCATCTGAATTGCCAAGCTATGCCGATACTTTCTTCTACCAGAACGGCAGCTACACGGTTGGTGGCCCGGCATATTATATCAGTCCGTTAAAAAGCACGAACTTCCCAGCACCTCCGGATTTTGCAGGACTTACAAATATTCGCAACGTCCACTTCACGGGCTCGAATACTTTAGGGCAATTCGTTGGGACTTTCGACCAAGGCACCTGCAATTGCGTCGGTACCTCTAAGGCTTTCTTTTACGATGGCACTAGTTACTCGCTTTTTGGCTTTGGCTCTCTGTGGACGATCCCCTACGCGATCAACGATCTAGGCCAAGTCGTCGGAATTGTCGACCAAGGAGCCGGTGCTGGGTTTAGTGGGTTCTTTTTTCAGAGCGGTCAGTTCATCTCTTTAGGTACTCAATACTATCCCGAACTGATCAACAATCAGGGGGCATTTGTTGGATTTGGCGGCCTATACGGAGGCTTCTTCAGTAGCAACGGAGTCTATGTCAATTTGGACCCTCCCGGTTTCGACCACCGAGGATATGTCAGAGTAACGGGCCTGGATGACAGTGGCGGCGTCTATGGCTATTTCGTCAACGCGGCGCCAGCTCCCGAACCTTCCACATGGGCGATGCTGATGATCGGGTTTGCGGGCCTCGGATTTGCCGCCTATCGCCGATCGCGTAATTGATCTTAAATTCATCCAGCGTGACCACTTCCGGCCGCTCCATCGTGCCGGCGACGCGTCAGCCTTTATCATGCTCACCCGCTGCTCTCGGCTCAACGCTGGGCATCTGTCAGCTCGCCATAGGTCCATCAGGTGATCTTCCACGCGATGAGCGCCAAGGATGGTGCTGGAGCCGGATACACCAGCCCCAGCTGCCACGCACATCCCCTCGCTCGCCATTAAGCTACCTGACGCGCCATGAGGTTCGTGGCGATGTAATGCGCCGCGTCGGGTTTGCTCTTGAAGCCGTCCCGCATCAGCTTGTTGTCGGCCGTGCGGATCACAGCCAGGCGCCGCAGCACGTCGCCCGTCGGAGCGGATGGCAAGCGGCAGGCCGCGATCGCGGAACAGCCGCTCGAAGGCCACAATGGCAGGCTCTTCACGCGTAGAATCGAGCGCTTCGCAGAGAAGCAGGAAGCGCGAGGCATGGTCGGTGACGGTCAGCGGATAACAGTATCGGCCATTGCCAAGCTTGAACTCGCCCTTGAAGTCGGCGCACCACAGGTCATTGGGAAGCGTGCCCTGCGACAGCGGCGTGCCGCGCGCACGGTGGCGCGGCCCGCCGCCGCGCTTGACCAGGCCGTGGCGGTCGAGCACCGCGTGAATGGTGCTTTTGGCGGGAACCTTGATGTCGCCGTCGAGGCGACGCACCAGCAGTTCGCGAATCTTGCGAGCGCCCCAGTGTGGCTTCTCGCTCTTCAGCCGGACAATCAGGATCTCGACCTGTTGCGGGAGCTGGTTGGCAAAACGGACCGGCCGCCTGGAGCGGTCGCTCAACGCCTCGAGCCCGTGCTCCTTGTAGCGATCGAAAATCTTGTAGCCGGTCTTGCGGGATATGCCGAACTCCCGGCAGACCTCGGTCATGGCTTCCCCGTCCAGAAGCCGGGCGACAAAGCGAAGGCGCTCTTCCATTACCGAACTCGCTTTCCACGGCATCCACACCTCCCGCAGAACAAAAGCGGAAAGTGTAACCCATGTGTCCGGTACGTTTCGTCACCTATGTCTCGGGCCGCTCACACGTCCCTCCAGATCTTAAGTTGATTTTCGAAGAAGCATCGCAGTGTATCCCAATAGGAGCTTGGAACGCATCCGGTGCGATGTTCCGCAAAATAATCGACCAGATCTCAAAGGACAAAATGAATTCAGCCCTGGGGGACCTCCAGCGGACAAGCGCAAGCCCTTCAACCTGAAGCCGCGCTTGGCTTGGCTCGTCGCAAATGACCTGCTGCCTAAGGAAGTTGAAGCACTAGCTGATGCTGTCCGGGAGGATGCCAACGATGGGGTTATATAACGCGCCATTAGGTCAAGCCGACGCTCTCGACATTCAGGACTTCACCGTGGAATTGCTGGAGGCTCTATTCACTTTGCCTGGCAGATTGAAGGAAGCGGAGGCGCGACGTCGTGCGCAGCGGCGCAGCGGGCAAGGAACGTCCGGGTCGGTCACGCAGGTCCCGGCCCGACCTGCATTTTAGGGCTGTGCCAACAGAATGGAGAGAGACCGCCTTCGGGCGGTCTTTTTGTTTTCCGTGCGGGATTGCGCCGGCAGATGCAGAGCCTGAGTCGCGGCTATCTGGTGTCCGTTTTGAGTGCAAGCTGATATGCCGGCACGCCAGCGCCCCAGCGACAAGGGACGTTCACAGCCGCACTGCATTGACCAATGATTAATAAACTGTAATAATCTATTTAATTTACGAATCCTCGGGCCGACCAGTAATTTTAGTCTAATGAATTAAATGGGGGTGCTTATGATCAAGTCGAGATTCAAGCGAGCTTTGTTGGCGTGCGCGATGTTTGCGGGGCTTGCCGGTGCTTCCACCTCTGCCCAAGCCGTTGTGGTGGAGGCGTTTGCAAACAGCAGCTCGGGCGGCGTCGGCAGCTCAACGGGCTTCTTCCTGACTATCGGTCAGGCATTTACCGTGAATGTTGATATCAATGACCTTTGGAACGCCGGTCCCCTGCCACGCTGGTCGAACGCGGACGGATTAACTGGGAATCGCTTCGCAACTGGAACCGATGAAAGTGGTGAAGTGGCGGGGACGCAAATCGGAGCTGACTTTGGGATTTGGACTCAGGGTGGTCTCAGCGCGGCCTATGGCACATTGGTAGGCAAAATAGGATCCGGTGACTTCTTCGAAATTGGAACATCGTTCGCAGGTATGGCTAATGCGAACGGCGAACTCAAACTCTATTATTGGGATTCAAACAATTTCGATAATACGCAGTTCGTGACGGCCAACATCTCTGCGGTACCAGAGCCGTCCACGTGGGCCATGATGATCCTTGGCTTCGCTGGTGTTGGCTACCTCGCCTACCGCAGGCGTATTCAGGTCGCTCCTACCGCAGCGTGATCAACCAGCCAGCACCGATCAGAATTCCGAGAGACCGCCTTCGGGCGGTCTTTTTGTTTTGGGTGCCTGATCGCGGCCGCCAGATGCAGAGCCTGAAAAAGCTTGCGTTTGTGCCGCGTCGCCGCGGCTTCGGAGGTACGATGATGTCCTCGGAAGGTCGTTCAGGTTGAAGTTCTCGCTATAAACCAACATCGCGAGGCTGGGTTGAAACCTGCTCCCCCGAAAGCGCCTAGCCCGGCAAATCAAGCTGAGCTAGCCTTTAGGTTTTTCAAGGGGGGATAATGAAAAGCCTTCTTAAGACCTTTATTGAAAAGGCCGGCTACGAGATCCGGCGAAAACAGCCGTCGCTGCCGCTGCAGGTGCTGGAAATGCTAGCCGAACAGCGCAACGATCCGACGCGGGACAAGTCGGAGACGCGTTTCTTTCGCTACGCGCTGGAAAATCTGTCGATCTCAAAGTCACAGATCTTCCAAGACCTGTTCGTCCTGCAGACCCTCGAAGAGAAACGAAACGGCTACTTCGTCGAATTCGGCGCGGCTGACGGCGACTTCTTGTCCAATACGGTCCTGCTCGAGCGAAATTACGGTTGGCGCGGCATTGTCGCTGAGCCGGGCCGAAACTCGCATGAGCGGCTCAAAAATAATCGGCGATGCATTATCGACCTGCGCTGCGTATGGACTGAAACCGGTAAAACTCTCACCTTTTCGGAAAATCCCGAGCCGGAGCTCTCAACGATCGCCTCGTTCCGGCCGCACGCCGACCAGGCGCAATCGAGGGAATACGCGGTCGAAACGGTATCGCTGGATAACCTCTTAGAGCAACACAAAGCGCCTGAGCTGATCGACTATCTCTCGATCGACACCGAAGGATCCGAGCTGCAGATATTGCGCGCCTTCAACTTCTCCCGACGCAAATTCAAGATCATCACCGTCGAGCACAACTACCGAGCCTTCCGCGATGATATCTTTCGGCTTCTGACCTCCAAAGGCTATCAGCGCGTCCTGGAGCGCCTGACAATGTTCGACGATTGGTACGTGCTCAACGATCATAGCTGAGCACTTCTTGACGCGCCAAGTCCACGTTGTTCGCGCGGCGGAGTTCAACTCCCGAGGGGCTCGTGATCGATGCGACCGCCCGGAAGATCACGGACGGCTCGAAACCGAAATACGGGAGGGAATTTATTGTCTATTTAATTTTCCAGCTTGCCTAGTTTCGACAAATGCGCAATAAATGATAGATTAATAAAGGGGTACTTTCATGAAGATTTGGACGCCTTTAATTGCAGCCGCCGCGCTTGTGGCAACAATTCAGACTTCCTCGGCAAACATCGTCCTTCAGGACAATTTTGACAGCTCCGTTGCCCAAGGGAATTGGGCCGGTGATGGCATCTTCCAGTCTATTCCCCAGCCCGGTAACGTGCCGGGGCTCCCCTCCGTCGACTTGGTCGGACCGGGATTCTTCGGCCATTTGGCGTATTCAGGCAACTCGGTGGACCTGGATGGATCCACCGGCAGCGGCAACAACCCCGCCGGACAACTGCAGTCTGTCGCCAGTTTTGGTTTGGGCAACTACGTATTGACCTTCTTCCTATCGGGCAATCAGCGCGGTCAACCGCAGCAGACGACGACTGTCAGCCTGGGCGGCCAGTCGTATTCGATTACGCCAACTGAGAACGTGTATAACCAATACACTCTCACCTTCACCGGTGTTTCGGGCCAGCTCCTGTTCTCGGAGTCGGGGCCTTCCAATCAGCAAGGCAATCTTCTTGATGAGGTCGTGCTAACCGCCGTCCCGGAGCCTTCCACCTGGGCACTGATGATCCTTGGTTTTGCGGGTGTTGGCTACATGACCTATCGGCGGAAGCGCCAGGCGACCGCTCTGGGCTAAGGCCGCGGATCAGTTTCTTGGTGAAGCGCCGCCGCCTCAGGGCGGCGTTTCCTTATAAGACATTCAGTTAGTCCAAATCAGCTTTCACGCTCCTTGCTGGGGGAGACATGAGAGACAGCAAACTAAAGCAGATGTCGCTCGACGACCTCTGGGAGCTGCACGAAAGGATCGGCGAAATCCTGAGTGACAAGATCGAGTATGAGAAGACGAAACTCGAACAGAGGCTCGATCAGCTCGCTCGCAGGGTTAGGGAATTTTCGCCGGCAAATCCGCAGCGCCGTACATACCCGAAGGTAGAGGCAAAGTTTCGAAACCCCGATAATCCGTCAGAGACGTGGTCCGGACGGGGCAAAGCGCCGCGCTGGCTCACCAAACTAATTGCCGCTGGAAGAACGCTCGATGAATTTAGGATTCAATAGCTTGCTGCCACAGATCCTCTTGGGACGCGGTCTTTTTCATTTCCGTGGCTCGTGATCGACCGGCAGGATGACCCGCTAGCGACCTAATCTCGAGTCGCGGCGATCTTTTCGCAAGCCTGGGATTTGCCGCCTATCGACGATCAGAACTGGTTTGACGGGCCTCGCCACGCGGGCACCGCGAACTCGTCATCGGACCGTCATAGCGCCCTAGCGAGGCCCGCTCCCCGTCGAAGCCACCCTCTCCTCCGCACCCGGCTCATCATCAGCAATTCGCGCGCCAGCCGGCCCCTTCGAGATCGTCGTATTGGCCGTTCTTGAGCGACCAGAGGAAACCCATCAGGCCGATGGCGCCGAGCGTCAGTGCCAGCGGCACGAGGAATACCAAAACTTCCATCAGCAAAACTCCCTGGCGGCGCGATGCGCGCGCAGCGCATTCAAGATCACCAGCAATGACGAACCCGACATGGCGGCGGCAGCGCCAGCGGCGTGGCGAGGCCTGCGATTGCGAGCGGCACGGCAAATAGGTTGTAGCCTGCTGCCAGCCAAAGATTCTGCCGCATCAACCGCAGCGCTTTCCGCGCGAAGCCGATGGCCGCGACGACGGGTGCAAGGCGATCGCCGAGGAATACCAGATCGGCGGTCGCCTGGCTCAAATGGGTCGCGCTGACCGGTGACATCGAGACGTGCGCGGCTGCGAGCGCCGGCGCGTCGTTCATGCCATCGCCGACCATCAGGACCTTGACGCCCTGCCGCTTCAATTCCTCGATGCGGGCAATCTTGTCCGCCGGCGTGACGGCCGCGCGCCATTCATGAATACCGAGCTGTTCGGCCGCATAGCGTACGGCTGGCTCGCGATCGCCGGACAGAATCTCGACTTCAATCCCGGTCTTGAGAAGCGTGGCAATGGCGGCCGCCGCATCGGGGCGCAGGCGCTGGCGCACGGCGAAGACGTGCCGCGTCTCGCCGTGGGCAAAAAACCTGGCGCGACACGGCATCGACGTCGTGCTCGACAAGGTCGACGCCGACGGCCGGCCGATCGGCGAGGTGCTCGAAGCCTATACGGCATCACATCGGGTCGACGTTCTCGTGATGGGCGCCTATGGACATTCGCGATGGCGCGAGTTCATCCTCGGCGGTGCCACCAAGACCCTGCTGTCGAAGCCGCCGCTCCCGATCCTGTTTTCGCACTGATGGCCAACCGCAGTGGTCGATCCCGCACACGGCGGCGTAAAGGCGCATGCCAGTGCGCTGACGACAACTAAAGCTTCAGCCTGACGTTGCAGATATCGTGCTCCTGCGGGTCCGACTTCACCTCGAAGCCGAGGCTGCGGCACATCGCCAGCATCACCGTGTTTTCGGTCAGCACGTCGCCGGAAATCGCCTTCAATCCTTCGGACTTTGCATACTCGATGATCATCTGCATCAGGGCCCAGCCGAGCCCCCTGCCCTTGAGATCGGATCGGAGCAGGATCGCGTATTCGCCGCTCTCATAGATCGAATCCGAATGGATTCTGACCACCCCGACCAGTTCGTTGGTCGCCTCGTCGAAGGCGACGAAGGCCATCGCCCGGGCGTAGTCGAGCTGGGTCAGGCGGGCGATGAATTCATGGGAAAATTCCTTCATCGGTGCAAAGAACCGGAGCCGCAGATCCTGCATCGTAACGTGTTTCAGCATCTCGTGGATCGCCGGCTCGTCCTCGGGCCGGATCGGACGGACGAACACGCGCCAGCTGTCCTTGACCTCGATGTGACGCTGCCATTGCGAGGGATAAGGCCGCACGGCAAAATTCGCAGGGCCCGAGCCACGAAACTTTCGTTCCACGCGCCCGATTACAACCCGCGCATCGACCGCCAGCACGCCCGCCTCATCCGCCAGCAGCGGATTGATGTCGAGCCCACGGATATCGGGTATGTCGGCGGCCATTTGCGCCAGCTTGACCAGAACCATTGCGACTGCGTCCTGCTTCACCGCCGGCACGTCGCGATAGGCGCGCAATAACCGCGAGACACGGGTACGTTCGATCAGGCTGCGCGCCAGTTGCAGGTCGAGCGGCGGCAGCGCCAGCGCCTTGTCATTGATGATCTCGACTGCCGTTCCGCCACGGCCGAACACGACGACAGTACCAAACGTCGGATCGTCGGCGAGGCCGAGAATGAGCTCGCGCGCCTTCGCCCGCACCACCATCGCCTGCACCATCACGCCCGATATGCGCGCCTCCGGCCGCAGCGATCTTGCCCGCGCAAGAATCTCGCTGGTCGCCTTGCGCACCGCATCGGCGCTGGTGAGATTGAGCACCACGCCGCCAACATCGGATTTGTGGACGATGTCCCGCGACATGATCTTGAGCACGACGGTCGCCCCCTGCGCAAAGATCGCATTCGCATGCGCGACCGCCTCTTCGGCATCGGTGGCGGCAAATGTAGGGACGGCCGCGATATCGTAAGCGTCAAGGAGCCGCTTGACCTCGATCGGATCGAGCCATGAACGGCCGTCGGCCAGCGCCGCGGCAACGATCTGCCGCGCTGCATTGATATCGGGAGCGAATTCGCTCGGCATAGCGGGCGGAACCTGCGCCAGCGCTTCCACCACCTCGCGATGGCGGACCAGATGCATGAAGCCGCGCACGGCGTCGTCTTCGGTCGGATGGTTCGGAATGCCGGCCCCGCTCAAGAGATCGCCGATCGACGGCTCCGCGCCGACCCAGACCGCGAGAACGGGCTTCGGCGCCGTGCGCTGCCCGGCGCGATCTTTCTGCACCACGCCGGTCACGGCCACGGCGATTTCGTCGGCGCGCGCAATCGCCGTCTGCACGTTCATCACCAGCACGGCGTCGTTTTCGGGATCGGCCAGCAACGCCTCGAGTGCTGCGGCATAGCGCGCGGGATCGGCATCGCCGACGATATCGACCGGGTTCGATTTCGACCATGTCGGCGGCAAAACCGCGTCCAGCTTCTCGCGGATCGCCGACGAGAGAGCCGCAGGAATACCGCCGAGCTCGACCAGCCGGTCAACCGCCAGCACGCCGATGCCGCCGCCATTGGTCAGAATCGCAAGCCGCTTTCCAGGCGGCGATTTGACCCGCCCGAGCGTCTCGGCGCAGTCGAACAATTCGCGCAGATCCGATACGCGCAGGATGCCGGCGCGCGCAAATGCAGCGTCGTAGACGGCATCAGCCCCGGCCAGCGCTCCGGTATGGGTTGCAGCGGCCCGCGCGCCTTGCGCCATGCGGCCTGACTTGACGACCACGACCGGCTTTATTCTGGCGGCGGCGCGTGCGGCCGACATGAACTTGCGGGCATCTTTGATCGCCTCGATGTAGAGCAGGATGGCGTGGGTCTTTTCATCCAGCGCGAAGTAATCGAGCAGATCGGCGATATCGACATCGAGCTGGTCACCGATCGAAACGATGCCGGAAAATCCGACGGCCCGCTGTGCCGCCCAATCCACCATGCCGGCGGCAATGGCGCCGGACTGCGAGATGAGCGCTAGATGGCCCGCGGCCGGCATATGTGCGGAAAAGCTCGCATTGAGACTGACGCCGGGCATCATGATGCCAAGGCAATTCGGGCCGATCAGCCGCATGCCATATTTTTGCGCGGCTCGCTCCGCTGCTTCCGCGAGCGAGCCCGGACCGTGGCCGAGCCCAGCACTGACAATGACGGCGCCGGCCGCGCCGCGCCGACCCGCCTCATCTATCAGGCCGGCGATGGTATGGGCAGGCGCAGTGAGGACAACGAGTTCCGGCGCAAAAGACAGTTTTGCGATGCTGTCTGCAGTCGCGACGCCATCGATCTCGTGATAGCGCAGATTGACGAGGCCGAATTCGCCCTTGAACTGGGCCTTGCGAATATTGTTGAGGATGGCGCGGCCTACCGAGCCGTGGCGCGGGCTGGCCCCTACCAATGCGACGGAATGCGGCGAAAGCAAATTTCTCAGACGATAGGTGGACATCGTTCTCCAGTACCGGCAGGTCGCGCCTACTGTGAGCCCAGACAGATGTTCAGCGCAATGTGACGTTTGCGCGACAAGCTGGCCAGGAACTAGCTAGCTGCGATGACAAATCGCATTCAGCTAGGTGGTTGATCCGGGATCAGTGGCGAACGTAATCTCCAGGCGCCTCTGGCAGATCCTTTGCTTGCGCAGTTCCAGTGCCCATGTGCGGCGGCTCCGACAGCTCGCCGGATCGCGCGCAGAGCCACCTCGTCCATTCAGGCCACCACGATCCTGCGGTTGACGGCACCGTGTTCAGCCATTCATCGGGGCCGACATAAGTTGCGTCCGCCGCCTGGGTCTTGACCCGATACGTATGCCCCGGCTCGCCGGGTGGCGCGACGATCCCCGCATTGTGGCCGCCGCTGGTGAGAAGAAAGGTTACGTCGGCATCGACTTGATAGTGGATCTTGTACACGGACTTCCACGGCGCGACGTGATCGCGAAGGGTGCCCACCACGAACATCGGCGTATGAATATCCGACAGCGAGATCGGCTTGCCCTCGACAAGATGTCGCCCACTGGCAAGGTCATTGTTGAGGAACAGCTTGCGCAGATACTCCGAATGCATCCGGTATGGCAGCCGGGTGGCATCGGCGTTCCAGGCCATCAGATCGCTCGGCGTCGCCCGCTCCCCCATCAAATAGTCGCGGGTAAGCCGCGACCAGATCAGATCGTTGGAGCGCAGTAGCTGAAATGCGCCTGCCATCTGCGTGGTGTCGAGGACCCCGCGCTCCCACATCATGTCTTCGAGGAATGCAACCTGGCTTTCGTTGATGAACAGCGTCAGCTCGCCGGCCTCGGTGAAATCGGTTTGCGCGGCCAGCAGGCTGACCGACTTCAGCCGGTCGTCGCCGTCGCGCGCCATGGTAGCGGCGGCGATCGACAGTAGTGTTCCGCCAAGGCAATAGCCCAACGCATGCACCTGACGGCCTGGCGCAATATCGCCGATCGTATCGAGCGCCGCTTGAACGCCGAGCTTTCGATAGTCGTCAAAAGCGATCTCGCGGTCGGCGGCGTCAGGGTTGCGCCACGAGATCATGAACACGGTGAAGCCTTCGCCCGTGAGATATTTCACCAGCGAGTTCTGCGGTGACAGATCGAGAATGTAGTATTTCATGATCCAGGCCGGCACGATCAGAATCGGCTCCGGATGCACTTTTTCGGTAATCGGATAGTACTGGATCAACTCGATCAGCTCGTTGCGGAACACCACCTTGCCGAGCGCCGTGGCCACGGTTTCGCCCACGGCGAAATCTTCGGTCGTGACAGGGCCAAGTCCCGCCGACACCAGGCGGATCCAGTCGCTGCAGAAATTTCGCCAGCCGCGCACGAAATTGTTGCCGCCACTCTCGAACGATCTGCGTAGCACATCCGGATTGGTCGCAGCAAAATTGGCGGGCGACATCACATCCAGCATCTGCCGGATCGAAAACTCGACGATCGCCTCGTTCTGCTTCGCCACACCGCGCACGCCCATAGTCGAATTGCGCCACCATTGTTCGGCTAGCAGAAAGGCCTGCGCCATCAGATTGAACGGCGGGTGGTCCCAGTCCGGCCGGCTGAAGCGCTTGTCCTGCGGCTGCGGCTTGATCAGCGACCACGGTGCTTGCCCGGGTGCGAAAAAGCGCTGCGCGGTTTCGAGAACGCGATTGGTATCGACCAGGGCTTCCTGCGCAATCTCGATCCGTCGTTGTGGCGACCAGGCGAGATGCAACAGCCAATCCATATAGGCCAGCAACAACGCGGCCGGTGAAAGGCCGCCGCTCAGGCGCGCCAGTATGGCATGCAGGGCGCGGTCGGCCTGGTATGTTTCGATACCACGCGCGCCTTCCGTCGGCGGCAAGACCTGCAGTTCGACCGGTAGGGCCGGTTGCCGGTCATCGCCCTGTTCCGCTTCATTGGGACGAAGCGGCAAGACGGCAACTTCCGCCGGCGGCAGGGGCGATTTCAGGTGCATGCTACTGGCCGATCAGTTCAACGATCGGCCGCTGATCAAATTCGACGTGGCCGCGATCATCCGCTCGCCATGCCTGAACAGCCGTTCGGAATCGCGGCGGAAGAAGTCGAGCTGATGCTGGCCGCATTCCTGGCACATCGTCCTGAGGTCCCGCACCGAATGCGCGCTCGCCATCTTCGCGACGAACTCCGTGTACAAGTGCATCTCGGTCCGTGTTCGCTCCAGCATCTCGTCGCCGAGAAACATCCATTCCTCGAACATCATCTTCTGGACACCGAGCATGAACTCCAGCGCGCCCTGGTTCAGTTTGGTGGCTTCTGCTTCTGCATTTGCTGCCGCTGGAAAGGAACCGGAAGCGGCCCGCTCAGACAACGCTGACATGACAAATCTCCGATTTCTGAATTTCCGCCGAAGACGATACTGCCCGGCTTCGGATCGAACATTGAGGTCCATCAAACTGGCGTTATTGCGACCGCAGCACCGCCGCAAGGACATGAGACAAGGAACTCACGGAGACGAAAGGTCACATCCCCTGCCCGGCTGAAATCAGTGCGACATCAGCACCGGAACGGTCATGCACTCGAACATGCTGCGCGTAACACCGCCCAGAATTCGCTCCTGCAGCCGCGAATGGCCGTAGCCGCCCATTACCAGGACGCCGATATTGCTTTCGGCGGCGACCGACAGAATGGCGCCCTGAACGTCGCTGTGATCCGTGATCAAACGCTGCACCCGGGCCGCAATGCCGCGCCGCCCCAGATGCGCAACGAGCTGGTTCGAGGAGGCTTCACCCGCCTCCTCATTGACCGCTATCACGGTCACGGCCGTCGCGCCCATCAGAAATGGCATAGAGTCGCGCAATGCGCGGGCTGCAGGACGGCTGCCGTCCCAAGCGATCCCGACATGGTGGGCATCGAGCGGCCCCTTGTGGATGTAGGGAACCATTAGCATCGGCCCGCCGGAATTGAACAGGATCTGCTGCGGAATCTCGTTGTCGTAGCTGGCCTTCACGGGGTCCGGCTGCAGCACGATCGTCATGTCGTAAAGGCGGGCAAGCGCCCCGATCGTCTGGCCGGCTTCGGCGGGAATCGCCGTGAAGGTCCTGGTGCCGTAGGCGATGTTGGCGAGCTTCGCCTCGATCTCGAATACGCCGATTGCGGCATTCGCCCGCTCCTGGGCACGCTCCTGTTCGGCCCCCATCACGGCGGCAACGGCGGCGCCGCCGCCTTCGGCGATCATCCCGGCGGCGCTCATCGATTCATAGCCGATGGCTACGGCATCGAGATGCGACCGCCGCGCAATGGTCAGGGAGACAGCGACGTCAATCACCGGCCTGACCGGGCGCTCGGAGGGAATATGAACCAGAATATTCCTGAACATCGCCGTTCTCCCATGCATTGGCGAGGGCTTACGGCCCATGTCCCGGGTTGCGGCCAGGAAAGTAGCTGGCTGACGGACGACGAAAGTTGACGCACGTCAAACTCGGGCAATGTCCGGCGGGATCGCTGCGAACGATGACGTCAACAGGCTCGGGCGTGCTTCAGCTCGCGATAAGATGCGATGGCGACGCCGAGCAGCTTTTCCCTTCGATGGCGATAGCCCGGCGGGGGCACCTTACTCCGTTTACCGTTTTCGGCCAGCGGCGATCGGCTGGCAAGGCCGGCGAAACGCTTGAGATCGCGAAGGTCGCCCAATGCGCGTTGCATTCGCTTTGCTGGCCGGTGCAGGTGATGCAATTCGCCGCGGCTCCGCAGCGCGACGGTTTCCGTGAGCGCTTCCAGCATGTAGCGGAAGCGTTTGACCCTGATCCGCAGCCGGTGACGGCGCGATCCACCCAGCGCCTTCAGGTTGCGTCCCTTGCGGATCAACCATTTGTGCCAACGGTTGAGTTCGCGGGCGCAATAGACTTGCAGAGCCTCCGTCTCCTTATTCTGCTTGCACCGCGCCAGCCACGCTCCCTGTCTGATCCAGTCAGCGATTGCCGAGATCAGGCGGCGCGTCCGAACGGTGCGCAGGCAACGGACCAGGCGGCGGCGATCCCGCGTCTGGCGCTGATCGACTTGCTTGATGATGTGCTCCGCCCAACCGCGGTAATGCTTGCGGCGTGCATACTCGACAACGACGTCGCTGTCGCGTGCGGCGCCGAGCGAACCATTCAGCCAGGCGATTTCCTTTTTCAGGCGCAACCATTCCGCGTCGACCACGATCGGCGCGAAGAACGCCACAGCGGCGCGCAACCGTGTAATCGCGACGCGGATCTGATGCACCGCCTCGGCATCGCCCGCGCATGCGCCGCTGTGCTGGGCCTTGATAGAAGCGATGCAGTCGAGCGCGATCGTCTGGAATGCGGTTGCACAGTCGAGGCTCACCGCAGAGGTGTTGTGCAGGCCGGATGTACTGGTTGGGCGGCCGCGCATCGTCAAGGCTCGTCCGGCACCAAAGGCAGGATCGCCCGGGTGTTGCGCAGCGACTGTTCCGGTGTCCCAGAGGCATCGATCATATGCCATTGTACCGCGCCGAGCGCGAAAGTCTCCTGCTTCAGGGCGACGCTTCGTGTCGCATCGGATGCATCGCCCTTGCGCTCCTCGATCCGCGCCAGCCGCGTCGCGAGATCGGTCGTCAGAAAAAGGCCGACGAACCGCGCATTGTGCGTGGCGGCGAGATTCTCGATTTCGTTCCGTTCCGCTTCCTGCAGATAGGCGGCATCGAGCACCACCGAACAGCCCTGGGTGAGCACACGCAGCGCAGTGCTCGAAAGCGCGTCATATACTCGCTCCGTCGTTGCGGACTGATAGGCAGATTCCGGCAGGCCGGTGGTTTCGCTGGTACCGAACAGGCGCTTGCGGACGACATCCGAGCGCACGATGACCGCGCCGGGCGGCGGCTCAATCAGACCCGCAAGTCCGCGTGCAAGCACCGACTTCCCCGTGCCCGACAGCCCGCCGATCGCCACCAGCATCGGCGGCTTGGGCGCAATGAGGCGTCTCGCCAGATCGAAGTAGCGTTTGGCCTCCTGCCACACTGCATCGCTCTCGCCGGCATGCTCGCTCTTCACGAACAGCACGTGCGCACGGATCGCTGCCCGCATCGACAAGAACAGCGGCAGCAGGCGTAGCCCATCGAAGTCTTCATCCGCGGCTGCGGTAACGTAGCGATTGAACACTGCGTTTGCCGCTGCCCACTGATTGAAGTGGATCATATCCATCAGCGTAAACGCGAGATCGTAGAGAATGTCCGTCGTGGCGATGACGGGATCGAACTCGATAGCATCGAACAGCAGCGGCCGGCTATCGACCAATGTAATATTCGCAAGATGCAGGTCGCCGTGGCAACGGCGCACGAACCCTTGCGCGGCGCGCTGTCTGAGCAGCGGCTGCAATGTCGTTGCAGAGGCGCGGCTGGCGGCGTCGAGTTGATCGATCGCAACGGAATCTAGTCCGTGCACGGTTTCAAACTTTGCGGTATTGCGGTCGATGATGGGTAGAACGGAGGCAAGCCAGCTTTCGCCGTCGTGGCGCGCGGCCCTGTCGTGGGATCGCAGAACCGCATCGGCCACGGCCGTAGCAAGCGGCGGATCGATGGTCTTCGCTGCAGCGATGCGGTCGAGCGACTGCTTCTCGTCGAACCGTGTCATTTCGACCGCCCATTCGACCGGAGTGCCCGAGCCGCCGATTTCGAGGGCGCCATCGGAATTGCGCGTAATGGGAACAACGCCTCGGTAGAGTTCGGGAGCGTTGCCGGCGTTGACCCTCAGTTCCTCCTCGCAGGCGTTCTTGCGCTTCTCCAATGTCGAATAATCGAGGAATGGTAACCGCACGGCACGCTTGATCTTCAATGCCCGATCAGCTCCGAGAAAAACCATGGAGGCATGGGTATCGATCCGCTTGCCGCCCTCGGCCGCACCGAAACTGGAGCCATCGAGGAAATCGAGCACGGGCTGCTGATTGTCAGCCTCGGCTGCGGCAGCATTTGGGGGCGGTCGCATAGTCATGGCTGCAGCACGGCGGCGCCCGTGATCTGCCCGGCGCGCAGCTTCGAGAGGACTTCATTCGCTTCCTGCAACGGAAACACGCTGGTGTGCGTCCTGATGCCAGCTTGCGTCGCGACCTTGAAAAACCCGATCCCGTCGCCCCGCGTCAGGTTGGCAACCGAAAGCAGCCGCCGCTCCTCCCAGAGCATGCGGTAAGGGAACGAGGGAATGTCCGACATGTGAATGCCGGCGCAGACCACGCGCCCGCCTTTGCGCACAGCTTGCAATGCCAACGGCACCAGGGAGCCGACCGGCGCGTAGATGATAGCTGCGTCAAGCGGCACCGGAGGCTCCTCCTCCGACCCGCCGGCCCATTCGGCGCCCAGCGTTTTTGCAAGACGCTGGGCCTTGACATCCCCTGCGCGCGTGAACGCGTAGACCGAACGCCCCTGCCAGCGGGCCACCTGCGCGATGATATGGCCGGCTGCACCAAAGCCGAAAATGCCGAGATGTTTTCCATCGCCCGCCATCACCAGCGAGCGCCAGCCGATCAGGCCCGCACACAGCAAAGGAGCGACAGCGGCGTCGTCGTCGACCTCGCCGAGTGGAAAGCAATAGCGTGCGTCCGCGACCAGATGAGTGGCAAAGCCGCCATCGCGCGTGTAGCCGGTGAAGCGCGGGCGGTCGCAAAGGTTTTCGCGGCCGCTTCGGCAGTAGGGACAGTCGCCGCAGGTATGACCGAGCCAGGGAACGCCGACCCGTTCGCCGATCCTTAGAGACGCCACACCGGGCCCAAGGGCTTCCACCCGACCGACCACCTCGTGGCCGGGAACGATCGGGTAGGCAATATCGGGCAGTTCTCCATCGACGACGTGCAGGTCGGTCCGGCATACGCCGCAGGCGCCAACTTTGACACGCACTTCGCCAGGCCCGGGGACCGGATCCTCGCGCGGCTCAAGCCGCAGTGGCGCGCCGGGCGCTTGCAGGACCATGGCGTGCATTTCGTCCACTATCCTCACTGCGGTCTATCCGCGACGAGCGGGGCATGCCCGATCCTCCGTCAATCGAACCCGCCCGAACCTTCCCTAACATGGCTACGTCGGCAGTGCAGCGCCAGCCACGGCGTTCTGCTATTTCTTGAGCGCATGGAACAGGAGAAGTTGGCTAGGCACGCCCCGGGCACCTCCCGCGAGAGGAATGACCTACCCGCGCGCGCTCTCGGTCAACGCGCGCATGATGTCCTCCCGGGCGATTATCCCGACCAACCGCTGTTCGGCGTCAAGCACGGGCAGACTTTTCATCCGATGGTCCACCATTAGCTGCAGAACGCGAGTCAGCTTCGTTGCCGGATCGACATAGATGAATTCCGGCGTCATCACGTCCGCCACCATCCGCGACAACAGGTCGTCATAGGCCGGAACCATGCGACCGGGGTTGAAAGCAAAGCATTTCAGGAAATCGAAGTTGCTCACGACGCCGACAATGTCATCGTTATCGCGCACCGGATAGCAGTTGAAATCGTCGGCCTCGAACATCCTGTGCAGCTCGCGCATGGTGGTGTCGCGCGTAACCGTCTTTACCTCGCGCGTCATGTATTGCCCGGCAGTCGCTTCGAGAAATCTATGCACGGGAGCCCTCGCCATTGTAGATTCTTAACGGGACAGGAACGCGCATCGGCGCGATTCAGTTGCAAGGTGGCGCGTGACGCCGCCGAGCACCCATTCGCGGAATCGCGAGTGACCGTAGGCGCCCGCGATCACGGCACCCGCCCCGACATTGGCCGCGATCCTGTCGAGCTGTTCGAGATCCTTGCCCGCTTCCTCGACCGCTGCTCGCAGGCTCTGCACGTCGTTGTACTCGAAGTGCACCAGATGCGCGCGGTCCTCGGCGGTCACGCCGGCAACGCTCGGCGAGCACCATGGCAGCGCGCCATGATAGCTGCCACGCGCGACGAGCACCTTGCGGCGTCCGGTACCGGCACGGGCGATCGTCACGCAGCATCTGGTCGCATCGCCGCCGTTCTTCTGAAACATCGCCCAATCGGCATGCGGCAGCATGGCGACGAGATCCTCGGCAAGCTCCACCATGACCTCGCCCGGACCGTTCAAGCAGTCGCCTTTGGCGGCCTGCGCTTCAGTCGCCGCCTGAACTTCGGGATGCCGGTGGCCGAGCAGGATAGGCCCCCAACTGCACATGAGGTCGATGTATTCGCGCCCGTCGACGTCGCGCACGCGGCAGCCCTCCGCGGAGGCGAAGAACTGCGGATAACCTTCCGGGAGCCGCGCGGCATTCAGGTGACCCCACATGCCGCCGGGAACGACCCGCTTGGCCCGCGCCCGCAACATGGCATCCGCTGTCTGCGTTTCGCTCAACAGCGCCGTGTGCTGGGTCATGACGTTCCCTAGTTGTAATTCGCTGAGCAGAACGAAGTTCGGCCGCGTGGGTGCACGACGCAGGCGTCACGCTTGCATCAAACCATCGGTCAAGACAGGCGACAATATCCCTTTGCACGATCCGTTTGCACGGCGCGGCCGCAAATGGCGACGGTTCCCGGTGCGCAATCAATCTGATCGGGTGGCTTTTGGCTCGCCAAACCAATAAAAGACGCACTTTCGTCGCACGGTCGCTTGCCAAGTTCGGTTCGGAGCCACGTTGAACGCCTATCGTCCCATCGCCGTCGCGGCGCTCGTTGCATTCGCGTCGCTCGCCTTCGCGGGCTACGCGTTGGCGCAAAGCGCGATTGCCGCCAATGTCGCCAAACCGGGATCCCTCCCCGAAATCGCCATTGGGTCTGCGAAGGCGCCGGTGACCATCACCGAATATTCGTCGATGAGTTGCCCGCATTGCGCGGCGTTCAGCCAGAATGTGCTTCCGATGCTGCGTTCGAAATACATCGACACCGGCAAGGTACGCTTCGTGTTCCGCGAATTTCCACTCGACATCAAGGCCGCCGCAGCCTCGATACTGGCGCGCTGCGCCGGCAAGGGCGATTCCGAAAAATACCTCAGCGCGGTCGAGACCCTGTTCAAGCTGCGGGAACGCCTGATGGCGCAGACCAAGGATACGCTAATCTATGTCGGCAAACTGCATGGAATGAGCGAACAGGAAGTCGAGACCTGCGAGCAGGATCAGGCACAGTTCGACAAGCTTACCGCCGACCAACAATACGCTTATAGCGAGTTGAAGGTGACCTCGACGCCGACTTTCTTCCTCAACGGCGTGCGGCTGCAGGGCTCGATGTCGTTCGAGGAGCTGGAAGAACGGCTCAAGCCGCTGCTGAAGAAGTAGCGCTCGCCGGCCGTCGCAATAGCCCCTTGTCCGGCGTCGCGGCCTCGCCGATGATGGCCCCAACAAACATATTGGGGAGAGCGCCATGGCCACGACTTTGCGGGTCTTGTTGGCAACCGCGTGGTTGCTATCCGGCGTCCTGGCGTCACCGGCGCAAAACTATCCAAGCAAGCCGGTGCGCGTCGTGGTCGGTTTCCCAGCGGGCGGACCGACCGATGCCATCGCCCGCATCGTGGCGCAGAAGCTCGCCGACCATCTCGGCCAGCAGTTCTTTGTCGAGAACATCGGCGGCGCCGGCGGCAACACCGCAGCCGGCCAGGTCGCGCGCGTGACGCCGGACGGCTACACCATCATGGTGGTCAGCACCGGCTTCGTCGTCAATCCCAGCCTCTATGCCAAGGTGCCATACGATCCGGTGAAGGATTTCGTGCCGGTGACGCTGGTTGCGGTCTCGCCGAATGTCGTCGTGGTCAACCCGCAAGTGCCGGCCAAGACGTTACCGGAACTGGTGCAACTCGTCAGGGACAATCCCGGCAAATACAGCTTTGCCGGCCCCGGCGTCGGATCGACGCCGCATCTGGGTGGCGAGCTGTTCCGGTTGGCTTTCAAGCTTGACCTGGTCCACGTCCCGTTCACCGGCGCTGCCCCGGCCATTCAGGCGACCATCGGGGGGCACACGCCGATCGCCTTTACCGCGCTGCCGCCCGCCCTTTCGGCGGTGCAGAGCGGACAATTGCGCGCGCTTGGCGTGGCTTCGACCGAACGGGCCGCAGGCCTGCCTGACGTACCGGCCTTCGCCGAACAGGGCATCAAGGATCAGGAGGCCGACACACTCACCGGGATCGTCGCCCCCGCAGGGACGCCGAAAGAAATCGTCGATCTGCTTCATCGCGAGATTGCCAGGATTGTCGCACAGCCGGACGTGAAGGCACGCCTCACGACGCTCGGCTTCAAGGCGGTCGCGAATACGCCAGATCAGTTCGGCGCGCGCATCAAGCTGGAGATGGATAAGTGGGGCAAGGTGGTACGCGATGCAAAGTTGCGGATTGAGTAGTGCTCAGCGCGTCCCGTTCGACGTTGGCCAATCCATAACCGCGTCCACCATGCTGATGAAGGTCAAGCCGATACGATTCTTCTGGATCCAGGCGACCCGGCACTCGTGCACGATCGATGAATCCTTTGCCATCACCAGGCGAAAATGCTGCGGGACGAAGGCAGGGTTTTCGACATCGATCGCCGCGCCCTCGCGCGAGATGTTCCGCACCACGCAGCGCATCACGGAGCCACCCGACGAAACATAGGCAGGCTCCTCTATCTCCGTTCGCGGATATTTTCGTCGCTCTTCCATTCCGTCTGTCCCATCCCGGATCGATTCCGGCCAAACCGCTAAGCTAGCGCAAAACCTTAAACAAGTCGGACGCGTTCGCCGTATGGCCGCAACAGGCGTGGCCGGCCGAGCGGCTATGTCGTCTACGCAAGTCCACACGATTGTTTGCAAGCAGTTGTCGGGCCCCATTGTGCAAAGCGGTACGAAATCGCCATCGCCTATGCGCAGGCGTGCTCCGCGTCGCTATGGACTTGCCGATCGTGGCGATGGCGCGATAGCCTTATCTACTGATCAATCTACTGATCACTGGCACGCGAACGCGACGAACCGGCAGGCTGGCCTTGAATACACCGATCGCAAACTCTGCCGATCTTGCGGGCGACCAGGGAGTGATCGCCCGGGCCGAAGCCATACGTTCTGATGTCGCAGCAGCTTCCGACGACATCGAGGCCGCGCGACGGCTACCGCCCACGCTGCTCGACAAGCTGCACGGCGCGCAATTGTTCCGTCTGTTGCTGCCCCGCTCGACCAACGGCACCGAAACCGATCCCGTGACTTTCTTCCACGTCATCGAAACCATTGCCAAGGCCGATGCTTCTACCGCCTGGTGTCTGAGCCAGGCCGGCGGTTGCGCGATGTCGGCGGCCTATCTCGATCTCCCGGTGGCGCAGGCGATCTTCGGCGATCCGCGCGCCGTATTGGCGTGGGGGCCCGGCCCCAGGGTTCGCGCGGTCGAATGCGATGGCGGCTACCGGGTGACCGGCGTCTGGTCCTTTGCATCCGGCGGCCGGCATGCGACCTGGCTCGGCGCGCACTGCCCGATCTATGCGGCCGACGGTTCGCTCAGATACGATGCCAATGGAGCCCCGCTCGAGCGCACCATGCTGGTACGCTCCGAAGACGTCGAGTGGACTGACATCTGGAACACCGTGGGCCTGCGCGGTACCGCCAGCGACCAGTTCGCGCTCAACGATTTTTTCGTGCGCGCCGACCATTCGATTACGCGTGAATTCGATCGGGAATGCCGCGAGCGCGGCCCGCTCTACCGCATGAGCAACCACACCTGCTACCAGGTCGGCTTTGCCGGTGTCGCCTGCGGCATCGCCCGCACTGCCCTCGACAACTTCGTCGATACGATGCGCAACAAGGTGCCGCGTGGCGCGAGGATCTCGTTGCGAGACAATGCAGTGGTCCAGTGCAACCTCGCTCAGGCGGAAGTCAATCTCCGCGCCGCGCGGGGCTACGTGTTGCAATCGATGGCCGATACCTGGAAGGACCTCACCGCGGGCGCCACCATCACGGTCGCCCAGCGCATGAACATCCGCATGGCCTCGACCCATGCCATCCACAAGGCGCGCGAGGCGGTCGACTTTGCCTACAACGCCGCTGGCGCCACCGCGATCTTCGAAAACCATCCGCTCGAGCGGCGGTTCCGCGACATCCATACCGTGACCCAGCAGTTGCAAGGCCAGCTCAGGCATTTCGAAACCGTCGGTGCCTGGATGATGGGCGTCGATACCGACCTCAGCTTTGTTTAGGGAGAACGGCCATGGGACTTGGCGGACTGCAGCACTACACCATTGAGCCCGCCGATCTCGAGCGCACCAAGGATTTCTATTGCGATGTGCTCGGGCTGGAAAACGGCGATCGCCCGCCGCTCGATTTCCCGGCTATTGGCTCTATTCCGGCGGCACGGCCACGGTGCATCTGATGGGCACGCGCAAGCCGCGTGAGGGCATCGTCGTCCGTGGTACCGAGAAGAAGTATGAGGATACCGGCCGGCTTGACCATATCGCCTTTGCCGCCACCGATGTCGAGGGCATGCGCAAGCGCCTGCAATCGAAAGGCGTCAAATTCCGCGAGAGCATCGTGCCGCGCACCGGCGATACCCAGTTCTTCCTCTACGATCCCGACGGTGTCGGCGTGGAGCTGAACTTTCCGAAAACCTGAGGGCTCTTTCCTGCCGCCCGAGGTCCACGTGATGTTGGCGTGCAACACCGCCCCTCAAATAATGAAGTTCCCGACAACGCCGCAAGTCAGCCACGACTAAGGCGCGAGTTGGTCCGGTTTTCTTCATCATTGCAATGAGATTGGAGGAGCCGCGCCGCTGCGGCAGAATAGCCGGGTGCCGCGCCTTTCAACCTACCCCAGGGCATGCGTGCCCGGCTATTCGTCCGGCCAACCCGCTCTTAGTCGAGCCCGCGCTCGTGGCTCAGGTTGACCATTTCCTGAATGAAGACCGCCTTTTGCTTGTCGTCCAACGTGGCAAATAGCGGCTCGGCGGCATCGGCCACGTTGCGCTGATCGACGGCGCGATCATTGAGAAATTGAGCTTCATTGCGCATCTGCTCGATGATGTCGTCGGGAGGATCGCGTTTGGCGCGCGCAACGCGCAGATTGAGCCGGTCGGCGCCGTTATGACCGAGATAGTGCATCGCACTGTTGAACGCGGCCCAATGCTTCTCCTGCTCGGGCGTGAGATTTAGCTCCTTCTTGATCCGCTCGATATTGGCGTCGCTGTTGGCGACGATCTGTTCGGCCGTCAGTTGCGGGGCGCCGGTCTGGGTGAGGACGGCCGGCTGCTGCGGTTGTTGCTGCTTTGCGGTCTTCGTCGCTTTGGACCCCTTCGAAGGCTTCGCGGTATCACCCTGCTTGGAAGGCTCGCCCTGCTTGGAATCCTTCGCCGCCGGTGCCTGTCCGCCCTTGTTGTTATTGTTGCCTCCAGTCAGAACGCCGGTGACGCCCGTGACCACGCCGACGACGCCGCCGATCGCGCCGCCCAGCACGCCACCGACCGGGCCGGCAGCCTTGTTGCCTTCGCGCGCCCCTTGCTGCACGCCCTGCACCAGCCCTTGCGCCTTCGCAGTCGCACATGCGCCAAGAGCCAGCACGGCGACGGCGCCAAGTACAAAACACCAGCGCGACGGCATCGGTGCAAGCTGCTGAGGACGTGTCATTGTCGGGTCTCCATGGTCCGATCGAGAAATTTGTCACGCGCAATCGCCGAGGCGCACGAGAATCCTTCCCTGCCTAAACTATCGTTTCCGGCCCAAACTCGTCCACCGCTGCACCGGAAGGTTCCCCGGCAGGAAACATCTTCGGGGCAGGGAGTTACACGCGCCGTCAATCGACTGCGGCGCAATTGCCCCGCTCGGCCGCAAAGTGTGCGGCGCAATATTGTCGCGTCGATTATTGACGATGTCGACGACACGACATCGTTGCTCCCGCGGCCCGGAATTTCCACGCAACGTTAGTTCAATGACGGCGGCCGTTGTGTTTTCTCGACAGATGCAAACAATTCTGGTCTGATCCGATTACAAAATCTCTGCTGGCGGCCGCCTCGATGCGGCTCCCCGCCAGACGGAGAAGAATAATAAGAAGCAAAATCTGGCTCAGCAAAGAGGAAACGCTATGTCACGCAGGAAGCTTTCTCGCCGACAATTCGTTGCTGCGACAGCGCTATCATCCGCAGCGCTCATCACCGCGCCCTATGTGCGCGGCGCCCACGCCGCCGGTAAGCTATCGATCGGTTTCTGGGACCACTGGGTTCCCGGCGCCAACAAGGCCTCGACAGAAATCGTCAATGCCTGGGCGGAGAAAGAGAAGGTCGAAGTTCAGATCGACTACATCCCGAGCCAGGGCAACAAGAACCTGCTCACCATCGCAGCCGAAGCACAGGCGAAATCCGGCCACGACATTCTCGCCATGCCGACCTGGTGGCCGCATGCGCAGGCCGAGCTGCTGGAACCCATGAACGACGTCATGGAAGGCCTCATCAAGCAGAACGGCGAACCCAACGGTACCGTGAAATATCTCGGCCAGTCCAAAGGCAAGTGGCTCGCGGTGCCCGCGAGCGTTGGCAGCCAGATCAAGGGCCCCTGCTCCCGTATCGACCTGATGAAGCAGCATGCCGGCATCGACGTGCAAGCACTGTATCCTGCCGGTGCCGCGCCGAAGGCCGACAGTTGGACCTTGGACACCTTCCTCAAGGCCGCAGAAGCCTGCCAGAAGGGCGGCGTTCCGTTCGGCATCGGACTTGGCGAGACAAGCGACAATGTCGATACGGCCGGCGCGATCTTCCAGTCGTTCGGCGCAGCCCTTGTCGATGAGAAGGGTAACGTCACCGTCAAGACCGACGCGGTGCGCCAGGCACTAGAATTCTACAAGAAGCTGATCTCCTTCCTTCCGCCGGACGCCGGCGCCTGGGACGACTCCTCCAACAACAAATGGCTGGTCTCCGGCAGGGGCGCCATGGTCATGAACCCGCCGAGCGCCTGGGCGGTCGCCAAGCGCGACGCACCGCAGGTGGCCGAGCAGTGCTGGACTCATGGCTTCCCGGCCGGACCAAAGGGCCGCTACGCGCCCTACCTCTCCTACTTCTGGGGCACCTGGTCGTTCTCCAAGAACAAGGAAGCGGCCAAGAGCGTGCTCAGGGCGCTTTCGCAAGCGGATGCGATCGAGAAGATGTGCGTGGCGAGCGGTGGCTACGACCTCCCCTGCTACGAAAAGCTCACCACCCTGAAGGTCTGGCAGGAGGAAGGGCCGCCGAAGGGCACGCTCTACCACTATCCGAACCCGCACAACCACCAGACTCTTTCGATCGCCGCGGCGCCCGCCCCGCCGAAGATCGCACAGCAGATCTATACGCAGGCGACCCTGACCAAGATGTGCCTGCGCTATCACAAGGGCGAGGCGATGGAAAAGGTGCTCGCCTGGGCTGAAGGCGAATGCGAAGGCTTCATGCGGAGCTGACGAGCGGGATGACATGGCGGCCTGCCTGATCGCAGGCCGCCATTCCCTATCCACCTTCAATCGTAGGCCCGGCAAAGCCGACAGAAACGTTATAGGGATGAAAGCACACATGGCTGACGTCGCATTGCAGCCGAACCGGGCCGCCGCGCAAGCCGCGCGCAAGCGCTCGAGCCTACACAAAATGCTCAAGCGCAAATCGACTGTGGCGTTCCTGATGACGCTGCCGCTGATCCTCCTGATCGCGACCCTCGTGATCTATCCGGCATTCTACGCGCTGCATCTGGCGACGTTGAACAAGTCGATGCAGCGCTTCGTCGGGCTCAGCAATTTCGAATTCCTGTTCAGGCGCGAGACGTTCTGGCTCGTCGTCAAGCAATCCTGCATCTTCGCGATCACAGCCGTCGTCTTCAAGGCGCTGCTGGGCTTTATCATTGCGCATTTCGTTCACAACATTCCGGCCAAGGGCCAGCGCAAATGGCGCGGCATGCTGCTGGTACCGTGGGTAATCCCCCCGGCGATGAGCACATTGGCGTGGCTGTGGCTATTTGACCCCTCCTACAGTGCGTTCAACTACACGCTCTCGTTCTTCGGCATTGGGCCGATCCCATGGACCGGCGATGCCGTGTGGGCGCGCTTCTCGGTCATTCTCGTTAACATCTGGGTGGGCGCACCGTTCTTCATGATCATGTATCTGGCGGCGCTGAAATCCGTGCCGGAACAGCTCTACGAGGCCGCCGCCATCGACGGCGCCAATTGGTGGCAGCGCATCTGGTACGTCACGCTGCCGATGATGCGAAACATCATCGCGATTACGACGCTGTTCTCGCTAATCGTGACGTTCGCCAATTTTGATATCGTGCGCATCCTGACCGCGGGCGGTCCGCTCGATCACACCCATATTTTCGCGACGTGGGCGTTCCGCATCGGGATCGAGGGCAGCGATATACCGCTGGGCGCCAGCGTATCCCTCTTCATGGTGCCGATCCTGGCGATCGCAGCGATTTTCATCCTGCGCGACATCAACAAACGCGGGAATGAAGCCTGATGACGACGGTAACAATCGACAAGGCAGCGCCGACCCGCAAGGTCAAATACGGCAGCATGAGCCGCGACCGCACCTGGGCGTTGCGCTGGTCGTATTTCTTCCTGGTGATCTTCGCGATCTTCTCGCTGACGCCACCGATTTACATGCTCATCACCTCGCTGAAGAGCAGCGCGGAGATTTCGGCGGCGACCAATCCTTGGTGGGTGTTCCATCCAACGCTCGAGAACTATGTCGGTCTGCTGACCTCGAACCAGTTTCTGCGCTTCTTCTGGAACTCGGCAATCGTCTCGATCTTCGTCGTCACCATCACGATGCTGATCTCCGTCCCGGCCGCATTCGCGCTGGCACGGATGCGGTTCTGGGGTTCTACGGTTCTCGCCACCGGCGTATTCCTGACCTATCTCATTCCCGAGACACTGCTCTTCATTCCGCTTTTCAAGATGTTCGCGGTGATCGGCGACTGGACCGGCATCCAGCTCATCAACAGATGGTACGTGCTGCTCATTCTCTATCCGACGCTCACGGTGCCGTTCTGCACGTGGATCATGATCGGCTACTTTGCTTCGATCCCGAAGGAGCTGGATGAGGCGGCCGTGATCGATGGCGCGTCCTGGATTCAGACGCTGACGCGGATATTCATTCCGGTTGCCTTTCCCGGCATCATCGCGGCGACCATCTTCGCCTTCACGGTCTCCTGGGCGCAATTCCTCTACCCGCTGGTGTTCACGACGTCGACCGACCAACTCGTCATGCCGGTCGGTATCATCACCACCTTGATCAAGGGCGACGTGTTCAACTGGGGGCAGATCATGACCGGCGCCCTTCTCGGCGCAGCGCCGCCACTCATCATCTACGCATTCCTGATGGACTATTACATTGCCGGCCTGACCGCCGGTGCGACAAAGGGTTGATCTCATGGCTGACGTGACGTTGCGTAAGGTTGTGAAGCGCTATGACGAAGTCGAGGCGGTGCGCGGCATCGACCTCGACATTGCGGACCATGAGTTCGTGGTGCTGGTCGGACCATCGGGCTGCGGAAAGTCGACAACGCTGCGGATGATCGCCGGCCTGGAAGATATCTCCGACGGCGACATCATGATCGGCGGCGACATCGTCAACGATGTGCCGCCGAAGGATCGCGATATCGCGATGGTGTTTCAGAACTACGCGCTCTACCCCCACATGACGGTTGCGGAGAACATGTCGTTCGGGCTGCGGCTAAAACGCTATCCGAAGGCCGAGATCAAGAGCCGTATCGACGAGGCTGCGCGCATGCTCGACATCGTCGAGCTTGTCGACCGTAAGCCGAAACAGTTGTCCGGCGGCCAGCGCCAGCGCGTTGCCATGGGCCGCGCCATCGTGCGTAACCCAAAGGTGTTTCTGTTCGACGAGCCGTTGTCCAACCTCGACGCCAAGCTGCGCGTGCAGATGCGGATCGAGATCAAGAAGGTGCACCAGAAGGTTCGCACCACGACGGTCTACGTGACCCACGACCAGGTGGAGGCGATGACGCTGGCCGACCGCGTGGTGGTGATGAACCATGGCCGGATCGAGCAGATCGGCACGCCGAACGAGCTCTATCACAAGCCGGCGACGAAATTCGTCGCCAGCTTCATCGGTTCGCCGGCGATGAATTTCATCCCGTGCCGGTTGGAAGATCTCGCCGGCAAGTTGCACATCCGGTTGACCGACCGCATCGCCTTCCCGCTGCCGCCGGCCCGCGCCGCCCGCTATCAGGGCATTCCGCGCACCGACAGATTGCTGCTGGGGCTGCGGCCCGAGCATATCACCGAGGCTCGGCCGCATCTTGCGTCCGGCGTGGAGGCCTTCGACACGGTGCTCGACGTCACCGAGCCGATGGGAATGGAGACGCTGATCTACTTTACGCTGGAAGGCTCGCAGGTCTGCGGCCGGGTCAATCCCAATGCCGGCGCGCAGGATGGCGCCCCCCTCCGATTGGCTGTGGACCTCAACAATATGCACCTGCTAAATGAGGTGACCGGCGTCGTTCTTTGACGGCGCAATTGCGTGACCTAAGGGCAGGAAATGGCTACCAACAAGAAGAAAATCTTCATCACGGAATCGATGTCGCAGCAGGGAAGAGCGGTACTTCACGCGCGAGACGACATCGAACTCGTCGAATTTCCCAACATGATTTCGCAGAAGGATTTCGAAGCCAAGCTGAAGGAGCACGCGCCGGTTCATGGCGTCGCCCTTGGCGCCACCCGCTTCGGTGAGCCCGAGCTCGAAGCCTCGAAAGACATGCTGGTGGTGACGCGGATCGGCGTCGGGTTCGACGCCGTCGACGTCCCCGCGCTGAGCCGCCGCAAGGTGCCGCTGATGGTGGCCGGCACCGCCAATTCGCCGTCGGTTGCCGAACACGCGCTGTTCATGATGCTCACGCTCGCCAAGCGCGCAACGGAAATGCATTCGCTGGTCAGGGACGACAAATGGGCTGATAGGCTCGGGATGCTGCCCTACGACCTCTTCGGCAAGACTGTTCTGATCGTCGGTTTCGGGCGCATCGGTACGCGCACCGCCAAGCGCTGCCTCGCGATGGAAATGAACGTCCTGGTTTTCGACCCCTATAAGCCCCCCGCCGACATCAAGGCCGCCGGTTGCGAAGCGGTCGCCGACCTCAACGCGGCGCTGCCGCGTGCCGACTTCGTCAGCATCCATTGCCCCAAGAACCCGGAGACTGTCGGCATGTTCAATGCCGACAGGCTGAAGCGGATGCAGCCGTCTGCCTATCTGATCAACACGGCGCGCGGTGGAATCGTCGACGAGGCCGCACTGCACGCCGCGCTGGTGTCCGGCAAGCTTGCCGGCGCGGGCCTCGACGTTTTCGAGCAGGAGCCACCGCCGGCCGGTCAGGCGTTGCTCGCCCTGCCGAACGTCATCATGGCACCGCATGTCGCCGGCGTCACGGTGGAAGCCGTGGACCGGATGAGCGAACAGACCGCCCGCAACATTCTGAGCGTATTGGACGGCGATCCCTTGCGCCAGAACGTGATCAATCAGGACGTGCTCGGCTAATCGTCCTCAGTAAATAGCCCCAGGCATGGCCGGTCTATCGGCCCGGCCGGCAAGCGAGGTGTGTGCATGGCCTTCAAGGAATACGGCGATTACGACGCGGTCGGCCTTGCCGAACTGGTTCGCAAGAACGAGGTCTCGGCCAAGGAATTGCTCGATGAGGCCATCGCCCGCACGGCAAAGGTCGATCCCCAGATCAACGCGGTGGTCGTCAAGCATTACGAGTATGCCGATCGTCAGATCGAACACGGTCTGCCCGACGGTCCCTTTACCGGCGTGCCATTTCTGCTGAAGGACCTCGACCTCCTGGAGGGGACGCGTACGACCTCAGGCGCCACCGTCCTGAAGGATTTCGTGGCTGACCACACCGGGACGCTGGCGCGGCGTTTCCTCGATACCGGCGTATCCATCTTCGGCAAGAGTTCCAGTCCCGAATTCGGCCTGATGCCGACGACGGAGTCGCGCCTGTTCGGGCCGACCCGCAATCCCTGGAATCTAGAGCATTCTTCCGGCGGGTCATCCGGCGGCGCGGCGGCGGCCGTTGCGGCCCGTATCCTCCCGGTCGCGCACGCCAGCGATGGCGGCGGCTCGATCCGCATCCCCGCCTCCGCCTCCGGCGTGTTCGGCCTGAAGCCGACCCGGGCGCGCAATCCGCTCGGCCCTGATCGCGGCGAAGGCTGGGGCGGATTCTCCTGTGGCCATGTCGTGAGCATCAGCGTGCGCGACAGCGCGGTGATGATGGACGCGATTCACGGGCCGGAGTCGTCGAGCCCCTATTTCGCGCCGCCACCAGAGCGGCCGTTTTCGCAGGAAGTCGGCCGCGACCCGGGCAAGCTTCGTATCTCGTTCACCGATAAATCGCCGTATGGCGATGCCATCGATCCGGAAATCGCGGCAGCCGTGCGTGAGGTCGCAAGCCTTCTGGCGGGGCTCGGCCACCACGTCGAGGAACAGGCGCCAGCACTTGCCGCCGATCCAGCCGCGGTCATGACCACTATCGTCGGCGGCAACACCGCACTGACGGTTCGTTTGATCGAGCAGCGGCTCGGGCGAGAGATGACGGACAATGATCTCGAGATACTGACGCTGGCGCATTCGCGCAACGCGAAGAGGACCTCGGCGACCGACTATGTCGCCGCTCAACTCGCCGCCTTCCAAATTTCCCGCTCGCTGGCCACCTTCTTCGAGAGCTGCGACGTCTTCCTGTGCCCGACGTTATGCGCGCCGCCGCTGCGCATCGGCGAACTCAACACGATGTCAAACGATCTGTCGCACGTTGCCCCGATCCTACGCCGCTACATGCCCGGCACCTCCATGTTCAACATGTCCGGGCAGCCGGCCATGTCGGTGCCGCTGGCCTGGAACAAGGCCGGATTGCCGCTTGGCATGATGTTTTCGGCCAGGTTCGGCGACGAGGCCACCCTGCTCCGGCTAGCCGGCCAGCTCGAACAGGTCCGGCCCTGGAAGAACAGATTACCGCCGGTGCGTGCTTAGCTGCGCCCCAAAAAAGCCACGGATTGACAAAGTCCAGCTTTATTCGGAAGCAAGGAAAGGGCCTTGGGCGGCGACGGATACTGATTCCGCAAACGGGCTCGATCCGGAGGCTGAATCGTGACCCAAAGCGACCCGACCGACAACGCCCTGGCGACCATCGCCAGCATCCTCGACCCGCCGGAAAGCCGTCGCGAACCCGAAAAGCCCACGGTCGCGGCGCAGATGCCGGTGGCCCCTCCGCCCATCCCCACATCTCCGCCGCCCATCGAGGCTCACGGCTACTGCAAGTTCGGGCCCGGCCCGATGACCGCGATCCGTTTCAAATGGACGGTCCGCCTCGACAATGGCGATTACTATGTCGACGAGACCATCGGAGAGAATTCCACGCCGATCGTGACCGGGCCGATGTCGAGGGAAACCGCGATCCAGATGGTGGACGATCGCGAAAGCGACGCGCGCCGCCGCTTCGAGCAATTGAAGAGCGAGATGACCGGGCGTAGCGCCGCCGCCAATCTGGCCCGCAAGGACAACGGAGAGGCGTAGCCTTGCGGCGTTGTTTAACGCCTATCTCGGCGGCCCCAAAAAATCCTTCTTGGCCAAATCGACACCGGCATGGCGCAGGATGTCGTAGGCCGTCGTCACATGAAAGAAGAACTGCGGAACGCTGAACGTCAGCAGCAGCGATTTTCCGGTGAATTTCCGCTGCGTCCCGTTCTTGAACGTGAAGGCGACTTCCCTGTCGGCCGCGGCTTCGATCTCGGCGCGCGGCAAATCCTGCAGGAAGTCGATCGCCTCCGATATCCGCGACTTGAGCTCCGCAATGTCGGGCTCGGCGTCCGAAAATCCGAGAGGCGCAAGGCCGGCCAGCAACGCGCAGGCAACGACCGCGTGCCGATTGGCCTCTGCTACCTGCTGCTTCAGGCTGTACATGGTGGGTGAGAGCCGCATGTTCAGAAGGACGGCGGGATCGATGTTTCGGGCTTCAGCATGGGCGCCGGCCTTGTCGAGAAGACCGGACAGATTTCCGAGATACGGCACGAACACGCCGACGGAAGCCTCGTAGAGCGAGATGGTCACGATTGCAATTTCTCCGGCTGGCACCACGCGGATATCTGGTTTAAATCGGCGCCATCGATTCAGAGTGTCATTTAATTTGCCGGCGGAGAAGACCTGATGCTTCGAGTGTTCGTTAGTCTTGCAATGGCTGTCGTGTGGACCGTTGTCGCCCACGCTCAGCCGGCGAATTCCCGCCTCGACGACATCATCAAGCGCGGCACGCTGCGGGTCGGCATGACCGGCGACTATTTGCCGTTCACCTATCTCGACAAGGCGACGTCAAAATTCCGCGGCTTCGACGTAGACATGGCGGAAGCGCTGGGCAAGGCGCTCGGCGTCAAGGTCGAATTCGTTCAGACGGCGTGGCCGCAGCTCATGAAGGATTTCGAAGCCGACAATTTCGATATCGCGATGGGCGGCGTCTCGATCACGCTCGACCGGCAGAAAAAGGGAATGTTCTCGACCCCGATCATGCGTGAGGGCAAGACGCCGATCGCGCGCTGCGCCGACCAAGGCAAGTATGAGACCATCGCCGATATCGACAAGGCCGGCACCCGCGTCATCGTCAACCCCGGCGGCACCAACGAGCGCTTCGCCAAGGCGAACATCAAGAACGCCGAGATCAAGGTCTGGAACGACAACGTCACGATTTTCGAGGAGATCGCCAAGGGCAATGCCGACCTGATGATGACGGACGCTTCGGAGACCCGCTACCAGCAGAAGCAGCATCCTGGCGTGCTCTGCGCGGTGCATCCGGAAAAACCGTTCGACTTCGCCGAGAAGGCCTATTGGCTGCAGCGCGACATGGTGCTGAAGGCCTTTGTCGATCAATGGCTGCACATCGCTATCCAGGACGGAAGCTTCAGGAAAATTTATGCCGCCTGGTTCGATTGATTCTCGGGTGGACAAGCGCGTTTTCTGAGGAAATTGACCGTCCTTTGGGCGCAATTTAGACTGCCGCGGTCGAATTGAACCAAAGCCGCTAGTACACGACTTATAGTTCGAAAGTGATCTGGATCACGTTGAGTGAAGCTGCCGCTGCGTAGTAGCTGCGGGAATCCGGATTCCCTGTTCAGGAGGTCGTTATAATGAAGAAGTGCCTCGCTATCGCCGCGCTCTTGCTGGCTGGCACCGTCACCGCTGCGCAGGCGCAGTACACTTTCGAGTATGGCGGCCGCACCATTACGATCGATCCCGATCGCGGCACCGTTTCCATTCCGGGCGTCTACGACAATACCGGCAAGAAGACCAAACGCGCGCGTGGCGAGGAAGGCGATCTTGATCGTCCGACCAGGAAGGCTCCGCAGCAGGCAAAGACCGCCCCGCAGGCCACCCCCGAGACTGCGCCAGCGCCGGCCGCGCCGGCACCAGCGGAGCAAGCGGCTGCCCCTGCGACTGCGCCGGCACCTGCTGCCCCTGCTCCGGCCGCTCCCGCCGCGGCAACGGCAGCGCCGTCGAGCAAGACGACAGCCGTTGCGCCGACTGACGCCCCCGCGCCTGCGGCGGCAGCGCCCGCTGCTCCCCCAGTGCCACAGAACGCCGCGCCGGCAGTCCCGCCAGCACCAGCTCCCGTTGCTGCGCCGGCGCCACCGCCGCCGCAACAGAAACAGGCCGCGGCTCCGGCAGATTCGGCGGCGCCGCCTGCGAACTCACCGCTCGGCATTTGGCTGACCGAGGAGAAGGAAGGCAAGGTGCGGATCGAACCGTGCGGCCCCAATCTCTGCGGCTATTCCGTCGACAAGAAGTCGAACCAGAACGGCGAGCAGGTCTTGATCAACATGAAGCCCGGCAAGGACAAGTGGAGCGGCCGAATTTTCGATCCGAACACCGGCAGCACCTACGATTCGACGATCGCCCTCAAGGGCACCGACAGCCTGCGCGTTCAGGGCTGCGCCTTCGGCGGCATGTTCTGCGGCGGCCAGACCTGGACCCGCGTCAACTGACCCGCAGGCGCTGCTGCGCATTCGACCGAAGCCCCGCCGCGACGCGGGGCTTTTTCATGGATATTGACGCGTGATGGCAATCACAGTCGTCATGGAACCGCTGTGAGATCGTGATCGGGTCCAAATCAAAGGGGCACGTCATGGTAAAGTGTCGGAAATCCGTGGTCGCCGTTTCGCTGCTTGCTGCACTGGGCTTTGCGACGCCATCCGCAGCCGCAACGTTCGACGGCGACTGGAATGTGCAGATCACATCGTCGAATGCCGCCTGCAGCAGCGGCGCGTCAGTCTCGATCGGCATCAACAATGGTCAGATCGCCTCCCACAACGCGGCTGTCACGGCCTCCGGCCGCGTCGCCGAGGCCGGCGCCATCCGCGTGATCCTTGCGAGCGGCATGAAGCGCGCCGTCGGCTCCGGCGTTCTCACGGGCACGTCAGGATCGGGCACATGGCGCGCGGCCCTGTGCTCCGGCACCTGGACTGCGCAGCGGATATGAAGCAACCAGCGGTCAGCCGACCTTCTCGGCGTACTCCGCGTCGGTCACGTGCTCCATCCAGGTGACGTAGCTGCCGTCGAGCGCTTCCTGCATGGCGATGTGGATCATGGCGTTGGTCGGCGAAGCGCCATGCCAGTGTTTCTCGCCGGGCGGAATCCAGACGACATCGCCGGGACGAATTTCCCTGATCGGACCGCCCTTGGCCTGCACCCGACCGACCCCCGAGATAACATAGAGCGTCTGACCCAGCGGATGCGTATGCCACGCCGTGCGCGCGCCAGGCTCAAAGGAGACACGCGTCGAGGCCAACCGTGCCGGCGCCTCGGTCTGGATGATCGGATCCTGCAGCACCGTGCCGGTGAAATATTCAGTCGGCGCCCGGCGCGTCGGCCGGGAGCCCGCGAGATGGATTTCCATGGAGTTGCCTCTGCCTGTTGAAGTTATTTCTTCGTCGCGGCGTAGCGCGCCTTGGTCTCTGCGTTCATCGGATAGAGGCCGGGCAATGCCGCGCCGTTATTCACCTCGTTGACGATCCAGGCTTCCATCCGTTCCTGTTCCGGCCCTTCGGCCAGCACGTGGTCGAGCAAGGCCTGCGGGATCAGCACGGCGCCGTCCTGGTCGGCGACGACGATGTCGTTCGGGAATACCGCGACTCCGCCGCAGCCGATCGGCTCGCCCCAGCCCACGAAGGTAAGCCCCGCCACGGAAGGCGGCGCGGCGAAACCGTCGCACCAGACCGGGAGATTGGTGCCGAGCACGCCTTCGACGTCGCGCACCACGCCATCGGTGATCAGCGCCGCAACGCCGCGCTTGATCATGCGGGCGCAGAGGATGTCGCCGAAGATGCCGGCATCGGAGACGCCCATGGCATCGACCACAGCGATGCAGCCTTTCGGCATGGCTTCAATCGCGGTACGGGTCGAAATCGGCGAGGACCAGGATTCTGGCGTGGCGAGGTCTTCGCGCGCGGGCACGAAGCGCAGCGTAAAGGCCGGTCCGACCAGCCGCGGCTGCCCCGGCCGCAGCGGCTTGGTGCCGCGCATCCAGACGTTTCGCAGGCCCTTCTTGAGCAGCACGGTGGTGATGGTGGCGGTCGAGACGCCGGACAGGGTCGCGATGGCTTCGGGGGACAGGGACATCTGGAATGCGGGCTCCGGAGGATAGGTGAAAGGTAGCGCATCTTGCGAAGCGCTTGTACCGCGTCAAGGTCTCGTGGAAAGAAGCGCGATCATAACATCTTATCGTCGGACTGCAGATTAATTTATTGAACTTGCTGGCGGATTTCGCGCGATGCGAATTCCACTCGCGACCAAAACACGCTACAGGTTGAGGCTAGCACGAGAGCTGCGAGACAGTTTAGAGGCCATGGCCGCACCGTTACCTCCGCCCCGCCTGTTGCCGAGTGGCGACAGTGCCATCACGGTGGAATTCAGCCGCAACATCGACGATGCCGCCAACCGGCGGGTGCTGGCGCTCGACCGCGCGCTGGCTGCTGAGCCCATCGCAGGCGTCACCGAGACTGTGCCGACCTATCGCTCGCTGCTGGTCCACTACGACCCGGTCCAGATCGATTTCGACAAGCTTGGCGAAAAGATTCTCACGCTCGCGCAGCTCCCGGTACCGGCAACGACCAAAACCCGGCGCTGGCGCATTCCCGTGGTTTATGGCGGCGAGCACGGCATCGACCTCGAGGACGTGGCAAAAACCCTGAACACGACGCCTGAGGAGATCGTGGCGCGGCACGTCGCCGGCGACTACCGGGTCGCCATGATCGGCTTTACGCCCGGCTGGTCCTATCTCAGCGGGCTTGCGGACTCTCTCCATATGCCGCGGCGGCAAAATCCGCGTTTGCTGACACCGGCCGGCACGATCTCGATCGGAGGGGTGCAAACCGGAGTGCAATGCCTCGCCGGCCCGAGCGGCTGGCATCTTCTCGGACGGACGGCGGTCCGCACCTACCAGCTTCACCGCGATCCGATCTTTCTGCTGGAGCCGGGCGACAACGTCACCTTCACGCCGGTCGATGCCAAGACTTTTGCGGAGCAGGATCGCGCCGCCGAAGCCGGCGAATTCATTGCCGAGCAGATCGCCTCATGAGCAAGCTCGTCATTGCATCGATCGGCCCGGCGAGTTCGGTACAGGACGGCGGACGTCCCGGCGCCCAGCGCTACGGCCTGGTGCCGAGCGGCGCAATGGATCGGCTGGCGCTGGCGGCAGCGAATACGCTGGTTGGCAATGAGCCGTTCACGGCGGCCGTCGAAGTCGGTCCGTTCGGCGCGAAATTTACCGCGCGCGGCGCGGTGCGCGTCGCGCTGACGGGCGCCCCGCGCAATGCCGATATCGCCGGCCGCGCCGTGGCATCGGATACATCCGCAACCATCGCCGATGGCGAGACGCTGACGCTCGGCTTTGCCCGCGGCGGCGCGTTCAGCTATCTCGCGATTGAAGGCGGCATTATCGGCGAGCCGATGTTCGGCAGCCTGGCCGTCAATGCCCGCGCAGGCCTCGGCAGCCCCTATCCTCGCCCACTGCAGGCCGGCGACGAGCTACCGGCGAAGGCCGCCGCAGGCGCGGCGGAACGGCGGATCGAATTGCCGGCGGCAACCGGCGCGCCGATCCGCATAGTCTGGGGTCCACAGGACGACGAATTCACTGATGAGACCAAAAAACTGTTCGTCGACAGCGAATGGAAGATATCGGCGACCAGCGACCGCATGGGTTACCGGCTTGAGGGCCCCACCCTCAAGCACCTCCACGGCCACAACATCGTCTCCGACGGCACCGTCAACGGTAGCCTGCAGGTGCCCGGCAACGGCCAGCCGATCGTGCTGATGCCGGATCGCGGCACCAGCGGCGGCTATCCCAAGATCGCAACCGTGATTTCGGCCGATCTCGGGCGGTTGGCGCAGATCCCCGCCGGGCACGCCTTTCGCTTTCGCGCCATCAGCATGGCGGAAGCGCAGGCGGAAGCGCGCAAGTTTGCGGAACTGTTGCGCACCCTGCCCGAGCGGCTGCGCGCAATCGAAAGCGTTGATCTCAACATCGACGCGCTGCACGATGCCAATGTCGCGGGGCACGCCGTCAGCGCGGTCGATGCCGGAACCTGGCATGCCGTATCTTGGGCCGACGTAGCGGGCCCGGACTGACCACCAATCCACTCACGAGAAGCGGACGGACAACATGACAACCATCGACCTCAATTGCGATCTCGGCGAAGGATTTGGCGCGTGGGAAATGGGCAATGACGCCGCGATGATCGAGCTTGCGACGTCGGTGAACGTCGCCTGCGGTTTTCATGCGGGCGATCCCGACATCATGCGCCGTACGGTCGAACTGGCGAAAGCGCGCGGCGTCAGTGTCGGCGCGCACCCTGGATATCGCGACCTGCACGGCTTCGGTCGGCGGCCGATCCCGGGCTTGAAGTCTTCGGAGATCGAGAACCTCATCGCCTACCAGATCGGCGCGCTGCAGGCGATTGCGACCGCGGCCGGTTACAAGGTCACCCATGTCAAGGCGCATGGCGCGCTCTCCAACGTCGCCTGCGAGGACGACATGACGGCGAAAGCAATCGCCAACGGCATCAAGGCGGTCGACCCCAATCTGATTTTCGTGGTGCTCGCCAATTCCAAGCTGGTGCAGGCGGGTGAGGCCGCCAATTTGCCGATGGTGCACGAGGTATTCGCCGACCGCGCCTATGAAGACAATGGCTCGCTGGTGTCGCGCAAGAAGCCCGGCGCCGTGCTGCATGATGCGAAACAAATCGCCGATCGCGTAGTGCGGATGGTGCAGGACGGCGCGGTGGTGTCAGTCACCGGCAAGGTGATCAAGATGCGCACCGACACCGTGTGCATTCATGGCGACACGCCGGGTGCAGTCGACATCGCACGCGGCGTGCGTCAGGCCTTGAAGGATGCCGGGATTACGGTCGCGCCGTTCAAGACGGCGCAGCCGTAGCGTTTTCAAGCGAAGTGGAATCCGGTTCGCGTGAAGAAAACGCGTCAAAAAAAAGCGCCTAGAACGGATGGACCGACAGCGTGCCGAACACGATGGCGGCAATGAGCGCGAACGCGCTGTAGAGCGCGGCGGTATGAAAGCCGGTGCCGGAACGGCGGGCCACTGAGCGTGCGTAAAGGTGCAGGCGGGCTTCCGCCGATAGTTCGCGCATGGTCGATCTCCAACGCAGCATGGAGTGCATATGGAATATCGATCGCGGCCGGATGCAAGATATCCGCCGAAATAGCGATAGGGGCGCTCCGGCGCGCTCCGTTTCGAGGGGAAATTTCCCTTCTTCCCGACCAGAGCGAGAATTTTATTCGGGCCGATTTGAGTGGATTTGGCACCCGAATTAGTAAACGTCCTGCTGGAACCGGCCCTTTCTCTTGAGTTCCCCGACGAAGCTGACGGCCTCGTCGGTGGTTCGGGCGCCGAATTGGGCGACAATGTCAACCAGCGCGCGCTCGACGTCCTTGGCCATCCGCTTGGCATCGCCGCAGATGTAGACATGGGCGCCTTCGGCAAGCCAGGTCCATACCTCGCGTCCAACCTCGCGCATGCGGTCCTGCACGTAAAATTTCTTCTCGCCGTCGCGCGACCACGCCAGCGACAACCGCGTCAAGAGGCCCGAGGTCTTCATCGCATTGAGTTCGTCGGCATAGAAGAAATCGCAATCGCTGCGCTGATGGCCAAAGAACAGCCAGTTCTTGCCGGGGGCGCCGGTGGCGCGGCGATCGAGCAGGAAGGCGCGGAACGGCGCGATACCCGTCCCAGGGCCGACCATGATGATTGGCGTCTTCGGGTCTTGCGGCAGCGCGAAGCCATGGGCCTTCTGTACGTAGACCTTGACCTCGTCGCCGGGACTGATGCGCTCGGCAAGGAATGTCGAGGCCAGCCCCAAACGGCGACGCTTGTTGACCACATAGCGCACGCAGTCCACCGTCAGCGACAGCTTTCCGGGCGTCGCATTGTGCGACGACGAGATCGAGTAAAGCCGCGGTTGCAACGGCTCCAGCGCCTCGACAAAGGCCTCGGGATGCGGACGGATGCGGGAGAATTTCTGCAATACCGCCATGACGTCGAGCGTTGCCGCGTCGCCATCGGGATCCTCGCCCTGCGCCAGCGCACGCGCCTTTTCGCGCAGCGCGCCGCCGGTCAGATACGAGATCAACTCGAACAGTGAATCCGGCGCCGGCGAGAGTGAGACGTCGTCGCGCAATACTTCACGCAGCGTCTTTCCCCTCACCTCCGTCGTATGCGATGCGCCCAGGAGCGCGATGATCTGGTCGACGAGGCCAATGTCGTTGCGCGCGAAGATGCCGAACGAATCGCCCACGACATAGTCGAGGCCACATCCGGAGAGATCGAACTCGATATGCCAGGTCTCCTTCTCCGAGCCCTTGCCGTTAAGCAGTCGCCGCGACAGGAACTTTGCGTTTGCGGGATAGTCGCGCGAGCGGCCAGGTTCGCCTGGAGCCGTCGGCACAACCGCAGCCGCCGCTGCCGCAGGCGCCGATGACGGCGTAGCCGGCGCCTTGTCGATCTCCTCATAGAGCGACTTCAGCATCCGCGCGGTTTCCTTGCCGCCGGGGACGCAGAGGTTGAGTCGCGCTTCGCTCTTGTTCGCAATCGCTTCCGAATAATTGTGGCAGTCGTAACCGCACTGACCGCAGTCCTGCTGTGCCATTGCCGCCATCATCCGCCGCCGCAATGGCCGGCCTTCGGCCAGCTTCATCCGTTCGGCAATCGGCATGGTCTGGTCGTGCCACGGCGCTTCGCCGTCATCGCCATCGCCGGCCGCACCCTGCATGACTTCAGCGCCTTGTTCGGCCGACAACGGCGTCGCATCGGACAGGAGCCCGGCAAAGAACCCGTTCAGCCAGGAGCGCTGCGCTTCCGAGAATGGCGCGTTCGAGGGAATGATCTCGACCTTGGGTGGAGGCGTGATCTGATTCATGAGGACACCTGAGCGTCAGTGACTTGAGCGTCAGTGACTTGAGTGTCAGTGACTTGGGCATCGGCCAGCTTGCGCAGCGTCTCGCCGTCATGGCGGCGCGCAAATGTCAGGAACGTTTCATCTGATGATGCGCGGTGCCTGAGATAGGCCTTCAGCAGTTTCTCGACCGTCTTCGGCGCATCCTCGGCCTTGACGTCGCGATAGACCTCCTGCCCGACATCGGCTTCGGGACCGAAGCCGCCGCCAGTGAAGAGATGATAGCCCTCGACGGGATCGGCATCCTCGCCAACGTCCACCTTCGCCGCGATCAGGCCGATGTCGCTGATGTAATGCTGCGCGCAGGAATGATGGCAGCCGGTGACGTGGATGTTGATCGGCGTCTCGATGTTGACGCGTGGCTCGCACCAGTCGCCGATTTCGGCGGCATGGCGCTTGGTATTCGCCGCCGCAAATCGGCAGCCGGCATTGCCGGTGCAGGCGATCAGGCCGGCCCGAATTTGCGAAGCCTCGACCGCAAGCCCGATCGCCTTGATCGCGGCGATTGCAAGCTGGACATTCTCGTCGCGCACGCCCGGAATCAGCAGGTTCTGCCACACCGTCAGGCGGATATCGCCGTCGCCAAGATCCTGCGCGATTTTGGCCAGCCCCCGCATCTGCTCGCAGGTGACCTTACCGAGCGGCAGCGACACGCCGATCCAGTTCAGCCCCACCTGTTTCTGCCTGTGCACGCCGATATGCGCCGTGCGGTCCGAGGCCGGCCGCGGCGCGAGCGTTTCCGGCCGCACGCGGGTGAAGGGTTTGCCGAGCCGCTCCTCGACCAGCGCGTGGAATTTTTCGTGCCCCATCCCATCGAGCACATATTTCAGCCGCGCCTTGTTGCGGTTGGTGCGGTCGCCGAGTTCGATGAAGATGCGCACGATGGCGTCCGCCACCCTGGTGGCATCGGCGGGCTTCACGATGATGTCGCTATACTTGGCAAAATCCTTGTGACCCGTGATGCCGCCGATCCCCAAGCGAAACCAGATGCCGGGCTCGGCACCAAAGCCGTCCTTCACCTCGACCGCGGTGAACGCAATGTCGTTGGTGTCTTCCAGCACGGCGATCTTGCCGGCGCCATCAAAGGCGACATTGAACTTGCGCGGCAAGCCATACAGTGAGCGATCGTTGAGGATGTGATAGTGCCACTCGCGGGCATATTCGCGGGTATCGATCAGTTCCTGCGGGTCGATCCCCGCCGTCGGCGTGCCCGTGACGTTGCGAATGTTGTCTGCGCCGGTACCGCGCGAACACAGGCCGAGATCCTGGATGCCCTCGATCAGGGCCACCGCATGCTTGGGCGGAATTTCGCGCACCTGCAGATTCGCCCGCGTGGTGACGTGGCAGAACGGCCCGCACAGCCGCTCGGCGAGATCAGCCAGTCCCGCAAACTGCCAGTGCTTCAGGATGCCGTTCGGAATCCTTAAGCGGCACATGTAGGAATCCTGCGCCGGCGCGACGTAGAACAGGCCGTAATAACGCCAGCGGAAATTATCTGCGGGGTTCGGCGGCGCGTTGTCGAGCGCCTGCTGCTTCAGCCGCGGATAGGCATCGAACGGATGCTCCTCGCGCTTGAACTTCTCCTGATCGGCGAGCTTCTTGCCGGCGGCCGTGACCTTGTCCTGCGCCTTGATATGGGCGGCATCCGGCCCCGTCGGTTCGGCATTCGCCTTTCCCGCGTTACCGAGGCCGCGCCCGACCCGGCTGATCTGCAAGCCTGCGGTAAAGCCTTCCAGGTAGCGCTTCTGTTCGTCGGTAAAGTCGACTGTGATCGGCTCGATTTTCATGCGCGACGAAGCTCCTGCGGCCACGATTGGTGGCGTCAACGAATGGGATGGACCGCCCAGGAGATCGGCCCGGCGTGGTGCCGAGCCGTGATTCTGGTATGCAGTCCGACCAGCTTCGTTGCTGCGGAAATCCATCTTGGACGTCGGTCAGCAGGCATCTGCGACGAGCTGACCGCACTGCAACATACAAGTTGCGTGCCAGATGGCGTCGCGACGAATGTCTTGAAATTTCAATCTGTTCCGATGAGGAGCTCGAAACTATGAAGCAAGCTTCATAGTTGCTTTCTGAGCATTCTGCCTAAGAACTGGGCGACCTGTGTGGTTGCCTAATATTGCTTCAATCGACCGGCTTACGGCTTCCAATGCCCAATCTTGAAAGCCGCCAGATGCCCGGCGATATCAGCGGGGTCGAATGCGGGGCCGGCAAAGGCGCCGATGGCACCAGGCGCGTTGGGAGCCGCCCCCGGACGTCCCATGGCGGCGTCGTAGAGTTCGGGCCTGAAGACCGCCATGGCGGTCTTCAGCGCATCGGGCCGCATCTCCGTCTGTCCCCAGCGTACCATTTGGGCGTAAAGCCAGGCGGCCTGCGCCGGATCGGGCCGGCCCGCCCCTTCGCGCCCGACCAGCAGATAGCGGCCGCTCTCGCGCCGCTGGCCGTCCGGTGAAATCTTCAGTCGGCCGTCGAGGGTGCGTTGGATCACCTCGGCGCCGACGCCAAGCCGGTCGGGCCGCGCCAGGACATCGGCGGTCTCGGCGCGGTTTCCGGGCTCCTCGATGTATTCGGCGGCGTGGGCAGCCGCCCGGATCAGCGCAGCCAGCGCGTTCGGATTCTTTTCCGACCAGCTTTGCCTGACCGCGAGAACCTTTTCGGCCGCGCGCACCAAAATATCGGAGACGAAATGCAGGATGTGGCCGACGCCGAGATCGACCGCGACCGAGTTCCAGGGCGCGCCGACGCAGAACGCATCGACATGGCCATTGGCGAGGCTGTCCACCATGTAGGGCGGCGGCAGCACCACGAGGCGAACATCCTCATCGGGATCGACCCCGCCCGCCGCCATCCAGAACCGGAGCTGGTAGTTATGGGTAGAGAACGGGAACGTCATGCCGAACGTCAGCGGTTCCGCGCCGCTCTTGCGCCTGGCGGCAACGACGCGGGCGAGCGCCAGTGCCGTGGCCATGGGATCGAGCGGGTCACCGTCGATCTCGCTCAGGATCGCGGCATGCAGCGCCGGCGATACCGTGATCGCGTTGCCATTGAGGCCCAGATTGAATGGCGCCACGATCGGCACCTTGACGTGGCCCAAGCCCAGGCTCGAGGCGATCGCTACCGGCGCCAGCAGATGCGCCGCGTCGAACATGCCGATATTGAGCTTGTCGCGGACGTTGGACCACGACACTTCACGCACCAGCGTGACATCGAGCCCTTCGGCCGCCGTAAAGCCCTTGTCGACGGCGATGATCAGCGCGGCCGCGTCGACCAGGGGAATGAAGCCGATATGCAGCGGTGTCGTCATTTCAGCAGCTCCGACGCGGTCAGGATCGACTGCGCGATCTCGCCGATTTTCTTCTTCTCGCGCATCGCGGTGGAGCGCATCAGCACATAGGCCTCCTCTTCGGTGAGGCCCTTCACCTTCATCAGGATTCCCTTGGCGCGGTCGATCACCTTGCGCTCCTCGAGCGCCGACTTGGTGCGGTCGAGTTCGTCCTGCAGCTTGGAGAAGGCGTTGAAGCGGGAAATGCAGAGGTCGAGGATCGGCTTGATCCGTTCTTTCTTCAGGCCGTCCACGATATAGGCGGAAACGCCGGCATCGACGGAGGCCTGGATCGAGGCCGCATCGCTCTGGTCGACGAACATGGCAATCGGCCGCCGTACCGCGCGGCTGACCTGGAACATCTGTTCCAGAACGTCGCGGCTGGGGTTTTCCAGGTCGATCAGGATGACGTCGGGGTCGAGCGCATAGATCCGCGCCAAAAGGCTCTGCATTTCGCTGATATGCACAACGCCGGTAAAGCCCGCCTCCCGCAACCCCTCTTCCAGGATTGCGGCCCGGATCGGACTTTCGTCGACAATGACGATTTTCGGCGACGACTCAGCGCTCATCGATCAACTCATACCCCGGCCGGGCATCCATAGCACGTCAGAAGCTGGCGCAAAGCCTTGTAATTGTGAGCAATTGGGACTAGTTCGTGCTCATCAATCAGGCAGATTTAGATATGCAACAGGCCGCTGCGCCCAAAGTCAGCTTTGTTTCGCTTGGGTGCCCCAAAGCGCTGGTGGATTCCGAGCGCATCATCACGCGGCTGCGCGCCGAAGGTTATGAATTGGCCCGCAAGCATGACGGCGCCGACATCGTGATCGTCAACACCTGCGGCTTCCTCGACAGCGCCAAGCAGGAATCGCTTGGCGCCATCGGCGAGGCAATGGCGGAGAACGGCAAGGTCATCGTCACCGGCTGCATGGGCGCGGAACCCGAGCAGATCGAGGCCGCCTATCCGGGCGTGCTCTCGATATCGGGCCCCCAGCAATATGAGAGCGTGCTGGAGGCCGTGCACCGGGCCCTGCCGCCCATCCATAACCCGCATCTCGATCTGGTACCGCCGCAGGGCGTCAAGCTAACGCCGCGCCACTACGCCTATTTGAAGATTTCCGAAGGCTGCAACAACCGCTGCAGTTTCTGCATCATCCCAAAACTGCGCGGCGACCTGGTGTCGCGTCCGGCCAACGACGTGCTGCGCGAGGCGGAAAGGCTCGTCGCAGCCGGCGTCAAGGAATTGCTGGTTATCTCGCAAGACACGTCGGCCTATGGCGTCGACGTGAAGTATTCCGAAAGCCCCTGGAAGGACCGCCAGGTCCGCGCCAAATTCTTCGATCTCGCCAAGGAACTCGGCGAACTCGGCGCCTGGGTGCGGCTGCAATATGTCTATCCCTACCCGCATGTCGACGAAGTCATCGGGCTGATGACCGAGGGCAAGATTCTGCCCTATCTCGATATTCCCTTCCAGCATGCGAGCCCGGAGGTCCTGAAAGCCATGAAGCGCCCCGCCGCACAGGAAAAGACGTTGGCGCGGATCAAGAAGTGGCGCGAGGAATGTCCTGAACTCACGCTGCGCTCGACCTTCATCGTCGGCTTCCCCGGCGAGACCGATTCCGACTTCGCCTATCTGCTCGACTGGCTCGAAGAAGCCGAGATCGATCGTCTCGGCTGCTTCAAATACGAGCCGGTCGCGGGCGCAGCCTCGAATGCGATCGGCAATGCCGTGCCTGATGAGGTGAAGCAGGAGCGCTGGAACGCGCTGATGGCGCGGCAGCAGAAAATCTCCGCGCGCCGTCTGAAACGCAAGGTCGGCACTAGGCAGCAGATCATCGTCGACGAAGTCGGGCCGACGGTCGCAAAGGGCCGCTCAAAGGCCGACGCGCCGCAGATCGACGGCGCGGTCTATCTTTCCAGCCGCCGCCCGCTGAAGGTCGGCGAGCTCGTCACCGCGAAGATCGAGCGGTCGGATCAGTATGACCTGCACGGCAGCGTCGCGGGGTTCTGAACACCGGACGCGGCTTGACATGGCGCACCGTTCGGCTGTATGGGCCATCGCCATGAAACTGAACCGGACCAACCGCCGCGCCTGCCTGCGTCGTCGCTCTGTCGACGATGATGGGTCGCGCCGTGTCCGACGACAACGCTGATTAGCTAGTTTCAGCCACGTTTTCGAGAAGGCCGCACCCTCAAAGTGCGGCCTTCTTGCGTTTCGGCCTGCCCCTTCCCCAAAACCCCTGAGGAGATCGACATGACCCATGCTGCCCATCCGTTCGACGCGCTGATGAACATCACCGCCCGCCCGCAGGCCGTGTTCGTTCGCGGCGAAGGCGCGTATCTCTGGGATGACGCCGGCAAGCGGTACCTCGATTTCATGCAGGGTTGGGCCGTCAACTGCCTCGGCCATTCGCCGCCGGTCGTCGCCGAAGCGCTTGCTGCGCAGGCAAAACTGCTGCTGACACCAAGCCCCGCCTTCTACAACGGCCCCAGCCTGAAGCTCGCGCAAGCACTTCGCGAGAAGAGCTGCTTCGATCAGGTCTTCTTCGCCAATTCGGGCGCGGAGGCCAATGAAGGCGCCATCAAGCTCGCGCGCAAATACGGCACGAAATACAAGAACGGCGCGTTCGAAATCATCACCTTCGAAGGCGGCTTTCACGGCCGCACGCTCGCAACCATGTCGGCATCGGGCAAGAAGGCGTTCGAGCCGCTGTTCGAGCCGAAAGTGTCAGGCTTCCGCAAAGCCAAGCTTAACGATCTCGATTCGGTGAAGGCGCTGATATCGGACAATACGGTCGCGGTGATGCTTGAGCCGATCCAGGGCGAAGCCGGCGTCTGGCCTGCAACCGATCAATTCCTGAACGAGTTGCGCGCGCTGACGAAAGAGCACGGCCTGCTGCTCATCGTCGACGAGATCCAGACCGGCATGGGCCGAACCGGAAAACTCTTCCACTATGAGCATGCCGGCATCGAACCCGACATCATGACGCTTGGCAAAGGCATCGGCGGCGGCGTGCCGCTGGCCGCCCTGCTCGCGACCGAGCATGCCTCCTGCTTCGAGCACGGCGACCAGGGCGGCACGTTCAACGGCAATCCGTTGATGTGCGCTGCGGGGCTTGCGGTGCTCGAGGAGGTTTCGAAGCCGGAATTTCTGAAAGCGGCTGCGGACGCCGGCCTGTTCTTGGAAAGCGAGCTGCAGAAACTGTCCGCGCGGCACGGTCTCGGCGAGGTGCGCGGCCGCGGGCTATTGCTGGCGCTCGATCTGAGGCTGCCGATCGGTGCCGCGATCGCGGCCGAGGCGCTTGCGGACGGTGTCCTCATCAATTCGCCGCAGCCCGATGCGCTGCGCTTCATGCCCGCGCTTAACGTCACGCGCGAGGAGATATCGCTGATGATCGATTGCCTTGATGCGATTTTGGTGAAGGCTGGGGCTGCGCGGCGGGTGGCGTAGCCTCAATCGTCATTGCGAGCGAAGCGAAGCAATCCATCGTGCCACAAGTGGAGAGATGGATTGCTTCGTCGCTTCGCTCCTCGCAATGACGGCGGAGAGACTTACGGCCGCAAAATCGCCGCCCCTGTCGTCGCCCGGCTCTCCAGCTCGGTATGCGCCTTCGCCGCGTCCTTCAGCGCGTAGGCATGATTGATTGGCACGTGGAGCTTGCCGTTGATGACGGCGGCGAACAGCGTGTCGGCGCCTTCGAGCAGCTCCTTGCGGGTGCTGACATAGTCATTGAGCTTGGGCCGGGTGGCAAACAGCGAGCCGTGATTGTTGAGCTCGGCGAGCGGGAACGGCGGCACCGGGCCGGAGGCGTTGCCGAAGCTCACGAACAGGCCGCGTGGCCGCAGGCACGACAGCGAGCCCGGGAAAGTGGTCTTGCCGACGCCGTCATAGACGACGTCGCAGAGCTCGTTGCGGCTGATCTGTTTCACGCGTGCGACGAAGTCCTCCTCGTTATAGAGGATGACGTGATCGCAGCCGTTGGCGAGCGCCAGGTCGGCCTTGGCCTTGGAGCCGACGGTGCCGATCACGTGCGCGCCGAGCGCCTTCGCCCATTGGCAGGCCAGAAGGCCGATGCCGCCCGCGGCGGCATGGATCAGCACACGATGGCCGGGTTCGACCTTGAAGGTCTTGTGCAGGAGGTACCAGACCGTCAGCCCCTTCAGCATCAGGACGGCGCCCTGCTCATAGGTGATGTGGTCGGGCAGCTTGACCAGCTTGTCGGCCGGGATCACCCGCTCCGAGGCGTAGCCGCCGAGCGTGAAATAATAGGCGACGCGGTCGCCGGGATGAAAATTGGTAACGCCTGGGCCGACGGCCACAACCTCGCCGGCGGCCTCATTGCCGGCAATGAACGGCAGCCCCGGTGCCTTGTAGAGGCCGGTGCGGAAATAGACGTCGATGAAGTTCAGCCCGACGGCATGCTGGCGGATGCGAACCTCACCCGCTCCCGGTGCCGGGACCTCGACGTCCTCATACACCAGGGCCTCCGGTCCGCCCACCTTGTGCACACGCACGGCCTTGGTCATGACAGTCTCTCCCTCGGTATTTGCTCAAGCGCCCGAGCGCGCAACGAAAGCCATCGCCGCCCGCTTGTCAACTGACCGGCCGTCTGGCGGCCTTCTTGCGGTTACGCCTGGCGAGCACATTGAACATTTCGACCGCGGCCGCGAACAACATGGCAAAATAGATGTAGCCGCGCGGGATATGGAATTGGAATCCGTCCGCCACCAGCGCCACGCCGATCAGCACCAGGAATGCCAATGCCAGCATCTTGGTGGTCGGGTGATTGGCCACGAACCGGGCCACCGGACCCGACGAGACGTACATGACGACGCATGCGATCACGACGGCGGCGATCATGATCTCCAGATCCTGCGCCATACCGATCGCGGTGATGATCGAGTCCAGGGAGAACACGATATCGATGATGATAATTTGCACGATCACCCAGAAGAATGCGCTGGCCCTGGGTTCGGCATCGACCTCGCCATCGCTCGCCTCGACCTCGCCATGAATTTCATGCGTCGCCTTCGCGATCAGGAAGGCTCCGCCGGCAATCAGGATGATGTCCCGCCAGGACAGTTCGACATTTCTTACCGTGATGACCGGCTCCGTCAGGCCGATCAGCCACACCAGCACGCTGAGCAGCACGATGCGGAACACCAGCGCCAACAACAGGCCGATTTGACGCGCGCGTTTGGCCTGCGCCGGCGGAATGCGCGAGACTAGCACGGAGATGAAAATGACGTTGTCGATGCCGAGCACGATTTCCAGCGCCGTCAATGTCAACAGCGCCGCCCAGGCTTCCGGGCTGGTCAATAATTCCATCATGCCTTGAACGACTTGATTTGCCGGATCACGGCGTCACTTCCTATGACGTAAGCCGCAATGGCGCACAGTGCGGCGACGATGGGAGTGCCCACGTTGAAATCGCGGATGAGCGTATAGATCGCCAGCACGGCTCCAATGGCCATCAGCCACAGGGTCAGCCAGCGTAGCCGCACCACCCGGATCGGATGCAGCACATGAAACGGGGCGAATGTGAGAGCGATCAGGATTGCAATTCCGAGAGTGGAGAGTGCCGGCGGCAGGTGCAGCAAGAACAAATAAAACGCCGCCGCGTTCCACAGCGCCGGAAAGCCTCGGAAGTGGTTGTCGGACGCCTTCATGCGCCGGTCCGCGAAGTAGAGCGCACCGGAAACCATAATGCCGATCCCGAGCAGCGGCGCTGCCACCGGCAGCAGCATCCCGCTAGCGGTGATGGCATAGGCCGGAACGAAGACGTAGGTCACGAAATCGACGACGAGATCGAGCACATCGCCCGACCAGTTCGGCTGCAGCCGCACAACGTCCAGCTTTCGCGCCAGCGGCCCGTCGACGGCATCGATGATCAGGGCGACGCCAAGCCAGCCGAACATATTGGCCCAATGTTCGCGGACGGCCTCGAGCATCGCCAGCAGCGCGACGCCCGCGCCCAGTGCCGTGAAAATGTGTACGGCGAATGCGGCGGTCCGCATTCGGCTGGTCGCGGGGGCGGAATCTGGCTCTGTGGTCTGGTCCATTGCTCCGGCAGTGCTATCAGGAATCGCTGCTATTTGCATATCGGCGCTTTGCGGCGTTCCGCCGCGCGATTGAGCGGAAACATTTCGGCCGGTTGATGGCTTGAAAATGCCAGCCCGAGCGTCAATTGTCTCGATATGAATGACGCATCTCAAATTTATGACGCTGCCGTGATCGGCGGTGGGCCAGCAGGCCTGACCGCAGCCGTCGCGCTGGCCGCGACCGGCGCGAAAACCGCCCTGCTCGCCCGCCGCGCCCCCTATGCCGATAACCGCACCACGGCGCTGTTGGGGGCTTCCACCGAGTTGCTCGAACGTCTCGGTGTCTGGCCGCGCTGCCGGGACAAGGCTGCCGCCTTGCGGATCATGCGCCTTGTCGACGACACCGACCGGTTGATCCGCGCACCCGAAGTGCGGTTTTCCTCGGACGAGATCGGTCTCGAACAGTTCGGCTACAACGTCGACAACCGATCGTTAATGGTTGCCCTCGAAGAGCGCGCCGCCGAACTTTCCAATTTGACTCGATTTGACGATGAGGCCGCCGCGATCGACCCGCAGGATGCGATCGTCGCCATCCGTACCGGCAAGGGCGAGCAGCTTTCTGCGCGGCTCGTGATCGGCGCAGACGGGCGGCAATCACCGTCCCGCGAGGCGGCCGGCATCAAGACCAGCCGCCGCGACCTTCATCAGTCGGCGCTGACCTTCAACATTTCGCATTCCCGACCGCACAACGGCATCTCCACCGAGTTTCACACCGCGCAAGGTCCATGCGTGTTCGTGCCCCTGCCCGGCAACCGCTGCAGCGTGGTGTGGGTTTCGGAAACCAGAGAAGCCGAGCGGCTGATCTCGCTCAGCGATGAGGAATTGTCGGAAGCCGCGGAAAGACAGTCGCACTCCATTCTCGGCCGTGTCCAGGTCGAAGCCGGGCGCAACCTGTTTCCGCTGACGATCGAGCGTCCCGAGCAATTCGCCAGCCATCGTGTCGCGCTGGTCGGTGAATCCGCCCACGTGGTGCCGCCGATCGGCGCCCAAGGCCTCAACATGGGATTGCGCGATGCGGCCGATATCGCCGATATCGCCGGCAATGCGATCTCGCTCGGCGAGGATCCGGGGTCGCCGGCCGTGCTGGCACGCTATCAAGCCGCGCGACGTGCCGACGTCGCAAGCCGGCTGATCGTGATCGATGTCGCCAACCGTTCGTTGCTTAGCGATTTCCTGCCCATGCAATCGCTGCGCGCGGTTGGCATGCACCTGCTCGGCTCGTTCGGCCCGCTGCGGCGGCTTGCCATGCGCGAGGGGCTGGCGCCGACCTGGAAGCGTGTCAGCTAGCGCCGGACGCCAGCGAGGGCTGCGAACTAGCCCCACTCTACTTTGCATGGGGTTGTTTTCGCGATTTTGTGTCTCCGCGCCACGCCTACGGAAACGCCAGCCGTCCGCTCTGGATGAACCACATCACGCTGGTCAGCGTGACCACGGACGCGAAGGTCCCGATCAGGACGGCCACCGACGCCGGCTCGATCCACGTGTTGTTCTGCCGGGCCATCACGAACACGTTCAGCGCCGGTGGCAGCGCGGCCATCAGGACGGCGGTCGCGGCCCAGGGCTGCGCGAACGGGCCGAACAGCAGCATCAGCCCGAACACGATGAGCGGATGGATCAGGAGCTTGATCGCGATCACGCCGGGCACTTCCCAGGGCACGCGATCGAACGGCCGCAGCGCCACGGTAACGCCCAGCACGAACAGCGCCGTCGGTGCCGCCGCGTTCTGGAGAAATAGCAAGGTCCTGTCGACGGCGACCGGCACTTGAATGTGCAACGCCGCAACAAGCGCCCCTGCGGCGGCCGACATGATCAGCGGATTGAGCACGATCTGCCGCGCAGCGACGCCAATGGCGTACAGGAACGACGGATGCTTGCGATCGCTCAGCGCCATCAACAGCGGCACGATCGTGAACAGGAAAATGCTGTCGCAGCAGAAGATCAACGCGGTCGGCGCCGCTGCCTTGGCTCCGAGCACCGCCAGCGCCAGCCCCGGGCCCATATAGCCGATGTTGCCGTAAGCGCCGGCAAGGCCCGCCATCGTCGCCTTGTGCAGCGACAGTTCGCCGATGATGCGGCCTGCCACCATGGCAAGCACGAAGGCGCTCACGGTCGCCAGCGTGGTCGCGATCAGAAATGGCGGGTTGTTCAGTTCGGAAAATGGCGTCTCCGACATGATGCGGAATAGCAAGGCCGGCAGCGAGACGTAGAGCAGAAAGAAGTTCATCCAGGCGAGGCCCGATTCCGGCAGCCCTTTGGCCTTGCCGCAGGCAAAGCCGATGAAGATCAGGCCAAAATAGGGAAGCGCGAGGTTGAGGATATCGGCCATCTCGTAAAGCGTCTTTTCGTCAGTGATTTTGGGGAGATGGCGCCGGACATGGCCACCACGCATAAAGGTTAATTCGTCCTATTGCCCCTAGCATCGGCCACAATCATGGTCTATTCGACGGGACATGATCAAAGCGCGCACCGCCAAATTTCAGATCGGGCAGATCGTCCGCCACCGGGTATTTTCATTCCGGGGCGTGATTTTCGATATCGATCCGGAATTCAACAATACCGAGGAATGGTGGTTGTCGATCCCCGAAGAGGTTCGGCCTGACAAGGATCAGCCGTTCTATCACCTGCTCGCGGAAAACTCGGAGTCCGAATACGTCGCCTACGTCTCCGAGCAAAATCTGCTGCCGGACGATTCCGGTGAGCCGATCCGGCACTCGCAGGTGGCCGAGATCTTCGTGAAGGACAAGTCCGGCGGCTACCGCCCGCGCAACCCGTCACTGAACTAGTATTCTTCTTCCGGCAACGAAAAAGGCGCCCTGGTCGGGCGCCTTTTGCTTTGTCGAATGGCGCGGCTGTTACTTCGCCGCCGGATTTGCGGTGGCGCCCGGCTGGGTGCCCTCCAGCTTCTTGCGCTGCTCCTCAGCACGCTTCTGCAGCTCTTCCTGCAGTTTCTTCTGGTTTTCCTCGAACTGCTTCGGATCGGTCGGCGGACCGTCAAAGGCCTTGGCGAATTCACCGGCGAGCGGCAGCGGCAGCGTCAGCGGCGCGCCGTTGGAATTGATCGCCTGAACAACCAGATTCTGGCCCTTCTTCAAGTTGGCGATCAGCTCGGGGGTTGCTTCGTAGTCCGACATGCAGCCGTTCTGGAAGCAGATCACATACGGGCCCTGCTGCGGCGGATTGTTATCAACGATGATCCGGGTTCCGTGCACGAGCTGCATGCCGAGCGGCAAGGTCACGCGCAGGAGCTTCTTGGGCTCGCCTTCCGGCTCGATGATGACGGCGGCGATGACGGGTTGGCCCGACTCGATGCGGCCGTCCTTGCCGGTGAAGCAAACCTGCTTGGCGCCGGCTTCCTGACCCTTGAGGCAGAACTTGGTCCAGGGCGCGTAGATTAGCTGGACCTGCTGCTCCTGGGGCGGGGCGGCGCCGGGAGCGCCAGCCGGAGGAGCTTGTGCCGCGGGAGCGCCGGCGGGACCCTTGGGAGCAGCCTTCGGAGGCGCTTTCGGAGCGGCAGGCGCAGGGGCAGCCTTCGGAGCCCCGGGCGCTGGCGCGGGCTGCTGAGCGTGCGCGCCCGAAGCCATCAACGTTGCCGACAATGCCGAGGCCGCCAACAGGGCCAAGACCTGCCCACGCGGCCGAATCGACGCGGCGAAGATACGGAAATTCATTGCGGAAAACCCTTTCTGAACCGGAGCGCCCGAAACCGCTACAGGCACCGACACCAAGCCGCGCTGGGGCGGCTGTCTCGTTGGCAATTGAGGCGGTTACGTGACAGGCGTTCCCGCGGTCATCAACTGCCCGCCTTCAATACAGCGGCAGACGAAAAGATCAATGCCGACAAGCATCTTTGGCGTTCCCCGCAGGCCGAGGCCGAAGCCTATGGTAAAGCTTTATCCGTGCGCATTTTCGAATCAAATCCCCGTCCGCCTATGACCGTCTCCGGTCGTATCCGCCTGCGTGTGCTGGCCGGCATTGCCCTCGCGCTAGGTGTGACGCCGCTCGCGCCGGTCCACCAAGCCAGGGCGACCGAAAGCCACGCGCTGGCGATGCACGGCGCGCCTGCTCTTCCCGCCGGTTTCACGCATATGCCCTACGCCAATCCGGAAGCGCCTAAGGGCGGACGGCTGGTCTGGGGCGCCCTCGGAACCTTCGACAGCCTCAACCCCCTGATCGTCCGCGGCCTTGCGGTTCAGCAGATCAGGGGCTTTGTGGTCGAGAGCCTGATGGCGCGCGGCAATGACGAGGCTTTCACGCTCTATGGCTTGCTGGCCAAAACCATCGAGACCGACGACGCACGCAGCTACGTCACGTTCCACCTCGACCCGAGGGCGCGCTTTGCCGACGGCCAACCGGTCACGGCAGAGGACGTCCTGTTTTCGTGGGCCTTGCTGCGCGACAAGGGTCGCCCCAATCACCGCCAGTATTATTCCAAAGTCGTAAAGGCCGAAGCGCCCGATCCGCTCACCGTGCGGTTCGACTTCGGCGGCGGCAACGACCGCGAGCTGCCGCTGATCCTCGGGCTGATGCCCGTCTTGCCGAAGCATGCGGTCGACCCGGCAACGTTCGAGGAAACCACGATGACCGGACCGGTCGGTTCCGGCCCCTATCGCGTCACCGCCGTCAAGCCGGGCGCCAGCGTCACGCTGACCCGCAACCCCGACTACTGGGGCCGCGACCTGCCGGTGAATCGGGGATTGTGGAACTTCGACGAGATCAGGCTCGACTTCTATCGCGAGTCCAACGGCCAGTTCGAGGCATTCAAGCGTAGCCTCTATGACTTTCGCGCCGAGCACGAGCCGCTGCGCTGGCATGAAGGTTACGATTTTCCGGCCGCCCGCAACGGCGAAGTGATCCGCGACACTATCAAGACCGGAATGCCGCAGCCCTCGGAATTCCTGGTGTTCAACACGCGGCGTCCGGTGTTTTCAGACATCCGCGTCCGGCAGGCCCTGACGCTGCTGTTCGATTTCGAGTGGGTCAACCGCAATTATTTTTTCGGACTCTATGCGCGCGCAGCAGGCTTCTTCGCAGGGTCCGAACTATCCGCCTATGCCCGCCCGGCCGACGAGCACGAGCGCGAACTCTTGAAGCCGTTCGCCGCACGGATCCGGCCGGATATTCTCGATGGCACATACCGCCTGCCCGTCACCGACGGATCGGGCCGCGATCGAACAGCGCTGCGCCAGGCGCTGCGGTTGCTGTCGGAAGCCGGCTACGATCTCGATGGGGCCGTGCTGCGGCAGCGTTCGTCGAGGACGCCGCTCACCTTCGAAATCCTGGTGACGACGCGCGACCAGGAGCGGGTTGCGCTTTCATATCAGCGCGACCTCAAGCGCGCCGGCATCGAGGCCAGCGTCCGCGCGGTCGATCCCGTGCAGTTCGACCAGCGCCGGCTGGGGTACGAGTTCGACATGCTGCAGAACCGCTGGGACCAGTCGCTATCCCCCGGCAACGAGCAGTCCTTCTACTGGGGCAGCCAAGCCGCCGACATTCCCGGCACCCGGAATTACATGGGGGCCAAGGAGCCCGCCATCGATGCCATGATCGCTGCCCTGCTCGAGGCGCGCGAACGTCCGCCTTTCGTCTCCGCGGTGCGGGCCCTCGATCGCGTCCTGATGTCGGGCTTCTACGCAATTCCAGTGTTTAACGTGCAGGAGCAATGGATTGCGCGGTGGAATCGGATAGAACAACCTACAGCGACCGCGTTGACGGGCTATCTGCCGGAAACCTGGTGGCAGAAGCCGGAAATGAAGTGAACTCGCCAAGCGATCCAACCTCCGTGACAGAGCCGAAGTAACGCCGTGACCCAGCCCACCGCTTCGCCAACGCTCGATACGTTGTTCAAACGGAACCTGGCACGGCAGCCGGACGCGCTGGCGCTGGTCGATCCCCCCAACAAGCAGCGCATCACCGGCCAGCCGCCGAAGCGTCTTACCTTCGCGCAGGCCGACCGCATGATCTCGTCGCTGGCCGCGCACTTCATCGAATCCGGCTTGCCGTCCAATTCCGTGATCGCGGTTCAATTGCCGAACACCATCGAATTCGCGGTCACCGTGCTTGCCGCCTTCCGCGCCGGCCTCGTCGTTGCGGTGCTGCCGCTGCTCTGGCGGCAGTCGGAATTGACCATGGCGCTCAACCGTACCGCCGCCCGGGCGATCGTGACCTCGGGCAAGGTCGACGGCGTGATCTACTCGGATATCGCCATGAACGCTGCTGCCGAAGCGTTCTCGATCCGCCATGTCTGCGGCTTCGGCGGCGACCTGCCCGAGGGCATGGCCTCGCTCGACAACGCCATCTTCCGGGAATCCCCGACCACGCGCGCCGTGATCCAGGACGGCCGCAAGGCGGCGCTGATTTCCTTCGATGTCACCTCGGACGGCTTCCGGCCGGTCCCGCGCGCCCATCTCGGCTTGATTGCGGGCGGCCTTGCCATATCGCTCGAAAGCGACGTGCCGCAGGGCGCAACCATCCTGTCGGCCTTCTCGCCGATGTCATTTGCCGGCCTCGCCTCGTCGCTGGCGATCTGGCTGCTGTCGGGCGGAACACTGGTGTTGCACCATCCCTTCGACGACGAGGTTCTGGAACAGCAGATCAACGAGCAGGCCTGCGACACGCTGATCGCGCCTGCCCAACTGGCGCTGCGGCTGGACGAACTGGACCTCGGCGCGCGGATGCCGAGCCTGCGCAATGTCATCGGCCTGTGGCGGACCCCGGAGCAGATCGGCTCCAGCGCGTGCTGGGCCGCGCAACAGGCGACGCTGACGGATGTCTATCTGTTCGGCGAGGCCGGATTGTTCGGTGCGCGGCGGATCGCGGAAGACGGCTCGCCGGCCCTGATCAAGCCGGGCCCCCACGGTGCGCCGCGCGACCTGCCGGGATCGTCGATCGCGGGCGAAATCCTGCTGACGCCGCGCGGCACGTTGGGATTGCGCGGACCGATGGTGCCGGTCGCGGCCTATGCGCCCCCTCCGCCGCCGAGCGATTCCCTGATCGCGTCACCGCCGCGCGACTACGTGGATACGGATTACGCGGCGCGGCTCGACCGCGTCACTGGCGCGGTCAATATCACCGCGCCGCCGTCCGGCGTTATGGCCGTCGGCGGCTACCGATTCCTGGCGCAGGACCTGCAGGAGTGGGCGCGCCGGCTCGGTCAGGGCGCGCTGCTGACCGCGCTGCCGGACCGCCTCAGCGGCCACCGGCTTGCAGGCCGTGCGCTCGACAACGCCCGCGCCCGAGACGCGCTGACAGAACTCGGCCTTAACCCTTTGATGGTGGAAGCATTTCGGGATCGGAGCAACGCCGCCTGAGAGGCCCGACGGCGAGCGCCTGTTGACGCCGCATTAAGCGCCGCAAACTAGGATCGTGGCACCTATTGTGCGCCTGGTCCGAGTTCTCAGATGTCCCAGCAAGGTCCGATCCTCGTCGTATCGATCGCGAAACGGCTGTCCTTTGCCGCCACGCTCGATGTCGCGAGACTGTTTCCGGTGGTCGAGAGCGGGTGGGCGGATGCGGCGCGCGCGGTCGAGCAGGTGCAACCGGCGGCCGTGCTGGCCGAAACCTCCGGCGCCGATGCAGCCGGACTGGCGGAGTTGGCCGTGCGGGTCGCAGCGCGACAGCCCTATCTGCCGCTGATCGCGGTCGATCCGCAGACCCCTGTTCCGGACAACGTCATTCCCTTTTTTCAGAGCCAAATCCCACACGCCCAACAGGGCGGCTCCGACCGGCTGGCGGCCCGCCTGCGTGCCGCGCTGCGCGTGCGGTCATTGCATGCGACTGTGATGCGCCGGCTGGCGCCGGCAGCGCCAATGGCGTTGTCGCATATCGATTCTGCGCGCGACGCTACCGTGCTGCTGATCGGCCGCGGCGGTGCCTATCCGGCGCTGTCGGTGGCGCTTGGCGAGCGCACCGGCGTGGTCGGCGCGCTTTCGATCGAGGCGGCTGCGAAGCATCTCAACGTGAGAGACATCGACGGCATCGTGCTCGGCGAGGGATTCAGCCTGCGTGTGGTCGATGCCTTTCTCACCGTGCTGACCGAGGACGCCCGCTTCCGCAATCTTCCCGTCGTCGTGACGGCAGGCGATCTGGCGCCGGCCTATGATTTGCCAAACCTCGAGATCGTCTCCGGCGACGCTGTCCAGGTGGCAGCAATTGGGCTGCCGCTGATCCGCCAGCACGCCTTTGAAGCGCATCTGAGCCGCACGCTGAAGGCCATCGACGCCGATGGCCTGATCGACGCGCGGACCGGTCTGCTCACCCCGGAAGCCTTCGAGCGCGACTTTGCCAGCGCCATCTACCAGACGCAGCAACGCGGCGGCGGATTGTCGGTGGCGCGCTTTGCGTTCGATCCCGGACACCCCCGCGCGCAATTCGACGGCGCGCGGATCATCAGCCGCCTGATGCGGCAAATGGATTTCGGCGCCGCCCAGGACGACGGCTCGGTTGTCGTGGTGTTTGCCGAGGCCGATCTGAAGTCGGCTCACGCCATCGCCCGGCGGCTGTCGAGCGTGATGCGCCATACCAGCCACGGCCAGCGCGACGCACGGTCGGAGCCAACCGTGACGGTCGCAACGCTGCTGCCGAACGATTCCGTGAAATCGCTGCGGTCACGGCTGCAGGACGACGCGCAACGGGCGGCGTCTTAGAGCGTCACCAATTTATCCCCGTCATTGGCAATGACGGGGAGAAAGCCGCGCCGAACCCTCTCTACGCCGCCTTCTTGCTCTCCGCGAGATTGGCGAGCTGCCGCAAGATCTCGGTCGTACCCATCAACCGCTCTTCCGGCGTCTTCCATTGCTGCAGGAACACCACCTTCATATCCGGCCGCACCTTCGCGGCCTGGCCGTGCTGACGGATAAAGGCGACGAGGCGATCCGGCTGGGCAAAGCTGTTGTCGCGGAACGAGATCACCGCGCCCTTCGGACCGGCATCGACTTTCTCGACATTGGCGCGGCGGCAATAGGCCTTGATGGCCGCAACCTTGAAGAGATAGCGGACCTCGTCCGGCAGTACGCCGAAACGGTCGCGCATCTCGGCGGCGAAATTGTCGATCTCTTCGTCGGTATCGAGATCGGCGAGTCGCCGGTATAGCGACAGCCGCACCGAGAGATCGTTGACGTAATCCTCGGGGATTAGCACCGGCATGCCGATGGTGATCTGCGGCGACCAGCGGTCTGCGGCGGGCTCGGCCACGCCGGCCTTGAGGTTGAGGATCGCCTCCTCCAGCATCGATTGATAGAGCTCGAAGCCGACTTCTTTGATGTGGCCGGATTGTTCTTCGCCGAGCAGGTTGCCGGCGCCGCGGATGTCGAGGTCGTGCGAGGCCAACTGGAAGCCCGCGCCCAGCGTTTCTAGCGACTGCAGCACCTTAAGCCGCCGCTCGGCTTGTGCGGTGATCTTCTGTTGCGCCGGCAGCGTGAACAGCGCGTAGGCGCGCAGTTTCGAGCGCCCCACCCGCCCGCGCAACTGATAGAGCTGCGCCAGCCCGAACATATCCGCGCGATGCACGATCAGCGTATTGGCGTTCGGAATATCGAGCCCGGATTCGATGATCGTGGTCGAAAGCAGGATGTCGTATTTGCCGTCATAGAAGGCCGATATGATGTCCTCGATCACGGTCGGCGGCATCTGACCATGCGCAACCGCGACCTTCATCTCCGGCACGTTCTTGTCGAGGAAGTCCTTGACGCCGGCAAGATCCTCGATCCGCGGCACCACATAGAACGCCTGCCCGCCGCGATAGCGTTCGCGCAGCAAGGCTTCGCGGATCATCAGGGGATCGTGCGGCGCCACGAAGGTGCGCACCGCGAGGCGATCGACCGGGGGTGAGGCGATAATCGAAAGATCGCGCACGCCGGTCAGCGCTAGCTGCAGCGTCCGCGGGATTGGCGTGGCGCTCAGCGTCAGGACATGCACCTGCGCCCGCAACTGCTTCAGCTTTTCCTTGTGGCTGACGCCAAAGTGCTGCTCCTCGTCGACGATCAGAAGCCCCAGATCGCGGAACTTGATCGACTTGCCGAGCAGCGCATGGGTGCCGACCACGATATCGACATTGCCTTCGGCCAGCCCCTTCTTGACCTGCGTCAGCTCCTTGGCCGGGATCAGCCGGGACGCCTGCGAGACGTTGACTGGAAAACCTCTGAAGCGTTCGGCAAAATTCTTGCTGTGCTGACGGGCGAGCAGCGTGGTCGGCACGACGACGGCGACCTGCTTGCCTTCGAGCGCGACCGCGAACGCCGCGCGCAACGCCACCTCAGTCTTGCCGAAGCCGACGTCGCCGCAGATCAGCCGGTCCATGGGACGGCCGGTTTCAAGGTCTTTCAGCGTGGATGTGATGGCGCCAAGTTGATCCTCGGTCTCCTCATAGGGGAAGCGCGCACAGAATTCGTCATAGACATGCGGCTGCACCGGCATTTTCGGCGCTTCGTGCAGTTGCCGCTCGGCTGCGATCTTGATCAGTTCGCCGGCGATCTCGCGGATCCGGTTCTTCAGCTTGGCCTTGCGCGCCTGCCAGCCGCCGCCACCCAGCCGGTCCAGTTCGACATTGGCGTGATCGGAGCCGTAGCGCGACAACAGCTCGATGTTCTCGACCGGCAGAAACAGCTTTGTTTCAGCGGCATAATGCAGTTCGAGACAATCATGCGGCGCGCCGCCCACCTCGATCGTCTGCAAGCCGACAAAGCGCCCGATGCCGTGCTCGACATGCACCACGAGATCGCCGGTCGAAAGGCTCGTGACTTCCGAGATGAAATTGTCGAGTTTGCGGCTCGATTTCCGCTGCCGCACCAGGCGGTCGCCGAGGATGTCCTGCTCGCTGATGACGGCGAATTCGTCGGTCTCGAAGCCGCTCTCCATGCCGACTACCGCCAGCATGGCCTCGTTGCGCGGCGTCGCCTGCACGGTGCGCCAGGTGTTGACGCTGGTGATATTGGCGAGCTTGTGATCCCGCAGCATGCTCGCCATGCGGTCGCGGGACCCTTCGCTCCACAGCGCGATCACCACCTTCTTGCGCTGCGCCTGCAATGCCAGCACATGCGCCACGACGGATTCGAACACGTTGACCGAAGTGTCGGCGCGCTCGGGCGTAAAATTGCGGCCTTGCCGCGCGCCGGCGTCGAACAAATCGCCAGTGCCCTCAGGCACGGCAAACGGGGTCAGCCGCGCCACCGCGGCGTCGCTCAGCCGCGTCGTCCACTCCGCTTCCGTCAAATAGAGCCGGTCCGGAGGTAACGGTTTGTAGATCGCTCCCGATCCGGGATGCTCCAGCGCCTCGCGCCGCGCCTCGTAATAGTCCGCGATCTGCTTGAAGCGTTCGCGCGCGGCATCCTCGCCTTGCGGTTCGATCGCGACCGGCGCATCGTCGAGATAATCGAACAGCGTATCCATCCGCTCCTGGAACAGCGGCAGCCAGTGCTCCATGCCAGGATGACGGCGGCCTTCGCTGACGGCCTCATAGAGCGGATCGTCGCGCTCGGGCGCGCCGAACGCCGCGACATAGCCCATGCGAAAGCGGCGGATGGTTTCGGTGACGAGCTGGAATTCCGAGATCGGCACCAGATCGAGCGCGCGCATGTCGAGCAGCGTGCGCTGGGTTTCCGCATCGAAGGTGCGGATCGATTCGAGGGAGTCGCCGAAGAAGTCGAACCGCACCGGCTGATCGAGCCCGGCCGGAAACAAATCGAGGATGCCGCCGCGCACGGCGTATTCGCCGGGCTCGCGCACGGTCGAGGAGCGATTGTAGCCGTTATGCTCCAGCCAGGCCACGATCGAGTCCATCGGCACGACATGGCCGGGCGCAACCGACAGCGCCTGCGCCGCCACCACCTCGCGCGCGGGCACACGCTGCACGATGGCGTTTACTGTCGTCAGCACGATCAGCGGTTTGTCGCTGCCCTGCAGGCGCGATAGCCGCGCCAGCGTCGTCAGCCGTTGCGCCAGGATGCCGCCATGCGGCGACACCCGGTCATAGGGCTGGCAGTCCCAGGCCGGAAACTGCATCACCGGCAGATCGGGCGCAAAGAATTCCAGCGCCCGCGCCAGTTGCTGCATCCGCGGACCATCGCGGCAGACCACGGCAAGGCTGACCGCCGGCGGTTTCGGCTTGGCTGCGACCGCACGCGCGAGGTCGGAGACGACAAGCCCCTCCGCGCCCTCGGCGACATTGGCAAAGGTCAGGGCGCGGCCGGGTGCCAGCAGCGCGGCGGGCGATTTGACGGGCGCCTTCATGCGTCGTGATCCACGGCGCGAAACGCCTTGATGCGCTCGAACAGCGCGGTCGCATATTCCGGATCGAGCGGCTTGTCGCCGGTCAGCGCGGCATAGAGGTCGGGATCGGGCACCTCGATCAGGCGTTCCAACTCGGTCAGTTCGTGATCGCGCATGCCCGATATCTCGGCATCCGCAAAGCGGCCGAGGATGAGGTCCATCTCACGGGTGCCGCGATGCCAGCAGCGAAATAAAAGCCGCTTGCGGCGGTCATCGAGGCCACCGCTCGATCGTGTCGATCCCGTCATTTTCTCTGGTCCCATCCGAACGCCAAAAGCCCGGACGTGCCGGGCTGGGTTGATATAGCGGTCGAGATGACGAATGTCAGCCCCAACAGTTCCGTGAATTACCACTACAGTGTCATTGCCGGGCTTGACCCGGCAATCCATCATCTTTTGAAGAGTGATGGATGCGCGGGTCCCGTCTCCGCCAAGGCTTCACCGGACCACGAGCGCGCTCGGCCGCCGAAGCTTTAGCGAAGGCGGCAAGCCCGCGCATGACGCGCTATGTGCGACGAGAGACCTGATGCGCCCCACCCTGCTCAATCCCTTGTTTGCGCCGGTCACGAGCCTGCCGGGCGTCGGGCCGAAACAGGACAAGCTGCTGCGCTATCTGCTCAGCCGCGACGAGACCCCGCGGTTGGTCGATCTCTTGCTGCATCTGCCGGCCAGCGTGATCGACCGCCGGGCACGGCCGAAGATCCGCGAGGCGGTACCGGGAACCGTGGTGACGCTGGAGATCACCGTAGACCGTCACCGGCCGCCTCCGCCGCGCAATGCCCGCGCGCCCTACCTCGTCTATGCCTCGGATGATACAGGCGACGTGGTGCTGACGTTTTTCCGCGCCAAGCCCGGCTATGTCGAAAAGCTGCTGCCGGTCGGCGAGAAGCGCTACGTGTCCGGCACGCTGCAGATGTATGACGGCATCCCGCAGATCGTGCATCCCGATCGCGTCGTCGACGAAGCCGGATTTGCAAAACTCAGCGGTATCGACCCGGTCTATCCGCTAACGGAAGGACTCGCGCTGGGGTCGCTGCGCCGGGCGATCGCGCAGGCGCTGCAGAAGCTGCCGGAACTGCCCGAATGGATCAGCCCGGAAGTGATCCGCCGCTGCAACTTTCCGCCGATCCGCCAAGCGCTCACCCGCGTGCATGTGCCGGTCGAACTCACGGACATTTTGCCTGACGGCCCGTTCTGGTCACGACTCGCCTTCGACGAGCTGCTTGCCGGCCAACTGGCGCTGGCGCTGGTGCGCGCGCAATTGCGGCGTCCGGCCGGCGACCGCAACGCCGGCGATGGTCACCTGCGCCACAAGATCATCGATGCGCTACCCTACGCGCTCACCGGCTCACAACGCGCAGCGGTCGCGGCCATCACCGAGGATTTGCTCCAGCCGGTGCGGATGTTGCGGTTGCTGCAGGGCGATGTCGGGTCCGGCAAGACAGTGGTGGCGCTGCTCGCCGCGGCCGCCGTCACCGAGGCCGGCAAGCAGGCCGCGCTGATGGCGCCGACCGAAATCCTCGCGCGCCAGCATATCAAGACCATCGCGCCGCTGGCCGAGCGCGCAGGGCTTCGCGTTGCGATCTTGACCGGCCGCGAAAAGGGCAAGGAGCGGCGTGAAATTCTTTCGCAGCTCGAAGCCGGCGAGATCGATTTTCTGGTCGGCACCCACGCGCTGATCCAGGACGACGTGATCTTCAAGGCGCTGGCACTGGCGGTGGTCGACGAGCAGCATCGCTTCGGCGTGCGCGAACGGCTCGCACTCACCAACAAGGGCGAGGCCGTCGACGTGCTGGTCTTGAGCGCAACCCCGATCCCGCGCACGCTGGTACTCACCTATTTCGGCGACATGGACATCTCCGAATTGCGGGAAAAACCGGCCGGCCGCCAGCCGATCGACACCCGCGCCGTTCCGGCCAGCCGCCTCGATGAAGTCGTCGATGCCGTCGGCCGCGCGCTGAAATCAGGCAAGCTGGTTTACTGGATCTGTCCGCTGGTCGAGGAATCTGAGGCCGAGGGCACCGAACATCTCACCAACGCCACCGAGCGTTTCGAGCGACTGCAGAAGCGCTTTGGCGACCGCGTCGGGCTGGTGCATGGGCAGATGAAGGGCCCGGATAAGGATCGCGTGATGGCGCAGTTTGCCGCCCACGAGATCGGGCTCCTGGTCGCCACCACCGTGGTCGAGGTCGGCGTCGACGTCCCGGCCGCAACCATTATGGTGATCGAAAACGCCGAACGCTTCGGGCTCGCGCAGTTACACCAGCTCCGTGGCCGGATCGGTCGCGGGTCGGAGTCCTCGACCTGCCTGTTGCTCTACAAGGAGCCGCTCGGCGAGATGTCGGCGGCGCGGCTGAAGGTGATCCGGGAGACCACCGACGGCTTCAGGATCGCGGAGGAGGATCTAAAACTGCGCGGCGAAGGCGACGTGCTCGGCATCCGCCAGAGCGGCCTGCCCGGCTATCGCATCGCCCGCTCCGACGTGCACGGCCAGCTCATCACGCAGGCGCGCGACGAAGCGCTGCGCATCATGAAGGACAACCCAAAACTCAAGGGCGAGCGCGGTGAAGCGCTGCGCTGTCTGCTCTATCTGTATGAGCGCGATGAAGCGGTGCCGCTGATCGGCGCGGGATAACTCGCAACCGTGGCAATGCGAAGCCGGTAGTGCTCGGCACCCTCGACGATCTTGTCGAGTAGCGCCTCCAGCGCCCAGAATTTCTCGCGGATATCGAAGGTGACGGCGCGGCTTTCGGTAGAGGAGAACGTGCCGAGGCGCTGGTGATAGAGCTTGGCAAGCTTCGGATAGCCCATCGGTTCGGCCATCGCCGACAGCGCGAGGTAGACGGAAAGTTCGTCCGCCAGCGCCGGATGATAGGCATGCTCGGTCATCAGCCACTTGTAGAGATCGGGATGAAAGTTTGTGAATACGCCCGTAAACCCGCGTGAACCGGCTTTCATTGCCTGAAAGGCAATCGCCGCATTGGCATTGACGATGGAAAGCGGCGTGCCTCTGGTCAGCGTCACGCGGCGCTTCACCGTTTCGAGGTCGCAGGACACGTCCTTGAGGATGACGAAGCGGCCGGTGTTGGCGCAGAACGTCAGCTCGTCGTCGGTGAGCAGACGCCGATAGGGCGCCGGGCATTCGTAGAGACCAAGGGGAATCTGCTTCGGCAGCCGATCGAGCAGCCAAGTCAGATCGTCGATGAACCTGCTGCCGCCCTTCCCGCTTGGCGTCGAGCCGGTTGGTGACGAGCACCATGCCGTCAACCCCGGTCGCGGCAATGGCGGTCAGTTCGGCCAATTGGTCGTCCAGGCTTTCGCTGATGTGACCGGACGCGATCACCGGGACACGGCCGGCTGCGGCTTGTCTGACGAAAGCGGCGAGCGCAACCCGTTCGTCGAGCGTAAGAAACTGCATCTCGCTGGACTGGCAGACCGCAAACAGCGCGTCCGAACCATTGTCGATGTACCATTCCACCAGCCGGCCGAGGCCAGGATAGTCGATCTGGCCGCTTTCGGTAAACGGCGTGATCATCACCGGAATGATGCCTTCGATCTTCTTGGTCATGATGTCGGCCTGTCTATCCGTCGCGCGCGCCCTACTCCACCTTCGCCTTCGCGGGAGCCGGCTTCAGCCCGGCAGCCGAATTGGCCACGCGCGCCGCGTTCGCCATGCCGGCCAGCGCGCCGTTGCGCTTCTGCTGATCGGAGCCGGGCTGCACCACGCCGGCCGACATGATCAGCGTCGCGGCGTCCTCGGTGCTCATGTCGACTTCGATGATCTTGCTCTTCGGGACATAGAAAAAGAAACCCGTGGTCGGGTTCGGCGCGCAGGGCAGGAACACCGAGATGTGCTCTTCTTGGCCTGGAAGCTGGCTTGCCACGTTCGCACTCGGCGACTGCGAGATCAAAACGATCGACCACATGCCCGGCGAGGGAAATTCAACCAGGCCGACCTTGCGAAAGCTCGACCCCTTGCCCGAGAACAGCGTCTCGAACACCTGCTTCAGGCCGCGATAGATCGCGCGCACCACGGGCATGCGGCCGAGCAGCCGCTCGCCGAGGTCGACCAGCGTCCGGCCGATCAAATTGGCGGTGAGGAAACCGAGCAGCGTCAGCGCGATCACCGCGACGATCAGCCCCGACCCTGGCAAGCCGAACGGCAGGTAGGTTTCGGGACGGTAGACCGTCGGCACGAACGGCCGAACCAAATTGTCGACCCAGTTCACGAACCACCAGGTCAGATAGAGCGTGATCGCGACCGGCCCTGCGACAATCAGTCCGGTCAGAAAATAGTTCCGGAAACGGGCCATTAGCCCGGCGTGGTGCGCCTCCGGCAGGGGTTCCTCCGGGGACACGGTCGGGGGCAGTTCTTCGGGCTTCATCGTGGTTCCAGGTCGGAGCAGCCGGCTTAGTTCAGCTAAGCCATCCTAGCAGGTTTTTGAAGACCCAGCGTGACAGTCGATTGACTTGACTATTCGACCGTTACCGATTTGGCGAGATTGCGCGGCTGATCCACGTCGGTGCCCATCACCACGGCCGTATGATAGGCCAAGAGCTGCACCGGGATGGCATAGACCATCGGGGTAAACGCCGACGCCATGTCGGGCAGCACGATCGTGACCAGCGAATCGACGGTGGCTTCCGCCGCTCCCTTGGCGTCGGTCATCAGAATGATGTTGCCGCCGCGGGCCGCGACTTCCTGCATGTTGGAGACCGTCTTCTCGAACACCCGGTCGAACGGCGCGATCACCACCACCGGCATGTTCTCGTCGATCAGCGCGATCGGCCCGTGCTTGAGTTCGCCGGCGGCATAGCCCTCGGCGTGAATGTAGGAAATTTCCTTCAGCTTGAGCGCACCTTCCAGCGCCAGCGGATAGCTGGTGCCGCGGCCGAGATAGAGCACGTCCTTCGATTTGGAGATGTCGCGCGCCAGTTTCTCGATCTGAGGTTCAATCGTCAGCGCCGCCGCCATCAGGCGCGGAATCTCGACGAGACCGTGAACGAGCTTGGTCTCGTCTTCGTCAGACAATTCGCCGCGTGCCTTGCCGGCGGCAACCGCCAGCGAGGCCAGCACCATCAATTGACAGGTGAAGGCCTTGGTCGAGGCGACGCCGATTTCGGGACCGGCGAGCGTCTGCAGCACCGTTTCGCTTTCGCGCGCGATCGTCGAAGTCGGCACGTTGACGACCGAGAGGGTGTGGGCGCCTTCCGCCTTGGCATAGCGCAAGGCGGCCAGGGTATCGGCGGTCTCGCCGGACTGCGAAATGAAGATCGCAAGATCGCCCTTGCGCAAGGGCGCTTCGCGGTAGCGGAATTCGGAGGCGATATCGATCTCGACCGGAATGCGCGCCAGCCGTTCGAACCAGTATTTGGCGACATAGCCGGCATAGTTCGCGGTGCCGCAGGCCGTGATCGAAATGCGCTGGATGTCCTTGAAGTCGAACGGCAGCTTGACCGGCAGCATGACGCGCTCGCTCGCCATGTCGACGTAGCGCGCCATCGTGTGGCCGACCACTTCCGGCTGCTCGTGGATTTCCTTGGCCATGAAGTGGCGGTAGTTCGCCTTGTCGACCAGCGAGGTCGAGGCGCTGTGCTTGACCGCCTCGCGCTGCACGATCGCATTGGTCTTGTCGTAGATGACAGCGCCCTTGCGCGTCAGCACCACCCAGTCGCCGTCTTCGAGATAGCTGATCATGTCGGTGAACGGCCCGAGCGCGATCGCGTCCGATCCCAGATACATTTCGCCGTCGCCGTGACCGATCGCCAGCGGCGGGCCGTTGCGGGCGCCGATCATCAGATCGTCGTCGCCGGCGAAGATGAACCCGAGCGCAAACGCGCCGCGCAGTTCCGACAACGCCGCCCTCACCGCCTCGACCGGCTTGATGCCCCTTTGGAGAAAGCTGTCGACGAGGTGAAGAACGATTTCGGTATCGGTTTCGGTCTTGAAGACCGCGCCCTTCTTCTCCAGCGCCTCGCGCAACTCGCGAAAGTTCTCGATGATGCCGTTGTGGACCACGGCGACGCGATCGGTCGCGTGCGGGTGCGCATTGTTCTCGGTCGGCTTGCCGTGCGTCGCCCAGCGGGTGTGCCCGATTCCGGTGTGCCCCTTCAGCGGTTCCGCATCCAGCCGCTTTTCGAGGTTCTTCAGCTTGCCCTCGGCGCGGCGTCGCGCGAGGTGATCGCCTTCCAGCGTGGCGACGCCTGCGGAATCATAGCCGCGATATTCAAGCCGTTTGAGTGAGTCTACCAGAAGCTCCGCGACCGGAGCGCGCCCGAGAATGCCGACAATGCCGCACATGCGGTTCAATTTCCCCAAATCGACGAATAGCGTCGCAACCCGCGAGTCTCTTAATGGCAATGGTAGGCCGACAGATACTCAATAATTATTGCGGATTGAGACAGTCTTAAGCGGAAAGCTTAACGGCCGCCACCCTCGATTACCCTGTCACATCCGCCATGCCAACGGAATACGGGTCCGCGATCTCGCGGCATGAACTGCCCGAGGCTTGGCCTTGGTTCCCCCCGAGAAGGAGGGAGCAGGGAATGCCGGGTGCTTGCTGCACCCGCGGTCTCGTGTGCAATAAGCGCTAAAAGATGCGCACACGAGCATACAGGTACAGCCGAGGCACTCCGGCATTCCCTGCGCAATGGCTTTACGGCTTATTTCGCGCTCTCCCTGGAGACGAATTCCTCTTGCCTCCATCGCTGCCGGATTAAAGGCTTGTCGAATCCGGTTGGGCTCGACGCGCCTCCGTCAGCTTGACATCAGCCACGGATGCCAGGACCACACGACTTCGCCGTACGCAGCGCCTCCACCTTCACTCCGATCGGCGAGGTGCCGATTGAGGCTCTGGCGAAGGCCTTGACACGCCGGTCGTCTGCGCAAACGTTGGAACACTCACGGGAGAGCCCGCCCTGCGACCACGATCGCGCCCGACGCCGCTGCGTCCACCGCATCCAACCCCGCGTCCGTGACGATCGCGATACGCCCCTCGTGCCGGGGTGGACGGCGGAATTGATAGCGGTGATTTGGCCGGCAATGGAAGCTGAATATTTTTGATTCCGGGACTTGACACGATTTCTGAAAATCCGAATTGATTTGCCCTCATCCCGTTTTGTGACGCGGCCACCGCTGCAATTTGTGCAATGTCACCGTAGTCCTCGGTAATTTCCCCGCTTGCTCTCGCCGTCAGGTTGCGGAACTATTTGATCGGAAAATTGGTATGGGTGGCGATGGCTCTGGGCGACCACGAATTTGGCGGCATATCCACAGACCTTAAATTGTCCCTGGTCGGTGAGTATCTGCACAAGTTTACCACGGCCTTGCGGTCTCAATTCGAGAACCTTTGGTATGTTGACGCCTTTGCAGGCACCGGAGAGAGAACAATTATCGTGCCCGGTCGGGCTGCCGATATGCTGGGCCCCGAGATTGATGCACGCGTGGAGCGCCGAGCCGGGTCAGCAAAAATTGCGATTGACGTCACGCCGGCTTTCGACCGACTGATATTTATGGATAAGAGGCCGAAGCACGTTGCGGCGCTAAACGAATTGCGAGCCGCAAATCAATCTCGAAATATTTCTGTAGTTGCCGGTGATGCCAACGAAGAAATCTTGAAACTTTTAACGCAGCAAAAAAGCTGGGCCGGAACACGGGCTGTGATGTTTCTCGACCCTTACGGCATGTCGGTTGATTGGCGAACTTTAGAGGCGATTAGGGCGACGGAAGCAATCGACATTTGGTATTTGGTTTCGCTTTCGGGGCTGTTCCGTCAAGCAACTCGCGATGCTGAAAATTTGGACCCTTCAAAGCGTGGTGCGCTTACTAGAATGATCGGAACGCCAGATTGGGAGAAAGACTGGTACGAGATGAGCCAGCGGATCAACCTTTTCGGCGAAACAGACGAGCGTTTCGCACGCACGGCGGAAGTCGATGACATGGAGAAGTATTTCGGCGTGCGGTTGAAGGCACTGTTTCCAGCCGTCCTACCCCCGTTGCGCCTGAATGACGACAGAGGCATTCCGCAGTTTGCGCTCTTCTTCGCGATTTCAAATCCCAAGACGGCCGCTATCGGTCTAGCGTCGCGGATCGCGCGTCACATTCTCAAGTCCGGCATCTCGTCGAAAGTGCGCCCATGAAGGGTGCGGCCTGTCGCTTTTTTGTTTTTCCCGCCCCACTGCTTGAAGAAGAACGCCGTCCCCGAGCGGCGGCACATCGCCTCGATTTCATCGACCCACTCCGGTTTCATCTCCCGAGCGCGCGGACCACTTTCTCCGCCCACGATAGCCCAGTGAATGCCGGTCAGGTCGCCGGCAGACACGGACCCGATCAAAGGCTCAAGCGAAACAAACCTGACCGCCGCTGGCACCCGGCGGATTGCGTCTAACCGGTGGAGCACGCGACTATCTTCGACGCTGGTACCGAGCCAGACGTTCGGGAGAATTTCAAAACGGGCCGCAGTCAGGACTTCGGCCATCCTCTCGGGTCGCTTTGTAAGGATTTGGTACGTATGGCGTGGGGTTTCCTTCATCACCGCCCAAACCTGCGCAATGAATTTCACGGGCACGTCGTCATGAAAGAGGTCTGACATGGAATTGACGAAGACCTTGCGCGGTTTAGACCACGTCTTCGGCGCGTCAAGCGACGCGTAGTCCAGCCTTATCTTGCCTGTCCAAACGGCTCTCTTTCCGCTTTTCCTGGTGAGGCCGCGATACTTCTTGGCGCCCATGGCGTCGAGCCGTGCCGCCATACGCATGGCATAGCAGTTTGTGCAGCCAGCCGTCAGGACAGTACATCCCGCTACTGGGTTCCACGTCGCGTCCGTCCATTCGATGGATGTTTCGGCCATGACTCCCTCTCAAGCCTTCATAAAACAATCTCAAGAAAGTGGTTAGATTTAGTTATGGCTCTCTGGTCGCCCTGACGCGCCTGCCGGTATGTGCAGCCATGCTCCGACGTCGTGATTGCACGGCCCCGGGGACCACCGGGGCCGTGCAAAGACGCATCAGCGGGGTCGGACTTTGGCGGCGGTGATGCTCATCGGGTTTTCATCGCCGCGCAGAACTGATCCGTGACCGCCGTCGTTTCCTCGGTGACGTTCCAGCCGTTCGTCTCGGCGTTTTCCTTGGCCAACTTTTGCTCGGCCTGAAGCATCTTTTTGATTTGCGCGTACGGTTTCCAGTCGGCCTTGGACAGCTTGACGGGGGGCGCACCGCAGACGTTGTGGGCGATCGCCTTCTGCACACTCGTGCTGACGTCGCTCATGTGGCCCTCGACCACGGCGGTGAAGCGCGCCTTGGCGTACTGGCTGTTGGCCGCGATGAAGTCCCTGCAGAAGGCGACCCGCTGACCTCCGTCGCGGGCTTTGATGTAGGCCGTCTGTGTTTCGTAATGGACGCGGTAGGCGAGTTTATTGGCGTTCGGGTCGGATTTTGCCGCTTCGAGCATGGCACGGTGATCACCTAAGGTGGCGTCATTGATCCTGATGTCACATACTTTGGCGAGGGAGACGACCGGAACGTAGGCCCGCACCTTGGCTTCCAAGGCATCGTTGGCGTGCACAACTGGTGCGAACAGGCTGGCGGCGATTGCGAATGCAGCGAGGCAGCGTTTCATTGTCGACGCCCTCCACAAGCGGTTCGTGAGCGCGGTGGCCCAGCCGAGGAGTGTCCAGCCTAAGGCGAATTCTTTGGGCGGCCGTCGAGCGCCCCATCTTGATCTGGATCATGCCGCTCCGCATCCGAACCGGAACCACAGTGCACTTAATGCACCACGCCAGCAACCTTCGGTTGGATTGAGTGCACTGTACCATAATTGTCGTTGAATTTACCATGATAGCTTGCCAGACCCGCAGCCGATGATCTTTGCCAGAGGAACCCCGCGATGACCATCACCATCACCGCCTTTGAATGTTCGCCCGACGGCGGCAAGGGGCTGGCGCGTGACACGCGCGTTCGCTGGGCGCTTGAAGAAGTGGGCCAACCTTACGAGGTTCGCCTTGTTTCGTTCCGTGCGATGAAGGAGCCCGCGCATCTGGCGCTTCATCCCTTCGGCCAGATTCCGACTTATGAAGAAGGCGATCTCGCCCTGTTCGAGACAGGGGCGATCGTCCTCCATATCGCCGAGCGCCATGCGGGCCTGCTGCCGGACGATGCCAATGCGCGGGCGCGCGCGATCACATGGATGTTCGCCGCGGTCAACACAGTGGAGCCGCCGATCCTTGAACTTGCAACCGCCAGGCTCCTTGAGGGCGACAAGCCTTGGAACAAGGAGCGCATGCCTCTTGTCGAGGATCGTGTGCGCAGCCGGCTGAACCAACTTTCCGCTCGCCTGGGCGACGCCGACTGGCTCGACGGTGCGTTCAGCGCGGGCGACCTGATGATGGTGTCGGTGCTGCTCAGGCTGAGATCATCGGGCATTCTGGACGAATACCCAAACCTGGCAGCCTATCTCGCCCGCGGTGAAACGTGGCCTGCCTACAAACAGGCTTTCGTCGCTCAATTGGCGGTCAACACCGGCAACCCGCCGACCGGCTGATGAGGTCCGTTCTGGGCTCGAAGTCGTCATCCGAGTTTTTCGTTCAGTGTATGGGTCCTGATCCTGGCTCCCACAGCGAGAACGACAAGTTAAATGCATTCAATTGACGCGCGCGGGTCGGGCTCTACACCTAAAGCCCCCGGCTCTGCCGGGGGATACGTACCCAGCTCAACGCTGGAAAGCATTGCCACACCACGACCCCTATGTACCAAGGATCGCAAACTGATATAGTGCAACCGGTTATCGCCTACATGATTCAACACCACGGATACGCGTTCATGCATTGCAATGGCCGGGTGGTCCGCGAGCAAAGTCGCAAATGAGGTAATTGCATGCGCACTTGTCGCGCCGTATTCATGTCGCTCTTTGCCGTGCTGGCACACGGGATAATTTCGGAAGCGTATGCCCAGTCATTACCAACGCCAGAGCAATTCAATGCGAGCCTAAAGGAGTGCGCCGCTCGCAAGGACATTAAATTGAGCGAAGATACGCTGAATTCGATCATGAAGGTCTATAGCAGCGAAACGGCGCGACCTGTTCTGACCCGCTCTTCGGAATTTTTGACGTTAGTGCCTGAGAGCGATCGTTTGGAGGCTTACCGCTTACATAGCGATTGTATCGCTACAATTTTGCCGGAACTCGCGCCACCGGTAACGGTCACTTACAGAATCTGCGCCGGTGAGTATCAACGTTCCTGTCAACCACACGACGTGTACCTCTACTGCTATCAAAGCGCCGCGGATTGGGCAAAGTCGCGGTGCTCCTCCTATAAGGTGCAAAGGCTGAGCACCTACGGCGGAAACAAATGCGGATACTCTCTTGATGCAGTGATATGCACGGGGCCGAAGTAGGGACCTGCTCATGAGTTAGGACTTGGCTCTTGATGAAAAGTCTCATCATGGGAAATTTTGATCCTGGTCCGGCGTTCGCGCTCCTTGCGTCGATTCTGTTTCTGAGCTCGCCAGTGGAGGCCCAAAGCCTCCCGCCTGCTGAGCAATTTGATCAACAGACTAGGAGCTGCGCGGCCGAAAAGCGGATTGCCGTACCGGATGAATTTATTGCTTCGGTTAGCGGAGTATACAAGGCCGTACTTCCTCACGGGGCGCCCTCCTTTGCTAGTTGGGACCAGTTTTCAGCGCTGTTCTCTGATCGAATTGGTCCCGAAGGACGCCTCCTATATTCCGAATGTATTGCTCGCTTGATCACTGCACGGGCATTTAATAGCGTCCTGCGGCCACGCGTGTGTATTCAACAGTACGATCTTAGTGGAACGCCTGGTGGCGCTGAGGTCATAATCGGACTTGATTGCGACGGAATAACTGAGCGCGTAGGTCCGGTGCAAGTAGCTCCGCTCTTCGTATGCGGCCGCCTCAAGTCGTATGAAATTCAGTACGACCAAAAAAATGGTCAGCCCGTTTCGTTACGGGTTATTGTGAGTGTGGGATGCGTCGCAGATCGCCCCCCTAGCGAGCAGGGATGCGTCAAAGATCGTGGTTCATGCTTCGCGATAAAGTACAAAACATCCAATTGACGAGCATATTTTCTACCTAGCCTTGATCGTCCCCGCTACTTTGCTCTTTGGTGTATGACCGAAGAAAGTTTGAGAAGCTTCGATAAAGCGGTTCAAAATGGTAATAACAACTGAAGTGCTGAACCCCAGAACGAAAGGCAGTATCAGAGCCAGCCCCTCACTGACGTTGAGACTGGTGTTTTCTTTGATAAGCAGCACGTTCTGGAGGAACTTCATAAAGCCGTCGTGGGCGAAGGGGGCTGCGAGCACTAAGGCAAATGTTGATCCGAGCGCTATGCGCAAACTGATCAGCCTCGTGTTGAGAAGATCGAAAGTGATATCTTCTTGAACCAGGAGTGCATTCATGCCGATGAATGCGATCGAACCGATCGCGCCCATTGACATGAGCCAAACTAAATAGAAAGGCATTGCCGCGATCTTGTATTTCGTGGCGTCAATCGAACCAGAATAGAACTGGGGAATAAGTACGCAGGCCATTAACGCGGCCAGTGCAAGCATAGCAAAGAGAAGGGGTAGATGCGCAACGCGTGAGGGAATATGCCCAAGCAGGAATCGTCTTCTCTGTACTTCGGTCAGCGGTTGAAATAGCAGACGATTGCATTTTATCAGGGCCGCCCATTCATCGGCGCTCGGCGATCGACCTTCGGAGTGATAAACTAACGTAAACAGCGTACCAATCGCTGTGGTTTCAGTGTCTGGCAGAGGAAGGGCGATGCCCTCTTGGCTCAGAAAGTATGAGAGCGACTTTAAGCGGGTAACTTGTTGAACAAATTGCGCGTCGCTAATGCCGACCGACGGGGCGCTCCCGTCGCCAGACTGTTCAAATGGCACTACACTTGATACTTGGCCAGCCATCTGGTCTTGGCCCCCTAGCCGATCTACCCATGTAAGCATGGCTTCTTGCAGAAGACAATATAGGCCCGAGGTCGGGTTTTCTCCTTACCGGCCAAAAGTTCTTGGCAGGCAGCGCGTGGGAGATCGCCGCCAGATTGGACAGAACGATATGGCGTTCAGAGGAGCGTCGGCACTACCCTCAAGAACGGAATTACGGTGACAGACAGTGCATTCAATTGATCGGAAATGCGCTATGCGCCGTAGTCTCAAGAGTTAAATGCACTGTCACCGCAATTCTCGTGTTCAGTTTGATTTTCAGAAAGGCCACCTTGTTCAGCCCTCCGTATTCACAAAGCACCGCTCGGCCAGAGCGGCAGAACTTCCGAAGCGCCACGCTTTTCTTTAGCGGTGTTTTGGCGAACGCCCCTATCTGAAGCAAGCGAACGACAATCATCGATCGTGATCTAGCGCCCTCACACATCACTGTGTGACCGTGGCTCCCTTCGCAGGCTTCTTGGACTTCGCCTTCTTGCGCGGCCTCACCTCCACCGAAGCAAGGCCAAACTTTCTTCGCGCCTTACTATCGGTTTCGAAAACGACCTCGTTAAGTAGCTTCAGTCCATTGAACAAATCATCGACCTCTAGCTTTCGACAGTCTCCAACATTGAATTTGGCATTCCTGACTGATCGCAGATAGCGCTCATCAACAAACCCTCGATTGTGAGCGATGATGTTTCGGGTCGAGATTAGCTCTACGATTGAGTCGCGCTTTGATGGCGCGACTTTGATTTCAATTCCTCGTTCTGCGCACCATTTTTGAAGTTCGGCGAAGCCATCATATGAGAGGGTGTTAACTCTCCGCTCGATCACATCATGCACTAAGCCTTCGATGCTGTCGTGCTTTAGAACATCCTCAAGCGTCATGGTTTGAAGCCTGGTGCTAAGCATGGTTGGCTTGGAGCGGAGAATTTCTCGGATCAGGTCAACAAGGTACTTTTGGAAATTATCAACCAGGCGAGCAATGAACATTTCAAGCAGAGCTTGACTGTTTTGTCTTAGAAATTGAGTCCGCCTGCCAGGGGCAGATTGCGCTAGCTCACCAGGCTCCTTCTCCTTTAGTTCCACCCCGTCAAGTGCCTGGCGCGCGACGTGTGCGATATAGTCACTGGAAACTACCGTATCGCAGATGAAGCTGAAAAATCGCAGGTCGGTTATGGATGCGCTTGAATATGCATGTAGGGCGCTCGTGCCTCGCGTGGGCGGCGGAGAGAATGCTTCGTCCTTGTCCTGCCCTGTCACTAGTCCGTTTGCCACATTGCCCGCCCAAGGTTGCGCAAACCATGTTAGCGGGCAACATTGAGTCTGGAAATTCCTATGATCGTTTAGGGTTCGGTTCAAACGGAACGAGTGCGCGCCCGTACTCTACCGGATAGACAGTCCCGAAATTCGCGTCAGAATAGCCGCATTGCAGCGGCGCGGCATTCAGTTCACCTAGTGTTTGCGTTTCGCCCGGCAGTCCGAAATGGCTGCCGGGCTTTTACATGACCTAATCGTTAGGCTTCTCCAGAGCCGCTTCCAATTCTGTGACGATGTCGTGCAGGAGCCCAATTGCAAGCGGGTCAGTGACCTCGCGCTCCATCACGCGGAAGCGCATCACCCGCTCTTCAAGCTCACGCTGTTCCCTGTCGTCGTCCATGACGCGCTCCGCACTTGAAGCATGACGCCGAACGAGATCGATGGTTGCAGGAACTTGAATAAATATTCATCAAGGTTAAGGCGGCCACGACGGCGCGATCGAGGTCGAGCTCAGGAACGGCGTGCGGCTGCGTGCACCGCGCCTCGACGCACTGCTGCCGTGGAACGGGAAAGGCGCTGCCGATGCTGGCGACATGACCGCCGGTTCCATCGCCCGCCTGAAGATCACCCCTCGACGACGTCGAACCGGCGGATCAACGACTGTTAGGTAAAGTGCCGCCGTAACTCCTGTCATCGTGACTCTGGAAGGAGGATAGCGAGATGACTGAGCGAATTTCGTTGGAGGGGAAGGTCGCGGTTGTGACTGGGGCAGGCCGCGGGCTGGGGCGGGCATACGTCGAACTTCTCGCCGAACGCGGTGCCCGGGTCGTGGTGAACGACCTGGGGACCGACGTATCGGGGTTCGGGAAGGACTCCACGATAGCGGAACAGGTGGCCGACCTCATTCGGTCACGTGGAGGCGACGCAATCGCTGATGACAGCGATGTTTCCACCCCTGAAGGTGGCAGTGACCTGATCGCGACGACCATCGAGCATTTTGGAAGAATAGACCTTCTCGTGAACAACGCTGGTATCTGCGGAAGCCAGCTATTCGAGGACGCCACGCTTGAGGATTTCGATCACTATTGGCGCGTGCACCTCGGCGGGCCGGTTAACACGGTGAAGGCTGCCTGGCCGCATATGGTCGCACAGCGCTACGGGAAGATTATCCTCACGACGTCCGTCAGCGGCCTGTTCGGACTACGTGGGCAAGCCACCTATGCGGCGGCCAAGTGCGCAGTAGTCGGATTGATGCGCATTCTTGCAATTGAAGGTGCTGAGCATGGCATTCTCGTGAACACTATTTCGCCAGTCGGGTACACGAGGATGCACCCGGCCGCGGGATCCCGCTTGGCTGAAGCGGATGGAAAAGCCACCATGCCGGTTGAGGCTGTTGCGCCAGCGATCGTCTGGCTGGCAAGCGATAGTTGTTCGGAGACGAGCAGCATCTACAACGTGGCAGCCGGAGCAATCCAACGAATCGCTATCGTCATGGGACCTGGCTTCTACGATCGACATCTGACACCCGAGAGCATCGCCGAGAACTACGCAAAGGTGGAATCGATCGAGGGCTTCTCCGAACCGGGTCCGTTCGAGCCCGGCGGTATGTAGATTCAGGCGTCAACCGAGGTGGCCTAAAGCGGAAAGCTTAACGGGCCCTGCGCTTAACCCTCTTTCTTAGCCTTCGCCCGCATCTTCATTTCGCGATAGCGCGCAGCGCCGCCCTCGCGGTTGCTTTGCGGGCTGCGCTCCACGGCCATCGCATCATCAGGCACGTCCTTGGTGATGACGGAGCCCGAGCCGATATAGGCGCCTTTGCCGATTTTGACCGGCGCGACCAGCGAGGAGTTGGTGCCGACGAAGGCGCCCTCGCCGATCAGCGTCTTGTGCTTGAAGAAGCCGTCATAGTTGCAGGTGATGGTGCCGGCCCCGAGGTTGGAATTGGCGCCGATATGGGCGTCGCCGATATAGGAGAGATGGTTGACCTTGACGCCGGCCTCCAGCGTCGCGGCCTTGGTCTCGACGAAGTTGCCGATCCGAACGCCGTCGCCGAGCGAGGTGCCCGGGCGCAAGCGCGCATAGGGACCGATGGACGCCTTCTTGCCGATCGAGGCCTGCACGATGTGCGAGAACGAATGGATCACCGCACCGTCGGCGATGGTGACGCCGGGGCCGATCACCACGAACGGCTCGATGGTGACGTCGCTGCCGAACTTGGTGTCGGCGGCGAGATAGACCGTCTCCGGCGCGATCAGCGTCACGCCGGCCTCGAGCGCCGCCTGGCGCAGCCGCGCCTGCAGCACAGCTTCGGCCTCCGCGAGCTGGGCCTTGTTGTTGATGCCGCGCACTTCGTCCTCGCTGGTTTCGATCACGACGGCCTCCAATCCCATTTCCCTGACGATGGCGACGGCATCGACCAGATAATATTCGCCCTTGCTGTTGGCATTGCCGATCCGGTCGAGGATTTCGAGCGCGCGGGCGCCCTCGAACGCCATCACGCCGGCATTGCACAGCGTGACCTTGCGCTCTTCATCTGTCGCGTCGGCGTGTTCGCGGATCGCCATCAGCCGATCGCCCTGAAGCAGCAACCGGCCGTAACCGGTCGGATCGGCGGCGCGGAAGCCGAGCACCGCGAGCGCTGCGCCGTTTTCCAGCGGCGCGCGCAGCCGGGCGAAGGTCTCGGGCGAAATCAGCGGCGTATCGCCGAACGCCACCAGCAGATCATCGGCGCCGCGCGCGATCGCCTCGCGGGCGGCCAAGACGGCATGCGCGGTGCCGAGCCGCTCGGCCTGAACGAAGGTCGCAGCATCCGCGCGGACGCGCTTGACCTCCTCAGTGACCGCCTTGTGGTCCGGCCCAATCACGACCGCAAGCGAGGCGCCCGCGCCGTGCGGGGCCGCATCCAGCACATGCGCCAGCAGCGACTGGCCGGCGACCTGGTGCAGCACCTTCGGCAGCGAGGATCGCATGCGCGTGCCCTCGCCGGCCGCAAGCACGACTGTCAGACTGGATCGAGCGGTCATTCTGGTCCTCGGGCGAACAGGGTTGCGCGGGCCGTCTTTAATTGTTTTCCCCCGGAGATCAAACCGATTCGCCGCCCCGAAAACGTCCGGATTCAGGTGGGCGTCGCTTTTCCTGTTAATGTTTGCCCTGTGATTCGGCAGGCCTCGAGGAGGGCCAAGGGCGTTTGGCCAGGAAAACCGACCATCTCGCAGACTTCGAGGCGGATGACTCCGGCGGCGTGCTGAGCAACCTGTTCGCCGACGAGGATCAGTTCGACCGCCGCGCGCTGTGCCGGATCGGATCCTGGGGCGTCGGCGCGACGGCTGCGGTGATTCTGGCCGTCATGGCCAACCAATCATCCCTTGGATTGAAGCGCGAACAGGTCGCCGCCGCAGATCACACCCGGCAGGCACAGCAAATTCAGCTCGTGGCGAGGGAAACCCAGAATGAGGCGCGGCGGCTCGCCGCCGCCATCGATACGCTCAACGGCGATCGCGACCGGCTGTATTCCCGTGTCACCAGCCTGGAACAGGGGCTCGAATCCGTCACCGGCGCCGTCGCCCGCCAGGGTTCCGCGCAGGCTTCGCCGCCGGCTGCAAATGCGGAACCGCAAGCCGCCCACAAGCCGCCATCGCCAAGCGTTGCGCCGGTAGCGACCGCGCCGGTCGCTGACAAGGCCACCGCCGAGCCTGCCCCGGCGACGGTTTCGCATGCGGCAAAGGATGCGGCGAAGGCCGACGCAGCTAAAACTGAGAGCGCCAAACTGGAAACGGCCAAGGCCGAGATGGCAAAGGCCGACGCCGTCACGCCGGAGCCCGCAAAACCTTCGCCCGCTACGCCACTGAAGGCCGCGCAGTCGATAATGGCTCCTCCTGACCCCGCCGCCGCCGAACTGATCGAGCTGGGCAAAGGGCCGAACCCGGTGATCGCAAGCCCGATCCCGGATGTCGTGGCGTCGGCGCCATCAGACGCGGAGGCGGATGACGCCACCGCGCCTAAAATCTCCCTGCAGCGGACCGAGTTCGGGGTCGATCTCGGCAGCGCCAATTCGGTGAATGGCCTGCGCGCGTTGTGGCGGGGGCTGCTCAAATCCAGATCGAACGCGCCGCTGACGGCACTGCGCCCGATCATCGTCGTGAAGGAAGGCACCAACGGCCTCGGCATGCAGCTTCGCCTGGTCGCCGGTCCGCTGAACGATGCCGGCGCCGCTGCCAGGATCTGCGCCATTCTTGCCGAAAACAACCGTCCTTGCGAGACCGCGATCTTCGATGGCCAGCGGCTGTCGTTGAACGATCCGCCGCCCACTGCCGCCAAGCCTGGCCCGCGCCGGCGCAGTATCGCCAAGCAGTCGGCGGCGACAGTCGTTGAGGAGGTGGCGAAGAAGCCGGAGCCGCCGCCGGAGCCAACGCAGACGACATTTTCGTCCATCTTCGGCAAGAAAAATTCGCAATAGGCTTTTGGCTACAGGGCGTTATGCCGAAATTCTGACTTGCATTCTCGCTTGCCTGCGAACGCTTGTCCCGACCGCCAATCCCGACCATATTGCGCCGATGAAAAAATCCCCGTTCCGGCTCACGCCCTATCAAGTTCAATTTCTGTTGGTGGTCGGCTTCGTCACCGTCGGCTACGCGCTCTATCTGCGCTACCTCGCGATCGAGTTCTCGACCGTCGCGCTGGCCTGCGACGCCGGCCTGCAGACCATGCTGTGCAAGTCGCGGACGCTCGCCACCTACCTGTTCAAGAACTCGGTATTCGGCATCACCGCGCTTGTGATCGCGACGCTTCACGTCATGCGGCCGTCGATCGTGCTGCTGACCGGCGGCTTGATCGCGGCGGGATTTGGGATCGTGCTCTACAATATCGCGCTGTCGGGAATTGCGATCGGCCTGCTCATTTTGGGATTTGCACGGCCCGCGCCCGCCACAGCGTGAGCGCCAGCAAGAGATAGATCGCGCAGGTCCACATCGACTGCCAGTTCTGATTGCCTTCGTTGATGCCGGTGAACAGCGCGGCTACGACCAGCAAGCCGGCAAAGGCGGATTCGGCAATCGGGCGAACGCCCTCTTTCGGCCGGTTCAGCAGCATCAGCGCCGCGAACGGCACCACCGCCATGGTCAGCGAAGCGAACGGGAAATCGCGGTAGCGCGGATCGAACGTAAAGCCGAGCGCGGTTTGCGCCGCAATCAGCGTGGTGACGATAAGCACGAATCCCAACAGCGCCGTCAGCACCGACTTGGTCCGGCCCTCGCGCGGTCCGAGCAGTTCGAGGAAGGTCGGCAGCGACCGCCCCGACATCGCAGCGTTCGCGCACAGCATCGGCGAGGCAATGGCGGCTGCCAGCAGCGCGCCCCATTGCAGCCAGCCGCCTGCCCCGTAGCTCTCGTAAAACATCTTGTCCGCGGCGACCCCGAGCAGCATGCCGGCGGTCGTTGCCGACGTCCCGACCGCAATCCAGGCGGCCAGGCCGGGCTTCCACGGCCGCCGCCGCAGCGTCAGCCAGCCCGCCAGGAAGACGAAGGCGCTGAGCGCCATGCCGCCTCCCATCTGCAATTTCCAGAACGGATAATTGCTGATCGGCTCGCCGGGCGGATATTTCACCGCCCGCTGCGCGTCGTTGATCATGCCCCAATAGCCGCCGACGGTGCCTTCGAGCTGCCGCTTCCACGGCTGGTCGTAGGCCTCGATCAGGTTGACCCGAAACTTTTCGCGCTTGGCGAGATCGAGGATTTCCGACACCACGCGCGCCTGGTTGGTGCGCGACGGCAGCGCGCCTTCGCGCATCCGCCCCGCGCTCGGCCAGCCGGTTTCGCCGATCAGGATTTCCTTAGCTGGAAATGCCACCGCCATCCGCTTGCGAATATCGTCGACATGGCCGGCAGCGTGTTTCGCGCGCACCGGCATGTCTTCCCAGTACGGCAGGATGTGGATCGTGACGAAGTCGACCGCGTCGTAGATTTCGCGGTTGCGCAGCCAGAACTCCCAGACGTCGGCATAGGTGACGGGCACGGTGACCCGCGACTTCACCGAGCGGATGTGGGCCGCGAGATCCGATGTCGTCATCTCGCCGCGTAGCAGCACCTCGTTGCCGACCACCAGTGCGGTGATCGTGTCCGGGTGTTCCTTGGTTAGTTCGATCGCGACCGAAATCTGGGCAAGATTCTTGATTCGGTTGCTCGAGAGCCAGATCCCCTGGATCACCTTCAGCCCGACCTTGGCGGCCAGTGCCGGAACCTGGTCGAGCCCGTTCTCGATCGAATAGGTCCGCACGCATTCAGTGATCTTGGCAAGCTGCGCCAGATCCTCCGCGATCTGTTCAGGAAGGATCTGCGTGCTCGGTATCAGGGGTGTCTGCGCGCCGCGGAACGGTGCGTACGACACGCATTGCAGCTTGGCATTGGGATCGATCGGCGCGCGCGCGAGCGTAATCGGCGTGGCGAGCCACCACCACAAAGCCGCGATCATACCAAGCGATGAAAGGAGAAGCGCCAGCGGCGTACGAAGAGAAATCGGTTCCATCCTCCGGGCGGGGACCGTCGATTACCCGTTCATCGGCGTTCTGCCAAGATGCACGATGGCCCTATTCGCCTGGGTCCCTGCGGCAGTTTTACCAGCGTCCGTGATAAAGTTGTGACTTTGCTGGACAAAATCTGAAATAACCGTCATGTGAATCGCCGGATGTTTCCGCCGCATTGGGGACCTATTTGGGCGGCAACAAGCCAGAACACCACACCAGCCGCTCGCGGCAGGAAATTGATCGGGGAATGTATGCGTCGACGGTTGCTTGATCCAAGAGTTGCGGTTTTGAGGCGCTTCGCCGCTGCCGGCCTGGCCCTCCTGATCGGATCGGGCGGGGCGTTTGCCCAGAGCGGCAGCCCGACCCCGCAGGATCAAGGCAAGGCGCCGGCCAGTGCCGCCGACGCCAGCAAGGAAAACCAGCGCAAGGCCGACGAATTCGTCGAGGCGGCCCAGGCAATCAACGGCCCGGCCGGAAATCCCGAATGCGTCTGGCTCGGCCGCCGGGTGGTCCGCCTAATGTGGCGCGACGACCTGGATACCGCGTTCCGGCACCTCGATCTCTATGACCGGTTCGGCTGCCCCGGCGGGCATGTCCAGGCCACCTTCCGCTGCCTGACCCGTTTTGGCGGACAGATCGATCCCAAGGTGGCGGAAACCCTCGACAGCCGCATCCACGTCTGCTGGATCAATCCGGGCGCTCAGCCGCAGGCTGCCGCAGCAGCCAACCCGCCGCCGGCGACCGCCGGCAATGCGACGCCTGCGCCGGCCGCTTCGCCCTCGCCGGCCCCCAGCCCCGCGCCTGCCCCGCCCGCGAAATAGACGTCCGGCATTCAGGATACGTTCAGAGGAACGATCCTATTTGTCCGGCGTTTGGATTGGTCACGCCCTTAAAGCGCCGTCCTTAAAAAAGTCATGGCGTCATACCAGTTGTGAAAACGCGGGGCAGGACTATCCTAATGACGCCGTCGTCTCGGTCGAACCTAGGGGACAGGTTCGCTTCCTATAAATTGCAGCCCCGTATGGTTTAGTCGCCGATGCGCGCCATCGTTGCCGTTCTGCTGTTCGTTACCGCAGCTCACGCCGGGCTGTGGAGCCTATTCCAGGAAAAGCAAGCGGCGCCCGATTTCAGGGGCATTTTACCCAGCGTCTCCTATGCGCCGTTCGAGGGTTCGGCGCATCCCGACGTCGACAATATTCCGCAGATCGAAAAGATTCGCGCCGACCTGAAGAAGCTCTCGACGATCACGCGCGCGATTCGTCTCTACTCCTCGACCGGTGGCGTCGAACTGGTGCCGCCGATCGCTGCCGAATTCGGCCTGAAAGTCACCGTCGGCGCCTGGATCGACAAGAATTCCGATCGCAACAAGCGCGAGATCGAGGCGGCGATCAACCTCGCCAAGCGCAACAGCAACGTCAACGGAATCGTCGTCGGCAACGAAACGATTTTCCGCGGCGAGCAAAAGATCGACGACCTGGTCGAGCTGATCAAGCAGGTCAAGAAATTCCGTCAACGTTCCCGTGACGACAGGCGAAATCTGGAACATCTGGCGCGACAATCCGGAACTGGCGTCCTCTGTCGATTTCATCGCCGCGCACGTGCTGCCCTATTGGGAAAACTTCACCTCCAAGCAGGCCGTCGATCAGGCGGTGGCGATGTTCCAACTGCTGCGTGACCAGTTTCCCGGCAAACGAATCGTCATCGCCGAGTTCGGCTGGCCGAGCGCCGGATACAATTTGAGGAACGCCGAGCCCGGCCCGTTCGAGCAGGCCTCGGTGCTGCGCAATTTCGTCACCCGCGCCGAAGCCATCGGCATGGACTACAACATCGTCGAGGCGATCGATCAGCCGTGGAAATTCTTCGAAGGCGGCGTCGGCCCCTATTGGGGCATTCTCGATGCCAATCGCGAACCGAAATTCGCGTGGACCGGCCCGATCGTGAACGAGAATTACTGGAAGCTCGCCGCGATCGCGCTGCTGATGGGCATCCTGATGTCGCTGCCGATCCTGCGGCTCGAGCAGCCGACAATCATGCAGGCACTGCTGCTTTCAGCGGCAGCGAACGGCGTCGGCGCCTGGGTTTCCACCGTGTTCGCCTACTGGGCCGGGCATTATTTCGTGTTCGGCTCGGCCTTTGCGCTGACGCTTGGCCTGATCCTGCTGGTTCCGCTGATCCTGATCGCGATGGCGCGCATCGACGAAATCGCGGCGATTGCCTTCGGCCGCGGTCCGCGCCGGCTGATTACCAAGAGCGCGCCGTTAGCGCCCGCCACCATCGGCGAGAACGTCGCTTTCCCGAAGGTTTCGATTCACATCCCCGCTTACTTCGAGCCGGTCGAGATGCTGAAGCAGACGCTGGATGCGGTGTCGCGGCTCGACTACCCGAATTTCGAATGCGTCTGCATCATCAACAACACGCCCGACCCGGAATTCTGGCGGCCGATCCAGGATCACTGCCGCGCGCTCGGCGAACGCTTCAAGTTCATCAACGCCGAGAAGGTGCAGGGCTTCAAGGCCGGCGCGCTTCGCATCGCCATGGAGCGCACCGCGGCGGATGCCGAGATCATCGGCATCATTGACGCCGACTATGTCGTGCATCCGGACTGGCTGAAAGATCTCGTGCCTGTTTTCGCCGACCCGCGCGTCGGCCTGGTGCAGGCGCCGCAGGAGCATCGCGACGGCGACCGCTCGCTGATGCACTACATCATGAACGGCGAATATGCCGGGTTCTTCGACATCGGCATGGTCCAGCGCAACGAGTTCAACTCGATCATCGTGCACGGCACGATGTGCCTGATCCGCCGCTCCGCGATGGACATGGCCGGCGGCTGGTCCAGCGACACCATCTGCGAGGACACCGATCTTGGCCTGACCATCCAGCAGCAGGGCTGGCTGACGCACTACACCAACGTCCGCTATGGCGAGGGCCTCCTGCCCGACACCTATGAGGCGTTCAAGAAGCAGCGGCACCGCTGGGCCTATGGCGGCTTCCAGATCGTCAAGAAGCACTGGCGTCGCTTCCTGCCCGGCGCGAGCCGGCTGACGCCGGACCAGCGCCGCGAATTCTCGCTGGGCTGGCTGAACTGGCTCGGCGCCGAAAGCCTGGGCGTCGTCGTGGCGATCCTCAACCTGATCTGGGTGCCGATCGTGGCGTTTGCCGACATCGCCGTCCCCGACAAGATCCTGACGCTGCCGATCATCGGCTCCTTCGTCGTCTCGCTGGTGCATTTCATTGCGCTCTATCGCCTGCGGGTGAAGATCAAGGCCGGCCAGATGCTGGGCGCCATGATCGCGGCGATGAGCGTGCAATGGACGGTGTCGCGCGCGGTGGCCCAGGGCCTGATCACCGAGCATCTCGCCTTCGCCCGCACCTCCAAGGGCGGGTTGTCGCGGATGTCGATCGAATTCCAGGCGTTCTGGGAGGCCGTGATCGGCGTGCTGCTGCTGATCGGCGCCGCCGTCCTGGTCGTCACCAACGGCTACAAGGAGGTGCGCGAGATCTACATCTTCGCGGGCGTGCTGGTGCTGCAAAGCCTGCCGTTCCTCGCGGCGGTTGCAATCGCAGTGCTGGAAAACTCCCGGATCAATTCCTTCGCCTTCTGGCGCAACAGCGCGGTGCGGACGGCGGAACTGATCGGGCTGCGGCCGGTCACCCTGCCGACGGTCAACACCCAGTCCCAGCCGGTCGCCTCCGAGATTCGCCGTGAGGTCAACTAACCGCCGTGGATCGATTGGCGACGGGTAGTTGAAGATTCCGAACTAACCTTTAGCTAGCTAAAGAGAATTGGGATCAAGCAGACCACGAATTTGCCGTGCTTGTGCTATTGACCCGCAGGGGCCCGCCCCCTACACAGCGCGGCGAGTGAGCGCGTAGCTCAGGCGGTAGAGCACGTGACTTTTAATCATGGGGTCGAGGGTTCGAGTCCCTCCGCGCTCACCAAGCAAAATCAAACACTTAGTGGCGAAAACCCGGTTTCTGAAAAGAGCCGGTTTTTTGTTATGTACACACTTTGTGCACAAGCGGCGGGGGTACCCGAGCCGCGAAAAGACGGCGATCCAGACTGGCTGGAAGTGCCGCAGTGGCTCGCGTGGTTGCTTCGGCTTCTGTGCCGGCGCGGCAAGCATGGCTAATGTTTCGTTAAGAGAAGTTGGACAATGATCCGGTCGGGATGAATCATGGAGGATGATCATGGTCGACGTCGCGCTTTGGATCGTGGCAGGTCTCGCTGTTGCGTATGTGGCCGTGCGCTTGGGGTTTGCCTGGCTGGTGCCGCAGATCCACGATTGACGTCGGTCAGCATTTTTTTCGTTCACGGCACGTCCCCCGCCTTCCTGCTCTCGCCGATGCTGTACGGCTTGTTGAGGAAGTAGTCTCGATTGCCTAGCGCCTTCTCGGCGTACTGGTCGATCGCGACGGTGATCGCCTGGACGTGCTGATAACAGTAGCCCTCGCGCGTGGCTCGCTGGCGCACTTCAGCGAGTGCCCGCAGCCACGGCGAGTTTTCCGCCTTCTCGTCGTACCACTGCAGCGGCTCCGGCATTTCAATGCTCTCTGGATCGTTCGGTAAAGGCCTTCGGCCTCGCGCCCGAGCTGGTCGTACAGGCGAAGGCGCCTGAAAAGGATCTCGATTTCACGTTCGTTTTTCACGATGCGCTCAATAGTACAAAACATGAACGAGATGACAAGCCGCTAGGAATAGGCTGTGCTGGGGTAGAACACCCAAGATCATTGCCCGAGTAGATTTTATTGCCCTGGTCGACCTCGTTTGAGGATCCAATACCGCTTCCGAATGGCCGCCGGCTCGTCACGTTGAAGGATGCCGCCAGCTACATCATGAAGCTGCCGAAGGAAGAGCACTCCGCGCCGGAATGGCAGGCCGCCATGGAGGCGCTCATCCTCGTTGCAGAGAACGGCGGCCCCACAATGTTGGCCCGGATCGGCGTCATGCGGGCGTTGAACCGTCACGTCGAACGGGTCTTTGATCCCGAGCGCAAGAGTCATCATTGGGGCAAGCGCAAGCTGAAGAGAGACCAATGACCGTTTTTGTCTACGTCAACACCAGCAAGCAGGTGGGAGATCCCGAGCACATCAAGGTGTTTGCCAATGTGGACGCTGCAGAAAAGTGGTTTGAGGAAAACGATCCTGAAGGCGTAGCCTTTGAGTATGAGGTTCTGGAATGAACCGGCTCAACCATCTTGGCCGCGTGACCGCCTACGCCATGGTCGCTATTCTGATTCTCGCGATAGTTTGGCAAGCGCTCGGATCGCAGTAGCGGCCCCGGCAGTACGCAACGCACCGGGGCCGCCGCCGCACCTTGGAGAACCCCCCGGCTAAGCTCTGGGGGGACATGTAGCCGGGGGCTTTTACAGAATAGCCAGCCATCGGGGCGCGGTCTGTACGGCCGCTGACAAAGACCAGGCGGCGCCGTACTTGAGAAGGGCTCGAAATGAAGGAGGCCGCCAACTGAGGCGGCCTTACTTCCGGGCTATGCGGCGGTTTTGTTCACGCACCAGCGCGTTGTACCGGTCAATCTGGCCGGCAAGTGCCGTCCAGCTGCGACAGATTTGTTTCAAGGCATGGGCTTCAGCCTCACTCCGCGCAGATTTCATCAAGTAACGACATTCTTCCAATTGATCGAGGCAATGTTGTGCGCTGTCCATGGCCCTTCCACGGGGACTTCCCCGCGCCGTTACACCGTTGAAGCACTCTTAAACTCCTGTCCTCCCCGTAGTTCCTAAGGGGAGCGCTCGCAGCAATTAGTGACATGCCGCGCCGTTCCTTCAGTAAAACTACCGAGAACGGGTTTGGGCAACTTTACGGCTTCTTAGGAACCGAAAAGGGCCTATTCCCCAAAAAGCAATGGCATCAAGGGTTTAAGCGGTTAATGGAAAGAGGTCGCGGTCCCTACTTTGTTCTGGACCTACCCACAATGGCGCATGAACAGGGCTTGACAACTTCGCGGCCCGTTAATGTTCAAATTAGGCCATTGCGAAATTCAAATTAGGCCACTAGGGGTTAACACAGGCCAGTACCCGCCGCCGAACAAGAACAAACCACGAAATGAGAACGAAAAGGCCCGCCAGCGTGAACCGGCGGGCCTCCGGGTTTCAATGCCTAGAGATCAGGCGCATTCCGGACCCCTCACTAACGCAATCACGGGTGCCGGCGGCTTGTCGGCCTGATCCGACTCAAGGAAGTCCGTAACAAGCTGCGTTGCCAGCCGCAGCACCGTCAGGGCGTCCTCTTTGTCGTCGGGCAATTGGCCCGCAAGCATTATTGCGTGACGTCGATGCCAGTTCTCTTCCTTTGCCATCACACCATCCCCACGCCCTGCCAATCGCGGAACGGGACCTGTTCGTCTAGTCCATCCTGATCGGCGATGCCGGACTCGGCGTGGTCTAGTTCGATGTCCCGCCGGTCGCCCGTTGCCCATACCTCTTGGTTGTCGTGCTGGTCGAGACTGCCAAGGGCCGGTTCGTCGTCGGCGTTATCCTGCTCGGCGTCGACGGCAGGGAAGGCCCACATGGATTGAGTGCGCCACGCCTTGTTCTGATCAGTCATCCGATCAAATGAACCTAGCGACGGTTCATCGTCGCCGACGTCCTCGCGAACGTCCTCCTCAAGCTCGGAATCAGGGTCGATCTCGTCCAGCACATCGATCAACGTCGTCACAAGCGATCGACAGCGGGAAACGAAGTCGCCCGCGTCTTTGCATTCCCGGACTAGATCAAGCTGGCCGGACACGCACATAAGGACGTTAGCGAGTCGCTGGGTGGCTTCATGCCATCGGGGGTCCAAGGCAGCCGCGAGCGCGGCAAACGATTCTGGGGACTCACTAGGCGCTTCTATGGCCTTTGCTTTCATGGTGGTTCTCTGGATGACTGGCTTTCTAGGGCCAGGTGCCAGCGGTCAGCGCTGGCGCCGGGAAGCTAGAAACGTAGCCAGAGACTACGCGCGACGGCCTTTCCCTTTCGGGTCTTGTATAGCCGTCGCCTTCCCGGCATAGTGCGCCGGTCACGCCGACGGCTATCGGCGCGTTACTTTTCGTTGGCGTGTTTGATCCCGGCAAGGATCGCCCTGCCAACGCTCTGGGTGCCAATGGCCCGGCAAGGCCATTCGCGGGAGTTTCTAGGCTCCGCGACCATCAGAACTGATTTGCGTTAATAAATCCATCCCCTTTCGGGGCGCTTCGGCGCGTCCCGATCATACCCGGCGGCCAGACGACGCCATCATGTTCGGATCCCAGTAGCCGGTGCTCGCTTCGCTTGAGAGGCGATCAAGAAGCGTGGCTCTTCCCTCGGCATAAAGCTGAGCATCCAAGGATATTGTGCCGAATTTACTGAATTGGCGAAATTGCGCGATGATGTATTCGCCGACGCGCCGCCGAATGTCGGTCCGGCGCAGCCTCCCCTCAACGATTTCCAAGGCCATGGCTCCGATCACGTCATCTCGGATCGGGGCCGGCAAGGTCGTCGGGACAGCGGAGATGATCATCAAGAAGATGTCCTCTGCGCGGTCGGTGATAGACGGCGCTCTTACGATTTGAGCTCGTCGAGCCCGCGCCTCTGCGTGGTGAACTTTTGCATTCGCGGTCGATAGCCGGACAACGAGCTGATCGAACTTCGGATGCTTCTGTCTAAAGAGCAGGAGTGCGCGACTATTGAGGATGTACGAGGGACCGGTTTTGGTGATTTCAGCGATCGTTCTCCCCTCATTGAGGGCCCCGACAACCCGCCTCGCTTGCTCTTCCGACACGCGACGGCCGGACAAGGCGAGCCTCTTGTTGCACGTCAAGCATTTTCGCTCCTTGCGGCCCTTGGCCACATATAAATATAAATTGTCGCCCGACAGCGGGTGACCGTGTTTGCAGTGGGTCATTGCACGAAAGCGCGCGCCCCTCGCCGCCTTCGTGTTTGCCTTAGATATTCGCCATGCCTCTGCTGCCCACTCGGGGTGAAGCTCACAGTGCTTCTTGAAGCGTTGATAGGTGACCAGCCCAGGACCGAGCTGCCTTAGGCCCGACGTGAGTTTACGCACGGTGTTTCCGGCCTTCAGCCTCGCTATACACTCTTCAGCCATTGCAGCCGGCATTCCAGGCGGCGCATTGCGCCACCAATCCAATTCGCGCGTTCGATGAAAATCAGAAGGCGATGAGGGAGTCGCCAGATTGTCCCTTGGCATCTTTCCGCTCCGCTGAGCGCGTGATTGCGCCGGCAGATGCAGAACCTGAGTCGCGGCGGGCATGTGTCGGGCTACGCCATCACATTTCCCTGGTCGACGAGAACGGATGTTGAGTCGGAGATTTCCGGCGCCGTACCGGGATGGGCAGATCAGCGGGGTTCTGCCTGATGCACCGCCACGCTTACGATTTTAGCTTCCGTCACTCGGCCTCGAAGCTTTTTACCCGCCATTTCGACGAAGAGCGGCTTTTTGTTCCATTCCGCGTCTTGGAGGATGCGGCGATGCTCTGCGGACACGACGGCATCGAACAGGGACGCTGTCACTGTCTCTCCCGTCTTTGTGTCTTCAAGCGTAACGCGGAATCCATCAGCCACAGTCGTATCGACCTTTGCGACCCTATATTGTCCGGCCAGCTTGGTTTCAGAACTTTGCGCTCGGTTCACTGAGCTAATCTCGGTCGCGACTTCGCGAGGTAACGGAATGTTCTGGATCGATCCTCCTCCCTCGTCCGCGATCGCCTTTACAATCTCTTCCCGAGCTTCCGTTGCAGATTGTTCGATTTGCTGCAGAACAGGCCTTTTTTGCAAGGCGTGCGTTAGCAACTCAAAACGCTTCGTGTCATTTTCTATTTGAGCTTGATAGTTCGAAAGCAACTGGCGCGTCTTATCGTCATCCGAAGCGATCTTACGCTGCTCCGTCTTGGTTTTGATGAACTCGCCGATCACTAACCTGCCTCCATAGATGAGTGCCAGGCCGAGTATCAGAATGAGAATTTCGGTGCCGGTCATTTTGGCAATCACATCGTTCCCGAATTTGCTGATAATCTCAGAGAGATTAATTGATAGGTCGCTACTGCCTTTTTCAACCTTCAAGCGAAGTTCGAATCGTTCGCGTTCAGATCTGCTCAAAGTCCTAAGGTTGTCGCTTCCCGTCGAAAGTAGAGCGTGCGTCCGATAAAGCGACTTCTGCAGCTCAAGAATGGCTGCCATTGTACTGGACGAGATCGTTCCATCTTCAGGGACATGCGAAAGATGGATATTGAGTGCTGGCCAGTCCTTCCAAATAACGTGGACCGCAGGCAACTCGCCCAATTTGTTTTGCAGAGCCTTATCAAGGACGTTCCACGCTTCCTCTTCGCTCCCAATCTCGAAAACGGCTTCTTCGGCCATCTGCCCCTCTTGATATAGCCCTGGAGGACGATACAACCAAGACGGTCGGGGGGTAAAGTTATCGTAAGGGACTTTTGCTCACAGTACCCTCTACTATCGTTGTACAGTCGGTCGAATGGGCCTCCGCAGGGCCCCTGCCAACCATCCGCCCCACATTCCAACATCATCCAGCTACCTTTCTTTCCGCTCGCATTGACTCAACTGCCGCGGGAAGGTGGAATGATGTTTTGGGGGTCTTCATGCGCACGCTTTATGGATTGCTGATTTTTTGCTTTGTCGCAGGTCTGACGACAACCGCGAATGCGTCCTCGCTTATCCTAAGTACAAACGATCCATCTGTGGTCAATGAGCTTGGGAAGGCTGGACAAGGTTGGTGGAGTTTAGACACACCAAACATATCGACGAATACGAACTACAGCACTGGGACAAGCTTCAATGTGAGCCCCGGTGTAAATTTTAGCTATCGAAGCTTCTTTACGTTTGATCTGGATGATCCTGCGCTGCAAGGAAAGATAATAACAGGTGCAGAAATTAGACTTCAGGCCTTTATTGGTACCGGTTTCAACGATGGCGGCCTTATTTCCTTCTTCGATGTCAGCACGCATGCGTTGGTTCTAAATAACACCGTTGGAATAGCGCCCATAGCGATTTGGAACGATCTAGGAAGTGGAAGTCTCTACGGAACCGGACTGGCTATATCGCCGACAGAAATATTCCCTTCTGATCAACTCACGTTCCAACTAAATGATTCGGCTATTGCAGACTTAAACAACGCAGTAGGCGGCGGCTTATTCTCGATTGCCGCAACCAAGGATCTGCGTGAAATTTTCAGCGGCTCGGTAGCGAATGGAAGTCAGCGGCTAGTACTACAAATCTCACCTGCCATCCCCGAACCCTCAACCTGGGCGATGCTGCTGATCGGGTTTGCGGGATTGACATTCGCTGCTCGAAGCCGCGCGTGGAGAAAAACACAATGAAACATGACGCCGAAATCATCGCGCTATCTGCCGAGACACTCGCGATGCAAGCTGTCCTAGCTCACGTTCTTGACCGTGTTGCCCGTGTCGATCCGCGGCTGGCTCACGCCATCAAGACCGGTTTCGACAATGCCGCGAACGAAGTTGAGCACATGGCTATCAAGTTCGGAAAAGCCGCCGATCCCGGTCATACGGTAAAAGCTATCGCTATTGTCGAGGGCCTCAGGGCCGCAACGCTCGGCAACCAAGAGAAGCCTCGCAGCGGCGTTTAACTCACTTGGGTTTAGTTTTTCTTTTCGCATTAGTCCTCTCTGTTCGGCTCAGGCATAGCCGACGCGCTTATAATCAATCCGCCGGTTGAAGTTAGATTCGCCCGTCTCCTTTCGCCACGCCTCCAGCCTCAGGCGGCCGGCAATCCGGTGCGGGTCATCGCCCTGCCCTAGCTGCTGCCGCTGCCCGGTAGGCTTGCCGCTCTCGTCGTGCATCGTCAGAACGCCGTCCGTTACCGAATAGAATCCCGGCTCTGCCGCGCCTGGATAGTCGGGTGGGCGCGCCGGAGCGGTCTGCACCCATACTGTGCGAATGACGGGCTTTGGTTGCAGCTTCGCTGGTTGGCGTGCGGGCGCGGGAGCGACGGACACACCCCCTACCGCTTCGCGCGCTCGTCGCTCCAGTGCATCAAGCCAGCCCACCATCAGTGCAACGCTTGGCTTTCATGGCAAAGGTTGGTCTCGAAGTCATCGAGAGCTTCAATGGCTCGTGCCCTCGTCATGCCCATCAGCTCCACGACGCGCGCAATAATTCGCTGACGCTCGGCAACCCTCGCCATCAATTCAGGATCGGTGATGCCGTCCAGAAGCCCGATCATGCCGCCCGCTCCTCTTCCTGCTGCTTCAATTTGAGATACGCCGCGCACTGGCACCCGCCGGAACCGGATGTTGCCATCTGGCGAAGCATCACGGCTGGCACGCCGGGACAGTCTTTCGCTTCCTTGGCAATGCGCGTATCGATAAAGGCGTCGATGTCGGCGCGAAGTTTTTCGATTCGCTCTTCAAGCGGCGGCGTGCGAGTGATCGCCATGTGTCACCTCTGCTGGTTTCTGAATTGCGGCTAGTTCCTGCCGCGCGGTCGCAGCTTCGTTTAGTGCTCGCCTCACGGTCTTTTCGCGTTGCTTGTCATGAGCAGAGAGATAGCGCCGCAAGATGCAGGGCAACTGCGTGAACCGCCATTTGTGCTCTTTCGGCCACGAGCGCGGCGTTTCAACCTCGCCGCCGATCCGGTCCATCGCTTCCGCAACGATCCAGGTGGCTACTGGATTGGCCAGCCCGGCTGCTTCATGCATATCCGCGATGTGATCTACGACCTCCGAAATCGCATCGATCCCAAGGCCGGCATTCTCAAGAGCGAACTGAGCAACAGCGGCAGGCTGTGCGGGGCACGATCGAACGCCCCTCGCCTCACACCAATTGACGAAGGCGGACAGTGCGGCGACCATTGCCGGCGTCTGCTTCAATGGAGCTTCGCCGAATTGCCGCTTGAGCGCCGCCAGCATCGCGGCCTCGTTACGCTGCCAGTGGCTGTCGCGCTCGGCCAGCTTGGCGTTGTTGAGCGCCTGCAATACCGGATTCGTCATCGGCGAGCCTTGATGAGGGCTTGATGCACAGCCTCCAGCTTCGCCCGCAGAGCAAGATTTCCGCCGGTTTCGCGCTGTGTCTCACCTTCGAAGCTCTCGCTCGCGGCGTCCATATCGTTGAGAATTTGCGCCCGCGTGCGTTGATCGTAGGCCGGAAAAAACTCGGCTAGGTACTGCGGCGTCGTTTCAACGCCGTAGGCATTGCGAACTTGATTGATTGTCTGCTTTAGAGTGTCGTTCGCCATTTTACGCCCTCCTCAATGAGCCGATTAGTGATGCAATGTCTTTGGCGTCGCCGTTGCCGCTATCGATCCTGGACCGCGCCCGTGACGTCCTCGCTTCCAGGGCGCTCGCATGCCTTTCGCCGGACGACACGGCGATACCAGGCCGCTGAACGGCGGGAGCTGGCTTAGCAGCCGCAGTAATCTTGGCCTTCTGGATGTCTCGATATTTTGCCGCCTCCCAGATGGTCCGGCGCGCCTCTGCGGTCGAGAGCACTGGATTGGCCTTGAACACGTCAACCATCTGGCGCCGAGTGAAACCGTGCTCGGACAGGTAGGAGATGGTTGCATCAGTGGCCTCGTCAGCCGCCGCCTTGTCGCCACCAAACAATTCGGTAAGGCGAGCGTCCTCGGCCTGCACACTGGCCTCGAACTGCTGATGTGCTATTTGTGCTTGCTGCTGCCGCGCCTGCTGTTGAGCCTGCGTGATCTGGTGCGCCCGGCCGAGAATATTCATCGCCTTGTCGAAGGCAGGAGGATCGGCCTGGGACAAGAGCGCGAGCCCCTGCTCGAACTGCTGCGGTGGCAGCCCTGCCAGATGCGGCACCACTTCTGCTAGCGTCGCCAACGTCGACACTCGCGCGGTTTCCAGGCCGGCCGAATATTGCTCACGGGCTTTAGTTGCTTCGCTGAATTGTGCCTCGACGGCTTCCCGAACCTGCGGGTGCTGCAGCGCCTTCGCCAGATCCGGCGCCAGTCCGTCAACGGGTTCGGCATCCGTTTGGGGTGCCGTCTCGATCGCCGGCTCTGGTTTGCTTCCCGTTGCGGCCAGCTCTTCAGCATCAACGCCGTTGAGATGAGCGCGGAGAGCATCCGCATACGCAGCGACTTCTGCATTTCCGACGGTCTCAATGAGGCTTTCGTGCGCTCGCCGCTCTTCGCCCAGGTACTCGGCGAACTGTTGCTGAGTGAGCGCCTCTTTGGGCTCGCCGTCATCCTCCTTTGTCAGCCCGAGAACGGGCTCTGGCTCAGGATCATGACCGCGGAGCTCTGCAAATGACTCGCCAAGCTCTTTCGCGTCTTCCGGTCCCTTCTCTGCCGACTCTTCAAGCTTCGGCACATAGCCGGCCTTGTGCATCTCGTAGGCTTCGCCCGTGAGGTTGGCGCCGCTTTCCGTGAATTGGCCGGTAGATTCGTCGCGCGTTTCGCTCATGGATCAGATAATCCTCATGATGTAATTGCAGACGATGGTCGGCTGGACGATGCCAAAGGCCGTGCTTGTGCCGCCCTGCGCCGTGCCGGTGAACGTCGCCGTTCCGCCTGAGAATGGCAGGCCGTTTGTCCGAGTGATCCCGGACGTGCCGGTCGACAATGTGTTAATGTCAGGGCTGCCAACGCCCGTGAAGTCCCGCGTAATTTGATTTATTGATGTAATCGCCACCGACCCGCTCGGGGTGTAAGCAGGAAGATTCGCGGTTGCGAGCGTCTGTGTTTCGCCGCCGCCAGTCGCCCCCAACGTGTCGCCATTCAAACCATCGTCAGCGTTGGTTAGACGGTTTGCAGATGAACCGCCCATGTCATCCTTGCCAGCAGAGACGCGCCCCCGCTTGTCGGGCAGTTTAAAGGTAGTGCTGCCGTCGCCGCCGCCATAGGTCGTTCCCATCGCGGCAAACAGGGTCGCATAAGTCGTGCGGCTGATCTCTTGCCCGAACGGGAAGGCGAACGAACTATTGGGCGCGGTCGGCAGCCAATAATCCATCCCGGCGCCCAACGGCACGTTATACGGATTGCCGTAGAAGCCCCGGAGATACCAAACCGCGTCGCTGTTGTCGTAAAGACAGGTATACGGCGTGCCCTCAATCAGTGTTCCGGCAAGCAGTTCAACGCCGGGAGCCGAGCGCAATGGCTTCGCCCCGAGACCGTCCACATTGAGCGTGACCGTTGCGCCGTTCGTCGTGTGGGGAGTGAAGGCAATCATCTGGCCGCTCATGTGAGCCAAACTGTCAAAGGTGCTATAGCTGGCAACCGTGTAGGCCGTTGAAGTCCCCCCGGTAACGATCGCCCCTGAAATGTCGTCGTCGTGCTTCTTCAGCACCGCCATCATCGAGCGGGCACTGTCGTTCACGCTGCTAGGTGCTTGTCCTTCAGCCCACCCGATCGCGCTGTCAGCCGTGGCGTTGCTGGCAGCCGTCTGGCTCCAAATATAGGTCCCGCTGGGCATCAGATTGCCTCGGCCTTCTCGACAACGGGATAGGTCCGCACGACGCGCGAAGCCTCAACACGCATCCAGGGCGGCGTCCGGTAGTGGATCTCGGGGTCAAATAGTTGGCTGTCGGCATAGACAACGGGCAGCCAGCGCCCGCCCTGCTCGTCAGCCGGCTTGTCATTTGCCTGGTGCAGCGCCTTCACCTCGTCGCCGATCACCAACGCCCATTGCTGGATGCCTGCGCCGCCGTCCGGGGGAATGCCAGTAGGATCTCGCCCAGATGCCCGCAGAGCGGCGTAGAGCGCTTGCCGCGCCCACGTCGAGGATTTGCAGCCGGACTCCTCAGCGGCCTCGGCAACGAGTCCTAGCGCCCGTTCAGGCATCATGATCTGGAACGGCTTGCTCATCACCGCTTCCAGACCGGCTTGCCTTCAGTGGTGTAGGCGTGAGCCTTCTGCCGCTGCGGAGCGCGCTCCAGCCCGGCTGCGGAGTCCGTAAAGGTGATGTAGCCGTTATCGGCTAGCCATCGGAACACCACGCGTTGCTCTGCATGGGAAAGCCGCTGGATTGGCGTATGGGTCGAGGCCCGGTTCATTAGCTCGGCTAGCTGGTCGTCGTTCATTGGTCGTGGTCCTGTTCAAATCAGTCCACGCCAATATAGCGACCCCGTAATACTTAATCACGGGAAAACCACTAGAAATCCCTTGTTTTACCGTAGCTTACCTTACAATGCAGTACAACTGTACACTACGTGTCCACAAGCGAGCTAAAATCCTGCGTTGATCGGTCGCAGTCGCGGTTCTCGATCGGCACCGCAAGATCGTCATTCCTCGCGCGCGCGTAAGCGTCGCTTGTGCCTCGCTGCCTCGCGCCAATAAATGTGCTTTCGGGGAACATTTCTTTCCGCGGTTCGTGCTCGGTACTACGGGAGAACCGAGCTAGGCCGCATTGGCACTGGCGTCTATGTCCACCTCACGGAAGTGGAGCAATAGAGCTTCCTTCATCACTCGGAAGATGGTCTCAGGCGGGCTTGAGTCGTCGCTGGGGATGGTTTGCTTAATCAGGCGCAGTACGTCGCCCATGATCTGCCAATCGCTCTCTGTGAGCCCCCCGGGCAATGGCTCGGGCTGGTACGTGAGCTGTGCCGGCGGCTTGGGCTGCTCATCGAGGTTCAGGTCGATGCCGACGCTGGTTTCCCTCCTGCCGGTCAGGGGGTCTGCGTGGCGCTTCCGGGCCTCGTTTGCCGCTTGCTCGATCGCGGCATCATATTCCGGCGTGTCTTTCGGTATTAGCGTTCCGTCTGGCCTGAGCATTGGATAGACGACAACGCGAACGCTGTCGGCCCATCTGAAGATTGTGGTGCCGTTAACCGCCCCATCTTCCGGCCTTACGCCAATCAACTCAATCTTGTTGATCGGATCTAGCTTGGCTTGCTGATCGCCCGCGCTCGCCAGTAACTCTACTTTGTCGCCATACGTCCGCGGCGCATACTTGCCAACCAGCCACTTCAGGTTATCGGTTAGATGCTTCGCCCAGGCCACGACGTCCCGGTCAACGAATATCTTGCCCTCTGCCTCGATCGACCGTTCCGGGTTCAACGAGATTTGGATAACCCGTTCCGCCCAGTAGTCCGCCCAGGCAAGGCGGGAACGCAAGTAATCGTCCCTCAGGTCATCCCGGCCGCGCATCCATCCGTAGAATGCTGTTCGCGTCGGCATGTTGTCGCCCTTGCAAACCTCGGTGAGCAATTCGCCATTGCAAATGCGCTCCAAAATCTGCTCGGCAATCTCGGGGCTGTAGCCCGAACGCTTTTCCTTTTCGCCAATCAGTTCAACTTCCATTTTATGCCTGCAAATTAAGGGGTTTTGATGACGTTACACCGATCTGTTTACTCGGCGCCGACGCAATCGGGAGATATCAGTTTGCGATATTCGTCGATCGCCAAAAACGCCTTGTGCGCCTTCTGCGGGTCGATGCCATCGCGAACAACGAGCGTTTGAAACTCGATAAACAGGCGAAGCTCGCTTTTCAGTCCGGTCATCTTTCGAACGGCAACCGATGACGCGCCGCCGGTCCTGGAGAAAGGCGGCTTGATCCAATCTCGGCAGCTTTGCAGCGTGCGAACCTCAACCCTGCCCCGCAGCTCGAGCGGGATGCCGTCGACATTGGTTGGCGTCCATACGATCAGTGCATTGCAAGCTTTCATAGCTCTACACCCTGGTTAACTATATGTGTGCCGCTACAGATACCGATCATGCAGCCAAACCCCCGTTGACGGTGCCGCTACAGATACCGTGAGAGGTATCAGAGTCTGGCACGGTGCCGCTGGAGATACCGGTCGGTGCCGCTACAGATACCGAGCGGTGCCGCTGTGGGTACCGTGTTTTGTTTTTGTCGGGCGTCCACGTCATGAAATCCTTGGTCGCCAACTTGTTCGTCACGTCGCAATGAAACTCGGTCAGCCGCCATTCAGTGCTGTTGCGAACCTTCAGACTGAAGGCGCCCTTTTTCATCGGAACGATAAAGCCGCGGTCCTGCAACTCGTCCAAGGCTCGCTTCGCCGTCGACGTGCCAATGTGAAATTCTGCCGCCGCCTCGCGGACTGAATAGCCAATCCGCCCGTTGTTGCTGCCGATGCCAGCGTACCGCTTTGCTATGTGAGGGTAGATCGCCCTCGCAATGGCCCCCAGGCTCTTCCAAGCCTGAGAGTCCATCATGTAATGGCAAAGGCGGACGTGGCGCGGCCCCTTGTCTTTGTGTTTGCCGGCCACGCGCTGGTTACTCCCTCGCCCGCTTCGCAAGGGCTTCCATGAACGTCACGGCGTTGTCGGCGCTGATCACGACGTAGGGGTCGCTTTCCTCGTCCCAGGCTTTTTCCTGCCTGATAACGAGACCGCCAAACTTATTGTGATAGACCGCCGTCGCCTTTTGTTCGTGCAGGATGACGGAATCGTCGGTGGACCAATCGAAGTCATCGAAATCTTTCGGAGGAAGCCCCACCGATGCCAAGATGGAGTTGGCCGTTGACCGAACCTTCGTCTCCACCTCGTTCATTCCCAGGACGGCGCGGGCGGCCTCTTCCTTTTCGATCTTGTCGAGCCCCTTCAAGCTTTCCTTGAATGCGGCACCTTCGAAATCGATATGCGGCGCCGACATTTTCAGAAGGTCTTCCGTGGACTTGCCCGCCGTCAGTTCAAGCTGTTTCGGAGTGACTGCCTTGTTCATGCAGCCCTCCAAAGCACGACGGAACGCCCGCCCTCGTTCTTGGCGCGGTCGTCGGTGCGCTCCACCTTGCCGGCGGCCTGTAGCTCGCTCACGCGAGGCCGGACGCTGTACGGGCTCAGGCCGATCGCGTAGGCGATCTGGTCGGAACTGCGGCCTTCCGGGTAGGCTTCCTTGAGCACCGCCAAGACTTGAGCTCGGTGGTTGCGTGCCATCGGTGCCACCGCTTCCGCGGCCTCCCGGCTGGTTTCGGGCGCATTGTGGCGATAGCCGGGGCTGTCGGGATAGTTGGTTGTTGCGCCCTCGGGCGCGGTGTTGTAGTGCATTTGTGTTTCCAATCTGCTGCTTGATGAAGTTTCAGAAAGCCCCGAGCGCTCGCAACGCCGGGGCTTTCGCTTTACGCGCACGCCGGCACGGGCTGCGACGTTGATTGCCGCTTCCCTGCTTCCTTGAATTTTTCGATTGCTTCGTCGGTGTAGCGAACGGCTGACCCGAGTTTCACAAACTCGGGTCCGCGTCCCTGGACACGCCAGCCGTTCAGCGTGTGCTCTGACACGCTAAGCTTTCTGGCGGCCTCTTTGACAGTGTTCATTGTGAATGCCTCTCATTGGTTGAAGAGGCTTCATAATGTTCTCGCTTAGTTCGCTTCGCCAGCGCGAACGCTGGACGCTATTTCCCCGGCAATTTTCGTCGCGGTGCTTTCTTTGGACGAAAAATCAAAACATTATTCGTCTTGGGCAGGTGCGCCCTTTTCATCTTCTCAATGATGCGCTCAATCCTCTTTACGTGAGCGGCGGTGGTCTTGTTCTTGTCGAGGTCGCAGCCCTTATCTCTGATCCCGGCGTCAATGATGCTCGCCAGCGATTTGCCTGTGCGGTCGCTCAAATACTCGATAATGACAAGCATGTCGGGACCGGCGATGGCGTCTTTCGTTGGGCGCCCACGGCCACGCGCTGGCTTTGCCCGGGCCTGCAACAAGTCGATCAGCGGCGTCAGCTCGGCTTGGATTGTTGCGGCTGATGCAGATCCCGGCAACTCGCGATCTGGCGCGGCAGCGTGCCATCCGCAGTTGAATTGAATCCTGTCGCTCAGGTTCTCCGCCACCGCACGCGCCGCCTTCTGGATGTTTGGCTTCATCGTTGTGGGGCCGTCGAGAAGGCGGCGCATTAAATTTAGCTGCATCAATAGCCGCGTCTGTTCTGTAGGTTCCAATTGTCCGATCATTTGCCCCTCGCGATCTGCACCACATTGTCGGCCGGCGGGTTGAGGATCAGCGCCACAAGCTGCGCCAGCGCCTCGAACGCCTTGCGCTTTTCGTCCAGGTATTCATACCGATCATAGGTGCCACGTACGCCGGGGATAACGTGTCCCTCTGCACGTTCGGCGTGATCGGCCGGGACGCCCGCGCGCGACATCAGCGTGCGCGCGGTGCGCCTCAGGTCGTGCAGGGTCCACCGCGGCATTGCGGGCTTACCAGCGGCCTTCCTAAGCTTCGCAATATGCCTGTTAAGCTCAGCCTTAGCTTTGCTGAAGCCGCTGAATGCCGTCTTGCCCATCGGCCGGTTTGTGGTCGCGGTCGAGAACAGGAAATAGGCGTTGATGCCTTTTGCGGGTGCCGGCGCCGTCTTGAGGTTTTCCAACGCCATCGCGGACAATGGGACCACGTGGTCAAGTTTGTTTTTGTACCGCTCCGCAGGAATTGTCCAAAGATCCCCATCCAGCTCGGTGACGTTCATTTCGGAGGATTCATTCCGGCGCGTCATGGTCAGCAACAGGTTGCGGACGTAGGCCGGATAGCAGGTCGGCTTCTCCATCAGGTCGAGCGCTGCCCATACATCCCTGATCTCGTCGTCTGTCAGGATCCGCTTGCGCGCCCTCTCCTTCGGCTTGGTCTTTGCCATGCCGCGGACGATCGGCGATTTAAACTCGTCGTCCTGCACCATCTGCCAGTTGAGCGCCTTGCGGACGTGGGCCAGTACCCGGTCGGCCATGACAGGGCCGTTCTCGGCCTTGATCTCGTTGAGCATGGTGGTGATGTCACTGCGCTTGAGGTCGTAAATCGACTTATCCCCAAGGCGCGGCCGGACGTGGTTTTTGAATGCGGCCTTCACCTGATCGCCGCTGCGCAGTCCCTCGACGTGGTCCTTCTCGAAGGCGTCAAGGATGGCGTTGACGGTATTGATTTCGGCCCGCTTCTCGCGCTTCGCTTCCGCTCGGGTTTCCTCCTGCTCGCCCTTGGGGTCTTTGCCGTGCGCAACCTCACCCGCCCGCCTCTTCGCGAGGGTGCGAGCCTGTTCCGCGGTAATGGTGCCGTGGATCCCCAGGCTGATAAGCCGCTGTTGGTTGGTTCCCTTGACGCGGTAGCGATAGGCATAGGAAGCCGCGCCACTGTCCAGCCGCCGGACGATAAAACCCCTGATCGCACTATCGGCGATCCGCTCGCCAGGCTGAAGTCGGTCAACCGCTGTCTTCGTGATCTTCCCAACTGCCATAGGAAAAAATCCTTATGTGTACAAAAATCAAAAGGTCGGAGTGTCCACCTTATGTACACATGCGGCGCGCAAATCAAGACAAATCGCCACCAAACTAGACAAGCGCGGAAATGCCGATAGAATCTGCATTTCTCGGTGGTTTCGAGCAAACTGGAGGATTTTCAATGGCTTCGCTTGTGGACATGCCCATAACTTTTAATCATGGGGTCGAGGGTTCGAGTCCCTCCGCGCTCACCAATGAAATCAATCGCTTAGGCCAATTTACGGCAGCGCGCATCGGCGCAATTTTCGACCGGGGCCACTCTTGGGGCCACAACGCGCTCTAAATTCCACCGCTGGCCACAAGAATATCAATTGGCAAGCTGCACTTAGTTAGAAGCAATTTCGAAATCCAATCAACGATGACTGAAAATGATCGAAAAGATTTAGCGAGACGTCATTTGGACGCGGCCGAAAGCTGGCTACGCAGGCTCATCGAATCAAAGCTACCGAAATGGTTCGGGGCAAATTATCTCGGCCCCGACGAGGCTGGCGGTTGTCGGGCAATATCCAAGGATATCCGACGGCAAATAAACGATCGATTTGAGTCCGATCGATCGCGATTTCCTCGTCTCATTGATGCGGCCAACCTGGGTCATGCAATAACCATTGCACTTCACCCTGAGCTGTACCCGGGAAATTTTCGAGACGCTTTGGGCGGTGCGTTTCCGGATGGCGCCGTAGAAGCCAGAACCTTTCTCAGCCGCCTTGAAGAGATTCGAAACAAGCTCGCGCACGGCGGTACATGTAGCGAACGGGATCTAGAGCGCGCAGTTTGCTATTCAAACGACGTCATCGACTCGATCAAGCAACACTTCAAAGAGCAAAACATGGAACGGGAATTCAATGTTCCAACATTCATTCGCGTTGTCGACAATCGTGGAAACGAATTTCATCTAGCTCACGATCCCAACCAACAAATGCATGTTTTTGACTTACGCCAACAAGGAAACGGCGATCTGTACGTCGGTGACGAACTAGTACTTGAGGCTGAGGTCGATCCCAATTTTGCTAGCTATAAGCTCGATTGGCTCACCTTTAATGGAGATTACGGTCAAGGTCTTCCGATGAAATTGCGCATCGGTATGAAGCACGTTGGGGTTCAATTGATCGTTCGTCTAAATGTCCGATCTTCCGAGCCATGGCACAGGCTTCACGATGGAATCGACGACATCATTGAGCTTCGCTACCGCGTTGTTCCGCCGACCTAAATCAACGGAAACGGCATAACCTTCGTAGTGTGCTGCGGTCCGCTTAATTCCGTCAGCGCCCACACAAGCGCGTCGACTCGATCCGGCGAATAACCAATCCGCGCCCTGTCGAAGTCACTCGTGAATGCGCACATCGGAGGTTATCAGCGGCATCGCCGGGTCTACTAAAGTGAACCGCATGGCCGCAGGACCGCTTACGCCATGCTCTTGTCTTGGCATCATATGCGACACTGGGGCCCGGGAAAAAGTGGCAGGCGTGAAGCTAATATGACAGTGATGGGCTTGCCGGGTAGCCTTTGCTGCCAGCCCCGCGAGGGTACCTAAAGCCGTTGGATTAGCGGCCCCGCTGCAGCGTTGCGTATCCGTGCCGGGGCCGCTGGCCGCAATGAGCCCGCCAGCGTCACCGGCGGCAGCTTGGATCCGAGCAGAGCAAAGGAACGGTATTCACGGCACCAATTTAACCTAACCCGTGCTCAAGACAGCGAGGAGCCGCCATGATGATCCGCTTTGCTTATTTTGGGGCCTTCTTTGTAGCTTTTGCTTTTGCCGAACCAGCTTTTGCCGCGGGCGAATGTGGAGTCGGGTGCAGCAGCACGTCTGAAGGGGCTTGTGTCCGCGATGGATGGCAGCAAGGTTTGCCGGTTCGGAACGTGTGCCCGGCCACATCCCAGCCATCTCCCCCTTGCGGCCCATATCACCGATGGAGTCGGCAATCCATGATGTGCATACCGCGTTGAATCGACCGGCTAGCAGCCCGGCAATACGCAACGCACCGGGGCCGCCGCCCCAGGAGATACCCCCGGCTAGGGGCTTTGGGGGCATGTAACCATCTGAGGCATTGTCGAAATAAGACTCTGACCAGGATCACGGTGGACGCCGAAAGGGGTCAATATTCGAAGCCCGGACACAGCAAAGCAACCTGCGACCCCGTGGCCGTTCGCCAAGCGGAACTGTTCGGCATCGGAGGCGTTTTTTGTCGCACTGAAGAAACGCCGTTGGGGACGCATGTGCTGATGCGAAACGACCGAACTGCGTTTACGCTTAAGTGTCCCGCGTGCGGTCGGGCGACGCCACATCGGTTTCTTTACATCAAGAACGGTTGCGACATCTTTCAATGTCGGGACTGTGGACTGGGACGCACCGAGGCATCGAGCTTCGATCCCCTCGCCTATTATGACGATGGTTACTTTTCCGGCCATCAGTCCGACGGCTACGCCGATTATCGCGGCGCCGAACCCGTGCTACGGCGCGAGTTCGCCCGCACGGTCGAGTTCATCCAGCACCGCAAGCCACAGGGCCGCCTGCTCGAGATCGGTTGCGCCTACGGCTTCTTTCTCGATGAAGCCCGCCGCGCGGGATTTGAGGTGAGCGGCATCGAGCCGGCGGGCCAGGCTGCTGCCCATGCTGGCGATCTCGGCTTGAACGTCATCTGCGGGCCGCTGAGCGAAGCTACTCTCAAGTCGCTTGGCACCCTGGATGTTATCGTCCTCCTCGACGTCATCGAGCATCTGCCCGACCCGCAGGAAGCCCTCGCGCTGCTCGCGGACCATCTCCGGCCGGACGGAATCATCGTGCTGACGACCGGCGACTTCGGCTCCTTGGCGGCGCGGTCGACCGGCGTGCACTGGCGCCTGATGACGCCTCCGCAGCACCTGTGGTTCTTCAATCGCGCCAGCATCGCGTCTCTGGCCCAATCGGTCGGCTGTCGCGTCGAGAGTGCTGATTACCCCTGGAAATTCGTGCCGTTCTCGCTGATCGCCTTCCAGGTCGGTCGCATGCTCGGCCGCAAGATCGCGGCCAGCCCGACCGGCAACCGGTTCGCCATTCCGGTGAACCTGTTTGACGCGATGCGCGTGGTCTTGAGCAAGGCGCCACCATGTCCGGATACGAGCCCCCCATGATAGAGCGCCTCAACGTCAGCCGGATTCGCAATCCCTGGATCGTTGTCGCGGCGTACAATGAAGCGCCGGTGGTCGGCAGCGTCGTGTCCGGCATTCGCCGCGCCGGATACACTGTCGTCGTGGTCGATGACGGCTCCAGTGACCGGACCGGCGACGTTGCGTTACTCGCAGGCGCGGTCGTCGTCCGGCATCCGGTCAACCTCGGACAGGGCGCCGCGCTGCAGACCGGCATCGACTACGCCCTCAAGCGGCGTGCGGATGCGCTCGTCACGTTCGACGCCGACGGCCAGCATTCCCCCGTGGCCATCGCGGCGCTGCTCGCGGCGATCGAGCAGCCCGGCATCGATTTCGCGCTCGGCAGCCGCTTTCTCACCGGCGCGACGGCAAATCTGCCGGTGTCGCGCCGCATCCTGCTCAGCACCGCGCTTTGGTTCACGCGCGTGAGCACCGGACTGCCGCTCACCGATACCCACAATGGCCTACGAGCGATGACCGCGCGCGGCGCCCGCGCGATCGCCTTGCGACAGAACCGAATGGCGCACGCGTCCGAGATCCTGCACCAGATCGCGCAGAGCCGCCTGCGCTTTGTCGAGGTGCCGGTGAACATCGAGTACAGCGCCTATTCGCTGGGCAAGGGTCAACGCTTCACCGATGCGCTGGCCATCCTGATCGATCTGTTTGCGCGGAGGCTCTACCGATGATCGCGCAGCTATTGTTGACGGCCTTTCTGGCGTTGGTTCTGGTCTACGCCTGGTCGGAGCATCGGACGGTGCCGATCATCGGCCCGCTCGCGAGCGGCGCTGCGCTCGCCGGCCTCTACTTCGTTTGGGTGCCGGAGCATGCCACCGCGCTTGCGGCCTTCGTGGGAATTGGCCGCGGCTCCGACCTCATCGTCTACACCTGGGTCGTGATCAGCCTGCTCATCATGCTCAACTTGCATCTCAAGTTGCGGCTCCAGCTCGATATGATCACGCGTCTGGCGCGCGCCGTCGCGATCGATCGCGCCAAGGAGAGCCGGCGTGAGGCAGGCCAGCCGCGAAAACGTCGCCCGGTCATGTTGGGCCGAAAGGCCGAGGCGCCCCCGATCGAATTGCAGGCGAAGAAATAGATTGTTAAGTCGCGCCCGAAATTGGCGTCACTCGCCGAGCCCGCGACGATTGACGTAGATCTGGGCGAACGAGCGGCCAAATCGCGTGACCTCATCAACCAGTACGGCCGACGTGCCCTTGGCACAAGGCCAGCGCTCGGTGGCGATCAGGTAGTCGGCCTTCTGCAGATCGGTTTCGGCAATCCAGTTGCGACGGAACATCACGCCGGCCAGTTGCTCGCGCCAGCCCAGGCAGACCAGCACGCGCGGTGGATCTCCCGCGAACCGGCCTTCGGCGTCAATTCGACCCTCGAGGCGGCGCAGCGCCTCGGGAGCCGCCATGCCCCAATAGTCGAGGTCGAATCGGCCGTAAGCGCCGGCGACGCCGCCTGCCAGACTGTTCATCGCGATATATTCGAGCGGATGCAGGATGACGAGCGTCACCACGATGACGGCCGCGTGCGCGGCCCCGAGGGCCGCGGGCACAATCGGGAAGCGTCGCAACAAGGGCAAGAGGCTCGTCAGCCCGCGCGCGGCCACGATGGCGAGCATTGGAATCACGAACAATATGTGGCGGACACCGTCATAGAGCGTCGAGCCCTGCAGGATGAGCACCCCGATAGGTCCGAACGCCGCCACACTGGCGACAAGCACCGCGCGCGATCCCGCGAGCTCGGCCGCGACAGGTCGCAGTCCCACGACGCCGGACCGACGCAGGGCGCCGAGGGCGGCGCGCGTCCACGACCCTGCGGCACCGATCCAGACCGCCATGCCGAGCAACAGCAACGCCAAAAAGCCCTCGGGCAAACGCGCCACGAGCTGTCCGGGAATGTACCAGGCGGGCAGTTTATCCGTGAACGTGCGCCGGCCCCAGTTCTGGAATTCGAACGAGGTGTCGAGTGGAGCAAAGTGCCGATAGGCCTCGAGGAATCGCATGAGCGGATTTCCAGTCTGCAACCACGGCCAGAGCGCAATCGCCGTCAGCCAGGCGACGAGGATGACGAGCAGCATATGCAAGGCGATCTGGCGCAATTGGCCGTAGCCCGCGCGGCCATGGCGCAGCAGCGCCTCGAGCGCGCACAGGCTCATGCCGCCGACGAGGTAGGCGTGCGTGATCACCCCGCCGGTGCGCGTCGCAATGGCGAGGCCAGTGACAAGGCCCGTCGCAAGGGTCAGACGCCAGCTCGGCACCTCCTGCCGCACCATCAGGACGATCGCGAGCGTCGACCAGCTCATGGCGAACAGGAACGGCACGTCGATCGGGGCGAAGAACAGGTTGCCGTACAGGTAGCCGGTCAGCAGGCACAGGGCGAGCGCCGTCAACCCAGCCCAGTACCCGACCGTGAGCCGTGCTATCGGCACGACGGCGGCGAGCCCAGCGAGGCCGAACAGGAAGGTGATGGCGTGACGGACCGTGATCGGGTTCGCGAGCTCAAGCGACTGCACGGCCGCGATGAGCATCTGAAACCACGGTCCATACATCCACAGATACTCTTCGACCGTCTCGAACTGAGACCGGTCGGTAAAGGCGCTCGCGTACCAGGCAAGCGCCTTTGGGCCGTAATCGTCCGTATTGAATTCGTCAGTCGACACCCCGTAATCCGCGGCGGTCGCAAGCCCGATGACCAAGGCCACGCCCAGCACAAGGAGCACGAGCAACGTCTCCGCATGACGAGCAGCAAATGCGAGGCCGAGTTTCGGCCGCGCAAATTCAGAGCCGTCGCCATTCACCCGTTCAAGCGCCATGCATTGTCCTTAACCGGTTGCATGGCGACGCGCTGGTGCCGTCCGGAATGTGGTGGGAATTCGCGCCGCGGAATCGCCGGCCGCTTGAAGCTATCTCTTGAGAGGACAAGGTCACTTGGCTGATCGATGGGCGCGGTGGCGAGCGTTTGCCAGCCATCGACCTTGCGCATGTTGATCTGGCCGGAGGCGAGAGCATCGCTACGTACCACCAATGCGATCGAGCGGCTCCACCAGGAATTCAAGCCACGAATTAGGACGCAGACGGTTCTGCCATCGGCCGACACCGCCGCAGCATCACGTCAGAAATCTCGCTCAACCACCTAATCGGGAACGAACTCCCAGCGCACCTCAAGTGTTGTCCGATGAGCTTCATAACACGCCTGAAGGGAACTTTGTTCCAAAGTTCAAATCAGGTCCCCTAAGGCAGCAGCAATGGCGATCCTTGTCACCGGAGGTGCCGGATACGTTGGGAGCCACATGGTGTACGAACTCGTTGATCGTGGCGAACAGCCCGTCGTGATCGATGATTTTTCGTCGGGGTGCGAATGGGCAATACCATCCGGAGTTCCGGTTTTCGTTGAGGACATCGGGGATCAGCGGCGAGTTGCGGCGCTGATCGCGAAGTATGGGATTTCGGAGATCATTCATTTTGCGGCTTCTGTCGTTGTCCCGGAGTCAGTTGCCGAACCCCTTCTATATTATCGCAACAACACAGAAAATTCCCGAAGCCTGTTCGAGATCGCAATCAGGAGTGGAGTGCAGCGCTTCATCTTCTCATCGACGGCGGCGGTATACGGAAATCCGCCGGCAAATCCTGTCACGGAAGAGACGCCCGTCGCGCCCCTATCACCTTACGGCTTATCCAAATTCATGGCTGAAACAATGCTGCGCGATGCAGCACGCGCTCACGGCCTGCGCTACGTCATCTTGAGATATTTCAATGTAGCAGGCGCCGATCCTGCTCTGCGCACCGGACAGGCAACGCGAGGGGCAACGCATCTTCTCAAGGTTGCAGCGGAAACCGCCGTGGGTCTGCGAGAGAAGATGCAGGTTTTCGGCACCGATTATCCCACGCCTGATGGGACCTGCATTCGCGACTATATCCACGTGAGCGATCTCGTAAACGCTCATTGTCACGCGCTTTCATACCTCCGCGGTGGTGGAGAGTCCCTGACGCTAAATTGCGGCTGCGGCCACGGCTTTTCGGTCTTGCAGGTGATCGAGGCCATGCAGCACGAATCCGGAAACGACTTTCCCGTCGAACTTGCCGCCCGCCGGCCTGGCGATCCGGCGGAGATCGTGGCCTCGGCGCAGCGGATGCGCGATCTGCTGGGCTGGCGGCCCCAATGGGATGATCTTTCCCTGATCGTCCGCCATGCGCTTGCTTGGGAACGCAAACTATTGGCGCAAGGTAACGCGACGCAGCGCTTGGCAACTACGGCTCTGCCTCACCCCGACAGCGGAAATCCGCCACCTAGGACCGTTTGGGTCAGCAGGCCTCGGTCGAGCCGCGCATTCCGCGCCTCGCAGGACGCCTCGGGGACGAGCAAACAGGCGTGACAGGCGGCGCCCTGCAGCGGATATTCGTCGCTTCCCTCGCTGCTGGGATCATTCGAGCGAAGCGTGAGGCGCTTCGTCGTTCGAAAGTCCTCGACCGCTGCCTTTACAACTAGCGGAGAGCGAAATGGCTGAGAGAATAGACGTTGAGGTTACCGGCAAATCGCAGTTTGAAGTCGCCCACGACATGGCGAGGTTCATTCTAATTAATATGGAAGGACGTCAGGTGAAGCGCATAAAGCGGCAAGAGTTCTTGCATTTGGTGGCTGACTGCATCGAGGCCTTGCGCGGCATCAAGGTCAGGGAGATTGTCAGCTAAAAAGTAAGGCGCTCCTGCAGGCTCCAGCCTCCACTTGTCCGTCCAAGCAATCAAGTTGGTGACAAGGTTTGCGAGCGAGGACGCCGCGGAAAAATGGTTCGAGGAGAACGATCCGGAAGCTGTGGCCTTCGAGTATGAGGTCTTGGAGTGAATGCCGAAGGAGGCTCTGATGCGCATTCTGGCTTTAGCGATTTTGGCTATCGGAATAGTCTCAATAGGGCCGGTGGCGGCCCAGACATACGATCCGGCCTATCCGGTTTGCCTGCGGGTATATGGCCCGGCCACCTATTACGAATGCCGCTACACGTCGCTGCCTCAATGCAACGCATCGGCATCGGGCCGCTCGGCACAGTGCGTCATCAATCCATATTTCGGAGGTTATCAGCGGCATCGCCGGGTCTACTAACGTGAACCGCATTGGCCGCAGGACCGCTTACGCCATGCTCTTGGTGCTGGCCATCGTATGGCAGACGCTGGGGTCACTGTAGCCTCGCGGGTCCTCGTTGCCGGAGCCTTCCAACAATGGAAGGCTCTGCGCACGACGTTGCCGGACGACATGCGCAGAGCCGCGCCACGCCAGGGCACTCCCCAAAGGGCACTCCCCAAAGTGGCTCATTCAGGCTGATTTCGATTCTTGGCAGAATTGGGCGCGATGCAGCGCCCGCAGAAAATTACCTTTGGAGAGATGCGCGAATCCGGCGTCTTCGGTGTCGTCGTGTTCTGCGGCGATTATCACCGTAGCCATTCGACTGTCCTCGACGCCGATCGCTGGCATGACCATGTGAGGCCGCTATTTTGAGAAGCCAGGTGTTTGAGAAGCCAGGTGTGCCTGAAACCGGGTTCCATCTTTGGAGCGCTTTAAGGATTTAGTGCTACTAAGGCAGTATTTTAAAGTGGGCATATTGCGATGGTGGAAACCCGGATTGCTCCTCGTGTTCGCGTCATGAAGCCGGCCAAGATCGATTACGGCGGCGACAAGTATCCTTGCACTGTTCGTGACATATCCAGCACGGGCGCGGCGCTGGACTTTTCCGAGCTGATCCGCATTCCCGATGAGTTCACATTGATCTTGCCGGATGACAAGCTAAAGCTCCCTTGTCGCGTTGTGTGGCGCAAAGAGTACAGACTTGGCGTGGTCTTCGACCTGTAGCTCTATGCAGCCGTTCGGCTCCCGATGTCCGGCTGCTCTACCCTCGCCGCCCCAATGGGCATTGGCTTACCGCCTGAAGTAGTTATGACGCTCTTCGCTTTCGGGCTAACAATTCGAAGCGGACAAGAATAGCTGTACAAGCGGCCAGCGCGGTCAAAGCCATCAAGAGAACCGTCGTAAGCATGGCAAATCTCCAGCCCGATGATTCGCAATTTCTTAAAGTCTGAACTATCCCAGCCGAATCCTTAAGAAAAAGTTAACGCCATGGCTTCTAATGGGCCGTTGCTCAGCTCGGGGATCCGGGCTGAGCCTGCCCGGGGAGCACCTCTGATGCGGCGTAAAAATGTGCATTCGCTTCCTTGTTCTCCTCGATCAATGCGAAGATCGGATCGACTTCAGCCGCGGTCGTAGTCCCTGGGACAACCGCGCCACTCAAACTGCACTCACAAACAGAGAGACCGCCCTTCGGGCGGTCATCTTGTTTCTGGCAAGCTCCTTGCTCTCCGCACAACATCGCCACGTATCGCTGCCAGCGATGTGCCATTGCGGAGCAAACAAATGAACCAGCCCCAATTCGAGACAGCGGATCTACGACATCTTGTTCGCGTTCAGGCCAAGGGACAGGCCATGGCAGAGCGCAAGCGGCTCGCAACGGATGACGCGCTCAGGCGGAGGCGTCAACAAACTGGAGCAATGCTGGTCGATATCAAGAACGCCATCCGCTTGCTTGATCAAAGCATTGACGCTGAACTACAGAAAAGTCCGACGAGAGATCCTCATCACTTTGCATTTCCGATGACGGTGAGAGCTTTGATTGCGCGCCGTGAAAATCTTAAATCGACTATTACGTTGCTTTTGCTTGAGCTCACCAAGAGCGATCCCGAACGCGCAGCAGTATGAGTGCGTCACTCGCAGCCCGATCGAACGAAAAGTCGAGAATGCAGGACCGCCTTCGGGCGGTTTTTTGTTCTTAGTTCCCAGAATTAGCCCGCAGCGGAGGCTTTATCCAGAATGCCACCGTCAAAGTAATAGGGCGCGCGGCAGACACCGCGAAGTTTGCCGGAGCGCATGGCAGAGCTTAACAAGTTTAAGCAGCAAATCCGTGTGGCAGAGGCCGCTCTAAGAGAGAAGACATCGCGGTCAGTAAGGTTGACTGATTAGGTTAAACTGCAAGTCCGATTGCCGCCCGCTGCGGCGACGCCTAATGATCAGCCACCGGACAATTCCCCAAGCGTCCGGGCCCACACCAGCAGGCCGTCAGGCGATCATACTCCGCCTGGCGGCTTCGTCTTGAAGGACGATCGGTGCATCATCTATGGCTGAGAGTGAACTACTTTATCGCTGTCGTGATCGCGATGGCTGGCTGGCTGTTCCTCATCGTCTGGATGGTGAGGCAGTTCATTTGATCGGCCGCAACAAGTATGCCGCAAACAGCAAAGGCGGTCCCCACAAAGCCAGCAAGCCGTAAATTACGAGCTCCACAACGTCCATGCTCATCCCCAATGACATGTCGCTGGCCAAGCTTTGCCTAGATTCGCGCCTGGCGAAAGCGAAACAGTTTGTGCGGCGCACTCTGACGGCGGGCGCTGGTCCGGTTGCCAAGCCTTAAATCAAGTCTTAAATTCAGTGAGAGGATTATGGCTGGTTACAAGACTTTGGAGCGATGCCAAATGCATACGCGATCCAAATGATATGTCAGGCGCCAGCGCGGACGACAGAAGGCGGCCGACCGTCGCGCTCACGCCAAGTACGCCCCATCGACCCGATCCGAAAATCGCCTGGCCTTTCAGGTTGCCGCTGGGATGAAGAAGCGCTGGCCGAACGTCCTCCCCTTTTCCATTTAGCCCCGCTGTTCCTCGCCAAAACGTCAAGATTGCTCGACCGCTGCCTGAAACAAACGGCGGCGTACCTGGTTATTAATAAAAACACAGGGACGCCGAACAATGATCGAGCTGTCAGCAGGGATCCTCGCCCTGATTAGCGTAGGGATCTTCGCCGCCCACGCGCTGGACGCATACCGGACCGACTAGCGCCCGCGGAGAAAGTAAAACGTCGCCTCAGCCGCCGCGGCAGCGGCGGCTTCTCTGCAATTGTTTGGGCCGAAAAGTTCCATAGGTCCGGTTCGACTGCCGACGCCTCCGCTACGGCCGGCGCAACTGCGCGAGAGCCTCGACGACCACCGCCACCAGCGATGCCATGGTGTACGGCTTCGGCAGCCATCCGAGCGGGGCGTAAGGCTTGGCGCGCCCGCGCGTGTACACATCGTCGTGCGCGGTCGCAAAGATGCAGCGAATGGCGAAGTCCTGATAGAGTTGGCGTGCGGCGTCGATACCGTCGCGGCTGCTGGCCAGGCGAATATCCATCACGGCAAGCGTCGGTTGGGCCTCGCTGGCGAGCGCAACGGCTTCCTCGGCGGTCATGGCCGGACCGACAACTTCAAAGCCGGCAGCCGTCAGCGCGACTTCGGATTGCATGGCGATCAGGAAATCATCCTCGACGACAAGAACCCGCAGCGGGCCCTGTTTCCCTTCCATGCGCCAGGTCTCTTCAGCAGGTGGCGACGAATTCCGGTCCGGCTCGGATGGCAACGCAATATGCCCTGCGTTCTGATGGGGCGTCGTCATCGATCACCGGCCTAGCTCTTTGCAGCAGGGAAATCGAGGCACGCCCGCGAAGGGTTTTTCGTGACGTGAAGCGTTCCATGGAGCTGGCGTGCGAGGCCGAGTACGAGCTGGAGTCCGGACGAGGTCTTGCGCACTGCCTCCAGGTCGAACCCTTCGCCGTCATCCTCGACGCAGAGCGCCATCCGTCCGTCCTGGCTGGTCAGGCTGACGCGAACGGCCTGCCTCGCATAGTCCCTGATGCCGTGCTTCACGGCGTTTGTCAGCAGCTCGTTCAATATCAATGCCAGCGGCATCGCCATGTCGTTGGAAAGCGCGCTGCGCGCCGCGCCACACTCAATTCGTGCATCCGGCGGCAGCAACTGCCGGATGGTTTGACAAACCGCCGGCAGAAATTCCTCCGCCGCGAAGCAGGTGGCATCGCTTCGGCCGTACAGCACACGCTGCGCCGCCGCCATGGCCGTGATCCGTGCGCTGGCTTCGTTCAGGACTTTGCGCGCCTCCTCGCTGCGTGCGGTCCTTGCCGTGGAGAAAAGCAGCGACTGCAGCATCTGCATGTTGTTCTTGGTGCGATGATTGAGTTCATCGAGCAAAAGTCGTTGCTGGGTTTCGAGTTGCTGCGCACGGTCTTCGGCGGCGCACCGCTCCTGCTCGGCTTGCTTGCGGGCGCTGATGTCATGCTGAGCCCGCACCGCGTAACGGAAATTTCCCGACGCATCGCAAACGCTTGAGGACGTGACCTCCGCCCAGAAGTATGACCCCTCCCTGCGCGCGAGACGCGTTTCGATGGTGTAGCGGTCGATTTCGCCCGCGATCTGTCGTCTGAACTGCGCGAGATCCTGCGCGACGTCCTGTGGCGAGGTCTCGTCAAAGATGGAGCGGCCGAGCAAGTCGGCCGCTTCTCGTCCCACCAGATCGCAGGCCTTCTGGTTGACGCGCAGCATCCGCCCCGCCTCATCGACCTCGACGATGCCGACGCCGACATGTTCGTAGGAGACAGCCAGCCGGTCTTCGTGCGCCTGCCGCCATTCATCGCGAAGCAGATGAGGCACGTCCAGGAAGGCGGAGCGGCCTGGCTGGGAGAAAGTCTTGGCCGTCCGTCGCTGGAAGTTCATTCCCGCCATCCCTGCCGAAGGGCAATTTTGCGTTGCACGATACTCGGTGTCGGCACATGCAGGGACCAGCACGCACGACCGCCGAGCGCTTGACGTTGGACAAATCCGGCAAGAGAAAATTTGTTCCTAAGCCGTGGCCGGGCGCGGAAATGTCAGTCTTCCGGCGCGCTTCGTTTCCCGCAGGATGGATCGCAATTTGATCGCTAGCACCCGCGGCAGATCCCGGTGAACCTGCTCACCTCCGGCCGCCCCCGCGGCCGAACCGGCGACTTGCGCGGGGCCTTGCGCGCACTAATGATCCGCTGCGAGGCGGTTGGATATGGCGGCGTCACGACACGTGCGCGCGGCGCGTCGACTGAGCCGTAGGAGACGGCCGGCGGCGGGGGGTTGGGGCGGAGCGGTGGCACGTTCGCGGCATTGCCGATGCCGCTGGGATCGGAGAGCGCCCTGGGGTTGGCCGGTCCGAACGGCACGCCCGATATCGGTGAATTGCCGGCGCCCGCCGAGCCGGCTGGCGGCGTCAGTTGTGCGAATGCCTTTACGGGAACGATCAGGCTGAACGCCACGAAGAGAACAAGCGCCGGATTGCAGGACATCGAGGTCTCTCCAGGAGGCTCCCACTCAACGAACATGTAGGGCACGCGTTCCCCAGCTTCCAGGCGAGCCCATTTTCGTGCTGTCCGTCCTGTTACGGAGTAGGCGTCGGCGGGAGAATCAGTCCTAATCAAGGCGCGATTACGTTTTGAGATTCCGGCGGCATGAACCAGCCCGAAGTGCTCGATTCCGATATCCGCGCCCTGCAGCAATGGCTGCGCGCTGCGTGGCAGCAGCTTGGCGATCCCACCCTCACCACCTTCGCCCGGCGCGAGTTGCGCAACCAGATGAAGCAGTGCAGCGCCGACTTGCGGGCGTGCCTGCAAAGGGTGGCTGAACAACAGCCCGACCCGGTCCGGTCACCGGCCTCGCCCTATTCCAGGCCAGAACTGCGAATCCTGTCATGGTGACGGAACAGGAGTAGCTAGCCTGATGACTCTTGGTTAGATCGATTTGGCCGCAGACTTGCTTCCCCTCTCCCGCTTGCGGGAGAGGGGCGCAATCCCTTCGCGGTTTCAATCCGACTTAATCTCAGCCGCTCCGCCTGTGCTCAGCCGGCCCGCCCTGTTGATAACCCGCCAGCCTGTTGGCGAGCATCGAAACAGGCCGGCATCGTGTGCTATCGGCATATCGGCCTGATTAACGACGGACAGAACACATGCGGATTACCCTGGTCGGTTCCCGCCATTTTGGCGTGACGACGTTCAATACCCTACGCCAACATGGCGTCGATATCGTTCGCGTCGTCGTTCACGACGGCGAGGACCGGCTTGCCGCCGCGGCGCGGGCCACCGGGATTGACGTCGTGGTGCAGGCCGATCCGAAGCGCGTGATCGCCTCCGAAATCGCGCCAGGGACCGACCTGATCGTCACCGCACACAGCCATGCCCGCGTTACCAGGGAGGCGCTGGCCACAGCCAAACTCGGCGGCATTGGCTATCACCCCTCGCTGCTGCCCCGGCATCGCGGCATCGCCGCGGTCGAATGGACCGTCAAGGAAGGCGATCCAATCGCTGGCGGTACCATCTACCATCTCGCCGACCGGATGGATGCCGGCGCGATCGCCGCGCAGGAATGGGTGTTCGTCAAAAAAGGGGAAACCGCCCGAGAGCTCTGGGAGCGCGCGCTGGCGCCGCTCGGCCAGAAACTGTTGGCCGATGTCATTTACCACGCCAAAGCCCACGGAAGCCTGCCGGCCACGCCCCAGGATGAGGAATTTGCCACCAAGGCTCCGAGCCTGGCCGACGGCAAGCATTGACCGCTACCATCATACCGCAAAACCCCGCAATTTGCCGCAATCGCGACGAAACTGCGAATTTTTCCGTTCCTCCGCCGGAACCAGATTCACCTTGATGTGTTTGAGATCTCGGGAACTTTCCGCAGTGCTGCGGCGCACCCAAGTTTGGACACATTGTGGCCGGATAAGGCGCGTCATCACACACATCTCGAGGATTTGATCCATGCGCTCCAACCGCATCCGCAACCTGTTGTTTGTTTCGTTTCTTGCTTCCGTCGCGACCTTGGCCGCCGCTCCGGCGTCCGCCCAGAACCCCTATGACGGTCTTTGGCAGGTCACGGTTGTCACAAAAGCGGGCAATTGCGATGCGCAGACTACGTCGACCGTGAATGTCACCGGCGGCAAGATTTCGGGCGGTCCGGTTTCCGGCAGCGTCGGCAGCGGGGGACTTGTGCGAGTCTCGATCAATGGTGCATATGCGAACGGTCAACTCAGTGGCAACTCCGGATCGGGGAAATGGAATGGGGCTTCAGCTGGTGTCGCATGTAGCGGTCGATGGGAAGCGTCCCGTCAGTAAGGCAAGCCAGACTTTTGAACCTTCTGCCAAAGCGCGGCGGCTGACATTCGCAGCCGTCGCTTTTTTTATGACGAGCTTGGCCACCAACACTACGAGCCACGCCCAGTCCAGTACGTTCGCCGGCATGGCCGGCACATGGTCCGGTCCCGGCACGGTGACGCTGGATGACGGTTCGAGCGAGCGGATCCGCTGCCGCTCCACCTACAGGGTGATCGGGGCCAGCATGGAAATGGCCCTCACCTGCGCCAGCGACGCCTACAGGTTCAATCTGCAAGCGGCGGTGGTCTCAGCCGGTGGCGAAGTCAGTGGCACCTGGAGCGAAACCAGCCGGAACATCGGCGGCACCATCCAGGGCCGCGGGGCTGGCGGCAGTTTCCAGGTGATCGCCCAGGCGGCCGGATTCGCCGCCAACATCTCGCTGAAGACCACCGGCAACAAGCAGCAGATCGCCCTGAGGGCCGACAGCGTGTTCCGCGCTGCCAATATTTCGCTGTCGAAGTAGGCCCCGGTCGTCCATCCCCGCCACCTGTCGTCGCCCGCGAAGGCGGGCGATCCAGTACGCCGCGGCTTCTCGATCAGTCACCGACGTCTCTGGAATACTGGGTCGCCCGCCTTCGCGGGCGACGACAGTTCATGGCTTAACTCGTCTTCGGCTTCTCGAGCTTCGCCGCGGTCTCCTTGATCGTCTTGGCGATCAACAACGCCTGCTCCTTGTTGAAGGCAAAATCCTGCACGCCGCGGTGCGTGGTCAACGACAGCACCATGATGTCGGGCTGGTGCTCGGGCCAGCCGGTTGCGAAGGCGGTGACGAAATCTGCAGAGGTCGATCGCGTAGTGGTCATTGGCTCACGGTATCCTTTTGTCTTTTCTGGCGCGCCCGATCAAGCGGACAGCGCCCGTGCGGTGATTGTGATGTCTGGTTACGCCTTGGGCACGAAGGCGGTTACTTCGATTTCGACCTTGGCCCTGACGTCGACCAATCCGTCGATGTAGAGCAGCGTCGACGGCGGGAAATTGCGCCCGAGTGTTTCCTTCCAGGCCGCACCGATGCCGGGGCCTGCGGCTTCGTATTCGCTGCGGCTGGTCAGGTACCAGGTCAGGCGCACGATGTGATCTGGGCCGGCGCCTGCTTCCCCAAGCAGCTTGACGATACGCTTGAGCGCCGTGCCGACCTGCGCGGCCATGTCGGGAGCATAGTCGCCCTTCTCGTCGCCGCCGGTCTGGCCGGCCAGCACGATCCATTTGCCAGGGCCGTCGACCTCAACACCATGCGAGAAGCCGCGGGGTTTCGACCACTCGGCCGGTTGCAAGATGCGCATGCGTAGTTTCCTCCTCAATTCCTGTGGTCATTCCGGGATGCGCGAAGCGCAGACCCGGAATCTCGAGATTCCGGGTTCGATGCTTCGCATCGCCCCGGAATGACGCTCAAAGTTGGCAGGTCTTAGCACTGAACCGGGAGCCGCTCCCACAGCGAAATTGCGAAGCCGTGCATCGCTGCCCCCGCGCATTTGCGCGTTGCAAATTGTGGCGCGCTCGCCGATACCGACCTGCCCTCAACCGATCTCCCCGCGAATGGACCGCACACAATCCAAAACCCTGGCCGCGCTGTGGATGGCCGGCTGGCTGACCCTGATGCTGATCATCGCGATCGCCGGACGCGAGGCGGCGCGCGAGATCAACGTGTTCCAGCTCATGGAGATGCGCTCGATCCTCGGCTTTCTGATGCTGTACCCGCTGATCCGCGCCGGGGGCGGCTTTGGCGCGATGAAGACGAAGCGGCTGCCGCAGCACGTTGCGCGCAACCTCATTCACTACGGCGCGCAGCTCGGCTGGTTCTTTGCGCTCACGCTGATCCCGATCGGTCAGGTGGTGGCGATCGAATTCACCATGCCGATCTGGACCGCGATCCTGGCCGCCACATTTCTCGGCGAGCGCATGACATCCTGGAAGATCGTTGCGATCGTGCTCGGAATCGTCGGCGTCGTGGTCATCGTTCGCCCCGCTGCCAGCGAGATCGATCCGGGGCAGTTGATCGCGCTGGCAGCCGCGGTCGGGTTCGGCGTTTCGGTGGCGATGGTGAAGTCACTCACCCGGACCGAGCAGACGCTCTCGATCATGTTCTGGATGCTGGTGATACAATCTGCGGCTGGTCTTCTCCCCGCGCTCTATGTCTGGACGTGGCCGCCAGCCCATCTCTGGGGCTGGGTGGTGGTGATCGCGTTTTGCGGCACGTTTTCCCACTACTGCATGGCGCGCGCGATGCTGCACGCGGAAGCCACCGTGGTGATCCCGATGGATTTTCTGCGGGTTCCGTTGAGCGCCGCCGCAGGCTGGCTGATCTATTCGGAACGGCTGGATGTATTCACCGTGCTCGGCGCAGCGCTGATCCTCACGGGCAATTTGTTGAACCTGAAACCGAATCCTTCGCCTGCGCGCGTGCAAGGCTGAAATTTATTTCCAGGCTGTGATCTAGATCACGCTACGGCGCGTGTCGCGACGGTAACGGATGGCTCCGGATTTGGCCATTCGGCTGCTTTTTTGTGGTGCGAAGCAGGCGATATTTGTAATGTCCAGCCAGCGTTACAGCCAAAGCCTTTGTCGATTCTGCAGGGGGATTTCATATGCGTTACCCAACCCTCATTTTGTCCATCATTTGTATGGTCTTTGCGGCCGGAACCGCCCAAGCCGAAAAGCGCGTCGCTTTCGTTGTCGGCAACGGCACCTACAAGAACGTCGCACCGCTTCCGAATCCTTCCGTGGACGCAAAGGCGATGGCCGCCGCGCTGCGCAATGTCGGATTCGAGGTGGTCGAAGGCTCCAACCTCACGCGCGACAAGATGACCGAACGTCTGCTCGACTTCGGCAAGAAGGCGCAAGGCGCCGACGTCGCGCTGTTCTTCTATGCCGGTCATGGCATTGCCATCTCCGGCACCAACTATCTGTTGCCGATCGACGCCGACATCAAATCCGAAATGGACGTCAAGCTTGGCGCCGCGATCAACATCGACCTCACCCTCGAGCAGACCATGGGCGATGCCAAGGTCAAGCTGGTGTTCCTCGACGCCTGCCGCGACAACCCGTTCGCAGCCAAGATCAAGTCGAACTCCGCCACCCGCAGCGTCAACGTGCAGACCGGTCTCGCCGAAATGAAGTCCGGCGAAGGCACGCTGATCGCGTTTGCGACCGGCCCGGGCCAGACCGCGCTCGACGGCCAGGAAGGCGGCAACAGCCCGTTCACGCGCGCCCTGCTCGCCAACCTCACCCAGCCCGGCGTCGAGATCCAGCAGGCGATGACCAAGGTCCGCGCCCAGGTCAACGAAGAGACCAACAAGGGTCAGCTCCCCTGGGGGCACACCAACCTGATCGGCGCGGTCTACCTGAACGGCGCGCCCGCGCCCGGCGCCGTGGCGGCTGCCGCGCCGGCGTCGGGCCCAAAGCCGGGCTCCGACGTCGAACTGGAGTTCTGGCGCTCGATCAAGGATTCCAACAAGCCGGAGGAGTTCAACGCCTATCTGACCAGCTATCCTAACGGTCAGTTCCGGTCGCTGGCGCTGTCGCGGATTGCGTCGTTGGAGAGTGGTGCAAAGGATGCAACCCGCAACCTGAGCACGGGTATCGATCCCGCGACCTTCAAGGAAGAAGCAAACCAGACCACTGAGGACCAGATCGGCCTCGATAAAGGCCAGCGCCGCGACGTGCAGCGCCGCCTGACCGGACTCGGTTTCGATACCAAGGTCACCGGGCAGTTCGACGCCCCGACCCGCGGCGTGATCACGCGCTGGCAGGCGGCGCGCGGCTATCCGAAGAGCGGCTACCTCAACAAGTTGCAGCATAAGGCGCTGCTGACGGAGATCGTGGCGGCCGCACCGACCGCGAGTTCCGATGAGGAGCGTCCCGCCCCCAAGCGCCGCGCCCCCAGCACCGTTCAGGCGCAGCCTCAACCGCAGCCGCAGCAGCCCCCGCCGCAGCGCCAGTACAGCAACCCCGGCCCCGATCCGGCCGGTGCCGGACGCTTCATCGGCGGCGTCGTCGGCGGCATGCTGCGCTAACGGCAAGCGACCATCTGCCAGAAAAGGCCCGGGATCATCCCGGGCCTTTTTCATTTTGCAGGTCGCAAATCAATAAACTTAAGAAGAGCGTTCTATTTGCCTGCAGCCTTTCGCAGCGCCTCGTTGATGCGATCCTGCCAACCCGGACCACCCTCCTGAAACCATTCCAGCACATCTTGATCGATCCGCAGCGTGACCTGCTCGCGCACGCCGGGAACGGAGGCTTGTTTGGCGGGTGCTTGCGCCACTTTCGCGGTCGCGCGCTTGAATGCGGCCTCGGCTTCGGTGCGCGCATCGTTCAGGGTTCTCGGCCGCCGCGGCTGGTCCGCCATCGCTAAATTCCTTCAAACAAGGCCGTCGACAAATACCGTTCGGAGAATGACGGCACGACAGCCAGAATGGTCTTGCCGGCGCTCTCGGGACGCTTGCCGATCGCAAGTGCCGCCGCGATCGCAGCGCCCGAGGAGATGCCGCCGGGAATGCCCTCCATGCGCGCCAGCGCACGCGAGATTTCGATCGCGGTCGGGCCGTTGACCCTGACGATCTCATCGATCACGGAGCGATCCAGAATGTCCGGAATGAAGCCGGCGCCGATACCCTGGATCTTGTGTGGCGTATGCTGGCCGCCGCCGAGCACCGGGCTTTCCTCCGGCTCGACGGCAACGATCCGCAAAGACGGCTTGCGCGGTTTCAGCACCTGTCCGACGCCGGTGATGGTGCCGCCGGTGCCGACGCCGGCGACGAAGACATCGATGTTGCCGCCGGTGTCGTTCCAGATTTCTTCCGCCGTGGTGCGGCGGTGAATTTCGGGATTGGCGAGGTTCTTGAACTGCTGCGGCATCACGGCGTTGGGCGTGGTCCGCACCAGTTCCTCAGCGGTTGCGATCGAGCCCCTCATGCCCTGCGCGGCCGGCGTCAGGATGATCTCGGCGCCGAGGAACGCCAGCATCTTGCGCCGCTCGATCGACATCGATTCCGGCATCACAAGCTTGAGCCGGTAGCCGCGTGAAGCCGCGACGAACGCCAGCGCGATGCCGGTATTGCCAGAGGTCGGCTCGATCAGAACGGTATCGGCGTTGATCACGCCGGCTTTTTCCATCGCGATCACCATCGCCGCGCCAATGCGGTCTTTAACGCTCGCGGCGGGATTGAAATATTCCAGCTTGGCCAGGATGGTTGCGCTAACGCCATGCGCCTCCGGGAGTCTGCGCAAACGAACGATCGGCGTGTCGCCGATCGCATCGACGATGGAGTCGAAGACCCGTCCCCGGCCCGGACGTTGCACTGCACTCGCGGCTGACGACGCATCCATCTCGACACTCCCAAAGCGATCATGTGCGGGGAAAAGGCGCTCTCCTACTTAGGAGGCGGCCACATCGATGCGCAAGCCGGAATTGCCGGAACGAAGAATTCGCTGCATTGCAAAACAAGAACTTCGCTAAATATCGCGAAATCAACGCATTTGTGTTGCGACATCGTCAAAGATTTCTGCTTATACTTTGGTTGTGAGCTGGGCCTGAGGTTCAGATCGCATGGAGGTCACGATGCCAGCTATTGCTGAAATCCAGTCGACCCTAGCATCTAGGCCCGATCCGCGCGGCTGCGATTTGCCGACCTGCCCGGTGTGTGCCGACACGATGGTGGCAGCGGAGGCCTCCGCCTACCTGCAGGACAACGTGATCAGCTATCTCTGGACCTGTGACACATGCGGTTACGGCTTCGTGACCAAGCATTCGGTCAAGAGGTTCGCCTGTAATTGACGCCATAGCGTTTTCAAGCGAAGTGGCGTCCGGTTCGCGTGAAGAAAACGCGTCAAATTAAAAATAGATTCTATCTCGGAGCAATGTCACCGCGCGCCCATCCAGCGCGCGTTTGCTTTTGGAAACTCTCGAACGTACCGGCGGTGATCGCGTCGCGCATGCCCTGCATCAGATGCTGGTAATAGGCCACGTTGATTTCCGACAGCAGCATCGCGCCGAGCGTCTCTCCCGACCTCACCAGATGATGCAAATAGGCGCGCGAGATGTTGCGCGCCGAGGGCCACTCGCTCTCCTCGTCGAGCGGGCGTGGATCGTCGGCATGACGGGCGTTACGCAGATTGACCTGGCCGAAGCGGGTGAACGCCATGCCGTGACGCCCGTTCCTTGTCGGCATCACGCAATCGAACATGTCGATGCCGCGCGCCACCGCTTCGACCAAATCCTCGGGCGTGCCGACGCCCATCAGATAGCGCGGGCGATCCGCAGGCAGCGCCGGCGCCGTTTCCTCGATCATCGCCAGCATCACCGCCTGCGGCTCACCCACTGCAAGCCCGCCGATCGCGTAGCCGTGGAAGCCAATCCCGACCAGCTCGCGCGCGCTGATGTGGCGCATCGCGGGGATGTCGCCGCCTTGTACGATGCCGAACAGCATGTAGCCATCAGGCGCGGCCTCGAACGCACGCTTGCTGCGCTCGGCCCAGCGCAGCGACAGCCGCATCGCGCGCTCGATGTCGTCGCGCGAGGCCGGCAGCCGCACGCATTCGTCCATCTGCATCGCGATGTCGGCGCCGAGCAGGCGCTGCACCTCGATCGAACGCTCCGGCGACAGCTCGACCTTGGCGCCGTCGATATGCGAGCGAAACGTCACGGCCTTTTCGCTCACCTTGCGCAGGTCAGATAGCGACATCACCTGGAAGCCGCCGGAGTCGGTCAGCATCGGCCCGTTCCAGCCGGTGAAGGCCTGCAAGCCGCCGAGATCAGCGATCCGCTCGGCGCCCGGCCGCAGCATCAGATGATAGGTGTTGCCGAGCACGATATCGGCGCCCGCATCGCGCACCTCGCGCCAATGCATGCCCTTCATCGCGCCCGCGGTGCCGACCGGCATGAAGGCCGGCGTTTGCACCACGCCATGCGGCGTGGTCAGGCGGCCGGTGCGGGCCTGGCCGTTGGTGGCGAGCAATTCGAAATGATTGGGAAGACTCATGGCGCTGCTTATTGCGTGCCGGGAACGGCCAATCAACCGCCCAGTGGATGAAATCTGACGCTTGGTGCCCAACATGGAAGCACTTGGGCTCCCTTGTTGTTGGATAAAGCTCGGCCCTTTGCCTCAGTTGTTGCGGCGCGATTTCCCGTAAGTAGCGGAGAGACTCGAACTTCACGAAGTTGCCCGCCTGCCTGAAGGAACTCCGTTTCGAACGAAATCTGCCGCAGTACCGACCAATCAAAGCACCCGAGAGGACGCCCCTGGCGAGGATGCGATGAAACTGCAGAAGATCCTTCTCAGCTTCGACGGCCGGATCGGCCGCCGCACCTATTGGCTGGCGATCCTCGCCCTGATCGTCGCGGTGCAGGTCTTGACCTTCGCCCCCTTTCTCCTCGAAAGCGAAGAGGCGGCCGTCCTGATGCTCGCCTTGACCTCGCAATTCATATGGCTCTTAAGCCTGTGGCCGATACTGGCCGTCGGCAGCAAGCGATTGCACGACCGCAACAAGAACGGCTGGTGGCTGCTGGTTTTCTGGCTGCTCCCCTTCGCCCTGTTCTCTGTCGGCCTCAGCATCGCCCTCTTTAACGACCCCAGCACCGGCCGGAGCGGGGATCTCTCGACGGCCTCGATCCTGATTTTTGCGAGCCTTCCGCCCGCGCTATGGGGCATCGTCGAACTCGGCATTCTGCCGGGCACCAAGGGGCCGAACCTGTACGGCGCCGACCCGGCGCAACCGCTGGCTTGAAAACCGCTATCCCGCGCCGGAGCCGTCCTGATCGCTCTTGCACCATAGCCGCTACAACCTATGTCCGAAGTTGGGAATGAAACGGACTCCCAGCCAACGGTTGCGATCTGACGATCCAAGCTAAGGTGACGTTCACGTTTGATCGATTTCGCGTGTGGGCGTGGCACCAAGCGTCAGATTCATCCACCAGTGCGCGGAGCAGGCCCCACGCCGGACACAATTGAGCCGCCCAGAGCGCCCTCAGCTTCTCTTGTTAAACAAAACGATACCGTATAGTTTTATGAACAGGGCACGAAACGCCGCTAGCGATGAGGCCGGCGGCGGATAGTGCGTGTACGGTGACTGACGGCGAATGCCCTCCCCCTCTTTCTTGACTGGATCAATCCTCTCCGGCAGCCGGACCAGGAGGACAGGCTCACGCCTGCTCTGGTCAGCCGTCTTGCTGTGCAGCCTCGCGGCTGCCGCCTGCACGTCCCTGCCGCGGACGCCCTACAGCGCTGCGGATGCCTCTAGCTCCCGTGTGCTCGAACTCGACGGCCTGCGGCGCTACACCGACGATCCCGCCACCAAATTCCGTTTCGAGAAAGAGGCCCCCTCCTCGACCAGGACCTATCTCGCGCTCTCCGGCGGCGGCGCCGATGGCGCCTATGGCGTGGGCGTGTTGAACGGCTGGACCGCAGCTGGCACCCGCCCGGCCTTCTCGGTCGTCTCAGGCGTAAGCACCGGCGGCCTGATTGCGCCTTTCGCGTTTCTCGGGTCCCAATACGACGACACGTTGAGGGAGGTCTACACCAGCGGCATAGCGGAGAGCCTGCTCGCTGATCCCAGCATCGTTCGCGTGCTGTTCGGATCTGGCCTGTTCGGCAATACGCGACTGCGCGAGCTGGTGGCCCGCTATGTCGGGCCGGAGATCCTCGCCGCCGTTGCACGCGAAAATGCCAAGGGCCGAAAACTGCTGGTGGTGACGACCGATCTCGACACCCAACGCACGGTCGTTTGGGACATGGGGAAAATCGCAGCCGTCGGTTCGCCCGAGGCGCTGCGCCTGTTTCGCGACGTGATGGCGGCCTCCGCCAGCATTCCCCTGGTCTTCCCGCCGATCCTGATCGAGGCCGAGGGCCAGGGTCGGCGCTTTGAGGAGATGCATGTCGACGGCGGCGTGACCGCTCCGGTCCTGACGCTGCCGGATGCCCTGCTCTTCCAGGGACGGCTGCCCGGGAACAGCCGGATGAACATCTACATCCTCGTCAACAAGAAGCTCGAGCGAACTTTTGAGCTCGTGTCCAACAGCACGATCGATGTCGCCTCACGCAGCCTGTCGTCGATCACCCAGTCCCAGACGCGCTCGGTCATCTTCTCGACGTACGATTTCGCCAAGCGCAATCGGTGGGGCTTTCATCTGTCCTATATTGAGCGCGCCTATCCCGCCTCGCCCTCAGAGGGGTTCGACACCGCCTATATGCGCGCCCTTTATCGGTATGGCTATGAGAAGGCTGCATCGGGCCGCGCCTGGACCTCGACGCTTCCGTGAGCTGCACAGGAGCGCAACGACGACCTGCCGAGACCGTTGACGATATGGCCAATTCGGCGGGAGGGCATGGGCGAGCAGCCGCGTGACATTTCATCCTCCGTGTCCCGGACGCGCCGCGGCACCATCAGCGCGTTCACGCGCGTCTTCGACGCGCTATGGTGACGCGGCGCAGAGCCGGGACCCATCCCAACATAGTGGGCCCCGGATCAGCAGCGCACCACGCCGCCAAGACGCGGCGCGCTGCGCAGCATCCGGGGAACGGAGAGCGGTTTCGGCCCAGATTCGCGATGACGCCCCTGTTACTGCGCGTTATAGAGCAATGACCACTATCACGACCGCGCAGGAATCGATGGGCATGGGATTGACTGCGACCAAGGCCAGACCGGCAAGACGAGACGTCCCGAAGTCGCGCGGCGGCCGGCCGACGAAGAGCGCAGCCATCGAGCGCGATCAGCGCCTGATCGAAGTTGCCACCCGGCTTTTTTTGGACCGGGGCTACGACGCAACCTCGCTTGATGCGGTTGCGGAAGCGGCTCGGGTCAGCAAGCCCACCGTCTATTCGCGCTACGGCGACAAGCGCGGGCTGTTTGCGGAGGTGCTGAGGCGCGAAATTGACCGTTGGCTTGCGCCGCTTGCCGAAGCGGCGGAGGTGCAGCTCACGCGTTCCTCGGACATTTCGGTCGAGCAGCGCCTGATAGAAGTCGGGCGCGAGATGCTGACGTTCACCTGCGGGCCCGATGCCGTTGCGTTCAGCCGCATGATGACGGCGCAGGCCATCAACTTTCCCGACATTGCCAAACTTGGCAAGGAAGAGGGCTGGTTGAAGGCCGTTTCCACGACCGCGCGCTTCTTTGATCATTTGGTCGCACAGGGCGCTATGGACGTCGAGGATACCGGCATCGCGGCTGAGGTCTTTCTCGACGTCGTCGTCGGTCACACCCACCGCATGGCGACGTTCGGAACGCCGCTGGAGATGAAGTCCGCCGAAAAACGCATGCGCTTGGCGATCAGGCTGTTCCTGGCCGGTGCGCTTGGGCCATCGAGCCGCGTTCAGTCCGTCCCCAAGGGAACCACTAAGGGAACCATTAAGGGAACCATTCGGCGGCGCCCTTCCCGCTGACAATTCCGTGAGAACGGCGTTTCACATGCGTTACTCCAGGGCGGCATCGTTGACCAAAAACAAAACGATACGGTATGGTTTTGTTATAAGCGAGTGCGGGTTTCCGCTTTCACTGGTCCCAGCGGGGGCTCGCGCCGCTTCGATCGCCGCAAGTGGCGGCACCTTTGCGGCGTTCCGCGGCCGGCCCGTATGCCTCCAAAGGGTCGGCCGCGCTTTCTTCGAGGATCCGGCCCATCCGCCGGCAAAGACAGGCTCATCGATGGAGACTGCAACAATGCATGCACCGAGATCCTGGAGACAGTTGCTTGCAGCTATTCTTGTGGCGATCATCCTCCCCGCCCCGGTCTATGCCACCGCGTCGTCGACCGACGAGCCAGCCTCGCTTCGCAATGAGGCCGGCGATGACGCCGCGTCCGACCAGCAGGATGTCAGCCGCCAGCTCACGCTTTTCCGCGGGTCGGCAGTCTCGCTGAGCCAGGCGATGGCCATCGCCGAATCCCTGCATGCCGGCGCGACCACCGCTGATGTCAGCTTCGACGGCGCGCCGGATTCACCAGTCTATCGCGTCAAGACCCTTCACAACGACCGCATCTGGCACCACGCCATCGACGCGACGACTGGCAAGATCGTCGGCGGCGAAGCCGCCCTGCCCCTGAAGGAGTTCGATGCCGAGGACCGCAGCAACCTCGTTGCACTCAAGACGATCCGGCAGCGCCTGGCAGATGCCGTCCGCGTGGCCGAGCACGCGGCGTCGGGCAAGGCCATCAGCGGCGGCCTGATCCGCGAACGCGGCCGGCTGAATTTCGCGATCGTTGTCATGAGTGGCAACGACCTGAAAGCGGTGATCCTCGAGCCTCCTGGCGCCGCAAGGCGGCGATGATGCGGGCTCGTCTGCCCCCGTTGCAGCCCGGATGAGGCTAAAAGCCGTTGACGGCGGAGCCCGTCTGCCGCATAAGTCCGCGCCATGACGACTTCGACCAAAGCGACCACGAAAACCAAAGCACCCTCCGGGGGCTCGGGAGCCGTGCGCGCGTAGTCGAACGATCGCATTATCCGAACCGAAGCCCCGCCTGAAAAGGACCGGGGCTTTTTTATTGCCCGAAGCATTGATGCTCAAACAGAGGATAGACCCGTGAGCCACGAACCCGTTGTAGCCATTGCCGGCGTGACCGGCGCGGTCGGCGCCGAATTCATCGCCACGATGGACAGGCGCAACTTTCCCGTCCGCAAGCTCAAGGCGCTGGCGAGCGCCCGCTCGGCCGGCAAGACCATCGACTTCCGCGGCGAGAGGATCGTGATCGAGGAGCTTACCGAAAAGTCGTTCGAGGGCGTCGACATTGCGCTGTTCTCGGCCGGTGCCGGCACCTCCCGGAAGTTCTCGCCCGCGGCCGTCAAGGCCGGTGCGGTCGTGATCGACAATTCCTCGGCCTTCCGCATGGACCCGAACGTGCCGCTGGTGATCCCGGAGATCAACGCGGGCCGCATCCGCGAGCACAAGGGCATCATCGCTGTTCCAAACTGTTCGGCGATCACGGCACTGGTGCCACTGTGGCCGATCCACAAGGCCAACCGCATCAAGCGCGTCATCCTGTCGACCTATCAGGCGGCGAGCGGCGGTGGTGCCGCCGTGATGCACGAGCTGGTGGAATCGACCCGCGCCTATCTCGACGGCCGGCCGTTCGAACCCAAGGTGATCCAGCACCCCTACGCCTTCAACCTGTTCAGCCACAACACGGCAATCGATCCCGAGACCGGCTACAACGACGAAGAGACCAAGGTGATCAAGGAGACCCGCAAGATCTTCGAGGACGATAGAATCGCGATCGGCGTCACCTGCGTGCGCGTGCCGGTGCTGCGCGCCCATTGCGAAGCCATCACCTTCGAATGCGAAAAGCCGATCGCCGAGGATGAAGTGCGCGCGATCCTGTCGAAGGCGCCGGGCGTTAGAATCGTCGACGACCGGGCAAAGAACTATTTCCCGATGCCGATCGATGCCTCCGGCCAGGATGACGTTCTGGTCGGCCGCATCCGCAAGGATCTCAGCGACGCCTCCGGCCACTCGATCTCGATGTTCGTGTCGGCCGATCAGCTCCTGAAGGGTGCAGCGCTGAACGCGATCCAGATCGCGGAATTGCTGCCGCAGCGTGCGATGGCGTAAGCCGAGACCAGTTCTCCCAGCGATCCCTGATCTAAAAGAAGCTCGGCGTGTTACGCCGAGCCACCATCCGGTCGTATCAGAGCGCGGCTGATACGACGTCGGTCCGAGCGAAGTCTCCGCCCTTGAAGAGGAGGGGCTGGGAGCGCGTTTTCGCCAGCGCATAGGCGGCACAATCAACAATGTTCAACTGAGCCGGGTGGCCCTGCCCCTTGCCGAAAAGTCGAAACGCATCGAAGGCAGCTCTTGCCATTTCATCATCGAATGGCACGACGGCGATCCCCGCCTTCTCCAGCAGTTCGTCAAAAAGATCAACGGCCTCCGACCCCAGCCGCGCAAAGAGAACGACCTTGGTCTCCAGAACGGTCACCGCTGAAATCGACAAAGTATCTGCGCGCAGCATCGCCGCCCGATAACGCGGTCCATCCTGTTCATTCGCAATGGCCGCGATGATCGCGGACGTATCCAGAACCATCAGGAAGGTAACCCGAAGCGATCGTAGCCAATGATCTCGTCCGCCGGACGGGAATCAAGAACGCGCAGGCGGGACGCCTTCTCAAAGAAGGAATCTATTGCGGCTCGTCGGTCGGCCGGAGTTGGCGGCGTAACACGGGATAGCCGCTCCTCAATTGCGCGTTCCAACGCCGTCTCAATATCCTCGCCGGTGACGCGAGCAAGGCGCTGGGCGAGTTCATCAACCTTCGCGGAACGGATGTTCATGGGCAGCCCGATATTCATTGCAGGGGCAGCAAAGATACCACTATTGGAGAGCTCGGTCACTCTTGCTGCGCGAAATTGTAGCGCCGTAGAGCGCCCTGTCTCCTCGGTCACGCGCTGACATAGACTATCGCGGCAGCTCAGCCCCGTTGATCGCCCGTCACGCGCCAGATCACGTTGCCGACATCGTCGGCCACCAGCAACGAGCCGTCGGGACCGAGCGTCACGCCGACCGGTCGTCCGTAAGAGACCTTCTCATCGGCTGCGAGAAAGCCCGTCAGAATATCCCGCGGCGGACCGGAGGGGCGGCCGTTTTCGAACGGCACGAACACGACGGCGTAGCCGCTCAGCGTGCTGCGATTCCAGGAGCCGTGCTGGCCGACCACCATGCCGTCCGGAAAGCCAGGCAGCGTGCCTGATGGCATCCAGCACAGGCCGAGCGAGGCGGTGTGGCCGCCAAGCGCATAGTCGGGTTGAATCGCCTTGGCGACCATGGCCGGATCCTGCGGCACGCGGTCGTCCACCGTCTGACCCCAGTAGCAATAGGGCCAGCCGTAGAAGCCGCCGTCGCGGACTGAAGTCAGATAGTCCGGCGGTGTTTCGTCGCCGAGGCCGTCGCGCTCGTTGACGACGGTCCAGAGCACGCCCGTGTTGGGCTCCCAGGCGAGGCCTACGGGGTTGCGCAGGCCGCTGGCGAAGATACGGCTCGCGCCATTAGCCAGATCGAGCTCATAGATCGCCGCGCGGCCTTGCTCGACCTCCATCCCGCTCTCGGCGATGTTGCTGAGCGAGCCGACGCCGGCGTAGAGCTTTTTGCCATCCGCGCTCGGCAGCAGGCTTCGTGTCCAGTGCCCGCCGGGCTTGAACGTCACGAGCTTCCGTCCCTCGGCGGTGATGCGGTCCGCGCCAGCCGCATAGGGAAAGGCCACCACGCCGTCCGTGTTGCCGACATAGAAGGTGTCGCCAACCAGCGCCATGCCGAACGGCTGGCTCAGCCCCTCCATGAAAATTCCGCGCCCTTCGGCAACGCCGTCACCATCGCGATCGTGCAACAGGGTGATGCGGTCGGCGCTGACACCGAGCGCCGCGGCACGCCGCATCGTGGCCTGCATCGCATAGTGGAACACGCTCCTGGGCGGTCCCGCGATCTGGGTGGCTTCTGCGATGAGCACGTCGCCATTGGGCAGCACGTTGATCCAGCGTGGATGGTCCAGGCCGGTCGCAAACGCGTTGACCTTGAGCCCGGGCGCCGCGATCGGCTTCTGCCCGTCGCTCCAGCCTTGGGCCGTCGGCATCTTGAGCGTCGGGATCGCCCCTTGCGGCTGCGCCGCCGGAATTGCCGGCGCGCTGCCCCAGGCCGCTTTGGGCGCGGATCCCTGCAGACGGCGCCACAGCAGCGCCGCGGCGCCGATCAGCGCGACTATTCGCGCGAAAATGCCGGAAAAGTTCATGCAAGGCCCCTGTTGTTCACCGCGCACCGATGTGCCGAGGCGGTAGTTATACGATCTTGGCGGCAACCGCCGAATCAAAGAGACAGGCGTTGGCGCTTTATTGTCAGAGCGCTTCCTCCCTGAACCTTTGCCCGCCCAATTGGCGGGCCTCTTTTTCAAGCGAAGACGCCCGGCTTCGCCTCAATCCGGCGCGCGAAACAGCAAGCAAGCATCGCCATAGGAATAGAACCGGTAGCCGGCTGCGATCGCATGCGCATAGGCGCGCTTCATTGTGTCCAGACCGGAGAACGCCGACACCAGCATGAACAGCGTCGAGCGCGGCAGGTGGAAATTGGTCATGAGGATATCGACCGCGCGAAAGCGGTAGCCCGGCGTGATGAAGATCGAGGTCTCGCCGTCGAACGGCTGAACGGTGCCGTCTTCGCGCGTGGCGCTCTCCAATAGCCGTAGCGACGTGGTGCCGACAGCAATGATGCGCCCGCCCTGCGCGCGCGCGGCATTCAACGCGGCAGCGGTATCAACCGAGATCGATCCCCACTCGGCGTGCATCCTGTGCTCGGAGGTCTCGTCCACCTTCACGGGCAGGAAGGTCCCTGCCCCGACATGCAGTGTTATCCGATGCAATTCGACGCCGTGGCGGCGCAGCGCCGTCTCGAGCTCAGGCGTGAAATGCAGTCCCGCCGTCGGCGCCGCGACCGCCCCTTCATTTGCGGCGAACATCGTCTGATAGTCGGCGGCATCGCGATCGTCGGGCGTGCGTTTTGAGGCGATATAGGGCGGCAGCGGCGGCGTGCCGAGATCGGCGATGGCCTGATCCAGCGCCGGACCGTGAAACGAAAACGACAGCGTGACCTCGCCCTCTTCGCCCTTGGCCTCGACTTCGGCGTCGAGATGGCCGAGCAGGCAGACCTTGCCCTCGTTGCCGAAGCGAACGATGTCGCCGGGCGCGAGCTTCTTCGCCGGCCTAACCAGCGCGCGCCAGCGCGACCCGTCCAGCCGCTTGATCAACGTCGCCTCGATCTTCGGCTCGGTCTCGCGGCCGATGCGCCGGCCCTTGAGTTGGGCGGAGATCACCTTGGTGTCGTTGACGACGAGTTGGTCGCCGGACTCCAGCCATTGCGTCAACTCGGCGACGGTTCGGTCGCGCAGCACCCCATCGGGCTGCACCACCAGCATCCGCGCAGCATCGCGCGGGCTCGCGGGCCGCAGCGCGACGCTGGCGGCGGGCAGTTCGAAGTCGAAGAGATCGGTGCGCATCTTTTTGCAAATCATTCCGGAGGCCGCGCAAAGCGCGGCAATCCGGAATCCAGAGATTGTGAGCTCGAGATTCCGGGTTCACGCTTCGCGCGCCCCGGAATGACGGCATCAGATCAAGCCGCGTCCAGCGCCATGTGCGCTTTCACGATCTTGTCCGGGTTCTGCACCGGCTCGCCGCGCTTGATCTTGTCGACGTTCTCCATGCCGGACGTCACCTTGCCCCAGACCGTGTACTGGCCGTTGAGGAAGGAGGCGTCATCGAAGCAGATGAAGAACTGGCTGTCGCCGGAATCCGGGTTCGCGGCGCGAGCCATCGAGACGGTGCCGCGCACATGCGGTTCCTTGTTGAACTCGGCCTTCAGCTTGTTGCCGGAACCGCCGGTGCCGGTGCCGTGCGGGCAGCCGGTCTGCGCCATGAAGCCCTCGATGACGCGATGGAACACGATGCCGTCGTAAAATCCCTCACGCACCAGCTTCTTGATCTGAGCGACGTGGCCAGGTGCGAGGTCGGGACGCATTTCGATGGTGACGGGGCCCTGGGTGGTTTCAAGGATCAAAGTATTTTCGGTATCAGCCATGCGTTTTTCTCTTCCGGTTTGGGTGGACGTTTGCGGGTTCTAAATTGGACCGCGAAAGGCCGGCCGGCGACCGCACCGCCCAGTCCCTCGGTAAATGGCAACGGCGTGCAGCGTTGCAATGTCTCCATCACGGCAATTCGGTACGCGACCCTGTCGTTATCGCTGGCGCGTTCCGATTCGTAGGTGATCCTGGGTTGACCCAGAATGGCGCCCTCGCGGTTGAAGCTGACGACGACCGTGATGTCCATCGGATTGGCGCGCGAGTAAGGCGGCGGCCGCCAGCAGGAATACAGTTTGGCGAATACGTCCTTGAGGGTGTCGAGCTGCTGCGGTTGAGCCTCCGCATGCGCACCCGATGCAAGCCACAGCAGGACGGCGGCAAACCAGACGTATGGCTTGCTGCGGCCCGCCGTCATGGCCTCACTTAACGTCGGATGCGACTTGCACCTTCACCATCTTGTCGGGATCGACGACCGGTTCGCCGCGCTTGATCTTGTCGACGACGTCCATGCCCGACACCACTTCGCCGATCACGGTGTATTTGCCGTTCAGCGACGCGCCTTCCGCGAACATGATGAAGAACTGCGAATTCGCCGAATTGGGATCGCTCGTTCGCGCCATGCCGACGATGCCGCGCTTGTATGGCACGTTGGAGAACTCGGCCGGCAGGTTCGGGTGTTTCGAGCCGCCGGTGCCGTTGAAATTCTTGCCGTCGCCGGTCTGCGCCATGAAGCCTTCGATCACGCGGTGAAACGGCACGTTGTTGTAGTAGCCCTCGCGCGCGAGCAGCTTGATGCGCTCGGCATGCTGGGGCGCGATGTCGTTGCGCAGCTTGATCACGATGCGGCCCTTGGTGGTGTCGATCACGATCGCATTCGCCTTGTCGAGATTGGCCGGCAGCGGCTGGGCGATTGCGGGAGCCACAAGGAACAGCGCGGCGAGAACGGCGAGAATTCGGATCATGAAAGCTCCGGTCATGTGGAAACAGGAAAGCGCGTACGAACGCGTCAACCCGCGAACTTGGCCTTCAGCCTCGCGGCAATCTGGGGCGGCACGAAGGCGGAGAAGTCGCCGCCCATGCCGGCGATCTGGCGAACCAGCGTGGCGGTGATCGGGCGGACCGCAGGCGACGCCGGGACGAACACGGTGTGCACTTCTGGCGCCATCACCTCGTTCATGCCGGCAAGCTGCATTTCGTAGTCCATATCGGTTCCGTCGCGCAGGCCGCGAATCATAATGGTTGCGCCGACCTGCCGCGCCGCAGCTACAGTGAGGTTGTCGTAGGTGGTGCAGTCGAAAGCGCAGCCGGCCTTTTGCGCAATCGGCTCACATACCGCCCGAACCATCTCGAGCCGCTCCTCGGTCGAAAACAGCGGATTTTTTTTGCCGGAATGGACGCCGATGGCGACAATCAGGCGGTCGCACAGCGTCACGGCGTGCCGCAGGACGTCCAGATGGCCGTTGGTGATGGGATCAAATGAGCCGGGATAGAGCGCGATACGGGACATATTCCCCTCCTACCCCGCCCCGGGCGGCCCGGCAAGCCGGGTTAGGTTCCCTTCGGGTCCGGGTTTCTACTTCGAGTCGGCCAATGAACCAGTCTCGGGACCCTGCGTCTCGGGCGGGCGGCAATGTTTCGTCCGCCACCGGCCGACGAAACAAAACTCGGCCCGGACGAAACCATTTTCCGCGCCCGCGAAGACGGCCGGAAACTTGTGCCCCCTACAAGTCCGGCCAACGAAACGACGGGCCGCGAAGGCCCATGACAGGGGACCGTCATGATCAAGGCTTTTTCCGCCATCGCTGCAGCCGCTTTCATCGCCGCCGCGATGACCGTATTGCCTGGCTTTGCCCCCCAGGTCGAAGCCAGCGTGCCGCATGCGCTTGCCAAGGGTGACCGCCTGGATATCCGCACCGCGGGCAAGGATTGCTCGCAGCAGGCCTGGCCGAACTTTGAAGCGTCCTGCCTCCGCGCCGCCGGCTCCAAGGCCGTGGTGAGGGAAGCCCGCCTGGTGACCGCCGACCGCACCCCGTAACGGCGCAGTTTTCGTTCAGCTTAACCTCCAAGGAACGCTCGAGTGGCGAGTAGGGATGCCCCCCTGCTCGCCATTGTGCTTTCTAGTCACTAATGGAGGTCGCTTGGAATTGCGCTAGCAACTTGAGCTAGCGCCCCCCACGGCTCTTTGTCGGTGGGCGAGGCCAGGGATGGCGTGCTGTTGAAGGCTGCGGTAGACTTCCCATGCGACGAGTGACCATCCCTCTCTTGTGGGAGGTCGATTTGGACATAGCGGATTGGCTGCGCCGCCTCGGATTGCATCAGTACGAGAGCGTGTTTCGCGACAACGACGTAGACGCGGAGACCCTGCCCAGCTTGACGGCAGACGATCTACGCGAACTCGGCATCACATCGGTTGGCCACCGCAAGAAGCTACTCTCGGCAATCGCCGCACTATCCCCAAGACCTGGCAAGAATCCGGAGGACGATCGCGGCCCGCCGCCAGCCGAGGCCAGCGCTTCACGATCGTCGACTAAAGCGCGGCCCGCCGAGCGCCGTCACCTGACGGTGATGCTCGTCGACCTCGTCGGCTCGACCGCCCTGGCGGTGCGGCTTGATCCCGAGGACATGCGAGAGATCCTTACGACCTATCACCAGACGGTTGCAGCGGAGGTGGTCCGCTTCGGGGGATATATCGCAAGATTAATGGGAGACGGAGTCCTCGTCTATTTTGGTTGGCCCCAAGCGTATGAGGACGCGGCCGAACGCGCTGTTCGCGCCGGACTTGCAATCGTGGAAGCTGTGGAGAGCCTCCAGGAGCGAGTAAGCGGCGCCCTTGCCGCGCGCGTCGGAATCGCGACCGGGCTGGTCGTGGTTGGCGACTTCGTCGTGGAAGGAGCCACCCAGGAAGAAGACGTCGTCGGTATAACCCCCAACCTCGCCGCGCGCTTGGAGCAACTGGCTGAACCCGGTGCTGTGGTGATCTCCGAGAGCACGCGGCGCCTTCTTGGCGGCTGGTTCACAATCATTGATCTGGGACCGCAACAGCTCAAAGGGATCGAGGCCCCAGTACAGGCTTTCCGCGTTGTTGGCGAAGCGACGGCCGAGGGTCGGTTCGAGGCCCTGCGGCGGTCCGATATGGGCCCGCTGATCGGTCGCGACAACGAACTCGCCCTGCTTCTCGACCGATGGGAGATGGCGAAAGGCGGCGAAGGTCAGATCGTGCTGCTGTCCGGCGAGGCCGGCATCGGCAAGTCGCGAATTGTGCTCGCGCTTCGTGAACGCCTGCGAACCGAACCTCGCTTCCGGATCGGGTATTATTGTTCGCCGCACCATGTGAACAGCGCGCTCTGGCCAGTTATCGCTCAGCTCCAGCGCGCGGCAGGGCATCTCCACGAGGACACTCCTTCATTGAAGTTCGAGAAGTTGGAGCGGCTTCTCGGCCAGGCCGGCGAGTTTGGCGAGGACGCGGTGCCGCGGCTCGCCGAGGTGATGGGGCTGCCGCTCGATGGAGGCTACGTGGCACCGGCAGGGACGCCGCAGGAGAAGAAGGCGCGGCTGTTCGGCATTCTCCTGGCGCAGATGGAGCGGCTTTCGCGCCAGCGGCCGATGCTGATGGTGCTGGAAGACGCGCATTGGCTCGATCCGACCTCGGAGGAACTCTTCGAACGTATAGTCGACAGGATCCGCGGTCTGCCGATACTTCTCGTCGCAACTTTGCGACCCGACGTGCCTACGCCGTGGACCAACTTCCCGCACGTCACGTTACTGAGCCTCAACCGCCTCGGACGGCCAGCATGCCGAAAGCTCATCCAAATGGCGGCGGGCGAACGATCGCTGCCGCCGGTCGCGATCGAAGCCATTCTTTCCCGCACAGAGGGCGTTCCGCTGTTCGTCGAGGAATTGACGAAAGCCGTCCTTGAAGCAGCGATCTGGAAGACGACAGGCGTCGATGGCGACCTCGAGCTTGACGGCCCCCTTCCGCCACTTGCTATCCCGGCGACGCTGCAGGATTCGCTGATGGCGCGCCTCGATCGCCTAGCTCCAGCACGCGAGGTGGCCCAAATCGCCGCCTGCATCGGTCGGGAGTTCGAGGAGGATGTCGTCGGCGCGATTGCCGGATATCCCCAACCGCAGCTGTCTGCGGCGCTCAGCCAACTTTGCCAGGCTGGACTGATCCAGCGAGGCGGAATGCCGCCGCGGCACGCGTACAACTTCAAACACGCGCTCGTCCGTGACGCGGCCTACGCTACCTTGCTCAAATCATCCCGTCAGCAACTCCATGCGCGCATCGCGCAGGCGATTGAGCGATTGCGGCCAGAGATCGCAGCGGGCCAGCCCGAGATTGTCGCCCATCACTTCATTGAAGGCGGCCTGCCTGACCAGGGGGCAATCTATCTGCTGGCCGCCGGTCGGCTGGCAAAGGAGCGGCACGCCGCCAGAGAGGCGGTCACCCAGCTTGAAACGTGCCTGCGGCTTACGGCCCGCCATCGGGAAAACGCGGCGCCGACCGATCGGCGCACCGAGCGCGAGTGCCTCCTGATGCTGGGTGACTTGGCCGGCGTCGACGATGACCTTGACCGAGCGAACAACTACTACGAGCGCGCCATGGCGCTCGGCGAATCCGACGCCGACCGCGACCGTGCGCGCAACTGCATTCACCGCGCCCGACACGCGGTGCGGAACGGCGCGCGGCTCGTCTTCTACGAGCACGGCAGCGGCGAGCCGTCGATCGTATTCATCAATCCGATCGTATACGGGCTGGCGACCTTTGAACCGATTCTCGAGCGGCTTTGCCAAGAATTCCGTGTCATCACCGTCGACTGCCGGGGCGCCGGACGATCTGACCCTCTGGTGCGGCCATACGGCATTGGCCAACACATGGAGGATCTGCGGACGATCATCCAGGCGGCCGACGCCGCCCCGATCGTTGGCGTGGGCATCTCGCGCGGCTCCAATCTGCTTTTCCAGCTTGCCCATAGGCACCCGGAACTCGTCGGAAAGATCATGACGGTAGGCACGCCGTTGACCGGAGCGAACGGCTTTAATCCGGATTACATGGCGCTTTTTGAGGTGGCGCTTCGCGAGATGGCGCTGCGTGAGGACGGATATAGTCGCGGCGCCATTGAGGAATTGGTCAGCTTGCACAATCGCTACGTCTACACCGAGCCAAATACCGAAGAGTTGCGGCGGATGGCTGCGGAGCGCGTCTGCCGATTGCCAATCGAAACGATCCTCAGCTTTTACGATCCGGATCCGGACATGGACATCGTACCACTGCTTGAATCGATCGCCGTGCCAACGCTCGTCGCCCACGGTCGAGAAGACCAATTGATTCCCCACACCGCGAGCGAATTCATCGCCTCCCGCATTCCGGGTGCGCAGCTTTATATGTTTGAGGGCAAGGGCCATAACCCGATGTTCTCGGCCACGAACGAGTTTTGCGATGTGCTTCGCAATTTCGTTCGCACGGGACGCGCGGAAAGAACGTCTCGAGGAGCGCTGGCGGCGTGAAGGCGAAGCCCGGTTAGTGGCGAATAGCGATGCCAGCGCGGGCGATCCGCCCTCTGCTCCCAGCGCCCTGGCAAACTCGTTCGGAACCACGGTCGCCGCAACGGTTTGATGCACTTCGGAAGCGATCACGCCGTAACTGTCTCGCGGCCAGCGCGCCCCCATAGCACGGCTTCAAAAGTCCCGCGGCCGCGCTTGACGGATTTGTGCATATCAATCAGATGGCCGGGCATATTGACAGGAAGGAAACAAGCGCGTGGCCAGCACGATGTTCGACAGCGCCCTCTATCGCGACGTTTTCTCGACGCCTTCCATGCGAGCGGTGTTTTCCGACGAGGCGCTGCTCGAGGCCTATGTGCGGGCGGAAGTAGCGCTTGCCACCGCGCAGGGCGAAGCCGGCGTGATTCCGCGCGATGCGGCCGAGGCAATCGCGCGGCAGGCGCCAGCGATCGCGCTCGATATCGAGCAGTTGAAGCGCGATACCGAGAACGTCGGCTACCCGATCGTCGGTCTAGTCCGCCAGCTATCGGAGCGACTCGGCGAAGCCGGCCGCTATCTGCATTGGGGGGCGACCACCCAGGACGTCATGGATACCGCGACCGTGCTGCAACTGCGCGAAGCGGTCGCGCTGATCGAAGCGCAGCTCGGCGAGGTCATGGCAACTCTTGCCAATCTCGCCCGCCTCCACCGCGATACCCCGATGGCCGGCCGAACCCATCTTCAGCAGGCCCTGCCGATCACGTTCGGGCACAAGGCTGCGATCTGGCTCTCGGCGCTGCAGCGCTCGGCCGATCGGCTCGAACAGGTCAAGCCTCGCGCCCTTCAGGCGCAGCTCGGCGGCGCGGCGGGAACGCTGGCGTCGCTCGGCGATCGCGGACTGGATGTACGTGCCGCCTATGCCCGCGTGCTCGGCCTGGGAGAGCCCGACATCACCTGGCACGTCGCCCGCGACGGACTTGTCGAACTGGTGCAGACGCTCGCCGTGATCTGCGGCGCACTCGGCAAGATCGGCTACGACGTCATGATCCTGATGGCGACCGAGATCGGCGAGGTGTTCGAGCCGTTCTCCTCGCATCGCGGCGCATCCTCGACCATGCCGCAGAAGCGCAACCCGATCTCCTCGGAAATCCTGCTGGCGAACGCGAAGGCGTCGCGCGACGCCGCTTCGCTGATGCTGGACGCCATGGTGCAGGATCTCGAGCGCGCCACCGGGCCCTGGCATTGCGAGTGGCTCGCTTTGCCCCAGGTCTGTCTTCTCACCGCTGGCTCACTGGCGCAGGCGCAATTCATGCTGTCCGGCCTGATCGTCGATCCCCTGGCGATGAAGCGAAACCTGCAATCCACGCGCGGGCTGATCGTCGCCGAAGCTGTGATGATGGGACTCGCGCCCGCGCTCGGGCGCCAGCTTGCCCATGACGAGGTCTATGCTGCCTGCCGCGACGCGTTCGACCGTGGCGACGCGCTGCTCGATGCCCTGCTGCGACGCCCGGCCATCGCATCCGCGCTACCGCGCGATCGGCTCGCCGCCTTGTGCGAGCCGTCAAATTATCTCGGCACAGCAGGAGCGATGGTGGACCGCGTGCTCGCACGTCACAGCAAGCGATAAGCACGATCGATAAACATCGACGCGTTAGCGCACGGCAGCGTATTGACGCGAATGGCCAGGAGCCGACTATCGGATCGGAACCGAGCTCGCCTCTTTCGGAACTCCTGCAGGCGGCAAAGATCCCTTTGGAGCGCGCACCCGATCTGGTAGAATGCGCAGGAGCGAGGAGGAAGCCGTGGACGAGCTGGAGCGCTGGCTGGCGCCGCTTGGCCTGGTGCAGCTCGCACCCGCGTTGCGGGCGAACGATGTCGATCTCAATATCCTGCCTGAGCTGAGCGAGGCGGACCTGGAGAAGCTCGGCCTCTCGCTTGGCCAGCGCAAGAAGCTATTGAAAGCGGCCGCATGCCTGCCACAGCCCTCGAAATTGGCAGGCCCGAGCGCCGCGTCGGCGCCAAGCCTCAGTGCCGTCTCCTCTGCCGAACGTCGGCAGCTTACGGTGATGTTCTGCGACCTCGTCGGTTCGACCGCGCTATCGGCTGGTCTTGACCCCGAGGACCTACGCGAGGTGATTGGCGCCTATCACCGCTGCGTAGCTGAGACGGTCGCCCGCTTCGACGGCTTCGTCGCCAAGTACATGGGCGACGGCGTACTGCTTTATTTCGGCTATCCGCATGCGCACGAGGACGACGCCGAGCGAGCGGTGCGCGCCGGTTTGGCCCTTATCGACGCCGTCAACCAACTGCAAACACCCGAGCGTCTTCGGGTCCGGATCGGCATCGGCACAGGGCTTGTCGTGGTCGGCGACCTCATTGGCTCGGGCGAAGCACAGGAACGCGTCGTGGTAGGCGAGACGCCCAACCTCGCGGCGCGCCTGCAAGCTCTTGGCGAGCCGAACACCATTGTCGTCGGCCCCACGACGCGCCACCTGCTGGGTGATCTTTTCGAGTACCGTGATCTCGGCACGGTTGCGATGAAGGGCTTCCCGCAGCCGGTCCGAGCCTATCAGGTGCTGCGGTCGAGCGCCGTCGAGAGCCGGTTTGAAGCTTTCCATTCGGCCGGTTTGACCCCGCTGGTCGGTCGCGAGGAGGAGATCGAACTGCTGCTGCGCCGGTGGCAGCGCGTGACCTCTGGGGAGGGCCAGGTGGTGCTGCTCTCAGCGGAGGCCGGGGTCGGGAAATCGCGGCTCGTGGCGGCCCTCCAGGAGAAGCTCCAGGCCGAACCATACTCGCGCCTGCGCTGTTTCTGCTCGCCGCACCACCAGGGCAGCGCTCTTTACCCCGTCATCAAGCAACTGGAGCGGGCGGCTGGGTTCACCAGGGATGACCCACCGGCGGTCAGGCTCGACAAAATCGAGGCGCTGTTAACTGGCACAGCGAGTGCCGCCGAAGACATGCCGCTATTGGCCGAGCTGCTGTCGTTGCCCTGCGACCGCTATTGCCCGGTGTCGCTCAGTCCGCCAGCGAAGAAGGAGCGCACGCTTCAGGCGCTGGTCCGGCAAATGGAGGACCTGTCTCGGCGCAACTCCGTGCTGTGGGTCTTCGAAGATGTGCACTGGATCGACCCGACCTCGCTTGAGCTCCTGCAGGTGACGGTCGACCGCGTGCAGCAGCTGCCGGCGCTGTTGCTCCTCACCTTCCGACCGGAGTTCCCGCCGCCATGGGTTGGCCAGCCGCATGTCACGATGCTGACGCTTGGTCGCTTGAACCGCCGCGACACCGCAACCCTCGTGGAGCGGGTAGTCGGCGAGAAGGTGCTGCCCCGCGCGATCGTCCACGAAATCGTCGACCGCACGGACGGCGTGCCGCTGTTCGTGGAGGAACTGACCAAGGCTGTGCTAGAAGCGGGAGCCGAGGGGGAAGGCAAGGCCGTGCTTTCGCGAACCTCGCCAGGTGCACTCGCTGTCCCGGCTACCCTGCACGCCTCGCTCCTGGCCCGTCTCGACCGTCTCAGTCCGGAAGCCAAAGAAATCGCCCAGACCGGCGCCGCCATTGGCCGGGAATTCTCCGACGATCTGATACGGACCGTGTCGCCACTGCCGGACGCGCCTTTGCAGTCGGCCCTCGACCAGCTCGCCGCGTCACAGTTGATTTTTCGTCGTGGCTCATCGGTGTACAGCTTCAAGCACGCCCTCGTTCAGGACACCGCCTACGGCACACTGCTGCGCGGCAAGCGGCAACCGCTGCACGCGCGCATCGCACGGGCCCTCGAGGATAGCTTTCCGGACATCGCGGCTACCCAGCCGGAGGTGCTTGCGCACCACTTTACCGAGGCTGACCTCACGGAAATTGCTGTGGCCTACTGGCGCAAGGCTGGCCAGCGCGCTGCCGAGCGCTCGGCACACGCGGAGGCGATCGCGCATCTCCGCAAGGGGCTGATGCTCGTCGATCGGGTCGCCGAGCCTGCGGAACGCGCCCGCCGCGAACTCGACCTGCAGCTCGTGCTTGCGCCGGTGCTGATCGGCACCAAGAGCTGGTCGGCACCGGAGGTGGAGCAAGCATACCTGCGTGCCCGTGACCTATGCCGGCAAGCCGGCGATGCGGCGCAGCTCTTTACCGTGAGCTGGGGGTTGTGGCTCGTTTACCAGCAACGCTGCGAGTTCAAGACGGCTCGCGATCTGCTGGGCGAGCTGTTCGCACTCGCCCGAGAGAGCGCAGATCCGGCGCTCCTCCTGCAGGCGCATCACGCTGCATGGACAACCCTTCTCAATCTCCCGGAGCTGACCACGTGCCGTGCGCATCTCGAGGCGGGATTGGCGCTCTATCGGTCGGACGCGTACGCTGCCCATAAGTTCCTCTATGGCAGCCACGACGCGGCTGTCTGCAACCGATACACCGCCGCCGCCACGCTGTGGCCGCTTGGTTTCCCCGAGCAGGCGCTTGCCACGGCGCGCGAAGCGGTGAGGATGGCGCGGGAGCTTTCGCATCCCTTTAGCCTTGTTCTCGCCCTGGTGTTCGCGGCGATGATCTACCAGCATCGGAGGGAAGCTGAGCCGGCCCGCGAGCACGCGGAGGCCGCAATCGCGGTGTGCGCCGAGCATGGCATAGCACCGCATCTGGCGGCGGCGGCAAGCGTCTTGCGGGGCTGGGCGATCGCGGTACGCGGACAGGCAGTGGAAGGGATCGCGGAGATTCGCGACGGCCTCGCGGCCGTCCAGCCGACGGGCGTGCGCATCCGTAGGCCCTTCTATCTTGCGCTATTGGCTGAAGCTTCGGCGCGGGCCGGAGAGATCGAGCAAGGATTGACTGCGCTGGCCGAAGCTGTGGCCGCTGTCGAAGAGACGGGCGAGCGGAGATGGGAGGCGGAAATTTATCGCTTGATTGGAGAGCTGACGGTGGCGAGGCCAGGTGGCGACAGGACCGAAGCGGAAGCGTACTTTCGGCGAGCGCTTGACGTGGCCGGTCGCCAGAGCGCGAAGGCCCTGGAGCTGCGCGCCACCACGAGCTTGGCCCGGCTCTGGCGTGATCAGGGCAAGCAGCAGCAGGCCAGTGATCTTCTCGCGCCGGTCTATGGCTGGTTCACCGAAGGTTTCGACACACCTGATCTGCGGGACGCTAAGGCGCTGCTTGATGCGCTCCAGTGACGCTCCTGTATGTCAATCGGCGCCGAGGTTGAACCTAGATCGGCAACGCTCCGGAAATGTCCGGCGTGATCTGAAGTTTGTGCCAATCGCGGCAAAGCACCGGCACGTTGGCAGGCCGGTTCAATTCTGTGACTGGGCTACGGGGCCGGCGCTCTCGCGGGGGTTGGAGGCGACTTGCGGCAGGGCAAGGGTGAAAGCATCGACCAGCCGGCGTCGCCAGGGTTGCGTCAGCATCGACAGCTTGCCTTCGAGCAGAGCTGCCCTCTCCCGGGCTCCTACGCTTTCCGTGCTGACTTTAAGCAATTCAGCCAAGAGCTTGTTGGTGCGTTCGCATTCTCTCTCAAAGTCGGCCCGGTGGCCGCTGGCAATCACCTTCATCTCTGCCAGCTCAGTCTGCAGCGTCTCGATTCGTTGCTTTAAGGCGGTGACCACCTGGTGACCGGCCTGCGTTTGCGGCTGACGGGGTATTGGGGAATGGCTGAATTCGCTGAGATCGACCTGGACAAGCGTCTTGCCGTCGTTGGAGCGGGAGCGCGGCCAACGGTGTCGCTTCACCAGAGCGCGGGCAGCCTCTGGGGAAATCTTGAGCCTTTCGCCCAGATCGGCATACGTCAGCATTTCGACGGGCATGATATCCGCTCCCGTTTGGCCGGACGGTCACCACCCGGACACAGCAAATGTGTAGCAATCTATAGTTAATGGCTGGTTTACCGTGGGCTGGAGCCCTGACGCGGCGCGTTGGGCTGAGCATCCAGCTCATCCGGCCTAGGCACCTCGTCATTCCGGGATGTGTGCGCAGCACGCAGGGCCGGAATCCCACGCCGCAAACGCAAATGGCGGGATGGATTCCGGGCTCATCGCATTCGCGATGCCCCGGAATGGCGGTGGACGGCGCTAGCCGCCGTTCCCGTTCACGCCGTTCTCGTCTTCCGAAATATGCTCGACCGATACGACGTGCTCATCCTCCGCCGTATCGAACACGATGACGCCTTGCGTCGAGCGGCCGGCGATGCGGATGTCCTCGACCGGGCAGCGGATGAGCTGGCCCTTGTCGGTGACCAGCATGATCTGGTCGCTGTGCTCCACCGGGAATGAGGCCACCAGCTTGCCGTTGCGGTTGTTGACGCTCATCGCGACGATGCCTTTGCCGCCGCGGCCGGTGGTGCGGTACTCGTAGGACGAGGTGCGCTTGCCGTAGCCGTTGACGGAGACCGTCAGCACCACCTGCTCCTGCGCCGACATTTCGGCGTAGCGCTCCTGCGAGAGCTGGAGCGAACCCGACGTCTCCTCGCCCTCGGCATCAACAGGCTCTTCAACCGCGGTTTCGCCGGCGACCGCGCGGCGCATCTTCAGGTAGGCCGACCGTTCGTCCGAGGTGGTCTCCACATGGCGCAGGATCGCCAGCGAAATCAGCTTGTCGCCCTCCGCCAGCGCAATGCCGCGCACGCCCATCGAGGTGCGCCCCGTGAAGACGCGCACATCGGTGACGGGGAAGCGAATGCACTGCCCGCCGGCCGCGGTCAGCAGCACGTCGTCATGCTCCGTGCAGATCTGCACGTCGACGATCGCTTCACCCTCTCCGAGCTTCATGGCGATGATGCCGGAGCGGCGGACATCGACGAAGTCGGACAGCTTGTTGCGGCGAACGGTGCCGCCGGTAGTAGCAAACATCACGTCGAGATTGCCCCAGGAGGATTCATCCTCCGGCAGCGGCATGATGGTGGTGATGCGCTCGCCCTGCTCCAGCGGCAGGATGTTGATCATCGCCTTGCCGCGCGCGTTCGGCGCCGCCACCGGCAGCCGCCAGACCTTTTCCTTGTAAACCTGGCCGCGCGAAGAGAAGAACAGCACCGGCGTGTGGGTCGAGGCCACGAACAGGCGGGAGACGAAATCCTCGTCGCGGGTCTGCATGCCCGCACGGCCCTTGCCGCCGCGCCGCTGCGCCCGATAGGTCGAGAGCGGCACGCGCTTGACATAGCCGGCGTGCGACACCGTGACCACCATGTCCTCGCGCTGGATCAGATCCTCGTCCTCAACCTCGCCTTCCTGCTCGACGATCACGGTTTTCCGCGGAGTGGCGAATTCGCCTTTCACCGCGGCAAGTTCGTCCTTGATGATCGCCTGCACGCGCGCACGCGAACGCAAAATTTCGAGATAGTCGGCAATTTCCACCGCAAGCTTGTCAAGCTCTTCGGAAATCTCCTCGCGGCCGAGCGCGGTCAGGCGCTGCAGGCGCAGCTCGAGAATGGCCCTTGCCTGCTCCAGCGACAGCCGCGCAGTGCCGTCCGGCGCCATCCGATGTCGGGGATCGTCGATCAGCGTGATCATCGCCTCGACATCCTTGGCCGGCCAGTCGCGCGACATCAACGTATCCCGCGCCGTGTTCGGATCGGGCGAGGTTCTGATCACGCGAATGATCTCGTCGATATTCGCAACGGCAATTGCAAGACCGACCAGGATATGGGCGCGATCGCGCGCCTTGTTGAGCAGGAACTTGGTGCGACGGGTGACGACCTGCTCGCGGAACGCGATGAACAGCGTCAGCAGGTCCCTTAGGTTCATCGTCTGCGGACGGCCGTTATCCAGCGCCAGCATATTGGCCGGGAAGTTCGATTGCAGCGGCGTGAAGCGATAGAGCTGATTCAGCACGACATCGGCCATCGCCTCGCGCTTCAACTCGACGACGACACGGAAGCCGTCGCGGTCGGATTCATCGCGCAGGTCGGCGACACCTTCGATCTTCTTTTCTCGCACCAGTTCGGCGATGCGCTCGACCATGGTGGCCTTGTTTATCTGATAGGGAATTTCAGTGACGATGATCGCTTCGCGATCCTTGCGGATGGTGTCGATCGTCACCTTGCCGCGCATCACGATTGACCCGCGGCCGAGGTGGTAGGCCGAACGGATGCCCTGGCGTCCGAGGATAATGCCACCGGTTGGGAAATCCGGGCCGGGAATGATGTTGATGAGATCGTCGATGCTGAGCGCAGGATTGTCGATCAACGCCACGCAGGCGTCGACGACTTCGCCGAGATTGTGCGGCGGGATGTTGGTTGCCATGCCGACGGCGATGCCGCCGGCGCCGTTGACCAGCAGGTTCGGGAACCTCGCCGGCAGTACCGACGGCTCCTTCTCGGAATTGTCGTAGTTCGGCTGGAAATCGACAGTATCCTTGTCGATATCGCCGAGAACTTCTAGCGCCGACCGGGTCAGACGGGCTTCGGTATATCGATAAGCCGCGGGCGGATCGCCATCGACCGAGCCGAAATTGCCCTGGCCGTCGATCAGCGGCACGCGCATGGAAAAATCCTGCGCCATCCGGACCATCGCGTCGTAAATCGACTGGTCGCCGTGCGGATGATACTTACCGATCACGTCACCGACGACGCGCGCTGACTTGACGTACTTTTTGTCGGGCGTGTGCCCCTGCTCGTACATCGAATACAGAATGCGGCGATGCACGGGCTTCAGCCCGTCGCGCGCGTCCGGCAGCGCCCGCGCCACGATCACGCTCATGGCGTAATCGAGGTAGGAGCGTTTCATCTCGTCGAGAATGGAAACGGGGCGAATGTCGGAGTGCTCCGGCGGCTCGCCGGGCTTGTCGTCTTCGTTGTCGGACAAAGGGGAATCCAGTCAGTTCTCAGCTAAGAATCATATAGCGCATCGAGGGTCCGATAACCACCCCGAAGCTGTCGGGAGGAAGCTGTTTTTCCGCTCGTTTTTTCATGGACTTACCGGGATCGGAGACAGCTCTCCCGAACCCTGCCGGAACCGCCATTTCAGGACCTGAAGGCAGTGTCAAAAACGATGTTCCCACGGTCGGCCTAATGGCCAAAAACCACCGCATGCATGATCCGTCCCGGCAGGAAGGTGAACAAGCCGGCGACGACGAGCGCTCCAAGGAAGATCGACACCATCGCTTTGCGGTGACCGCCGACATTGTGCCGGACCAGATCCGGTTGGCGTTCAAGGCTGCAGCAGCTTAAGCGAATTACCTCATGCGAATATTAATAGCATGACGGCTGAGCGAGCCGACCGGGCACTCGGATCGCGACGCGCCTGTAGACAGGATTTCAGCCGGCGGATTCTTGCGGCGGTACATTGGTCGTAAAGCAGGCGTCAACGTCCGTTCCCGCAAGCGAATTTCTTGCTAGCCGAAGACCCTGCTCTCGAACGGAGTAAGGCCCTAGAACGGGATGTCGTCGTCCATATCACTGTTGCGACTGCCCGCCGCGACTGCCCGCCGCGGCGCGGAGCTAGCCGGACCGCTCGAGCCGAAATCACCGGAATCATCGGAGCCGAAGCTGCCGCCCCCGCCGCCACTGCGGCCGTCGAGCATGGTCAGGTTCGAGTTAAAGCCCTGCAGCACGACCTCGGTCGAGTATTTGTCGACGCCGCTCTGATCGGTCCATTTGCGGGTCTGCAACTGGCCCTCGATGTAAACCTTGGCGCCCTTCTTCAGATATTGTTCGGCGACCTTGCAGAGCCCCTCGTTGAAGATCACCACGCGGTGCCACTCGGTCTTTTCCTTGCGCTCGCCGGTGCCTTTGTCGCGCCAGGTCTCCGATGTCGCGATGCTCAGATTGGCGATCGGCCGCCCGTCCTGTGTCCGCCGGATTTCAGGATCCTTGCCGAGGTTGCCGACCAGAATCACTTTGTTCACGCTTCCCGCCATCGCCGCTCTCCACTCGATATCGCCGGCAAAAATCACTGGTCCGGCCCGCTTCCGTGCCGCCCATCTTCAATTCTTGACCTGTCGCTTGTCCGTTTCCGCGTCCGCTCCAGGACATCCGGACCCTATACACCGACAGGCCCCGCTGACTTGGCGATCCCTCGGCAAGTCGCCGGTTATCCACATATAGCATCGCCTACGCGCGCGTTCCAGCTTTGTTCCGCAAACAGCTCACGTCTGCCCGGCTGCGGTCCTGCAATCTATGGGCGAACCCCGGGAACTCACGGGGGAACCGAAAGAGACGAAATGGAACCCGAAAGTTCCCGTCTCGGTTCCAATTATACCAGATAAATCATAAGCTTCGTTCCATAAACTTGGTTGGCGGCTGTTGCATCCGGGACACGCCATTTCCGCGCGAGTCGCGCTATACAATTCTCCAGCGGCGCGGGCGCTCGCGTCACAACAACGCTTCAGGCCTAGCGGGAAGCGGACAAAACTGGGGAAAGATCATGAAGAAGTATCTGTTAGCTACAGTTGCTCTCATTGCGTTCGCTGCACCCGCGGCGGCGGCCGACCTCGCTGCGCGTCCTTACACCAAGGCGCCGCCAGCCCCGATCGCCGCCGTGTACGACTGGAGCGGCTTCTACATCGGCGCCAACGGCGGCTGGGGTACGAGCCAGAAGTGCTGGGACCTCGTGACGGTGGGCGGCGCGTTCATCGCGGACGAGGGTTGCCATGACGCAGACGGCGCCACCGCCGGCGGTCAGATCGGTTATCGCTGGCAGGCCGGCACCTGGGTGTTCGGTCTTGAAGGCCAGGGCAACTGGGCCGACTTCCGGGGCAGCAATGTGAGCCTGATCGATCCGACGCTCCGCAACGAATCGCGCATCGATGCGTTCGGCCTGATCACAGGCCAGATCGGCTACGCCGCCAACAACGTTCTGTTCTATGTCAAAGGTGGTGCGGCCGTTACGGCGGATCGTTTCCGCCAGTTTGATGTTCCCACCGGCGTCCTAGTTGCCGCCACCGGGGATGACACTCGTTGGGGCGCCAGCGTCGGCGCGGGCATCGAATTCGGCTTCGCTCCCAACTGGTCGGCCGGCGTCGAGTACAATCACCTGTTCATGCAGGACCGCACCCACGACTTCGTCACACCGGCCGGCGTCCTCTTCGGCACCGACCGCATCAGCCAGGATGTCGACCTCGTGACCGTTCGCGTCAACTATCGTTGGGGTGGCCCGGTCATCGCGAGGTACTGATCGCAACGCCAGCGCGGAACTACGGAAAGGCCGGCTTCACGCCGGCCTTTTTGTTTGGCTGCTGATACGATCAGGACGTCGACATGGTCACCGCGCGCATCAGCGTAAGTTCGGCGGCCCGGTGATCGCCAAGTACTGATCGTGGACGTTTTCGACCCGACGCTGAAAAGGCCGGCCCCGCGCCGGCCCTTTGTTTTGGTTGTAGCTCGGCACAATTGCTGCCCGCTGCGGTTGTGTCGCCCACGATTTTGACCCACATGTGGTATTCCGGCGACAGCATTTTTCGGGAACTTCGCGCTATATCGCCAAGCAACCTCAAATTGACGGCTGAGGAAAGTTGCGTTGGAGCCGCGAAAGGAAAAAGAAAGTGAAAAAGATTCTACTGACCACCACTGGCCTGATCGCGCTTGGTATGGCGCCCGCGATGGCCGCCGATCTCGCTGCCAGGCCCTACACCAAGGCGCCGCCGATGGCGGTTGCGGTGTACAACTGGAGCGGCTTCTACGCCGGCGTTAACGGCGGCTGGGGATCGAGCCGACAGCGTTGGGACGAGACCACTTTCGGCGTCGCTCCGATGGGCAGCCATGACGCAACCGGCGGCACCGTCGGTGGTCAGATCGGCTACCGCTGGCAGGCCGCCTCGTGGGTGTTCGGCGTGGAAGCGCAGGGCAACTGGGCTGACTTCCATGGCAGCAATGCGATCCCGCTTCTTCCGGCGTTCACCAACGACACGCGTGTCGATGCCTTCGGGTTGTTCACCGGTCAGGTCGGCTACGCAGCGAACAACGTCCTGTTCTACCTCAAGGGCGGCGCCGCCGTGACCTCCGATCGCTACCGTTTGCTTACGACCGGCACCGGTGTCTCGCTCGCCAACAGCGTCGATGACACCCGTTGGGGTGGTGTCGTCGGCGTTGGCCTGGAATATGGCTTCGCCCCGAACTGGTCGGCCGGCATCGAATACAATCACATGTTCATGCAGGACAAGACCTATAACTTCGTGAGCAACGGCGTCGTTTTCCCGGCTGGCACAACGGTGGCCCAGACCCGCATCCGTCAGGACGTTGATGTCATCACCGCTCGCATCAACTACAAGTTCGGCGGGTACTGATCTCCACGTCACCTGAGTTCCCAAGATTGAGAAAAGGCCGGCCTTGCGCCGGCCTTTTTTTGTGCGCCACTGCTGACGGCTGCTGCCAAAACGCTGATGACGCAAAACAATCCGTTGATGATTCGCGCGCGGCACTGGAAATTCCCTGCCGTTCTTCCTATGTTCCGACTTTCAATCAACGGCGCCTGATCCCGGCCTTGCCCGGCGATGCGCGCCCAACGCGGCGCGTAATCGCGCGTCTGGAAATGCCGATATGGATGAAGTGCTAAGGGCGAAGCGCCAACAGAACGCCGGCTCCGCATCGCGTGCGATTACCATCCGCGGTGCGCGCGAGCACAATCTCAAGAATGTCGATCTCGAGATTCCCCGCGACAAGCTCGTCGTGTTCACCGGCCTCTCCGGCTCCGGCAAATCCTCGCTCGCCTTCGATACCATCTATGCCGAGGGCCAGCGCCGCTACGTCGAGTCGCTCTCCGCTTACGCGCGTCAGTTTCTGGAGATGATGCAGAAGCCGGATGTCGATCAGATCGACGGCCTGTCTCCTGCGATCTCGATCGAGCAGAAGACCACCTCGAAGAACCCGCGCTCCACGGTCGGCACCGTCACCGAGATCTACGACTACATGCGCTTGCTATGGGCGCGCGTCGGCGTACCCTATTCGCCGGCCACCGGATTGCCGATTGAAAGCCAGGTCGTCTCGCAGATGGTCGATCGCGTGCTGGCGCTGCCCGAAGGCACCCGGCTCTATCTGCTGGCGCCGGTCGTGCGCGGCCGCAAAGGCGAGTACAAGAAAGAGCTCGCCGAATGGCTCAAGAAGGGTTTTCAGCGCGTCAAGATTGACGGCACCTTCTATGAGCTGTCGGAGGCGCCGACGCTCGACAAGAAATTCCCGCACGACATCGACGTCGTGGTCGATCGCATCGTGGTCCGTTCCGATCTCGGCCAGCGGCTCGCCGAAAGCTTTGAGACCGCGCTGAAGCTCGCCGAGGGACTCGCGGTGATCGAATATGCCGACGCGCCGGCGGGCGCGCCTGCGGCCGAGGACAAGAAGAAAACCGCAAAGATCCACGACAAGAGCGGGCCGGAGCGGATTCTGTTCTCGGAGAAATTCGCCTGCCCGGTTTCCGGATTCACAATTCCTGAAATCGAGCCGCGGTTGTTCTCGTTCAACAATCCCTATGGCGCCTGCCCCGCCTGCGGCGGCCTCGGCATCGAGCAGCACATCGACGAGGACCTCGTCATTCCCGACAAGGAATTGACCTTGCGCAAGGGCGCAATCGCGCCCTGGGCCAAGTCGTCCTCGCCCTATTACATCCAGACGCTGACCGCGCTCGGAAAGTTCTACAAGTTCACGCTCGACACCAAGTGGAAGGACCTGCCGAAGAAGACGCAAGGAGCCCTGCTGCACGGCTCCGGCGACGACGAGATAAAATTCTCCTACGAGGATGGCGTTCGCTCCTACGATACCAAAAAGCCGTTCGAGGGCGTCATCACCAACCTCGAGCGCCGCTACCGCGAGACCGAGAGCGAATGGGCGCGCGAGGAGCTGGCAAAGTATTTCTCCGATATCCCCTGCGAGGCCTGCAAGGGCCATCGGCTCAAGCCGGAGGCGCTCTGCGTCAAGATCGGCGGCAAGCATATCGGCGAGATCTCGGAAATGTCGGTGAAGCGCGCCGGCGAATGGTTCGAAAGCGTACCGAAGGCGCTCAACGACCAGCAGAATGAGATTGCCGCGCGCGTCCTGAAGGAGATCCGCGAGCGGCTGTCCTTCCTGCTCGACGTCGGCCTGAATTACCTCACGCTCTCGCGCTCTTCCGGCACGCTCTCCGGCGGCGAAAGCCAGCGCATCCGCCTCGCTTCGCAGATCGGCTCGGGGCTGACCGGCGTGCTCTATGTGCTGGACGAGCCCTCGATCGGCCTGCACCAGCGCGACAATGCGCGCCTGCTGGAGACGCTGAAGCGGCTGCGCGACCTCGGCAATACCGTGATCGTGGTCGAGCATGACGAGGACGCGATACGTCTGGCGGATTACGTGCTCGACATCGGCCCCGGCGCCGGCATGCATGGTGGCCATATCGTGGCGCAAGGCACGCCCGCCGACATCATGCGGAATCCAAAATCGCTGACTGGCAAATACCTCACCGGCGAATTGTCGGTGCCGATCCCCGAGCGCCGGCCGCCGAACCATCGCCGCACCATCAAGGTCGTCAACGCCCGCGGCAACAATCTGAAAAACGTCTCGGCGGAAATTCCGTTGGGGCTATTCACCTGCGTCACCGGCGTTTCCGGCGGCGGCAAGTCCACGCTGCTGATCGACACGCTCTACCGTGCCATCGCGCGCAAACTCAACAACGCCAGCGAAGGCGCCGCCCCCCATGACCGCATCGAGGGGCTGGAGCATATCGACAAGATCATCGATATCGATCAGTCGCCGATCGGCCGCACCCCGCGCTCCAACCCTGCGACCTATACCGGCGCCTTCACCCCGATCCGCGAATGGTTTGCCGGCCTGCCCGAAGCCAAGGCGCGCGGCTACGAGCCCGGCCGATTCTCCTTCAACGTCAAGGGCGGCCGCTGCGAGGCCTGCCAGGGCGACGGCGTCATCAAGATCGAGATGCACTTTTTGCCCGACGTCTACGTCACCTGCGACACCTGCAAGGGCAAGCGCTACAACCGCGAGACGTTAGAGGTCCTGTTCAAGGGCAAGTCGATCTCGGATGTGCTCGACATGACGGTGGAAGAAGCCGCCGAATTCTTCAAGGCGGTGCCGCGCGTGCGCGAGACGTTCAAGACGCTGCACCGCGTCGGCTTGGACTATATCCACGTCGGCCAGCAGGCGACGACCTTGTCCGGCGGCGAAGCCCAGCGCGTCAAGCTCGCCAAAGAGCTCTCAAAGCGCGCCACCGGCCGCACGCTCTACATCCTGGACGAGCCGACGACGGGCCTGCACTTCCACGACGTCGCAAAGCTTCTGGAAGTGCTCCACGAGCTGGTCGCCCAGGGCAACACGGTGGTCGTCATCGAGCACAATCTCGAAGTCATCAAGACCGCCGATTGGGTCATCGACCTCGGCCCCGAAGGCGGCGACGGCGGCGGCGAAATCGTCGCCTGGGGCCCGCCGGAGGACATCGTGAAAGCGCCGCGGAGCTATACGGGGAAGTTTTTGGCACCGGTGCTGAAGAAGGCGGATGGCAAGCCGCGGAAGAGCACCAGCGCGAGCGAGGCGGCGGAGTAGCGACGCCGACGTAAGATCGGTAGAGCGAAGCTCTACCCTCCCCACACCCGCACTCTCCGATCGTCGCTACACCCCCCAATAATGCGGATGCGGTCGCGAGCGATCGCCCCAAGTCGTCAAGCTCGGACGTCGTCATCGAGCTCGGACGGGCCGGCGCGCAGGTCCTCCAGTGTCACGTCGGATTGGTAGGCCTGACGCGCGGGATCAAATCGCGGATCGGACAATGATGGTGGCTGCCGAGCAGTCCGCCAGTTTTGATCACGGCGTAGGCAACCATTCCGCTCACCTTGTCGAGCATCAGCCGCTCGATCGAGCCGAGTTTTGTGCCGTCGCGCCCATAGACGTTTACGCGCTCGACGCGATCACTGGGCACCAGGGTATGAGGCATGGCGTCCTCCCTGTTTTCCCTTGTTCGGCCGATATAATAGCACAACCAAGCCCGGAGTAGATGATCCAGCCTGCGACAAAGTCTGCAGCGGTGTAGAGCCAACGAGGCCGGCCGACAGGCCGGATCCGTTGGCTCACCTCAAATAGTCCTGCCGGGCCCTCACCTCACTTGCCTGTTGCCAACCTCGCTTCCCAGCGACGCGGCGATCCGCTCCAGAAAATCATTCATGCGCCGCTTCTCGGCGACCTGTCGCTCGAAAATCTCGATTATCGTCGCTGTGGACGAGCTGCGCGCTTGCGTGCTGCTCCGGCGCGATAAGCGGAACCAAACATCTCACGCAGCGTCCGCAGGCCTGACGCGCTTCGCGATCTCCGCGCCCTTCTCGCGCTCCACCACGCTGATGTCATATTGGCCTTGCAGATCGAGCCAGAACTGAGCGCTATTGCCAAAATAGCGGCCGAGCCGAACTGCGGTGTCCGCAGTGATCGCGCGACGAAAATTAAGGATATCGGTAATGCGGCCTGAAGGAACGCCGATATCCAGCGATAGCCGATTTGCACTGAGCTTGCGGGCTGCCAATTCGCGTTTCAGCAGGCGGCCAGGGTGTACGACAGGAGACATAATCTTCAACCTTTGTGATAGTCCACGATTTCAACCTCGTGGGCGTCGCCTTTTCGAAATTCGAAACAAATGCGCCAGCGATCGTTGACCGTCATTGCCCATTGACCTTTGCGGTCGCCCTTAAGCTTGTGCAGGCCGACGCTTTTCAATGGACTTAGGTCGCCGAGCGATTTTGCAACATTCAGCGCCAGCAACAAATCGATGGCTGCTTCGAAATCAAGCCCGCGAAAGTGGTTCGGCCGGTCGCCCTCCCAAACCTTGCGGGTCGTCGAATTCCGCCACGACCTGATCATGGCGTAAACATACTACGAGAAGCGTTGAACCTCAAGAGCGATCCCCCATCCCTTGCCCTTTGTCACTGTAAGTGTGACGGCGGGTTTCGCTCACGCCCCACTCAGCCTACAACCTTCACTCCTCGATCGCCGCCTGCACGAATCCGTCCGGATCGTCGCAAAATTCGCGCAGGACCTTGTAGTGGTCGGTCTCGCGTACCGTCACCGGCTCCAGCCCATATTTCGTCAGCCGCAGCAGCGTCGCGTTTGGATAGGCCATCAGGACAGGCGAATGGGTGGCCATAATGATCTGGCAATGGCCGATCTGGTCCATCCGCCGCATCAGTTTCAGAAACTCGATCTGGCGCGATGGCGAGAGCGCGGATTCCGGTTCGTCGAAGATGAAGATGCCCTGCCGCTGGCAGCGCTCTTCGAAGAAGCGCAAGAAGCCTTCGCCGTGCGAATGAGATAGGAAGTCCGGCGGTGGCGGGCCCAAATGGATCGTCCAGCGCCGCCTTGTCCAGATATCTTGCAACCGAGAAGAAACTCTCGGCACGGAAGAACCATCCGTTGGTAATCCTCGGTAGCCAGCTTGCCCGAAGCGCCGCCGAGAGACTGCCGCCCATCTTCTCCAGCGCGTCGGAGTGGTCGACCGGCATGTACCCCTTGCCGCCGCCGGCTTCATCATAGCCGGCGAGCACGGCAATGCCTTCGAGCAAGGTCGATTTCCCGGTGCCATTCTCGCCGACGATGATCGTGATCGCCTTGCTGAAACTCAGTTCGAACTCATCGCGCAGCAGCGGCAGGCAGAACGGATAGGCCTCGCGGTTGGTGATCCGTGCCGGCTCCAGCCAGATGCGCTTGAGGTACGGCGCCGGCAGATTGATCGCACGATTGCGTTTGTAAGCCATGGTTCGCAGCCCCGCGGAACAAAGTCATTCGTAACGGTTATACAGACAATGCCGTACAATCCTAGATGGTATCCTGCCGATGCCGAGCGCCGCCTACACCCTCTTCCGCAATGCCATCCTCGGCGAGCAGCAGGTCGTCTGCGTCTATGACGGCCGCCTTCGCGAACTATGCCCGCACATCATCGGCACCAACAAGAGCGGCGAAGAGGTCGTGCTGGCCTGGCAGTTTGCCGGCGAAAGCAGCGGCCCGCTGCCGCAATGGCGCTGCCTGAAGCTCGCGAATGTCAGAAATCCGCGCACGCGCGAGGGCCGCTGGCATGAGGGCCGCTCGCATCGCACGACACAGACCTGCGTCAACGAGATCGATCTCGACATCAACGTTCACGTTCGAAAGCGGCGCTAACACGAGCCTGCCTGCCCACCATCCTGCGAGGCGCGCGACTCTCTCTCGCAGATCGCGAACGCGTTTTACGCAACACGTCGCCGCACTGCTGTCGAAATAGCAACCTGTCCGCGCCAATCAGCGAACGCGCTTCGGTCCAATTTTTGCCGGCATGCATGACGTATGGTTAACCTGCGAGCGACGTTCTCACATCCGCGCAAACGTCGCTTGCAAACGGCTCTTTGGGGGCGCATTCGCGTCCGCTTTCCGAAAACGATACGTCACCATGCCGGTGCAATCGGTCCGCTATGGGGCCTGCAGGGGGTTATACGAGTGTTCAACTTCAGGGGACAAAATATGAAACGACTACTTTTAGCTGGTGTGGCTCTTTCGGTCGCGAGCGCGGCCTCGGCCGCCGACCTGCGGGCGCGGCCCTACGCCAAGGCGGCTCCCCCGGCGGCGGTGGTTGCGGCGTATAACTGGTCCGGCTTCTATATCGGCGCTATGGGTGGCTATGGCTGGGAGAGCGAGGGCGATGGCGGCGGCGGCTTCGGCGGCGGCACTATCGGCTACAACTGGCAATTCCCAGGCAGTCAGTTCGTATTCGGTGTCGAAGTGGACGCCGCTGGCGCCAGCATCAAGGACAGCCTCACCTTAGACAACGGCGCGGGCGTCCTGGCCACGGAGGAAATCAAGATCAACTCGTTCGGCAGCGTGACCGGCCGCGCGGGCTTCGCATTGGATGCGGCCCTCATCTACGCCAAGGGCGGTTTTGCGTGGGCCAACAGAAAGGACTCCGTTTCCATTCCAGCGCTCGGCGTGTCGATTTCGGATAGCCAGTCTCACACCGGATACACCATCGGCGGCGGCCTCGAATATTTGTTCACGCCGAACTGGTCGGCCAAGGCCGAATACATGTACACCAGCCTCGGCAGCGAGACCTATAATCTGGGCGGCGACGTGTTTGACTCCGGTACGGTCGACTTCCACACCATCAAAGTCGGCGTGAACTATCACTTCAGGTGAGGCGAGAAGTCGAGAACTGTAGGGTGGGCAAAGCGTAGCGTGCCCACCATCTGCAGATCGTGATGATGCCGGATGGTGGGCACGGCACTGCGTGCCTTTGCCCACCCTACGGCAGTCATGACGAGCTCACACCACCTCCAGCACCAGCTCCATTGTCATCAGCACGGGATTGTCGCCGCGCATCAGCCGGCCCTCGGCGATGTCGCCGAGATAATCGACCAGCGCGATATTGAGCTCAGCCTGCAGTATGCCGTCGGCGCCGGGCGCGATCATGCCGGCTTTGATCGCAAGCTCGGTCGCAAACGGCACCACGGTTCGGCCATCCGTGAAATGCGCGCCGATGGTGGAGCCGACGCCGCCGTGAATCCGCGCACGCAGGATTCCGTGCTGCCGGCAGAAAGTCTCCAGCGCCGCTGCAAAATCCTGGTTCGGCCGCAGCCGCAGCGCGAAGGCGCGACTGTCGGCTTTGACATCCGTACCGGCGCATGCCACCGGCCCGAACAATTTGAAATTGGTCTCGGGATCGGGCTCGGCCACAAACATCGCGCCGTCGATGCCGAATGCTTCCACCGCGAACGATTCGGCGACGATGCTTTCCTCGGGAAGAATGTGGCCGCCGTGCAGATGTCCGTCCGTCTCGGTCCACAGCCCGTGGCAATGGAAGAACGGCGCGCCGTCGCGCTCGCCGAGCGTCATCGCGCCGAGCTTCAGCCGCGTGATGCCGGCGGGCCGGAACGTGTCGCTGTAGAACGCGGCATTGGCGCCGGTCTTCGACAGCGCCGGCATCACATAGGCAAACGGCCCGAGTGCCCCTCCCCGCATGCTCAACACGCCGCCGGAAAATCCGGCCTCTGTAAAGCCGCGGCGCGCAGCCTCGAGCAGCGGCAGATCCGCCTGCAGCGTGAACGAGAACGCCCGCCCCTGCGCCTCGACCCATTGGATGCGCTCGGGCGCGGGCGGCCCGGGCTGCGCGATGCTGCGCATCGGCTCAGCTACCCGTTTTGGCAACAAGCTCAAGCAGTCCCCTCGCCTCCAGCTCATCGCGAACCAGCCGCTTCGGAATCTTGCCATAGCCGGATTTCGGCAGCGCCTCCCAGAAGAAGAAGCGCTTCGGCATTTTGTAGCGCGGCACCTTGGGCGCCAGGAATGCGGCAAGCTCCGCCTCGCTCACAGTAGTAGCGCCCTCGCGCGCGACGCAGACGGCGACCCCTACCTCGCCCCAGAACGGATCGGGCACGCCGAGCACCGCCACCTCGCCGATCGCGGGATGGGTGAGGATCTTCTCCTCGACCTCGCGCGGATAGATGTTGGAGCCGCCGGAGATGTACATGTCCGAGGCGCGGCCGGTGATGTAAACGAATCCCTCCTCGTCCATGTGGCCGAGATCACCGGTGCGAAACCAGCCGTCGCGAAACGCCTTCGCGTTGGCCTCGGGGTTGTCATAATAGCCGGCGAACACGGCGGGGCCGATCACGCAGATCTCACCGGTCTCGAACGGCTTGAGCTCGCGCCCGTCATCGCCCTGGATCGACACCTGCATGCCGGTGCGCTCGAAACCGCAGGTGCCGATGCGGGCCTGCGGGCCGTCCTCCGTGTCGTGCAGACTGGCCGGCATCACCGTGATGTTGCCGGTGACCTCGCCGAGGCCGAAATACTGCACGAGCACCTTGCCGAGTTTGTTCAGCGCGGCCTTCTGGTCCTCGCGATACATCGGTGCGCCGGCATAGATCACGAAGCGCAGCGAGGAATGATCATATTTGTCGACCGCCGGATGCTCGACCATCATCTTCAAAATCGTCGGTACGGTAAAGATGTTGCTGACGCGATGGGCCTCAATCAGCCGGAACGCTTCGGCGATGTCGAATTTTTCCGACGGCAGCAGAATGGTCGGTACGCCGCGCGCCGCCTGCACGAGCTGGTGCACGCCGGCGCCGTGCGACAGCGGCGCGACCACCAGCGAGGCATCCGTCTCCGTCGTGCCCGGCATCAAATCGGCGAGATGATTTGTCACCACAAAAGCCATCTGCCCATGGGTAAGAACCGCGGCCTTGGAGCGCCCGGTCGTGCCCGAGGTGAAGAAGAACCAGCAGGGATCGTCGTAGTCGACCGCCGCATTCTCGACCTTAGCGCCAGCATGCTCGGCGATCACGTCACTGACCGTCTTCTCGCCGAGGGCGCCCTCGCCGATCCGCCAGATGAATTCGAGCGCGGGATTGGCTGCCGCGGTAGCGTGATCGGGGAAATCACCATGGCACAAAAACGCCTTCGCACCGGAGGCGCTGGCGAGATAGGCGACCTCGTCCGGCATCAGGCGGAAATTGGTCGGCACCCAAACTGCGCCGAGCCGAAACGCCGCGAACATCGACCAGAACATCTCGTCGCAATTTTTGGAATGGACGAGAATGCGGTCGCCCTTGGCGATACCGCGCGCGGCGAGGCCTGCGGCCAGAACCGACACGGCACCATCGATCTCCCGCCAGGTCCAGGATTTGTCACCCCAAATGAAGCCAATGCGGTCGCCATGACGGCGGGCATTCTGGGTCAGCATATGCGCCAGATTCATCACCCGGCGCGACATCCGCGCGAGACCGCCGCGCGGAATAGGAATGGTCACCGTTTCAGTCACAGGGAATCAACCATCACGCTTCGGAAAACAGAACATCTCATGGCAACGATAGCAGAAAGGCCGCTGTGAGCTCAAATCCGCCGTCGCGGCTTACCGGCCATGATAGTCTCCCCGCCAGCGGGCCGACGTTACCATGATCCAGCCACGCGTTCGCGTCCACAAGCTCGCGCAAATGATTTTCGTCGGCCAATGGAAGATCGACCGACATCAAGGGTGCCGTCCGCGCCCCGCTTATCGTCTCATTCAAGTATTAGAATTGAATCGAGAGCCCGCCAGCCATGTGTGGAGCCGACGGGCTCTCCAGAATTTACTGCGGATGGTTGGCCAGTTCCTGCTCGCTCAAGCGCCAGTCCTGCCAGAGCTGAAGCGCGCCCAGCAGGACGACGATCCCACCGAGGGCGACGTGCCAGGCCCGAAGCATGTCGTCACCGGCATAGCCGAAGATGAAGGGCGAAGCGGCCAGCCAGAGGCCGAGCGCGATCTCCCCCACCTCCTCCCAGCGCTGCAGTGCGACATATTCGAGCTGGGCCAGACCGAAGACCAGCATACCGATCACGAACGTATTGAGGATCATGGTGCTACGTTCGGCGTCCATCACGTCGTGGCTGGAGAACGGAAACCACGGCGATACCACGATCAGCACGCCAAGCAGCATGCCTAACCAATCTTCCCACGTGCGATGCTTGCTGATGAAACCAAAGCCCGACATTGTAGACCTCCCCTTGAAAAGAGGCATACGTCGGCGGCCGCGATCACAGCATTTCCGATATCGAACCCAGACCCGGCCGCCCTAGCGGCGTATGTCATCCGAAAGACGTAGGAACCTCACCCACGGTTGCAAGGCCTCGCCGGCAAAGTTCCTGTGCGATTGCGCGTCCTTATTGCACTGCACAGAGCCGCCGCGCGCTCTCGCGCTTGCGCCAGCACGCTCGTTGAGGTGGTCGGTTGCGACGATATCGCCGCGGTGCCCAGCAATGCAGGGGTCAAGACAGCATATCAGCAAGGCAGTTGTCCGTTCGTCGCCGGTTTGCATCGGCGAGTTCATGTCTCTAAGTCAAACGGTGAATCATCCAGGAATCGTTACATGGCCGCCGTCCGCGACAACAAGGCTCAAAACCGCTTCGAACTCGATATCGATGGCGCCGTGGCATTTGCGAATTATCGCGTCACGCCCGCGGCGGTCATCATCACCCATACCGAAACGCCGCGCGCCCTGCGCGGCCGCGGCGTCGCTTCTAAGCTGATCAGAGGCGCGCTCGAACTGATCCGCGCCGATGGACGCAAGGTCATCGCCGGATGCGGCTTTGTCGTGGATTATCTGCGCAGAAATCCGGAATTCGCCGATCTGACGGGGTGAGCCAACGCAGCTTCGCAAACCACCGTCGTCCCTGCGAAACGCAGGGGCGACGGCGATAGGTGGCACTCTCACGTAATCCGGATCGACATATCCGGCAGGCCCTCGAGCTTGCACAGGATAACGTCGCCCTTCACGACGGGACCGACATTTTCCGGCGTGCCCGAATAGATGATGTCACCCGCCTTGAGTTCGAAAGCTTCCGAAAGCTTGGCGATTTGCTCCGCCACGTTCCAGATCATATTCCGCAGATCGGAGTTTTGCTTGACGGTACCATTCACCGCCAGCGAGATCGCGCCCTTGGTAAAATGGCCGATCTTCGTGGCTGGATGAATCGGCCCGAGCACCGCGGAGCGATCAAAACTCTTGCCGATTTCCCATGGCTTCTTCTCGTCGCCCATTGCCCGCTGCAGATCGCGCCGCGTCATGTCGAGGCCCAACGCATAGCCGTAGACATGATCGAGCGCCTGCTCCACGGGGATCTTGGTGCCGCCCGATTTCAGCGCCGCCACCAGCTCGACCTCGTAATGATAGTTCTTGGTCAGCAACGGATACGGATGGTCGCCAACCGTACCGATGGCGACATTCTGGATCGCGTCGGTCGGCTTTTGAAAGAAGAACGGCGGCTCGCGATTAGGATCCGAGCCCATTTCGCGGGCATGCGCGGCATAGTTACGCCCAATGCAATAGATCCGCCGCACCGGAAAAACATCGGTCTCGCCGACGATGGGTATGGTCGTCGTGCCAACCGGAAAAATCGATTTCGGACCGGCCTGCGCTGCGGCCGTGCCCCCTTGCGCCGCTGTACCCGCCAGCGCCAGCGCGCCCGTGGCCAGAATGGTCCTGCGATCAACATTGCTCATTGGCATCCTCCTTGTTTTATGAGTCTTCTTTTCGCCTGCATCTACAGCGTTTTCTCCGCTAAGTAGATACCGTTTGCGCGTTGCTGCGTTGCAATCGCACCAAAAAAGAAGGCCCGCGTCGGCGCGGACCTTCGCATGTCAGGACCGAGCGAAGCGTCAGTGCTTGATATCAGGCGGCAGCTTGCCACCATTGGCGGCCAGCTTGGCCATGACCTGCTTGTGCAGCCAGATGTTCATACTGGCGGAATCGTTGCTGTCCCCGGTGTAGCCGAGTTCTTTCGCGAGCTCCTTGCGCGCGGCGAAACTGGAATCGATGTCGAGCGCCTTCATCAGATCGACGATCGAAGTCCGCCACGCCAGCTTCTCGCCCTTGGCCTTCACCGCCTGGTCGAGGATCGGCGCGACGTCGACGGTCGCAGCGGCCGGTGCAGCGGCCGCACTGGATGACTCGGCCCCCGCGGCCGCGCCGCCGCCAGCCGGCGCAGCGTCTGCCTTGGTGCCGAAGATCGCGCTCATGATTTTTCCGAAAATGCTCATCGTTTTGCTCCCAATGACTTGAGGATGGGGTGAGTCTTTGGCGGCACTGTTTGACCGGCAGCACCACGCCGGGATCGGTCGCAAGTCTAGCCACCCAAGGGAAGCTTGCCAATGAAACATTCACCTATGCGTGAGTGCGTTTGTTGCTGTTTGGAAGTATCCTATCTCGACAGTTCGCGACACGGCCAGTTCCACTTCTGTCTTCGCGTCTGGCCTGATCGTGATCGTTTTGTGAAACGGCGCGTGTGCGTCTTTCGATTGGCGCGCGATGCGACCATGAGGGAGACAGCGACCATGGCCACCTATCACGGCAATGTCACATCGATGGCGCAGCGCGCACCGGATACCGCTGCCGCGCCAGTCATCCGAACCATCGGCTTAGCCGAACTCGGCCGCGCGTTGCGGCGCGGCTGGGAAGATTTCAAGGCGGTGCCAAGCCACGCCATCCTCCTGTGTGTGATCTATCCCGTTCTCGGACTGGTGCTGGCACGCGCCGTTCTCGGCTATTCTGTCATACCGCTGTTGTTTCCGCTGGCCGCCGGCTTCGCCCTGATTGGCCCATTCGCGGCGCTCGGCCTCTACGAGATGAGCCGCCGTCGCGAACGCCGTGAACCGGCAACCGCTTGGGATGCGCTCGAGGTAGTACGCTCGCCGTCGTTCGGCGCGATGCTCGGACTCGGCGTGCTGCTGCTGGCACTTTTCGTGACTTGGGTGGCGACCGCGCAGGCGATCTACATCGCGGCGTTCGGCTATGAGGGAGCGACCGGCTTTTCCGATTTCGCGACGCGCGTGCTGACGACACCACAAGGCTGGTGGCTAATCGTGGTTGGCTGCGGCGTCGGCTTCCTGTTTGCCCTCGTCGCGCTCTGCATCAGCGTGGTCTCGTTCCCGCTGATGCTGGACCGTCATGCCGACGCTGGCGATGCGATGGTGACCTCGCTGCGCGCGGTCGCACGCAACCCGGTGCCGATGGCGGCCTGGGGCTTGATCGTCGCAGTGCTGCTGGTCGCGGGAACGTTGCCGTTCTTCCTCGGCCTTGCCGTCATCATCCCGCTGCTCGGGCACGCGACCTGGCATCTCTATCGGGAGACGATAGAGCCGGAACTCGATCCGCAGCCGCTTCCGCCCCGTGTGCACCGCGAACGCAAGCCTGCAGCCGATTTCCCGGCCAATCTGTTCCCCTGGCGGCGCAGGGATAACCTATAGGCCTGCACGGAACCTGATCAATCAAACCGCCAGTCGAATCCGACCGGCGGTTTGATTGTTCACCTCTCACTAACGATGAATTGAGCACGTTCAACGGAATAGCATTACGCGCACCTACATAAGCCTTGTTTTGGCCGACCTTGCTTCGAACATTCGGCGTGGCGTCGACACTAATCCGAAGACGCATCGATCGTGGAGCGAACGGCACGATGATCTCTCGCCTTTCCCTGCGCGCCCTGACCTTGGGCGCGCTGTTACTGACCTCGGCGGCCGCGCTCGCGGCGCCCTGCGGCACGGGCCCGTTCGAAACATGGCTGGAAGACCTCAAGAAGGAAGCGGCCTCCAAGGGAATATCGGCGTCCGCCATCCAGGCTGGCTTGACCGGCGTCACGCTAGACAAGAGCGTGCTGGCCCGCGACCAATCGCAAAAGGTCTTCAGCCAGAGTTTTGAGGAATTCTCCGGCCGCATGGTCCCGCCCCGGCTGACGCGTGGCTCCAACATGCTCAAGCAATACGGCTCGGTGCTCGGGCGCATCGAACAGGCGTATGGCGTGCCCGGCGAAGTGCTGGTGGCGATCTGGGGCCTGGAAACCGATTACGGCGTCAACATCGGAAAATTCCCGACGCTGCGCGCGCTGGCAACGCTGGCTTATGATTGCCGCCGCACCGACATGTTCAAGGCCGAGTTGATGGACGCACTACGCATCGTTGAACGCGGCGATATCGCGCCGCAGGAAATGCGCGGCGCCTGGGCCGGCGAAATCGGCCAGACCCAGTTCATGCCGTCGTCCTACATCAAGTTCGCGGTCGACTTCGACGGCAACGGCCGCCGCGACCTCCTGCGCAGCCCGCCCGACGTGCTGGCCTCGACCGCCAATTTCCTCGCCAACCACGGCTGGCAGCGCGGCAAGGACTGGGAACCTGGCGGCGCCAATTTCGCTGCGATCAAGGAGTGGAACAAGAGCGAGGTCTACGCAAAGACCATCGGCTATTTCGCGACACAGCTTTCGCGGGCGCCCTAACACGAAACTCAAAGGCCCGGCCTTGGTTGGTGACCGGTCTCTCGCAGGCCGGCCCGTTCACTAAGGCTGCCACTGCGGCAGCCATGTTGCGACTGTCCACAGTAATAATGAATTTATATTCATTTTTGTTCTGCGCATGGCATGCGATTCGCGCATAAGAAAATTTCAAGGACGTCGGTATTTGCGGCACGTTTTGTCCACCTTGAGGAGCCCTCGAGCTGGTTTCCGGCCTCCTTAGTTGCCAGTTAAGGGTTATCTGACGATTACGAGAAGCCCGCAAATTTACGGCATTACTTTACATGCTTGGTGCGCGACATCGCGCGCTTCTGCCGGCTAACCCGCTACTCTGCCGACAGGTTAAGCGGCCGTTACCGTCGCTATGCGTTTTAGGATTAGCTGCATCGCAACATAGGAAGTTCTGCACTGCAAAAAACCGAGCTATATTCATTTCAACGATGAAGCCGTCCTCCAAGGGCTGAATCGTAACTGCAAGGAGACTACCATGTTGCTCTCGCTCATCCGCATGATCCAGGCTTTCCGGGATTATCAGCGCAATGTCAGCGAACTGTCCCAGCTCAGCGATCGGGAACTGGCCGATATTGGCCTTGATCGTTCGGACATTCCGCGCGTTGCCGCCGGAAACTATAACGGCTGATCATTGCTCAGCCGCGCCTGGATGAACGGATAACGCCCGCCCCGCTGCGGGCGTTATCGTTTGCACCGGGCAGGCTTCGCTTGGAAGCGCTTCGTAGGTGCGCCAGGCGCGAAAACGCGCTAACCCTGCGCGCATGATTTCCAACACTCCCCAAACTGACACCGTCCATGTGATTGGCGGCGGCCTCGCCGGCTCGGAAGCGGCCTGGCAGATCGCCAATGCGGGCGTTCGCGTGGTCCTGCATGAGATGCGCCCCTTGCGAATGACCGAGGCGCACCGCACCGAGGGCTTGGCCGAACTCGTCTGCTCCAACTCGTTCCGCTCGGACGATGCCGCCAACAACGCTGTTGGCCTGCTGCACGCCGAAATGCGCCGGCTGGGCTCGCTGATCATGCGCTCCGCCGACGCCAATCAGGTGCCCGCAGGCGGGGCGCTGGCGGTCGACCGCGACGGGTTTTCCGCCGCCGTCACCAAAGCCCTGCACGATCACCCCCTGATCGAGATCGATCGCACCGAAATTGCCGGTCTGCCGCCGGCCGAATGGGGCAACGTGATCGTCGCGACCGGCCCCCTCACCTCCGCGTCGCTGGCGGAGGCCATTCGCGAACTCACCGACGAGAACGCGCTGGCATTCTTCGATGCGATCGCGCCGATCGTGCACAAGGACTCCATCGACATGTCGGTGGCGTGGTTCCAGTCGCGCTACGACAAGGTCGGGCCCGGCGGCACCGGCGCCGATTACATCAACTGCCCGATGACGAAGGAGCAATATGACGCCTTCGTCGCGGCATTGCTCGCCGGCGAGAAGGTGGACTTCAAGGACTGGGAAACCAATACGCCCTATTTCGACGGCTGCCTGCCGGTCGAGGTGATGGCCGAGCGCGGCCACGAGACATTGCGGCACGGGCCGATGAAGCCGGTCGGGCTGACCAATCCGCACAACCCGACGGTCAAGGCCTACGCCATCGTGCAGCTACGGCAGGACAACAAGCTCGGCACGCTCTACAACATGGTCGGCTTCCAGACCAAGCTGAACTACGGCGCGCAGCAGCGCGTGTTCCGCACCATTCCGGGGCTGGAGAACGCCGAATTCGCGCGGCTCGGCGGCCTGCATCGCAACACCTTCCTGAACTCGCCAAAGCTCCTGGATGGGCAATTGCGGCTGCGCGCGCAGCCGCGGCTGCGCTTTGCCGGACAGATGACCGGCTGCGAGGGCTATGTGGAATCCGCCAGCATCGGCCTGATCGCAGGTCTCTACGCTGCGGCTAATGCGCGAGGACAGTCGCTCGAACCGCCGCCTGCGACGACGGCGCTGGGCTCGCTGCTCGGCCATATCACCGGCGGCCACATCGAAACGATCGAGGCCGGAACACGCTCGTTCCAGCCGATGAACATCAATTTCGGCCTGTTTCCCCCGCTTGCCAGCGTGCCGACCAAGAAGGCCGATGGCAGCAGGCTGCGCGGCAATGAGAAGACAGTCGCCAAGAAGCAGGCGCTCAGTGCCCGTGCGCTGACCGATCTCGATCGCTGGATAGCCGATCATCTGCGCGTAGCGGCGGCGGCGTAACATCATGGGCTTGCCGAAAGACGACGCTGCCATTTTGTCGGCGCGATGGATCGAAGGCGTGCTGCTAAAGCGCGACGTGTTCTCGACGGTTGAACGCGGCCGTTTCCGCGACGACACCGGTGAGGTCGATGCGGTGCTGCGCCGGATCGATCAGGTGCCGCTATGGTCCTATCCGCTCGCTCAACATCTGTTCGTCCGCGAGCGCCGCGCCCTGGCGCTGGCGCGCGATCTCGACGTCGGCCCGAGACTGCTATGGGACGGACGGCGGGCACTGGTGCGCGGGTTCATCGACGGCGTCGCGCTGCATCTGGCAAAGCCCCATGGCGACATCGCCTATTTCCGCTCCGCCAAGCTCGCTCTTCGCAAGCTGCACCGCGCCGGCATCTGCCACAACGATCTCGCCAAGGAGCAGAATTGGCTGGTGGGCCGCGACGGCCGCGCCTACCTCACCGATTTCCAACTCGCGGCGTGCTTCAAGTCCCGCAGCCGATTATTCCGGATCGCGGCCTACGAGGATCTGCGGCATATGCTGAAGCACAAGCGCAGCTATGCGCCGGCGGCGCTGACGCCGATGGAGCGCAAGATTTTGGCGCGCAAGTCCTTTGTCGCCAGCATCTGGCTCAAGACCGGCAAGAAGGTCTATCAGGCCATCACCCGCGGCCTGTTCAACTTCACCGATCGCGAAGGCGGCGGCCGCCGGCTGGTCAACGACGCGCCGGTGCTGAGCGCCCTGATCAGGAAAAATCCCGAAGTGCGCGATACCGCCATCGTTGCGTTCGCCGACCGCCGTACCGGTGTTGGGCTGTATGCCTTCGTCGAGGCCGATAACGTCGCGCTGGAAAAGCAGTTGGGCCGCGAGCTCGCCGCAGCCAAGGGCGTCAAGCCGCCTGAGCATATCCAGGTGGTGCATGCCCTGCCCCGCGATGCCGCCGGCAAGCCGCGCACGGAGATCCTGCAGCTCGTCGCCATGAACCAGCTCGACCTGATCGAGCCGCTGATCACGAGCGATATCGACCGCGCGTTCCTGAGGGACATTTTGGAGAGCCGGAAGAATTTGCGGGACCGGTTCAATTTCGAAACTAGCGAGTTGAATTCGCAATCGAACTGATTGCTCGTGTCCCGGGCGCGATGCAGCGCACTTCGCGCTGCATCGCAGAACCGGGACCCACTTGGCGGCAATGATGGACCCCGGATCAGCAGCGCACCACGTCGCAAGTGCGACGCGCTGCGCAGCATCCGGGGAATGCCAAGAGCCCTCTTACCCGCCAAACTCCCGCGAGCGCGAGGCGCGCCAGAGCGTCCACAGCGTCCGGAGTCGTGACGTTGCATGCGGCACGAACGGATCGACGTCAGCCCGTGACATCCGCTCCAGATCGCGACGAACCATCGCCAGCGGAAGGAATACCGGCCGCACTTGAGGCGGCACATGCGCGAGCAGCTCGAAGGCCGTACGGAGATGTGTTCGCCCCTCCCCGATCAACTGATCGATCGCGGCACGCGCCTGCGGCGTCTGCTTGCCCGAAAAGACCTGCTCCATCCCGCTGCCGTGCTGCTGCAGCAGTTGCAGTGGCACGAACAACTGCCGCCGCGCAGCATCGAGCGGCAGCGCTGCGATCACCTGCGCCATACCCTGGGCGAGACCCGCATGGCGGGAGAGATGGTCGATCGCCACCGACGGCTGTGCCGCAATCCGCGCAGCCAGCGAGAACAGCGCCGACGAGGTGTCGGTGACATAGCCTTCCAGCGCCGCCATCGACGGCATCGGATCGTTGTAGAGGTCGAACTGATGCTCCTCGATCAGCCGCGACAGCGGCTCGATCGGCAGGCGGAATTCGGCAATGGTCTGCAGGAGTTCGGCTGCGACCGGGTTGCCTTCGACGCCGCCGTGACCGGCGCCTCCCAGCATGTCGGTCCACCATTGCAGCCGGATTTCGCCCGGCAACGGCTGGCTAACCTGCTCGCGCACGCGCAAAATCTCGACGTTGAAGGCATAGATCGACAGCAGTGCGCGGCGCTGGACCTGAGGCAGGAACAGCGTCGAGGCATAGCGGACAAAATCGTGCGTGCGCACCAGATCGGCGCAGAACGCAGCGGAATCTTTTGACGTCGCCGCGGCGCTCATGGCACCGCGATCAACGCCGCTGCGACGCGCCGCCGCTCGCCCAGCATGATGTTGTAGGTGCGGATCGCTGGCCCCGTCTGCATCGGGTCCAGCACCACCCTGACCGTCCGTAGCGCCTCGCGCAGCCCGCGCGGGGGCAGCCAGATTTCGGTGCCGGTGCCGACGATCAGCGTATCGATGGAATTGGCCGCCTTGAACACGCGGTCCAGCGAATGTTGATCGATCTCGGCGGGCTTCGTCACCGGCCAGGCCCAGATGCCGTCCGGCAGGCACAGCAGCGAGCCGCGATGCGACATGTCGGCGAAAGCGAAGCCGCCCTTGCCGTAGGCTTCGATCGGTGCCGGCCTCGGAAGATGTGGAGCGTCCGAGGATGTTGCCATGGCTATTTCTTTGCCGACGTATCCGGCTTCTTCGCAGGCGTATCCGGCGCCTCGCGGTGCTCACCAACGCCGAGATAGATCAGGATCGGCGCGGCGATGAAGATCGAGGTGTAGGTGCCAACCAGCAGCGCGCCGAACACCATGACGGCCGTAAAGCTGTGGATCGCGTGACCGCCGAACAACAACAGCGCCAGCAACGCCAGCGTCACCGTGACGTGGGTGATGATCGAGCGCGACAGCGTCGAATTGATGGATTCGTTCAAAAGCTGCGGCATCGGCATTTTCTTGTAGCGCCGCAGCATTTCCCGGATGCGGTCATAGATCACGACGGTGTCGTTCAGGGAGTAGCCGAGGATCGTCAATAGGGCCGCGATACTGGTGAGGTCGAAATCGACCTGCGAGATCGACATGAAGCCGATCGTCAGCACGATATCGTGGACGTTGGCGATCATGGCGCCGAGCGCGAACTGCCATTCGAACCGGAACCAGAGATAGATCAGGATGCCGACAATCGCGAGCATCAGGCCAAGCATGCCATAAGCCAGCAGTTCGCCGGAAACGCGCGGTCCCACCACTTCGACGCGGCGGTATTCGACGCTGTCACCGAGCGCGCCGCGAACCTTCTGCACGGCCGCCTGCTGCGCGGCGTCGCCGCCCGGCTGCTCGGCCACCCGGATCAGCACGTCGTTCGGACCGCCGAATTGCTGCAACTGGACCTCGCCGAGCCCGAGCGCGCTCAAAGTCGCACGCATCGCGCCGATGTCGGCGGGACCGGACTTGTTCTGCACCTCGAGGAGCGTACCGCCCCTGAAGTCGATGCCGAAATTCAGCCCGTGGGTGAAGAACAGCACGATCGCGAAAATCGAAAGTGCGGCCGAAATGGGAAAGCTGATGCGGCGAAAGCGCGTGAAATCGAAGTGCGTATCGTCAGGAACGATGCGCAGCGGCGGCAACAGATCGAAGATGGCGACGACGGTCAGTATGACGACCAGAACGCCCAGCGCAATGAGAACGTATTGAGTCACGGTGGGGTTCCTAGATCGGCACGGTCTTCGGCCGCTTCCACCATACCCAGCCGGCAACGATCAGGCTGGTGAGCGTAAACGCTGTAAAGACCGTGGTGATAATGCCGATGCCGAGCGTGACGGCGAAGCCGCGGACCGGGCCGGTGCCTATGTAGAACAGCACCGCAGCGGCGATGAAGGTGGTGATGTTGGAGTCCAGAATTGTCGCCAATGCGCGCCGGAAGCCGGCGTCGATCGCGGAAATCGCATTACGTCCACCGCGCAATTCTTCGCGGATGCGCTCATAAATCAGAACGTTGGAGTCGACCGCAATACCGACTGTCAACACGACACCGGCAATGCCAGGCAGCGTCAGCGTGGCGTTGAGCAGCGACAGGATGCCGAAGATCATCACAACATTGATGGCGACCGCGATATTGGCGAACACGCCGAACAGCCGATAGGTCACCAGCATGAACGCGATGACCATGATGGAGCCGACATAAGCCGCCAGTTTACCCTTCTCGATCGAGTCCTGGCCGAGGCCCGGGCCCACCGTACGCTCTTCAACGACAGTGAGCGGCGCCGGCAACGCGCCTGCACGCAACAGAACCGCCAAATCGTTGGCGGCCTGCACGGTGAAGCTGCCGGAAATCTGGCCGGAACCGCCGGTGATCGGCTCACGAATCACAGGCGCCGAGATCACCTCGTTGTCGAGCACGATCGCAAACGGCAAGCCGACATTTTCCGTGGTCGCCTGGGCGAATTTGCGTGCACCTGACGTGTTGAAGCGGAAGCTTACGATCGGCTCGTTGGTGCGCTGGTCAAATCCGGGCTGCGCGTCGGTGAGATCACCGCCCGACACCAGCACCTGTCGCTTGATGACGTAAGGGGTTTTTGGCGACGACGCACTCATCAGCACTTCTGATTCCGGAGGCACGCGACCCTGGTCTGGCGACACAGTCGTATCGACCATGCGGAATTCCATCTTGGCGGTCTTGCCCAGCAGTTCTTTCAGGCGCGTCGGGTCCTGCAGGCCGGGTACTTGCACCAGAATTCGGTCGGCGCCCTGACGCTGGATAAGCGGCTCGACCGTGCCGAGCTCGTTGACGCGCCGCTCCACGATCTGAATCGATTGCTCGATGGTCCGGCGGAGGAGGTCGGTAATCGCGGCCTGCGGCACCGTAAGCCGCAGCAGCCCGCCCCCGGCATCGGTCACTTCGAGGCTGCGCTGGCCGCTGGATCCGAGCAGCCCCCCGAGCGGTTGCGACAACTCGCGCAGCTTGGATAGCGCCGTAGGCAGGTCGGCGTCCTTCGTGACGCGGATTTCGACTGCTTCATTGCGAACGTTAAGACCGGTGTAGTTTATCTTGGCGTCGCGCAGCACCCGCCGAGCGTCGTCGCGGACCTGGTCGAGTCTCTGCTTCTTCACGTAATTGGCGTCGACTTCAAGCAGCAGGTACGAACCGCCCTGCAGATCGAGACCGAGCACGATGTGACGCTGCGCCCACACCGGCCAGGTCTTCACCCGCTCCTGGGAAAAAAAGTTCGGAACCGCGAACAGGCAGACGATCAGCGCGGTCAGAATGATCGCCAGCGCCTTCCACCGCGAGAAATACAGCATCGAGTAGACCCGTCACATCCAGGAAAATGCGCCGCGACGAGCGGCGCGCAAAACTCAGCTCGCGGACGACTCGTCCTTGGCCTCACTCTTTTCCTTGGCCGGTTCGCCCTTGGCGCGAACGCCCGAAATCATCTGCCGCATCTGCCGCACGCGGACGCCGTCCGAAATCTCGAACTCGATCTGGTCGTCGTCCACCACCTTGGTCACCTTGCCGACCAGGCCGCCCGAGGTGACGACGGTGTCGCCGCGGCGGATGTTTTTGACCAGTTCCTGGTGATCCTTGATCTTCTTCTGCTGCGGTCGCAGAATCAGGAAGTACATGATCACGAAGATCAGTGCGAACGGCAGCAGCGACATCAACATGCTGTTGGCATCGCCACCGGCTGCAGCCTGGGCGTACGCAGGGGTAATCAGCATTCGAACAATCCTCGTGAGACGGAAAAGAACCGGCCATGCCTGGGCACAGCATCCTGGGCATGTCGCCGGTCCGGGTAAATTTGCGCGGACTATAGCGGCGGCGGGCCCAATTGCAACGTTGGCCGCCCCCTCATTTAGGCCGCTTGCGAGAGCTTCCAAGGCCCGTTAAGGCTGCGCCGTCAGGAACTCGGGAAATGTCGAAAAAAGCCAAGAAAACTGCGGCCAAAACTGCGGCGCAAACAACGTCCCGCGCCGCCCCCAAGGCCGCCTCGCGAGGACCAGGGAAAACCGCGACAAAAGGTCCGGCAAACACGCTTAACGGCGCCACCGCCGAGCGGATCGCCATCGCGCTGGAAGCGATCGCCGGCCATCTTTCCGCGGCCTCTCCGGCGGCGGGAGGCCCCGAGGCGTTCGGCTCGGCCGATGCCTTTGTCTGGCATCCGGAGGGGCGCCTTTCGCCGGTACCGCGCGTCAGCCGCGTCGACCTCGGCCTGCTCAAGGGCATCGACCGGATGCGCGACATCCTGATCGAAAATACCGAGCGTTTTGCCGATGGCCTGCCCGCCAACAACGCACTGCTGTGGGGCGCACGCGGCATGGGCAAGTCGTCGCTGGTGAAGGCAACTCATGCCAGCATCAACATCGACCGCAAGCCGGCCGACCGGCTGAAGCTGATCGAGATTCACCGCGAGGATATCGAAAGCCTGCCCGGCCTGATGGACCTCCTACGCAGCTCCGATTTCCGCTTCATCGTGTTCTGCGACGACCTTTCCTTCGACGGCAACGATGCCTCCTACAAATCGCTGAAGGCGGTGCTGGAGGGCGGCATCGAGGGACGCCCCGACAACGTCATCCTCTACGCCACCTCGAACCGGCGGCATCTCCTGGCGCGCGAGATGATCGAGAACGAACGCTCGACCGCGATCAATCCCGGCGAAGCCGTCGAGGAGAAAGTGTCACTGTCGGACCGGTTTGGTCTGTGGCTCGGCTTTCACCGCTGTAGCCAGGACGAATATCTGGCGATGGTCCGCGGCTATTGCGGCCATTTCGGCATCAAGATTGCCGACGAAGAGCTGGAGCGCGACGCGCTGGAATGGTCGACCACCCGCGGCTCCCGCTCGGGCCGCGTGGCCTGGCAGTTCACGCAGGAATTGGCAGGAAGGCTCGGCGTGAGGCTGGCCGGGAAGGCGTGAAGGACTGTGTTCCCCGGGCGCTGCGCAGCGCGCAGCGGTGCGCTGCAGAACCGGGGTCCCAACTTCACGGCACGCTCTGCGATGGGTCCCGGCTCTGCGGCGCAGCGTTCCGCTGCACCGCGTCCGGGACACGAAGACCTCACGCCCCGTTCAGGAATTGAAGCGGGTCAACCGGTGAAGATCCCTTGCGGATCTCGAAGTGGAGCTGCGGCGACCCCACCTCGCCCGATTGACCCGATTTGGCAATGATCTGGCCGCGCTTGATCGTATCGCCGCGCTTCACCAGCAGTTCACTCGCATGGGCATATGCGGTGACGTAACCGTTGGAGTGCCGCACCAGAACCAGATTGCCGTAACCCTTGAGCTCGTTGCCGGAATAGGCGACCACGCCATCTTCCGCGGCTTTCACCGGCGTTCCTTCCGGCACCGCCAGGTTGATGCCGTCATTCGACTTGCCGTTGGTCTTGGCGCCATAGCTCGTGATCACCTTGCCGCGCACCGGCCAGCGGAAGGTCGGCAGCGCGCCGGTGGCTTCGCTGGGCTTGACCGAGGCTTGCTCGACGACGGGCTTCTCCTCGGTGACGTTGGTGGTCGCCTGTGCCAGCCGCGCACTCTGCGGCGGACCACCGGCCGAGGCTACCTTGGTGGCCGGTGCAGCAACCGCTGCGACCGGCTGGGCGGGAGCTGCGGGCTGGGCCGGCGGCGCTGCGGCCGCGGATTTCGAACCGGGCACGGTCAGCTTCATTCCGAGGCTGAGCTTGGCGGACTGATCGAGATTGTTGGCCTTGGCGAGTTCGCTGACCGAAACCTGATTGCGCCGGGCGATGCTCATCAGCGTATCGCCGCGATTGACGACATGGATGGTCGGCGCTGCCGGCGCGGCAGCCGGCCTGCTGGCAGCAGGCGCGAGGGCCGGCGCGGGCGCTGCCGTCGCCGTCTGGCGCGGAATGATCAATTGCTGGCCGGGCGACAGCACGCGCGGGCCCTTATAGCCATTGGCCTGCAGGATCGCAGCGGCTGAAACGTTGTAGCGCTTGGCCAGAATGTCGAGCGTGTCGCTGGTGCCGACGATGATCGTGGTGCCGCCCGGCGCGGATGGGCGCGCGGCGGCCACCGAGCGCGGCGGCACCGTGGCGGTGGTCTCGATGGGCGGACGGGATGGCGGCGCGTAGGACGAAACCCCGCGCCCTCCTCCCGACACCCCGCCCGAGCTGGGGGGATAGGCCTGCGGCGCAGCAACGGCGGGCGGCGGCAGGTCTTGGGACTGATATTGCGGGGTCGAGGCCTGCGGCCGGGCATATTGCGGCGGCTCGCGGCGTTCGGCAGCGGGGCCGCGCACTGAGCCGGTCGCTTCGGGCTGAGAGGCAAAGGGATTGGAGAACGAGCTATCGGAAAAGCGCGTCTGCATATCGGCGCTGCAGCCGGCAAAGCCGACCGACATCAGCGCCAGCACCGCTACCTGCGGCACCCGACGCGAGCGAAGCAACTCGGCGACACGGGACATGGTTACTCACTCGTACGCAACAAAATACTGTTTTGAGTAAACACGTACCGAGTAAATAACCGCTTAACCCTTGGAATAAGATGTTGGCGGGAACCGCCAATCCGGGATTCTACAGTTCGCGCGCAATTCCCGGCAGGGCCGGGACGAAGCGGACATCGACCAATTCCTTGCGCTCAAAACCGCTATCCGTCCTGGTCACTCTGACCAGCGTCTGGCTGCCATGATGGGGCCCGACCGGCGCGATCAGGATGCCGCCCGGCAGCAGCCGCTCCAGCAGCTTTTCGGGGATTTGCTCCATCGCAGCCGTCACGATGATGCGGTCGAAGTCGCCGGCGCCGGTCGGAATCTGGAAGCCGTCGCCCAACATCACTTCGATATTGAAATAGCCCAGCGCTTCGAGCCGGTCGCGCGCGGTGTCCGCCAGCGTCCGGTAGCGCTCGATGGTCAGGACATGCGCGCATAGCCGCGACAGCACCGCGGCCTGGTAGCCGGAGCCGGTCCCGATCTCGAGCACCTTGTGGTGCTTCTGCAGTTGCAACTGCTCGGTCATGTAGGCGACCACGAAGGGCTGGCTGATGGTCTGCCCGCAGGCGATGCCGAGCGCGCTGTCACGATAGGCATGGCCGCGATCGCCAGCCGCCACGAAAGCCTCGCGGGGCACCTCTTCCATGGTCCGCAGTACCGCCTGGTCGCTGATCCCCCGCCGCCGCAGAGTGAGCTGAAACATCATCTTTTCGAGCGGTTCTTGGGACATCGCGGTCTCGTGGCGGGAGTCTGCCGCCAAATGCTTCGGCCTCGCCGAGATGTAATATAGCGTCCGCGCACTTAAGGAATGATTTTCCTTAAGATTGTGGTTCCTCGTCCGGAACTGGGGCCGCGTCCCGACGTTAGGGCCCGGGAAAATCCTTCGCGAAGAGTCTTTACACAGCGCCTACCCGCCCATACCGACATTGCACGCGGGTCCGTTTTTTGCGAACCTCGACACTCGGAAGGGCAAGGAATCCATCATGGTAGCGACACGGCCGGCGGGCTGTTCAGTTTTCCTCGTTGAAGACGAGGTCATGATCCGCATGATGGTCGCTGACATGCTGGAAGAGCTGGGCCACAGCGTAGCCGCCGAGGCCGGCGAAATCGGTGAAGCGGTCAAGCTGGTGCAATCCACCGAATTCGATCTCGCCATTCTCGACGTCAACGTCAACGGCAAGGTGATCACGCCGGTGGCCGAACTGATCACAGCGCGCAACCGTCCGTTCATCTTTGCGACCGGCTACGGCTCCTCCGGCCTGCCGCAGGAATATCGCGACCGCCCCGCGCTGCAGAAGCCATTCCAACTGGAAACGCTGGCCCAGGTGATCGCCTCTACGTTGAAGAGCGCGCCGGTTTAGGGCGTCCATCCGCACATCCAACCGTAAAGCGGATGATCCAGTATCCCAGAGACCTGTGGAAGAATCGAGAAGCCGCGGCGTACTGGATACCCGCATTCGCGGGTATGACGAGTTTTGCCGCTGGACGACTACTTCAACGTCGCCGTCAGATCTTCCGAGAACGCTTCATCGGTACGATCCAGCCGCAGCGGTGTGACCGAGACGTAGCGCGCTGCCAACGCTGCGAGGTCGGTGCCATCGGCCGGGGTATCCATCGTCGCGGCGCGTTCGAAACCGATCCAGTAATACGGATTGCCGCGGCCATCGTGGCGCTTGTCGATTTTCAGGAAGCCGAGGTTGCGTTTGCCCTGCCGCGTCACCCGGACGCCCTTGACCTGATCGGGCGTGCAGGCGGGAAAGTTGACGTTGATGACGGTATTTTTCGGCACGCCGGCATCGATCACCTTGCGCAGGATGCCGGGGCCGAATTTCAGCGCGGTATCCCACAATGGCGCGTGACGGGTCTCGATGGAAAATTCCTGGCTCAGCGCAAACGACGGGATTCCCAGAATCGTGCCCTCGAGCGCGCCCGCGATCGTGCCGGAATAGACGACGTCCTCGGCGACGTTGCGGCCCTTGTTGACGCCGGACAGCACGAGATCGGGCATCTTCTCGCCGAGGATGTGGCGCGAGCCCATGATCACGCAATCCGTCGGCGTGCCCCGCACCGCGAAATGGCGCGGGCCGATTTCGCGTAAGCGCAGGGGATCGTTCAGCGACAGTGAATGCGAGACGCCGGACTGATCGAGCTCCGGCGCCACGATCCAGACATCGTCGGACAGCGCACGGGCGATCTCCTCGACGATCTTGAGACCCGGCGCATGGATGCCGTCGTCGTTGGTGCAGAGAATTCGCATCCGTCAAAATGCCTTCAGGTTCAGGTCGAGGCGGGTTGTTGCCCTTGGGCGTCGTCTTATCCGGCTATCACGGCTGAGGCAAACCGGCCTATTTCCTCATGTTTTCTTCATCCAGACACGCCAGGGGCGGGCAAATCTGGCGCCGCCATCGATTTTCATCTGCAGGTCTGGCGATGCCTGTTGCGCCAACTCGACGGGCAGAGAGGGCGAGCTCGCGTCCGCCGGCTTGGGCGAAGGTGCCGCGACGGGCTCGATCGCGGGAAGCGCCGCAGCTACCGGCGCCGTTCCCGCCTCCGGTTGCTTGTGCCGCGTCCGCGCAACCGCCAGCCCCTTGTCGAAATCGGCGACGTTGAGCCACTCCTTGGCATGCATGCGTTCGATCAGATCGTCGTCCCACAAGCGGGCCACTTCGATATCGAAGGCGCCCAACAGCCGCTGGTCGATCAATTGCATCCCGTGGCCGGTGACAGCCCATTGCCTCCCGATCCAAAGGATGTCGCGATGCAATGCCATTTTTGCCTTGCGCTATTTGTCCCGCTCGATGGTTTTGAGCCCGCCCATATAGGGCTGCAGCACCGCAGGCACCGCGATGGAGCCGTCTTCCTGCTGATAGGTTTCAATGACTGCAATCAGCGCGCGACCGACCGCCGTGCCGGATCCGTTCAGTGTGTGCACGAAACGCGGCTTGCCGTCGGGCCCGCGGGAGCGCGCATCCATGCGCCGCGCCTGAAAATCGCCGCACACCGAGCAACTCGAGATTTCCCTGAAGGCGCCGCCATCGCCCTGCCCCGGCATCCAGACTTCGATGTCGTAGGTCTTCTGCGCGGAGAAGCCCATGTCACCGGAGCACAGCGTCATCACGCGGTAATGCAGGTCGAGCCGGCGCAGCACTTCCTCGGCGCAGGACAGCATGCGCTCGTGCTCGTCACGGCTGGTCTCGGGCGTCGCGATCGAAACCAGTTCGACTTTTGTAAATTGATGCTGCCGGATCATGCCGCGGGTGTCTCGGCCGGCAGCGCCTGCTTCGGCGCGGAAGCACGGCGTCAGCGCGGTCAGCCGCATCGGCAGTTCTTTTTCGTCGACGATGGATTCGCGAACGAGATTGGTCAGCGAAACCTCCGCGGTCGGAATGAGACCCAGACGTTCGGTCTTCAATCGCTCGTCGGGAGCCGCAAGCAATTCGCCCTTGATCGCCCAGAACTGGTCGTCCTCAAATTTCGGCAATTGGCCAGTGCCGAACATCACGTCGTTGCGCACCAAGAGCGGCGGATTGACTTCGGTGTAGCCGTGTTCGTTGGTGTGCAGATCGAGCATGAACTGCCCGATCGCGCGCTCCAGCCGCGCCAAGCCTTTCTTCAGCACCACGAAGCGCGCGCCGGAGAGTTTCGCCGCGGCCTCGAAATCCATGTAACCGAGCGCGCCGCCGAGATCGTCATGCGGCTTCGGCACGAACGCGTAGTTGCGGATCTTGCCATAGACATGGCGCTGCATATTGCCATGCTCGTCTGCGCCTTCGGGCACGTCGTCAAGCGGCAGGTTCGGAATCGCAGCGAGTTCTTTCGCCAGTTCCTCGTCCGCCGTCTTCGCAGCAAGCTCGAGCTCCGGCATCGTGGTCTTGAGCTCGGCGACTTCAGCCATCAGCTTGTTGGCGCGCGCGTCATCCTTGGCCTTCTTCGCCTCACCGATTTCCTTCGAAGCCGCATTGCGCCGCGCCTGCGCCTGCTCGGACGCCAGGATCGCTGCCCGGCGCTTCTCGTCGATCGCCAGCAGCGAGGCCGACAACGGCGCCAGCCCCCGGCGCTTCAGTCCGGCGTCAAAGGCTTGCGGGTTGTCGCGGATCGATTTGATGTCGTGCATGGGTGGTCGGTCCTGAATCGTGCCGAAAACGGCGCGATCCCAGTACCACACTGGTCATCGTCAGCGAAAGCGGGTGATCCAGTATTCCCGAGCAGCGGCCATGAAATGAGAGGCCTCGGCGTACTGGATTCCCCGCTTTCGCGGGGAATGACCGCTCTCGGAGACGAGAATGGCGCCCTACTCGGCCGGATTAGCCTCTGGCGGCGGGCTGGCGGGTGGCGTGCCGGACGCGGCCCGTGCGGCGGCGGCCTTCTTTTCCACCATGCGGACCGCGACGATCGCGCCCTCGTAGAGCGCCATCAGCGGGATCGCGAGCGAGGCCTGGCTGATGACGTCGGGCGGCGTCAGCACAGCTGCAATCACGAAGGCGATCACGATGAAATAGCGCCGCTTCTCGCGCAGCATCTGGGAAGTGACGATGCCGATCCGGCCCAGCAGCGTCAGGATCACCGGCAACTGGAACGCGACGCCAAAGGCGAAGATCAGCGACATCATCAGCGACAGATATTCGCCGACCTTGGGCAGCAACTGAATCTGCGCACTCTCGTCGCCGCCCATCTGCTGCATGCCGAGCGAGAACCGCACCAGCATCGGCAGCACCACGAAATAGACCAGGAGCGAGCCGAGCACGAAGAAGAACGGAGTTGCGATCAGGTACGGCAGGAACGCGCCGCGCTCGTGCTTGTAGAGGCCGGGCGCCACGAATTTATAAATCTGCGTCGCCACGATCGGGAACGAGATGAAGGCGGCGCCGAACAGCGCGAGCTTCAATTGCGTGAGGAAATATTCCAAGAGCGCGGTGTAGATGAATTTCGAATTCTCGGCGCCCGCCACCCAGACGAACGGCCAGACCAGCACGTTGTAGATCTGCTTGGCGAAGAAGAAGCAGAAGATGAACGCAATGCCAAAGCCGAGCAGCGCCTTGATCAGCCGCGAGCGCAGCTCGATCAAATGGTCCATCAACGGCGCCTTGCTGGCCTCGATGTCTTCGATGGTCATGACGCTTTGGCGTCCTTGAGAATGTCGGGCGCCGCCGGCGCGATATCCTGCGGCGCGGCCTGAACTTCACGCGTGATCGGCAGCGGCTCGGAGGCCGCCACATGCGCCTCGGCCTCGACGAAGGTTTCCGGTGTGGGCAGGGCTGGGGTAGTCGGCGTGACAGGCTCGCCGGTCGCGGAGGCAACTTGCGCATCCACCGGCTTGTCGGCAGGCTTGTCGATATCCCCAATCTGCAGAGCGTCGTTGACGTCTTTTTGCAGCGAGGTCATGACGTTGGCCGGCGAAAGGCCCGTAGCCACGTCCTTGACCTCGTCAAAGCTCTTCTTGAGGTCCGCCATTTCGGCCTCGCGCATGGCTTCCTGGAACTGGCCCTGGAATTCGGCGGCCATCTTGCGCGCCTTGCCCATCCATTGCCCGACCATGCGCAGCACACCGGGAAGCTCTTTCGGGCCGATGGCGATCAGCGCGACGACCGCGATGACGACCAATTCACTCCACCCGATGTCGAACATGAATTCTTCCGCTCACGCGAGACGTCCGCGCCCCAATCCCTTTAGCAAAGATTTGGAGCCACCCGCGTCTTTTCTCAACCGGCGTCTTTCCCGGGTGCCTGGTTCAAGATGTCTGGTTAGTTCAGACAGCCTTGCTGCCGACATCCGTCCGCGCTGTCGGCGCCGGCGTCGCATTGTGATCGATGGTCTTCACCGGTTCGGCTGGCTTTTCGGGCGCCTTCTCATCGTCCTGCATGCCCTTCTTGAAGGCCTTGATGCCATTTGCGACATCGCCCATCAGGTCAGAAATCTTGCCGCGGCCGAACAACAGCAGGACCACTGCGATCACGACGATCCAGTGCCAAATGCTAAGCGAACCCATCCTGCAACCCTCCAAAAGAGACGGCCGGCTTCCGGCCAAGCTTTCGCGGAAGGTAGGCCCGCGGGGTGTCAAAAACAAGGACCCCTGCCGCGGCAAATCGCTGTCGCGGCTACGTATTATGGCTATTATTAACCCCGCCTGAGTGGATAATCGGCAGAGCCCTCGGAACTAGCTTTCGCTGCCGCCTTCAGGCTCGGCGGCCGGAGCCAGCAGCAGTTCCAGGTTGTCGCCAGCGTCCAGCGGATCCTCGTCCTCGCGTAGCGCCACGTCATCCGACGGCGTCGGAACGCTGAAGCCGGAAGGCAGCCGCGAATCCAGGAGCCCCGTGCCCTTCAGCTCTTCCAGGCCGGGCAGGTCGCTCAGCGCCTCCAGGCTGAACTGCGAAAGGAACGCTTCCGTTGTGCCGAACGTCAGCGGCCGTCCCGGCGTTTTGCGGCGGCCGCGGGGCCGAATCCAGCCGGTTTCGAGCAGCACATCCAGCGTTCCCTTTGACGTGATCACGCCGCGGATCTCCTCGATCTCGGCGCGCGTCACGGGCTGGTGATAGGCAATGATCGCGAGCACCTCGATCGCTGCCCGCGACAGCCGCCGCGTCTCTGTGCTTTCGCGCGTCATCAGCCACGACAGATCGCCCGCGGTGCGGAATGTCCATTTGTTGGCGACGCGCACCAGATTGACGCCGCGCGGCGCATACTCCGCCTGCAACTGCGCCAGCGCCGCCTTGACGTCGACGCCGTCGGGCATGCGCTTGGCAAGTGTCGCCTGGTCGATCGGCTCCGCGGAGGCAAACAGCAACGCTTCGAGCAGTCGCAATTCCTCGGGCCGCGCGGCCTGATCGGTATGTTGGTCGATGGGATGATCCTCGGCATCTTCCATGCGTTTTTCCGCCAGGCTTGCCATGGCTAGGTCTCCTTCCACTTACTCGACCGTCATATCCGGCGCAGGCATTGCGGCCTGCGGCGGACGCTTACGAAAATAGAGCGGCGCGAACGCCTCTTTCTGGTTCAATTCCATCTCGCCTTCGCGCACCAGTTCGAGTGCCGCGGCAAAGCTCGAGGCGAACACCGTCGCCCGCTGCGAGGGATCAACCACGTAGTTGAGCAGGTAATCGTCGAGACAGTTCCACTCCTCGGACTCGGCCATGCCGACCAGCCGCTCCAGTGAGGCGCGCGCTTCGGCCAGCGACCACACCGTGCGCTTGGCCAAATGCACCGTCGCCAGCACGCGCTGCTGGCGCTGCGTGGCATAGGCGGTGAGCAGGTCGAACAGCGTCGCCGTGAATTTGGGATGCTTGATTTCGGCGATCGTTTCCGGATTGCCGCGCGGAAAAATATCGCGCTGGAACTGCGGCCGGTTCATCAACCGGTTGGCGGCCTCGCGGATGGCTTCGAGCCGGCGCAGCCGGTTGGCCAGCGCTGTTGCCATTTCCTCGGCGCTCGGCCCGTCGGGCGTGGCCGGTTCGGGCAGCAACAGCCGCGACTTCAGGAACGCCAACCAGGCGGCCATCACGAGGTAATCGGCGGCGAGTTCGAGGCGGATCTTTCGCGCCGCCTCGATGAAGGTCAGATACTGGTCCGCCAGCGCCAGGATCGAAATCTTGGCGAGATCGACCTTCTGCTGTCGCGCCAGCGTAAGCAGCAGGTCGAGCGGGCCCTCATAGCCCTCGACGTCGACGACCAGCGCCGGCTCGCCCTCGGTGATTTCGGCGGGCCGTCCGGTTTCAAACGATAGAATCTCAGCCGTCATGCCGTTCCTACCCGATCCATCAACGCTTCAAGTTCAGCTCGCGCCGCCTGCCGGTCGAACGGCTCAGGCTGCTTTCGCGAGGCCAGCGCCCGTGTGGCGCGGCTCAAGGCCTCACCCTTCAGTTCCGGCGTCTCGCGCGCCACATCCCGCATCTCGTCGAGCTTGCCGTTGCAATGCAGGACCATGTCGCAGCCGGCGTTGACGATGGCGCGGGTCCGATCCGAGATCGATCCCGCCAACGCATTCATCGACACGTCATCACTCATCAACAAACCCTGGAACCCAATTACGCCGCGAATCACCTGCCGGATGATTGTCGCAGAAGTCGTCGCCGGTTGGACGGGGTCTAACGCGCTAAACACAACATGCGCGGTCATGGCCATCGGCAGGTCCGCCAGCGGTTGAAAGGCGGCGAAATCGGTCCGTTCCAGCTCTTCCCGCGCTGTATCAACGGTTGGGAGCCGGAAATGGCTATCCGCATTTGCCCGGCCATGGCCGGGAATATGCTTCAGTACGGGCAGCACGCCGCCCTGCTCCAGCCCCCCGGTGACGGCCCGGGCAATCGCTGCGACCTTGCCCGGCTCGGTTCCATAGGCGCGGTTGCCGATCACGGCGTCGGCGCCGGCCACCGGCACGTCCGCCAGCGGCAGGCAGTCGACGGTGATGCCGAGGTCTATCAGGTCGACCGCGATCAGGCGCGAGCTCAAGCGCGCGGCCTGCAGGCCCAGCACCGGCTCGATGTCGTAGAGCGCACCGAAGGTGGCGCCGGGCGGATAGACCGGCCAATGCGGCGGCCCGAGCCTGGCCACCCGCCCGCCTTCCTGATCGATCAGGACCGGCGCATCCGCCTCGCCTACAAGATTCCGAAATTCATCAACAAGCGCAGATACTTGATCCGGCGTCTCGACGTTGCGTTTGAACAGAATGAGACCCCATGGCCGCTCGCCACGGATGAATTCGCGCTCCGCGGCGCTCAACTCCAGTCCCGATACGCCCGTGATGAATGCGCGGCTTGTCATGGGGGCCGATTAGGCCCCTCATGGCCCCGCGGTCAAGGAAACCGCCGTTAATTCCTTTGGACGAAGCACTGTCCGCCGGCAGATTTCAGGCTGCTGCAGACCTGTGCTGCCTCTTCGGACGAACCGAACGGGCCGGCGAACGCGCGGTAATAGACGCCCTTTTCGCCGAGATCGACGCGTTTTACCAGCGACGAGTGCGGTCCCAGCACGCTCGGGAACTTGCTCTGCAGCGCCCGGTAGGAGGCCTGCGCGTCGGCCTCGTTCTTCTGCGAGGAGACCTGGACCAGGTAGCCACCGCCGGCCGGGGCAGCCGGCTGGGTCGGATTGGTTGCCGCCATCCTGGTGGGCGGCGCCGCCGGATCAGCCCCACCCTGCGGCGCGATCGACATCGGCGTGTTGGCGCTGGCGTTCGCCGACGCGGGGTTACGCGCCGGCGGCTGGCCAGGAGCCGGCGGCGAGGCCGCAGCGCTGCGGGTCGTCGGTGTTGGCCTCGGTGGCGGCGCGCTGGCACCAGCCGGAATGCCGCCATTGTCGGCGGGGTCGCCCTTGACGGCGAGCGTCCTGATCCTGCGCGGCTCGTTGTTCGGCATCGTGCCGTTCACGCCCGTCTGGGGCGGCGGGCCGGACGGCGAAACGCTCGCGACCGGCGGCGGATTGCTATTCGGATTCAGCGGCGGAAACACCACGCGCGGTGCGCCGGACCTTGCATTGACGTCGACCGGCGTCTCTTCGCGCGACACCAGCTTCTCGCCGCCATCGCCCGGCAGCATGCGGTCAGGGGCCTTGGCGGCGCCCACGTCGGACGGTGCCGGCATTACCTTGGTCGGGCTGTTGTCGGCCCTGATGATCGGCGGCTCGCCCGAGCGGGGCGAACCGATGTAAGTACGATAGGCAAAGGCAGCGCCCGTCCCGACCACAGCCAACGCCAGCACCGCAGCGATCGTCATCAGGCCGCTCGACCGCTTCTTCGGAGCGGGCTCCTCCTCCTCGTATTCGCCCTGGTACGCATAGGGATCGTCCGGATAGGCCGGATCGCGCTGGTAATCGTGCTCGCCATTTTCGAGCCGTCCATACAGCGCTTCGTCGTAGCGCGACGGGTCCTGCTGCGGCTCGTCGGCATCTTGCTGCGGAGCCTCGTAATAGTCCTGCGAGTCCTGCGCGGGCGCCTGATGCTGGGCCGCGTAACGGTGCAAGGGATGCACCGGCGCCGGCTGGTAGTCCGGCTCGTCGTCGTGAGCATGATCCTGCGGCAAAGGCGATGGAAGTGGTGGCGGCGGGGTTTCCTGGCGCGTTTCCTGGCGCGCGCGCTGCATCCATGCCGGCGGGGCCGGAGGCGCATCGAGATCTTCCGGCGGATCATACTGCTGTGGGCGCACATTCGCCCGCGACTGCAGCGGACGCGGTGCCGGTTTGGCGGCAGCCCCGTACGGGTCGTTCTGTCCGATCAGCCTTGCGAGTTCGGCAAGCGGATCGCTCTCGCCGCGATCTTGGTCGGCGGAGGGAAAATGTCGGTCCTGATATCGATCAGCCATCGTGATGATGCATCCCCTACGGGACAGCGCCAACCCGCCATGTCAAACAAACCATGACGAGCGTGGCCCCTGCCAGATACCCTCACGAACCCCCATTCGTGAAGGGCCTTCGCCCCTGCCTACCGCATCTCGGTCGGAGCGTGGACGCCGAGAACGGCTAAGCCCGATGCCAGAACCGAGACGACGCCCTGGACCATAGCCAGTCGCGCCCTCGTGATTTCTGCATCATTAGTTATAATGAAGCGTAAATAGGGCAAATCCCGCCCCTTCGTCCACAACGCGTGAAATTCACTGGCTAAATCATACAGATAAAAAGCGATTCGGTGTGGTTCGTGTGCGACCGCCGCCGCCTCGACCATCCGGGGATAGAGCGCCAGCCGCTTCAAAAGGTCCAATTCGGCCGGATCCGTCAGCCGCTCCACCGGGGAATCCCCCAAATAGGCCGTCCGGGCCGCGTCATCCTCGGGGAGGTCCGGAACTACCTCGCGGGCATTCTTGAAAATTGAGTGGCCGCGGGCATGCCCGTACTGGACGTAGAAGACCGGATTGTCCTTCGATTGCTCGAGCACTTTGGCGAGGTCGAAATCGAGCACGGCGTCGTTCTTGCGGAACAGCATCATGAACCGCACCGCATCGGAACCGACCTCGTCGACCACTTCGCGCAGCGTGACGAAATCGCCGGAGCGTTTCGACATCCGCACCGGCTCGCCGGCGCGCAGCAGGCGAACGAGTTGCACCACCTTGACGTCGAGCGCGGCCTTGCCGTCGCTGACGCCCTTCACCGCCGCCTGCATGCGCTTGATGTAGCCGCCATGGTCGGCGCCGAACACGTCGATCATGTCGAGGAAGCCGCGATCGACCTTGTTCTTGTGATAGGCGATGTCGGAAGCGAAGTACGTGTAAGAGCCATCCGACTTGATCAGCGGACGATCGACGTCGTCGCCATAGGCGGTGGCGCGGAACAGCGTCTGGATCCGGTCCTCGTAATCCTCGACCGGCTTGCCCTTCGGCGGCGGCAGGCGGCCCTCGTAGATGTCGCCCTTGGCGCGCAGGAAATCGATGGTCTCGGTGACCTTGTTGTTGCCGGTCTCGACCAGCGATCGCTCCGAGAAGAACACCTCGTGCTTGATATTGAGCGCGGCGAGATCGCCCTTGATCATGTCCATCATCATGGCGATGGCCTTGGCGCGCACGATCGGCAGCCAGGCGGCCTCAGCCATCGCCTTCAATTTGTCGCCATGCTCGGCAGCAAGCGCCTGCCCGACCGGCACGAGATAGTCGCCGGGATAAAGCCCTTCCGGTATATCGCCGATGACCTCGCCGAGCGCTTCGAGATAGCGCAGGTAGGCCGAGCGCGCGAGCACGTCGACCTGCGCGCCGGCGTCGTTGATGTAGTATTCACGCGTGACGTCGTAGCCTGCAAAATCGAGCAGGCCGCACAGCGCGTCGCCGAACACCGCGCCGCGGCAATGGCCGACATGCATCGGCCCGGTCGGGTTGGCGGAGACATATTCGACATTGACCTTGGCGCCCGCGCCGACTGCGCTTTTGCCGTAGGATGCGCCCTCGCGCAGCACGGTGCGCAATTCGTCGGCCCAGACTTGCGGCTTCAAGGTGAGATTGATGAAGCCGGGCCCGGCGACCTCGACGGCGGCAACCAGATCGTCGGCGCGCAATTTTTCCGCGATCTTGTCGGCGAGTTCGCGCGGCTTTGCCTTGGCGTCCTTGGCCAGCACCATCGCGGCGTTGGTCGCCATGTCGCCATGGCTCGCATCGCGCGGCGGTTCGACCACGACGCGGGAGAAATCGGTGCCGGCGGGCCATTGACCCTCGGCTGCGAGCGCGGCGCAGATCGCCTGCACGCGCGCCAGCGCGTCGGCGAACAGATGTTGTGTGGCTGGCTGATCGGACATGGCCGCCGCCTAACGCAAATCCGGGGTCGAGTCAAAAAGCCGTTGGTGCTCCATCAGGGCGTAGCGGTCGGTCATCCCGGCGATGAAATTGCCAATTCGGCGCGCCCGTTCGCCGTCCGTTACGCGCTCGGTACCCTCCACCCATTCGGCCGGCAGGTCCCCCGGCGAATTCTGGTAGCGTGCGAACAGGTCGAACAGGATGCCTTCCGCCTCGCCCATCACCCGCATCACCCGGTGGTGGCGATACATGTGCTGCTTCAGGAACGCCTTGATGGCGGCCTCCTCCTCGGCGACGTCAGGCGGAAAGGCGATCAGCGGCTGGTGATGGTGGCGGACGTCATGAGCCGATTGCGGTTTCGCTTCTGCCAAGCGCCTGCCCGCCTCCGACATGACCGCCACGATCATGTAGGAAATCAATTCGCGTACCAGTTCCGCGCCGCGCCTGGCGTCGTCAAGATTGGGATAGTGCCGGTCGATTTCGGCGATGATCGCTTCGGTGAGCGGCATCACCTTGAGGTCGTCGACGGCAAACAGGCCGGCGCGCAGGCCGTCGTCGATGTCGTGGGCATCATAGGCTATGTCGTCGGCAAACGCTGCGGCCTGCGCCTCCAGCGAGGCGTAGCTCCACAGCTCCAGATCGAATTTTTGATTGAAATCGGAGATGCCGACGGGAATGCCGCTGTCGCGGTAAGGCCCGGCGGGGGCCCCGTCCCGCTCGGTCAGCGGGCCGTTGTGCTTGACGATGCCCTCCAGCGACTCCCAGGTCAGATTCAGCCCGTCGAACTCGGGATAGCGATGCTCCAACGAAGTCACGACCCGCAGCGCCTGCGCGTTGTGGTCGAAGCCGCCGTGATCCCTGAGGCATTTGTCGAGTGCCCGCTCGCCGGCATGGCCGAACGGCGGATGGCCGAGGTCATGGGCCAGCGCCAGCGTTTCGGTGAGATCCTCGTCGAGGCCGAGCTGGCGGGCCAGCGCGCGGGCGATCTGCGCCACCTCCAGCGAATGGGTCAACCGGGTGCGGTAGTGGTCCCCCTCGTGGAACACGAAAACTTGTGTCTTGTGCTTCAGCCGCCGGAACGCGGTGGAATGGATTACCCGGTCACAATCGCGCCGGAACGGGCTGCGGGTACGGCTCGGCGGCTCCGAAAACAGCCGCCCGCGGCTCCGGTCAGGGTCGCAGCCATAAAGCGCGCGGGGGGCAGCCATTCCGACCGACACGGTTTTTTAGTCCTTATCCATTTGATTCCGCGAGATTGCGCACTTAACTATGTCTGACGCACCATACCAAATGAATTGGGTATGACGCGGCCGGAGACCATGCCATGACTACTGCCATCACCGTCAGCGAGCGGGCCGCCCGCCGCATCGGCGAAATCCTCAAGAGCGAAGGCGATGGCGCCATGCTGCGCATTTCCGTCGAGGGCGGCGGTTGCTCCGGCTTCCAGTACAAGTTCGACGTCGACCGCGCCAAGGCCGAGGACGACCTGGTGATCGCGCGCGAGGGCGCGGTGGTGCTGGTCGATCCGGCCTCGGTGCCGTTCCTCGCCGGCTCCGAAGTCGATTTCGTCGACGACCTGATCGGTGCCTCCTTCCGCGTGGTCAACCCGAACGCCACGGCATCGTGCGGCTGCGGGACCAGCTTTTCGGTTTGAGACGAAGCGACTGCGTCTCATCACGTTGACCGTCATACCCCGCGAAGGCGGGATATCTAGTACGCCGCGGCTTATCGGTTCAATCACTCCGGCCTCTGGAATACTGGATCGTCCGCCTTCGCGGACGATGACGGGAGCGGCTACGCCTCGCGCGCGTAGCGCGGCAAATCGCCTTTCAGCATTTCCAGAACGTCGTCCCTGACCTGATCACGCGTGCCGCGGGTCCAGGCGGCGGCAAGCGGCAGCTTGTTCATGTCGGAGGCGGCAAGGCGGATGAAGCGGACGCCGCGCGTCGCCATGCGCGATGTCCAGCGCGGGACGATGGCGAGGCCGAGACCAGTGGAGACCAGGTTGACAATGGTCTGCTTCTCGTCGGCGATCTGGGCGACGCGCGCCTCTAACCCCGCCTCGGCGAACAGTTTCATGGTGAGGTCGTGGCTGTGCGGACGCGAGCGGCGTTCGGGCACGATCAACGGTTCGTTTTCGAGATCGGCGATGGTCACGCGCTTGCGCGACGCCAGTGGATGCCGGTCGGCGACCGCAACGACGGCGGTCTCGTGCAGCAGGAAGGCAAACTCCAGCCGCTTGTCGGGCCGCTCCGGCGGGCGCACCAAGGCAAGATCGAGCCGGCCGGACAACAGGCGCGGCAGCAGGCGGACCGTCTTGTCCTCGACCAGTTGCACGCTGACGTCGGGCCGGCGCTGCCGGAAGTCATGAAGCAGTTTTGGCAACAGCCCCGCAGCGGCGCTGTCGATGGCGCCGACGCGAATGATCGCCGCGCGCTTGCGGCCGCGCGTACGAAACTTGCCGGCGAGCGCATCGGCCTGCGCCAACAAGGCACGCGCGTCCTTGAGCAGCACCGCGCCATCGTCGGTCAGCGCGACGCTTCGCGTCGTGCGCGTCATCAGCCGCGTGCCGAGATCCTCTTCAAGCAGCCGGATGAAGCGGCCGAGCGCAGACGGCAGCATATCAAGGCGTTGCGCCGCCCTGCCAAAATGCAGTTCTTCGGCGGCAGCCACGAAGCAACGCAAGTGATGCAGATCCATCGGCCCTCCGCCTCGAATTATATCAATTTTTTGTATAAACGCGAGGCAATTGCCTGACCTTTGCCCAAGCCGCAAGCTGCAGTCCACGAACTACGGAGATTTCGATGCGTGAATATTCAATCGCCGCCATTCCGGCCGACGGGATCGGTCCGGAAGTCATCGCCGCTGGCGTCACTGCGCTCGAAAACCTCGCGAGGCGGCTCGGCGACGTGAAATTCAACGTCGAAACATTCGATTGGGGCTCGGCCTATTACCGCAAGCACGGCGTGATGATGCCGGCCGATGGGCTCTCGACGCTGAAGAAATTCGACGCGATCTATTTCGGCGCGGTCGGCGCGCCCGACGTGCCCGACCACATCACGCTGTGGGGCCTGCGCCTGCCGATCTGCCAGGGCTTTGACCAATACGCCAATGTCCGGCCGACCCGGATCCTGCCCGGCATCACCTCGCCGCTTCGCCACGCCGAGGTGGGTGACCTCGACTGGGTGATCGTGCGCGAAAACTCCGAAGGCGAATATGCCGGCTGCGGCGGACGGGTGCATCGCGGCCTGCCGGAGGAAGTCGGCACTGAAGTGGCTGTGTTCACCCGGGTCGGGGTCCAGCGCATCATGCGCTACGCATTCAAGCTGGCGCAGTCGCGGTCTCGCAAGCTGCTCACGGTGGTGACAAAATCGAATGCGCAGCGGCATGGCATGGTGATGTGGGACGAGATCGCCGAGCAGGTCTCGAAGGAGTTTCCTGACGTCACCTGGGACAAGATGCTGGTCGATGCGATGACGGTGCGGATGACGCTGAAGCCGCAGAGCCTCGACACCATCGTCGCCACCAACCTTCACGCCGATATCCTGTCCGATCTCGCCGGCGCGCTCGCCGGCAGCCTCGGTGTGGCGCCGACGGCGAACATCGATCCGGAGCGGCGCTTTCCCTCGATGTTCGAACCGATCCATGGCTCGGCGTTCGACATTACCGGCAAGGGCATTGCCAACCCGGTCGCGAGTTTCTGGACGGCATCGCAGATGCTCGATCATCTCGGCGAGGCCGAAGCCTCGGCACGGCTGATGCGCGCCGTGGAGAAGGTCACGGGCGCCGGCATCACGACGCCCGATGTCGGCGGCACAGCGACGACCAAGGATGTCACCGCGGCTGTTGTGGAGGCGATCCATAGCTCCAACGTGTGACGGTCCGCCACTGGCGTGACGGTCCGGTCGCGAGGAAAAAAGCGCGAGATAAATCAGAACAAGAGTTCAGGGAGGCGCAAATGCAAATGAAGAAGACAGCCGTCATCGCGCTGGCGTTCGCCATCGTCAGCTCTGCGGCCTTCGCGCAGAACTATCCGAGCCGACCCATCACATTGCTGGTGCCTTTCGCCGCTGGCGGCGCCACCGACACCGTCGCGCGGGTGACGGCGCAGTCGATGTCAAAACTGCTTGGCCAGACCATCGTCATCGAAAACGCCACGGGAGCCGGCGGCACCATCGCGGCCACGCGCGCCTCACGCGCGGATCCGGACGGCTACACCCTCCTGATCCACCATATCGGCATCTCCACCGCCGCCACGCTGTATCGTAAGCTGCCTTACGACACCAAGACGGCGTTCGCGCCGATCGGCCTCGTCACCAATGCGCCGATGACGATCATCGGGCGCCCCGATCTGCCGCCGAACACGCTCACCGAACTCGTTACCCACATCAAGGCCAACGGCGACAAGATGACCTTTGGCAATGCGGGCTTAGGCGCCGCGTCGCACCTCTGCGGCATGCTGTTCATGACCGCGGCCGGCAAGGAAATCCTGACCGTGCCCTACAAGGGCAATGCGCCCGTCATGAACGATCTGATCGCCAAGCAGATCGACCTCTCCTGCGACCAGACCACCAACACCACGAGCCCGATAGCGTCGAAGCTGGTCAAGGCCTACGCCATCACGACGAAGACACGGCTGGCGTCCATGCCCGATCTGCCGGCTGCCGACGAAGCGGGCCTGAAAGGTTTTGAAGTCGGCGCCTGGCACGGCATCTATGCGCCGAAGGGCACGCCCGACGAGATCGTGCAAAAACTATCCAAGACGCTGCAAGAGGCATTGCGCGATCCCGATTTGGTGAAGCGGTTCAACGACATCAATACGGAACCTGTCCCGCAGAGCGAAGCGACGCCTGAGGCATTGAAGGCGAAACTGATCAGCGAGGTCGATCGCTGGGCGCCGATTATCCGCGCCGCCAATCAATACGCGGATTGAGAAAGCGCCCGAAAAAGCTTCAGCGCTCGCCGCCGAACAGCGTGGCGTTGCGCAGCGTGAACTGCGGCGCATGAGCAAAGCCGCGCCTCACGGCACGATAGTGGCGGAGGCGCGTCTGCGTGTATGGCCTCTTACGTACCGGGCGTTTTGACGACCAGTTTTATGTTCAAGAGGTTGACGCCCTTGAACGGATTCGGCGCGCTTTCAATGGTGCCCGTGCCCGTAGCGTTTGCATAGGCACCCGTGCCCGAGAGGATCGTATATTCGCCGCTTGACCGGCCGTCTTTGACCGCGCCGGTGTAACGCGCCGTGATCGAGCCCTCCTCGAACGTGTAGGTGCTGTAGCCGTAGAAGGTTCCCGTGCCCTTGAGCAAGTCTGCGGAATTGACGAACTCTTTCACGCCCATGCGGCCGTCCTTGAAGACCGCGACGCCGAACAGTTTGCCGGACGCGACCGTCTGGCCTTCGATGTTTGCCGCCTCTGTTATTTTGTAGTCGATCGGCTTGGTGACGAGCTTGAATTCGAGTACCTGCTCTCCGGCTTGAGCGGTCGACGCCGCAATGGCCAGAGCCACGCCAGAAAGGAAAACGGCGAGTGAGTTGCGCATGTGCTCCTCCTGCGTTTGCTGGATTTAAAATGTGGAATGCCGTGCCTCGCCAGCGGCTGACATTCTGGGATTGTCCAGCATGCAGGCTCGGACACAACTATGGGTCTTAGCGAGGGAAGAAAGGTTCAGCACTTTTCGACGATGAAGTCCGCCTTCACAGTAGGAACCGCCGCGCCCGTCGACCGTCAGGCCACCTCGGAATTCCGCTTCGACGACATCGCCGGATGCGAACCTTTTTGGCTGCAGCCTGCGAGTTTGCGGATTTAGACGTCCCTCACCGCTCGCCGCTGAACAACGCCCGCGCGTTCCCGTGCGCAATCTGCGCTGCGATCTTCGGCGGCAACTGGCCGAGCCAGGCACGGTACTCCGCGATGATCTCGCCGTAGCTTTCCCAGCGCTGATTGATCCAGGTGTCGGAGCCGAGCAGGAATCGATCAGGGTAGCGCTCGAACAGGGCGTGCCATTCGTCCGTCAGTTTTCCGCCGCCGCCAACGATACCGCTGCGATAGGACAGTTCGCCCCACAATTTTGGATATTTCGACAGCATCTCCGCGACGCGGTCGGTCGAAAGCCCAAAACCGGTATGGGCCCAGATGATGCGGGCGCGCGGATTGTGGCGCATCAGGATTTCGACGGCCACGTCATCAGCATGGGCGTGCAGATAGAGGTCGTGCTCGACCGCGAAATCGACGGTCTTCTTCACCCAATCGGTATCGGCCGCCTTGCCCGAGATGTGGAATTCGCCGATGCCGCGGTAGTAGCCGCGTTTGAACTCGTCCTGCACGAGGTCGAAGATGAAGGGATCGCCGAACCAGGTCTGAATGTCGGCGCGCACCCGATAGGGCCGGATGAACGGCACGATCCAAAGGCCCTGCGGCTTGGCATCCATCAGCGCATGCGTGCCGGTGTTCGGACGGCTGGTCGCGAGGATGCCTGTCACGCGGTGCTTTTTGAACAGCGCCAGCACCTCGTCGACGCCAAAATGAGGCTTTGGCTCCCAATTGTAGTGCAGATGGGCGTCGAAGATTTCGATCGGCTCGTCGGCGTTGGCGCGATCGATCGTGCCCGCCATCCATGCGAGCGCGATCAGCAAGGCGATGAGTCGCGATGCCCGCACTAACGTCGTCATTCGGCGGCGACCACGTGCGGCCGCTCGCCCTCGCCCGCTTCCTGCAGTTGCGGTTCGAGCTTGCGCCGCAGGCGACGGTCGATGCGGTCGAGATAGATGTAGACGACCGGCGTGATGTAGAGCGTCAGCAGTTGCGACAGGCAGAGACCGCCGACCACGGCGATGCCGAGCGGCTGCCGCAACTCGGCGCCTGCACCCGCACCGAGCGCGATCGGCAGCGTGCCGAAGATCGCGGCGAACGTCGTCATCATAATCGGACGGAACCGCAACAGCGCCGCTTCCCGGATCGCGTGCTCGGCGCTTAAGCCCACGCGGCGACGCTCCAGCGCGAAGTCGACCATCATGATGGCGTTCTTCTTGACGATGCCAACCAGCATCACGATGCCGATCATCGCAATCACGGACATTTCCATCCCGAACATCATCAGGGTCAGGATCGCGCCGATACCGGCCGACGGTAGGCCGGAGATGATGGTGATCGGATGGATGAAGCTCTCGTAGAGAATGCCGAGGATGACGAAGGCGGCGAACACGGCGGCGAGGATCAGGACGCCCTGCCCGCGCAGCGAATCCTGGAACACCTGCGCGGTGCCGGAGAATCCGGTGGCGATCGTCGCCGGAAGATTCGAAGCCTGCTCCAGCTTGGTGATCTCGTCGACCGCGTAGCCTAGCGAATAGCCCGGCGCGAGGTTGAAGGAGATCGTCACCGCCGGCTGCTGCGCCTGGTGGTTGATCTGCAGCGGACCGACGGTCGGAACCAGTTTTGCCACCGCCGACAGCGGGATGGTCTGGTTGTTCTGGGTCTTCATGTAGAGCTTGGAGAGATCGGACGGATCGACGCGGAACTGCGGCTGCACCTCCAGGATGATTTGGTAGTCGTTCGACGGCATGTAGATGGTGCCGATTTGGCGCGAGCCATAGGCGTTGTAGAGCTGATTGCGTACCTGGTCGACGGTGACGCCGTAGACGGCCGCCTTTTCGCGGTCGATATCGACCGTCATCTGCGGGTTCTTGATGTAGAGGTCGGTGGTGACGTCGAGCAGGCCGGGCAGCTTCTCGATCTTCTCGCGCATCTCCGGCGCCAGCCGGTACAGCGATTCGGTGTCGCCGCTCTGCATTACGTATTGATACTGGCTCTTCGAAATCCGGCCGCCGATGTTGAGGTTCTGGATCGGCTGGAAGAACGCCTGCATGCCCGGAACCTGCCGCGCATTGGCACGCAGCCGCCCAATGATCGTGTTGAGGTTGTCGCGCTCCTTTTTCGGCTTCAGGGCGATGAACAGGCGTCCATAATTCGCCGTCGGATTGGGGCCGCCCGAGCCGACGGTGGAGTTGATGTAATCGATCGCCGGATCAGATTTCAGCACGTCCACCAGCGCCTGCTGCCGCTCCTTCATCGCATCGAAGGAAGTATCGGTGGCGGCTTCGGTCACGCCGATCAGGAAGCCAGTGTCCTCCTGCGGGAAGAAGCCCTTCGGCACGATCATGTAGAGGTAGACGGTGCCGCCCAGCGTCGCCAGCGTCACCATCAGCATCAGGAATTTGCGGGCCAGCACCCAGTCGAGCGTCCATTCATAGGCGCGCAGCCAGGATTCGAACATCCTCTCGAAGATGCGGAGCACGATGTTCGGCCGCTTGGTCGCGTCATGCGCCCGCAGCACGCGCGCGCATAGCATCGGCGTCAGTGTCAGCGAGACGAATCCGGACACGATGATCGCGACCGATACCGTCACCGCAAATTCGCGGAATACGCGGCCGACGATGCCACCCATCAGGAGCACCGGAATGAACACCGCGATCAGCGAAAAGGTGATCGAAATGATGGTAAAGCCGATCTCGCGGGCGCCCTTCAGCGCCGCCTCGAACGGCCGCATGCCGTGCTCGATGTGGCGGACGATGTTTTCCAGCATGACGATGGCGTCGTCGACCACGAAACCGACCGAGAGCGTCAGCGCCAAGAGCGTCATGTTGTTGATGGAGTAGTCGAGCGCGTACATCACCGCGCAGGTGCCGAACAGCGATATCGGTACCGCCAGCGCCGGAATGAAGGTCGCGGACGCCGAGCGCAGGAACAGGAAGATCACCAGGATCACCAGCCCGATCGCGATCAAAAGCGTTTCCTCGACGTCGGCCACCGCCTGCCGGATCGAGACCGAGCGGTCCATCAGCACGTTGATCGAGACCGATGGCGGGATCTGCGCCCGCAGCACCGGCAGTTTGGCCAGGATGGAATCGACCACCGCCACCGTGTTGGCGTCCGGCTGCTTCTGGATGCCGAGCACAATGGAACGGTCGCCGTTCAGCCAGCTCGCGATCCGCTCGTTCTCGACGCTGTCGTAGATCCGCGCCACCTCGTCGAGCTTGACCGGGGAGCCGTTGCGCCAGGCCACCACGATCTGGCGATAGTCCATCGCCTTATCCATCTGGCCCGATGCCTGCAGGGCGACGTCCTGCTTCGGTCCGTTCAGCGTGCCGACCGGGGTCGAGGAATTGGCGGCCGAAACGGCATTGCGAATGTCCTCGAGCGACAGCCCGCGCGCCGCGGCGGCCTCCGGATCGGCCTGGACGCGGATGGCGAATTTCTGCGCGCCGTAGACGCTGACCTGGGCGACGCCGGGTATCTGCGACAGGGTTTGGCCGATCGTGATCTCGCCATACTCGTTGACCGCCGACAGCGGCAGCGTGGACGAACCGAGCACCACGAACAGCACCGGGAAATCGGCCGGATTCACTTTGCGGAAACTCGGCGGGATGATCATCTCACGCGGCAACCGGCGCTGCGCGATCGTCAGCGCGGTCTGCACGTCCAGCGCGGCGGCATCGATGTTGCGGTTGAGGTCGAACTGGATCGTGATGGTGCTGGTGCCCTGCGACGAGTTCGACGACATCGACGAGATGCCGGCGATCGTCGAGAGCTGGCGCTCGATGACGCCCGCAACCGAGGACGCCATGGTGTCCGCGCTCGCGCCCGGTAGGGTTGCGGTCACGGCGATGGTCGGGAAATCGACCCGCGGCAGTGCCGAGACCGGCAACAGGCGAAAGCCGAAGATCCCGAACGCGATGATCGACGCCGTGATCAGCGTCGTCATGACCGGCCGGCGGATGCAGAGTTCGGACAAGGTCATCGGCTATGCCCCGGCCTTTTTAGCCCGCGGCTCGACCCGCGTTCCGTCAGACAGCAGCAATTGCCCGTCGACCACCACGTTCTCGTCGCCGGCGAGCCCCTCCGAAATCACCGAGATGCCCTGCGAGGTGCGGTCGACCGTGACCGGCTGGACCTTGGCGACCCCGTCCTTGACCACGAAGACGAAATTGCCGCTCTGGCTGCGCTGCACGGCAACCGTCGGCACCACGATTGCGTCTTCGTTGCGGATGACGAGCTTGGTGGCGACCAGCGTGCCCGGCCACAACGTCTCATTCTCGTTGGCCATAATGCCGCGCACGGTGACCATGCCGGTGGTCGCGTCCACGGTGTTCTCGACCATCGCGATCTTGCCGGTCTCTGAACGCTTATGGCCCGGGATCATCGCGGTGACGGTGGAGATCCCTTTCGCCATCGACTCCCGCAAATCGACCAGCACGCGCTGCGGTACCGCAAATGTGACATAGACCGGCGCCATCTGGTTGATGACCGCAAGCGGGGTGGCATCGGCGGGGCGCACGAAATTGCCGGCCTTCACGTTGGCCGCGCTGATCCGGCCCGAGATAGGCGCGTGGATCATGGTATAGCTTTTCTGGACCTTCAGGTTGTCCAGAGCAGCCTGATTGGCCTTGATGGTACCGGTCAGGATATCGGACTGTGTCCTGGCGTTATCGACGTTGACCTGCGTGGTCGCGCCCTTGGCGACCAGATCGTTGAAGCGGCGAAGGTCACGCTGCGCGCCCTCGAGCTGCGCCTGGTCCCTGGCGAGCACGCCCTCGGCCTGTTCGATCTGGGCGTCGATCTGGCGGCTATCGAGCGTGAATAGCAAGTCGCCCTGGTTGACCTTGGCGCCATCTTCAAAATGCACCGCGATGATGGTGGTTTCCAGCCGCGATTTCAGCGCCACGCTGGAGATCGGCGTCACCGTCCCATTGGCGTCGACATCGACCGGGACGGATTTGCGCTCAGCTTTCGCCATTTCGACCGAAACCGTCCGCGGCCGCTGCGGGGCTTGAGCGTTGCTGCTGCCGCCCATCCATGAGGAGCGGGTAATGAAGCCGGCCGCGGTAGCAATGGCGATAGCGCCGGTAACAAGTATCAAGGTACGCTTTTTCATCATTTTCACGCTCGCCGGTCCCACAACGGACGGGACGGTTTACTCCTGCCCCTTGACGGCGATGTTTGCGCCTTATTCCTTAAACGGTTATCGCAGCCCGTTATTCCTTAAACGGTTATCACAGCCCGGCTGCACATGGTATGCCACTGCAGCGGAAATTGTGTAGTTACGATCCGGACAGAATTCATGCGTGTTGCAACCTGGAACGTCAATTCGATCCGGCAGCGGCTCGAGCATCTCATGACGTGGCTAAAAGACTGCTCGCCGGACGTCGTCTGTCTGCAGGAAACCAAGTGCGTTGACGACGCGTTCCCGCGGCTGGAGCTCGAGTCGCTCGGCTATAACGTCGTCACCCACGGCCAGAAGACCTTCAACGGTGTCGCCCTGCTGTCGAAGCTGCCGTTCGACGAGACCAAATCGGGCTTGGCCGGCGACGACGAGGACGCCCATGCCAGATTCCTCGAAGGCGTGGTAACGCTGAAGACCGGCGTGATGCGGATAGCCTGCCTCTATCTGCCCAACGGAAACCCGCCGGATACGGACAAATACCCCTATAAACTCAAATGGATGTCGCGGCTTCTTGATTACTCGAAAGAGCGGCTTAAGGCAGAAGAACCGCTGGTCCTCGCAGGCGACTTCAACGTCATTCCGGCTGCTGCCGACGTCTATAACCCCGCCGCCTGGGGCAACGACGCGCTGTTCCGGCCGCAAACCCGCGAGGCCTTCCAGTCCCTGCTCGGCCTCGGGCTGACCGATGCGCTGCGCGCGGTGACCGACGAACCGGGCCTCTACACCTTCTGGGACTACCAGGCGGGCGCCTGGCAGAAGAACTGGGGCCTTCGAATCGACCACCTCCTGCTGTCGCCGCAGGCCAGCGACCGCCTGATCGATGTCGGCGTCGACAGCTACGTCCGCGCCTGGGAGAAGCCGTCCGACCACGTGCCGGTCTGGGCGGATTTCGATCTGGAGAAGGCTTGAGCGACAGAATCGTAGGGGTGGGCAAAGGCGCTCTTGCGCCGTGCCCACCATCTCTCGGAAGTCGTTGAGGTGAATGGTGGGCACGCTGCGCTTTGCCCACCCTACAAATCTACGGCAGCGCGGCGTCAGTCCCGCTTGCCCTGCACCCAGTGCTCGAGCATCTGCAGGGCCGTGGCGCGGTCGTCGTCGGAGGCCTTGGCGAAGGCGCGGTTGTAGCTTTCGCGGATCCAGGTCTCGTCGGGCGCGGCGTTATCGCGCGCCAGCGTCAGCCACATCAATCCGCGGGCGGCCTGCCGCGGCAGCCGGTCGCCGTTGAACAGCATCTGGCCGAGCATCGCCTGCGCCTGATGCTGGCCCTTCTGGGCAGCCAGACCAAGCCAGCGCGCGCCATAGCGGAAATCATCCCGAGAGGCGTCCGGCGTCTTCAGGTAGAGCCGCGCCAGATCGTATTGCGCGTCGGCATTGCCGAAATAAGACGCAGCATAGGAGAACATCTCCCGCGCGCGCTCGGTGTCGGGCTTGATCTTGGAGTTCGGGATACCGTTGAGGTAGTAGCGCCCCAGCGCCACGAAGGCGTTGGCGACGATCGTCGCCTGCGGTGCCGACGGGCTGTCCTCCGCATGCGCGTTGGCGATGCGGCTGAAATATTCAAAGGCGCGCAGATCGTCCTGAACGACGCCATTGCCATCGGCATACATCCGCCCGAGCTTCCACTGCGCGACGGGATGGCCACCCTCGGCGGCGTATTGCAGCGAAGTCAGCGAGGGTGCGTTAACCGCCGTCGCCGCCGCGGTAGCCGCGGGCGCAGCCTTCTTCAGCGCCTGCGCCGTGACGGCCTGCGCGGCAGCGGGCTGGTTCATTATGGGGAGCGTGGCGTCCGGCTTCACCGGTGCGCCATCAAATGCGAATCCGGGAGCAGCCACTGGTGCGGCCCCCAACATCAACGCAAGAATGATACGCCTAGATGTCCGCATAACACTGTTTCTCGTGCGCACCGCCAGGATGGGTCACAGCCCCATCCACCGCCGGCCCAACCTGTTGGGCATATTTCCACAGCGCACCCGACGTATGGTTAGTCTGTCGAGGCAGCCATTTGGTTTTACGTTCGGCGAGTTCGGCGTCGGTCAATTTTACGTTAAGGGTTCCGGCCTCGGCGTCGATCTCGATAATGTCACCATTCTGCAACAGGGCGATCGGGCCGCCCACCGCCGCCTCCGGTCCGACATGGCCGATGCAGAAGCCACGGGTGGCGCCAGAGAACCGGCCGTCGGTGATCAGGGCGACCTTGCCGCCCATCCCCTGCCCGGTCAGCGCCGCGGTGGTCGAGAGCATCTCCCGCATGCCGGGACCGCCGCGCGGCCCCTCGTAGCGGATCACGATGACCTCGCCCTCCTTGTAGGTCTTTTTCTGAACCGACTCGAAGGCGTCTTCCTCGCGGTCGAAGCAACGGGCAGGACCAGTAAATTTCAACTTCGACATGCCCGCGACCTTCACGATCGCACCCTCCGGCGCGAGATTACCCTTCAACCCGACAACGCCTCCCGTGACGGTGATCGGGTTGTCGGCGGACCGCACCACATCCTGGTGCGGATTCCATTTCACGCTCTTGAGGTTTTCGGCGATCGTACGGCCCGTAACGGTAATGCAATCTCCGTGCAGGTGGCCATTGTCGAGCAGCGTCTTCATCAGAAGCGGAATGCCGCCAACCTCGAACATGTCTTTGGCAACATAACGGCCCCCTGGCTTCAAATCCGCGACATAAGGAGTCTTTTTGAAGATTTCGGCGACGTCGAATAAGTCAAATTTTATCCCGCATTCATGCGCGATCGCCGGCAGGTGCAGCGCGGCATTGGTCGACCCGCCGGAGGCCGCAACGACGGCGGCGGCGTTTTCCAGCGAGCGGCGGGTGACGATGTCGCGCGGGCGGATGTTGGCTGCGATCAGCTCCAGAATCTTCTCGCCGGCGGCGGCGCAAAACGCGTCGCGAATCTCGTAAGGCGCCGGCGCGCCGGCCGAATAGGGCAACGCCAAGCCAATCGCCTCTGACACGGTCGCCATGGTGTTGGCGGTGAATTGTGCGCCGCACGCCCCGGCCGAGGGGCAAGCTACCCGCTCGATTTCGTCGAGATCGGCATCCGACATTTGACCGACCGAATGCTTCCCGACGGCCTCGAACATGTCCTGCACCGTGACCTGCTGGCCGCGGAAATTGCCCGGCAGAATCGAGCCGCCATAGATGAAGATCGAGGGCACGTTGAGCCTGACCATCGCCATCATCATGCCCGGCAGCGACTTGTCGCAGCCGGCGAGCCCGACCAACGCGTCATAGGCATGGCCGCGGACGGTCAGTTCGACCGAGTCGGCGATGCACTCTCTGGATGGCAGCGACGAGCGCATGCCGTCGTGGCCCATGGCGATACCATCGGTCACGGTGATGGTGCAGAATTCGCGCGGGGTGCCGCCGGCAGCCGCAACGCCCTTCTTGACCGCCTGCGCCTGGCGCATCAGCGAGATATTGCAGGGTGCGGCTTCATTCCAGCAGGACGCGACGCCGACGAAAGGCTGGTGGATCTGCTGGGTGGTCAGCCCCATCGCGTAGAGGTAGGACCGATGAGGGGCACGCTCCGGCCCCTCCGTCACGTGACGGCTCGGCAACCTCTTCTTGATGTCGGTCTTGGCGTCCATCAGCGGAACCTGTTCTCCCAGCCATCTCCCCGTCGGTCTCGGGAGCAATTTCCCGTCGCCTTTGCCCGCTGTGGCCAATCAGCTATGAAAGAAATGGTTTCATGGAGGGGTGTGGCCAAAAAGCGGCGCAAGCAAGAGGCAGGCGGGTGGTTAACCAAATGTTCCCCTGCTGTTGCAGTCACGCAACAATCGTGGCCCGGCGGCAACCATTATTTGAGCTTATCAAATCGCGCACCCGTCGAGGAACCTCGTTCCAGGAGACCACGCTCTAAACCGATCACAACCTGAGGGCGACGGCGAAATGCCGCGCGACCAGCCTCGCCGCGAATCGGACAGCGCAACCCGAATGACATCCACGGGGCTCATCTTCGATTGCCGCCATTGCGCACATCGAAAATTACATTCCGTGCCATGCTTGGCGTTCGAAAGGGATCGCGTCATTTTTGTGCGGCCGGCACCCTTTTCGCCAGTTTTCGTCACGCAATGATGCGGCCCGCGACATGCGCATCGTCGGCGCTTGTCGTTCATATGCGAGAGAGAACAACGCGGTACGCAACTTGTCGCAGATGTTTTGATCGCCGGCTGGAATTGAGGCGTGTGCCAAAGGATCGGCGCACGAGCGCCTTTCGCGTCACCATATTGCCCCTGCGCAGCGCAAATCCGCCGCGCACACGTCCAGCCACGGGCCCGTTTTGCTGTTTCTTCTTCGATGCGGGTGAAGGATCCTGCCTCACGTCCTTCCCGCGCGCATCACGCGAGGCTTTCCCAAAGTCCGTGGTCGTTTCTAGTCCGTGAGGCCTCTGAGTAAGAGGTTCGACTAATGGCACGCTTCAATCTGAACAGGTTCTTCGACGACGGCCGTCTCGATGATTTTTTAGCCCGGTTTACGGGCGGCAGCGCCGACCATGATCATCTGAACGGCACGACGGGCAACAACGTCTTGTACTCCGGTGCCAAGGCGGACTCGGTCGCCGGCATGGCCGGTAACGACACGCTCAACGCCGGCTCCGGCGACGACAAGGTGTGGGGTGGCTCGGGCAACGACAATCTCTCGGGCGGCTCCGGCGGCGATCTCCTGGTCGGCGGCTTCGGCGCTGACCGCATGGATGGCGGCTCCGGCAACGACGTGCTGCTCAGTCGGTCGGACGCCGGCGAGATGGTCGCGGCCCAGGACGGCACGACCCAGATCTTCGCTGAGGAAACCGCAGCGTTCAAGGCGGTCAACGACACCCTCACCGGTGGCAGGGGCGGCGACACCTTCCGCTTCGAAGGCATGGTGAACGCGCAAGGACGAGATCGTCGCCAAGCATGTCAATGATGACGGCACCATCGACTGGGTCGGCGTCACCGGCGAGAACGGCGCCACGCATGATCACTGGGTCGACGGCTTCGGCAATGACGTGATCCGCGACTTCAACCGCGCCCAGGGCGACAAGATCGAAATCTCGGCGCACACCGCCGAGGTCAAGTCGATCGAGCACAAGGACAGCAACGGCGACGGCAGGAACGACTACAGCGTGATCACCGTCATCAGCCAGCAAGGCAATGCCGGCGCGCATGACGAGGATCTGCTCGGCACCATTACCGTCTACGGCAACCTCGTGAAGCAAAGCGATATCGCCGTTACCCAAACCGTGTATGGCGCTTACGAGAAGGCCGGCGAGCTCGGCGGCGCGCACTTCGATCTGGAAGACGACGGCGTGCTGGCCGGTGGCGGCACCGACGGCGGCCACCACAATGAAATGACGGCGATGGCAAACGTGGCTACCTACGCCTAAGCAGCGATCAAGGACAAGGACCACCGCCTCCTCCCGGCCCTTGTTCTGCAGCGTCCGGCGCCGATTAAATCGGAGCCGGGCGCTGGACTGCGTCGGCGTCACTCGCGACGAAGGAAGCAACAGGTCATAGTCCCAGCCGGTAGGTAGCCAGTTCGAAATAGAGCATCCGATCCATGAACGGCTTAGTCGCTGCAGTCAGAATAGATCGGACAAATCAGCACACTTACCAACGCATTTTCGCACTATTTCTTTCCGGGCGCGACCGGCGGAAGGTCAGCATCGCTGGTCACCTCTTTAGTCCCGCCCAATTCACCGCCGGTGAGAATGAATGCCGCAGCAGCCAAAGCGATGACTCCGCCGAGAATGAGTCCGATTGTGCCCTTGGTTCGGTTGTCTTTGTCAGCCATCGTGCGCTCCGTATAAGAGCGTTAACGTCCGCACTACCCGTAGGTTCCTGCCCTCGATCTTGCACATTCGCCCGCGTGCGCATCCGGAGCTAATCCACCTTGACGTTGGCAGCCTTGATCATCGGCCACCATTTTGCGATTTCGGCCTTTTGCCAGGCGCCGAGCGCTTCGGGCGTGAGCTTGTCCTTGGGCGGCATCTGTAAGCCGAGATTTTCAAGCTGCTTGCGCACCGCCGGATCGTTCAGCGCCTCCACCGCCGCCGCATTCAGCTTTGCGATCACGTCCTTCGGCGTGCCCTTTGGAACCCAGAGGCCGGACCACAGCGTCATGTGAAATCCAGGCAGCCCCGCCTCATCCACGGTCGGGATGTCGGACGCGGATTCCACGCGCTTGCTGTCCGTGATGGCATAGGCGCGGATATTGCCCGCGCGTACCTGCCCGATAGAGTTCGAGGTCTGGTCGACGATCATATCGATCTGGCCGGCAACGAGATCGTTCATCGCGGGGCCGGTGCCGCGATAGGGCACATATTGCAGCTTGATGCCGGTGACGTTCTCGAAATAGACCCCGGCGATATGGCTGCCGGAGCCGGCGCCTGCCGTGCCCGCGGTCGCCGGCGTCGGCTGCGTCTTCAGCCACGCCACAAATTCCTTCAGTGAGGTTGCGGGCACCGCCTTCTTGCTGACGATGATCATCGGATTGCTCGGCAGCAGCGCGACCGGCTCAAGGTCGGTTGTGAGGTCGTAGCCGAGCTTGTAGATCGCGCCATTGGCGACGTGGGTGCCGAGATGGCCGAAGCTGATCGTGTAGCCGTCAGGCGGCGAACGCACCGCCCGGCCGACGCCGACCGTACCGGCCGCTCCCGTCACGTTCTCGACCAGCACCTGCTCGCCGAGCGTAACCTTCATGCGCTCGGCGAGAATCCGCGCCATCGCATCCGACGGACCGCCGGCGGAGAACGGCACGATGATGGTGAGGGGACGCGAGGGAAAGCTCTGCGCTGCGGCGAGACTGACGAGAGCGAGCGTTGCAAGTACCGCAAGAACCAACCTTCGCATAACTACCTCCCTATTGCCCACTCCGTCATTGCGAGGAGCGAAGCGACGAAGCAATCCATACTTCCGTCGGAGCGAGATGGATTGCTTCGCTGCGCTCGCAATGACGGCCGCTACAGCTTGGCGTAGTCGATCGGCTGGTGGCGATCGAGCGTGCGCGTGACCGGCGGCAGCGGATATTTAAGCCCTGTCGCGCAATTGAACAGCATGACGCGATCGTTCTTCGTCACGCGGCCGTCGGCAAGGCTTTGCTGATAGGCAGCATACGTCGCCGCCCCTTCCGGACACAACAGCAGGCCCTCCTCACGCGCCACTTCGTTCAGCGCAGCAGAAATCTTCTCGTCCGGGACCGCGATCGCAAATCCCTTGCTCTCGCGGACCGCGCGCAGGATCAGAAAATCTCCGACCGCCTGCGGCACGCGGATGCCGGAGGCAATGGTATGGGCATCCTCCCAGCGCGGGGCATGCTCGGTACCGTTCTCGAAGGCGCGCACCATCGGCGCGCAGCCGGACGCCTGTACCGCCACCATCCGTGGCCGCTTCGCGCCGATGAAGCCGATGGCTTCCAGTTCGGCGAACGCCTTCCACATCCCGATCAGGCCGGTGCCGCCACCGGTCGGGTAGAAGATCACGTCGGGCATCTCCCAGCCGAGCTGTTCGGCGAGCTCAAGGCCCATCGTCTTCTTGCCTTCGATCCGGTAAGGCTCCTTCAGCGTCGAGGTATCGAACCAGCCGGCTTTTGCCTTCCCCTCGCCGACGATCTTGCCGCAATCGTCGATCAGACCGTTGACGCGATAGACGGTGGCGCCCTGCAGCTCGATTTCGCTGACGTTCACCTCCGGCGTGTCGGCCGGGCAGAAGATCGTGGTCTTGATGCCGCAGGAGGTAGCGTAGGCGGCCAGCGCCGCGCCCGCATTGCCGTTGGTCGGCATCGCCATGTGCTTGATACCGAGCGCCTTGCCCATCGACACCGCCATGACCAGGCCTCTAGCCTTGAACGAGCCGGTCGGCAAACGGCCCTCGTCCTTCACGATGATCTCGCCGCCGCCGATTTTTTTCGCAAGCTTCGGCAGCCGGATCAGCGGCGTCGTCACTTCGCCGAGGCTGACGATGTCCGTGACCTTACGCACCGGCAGCAGCTCGCGATAGCGCCACATGTCGGCTGGGCGCTGCGCGAGGGCTTCCTTGGTCAGCGCCTTCTTCACGCCAGCGAGGTCGTAGCGCACCAGTAGCGGCTTGCCGGCCTTGGAGAGGTTGTGGATCTGGTCGGCCTCGTACCGATCGCCTTCCATCGCGCATTCGAGATGGGTCACAAACGTCGGGCGTTCAATGGTCAGATTGTCGTTGTCTTTCACAACTGTTCTTTCTGGTTTGCTTGTCATTGCCGGGCTCGACCCGGCAATCCATCTTCTTCGCAAGACTCTTGTGAAGCGCGATGGATGCGCGGGTCAAGCCCGCGCATGACGGTTAGGGACTAGGCTAGATATTCAGTACGCGGCCGTAGGCATCCAGCACGGCTTCCTTCATCATCTCCGATAACGTCGGATGCGGGAATATGGTGTGCATCAATTCCTCTTCCGTGGTCTCCAGATTCATGGCGACCACGTAACCCTGGATCAACTCGGTCACCTCCGCGCCGATCATGTGGGCGCCGAGCAATTGCCCCGTCTTCTTGTCGAAGATCACCTTGACGAGGCCCTGGTCCTCGCCGAGCGCGATCGCCTTGCCATTGCCGACGAAGGGGAAGCGGCCGACGCGGATCTCGCGGCCGTTTTCTTTGGCCTTGGCCTCGGTCAAACCGACGGAGGCAATCTGCGGGTGGCAATAGGTGCAGCCGGGAATGAGGTTCTTGTCCATCGCGTGCGGATGCAGGCCCTTGATGGCCTCGATGCAGACCACGCCTTCGTGCTCGGCCTTGTGGGCGAGCATCGGGGGACCTGCGACGTCGCCTATGGCGTAGATGCCGGGGACGTTGGTCTTGCCGTAGCCGTCGATCACGACGACACCGCGGTCGGTCTTGACGCCGAGTTTTTCGAGGCCGAGACCTTCGACATTGCCGACCACGCCGACCGCCGAGATCACCCGCTCGAACTCGACCGTCTGCGGCTTCTTGCCGTCGTCGATGGTGCCGACCACGCTGTCGGCCTTCTTCTCGAGCTTCGTCACCTTGGTGTTTGAGAGAATCTTGATGCCCTGCTTCTCGAACCGCTTGCGCGCGAGACCGGCGATCTCCGCGTCCTCGACCGGGAGGATCTGCGGCAGCACCTCTACCACGGTGACGTCGGCGCCCATGGTGTGGAAGAAGGAAGCGAACTCGATGCCGATCGCGCCGGAGCCGACCACCAACAGCGATTTCGGCATGCGCTCCGGCACCATCGCCTCGAAATAGGTCCAGACCAGTTTCTTGTCGGGCTCGAGCCCCGGCAGCACGCGCGGCCGCGCGCCGGTCGCGAGGATAATGTGCTTGGCCTGATAGGCGCCCTCGCCGAGCGCGCCCTTCGGCGCTTCGACGGCGGATTTCTTCACTGTGACCTTCCCGGGCGCGTCGATCGACGCTTCGCCCCAGATCACCGTCACCTTGTTCTTCTTCATCAGGAAGCCGACGCCGTCATTCAGCCGCTTCGAAACGCCGCGCGAGCGTTGCACGACGGCTTTCGGATCGAACGATATTTTCTCCGCGGAGAGGCCGTAATCCTTGGCGTGCTGCATGTAGTGAAAGATCTCGGCCGAGCGCAGCAGCGCCTTGGTCGGGATGCAGCCCCAGTTCAGGCAGATGCCGCCGAGATAGGATTTTTCGATGATGGCGGTCTTGAATCCGAGCTGGGCCGAGCGGATCGCGGTGACGTAGCCGCCGGGGCCGGAGCCGATGATGATGACGTCGAAGGATGTGTCGGCCATGGCTATGTGCTCGTTATCGTCGTGCGACCATCACAGTTCTCAGTCATTGCGAGGAGCCCTTGCGACGAAGCAATCCACCTTGTCGCCGATGAGATGGATTGCTTCGCTGCGCTCGCAATGACGATGCGGCTACCCTCGCCTCACACCATCATCATGACGGGGTTCTCGATCAACTGCTTGAAGGCGCCGATCAGCTCGGCGCCGAGCGCGCCGTCGATCGCCCGGTGATCGCAGGACAGCGTCACGCTCATCATCTGCGCGATCTCGATCTTGCCGGCACGCACCACGGGACGCTCCTCGCTGGTGCCTACCGCAAGGATCGTCGCGTGCGGCGGATTGATCACGGCAGTGAAGTGGTTGATGCCGTACATCCCGAGGTTGGATACCGCCGTAGTGCCGCCCTGGTATTCTTCCGGCTTCAGCTTGCGCGCCCGCGCGCGCGCGGCAAAGTCTTTCATTTCGGACGAAATCGTGGAGAGTGTCTTGGTCTCGGCTTTGCGGATGATCGGCGTGATCAGGCCGCCGGGCATCGCGACCGCGACGCCGATGTCGGAATGCTTGTGCTTGACCATGCCGCCTTCGGTCCAGCTCACGTTGCAGTTCGGAATCTTCTGCAGCGCGACCGCCATCGCCTTGATGACGAAGTCGTTGACCGAGAGCTTGTAGAGCGGCTTCTTCTCCTTGTCCTTGGGGGCTGCGGCGTTGATTTCCTCGCGCGCGACCAGCAGCTTGCCGATGTCGCAGTCCATCGTCAGGTAGAACACCGGCACGGTCTGCACCGAGGCGGTGAGCCGTTGCGCGATGGTGCGGCGCATGCCGTCATGCGGCACGATCTCGTAGGAGCCTTCCTCGAACAGCGCCAAAATCTGCTTGTCGGACATCGACGGCGCAATGCTCGGACCCGCCACAGGCGCGGCGGCCGGGGCTTTCAGGCCCTTGCCGGATTTCGCATCCTCGACGTCGCGCGCAACAACACGGCCATGCGGGCCCGAGCCGTTGATGCGCGAAAGATCAATGCCCGCATCCTTGGCGAGACGGCGCGCGAGCGGCGACGAGAAGATGCGGGCCTGGCCGTTGCCCTTGGCAGCCGCCGCCTGGGGGGCAGGCGCGGGAGCCGCTGCGGGCGCAGGTGTTGGCGCCGGTGCCGCGGCAGCAGGCTTCGGCGCTTCCTTGGGCGCTTCTTTGGGTGCCTCCTTGGGCGCTTCAGCAGCCTTCGGCGCAGGCGCGGCGCCAGCCGCCTTCACGTCCTCGTCATCGCCGGCCAGCACCGCGATCACATCGTTGACGGGGACGTCCTGCGTACCCTCCGGCACCAGAATCTTGGCAATCGTACCCTCGTCGACCGCCTCGACTTCCATCGTCGCCTTGTCGGTCTCGATCTCGGCGATCACGTCGCCGGACTTGACCTTGTCGCCCTCTTTCTTGAGCCACTTGGCAAGGTTGCCCTTTTCCATCGTGGGCGACAGCGCGGGCATCAAAATGTTGATCGGCATCGTCAGTGACCCTGTTGCGACCGGGGCGTGGTGGAGCCCATGTCGGTCGGCCGGTTGATTTCGGCTTCGAACATCTCGACGATGCGCGCGAGCGCCTCGTCCTCGGTGTAGCCACTCTCGCGCGCATAGGCGCGGGCGGCGTGGCGGGCGATATCGACCAGCAAGAGGCCCCACATGTCAGGCTCCTCGAAGGCGCGCTGGAACGCGATCGAGAGCCCACCATCGACGACGAAGGCGCGCAGGACTTCAACGGCGTCCTCGCGGCCGATCACGTCCGGCGGCAGCGGTTGTTCGTTAGGACCGGCCATGGGCTTACCGATAAGAAACGGCTTTGGCGGCCGCGACCACCTCGGCCACGGAAGGCAATGCGAGCTTTTCGAGGTTCGCGGCATAAGGCATCGGCACGTCCTTGCCGGATACGCGCGCGACCGGCGCATCAAGATAATCGAAGGCGTGCTCCATGATGCGGGCTGCAATCTCTGCGCCGACGCCGGACTGCTGCCAGCCCTCTTCCACCGTCACCGCACGGCCGGTCTTCTTTACCGAGTTGACGATCGTCTCGGTGTCCATCGGGCGCAGCGTGCGCAGGTCGATCACCTCGGCCTCGATGCCTTCCTTCGCGAGCTCGTCGGCCGCCTTCAGCGCGTAGGTCATGCCATTCGACCACGAGATCAGCGTTACGTCTTTGCCCGAGCGAACAATACGCGCCTTGCCGATCGGGATCACGTAGTCGTCGAGCTTTGGCACCTCGCCGGTGTGGCCGTACAAGACTTCGTTTTCGAGGAAGATGACGGGGTTGGCATCGCGGATCGCGGCCTTGAGCAGCCCCTTGTAGTCGGCCGCCGAGAACGGCGCGATCACCTTTAGCCCGGGAATTTGCGAGTACCAAGCCGAGTAATCCTGGCTGTGCTGGGCGGCGACGCGGGCGGCGGCGCCGTTCGGGCCGCGGAAGACGATCGAGCAGCCCATCTGGCCGCCCGACATGTACAGCGTCTTGGCCGCGGAGTTGATGATCTGGTCGATCGCCTGCATGGCGAAATTGAACGTCATGAATTCGACGACCGGCTTCAGCCCCGACATCGCAGCCCCAACGCCGACGCCGGCAAAGCCATGCTCGGTGATCGGGGTATCGATCACGCGCCGCGCGCCGAATTCCTGCAAGAGCCCCTGGGTCACCTTGTAGGCGCCCTGATATTCCGCGACCTCTTCGCCCATGATGAAGACGTCGGGGTCGCGCCGCATCTCTTCCGCCATCGCATCGCGCAGCGCCTCGCGAATGGTCTGGGTGATCATCTCGGTGCCGGCGGGGACTTCCGGATCGGGCTCGGCGACCGCGGCCGGCGGCGCGGCAGGTGCCTTCTCGGCCTTGGGCTGCGGCGCCTCCGCTTTGGCTTCGGCGGGGGGCGCGGATTCCGCTGCCTTCGCCGCTTGCGCCGGCGCGCTCGCCTTGCCGAGGTCGGCCGCGCTCTCGCCGTCGGCCAGAATGGTCGCGATCGGCGTGTTGACGGCGACGTCGGCGGTGCCTTCCGGGATCAATATCTTGCCGAGCGTGCCCTCATCGGTCGCCTCGACTTCCATCGTCGCCTTGTCGGTCTCGATCTCGGCGATGACATCGCCCGACTTGATCGTCTCGCCTTCCTTCTTCAGCCACTTCGCAAGATTGCCCTTCTCCATGGTGGGCGACAGCGCAGGCATCAGCACTTGAATGGGCATATCGGCTCCCGAAAATAACTCATCAGTTGGTTCTGCGCTCGTTTGATCTGCAGGTCGCGAGAGCAGCAAACCAGGTCCCACGTTTTACGAACTATGCGTTGAATTACCTGTAGACGTCGGTCCAGAGCTCGGACGGATCGGGCTCGGGATCGCGCTGGGCGAAATCGGCGGATGCGTTGACGATCTCGCGGACCTCGGCGTCGATCGCCTTCAGCTCCTGCTCGCTGACCTTGGCGGCCAGCAGGCGATTGCGCACCTGCTCGATCGGGTCCTGGTCGGTGCGGATCTTCTCGACCTCTTCGCGGGTCCGGTATTTGGCCGGGTCGGACATCGAGTGGCCGCGGTAACGATAGGTCTGCATTTCCAGGATAAACGGCCCCTTGCCGGCGCGGCACCAGGCCACCGCCTCGTCCCCGGCGGCCTTCACCGCGCGCACATCCATGCCGTCGATCTGTTGGCCCGGAATGTTGAAGGAGGCGCCGCGCTTGGAAAAATCGGTCAGGGCCGAGGAGCGCGTCACCGATGTGCCCATGGCGTAGCGGTTGTTCTCGATCACATAGATCACCGGGAGCTTCCACAGCTCCGCCATATTAAAACTCTCGTAGACCTGGCCCTGATTGGACGCGCCGTCGCCGAAATAGGCGACGCTGACGAAATCATTGCCGCGATAGCGATTGGCGAAAGCAAGGCCGGTCCCGAGCGAAACCTGGGCGCCGACGATGCCGTGGCCGCCGTAGAAATTCTTCTCCATGCTGAACATGTGCATGGAGCCGCCTTTGCCCTTGGAGTAGCCGCCGCGGCGGCCGGTGAGTTCGGCCATGACGCCGTTGGCGTCCATCCCGCAGGCCAGCATGTGGCCGTGGTCACGGTATCCGGTTATGACCTGATCGCCCTTCTTCAGGGCCATCTGCATTCCGACCACCACAGCTTCCTGGCCGATATAGAGATGGCAGAAGCCGCCGATCGCACCCATGCCGTAGAGCTGGCCGGCCTTTTCTTCGAAGCGGCGGATCAGGAGCATGTCCCGCAGCGCCGCCAGCTCCTGCGCTTTGGTGAATTCCGGTGGAGACCCGTTTGCCTTCTCCTGCCCTGATTCTTTCGCGACGCTTTTCTTGGGTGCAGCCATGGCAATTCCGGGTGAAAGAGAGACGGATCAGCCCTCTCTATCCCAACTCAAACCGCCGTGAAAGGATTGCGTGCGCTGGAGAAAATATTGCTATACCGCAGTGCAATGTGGGCTGCGACATTTTCGAAATTGATTTCGCGATTTTTTGAAATTTGCGGACCGGTCACGCCAGCATCGCCCCCATGACGGCCGGGTTCGTGACGCCGGTTTGAAAATCAGTTCGACTTGATGGTCCGGACCAGATCGCGCGGATTGGCGTAGTCGAGCTGGAAGCGCGCGCGCTCATCCAGCATGTCGGGATCGACCCGGTCGGACCGCAGCAGCGATACCCGCTGCTCGCCCTCTGCCCGCTCCCGCTTCAGCCGCGCCAATTCCGAAGTCAGGGCAATGATTTCCTGATCAAGCTCCTGGCGCGCATTCAAACCGTATTTGCCGGTGTAAGCGTTGACGCCGAAATAGCCGACCATCATCGCCGCCACCGTATAGAGGGCGAGCCCGGTCAGGATGGATTTCAATCGGGTGCGGGAGACCATGCCGTCAAGATGCGACGGCTGGGTTAATGGAATCCTAAGAACGCGGCCTGACTGGCCCTCCCGTCATTGCGAGCGAAGCGAAGCAATCCATCTCTCCGCCCGTGAGGACAGCTGGATTGCTTCGTCGCTTGCGCTCCTCGCAATGACGGGGCGAGAGCACGCTCCTCGCGACGACGGGGGACAAACCGTTTACCCGTTCTGCTTCTCGATGAAGGCCGCAAACGCGTTGATGTATTGCTGCAGCACCTTCTGCACCGCTTCCTTCACGAGCTCGCCCTTCTCGTTAAAGGCGTCGCCGATGCCGTTGAGGTAGATTTCGGGCTGGCCGAGGATCGGACCGGAAATACCGGGCAGGATGTTCTGCAAATGCTTGGCGGCGTTGACGCCGCCGAGCGCGCCGGGCGAGTTGCTGACGATGCCGGTCGGCTTGCCGAGGAACGAGCTCTTGCCATAGGGGCGCGACCCGACGTCGATCGCGTTCTTCAGGACGCCTGGGATCGAGCGGTTATATTCGGGCGTCACGAACAGCACGCCGTTCGATTTCTGCAGCTTTTCGCGAAACGCCAGCCAGTCAGCCGGCGGTGCTGCTTCCAAATCCTGGTTGAAGAAGGAAATTTCATGCAGCGTAGTCACGTCGAGCTTGAGCGAAGCCGGCGCCAGTTTGGCGAGCGCATTGGCGACCTTGAGCGAAAAGCTCTCCTTGCGAAGAGAGCCGACGATCGTGACGATGGTATGGGTGGCCATTGGATTTCCCTTTTGAAGCAAAAGCGCCAGCGCTCCCTTACGCCAGATCAGCAGAAAGATGCAAGTGCATTAACTTATCTTTACGGCTGCCTCGGCATGCAAAAACAGGCCGCCTGAAAGGCAGCCTGTTCGCGGCGATAGAAGCGCGCGCTCACCCCTTGTTCGGATTGATCAGGAATTTCTCGCCGGTGGAGCGCTTGTTGTAGACGGCGATGTTGGAAAGCTGCAGCGTCTCCTGCAGCGACACTACCTGCGTGTAGTGGCTGGCAAAGGTGGTCTTGAGCTCGGACGCGACACGCTGGCGCAGCCGGCCGATTTCGGCGGGGCCGATCTTTTGCAGGAACGGCGTCAAGAGCCAGCCGCCGACGCCCCAGGTCAGGCCGAAGGTACGGCTGAGCTCGGTCGGACGATTGTCGAGGCTGCCGTAGATATAGACCTGCTTGTACACGTTCGAGCCGTAGCGGCTGTATTCCTTGGCGGTCTTGTTGGCCGCGATTTCCATGCAGGTAAGGATCTGGCTCGCCAGCTTGCCGCCGCCGATGGCGTCGAACGCAATGGTGGCGCCGGTTTCCACCAGGGCATTGGTCAGATCGTCCATGAACGTGTCTGCGGTGGAATCGACGACATATTTGGCGCCGATCTTGTGCAGGATGTCGGCCTGCTCCTTGCTGCGGACGATATTGACGAGGCCGATGCCGTCCTTGATGCAGATCTTGTTGAGCATCTGCCCGAGATTGGAGGCGGCCGCGGTGTGCACCAGCGCCTTGTGGTTCTCGCGCCGCATCGTTTCGGTCATCCCGAGCGCGGTCAAGGGATTGACGAACCATGATGCGCCGTCGGCCGGCGTGGTGCCTGACGGCAGCTCCATGACGTCCCTGACCTTGATGGTGCGATACTGCGTGTACATCGCGCCGCCGATCATCGAGACCGCCTTGCCCATCAGCGCTTTCGCGGCGTCCGAAGATCCGGTCCTGATCACCACGCCGGCACCTTCATTGCCGACGGGGAGCGACTGGTCGAGCCGCGCCGCCATCATCCGCATCGCCGATTCCGGCATCTTCGCGGTGATGACAGGCGCGTCCGCGCTACCGGATTCCTTGGCGGTCGACATGTCGGCCGGACCGATCAAGAGCCCGAGATCGGAGGGATTGATCGGGGTCGCCTCGACACGGACCACGACTTCGTCGTCGGCCGGCTCGGGCGTCGGGACATCGACCAGCGACAATTCGAGTTCGCCGCTCTTCTTGAGCAGCGAACGAAGTTGAAGCCCGCTCTTGCCGTCACTCATCGCCATCCTCCCCCTGGTGTCCGTCCTATCTGGTTGCGCCGATGCGTTACGCCAAGGCCTTCAGCGCCGATTTGCCGGCATATTTCGCCTGATTGCCGAGTTGCTGCTCGATGCGCAGGAGCTGGTTGTACTTGGCGGTGCGGTCGGAGCGGGCCAATGATCCGGTTTTGATCTGGCCGCAATTGGTGGCGACCGCGAGATCGGCGATGGTGGAATCTTCGGTCTCGCCGGAACGGTGCGACATCACGGACGTGTAGCCGTATTTGTGCGCCAGCTCGACGGCGGCAAGCGTCTCGGTAAGCGTGCCGATCTGATTGACCTTGATCAGGATCGAATTGGCGCGGCCGTTCTTGATGCCGTCGGCAAGGCGGGTGACGTTGGTGACGAACAGGTCGTCGCCGACGAGCTGGCACTTCTTGCCGATCAGGTCGGTCAATTCCTTCCAGCCGTCCATGTCATCCTCTGACATGCCGTCCTCGATCGTGACGATCGGATAACGCGAGACGAGATCGGCGAGATATTTTGCCTGCTCGGAACGCGAGCGGGTCTTGTTCTCGCCGCCGTAGACGTAATTGCCGTCCTTGAAGAACTCGGTGGCCGCGCAGTCGAGGCCGAGCATCACGTCGCTGCCCGCCTTGTAGCCGGCCTTGCCGATCGCGCTCACCACGAAATCGAGGGCTGCGTCCGCCGACGGCAGGTTCGGCGCAAAACCGCCCTCGTCGCCGACATTGGTGTTGTGGCCGGCCTTCTTCAGTTCGCTGCGCAGGGTGTGGAAGATTTCCGAGCCGCAGCGCAGCGCCTCGGCGAAGCTCGCGGCGCCCACGGGAAGGATCATGAATTCCTGGAAGTCGATCGGGTTGTCGGCATGCACGCCGCCGTTGATGATGTTCATCATCGGCACCGGCAGCGTCCGCGCCGAGGTGCCGCCGACGTAACGATAGAGCGGCATGTCGAAGGATTCGGCCGCCGCCTTGGCGCAGGCCAGCGAAACGCCGAGGATGGCGTTGGCGCCGAGCCGGCTCTTGTTCGGCGTGCCGTCGAGATCGATCATGATCTGGTCGATGTGGACCTGGTCCTCGACGGCCTGATCGCTGAGTGCCTCGAAGATCTCGCCGTTGACGGCTTCCACCGCCTTCTGCACGCCCTTGCCGAGATAGCGCTGCTTGTCGCCGTCCCGCAGTTCGACCGCCTCATGGGCGCCGGTGGACGCGCCGGAGGGAACAGCCGCGCGGCCGATCGAGCCGTCTTCCAGCACCACATCGACTTCAACGGTGGGATTGCCACGGCTATCGAGAATTTCACGGCCAATGATGTCGACGATGGCGGTCATGTCTTAAACTTTCCTGGAAATGGGTGGTCCGGTTTCGGGGGCGGTCTTACACGGGGAGCAAGCAAATGTGAACGCTTGAGGAATGGCCTTTTCCGGACGGCACCGCCTGGTCAGGATAAACTGCTCCAGGGTTGATATCGGCGTCCAAACCTTCACGTTCACAAGCCGGGGTAACGCAATGAACCGCCGCCAGTTTCTTAAAAACACCACTGCTGGAATTTTCGCCGCCCCCACCCTACTGCGCGCGGCCGCCGCGCAGGAAGGCCCGTTCCGGGTCAAATATTATCCGATCGATGGCGGCGTCGGCCTGCACGATGTCACGCCCGCGCGCGATGGCGCGATCTGGTTCACCGGTCAGCGCAATGGAACGCTGGGGCGATTAGACCCACGGGACGGCGCATTCAAGTTGATCAATCTCGGCAAGGGCGCATCGCCGCACGGCGTCGTGATCGGCCCCGACGGCGCGCCGTGGGTGACCGAGGGCGGACAGAACGCGATTGCGCGCGTCGACCCCGGCGACCACAAGGTGACGCTGTTCCGCCTGCCCGAAAAGGAGGCCTACGCCAACCTCAACACCGGCGTGTTCGACAAGAGTGGCATCTACTGGTTCACCGGCCAGTCCGGCATCTATGGCCGGCTCGATCCGAAATCGGGCGAAATGACCGTGTTCAAGGCGCCGCGCGGCGTCGGTCCTTACGGGATCACGGTCACCCCGAAGGGCGAGATCTGGTACGCCTCGCTCGCCGGCAATCACATTGCAAAGATCGATCTGGCGAGCGGCCAGGCGACCATCGTCGAACCGTCAACGCCAAAGCAGGGCGCGCGGCGGGTGTGGTCGGACTCCAAGAGCCGGATCTGGGTCAGCGAATGGAACAGCGGCCAAGTGTCGGTGCACGATCCGGCCGACGGCTCCTGGAAGGCCTGGAAGCTGCCCGGAAGCAATCCGCGGGCGTATGCCGTCTATGTCGACGACAAGGACAAGGTCTGGCTCACCGATTTCGGCGCCAACGCCATCGTGCGCTTCGATCCCGTAACGGAAAAATTCAACGCGTTCCCGAGCGACAAATCGGGCGCGAACGTGCGCCAGCTCGACGGCCGGCCCGGCGAGACCTGGGGCGCTGAATCCGGCAACGGCCGGCTGGTCGTGATACAGACGGCCGCGTGAGGCTCTTTGTCGTCCTGTCGCTGTTATCCCTTCTTCTGCCCGCTCCCGCCAATGCGGCGGAAGACGGCGCGCGGGCATTCACGCCCTGCCGCGCCTGCCATAGCCTCGATCCCGCGGAGCGCGGCCTGCCCGGCCCCAACCTGTCAGGCGTGATCGGACGCGGCGTGGCGGGTAACGCTGATTTCGATTACTCCCCTGTGCTGCGCAAAGCGCGCGACGACGGGCTGCGCTGGGACCCACAACGCCTCGAGACCTTCCTTGCTGATCCGGCGGGTATGTTTCCAGGATTATGGATGTCGATGCGCGGAATCGAGGACGCCGCGGAACGACAGGCGCTGGTGCGGTTTCTTGGCGACCCAGCCTCACGCTAGCGGTTGACGATTACCCCCGCAGCGTTCATGTCAGCCATCGCAAAGGACGATCACGATGGCCAAGAAATCAGTACAGAAATCATTGCCCAAATCATTGCAGCTCGGCCGCGCCGTGGAATGGCCTGATAGCCCTGAAAAGGCGCAACTCGACCCCGTGCCCAATCCGCAAGCCGGCACCAATTATCTGGTTCGCTTCACCGCACCGGAATTCACCTCGATTTGCCCCGTGACCGGCCAGCCGGATTTCGCGCATCTCGTGATCGACTATGTGCCGGGGCAATGGCTACTGGAATCCAAATCGCTAAAGCTCTATGTCGCGAGCTTTCGCAATCACGGCGCCTTCCATGAGGATTGCACGGTCATGATCGGCAAGCGGATCGCCGCCGAGATCAAGCCGAAATGGCTTCGCATCGGCGGCTACTGGTATCCGCGCGGCGGCATCCCGATCGACGTGTTCTGGCAGACCGGCAAGCTGCCCAAGGACGTGTGGGTGCCCGATCAGGGCGTCGCGCCCTATCGCGGGCGCGGCTAGGCGTTCAGAAGGTGGAACGCAGCGGACCTCCGAGAACGTTTGAGCTCGAGGGCCGAAAGGTCAGTTGCGCTGCCACGATCCACATATCCATTCAAGCACAGGCGCGAAAGTGTATAGTGCATCCATTCTTTTTCCAGATGCGTCAAAGGGAGGAAGGCCATGCGGAAGTCTCTCCTCGGGGTTGCCGTCGCAGCTCTTAGCCTATCGGCATCCCAGCCGCTGCTTGCGCAAGACGATGTGGATCAGCAGCTCGGTCAAGTGCATTTTGAAACCTCTTGCAACGAGGTGGCGCAGCGTCGCTTCGATCGTGCGATGCGCTATCAGCACTCCTATTGGTACGCCAACGCCAAAGAGATCTTTGAGGAGGTCATCAAGGCTGACCCCACATGTGCCATGGGATATTGGGGCATTGCGCTCACGCTGATGGACAACCCGCATGCCGCAATCCCGCGGCCGAATCTCGCGCCCGGCCTTGCCGCTATCACGAAGGCCAAGGAAATCGGGGCCAAGACCGAGCGCGAACGCGACTACATTGATGCCCTTATGGTGATGTACGCGGACTACGACAAAATTCCCCACGTCCAGCGCATGCGCGCCTTGCGGGATGCGCAAGCTAAAGTCGCAGCGAAATATCCTGATGACGACGAGGCTCAGATCGCCTACGCCATCACGCTCAACACGTCGGCGGACCTGAACGACAAGACATACGCCCAGCAGGCCAAGGGCGCCGCAATTCTTGAGCCAATGTCCGTGCGGCTGCCGCAGCATCCGGGCGTAACGCACTACCTGATCCATCTCTACGACTATCCGGCGACCGCACAAAAAGGTCTCGACGCCGCCAACCGGTACGCCAAGATCGCGCCGGCAGCGCCGCACGCCCAGCACATGCCGTCGCACATCTACACCCGCGTCGGATACTGGAAGGAATCGATCGCCTCCAACGTCGCCTCCGTAAAGGCAGCCAAGGCCGAGAAGTCGGTGGGCAATTATCTGCACGCGCAGGACTATATGGTTTACGCCCACCTTCAACTTGCCCAAGATCAGCAGGCGCGCGCCGTCATGAACGACATGGCAAGAGAGACCGACTTCAAGGCCACAGTCGCGGCGGCCGACTACGCGCTGGCGGCGTCGCCAGCTCGTTATGCGATCGAGCGCGGCGACTGGGACGCCGCCTCGCAACTGTCTGTCAGGCCGAGCGGCTTGAACTTCGCGATGGCCATCTCGCACTTCGCCCGCGCGCTCGGCGCCGCGCGCTCTGGCAAGCCGGAGGCCGCGAGGGCCGACGTCCAAAAGCTCGCAGAATTGCGCGACAAGTTGCGCGAAGCCAAGGATAATTATTGGTCGGGGATCGTCGATATCCAGCATCAGGTGGCCGTTGCCTGGGTACTTCACTCCGAGGGCAAATACGACGAAGCGCTCAAGGCCATGAGCGCTGCAGCGGAGGCCGAGGACAAGACCGAAAAGCATGTGATCACGCCAGGCCCGCTGGCGCCGGCGCGCGAGCTTTACGGCTTCATGCTGCTCGATCGCGGCATGGCCAAGGAGGCGCTTGCGGCCTTCGAGGCCACCAAGGCCAAGGAGCCGAACCGTCTCCAAGGCTACGCAGGCGCCGCCAAGGCAGCCGACCGGCTCGATGACAAGGTTGTGGCGCGAGACAACTATCAGCAACTCGTGGCGCTGACGGCGAATGCCGACACGGAACGGCCAGACGTCGTGGCGGCGAAGAAGTATCTCGCCAGCAACTAGTCCAACCAGCGGTGGTGCCATGAAGGCGGTAGGTCGTGTCGCCATTGTAGCAGCGTCGCTGGGAACTGTGCTGGCCGCGATGCTGGCATGGTCTGGTCTGCCACAGAACGCGGCCGCGACTGCGACCGCGCCGGTATGGACCGAGATGGCTTGGCCCTTCCCCAGCGATCCCTTTGGGAAGGGAAAGGCCTTCCGCTGTAAGGCGGCGGATTGCGGCGCCGAGGTGAACATTTATCTGCGTGCCAAGATCGGCTTTTGCAATTGCACGACTGGGATAGCCGATGACGACGATGTGGACCGCATGGGAGATCTTGTTCTCGTCGGCGAGGTCTCGCCGCTCGGCACCAGCCGTCCAATCAGAATTGCGTGGATGGAAGGTCGCAGCCGCGCTTACACGCTCAACGCTCGCAACCCGTCTGGCAAGACGGCGATCTCGGTCGTTTTCAGGGAACGCTGCGACATGATCGCTGCGACCGCTGTGCTCGGCCACAACGAGCCGGCAGCTGTCGAACCCAGCGTGATCGAGTTTCTCAATGGCAGCACTGTGATGCGCTGGGCCGAGATCACGCTTGGCCTCTAATCCGACTGCGAGAACTCGTCGGCAGTTCGCAAAGCGGCCGAATAGATCTCTTACTCAATTACTTCATCAGCGCCGCTGACGAGTGAAGGCGAAAATTCTCGTCCAAGTAACTTGGCGGCCTTAACGTTGATGATGAACTCCACCTTGGTGACAAGCTGGACCGGAAGATCGGAGGGCTTCTCGCCTTTGAGGATGCGCCCGACATACATGCCCGCGCGTCGATGCGATTGCGCAAAGTCTCCCCCATAGCTCATCAAGCCGCCTGCGGCAGGGAAGTCTCGGGATTGGGTAATTGCGGGCACGCGATATTTCATCGCGAGCTCGGCCAGCTCTCTACTGCGAAATGCGAAATAAGGGTCCGAGGTAAAGACGAGCCCACCCGCTTCCTGAGCTGTGGTGGAGAAAATAGGCTCGAACTCCCTTTCATTACTTGCGTTCAACACCTGTAGATGCACTCCCAGGGTTTCGGCAGCCGAGCGTAGCTTCTGCAATTGTGAATTGGCGGTTGGACTTGTGGGGTTGGCGACCACCGCCAATTTTGCTGCGGTCGGCAGTAATTCATGCATCAACTCAAGCCGCTTCGGCGACACGTCGACGCTCAGGCTCGAAACCCCCGTGATATTGACGCCCGGCCGCCGCAAGCTGTCCACGACACCTAACTGAACAGGGTCGCCCCCCATCTCAAAGACGATTGCATTATTCGCGCCGACGGCTTTCACGGCGAGCGCAACCTGCGCGCCGCCGGGCGCGACGACGACGTCGACATTGCGGGCGACCAAGTTGGCAGCCAAGGCAGGCAATTGCGTGTATTGCCCTCCGGCCCACTGATAGAGAATGGTAACATTACGGCCTTCGACAAAGCCGGCTTCGCCAAGTCCTTGGTGAAAAGCTTTGAGTCGACTGGCAAACAGCTCCGGAGATTCCGCGCAAAGATAGCCGATGACCGGCATCGCCCGTTTTTGCGCGTGTAGCGAGGTTGTCCACGTGGCGGCGCCCGCCATCAACGAGAGAAAGTCTCGCCGACTGACGCATCTGCGCCACGCTGTTGCATTGAAGTTGGCACTCTTCATACCATTCACCCAATGGGCGGTCCGTCGGCCGTTGATCCCAGCATATCCCGCGACGCTGACTTAGTCGCGAACGGATTCAGCCAGGCGGCCGCAGCTTGCCGTCGGCTATGGGTGTATCGAAGGAAATTCCGAATACCGGAATAGCCTCGTCAAATCCCTTGATTTGGCGGTCCCCAAGTTCGACCAGGAATCGCTTGCCCCTAACACGTTCGGCGAGTTCGGAGTCTATCAGGATTTCCCGATCTGCGGCAGATGCGCATAGGCGGGCCGCTAGATTTACCACACTGCCGATGGCGGTGTAATCGAACCGGTTCGCGTATCCGATCCGTCCAACCGTTGCTGCCCCACTGGCAAGACCAATCCCGAACCCAACCTGGTAGCCTCGCGATCGCCAGCCGGCGATGAGTCGTTGCACGGTCTTCTGCATCTCAACGGCCAGATCGACAGCCCTTAGTGCCGGTTCTTCAACGGGCACGGGAGCGTTCACGAGAACCATAAGGCCGTCTCCCGAGAAACTGATGAGTGTCGCCTCAAATTGCGTAATGGCTCTGCCAAGCGCCTCATAGTACTCCGACAGCACGTTCATGACTTCCTCGGGTGCAAGTGCTGCGGAAAATGCGGTGAAGCCTCGCAAGTCGCAAAATATAACGACGACCTCTGCGCGGCGCCCGTCCAATACACTGTCGTCGCCCGCTCGATCGACGAGGTCGGCCACCTGCGGTGCGAGAAATCGCTTGAGCTTCGCTATGCGTTCCTGGTGCTCCTGCCCCAGCGCCAACTCGGCAGCCATCTTGTTAAAGCTGTTTGCCAGACGCTGAAACTCGTCGCCGGTCTCGATGGAAATGCGGTGGTCGAAAGACCCAACCCCGATCTTCTCAGTCCCTTCCTCGAGAACCCTTATTGGTTCGGTCATCCGGTGCGCCAGTGCATAGGCAAGCAACGCGGCCAGCATTGTGCCCCCCGCGAGGAGCGCCACGGTTCGCCACAAGACGGCATAGATCGGTGCGTAGGCTTCAGCTAGCGGCTGTTCGACGACGACAGTCCAATCGGGACCCGCAACGGGAGCCGCGACGGCGGCAACCTCATGGCCGTGGACATCTCGGCTTGTCGCGAAGCCGGTCCCCACGGGCCCGATTGCGTCGCGTATGGTGCGAAACGGCTTGGAGGTTGCTTCTTCTGCCCCACGGAGGACGAGGCTGATGTCGGGATGAGCAATGAGCCGACCCGGTCGGTCCAAAACGAACGCGAAGCCGGTCTTTCCCACCTTTATCGCTGAAATCACATCCCAGATCAGCTTGAGATTGACTTCTGCGATAACTACTCCGACCGATGGTCGATTACCAGCAACCGCGACCGTCAGGTGTGGTTCGGAGCCTCGATGGTATCTTACGTCGCTAAACCAGACTTGTCCCGAGCGGGCGCCAATTACCGCGGGATCAGCGGATCGGTCTGTGCGGCTTTCAATTCGATTGAGCCCGATCCGTGAAACATAGAGGCGCTCCAGGCCCCTGTTGTCGATGAGCGCGAGACTGACGATCGCAGGCGCCTGCCGAAACAAGCGTAGCGCCTCGGTCCGCCGTCGCTCGTCGGGCTCGTCGCTCCAGGGAACCTGAACCAACCAGCCGAGCTGGTTTGTGATACCGTAGATGAAATCATGGATTTCGGCTGCGGCAGACGTTGCTTGAACGCCAAGCAACTGATCAAGCCTTGCTCGCTGGTCGCGATAGCCGAACCAGGCTTCGACAACACCGTTAATCGCGAGCGGAATCGCGACGGCCATAAACAGCACGAGCAAGTACTTCTGGAAAAGGCCGCGAAAACGTTCTCGGACAATCATCGCTGGTACCAGTATAAAACAAAGTCAACAACTGCACTTGCTTCGGCGGTCCACCGGCAATCTTTATCACAGACTCCCAAGCATACAGCCGCTCCAAAAGATATGGCCGCGGGCGAGTCCCGTTTTTCTTACATTTTAGGGCTTTCAGATTGTAACGCTAAACGGACAACCAGCTGCGTATGTTTCACTTGCGTCTAGCTAGTCGGTGGTGCCGCGACCGAAGCCGGACAGAAGTCGAGCATTGTACGGGGTGACGATGGTTCGCGCTGCACGCGGCTGAGCAGGGCAGCATCCTCCCGGCAATCGACCAAAAGGTCGGCCGCCTCTCTCAGTGGCCGCTCAGCACCAGCGTCTTGACCGGCAACATCAGCGCCTGAATGCGCAGCAGCATGGCGTGCACGAGACCGGTGGCATCGACGACGTGCAGCGCAAAGCTCTTGAAGCCGCCGACTTGGCCCGAGGCGATCCGCTCGTGGTTGCTGGTATAGGCATTGGCAACGCAACTGCTGCCCGGCGTCACGCCCTCCAGCCCGCCCTGGAAGATCGGCTCCATGTAGACGAGGATCGTGCCCGGGCGCACGACCTGCTGCGCTTCGACCAATTGCTCGCCGCCCCTGAACTGCCCTGCCGCGATGTAGTCCTGGACGTTGGTCACGACCATCGGAATGATCGCCCACGGCTTGGAAATGCAGGTGGCCTCAGCCACCATTCCGACCTTCATGACCTGCGCTTCGATTTGTCCGAACCCTGCCAGAAGCGCGCGTCGTCCCGCGCCCTCCGGAATCAGGACGCCGGCCGACCGTATCATCGGATTGACGATATCGCCCGGCCTGAGCGCGAACTGCTCGACCCGCCCATCGACACCGGCGCGAATAACGGTCCTGTCGAGATCGACCTGCGCTTCGGCTAGAGCGGCCTCCGCGCTTGCCTTCTCCGCCGGGAGAAGCGCGCTCAACCGCGTCATCGCGGATTGTTTGGAAGCGGTCGCGGCGTCGAGCGTGCCCTGCCGGCCCGCGGCGGCCACCTCGAGCTTTTCGATGTCGCGTTGCGGCACGATGCCGGGGTTGCGCTTCTGCAGCTCGCGTTTGGTGTCGAGTTCGTCTGTTGCCTGCTGCAGCGCGCCCTTTGCTTCCTGAAGCTGGCCTTCCGCCTTGAGAATATCGGCCTGCGCCGACAGCATCGCCGCATCCACTTCGGCAATCTTGCGCCGCGCGGTCTGCAGGGACGCTTCCTGCTTGGCGCTGTCGAGCCTGAACAGCACATCGCCCTTCTTGACGGGCGCGCTGACGTCGACCTTCACCTCGGCCACCCGGCCGGTGACTTCGGGAACGATCGGAACGGTCCGGTAGAACAACGTCGCCGAACTGGTCGACGGATGATAGTAGAAGATCATCGTAATCAACGCGACCGTGAGCATCAGACAGGAGATGATGCCCCATCGCAGTTCGAACCACACCGAATAGAGCGTGATCTCGTGACCGAGGCGTTTGCCCTGCCGGTAACGCCGATAGAGATAATCGGGTAAGATGGTCAGCAGCGAGCAGAGGAGCAGCTCAAGCATGGCTGTGCACCTCGCTCTTGGCGCCAGCGGCCTTCTCGATACGGGCCTTGGCGTCATCGGACGCGGCAGCGTGCGTCGCGTCTCCAATAGGCGGCTCGGTCGGGTTCTGTTCGGGCGGAACGCCAGCCATCTTCTCGACCGACCCCGCAATCCTGCGCAGCGGCGTGCTGAAATCCGGCAGGTCGATCATCGCAAGGATCAAGCCCGCCACCCAGAACAGGTGCATGTGCGTGAAAAGCGCCAGCAAACCCAGGACCGCCACGATCTCGAACTGGAGCTTCTGCGACTTGTGCGCCATTCGCTCCGGCAGCGTGTGCAGGCGCAGATAGATGTTACCGACTGCCAGCACGGCGGCAATGAGGATGATGCCGACCACAACCATCAGCACATCGGTATCGCCCGGTGCAGTGATGAAGGACGGCAGATGATGCGGCGCGTTAGGGTGAAGCGGCTCGCTCACACCAGTCCTCCCTCACAACGGGCCAACGCACGGCGTCGGCCGACCACCTCAATCTTGGCACAATGTGGGAACTTGGCAAGCGCCGAACGTGGCCGCGGCGGCGAGTTGATCCCACCTCCATCCTTGAACCGGACGGCCGCTGCGGCCGACCACCGCACACGTCACGCCCTGCGGTGGGCTACACCGCCGCGTCGGCGGGTCGCGTCTGACGCAACAGCTTCGCGCAAATGAAGCCCAGCGCGATCATCACCGCCGCCGCCGTGAGCAAGGTCGGGACCTTGCCGGCATGCTGGATGCCGAAACCGTAGGCGATCGGGCCGACGGTCTGCCCCATGAAGAAAAAGAACGCGTGCAACGACAGCGCGGTCGCGCGCGCCTCTGCCGACAATTCGCTGGCGAATACCTGCAGACTGCCGTGGATCATGTAGAATCCCCAGCCCATGAAGATCAGGCTGAGCGTTTGCAACTTCCATTCCGGCCCCATCGCGACCGCGATGAGCTGGACACCGACCAGCGTCGCTCCTCCGATCATCATCCCATTCACACCAATCTTCGGCAGAAGCCGCGACACGGTCATGGTGTAGAACAGGCCGCCGACCGCAAAGCCCGCGATGACGACACCCGCGATCGACAGCGAGGTTTGTCCGAGCTCGAACAGAAAGGCGGCAATGAACGGAAACAGACCGAGCACGCAGCAGCCTTCGATAAAGACGGCCGAGTAGCAGATGCGCGCGTTCGGGTTGGTGAAAATCGTGCGATAGCCCTGTTTGAGGGCTGACAGGCTGGTCCGAGGCGGATGTGTCAGCGCCGCGCCGCGAAATCCGATCGCAACCACGATCGAGGCCAGCACGACGATCCCACCGAGCACAGCCAGCACGCCGCGCCAGCCGAGGAAATCGCCGATCAGGCCGGACACCGTGGCGCCCAGAAGATTGCCGGTCATGGCGCCAGCCAGCGTACGCCCGATCGCGACCTGACGCTTCTCGGCACCAACGAGATCGCTGGTTAGCCCCAGCGCGATCGGAAACACGCCGCCCGAACCGATGCCGGCCAGAATTCGGCTCGCAAACAACAGCGGGAACGAGGTCGCCATCGCGCCGAGAATGTTGGCGAAGCCGAGCAACGCCAGGCAGACGATCATCAGTCGCGCCTTGCCGAAAATGTCGGCGAAGGCGCCGAGCACCGGCTGGATGATGGCAAAGGTGAAGGCGAAGGCGGCGGCGAAACTCGCGGCTGTGGCGATGCTGACCGAAAAATCCTCGGCCACATGCGGCAACACCGGATCGAGCGCGCGGGCAGACAGGGCTGCCGAAAAGGTCGCGAGCGCAATGATGTTGAGCGCCGGCGGCATGCCGCTGGCGGCGCTCATGGCGCGGCCTGCCTCACTGGCGAGTTCCGCGCTTGGACAGCGCGTCGAACTCCATCAGCGTTTTCACCAGCGCCTCGAACTCGCGCAGCGGCACCATGTTGGGGCCATCCGAGGGCGCGCGATCGGGATCGGGATGGGTCTCGATGAACACGCCGGCGACACCAACCGCGACCGCCGCGCGCGCCAGCACCGGCACGAATTCGCGCTGGCCGCCGGATGAGGTGCCCTTCCCTCCGGGCTGCTGCACCGAATGGGTGGCGTCGAAGATCACCGGCGCGCCTGTTTGCGCCATGATCGGCAGCGCGCGCATGTCGGACACCAGCGTGTTGTAGCCGAACGACGCGCCGCGTTCGGTGACCAGCACATTGGGATTGCCGCCGCCGGTGATCTTGGCAACGACGTTGGTCATTTCCCAAGGCGCGAGGAACTGGCCCTTCTTGACGTTGACGGCCTTGCCGGTCGCCGCGGCAGCAAGCAGGAGATCGGTCTGCCGGCACAGGAACGCGGGGATCTGCAATATGTCGACCGCCTGCGCGGCTTCGGCGCATTGTGCGGGTTCATGCACGTCGGTGATCACGGGAAGACCGAGCGAGGAACGTATCTCGGCGAAGACCGGCAACGCCTGCGTCAGACCGACGCCACGTCCGGCGGAGCCGGAGGTCCGGTTCGCCTTGTCGAAGGAGGACTTGTAGACAAGACCGATTCCGAGGCGGCCGGCGATCTCTTTCAGCGCACCGGCCACTTCAAGCGCGTGGGCGCGGCTCTCCAGTGCGCAAGGTCCGGCAATGATCGAGATCGGCAGGTCGTTGCCGAATTTGACATTGCCGACCGAGACTACCGGGGCTGCTTTGAGATTCGCGTTCAAGGGATTTTCCTTCTGCTGGCGCGGGACCATGCCGGTCCGCGCTTTCAGGATCAACCCCGTTTAATCCCTGAATATCAGGATTGCGGCAGCTATTTTACCGCGGAGAACGCCGTCGGCACCAGGAGCTGGCTGACGATGTTGTCGATGATCTGCCCGTCCTCCTCGCTCTTGGCGCGGCCGGCGATCCAGTCGGGATCGGACTGGAACGCGGTCCATTTCTTCTCGCGGTCGGCAAGCGAGTCCCAGGCGACGAAATAGGTCAGTTCCTGGTTGGAGGTGCCGATCAGCGTCGTATAGAAGCCGGCCTGCTTGATGCCGTGCTTGTCCCACAGTTTCAGCGTCAGCGTATCGAACCGCTTCATCAGCGCCGGCAGGCGGCCCGGCAGGCAGCGATAGACGCGCATTTCCATGATCATCGGCTTGGCTCCCAAGGGTTGTTGTTTTTACGGGAGCGGTTTGTCGCAACAATTGACGCGTTCGTCAAAGGCCACTCCACTTCACCCGCCCCTTGAGGGGGCGGGTCGGCTCACATGGAGCGCAGCGTAATGTGAGACGGGGCGGGGTGACGGTCTCTCCACGTCCGACAGCGTCCATGTTGATAGACCGTCACCCCGCCCCGTCACGCATCTTGCGATGCGTGCCGACCCGCCCCCTCAAGGGGCGGGTGAAGGGACTACACCAACCGGCTCTGCACCACCGCCGCCTGAATGAACGACGCAAACAGGGGATGCGGCTCAAACGGCCGTGACTTCAGTTCGGGATGGAATTGCACGCCGATGAACCAAGGATGGTCCTCGTATTCGACGATTTCAGGCAGCACTCCGTCGGGCGATAGTCCCGAGAAACGCAGGCCGTGCTGTTCGAGGCGGTCTTTGTACGCCGTGTTGACCTCGTAGCGGTGGCGGTGGCGCTCGGAAATCTCGGTGGCGCCGCCATAGACGGCCGAGACGCGGCTGCCGCGCTTGAGCGTCGCGGGGTAAGCGCCCAGCCGCATGGTGCCGCCGAGATCGCCCGACTGCGAGCGCTTCTCCAACTCGTTGCCACGCAGCCATTCCGTCATCAGGCCGACCAGCGGCTCTTTGGTTGGGCCGAACTCGGTGGAGTTGGCTTCCTCGATGCCTACGAGATTGCGGGCGGCTTCGATCACGGCCATCTGCATGCCGAAGCAGATGCCGAAATACGGCACGTCGCGCTCGCGCGCGAACTGTGCGGCGCGGATCTTGCCCTCGGCGCCGCGCTGGCCGAAGCCGCCGGGCACCAAAATGCCGTTGACATGTTCGAGGAACGGCGTTGGGTCTTCGTTCTCGAACACCTCGCTCTCGATCCAGTCGAGATTGACCTTCACCTTGTTGGCGATGCCGCCATGGGAGAGCGCCTCGGTCAGCGATTTGTAGGCGTCCTTCATGCCGGTGTACTTGCCAACGATGGCAATGGTCACCGCGCCTTCCGGGTTACGCACGCGCTCGTTGATGACGTTCCAGCTTTGCAGCGCCGGCGGAATCTTTGGCGCGATGCCGAACGCGGCCAGCACCTCGTCGTCGAGGCCGGCGGCGTGATAGGCCTCAGGGACGGCATAGATGTTGTCGACGTCCCTCGCCTCGATGACGGCGCTTTCGCGCACGTTGCAGAACAGGCCGAGCTTGCGCCGCTCTTCCTTCGGGATTTCGCGGTCGGTACGGCACAACAGGATATCCGGCTGGATGCCGATCGAACGCAGCTCCTTCACCGAGTGCTGGGTCGGTTTTGTCTTCAACTCGCCGGCGCTCGGAATGTAGGGCAGCAGCGTCAAATGAATGTAGACGGCGTGATCGCGCGGCAACTCGTTCTTGAGCTGACGGATCGCCTCGAAGAACGGCAAGCCCTCGATGTCGCCGACGGTGCCGCCGATCTCGACCAGCACGAAGTCGTACTCATCATTACCGGAGAGAACGAATTCCTTGATCGCGTTGGTGACGTGCGGGACGACCTGGATGGTGGCGCCGAGATAGTCGCCGCGGCGTTCCTTGGTGATGATGTCCTGGTAGATGCGCCCGGTGGTGATGTTGTCGGCCTTGGTGGCCGGACGCCCGGTGAAGCGCTCGTAATGGCCGAGATCGAGATCGGTCTCGGCGCCGTCATCGGTCACGAACACTTCGCCGTGCTGATACGGCGACATCGTTCCGGGATCGAGATTGAGATAGGGGTCGAGTTTGCGGAGACGGACCTTGTACCCGCGAGCCTGCAGCAGGGCACCGAGTGCCGCCGAAGCCAGACCCTTTCCGAGCGAAGAAACCACGCCGCCGGTGATGAATATGTACCGCGCCATGGGATTCTACCTTTAAGGCCACTGCCCCGATTCTCCAAAACGAATCGCATGCGCGGGCAAACATTTTGCCGGGCTGTGGGTGACGTGAATTTTAAAGCGATTTCAGAGCATTAATGGGGAGATCTGATGCAGGACGGTAGAGGGCCGCCCTGCATAGCCACCCTGCTTTATTGCGAACGCGGCGCCTGCGGGCCGGACTGGCCCTGCTGCTCATCCACCTTCTTAAGCGTATCGAGCACGCCGCCGGAGGTCGGCGGAGCGACCGGCGTTGCGCCACCCGGCTGGGACTGCGTCGTCGGTGTGCCGAGGATCGAAGCAGGCTTGCGGTCGACGCCGGCGAGCCAGGCCAGCGCCATGCTGGTCACGAAGAAAAGCCCCGCCAGAATGGCGGTCGTCCGCGTCAGGAGATTGGCGGTACCGCGGCTCGACATGAAGCCGGCGCCGCCGCCCATGCCGAGCCCGCCGCCTTCGGATTTCTGCAGCAGCACGGCGCCGATCAGCACGGCGACGATCATGAGGTGAACGACGATAATGACGGTCTGCATCTCAAACCTTCCGTCACAAGCGAAGAGCGCCGGGCTTCGGCTGCACCAAGAGCTTGCGGGTTTTCCTGAAGTTGCGCGGTGTTACACGATCGGACGGGGCATTGTCACCCCCAACCGCCGCCGTGGAGATAATTGCCGCAGGCGCCACGGCAAGGCCGCCCGCGCCTCCCGCCCGATGCTTGCATCCGGTACTTGAGATCGCGGCAATTTCTCTTATAATAGACGAATGGATACTTTAGTAGACGATCTCAGCGCCCGGCTCGCCCACCGCCTGCGACTCGAACGCGATAGCCGTGGCTGGTCGCTGGCGGATCTCGCCGAACGCTCCGGGGTCTCAAAAGCCACCATCAGCAAGATCGAACGCGCCGAGGTCAGCCCGACCGCGGTGGTGCTGGTTCGGCTCGCCAGCGCCTTCGACCTCACCCTCGCCGGCCTGATGCTGCGGGCCGAAGGCCAGGGCGGGCGTCTTTCGCGCGCCGCCGAGCAGCCGGTGTGGCGCGATCCCGAGACTGGCTATTTGCGCCGGCAGGTGTTCAACCGGCCCGATCATCCCATTGAGATTATCAAGGTCGAGATGCCGGCGAAGCAGCGCGTGACGCTGCCCGCCTCATCCTACGCCCACATCCGCCAGGTCCTCTGGGTGTTGTCGGGCTCCCTCGTGCTCATCGATGGCGGCGAACGCCACGAACTTGGACCCGGCGACTGCCTCGGATTCGGTCCGCCGGCGGAAGCGACGTTCGCCAACGAGACCACCGCGCCCTGCACTTACGTCGTTGCCCTTGCCCGGAGCTGACGCCGATGCTGGAGATCGCTTGCAACAACGCCGCGACCCAGCCTGCAAGCACCAACGACCCGATTCCGGCCGGCCACAATGGCGGGCCGCCGCTCGAGGATGAGCACCGGCCTGAATGGGGCGACGGCGGCATCGGCAATTACTTTTACTGGAAGGCGGCGCATCGCGCGGCCTGGCACAACCCCTCGCCCGGCATTGTCGCGTTCCGCATCCGGAAAGCCGAGCGGCTGGGCCTCACCTACGAAGAATACACGCTGGAAATTCTCGAACGCGGGCGACATCTGCAGGTCGAGGATGTCGAGCGGATTGCAGAGATCAAGCGGGCGCGCTCGCGGCGCGCCGCCAATCCTCGAAGCTGAACCTTGCGGAAATTCATCCTGATGTCGGACATCCTGATCAAAGCCTTGAACCCGTCGCCCGAAATTTGCGCGATGCTCGGTGATTTGCTGATCGAAACCGTGGCGAACGGCGGCTCGGTCAGTTTCATGCATCCGCTGTCACAGAAGGCGGCCGAGGCGTTCTGGTCCAACTCGCTCATCGCTGCTGGTCGCGGCGAGCGGATCATTCTTGGCGCTTTTGACGGGGACGGGCTGATCGGGACGGTCACGCTGTTGCTCGACCTTCCGCCGAACCAGCCGCATCGCGCCGAGATCGCGAAGATGATGACGCGCGTCAGTCACCGCCATCGCGGCGTCGCCACAGCGCTGCTGCGCGAGGCCGAGCGATTGGCGATCGCGCGCGGGCGCTGGTTGTTGGTGCTCGACACCGCCGAGGACGAAGGCGCGGCAGGACTCTACGAGCGGATGGGATTCAAGCTAACCGGCGTGATTCCGGACTACGCGTTTAAGCCCCATGGCGGGCTGACGGGCACGCTGATCTACTGGAAGCGGTTGCAGGAAGGCGTACCTGCCTAAGTTAGCAGGCCTCCGCAATCGCCAGAAAGTCCACAGCTTTCAGGCTGGCGCCGCCGACCAGTGCGCCATTGACATCGGCAACCGCCATCAGTTCGGCCGCGTTCGAGGGCTTGACCGATCCGCCATAGAGAATCCGGATCTTGCTGCCTTCCGCCTTAAATCGGCTGGTAAGAACATCGCGGATAAAGCGATGAACTTGTTCGACATCTTTTGGTGTCGGCGTCAGACCGGTGCCGATCGCCCAGACCGGCTCATAGGCCACCACCAGATTGGCTGATGTCGCGCCGTCCGGCAACGAACCGGCGAGTTGCCCGCCGCAGACATCCAGCGTCTGGCCGGCATCGCGTTGCTTCTGGGTCTCGCCGATGCAAACGATCGCCACCAGGCCCGCGCGCCAAGCCGCTTCCGCCTTCTGCCGGACCAATGCGTCGGTCTCGGCATGGTCGGCGCGCCGCTCCGAATGCCCAACGATGATGGCACTGGCGCCGGCATCCGCCAGCATTTCCGCCGAGAGATCGCCGGTATGGGCGCCCGAGGCCTTGGTATGGCAATCCTGCGCCCCGACGGTGAGTTTTGAACCGAGCGCCCTGTCGGCAAAGCCGCCGATCAGGGTGGCCGGAGGGCAGACCAGCAGATCGGCCTTGCCGGCCAACGCACCGGCACCGGCGATCATGGCTTCGAATTCACCTAAGGAAGATTTCAGGCCGTTCATTTTCCAGTTGCCGGCGATCAGCGGCCGGATGGCATCGGTCATGTCGATTGTCCCGCAAATATCAGCGTTCCAGATGCGCTAGCAGAGCCACGCCGCCAGTTCCAGATACCGGTCGGGCGATCCCCGCGGCCATTAACCGCTTCAAATAGCCCGCATGGGCGAGGTTGCGAGGGGGGCGCGGCCACTTTATGATGCGTTTTCAACTCGGTGACGCCTTGTTGCGGAATTCGGTCCCGGATCGAATTCCCTTGGGCACGACCCGGTTCCCCTCTCCTTTAAAAACAAGTTGGACCCATGCTTCGAGGAATTCGGAAAGCCTCATCAAACTGGCTCGGCAAGGTTGTCATGGCCGTCGTGATGGGCGTTTTGATTGTCAGTTTCGCAGTTTGGGGTATTGCCGACATCTTCAAGGGATTTGGCCAGTCGTCGCTCGCCACGATTGGCAAGACCGAGATTTCGACGGAGCAATTCCGCCAGATCTACACGGAAAAGCTGCAGCAGCTCGGCCGCAGTTTCGGCCGTCCGCTGACCCCTGAACAGGCCCGCACCTTCGGGCTCGATCGGCAGGTGCTGCAACAGACCATCGCCGAAGCTGCGCTGGATGAGGAAGCCCGGCGCATGGGGCTTGCCCAGTCGCAGGACGAAGCCATGCGGCAGATCTACAGCGATCCGAATTTTGCGGGATTGGGCGGCAAATTCGATCCCGCTCGCTTCCAGGCCACGATCAGGCAGTTCGGCTATACTGAGCAACGTTATCTGGCGGAACGCCGGCGGGTCGGGCTGCGGCGCCAGATCGTCGGCGCCGTCTCGGCCGGGGCTGAGCCGCCGAAGGTCCTGATCGAGGCGCTCGCCCGCTTCCAGAACGAGCAGCGCTCGATGGAATTCGTCAGGCTCGACGCGGCGCAGGCCGGCACGATCGATCCGCCCTCGCCCGAGGCGCTGGCCGCCTATTTCGAGGATCACAAAACCCAGTTCCGCGCGCCCGAGTATCGCAAACTGTCCTTTGTCGTGATCAGCCCCGAAGAGATCGGCAAGTGGACCGAGGTCTCCGACGAGGATGCGAAGAAGGCCTTCGAGCAGCGCCGCGACCAGCTCGGAACGCCGGAAAAGCGCGAAGTGTCGCAGATGTTTTTTCCCAACGAAGGCGAAGCGCAGGCCGCGCGCAGCCGCATCACGTCGGGAACGTCGTTCGACGACGTCGCCAAGGAGCGCAACCTCAATCTGGCCGACGTCGATCTCGGCCTGATCGCGAAGAACGCGATCATCGACCCGGCGATTGCGGATGCGGCGTTCTCGCTGCAGTCAGGCGAAGTCAGCCAGCCGGTGCAGGGCCGCTTCGGCGTGGCGCTGGTCAAGGTCGGCAAGATCGAGCCAGGTGTGACGCCGACCTATGAAAGCGTCGCAGCGCAGGTGAAGAAGGAAATCGCGACCGAACGCGCGCGCGCCAAGGTCAACGAAATCCAGAACAAGATGGAAGATGAGCGCAGCGGCGGCGCCAATGTGGTCGAGGCTTCGCAGAAGCTCGGCCTCACCGCTGTCACGATCGAGGCCGTCGATCGCTCCGGCCGCACGCCCGACGGCCAGCCGGTGGCGAATATTCCGCGCGGCCTCGACGTGGTTTCGCAGGCCTTCAACAGCGATATCGGCGTCGACAACGAACCGATCCAGTTTGCCGGCGGCTATGTCTGGTACGACGTGCTTGGCATTACGCCCTCGCGCGACCGCCCGCTCGACGAGGTGCGCAGCCAGGTCGAGGCAAAATGGCGCGAAGACCAGATTTCGAGCAGGTTGCGCGCGAAGGCAACCGAGATGGTGCAGAAGGTCGAGCAAGGCGGCACGCTCGCCGCCGAAGCGGCCGCAGTCGGAGCGAAGGTCGAGACCGCGACCGGTTTCCGCCGCGACGCCTCGCTTTCAGGCGTGCCCTCCGCCGCCATCACGGCCGCATTCCGGACGCCCAAGGACGGCGTCGCGCAGACGCCGGGCACCGGTGGCAGCGAGTGGATCGTGTTGCGCGTCACCGACGTGACGGTGCCGCCGGTCGACATGGCCTCCGATGAGCTGAAGAAGTTGAAGGAGACGTTGCAGCGTGGCCTGACCGACGAACAGATCGCGCAATACGTGACCAAGATCGAATCCCAGATTGGCACCTCCATCAACGCGGCCGCCTTCGCGCAGGTGACGGGCGCGAACAATTGAGCATAATAACTCACCTCATCCTGAGGAGCGGCCACTTGGCCGCGTCTCGAAGGATGAGAGCCGGGCCGATTTTGAAAGCCAAGCGATGGACGACCTCAAATCTATCATCGGAAAAGTAGCCACCGGCGCGACGCTGTCGCGTGACGAGGCAGCCTCCGCCTTCGATGCCATGATGTCCGGCGAGGCCACGCCCTCGCAGATGGGCGGGCTGTTGATGGCGCTCAGGGTTCGCGGCGAGACCGTCGACGAGATCACCGGCGCGGTGGCGGCGATGCGCAGCAAGATGCTGCGGGTCAAGGCGCCTGCGGACGCGGTCGACGTCGTCGGCACCGGCGGCGACGGCTCCGGTTCGGTCAACGTCTCGACCTGCGCGGCCTTCATCGTCGCAGGCGCCGGCGTGCCCGTCGCCAAGCATGGCAACCGCGCGCTGTCGTCGCGTTCGGGGGCTGCCGACGTGCTGGCCTCCCTCGGCGTCAAGATCGACCTCACGCCCGACCAGGTCGGCCGCTGTGTGCAGGAGGCCGGCATCGGCTTCATGTTCGCGCCTGCGCATCACCCCGCGATGAAGAATGTCGGCCCGACCCGCGTCGAGCTCGCCACCCGCACGATCTTCAATCTGCTCGGGCCGCTCTCCAATCCGGCCGGCGTCAAGCGCCAGATGGTCGGCGTGTTCTCCAGGCATTGGGTGCAGCCGCTGGCGCAAGTCTTGAAAAACCTCGGCTCTGAATCCGTCTGGGTCGTCCACGGCTCCGACGGGCTCGACGAGATCACCCTCACGGGTGCGAGCTTTGTCGCCAGCCTCGACAACGGCAAGATCACCACCTTCGAGGTGACGCCGGAGGAGGCGGGCCTCACCTGCTGCAATGTCGACGCGCTTAGGGGTGGTGATGCGGACGCCAATGCGCTGGCGCTGCAAGGCGTGCTCAACGGCAAGCCCAGCCCCTATCGCGACGTCGCGCTCCTCAACGCTGCGGCGGCGCTGATCGTGGCCGGCCGTGCCAGGGACTTGAAGGAAGGCGTCGCGATCGGCGCGAAATCGCTCGATAGCGGCGCGGCGGCGGCACGGTTGAAGCACCTGATCGCGGTCTCACGCGGCTGATCCGAGGGGCGCAAGAAATGTCCGATATCCTGAGCAAGATCGAGACTTACAAGCGCGAAGAGATCGCTGCGGCCAAGCGCGCGCATCCGCTTGCCGAGGTCGAGGCTCGCGCCAAAGCGGCCCCGCCACCGCGCGGCTTCGTCCGCGCTGTCAGGGAAAAACTCGCCCGTGGCGACTACGCGCTGATCGCCGAGGTGAAGAAAGCCTCGCCGTCCAAGGGGCTGATCCGCGCCGATTTCGATCCGCCGGCGCTGGCCAAGGCTTACGAGGCCGGCGGCGCAGCGTGCCTGTCGGTACTGACGGACGAGCCCTCGTTCCAGGGCCATCTCGATTTCATGGTGGCGGCGCGCGCGGCAACCAATCTGCCGGTGCTGCGCAAGGACTTCCTGTTCGACACCTATCAGGTGGTGGAAGCCCGCGCCCATGGCGCGGATTGCATCCTGATCATCATGGCTGCGCTCGACGATGCCGCCGCGAGGGATATCGAGGACGCGGCGATTGCACTCGGCATCGATGTGCTGATCGAAATCCACGACCGCGCTGAGCTCGACCGCGCGCTCAAACTTCGTTCGCCGATGATCGGCGTCAACAACCGTAACTTACGGACCTTCGAGACCACGCTTGCGACCAGCGAGGCGCTGGCGCCGCTGATCCCGCGTGATCGCCTGATGGTCGGCGAAAGCGGCATCTTTACGCCTGATGATCTCGCCCGCCTCGAACGCGTCGGCATGTCGACCTTCCTGGTCGGCGAAAGCCTGATGCGGCAGGCCGATGTGACCGCGGCAACGCGCGCATTGCTGGCGCGTTCCGATACGGCCCGCCCCACCGGGACCGGCTAGCAGATGGCGCGGAAGGCTTCCAAAGGCGGCGCCGCCCTCACCCATATCGATGCCGCCGGCGAAGCGCGGATGGTTGACGTCTCTGCGAAGGCAGCGACCGAGCGCACCGCCATCGCCGAGGGGCGTGTCGTCATGGCCAAGGCGACGCTCGATCTGATCGTCTCCGGCAATGCCAAGAAGGGCGACGTGCTGAGCACGGCCCGCATCGCCGGCATCATGGCGGCAAAGCGCACGTCGGAATTGATCCCGCTGTGCCATCCGCTGGCGCTGTCCAAGGTGACGCTCGACATCACGCCTGACAAAAAACTTCCGGGGTGCATCGTCCGCGCCACCGTCAAGGTCACCGGCCCGACGGGCGTCGAGATGGAAGCGCTGACGGCGGTGTCGGTCGCGTGCCTGACGATCTACGACATGATCAAGGCGGTCGAGCGCGGCGTTCGCATCGAAGCCATCCATCTCGTCGAGAAGAGCGGCGGCAAGTCCGGCCATTATCGCGCGGAGCGCTGAACCGGCGACGACCCCGCAATTGTCACTACCTGTGACCATTGCGGTACAGAATGCGCTTCGTGCAGTTTTTGCGAAGCCATCCGCGCAAGACGACCTATTCAGCGTTGCGCTGGCGCTCGCGATAATTCCTCGTCTTCATGCGATTCCCGCACAATGACGACATGCACCATCGCCGGGTGGCAGGCTTCGAACGATCGAAGAACACGCGGCGGCATTCGTCGGAAGCGCACATTTTCAGCCGATCAAGCGTTCCATTTCTGGAGCCGTCGTAGAGCTCCGCAACGACCGATGAGAGGCCTGCCAGCGCATCGTCACGCGCGGCCCTGAGCACCATGCCGCCGTCATCCCTTGCCGTCGCGAGCAGCGGAAACAGTTTGAGCGCTTTGTTCAGCGCGCGGACCGAGTCCCTGTTTTTGCTTCGCTCAGACGGATCACGCTGCAGATAGTCGCGGATCAAGCTCCTGAGTTCAAGCGCGGTTGCGAGCATCGCCGGCGAAACCCTCGCATCGACGAGCAACAGCCCACGTTGCCGCATCCACACTGCGAATTCCCTAGCGTTTGCCAGTTCATCACCTTGCGGATGCTGCACGCCATGATGCGTGAAATGCCTGACGTCGAGCGTATTGGCGAAATCGTAGAGATTGGCCAACTCGTCGGGAACCTTGAACTGTCTGGACAATTTCGACACTGCAACACCAGTAAAGCATATTTACCGGTTGACATCAAGAGACACCGGTATAACGTTTATAGCGGTGTTGGATGTTGGCTGGCGATCAGTCCCTCGCCAGAGATTCCAGGCGCCGCATCGTTGACGGAGGCAGGATGGATATTGGCACCGACGATCTGCACTACCTTGAACTCACGGAGCTTGCGGCATGCATCAGGGCACGCAAAATTTCTCCGGTGGAAGCAACGCGCGCGCAACTCGCTCGCATCGCCGCTTTAGATGGCGAACTCGGCAGCTACGTCCGTGTGATGGCCGATGCTGCGATGGCGCAAGCCGAAGCTGCGCACGCCGAAATCGCAGCGGGCCGGTATCGCGGACCGCTGCACGGTGTTCCGATTGCGGTGAAGGATCTATTCTGGACAAGGAATGTTCCAACCGCTGCCGGCACCCTCGTCCACGGCGATTTCCTGCCGGATGAAGACGCAACTGTGGTGCACCGCCTGAATGAGGCCGGCGCCGTCGTGCTGGGGAAGCACCAACTAACGGAAGGGGCTTATTCCGATCACCATCCATCTGTAACGCCGCCGAAGAATCCGTGGAATCCAGACTATTGGCCGGGCATTTCTTCAAGTGGCTCGGCAGCCGCAACTGCGGCGGGGCTCTGCTATGGCTCGATCGCGTCCGATACCGGCGGTTCGATTCGCTGGCCATGCGCCGCCAACGGTCTCACCGGCTTGAAGCCAAGCTGGGGACGCGTCAGCCGCCACGGCGTGTTCGAATTGGCAGCGACATTGGACCATGTCGGGATCATTGCCCGGAGCGCGACGGATGCCGGCGCAATGCTTGGCATCATCGCCGGACGCGATCATGCCGATCCGACAGCCGTCCTCGACCCTGTGCCCAATTATCTGGCTGCAGCGGAACAGGACGTAAGAGACCTTCGCATTGGCTTCGACGCGAAGTGGAGCAGCGACGGCGTAGACGTTACGACCCAACAGGTGCTGGGCGAGGCGATCAAGACGTTACGTGCGCTTGGCGCTGACATTGTCGACGTGCGGTTTCCCGACGTGAAGCAGGCCGTCGCCGACTGGGTTCCGAATTGCGCGGTGGAGGCAGCGGTCGCACACGATGCAACCTACCCCGCGCGCAAAGATGAATATGGTCCGATCCTCGCCGCCGTCATCGAGGCGGGCCGCGCGCTATCCGCGTCCGACTACCAGAGAATCCTGCTGCGACGGCTGGAATTGCGCGGCCGGATCGCATCGCTGTTCGAGACGATCGATCTGCTGCTCATTCCGGTTCACCCATTCCCACCCTTGACGCTCGCCATGATACGGACGCTCGGCGAGCGGCCGGACCTGATCGCCAGATTGCAGGAATACACCTGCCCGTTCAACATGACCGGTCATCCCACGATCACGCTGCCCGGCGGTTTTTCCGCAACCGGAATGCCGATCGCGTTTCAGCTTGTGGCCGCCGATCTGGATGAAACCACGCTGGTACGCGCCGGCGCAGCATTCCAGAGGGCCACATCCTGGCATCGCCGCCATCCGTCGCTGAGCCCATGGAGGCAACATTGAGTGTCCAGTCAGCGTTGCCCAATTCCCGCATCTTCTACGGCTGGTTTGTGGTGGCTGCCGCTTTTGCCGTGACCTTTGTCGGCTTCGGCTGCGCCTATACATTCAGCGCGTTTCTCGACTCGTTGCAGCGTGATTTCGGCGCCTCGCGCGGTTCGGTGTCGCTGGTATTTTCGTTGGCCGGCTTTCTCTATTTCGGCCTCGGCATCGTCAGCGGTCCCCTCGCCGACCGCTATGGCTCGCGCCGTCTCGCGCTGGCGGGCATGCTGCTGATCGGCCTCGGGCTAGCCGCGGCAAGTGCCGCGCGCAATCTGGTCGAGGTGTACGCAGCCTACGGCCTTGGCGTCGGACTTGGCGTCGGCTGCGCCTATGTCCCGGCGGTCGGCGCGGTGCAGCGCTGGTTCGTGCGGCGGCGGGGCTTTGCCTCTGGTCTCGCCGTGAGCGGGATCGGGATTGGCACGCTGGTGATGCCGGCGCAGGCAACGTTCCTGATCGAGATGCTCGGATGGCGCGGCGCCTATCTTGCGCTCGGCGCATTCGCCGCGATTGTCGGCGGGGGGATGGCGCTCCTCCTCGAGAACGATCCGCGCGACCGGGGCCTCAATCCCGATGGCGATCCACTCCAGCAGGGAGCCATGTTGACTCGGGCCGAAGGTGCGTCGGTGCGCGAGGCGATCCGGTCGCGACGCTTCATCTCGCTATACGCCGCCTGCCTGATCTGCTCGTTCGGCCTGTTCGTGCCGTTCGTGCATCTCGTTCCCTATGCCGGGGACCACGGCGTCCCGGCCACATCCGCCGTGCTGCTGCTCGGCATCATCGGCATCGGCAGCACGGCCGGCCGATTTTTCCTCGGTGGTGTCGCCGACCATATCGGCCGCCAATCCGCCCTGCTCCTGCTCTTCGCGGGCATGGCGATCGCGTTGGCGATCTGGACGATCTCAACGACATTCTGGCCGCTTGCCATTTTTGCATTCGTCTACGGCATGATTTACGGCGCCTGGGTCGCCGTGCTTCCGGCCGTAGTGATGGATTATTTCGGCGGCCGCAACGTCAGCGGCATCATCGGCATTCTCTACACCAGCGTCGCCTTCGGTACCCTGATCGGTCCCAGCGCTGCCGGCTTCGCGTTCGATCTCACCCACGACTATACGCTGCCGATTCTGGCCGGCGTTGCCGCCAACATCCTTGCAGCGATTATCGTCGTGACGACCCGGACGCCCGGGGATGGCCGGAACCCGACCCTCCCCTGTGGTTGTCACAGCCCACACTCGCCACCGAGGTAACCATTCGTTAACCAGACTTCCTAACGTCAACTCCATCTCGGCGCGGTATCGAATCTATGGGCCGGGTTTGGGAGAACGCCGCTTCCGGCAGTTCATTTCCCGGCCGCGATCGCGTTCCATGGTTTCAACCGGCACCAATTCGTTGAGGATCGCGTTCGCCTTTCGCGGCGGCCCGATCCGCTGGTTGATCCTGGGCGGCACGCTTTTGATCGCCACCATCGCGATCGGCGCGACCATGATGGCCGGCAATTTCCGCGAGCGCGCGCTGCGCAATAGCGAACGCGAGCTGGAAAACACCGTGCTGCTGCTCGCCCGCCATTTCGACCAGCAGCTCGAAGATTTTCAGGTCGTTCAGAAGGACCTGATCGCGTTCATGCGTTCCAGCGGGATCGCCACGCTCGAAAACTACAAGCGCCGGATGTCCGGCCATGACATCCATCTCATCCTGAAATCCAAGATCGACGCGCTGTCCTATGTCGGCGGCATCAACATCTTCGACGCCGAAGGCAATCTGATCAATGCGTCGGCCGCCTGGCCGCCGCCGCCGGTCAACTCGGCGGACCGCGCTTTCTTCAGAACATTCAGGTCCGGCCCGCAATCGCCGGAGATGCTGGTCGAGCCGGTCTACAGCCGCATCACCGGCGCCTGGACCACCGTGATCGCGCGCAAAATCACCGGGCCGAACGGCGAATTGCTCGGCGTCATCGGCCGGGGCATCGAACCCGTCCATTTCGAAAAGTTCTTTGCAACCGTAGCGCTCGGCCCCGGCGCCTCCATCGCCATGCACCACAGCGACGGCACGCTGCTGGCCCGCTATCCGCATGTGGCGGAGCTGGTCGGCAAGAACTTCAGGACCGGTCCGGTCGCCCAGCGGCAAGTCTTCGAACTGACCCGCAGCACCTCGCGCCTCACCAGCCCGATCGACGGCGAGGACCGGCTGATCTCGTCGCGCGCGCTGACGAATTTCCCGATCGTGATCATCGCATCGATGACGACATCGGCCGCGTTGGCCGACTGGCGCGAGCAGATCGGAATCCTGATCGCCGTCACCGGGTTTTCCGTGCTGGCGATCGCCGCCCTGCTGCTTCTCGTCGTCCGCAAGCTTTCCTATCAGCACCGCGCATCGAAGCAGCGGCTGACGCTGGAAAAGCAGCGTCTCGACACCGCCGTCAACAACATGACGCAGGGCCTGTTGCTGTTCGATGCCAAGCAGCAGCTCATCATCTGCAACAGGCGATACCTCGAAATGTACGGCTTGTCGGCCGAGGTCGTGAAGCCGGGTTGCAGCTTCCGCGAGGTGATCGCCCATCGCAAGGAGACCGGCTCGTTCGTCGGCGACATCGATCATTACGTCGAGATGGTGCTGCGCGACATCGCGCACCGCAACGCCATGGTGATATCGACCCCTGACGGACGCTCGATCCAGGTCGTCAACGAGCCGGTCGCCGACGGCGGATGGCTGGCAACGCACGAAGACATCACCGAGCGGCGGCGCGCCGAGGAGCGCATCACCCACCTCGCCCTTTACGACGCGCTGACCGACCTGCCGAACCGCACCCTGTTCCACGAACGGCTCAAGCGCGAATTGTCCCACGTGGCGCCGGGCGAGCAACTGGCGGTGCTCTATATCGACATCGACGAATTCAAGAGCGTCAACGATTCGCTCGGCCACATGATCGGCGACGAGCTCCTGAAATCGGTCGCGGCCAGCGTCGCCGCTTGCTCGCAGAGATCCGATTTCGTCGCCCGGCTCGGCGGCGACGAGTTCGCCATCGTGCAGACCGGGATCGATGATATCGACGACGTGATGAAACTCGTCAGCCGCATCTTCGAGGCGATCCGCTCGCCCTACCAATGCCTGGCCCACCAGGTCACCACCGACGCCAGCATCGGCATTGCGCTGGCGCCGCAAGACGGGTCCGATATCGACCAGATCCTGAAGAACGCGGATCTGGCGATGTACGCCGCCAAGGCCGCCGGCCGCCGCACCTATCGCTTCTTCGAACCGGACATGGAAGCCGAGGTCCGCGCCCGCCGCAGCCTGGAAATGGACCTGCGCCAGGCGCTCGTCGACGGCGGCTTCGAAGTCTACTACCAGCCATGTCTGAGCCTGCAGACCAACGCGATCACCGGCTGCGAGGCGCTGGTGCGCTGGCGCCATCCGCAGCGCGGCATGATTTCGCCCGCCGAGTTCGTGCCGCTCGCAGAGGACACCGGCCTGATCAACCAACTCGGCGAATGGGTGCTGACCGCGGCCTGCAAGGAGGCCGCGACCTGGCCCAGCAATGTCAGGCTCGCGGTCAACGTCTCGCCGATTCAATTCAGGAGCGGCACGCTGGCGCTGAAGGTGATGGCGGCGCTCGCCGCATCGGGCCTCGCGGCGAGCCGGCTGGAGCTCGAGATCACCGAAGCCGTGCTGATCAGAGATGACGAGGCCGCGCTCGCCATCCTGCACGACCTCCGCTCCATCGGGGTTCGCATCGCGCTGGACGATTTCGGCACCGGCTATTCCTCGCTGAGCTATCTGCAGCGTTTCCCGTTCGACAAGATCAAGATCGACCGCTGCTTCATCACCGATATCGCCGAGCCGGAAGGCTCGTCCTGCATCGTGGAGGCGGTGGTGAACATCGCCGCCGAACGCCACATGACGACGACGGCCGAAGGCGTCGAGACCGAAGAGCAGCGCGACTTGCTGCGCGAACTCGGCTGTTCGGAAATGCAGGGTTACCTGTTCAGCGCGCCGAAGCCGGCGGCGGAGATCAGGCCGCTGTTGTCGGAGCGCAGGCAAGGCCCCGACGCGGCGCCGAGCCGGCCACCTAAGCGCAAGCCGGTTGCGCGGACGGCGTAGTACGACACTGCTTACCACCGTCATTGCGAGCGGAGCGAAGCAATCCATCGTTCCGCACGCGGGGTGACAATGGATTGCTTCGCTCCGCTCGCAATGACGCTGAGATACACGTTCGCATTCTCGCAACATGATTTGCCCGAGCTGTACTGTATCGCTTCGCCCTAGAACTGAGAGGGCGCAGGGAATGCCGGGTGCTTGCTGCACCCGCGGTCTCGTGTGCAAATGCACTTAAGAAATGCGCACACGAGCATACAGGTACAGCCGGAGCAGCCCGGCATTCCCTGCGCGATGGGTTTACGGCTTATGCCGTGCTCTCCCTGGAGACGAATTCCTCTTGCCTCCATCACCGACAGATTAGCGATTCATCGAACCCGGTCGGGTTTCGAAGAACCTCCGCCGGCTTGACACCAGCCACGGGTGCCAGGACCACACGGTTTTGCCGTACGCAGCTTCCTCTGCCAGAGACTTCAACCAGCCAAGTGCTTGCCGGCCAAAATTCTGGCGGAGGCGTTTAAGCGCCGTACGTCCTGCGCGCTGTGTTCACTCACGGATAACCGCCCTGCGACCACATCCACGCGCCCGACGCTGCCGCGTCCACCGCAACCCGTCCCAACGTTCGTGACGATGGCCAACGCCCCTCTTCTCGGAACGGGATGGCGGGATTTGTAAGCGTGATTTGGGGTTCGCGCGAAGCGGTTTATTTTTTCGCGTGGGACTGGACGGGGCAAATCAGCTTGAAGTTGTTACGGAAAATCGCGTGAACGCGCATACCTAACTAGGCGACCAGTGCGCTCTTCTTCTACGGAAGTACCAGCCGACAATGAATGCACTGTTACCGCCGCCCTTCTACTTCATCGAATTCCGTTCACTGGCGCATCGATTTGGTGCTGCCATATGGAAGGTGAGAGAGCCATTCTCACGCATCAAGTGTGTGTGGGCCAAGCCCACCCGTAAGAAGCTATGCCGCCGGTTAATTACGTTGGACGTCGTCGCCTCGTCGTAGTTACCCAGGTCACCCCAAGTAAATAGCTATCTCGAACGGCCCTCCCAAGATTGAATTACCACACCTAGTAAACGGGCCGCAATTCCTTCTTACGCAGATGGTTGAGCAGATCAATCTGCTTCCAATTCACGAACCAGGGATTTTGCTCAATCTCGGCGATGACAACAAAAGAAAAGTAGGTGCCGACGGAAATGCCAAGCCCCTTATACAACGCTGTCAGAACAGCCTTCCGGAACTCCCTCGTCAAGTAAGGGCACGCTATCAGGTCGAGCATAAAATGTGCATCCTGCGAATTCTTAGCCGGTAGCGCATTTGGAAGGAATTCAACGATCAACTTCTCCTCAATCTCATCGCGGATCGCCGTATCGCTATCGCCGTTGTAAAAAAGCAGTGTAACAATCGAAAAGTAGTCAACGCTCTCATCCTCAAGGATACGTCTGCAAATATCGAATATGTTCATGCGATAAGTTTGAGGAAGCTCACTAGATGCCAACAGAACGTTGAGGCTCTCAATGGGCACATACTCGCTCATTGCTAAATTTTGCAGCGCTGGATTATGAAAAAGCGATTGCACTAGCCTTCGCACAATCTCATGCACCGCTCCCGAGAACTCGAACAGATGCTCCCTAAAGAATCGTATGGAGACGATCGTCGCCCGAGCGACCTGGTACGAAGAAGAGACGGTCGCATGAACAGTAAAAAAGTAATACAAAGAACTTAGTAGGGAATTGAACGACGAGAGATAAGCGCTCTTGCTGAAGTGCTTGGATCGCTTAGCGAGCTTAAACCCTCCGATCAAGCTTTCGATTGTTGTGCAAATCGACCCAATTACATAGGGTGAAATGTCTTCATATCCCGCACCAGCGTTGGTACAAGCGACCTTCATATCATTGACCAACGTTCGCGTTAGTGCATCGGGGTTTCGTATCGCGCCCGCAACGCACGACCGAGTTTCAGCGTCAACCAAGCTTACCTGATCGCGAAAGCGATTTAGTCCGACAGTGGCATCTGCAATGATCTGAGACTTTCTTGTTTGCAGAGGCCGATGGATCGTCAACGTCTTGGCGTCGTTTAGATAGAGGTTAAACAGTTGGAGGGATTCTGAAAGTCCTCGCTGCAACGCATCTAAAACGTCCAAATCATTAGCGAAGATGGCATAGTCATCGATGTATCGACGCACCTCGAAATCTTGCCCCTGTACCAAATCGTACTTTTCTGCGCGTCGCAGGAGACTGACGTCTACCGATTGAAGAATAATTTCAGCAAATAGCCGAGATATCTCAGCACCTACGGGAATTCCATTCGTTTCGTTGTAATTGGAAAATTGCATCAATGAGTCGAACTCATTGGCAAACGAGACAGCAGAGGTATTTTCCTTTCCATGCTGCACGTCCTTGATAGCCCAAGCCATCGTGTGACTATAGATGGACGAAAAACATTTCGATATGTCCGTGAGACGCATCACAGAATAGGTTTTTTCTAATTGTACAAATTCGTCAGAACTAAAAAACTTATAAAATCGGTCGTACCTTGCGTATGCGAAGTAGGACCCAGGGTTCCTCACCGACTGATCATGGAGCAGTAGATCAATTGCAGCGCCCTTGTACTTCTTTTTGTCGGAGGCCTTGGTCGAGTAAAAAAAAGCACTGCCTATTTTAGTGGGGCGACGTATTGAGACATCATCATGCCGGCAAAAATATGGGATCAGATGTCCGTAATTCTGATAGAACAAGCAGGCACGGAACTGTGCCGCGGGGTGAGCCAAGCTGATTTGGCGACTGGAAGTATTCGTGAGCCTAATACGATATCGATAGGGAACCGTATATCGTTCGCTGCTATTAGCGACTATCGAGTCTACAATTCTCTTCAAACCAGATGTCTTGGGAGTTCGACGGAGGTTTGCATGAAACCCGTCATTGGAAAATATTATAGGAACGTCGTCCGGAGAGGTATCGGTCAGCAACGCTCTCCAACTGTTGCTTCGATCGATATTCCCTCGCCTTAAAGTCCATCTATGTTGCATCGCGCCAACACAACGTAAGTCGCGACAATTCATTCGGACGGAAATTGTAAAATACACGGCTAGCAAAGCTCTTAGAAAAACTGAACCGCAAGAAAGACCTGCGCTGGCGGTACGGCATCTTGTACGAAAGCCGGCGCGCTAGCGAGCTGTGCTCCCCGACAAAAATTGATCGTAGGAACGAATCCAATTCGACCAACCCGGTGTTGGAATTAGCCCGCCGATAGTTGCAATACAGTCCAACATTGCGAAGGCGTCCACTAGGTAAGTCTCGCAAGTTATAGTTACCTGTAAGCAACTGCAGCCGTCGCTCTAAAAGTCCAGCGTCACCATCCACAATAAAGCTGGCGACGGCTCGACACACACGCGACTTTAATCGACGGATTTTCTTAGGCGCAATGGTTACGTCGACATCTCGCGAGTACCGTTGATCTACCCGCTTCGTTTCGTGAATTGAGAAATTGTAACCGAGGTAATCAAAATCTCCGACGATCCCTGAGCCATCTGATCGGGACTGTACTGGGATGTCGATGCACTTCGTCTTGTTGCGATTGAAACGGAGGCCAGGAGGAAGCGCCTTTCTTAGCAGGAGCTCGAATTCCGCTCTGCTTTCCCGTGCGGCCGTGACTATGACAATGTCATCAACATAGCGAGCATAGTAGTAGACCTCGGGCAACCGCGAGACGAACCGATCAAATCGCTTTAAGGCATATTCCGACAGTGTAGCACTGAGCTGAATGCCTCGTGGAAGTCCCACGATGTTCCGATTCACCAATTCATAGAGAAAATTTTCTAGGACCAGAACTGCATTTCGCGGAATACGCGGCTCATTCGAAAGTTGACCAAATAGCTCCAAGACATCGATGCTCTCGAAGAATTGCTTTATATCAAATTTGTACAGCCGGTGTGGCACGCCTTCGCTAAGGACCGTATTGAGGCGACGAATGACAGCGTCTCTGTCCGATGGTTGAATCCCAATCGCCTGTCTGATCACCCTGTTCAAGCAACGAAGCGCCACCAAGTGGGGATTGGAGCGGACGCATAGCGCGAGATTTCCGCGAATCTCTATTTGCCGCAGATCAAGATCGGCAAATCCATTCCGAACAACTTTCAAAGCCTCGTCGGCAAGGTGCTCACGATTGATCGCCGCCTGACCGCTCGTGTCTTGCAAGTCCTGAGTCTTGATCGTATCCAGCAATAATGTTCTATCAATTTCTAATAGCAATTCTACGCTCCACAATGACGATGGCGCAAATCTAGATTGCAGGTGCACGAGATTTTTTGCAAGCTGTGGATGTATCGGCCTTTCAGAAATTTGCACAAGTTCGGCCGACAGGCAGGCGCGGTGGTACCCCCGCCCTACGACGTCTACAGCCGCGCCTTCAGCGACAGCGGCACCCGGAAAGTCCTGAAGCCTTCGATGTCGGGAAACCCCTCTGCTGCTTCGCGCGAGGCCAGCGTCAGGACCGCGGCCGGGACTTCGCCGCTGATCAGCCGGTCGATCGCCCCTCGTTGTCCTTCGCTGAACTGAACTTCTGCGGCTCCCGCCGCCATGAACGCGGCGCTGACGCGTCCGCTCGATGCGGACTGTTTCTCCTCGATCGCAATGCTCTTGTTGTTCAGGTCGGACAACGAATTGATCTCCGGACGTGCCAGCACAAGCGCGACCAGATCCGGGTCGTCTGGCGCTACGTATGCCGCTTTGTCGGTATCGCTCACGTCGGCTGGCGCTGCTTCCGGATTGTCGGATTTGTTGGCCGCTTCCCTCCCTGTCCCGATCGCCGTGACGAGATCGGCCAATCCCGTCGCTTCCACAAGCTGCTGCTGTATGGTTCGAGAGGCCGGAGCGGGAGCAACGCCGACCGAGGGAGGCAACGCAGTCGCCTCGGGTGTGGCAGGCGTCGCGGCGATCTCAAGCGTGGCCGGCGGCGGCAGGGTGACCTCGGATTTGACCTCCGACTTCTCCTCCGGCTTGGGAGCCTCCACCTCAGGCTTGGGAGTCTCCGCAGGCTGCGACGCAGCGACGGCGGCTGCCTTACCGGGCTCGGGGCTATCAGGGATTTCCAATTGGCGCTCCGGCGGCTGCCCACCCGCGACGGTCTTTTCGCGAGCCACTGACGCCGTGGCCGCCGGAATGTTCTTCCTGGCTGCTGCGAGAGCGGGAGCGGCGGCCTTTTTGGCGTTCGACGGCCTCGTGCTGGACGCCGCCTTGCTGCCGCGCGGCGCGGTGCGGGAAACGGGTGCGCCCTGCCTCGTCACGCGAGCGGGACTGGCGTGTCTTGCGGCTTCGGCCTCAGCCGGCACCACAACATCAGTCTCGCGAACCGCGCGGTGCCGGGCAGATAATGCCTGATCAGACCAGGCCATGTAGGACTGGCACGCGCGATTGCACGGCAGCCCGTCGATATAAACGACGCCAGGTGAATCCAGCGGATTGGCCTGCAGGGCTCCGCTCGAACAAACCGACAGGATCAGGGCCGGCAAAATCCATCTTCTCGACATGACTGCTCCATTCGAACGCGCATGGTCTTCAACGCGAACTACGAGCGAGTGGAGATGAGAGTTTCAAAAAAGTGGTGTCGTTTGCGGATCGCCACCCGCGCCTTGACGATGCCTTTTCGTCGCCTGGCTAAAACGGGGATCTTGATCCGGGTCGCTATAATTGAGTTAGATCGGTTATGTTGAAGGAATTCGGTCAGAAGATCTGGACTGCGGACGGACCGGACGTTGCAGTAGCTGGATTTCATTACCCCACTCGGATGGCCGCAATCGGTCTATCAGACGGCGGCCTATTCATCTGGTCACCGATACATCTCACGGATGGCCTGCGCGCAGAAGTGGATGCTATCGGTCGAGTACGGCACATCGTTGCGCCAAATTCACTTCATCACTTGTTTCTTCAAGAGTGGAAGCACGCCTACCCCAGCGCCAAGGTCTACGCCCCGCCCGGATTGCGAAGGAAACGCGAGGACATAATATTTGACGCTGATCTCGGAAGCGTGCCCAGCGCGGATTGGATCGGGGAGATCGATCAGGTTCTGATGCACGGCAACCTGATCACTACGGAGGCCGTATTCTTTCATTTCAAGAGCGGCACCGTGCTCTTTACCGATCTGATCCAGCAGATCCCTGCCGACCGGCTCTCCGGCTGGCGAGCTATCGTAGCGAAACTGGACCTGATGACGGGGCCTGAGCCGTCTGTGCCGCGCAAGTTTCGCTTCGCGTTTGCCAACCGCCGCGTCGCGCGAGACTCCCTGCAACACATTCTCGCATGGCCCGCCGAGAAGGTGCTGATGGCCCACGGAACACCAATAGAGCAGGATGCCCGAGCATACCTGCGCCGTGCTTTTGGCTGGTTGATCGCGTGATTCAGCAGCACAAGTGGCGGGAACAACCGAAGTCCCGGATGTCGCGGAGCAATCCATCGCACCGAGCGAAGAAAGGAATGGATTGCTTCGTCGCTTCGCTCCTCGCAATGACGTAGCGGGCATCTTGCCCCAACTTCACGCTTCAATCCGCTCGGCGCAGCCTTCGCTTAATTCGGCACCGCCCGTTTCGCGGCCGTGACTGCATTTGCATTCACGGTGCCGCCGCGCAGCAGGTTGAACGCGGCGTTGAGCGCCTTGTCGTCCTTTTCGTTCGGCGGGACGTAGGCTTGCGAGCCGGTCTGCTCGGCGCCGTCGGCGGCGAGGTGGCCGCGCATCGAGGCTTCGCCTTTCAGCTCGGCGCGGCCCTTGAGTTCATCGGGCACATCCTGCAGCACCTCGACGTCGGGCGCGATGCCCTGGGCCTGGATCGAGCGGCCCGATGGCGTGAAGTAGCGCGCCGTGGTCAGCGCCAGCGCGCCGTTGCCCTGCCCGAGCGGAATGATGGTCTGCACCGAGCCCTTGCCGAAAGTGCGCGTGCCGATCAGCGTGGCGCGCTTGTGGTCGCGCAGCGCGCCGGCCACGATTTCGGACGCCGAAGCCGAGCCGCCGTTGATCAGCACGACCAGCGGCTTGCCCTTGGTGATGTCGCCGCCGCGCGCGGTGAAGCGCTGGGTTTCCTCCGAAGTGCGGCCACGCGTCGAGACCACCTCGCCCCGGTTCATGAAGGTGCTCGACACCGACACCGCCTGGTCGAGCAACCCGCCGGGATTGTTGCGGAGATCGATCACGTAGCCCGCGAGTTTTTCCGGCGGAATTTCCTTCGAGATGCTGGCGATCGCCTTCTTCAAGCCGTCGGTGGTCTGCTCGTTGAAGCGGGTGATCCTGATGTAACCGATGTCGCCGCCGTCGGCCTTGAAGCGGACCGGCCGCACCCGGATGATCTCGCGCACGATGGCGACGTCGATCGGCGCGGCGGCCCCCTTGCGCACGACCTTGAGGCGGATCTTGCTGTTGGCGGGGCCCTTCATCCGGCCTACCGCCTGTTCGAGGGTCATGCCCTGGATGACCTCGTCGTCGATCTGGGTGATCACGTCGCCTGACAGCATGCCGGCCCTGGCCGCGGGCGTATCGTCGATCGGCGTCACCACCTTGACGAGGCCATCTTCCATCGTCACCTCGATGCCGAGCCCACCGAACTCGCCATGGGTGGTCTCCTGCATGTCGCTCCAGCCCTTCTCATTCATGTACCGCGAATGAGGATCGAGCGCTGAAATCATGCCGTTGATGGCGCCTTCCATCAGCTTGGAATCGTCGGGCTTCTCGACATAGCTGGTCTTGATCCGCTCGAACACATTGCCGAACAGATTGAGCTGGGTGTAGGTGTCGGAACGGGCCGCGGCCTTTGCCGCCGCCACCAGATGCGCCCCTTGAGGTCCGATCACGAGAGCGGTCAGACACGCACCCGTCACCGTGCCGAGAAGAAAGGCAAAATTCCTGCGCATCGTGGGGCGTCCCTCTATCTCTACGGACGCCCACACCATCCCTGTGAATCGGCGCCCCTGTCCCAGCCCCGCCAACTCACAATGGCTTTTTGGTCGGATCAAGGCACGCCGACCCGGGGCAATACGGTCGCTTTCAGAGTGTGAATGAAATCATCACGTTAGATGGCGAGTTCATCGTGCCCGGGCTAGCCGGCATCTTCTACTTTGCGGCGCCTTCGGCGGATTTGGCCTTTGACTTCGCTGCCGGCGCCTTGGCCGCCGCTTTCGGCGGTGTGCTGTCGCCGCGCATCGTCCCCCAGGGGTCCGAATTCTTCTGCTGCTCGGGGATGTTGCCGAGCGATCTCCGGTAGGCCCGCTCGGCGTCCTTCTCGGCCGCGATTTGCGAGGGCGTCTTGGGCTTGTCCTCCTCGCCATATCTGGCGGGACCTTGCTGGGCGGCGGCGGATCCGGCCAAAAAAGCGATCACGGCGACAGCGCCCAGGATTCTGCCAACAACTTGCATGCGACTACTCCCTGAAATTGGTCCCAAGCCTTAGCACAGCCGGCGTACGGGCTTAAGCGCCGGATTGGGCTGCGACGCAAATCACCGTGGCCGTTGCCGAGGCCGGTCCGGTTTTGTAAACGACTGCCATGAATTCGCCGCCAGTGCCCCATTCCGTCGATGCCTTGCTGTTCGACCTCGGCCGTGTCGTGCTCGACATCAGTTTCGAAGAGGTAATGACGTGCTGGGCAGGGCATGCGGGCTGCCCGCCTGCCGATCTCGCCGGACGCTTTGTGATGGACGACAGTTTCAAGCACCACGAGACCGGCCGGATCGACGATGCGGCGTTCTTTGCGGGCCTGCGCCAGTCGCTCGGCATCGGCATCACCGACGCGCAGTTCCTGGAAGGCTGGAACGCGATCTTCACCGGCGAGATGCCCGGAATTTCGCCGCTCCTGGCGCGTGCAGCAAAACGCCTGCCGCTCTATGCTTTTTCCAACACCAATCCGGCCCATGTCACGCATTTTTCGCAGGCCTATGCGGATGTGCTCGGCCATTTCCGCGAGATATTCCTGTCCTCCAGCATCGGTTTGCGCAAACCCGACGCCGAAGCCTATGATCATGTGGTAAAAGCGATCGGCGTGCCGGCGTCGCGGATCCTGTTCTTCGACGACTCGGCTGCCAATATCGAAGGTGCGCGGGCGCGCGGCCTTTCTGCCATCCACGTGACATCGACGGATGACGTGGCGAGGGCACTGACCGCACTTGGAATTTGAAGGAGGTCTGCCCGTGGCGTTGATGCCGGTTGCCGATGCGCTTGCCGCGATTCTTGCCGGTGCAGAGGCGCTGCCCGAAGAAATGGCGGCGCTCGATGACGCGTATCACCGCATTCTCGCACGCGACGTCGCCGCGCGGCGGACACAGCCGCCGCAGGCGATGTCGGCGATGGACGGCTATGCGGTGCGCGCGGCTGACGCCGCCGATGTCAGCGCACGGCTGAAGGTGATCGGCGAGGTCGCCGCCGGCCGTCCGTTCGAGCGGAAGGTCGGCCCGGGCGAGGCGGTGCGGATCTTTACCGGCGGCGTGATCCCCGATGGCGCCGACGCCGTCATCATCCAGGAAGACACTGGCGTCGAAGGCGATCATATCACCATCACGGAAGCTGCCGTTCCGGGGCGGCATATCCGCGCCGCGGGCGTTGATTTCCGCGAAGGCGACGTCCTCCTCAAACGCGGGCGCCGCCTCACCGACCGCGACCTCTCACTCGCCGCCGGCATGAACTACCCGGAGCTTGCAGTGCACCGTCGCCCGAAAGTTGCGATGCTGGCGACCGGCGACGAACTGGTGATGCCGGGCGCAAGCCCCAGCCCCGGCCAGATCGTCTATTCCAACGGCTACAGCTTGCGGGCGCTGGCGCGAGCCGAAGGGGCAGAAATCATTGACCTCGGAATCGCCGCCGACACCGTCGCCGCGACCACGGAAGGCATCCGCCGTGCCCGCAAGGCCGATGCCGACATCCTGATCACCATGGGCGGCGCTTCGGTCGGCGACCACGACCTCGTCAAGCGGTCGCTGGAGGCCGAGGCCGTCGCCATCGCGTTCTGGCGGATCGCGATGCGGCCGGGCAAGCCGATGATGCATGGCAGGCTGGAGGCGATGCGGGTGATCGGCCTGCCCGGCAATCCCGTTTCCTCCTATGTCTGCGGCTTCCTGTTCCTGGTGCCGCTGATTCGCGCTCTATCGGGCCGCGATACCATCCATCACCCGCGCGAAAGCGCCCTGCTCGGCCGCGATCTCGCCGCCAACGACCAGCGCGAAGACTATCTTCGCGCCTACCTCGAAACGCGCGACGACGGCACGCTGGTCGCCGTGCCGGTGAACCATCAGGACTCGTCGCTATCAGGGAATCTCGCTGCGGCACGGGCACTTGTGATACGTCCGCCGTTCGCGCCGGCTGCCGCAAAGGGCTCGCCTTGCGAGCTGCTCCGGCTGCCGGAATGACGCCTGAACCGCGCTCCGACAGCACTTTGGGCCGGAACCGCAATGCGTTCACCTGAAATTAAGTGGTTGCGGAACACATATCGAACATATAGTGTCCGTTCATGATTTGTTTCGACTGCTAGTGTCTTTGATTGAGAGTTTGGGGACTCCACGATCTGGGCTCTGAAGATTCGGAACGAGACGACGCCAACCGGGGGATTGCTCGCGATGCTTACGCGCAAACAGTACGAACTTCTGCGTTTCATCAATGAACGGCTGAAAGAGGCCGGCGTGCCGCCCTCCTTCGACGAGATGAAGGACGCGCTCGATCTGCGCTCGAAATCCGGAATCCACCGCCTCATCACGGCATTGGAGGAGCGCGGCTTCATCCGTCGCCTGCCCAACCGCGCCCGCGCCATCGAAGTCATCAAGCTGCCTGAGCTCGCAGCCGCCGCCAACAGCCGCCGCGGCTTCACGCCGAGCGTTATCGAGGGCACGCTCGGCAAGCGCACGGTGAGCGCGCCGGCCGCCGAGGACGACGGCAATCGCCCGGTCGCCGTGCCTGTCATGGGCCGGATTGCCGCCGGTACGCCGATCGAGGCGCTGCAGACCCGCAGCCACACCATCAGCGTACCGCCTGACATGCTCGGCTCCGGTGAACATTACGCGCTCGAAGTGCGCGGCGATTCCATGGTGGACGCCGGCATTCTCGACGGCGACATGGCGCTGATCCAACGCAACGAAACCGCCGACACCGGCGACATCGTCGTGGCGCTGATCGACGAGGAGGAAGCGACGCTGAAGCGCTTCCGCCGCCGCGGCGCCTCGATTGCGCTCGAGCCTGCCAACACCGCTTATGAAGTCCGCATCCTGCCGCCGAACCGGGTCCGGATTCAGGGCAAGCTGATCGGGCTGTACCGCAAATACTGACCCATTATGCCGTCCGGGCCGTGACGGAAAAGAGCCCCGGCCCGTGGCCGGGGTTTTTTGTTGCACGTGTGGAACTAAGGCACGTTAGCGCGTTTGTGAATGTGGCGCAGTGCGCCAGTCGCAGAATTGCCCAGAACAGAGAAAAGGCTCTGCGCCATGTCCACTCTGATAGAGGCCTGTGCCTCCTTCTAGACACGGGTCAGCTATCTCAAACGAGGGAGCCATCCGATGTGTGACTATAGCCTGCATGCTGTGGCTACGCGGCCTGCCGAGGTCGGCGAGACGCTGATCACGACGACATTCCGCGGTACATCGACCCGCGGCTTTGCGTCGGAACGCGAGCCTGCAGTGGCGGTCTGCATGCTTCCCGGCACCGAACTGGCGTTCGCTGAGGACGTCAAATACGACAACCGGTGGATCTGGACTCGAACCACCGACTGGCGGGTCGGCAAGTTCAATCAAATCGACCCCCATATATCCGACCGTCACCATGACGCGATCGAATTTCCCGACGGAAGCCATGTGCTGGTGACGCAGCTTTGCGAAGGCCAGCGCGCGACCGTGCTGCAATTGCCGGTGGTCCAGACCGGTGGCGAACGCGCGCCGAAGGTGACGGAAGCGCCTCCGGCCGAATCGATCGTGACCGGATAAACGCCCACGCGAATACGATCCGCCGGTCCAGGCCGGCGGATCGTGGTGGTACATTTTTCAGAACTCGGCACCGCAGGGGGCAGTCGGTGGTCAACAAGGTTACGTGGCAAAAAGCCGGGCGCGTCACTGAGCCCGGGCGGTACATGTTCAGGTACGGCTGGCTCACCATCACGGCCGAAGATCTCGCAATCTGGCGGCAATTCCCCGACGCATCGTTCACCCTGGTCGCTCTGCCGTCGGCGCCCGACGCGCCCGAGGAATTCCATCTCGGCGCGTTCGAAATACCAGCCAAGCCCACGGTCGACGAGCACTGAAGACCGTCTACTCCTCCGCCTGAAGGTCTGCCTCGGCCGGCGTGGCATCGACGCTGCGCGGTGGCACGACGCGCGGCGCAAGCACCGTGGTGTCGGCCTCGCTCTCGTCGGCTATGGCCGGCGACCACGGGCGGTCGATGCCCCTCGGCTTGACCGCCTCGACGGCAAATCCCTCCCGGCTGCGCCGCAACGTCATCGCGCCCTGCCGCCGCAGTCGTTCGGCGCCGATGACGGAAGCACCGCATGCCGGCGGGGCCTGCCGCAGCGTCACAATGATTGCTGCGCGCTCGCAATCGTCCGAAAACGCCTCGGGTCTGAGCGCCTGCGCGATCAGGGCGCCGCCGGCGGATTGCACCACGCAGCCAAGATCGTCGCATGAGACACCTGACGTGAGCGAGGCGTCGGCCGCGGTTCGCGCGTCCGCATCCGCCGCCAGCCACTCCTTCAAAAGAAAGACGTCCCGAGACCCCTTGGCCGCGTGCATCAAATGTAGCCGGCCATCCTGGCCGCGCACCCCGACATGGCGTCCGTCGGCGGAAATCAGGATATCCGGCTGCGGCACCCTCGCAGCCCACAGCGCCGCTGATAGTACCAGCGCCGCACCCGACCAGCGCAGCGGCGTGCGCAACAGGCCGAGCAGGATGATGCCGAGGCTCGCCGCAATCAGCGGGCCGATGCCGAAGGCCGGCACCCGGCCGACCGCGCCGGGTAACGCCGCGACCCATTGCGTCACCGCAATCATCCAGTCGATGCCGAGGCCCATGATCGCCCAGAACAGTCGATCGAAGCCGAACGGCATCGCGACGAGGCCGAGCAGGCCTGCCGGCATCACCAGCGCGGAGACCACCGGCATCGCCGCGAGGTTGGCGAGCACGCCGTAAGGCGTGACCCGGTGAAAGTGAAAGGCCGCGTAAGGCATGGTCGCAAGCCCCGCTACCAACGAGGCCAGCAACAGCATGGTGACTTCGCGGCCGCCCCACAGCGCCACGCGCGCCGTTGCGGTATGATCCGCCGTCGCCAACAGGCGCGGCATGCCGATCTGCACCAGCGCCACCAGCCCGAGCGTCGCCGCAAACGACATCTGAAAACTCGGATGTACCAGCGCTTCCGGCGCGACCGTGAGCACGATCAGGGCCGCGACCGCGAGCGTGCGAAACGTAATCGCGCGGCGATCGACCATGACGGCGATCAGCACCACGGCCGTCATGAAGAACGATCTTTGCGTCGCGACCTCGGCGCCCGACAGCAGCAAATAGAACGCAGCGGCAACGAGGGCTGCCGCCGCCGACCACTTCTTGATGGGCTGGCCGACCGTGAGCACAGGAAACAACGCCAATAGCGCCCGCACCGCAAAGAACACGACGCCGGCGACGACGGCCATGTGGTAGCCGGAGATCGACAGCACATGGCCGAGACCGGAGATGAACATCGCGTCGTTCACCGGCGGCGAGATCGCATCGCGCCGCCCGGTCAACAGCGCGGTCGCAATCGCGCGCCTGTCGCCTTCCAGCGTGGTCCTGATCCGCGCGTCAATCGTATCGCGCAGGCCTTGCATCACGGCCGAATAGCGCAGGCGGAGCCCGCCCGCGGCGGGCGGCTCGGCGGTCTTGATCGCGCCCATCACGAAGCCGGAGGCGCCGATGCCGGCGAAGAACATGTCGCGGCTGAAATCGTAGCTGCCCGGCCGCACCGGCGAAAGCGGCGGCAACAGCCGCGCCTTCAGCTCGACGAAGCTGCCGACCGGCGGAGCCGTGCCCTTCCTTACCGAGAGCCGTACCCGCTCCAGCTTCGTCGTTCCGCGCGCGCTTTCCATGGTGACGACGCGAAGGACAAAACGGTCGGTGCGCTCGCGAATGTCGCGCGTCTCGACAAAACCCGTCAGCGACACGGAAAACATCGGTCGCGCCAGCACGCCATGCGCAATCCGCGCGGTCTTCCAGGTCGCGACCGCAAAGCCCGCGGCGACGGCCGCGATCATCACCGCGGCGGGAAAGAATTTCTGCCGCCGCAACAGCACCGCCACCGCGCACAGCGCAACTGCCACTATGGCAGCCACCGACAGCACCGGCTCATGATCGGCAGCGAAGTAAAAGGCAATGCCGGTGCCGAATGCCACGGGTACCCACGGCAGCAGGCGCCCGGCGCCGGCTTCCGCGTGCGCCCATGCGCGCAGGGTCTCGATCAGCGGCGGCCAGAACGCGGGGCGCGCCGGCAAGAGTCCGCCGACCGGCGCCGCAGCACGCGGCGGCCAGGTGCCCACATAGCCCCGTTTTCGGCCCGACGTGTCGCCCTGCTCCGCCACCGAGCCTACACCTTACGATCTCGTGGAGACCGCAAGACTACCGGACGCTGTATTGTGGCCGCTAGCGGAACGGATGCAGAAACTTGAGGAAATGCACGCCGGCCGGCGTTACAATCATTTCATGAGACTTGCGGCCTGCCTTCTATTTGCTTTGGCGACGTCAGCATCCGCTGTCGCAGCGGCTGAACAATGCCGCTTCATCGAAGCAAGACCAGAGCGCGAAGCGTGCTATCAGCGCCAGGACGTTGCGCGGGCCGCCCGGCAAAAGGCTAACGAGGACCGGCAGGCACAGCAAAAGCTGTATGAGCCGATGGCCCAGGAGGATGCCCAACTCGCCAAATCCCTGCGCAGCATTTGCCGGGGCTGCTAGGCCGATCCCGAAGCACGCTTAACAACGCCCGTCGCGGCCGACCGCTACTCAAAGCGTAACCGTCCGGCCTGCGTTGTGTTGCCGCTGCTCTTCCCCGGAGCCACTATCCAATTCCGCCGACAACTCACCGGCAGGAACGCGCTCTTGAAAGCGCTCTTGCAAGTGCGCCGCAGCAGGATGCACACTGTGTGCGCGGGATCAGGTGTCAACGTCTACGGTTCTCAGCTCGACTGGAATTCACGGTCGCGCTCAGAATGAGAGGAGCATGACGCCATGCGAGAAACCGAAATCCACGACTATGCGCGGCAGTTACTGGAAGCACATGGCGCGAAGGCCATTGCGGAAGCTGCCCAGAATGCCATCGAACTCGAGGCAAAAGGCGAGGTCGAACTGGCCAGAACCTGGCGGCATATCGAAGACGCGATGAAGATGATGCGCGGTCCCCACCAAAGCTGAGGCTGCCGGCGCGGCAACGCAGAACGTGGGCCAGGAGCCGCCGCAAGTCGCTTCGCCACGGCTGAATGGCATCGCAACGTCCAAGATGCGGCTCTCCATTACAGGAGTTGAAGCCATGTTCCCGAAGTGTGCGACAGCCGAAGATCTCGTGAAGGCGATCAAGGACGAGAAGGTGCAGATGATCGATCTGCGCTTCACCGACTTGCCCGGGGTGTGGCAGCATTTTTCCGTCCCGCCGGGTGCAGCGAGTATCGATGCTCTGAGCGAAGGCATTGGGTTCGACGGATCGTCCATCCGCGGCTTCCAGGAAATTCAGGAAAGCGACATGCTGGTCGTGCCGGACCCGGCCACGGCCTTTCTCGACCCGTATTCGCCGGTATCGACCCTGGTCCTGATCTGCAACATCAGGGACCCCGTGACGGGTCAACCCTATAGTCGTGACGCCCGTTACATCGCCCAGAAGGCCGAAACCAACCTGAAAGGTACCGGCCACGCCGATACGAGTTATTTCGGCCCGGAGGCGGAGTTCTTTGTGTTCGACGAGGTGCGCTACGGACAAGGCATCAATCATGCCTTCCACGAAATCGATTCCAGTGAAGGGAGCTGGAATACCGGCGCGGAGGAAGAGCCGAATCTGGGCCACAAGCCGCGCCCCAAGGAAGGATATTTTCCCGTTCCCCCGACCGACAGCATGCAGGCTCTCCGCACCGAAATGGTGCTGACGATGGAACAGCTAGGCATCCAGATCGAAGCCCATCACCATGAAGTCGCGACCGGCGGCCAGAACGAGATCGACATGCGCTTCACTACGCTGACCCGCATGGCGGACAATCTGATGATCTACAAATACGTGGTGAAGAACACCGCCCGCGAGCACGGCAAGACCGCAACGTTCATGCCGAAGCCGCTGTTCGAGGACAACGCCTCGGGAATGCACGTTCACCAGTCCCTGTGGAAGGGCGAGACCAATCTGTTCTACGACAAAAGCGACTATGCCGAGTTGAGTCAGCTCGGCCGCTTCTACATCGGCGGCCTGTTGACCCACGCCTGGGCGTTGTGTGCGCTTTGCGCCCCCACCACGAACTCCTATCGGCGTCTGGTGCCCGGCTATGAGGCTCCGATCAATCTGGTCTATTCCCAGCGCAATCGCTCAGCCTGCTGCCGGATTCCGATGTATTCGCCGAACCCGCGGGCAAAGCGGGTTGAATTTCGCTCGCCGGATCCCTCCTGCAATCCCTATCTGGCCTTTGCCGCGATGCTGATGGCCGGTCTCGACGGCATCACCAGCCGGATCGATCCAGGCAGCCCGATCGACAAGAACCTTTATGACCTGCCGCCCGCCGAGGCGAAGAACGTGAGGTCGACACCGGGGTCGCTGGATCAGGCGCTTGACGCGCTCGAGCGCGATCACGCCTTCCTGCTCCGTAACGACGTGTTCACCGGCGACGTGATCGAGACCTGGCTCGATTACAAGCGGAAGAAAGAGGTCGATCCAATCCGGCTGCGCCCTCATCCATATGAGTTCCATTTGTATTACGACATCTAGAACGGGATGACGCAGGGACCGTGTCCTGACGCGCAACCGGCCTACTGCTCGATCAGCGGCGTCTTCGACGAGACGTGATGGCTGACGATCTTCCAGTCGCCGTCTTCGCGGACGATCACCCAGGTGATTTTCACCACCAGCGGCTCGGCACCCATCTCGACGGTAAAGGTCGCGGTGCCTGCGACGTTGATCAGGTCGATAGCCGCTTGCGCCGTCCTGACATCGGTGAATTCAACTGACGGCGACTGCCATCTCGGCAGCCCTTCGAAATAGGCCTTAACGCCGTCATTGCCGCGGTAGAACTTCGGGTTCGAGCCGAAGAAGAACGCGTTCTTCGAATAGAGCGAGGCGAGTGCCGCGGCGTCCAGTCTTTTGAACGCCGCCGCCCACCTTCCCATGATGCCGGAGACGATGTCGTCGGTCGCGCTTTGCATCGATGGTCCAATCTGAAATCTTGTAGGGTGGGCAAAGCGACTTGTGCGCCGTAGCTCGAAGAGCGAAGGCGGAAGCGTGCCCACCGAAATATTCTCAGCGACGATGGTGGGCACGGCGCAAGTGCGCCTTTGCCCACCCTACACATTTGTGCAACGCAGCCTCACCCCTTCCCGCCGACTTCCTTGGCAAAGGTGTCGCGCAGGCCGATGGTGCGGTTGAATACCGGCTTGCCCGGCGCGGAATCCTTGTCGCGCACGAAATAGCCCTGCCGCTCGAACTGCATCACCTCGCCCGAATTGTCTGAGGCGACCGATGGCTCGATCCGTGCGTCGGGCAACACTTCCAGCGATTCCAGATTGAGGTCGGCGGCGAAATTCGCGGCACTCGGGCTCGGGTTCGAGAAGAGCTGATTGTAGACGCGGATTTCCGCCGGCACCGAATCCTTGGCCGACAGCCAGTGCATCGTGGCCTTGACCTTGCGGCCGTCAGGGGCGTTGCCGCCCTTGGTGGCGGGATCGTAGGTGCAGCGGAGCTCGACCACTTCGCCCGCGTCATTCTTGATGACGTCGGTGCATTTCACGAAATAGGCGTAGCGCAGCCGCACCTCGTTGCCCGGCGACAGGCGGAAGAATTTTTTGGGCGGGTTCTCCATGAAATCGTCGCGCTCGATATAGAGCTCGCGGCCGAACGAGATTTTGCGCGTGCCCGCGGCCGGATCGTCGGGATGGTTGATGGCCTCGAGCTCCTCGACCTGGCCTTCCGGATAATTCTCGATCACGACTTTCAGCGGCCGCAGCACCGCCATGCGCCGCTGCGCCACCTTGTTGAGATGCTCGCGGATGCAGAATTCCAGCATGCCGACATCGACCACGCTGTTGGCTTTCGCCACCCCGATGCGCTTGACGAATTCCCGCACCGCAGCCGGCGGCACGCCGCGCCGCTTCAAGCCGGCGATCGTCGGCATCCGCGGGTCGTCCCAGCCCGACACATGACCGTCGCGCACGAGCTGCGTCAGCACGCGCTTCGACAGCAGCGTATAGGTCAGGTTGAGACGAGCGAATTCGTACTGCCGCGGCTTTGACGGCACCGGCAGCTTGTCCAGCAGCCATTCATAGAGCGGCCGATGGTCCTCGAATTCCAGCGTGCAGATCGAATGCGTGATGCCTTCGATGGCGTCCGACTGGCCGTGGGCGTAGTCGTAGCTCGGGTAGATCGACCATTTGGTGCCGGTACGCGGATGCTCGGCATGCAGGATGCGGTACAGCACGGGATCGCGCAGGTTGATGTTGCCGGCGGCCATGTCGATCTTGGCCCGCAGCACGCGGCTGCCGTTCGGAAACTCGCCGGCCTTCATGAGCCGGAAGAGGTCGAGGTTTTCCTCGACCGTGCGGTCACGAAACGGCGAGTTCTTGCCGGGTTCCGTGAGCGTGCCACGGTTGATGCGGATTTCTTCCTGCGACTGGTCGTCGACATAGGCATAGCCCGCCTTGATCAGGCCCTCCGCCCAGTCATACAGGCGATCGAAATAGTCGGAGGCGTAATAGAGATCGGTTCCCCAGTCGTAGCCGAGCCAATGCACGTCGGCCTGGATGGAATCGATGTATTCCTGCTCTTCCTTGGTCGGGTTGGTGTCGTCGAAGCGCAGATGACACTTGCCTCCGAATTCCTGCGCGATGCCGAAATTGAGGGCAATCGACTTGGCATGGCCTATATGCAGATAGCCGTTCGGCTCCGGCGGAAATCGGGTCACGATCCGGCTGTGCTTGTCGGAAGAGAGATCGGCCTGGACGATGTCGCGGATGAAATCGCGCCCCGCCTCTGCCGTTACCGGTTCTGTGGTCATCCTGAGTTCCTGTTAGGGATTGGCGAACCTTCTGCCAAATTCGCCCCTGTGAGCCAAGCCCACTTTGCCACCGGCCCGGGCTTTAGTTATGCACCGTTCCTGCTATACACCACCGCCGTTCACCGCTCACGCGCTTGGTAATGACTGATTCCGTCGTCACACGCTTCGCCCCCTCGCCCACCGGCTTCCTCCATATCGGAGGCGCCCGGACCGCGCTGTTCAACTGGCTTTACGCCAAGAAGCGCGGCGGCAAGATGCTGCTGCGGATCGAGGACACCGACCGCGAGCGCTCCACCGAAGCCGCCATTGCCGCCATCCTCGATGGGTTGAAGTGGCTCGAGCTCGATTGGGACGACGACGTCATCTACCAGTTCAGCCGCGCCGCGAGGCATCGCGAAGTGGCCGAGCAACTGCTCGCCAGCGGCAAGGCGTACCGTTGCTACGCCACCGCGGAGGAGCTGACCGCGATGCGCGAGAAGGCGCGCGCGGAGGGCCGCACCCGCCTCTATGACGGGATGTGGCGGGATCGTGATCCGGGAGAAGCGCCCGCCGGCATGAAGCCAACCATTCGCCTGAAGGCCCCGCAGACCGGCGAGACCGTGATCGAGGACCAGGTGCAGGGCCGCGTGGTCTGGCAGAACGAAAACCTCGACGACCTCGTGCTGCTGCGTGGCGACGGCAATCCGACCTACATGCTGGCTGTCGTGGTCGACGACCATGACATGGGCGTGACCCATGTCATCCGCGGCGACGACCATCTGATCAACGCCGCACGCCAGAAGCAGATCTACGACGCGCTCGGATGGGACATCCCGAACATGTCCCATATCCCGCTGATCCATGGCCCCGACGGCTCAAAACTCTCCAAGCGCCATGGCGCGCTCGGTGTCGACGCCTACCGCGCCATGGGATATCTGCCGGCGGCGCTGCGCAATTATCTGGTCCGGCTCGGCTGGAGCCATGGCGACCAGGAGATTTTCTCGACGCAGGAAATGATCGACGCGTTCGACCTGCCCGCGATCGGGCGGTCTGCTGCACGCTTCGATTTCGCCAAGCTGGAAAACCTCAACGGCCACTACATCCGCCACGCCGACGACGGCGCGCTGGTGTCCCAGTTCGAGAGCGTTCTGGACTATGTCCCCGATGGCGCCGAACTGAAAGCGAAGCTCAACGACACCACCCGCGCGCAATTGCTGCGGGCGATGCCGAGCCTGAAAGAACGCGCCAAGACCTTGATCGAGCTGATCTCGGGCGCCTACTTCATCTTTGCCGACCGTCCGCTCCAGATCGAGCCGAAGGCGTCAGCTCTGCTGACGCCGGAAACCCGAGCCCTGATCGGCCAACTCAGCACCGCGCTGGAAACCGTAACCGACTGGCGCGCCGAGACCACCGAATCCGCCATGCGGAATTTCGCGGAGCAGAACAACCTCAAGCTCGGCGCCGTCGCCCAGCCGCTCCGGGTGGCGCTGACCGGACGGACGACTTCGCCGGGTATTTTCGACGTTTTGGCAGTCCTGGGGCGGGAGGAATGTCTGGGTCGGCTAGCTGATCAGGCGGCCGGCTGAAGCCCCTACCTTATGCGGGTTTCCGGCCATCTTGCAGTGCACAGGGCAATAAGCTAACCCATTTGCCGCCGCCTCCAGACAAGCCGGCCTCCTTGCTTGTGCCCCGGAAATGGCACCAGGGTCAGGCGCGGTTTTCGCAACGATTTCATCGGGGACTTCACGATGGACGCAAAATCCAGCAACAAGACTGCAACCCTCACGGTAGGCAACAAGACCTACGATTTCCCGATCCTCAGCGGCACGGTGGGGCCAGATGTCATCGACATCGCCAAGCTCTACGCCCAGGCCGGGATGTTCACCTACGACCCCGGCTTCACCTCCACCGGAAGCTGCCAGTCCAAGATCACCTATATCGACGGCGACGCCGGCGTGCTGGAATACCGCGGCTACCCGATCGAGCAACTCGCCGAACAGGGTGACTTCCTCGAGACCTGCTACCTCCTGCTCTACGGGGAACTTCCGACCAAGGCTCAGAAGCAGGATTTCGACCACCGCGTGATCCATCACACCATGGTTCACGAGCAGATGGCCCGCTTCTTCCAGGGTTTTCGCCGCGACGCTCATCCGATGGCGATCATGGTCGCCGCCGTCGGCGCGCTGGCCGCGTTCTATCACGATAGCACCGACATCAACGATCCGCGGCAGCGCATGATCGCCTCGATGCGGATGATCGCGAAGGTGCCGACGCTGGCCGCGATGGCCTACAAATACACCGTCGGCCAGCCCTTCATGTATCCGAAGAACTCGCTCTCCTTTGCCGAGAACTTCCTGCACATGTGCTTCGCGGTGCCCTGCGAGGAATACAAGATCAATCCGGTGCTGGCTGACGCGCTCGACAAGATCTTCATCCTGCACGCCGACCACGAGCAGAACGCCTCGACCTCGACGGTGCGTATCGCCGGCTCCTCCGGCGCCAACCCGTTCGCCTGTATCGCCGCCGGCATCGCCTGCCTGTGGGGCCCGGCGCATGGCGGCGCCAACGAAGCGGCGCTGGCGATGCTCGCGGAGATTGGTTCCGTCGACAAGATTCCGGAATTCATCGCGAAGGTGAAGGACAAGAACAGCGAAGTCCGCCTGATGGGCTTTGGCCACCGCGTCTACAAGAACTACGATCCGCGCGCCAAGATCATGCAGAAGATGTGTCACGCCGTGCTGGCCGAGACCGGCCACGGCGACGACCCGATGCTGAAGGTGGCGCTGGAATTGGAAAAGATCGCGCTCAACGATCAGTACTTCATCGACCGCAAGCTCTACCCGAACGTCGACTTCTATTCAGGCATCACGCTGAAGGCGATGGGCTTCCCGACCTCGATGTTCACCGTGCTGTTCGCGGTTGCCCGCACCGTCGGCTGGATCAGCCAGTGGAGCGAGATGATCGAGGACCCGCAGCAGAAGATCGGCCGCCCGCGCCAGCTCTATACCGGCGTCGCCCGCCGCGATTACGTGGCGATGGACAAGCGGAAGTAAGCGACGTCGCTTACAAGACAGCTCGGAAAGCCGGATGCGATCGTCGCATCCGGCTTTTTGTTTTGTAGGGTGGGCAAAGCGCAGCGTGCCCACCGTTGGCGAGATGACTTGGGGAGAGATGGTGGGCACGCTTCGCTTTGCCCACCCTACGGCGCCCTACCCCCGCCGCGCCTGCCACATCGTCGCCAGCACGATGTCGGCGGCGCGCACGCTGGGCGGCTGGTTGCCGGTCGACATGATGCCGTCGATCTTGCCGAATGCTTCGAGTTGCTTTCGACGCAGCTCGCTGTCGCCCAACGCCTCGCGCAGCGCGGCTGCGAGCTTTTCCGGCGTGCAGTTCTCCTGCAGGAATTCCGGCACGACATTCTCGCCGATCACGAGATTGGCCAAGATCACCGAGTTTACCTTGATCGCCCGCCGCAAGATCCAGGCTTCCACAGCGCCGGTCCGGTAGGCCGTCACCATCGGCACGCCAGCCAAAGCCAGTTCGAGCGTCACGGTGCCGGATTTGGCGAGCGCTGCGTGCGCGATCCGGAATGCCGCCCGCTTCTCCTGCTCACCGATGACGACCTGGGGCTGCACCGGCCAGCCCTTCACCGCGTCCACGACCGCCTCCTGCAGGTGCGGCATGGTCGGCAGCACCAGTTCGAACGGCGTGCCCTGCTCCTGCAGCAGTCCCACCGCCTGGCCGAATACCGCCATGTGGTGGCGAATTTCGCTGCGGCGGCTTCCCGGAAGCACCAACAGCACCGGCGGCGATTCCGCCCGCCGCTTCGCCTCGTCGGCATCCGGACGCAGCGAGGCCAGTTGCTCGGTCAGGGGATGGCCGACATAAGTGCAAGGCGGCCCGTGCAGCCTGCGATAGGCGTCGGGCTCGAACGGCAGCAGCGCCAGCACGTGATCGACATATTTGCGCATCGCGCGCGCCCGGCCGGGCCGCCACGCCCACACCGAGGGCGACACATAATCGACGATCGGAATCCTGGGATCCTTGGCGCGCACGCGCCTGGCGACGCGATGGGTAAAGTCGGGGCTGTCGATGATGACGAGAATATCCGGCGATGCCTCCGTCACCACGATGGCCGTTTCCTTGATCAGCCCGAGGATCTTCGGCAATTCCTTGACGACTGCGGCCAGCCCGATGATCGAGAGTTCTTCAATCGGAAACAGCGACTCCAGGCCTTCGCGTGCCATTGCGCGGCCGCCGACGCCCTCGAACTGTACCGCATCGCCAAGGCGCTGGCGCAGCACCTTCATCAAGCTGGCGCCGAGGCGATCGCCGGATTCTTCCGTCGCGATCAGAAATATCCTCCGCTCCGTCCCGGCGGTCGCGCGAGGCGGCGTCACGCGGGCAAGCCCTGGACGAACAGGCCGGCGCTATCGGCGGCTTCGATCATGGCTTGCGAGTCCGCGGCAATCGTGTGGCCGGCGATCACGGCAATGCCGGCGAGCCCGGCTTTTGCCACGCCTTCGATGGTTTTTGCACCCACGGTCGGCAGGTCGAAGCGCAAATCCTGCCCGCTCTTCGGCGCCTTCACCAGCACGCCGCGGCCGGATTTGGCGCGAATGCGCCCCGCCTCGCGCAGCCTCGCCACGCGCGCCAGCAGTCCGTCGGTGCCCTCGATATCCTCGACCGCGACCACGTGCCCGTCGATCACGACCACGGCCTGGCCGATGTCGAACGGACCGAGCGCGCCGAGCACCTCCCGCCCCTTGGCAATATCGGCGGCGGCAGCAGCATCCGGCGTGGCACGCGCAATGTTTCCCTCCGGCATCAGAATGTCGGGGGCGACATCCCTGATGCCGACCATCCGGAAACCGTCCTGTTCGAGGATGCGGCCGATCCCCGACAACAGGTGATCGTCGCCGCCGCGAAACGCCGCCCAGACGCGGCCGATGACGCGGATCGTTCCCCAGTCCAGCCTGATTTCCGACAGCGCAGGCCGCAGCAGCGTACCGATGAAGATCAGATCGCGGCAGCCCTCACTACGGAACAGCTTTGTCGCGCGGCCGAGCTGTCCGACCGAGATCCAGTGATGGCGGAAGCGGCCGACGCGATCCGGATCGCAGGCGCCGCGCAGCGCGAAGAGCACTGGCGCCAATCCCCGCGCGGCAAGCGAATCCGCCACCGCGAACGGCATCGCGCCGCCGCCTGCGATGACGCCGACGGGCGATGAAATGTCGGAAGCCGCTGAGATCATGGCTGCGGCGATCCCCGTCATCAAGGTTTGTTGGCGTCGCCGGCGGGAAGGCAGAGCGCGCGATGCTTGCCGTCGCCGATGAAGGCGAGGATTTCGGCGATCGCCGGATCGTCTCCAGCCATCGGCTGCACCGCATTCAGCCGCTCGGCGAAGATGCCGGGACCATGAAACAGCTTCTGGTAGAACGAGCGCACCTTGGCGAGCCGCTCCTTCGTGAACTTGCGGCGCTTCATGCCGATGATGTTCAGCCCTTCGAGGCTGGCATACTGTCCATTGGCGAGCCCGAACGGAATGATGTCGCCGCGGACGCCGCAGACGCCGCCAACCATCACCTGCGGCCCGATCCGCGTGAACTGATGCACGGCAGACAGCCCGCCGATGTAGACGAAATCGCCAATCTCGCAATGACCGCCCAGCGTCGCAGACGTCGCGAAGATAACGTCGCTCCCCACGACGCAATCATGGCCGACGTGGCTGTTGTTCATGAAGTAACCGCGTGCGCCCACCCGCGTGAGGCCACCGCCCTTCTTCGTTCCGATATTCATCGTTACGCCTTCGCGGATGGTGCATCCTTCGCCGACCTCGAGCCGGGTCGGTTCACCGCGATAGCTGAGGTCCTGCGGGGGGCCTCCCAATGCAGCAAACGGGTACATAACACAGCCATCGGCGATGGTCGTATGCCCCGCCACGTTCACATGCGCGATCAACTTGCAATTCGCGCCGATGACGACGTTCGGCCCGATGATGCAATAGGGACCGATTGTCGTCCCCTCGCCGATCACAGCACCATCCTCAACCCGCGCGGTTGGATCGATCGTACCCATCAAGCAGCCCAGCCCATCGATTGCGCGCGAATATCTCGCGTTTTCCGGTGGTTAGCGCGGCATTTCAATGCTGTCTAGTGACGTATGATTACGTCATGTGTCGGGCGCGCAAGGCCTGCAAGATCCATCCGATGCCGTCCGTTCCCCAGCCGAAGGCCGAGACGAGCCCTCGCTATGTCATGCTGCCCGGCAGGAAGCAGCGAATCGAAATCCCGAGCGCGTCCTTCATCGGCCACACCATGGTTCGGCCGGCGCGATTGGGCTCGGTAATCACCGCATCGTCGGGGACGTCGATCCATTGGCCCTCGAGCCGCACGCGGTAATGGCCGTCCTTGGATTCCCAATCGACATCGGAGACAGCAGAGCCATCAGCGTCGGAGCAACATGGCCCCTTTCCGCTCCTGAGGCTGTCGAACCACGACTTGAGCGGGGATTTGGCGTAGCGACCGTCATCGCGGGCTACGGCATGTCCGCCGACAACAATCGCTGCGCCTAGCAGTGCAACACCGACCCAGAGAAATTTCATGCGGCCATCCGGCGACAGATTCCCCACAGCATCTATAAAGCTGCTGGCCGGCTGAAGTTCCCTCAACACGTCATATTTAGGCTGGACCGATCACCCAAAAGTTGATGCACGGTCGAACGGTGTCCTGCTGGTGCGCTTTCCAACGAAAGCCCGCCCGGACTTTGATCCGGAGTAGACACCGGTTCGCGTCAAGAAAACGCGTCAAAACAAGAATCTAAAGCCCGGTTCTGGATTCAATCAGAACCGAAAAGGCTCTAGCTGCCGGTCTGAGCAATCCAATCGCCCGGCTGCACGCGCGCGACCAGGACGGCCGGGCCCGAGCTACTGATCTTGTAGACGAGCGCCTCGCCCTCGCGGATATCGCCAAATTCCTTTCCGAAGGCATCGGCGACGTTGGTCTTGTGCGTCACCACCACATTATTGACGCCGGCTTTCAGAGGCGCATTGACGAGATCGCGGACGGCGCGCCCAATTTTGGCGTTCTTGCCGTCGGGGTTCGCCATCGCCGACGAACTGCCCGCGCCGCTGTCGGTCAGGGCGTCGACGGGAGACACGTCCTTGCCGCTGAGCAGCTTGCCGGTCTCGACCGCGCGGTTTAGCTGGCTTGTGTAGACCTCGCCGATCGGTATGCCAAGTTTTGCGAGCGCAGCCCCAAGGTCGCGCGCCAGCGTGCGGCCCTTCTCGCTCAGTTGGCGCTGTGCGCTCATATCGTCGAATTTGAAGGGGTAAATGTCCTTCTGGCTATCGTCGGTGGCGCCGTGTCGAAACACGATGACGTAGCCACCACCCTTGAGGGAGGTGACAAGACCGTTGAGATCTGCCGCGTAACCTTGCGGCGGCATCAGCAGAAAAATGACCAAACACGAAATGATGGACGCAAACTTGTTCAAGGACGCCTCCGTTAAAAAGCGTGAACCCAAGCCAGGTCTAATCAGCAAATTTCGTCAATCGACCTCGAAAATGGGTTCCACTACCAAGGATTGAACAAAGACATCAGGAAGACGTCAGTTGTGTGGCGGGGTAGATGCAATCAGATTCAATCCGTCAGCATTGCGCCGACGTCGGCTTCCGCAACCACGGCACCATTTACCTTGGCGTCGCCGTGAAACCACCACATCGCCTTGCGGCGGCCGATCGAGCGCATGTGGTACTCGATGGTGTCGCCGGGCATCACCGGCTTGCGGAATTTGCACTTGTCGATGGTGAGGAAATAAACCGCGCGCGGCTTTTCGGTGCCCTCGACCGACTTGATGCCGATCACGCCGGCAGTCTGCGCCCATGGCCTCGATCATCATCACGCCGGGATAGACCGGACGTTCGGGGAAATGGCCGAGAAACGGCGGCTCGTTGAAGGTAACGTTCTTGATGCCGATACCGCTGTAATCGGTCCGGATCTTGATGACCCGATCGATCAGCAGCATTGGATAACGGTGCGGGAGCGTCTTGAGAATCTCGTTGATATCCACGAGCTCAAACCTGACCGGTGCCTCCTCCATCACTCGCGCCCTTCGCCTTTCGGATCGACTGTGCCACCCTGCACCAGCCGCTCCACTGCAATAATCTCCTTGAACCACTGCTTGGTCGGCTTTGCAAAGAAACCACCCCAGCGGCCGTTGGGCGGAATGTCGTCCTTGACCCCGCTCATCGCCGTCACCTGCGCGCCATCGCCGATCTTGAGGTGGTTGTTGATGCCCACCTTGGCGCCCAGTGCGACGTTGTCACCGATCGTCAGGCTGCCCGCGAGCCCGATCTGGGCCGCGAGCAGGCAGTGCCTGCCGATGGTCACATTGTGGCCGATCTGGACCTGATTGTCGATTTTGGTGCCCTCGCCGATTACCGTATCCCGCAGGCTGCCGCGGTCGATGCAGGTGCCGGCGCCGATTTCGACATCGTTCTGGATCAGGACGCGGCCGGCCTGGGGCACCTTCAGATGGCCCTCGGGGCCGAAGAAAATGAAGCCATAACCATCCTGGCCGATGCTGCAGGCGGGATGGATCAGGACGTTGTTGCCGATCAGGGCGAACTGGATCGCCGTGCGCGCGCCTACATTGCAGTCGCGGCCGATTTTGACGTCGGCGCCGATCACCGCGCCGGCACCGATTACGGTGCCAGTGCCGATCTCGACCCGCGGGCCGATCACCGCGAGCGGATCGACGATGACGCCGTCCTCGAGATGGGCGGACGGGTCGATGATCGCCGATGGCGCGATGCCGTCATTGTCGAACCAGGATTGCGGACGGAGCGCATCGGCGTGCCACTCGCGCGCCAGCTTCACGAAGGCGCGGAACGGCTGGGCCGCCCGCAGCACCGCCACATGGGCGGGCACCTGGGCCTCGAAACGCGGGCTGACCAGGCAAGCGCCGGCTTTGGTCGCCTTGAGCTGATCGGCGTATTTGAGATTGTCGAAGAACGCCAGATGCATCGGACCGGCTTCGTCGAGCGAAGCGAGGCCCCTGATCACATCACCGTCCCGCGCAGGGTCGACCAATACCGCTCCTGTCAACGCGGCCAGCTCGGCCAGCGTTGAGGAAGGAGGTTGTTTGAAGAATATCGGCTGCGCCATTTCACCCGTCGCAGTCCGGCCGCCATTCACACCGGAGAGCCGGCCCCGAAGACGCGAAGCCGAACCCTCCTCTTATTCCTTGGTGTTCTCGTCACGTGGACCTTAGTCCATTTCGCTTCAAGACACCTCAGAACGATGTGCCACCGCCAAACTTGAATTCCTGCACGCGGTCAAACTGGCCCTTCGTAAGCGGAACCGCATAGTCGAAGCGCAGCGGACCGAAGGGCGAGGCCCAGATCAAGCCGACACCCACGGAGGTGCGAACCACATTGCCGTTGTCGTGCTGCAATCCCAAACAGGTCCCGGGAGAGGCCCCGGTCGTCGCGGTCGCCTGCGTCGGCGGGACGCAGCCAGGCACATTGACCTCGCCCGTTGCCGCCCATGACGTCGGACCCTTGTAGTCGAACAGTCCGCCGGCATCGGCATAAACCGAGCCCTTGAGCCCAACTTCCTTCGGTAGGAACCAGAACGGCATCTGCAATTCGAACGAAGCGCCCCAGTACTTGGTGCCGCCGAGCGCGTCACGCGTGCCGAACGGGTTCAAATCGCGCGGACCGATACCATTCGGTGCAAAACCGCGCACCAAGTTCGGACCCATCTGGAAGTGATCCAGCATGCGCAGTTCGCTGCCGCCGAACTGGTTGAGAATACCGCCCTGGAGATGGATCAGGCCGACGATATCGGCGACCAGCGGGGTGTAGTACTTCGCGTCGATCGCCGACTTGATGTACTTCACGTCGCCGCCGACGCCAGCGAAGTCCTGCTTCCAGTCGATCAGCAAGCCGTCAGTCGGGTTCTTGTTGTTGTCCAGCGTGTTGTAGTTCAGCGAATAGCCAACCGACGAGGTCAGCGCCTTGCCGCCCTGCAATTCCCTGCGAACCGGCAGCGAAGCTTCGCCGTCGAAATAGCAGCCGAGACCATTGGTCGAAGTCAGATCGATCCCGAGCGCCGGATTCGCCGCCGCAAATGCCGGGCTGGGGTTGAACAGCGGATTCGGCGAACCGTCTGGCAGGGTCTGAATGTTGTTACAATTCCGCAGGGTATCCGGCAGCGAGATTTCCTGCTGATAGATCGAGTAGCGCAATTGCAGCGCGAGATCTTCGCGCAAGGTGAAGCCGAGCCGCGGGCTGAAGCCAAGCGTCTTGGTGCCGTAGGCGATGTAGCTGTTGGCCAATTGCTCGCGGTAAAACAGATCGAGGCCGAGCGCGACACGATAGTCCAGCAAATAGGGATCGACGAACGACAGCGAACCGCCACGCGCGTACTGACCGTAGGTCACGGCAGCCTTCGCATACAGGCCGCGGCCGAGGAAGTTGCGCTCGGAGATGCTGACTTCGGCGAGTGCGCCGTCCGTGGTCGAATAGCCGCCCGACACCGAGAAGTCGCCGGTCGATTTTTCTTCGAGATCGACAATCAGGATCACGCGATCGGTCGACGAGCCGGGCTCGGTCAGGATCTTCACGCTCTTGAAGAAGTCGAGGTTCTTCAGCCGGCGCTCGGCGCGATCGACCAGGGCGCGGTTGTAGGCGTCGCCTTCGGACAGGTCGAACTCGCGGCGGATCACGTAGTCGCGGGTACGGGTGTTGCCGCGGACGTTGATGCGCTCGATATAGGTTCGCGGGCCTTCGTCGACGGCGAACACGATCGAAACGGTGTGCTGCTCGAAATTGCGATCGCCGCGCGGACGCACTACGGCGAAGGCGTAGCCGCGCCGTGAAGCCTCGATCTGCATTTCCTCGACGGATTTCTCCAGCGCCTCGGCATTGTAAACCGAGCCGACGCTGACGCGCGAGAAGCCGCGCATCGAGGCGGCGTCGAGGGTCGGGATGGAGGTCTGGAAATCGACGGAGGCAACGCGATATTGCTGCCCCTCATCGATCTTGAAGGTGACGAGGAAGCCCTTCTTGTCGGGGTCATATTCGGTCAGCGCGGCGACCACCTGCACGTCGGCGTAACCGTTCTTGAGGTAGAAGCGGCGAATCAGATCGCGGTCCGCCTCGACCCGGTCGGGATCGTAGACGTCGGCGCCGCCGAGGAAGCTCAGAAGGTTCGATTCGCGCGTCTTGATAACGTCTTTGAGGCGATAGGACGAATAGGCGACGTTGCCGATGAACTCGATCGACTTGACGCCGGTTTTGCTGCCTTCGGTGATCGTGAAGATCAGGTCGACGCGGTTGTTCGGCTGCTCGATGATTTCCGGAGTGACGCGCACGTCATAGCGGCCGGAGCGCCGGTAGATTTCGGCGATGCGCTGGGCGTCCGACTGAACCATCGGGCGCGAGAAAGTACCGCGCGGCTTGGACTGGATTTCAGCCGAAAGCTGCTCGTCCTTGACCTTCTTGTTGCCTTCGAAGGCGATGCGCCCGATCACGGCGTTTTCGACGACCGTCACGACCAGCCGGCCGCCGACCTGGTTGATTCGCACGTCCTGGAACAGGCCGGTCTCGATCAGCGCTTTCAGGCCATCGTCGATCTGGGCCTGCCCGAGGCGGCCGCCGGGGCCTGGCTTGAAATAGGAGCGAATGGTCTCGACCTCGACACGCCGGTTCCCTTCAACGACGATCGACGCCGCGGTCTGGGCCGCAGCCGGCACAGACACCAACGCGCCCCCCATCGGCGCGGCCACCATGATCAGAGCGGCCAGCAGACCCCCCCGCACTCGCATTCCCAACATCATGCGCAACGCGCCCTCGTCATTGCACTGCCGGCTCGTACCCCTACGAACCGGCAGAATCCCAAAGTTGCATTGCTTGTAGCCAATTTCGACAGGGGGGCAAACCAGACATCGCGATGCGATTCCAATTTCATTCCAAGACGTTGCCAAAGGGCAACGTCATAAAAAAGCCTCTTCTACGATCTGCCGAACAGCCCCTTCAGCCAGGGCACCTGATGGAAGTCGTTATAGAAGGCGAAGACCATCAGCATCAGGACCAAAACCAGCCCGACTCGGAACCCGTATTCCTGGGATTTTTCCGACAATGGACGCCCGCGGAGCACCTCGGCCGTGTAGAACATAAGGTGACCGCCATCGAGCAAGGGCACCGGGAACAAATTCAACAGCCCGATCGAAATGGACAGCACCGCCGCCAGATGCAGCAGCGGAATGATTCCCAAGGTAGCCACCTGCCCTGAAATCTGCGCGATCCGAATCGGTCCGCCGATCTGGTCCGCGCTCGCCCGGCCGGTAAAAATGTTACCGATGTAGGCCAGCGTCTGCTCGATGACGAACCAGGTTTCCTTGATTCCGAGCCAGAATGCGGTCGCCGGATCGACCTTCTCGGTGGTCACCTCGCCCGGCGAGGTCGCACGGGTAATGCCGAGAATCCCGAGCCGCTGGGTATTTCCGAACGGATCCTTCACTTCGCGCAGTTCCGGCGTGCCATTCAACTGCAGCGTGGAATCACCGCGCTTGACGGTGAAGGTCATGGTCTCGCCGGCGCGAACGCTCACGAAGCGCTGCATGTCGGAGAAGCTGCCGATCTTCTTGCCGTCGATGGCGGTGACGACATCGCCGACCTGAAAGCCCGCCCGCTCGGCGGCGCTGCTGGCTTCGATCTTGTCGACGCGTGCCGTCGTGCTCGGCTTGCCAAAGAAGGTGAAGAGACAGGTGAAAATGACGATCGCCAGAATGAAATTCGCGATCGGACCGGCGGCCACGATGGCTGCGCGCGCGCCGACTTTCTTGTGATGGAAACTGCCCGCGCGCTCTTCCTCGCTCATGCGGGCGAGCGATTCGGCCGATGCCGGCGTCGAGGCTTCCGATTCGTCGCCGAAGAACTTCACGTAGCCGCCGAGCGGGATCGCGGAGATCTTCCAGCGGGTGCCGTGACGGTCGTTGAAGCCGGCAAGTTCCGGCCCGAACCCGAGCGAGAACGTCAACACCTTCACGCCCGCCCAGCGGGCGACCAGGAAGTGGCCGAGTTCATGGAAGAACACGACGATGGTCAGAACGAACAAAAAGGGAATGATGTAGCCGATGAGCCCGTGGCCCAACGTACTGAAACTGCTTAAAAAAAACTCTGACATCAGGTTCCCCTCGACAAGAGCCGATGGCTCCGTCCCCAACCCTCTAGGATGCCTTTAAGGCAATTTGAGGCAATAGGGAGGCGGCTCGATTTCGCGCGTTATGGTCAACGGAGATCGCGTCGTCGGCCGAGCTCAAAGGCGCAAGGTTCCCGGCACGAATCCAGTCGTTGATGGTGGCTTCGACGAGGCGCGCGATCGATCCGAATTTGATCTTTCCGGCGATAAACGCCGCCACCGCCACCTCATTGGCGGCGTTGAATACCGTGGTCGCGCCACGTCCTGTACGTAACGCCTCGTAGGCCAGCCGCAAGCCCGGGAACCGCTCGAAGTCCGGCGCCTCGAACGTGAGCTGGCCGATTTTTGCGAGGTCCAGCCTGGCCGACGGGCCAACGATTCGATCGGGCCATCCAAGGCAGTGCGCGATCGGGATGCGCATGTCGGGCGCGCCGAGCTGCGCAACCACAGAGCGATCGGAGAATTCGACCATGCCGTGGATGATCGACTGCGGATGCACGAGGACGTCGATCTCGTCGGCCGAGAGCGCGAACAGATAGGAGGCTTCGATGACTTCGAGGCCCTTGTTCATCATCGAGGCCGAATCAATGGTGATCTTCTGGCCCATGCTCCAGTTCGGATGCTTCAAGGCCTGCTCAAGCGTCGCCTGCTCGATGTCGGCCGGCGCCCAGGTGCGGAACGGGCCACCGGATGCGGTGATGATCACGCGCACCAATTCCTCCCGATTGCCGGAAGAGAGCGCCTGAAACAGCGCGTTGTGTTCGGAATCCGCCGGGAGGATGCAGGCGCCGGCCTTCGCCGCGCGCTGCATGAAGAAATCGCCGGCACACACCAGGCATTCCTTGTTCGCCAAGGCGACGGCGGCGCCGCGGTCGACCGCAGCGAGCGCCGGCTTCAGCCCGGCCGCGCCGCTCACCGCCGCCATCACCCAGTCGGCGGGACGCGCGGCGGCCTCGATGATCGCGCTTTCGCCGGCGCCGCATTCGATATTCGTGCCTGCCAGCGCATCCTTCAGTTCGCCAAGGCGCGCGGGGTCGGCGATCGCAGCGAATCGCACGCCGAATTCCTTTGCGAGCCTGGCCAGCGCTTCGACATTGGAATTCGCAGTCAGCGCCTCGACCTGATAGCGGTCGCGCGCGCCGCGCAGCAGATCCATGGTGCTGTCGCCGATGGAGCCGGTGGCGCCCAGCACCGTGACGGTGCGTGCATCCGACCAAGCGGCCTTGTTGTTACGCAATGGAACTGCGCTCATCGTTTCACCAAACCATAAGACCGCGACCGACGCCATCGGCGCCGGCCCGCAGAAAGCCGAAAAGTGCCGCCACGACAACGGCTGCGACAAACCCGTCCAGACGATCCATTAGTCCGCCGTGGCCGGGAATGATGTGACTTGAGTCCTTTACGCCAAAACGGCGCTTCACGGCGGATTCGAAGAGGTCGCCGAGCTGCGAAACCACCGAAAGGGCCGCCGAAAGCATCAATAGCGGTCCCATCTTACCGAGACCGAAGGCGGCAAATCCGCCTGCCACGGCCAGACTGGCGGCAAACCCGCCGACGGCGCCGGCCCAGGTCTTTTTCGGGCTGACGCGCGGCCACAGTTTCGGTCCGCCAATACCGCGGCCCGCGAAATAACCGCCACTATCGGTCACCCACACGATCAGCAGCACGAACATCAGGGCGGCAAAACCCTTCACGGAATCCAGACGCACCAGCACCGAGGCAATCTCGGCCGCCGCCGCGTACAGAAATCCGGCCGCCGCCCAGTTTCGCCGCTCCGGCGCGATTGACACGACCGCGACAAAGCCGATGCCGAGCACGATCAGGGCGGCATCGAGCCGGCCGATCGCAAAGCAAACCCCGCCGAGCGCAAGCGCGGCCACGCCCGGGACGATCACACGCGTTGCCCCGGCGAGGCCCACGATCGCGAGCCATTCGACGAACAGGCCGACGGCCGCCAGCGTCACCAGCGCGGCCCACAGCAAGCCGCCCGCATAGGCAATGGCGACCGCAAGCGGGATCAGCACCGCGGCGGCGGCGATCCGCATCACGAGATTGCGCGAATCGGGCGCGCTTGCTGCCGCCGGCGAGGGCTCGGGGTCGGTCACGATCCGGTTTTCGCAACCAGACCGCCGAAGCGGCGTTCCCGCCTCGCATATTCGGCAATGGCGCTTTCGAGCGCGGCCTTGTCGAAATCCGGCCAGTGAATCGGCACGAACACAAGTTCGCTATAGGCCGCCTGCCACATCAGGAAGTTCGACAGCCGCTGTTCGCCGCTGGTGCGGATGATCAGGTCGGGATCGGGAATGTCAGGTGCATCGAGATAGCGGCCGAGCGTATCGGCATCGATCGAGGCGGGATCGCGCTTACCCTCCGCGACTTCACGCGCCAGCCGTTGGGCAGCGCCGGCGATTTCCTGGCGCGATCCGTAATTGAACGCGACCACGAGATTGAGCTTGGTGTTGGCTCTCGTCAGTTCCTCGGCCTCGTTCAAGAGCGTGCAGATATCGGGCTCCAGCCCCTCTCGTTCGCCGATCACGCGCACGCGCACGCCGTCGCGGTGCAGCGTCGCCAGATCGTTGCGGATGAAGCGGCGGAGCAATCCGAACAGATCGCCGATTTCGGTCGCCGGCCGCGACCAGTTTTCGGAGCTGAACGAAAAGATCGTCAGATAGAGCACGCCGAGTTCATGTGCGGCGCGAACGACGCGGCGCAGCGCCTCGACGCCGCGGCGGTGGCCTTCGGCGCGCGGCAAGCCGCGCGCTGCCGCCCAGCGCCCATTTCCGTCCATGATGATCGCCACATGCAACGGGACGGAGCGATCCGGTCCTTCCGTAGCGGGGGCGGCGGCGTTCGGCATTATCTGAATTCCAGGGCCATTCTCAACTCTTAAACGTTGCCATCAAACGGTGAGGATTTCCTTTTCCTTCGCCGCCAGCAACTGATCGATTTCCGCAATCGTTCCGTCGGTCGCCTTCTGCACCTCGTTGGCGAGCCGCTCCTGATCGTCTTCGGAAATCTCGTGATTCTTCTCGAGCTTCTTGACGATATCCAGGCCGTCGCGACGGACGTGGCGAACGGCAACCTTGGCGGCCTCGGCGTATTTATGCGCGACCTTCACCAGTTCCTTGCGCCGTTCCTCGTTAAGCTCGGGAATCCGCAGGCGCAGCACCTGCCCTTCGGTCGCGGGCGAGAGGCCGAGATTGGAATCGACGATCGCCTTCTCCACGGCTTTCACCATCGACTTGTCCCACACCTGGACGGAAAGCAGCCGCGGCTCGGGCACGCTGACGGTGGCGAGCTGGTTGAGCGGCATGTGCGAGCCGTAAGCCTCGACCTGCACCGGCTCCAGCATGGACGCCGCCGCGCGGCCGGTCCGCAAGCCACCGAGCTCGTGCTTGAGCGCATGGGTGGCGCCTTGCATGCGGCGCTTCAATTCGTTGATGTCAAAACCGGGCGTGGGCATAACGCTCTCCCCTCCTTGGAAACCAGCCGCTGGCGTCTTGAAGCCGCGGTTCGAAACTGCAACCGGCCTATCAGCCGGCAACCACCGTGCCGTGGCCGGTCCCGCGCAGGATCGCGCCGATCGAACCCGGCTCGGCGATCGAGAATACGATGATAGGCAGTGACGTCTCGCGGGCAAGCGCGAATGCAGTCGCGTCCATCACCTTGTAGTCGCCGGCGATCGCCTGCGAATGCGTCAGCCGATCAAAACGCTTGGCGGACGGGTCCTTTTTGGGGTCGGCGCTGTAAACGCCGTCGACATTTGTGGCTTTGAGCACCGCCTGCGCCCCGATCTCGGCCGCCCGCAACACCGCCGTGGTGTCGGTGGTGAAGAATGGATTGCCGGTTCCACCGCCGAGCAGGACGATTCGTCCATCCGCGAGATATTTGTGCGCTGCAGTGCGGGTGAAGACCTCGGAAATCTCAGGCATTACGAACGCCGACAGGGTCCGCGCCGGCGCCCCCTTGCGCTCGATGGCAGCCTCCAGCGCCAGGCAGTTCATCACGGTGGCGAGCATGCCCATGGTGTCGCCGGTCGGGCGCGAAACGCCGCGCGAGGACACTTCCACGCCGCGAACGATGTTGCCGCCACCGATCACGACGGCCACCTCGACGCCGAGCTTGTGGGCCGCGATCAGGTCGTCGGCGATGCGGTCAACGGTAGGCTGGTCGATGCCGAAGAAATGGCCACCTGCGAGATACTCGCCTGAGAGCTTGATCACGACGCGACGATAGACCGGCTCAGCCATTGCTTACGCTTCCCTCTCCCGCGCAGGCGACTTCCGGCGCATTTGCGCCGGAAGACTGTGACCGCAGCGGTTACTTCTTGCCGCTGGCCGCCGCGACTTCGGCTGCGAAATCGGATTCCTGCTTTTCGATTCCCTCGCCGAGAGCATAGCGCACAAATCCGGCAATCTTCACAGGCGCGCCGATCTTGCCTTCGGCTTCCTTCAGAGCTTGCGCGACCGACTTGCCCTTTTCGTCGTGGATGAACGCCTGCTCCAACAGACAGACTTCCTTGTAATAGGTCTTCAGGCCGGACTCGACGATCTTCTCGATCACGTTTTCCGGCTTGCCCTGCTGGCGATACTTGTCGGCCAGCACGTCCTTTTCGCGCTTCACGATCTCGGGGTCGAGGCCGGACGGATCCAGCGCCTGCGGATTGGTCGCAGCCACATGCATGGCAAGCTGACGTCCGAGATGCGCGAGTTCATCGGTCTTGCCGGTTGATTCAAGCGCGACCAGCACGCCCATCTTGCCGGCGCCATCGATCACGGCGCCATGGATGTAGCTCGACACCACGCCCTTGCCGACCTCAAGCGAGGCGGCACGGCGCAGCGTCATGTTCTCGCCGATGGTGGCGATGGCGTCCGAAATCGCGGTTTCGACGGTGACGCTGCCGACCTTTGCCGCCTTGATCTTCTCGACGTCGGCGCCAACGTCGAGCGCGACCTGCGCGATCATCTTGACGAGACCCTGGAACTGCTCATTGCGGGCGACGAAATCCGTCTCGGAATTGACTTCGACCACGACGCCCTTGACGCCCGAGGTGACCGCGCCGATCAGGCCTTCGGCCGCGACGCGGCCGGCCTTCTTCGCGGCCTTCGAGAGGCCCTTCTTGCGCAGCCAGTCCTGGGCACCCTGCATGTCGCCCGCGGTTTCGGTGAGCGCTGCCTTGCAGTCCATCATGCCTGCGCCAGTCGACTCGCGCAGTTCCTTGACCATTGCCGCAGTGATCGTTGCCATCGTCGAATATCCTTCTTGCCTGTGAGCTGCGGGCGCGGCGCGCGCTTTGCGCCGTGCCGTCGTCAGCTACAGGGAATGCCGTATCTGGGGAGCAGGACCGGCGGCCGGAAGACCCGGCCACGCGGCGAACCAATTATTCCGCTTCCGCGGTCAGCGTCTTGGCCTGGGCGACCCAGGCATCGGCCCGGCTCGGAAGACCAACCTCTTCACCGATCTTGTGCGCGGTGTCGTGGTCGAGTTCGGCAAGCTGCCAGTAATGGAAGATGCCGAGGTCGTTGAGCTTCTTCTCGATCGTACCCGACACGCCGGTGAGCTTCTTGAGGTTGTCGGCGGTGCCGCGCGGACCGGCCAGTCCCTGGAAGCCGGTCGGCTGGGGCGCTGCCGGAACTTCCTCACGGACCGGCTGAACGGCCGCGCCGATATCGATGCCGGAGTCGCCCTGCGCGCGCGAAATGCCGTCGATGGCGGCGCGGGCAATCAGGTCGCAATACAGCGAAATGGCGCGGCCGGCGTCGTCATTGCCCGGCACCACGAAGGTGATGCCCTTGGGGTCCGAGTTGGTGTCGACGATCGCGGCAACGGGAATGTTGAGCCGCTGCGCTTCCTGGATCGCGATGTCTTCCTTGTTGGTGTCGATCACGAAGATCATGTCGGGAAGACCGCCCATGTCCTTGATACCACCGAGCGAGCGGTCGAGCTTGTCGCGCTCGCGCTGCAGCGTCAGCCGCTCCTTCTTGGTGTAGGAGTTGGCCTCGCCCGACGACAGCACCTCATCGAGGTGACGCAGGCGCTTGATCGATCCCGAAATCGTCTTCCAGTTGGTCAGCGTGCCGCCGAGCCAGCGCGAATTGACGAAATACTGCGCCGAGCGCTTGGCCGCCTCGGCAACGCCGTCCTGCGCCTGGCGCTTGGTGCCGACGAACAGGATGCGGCCGCCCTTGGCAACCGTGTCGGAAACCGCCTGCAGCGCGCGATGCAGCATCGGCACGGTCTGGGCGAGGTCGATGATGTGGATGTTGTTGCGGGCACCGAAAATGTAATCCGCCATCTTCGGATTCCAGCGGTGCGATTGGTGGCCAAAGTGGACGCCAGCTTCCAAGAGCTGACGCATGGAAAAATCGGGTAGCGCCATCGTGATAGTTCTCCGGTTGGTTCCTCCGGAAACGTGTGAGCAAACGAGCCTGACTGGCCCGGTTGCCACCGGACGGCCTTGAGAGCCATGTTTCCGTGTGAGATGGCGCGCTATATAGCCGGATTCCAGCCGGAAGCAAGGAAATACGGCCGGTTTTTCGGTCTTCCAGATCCGCGTTTTAGGGCCGCTCCGGCCAGACCCGGGGGATCTGGCCTGCTAACGATCAGCATCGGGCTCCCGGCGGGCACCCCCTGGCCGCGGCCGCCGGAGCCGGCGCCGCACGCGGTGCAGCCATCGGCGGCGGTGCGGCCATACGCGCGGGTGGCGGGGGTGGTGCGGCCATCCTTGGTGGAGGCGGTGGCGGTGCGGCCATCCGCGGCGGCGGCGGTGGGGGTGCGGCCATGCGCGGCGGCGGGGCCGGCGGCGCAGCCGTGCGCGGCGGCGGTGCTGCCGGCGGCGCAGCCATCCTGGGTGGAGGCGACGGTGCGGCCATCCTCGCCGGTGGAGGCGGCGCGGCCATCCTGGGCGGGGGCGATGCCGGAGCTACTCGCGCTGCCGGCGGCGGTGGCGGGGGCCTTGCCACATTCACTGCAGACGGTGGCGTGCCACGCCGCAGCTCAGGTTGCAGTTGAGGTTTTGGCGCAACCGCAGCAGCCGGCCTTGATGGCGCGGCGGCACTGGGCGGCGGCGCAACCGCGGGCTGCCGGCCTGCCCGAGCCGCCGGAGTCGTCGCGCCGATAGGCGGCCGCGCACCGACAGCGCCAGGTGCGGTGGGTGCCGCTGTTCCCAGGCGCGACGCACCCGGCGCTGGCCTTGCGTTGGGATTGACGGCGGCGCTTGGGGGCGTGGGTGGCGCGCCCCTGGCGCCCGGAACCGTCAGGGCGTTGGTCCTCGGCAGGGGTTGTGTCGACGGCAGCGCGGCTGGTGCGTTCGCCGGCACCGCGCCCGGCCGTCCGGTCTGCCCGGCGGCCGGTGCGCCGGGCAAACCGGTCCTCACGGCAGGATTGATCGCGGCACTTGGCGGCACCGGCGCTCTGCCCTGCTGGATCAAGGTGGCCCGTTGCGCCACGGCAGGCGGCAGCGTCGGCGTGGCACTTCCCTGCCCCGGCCTAACCATAGCCGCCGGGGAGCCGGGGCGTCCAGCAGCCCTGTCGCCAAGTCTCGCCGCAGGCAAAGTGGCCTGCGGAGGCCTGTTGATGACGTTGTTGATCACGGTCCGGTTGTGGATGTTGGCAAAGATGATGTTGTTCGGCGGCGGCGCGACATAGCGCGGCGGCCTCACATAGACCGGTATCGGCACAAAGATCGGCTGCGGCAGGATGAACAGCCCGATCGGCGGCGGTGGCGGCTCCAGCACCACGAAATCATCCGGCGGCGGCGGCAGGTAGTAGACCGGCGCCGGTGGCGGCGGGACAAAATCGAACTCGGGATCGTCGAAGGCCAGCACCGGACGATCGACATAGATGAACTCGTCCGGCGGCGGCGGCGGCACGTCGTAATCGATCACATCGAATGTCGGCGGCGGCTCGACCGGCGCAGTGAGAATGACCAGCCGGCGGCGCGCGTCGGCCGCATGAGGCCCGCGCGGGTAGCGTTGCAGATACGACCAATAGGCGTTCGGGGTGTCGGCGCGGTAGGTGCGGCGCCAGGTGATCGCTTCGCGCCGCGCCGCCGCGATCGCCCTCAGCCGCTTTGCCATGGGATCGTCGGGATAGGCGGCGAGAAAATCCTCATAGGCCGGCAGCGTGTCGCGCTCCAGCGCCGCGGCGTAAGCGTCCTGCGCGCCGAGATCACGGATCGGTTTGCTGCGGATGGCGGCGGCCTGATCCGGCGGCGCCGGGGCGGGCGCATCCGGTGAGCGCTCAAAGAACGTGAAGCTAGCGTCGACCTTCTGGCTGTCCCAGGGCACCTGGGCGCCCTTGCTGCCTTCGTTGACGCGAAGCCGCAGGCGATTGAAGACCTCCGGCAGCGGCAATCCACCGGTCCGGATCATCTCGGCCAGCGACTGGGCGTAGATGCCGTACGGTCCCTGCTCGGCAGGCGCTACCGTCCCGGGCGCCGCGTTGAACGCGATCAGCATATGCGGATCAGCCTCGACCAGAGCGAGACCGCTTGCGATCTGTCCCTCGATGAACGGCTGCTGCCGCGCCGCGTCCAGCACGACGATTCCGGCCTTCAACGGTAGCGAAACGAGTTGGCGGATGTAGTCGCCGGTCCGCAACGCCTCGGTCGGAACGTCGGTATCCCGGTTGATCGCCGAATCGACCGGCACGAAATAGTTCTCGCCGGCCAATTGCAGCCCGTAACCGGCCAGATAGACCATCGCGACCGTGTCCGGCCCCGAGCTTTCGGCCTTCTGTATGAAGTCGCGGAAACTCTTGCGCAGCGTGTCGCCATCGAGGTCGCGGGCGCCGATTACGTCGAATCCCGCCGCTTGCAAGGTTTGGGCGATCAGGCCGGCATCGTTGGCCGCGGTTGCCAGCGGCGATTTTGCATAGGCGGCATTGCCGACCACCAGCGCGATGCGCTTTTCCTGCTGTTGCGCAGCGGCGGAGCTCAAATGACCGGCCAGTCCGGACATCGCGACGAGACACACCGAGAGGATCGACAAACTTCTTGCTACCCGCATGGCATCCCACCCTGTCGCCGCCCGCGCTGTATGAGACGCGCGTTAAGCTGAACCTTTCTTGAATAAATGCGCTCTCAGCAAGGCATGCTGCAAGTCAAATCGAGCCCGGATTCCTGCTCCGCCCGGTTCCGGCACGGAGATTCGCATTGTCGCGGCCGCCCGGCGGGCGTATCCTTTCACCCTAATCGTGTTCGCCCGCATCGTGAGGCGACTGCGCGAGTTCCTCCCGGTGTGCGGAATGCCCATGCAATGGAGGAAATCGTCATGACCGTCGCCCCAACCCTGCAGAAATACCTGGATCAAAGCGTCACCTACGACGTGATCCCTCATACCCCCACGAAGTCATCGACGCGCACAGCAGAAGCCTGCCACGTGCCGGGCGATGCGCTGGCCAAGGCCGTCGTGCTGCGCCGTGACGGCGGCTACATGATGGCCGTTCTTCCGGCCTCCCATCACCTGCATCTGTCGACCCTGAAAAGTCAGCTCGGCCACAAGGTCGACCTGGCCAACGAAAAAGAGATCGCGGAGCTGTTTGTCGACTGCGACATTGGAGCGATCCCGCCGGTTGGCGAGTGCTATGGGCTCGACGTCATAGTCGACGACAGCATCGACCCGCGACGGGAAATCTACATGGAGGCCGGCGATCACGCGACGCTGATCCGCATGGACGGCGAGCAATTCGCGCGACTCAACGCCAAGGCCTGGCGCGGCCACTTCAGCACGCACGATTGAGGCCGCTCGATCCTGACGACTGCCCGCGTCGATTTCGACGCGGGCTCTACTCGTTAGAGCGTTTTCAAGCGAAGTGGACACCGGTTCGCGTCAAGAAAACGCGTCAAAACAAGAATCTAGAGCCCGGTTCTGATTCAATCAGAACCGAAAGGCTTTAGCGCGAGGGCTGCCGCGCGTCAGTGATGGGCGGCAACGCTCTTCACGCACCCGGCCAGCAAATCATTGGGCGCCGCACGGCTGACGTCGCCCAGGCTGATCATGCCGACCATTCGCTTGCTCTTATTGATCACCGGCAACCTGCGGACCTGCAGCGTCTCCATGTGATGGACGGCCTTGGCAAGGTCATCGTCCTCGCGGCAGCAATGGATGCCTTCGGTCATTACGTCGCGCGCCTGCGCACGGCTGGGGTCGAACTTGCCGTCCGCAAGCCCTTTGCAGACGATGTCGCGATCGGTGACCATCCCGACCAGGTGGTCGTCCTCTCCGATCGGAATGCAGCCGATGTCATGTTCTCGCATCAGCTTCGCGACTTCGGTGATAGGCGTATCGGGGTTGACCCAGTCGACGCCCTTGTGCATCGCGTCTTTGACTTTCATGGCGGACCTCCGTAACTGCGATTTCAGGTAATACTCCCGTGATGCAGCACAGTTCCCCCTCGACTCGATTATATGACGGTTTCGCGTAGGTCGGCATCGAAAAAGGCAATGACAACTTCTTGAATTCGCGAAACGCATCGTTGCGCGAGGTTGAAGTGCCCCCGCGCAACGCCGTCGCCCAACTCAGAAGGCTGTCAGAAGAAGCCGAGCTTCTTCGGGCTGTAGCTGACCAAGAGGTTCTTGGTCTGCTGATAGTGGTCCAGCATCATCTTGTGGGTCTCGCGGCCGACACCCGATTGCTTGTAACCGCCGAACGCGGCATGCGCCGGATAGGCGTGATAGCAATTGGTCCAGACGCGGCCCGCCTGGATGGCGCGGCCGAAGCGGTAGAGCCGGCTCGCATCGCGGCTCCAGATGCCGGCGCCGAGACCGTAGAGCGTGTCGTTGGCGATCGCGAGCGCTTCGTCGTCATCCTTGAAGGTCGTGACCGAAACGACCGGTCCGAAAATCTCCTCCTGGAAGATGCGCATCTTGTTGTTGCCCTTGAACACCGTCGGCTTGACGTAGAAGCCGCCGGCGAGGTCGCCCGGCAGTTCGTTGCGCGCCCCGCCGGTCAGCACCTGCGCGCCCTCCCCGCGGCCGATATCGATATAGGACAGGATCTTGTGCATCTGCTCGGATGACGCCTGCGCGCCGATCATCGTCGCCGGATCGAGCGGATCGCCCTGGACGATCGCCTCGACGCGTTTCAACGCCCTTTCCATGAAGCGGTCGAAGATCGACTCATGAATCAGCGCACGGCTCGGACAGGTGCAGACCTCGCCCCGGGTTGAACGCGAACATGACGAAGCCTTCGATCGCCTTGTCGAGGAAATCGTCATCCTCGGCGGCGACGTCCTTGAAGAAGATGTTGGGCGACTTGCCGCCGAGCTCGAGGGTAACCGGAATGAGGTTCTGGCTGGCATACTGCATGATCAGCCGGCCCGTCGAGGTCTCGCCGGTGAAGGCGATCTTGGAGATGCGCGGCGAGGACGCCAGCGGCTTGCCAGCCTCGAGGCCGAAGCCGTTGACGATGTTGAGAACGCCCGGCGGCAACAGGTCGCCGATCAACCCTGCCCATATCATGATCGCGGCCGGGGTCTGTTCGGCCGGCTTCAGCACGACGCAGTTTCCGGCAGCCAGCGCCGGCGCCAGCTTCCAGCACGCCATCAGCAGCGGGAAGTTCCAGGGAATGATCTGGCCGACGACGCCGAGCGGCTCGTGGAAATGATAGGCGACGGTATCGTGATCGATTTCGGAAAGGCTGCCTTCCTGGGCGCGGATGGCGCCGGCGAAGTAGCGGAAATGGTCGATGGCGAGCGGAATGTCGGCCGCGGTGGTCTCGCGGATCGGCTTGCCGTTGTCCCAGGTTTCGGCGAGCGCAAGCAGATCGAGGTTTTCCTCCATGCGGTCGGCGATGCGGTTCAGGATCAGGGCGCGTTCGGCGACGCTGGTGCGGCCCCAGGCTTCCTTGGCGGCGTGCGCCGCGTCGAGCGCGTCTTCGACGTCCTGCGCTTCGGAGCGCGCGACCTCGCAAAGCAGCCGGCCGTTGACCGGCGAGAAATTCTCGAAATAGCGGCCCGAGCGCGGCTCGGCCCATTTTCCATTGATGTAGTTCCCGTATCGCCTTTCGAACGGGGCCTTCGCAGTTCGTGAAAATTCGACCTTGTTCATGGCTGTTCCTCGCTATGGCGTCGCTGGATGCGGCGCTCGGGAAAAACCATGGCGAAGGCCGGTTTTGCTGTCTGCCCAGCGAAACCGGATCGCGTGGGCGTGTGTCGCAGAACTGCGACAGTCGAACGGGAGAATCCGTTAGTGAGCGCGATGGAGGTCGAGGCGCCGCAGCTTCCGGTGCAGGGTCGCGCGGCTGATGCCGAGCGCCTCGGCGGCGGCCGAAACGTTACCGCCGCTGCGCGCCAGTGCCCGTTGCACGGCCACCCGCTCGGCCTGGTCGAGATCGCGCGCCGGACTGGACGCGCCGCCGAGCAGGTCCGCCGCCGGCAACGGCTTCTTCAGAAAATCACGCGTCACACCGAGCGCCAGCCGCGCCGAACGCGTTGCACCGATGACGAGGTCGTCGGCATCGACCGCGATCAGCCCGCCGCCGCCGCGATTGATGTCGGGCGCAAACAGGAAGCGGGCGTTCGGAAACGCCAGCCGGAAATTCTCCATCTCGATCCGGCGCGCGGCATCGCCGACCGCCACCGCAATGAGATTGACGAACCCTTCCGTGAGGTCGGCGCGGCAGGAAGACACGTCGAGCGCTGCGGCCAGCCTGCCCTCGTGGTCGTAGATCGGCGCCGACGTGCAGCTCAAAAGCGTGTTGCGCGCGTAGAAGTGCTGGTCGCGATGGACAGTGAGCGCGCGCTGCTCGGCCAGACACGTTCCGATGCCGTTGGTGCCCTCGCACTCTTCGCTCCAGACCGTCCCGGTCCACAAACCCCACGCCCTGAACGTCTCGTCGTCGGACGCGGCGCCGCGCCGGTCGACAGGCACGCCGTTGCGATCAGCCAGCAGAACGCAACAGCCAACGCCGCCAACGGCCAGAAACAGCCGGTCGAGATTGGATTGCGCGGCGCGAACCAGCGGCTCGATCTGCTGGCGCGCCAATTCGAATTCGGACTGGCTCAACCGGCGCGGCAGATTGCATTCGGCGGGGTCGAGGCGATGAAAATTGGACGACCGGCGCCAGGAAGCAACCACAGCCGACGTAGCGGCCGAGCCATGCGCGACCGTCGCCTGCACCTGATCGGCATGGTGTTTGGTGGTCTGCGCCACGTTCAATCCTCCCGCAGGGCAAAGTATTCTGCACGAAGCGGCGGGCGAATTGATCTGGATCAACCGCGTGCGATCTTGACGTCCCCGCTCTCAAGCCGCCAACGGCCGGTCATGCCTGACGCATGCTGGCACAGATTGGCAGCACCTCCCGATAGACTTTAGTCGGCTTGATAAACGGCGGCGCGATGGCCGCGGACCGGACGCTGACTGCCCGGGACGCCTACAGCGTCTGCACATCAACCACGCCCACAACCGCCTTGATCGCACCCGCGATCTGACGCCGCGCCGGCCGCCGGCGGCTACTGAACCGCCTCGTTTGGCCTGGCATGCACGCGATCGCTGTCGAGCCTTGCTTTGAGATTGGCTATCTCGCCAAAGAATACGCTTTGCTCGGTGAGCTGGACCGCACGGAACGCCGGCGGCATGAGCTGGTGCGTGGTGTACTGCCGCCCGTAATCGGAAAAAGCCTCGGACCGCTGCAAGGTCTGGAACGCAATCGCGGTAACGAGCAGTGCGACCACGATGGCACCCTTCAGCTTCAGTCGGGTTCGGCCCACCTCGCGCAAATGCAGGAAGCACATGGCGGCCAGGATCGACCACGTCGCAACGTATTGGTACGTGCTAGCTCCGGGCCAGGTCCACGCAAACGCGAAAATCCGGGCAAACTCGTGGTAAAGCGAGAACGCAAGGCCGCCTGCCAGCGTGATGAGCAGATTGCGCAAGAGGTGCGAGCTGCCGGAAAATACTCGCGACAGCAGCGCCCATATGCCAGCCCATACGAGAACCGTGGCGACGATCCACAGCAGCGGCGTGAGATAGCTCGAAGCCCGCAGCTCGGCCGTCTGACCGAGCCAGATCTGAAGCACGCTCAATGCCAACAGCGAAGCGCCGAGCGTCGCGGCCGCCGCGATCGGCAAGGTCCGCGACTCCAGCGGGGCGACGCGTTCGCGTTCGACCTCATGGTGGATCTCGCGAATGCGCAGATAAGTTTGGCCGATACGAATTGGATGTTTGCCGTCAACGACGATGCGCGCGACCCGGCTACGGCCGCCGTCGAGAAACGTACCGTTGGTGCTACCCAAATCCTCGGCAATGAGTTGCCCGGCCTCGTCGCGAAAGACACGCAGATGCTGTGCGGCGACATAGGGATCGTCGATGATGACGTCGTTGTCATAGCCGCGGCCGATGCGCGCCTCCGGAGCAGCGATCCGGAAACGCGCGGCAATATCGCGATGACGCGACAGTACTTCTACCCAGATCATTTGCTCGATTGCACCGATTGAAGGAAGCGCTTGCCGAGCGCCACAGCGTCGTCATAGCCCACCGCCTGAAGGCTCAATCGCGAGACCAATGCCTCGCTGCCCTGGTCCTGGGTCACGGCGATCAGGGCTACGTCGTAGAGTCCTTCGAATTCACGATAGGCCTGCGCGCACCAGATAACCCTGAGCGGTGGACGGTCCGACGCCGCGGCACCGACAAAATCCTCGTGGCAGCGCTGCGGCGTATACCACTTGCGGAATGGGCCGCCGCCGACAAGCCGCGGCTGGCTCATCTGAGTCAGGAGGGTTGCAAGCTGGAACTGGTTGAGCTCGGTGGCTTTGACATAGGAATGATCAATCTGGATCGCTCCCGTGTTCAGGTCGGGAGCGACATACAGGCCGGTATCGGCCTTGCAGTTGATCGAATTGATGCTGGCGCGCGGCCTGGGCGTGGCGCCCGCATTGGTGTTCGCCCAGCAATTGAACCAGGGCACCACCGTCTCGGGAGCCAGATACGGCCCGAGCGCGGTCGAACGAAACCCCTTCTCGGCAAACGATCTGTAGAGCGCCGACTGCCAGGCGGCGAGTTGTCGGCCGACCTCGGCCCGCAGATCCGGCGGGGTTTTCTGCTCGCGCACCCGCTGTAGCAGCGCCGCCGCATAGCGCGCCGGTACCAGAAAGCTGAGAAGCTGGCCGCCCCTGCGGGTGGCGACGTTGACGCCGACGACCTGTCCCTCGGCGGAAACGGTCGGGCCGCCGCTCATGCCCGGGTTGAGCGCGCCACTGAAGTGCACACGATCATTGTAGGTGCGGTCTACCAAGCCGTTATAGGTGCCTTCGATGATCGTGAATCCGAGATCGAGCGGGTTGCCCATGGAATACAGGCGCTCGCCCTTGGAAGGCGAGCCTTCCATTGCGGCGCCGTCGAAGGTGAAAAATGGAGCGTCACGCTTGGCCAGACGAACGATCGCGAGGTCGTTTGGCAGGTCGACGCCCACCACGCTCAGCTCTCCGCGGCTGCCGTCGGCCGCCGTATATTCGAGCCGATAGGTTTTCGGCTCGAGTACAGCCTGCGAAACCACGTGGTAGTTGGTGATCGCCAGCCCGTCGGCGGACACAAGGAAGCCGGAGCCGATCGACGCCTGCTGTCCCGCATTGGCGACCAGCGTCCGAATCTGCAGCAGTCGCGGTGGCGCCGCGGCGTAGATGCCCTCCGCGATCGAAGATGCGCCCTGCGCCGTCCACGCCGTGCCGCCATCAAGGGCCAGGAACAGCAGCAACCACGTTAGCGCGCGCGCAACCCTGGCAACAGAAACAGCCACGAAGTCCCCCTGGCCATGCCCACACGGCGATGATGCTCTCGCCGTTTAGCCAAAACACCGCGTGGTTGCAATCGTATCTCCACGCGCCCGACAAACGACGGCGCATATTGCGTTAATGGGAGCTGAAGGGTGCAATCCCTTTGATGAATGCCAATCGCGCCTGCTGCGAGTTCGGGGCAGCCGCTGCAGCAGGTCCTTGCCACGACCCTACAGCGTCTGCACATCCACCACGCCGGCAACCGCCTTGATCGCTCCGGCGATCTGCGGCGAGACCTTGAAGCGGCCCGGCAGCTTCATCTCCACCTCGGTCTGCAGATCGAGCATGATGACGAGCGAGACGTCGCCATCGGCGCCGCCCGATGGCGCGGGCGCAGGCTTCGCCGGCAGGCCCTTGGCCGAACCGTTTTGCGCCGATGCTTCCGGCATGTTGAGCCGTCGCGCAATCGAATCCAGCGGTTTGGTGTCGCGAACGAAGATCCGCAGGCCCTTTTGGGTTTTGGCTGCGGCGTCATCCAGCGGCTCGGCATGCAGCACCCGTGCGCGCACGTCTTCGCCCTGCAACTCGGCGCCGAGTTGCAGCAATACGGCCGCCCCCGGCTCCAGCACGTCGCGGTATTGCGCCAGGCCCTCGGAAAACAGCACCGCCTCGAAATGTCCGGTCGGGTCTGACAGGCCCATGATGCCCATCTTGTTGCCGGTCTTGGTGCGGCGCTCCATGCGCGACACCACGGTCGCCGCAACCCTGCCCGCGGTCGCACCGGTCTTCACGGCACGCGAGAATTCCGCCCAGGACTGCACCCGCAGCCGCTTCAACACGGTGGCGTAATCGTCGAGCGGATGGCCGGACAGGAAGAAGCCGACGGCATCATATTCGCGGCGGAGTTTTTCGGCCGGCAACCAGGGCTCGATCTGCGGCAGCATGATGGTCGGCGCGTCGGCAGCATTGCCGAACATGTCATTCTGACCGATCGTTGCGGCTTCGTGGCTGCGCTGACAGGCGGCGAGAATCGCGTCCGCCCCGGCAAAGACACGGGCGCGGTTCGACTCCAGCGTATCGAATGCGCCGGCCGCGGCCAGGCTTTCGATGATGCGTTTGTTGATCGCGCGCGGATTGACGCGGGCGGCGAAGTCCGCAAGCGAGGTGAAGGCGCCCTTCTTGCGCTCCTCCACGATCTGCTCGACCGCCTGCAAACCGACACCCTTCAGCGCCGCCAGCGCATAGTAGATGGTTTTCTCGCCGACCTCGAAGGTGGCGCCCGAACGGTTGATGTTCGGCGCTTCGACCTTGATGCCGAGCCGCTGGGCCTCGGCGCGAAATTCCGAAAGCTTGTCGGTGTTGTTGAGTTCGAGCGTCATCGACGCCGCCAAGAACTCCACCGGGTAATGCGCCTTCATGTAGGCGGTGTGGTAGGACACCAGCGCGTAAGCCGCGGCGTGGCTCTTGTTGAAGCCGTAGTCGGCGAACTTGGCGAGCAGTTCGAAGATCGTGTCCGCCTGCCCCTTCGGCACACCGTTCTTGACGGCACCGGCGACGAAGATCGCGCGCTGCTTCTCCATCTCGGCGCGGATCTTCTTGCCCATCGCGCGGCGCAGCAGGTCGGCGTCGCCGAGCGAATAGCCGGCCATCACCTGCGCGATCTGCATCACCTGTTCCTGATAGATGATGACGCCGAACGTCTCTTTCAGGATCGGCTCCAGAATCGGATGCAGATATTCCGGCTCCTCGTCGCCGTGCTTGCGCGCGCAATAGGTCGGGATGTTGGCCATCGGACCCGGGCGATAGAGCGCCACGAGCGCGATGATGTCCTCGAAGCGGTCGGGGCGCATGTCGATCAGCGCGCGCCGCATGCCCTGGCTTTCCACCTGGAACACGCCGACCACATCGCCCCGCGCCAGCATCTGGTAACTCGGCGCATCGTCGATCGGCAGCGTCGGCAGATCGACATGGATGTTGCGCTGTTTGAGCAGTTTCACCGCGACGTCGAGCACGGTCAGCGTCTTCAGGCCGAGGAAGTCGAACTTCACGAGCCCGGCCGGCTCGACCCATTTCATGTTGAACTGGGTTACCGGCATGTCGGATTTGGGATCGCGATAGAGCGGCACCAGTTCGCTTAAAGGTCGGTCGCCGATCACGATGCCGGCGGCGTGCGTCGAGGCGTGGCGCGTCAGTCCTTCGAGGCGCTGGGCGATGTCAAAGGCGCGCGCGACCACCGGGTCCTCGTCGCGGAACGCCTGCAGCTTGGGTTCACCCTCGATCGCCTGCGCCAGCGTCACCGGCGCGGCGGGATTTTGCGGCACCAGTTTTGTCAGCTTGTCGACCTGGCCGTAAGGCATCTGCAGTACACGGCCGACGTCGCGCAGCACGCCCCTCGCCTGCAGCGTTCCAAAGGTGATGATCTGCGCCACCTGATCGCGGCCATAGCGCTGCTGCACGTAATCGATCACCTCGCCGCGGCGGTCCTGGCAGAAGTCGATGTCGAAGTCCGGCATCGAGACGCGTTCGGGATTGAGGAAGCGCTCGAACAGTAGTCCAAAGCGAATCGGATCGAGGTCGGTGATGGTGAGCGCGTAGGCGACCAGCGAGCCGGCGCCGGAGCCGCGGCCCGGACCGACCGGAATATCGTGGGCCTTGGCCCATTTGATGAAGTCCGAGACGATCAGAAAGTAGCCCGCATAGTTCATGCGGTTGATGACGTCGATCTCGAAGGCGAGCCGCTTCTGGTATTCCTCTTCCGTCGCGCCGGGCGACAGGCCATGAACCTGCAGGCGGCGCGCGAGCCCCGCCTCGGCCTGACGCTTCAGCTCGGCGGCTTCTTCAGTTGCCGCGTCGGAGCCCGAATCGGCACCAACGGTGAAGCGCGGCAGGATAGGTTTTCTCGTCTTTGGCCGGAACGAGCAGCGCTCGGCGATCTCGATCGTGGAAGCCAACGCTTCCGGAATGTCGGCAAACAGCACCGCCATTTCGGCGCGGGTCTTGAAGCGGTGATCAGGGGTGAGCTGCTCGCGGTCGGTCTCGGCGATCAGCTTGCCGCCGGCGATGCACAACAACGCATCATGGGCTTCATAGTCGTCGTTCGACGCGAAATATGGCTCGTTGGTCGCGACCAGCGGCAGGCCCTTGGCGTAAGCGAGATCGATCAGGCCGGCCTCGACGCGGCGCTCCTTGTCGATGCCGTGGCGCTGCAATTCGACATAGAGGCGATCGCCGAACAGGTTCGCCAGCCGGTCGATACGCGCGGCTGCAAGCGCTGTGTGATCGGCGTTGAGCGCCAGCGAAATCGGACCGTCGGGGCCGCCGGTCAGCGCGATCAAATCCTCGGCATCGCCCTCCAGCCATTCGAGCTTGATGTGCGGGGATTGATGGACCGGCGTTTCCAAGAACGCCCGCGAGTTCAGCCGCATCAGGCTGCGGTAACCGCGCTCGCGCGCCGCCAGCAGGACGATTCGCGACGGCGTGGCGGCAAGCGAATTGCGCGCGTTGGGATCCTGGTCGCCAAAATCGACGGCGAGTTCGCAACCGACAATCGGTTGGATGCCGTAGCCGGCCATCTTGTCGGAGAATTCCAGCGCTCCGAACATGTTGTCGGTGTCGGTCAGCGCCAGCGCCGGCTGGCGGTCGGCTTTCGCCAGTTCGCCGAGTTTGGCGATCTTGATGGAGCCCTTCAGCAGCGAATAGGCCGAATGAACGTGGAGATGAACGAATCCGGCACTGGACATGCGCTAAAGGGGCTCTTGCATCGTGATGGGGAGCGATCGCCGGCAGCTCAGGGTGCACCGACTCGCTGCCGCAATGGTGATGCCTCGGCCGGACGGAGTCCACGCGGAACGCGCGCTGAGCGACCGCCATCCGGCTTTTCCCCAGCTCGCCCGCAAGCCGAATCGGGCCGGCTCTCCGCCCCACCTCAAAGCTGCGGAATCACCTGCGCCCACACCGCGATCATCCCGACAAACAGCGTAATCGACGCCAGCGCCGCCGCCTCTTCCACGAACATCCGCAACATGATCCGACTCCCTACGGTTCGAGAACATATGAGGAACATTGTTCCTTTTTTGTTCTAGGAGTCAAGGCCCGGTAGTGGGTCAGTTTGAAGAATGACCCCGATGGTTAACCCCTTGACCGTCGGATGCCGGGGCGCCGCGAGGAATCGTGGTACTCAGCAATTATGCGCGGACATTCGAACTCTTACCCGCTTGTTTTGGTCGCAGCAGTTGCTGGCCTTAGCTTCCTCTTCAGGTCCGCATACGAGGACGCTCTCAAAGCACACATCTTCAAACGATTGTCCGAATGGTTCGGACCGCTGGCGACTGACGTCGTGAGCGGGTTTATTGAAATAGTCCCTGCAATCACCCTCGCAATCGTCATTGTAGTGGGGCTGCATGCGTACATGAAAAGACAATTTGATGCCCGCTTCTCAAACGAAAGCAGCGCAAGGAGGCTTAAATTATCGAAGCTCAAGGGCGCTGGCGTGCAAATCCGCAACGCGAGTCTCTTTCTACAGCACTCATCTGGAAATTTTGACGAATTGCTTACTCAGATGGAGTCATGGGAACGAGAAACCGTTACCGCGATAGCGGCGATAGACCCCGCTGATGCGGAAGCTTTTAGGTGGCTGGACGAGATTCCGGAGCCCAAGATCAAGCTTGTATTCCCGCGTACCCATCACGAAGGGCAGCACATAAAGTCTCACAATGAGCATGATTTCAGGATCAAGAAACTAGACCTTCTTATCGATCGTTATGCTTCGCGCTAGTCTCGCTTCGTTAGAAGCCACCCCTGTGACTTCTCCCTGATCCATTCCAGGGCGTCAGCCTCCTTTTCAAACCCAAAGATCGTATCGACCTCGCCACCGCGCCAGAGAACGCTAACCTGATGGCCCTTCCCGATGGCGTATTGCCGAACCACAAATTGATACTCTGGCTTGTAGTTCGCTAGCTCCCACCGCTCCAACATCGCAACAAGATCATCCATCTCCCAGAGCTTATCAGTGACGCCAGCGGCCATTGCGGGCGTTACCTTGAGTGTCTGATGTATGCGAACGAAGTTGTAACAGAACGTGTGAAGAGCAATCGTAGGATCACGGTCAGGCTTCTGCCTGTCGCAATGTCGATGATCGACTTGGCGAGCTGGTTGGGGTCTCGGGGGCGTTTAGGGGTCATTCTTCCGGCTTTCGATGCCTACGCTTCGTTCCGTCGAAATTGTACCCAAGCGTGCAGCCTGGATTATTTTCGCGGTGCTCAAAATGGGCGGCCATGCCGTTTCGCCCCGTACTATGGGCGCGAATCTTACCGTGGCATTCCGGGCAGCGCATAAGACGGCCCTTATCGAGCCGCAGCGCCTGATCTAACGTGATCAGCTGCCACGCGCCTCTAGTTTTAAGCTCACAGGTCGGCTCACCATGCATGGTCCGAATATGCGGTGGAAATTGTCAACATTCCACCCCGGAACTTTGCCACAATCAAACTGACCCACTACCCAAGGCCCGTCTCACGACGCGTCTTACGACCATTCCGGCTTGGTTAACCGGCGCGCCCGCCCCAACAAAAAAGCCCCGGGGATGCCCCGGGGCTTCGATGTTGGTCGCAGGTCGCGTGCGATCAGTACCTCGCGACGCCCGGACCGCCGAACTTGTAGTTCAGACGGGCGGTGACGAGATCGACGTCCTGACTGATGCGGTCGGTGCCCAAGAAGGCGCCGCCCGGCGTGGTGAAGGTGTAGGTACGGTCCTGCATGAACAGGTGATTGTACTCAACGCCAACCGACCAGTTCGGGGCGAAGGCGTATTCGAGGCCTGCGCCGACCGTGGCGCCCCAGCGGGTGTCATCGCCGGTGACGCCAATGGTCGCGCCTGCAAGGTTGGAGATGCGATACTCGTTCGAGGTCACAGCCGCACCGCCCTTGACGTAGAGCAGGACGTTGTTGACGGCATAACCGACCTGACCCGTGAACAGGCCGAACGCATCGACGTTCGTGTGGTTGCGAGAGCCGGCGAACAGCGTGCTCACGTTGCTGCCCGAGAAGTCGGCCCAGTTGCCCTGGGCTTCAACGCCGAACACCCAGGTGCCAGCCTGCCAGCGATAGCCGATCTGGCCACCGACCGTGCCGCCGGTCGCGTCATGCGAGCCCTCGGGACCAACAGCGAAAGCGGGCGGAACCGAATCCCAGTCGTTGCGGCTCGAACCCCAGCCGCCGTTCGCACCGATGTAGAAACCGGTCCAGTCATACACAGCAGCAACCATCGGGGGCGCCTTGGTGTAAGGACGCGCAGCGAGATCAGCAGCAACAGCCGGCGCAGTCGCGCCGAGCGCGATCAGACTGGCCGTAACAAGCAAAACCTTCTTCATTCTTATTCCCGTTCCTTTTTTGACAGCCCCCAAGGCCGAGGCATGCTCATAACATCGTTGGCTCGAATTGCTGTAACCTCGCTGCAACAGCCCACACCAAACGGCCTCAGTGCGAACGCAAGTTAATGTTGTCTTGCAGGCGTTTTTCGAAACTTTGCGCCGCAGCTCGCCGTAAAAAATTCACATTTTGCTTTACGGCGGTATTGCAGGGCGGATTGGCTTGACGGGATTGCAGAGCTGCGGCTTGTGTCGTCAGAATGGAACGCGAAGCGCCAATGCGCCGTGAAGGAGATTCGAAATGCGTAGAGCGATTCTGGCCGTGCTGACCGCGATCGGATTGGCAGCTATCGGTGCTGCGCCCGCCGAAGCCGTAGGCACACGATATCCCTTCTGCATTCAAGGCACCGAGCAGCCGGGCCTCAGCAATTGCACGTTCACGAGCTACGAGCAGTGCCAGGCGACTGCCTCGGGTCGCTTTCTCACCTGCATCGCCAATCCCTATTATATCGGCGAGAGCGAACCGCCGCCCGCCGCGTATCGCCCGCTGCCCGGCCGCGCGCTGCCGCCCGCTCCCGGTTACGGCAGGTACTGAGCAGCGGCGCCTTTCGCCGCCGAGACATTCCGCACAGGCGAACCTCCGGACGCCCGCACCTACAGCGCGTGAACGTGATTTGACGCCGGACTGCGTCGAATGTCTGCTGGCCATCAGCACACGCGGACCGATGCAGCAGTGAAGGAGATTCTGATGCGCATTCTGGCTTTGGCAATTCTGGCGATCGGCGCAGCATCGGCGGCTGCACCGGCGCAAGCACAGACGTACGATCCCCGCTATCCGGTTTGCCTGCATGTCTATGGCCGGATCAGCTATTACGAATGTGCTTATACGTCGCTGCCCCAATGCAACATGTCGGCGTCGGGCCGCTCGGCGCAATGCATCATCAATCCCTATTTCGCACATGCGCAGGGACCGTCGGCATATCGCAACAAGCGATACCGCAACGTTTACTGAACGCCGTTATTCGAGTTCGACGACCCGGCCGTCGACCAGCGACACCCGCCGGTCCATGCGGCCGGCCAACTCCATGTTGTGGGTGGCAATCAGCATCGCGACCTGCGTCGCCTTCACGAGTTGCATCAGCGCCTTGAAGACGTGATCGGCGGTATGCGGATCGAGATTTCCGGTCGGCTCGTCGGCGAGTAGCGCCCGCGGCGCGTTGGCGACGGCACGCGCAATCGCAACGCGCTGCTGCTCGCCGCCGGAGAGTTCGGCCGGCCGGTGCGAGGTGCGATCGCCGAGGCCGAGATAGGCCAGAATTTCCTGCGAGCGCTTGATCGTCTCGGAGCGTTTGAGGCCGCGGATCATCTGCGGCAGCATGACGTTTTCGAGCGCGGTGAATTCCGGCAACAGCCGATGCGATTGATAGACGAAGCCGATGTCGGAGCGCCGGATCTGGGTGCGGTCGATGTCAGACAATTGCGAGGTCGGCGTGCCCGCGACATAGACCTCACCCTCGTCGGGACTTTCGAGCAGGCCTGCGATGTGCAGCAGCGTCGATTTGCCAGACCCCGACGGTGCCACCAGCGCCACCGACTGCCCCGCCCACAGCGCAAGCTTGGCGCCGTCGAGAATGGTCAGCGTCGCCTCGCCCTGCCTGTACTCGCGTTTTATCTCGTGGAGATAGATAACGGGTACATCTTCCGCCTCCTCGGCCATCTCGCCCTCACTCGTACCGGAGCGCATCGACGGGATCGAGGCGCGCGGCGCGCCAGGACGGGTAGAGCGTCGCCAGGAAGGACAGTGTCAGCGCCATGATCACGACCGCAGTGGTCTCGCCGAAATCGATTTCGGCCGGCAGCCGGGAGAGGAAATAGAGTTCCGGCGAGAACAATTCGGTGTTGGTCATCCAGGACAGGAACTGGCGGATCGATTCGATGTTCAGGCAGATCAGCATGCCGACGAAAAATCCGGTCAGCGTGCCGACCACACCGATCGCAGCGCCCGTGATCAGGAATATCCGCATGATCGAGCCCTGCGAGGCGCCCATGGTGCGCAGGATGGCGATGTCCTGGCCCTTGTCCTTGACCAGCATGATCAGGCCGGAGACGATGTTGAGCGCGGCAACCAGCACGATCATGGTCAGGATCAAAAACATCACGTTGCGCTCGACCTGAAGCGCATTGAAGAAGGTCGAGTTGCGCTGCCGCCAGTCGACCAGGAAGACCGGCCGCCCCGCAGCCTCCGTCACGCTCTTGCGGAACGCATCGATTCGATCGGGATTGCTGGTGAATACCTCGATCGCGGTGACGTCGTCCTTGCGGTTGAAATAGGCCTGCGACTCCGGCAGCGGCATGAACACGAAGCTTGCGTCATATTCCGACATGCCGATCTCGAACACGGCCGCGACCTTGTAAGGCTTGATGCGCGGCGTCGTGCCCATTGGGGTCACCGCGCCCTTGGGCGCAACCAGCGTGATGGTGTCGCCGGCATGCAGCGACAATTGATCGGCGAGCCGGCGTCCGATGATGACGCCCTGCCCCTCGTCAAACCCCTCCATCGTGCCCTGCTTGATGTTCTTGGCGATCGAGGTGAGGTTGTTCAGGTCCGCAGCGCGCATGCCGCGCACCAGCACGCCAGCGGCGTTGAAGGCGGAAGATGCCAGCGCCTGACCGTCCACAACCGGCGCGGCAAGGCGGATGCCATCGACCTGGCTGATGCGCTCGGCGACGTCCTTCCAGTCGGTCAGCGGCGATTCCAAGGGCTGCACCAAGATGTGGCCGTTCAGCCCAAGGATCTTGTCCAGCAGTTCCTTGCGGAAGCCGTTCATCACGGCCATCACGATGATCAGCGTGGCGACGCCGAGCATGATGCCGAGGAACGAAAAGCCGGCGATGACGGAAATGAAGCCTTCCTTGCGACGCGCCCGCAAGTAACGCCCGGACAGCAGCCATTCGAAGGGCGCAAAAGGCGGAGTTCGGGCTGTCTCGTTCATGGTCTCATCCATTACTCGATAATCCCATGATTCGGGCCAAATGTGGCCGTATTGGCCAACATATCAGCCGCGGTGGATATCTTATCCAGCGATCTTCGCCACCACTTCCGCCGGGCTGAGATTCTCCCGCGAGCCATCGCTGCGCCGCTTGATCTCGAGCTTGCCCTCGGCGAGGCCCTTCGGCCCGACCAGAATTTGCCAGGGGATGCCGATCAGGTCGGCGGCGGCGAATTTCGCGCCGGCGCGCTGGTCGGTATCGTCATAGAGCACATCGACGCCCTTGGCCTGAAGCTCGCGATAAAGCTTCTCGCAGGCGCCATCGACGGCTGCGTCCCCCTGCTTCAGGTTCAAAATCACGGCAGTGAACGGTGCCACGGCCTCCGGCCACTTGATGCCGGCATCATCGTGGCAGGCCTCGATGATGGCGCCGACCAGCCGCGAGACCCCGACGCCGTAGGAACCGCCATGGATCGGCACGTCGACACCGTCGGGGCCGGCGACCAGTGCCTTCATCGCATCGGAATATTTGGTGCCGAAATAGAAGATCTGGCCGACCTCGATGCCGCGCGTGTTGACGCGCTTGTCGGCCGACACTTCGCGCTCGTAACGAGCGGCATCGTGGACGTCCTCGGTTGCGGCATAGACCGACGTCCATTGCTTGATGATGCCGGTCAGATCGCCGTCGTAATCGACGTCGTCGGGCGGGATCGGCAGGTTCAGTACGTCGCTGTTGCAGAACACGCCGGACTCGCCGGTTTCCGCCAGCACGATGAATTCGTGGCTGAGGTCGCCGCCGATCGGCCCGGTCTCGGCGCGCATCGGGATCGCCTTCAATCCCATTCGCGCGAAGGTGCGCAGGTAAGCGACGAACATCCGGTTATAGGAACGGCGCGCCGCCGCCTCGTCGATATCGAAGGAATACGCATCCTTCATCAGGAACTCGCGGCCGCGCATCACGCCGAAACGCGGGCGCTGCTCGTCGCGGAACTTCCACTGGATGTGATAGAGATTGAGCGGCAGGTTTCTGTAGGATTTGACGTAGGCGCGAAAGATCTCGGTGATCATTTCCTCATTGGTCGGCCCATACAGCAATTCGCGCTTGTGGCGGTCGCTGATCCGCAGCATCTCCGGGCCGTAGGCGTCGTAGCGTCCGCTCTCGCGCCAGAGGTCGGCGAGCTGCAGCGTCGGCATCAACAGTTCCAGGGCGCCGGCGCGGTCCTGTTCCTTGCGGACGATCTGCTCGATCTTCTTCAGCACCCGGAAGCCGAGCGGCAGCCAGGCGTAAATACCTGCCGCCTCCTGCCGCATCATGCCCGCGCGCAGCATCAGCCGATGCGAGACGATCTCCGCCTCTTTCGGATTCTCTTTCAGGATGGGTAGAAAAAACCGCGACAACCGCATGGGACAACTCGAGGAATCAGTGGGCTACCGGAAGAGGTGCAGTGAAACCGGATCGGCTGCGAAAACACAAGGCCGGAAGCCGCGAAAAAGCCGCTGAAAACGCGGATTTGTAGGTCGTTTTGGCGGTGAATTGTTGGTTTCCCAATCGGTAGGATGGGTAGAGCGCAGCGAAACCCATCAACGCCTGCAATAACCGCGCAGGCGATGGGTTTCGCTTTCGCTCTACCCATCCTACAAATTGCTCGCCGCCTATTTCTTCATGCCGGAATGATCGTGCTTCATGCCCGTGTGGCCTGAATGATCCGCACTCGCCGGCCCCTGCGCACCGACGCCCTGCACGTCGAGCGACAACGTCACCTTTCCCGCTTTCTCGAATTCAAGCGTGACCGGCACCTTGTCGCCCTGCTTGAAGGGCTGCTTGAGATCCATCAGCATCAAATGATAGCCGCCCGGCGCAAGCTTGACGGTCTTGCCCGGCTCGATCGGCAGGCCCTTGTCGAGCGGCCGCATTGTCATGACGCCGTTATTCATCGCCATCTCGTGAATTTCGACCTTGCCGATGTTATCGCCCGAGCCGCCAACGAGTTTGTCCGGCGCGCTGCCTTTGTTCTCGACGGTGAGATATCCACCGGCGATTTTTGCGCCGCTCGGCGTAGCGCGGCTCCAGGCTTGCTTGATGACGAGATCTCCGGCCTTGACTTCCTGAGCATGCGCGGGCGTGCCCAGGAGAGCAAACAGGGCGGCGAAGGCGAAGAATGGCAAGACAGGTTTCATCGGATGTCTTTCGATTTGTGAAGTATGGCCGACACGCAACGGACGGCCGAGGGCCGCCGTTGCATTAACGTGAGAATGCAACGTTCATGTTCACAATAGCGGGATTGCGTCCTTATTTCTTCGTAGCCTTTTGCTGAACCAACCATTTTTCGAGGTCCGGTATTTCCGCCGAACCTTCGATCGTGGTCACGGTTCCATCCCGCCCGATCAGGAGCGTGCGCGGGATATCCCCCTGCCAGGCGGGATCGATCTCGAACCGGAGGCGTTCGACGAAGCCGTCGCTGAAAATCCAGTTCTCCGCCAATCCCAGCCCGGCCTTCTCCAGCATCGCGCGCGTTGGGCCGGGCAGATTCGGGACGAGATCGGCGCTGACCATCACGACGTCGATCTCGGAATGGTCCTTCATGAATTGTCCGAGCAGCGGCAATTCGACCTTGCAAGGACCGCAGGTGACGCCCCAGAAATGCACCAGCGTCGGGCGCCCGGCATGCGAACGCAGCACCTCCTGCCAGCTTCCCCGCACGAACGGCTTGAGCGTGAGCTCGGACGGTGTCTCGGCGCCGGGCGCGGCGCCGAGACACGCAACCAGGAATATGACGGCGAGCAGGAGGCGTTTCATGATCCATCTCCGATCGGCAAAAGGCGATATCCGTCCGCCTTGGTCATCCACGAAAGGTAGGTCTTCTGTCCATCGCTGACCAGCAACGGATGGTCGGACGTATCAGTCGTCGTGGCGATTGCGACCGGCTTTGACCAGCTCTTGCCCTCATCATGCGACGTCATTGCGTTGACCGCGGTCTTCTCGCCATCGAACTCTTTCCAGACCATGGTGGCGCCGCGCGGGCCGGCAAGCACATAGGGCCGCGCGGGATTGCGGTCGGAACGGCCGAGCGGAAGCGGATCGGAAAACGTACGTCCCTCGTCTTGCGAGCGGGCATAGAACAGCCCCTTGCGCGCCTTGCCGTTGGTGTACCACGTCACGTGGTGAGTGCCGGCGGGCGAGATCGAAAGACTTGGCCCATGATGCGGGCACGCGGCAATCTGCCAATCGTCGTTGCTGACGCGGCGAACCTCGCCCGGCGTCGCCGGGTCGGCGAACGTCATGATCGCGTGATCCCGCACACCGCCGTCGAAGATGTTCCTGAACACCACCACGGGACGGCCGGCGCCTGCGAATGCCAGGCCGAGCCGGCAACATTCGCAGGTGTTGTCGGCTGCCAGCCGCGTCTCGGAATAGGTCGCTCCGCCGTCCTTCGATGACGAGAAGAACAGCCCTGCCCCTTCATATTTCCTGCCCTTCTCACGCGCAGGCGCCCGGTTGCGCTTGTCGATCCAGGCCGCAAACACCGAACCATCAGCATCGAGACCGAGCGCGACAAAACGCTGGCTCTCATTGCTCGACGTAATCGGCTGCGGCTCGGCAAAGCTCTGGCCGCCATCGGTCGACCTCGTGGTCAGCACCTGACCATTGAACGCCTTGTCCCGGAAGCGCGAAAACGCCAGTGCAATGCCGCCGTTTTTCTCGATGATGATCTGCGGACGCGCATCCGGCCCCCAATCAAGGTTGAGCTTTTCTTTTGTCACCTGAACCGGCGTCGAAAAGCTGCGCCCTTCATCCTTCGAACTCGCGACCGATATCTGGCCTCCCGCCATCCAGGCGAGCCACAGCGTTCCATCCGGCGCGAAAGCCGGCATGACCTTCGACGCGCAGCGCAAGGCTGTCTCCTCGCACGCCGCTTCCGAGGCATGCTGATGATGACTCATTTGGGCTTGCGCTGCACTTTGGTAAAGCGAGAGGGCGAGCATCGCGAGCAGGCTCATTCGCAGCATGGCTTTACTCCTCCTGCGTTGTTGTCCGGTCATTTGAACGCCAGCTTCATTCCGGCAATGAACGCGCGCGGCGAGCCGGCGTAGATCGAGCCGGTCGTGTTCGCCAATACGCTGGCGGGATTCTGGATGCCTCCTGCCGTCACCGAGTTTGCGATGTTGTTCGCGGAAGCCACATAAGTCCGGTCAAACACGTTCCTGACTTCGACATACATGCTCAACGACTTGAAGTAGTCGGACTTGAGGTCCGTATTGTAGTGCACGTTGAGATTGACCAGTTCGTAGCCGGGCGCCTTCAGGAGGTTGGCGTTGTCCATGTAGAACGAGTCTTTCCACTGGACCTCGACAAACGCCCCGAGGCCTGCAAGCGGACCCCACATTTGATCATAGCCGAGCCGTGCTGTCAGTTCGTGCGGTGAGATGCCGGGAATCTTGTTGCCCGCGCGGTTGAAGCTGAACGTCGCGCCGTTGACGATATTCTCGGTGTATTCTGTATAGACCTCGTCGAGATAGGTGTAGGCGGCCGTGAAACGCCAACCGGGATAGAACTTCCAGTCGGCGGCAAGCTCTACGCCGCGATGTTCCGATCGTGGGGCGTTGAACGTGAAGCTTGCATTGGGTGCGCCGACCTGCGTGGCCTGTGTAACCAGCTCGTTCTTGAAAAATTCGTAGAAGCCGGTCGCGCTGAATTTGAGCGCGTTGTTCGGCGTCCAATCGAACCCGATGTCGTAACCGAGGTTCTGCTGCGTCTTTAGCTGTGTATTGTTGCCGTTCCGGCCGTCAGAGAGGACGAAGAGGTTGCCGACCTGCGGCGTGCCGTATCCGGTGGCCACGCGTGCCCTGAACAGCCACTCGCTGTTCAGCTTGTAGAGCAGCGCCAGTTCGGGCGCGGTGTTCTGAAATTGCCGATCGGCGACTATCGGCACTCCTGGCGTCGCCGTTGGAACATTGGGCGTGTTGTAGGCGTAAGAGGTGTTAATCCCCTTGAGATGAGTGGTTTCCCATCCAATGCCGGCGATAGCCGTCAGATTCGGCGTCAGCTTGAGTTCTTCGCGAGCGCGAACGCCATAGTTCGTGGTGTCGCTCCAGGTATTGCTTTGCAGAAGGCCGAGCCTCGCATTGCCTCCTGGCATGACGTGGCGTGTATCGCTCGACGCCGTCAGCGTGTTGTAGAACGCGCCGAAATACGTCGTCGATTCCATGCCCAGAATCTCGCCGCGCTTGGTCACGTCGCTCATGTAGTTGTACGACGGGAAATCGCCGATCGCGCTGGTCGCTCCCGTCGGCTGGCTGATATTGCGATCGTCGAACACGAACTGGTTGCGCCAGGTCGTCGTATTATCGAAGTCGTGCTCCCATCTACCGCCGACGATGGTGCGGCGATCTTCGCGGCCGAGCCCGGCCTGGATGGCGGTGATCGGAGTCCTTGTGCCGTTGAAGCCGTTGTTGAGGAGGTTAACTGAGGCGCAGCCGGCGATGCCCGCCATATCGCAGCCCTGCTGGAACGGGTTCTGATAATACTGGTTGAGCGACAGCCGGAGCGGCACCCGAGTATCGAGATTGTTGTTGATGAACTTGACCGTGAACCGGTCGTCGGGCGTCGCCTGCAACGTGCCTAAGAAATTCACCGTCTGGGTGTTGAACCAGCTATTCTGGATAAAACCGTCGCCGCGCGCATCGCTGGCGAACAACGAATACTCGAAATTGCCGACCTTCTTGCCTGCGGCGAGATAGTTGTTGAGATAGCCGAAGCTGCCGCCATCGACGCCGTACTCGACCCCGTCGATAGTGCGCCCCGGGCGGGTGCGGAAATTGAGCGCGCCGCCCGTGGCATAGTTGCCAAAGAGTGCTGAAGACGGTCCTCGGATGACATCGATCGCGCCATAGGCCTTGGGATCGATCAGGTCGCTGCGGGAAAGCCCGTCCGGCTGCGTGACCGGAAAGCCGTCGTCGAAGATCACGAGATTGCGGATGCCAAAGCCATTTCGGGCATTGGAACCGCGGATCGAGATGCCGATATCGCGCGGCCCGTTGCCCTGCTTCACCGAGATACCCGGGCTCTCGCGCAGCACGTCGGCCACGGAGAACGACGGCCGGTTGTCGAACTGGCTGCGGTCGATGGTGGTTTCGGTCTGGCCGTTCGGCGCCTGGTAAAGCAGCGCGCGCGCTACGCTCGGGGTAATTCCTGCGGTAAGCGACGCTGAAGGCGCGGGGTTGGCCGAAGGTGGCCTTGCCTGCGTCCGGGCAGACACCCGAACGGCCGGCTTTCGGGCCGCAGGTCTGGCAGTCGTGGCGCGCGGCGCATCGACCGTGACCGCCGGCAACGCCGTTTGGGCGGTCGCATTCGACGGCGTGAGGGATAGCGCACTGCCAAGCACAAGCAGGCTCGCGCTTCCCAAAACACGATGGGGGTACATAAGACATTCCTGACGCCAGCGCTTTGGCCGGCTTGCTCAATTGAACGAACTGGCACGGCCGCAGGCCGCACCGGTTGACGGAGGTCAAGTGAGGTCAGGAAATGGAGGGAGGCGCGCGCGCCTGCGCTTGCGAACCGGCACGGGAAGCGAACCGGTCTGGGGCAAATTCGATCCAGACCACGCGCACATGATCGAGGTCGACCGATATTGCGACCGCAGTCTCCGGCGGGTCGACCGGGGCTCCGGTCTGCAGCACGCTGCAAACCGAACAGCATCCGTCATGGGCGCGGTGGCCGGCCTGATCGGCCTGCCCGGCACCGCCGCCGCCATCGCCGTGGCAGATCACGGCGCCGGCGAGCGGATCGGAAGCTGCAATGCTCGCCGCCCAGCATGCGCCGATGGGTGCAAAAATCTGCACCATCAGGGCAATCAGGACAATTGGCAGAAAATTCTTCAGCCGCCGGCGCATCGCAAACCCATCCGCTTCAGACCTTAATCACTTCAGGAGTCTGAAGTCGAGATCAGGTTCCCGGAACTATGTTGCAGCTTCAAGGAGAGATGCTGGCGAAAAGCGACGCGTTTTGCATCATTAAGAGGGCGCCCTACCCCGATACCAAGCATCGGGCGAATTGCAGCTAAATCCACAACTGCGAGTAGCACATTCCCAATCATTTCGCAGAGTGCTGGAATTTTGAACAAACGTTGCCGAAATTGGTGACAAGACGAAAAAGATGGTCTACCAATTCGGGCTCAGGCTTGCCGACAGGCAAAGCTTGGTGGTCCAAGTCTCGGGAGGAGCCCTGACGCGCACAAGCAGCGTCGCCTCGACAATCAAGATCAAATCTAAATTTTCGAGGAAATTAAGGGTCGACACAATTTTTGAGCAGGGCTTGGTGCCCTGCTCTTTTTTTTCGTTACGATCGCAAACGACAATGACGGCATCGTCAAATCCGATCGAGCGAAGTTTTGAGCTGGCCGCCGAGCGCAGCGAAGATCTGACGCCGCTGGTCTATCGCCGCCTGTTCGAGGCACATCCCGAAGCGCGGACGATGTTTCCGACAGAGGGCAGCGAACTCGTCAAGGGCTCAATGCTGGCCCTGACGATCGAGGCGATGCTGGATTTCGCCGGCCAACGCACCGGCCATTTCCGCCTGATCACGTCAGAGATTTCCTCGCACGATGCCTACGGCACGCCGCGTGAACTGTTCGTCGCCTTCTTCGGCATCATCGCACAGACGCTGCGCGACATCGTCGGGCCAGACTGGTCGGACGAAATCGATGCAGCGTGGCGGAAATTGCTCGGCGAGATCGAGGGCCACGTTGCAGCGCAGTGAACTGACGCGCACCAAAGCTTCCTGAAGCTCATTGAGACGGACGATCAAGTCATCCGGTGGCGCAAACGCGCCGAGTGTGAAAGACTGCCTCGATCCGCGGTGCGTGCAATCGACGCCGACGGCCATAACAAACGACAAGCGAGGGAGCAAACGATGTCCGGAACTGACAAAACGGCAACGACCAGGCGCGACCTTCTTCAGGCCGCAGGCGTGGCTGGCGCAGCCACCGCCCTGCTCGGGGGACTGGGTATTAATCCGGCGCTGGCGGCAGCCGCGCGTTCAGAAAAACCGTTGAAAGCTGCGTTCTCCAATGCAGGTCTGCAGGCGACCTGGTGCGCCCAGGGCAAGCAGGCGGCAGAGTGGTGGGGCAAGCTGTTCAACGTCGAGGTCACCTGGTTCGACGGCCAGCTCGACGCCGTCAAGCAGCGCGCGGCGATCGACAACATGGCATCGCAAAAATGGGATTTCGTGGCCATCCAGGCATTCGGCATCGGCACACTGACCCAGCCCGTGCAGAAGATGATCGATGCCGGCATTCCCGTGATCGACATGGACACGCTGATCGCGCCGCTCGATCAGATCAAGGTTCATTCGTTCCTGGCGCCCGACAATGAATTCATGGGCGCTTCGGTGACCCAGGCGCTGTGCAACGCCATGGGCGGCAAGGGCAAGATCATCATGACGCAGGGCGCCCTCGGCCATACCGGCGCGCAGGGCCGCGCCAAGGGCTTTAACACAGTGGTGAAGCAATTCCCGAACATCGAGGTGCTGGACACCCAGCCCGCGGATTGGGACGTCTCAAAGACGGCGCGGCTGTGGGAGACCTATCTGACAAAGCATCCGCAGATCGACGCGGCCTTCTTCCACAATGACGACATGGCGTTGGCCGCCTACAACATCATGAAGGCGCGCAACCGCACCAACATCCTGATCGGCGGCGTCGACGCCATGCCGCCGGCGATCCAGGCGGTGAGCGAAGGCCGCATGTTCGCGACCGTCCGCAATCCCTCCTGCCGCATCCATGGTGGCGCCATCATTGCCGGCGTCGCCGCGGTAACCGCGGGCGAGAAGAGCGGACAGGGTATTCCAAAGCACGTCATCACCGACGGCCCGGTCGTGACCAAGGCCAATGCCGCCGGCATGCAATGGATGGAGGACCATTTCCTGATCTGAGTCAGCATGCCCGTGGGACTTAAGCCCATCCTCGAACTGCAAGAGATCACGAAGGCCTTCGGCGGCGTCGAAGCCCTTCGTGGTGTCGATTTTGCGCTTTCTCCCGGCGAGGTCCATGGTCTCGTCGGCGAGAACGGCGCGGGCAAAAGCACGCTGATGAAGATCATCGCCGGCGTGCATGCCGATTTTTCCGGCCGCTTTATCCTGGACGGCCGGGAGACCCGCTTCCGCTCGGTGCGCGATGCGCATGCGGCGGGCATCGCGATGGTGCATCAGGAACTGAGCGTGGCGCCAGATCTGTCGGTGGCCGAGAACGTGTTTCTGGGCAACCAGCCGACCAACCGCTTCGGCTTCGTGCAATGGCGGCGGATGGCGCGCGAGGCCGGCGAGCAACTCAAACGTTTCGGCATCGACGTCGATCCGATGTCGCGGCTCGGCGACCTCCCGATCGGCCTGCAGCAACTGATCGAAATCGCCCGCGTGCTGTTTTCCGGCGCCCGCATCATCATCCTCGACGAGCCGACCTCGGCACTGTCGCCGCCGGAAGTGGAGCGCCTCTTCGCGACCCTCAAGCGGCTGCGCGACGAAGGCACCAGCATCGTCTTCATCTCGCATTTCATCGAGGACATCCTGCGCGTCTCCGACGTCGTGACGGTGTTCCGCAACGGCAGGAAGGTCGCCGAGACGAGGGCCGCCGAGACCAACAAGCCCGCGCTGATCGAGGCCATGATCGGCCATGGCCGCGAGGCGCTGGAGGAGACCTACACGCACGACATCATGCTGCCGCCGCCCGCCGAGAGGCCGGTGGTGCTGAATGCGAGCGGGCTGTCGCTCGCCCGCAGCCTGCGCGACGTTTCGTTCGACGTCCGCGCCGGCGAAGTGCTCGGCATCTACGGCTTTATGGGATGCGGCCAGCTCGAGCTGGCGCGGATCCTGTTCGGCAAGCTCAAACCCGACCAGGGCTCGCTGGCGATCGCCGGCGAACAAAAGGCCTTCCGCAGCACGGCCGGCGCGCGTCGCGCCGGCATCGCCTTCGTGCCCGAGAGCCGGCGCGACATGCTGTTTCACCAGGAGCCGGTCTACAAGAACATCTCGATCAGCGTCCTCGACCGCATTTCATCCCTGCTGCTCAAACCGTCGCGCGAACGCGAGATCGCCGCGCGCCAGGTCGACCAGTTGCGGATCCGGCCCGCCGCCGTCGAACTCGATCTCGGCATGCTATCGGGCGGCAATCAGCAGAAGGTCGCGCTGGCGAAGTGGTTGAGCTATCCGCCGCGGCTATTGGTGCTGTGCGAACCGACCCGCGGCATGGATGTCGGCGCCAAGGACGACGTCATCCACATCGTCAGAGATTTGCGCGCCAAGGGGCTTGCCGTCATCGTGCTCTCCACCGAGCCGGAGACGGTGCTGTCGCTCGCCGACCGCATCATCGTGCTCAAGCGCGGCGCGGTGGTGCGCGAATTTTCCAACGAACGGATCAGCAAGGACCGCCTGCTCGAAGCGGCGTGAGGAGACCGACATGACTTCAGGTGAAAGCGTGACAGTCCCCGCTTCCGATCGCAAACGCCCGCACCGGCTCGGCGTGATGCTGCGCTCCCAGATGCGCAACATCGCCCCGTTCCTGACGCTGATCTGCCTGTTCGGCTTCTTCGCCGCCGCCAGCCCCTCGTTTGCGACGCTGGACAATCTCGGCAACATTCTGACCCAGATCTCGGTCACCGGTATCATCGCCGTCGGCCTCACCTTCGTGATCCTCTGCGCCGAAATCGACCTCTCGATCGCCGCCATCGCCAACGTCACCGGCATTGCGGTCGCCTATTTCACGCTGCAGGAATCCTACGTCAACATCGCCAACGTCCCGATGCCCGGATGGGCCGCGATCCTCTTGGCGCTGGCGCTGTGCGCCCTGCTCGGCCTCGTCAACGCCTTCGGGCTGACGGTGATCGGCATCCCCTCCTTCATCATGACGCTGGCGATGATGCAGATCGCGGCCGGCATTTCGGCGCTGTTGGTGCGCGGGCAGATCGCCTACAAGGTCCCTCCGCTGGTCACGACGCTAGGGTCGACATCGATCGGCGGCATTCCCTGGATCGTAATTGTGGCGGCGTTGATGCTGCTCGGCGGCCATCTGGTGCTGACCTACACCCGCTTCGGCCGCTACGTTTACATGGTCGGGGGAAATCGCGAGGCCGCCGAATATTCCGGGCTCAACGTCAAGCTCATCCTCGGCAGCGTCATGGTGATATCAGCCGTCTGCGCCGGCATCGGCGGCATGCTCGGCGTTGCCCATTTCGGCAGCGCGCAGCAGAACGAGTTCGACACCTATCTTTTGGATTCGATCGCCGCCGTCGTGGTCGGCGGCACCAGTCTCTTTGGCGGCCGCGGCGGCATCGGCAACACTATCGTCGGCCTGTTCGTGCTCGGCGTCCTCAACAACGGACTCGATCACGTCAACATCGACAGTTTCCTGAAGATTTTAATCCGCGGCCTGATCCTGCTGGCCGCGCTCGTGATCAACGTCTATGCGCAGCGATTGCGGGAGCGGACGGCGGACTAACACACGAACTGCGCGGCGGTCGCGGCCCGACGAGTTCATCTTCGGTATTGTTCGTCGGTGACATGCTCCATCCAGTCGACGCTCTTGCCATCCCGCAATTCGTTGACCGCGATATGAGTCATCGCCGTGGTCGGCGTCGCGCCATGCCAATGCTTGAGGCCCGGAGCGACCCACACCACGTCGCCGGGCCGCACCTCCTCGACCGGGCCGTTCTCGCCCTGCACCCAGCCAAGCCCCGCCGTGATGATGAGCGTCTGACCGAGCGGATGCGTGTGCCAGGCGGTGCGGGCTCCCGGCTCGAACGTGACGCTTCCCGCGCCGGTGCGCGCGGGATCGGGTGCCTGGAAGAGACGATCGATCCGCACATTGCCCGTGAAATACTTCGCCTCTCCCTTGCGGGACGGTTGCGAGCCGGATCGTGTGATCTGCATGGCTCCAGTCCTTCCTTGTGCGGCAGCCATGGGCTGGACCACGGCGACGCCGGTGAATGTCACGGCCGCAATGCCGCAGCTCGAGCCATGGCTGTGGCGCGACTAGCCGCTATGATCCGCAAGGACCTATAAGCTGGAGCAATAAATGGCGCGCGGGGCTTCGACGACCGATGCGAAACGCGTTTTGATCCAGCCAAGACCCCGCAGGGACATTCCTGGCGGCATACGGAGTTAACACCTCCGCCTCATGACGGCGGGCAATGCGCGCCTGCATCAGCCCAGGCCCGCAGCAGGGCGCCGAACGCGGCCTGCGAGCCCGGCGCTGGCTCGCGGCCCGGGCCGGGCGACCAGCCCCAGCCCACGAGCGAGTCCTCCGCCATGTGGTGAAGGAGCGCGGCCATGTCCTTGCCGCCGTTGCGGTTCGGATCCTTGATCTGCGCGCAGATCTCGCCGAGCGTGCGCCCCTCCCAAGCCATCGACGCCGGGGCGAGGTGCCACTGCGGATGGCCGGGCACGCCGGCGGCATCGAAATTCGCGGCGTGGTGGCAGGCGTTGCAGGTCATGCCGGGCGCGCCGTGCCCGTCGGCCCCGCGCACCACGAGCGGCTGATGCGGCCGCATCGCGTCGCTCTGCAACGGCCGCTCGGTCGCCGGGTGGCAGTTCACACAACGCGGATGCTGCAGCACCTTGCCGGCCTCTTCAAAGAGCGCGATCGAACGCGCCTGTTGATCGGCGATGTTCTGGAAGCTCGGGACGGGGCGCAAGTCCTTCGCTGTAGTCTGCTGGCGGGTGGTCTGCGCGGCCGCGCCCGCGACGAGAACTGTCACGGCGGCCGCCCCCGCCGCGAGGAGAGCCTGTGCGCGCATCATGCGACCGCCCTCACCAATGGCAGGCGGCGCGGCCGCCCGAGGCCGAGCCGTGCCATCGCGTTCGCGACAGCGGGCCCGATCGGCGGCACGCCCGGCTCGCCGACGCCCGTCGGCTTCTCGGTCGAGTTCACGACGCGCACCTCGACCTCTGGCATCTCGTGGATGCGCAGCACGCGATAGGTGTCGAAGTTCGTCGGCACCGGCCGGCCCTCGTCGAGAGCCACCTCGCCGTAGAGTGCCGCTCCGACACCAAAACCGATGCCTCCTTCCATCTGCGCGCGGATCACGTCCGGATTGACCGGCACGCCGCAATCGACGGCGCACCAGACCTTATGCACGCGCGGGCCGTCGTCGCCGGCCGAGACCTCGGCGATCTGGGCGACGTAGCTGTCGAAGCTCTTCACTACCGCGACGCCGCGGGCGCGGCCATTGACCGGGCCGGGGCCGGACCATTGCGCGAGCTCGGCCACGGCGTGCAGCACGCCGGCTTCGCGCGGCGCCTTACCCATCATGGCGAGCCGGCCCGCCACCGGATCCAGCCCTGTCGCCTGCAGGAGTTCGTCGACGAAGCATTCGACCGCATATCCGGTGTGCGTATGGCCGACGGAGCGCCACCACAGGACCGGCACGCCGACATCCGTCGTGTGCAGATCGCAGCGGAAATCGGCGATATCGTAGGGAATTTCCTTCGAGCCCTCGACCGACGTGGCGTCGATGCCGCCCTTTGCCATCACGGCCTCGAAAGGCGAACCCTTCAAGATCGATTGGCTGACGACGGTGTCGGTCCAGGCGACGATCTTGCCATCACGGAGGCCGCCGCGCATGCGGTGCACAATGAGCGGACGGTAGTAGCCGCCGCGGATGTCGTCCTCGCGCGTCCAGACGAGCTTCACCGGCCGGCCAGGGCCGATCGCCTTCGCCACCTCGGCCAATTCCGCCGCCAGATGACTCGTCTGCTGCGCCCGGCGCCCGAAACTGCCGCCGGCGAGCATCGTTTCCAATTCCACCTGCTCCGGCTTGAGCCCAAGCACCGTGGCGATCGCCTGGTGATCGAGCGTCTGCAACTGGCTACCGAAGCGGGCAAGTACGCGCTGTCCATCCCAGCGCAGGAAGCCGTCGAGCGGCTCCATGGGGGCGTGCGCGAGATAGGGGAAAACGTATTCGGCCTCGATGATTCTCTCGGCGCGCGCGAGCGTCGTGATCGCGTCACCATGGGCACCGGCAATGCGGCCGGGCCGGCGCGCCAGCGCACGGTATTCCTCGATGAGCCGGTCGCTGCTGCGCTTCTCGGCGGCCGACTCGTCCCAGCTCATGCGCAATTGTTCGCGCCCCTTGATCGCCGGCCAGGTGCCGTTGGCGTAGACGGCCACGCCGGTCGGTACCTGCTTGACGTCGACCACTCCCTGGACCGCGCGCGCCGCACTCGCATCGAAGGACGCGACCCGGGCGCCGAAGCGCGGCGGGCGCGCCACGACGACGGTGAGCATTCCGGGTTCACGCATGTCGATCGTGAATTGCGCCGTTCCGTTGGATTTCGCGGCACTGTCGAGCTTCTTGACCGAGCCGTCGTCGCGGCCGACCAGCCGGAAGACGGACGGGTCCTTGAGCGGCGGGTCTGCCGGGACCGGCTGGCGTGCGGCTGCCTCGGCGAACTGCCCGAAGCGGCCCTCGCGACCGGTCCCGGCATGGCGCAGCACGCCGCGCTCAACCGTGATCTCGCGCGCCGGAACGCCCCAGCTTTGCGCTGCGGCGGCGACCAGCATGGCGCGCGCGGCCGCGCCCGCCTTGCGCATCTGATCGTACGAATTGGCGATCGCGGTGGAGCCGCCCGTGCCCTGCACGCCGAAGGCCAAATTCTTGTAGAAGTCGGTGTTGGAGGGCGCGTGCTCGGCCCGCACCTTCGACCAGTCGGCGTCGAGTTCCTCGGCGACAAGGGTTGCGAGACCGGTGAAGGGGCCCTGGCCGAACTCGATATGCTTGATCAGTACGGTCACCGTATCGTCCGCGCCGATGCGAATGAAGGCGTTGGGCGCGAAATCAGCGCCGCCGGCAGCGCGACGGAAGGCGTGCGCCGCGCCCGATTGCGCGCGCGCCATCTCGGGCAGATAAAGGCCGATGACGAGGCCGGCGGCGCCCTTGAGCATCGCGCGGCGTGAAAGCGCAGCGTTGTGGATCGTCATGGTTCAGCCCTCCAGCGCGCGGGCGGCGTCGTGGATCGCGGCGCGGATGCGGACGTAGGTGGCGCAGCGGCAGACGTTGCCGTTCATTGCGAGATCGATGTCGCGGTCGCTCGGTTTCTTGACCTGCTTGAGGAGTGCGACGGCGCTCATCACCTGGCCTGACTGGCAGTAGCCGCATTGCGGCACGTCGCGCGCGATCCAGGCCTGCTGTACCGCCTCCGCTTCCCGCCCGGAGACGCCCTCGATGGTGGTCACCTCGCGGGTGCCGAGCGCCGAGATCGGCAGGGTGCAGGAGCGCATTGGCTTGCCATCCACGAACACGGTGCAGGCGCCGCATTGTGCGACACCGCAGCCGAACTTCGTGCCGGCCAGGCCGAGCGCATCACGCAGGACCCAGAGGAGCGGAGCGTCATTATCGACATCGACGCTCTGCATGGTACCGTTGACCTTGATCGCGAGCGCCATTGCTGCCTCCCGGTTTGCTGAGCACTGATTGATGCCGACGGCGGCCTATGCGCCGCCCTACGGGCATCGAATAACTACGCCGCCTCCTGACCGGTTCCCGGACTCCGAACACGATTCACCGGTGAGCAGCATGTCCGATGTGATCGCAGCTTCGGGAAGCATCGCGTGGCGCGATGCCTCTGGCCGCGATGACAATTGGGGGATGGCTCTGCCGCGACTAGCCCCTATAATCTGCAAGGACTTATAAGGTGGTGCAATAAATGCCGCGCGGCAGCTTCGACGACCTTCGCTACCTCATTGCCGTCGCCCGGGAGCAAAGCTTTACAAAGGCGGCGGGAAAGCTCGGCGTGTCGCAGTCGGCTCTCAGCCAGACGATCCGTCAAATTGAAGAGCGTCTGGGGGTTCGGCTTCTCGCCCGCACGACCCGCAGTGTCTCGCTGACCGAAGCGGGCGAGCGGCTGGTGCGGACGGTGGCACCCCGCTTCGAGGAGATTGAAACCGAGCTCGAGGCCTTGAGCGAGCTTCGGGAAAAGCCGGCTGGCACCGTGCGGATCACGGCCGGGGACCACGCAATCAAGTCGGTCCTCTGGCCGAAGCTGCAGAAATTCCTGCCGGATTACCCTGATATCAAGGTCGAAATCGTTATCGACTACGGCCTGACGGATATCGTCGCCGAGCGCCATGATGCCGGCGTGCGCTGGGGCGAGCAGATTGCGAAGGACATGATCGCGGTGCGGATCGGGCCGGACATCCGCTTCGCCGTTGTCGGCACGAAATCCTATTTTGCGAAACGAGCAGTTCCACGAACGCCGCAGGATCTGATCGAGCACAACTGCATCAACCTGCGCCTGCCGACCTATGGCGGCACCTATGCATGGGAATTCGAGAAGGACGGGCGGGAGCTGAAAGTGCGCGTAGAGGGCCAGCTCGTCTTCAACAGCATTTTCCAGGTGCTGGATGCCGCCACTGCCGGGCTTGGACTAGCCTTTGTGCCGGAGGATATCGCGCAGCCTTATCTCGCGAAGGGGCGCCTCAAGCGCGTGCTTGAAGAGTGGTGCCCGCCTTGGTCGGGCTATCACCTCTATTATCCTCACCGCCGTCAGTCTTCACCGGCCTTTGCCTTGCTGGTCGACGCGCTGCGCTACCGGGAAGCCTGAATCAGCGGGGACGTTTCTCGAAGACATCTTTCGCGACCGCCAGCGCCGAGAAGGCGTTGGGCCAACCTGCGTAATAAGCGAGATGCATGATCGCTTCGGAAGCCTGCTCTCGCGTCAGGCCATTATCCATCGCCCGATTGAGATGGTATGGCACCTGCGCGACCTGGCCCGACGCGATCAGCGCGCTCACGGTCACGAGGCTCCGATCACGTGGCGCGAGGTCCGGGCGTAGCCAGAGGTCGCCGAACAGCACATCGGTGGTATGTTGAACGAGTCCCGGAGAGGTAGCGCCGAACTGCTGCCCGACCCGTGAAGCGCGGTCGGCTTCCGCGGCTTCGTTCAGCGGCAAGAGCTGAGGCGACACGGGAGGGAGCTGATCAGGTCCGATTCCGCGCTGGGCAAAGACGTCTCTGGCGGGCCCTACCGCCGCGAAGGCGTTCGCCCAGCCTGAATAAAAGGCCAGATGGGTAATGATCTCGGAAAGCTCGCCTGGCTTGACGCCATTATCGAGCGCCTGATTGAAATAATAAGGCATCGGCAGGGTCAGCTCGCGGGCGATGAGAGCGGCGACCGTGACAATGCTTCGATCGCGCGCGCTGAAACCAGGCCGTTTCCAGACCTCGCCGTAGAGGCGCTCCTGCGTGTACTTCTCAAGCGCCGGAGCAACCCGCCGCACGTCTTCCGGTGACAGCCTCCTGCCCGTGACATTGGGTTGCTGAGCTTGTGCGAATGACGATGCCATCAAGAACACCAATGCGATTGTGGTGCGGAGAAATTTCACGTCGAACTCCATTCATGGGTTTCTATCGCTCGCCTGTGTTCCGCGTGGCGCAGGCGCGGCTGGGCGGAGCGATGAGCGCGAATTTCCCGATAGGTGCGGCGCACCACTGGCTTCAACACGCAGGCTGTCAGACCCGACGTTGGTTCGTGTGCTTGTTATAGGCAGCGCCGAGCCATCCGATTAGGCGGTAGAATGCGCATGGAGCTATTAGCGCGGCTGATTAATCGTTTCGACGACATTCAGCCGCCGGCCCCTGTGACGAGGCTAGCTAGAGCGTTTTCCAGCGAAGTGGACACCGGTTCGCGTCAAGAAAACGCGTCAAAACAAGAATCCAGAGCCCGGTTCTGATTCAATCAGAACCGAAAGGCTCTAGGCGCGCTAGCACCATCGTCGGGACCTGGGATGGCTCGGGCCTTACGCCCCGGCTTTCGTTTCGACCAGGGCCGGAGCTGCGATCTTATCCTTCATTTCCTCGCAGATCTTGCGCACCTCCGCCGTCAACAACGAGCAGCTTTCAATTTGAAGGAAGACGCGTTTGGCTTCCGCGCGGTAGCGCGCCGCGGTTTCCTTCAGTTCTTCGGTAACTGCGAGCGCTTCGCGGGTCATTGCCTCGCACTGCCTGGCCTGCTCGATGAGCTCAACACCAAGGGCCTCGATGTCCTTCGCGGCGGCTTCATATTCGCGGACAACAGCTTCCGCGGACAACTTGCCGATCTCCGTGGCGCCGTCGCTATGCTCCACATAATCCGGCATCCCCAACTCTGGAGCGCGTACCGAAGGCGGCGCGTAGTCGGTCGGCTGGGATTCGCGAACTGACGGCAGTTTGCGAAACTCTTCTTCGATCTCGCGCTCGAGATCGATCGTATCTAAAATCGGCGGTTTCGTTGAACGTGCCATGGCAGCGCTCCCTAAATGAAAATCTGAGCAGACACAAAAAGTCTCTCGAAATACGGCCTAGACGGTTAGCTCTCCGGTTGAGGTGAGCAACCAAATCCCTTGGGTAAGCTTGTTATTTAACCTTGATGTCCGCTTTGGCGGTTAATTCGGGAACCGATCGGGTGAGCGGACTGCCGAATAGTACCTTTGCTAGTCCGTGTCCCGGACGGGGGGCAGCGCGCTGCACTGTATTCGAGGAGCCCTTTCCCTTCAGGTGATCTGAAGCAATTAGGCAAAATCCGGCCACCAATCGCGCACGTCGCGCGCCGCTTTCGTCACAGTGCCGATCGTCGGAAACGAGCCCGCCTCCACCATCATCGCCCGCGCCAGCCGCAGGCTCCGCGCCTCGCACACCGCCCGCCGCTTCGGGTCTTCGATCAATTCGAAATCGATGTTGTGCGCAAGCCCCAGAATACGGCGAATGATTTTTGCCGCCGCGAATCCGACGGTATCCTCAAGCAGCCGCGCCATATAGGCCTGCCGCTCGGCATCCAGACGCTTAGCGCCGGCCTCGCCTTCGAACAGCGTCCGCGGATAGGCATCGCCTGCAGCTTGCGTTCGCCACAGCTCCAGGAACTTGTCGGCGAACTCTGTCCAGACACCCTCGACCGTCTCCAGCACCCAAGCCTCGAACGCGCGGCGTTCGCCAGGCGAACGCTCGTGACCGGCGGACGCGAGATAGCCATCAGCAGATTGGCGATCACGGCGCCGATATCGAAGCCCATCGGCCCATAGAAGGCGAACTCGGGGTCGATCACCTTGGTCTCGCTTTCCGTCACCATGATCGATCCGGTGTGGAGGTCGCCGTGGATCAGGGCTTCCGGCGCGCTCAGGAATTTCAGCTTCAGCCGCGAGATCGCGATGTGGAGGTCGAGGTCTTCGCGGAAGGCCGCGGCGGACGCATCGAGCCAGGGCTGGGTCCAGCGGTTCTGCTCGGCCACGCGGTAGGGATCGGTGAAGATCAGGTCCTCGGTGATCTTGCAGAGCGCATGGTTGCCGGCGAACGCGGCGATCCCCTCCTTCTTCTCGGCGGCTGATACGGCGAGGTCGGAGGACAGGAAGAGCGTCCGGGCCAGGAACGTCGTGACGTCCGCGACGAAGCGCGGATAGGTGGAGCCGGCGACCAACCCCTTGCGCATGATGATGTGCGGCTCGAGCAGCTCCATCACGACAAGCGCGAGCGCCTCGTTGTGGTGCAGCACCGCCGGTACCAAGCTGGGCGCCAGCCGGGCTTGATGCGTCAGCGCCAGATATTCGTAATGCGAGCGCGACAGCGGCAGCGGCCAGCTCTCGCCGACCAGTCGCACATAAGGCAGCGCCTGCTTGACGGCGACGCCGCCGGCTGCCCCTTTGACGATGAACACGAGATTGAGGTTGCCGTCGCCGACTTCGCTGATCAACCAGGCAGCCGGATCGCCGCCGAGGCGGGCCGCGATCGCGGGAAGCCCTGCGAGGTAGTCCCGCAGGTCGGCTTCATGGAGAATTCGATAGTCGCCCTGCCGTGGATCAGCCAATGATCGACGCTGTGAACTCATGCCGGTCTCCCCCATGCCGGCGCGGGAGCTACGGTTCACTCCCGTTTCAGAAAATTTGATCCGGCCTTTTCTTGACCGGATCATAGCCACAAGGTACGGCCGGCGGCCAGCGTCTCTCCCGTCCCGACTTGGCCCAACGTCTCAAATGAGCTGCGCGAGCCAGACGGTATGGCCGTCGCAATCGGGGTCTTCGACGATATGCGAGACCACACGAAACCCGTTCCGGTCGAGCAATGAACGGTATTCGGCCGGGTCGAGGCTCGCATGATACAGTGGCTCACCTCCGAAACTTCCGATCGCCTCGCCATGCGCAGGCCCGCTTGTGAACATCAAGGCTGCGTCAGGCGCAGCATGCGCGCGAAACAACGGAAACATCCGGCGCTGATCGTCGTGGCAGAGGTGAAAGAAACTGTCCCACGCAAGGATGCCGGAAAACCGCCGCTGCAAGGCAAGCTTGCGCATATCGGCAACGATCCATTCCTGCTTCGGGAAACACTTCCGGCAGGCGTCGATCATGGCCGGGGAAGAATCCACGCCCGTGACGTGGTAACCACGCCCGATCAGATATGCGGCCATCGGCTCGGCGGAGCCGCAGCCGAGATCGAGGACCGGGCTGGCGGGCGGCAGCAGCGCCAGAAAATAGTCAAGCCAGGGCTTTTCAAACAGGCCGGTTCGGGCGCGGCTCTCGATCCAGTCCGATGCCTTGCGCTGATAGAGATCGATGATCCGCGATGCTTCCGACACCATTCACAGGCTCACCAACTGGGCGGTCAATATCCTGTCTTGAACGCACCGGAACTAAGGGAGTTTGCTAATCGCAGCGGAGACGAGATCGTTTCAGTTCGCTCACCGTCAAGCATACGATCATAATATTTTGGAAGCCATTTGAGCTTCTGGTCAATTCCTATTGTTATCGGCTCACTTGGAGAGACAATCTCTAAGGTGGCGCGAACCAGTCTTGTACCTGCGCCGAAACGTTCCGCGATGTTGAACGGATGGACTCCCTCGACTGTCTTCGGATCGTTGATGTCACGAAATCGGACGAGCCTGGGAAGACTATCGAGCGGCAACTCGCGCTTGCCTGAGAGGCGCGAGACCTGCTTAACCCCCTCTTCGACCGGACTAGGAAGGCTGCCGCCGCTAAAACCGAAAGCCCGAAGCACGATCCATTCCGGCCCCGACCGCTCGTCTCGGCCTTCCTTGAGGAGTGCGAACAGCGTACCTCGAGACCCGAGGTCGAGCGCAATCGCTTCGCCCCTGACTCCGATGGAGAGTTCGTGTTGGGCGGCTAGCTGCGGCTGCTTGGTGTAGGTCACCTCGCGTACGCCGGATGCGGTCTTCAGCTCACCATCTACCTGTGCTTCGAGCGTCAGGCGATATCGTACCGTCACGCCTGGGTAAACCATGTCGTACCACACGATAGCGGCCAGAGCGACGACAATGAGCACGCCAACGACACCGAGCCACTTCATGCTGATCTGCCTAGTTTGCCAGCCGCCGGACCGCCGACCGATGCAAGCAGCAACATGATTGGAACGACCCTCCGCACCATGATGCTCATTCCCTAGAACGGCAGTCCCATCAGCTTCGACAGCCGTTCGATATTCAGATAGCCCTGGTGATACGCCCACATCCCGATGCCGAAGATCACGCCCGAAACGATCGTGGTCCACATCAGCTTCCAGCCCATCCGCGCCATCACCGGCGCGCCGGGGTCGGTACCGGGCGCGCCCTCGCCGTCCTCGTGCTGGCTGCGGACGCCGAACGGCAGCGTCGTGAACAGCACGACCCACCACAGCACGAAGTAGATCGCGAGCGCGGTGGAGATGTTGTATGCCATTGGGGCTCAGGCCTGTTCGATTTCGACGAGCGCGCCGGAAAAGTCCTTCGGATGGAAAAACAGCACCGGCTTGCCGTGCGCGCCGATCTTGGGCTCGCCGTCGCCGAGCACGCGCGCGCCCTGCGCAATCAAGGTATCGCGCGCGGCGATGATGTCGGGCACGTCATAGCAGATGTGGTGAATGCCGCCGTCGGCATTGCGCTCGACGAATTTGGCGATCGGCGAGGCCTCGCCAAGCGGCTGGATGAACTCGATCTTGGTGTTGGGCAGCGTCACGAACACGGTGATGACGCCATGCTCCGGCAGCGGCACCGCGCCGGAAATTTCTGCGCCGAACGCGCTGCCGTAGATCTTGGCGGCTTTTTCCGCGTCCTTGACTGCGATCGCGACGTGATTGAGCCGGCCCAGCATGATTACTCCACTCCCTGCCTCTAGCGCTCCCGGCGAGGACCAGTGTCCGCCCGAAAGGTCTTTTACCTCAAACCGTTAGAACGTGAACGAGGCAAATCGGCTTCTTACCCCAATTCTCGGCAATGACCGCACGCACAGCGCGCCGCACCGATTCCGCCGTGGCGTCCGCGTCGCGGCGCCGCGCCCGCGGCAGGCCTTCAACAGTCGAGACCACCAGGTCGAACACGATCTCGTCGATTATCTCGCCGGCGGTATTCTTCTCGGGGATGCCGACGAGATCAACCTCGGGATCGTCGGCCAACTCGCCCTTGTCGGTCATGGCAATCGCCACGAAGGCGCAGCCGGCAAAGCCCATCCGACGCCGTTCGACCACAGCGCGGGATTTGGAGTCCTCCAGGATCGCGCCATCCTTGTAGAGCCGCCCGGCCGGCAATTCGTCGATGATGCCGGGATCGCCGGGCCCGAGCTTGACCAGATCACCGTTACGGCAGGTCAATACCTTCGGCACGCCCGCCGCGCGGGCCAGCTTGGCATGCTCCGATAGATGCAGCGCCTCGCCATGGACGGGAATCAGTATCTGCGGGCGCACCCATGAGATCATGTCGCGCAGCTCGTCGCGGCGCGGATGGCCGGAGACGTGGACGAGATCGTTCCGGTCGGTGATGACCTCGATGCCCTGGACTATCAGCCCGTTAATGATGGAGCCGACCGCCTTCTCGTTGCCGGGGATGGTGCGCGAGGAAAAGATCACGCTGTCGCCCTTGTTCAGCGTCACCTGCGGATGGTCGTTGTTGGCGATGCGCGCCAGCGCGGCGCGCGGCTCGCCCTGGCTGCCAGTGCAGAGCGCCAGCACCTTCTCCGGCGGGAAATGGCCGTAATAATCGGCGCCGCGAAAATTCTGCACGCCATCGAGATAGCCGGTCTCGCGGGCGACCTGCACCACGCGCTCCATGGCGCGGCCGACCACGACCACCTCGCGATCGGCGGCCTTGGCGGCATCCGCCACGGCTTTCACGCGCGCGACGTTGGAAGCAAAGGTGGTGACGGCGACCCGGCCCTTGGCGGCGCCGACCAGCTTCTTGATGGTAGCTGCGACCTCGGTTTCCGAGGGCGAGCGCCCGTCCCTTACCGCATTGGTGGAATCGCCGACCAGCGCCAGCACGCCCTCATCGCCAAGCTCGCGCAGGCGGCGCTCGTCGGTCGGCAGCCCGATGATCGGCGTCGGATCGATCTTCCAGTCGCCTGTATGGAGGACGGTGCCGACGGAAGTGTGGATCGCCAGCGCATGCGATTCCGGAATCGAATGCGCGACCGGAATGAACTCGACGGTAAACGGCCCAAGCTCGATGCGGCCGCCCGACGGCACCACCGTCACCGGGATTTTCGGCGGGTTGCGCTCGGCGGCGCATTTGGCCTCGAACAGCGCAGCGCTGAACTTGGTCGCATAGACCTTGCATTGCAGCTTCGGCCAGAGGTCTATGATGGCTCCGAAATGGTCCTCATGGGCGTGCGTCAGCACCAGGCCCATCAGGTTGTTGCGCTCTTTCTCCAGGAAGCGGATATCGGGCATGATCAGGTCGATGCCCGGCAGATGCTCCTCGTCGCCGAAGGAGACGCCGAGATCGACCGCGAGCCAGGACCGCTGGTGGCGGTTGCCGAGCCCGTAAATCGACAGGTTCATGCCGATCTCGCCGACACCGCCAAGCGGCGCAAACGTCAGTTCATCCGGCCGCGCCATCAGGCAGCTCCCACCGACGCTGCCGCGCCGAAATAGACTTCGCCCGCCGTGACGGCCGCGCGCTTGCCGTCGGCGTTGCGAACGATCAGGCAGCCGCTCTCGTCGATGGTGTCGAATGTGCCTTCGACGGTCGCAGTCCCCGTGTTGATTGCGACCCGCTCGCCAAGGCCGAAGGCACGCTCCAGCCAGGCTTTCCGAATGTCGGTAAAGCCGCGGCCGTTGTCCCAGATTCCGCGAAACTCAACCCAGGCGTCCGACAGCGCCGTGAAAAGCTCCTCCGCGCCGACATGGACGCCGAGCGCGGCAAGCGAGATCGCCGGCGTCGGCGTGCCCTCGGGCGCGGCGATGACATTGGTGCCGATGCCGACCACCACGGCGAGACGGTTGCCCGCCACAGCTTCGGCCTCCAGCAGGATGCCGGCGAGCTTCTGCCGCTCCGCCAGCACGTCGTTCGGCCATTTCAAGGTGAATTTCAGGGGATCCGCGCCGGCCCGGCGCATATTGGCTTCGATGCTGAGTTTCTGCAGCGCGCGTTCCAGCGACAGCCCGGCGGCAAAGCCCAGCGTCGCCGCCACGGCCGGCGACACATCCATGACTTCCAGAATGCTGCTGGCGAGGTTGCCACGCGGCGCGCTCCAGGCGCGCTGCCGGCGGCCCCGGCCGGCCGTCTGCTCCGTTGTCACGAACCACATCGGCCCAACTTCGCCGTTACGGGCACGCGCCATGGCTTCGGAGTTGGTCGAACCGATCTGGTCGAAGGCGGCGAGACGGTAGCCCGCCGATGTGGCTTTGGGACCGAGCGAGAACGTCATTTCCTATTTCTGCGCATGATCTTCTCCGAAACCCGGGGCCCGCTTTCTGGGATCATGCACGCTAAAACAGCGACTTCGCCGCCGCCGTGGCGACGCTGACCAGCGGCCCCGGATAGACGAAGAAGAAGATGTTGAAGATACCGGCAACGGCCAGCACCGTGCGCAATTCGATGCGCATCGGTTCGACCTCGCCGGCCGGCTCGTCGAAATACATCAGCTTGATGATGGTGAGATAGTAGAACGCGCCCACCACGCTGGTCAGCACGCCGATGACGGCGAGCGTGAACAGGCCCGCCTTGATCGCGGCCACGAACACGTACCATTTGGCAAAGAAGCCCGCGAGCGGCGGAATGCCGGCCAGCGAGAACAGCAGCATCGCAAAGAAGAACGCCAGCATCGGATTGGTGCGCGACAGCCCTGCGAAATCGCTGATCTGCTCGACCGCCTGCCCGTTGCGCTTCATGGTCAAGATGACGGCGAAGGAGCCGAGCGTCATCGCGACGTAGATCGCGATGTAGACCAGCACGCCCTGCGCGCCCTCCACGGTGCCGGACGCAAGCCCGACCAGCGCAAACCCCATATGGCCGATCGACGAATAGGCCATCAGGCGCTTGATGTTCTTCTGCCCGATCGCGGCAAACGAACCCAGCGCCATCGAGGCAATCGCGACGAAGACGAGTATCTGCTGCCATTGCGGCACGATGCCCGGGAAAGCGGTCAGCGTCACGCGGGTGAACACCGCAAGGGCTGCGACCTTCGGCGCCGAGGCAAAGAACGCCGTGACCGGCGTCGGCGCACCCTCATAGACGTCAGGCGTCCACATATGGAACGGCACGGCGGATACCTTGAAGCAGAGCCCGGCCAGCAGGAACACGAGGCCGAACACGATGCCGACGCTGCCGGTCTTCACCGCCGCCGCAATGCCCGCAAAATCGACTGTGCCGGTGAAGCCGTAGATCAGCGAAGCGCCGTAGAGCAGCATGCCCGAGGACAGCGCGCCGAGCACGAAGTACTTCAGCCCGGCCTCGGTGGACTTGGCGTTGTCGCGGTTGCTTGCTGCGACCACGTAGAGCGCGAGCGACATCAGCTCGAGCCCGAGATAGAGCATGATAAGGTCGGCGGCCGAGATCAGCACCATCATGCCGAGCGTGGAGAGCAGCACCAGGATCGAATATTCGAAAATGCGCCGCGACGGATCGGACAGAAACTCCGTCGACAGGATCAGCGTCACCGCCGAGCCGATGATCGCAAGGATCTTCAGGAAGCGGGCAAAGTCGTCGACGATGAAGCTGCCGCCGAAGGTCGTGAGCTTGCCGGCCGGCAGCGTCAGCTCCAGCACTCCGGTCAGAACGAGCAGCACCACCGCCAAGCCGGTAACCAGTCGGGTCGTCGTCCCCTCGCCGCGATAGGCGCCCAGCATCAACAGCGCCATAGCGCCGACGGCGAGCACCAGCTCCGGCAATACCGGCAGCAACTGATAACCTGCACTCGAAAAGCTCATGGCGTTCTTATCCTTGACGCGCTTTCTTCATGCGAACCGGTTTCCACTTCGCTTGAAAACGCTACGTTATTGCGCGACCAGCGCGGCTGCCTTCACGGCAGTCACGGCGGCGTTGTAGTTGTTGACGAGTTGCTGAACCGAGGCCGCCGACATGTCGAGCACCGGCTTCGGATAGACACCGAACAGGATGGTCAGCGCGACCAGCGGGAACAGCGTCAGGCTTTCGCGCAAGGTCAGGTCCTTGATGCTGGCCAGCGACGGCTTGGTCAGCGCGCCGAACACGACCTTGCGATAGAGCCACAGCGCATAGCCTGCCGACAGGATGACGCCGAGGGTCGCAAAGGTTGCGGTCGGGATCGAGACCTTGAAGGTGCCGAGTAGCGTCATGAACTCGCCGACGAAGCCGCTCGTGCCGGGCAGCCCGACATTGGCCATGGTGAAGACCATGAACACCAGCGCGTAGAGCGGCATCCGATTGACGAGGCCGCCATAGGCCGCGATCTCGCGGGTGTGCATGCGGTCGTAGACGATGCCGACGCACAGGAACAGCGCGCCGGAGACGATGCCGTGCGACACCATCTGGAACACACCGCCGGCCACGCCCTGCGTGGTGCCGGCGAAGATGCCCATGGTGACGAAGCCCATATGGGCGACCGACGAATAGGCGATCAGCTTCTTGATGTCTTCCTGCATCAACGCCACCAGCGAGGTGTAGACGATGGCGATCACCGACAGCGTGAAGATGATCCAGGCGAAATCATGCGACGCTAACGGGAACATCGGCAGCGAGAAGCGCAGGAAGCCGTAGCCGCCCATCTTCAAGAGGATCGCGGCCAGGATCACCGAGCCTGCCGTCGGCGCCTCGACGTGCGCGTCGGGCAACCAGGTGTGCACCGGCCACATCGGCATCTTCACCGCAAACGACGCAAAGAACGCCAGCCACGCCCAGGTCTGCAACGATCGCGGCACCGCGGTTTGCATCAGGGTCGGGATGTCGGTGGTGCCGGCATTCCAGTACAGCGCCATGATCGCGAGCAGCATCAGGACCGAGCCGAGCAGCGTATAAAGGAAGAACTTGAACGACGCGTAGACCCGGCGCGGACCGCCCCAGACGCCGATGATCAGGAACATCGGGATCAGGCCGCCTTCGAAGAACAGATAGAACAGCACGAGGTCGAGCGCCGAAAAGGTGCCGACCATCAGCGTTTCCAGCAGCAGGAACGCCATCATGTATTCGCGCACGCGATTGGTGACCGACTTCCAGCTCGCGATGATGCAGAACGGCATCAACGCGGTGGTCAGGATCACGAACGGCAGCGAGATGCCGTCGACCCCCATGTGATAGCTGATGCCGCTGGCGAGCCAGTTCGCTTTTTCGACGAACTGGAAGTCCGCACTTGCGGCATCGAAGCGCCAGACCAGGATCAGCGACACCGCGAAGGTGACCAGCGTGGTCCACAGCGCGATCCAGCGCGCATTGCGCCGCGCGGCTTCGTCGTCGCCACGGCTGAGATAGACTACCAGCGCGCCCAGCACCGGCAGGAAGGTGACGACGGAAAGAATCGGCCAGGTTGTCATTACTGGCCTCCCAAGCCGAACAAGAACCAGGTGATCAGCCCCGCGACACCGATCAGCATCGCAAAAGCATAGTGATAGAGGTAGCCGGTCTGGATCTTCACCACATTGCGGGTGACATCAAGCACGCGCGCCGAGACACCATCCGGGCCGAAGCCGTCGATGACGAAACCGTCGCCCTTCTTCCACAGGAAGCGGCCGAGCCACTTCGCCGGGCGAACGAAGATGATTTCATAGAGCTCGTCGAAGTACCATTTGTTGAGCAGGAAGTGGTAGAGCATCTGGTGCTGGCTGGCGAGTTCGACCGGCAGATAGGGCCGGCGGATGTAGAACAGCCACGACACCAGGAAGCCCAGCACCATCATCACCGTCGGCAGGAAGGCGATGACGGGCGAGATGTGGTGCATCTCGTCGATGATGTGCGGGTGCATCTTGAGCGAATCGCGGAAGAATTCCTCCACGCCGTGGCCCGCAAACACTTCCTTGAACGGGAAGCCGGCCAGGATCGATCCGGCGGCGAGAAGGCCGATCGGGACCAGCATCCACATCGGCGACTCGTGAGCGGCCTCGTAATGCTGCTGGTCGTGCGGCTCGCCGTGGAATGTCTTGAAGATCAGCCGCCACGAATAGAACGAGGTCAGGCCGGCCGCGACCACCGTCATCGCAAAGCCGTAGAGTGCGAACGGATTATGCGCAACGTAGGCCGACTCGATGATGGCGTCCTTGGAGAAATAGCCGGCGGTGAGCGGGAAGCCGGTCAGCGCCAGCGTGCCGATCACCATCACGCTGTAGGTGTAGGGGATCTTGTCCTTCAGCCCGCCCATGTTGCGGATGTCCTGCTCGTGATGCATCGCGTAGATCACCGAGCCTGACCCTAAGAACAGCAGCGCCTTGAAGAAGGCGTGGGTGAACAGATGGAACATGCCGACTGAATAGGCCCCCGCTCCCATCGCCACGAACATGTAGCCGAGCTGCGAACAGGTCGAATAGGCGACGATGCGCTTGATGTCGTTCTGGACGAGGCCGACGGTCGCCGCAAAGAACGCGGTGGTGGCGCCGAAGAACATCACGACGGCCTGCGCGTTGGGCGCGAGTTCGAACAGCGGCGACAGCCGCGCCACCATGAACACGCCCGCCGTCACCATGGTCGCGGCGTGAATCAGCGCCGAGACCGGGGTCGGACCTTCCATCGCGTCCGGCAGCCAGGTGTGCAGCAGGAACTGGGCTGATTTGCCCATCGCGCCCATGAACAGCAACAGGCAGATCAGCGTCAGCGCATCGGCGTGCCAGCCGAAGAAATCGATAGTCTTGCCCGAGAGCCCCTGCGCGCCCGCGAAGATCGTTTCGAAGTCGGTGGTGTTGAGCAGCATGAACACGGCGAAGATGCCGAGCGCGAAGCCGAAATCGCCGACACGGTTGACCACGAAGGCCTTGATCGCCGCCGCATTCGCCGATGGCTTTTGGTACCAGAATCCGATCAGGAGGTAGCTCGCCAGACCGACGCCCTCCCAGCCGAAGAAAAGCTGGACCAGATTGTCCGCGGTCACCAGCATCAGCATCGCGAAGGTGAACAGCGAGAGATAGGCGAAGAAGCGTGGCCGGTGCGGATCCTCATCCATGTAGCCGATGGAATAGAGGTGCACGAGCGAGGAGACGGTGTTGACCACCACCAGCATCACGGCGGTCAGCGTGTCGACGCGCAGCGCCCACGACACCTGCAGATCGCCGGAATTGATCCAGGGAAACAGCGCGATCCGCGCGTCATGGTGCATGAAGCCGACATCGACCAGCGTCACCCAGGACAGCGCGGCGGAAACGAACAGAAGTCCCGTCGTGATCAGTTCGGCCGCGCGCGAGCCCTGAGCCGGTGGCTCGGAGACGTGATGATCGTCGTGACCATGATCGTCATGGGCCTCCGCGGCGTGCGCATGATCGCCATGGCCTTGAACGTGATGGCTATGGTCGTGATGCTTGACCTCATCGCCGCTCGGGTTGCGCCCATGCGCCCCGAAGATCGCGATCAGGCCGGCCAGAATGGCGCCCAGCAGCGGCAGAAAGACGATTGCCTGAACCATAGCTGAGCTAGCCCTTCATCAGATTGACGTCTTCAACCGCGATCGAACCGCGGTTGCGGAAATAGACCACCAGCACCGCAAGACCGATCGCAGCTTCAGCGGCCGCAACCGTCAGCACCAGGAGCGCGAACACCTGGCCTACGATGTCGCCGAGGAAGGTCGAGAACGCCACCAGGTTGATGTTGACGGCGAGCAGGATCAGCTCGATCGACATCAAAATGACGATGATGTTCTTGCGGTTCAGGAAGATGCCGAGGATCCCGATTGTGAACAGGGTGGCGGCAACCGCGAGATAGTGTCCCAGACCGATGGTCATTTCACCCACTCCGCCGCGTCAGCATCCTGCAGCCCCTGCCCCGACGCCACCTTGCGCACGGCCATCGCGAGCTCCGGCGTGCGCGCGTTCTGCACGTTGATGTCCTGCCGCTTGACCTTCGCCTTGTGGCGCAGCGTCAGCACGATGGCGCCGATCATCGCGACCAGAAGCACCATGCCGGCGATCTGGAAGTAATGGATGTACTTCGTATAGAGCACCAGCCCGAGCGCCTCGGTGTTGCTGATATTGGCAGGGATCGCAGCCGTGATCGATTTCGCGGTATCAGGGTTCATGACCCAGCCGCCGGCAACCAGTAGCAGCTCGGCGAGGAAGATGCCGCCGATCACCAGACCGATCGGCAGATATTCGATGAAGCCCTCGCGCAGCTCGGTGAAGTCGACATCGAGCATCATGATCACGAACAGGAACAGCACCGCGACCGCGCCGACATAGACCACGATCAGCATCATGCCGAGGAATTCGGCGCCCATCAGCACGAACAGGCCGGAGGCGTTGACGAACGCCAGGATCAGATACAGCACCGAGTGCACGGGATTGCGCGACACAATCACCATCACAGCCGAGGCCACGCAGACGCCGGCGAAGAGATAGAAGAACAGCGCTGGAAGGATCATGCGAAGCTTCCTCCCGTCATTCCGGGGCACGCGAAGCGTGAACCCGGAATCTCGAGATTCCGGGTCTGGTCCTTCGGACCATCCCGGAATGACGTGGAGATAATGGAAACGATCATGCCCTCACCTCACCGGTACGGCGCGTCGAGTTCGATGGCTTTCGCAATCTCGCGCTCCCAGCGGTCGCCATTGGCGAGCAGTTTCGCCTTGTCATAATAGAGTTCCTCGCGGGTCTCGGTCGCGAATTCGAAATTCGGTCCCTCGACGATGGCATCGACCGGGCAGGCTTCCTGGCACAGGCCGCAATAGATGCATTTCACCATGTCGATGTCGTAGCGCACCGTGCGGCGGGTGCCGTCGTTGCGGCGCGGGCCGGCCTCGATCGTGATCGCCTGCGCCGGGCAGATCGCCTCGCACAGCTTGCAGGCGATGCAGCGTTCTTCGCCGTTCGGATAGCGGCGCAGCGCATGCTCGCCGCGGAAGCGGGGCGAGATCGGGTTCTTCTCGAACGGATAGTTGATGGTCGGCTTCGGCTTGAAGAAATAGCGCATGGCGAGAAAGAACGCCGATACGAATTCGCTCAAGAGCAGCGCGCGGGCGGTTGCGTTGACGTTGACACTCATGAAGGCCTCACTTCGGCGCAATGCCGGCGAATTGCAGCACCCCGGCCACAATCACCACCATCGCCAGCGACAGCGGCAAAAAAACCTTCCAGCCGAGCCGCATCAGTTGATCGTAGCGGTAGCGCGGCACGATCGCCTTCGCCATCGCGAACAGGAAGAACATGAAGAACAGTTTCAGCGCGAACCAGACCACACCCGGGATCCAAGTGAACGGCGGCAGCGCCACCGGCGGCAGCCAGCCGCCGAGGAACATGATCGTCGCCAACGCGCACATCGTGGTGATCGCGACGTATTCGCCGAGCATGAACAACAGATACGGCGTCGAGCCGTATTCGACCATGAAGCCGGCGACCAGTTCGGATTCCGCTTCCACCAGATCGAACGGCGGGCGGTTGGTCTCGGCCAGCGCCGAGACGTAGAACACCACGAACATCGGGAACAGCGGCCACACATACCAGTTCAGGATGGTGAGCTGCGGCAGCCCGATCAGGCTGGCGAAACCGCGGGCATTCTGCGCTTCCACCACCGCCGAAAGGTTGAGCGAGCCGGCGCACAACAAAACCGTGATGATGACGAAGCCGATCGAGACTTCGTAGGAGACCATCTGCGCCGCGGAGCGCAGCGCCGCCAGGAAGGGGTATTTCGAGTTCGACGACCAGCCGGCCATGATGATGCCGTAGATCGACAGCGACGAGATCGCGAAGATGTAGAGGACGCCGACATTGATATTGGCGATCACCCAGCCGGCATCCATCGGAATGACGGCCCAGGCGGCCAGCGCCAGCACGCAGGACACCAGCGGCGCCAGCAGGAACACGCCCTTGTTGGAGCCGGACGGGATGATCGGCTCCTTCAGCACGAACTTCAAAAGGTCCGCGAAGGATTGCAGCAAGCCCCAGGGACCCACCACGTTGGGGCCGCGGCGGATTTGCACCGCCGCCCAGATCTTGCGGTCGGCGAGCAGGATGTAGGCGATCGCGACCAGAAGCACGACGAGCAAGAGCACGCTCTGCGCGACCATGATGATCAGCGGCCAGAGAAAGCCGGTCCAGAACGAGCTTGCGAACAAATCAGCCATCAGATCACGCTCACTCCGCTGCCGTCAGCATTTTCCCGGACGCCAGCCGGGAACATTCCGCCATCACCGTCGAGGCCCGCGCGATGGGGTTGGTCAGATAGAAATCCTCGACCGAACTCTTGAACGGGGTCTTGTCGGGCTTGCCGCCCTTCTTGCCTGCGAGCGCCTTGACGTCACTGGCCTTGCCGGGCTCGATCTGGTCGATCCGCATCAGATGCGGGAAGGCCTTGAACAGCGCCTGGCGCAGCGCCTGCAGCGAGTCATAGGGTAGCTTCTTGCCGAGTACGTCCGACAGCGCGCGGACGATCGCCCAGTCCTCGCGCGCCTCTCCGGGCGGAAACGCCGCACGGCTGGCGATCTGTGCCCTGCCCTCGGTGTTGACGTAGAGGCCGGACTTTTCCGTATAGGCCGCGCCCGGCAGGATGACGTCGGCGCGGTGCGCACCGCGGTCGCCATGGGTGCCAATATAGACCACGAACGTGCCGTCCGGCACCTTTACCTCATCCGCCCCCAACAGGAACAGCACGTCGAGCGTGCCGAACGTCGTCATCTGCGCCAGGTTGAGGCCACCTGCGCCTGCCGCAAAGCCGATATCGAGCGCGCCCGCGCGCGAGGCGGTATCCTGCAAAACGGCAAAGCCGTTCCAGCCGTCCTTGAGCGCGCCTGTGCCTGCCGCGACCTTGGCCGCCAGCGAAAGCACCGCCGCCCCGTCATGGCGCGCCAGCGAACCGGCGCCGACCAGCACGATCGGGTTCTTGGCGCCCTTCAGCACCTCGACGAAGGAATGCTTGCCGCTGGCGAGTTCGCCAAGCGTATCCGTGCCCGCGCCGAGATAGTCGTAGTCGTAGGTCAGATCGGCCTTGGCGCCGACGAGAGCGACCTTAAGCTGACCCGTGCGCCAGCGCTTGCGGATCCGCGCGTTGAGGACGGCTGCTTCCTTGCGCGGGTTGGAGCCGATGATCAGGAGCGCGTCGGCCTGCTCGATGCCCACAATGGTCGGATTGAAGATGTAGGTCGCCCGTCCCGCCTTGGGGTCGAAGGCGTCGCCGCCCTGCACCGCCAGATTGCTGGAGCCGTATCGGCCCAACAGATCCTTGAACGCAAACATCTCCTCGACTGCGGCAAGGTCACCGGCGATGGCTCCCATCCGCTTACCGTCGCTCATCCTGACCTTGGCGGCGACCGCCGCGAAGGCCTCCTGCCACGACGCGGCGCGAAGCTTGCCGTTCTCGCGGACATAGGGCCGGTCGAGCCGCTGCGTACGCAGGCCGTCGACGACGTGACGGGTCTTGTCGGAAATCCATTCCTCGTTCACCGCCTCGTTGATGCGCGGCAGGATCCGCATCACCTCGCGGCCCCGGGTATCGACGCGGATCGCGGAACCGACGCCATCCATGACGTCCACCGACTGCGTCTTGCCGAGCTCCCACGGACGCGCGGCAAAAGCATACGGCTTCGAAGTCAGCGCGCCCACGGGACAGATATCGACGAGGTTGCCCTGCAGCTCGGAAGTCAGCGCCTGCTCCAGATAGGTCGTGATCTCCATGTCCTCGCCGCGCCCGGTCGCGCCCATTTCCGGCGTGCCGCAGACTTCGGCGGAGAAGCGGACACAGCGCGTGCACTGGATGCAGCGGTTCATCGAGGTCTTGACCAACGCGCCCAGATATTTGTCCTCGACCGCGCGCTTATTCTCGGCAAAGCGCGAGGTGTCGACGCCATAGCCCATCGCCTGGTCCTGCAGATCGCACTCGCCGCCCTGGTCGCAGATCGGGCAATCCAGCGGGTGGTTGATCAGCAAAAACTCCATCACGCCTTCGCGTGCCTTCCTGACCATCGGCGAACGCGTGGAAATTTCCGGCGGCTCGCCCTTGGGGCCGGGCCGGCAATCGCGCACGCCCCAGGCGCAGCTTGCGACCGGCTTCGGGCCGCCCTTGATCTCGACGAGGCACATCCGGCAATTGCCGGCGATCGACAGCCGCTCGTGGTAGCAGAAGCGCGGGATTTCGGCGCCCGCGGCCTCGCACGCCTGCAGCAGCGTGTACTCCGCAGGCACATCGATCTCTTTGCCGTCGATGATGAGTTTGGTCATTGCTGTCTCAAGTCTTTCCCAGCTTGCAGTCTGGCGGTGTAACGCTGGCGGTCTTCAGCGCCGTCTTGATCCATTTCTGGGTCTCGGCGCCATAGGTGGCGAGATAGGCCGGCTGCGCCGCGTTCTTCTCGCACAGGAACGGCAGATGCGGCTTCAGGTCGTAATCGCAGGACGCCAGCCACTCGCGCTTTCCCGCAAACGCGCCGATCGCTTCCTCGCAGGCATAGAGGAAGTACGTGATGAAGCTCTCATACTGGACCTGCTCGTCGCCGCCGGCGGCCTTGATCTTCTCGTAGTCCGGCTGCGCGAATTTCGGATTCTTGAACGCCAGATCGGTGTAGCCCAGATACGCCTGCCGTGCGCTCGCCGCGCGGTTGTTGGTGCGGATTTCGTTGATCTGGAACAGGATCGCAACAAAGCCGAGCAGCGCCACGGCCGCCTGCGCCATCTGCGCCAGCGTCCCGTATCTCTGCCACCAGAAGCTCGGTTGCGACATCGGCATCACTCCGCCGCGACCAGATTCTCGGGATCGCGCACGCCGGCGTCGTCGATGTCGGCCCTGTGCGAATACTGGTCGATGCGCGCCTCGATCTCGTGCCGGAAATGCGCGATCAGGCCCTGGATCGGCCATGCCGCAGCGTCGCCGAGCGCGCAGATCGTGTGGCCTTCGACCTGTTTTGTAACCTCCAGCAGCATGTCGATCTCGCGCTTGTGGGCGCGGCCCTCGGCCATCCGCGTCAAGACGCGCCACATCCAGCCTGTGCCCTCGCGGCATGGCGTACACTGGCCGCAGCTCTCGTGCTTGTAGAAATAGGAGATGCGCGCGATCGCCCGGATCAGGTCGGTGGACTTGTCCATCACGATCACGGCGGCGGTGCCGAGGCCGGAGCGCAGCTTGCCGAGGCTGTCGAAATCCATCGGCGTGTCGATGATCTGCTCGGCCGGCACCATGCGCACCGACGACCCGCCGGGGATCACGGCTTTCAGATTGTCCCAGCCGCCGCGAATGCCGCCGCAATGGCGCTCGATCAGCTCACGGAACGGAATCCCCATCGCCTCTTCGACGTTGCAGGGGCGCTCGACATGACCGGAGACGCAGAACAGCTTTGTGCCGACATTGTTGGGCCGGCCGATCGCCGCGAACCACGCCGCGCCGCGCCTGAGGATGTCGGGCGCAACCGCGATGGACTCGACGTTGTTGACGGTGGTCGGGCAGCCATAGAGACCGACATTGGCCGGGAATGGCGGCTTCAGCCGCGGCTGGCCCTTCTTGCCCTCTAGGCTTTCCAGCAGCGCCGTCTCTTCGCCGCAGATATAGGCGCCAGCGCCATGCGCGACATAGACGTCGAACGGCCAGCCGTTGACGTTGTCCTTGCCGACCAGTTTTGCGTCATAGGCCTGGTCGATCGCGGCCTGCAGGCGCTCCCGCTCGCGGATGAATTCGCCGCGCACATAGATGTAGCAGGCATGCGCGCCCATCGCGTAGCTCGCCAGCAGGCAGCCTTCCACGAGCAGATGCGGATCGTGCCGCATGATCTCACGGTCCTTGCAGGTGCCGGGCTCGGATTCGTCGGCGTTGACCACGAGATAGCTCGGCCGGCCGTCGGTCGATTCCTTCGGCATGAACGACCATTTCAGGCCGGTCGGAAAGCCCGCCCCGCCGCGCCCGCGCAGGCCGGAGGCCTTCATCTCGTTGATGATCCAGTCGCGACCCTTGTCGATGATTGCCTTGGTTCCATCCCAGGCGCCACGGCGGCGCGCACCCTCCAGCCCCCAATCGTGGAGGCCATAAAGGTTCTTGAAGATGCGATCCTTGTCGTCGAGCATGACTTGAAGCTTCCTCAGATCAGCGATTGGACTGCGCGCAGGCGAGCCCCGGCACAGCGTGACTTCTCCATCACGCGGCCCCTCTCCGGCCGGTTTACGGACAATGGTGCGTCACGCCTCATGTGGATTCCTTCAGCGTCGTCGGCCCGCCCACAGGCGCCGAGAACTGACGGTCGATCTGCGGTCCGGGCTTCGGCGGATTGCCCGAGGCAAAGCCGTCCAGCACCTTGCCGAAACTTTCCTTGGTCAGGTCCTCGTAGGTGTCCTTCCAGATCTGCACCATCGGCGCGTTCACGCAGGCGCCCAGGCACTCAACCTCTTCCCAACTGAAATTGCCGTCCTTCGACAGATGGACGGGATCGTGATGGATCCGGCTCTGGCACACCTCGATCAAGTCGCCGGCGCCGCGCAGGCGGCACGGCGTGGTGCCGCATACCTGGACATGGGCCTTCTTGCCGACCGGCTGCAACTGAAACATGGTGTAGAAGGTCGCCACTTCCAGCACGCGGATGTAGGGCATATCGAGCAGGTCGGCGACCACGCGGATCGCTGCCTCCGACACCCATCCCTCATGCTGCTCCTGCGCGCGCCACAGGATCGCGATCACAGCGGAGGCCTGACGGCCCGGCGGATACTTTGCGATTTGCGCCTTGGCCCAGGCGAGATTCTCATCCGTGAACGTGAAGCTCGCGGGCTGCAATTCTTTCGGGGCGAGGCGGCGGACGGACATCGTTCAGTCTCTCATTGCACGCGGCGCGCGGCCTTCGCATTGAGCGCATCGATCCGGGCGAGCCAGAATGCGCTTGCGGTGCCGAACACGTTGTAGCCGACATGGGTTGAAACCTTGATCCGATCCAGAATCGAAAGGTCGGTCACGGTTTCAAGGCGATGGCTGCGCGGATCGTAGACGATCAGCTTCAGCGGGGTTTCATCGAGGATGTAACGCGATACGGTATGCTGGGGATCGTTGCCATGCTCCTCGCACAGCAAGACACTGTCGATCTGCATCAGCCGCGCGCCGCCCTTCATGGCCTCGATCTCGACGCCCTCGACGTCGAGCTTGATTAGGTACTTTCCGCCAGGTGCGATCTTGCCGTCATCCAGCAGGTCATCGAGCGCGATGACCGGCACTTCCTCGCCGTCCGACTGGTCGCCGGCAATGCTGAAGGCCTCATGCTTGGTGCCGGACAGGCGCGCGGTTCCGCGTGCGGCGCCGATCGCGCTTTTCATCACCTCGAAACGGTTACCGTTGATTTTGGCGTTGTTGGCCAGCTTCGGGAAATTCTGCCCTGAGGGCTCGATCGCGATCGCCTTGTGCGAACCGAACGGCTTGCTCGACACCAGGACCGACCAGTAGCCGTAATTGGCGCCGCAATCGAGCAGCGTGTAGTCGACGTCGGCGGAGTCCTTGAACAGCAACTCCAGCTCGTCTTCATAGCTATAGGTGCGGTTGAGCAGCTTGCTCCAGTAGCCGTCGCCATAGGGGAATTCGAAGATGGCATCGGGATTGAGCCTGATCTGGATTCCGCGCTCGGGCAGCGTCTTCCGCAACAAATTGGCGCAGAGATTGTAGCCGCGGTGCGAAAAATTCGACGCCACCTTCGACCCCAGCGCCAGCGCCACCGCAGCCAAACGCTCCCACGCGTTCGCACCCTCGAGTACGCCCGAAGCCCGGTCAAACTGGATGGGCGCCTGCGCCATCACCGATCGACCTCTCCGAACACGATGTCGAGCGAGCCGAGAATGGCCGAGACGTCGGCGAGCAGATGGCCGCGGCAGATGAAATCCATCGCCTGCAGATGGGCAAAGCCCGGCGCGCGGATCTTGCACTTGTAAGGTTTGTTGGTGCCGTCAGAGACCAGGTAGACGCCGAACTCACCTTTCGGCGCCTCGACCGCGGCGTAGACCTCGCCAGCCGGCACGTGCACGCCTTCGGTGTAGAGCTTGAAGTGATGGATCAGCGCTTCCATTGAGCGCTTCATCTCACCGCGTCGCGGTGGTGCGATCTTGTTGTCCTCGACGACGACAGGCCCCTGCCCGTCCGGCGAGTTCAGCTTGGCGATGCACTGCCTCATGATGCGGACCGACTGGCGCATCTCTTCCATGCGGATCAGGTAGCGATCGTAGCAGTCGCCGTTCTTGCCGATCGGAACGTCGAAATCCATCTCGGCATAGCACTCGTAAGGCTGCGCCTTGCGCAGGTCCCAGGCCGCGCCGGAGCCGCGCACCATCACGCCCGAAAAGCCCCACTCCCAGGCCTGCTGCAGCGACACCACGCCGATATCGACGTTGCGCTGCTTGAAGATGCGATTGCCGGTCAAAAGCGTGTCGAGGTCGGCGACGACCTGCAGGAACGGATCGCACCAGGCGTCGATATCATCGATCAGCTTCTGCGGCAGGTCCTGGTGCACGCCGCCGACGCGGAAATAGGCCGCATGCATGCGCGAGCCGGAGGCTCGCTCGTAAAATTGCATCAGCTTTTCGCGCTCTTCAAAACCCCACAGCGGCGGGGTCAGCGCGCCGACGTCCATCGCCTGCGTGGTGACGTTGAGCAGGTGCGACAGGATACGGCCGATCTCGCAGTAGAGCACGCGGATCAATTGCCCGCGGCGCGGCACCGTGATGCCGAGCAGCTTTTCCGCTGCGAGACAGAACGCGTGCTCCTGGTTCATCGGCGCGACGTAATCGAGCCGGTCGAAATAGGGGATCGCCTGGAGGTAAGTCTTGTGCTCGATCAGCTTTTCGGTGCCGCGATGAAGCAAGCCGATATGCGGATCAACACGCTCGACGACTTCGCCGTCGAGTTCCAGCACCAGTCGCAAAACGCCGTGCGCCGCAGGATGCTGCGGTCCAAAGTTGATCGTGAAGTTACGCAGGTTCTGCTGTTCATTCATGGTCAGGCCTTCGGCTCAGCCTTCTCATCGCCCGGAAGCGGATAGTCCGCGCCTTCCCAAGGCGAGAGGAAATCGAATTTGCGGAATTCCTGGTTGAGACGGACGGGCTCATAGAGCACCCGCTTCTCCTGATCGTCGTAGCGGACCTCGACGAACCCGGTGAGCGGAAAGTCCTTGCGCAGCGGATGGCCGTCGAAGCCGTAGTCCGTCAGCAACCGACGCATGTCGGGGTGACCGGTGAAGATCACGCCGTAGAGGTCGTAGGTTTCGCGCTCGAACCAGTCGGCGCCGGGAAACACGTCGATGATGGACGGCACCTGCGTGGTCTCGTCGGCTTCCGCCCGCAGGCGGATGCGCTCGTTCAGCGTCGGCGACAGCAGGTGATAGACCACGTCGAAACGTTTCTCGCGGCTGGGATAGTCCACCGCCGTCACGTCCGTGAAGTTGACAAACCGCAATGAGGGATCGTCGCGCAGATACTTGACGACCTCGACGATCTTGCTCGCCTCGACCGTGACGGTGAGCTGGTTGAACGCGACCGCATGGGCAGTGGCCGCGCCGGGAAGCGCGCTAACAATCGTCTGCCCAAGGGTGTCGAGCTTGCCGTCGTCCATTACCAAAAACCTTAGCGTTCGATGGTCCCGATGCGCCGGATCTTCTTCTGCAGCAGCAATACGCCGTAGAGCAGCGCCTCCGCCGTGGGCGGGCATCCTGGCACGTAGATGTCGATCGGCACGACGCGGTCGCAGCCGCGCACCACCGAGTACGAGTAATGATAGTAGCCGCCGCCATTGGCGCACGACCCCATCGAGATCACGTAGCGCGGCTCGGGCATCTGGTCGTAGACCTTGCGCAGCGCCGGCGCCATCTTGTTGGTCAGCGTACCCGCCACGATCATCACGTCGGATTGGCGCGGCGAGGCGCGCGGCGCAAAGCCGAAGCGCTCGACGTCGTAGCGCGGCATCGACACCTGCATCATCTCGACCGCGCAGCAGGCGAGGCCGAACGTCATCCACATCAACGAGCCGGTGCGCGCCCAGGTGATCAGATCGTCGGCGGCGGCAACGAAGAAACCCTTGTCGGAAAGCTCGTGATTGACCTCGAGGAAGAACGGGTCGTTGGCCCCGACCGGCTTGCCGGTCGAGGGGTCGAGAATGCCCTTCGGCGCCTGCGCGATATCAGGCGAAGAGCCTAAAGCTGTCGGGCTCAATCCCATTCGAGCGCGCCTTTCTTCCACTCATAAGCAAAGCCGACCGTGAGGACGGCGAGAAACACCATCATGGACCAGAAGCCGGTGGCCCCTAACTTGCCGAACGCGACCGCCCACGGGAACAGGAACGCCACTTCCAGGTCGAAGATGATGAAGAGGATCGCAACCAGGTAGAAGCGGACGTCGAACTTCATGCGGGCGTCGTCGAATGCGTTGAATCCGCATTCATAGGCGGAGAGCTTCTCCGGGTCCGGCTGCTGGAACGCGACCAGGAACGGGGCGATCAGGAGCGCCAGGCCGATCAGGCTCGCCACCCCGATAAACACGACAAGTGGCAGGTAATCTTGCAGGATGCCGTTCATCGGCGTTGCCTTTTCCTGCGGATTTCGACCGCAGATTCGTTGATTGGAATTATTCTTGCCTTAGCGCAGCGCAACAGAGGGCGCAAGACAAGCCGGTTTCACGTCTCCGTCCGTCCTTGATGCGCCGGCAGAACCCGAAAAAGTGTTGCGTTCCTGCCTCGCCGACCAACGCGGGTCGGGCCGCATGGTGCCCAAATTCTCACTTCAAATCCTTTTCGTCGGCGAGCATTTGGGCGGCCGTGTCGGTCAGGCGATCGATCTGGTCGAACAGCACCGCCAGCTCTTCCTTGCCGAGCTGTTCCAGCAGGCGCCGGTTACGCTCCTGCGCCCCTGCCACAATTGCATCATGGGCGGCCAGCCCCGCCTTGGTCAGGCAAACCAGCGTCTCACGGTTGTCCCGCGGATTGACCGCCTTGGCGACCAGCTTGCGCGCGACCAGTTCCGCCAGCGCCCGGCTGATCTGGCCCTTGTCCATGCCGACCGCCTCCGCAAGCCGGATAACGCTCATTGGCGGCCGCCGCCCCAGCGAGGCCACCAGGCCGAACTCCACCGAGGACAAGCCCGCCAGCCGCTTATAGCGCAGGATCGCGCCGCGCTTGAGCAGATTGGCCAGCACCATCAGCCGCGACGACATCATCGCGGTGATCGGCGCCAATTCCGCGACGTCGACGGCCGCAGGCGATGGCGCGGTCTGCTTTTCCGGCTTCCGGCTCATTTGAAACCTCTGCCAACAAAGCGCGCCGGTGCCAAGGACCATCGAGAAGGATCACCAGATAAGCCTATCGAATGAGGTCATCGAATAGTTCTATCGAAATCGTTGATATTGTCATCGATCTGCATTTTACTTCCTAGAACAAGCCAAATGACCGCGGCACCAAAGCCGCGGCGGGAGGGAATGGCATGACCATTACGCAGCGGGATCGCGATCTCGGGACTGGCTACGCCATGATGCCGTCGACGACCCGGACGGAGCTCACGGCGGTCGGCCGCGGCACGCCGATGGGCGAATTGCTGCGGCGGTACTGGCACCCGATCGGGCTCGTGTCCGACGCCACCGATATCCCCAGAAAAGTGCGCGTGCTCGGCGAGGACCTGGTGTTGTTTCGCGACCGGCATGCTCGCGTCGGGCTGCTGCATGCCCGCTGCTGCCATCGCGGCACGACGCTCTATTACGGCAAGGTCGAGGAAGACGGTATCCGCTGCTGCTATCACGGCTGGAAGTTCGACACCGAGGGCCATTGCCTCGAACAGCCCTGCGAGCCCGAGGGCGGCCTGTTCAAGGACAAGGTGCGGCAGCCCTGGTATCCGGTCGAGGAACGCTACGGCCTGATCTTCGCCTATCTGGGCCCGGCCGAGAAAAAGCCGGTGCTGCCGCGCTACGAATGCCTGGAGAACATGGACGATGACGAGTTCGTCGAGGCGGACGATTCATCGATCGGCGGCGGCGGTCCCGCCGTGATCCCCTGCAACTGGCTGCAGCATTTCGAGAACGTCGTCGATCCCTATCATGTGCCGGTGCTGCACGGATCGTTCTCGGGCCCGCAATTCACTGAATTGATGGCCTCGATGCCGCAAGTGAAGTTCGAGATGTCGCCGCGCGGCGTCACCGTGCACTCGATCCGGCATCAGGACGACGGCAAGGTGTTTGATCGGGTGACCGAAGCCGCCCTCCCCACCTTGCGCGTCGTGCCCAATCCGCGGGTCGTGCAATTCGCCCGCGTCGAGTCGATCGGCTGGACGATGCCGATCGACGATACGTCCTTCCGCATCTATGTCGCAGGCCGGGTGAAGAATTCAGGCGACATCGGAAGGATGCGCTCCAAATTCAACGGAAAATTCTGGCGGGAGATGACCGAACAGGAGCACCAGCAATTCCCCGGCGACTACGAGGCGCAAGTCGGCCAGGGCAGGGTGACGCTGCATTCGGAAGAGCATTTCGGCCAGAGCGACCGCGGCATCCTGATGATCCGGCGGATGCTGAGCGATCAACTCGCAGCGATCGCCAAGGGGCGCGATCCGATCGGCGTCTCCTTCGATTCAACCGCGCCGCCGGTCGAATTCGAGGCGGGCAATTTCATTCGTGAGTCGTGAGCGGCAGGTTCAGTGCGGCTCCGGTGTGAGCCGCGTTCGATCCGGGCGCGCGGGCAGTGCGTGACTTACATCACAGATATATGGGCAAAAACCCGGCCAAAAACCAGCCGAATGAAACCATTTTGCCGAAACCGCGAAACGATCCTGAAACAGACGGGGCGTACTTCTCTTCCCTCCCAACACAGGACGCCAAAGGCGTCCGGGAGGCATCACATGAACCACTCCTTTCACTCGGCGGATCGCAGTACCCACCTGAAGATCGTGGTTGTCGCACTGGTGGCCGGTATCGCGGTTGCGGCTTTCGGCATCTCGGCTCGGACCGGTTCTGAGTACAGCCAGACTGCCCAGGTCGTAAAAGCGGGCAAGCCGGTCGTCGTCACCAGCTCGAACACCTCGACGGTCCGCTAAACGATAGCGATATCGTTGGAATAAAAATGGCCGCCCTCGGGCGGCCTTTTTGTTTGCGGCAGTCTCGGAGATCAACGTCAAGCCATCGAGAAAATGGCGCGAGAGACGGGACTCGAACCCGCGGCCTCCGCCGTGACAGGGCGGCGCTCTAACCAACTGAGCTACTCCCGCGGATGCCGTAATCAGATCCTGACCCGCGCAGAACCGAGGGCATAAAGGCCCGCTCCCGCTTAGTCAAGGACGTTGCGAATCCCCGCGCCAGACGGGCGTTTCTGCGATTGTGATGCAAATAACGGCCTGTTTTCAGGTAAAACAGCGCAGGCGGCGATTATCCGAATCGTTTAAGGCCTGCTACGTCTGGGTTTCTTGAAATGCTCCCCGCTCCGGTTGTACCGGAACCTCCGGGTTTCAAGTCACCACGAACGCATTTTCCCGGCGCGGACCGGTACCAGCGAACGCGCTCAAAGCCATTCAACCAACGAGGAGGGCCAGACATGGCGAAGAAAGCGGCGGCTCCAGCCACCATCACACTGAAGCATCTGGCAGCAGCTCTCGCCGAGGAACATGATCTGTCGAAAAAGGCCGCCGAGGCGATCCTGACCGACATGGTCGGCAAGATCACAAAACACCTGAAAAAGGGCGAGCGGATCAGGATCGTTGGACTCGGCATCCTCCAGGTCCGCAAGCGTGCCGCCCGCACCGGGCGCAACCCCGCCACTGGCGAACCGATCCAGATCAAGGCCAGCAAAAAGGTCGCGTTCCGCGCAGCCAAGGAACTGAAGGAAGCCGTCTGACCCAACGCTTCGCCCGATCGCACCAGAAGCGCCATTCCGGCGGGGACCCGGAATGGCGCTTTTCTGTTATAGAGCGCTTTCCTTGATCAACTTTTCCGGATCGTCATGCCGCGCTCGCCCACAGCCTTCACCCACGACGTCGCCGAGCGCCTCCTGCGCTATGTCGTGATCGACACCCAATCCGATCCGGCCTCGCCGACCTGCCCTTCGACCGAGAAGCAGAAGAACTTGGGCCGCCTGCTGGCGTCGGAGCTGCAGGCGATGGGGCTCACCGACGCCCATCTCGACGAGCACGGCTATGTCTATGCGACGATCCCGGCCACTACCGACAAGAAGGTCCCGGTGATCTGCTTCTGCTCGCATATGGACACTTCCCCGGACTGCACCGGCGCCAACGTCAAGCCGCAGATCGTGAAGAACTATCGCGGCGGCGACATCGTGCTGCCGGCTGATCCCACCCAGGTGATCCGCTTTGCCGACCATCCTGCCCTCGCCGGCCAGATCGGCCACGACATCATCACGACCGACGGCACCACGCTGCTCGGCGCCGACAACAAGGCCGGCCTCGCCGAGATCATGGATGCGGCGCGATTTCTGATCCAGAACCCGCACATCAAGCACGGCACCATCAAGATCCTGTTTACGCCGGATGAAGAGATCGGCCGCGGCGTCGACAAGGTCGACCTGAAAAAGCTCGGCGCCGACTTCGCCTATACGATGGACGGTGAAAGCGCCGGGCATATCGAGGACGAAACCTTTTCAGCCGATGGCGCCACCGTAACCATCGAAGGCGTCTCGACCCATCCCGGCTTTGCCAAAGGCAAGATGGAGCACGCGATCAAGATCGCAGCCGCCATCATCGACCGCCTGCCCAAGGACACCTGCTCGCCTGAGACGACTGAAGGCAAAGAAGGTTTTCTGCATCCGATCGGCATTTCGGGCGCGCTGGAGAAAGCCACCATCGGCTTCATCGTCCGCGATTTCACCGATGAGGGCCTGCAGCAAAAGGAAGCCCTGCTCGAGAGCATCGTCAAGGACGTGATGAAGGATTATCCGCGCTCGACCTACCGGATGGAGGTCAAGCCGCAATACCGCAACATGAAGCAGGTGATCGACCGTTATCCCCAGACGGTCGAGCACGCCATCGAGGCGATCAAGCGCGCCGGGCTGACGCCGGTGCGAAGCTCGATCCGCGGCGGCACCGACGGCTCACGCCTGTCCTTCATGGGCCTGCCCTGCCCCAACATTTTTGCCGGCGAACACGCGTTCCATTCGCGGCTGGAGTGGGTCAGCCGTCAAGATATGGAGAAGGCCGCCGAAACCATCGTGCATCTGGCGATGATCTGGGAAGAGCGGGCTTCGTAATTTTCGCACTGCTCTCTCCCCGTCATTGCGAGCGAAGCGAAGCAATCCATGCGTCAGCGCACGCGGAAGCATGGATTGCTTCGTCGCTTCGCTCCTCGCAATGACGGTTGTGGCGCGACGAGCGCGCTTACCCGTCCTAAGAGGCCCACGCCGTCACGATCCAGACCGATGCCGGCAGCAGCACCGCGTCGCCCTTCGCGAACGGCGTCAGCGCTTCGCGAATGGAAGCGGCGACGGCCGCGCGAGCTTCTGCCGGCTGGCCGTCCAGCGCACGGCTCACCGGACCGATCTCCAGCGCGCCCTGCACCGCGCCATCGAGGCCGCGGCCGATCCCTGCATCCAGCAACAGCGGACACGCTTCCATTTCGACGCCGGTAAAGCCGGCCGCGTTCAGGATACGGCGCACGCGCTCCTCCGAGGCAAACGCAAATGGCCCGGGGTCTTCCGGCCCAAGCTGCGGCAGCTTTGGCACGTGCTTGTAGGCGGCCGCAAGCGGCGCCATGAAGAACGGATTTTCGCGCGGCTCGCGCCAGCACGCAAACGCCAGCCGCCCCGAAGGCTTCAGCGCTTTCCGCATGTTGGCGAACGACAGTCCGGGGTCGGCAAAGAACATCACGCCGAACCGCGAGGCCAGCACATCGAAGCTGGCAAGCTCGAACGGATAGACGGTGGCATCCGCCAGAACAAAATCGATCGGCAGATCCTTCGGCGCAGCCTGCCGCGCGCGCTCCAGCATCGGGCCGGATACGTCAATGCCGAGCACTTGGCCCGATGGCGCGACCTTTTGCGCGAACGCAATCGCGGTGGCACCACTGCCGCAACCGATATCGATGACGCGGTCTCCCGGCTTCAGCCTGGCCCGGTCGACAACAAGGTCGGCGACCGGCTTGAGCAGCACGTCCTGCGCCGCCTGCCGCTCCGCCCAGCGCTGGCCGGCCGGACCGTTCCAGTAGGCGACCTGGTCGGCGTTTTGGTCGTGGCTTGCCGGTGTATCCATTTGCGCGCTCCTTTTTGAATTTCGACGTCCGTCGCCCCTATGCCGGACCGTTCACGCCGCATCGTTGCCGTATCATTGCCGTGATGCCGCTTCGTTCGTTCATGTACCCCGAGATTTACAGTCATAACTACACTTTCCTGCATTTCCTTCGGAACGATATCCCGCCTTTCGCGTGATCTATTGCCGCAAGGCAACTGACCGGCACTTAGCACCCTGGAGGGATCAAGATGAATGGGATGCGTAAATATGCATTCGGCGCCGCCGCGGCAGCCGCTCTTTTTGTAATTCCAATTTCGGCCTTTTCTCAATCCATTGAGATTGGACCGGGAGGCGTCCGCGTCGATCGAGGAGGTGGGCGATGCGAGCAACTGAGGCTTGCCTGCGAAAACAAGGACGCGCTGGGAGAGCGGGGCGAAGGAAATTGCCGCAGATATCGGGAGGCCTGCGGGCGACCAGTTCGGAGAGATTTGTGCGCCGAACTAAGATATGCTTGCCTCAACAAGGATGAGTTGGGTGAACGCGGCGAAGGAAATTGCCGTCGGTATCGCGAGACCTGTAGAGGTTACTAATTCTTAGTCGCGGGGTGGTGCGACATTGCTCCGCGCCGCCCCGCGCTACACCTGTTAGCGTTTAGATTGCTGGTAATGGCGTCCTCCATTACACATCGTGGTCGGAAGCTCGGTTCGATGTCGATCAGGTCCGTCGTCGCTCAGCGAGCTTCGGCGCTAGCCTGCGCCCTGGAAGCGCTAACGCCGAATTAATCTCATAGGCCTATTATTTCAGGCAGTTCTAGTTGGGTGTCGCGTAAGGGAGCCGTCGCGAGGGACGATCCAGCGACGGCTCCTTTTTCATTTCACTCATTTGAGGTTAGTACACGTGACCACGGCATCGGAAACGCAGAGCCAAACCGAACAACCCGAATCCACCGCACCGAGCAAGCAATCGAGCCGAAAATCGGTCTTGGCGCTAGCGGTGTTCGCTCTTGGAATAAACAGTGCGGCGGCCATCTATACGCTGCCGCCGGACTTTACCCTGCCGGATATCAGCCGTTTGGCCGAATTGCTTCCACATCAGAAAGCTTCCGATCCGATAGCCGATCCGGCTGTTGCCGCATTGAAGGATATTCAGTCGGCTCAGCAGCAACACGTTGTCGCGCTGCAAGAGAACAATATCCTGTTGCAGCAAAACACAGCTCTTCTTCAGCAGGATTCAATTGCGCTTGCTTCTCTGAGACAGAGCGTCGTGGATGAGCACGTCAGTGTGAAGAAATTATCTGCTCAGATAGCGGATGAACATGAAGACGTGAAGAAGATATCTGCTCAGCTTTCCAAGCTTATGGTGAAGATCGACTCGCTGCAAAATGCAATGAAGCCGGAAATAACTTCCTCGATTTCAGCAAGGAACGCTCAAAACCGGCTATCCCGAGTAGTGCGCAAGAAGATGGCTCGGCAGCCTCAACCTATGGGGCCAATTTCGGTTGGAGGAGCGCCCCTAATTCTCCCGGCCACCACGACAACCCCACAAGGCTGAATGAGAAGAGTGTAAGGCCAGTCCGCCTTCGCTCTTCAAGCTCGGCGCGACAGCCTTCGCCCCTGCGGAGGAGCAAACGGTTGCGCCACCGCCGCGAAGCTGGCATGCCCAGCCGAAGCCCCGCAGGGGCGAAGGCTGGTAGGCGGCGAGAGATTCGAACTCCCGACCCTCTCGGTGTAAACGAGATGCTCTAACCAGCTGAGCTAGCCGCCCGTAAGCCGCCTGTTTAGCCTCTCGACCCCCTTTGGTGCAAGGTGGGATATCCGCGCTTCACTAGTCGCCCGGCCGCCCCGGCAACGCTCCAATCTCGTGGATCCACGGCGCGGCGGAGCGGCACCAGATTTGCCGCGCCGGCTTGAGCCGATCGCGCTGGCGGATGCTGCCCCAGCGGATGCCCCAATCGTCCGGTCCGCCGTCTCCGCTGGTGAACAATGGCGAGCCGCAGATTTCGCAAAAGTACTGAAAGCGTGTCCGGCCGTTGTCGCCCTTCTTCGGATAAACCTTCGCCGGCGCGCCGGTCATGCGGACCTGCTCGGCCGAACAGATCACCGTCACCCGGTACGGCGAGCCCGTCAGGTTCTGGCAATCGGTGCAGTGACAGATCGATACTTTTTCCGGGTCGATATCGGCCCGATAGGTCACCCGCCCGCAATGGCATTGCCCGTCGATTTCCATCCCTCATCAACGCCGTCCGCCGGGCTGAGGTTCAAGCCGAGATCCCACCCGCACCAAACAAAAACGGCGCCCGAAGGCGCCGCTTTATCATTTCAGCTCGATGATCATCAGTGGTGACTGATCGAGCTCAGTGGGCCGTCAGGCCACCGGCCGCCTCGTCCGAGGCGTCCTGCTTGACCGGCACCTTGGTGTCCTCTTCCCAGACGATCGGCACTGGGGCGCGGACCAGCGCCTTGGCGACGACGTCATCGAGCCGAGCAACCGGGACGATGTCCATGCCGCCCTTGATCGCATCGGAAATCTCCGTGAGATCCTTGGCGTTGTCCTCGGGGATCAGCACCGTCTTGATGCCGCCGCGGGCGGCCGCGAGCAGCTTCTCTTTCAAACCACCGATCGGCAGCACACGACCACGCAGCGTGATTTCGCCGGTCATCGCGACATCGTGCCGGACCGGAATGCCGGTCATGACCGAGATGATCGCGGTGGCCATCGCCACACCCGCCGACGGTCCGTCCTTCGGGGTTGCGCCCTCCGGCACGTGGACGTGGATGTCGCGCTTGTCGAACAGCGGCGGCTCGACGCCGTAGTTGATCGCCCGCGAGCGGACGTAAGACGCCGCCGCCGAGATCGACTCCTTCATCACGTCGCGCAGGTTGCCCGTGACCGTCATCTTGCCCTTGCCGGGCATCATGACGCCTTCGATCGTCAGCAGCTCGCCGCCGACATCGGTCCAGGCCAGACCCGTGACGATACCGACCTGCGGCTCGCTCTCGATCTCGCCGAAGCGGTACTTCGGCACGCCGAGGAAGTCTTCGAGAGTCTTCTCGGTGACCTTGACCGACTTCTTCTTGGAGATCATCAGCTCCTTCACCGCCTTGCGGGCGAGTGTGGAGAGCTCACGCTCCAGGTTACGCACGCCCGCCTCGCGGGTGTAGCGGCGGATCATCAACAGCAGAGCATCGTCGTCGATGGACCATTCCTTGGAATCGAGGCCATGCTTGGAGATGGCGTTCGGGATCAGGTGCTTGCGCGCGATCTCGACCTTCTCGTTCTCGGTGTAGCCGGCGATCCGGATGATCTCCATGCGGTCCATCAGCGGCCCCGGAATATTGAGCGTATTCGCGGTCGTGATGAACATGACGTTCGACAGATCGTAGTCGACCTCCAGATAGTGGTCGTTGAAGGTCGAGTTCTGCTCGGGGTCGAGGACCTCGAGCAGCGCCGACGACGGATCGCCGCGGAAATCGGCGCCCATCTTGTCGATCTCGTCCAACAGGAATAGCGGATTCGAGGTCTTGGCCTTGCGCATCGACTGGATGATCTTGCCGGGCATCGAGCCGATATAGGTGCGGCGGTGACCGCGGATCTCGGCCTCGTCACGCACGCCGCCGAGCGAGACGCGCACGAATTCGCGGCCGGTGGCTTTTGCGATCGACTTGCCGAGCGAGGTTTTGCCGACGCCGGGAGGCCCGACCAGACACAGGATCGGTCCGGTCAGCTTGTTGGCGCGCGACTGCACGGCGAGATACTCGACGATGCGGTCCTTGACCTTCTCAAGCCCGTAGTGGTCGGAGTCCAGCACGGCCTGGGCCTGCTCGAGGTCCTTCTTGACCTTGGACTTCTTGTTCCACGGAATCGACAACAGCCAGTCGAGATAGTTGCGCACGACGGTGGCTTCCGCGGACATCGGCGACATCTGGCGCAGCTTCTTCAACTCGTGCTGCGCCTTCTCCCGCGCTTCCTTGGAAAGCTTGGTCTTGGCAATCTTCTCTTCCAGATCGGCCAGCTCGTCGCGGCCTTCGTCGTCGCCGAGCTCCTTCTGGATCGCCTTCATCTGCTCGTTCAGGTAATACTCGCGCTGGGTCTTCTCCATCTGGCGCTTGACGCGCGAGCGGATGCGCTTCTCGACCTGCAGCACCGAGATTTCGCTCTCCATCAGGCCCAGCACCTTCTCCAGGCGCTGCGTGACGGACAACGTCTCCAGGATGCCCTGGCGATCGGCGATCTTGACGGCGAGATGCTGAGCGACCTGATCGCTGAGCTTGGCGAAGTCGGTGATCGCCTGAACCACGCCGACGACTTCGGCGGAGATCTTCTTGTTCAGCTTCACATAGCTTTCGAAGTCGGACACGACCGAGCGCGCCAGAGCTTCGGCTTCAACCGAGTTGGCGTCGGTATCGGCGAGCGCGATCGCGGTCGCCTCGTAATATTCGGTGCGGTCGGAATACTTTTGCACGCGCGCGCGCTCGAGCCCTTCGACCAGCACCTTCACGGTGCCGTCGGGAAGCTTCAGGAGTTGCAGCACGCTGGCAAGCGTACCGACCTCGTAGATGGAATCCGAGCTCGGATCGTCGTCGGACGCGTTCTTCTGCGTCGCGAGCAGGATCAGCGCGTCGTTCTTCATCACCTCTTCGAGGGCGCGGATCGATTTCTCACGGCCGACGAACAGCGGCACGATCATGTGCGGAAATACGACGATGTCGCGGAGCGGCAGCACCGGATACGAATGGCTTTCGCCGAGAATGATGGTTGGCCGGGTTTTTGGAGTCGTCATGGCCTATTCCTTCTGTTTTGCCCCCTTGCACGCAGTCCGCATCGCTTGCGCAACCGCCACAAGGTGCTGGGAGTTCCGGGCCGGTCGGCCGCCTTCGCTGCCGCCTCTCACCGGATGATCTTTGCGACGAATCTCGAACGTGATTTCCGCCACCATGGGCATTAGGTGGCTATCGGGCATGGGGGTGTCAAGTCACGGAAAATGACCGCAAATTGCGGATCAGACTCGCGAAAAACGCTTACGCCACAGCGGCCGCCGAAACACCGGCAGCCGCCTTATCCAAAGGGTTATTCAAAGGTATGAGTTCTGGCCAGCGCGACGCTATCAGGCGCTGGCGCTGCTCTCGACGGCCCGGGTCCGAACGGTCCGCATAAATGTAGAGCGGACGGGCAGTTCCCTCGACAACTTCGCGCGAGATCACAACCTCTTCGACACCTTCCAGGCCCGGCAGATCGAACATCGTCTCGAGCAGGATGCTTTCGAGGATCGAACGCAACCCGCGCGCGCCGGTCTTGCGCTCGATCGCCTTGCGGGCGACCGCGCCAAGCGCCTCGTCGGCGAAGGTGAGTTCGATGTTCTCCATTTCGAACAGCCGCTGGTATTGTTTCACCAGCGCGTTCTTCGGATCGGTCAGGATCTTCTTCAGCGAGGTCTCGTCGAGATCCTCCAGCGTCGCGACCACCGGCAGGCGGCCGACGAATTCGGGGATCAGGCCGTACTTCAGCAAGTCTTCCGGTTCGACATGGCGGAAGATTTCGCCGGTGCGGCGGTCTTCGGGCGCCAGCACCTGGGCGGCGAAACCGATCGAGGTCGAACGTCCGCGCGCGGAGATGATCTTCTCAAGGCCTGAGAAGGCGCCGCCGCAGATGAACAGGATGTTGGTGGTGTCGACCTGCAGGAACTCCTGCTGCGGATGCTTGCGGCCGCCCTGCGGAGGCACGGAGGCGACCGTGCCTTCCATGATCTTCAACAGCGCCTGCTGCACGCCCTCGCCCGACACGTCGCGGGTGATCGACGGGTTGTCGGACTTGCGGCTGATCTTGTCGATTTCGTCGATATAGACGATGCCGCGCTGCGCGCGCTCGACATTGTAGTCGGCCGACTGCAACAGCTTCAGGATAATGTTCTCGACGTCCTCGCCGACGTAACCGGCTTCGGTGAGCGTCGTCGCATCCGCCATGGTGAACGGCACGTCGAGAATGCGCGCCAGCGTCTGCGCCAGCAGCGTCTTGCCCGAACCGGTCGGACCGATCAGCAGGATGTTCGACTTCGCGAGTTCGACGTCATTGTGCTTGGTCTGGTGATTGAGGCGCTTGTAGTGGTTGTGAACGGCAACCGAGAGCACCTTCTTGGCATGGCTCTGGCCGATCACATAGTCGTCCAGCACCTTGCAGATTTCCTTCGGCGTCGGGATGCCATCGCGCGACTTCACCAGCGAGGACTTGTTCTCCTCACGAATGATGTCCATGCAGAGTTCGACGCACTCGTCGCAGATGAATACGGTGGGACCCGCGATGAGTTTGCGGACTTCGTGCTGGCTCTTTCCACAGAACGAGCAATATAGCGTGTTCTTGGAGTCGCTCGTGCCAACCTTACTCATTCCTGTCTCCGTCCGCCGTTCGATCCGTTACCCGATCGACCCATTCCGGCACTGCACCGGACCTGAAGGTAGATAGAGCAAATTCCGTACCAGAAAAGACCCTAACTCAATTACCCACCGTGCGAATCACGGCTTCTACAATCCCCCGCGATCTTAACGCATCTCACACAGCCAACCATGCTGACACCCGACTATCAAGAATTCGCTAATCGGGGCCGGTTTGGCTACCCGTGACAATACCGTGATTTGTGGCGTTCGCACGGGGAGAAGTTGACGAAATCGACCGAGCGTTGCGGTATTGCCACGCCGCAAAACCGGCACGAAAGCGGAACTTTCGGCCTACACGGGGGCACAGGCGCGGCTTTCGGCCATATTTGCCGATTCAACCAACCGTTAAGGTCAACGCGGGGTGTCGCTATCCGGTGCCTTACGGGACTTTCACCGACGTCGTCTCTTCGGGACGCTTGTCGATCACCTTGTCGACGATACCAAAGTCGTGCGCCATGTCGGCGGTCAGGAATTTGTCGCGCTCCAGCGCGTCCTCGATCGCCTTGTAGGTCTGGCCGGTGTGCTTCACGTAGATTTCGTTGAGGCGCTTCTTGAGATTCAGAATCTCCTGCGCATGCAGCATGATGTCGGTGGCCTGGCCCTGGAAGCCGCCGGAAGGCTGATGCACCATGATGCGCGAATTGGGCAGCGAGAAGCGCATGTCCTTTTCACCAGCCGCGAGCAGCAGCGAACCCATCGAGGCCGCCTGCCCGGTGCACAGCGTCGACACCGGCGGACGGATGAATTGCATGGTGTCGTAGATCGCAAGCCCCGATGTCACCACGCCGCCGGGCGAGTTGATGTACATCGAGATTTCCTTCTTCGGATTCTCCGCCTCGAGGAACAGAAGCTGCGCGACGACGAGCGTCGACATGCCGTCTTCGACCGGACCGGTCAGGAAGATGATGCGCTCCTTCAGAAGCCGCGAGAAAATGTCGTAGGCGCGTTCGCCGCGGTTGGTCTGCTCGACCACCATCGGAACGAGGTTCATGTAGGTTTCAACGGGATCGCGCATTAATCACCCCAAGGGTTCGGATAGAGAACAAGCGGGACGAACATCCATCGGCAAGGCAGGTATCATTGCCGTGTGCGGACAAACGTCCCGTGATGCAGAACTTCAACTCAACTCACAGATATGAGCCAATTTCCTGGCGACAAGGCCGGGCAATTGCGGAGCCGAATGAGAGAAGTTCAAACTGATTCGCAGCCGCTCTCATAGCGACGGGTGCCGTCACCACGCCGCTATCGCCGTTCATCATTAATGCCGGCCTGACCAAATCGATCAGGCTGCGCTCTTCTCGTCGGCCTCGTCGTCCTTGAACAGGTCCTCGCGCGACACCTTCTTTTCGGTCACGTTGGCGAGTTCGAGGATGAAATCGACCACCTTGTCTTCATAAATCGGCGCACGAAGCTGGGCCAGCGCATTGGCATTGTTACGATAGTAGTCCCAGACCTCCTTCTCGCGGCCGGGCATCGATCGCGCCCGCTCGATCACCGCGCGGCTGACTTCGTCATCGGTCACGGTGATCTTGTTCTTCTCGCCGATCTCCGACAGCACGAGGCCAAGCCGGACGCGGCGGTCGGCGATCTTCTTGTACTCTTCCTTGGCCGCCTCTTCGGTGGTGTCCTCGTCGGCAAAGGTCTTGCCGGAGGATTCCATCTCGGCCTTGATCGAGTTCCACATCAGGTTGAACTCTTCCTCGATCAGTGACGGCGGCGCCTCGAATTTGTGGCTGTCGTCGAGACGGTCGAGCAGCGCGCGCTTGACGCGCTGGCGCGTGGCACCGGCGAACTCGGCGACCAGCCGCTCGCGCGCGGCCTCCTTCAGCTTGTCGAGCGATTCCAGGCCAAGCGTTTTTGCAAACTCGTCGTTGATCTCAGTCTCGCCCGGGGCTTCGATCAGGGTTGCCGTAGTCTCGAACTCGGCCGGCTGGCCGGCGAGCTTCTCGCTGGCGTAATTCTTCGGGAACGACACTTTGAGCGTGCGGGTTTCGCCCGTTCCGATGCCGACGAGTTGTTCCTCAAAACCCGGAATGAACTGTCCGGTGCCGATCACGACCGGAATGCCCTCGCCGGTGCCGCCGTCGAACGGGGTGCCGTTAATGCTGCCCTTGAAGCTGATGGTGACGCGATCGCCGGTTTCGGCCTTGGCGCCCTCGGCCTTCGCGGCATAGGGGCGGTTCTGGTCGGCGATGCGCTTGATCGCCTCGTCGACCTCGGCGTCGGTCACTTCGACCACCGGCTTCTCCACCGAGAAGGTCTTGAAATCGGCGAGCTGGATCGTCGGCACCACCTCGATCGCGACCGTGTAGGTCAGGTCGCTCTTGCCCGCGAGCAATTCCTCGACCTCTTTCTGCTCGGTCGGCAACGTGATCTTGGGCTCGGTCGCAAGGCGGAAACCGCGGTCGGTGAAGATCTGCGTGTTGGTGTCGCGGATGGTCTGGTCGATGGTCTCGGCCATCACCGAGCGGCCATACACCTTCTTCAGATGGCTCACCGGCACCTTGCCGGGGCGGAAGCCATTGAGCTTCACCTTGTCCTTGAGGTCGACCAGCTTGGCATCCGCCTTGGCATCGAGATCCGATGCGGGAACGCTGACCTTGAACTCGTGCTTCAATCCCTCGGCGAGGGTTTCGGTGACCTGCATGGTGTCAATCTTCTTCCGCTTGCGCCGGGCCAAAACAGCCCGGCAGTGTCTAATTTTGTTCGACGCGCAAGCCTTGCAGCCCTGCGCCGGTGGTTCGGCTGACCTTGGCTCCCCCATAGGGGGAAGCAAGCCCTCCAGTATTCGTCATGCAAACGCTTGGATAGAGCGCTTGGTGCGGGCGGAGGGACTCGAACCCCCACAACTTTCGTCACTGGAACCTAAATCCAGCGCGTCTACCAGTTCCGCCACGCCCGCGTGAAAAGCATCCATACCCGGCCGCGATGCCGCGGGCGGCGGGCTTATAACATGAGCCTACACCTCCGCAGCAAAAAAATGGCCCTTTTTGACAGCCCCGGGGCAAGGCGTCACAGCTAGGATAGGCACATCAGAAAATGGTCCACATCGGTCCGATGGCAAGCCCCAAATCAACGTTAGATCGACGCGAACTGGTAGCCGGGCTGGGCGCCGCCGCCCTCACCTCGATATGGCCGGTTTCCGGCGCAGCCCAGGCAAGTCCCCCGCTGACCTTACAGGCCAAGCCGGAGACCCTCGCACTCCGGCCGGGTGGTACGCCCGCGCCGGTCTGGTCGCTGCAAGGACCCGACCTCACTTTCAAGCGTGGCGAGACGGCCGAGATCGCCTTTGCCAATGAGCTGCCGGTGCCGGTCGTCCTCAACTGGCGGGGTATGGACGGCGTTCCGGCTCACGCCCCCCTCACGGCGCGCGCAGCCCTCGCAAGCGGTGGCAAGGCCACCTTGCAGCTTCCCCTGCGCCACGCCGGGACCTTCCTCTGTGACCCCGGGCTGCTTGGCGATCGACAGGCACAACCAACGCGGGCACGGCCGTTGATCGTTCGCGAAACCGAGCCGGTCGCCGTCGACCGCGACGAGGTGCTCCTGATCGAGGACTGGCAGGCAAGGCCCGATGGAACAGCGATCGCGCCGGGAATCGATCCGAAGGACACCGCGCCCCTCCATACGATTAACGGCCAGACTTCGCTCGAACTCTCAGGTCGGACCAACGAACGGATCAGGCTCCGCATCATCAGCGGCTGCCAACGCTCTGTTATGGCTATCAAACTGGAAGGGCTCGACGTCCGGGTCATGGCCATCGACAGCCAGCCATCGGAGCCGTTCCAGGCCCGCAATGGAGCGCTGGTACTAGCGCCGGGCGGACGGGTCGACGCCTTCATCGATTTGACCGCTCCGGCAGGCACGACCCATGCGATCCTGCTGCATGATGGCAAGGAAGCCCGCCCGATCGGCAAACTTATTGTCTCCAGCGAACCGCCGGTCCGCGCCGCACCGTTGCCACCCGCCCCGCCGCTGCCCTCCAACGGCCTGCCCGAGCGCCTCGACCTCAAGGGGGCGACCCGGATCGATGTTGCGCTGGGCGGACCTTCCGGCGATTGGATGACGCCAGCCAATTTTGCCGTGAGCGCCCTGCCCGCCTTCCGCGCCAGGAAAGGCCGCACCGTGGTGCTGGCACTCACCAACCGCGCCGCGGTCGCCACCGTCTTCCACCTCCACGGCCATCACTTCCGCCTGCTGGACCGGCTCGACGACGGCTGGAAGCCGTTCTGGCTGGATACGCTGGCGATCGAGCCCGGCCAGACCCAACGCATCGCCTTTGCCGCCGAACATGCCGGCCGCTGGCTGATCGAATCCGTCGCGACCGACTGGGCGGCACCGCGGCTGGTGCGATGGTACGCAGTCGAATGAGGAGCAAGCCATGAGCAAGCCGATTCCCGCCATCCGCAGCGTCAAGGCGCGAGCGCTCGTCGTACCGCTCGCCCGCCCCGTGAAGAACGCCTTCGGCGTGATCGATGTGGGCCCATTGGTCCTGATCGATGTCGAGACCGATCAGGGCGTTGCAGGCCACTCCTACATTTTCGCCTACAGCAAGCTGACGCTGAAGCCGCTGGTGCACCTGATCGAGGAGATCGGGTGCGAACTCGTAGGCCAGCCGGTCCCTACTGAGTCAGAGGGTCGCGGGCGATCGACTAGAAGAATCAGATAATTGCGAGATTCAAGCTCAGCGTGGAGGCTAAGATGAATCTCGATATCCGGTTTGCGTCCTATGTTGAGGAACTTGCGAGCGCGATGGGTCAGGCGGATCGGGCTCGACCGCTGCGCGACTACTGCACCGGGCTGATCCTGCCGGGCGAGCGCAAGAGCGTAGAGCCGATGGCGGCGCGGACCGATCCAGCGCGTGTCTCTGCGCAACACCAGTCGTTGCTGCACTTTGTCGGTGCTGGCGGTTGGTCGGACGAGAAGGTGCTGGCCAAGATCAGCGAACTGGTGGTTCCGGCAATCACGAAGCACGGGCCGATCGAGGCCTGGATCATCGATGACACCGGCATCCCGAAGAAGGGCCGACATTCGGTTGGGGTGAAGCCGCAGTATTGCGGGCAGCTTGGCAAGGAAGCCAATTGCCAAGTGGCAGTGTCGCTGTCGATTGCGAACCACTTTGCCAGCTTGCCGGTCGGGTATCGGCTCTATTTGCCGAAAGAGTGGGCCGAGGATCGCGCGCGTCGGGATCGGGCCGGGGTGCCTGAGGACATCCGCTTCAAGACCAAACAGCAGATTGCGCTCGAGTTGATCCAACGGGCGCACGCGGCAGGCCTTCCGCTGGGAGTGCTGTTGATGGACCTCGACTACGGCCGTGACTCGCGATTGCGCACGAGCGTGTCTGCCCTGGGATTGAGCTATGTGGCGGGCATTCAGCCGAACGTGTTGATGTGGGCGCCTGGCACCGGTCCGAAGCGGCCCGACAAATCGCTCAACAATAACGGCCGACGCAATGAGCCCGATCTGATCTCGGCCCAAGAAGTGGTGCGTGCTCTACCTGAGCACGCCTGGCGCACGATCCGCTGGCGCGAAGGCTCGGCCGATTGGCTGTCCTCGCGCTTTGCACGGGTGCGCGTACGCGTCGGCTACAATGGTGCAATCCCCGGGCAGGTCGCAGAGGAGTGGCTGCTGATCGAGTGGCCGGAGGGCGAAACAAAGCTCAGCAAATACAAATACTGGCTCTCCACACTGCCGGCAGAGATCAGCTTCCGCCAGCTCGTCGATATCACCAAGATGCGCTGGCGGATCGAGCGCGACTATCAGGAACTCAAGCAGGAGGTCGGGCTTGGGCACTACGAAGGGCGCGGATGGCGTGGCTTCCATCATCACGCAACGCTCTGCATCGCGGCCTATGGGTTCCTGGTCTCCGAGCGAGCCGCGATTCCCCCCTCAGGACCTCGTTCCCCCGCGCTGCTCTCGACGCCTGCATTACCCGACGGTTATCGACCCCGCGGATCCGCCCTTGCGGCCTGAACGCCACATTCCAAACTCGATCGCGACCATGCGTGCACGCTTGATCAAAGCGCTTACAAAGTGGCTCCCGCGATGCCCCTGTTGCGGAGCCCGTGCCGCTCGATATGTCAGAAAGCGCTCGTGACGCAGTAGGACGGTTGCGCCCTACGATCTGATGGCGGCAATGGATGCAAAATTCCGCCTGCTCGGCTGGCAAGGACTTGTCGGCATGGCAGTGTCGGGCCTCGACATGGCCTACTGGGACGCGCTCGGCCAGTTGGCCGGCAAGCCAGTGGTCGAACTACTCGGCGGTTCGCCAAAACCGATCCGGGCCTATGACAGCTATGGCGTGGTCGATCCGGTGGCGGACGAAAGAGCGCTGCGCCGCTCGCTCGAGCAGGGGTTTCGCGGCATCAAGATCAAGGGCGGCGATGGCGATGCCGCCAATGACGAGCGCGTCGTCAAGGGCGTGCGCGCGCTCATCGGCCCCGACATCGCGCTGATGACCGACTTCAACCAGTCGCTCGATCCCGCGGAAGCCGCGCGCCGGATCGCTCGCCTCGCTCGCTACGATTTGCACTGGATCGAAGAACCCGTGCCGCAGGAAAACCTCTCGGGACACGCCAAGGTCCGCGAGACTTCGCCGACGCCGATTCAGGCCGGCGAGAACTGGTGGTTCCCGCGCGGCTTTGCCGAAGCGATCGCGCTAGGTGCCAGCGATTTCATCATGCCGGATCTGATGAAGTGCGGCGGCGTCACCGGCTGGCTGCAGGTCGCCGCCCAAGCCGAGGCCGCCAACATCCCGATGTCGAGCCATCTCTTCGCCGAAGCCAGCGCTCACATGCTGGCGGTGACGCCGACCGCGCACTGGCTCGAATTTTTGGATTTCGCCAGCGTCATCCTCGCCAAGCCTGCCGAGATCGTCGATGGCACGGTCACCGCGCGTGGACCGGGGCTGGGGCTGGAGTGGAACGAGACGGCGGTGGCGAAGTATCTCATCAGTTAGCCAAGGCGACGCGATGAACCGGCGCGGCGGCTCTTGTGTCGGACAGCGAGGGCCGCCTCTTCAGTGACGTGGGGCTTGGCCGTGAGTTCAACCCCCAGCGCCTTCATCACGGCAATTGTCGTCTTCAAGGTTGGGTTGCCTTTTGCGCTGAACGAACGATAGAGCTGTTCGCGTGAAAGTCCGGTCTCCTTGGCGATCTCCGTCATCCCCTTGGCGCGGGCAACGACACCAAGGGCATGAGCGATATAGCCGGCATCCTCGGTCTTGAAGGCCTCCTCCATAAACACGGCGATGGCCTCGTCAGAAAGCAAATCCTCAGCTGGATCATAAGTGGTCAGCTTTTCGCCCATCTCATTCACTCCATTCCGCGGCAAGCCGTTTTGCTGTCCGGATGTCTTTCGTCTGCGTGCTCTTGTCGCCCCCGCAAAGCAGAACAATGATCGTGTTTCCCCGCTGCTGAAAATAGACGCGGTAACCGGGGCCGTGGTGGATACGGAGTTCGCTGACGCCCTCGCCAACCGGCTCAGCATCGCCTGCGTGCCCTTGTGCCAGCCGATCCAACCGCGACGCGATAATCGCGCGGGCTCGGTGATCCCTGAGCCGCAGGCGCCACTTTCGAAACGTCTCTGTCTGCCTCAGCTCAAGCACGCGTAGTTTATAGACTACAAACTTTTAATAATCAATCGTGGGCTTAGTATTCGATCCCGAACTCGTCATAGAGCCGGCGGAATACCGCGGGCAGCACTTCCGAAAGGTCTTCCGCGATCAAGCCCGGCCCTGCTTCGCCCGCGGATTCGCCGTGCATCCAGACGCCGATGCAGGCGGCTTCATAGGCCGGCACGCCTTGCGCCAGCAGCCCCGCGATCATGCCGGCCAACACATCGCCGGCCCCCGCCGTCGCGAGCCAGGGCGGCGCGTTGGAGGCGATGCTGGCGCGCCCGTCCGGCGAAGCCACCACCGTGTCCGGTCCCTTCAGCAGCACCACCGCGCTGGAGCGCTGGGCGGCGTCGCGCACCCGCTCCAGCTTCGAACGGCCGGGGTGCTTGTTGCTGATGTCGCTGAACAGGCGCGGAAACTCGCCCTCATGCGGGGTCAGCACGACCTGCGGATCCTCGCTCGCCCTGATCTGCTCAAACAGCCGCTCCGGCGCTTCGGCAAAACTCGTCAGCGCGTCAGCGTCGAGCACGAGGCCCCGTTTCGTCGAAAGCGCCGTATGGACGAAATCGCGCGTCCGCGCGCCGATGCCGGCGCCCGGCCCGATCACGATGGAATTGAGCCGCCTGTCGCCCACAAGGTCGGCGAATTGGACCACGTTATCGACCGCGCGAACCATCACCGCCGTCAGCGCCGCGGCATTGACGGCGAGCGCATCGCGCGGCGAGGCTACGGTGACGAGGCCGGCCCCTGCCCGCAGCGCGCCACGGGCCGCCAGCCGCGCCGCACCCGTCGACGCCAGTTCCCCCGACAGCACGACGGCGTGGCCACGGGCATATTTATGGCCGTCGATAGAAGGCACCGGAAAGGATTTTTGCCAGCTCTGCGGAACGTTCTCGAACGTCTGCGGCCGGATCTCCTCAAGCACATGCGCATCGATGCCGATCTCGGCGACGCGGACGCGGCCGCAATGCTTGCGCCCGGGCATCAACAGATGCGCCGGTTTGCGGCGGAAGAAGGTGACGGTTTCGACGGCGTCGATCGCCGCGCCCATCATCGCGCCCGTGGTACCGTTGATGCCGCTCGGCAGGTCGACGGCCAGCACCGGCGCGCCGTTGGCGTTGATCGCCTCGATCATCTCGAGCGGATCGCCCTTGACCGGACGATTGAGACCTGCGCCGAACAGCGCGTCGATGATCAGGGCCGGCTTGCCGATCGCCTGTGGGTTGAACGGCAACACCGGATATTTCCAGCCGCGCGCGGCGAGCGCGGCATCCCCCTGCAGGCTGTCGCGCTCGCACAACAGGATGACGGAAACCTCGCGCCCGCGTGCGGCGAGTTCAGCGGCCGCCACAAAGCCGTCGCCGCCATTATTGCCGCGGCCGGCGACCACGACGATCGGCCCCTCCTCGACGAGATTCATCGCAGCCTCCGCCACGGCCTGGCCGGCGCTCATCATCAGCGCGAAGCCGGGCGTTCCGCCGGCGATCGTCAGCCGGTCGGCCCGCTCCGTCTCGGTCGTGGTCAAAACTTCCATGCCGATTCCTCGATCCATCCGCCTTTTCTGGAGGCATATCCCCGTCGCGCCCGTGGCCTGCCTCGCCTCGTCTGCACACGAAATGATCGGTTTGCCTATTTTATAAGCTTCGCTATCATGCTAGCCGCCGGTGAACCTCTTTCACTTGCCTGTTAAAAGTCTGATAACGTTCCGAAATCAGCCGCATTAACAACTTGGCATAGACCCTGCTTTTGAGGAAGCCGGTTGGAAAGCCGAGCTCAGGATGGTCGCAGTCACCGGCAAATTATGAGCAATTCCGGCTTTGCAATCATGCAGCAGTTCCGGCTTTGCCGGATGCAAGGATCAAACCAGACGGCGCCAGGTAAGTTCACCAGGCTGCGACATCGAAGCTATCTGCACTCTGCAATTTGGAAATGCCCGGGAGGCGCTCAGTGAAGAAGATTGAAGCCATCATCAAGCCATTCAAGCTCGACGAGGTGAAAGAGGCGCTTCAGGAAGTCGGACTGCAGGGCATCACGGTCACTGAGGCCAAGGGGTTCGGCCGGCAGAAGGGACACGCCGAGCTCTATCGCGGTGCGGAATACATCGTGGACTTCCTGCCCAAGGTGAAAATCGAGATCGTGATTTCGGACGAGCTGGTCGAGAAGGCGATCGACGCGATCCGCCGCGCCGCCCAGACCGGGCGCATCGGCGACGGCAAGATCTTCGTCTCCAATATCGAGGAAGCGATCCGGATCAGAACCGGAGAATCCGGGCTGGACGCTATCTGAGCCGGGTGCTATCCGAAAGTTTGCGACTGAAAAACAAGAAAAGGGCTGCTTCCGCGGCCTGATTTCGTTCGCGATGCCTTGATCGTCTGCGAAATGTCGCGCTCCGGAAACCGTCCCGTAAGCCAAAAGGGGTATTCATGAAGACCGCTAAAGACGTCCTGAAATCGATCAAGGACAACGACGTAAAATACGTCGACCTGCGCTTCACCGATCCGCGCGGCAAGTGGCAGCACGTGACCTTCGACGTCAGCATGATCGAAGAGGACACCTTTGCCGAAGGTCAGATGTTCGACGGCTCCTCGATCGCCGGCTGGAAGGCGATCAATGAATCCGACATGTGCCTGATGCCCGATCCGGTGACCGCGACGATCGACCCGTTCTTCGCCGAGACCACCATGGTCATCGTGTGCGACGTGCTCGAGCCGACCACGGGGGAGCCCTACAACCGCGACCCTCGCGGCATCGCCAAGAAGGCCGAGGCCATGGTGAAATCGTCGGGCGTCGGCGACACCGTGTTCTTCGGACCGGAAGCCGAGTTCTTCGTGTTCGACGACGTGCGCTACCAGACCACCCCCTACAACACCGGCTTCAAGCTCGATTCCTCGGAACTGCCGATCAATTCGGACACCGAGTATGAGGGCGGCAACCTTGGCCACCGCATCCGCACCAAGGCCGGCTACTTCCCGGTCCCGCCGCAGGACTCGGTGCAGGACATGCGTTCGGAAATGCTCGGCGCGATGGCCAAGATGGGCGTCAAGGTCGAAAAGCATCACCATGAGGTCGCTTCCGCCCAGCACGAGCTCGGCATGAAGTTCGACACCATGACGCTGATGGCCGACCAGATGCAGATCTACAAATACTGCATCCACCAGGTCGCGCACATCTACGGCAAGACCGCCACCTTCATGCCGAAGCCGGTCTACGGCGACAACGGCTCGGGCATGCACTGCCACCAGTCGATCTGGAAGGACGGCAAGCCGGTGTTCGCCGGCAACAAATATGCCGACCTCTCGGAGACCTGCCTCCACTATATCGGCGGCATCATCAAGCACGCCAAGGCGATCAACGCCTTCACCAACCCGTCGACCAACTCCTACAAGCGCCTGGTCCCGGGCTATGAAGCCCCCGTGCTGCTCGCCTACTCCGCGCGCAACCGCTCGGCCTCCTGCCGCATCCCGTATACGGCGAACCCGAAGGCCAAGCGCGTCGAGGTTCGTTTCCCCGACCCGATGGCCAACCCCTATCTCGGCTTCGCCGCAATGCTGATGGCCGGCCTCGACGGCATCAAGAACAAGATCGATCCGGGTCCGGCGATGGACAAGGACCTCTACGACCTGCCGAAGGAAGAGCTGAAGCAGATCCCGACCGTGTGCGGCTCCTTGCGCGAGGCGCTGGAAAATCTCGACAAGGACCGCGCCTTCCTCAAGAACGGCGGCGTGTTCGACGACGACTTCATCGACAGCTTCATCGAGCTGAAGATGACCGAAGTCGAGCGCTTCGAAATGACACCGCACCCGGTCGAGTTCGAGATGTATTATTCGCAGTGATGGCGCGCGGCGCTCGCGCCGCCAGTATCACCGTCCGACAATGCAAAAGGCGCTCCCGAGGGGCGCCTTTTGTTTTTGCGGAGGAAAATCAGGCGCTTCGGCCGCCTCGTTCGCATACTCGTACGCCGCCGCCGCGAATTCCGCTCATATGGAGCTGCAAGCGCTCTAAGGCCGGCAGGAACCTCGCAATGTCGCCGCGCGTTGAGGGGGTCCACCAGAATGCGTCGAAGGAGGACGCCGCCCATGAACAAAGCAACCCTGAATAGAACAACCTTGAATAGTCTCGCGACCACATGCGTCGCTCTCGCACTCGCCCTAGCCATGGCTCCGCCGGCCACGGCTCAGGACACCGGGCGGACGAGGGTCGGCACGCTCACCTGCAACATCGCGCCCGGTGTCGGCATGGTTATCGGGGGCCAGCGGCAATTGAGCTGCGTCTATGCGTCATCGAGAGGCAGGGGGCGCGAGGCTTATGAGGGCACCGTCAGCACGCTCGGCCTTGACATCGGCGCCACGACCGGCGGCCAGTTGGCCTGGGCGATTTTTGCGCCGACCACGCTGCGCCGGGCGGCATTGGCGGGAACCTATACGGGTGCGACCGCCGGCGGCACGGTCGGTGCCGGAGCGAGTGCCAACGTCCTGGTTGGAGGCTCGGACCGCACTGTAATGATGCAGCCGCTATCCGTGCAGGGGCAGACGGGCGTGAATATTGCGGCAGGCGTATCCACAATGGAGCTGCGGCCGGCCGCCGCGCCCGCGCCCGCACGCCGCGCGCCCCAGTGACGACATCATCGCTGGTCAACTAGTCGGCGGCTTGCCGCCGGGATCATTGTCGCAAGATGCGAAAGGCGCCTGCATTCGGGCGCCTTTTGTCTTTGCGGTAGGGTGGGTGGAGCGACTTGTCCGCCGTAGCTCAGCGAACGTAGGCGGAAGCGATACCCATCATCTCAAGTCTCGCGACGAGTATGGGCTTCGCTCTGCCCATCCTAAATCCGTCTCAAAATCATAGTTCGAATTGGCGATTGAGCAGAACAGCTTGGAATTTGTCTACCGTTTCCCAAGCATCGCTGTAAGTGAATGTAATGGTGAGGACATCTTTGTAGATAAACGACCTGTCAAATGATTTGAGCTCCCGGTCCTCAATCTCAACGATATCATGCTTCGACTCGTGATCTTCTCCACGCTTGGGCGAATATCGGTCAAGGATGTAGTCGTTTAGCTCGGCAAGCGAGATACGATCCAGCATCGGCAGAAACAATGGCGTGACATCGATTGCGACCGACCGATCGATCTTGCGACGCTTTGCGATGGCAGCAACGATGGCCGCGAACTCTCGATTATTCTGGTCGCCCAGAGAGACGGCAGCAGAAGCAACAATGCTGACCAGGGCACGCACTGCGTAGATAGCTAGGCAAATTATAGAAATAACAAAAAGGACCGCCATGTATCCAAGAGGATCATGCTTGTCGCCACATGCTGCACGGTCAACCGGAATAATGCTGGCCTGATAAAACATCTGAAAAAATAGCGCGATGTAGAGAGCCAGGAAGCAGTAGGAAAATATCCGATTTCTGATGATGAACATCACAATTGCAGGAGTCAGAAAGCCCCAAATGTCTTGCGGACGATAGTATCCAAAGCATTTGTGCACAATGTAGGCTCCCTCCGCCACCACGAGAGAAGCCAAGACCAGCGCGCTGAGATTTGCGATCAGCGTCGGACGCGATCCAACCAAGTTCATAGAAACACATTCCCGGAGATTTTTGACTTGCTGGATTCATCGGAGGCGAGAGTCGACTTTGCATGTGCCCTCCGCAAGAGCATGGCACAAATTCGACCACCAGTTCGATAGCACATTCGTGCTAATCTGCCGCCAGAGCCACGAACTGATTTGCCTCCAGAGCAAGCGCGATCTCGTGCCGGGGCCGCGACAAATCAACACGACAGGCAAATCACTTCTGATTTTCCGAAATCGTGTCAAGCCCGGAAATCAAAAATATTCCACTTTCGTTCTCACCCAAATCACGCGCATAACTCCGCCCGTCTCACGGCGAGATGAGGGGCGGCTCGCGATCGTCACGAACGTGCGGTGAGATGCGATGGACGCTGAATGCGCAAGACGTAGGCGCGGGAAGCGTACGGCGAAGTCGTGTGGTTCGGGCGCCGCGGTGCTGGCGTTAAGTTGGCGGGAGGTATCCCGCCGGCGACGGAGGCAAAAGAGCCGTTCTCCGGGAAGAGCACGAAGTAAGCCGTAAAGCCATTGCGCAGGGAAGGCCGGGATGCTCCCGCTGTACCTGTATGCTCGTGTGCGTTTTGTTTTGCGCACTTTGCACACGAGACCGCGGGTGCAGCAAGCACCCGGTCTTCCCTGCGCCCTCTATTTGGAAAGGGCGAAGAAGAAGATGCAAACCTCGGGCAGTTCATGTCGCGAGATCGCGAAGTCATACTCAGTTGTCGTCACCCGCGAAAGCGGGTGACCCAGTATTCCAGAGACGTCAGTGATTGAACCGAGAAGCCGCGGCGTACTGGATCCCCGCCTTCGCGGGGGTGACAATGGTGTGTGCGTCGCGACTTCCTCGTCATTGCTGTGCAAGTTCACTAATTCGCTGATTGGATCGCTCCTCTGGAGGACGATCCGATGCGCGATAACAGCTATGACCGGACGATTGAACGCAATTACCTGCAGAAGTGGCGGTTTCTGATCCCGGAATATGAGGCGGTCAAGGCGGGCCGATCGGCGGTGTTCAAGAGTGTTGGGGATTTCTACCGCCATCACGGAACCTGTTCGCAGACCTTCCGCAAGTATTACAACCGCTATCTGCAGAGCGGCGATGAAGCCGACCTGTTGCCGCGTCGTCGTGGGCCCAAATGGCGGGAACGGCGCGAGCCGAACGGGATCGAGGCCGAGATCATCGCTCAGCGCCAACGGGGGATGAACCGCTACGAGATCCATGCCGTCTTGCGTGAGCAGCGCGCCACAGTACCTTCGCCATCGACCATCTACCGGGTGCTGAAGCGCCATCAACTGAACCGCCGCACGCCGGCGATGCGCGAGGAGAAACGCCGCATTATCAAGGACAAGCTCGGGGAGCTCGGCCACGTCGATCTGCATCAATTGCCGCGCGACATGTTCCTCGCGCCACCCCCTGTCACGCCCTACATCATCTGCCTGATCGACAGCTGCTCGCGCCTGGCCTGGGCCGAGGTGCTGACCTCCAAGAAGGCGCTTCCGGTGATGTTCAAGACGCTGAAGATGATCAATACTCTCAACGTCACTTACGGACTGATCTTCGCCGAGATTCTGTCCGACAACGGGGCCGAGTTCGCCTCCCGCAACACCCCTCAGGAGCATCCCTTCGAGGCCATGCTGCTCGAACTCGGCATCAAGCATCGCTACACCAGGCCCTACCGGCCGCAAACCAATGGCAAGGTCGAGCGCTTCTGGCGAACCCTCGAAGAGGACGTCATCGAGGGCGCAACCTTCGACAATCTCGACCACTTCGCCAAAGAGCTGTTCGAGTACCTGATCTACTACAATAACCACAGGCCTCATCAGGCCCTTGCAGGGCTGACCCCGAAGGCCTTTGCAGCCACCAAGACCACCGCGATCCAATCAGCGAATTAGTGAACATCGACAATTGCGAGCCAGCCGTCGTGCCCTACTCCCGCCTCGGCGGATTTTCCTTCAGGAAGCGATCGACGTCCTCCTGCGCCGAATAAGGCAGCGGAATTGGATCGCCCATGTGGTCGATGGCGCGGTCGAGGCAGAGGCGCAGCATGCGCGCCAATTCGGCCTTGCGGTACGGCTTGGCGAGCAACAGCACGCCCTCGCCGAGGCGCTCGCTCGAACCAAAGGCATCGAAGGTGTGGCCGGACGTATAGAGCACCCGGAGCGGCCGGCGCAGCTTGGCGACCTCCTCCGCAAGCTGCCGGCCGTTGATCGCGCCGGGCATGACGATGTCCGTGAAGAGAAGATCGAATGCCACACCGGATTTGACCAGCTCGAGCGCCTGCGCCGCGCTGGCGGCGGCAATGACCGTGTAGCCGAGGCTTTCGAGCCGGCCGACGACATGCGCCCGCACCACGTCGTCATCCTCCACGCAGAGGATGGTTTCCGTTCCGCCGCGCAGTTCGCCTCCGCTGCGCAGTTCGCCGTCCGCCTCCGGCGGTGCATCGCTCGCGGCAAGCGCATCCGAAGGCTCGGTATCGGCCTTGGGCAGAAGGATGCGGAAGCAGGCACCCTTGCCCTCCTCGCTCTCGACCACGACGCTGCCGCCGGATTGCTTTGCAAATCCGAACACCATGCTCAGCCCAAGTCCCGTGCCCACGCCGAACTGCTTGGTCGAAAAGAACGGCTCGAAAATCCTGTCGCGTATCGCGGGTGGAATGCCGGCGCCGGTATCGATCACCTCGATCACGACATAGGCGCCCGCGCCGAGCCCGCCGATGTCGGCGGCATGCTCACCGCGCGTAAGATTTCCCGTCCTGAACAGCAGCCTGCCGCCATCGGGCATGGCGTCCCGGGCGTTGATCGCGAGATTGACGAGGGCGGAGGAGAGCTGGCTGCCGTCGACCAAAGCCGGCCAGACCTGATCGCTCAATGCGGTTTCGATTTGAATCTGTCGTCCGAGCGTCGGCGCCAGCAGTTGCACCACCTCCTCGACCAGCGCATTGACGTCGGTCTCGCGCGGACGCAGCGGCTGTTTGCGGGCAAAGGCCAGCAAGTTGGCCGTAAGCTGGGATGCGCGATCGGCGGCATCGCCGATCATCCGGGCGATCGAGGCGAGCGCCGGATCATGCTTGACGCCGTCGGCCAGGATTTCGATCGTGCCCGTGATCACGGTCAGCACGTTGTTGAAGTCGTGGGCGATGCCGCCGGTCAGTTGCCCGACCGATTCCATCTTCTGCGCCTGGAACAATTGCTCCTCCGCGGCGCGCTTGGCGGTGATGTCCCTGACGAAGGCGTTGATGATGTAACCTTCGCCGCGGCGCAGTGCTGTGAGCGATACTTCGGCGAAAAATTCGCGGCCGTCCTTGTGCAGCAGCGGCGTTTCGTAGCGTCCTCCGACGGTGTCGCCCGCCGCCTCGCTCAGGAAACGGTCGACCCATTGCCGGTGCACGGCGCGCTGCGATTCCGGAAAGACCAGTTCGTCCACGCTCCGGCCGACAGCCTCAGTACGCGTCCATCCCATCAGGGCCTCGGCATGCGGGCTCCAGCCGAGGATGACGCAGCGCTCATCGGTCTGGACAAAGGCGTCGAGCGGAGCCTTCGATAATGGCTTGCGCCATTTCGCTGTCGATCAGCGTCTGGTCAGCGCGTCCCTCCTCCGCTCCGTTGCGTCCATCCGCAAGGCCCGCGACATCGGAAAGCCTGTGCCAAAGCCTCGCCGCAGCAAGAATCGCAAACAGGCCGGTGATTGCAGTGCTCGCCAGCGCGGCGCTGACGATGATCGCCAGCGGCCCCAGCGAGGGAGCGCGCGTCGCCAGGAAATAGGTCACTGCGCTCACGACGCAGGACGTCACGAGGACCAGCAAGATCATCGCCGGCGCGAGACGTCCTGGTTGCGTCATGGCGGCTTTACCAGTGTAGTGATGATGGGTGACTTAACCGACTTCCCGGAGCCGGTCCCATCTTTTCGGCCCCGTAGGATTACGGATCAGGTCGCTCCGGGACGCACCCAGTCGCGGTCTGTCCGGTCAGCTCGCGCGCGTGTGCGCCTTGAGCGCCGCCCCGAACGCCTCGAACAGCTTGCGATTGATCGGGTTGCGCTGCGGGTCATACTCGGCATGCCACTGCACGCCGAGCGCAAAGCTCGGCGCGTCCGCGATCCGGATCGCTTCGATGGTGCCGTCCTCGGCAATGCCTTCGATGACGACGCGCCTCCCCGGTTCGAGGATGCCCTGCCCGTGCAGCGAATTCACCCGGATGGTTTCACAGCCGAGCAGGCTCGCAAAGGTGCCGCCGGGCGTGAGGTGGACGTCGTGGCGGTCGGCGAACACGACCGTGGGGTCGGGGTGGATTTCGCCGTTCTCCAGCCGCGGCATGCGGTGGTTCATGCGGCCGGGGATCTCGCGGATTTCCGGATGCAACGAGCCGCCGAAGGCGACGTTCATCTCCTGCAGGCCGCGGCAGATGCCGAAGATCGGCACGCCGCGGGCAACGCAGGCCTCCGTCAGCGCCAGCGCGACGTCGTCGCGGTGGATGTCGTAGGGCTCGTGCCTCTCGTGCGGCTCGGTCTTGAAGCGCGTCGGATGGACATTGGCCCGCGCCCCGGTCAGCACGATGCCATCGACGACGTCGAGCAGCGCGCCGATGTCGGTAATCTCGGGCGACCCGGCAAACATCAGCGGCAGCGCCCCCGCCACGTCGGTGACCGCGCGCAAATTGCGCTCTCCGACCATCTGGGTCTGAAAACGATTCTCGACGCGATAAGCGTTCCCGATCACACCGACCACGGGCCGTCTCATCGCCAATTTTCCGCTGTCATCGTCTTGTGCAAGGACCTTCTGGGTTGGGCCGCCATTGCAGACGATAATGCCCGCGAGCCGGCGGCGGATCAATATCCGGCAGGGGCTCGCGGGCCTGCCCTGCTATTTTCGCGTGAAAGCCTCCCGGGCGTCGATGCCGTCGGCCCCAGGCAAACCGGCCGCCCGGAGCGCCGCAGCGGCCGAATTGCTGGCATCACCCAGCCACGGCAGTTTCGCCTGAATTCCACGCGTGACCGGCTCGCCCAGCGCGCCGCCGAAATCGACCGGCCAATATCCGTTCGGCACCACCTCAGCCGATATCTCCTGAAGGCGATAGCCTATGCCGAGCACCGCCTCGGCATCGTCGGGTGCTACCCGCCGCGCGGTGCCGGGGTTGGCCGGATCGGTAAAGGTCACGAGCACCGGGATCAACGCGTCCTTTACCGTCACGACGCCGGTCAACCGGCTCATCTCGCTAAAAGAGACCCGCTTGCCGGCCGCCGCCGTATAGGCGCGCAGAGCCACGTAGTTCATGTCGTCGAGGACGAGGTTGTTGTCGACATGCGCGAGCAGCGCGACAAGATTCTTGCCCTGCCCGAGATCGACGAAAATGGCGTCGCCGACGGTGCGGGTCTGACCACGGCGGGTGTAACTGCGATCGGGATGAACGGCCACCACGCCAGATGCCGATCTGCGCCCCTCCGGCGTCTCGACCTCGACCGTCAGGCGATATTTGTGGGCGGGACGGTTGATTCTGATCTGGTCGCCGATCACAAGCGCCGCCAGCAGCGCAATCGGGCCGAACCATTTGAAATTCATCTCATCCTCGCCGGCGCCATATCGGATTCGTCTACCGCTTGGCATACCGGACGCGGCAGCGTCAAACCGGCGCGTGCGCTCCCGCTTGATCCCGGCGGCGTTTTTGGCGAAAGACTGCAGACAACATTCTGCGAGAAGGAATCAACGTGACAGGTCCGGCTGACAATCGCCTTCAGGCCCGCAACGATCTGGCGTGGGCGATATCGGTCGGCGGCATCGGCGTCGTGCTGTTCGCCGCGCTGCTCGTGTTCACCTGGCACTTTGCCGCGACGCTGTTTCTGATCTTTTCCGGCATCCTGCTCGGCGTCACCCTCAACGCCATGAGCAACCTGCTCGGACGCGTGGTGCGGCTGCCGCATGCGCTGCGCCTGACGATGGTCTGCCTGGTGGTCGCGGGCATGCTGTCGGGTATCGTCTTCCTCGGCGGCACCACAATCGCCCAGCAGACGACGACGTTGAGCAACACGCTCAAATCGCAACTCGTCAACGTCAAAGGCTTCCTGGAGCGGAACGGCATCGACACCAGCTTTTTCGATTTCGGCACCCTGTCGTCGACGTCGGATGATGGCACGCCGGCGCCCGCCGCGACGCCGACGCCGCACACGCTTCCCAGCGCCGGCACGATTGCGGCCAGCGGCGGCGCCATCTTCAGCCAGAGCCTGAAACTGATCCTGGGCACCGCCAGCGCAGTCGGAAACTTCTTCATCGTGCTGTTTTTGGGGATTGCCTTCGCGACCCAGCCGAGCGTCTACCGCAATGGACTGCTGTTCATGGCGCCCGTGAAGCATCGCGTGCGTGCGGTTGCGATCGTCGACCGGATCGGCGAGACGCTGGAGCGCTGGTTGATCGCGCAGATCATCACCATGGTTGCGGTGTTCCTGGTAACCTGGATCGGGTTATCGATCATCGGCATCCAGAGCTCGTTCATCCTGGGCATCCAGGCCGGCCTGCTCGCCTTCATCCCGACTGTCGGCGCGATCCTCGGCGGATTGATCGTGGTGCTGGCCAGTCTCGCGTCGGGATGGGTTGCGGGCCTCTCCGCCTTCATCCTGTTCCTCGGCGTGCACGCGCTGGAAAGCTACGTGCTGACACCGATCATTCAGCGGCAGGCGCTGGACATTCCGCCTGCGACGCTGTTTGCGTTCCAGATCCTGCTCGGCGTCGTGTTCGGCATCTGGGGGCTGGCGCTCGCGCTGCCCCTGATGGCGATCGCCAAGGTGATGATCGATCATTTCAAGGCGGAAGCCGCGCCGGTCGCGATTGCGGCCGGCTGATGGCTTCAGTCCGCCGTGGTCAGCACCGTCTCGGTATGCTCGACCTCGGGCGGCGAAGCGAAATACGGGCCGACCAGCGCGCGCCAGGCGGTGAAATCTTCCGAGCCGCGAAAGTCGACGGTGTGGTTTTCCAGCGTCTCCCACTTCGCCACCAGCCGGTACCGCTGCGGCTTCTCGATCGATTTGTGCAGTTCAAACCCCTTGCCGCCCTTGGCGCGCAGGAACAGCGGGCGCGCCTTTGCGACGGCCGCTTCAAAATCCTTCTCGGTGCCCGGCTTGACGTCGATTTGCGCGATTTCGGTGATCATTGGTTACGCCCTCTCGTGAGAATTGGCGTGTCTAACCCAGCCGCCTCAAAAGCAAAAGGCGGATGCATGGATCTTGCTGCGATGCACGGTGGCTCTCAATGCCGCAAGCGTGAGGAAACCGCGCCAGTGACATGCTCCCGCCGCAACCCTGGTCTGGTGTAGGCTTGCGCCAACAACGAGCGACAACAAGCCCATGGTCGCGGGGAGAGAAACGATGAATCTCGGTCGGATCCTGTTCTCCTTCACCCTGGCTGCGGCGGCAAGTGGACTGAGCTTGGGGGCGGCGCCATCGCAAGCGCAGCAGCCTCCGGCGGTCGCCATCGACAATGATGATATCGGCGGCGTGGTACGCGGACCGAACGGCCCGGAGTCCGGCGTCTGGGTGATTGCGGAAACCACCGAGTTGCCGACGAAATTCGCCAAGATCGTCGTCACCGACGACCAGGGCCGTTACGTGATCCCGGACCTGCCGCCGAACGTCAACTACGCGATCTGGGTTCGCGGCTATGGCCTTGTGGATTCACCCAAGCTGCGCGCCAAGCCCGGCGAGCAGGTCAATCTCACGGCAGTCCCGGCGCCGAACGAGGCAGCGGCCGCTCATTATTATTCGGCGATCTACTGGTACACGATGATGAAGATCCCGCCGGCAAAAGATTTCGGCGGCTCCACCGAGATCCCGAAGGAGATCACGCAGGAGATCTGGCGCCAGCGGATGAACAATGTCGACTGCATCGGCTGCCATCAGCTCGGCCAAGAGTCCACGCGTACGATCCCGGCCGCGTTCGGCGAATTCAAATCGGGCAAGGAAGCCTGGATGCGCCGCGTTGCCGCAGGGCAAACAGGCGAATGGATGGTGAACCGGCTCGCGGGGCAAATGGGCGGCGTACCGTTCAAGTACTTCGGCGACTGGACCGACCGGGTCGCCAAGGGCGAACTGCCGAAAGAAAAGCCACCGCGGCCGGCCGGCATCGAGCGCAATATCGTGATCTCGTCGTGGGAATGGGCGACCGAAAAACACTTCGTCCATGACCTGATTTCCTCGGACCGCCGCTACCCGACCGTCAATGCCTACGGCCCGCTGTTCGGAGCGAACGAATACTCATCGGACGACATGCCGATCCTCGATCCCAAAACGCACAAGGTGACGTTCTCAAAGATGCCGGTCGCCGATCCCAATGCGCCGGAATCGTTCGGCCCTCCGCTCCATGGCACGGCCCTGCTCAATCCGGTCAGCCCTTCGGCCTATTGGGGCGACGAGAAGATCTGGAGCCAGCGGACCAATAATCACAACAGCATGTTGGACAAGAAGGGCCGCCTGTGGTTGGCGGCGGCGGTGCGCGGCATCGAAAATCCGGCGTATTGCAAGAAGGGGTCTGATCACCCGTCGGCCAAGGCGTTTCCGATCGAACGCTCGGGCCGGCAAGTGTCGGTATTCGATCCCAAGACTCAGAAGTACAGTTTCGTCGATACCTGCTTCGGCACCCATCATCCGCAATTCGGCTACGACGCCGACGATACGCTGTGGCTCTCGGGGACCGGCCCGGTCGCCGGATGGGTGAACACCAGGCTATGGGACGAGACCGGCGATGCCGTCAAAGCGCAGGGGTGGTCACCATTCGTGCTCGACACCAACGGCAACGGCAAGGTCGACGAATATACCGACCCGGGCAAGCCGGCGGAGGCCGGCAAGGACATGCGGATCGCGGGCTCGGGGCCCTACGCGGTGATGCCGCATCCGACCGACGGCTCGGTCTGGTACACCGTCAACGTGTTCGTCGGCCCACCCGGCTTCATGCGGTTCGATCCCAAGACCAAGCTCTCGGAATTTTACGCGATTCCGAAGGAAGGCATCGGCGTTCGCGGCGGCGATATTGACAAGAACGGCGTGCTCTGGGGCTCGGGCTCGAACGGCAGCCTGATCCGCTTCGATCGCAGCAAGTGCAAGGCGCCGCTGAACGGGCCGGGTGCGACCGGCAATCACTGCCCGGAAGGCTTCGCCTACTTCAAATATCCGGGGCCCGGCTTCGAAGGGTTCGAGAGCTCCAGCGCCGAGGCGAGCTATTACACCTGGGTCGATCACCACAATACGGGCGGCCTCGGCGAGAACATCCCGATCTCGACCGCCAACCTCAACGACGGCTTCGTCGCCTTCAGGGACGGGCAGATGGTGATGCTGCGCATCCCCTATCCGCTCGGCTTTTTTGCCAAGGGCCTCGACGGACGCATTGACGATCCAAACGCGGGCTGGAAAGGCCGTGGTCTCTGGAGTTCAAGCGGCGACCGCACACCCTGGTTGATGGAGGGCGGCAAGGGCTCAAAGCCTCGCGCCGTGCATATTCAGGTGCGCCCCGACCCACTGGCAAAATGAGGAGTAGCGGCTAGCCGAACAGCAGCGCCGTGCCGGCGACCATCAGCGCAAAGCCGATGAACAGGATGGCAGGCCAGCGCATTCTGCGCTGAACGTAACGCCCCTGCGCACGGCGCTCGGTGATGAGCGCCATCTCGAATTCTTCCGAGGTCGAGAACATGCAGCCAAACCCGCCGCGGGTGGAGGCTGCAGCCGCTTCGAGCGACATCAGGGCAGCCTGTGAGTTTTGTCTGCGGGGTAAATCCATACGCAGATGATATGGATGGAATGGTAAACGGGAGGTTACCACACCAACTTCATCCGGAGACCAATTCGAAAGTGTTGAATTAGCCTCCGGACATATCGCCTTGTTCACGCGTAATGTTTCAGGCAGCGCTGAGAAGCGCTACTCCAGCTTGATGTTGGCGGCTTCGATCACCTTCTTCCATCGCGCCGTCTCCGAAGCGATGTAGGCCGCGAACGGTTGGGCCTCAAGCGCAACGGCATCGGCGCCGAGTTCGGCCATCTTCTGCACCGTCTCCGGCTGCTGCATGAAGGCCCGGATCTCCGCCGACAGCCTTTCGACGATCGGTTTCGGCGTGGCGGCCGGAACGAAGAAGCCGTGCCAGGCGACCGCCTCGAAGCCGGGTAGATGCTCGGCGACGGTGGGAAGATTCGGATCGAACGACGCGCGCTTGGGCGTTGCGGCCGCGATCAGCGCGAGCTTGCCGGTCTTCGCCTGCGGCAGGAGCAGCGGCACGTTGTCGAAAGCAAGGTCGATCTGGCCGCTGAGGAGATCGGTCAGCATCGTGCTCGAGCCCTTGTACGGCACATGCACCATCTTGGTGCCGGTCATCTGCTGGAACAACTCGCCGGCCAGGTGCTGCGAGGTGCCGACGCCGGCCGAACCGAACGAGACCTTGTCCGGATTGGCCTTCAGGTAGGCGATCAGGTCCGGCAGGGTCCGCGCCTTGATCTTGTCGGGATTGACGACCAGCACGTTGGGTACGACGCTGATCTGGACGATCGGCTGCAAATCCTTGTCGGGCTGATAGCTGAGCTTCGGACCGTACAGCGACGGATTGATCGCAAGCGCGGATGTGCTCGCCAAGCCCAGGGTCAGCCCGTCGGGTGCCGAGCGCGCCAGCCGGGTCACGCCGACGATGCTGCCGGCGCCGCCGACATTTTCGACCACGAACGGCTTGCCCAGTTTCGCCTGAAGATGATTGGCCACCATGCGCGCGAAGATATCGGCGGTGCCGCCGGCGGCGAAGGGAACGATCACGCTCACCTGCCTGGAAGGATACGCATCCTCTGCCTTCGCTGGTGCCGCCGCCAGCAGCATCGCCGACGCAAGAATAAGCCACATTGATTTCATCTAGGTTTCCTCTGCTTACTGTTATTAATTATCTGCCGCGCACCGCGGCCGGCTAGAACGCCGTCTCGTACATCTTCAAAATCTCGTCACCGCTCAAATCGCGCGGGTTGTTGTCAAGCAGACGGCGGATGGCATGCGCCTCGTCCGCCATGACGGCGAGATCGTCCTTGGGAACACCAAGCGCGGACAACCGCATCTCGATGCCGAGATCGGCGCAGAAACCATAAGCGGCGTCGAACGCAGCCGCGGGAACGTTACGTTCCGGCAGGCCGAGCGCGTGCAGCACGGCGATCGTCTTCGTCGCAGTTGCCGGCATGTTGAACGCCAGCGTGTGCGGGAAGATCACCGCGCAGGCGAGGCCGTGCGCCACATGATGCCGCGTGCCGAGCGGATAGGCCACCGCGTGACCGGCCGTCGTATTCACTGGGCCGAGGCAATAGCCGCCATAAAGCGAGGCCAGCGCAAGGCCAGCACGCGCTTCGCGGTCGCTGCCGTCGGCAACCGCGCGCCGCAGATAGCGTCCGACCAGCCTCGCCCCTTCGATCGCGTAGAGATCGATCGCCGGATGCGCCTTGCGGCTGGTGTAAGCCTCAACGCAATGTGCCAGCGCGTCGACGCCGGTCGCCGCGGTGACATCCTTTGGCACGGTCATCGTGAGGTCAGGATCGACGATGGCGATATCGGCCAGCATGAAGCGGCTCTGGACCGCAAGCTTGTTTCGGCTCGCCGGATCGGTCACGAGCGCGCGGGTGCCGGCTTCGCTGCCGGTCCCCGAGGTGGTCGGAATCTGCATCAGCGCGACGCTGCGGCCGGCAACCTTTTCCGCACCGACGATGTCGGCAAAGGCCGTATCGCCGGTGCAGAGCACGGCGACCAGCTTGGCGAGATCCATCGCGCTACCGCCGCCGAAACCGACGATGAGGTCGGGCGCGGCTTCGCGCGCCATCGCCACTGCCTTTTCGAGGTTGGGCAGATCCGGCTCGGGCTTGACGTCGCCGAATACCTTGACTGCTCGGGGCAACGCCAACTGATCGACGCGCCGCGCGTTGAAGGGGTCCGAAATCACCAAGGGCCGCCGCGCGCCGATCTGCTCGGCGAAGCGAGCCGCGGCCGTGACTGTCCCGCAACCGAACTCGACGGCATTAGGACGAAGGATCTCGATCGCCGTGAAGGAATTGGTCATCTGGACGTTCATCTCATTGTTTTGACGGTGACGACATGCCGCCGGCCAGGCGCTCGGCATAGTCGATGGCCTCGATCAGGCTGTGCTCGTTGGCGATCCCCTTGCCTGCGATGTCGAAGGCCGTGCCGTGATCAACGGATGTGCGGATTATGGGAAGTCCGAGCGTGATGTTGACGCCGGATAGCTCTTGCCAGCGGCCGGTCGCGGGATCGACCTGGAAGCCGAGCAGCTTCACAGGAATGTGCCCCTGGTCGTGATACATCGCGACCGCGGCATCGAACTGACCGGCACGCAGCTTGACGAAGATGGTGTCGCCGGGCACCGGGCCAACGACATCGAGGCCGTCGGCGACCGCCCTGGCGATGGTCGGTGCCGAGACGTCGATATCCTGCCGACCGAACAACCCACCCTCGCCCGCATGCGGATTGAGCGCCGCGATGGCGATCTTCGGGCGCGCGATGCCGAGCCGGTGCAGCGCGTCGTTGGTGAGATCGATCACCTGACGGAGCCGCTCCGGGGTCAACCGTTTCGGCACGTCCTCCAGCGCCACATGGGTCGAGACATGGCTGACGCGCATATTGCCATGGGCGAGCAGCATCACAGAGCCGCGTACGCCGGTGAGATGCGCCAGCATTTCCGTGTGTCCGGGATAGTGGTAGCCCGCCTTGTTGAGCGCCTCCTTATTCAAAGGCGCGGTAACGATGGCCGCGGTCCGCCCGGCCTGCGTCAGCCGCACACCCTGCTCGACCGCCTTGAACGCAAAGCGTCCGCCGTCGGCACTCAGCACGCCCGGACGGATCGGCGCGCCCTCGGCGTCCGCCTGCAGAAAGCAGAGATTGGGCCAGTCGCGGTCTTCAGCGCTCACCTGCGGTATCGCGACGTTGGCACCGAGCGTAGCCTTGGCGCCCTCCAACGCAGCTCCGCTGCCAATGATCAGGAGGCGCAGATCGCCCTTGGCGATCCTGTCCTGCAAGCCAATGCAGGCCTTGACGATGATTTCCGGCCCGATCCCGGCCGGATCGCCCATGGTGATCGCGAGATGGCGAGAGGTCATGTCGGTTTCCCTGTGCTGAGCAATTGATTGGCATGGAGCAGATCGCGCCATAGCTCCCTTGTACCAAACGCTCCGGATTTGGAGATCACGTCAACGCCAGCCCAACGGCCGCCCCGCAGGGTCGAGCGCGGCAGGCCCGGCACGAGGCGGCCTGCGACCTGCAACGCCTGCGCACCGAGCGCGACGCAGAGCGCCTTCAAGGTCTCGCCACCGGCAACGATCAGCGTACCGGGAGGATCAAGTGCTGCAATCAACGCGGTCATTTCACGCGCGATGCGCCGGGCCGCCTCGGGGCGCGAAAGGCCCTCGGAAAGCGAAAACTTCACCAGCGCCACACCGTCATCGGCAAGTTTGCGGTGCACCCGCGCCGCACCTCCGGCCTCGGCCTCGGCAAGGGCGATGGTGGCCTCTCCGCACGCCTCAAGCTGGGACGCGGTGACGATCTGATCGGAGCCGAACAATCCCAGTACCGGCTTTTTCAGATGGCGCGGCGCATCAGCGCGGCGGCCGCGTGCCAAGGCACCGGCCAATCCGCCGCTCCCGCACCACAGGACGGGCGCAGCAAGCTGACGGCCCATCTCGACAACACGATCGAGATCGCGGTCGCTCTCGGCATCGAAGACCTGGACGCCACCATGCGACACCGTGTCGGACCGGCCTTGCCGGGCGTCGATGTTCTCCGCCTTGAGCTGCCCCAGAAGGTTGGCGCCGACCGGATACCAGTCGCCATCCGGCGTGCGGGCGAATTGCTGGCCGTCACACGTGCGCCGTCCCTGGTAGGCGAAGGCCGGTGCGACGACACATGAGGCCCAATCGCCGCTGCGCAGGCAGGCGCCAAGTTCGGCCACCCACGCCCCGCGCAACAGGCTGTCGACCTTCTTGTAGGCGATCGTGCCTTCACAAAGCAGTGGCGCCAGCCGCCCGACGATCTCGACGCTCTCAGCCTTTGCAAGCTCGCGTGTGCCGCTGTCGATCGCAAGGCTCGGCGAACTGCTCGTTGAGAGCGCTTCTGGCCAGGTCACATCGAACGGTCCGCACAGCCCGACGAACTCAGCCGCGGTGTCGAGCGCACCGGTAAGATCGTCGGCAAGAAGGCGGACGCTCGTCATCGTCAGGCCGCTCCAGCGTTGCCAGTCGCGCGACAGGCGCTCGCGAAAATCTTGTCTGGATTCATCAGGCCGTTCGGGTCGAGCAGTTGCTTGATGCCGCGCATCAGTTCGATATCGAGCGGATCAGCAACTCGCGCGAGCCGGCCGCGATTGGTGATGCCGATGCCGTGCTCGGCGCTGATGGCGCCGCCCTGCGCTGCCGTCTCGTCGTCGACGATCTCGTTGATCTGCGCCACCAGCGCGGCGGTCGCGACAGCGTCGCTGCAGCGATCGCGGTCGATCAGGGCGATCACGTGAATATTGCCGTCGCCGATATGACCATGCATCACCACGCGCGCATGGGGAACGGCGGCCATGATCCTGGCTTCGACACCGGCGACGAACGCGGCCTGCCGCTCCAGCGGAACCACGCTGTCGTGCGACACCACGTAGCCGCTGCGCTTGTTGCCTTCGGATACGCTGTGCCGCACTGCCCAGATCGCCTTCGCTTGGGCGAGGCTCGAGGCCAGCACGGCATCCTCGGCAAGACCAGCATCCATCGCGTCTGACAGGACGGCGGCCAATGGCTCGTTGAGATCGATGCCGGCCAGCGTATCGGTCAGTTCGACGATCAGATACCAGGGCGTGGTGAGTTCGAAAGGAATGGTGACGTGCGGCACGGTCGCCGCGATCGCCTCGATCTGACTGCGCGACATGATTTCCAGACTGCTGAGCCGGTCGCCGACGGCGCCGCGCAGCCGCTGCATGATCTGCAGCGCCTGGTCGACGCTCTGCAATTTGAGCAGCGCCAGGGCCGAACTGCGCGGCGGCGCGAACAGCTTCAGCACCGCCGCGGTGACGATGCCGAGCGTGCCTTCCGCGCCGATGAAGAGCTGCTTGAGCGCGTAGCCCGTATTGTCTTTGCGCAGCGCACGTAGGCCGTTGAAGATGCGTCCGTCCGGCAGCACGACTTCCAGCCCGAGCACCAGGTCGCGCATCGGGCCATAGCGCAGCACCGCCGTTCCGCCGGCGTTGGTGGAGATATTGCCGCCGATCTGGCACGAACCCTCGGCGCCAAGACTCAACGGAAAATGACGGTCCACGGCCGAGGCGGCGGCCTGCACTTCGGCTAGGATGCAGCCGGCCTCCACCGTAATCGTATTGGCGAGCGGGCTGACGTCGCGCACCAGCCGCATGCGATCGAGCCGGATCACGACATTGAGTGCGCCATCATCCGGTGTGGCGGCGCCGCACATGCCGGTGTTGCCGCCTTGCGGGACGATCGAAAGCCGCTTGTCGGCGCAATAGCGGACAACCGCCGCAACCTCGGCGGTCGAGCCGGGCTTGACGACCGCAACGGCCTGGCCGCGATAGCGTCCGCGCCAGTCCGTCACATAAGGCTCCTGATCCGGTGCGGAATCGATGACATGATTGTCGCCGACGATCGCCGCCAATCCAGCAAGCACATTTTGGAAAGATCCGGTCATCAGATCATCTCGCTGCCCACTCGCGCTAGACGCGGGCGGCGTCAAACGCGCCAGCGTCGGCAAGGAGCTCTTTCAACTGCGGACCCGGTAGAGATTCCAGCGGCGGCCGTAGGCGTTGCCACCCGGCATGACCGGTGCGCTGCGCAATCAGCGCCTTCAGCGATGCCATCTGCGCAAACCGCGAGACAAGCTCGCGCGCCTTCACGATGCGTGCCTGCGCCGCCGCAAGGCCGGCGTCATCGTCGCTGTCACGGAAGTGCCCATAGACATAGGCAAGATCGCGCGCCACGAGATTGGAGGTCGCGGTGATGCAACCCGCGCCTCCCTTGCGCAGCAGCGGCAACAGCAGCGGATCCGCGCCGGCCAATACCGCAAAACCCGGAAAGCGCTCGACCATGGCGGTCATATTGGCGAAGTCGCCCGAGGAATCCTTGATGCCGACGAAGGTCGCCGGATAGGCCGCACGCAGCCGCTCGATCAGGGCATGCGAGATCGGCTGCATCGACATCTGGGGAATATGGTAGAGCACGATCTTGAGCCGCGCATCGCCAAGTCGCTGCACGACTTCGCTGTAGGATGCATAGACGCCATCATCGGTAACGCCCTTGTAATAGAATGGCGGCAGCATCACCACCGTATCGACGCCGAGCGAGAGCGCGTGGCGTGTCAGCGCAATCGTGTCGGTGAGCGCGGCGACCCCGGTTCCGGGCAGCAGCCGGTTCGGCGCAATGCCGTCCCGCACGACCGCCTCAAGCAGCGCGGTACGCTCGGCAACGGAAAACGAGTTGGCCTCGCCGGTGGTGCCGAGCAACGCGATGCCATCACAGCCCTCGCTCAGGAGATAGCGGCAATGCGCGACGAATCGTGCGTGGTCGGGTGCGAGCTCAACGTCGAGTGGCGTCAGCGACGCGCAGAACACGCCACGAGGATACAGGGATGCTGTCGACAAACTTCCTCCGATCGCCCGAATCCCGTTGTTCGGAATGCGAACATTTGTTATATGCTCTGTACTCTCCTAGAACCGGACCGGCGGCGCCGTCAAGACCCGCCGGCCGTCGTTCTTGCAAGCGGGCATTGACGAGATGGCCAAGACATCCAAGCGTGCACCGACCGCGCCGAACAATCCAAAGAACTACGTCGCATCCGTCGGTAAGGCCTTCGCCGTTCTGCAGAGTTTTTCCAGCGACGCCTTCGAGCTGACGCTGAGCGAGATCGCCGCGCGTGCCAATCTCGATCGCGGAACGGCGTTCCGTCTGATCCAGACGCTTATTGAGCTTGGCTATCTCAATCCCGTTCCGCAGAGCCGTCGGTTCAGGCTCGGCGTCGCCTGTCTCGATCTCGGCTACACGGTGCTGTCAGGGGGCACGCTGCGCGCTCTGGCCGAGCCGTTGCTGCGCGATCTCGTGCCCTCTGTGAGCGACGCAGCGTCGCTCGGCGCGCTGGACGGTGGGGACGTGATCTATCTCGCTCGCGTCGGCACGGGCCTTGACCGGCACAAGATGGACCGCCGGCCAGGCACGCGAATTCCGGCTTACAGCGCCGCACTCGGCCATGTCCTGCTGGCGCATCTGCCGCGGGACGAGCAAATCCACCGGCTGGAATCGCGGCCTCGCATCAAATTGTCGGAGCGAACGCTGACGGAACTCGATGCCCTGCTCGATCGGCTCGACTTGGTCAGGCAGCAGGGTTACGCGATCTCCGACGGCGAAAATGCTTACGGTCTGCGCACGCTGGCAGCGCCGATCTTCGATGCACAAGGTTCGGTGACCGCCGGTTTGAGCGTCACGGTCGATGCGACGCGCATGGACATGGCCGCCTTCCGCGACCAGGCCCTGCCCCAACTGACGCGTGTCGCGGCTGTCGTGCAGGACCTCGCGATCAAATCCGGGTTATCGAACTAATACTTCAGCCCGCCTAGCGCAGCCGCGCTCTTCGCTAGGTCGCCGGCGCCTGGCGTTGCGAAGCTGCGCGCCCCGCGGTCTTGCGCCGCCACTTCTCGAGCGACAGCGGCAGCTCTTCCGCGGCCTCGACACGGTTGCGGCCGCCGCGCTTGGCCTGATAGAGCGCGGTATCTGCTGCCGCCAGCAACACTTCGAGCTCCGTCCCCGCCGGCCCGCCGGCGACGCCGATGCTGACGGTGGTGTCGACCGGCCCCTCCTCGCAGACGATGTTGGACGCCTCGAACGCCTCACGCACGCGCTCGGCCACGATCACGCCCTCTTCCAGCGCGCACGGCAACAACGCCGCGAACTCCTCGCCGCCGATGCGCCCCGACAGATCGCTGATGCGCAAATTGCTGATAACGACCGTGGAGAACAATTTGAGGATCTCGTCGCCCGCCGGATGGCCGAAGCGGTCGTTGACGCTCTTGAAATGGTCGATGTCGAAAATCATCACCGTCACCGGCCGCCCCGCGGCGGCCTCGCGTTCGATCACGCGGTTGCAGGCTTCCGAAAAGCCGCGGCGGTTCAGCATTCCGCTCAAGGGATCGACCGAGGCCGCGGTCTTGTGCACTGTCACGGCGCGGTCGGACACCAGCATGAAGATCACGAAGACGGTGCCGATCGCATACAAGATCAGTTCGATCGAGAATGCCGTCACCCAGATGCTGCCGGCAAACGTCTCGTCATGCGGGCGCAGCAGGCTGCCGAGCAAGATCGGCAGCGCCAGCACGCAACCATGCATTACGGGCACGGCGATCGCGGGCCAGCGCTTGTGCATCGTCCGGCGCCGCTCGCTCCACAATTCGGAAGCCGTCAGCCCCGCGTAGATCGCGACGATCGCCGCACCGACGACCAGCCGCATGGCGGGATTCACGGATGGCAAAGCCAGCACCGTGCCGACCCAGGCGATCGCGCCGAGGAAAAGCCCCGGCAGGTTGGGCTTGCGGCCGTGGAATACGCGCGCGGCGTTCCAGACCATGCCGCAGGCCACGAAACCAAGCGCATGCAGCGCCAGCAACAACGGCTCGCCGAGTTTGACGCCGCCGATGGTCCAGATCGCCACCGACGATGCGCCAAGCAGATAGGCCGTCCCCCACCACTTCAAGGCTGGAATGTTTTCCTGCCTGCCGAACAGCACCAGCATGGCCCCGAGCATGCCTGCGACCATCGTGGCAAATAAATACAGCGTTGAAGTATCGAACGACATGGGCTCACCCGAACGCGTGTGATGCAACTTGTTCGGCGCACACTGAAATGCAATTTCGCGCCATCGCATCAGGGACACTAGGAGGGCCGTGTTCCAATTTCGTGAGTGCGGGTAAGCAAGTTTTCACGAAAATCCGTGGTCACCCATCACTAAATAGTAAGCAAAAAGGGCGCCGATTGGCGCCCTTTTTTCGTCCGGTGAAATGCAGCAATCCGCTGCAAATTTTAGCAAAGCAATTAGCGCTTCGAGAACTGGAACGACTTGCGCGCTTTGGCCCGGCCGTACTTCTTGCGCTCCACGGTGCGGGAGTCGCGGGTCAGGAAGCCGCCCTTCTTCAGTACGCCGCGCAGATCAGGCTCGAAGTTGGTCAGCGCCTTCGAGATGCCGTGACGCACGGCACCCGCCTGGCCCGACAGACCGCCGCCGGCGACCGTGCAGATGACGTCGTACTGGCCGGCACGCGCGGCTGCGACCAGCGGCTGCTGGATCAGCATGCGCAGCACCGGACGGGCGAAGTAAACCTCGACTTCGCGGGTGTTGACCACGATCTTGCCGGCGCCCGGCTTGATCCAGACGCGGGCGACCGCATCCTTGCGCTTGCCGGTGGCGTAGGCGCGGCCGTACTTGTCGACCTTCTTGACGTATTTCGGCGCTTCCGGAGCGGCCGTCTTCAACGACGCCAACTGGTCGAGCGACTGCATGGTATCCGACATCTTATGCGGCCCTCATGTTCTTGCGGTTCATCGAAGCGATATCAACCTTCTCGGGCTGCTGGGCTTCATGCGGATGTTCGGCGCCGGGGTAAACGCGCAGATTGCCCATCTGCACGCGTCCGAGCGGACCGCGCGGGATCATGCGCTCGATGGCCTTCTCGACCACGCGCTCGGGGAAGCGTCCCTCGAGGATCGACTTCGCGGTGCGCTCCTTGATGCCGCCGATGAAGCCGGTGTGCTTGTAGTAGACCTTGTTGTCGCGCTTGCGACCGGTCAGCACGACATGCGCCGCGTTGATGATGATGACGTTGTCACCGCAATCGACATGCGGCGTATAGGTGGGCAGATGTTTGCCGCGCAGGCGCATCGCGACGAGGGTGGCGAGACGGCCGACCACCAGACCCTTGGCGTCGATCAAGACCCATTTCTTCGTCACCTCGGCGGGCTTTGCCGAATAGGTTTTCATGTGAGGAAATCCGTGAAAATGGAAATCGGCGCCAGATGCGCCGAACTGGCGGGTTTCTAGAGAACGGCGCACTGTCAGTCAACGCCAATGTTTGCAAATTACTTCAACAAAAACAATTACATAAAAATATGGTGCAATATTACCTTTCAAAAGTCTATGTGTTTGGAATGGAATAGGTCGCCGTCACATGGGCGATCGGATCGGGCGACGAGCCTGACAGCAGGTTGACCTCGCCAACCGCCAGCCGCTTGCCGAGCTTCAGCAGGCGCGCGGCGGCCAGCACGTCCTGTCCCGGCTGGCCCTTGCGCAGGAAATTAATGTTGAGATTGGTCGTTACCGCCAATCCCACCGGGCCGATCGCCGAGAGCAGCACCACATACATCGCGAAATCGGCCATCGCCATCAGGGTCGGCCCCGACACGGTGCCGCCTGGCCGCAGCATGCGCTCGTCGTAACGCCGCCGCAGCAGGCAGGTCTCGCCATCGGCGCTCTCGATGGTGATATCGCCATCGCTGAAGGCTTGCGGAAATTCCTCGCGGAGGAACTTCTCCAGCTCAGCCACGCTCATTTTCGCTGCCGCCATCCACCCGTGCCCCTCGATTATGACTGCCTGTTACATTACGTTGTCAGCAAAGCCAAAATGAAAATCCTGGAGTGGAAACCTCAGAGATGCCCGCCCAAACCGCCCGCGCACCCACGCCGCAACCTCCGATCCTGCTGCAGGAGAATGTCGGCAGCATCCGAGTGCTCACGCTCAACCGGCCGGCGGCACGCAACAGCCTGTCGGAGGGCCTGATCGCCGAGCTGCACGCTGCGCTGACGGCAATCCACGACGACAACAGCGTCCGCGCCGTCGTCATCGCAGCCAACGGCCCGGCCTTCTCCGCGGGCCACGACATGAAGGAATTGACTGCACGCCGCAGCGATGCCGATCGCGGCCGCGCCTATTTCGGGCAGATCATGAACGCCTGCAGCGCGATGATGCAGGCTGTCGTGCACCTGCCGAAGCCCGTCGTCGCCGCCGTACAGGGCATCGCGACCGCCGCCGGCTGTCAATTGGTGGCGAGCTGCGATCTCGCGGTCGCCTCCGAGGCCGCAGGCTTCGCGACCCCCGGCGTCGATATCGGCCTGTTCTGCTCGACCCCCATGGTGGCGCTGTCGCGCAACGTCCCGCGCAAGCAGGCGATGGAGATGCTGCTCACAGGTGAACCGATCTCGGCGACGACGGCGAAGAATATCGGCCTCATCAACCGAATCGTGGCCGCCGACACCGAGCGCGATGCGGCGATCGCGCTGGCGCAAAAGGTCGCGCTCAAATCCGCCTATACCGTCAAGCTCGGCAAGGAGGCGTTCTATCGCCAGGCCGAAATGAGCCTCGCCGAGGCCTATCGCTATGCGGCCGAAGTGATGACCGAGAACATGATGGCGCGCGACGCCGAGGAAGGCATCGGCGCCTTCATCGAGAAGCGTGAACCGAAGTGGCATGACAAGTGACGACGCAAAGCGTCGTCATTCCGGGATGGTCCGAAGGACCAGACCCGGAATCTCGAGATTCCGGGTTCGATGCTTCGCATCGCCCCGGAATGACTGTGCAGGATTGAAATGAACCACGACGCATACGACGACAATTACATCCGCGGCATCCTCAACTCCGTGAAATCGATCGCGATGGTCGGGGCCTCGCCGGTCAATGTGCGGCCGAGCTACTTCGCGTTCAAATACCTGGCGCAGCGTGGCTATGACATGGTTCCGGTCAACCCCGGTCATGTCGGAAAGCAGCTACTCGGTAAGCCCTTCGTCGCCTCGCTGTCCGATATCGGCCGTCCCGTCGACATGATCGACATCTTCCGCAGCTCCAGCCACATCATGCCTGTCGTTAACGAGGCCCTGACATTGTCGCCGTTGCCAAAAGTGATCTGGATGCAGCTCGGCGCGCGCGACGATGCGGCTGCCGAAAAAGCCGAAGCCGTCGGCATCAAGGTGGTGATGAACCGCTGCCCGAAGATCGAGTATGGTCGGCTGTCGTCGGAAATTTCATGGATGGGCGTCAATTCGCGCACGCTGAGCTCCAAGCGCGCGCCGATCCCGACACAGGGCATGCGGCTGTCGCTGAACCGGATGAGCGTCGGCGGCGGGGCAACGGCAGCATCCGATCGCGCCGCAAAGAACAAAGGCGAGCCGACGTGAAGCAATGAGAAACAATTATTCCGAAGACGCGGCCTGACGAAGCAGGCGCGTTTCCAATCCGCCACATGTGAACGCCTCGCCTTGACGGCGGACGCGGCTGCGATCAGCATCGTCAACGCATTTCAAGCAAGCCAGAGAACAGGACGAAGAAGAATGACCGACCGTCTCCCGGGATTTTCGACCCTTGCCGTGCATGCCGGCGCGCAGCCCGATCCCACCACCGGCGCGCGGGTGACGCCGATCTATCAAACCACGTCCTTCGTATTCAATGATGCCGACCATGCCGCTTCGCTGTTCGGGCTGCAGGCGTTCGGCAACATCTATACCCGCATCGGCAATCCCACGACCGCCGTGCTGGAAGAGCGCATTGCGGCGCTGGAAGGCGGCACCGCAGCGCTTGCGGTTGCCTCGGGACATGCTGCACAAGTCGTCGTGCTGCAGCAATTGCTGATGCCGGGCGACGAATTCATTGCCGCGCGAAAACTCTACGGCGGCTCGATCAACCAGTTCACGCATGCGTTCAAGAGCTTTGGCTGGAACGTGGCGTGGGCCGACCCCGACGATATCGGCAGTTTCGAGCGCGCGGTGACGCCGCGCACCAAGGCCATCTTCATCGAATCGATCGCCAACCCCGCCGGCAGCATCACCGACATCGAGGCGATCGCGGAAGTGGCCCGCAAGGCCGGCGTGCCGCTGATCGTCGACAACACGCTGGCGACGCCCTACCTGATCCGCCCGATCGATCACGGCGCCGACATCGTCGTGCACTCGCTGACGAAATTCTTGGGCGGCCATGGCAATTCGCTCGGCGGCATCATCGTCGATGCCGGCACCTTCGACTGGTCGAAGGACAACAAATATCCGATGCTCAACGAGCCGCGGCCGGAATATCACGGCATCAGGATCCAGGAGACGTTTGGCAATTTCGCCTTCGCGATCGCCTGCCGCGTGCTGGGTCTGCGCGACCTTGGCCCGGCGCTGTCGCCATTCAACGCCTTCATGATCCTGACCGGCATCGAGACGCTGCCGCTGCGCATGCAGAAGCATTGCGAGAATGCCAAGGCGGTCGCGGAATTTCTGGCCGGCCATCCCGCGGTGGCGTCGGTGAACTATGCGGGCCTCGCCAGCGACAGGTACAACAAGCTCGCGCGCAAATACGCGCCGAAGGGCGCCGGTGCCGTATTCACCTTCAGCCTCAGGGGCGGCTACGACGCCGGCGTCAGCCTGGTGTCGAACCTGAAACTGTTCTCGCATCTAGCCAATGTCGGCGACACCCGCTCGCTGGTGATTCACCCGGCCTCGACCACACACAGCCAGCTCGATGACGACGCCAAGGTGAGAAGCGGCGCGGGGCCCGATGTGGTGCGCCTGTCGATCGGCATCGAGGACAAGGAAGATTTGATCGCGGATCTGGAGCAGGCGCTGAGCGCGTGATGCGCTATCGGGTTGCCCCGCAAAAGATCGTCATCCCCGCGAAGGCGGGGATCCAGTACGCCGTGGCCTTTCGGCTGAGTTGCCAGTCTCTGGAATACTGGATCGCCCGCCGGAGCCTGTCATCGGGCGCGCATTCGCGCGACCCGTTGGTGGACGATGACATCCGAGCGGAGTCCAACCAACTTCCAAGGTCGGTAGGCTCCGCAATCACAAGCCTCTCGTTAACGCTCATTCCGGCATAAAGTGGCGGTGACCCGCCCCCGAGCGATTCGGAGCCAACGATGCTGCGCTGGACAATGTCATTGCTGATTGCGGCGTTCGCGATCGGAACCGCTGTCGCCGCCGACGGCCCCGCCGCCACCAAGCGCGCAGCGGTTCGTGCCGCCAGCAATTTGCCGCCAGGCCTACCCCGAGCCCATTACAATTACAGGACCACGGTCGCCCCCACCGCACCGCTCTACGTGCGGCGCGGCCGCCAACTGGTGGTCGTCGCGGAAGACGAGCCGGAGGTTCTGATCAAGCCGGTGGGAGTGGTGCCCTATGTGCCGCTGGTCAGGGGCACGCCATTGCTGCCAGGGTCGTCGACGCTGCCCGGCTATTACGGAACGAGCCATTCCTACAGCTATGACGGCCCTTATTATGGCGGCTCCTATACACCCTACTGGGCTCGCCTGCCCTATGCCTGCGGCGTGTACGGATATTGCTAACGGCGCATCAGCGACGGAGACGGACAACGGAGTGGCAGGGGCATTGAAGAAAGACAGGGCAACAGGTTCTGCCAACGCGGTTACGGCGGATCTGGTCGCCGTCCTCGTCGCCGTCACCGAGGGCGAACCCAAGATCATGACCATCGCCAACGACGGCGCGTTGCCGAGCGGCCCATTCGAATTCGCGCACCGTTCGCTGCAGACGGGATTGCGGGCTTGGGTCGAGGCACAGACCGGCCATCCGCTCGGCTATGTCGAGCAGCTCTACACATTTGCCGATCGTGGGCGCGCCGGAGATGCCAAGTCACCGCATTCGATCTCGATCAGCTATCTGGGCCTGACTCGCGAAGACAAGGTCGGCCAGGGTTTTGAGGCGCACTGGTCCGGCTGGTACGAATATTTCCCATGGGAGGATCGCCGGGCCGGCCTCCCCGCTTCACTGGCGAAGACATTGGCGTCGCGCCTGCGGGCGTGGGCGAAATCCGCTGAGACCACCGGCCTGCAGCGCCAACGCTGGCAGCGCGCCGCCATCACGTTTGGCCTCGAGGATCGCGAATGGAACGAGGAGCTGGTACTGCAGCGCTATGAGCTGCTCTACGAGGCCGGCCTGATACCGGAAGCCGTGCGTGACGGGGCACCGGCCACGACCGTTATTCCCGGCAAACCAATGACCGGGGATCATCGCCGCATTCTTGCCACCGGCATCGCGCGGCTGCGCGCCAAGATCAAATACCGCCCCGTGGTGTTCGAACTGATGCCGGCGGAATTCACCCTGCTGCAACTGCAACGCAGCGTTGAGGCACTTGCAGGCCGGCTGGTGCACAAGCAGAATTTTCGCCGCCTGATCGAGCAGCAGCAACTCGTTGAGGAAACTGGCGCAATCGCCGCCGACACCGTCGGCCGCCCCGCCAAATTGTTCAGGTTCCGCCACGGCGTGCTGGCGGAGCGGGCAATCGCCGGAACCAAGCTTCCCTTATCGCGCACTTGACTTCGATTATGCTCAGGATAAGTATAAGCCAGTATATACTCAGGGAGAGTATAAATGGCCAACCTCAGTTCCTCAGCGCTCGCCCGCACCGCACCGCTTTATGATCGGGTCAAACGGGTTATCCCGCCGCCTGAATGGGCGGTCTTCGCCGAGGACGTCGACGCCATTCTGGCGCTCAAGCGCGAGCGCAACGCCGTCGTCCTGGCGCATAACTATCAGACGCCTGAAATCTTTCACGGTGTCGCCGACATCGTCGGCGACAGCCTGCTGCTGGCGCGCGAAGCCACCAAGGTCAATGCCGACGCTATCGTGCTGGCCGGCGTGCACTTTATGGCCGAGACGGCCAAGCTGTTGAACCCGGAAAAGACCGTGCTGATCCCCGACCTCGCAGCCGGCTGTTCGCTGGCGGATTCCATCACCGCGCAGGATGTCCGGTTGATGCGCCAGCGCTATCCCGGCGTTCCCGTCGTCACCTATGTCAACACCTCGGTCGCGGTGAAGGCGGAATCCGACATCTGCTGCACTTCGGGCAACGCGCTCAAGGTCGTGGAGTCACTCGGCGTGGAGCGGGTGATCATGCTGCCGGATGAGTACCTCGCCCAGAACATCGCCACGCAGACGGATGTGAAGATTATCGCATGGAAAGGCCATTGCGAGGTGCACGAGCTCTTCACGGCCTCCGACGTCCGGCAACTGCGCGAAAATCATCCTGATGTGACCATCCTGGCGCATCCGGAGTGCCCGCCCGAAGTGGTGGCGGAAGCCGATTTCTCCGGCTCGACGGCTGCGATGTCGGATTACGTCGGCAAGCAGCGCCCGCCCCGGGTCGTGCTGCTGACGGAATGCTCGATGAGCGACAACGTTTCCGTGCTCCATCCCGAAGTGGAGTTCATCCGGCCCTGCAATCTCTGTCCGCACATGAAGCGGATCACGCTGAAGAACATCCGCCATGCGCTGGAAACCGGCCGTCATGAGGTGACGATCGATCCCGCGATTGCGAGCCCTGCCCGTCGCGCCGTCGAAAGGATGCTGGCGCTATGAGCACGGAGATTTCAGCGCTTAACCACCGTCCCGTCATCATCGGCGGCGGCGCTGCCGGACTGATGACGGCGCTTCAATTGGCGCCCGAGCCGGTCGTGTTGCTGTCGAAGGCACCGCTCGGCGCGGAAGCCTCGAGCCTGTGGGCGCAAGGCGGATTGGCCGCAGCGATGGGCGACGATGACGACCCTGCCCTGCACCTGGCCGATACGCTGGCCGCTGGCGCGGGCCTGTGCGACGAGGCCATTGCGAGCCGGATCGTTCAGGCCGCGCCTGCCGCCGTCGAGCATCTCGCCAGGCTTGGCGTTGCCTTCGACCGGTGGCCCGACGGTGGGTGGCGGCTTGGCCTCGAAGCTGCCCACGGCCGCAACCGGATCGTGCACGCCACCGGCGACGGCACGGGCCGCGAGATCATGCGCGCGCTGATTGCAGCGGTACGCCGCTGTCCGTCGGTCACGCTGCTGGAGGGCGTCGAGGCGCGCAGTCTGATCGTCGAGGATAACGCCATCAAGGGCGTGCTCGCGGTGAACGCGCAGGGACCGCTGGTGATCGACACGACCCGCGTCGTGCAGGCGACGGGCGGCATCGGTGGACTGTTCCTCGACAGCACGAATCCTGCCGGCTGCTACGGCCAGGGGCTGGCGCTGGCGGCGCGCGCGGGCGCGCTGCTCGCCGATCTCGAATTCATCCAGTTTCACCCGACCGCCTTCGACGGGCCGTCGCGCCCGATGCCGCTGGTGACCGAGGCCGTGCGCGGCGATGGCGCAATCCTGATCGACGATACCGGGCAGCGCTTCATGGCGGATCAGCTAGGTGCCGAACTCGCGCCCCGCGACATCGTCGCGCGCGCGGTCTGGCGCCGTCGCGCGGAAGGGCATCGCGTTTTCCTCGACGCGCGCAAACATCCGGGAGCGGAATTTGCAAAACGCTATCCCGTCATCTCCGCCTTCTGCAAAATGGCCGGGATCGATCCCGCCGCCGATCCGATTCCGGTGAGGCCGGCGGTGCACTACCACATGGGCGGAATCGCCGTTGATAGCGAAGGCCGCAGCAGCGTGGACGGCCTCTGGGCCTGCGGCGAAGTCAGCCGCACCGGACTGCATGGCGCCAACCGGCTCGCCAGCAATTCGCTGATGGAAGCCATCGTCTGTGCGCAATGGGTTGCAGCGAGCGTCACGGGCGCGAGCCACGGCCCGCTGAAAGCGCGCGTGGCCGACGCGCCTGCACCCGCGTCCGACCCTTCGGTCATACGGCCGATCCTGTCGCAAGGCCTCGGCGTGCTCCGAGACCGGCACGGCATAGAGCGCGCGATCCGTAGCCTCCATCCGCTCGCCAACGGCAGAAGTGCGGCAGCCGATCCCGCGCTGGTGGGATTGATGATTGCGGTCGCCGCCTGGCGGCGCGAGGAAAGCCGCGGCGGGCATTTTCGCACCGACTTCCCCGATGTCCTGCCTTCGGCCGTATCCTCATCCATCTCGCTTGCGGACGCACTCGACGCCGCGCGCGACATTGCTGAAACCGGATCTCTGTTTGCCGGGAGTGCCCAGCCGTGACACTAACCCCGCTTCTGCCTGTCGTGTACGAGCCGCTGGTTCGAACCGCCCTGCTCGAAGACTTAGGCCGCGCCGGCGACATCACGGCAGATGCGATCGTTCCGGCGGACAAGCGCGCCTCGCTGGTGCTGCGCGCGCGCCAGCCCGGCGTGGTGGCCGGGCTCGACATCGCGCGCTGTGCATTTCAGCTCGTCAATCCAGCCATCCAACTCGAGGCGGAACACCCTGACGGCAGCGTGGTGGCGCCGGGAGACGTGATCGCCGCGATCGAGGGGCCGGCACGCGGATTGTTGACCGGCGAACGGACGGCGCTGAATTTTCTCTGCCACCTCAGCGGCGTCGCGACCGCAACGGCCTCGCTGGTATCGGTCGCGCAAGGCACCAAGGCGCGCATCGTCTGTACCCGCAAGACGACGCCCGGGCTGCGCGCACTGGAAAAATACGCGGTCCGCGCGGGCGGTGGCAGCAATCACCGTTTTGGCCTCGACGACGCCATTCTGATCAAGGACAACCATATCGCACTGGCCGGCGACATCAGGACCGCGATCGAACGCGCAAAGGCGCATGCCGGCCACCTCGTCAAGATCGAGGTCGAAGTCGATACATTGGCGCAACTCGAACAAGCGCTTGCGATCGGGGTGGATGCGGTCCTGCTCGACAATATGACAGTCGAGGAACTGCGACAGGCGGTTACCATGACCGGCGGCCGGGCGATCACGGAAGCGTCGGGCCGCATCACGGCCGAGACCGCCAAGGCGATCGCCGCGACCGGCGTCGACCTGATTTCGGCCGGCTGGCTGACCCACAGCTCCGCCGCGCTCGATATCGGGCTCGACTATCTCGGACTCAATCGGCAGGCAGCGTAGCTTTGGCGGATCACTCGGCCGCGCGCATTGCCTTGTCCTCGCGCATCAGGCGGTTGTTGCGCTGGACCACCGAATAACTCGCCAGCGCAAACAGGATCACCAGGCCCTGGATCGACAGCGCTTCCATGGAAGGATTCAGGCCGATCGCGGTCAGAAACGCCGAGCCCTTCACGTCGGTGACCGTGATGATCGCCTGTTCCTGGAACTCCTGCACCGCCTCGCCGATGAACTTGATCGCCATCACGAACAGGAACGCCGAGGTGACGATGAACAGCGGCCGCAGCGGAAGCTTTCGCGCAATCAGGTTGACGAAATAGAACAGTACGGCGAGGCCCACCGTCGCCACCGCAAGGCCGGCGAACAGGCCCGCGCTCCAGCCACCCTCGGTCTTCGCCAGCGCATGGATGAACAGCACGGTCTCGGCGCCCTCCCGGAACACCGCGAGGAAAGCCAGCGCGCCGACCGCCCACACGGTGTCCTGCGACAGCGCGCGGTCGGCTTTATGCGCAAGATAATCCTGCCAGCCGCGCGGGTCCTGCTTCACCATCAGCCAGCCGCTGACATAGAGCATCAGGGCGGCGGCGACGAGAATGATGACGCCCTCGAGGATATCGCTGTGGTCGCCGGAGTTCAGCACCGCAAACAGCCAGGCGGCGACGAAGCTGGCGCCGACCGCGGCGAGCGCGCCGCCGTACAGCGCCTGAATGCGGTGGGCGGCACCGGCCTTGGTCAGATAACCCGCGAGTGCTGCGATCACCAGCATGGCTTCGAGCCCCTCGCGGAGCAGGATGACAGCGGCTTGGATGAAAGCTGACGACATGAAACTGAACCTTTGTTTTGGCTCGTTTTATCGTCCAAACGATTCAAGTAAAGCGGTCGCACGCCACCCAAATGCGTCAAGGCCGTCGCACAGCAAGAAACCCCTGCAAATCGGGCACTTCCGGCAATGACAGCAGATTAGAATTGCTCAATTTCAGCCGGGCTGCCCGAGTGGCATCACCAGCTTCTGCTGGTCGCGCTCGGTGCGCCGCGCAACCAGACGCTCTGTCTGCAAAACCGCCAGCGTCAAGACCACGATCGCAACGGCCTGATGCGCCAGCGCGAGATCGATCGGCACCTGATGCAGCAGCGTCAGAATGCCGAGCCCGGCCTGCAGCGCGATCGCCGCCACCAAAGACCAGGCGCCGCCGACCACGGCAACACCGGCCCGTGACCTCACGCTATCGACCGCATGAAGGACCGCCAGTGCCAGCAGTGCGTAGGCGGTCATGCGGTGTTCGAACTGCACAGTGAGCGTGTTGTCGAACAAGTTGCGCCACCACGGCTCCTCGAAGAACAGTCGCGCCGACGACGGAATCAAGGCGCCGTCGATCTCGGGCCAGGTATTGTATACCCGTCCCGCGCGCAGGCCCGCGACCAGCGCGCCGAAATAGAGCTGTAGGAAGGTCAGCCCCAGCAACGCCACAGCGGTTATTTTCAGTCGTGGCGCCGCCGCAGGTTGCGGACGCGCACGCATCCGCCGCAGCGTCCAGACGATCGACGCAAAAATGATCAGAGCGAGCACCAGATGCGTCGCCAGCCGATATTGAGATACCTCGGTCCGTTGGGACAGGCCGGAGGCGACCATCCACCAGCCGACCGCCCCCTGCAGCGCACCGAGGCCGAAGATCAGCCACAACCGCTTTTTCAATTCAGCGCTGAACGCGCCACGCCACAGAAAGTACAGGAACGGCAGCAGGTAGACCGCGCCAATCACGCGCCCGAGCAGGCGATGGCTCCATTCCCACCAGAAGATGGTCTTGAACTCGGCAAGGCTCATGCCGGCGTTGAGTTCGCGGTATTGCGGAATGGCCTTGTAGCCCTCGAACGCCTGCGCCCACTGCGCCTCGTTGAGCGGCGGCAGCGTGCCGGTAACCGGCTTCCACTCCACGATCGACAATCCGGATTCCGTCAGGCGCGTGGCGCCGCCGACCAGCACCATGACCGCAATCAGCGCGGCAACCACGATCAGCCACCATCGGACGGCGCTGGCATGCGGGGCCTGCTGTGCGGAACTAGCGGTCATAAAACCCGTCTGAAAATCCGTCCTGGCTCGCCCCGAAGGCGCGCTTGATTGAATTGGCGCGCCCCTTATAGTCCGCCCCTCCCTGCGCGCAACCCGCCACGAGCCTGATATATCCGACATGACGATACGCACCCGCAAATTCTTTGGAACCCTCGCTTTGCTGGTGCTGGTCGTGGTGTGGTCGCTGTTGGGCATGACCATCGCCCAGACGCCGTGGCTGGCCAGTTCAGGCCTGCTGCAGGCGATCTTCTATGTCGTGGCAGGGCTTGGATGGGTGCTGCCGGCGATGCCGATCGTGAGCTGGATGTCGCGGCCCGATCGCACCGCTTAGAAGATTCTTGTTTTAACGCGTTTTCTTCACGCGAACCGGTATCCACCCCGGATCAAGTCCGGGGCAGGCTTTCGCTTGAAAACGCTCTAGACCCAATTGTCCCGGGTCGGCCTGACCGCGGGAAACATCATCCCTGACAGCAACACCCGCATCGTGCGCAGCGAACCCTGCCGTCCGTCCCAGGCGATCCGGGGCAATGCGTGCAGATTCGTGTATCCTTTGGCCTCGACGACGCCCGGGATCGTCGATACCGCGCTGGCGAAACCTGCCTCCTGCGCCATGACGACGTGCTCCCGGCGCCAGGATTGCCGGTCGCCGAACGGATAGGCGAAATGCCTGACGGGCTGACGCAAGGCGGTCTCCGCTACCGCCTTTCCCATCGTCATTTCGCGCTGCGCGTCCGTCCCTTTCAGGTTGGACAGTGCGGAATAGTTCACCGTAGCGCTGCCGATCGTCACCAGCGGATCGGCGGCGAGCGTGGCCAGATCGTCCCAATCCAGCGAGGCAGCGCGCGACAGCGCCCCGAGATCGACGGAGTAGCGCGTGCAGAGGTCGTGGATCGCGAACGAAAGATCCGGCGGCGGCAGCGTCCGCATCCAGCTCGCCAGAAATTCGAACGTGTCATGCTTCTCGGGCGTGCTGCCCGTCGCGAAACGCCGTTCCTTGCGGTCGATCACCAGGCTGATGCGATCCTCGCGCCCGATCATCTCTTCCAGCGCGAGCCACCAGGCTTCGCCGAGCCCATCCGGAAACGCGGTGGGCAGGTAGACGGTGAAGGGCACGCCCTGCTTCGACAACACCGGATAGGCCTGCGTGATGACATCCTTGCAGCCGCCGTCGAAGGTCAGGCAGGCAAACCGATTGGCCCTTGGCAGCGTGACCGCCCGCCGGCACACCTCGTCCATCGTGATCAGGTCGAAGTTCCAACGCTTCAGTGCCTGGATCGTCCGGTCGAGAAATTGCGGCGTGATTTCGCGCCGCCGATTGGGCTGAAAGGTGCGGGAATCGCGCGGACGCACGCGCTCGAACCGCAAAATGATGCCGGCGCCACCACTCTGCCGCTGCTTCAGCCTGAAATAGCCGCTGAAATAGGCGAGCTCCATCCAGGCCCGCCGCAAAATTCCGATATCCGACGCCAACGTACCGCCCTCAACATGCGGTCGCGCTGCCCCCGCCGCGCCCGCATCGTATTACCCTTTGTTGACATTTCCCTGCGAAGGTCGGCCAAAGCCGAAATTGTAAACAAATTCATATAACACGGGCTCTGCGATGACCATGGCTGCCGCGATCGAAGGCCGAACGGCGGATGCAGATGGGTGGTCGAAGGCGAGCCGCATCGCCGGCATCGACATCGTCCACGACCTCGCCGCAGTCGAAGCTGTCTGGCGCAATCTGGAAGGCGCGCAAGCCTTCTTCACGCCGTATCAGCGCTTCGACTTCCTCAGCCCCTGGCAGCGGCAGGTCGGCGCGCGCGAAGGCCTCGCTCCCTTCATCGTGATTGCCTACGATGCGGAACGCCGTCCGCTGGCGCTGCTTCCGCTCGCGCTCAGGCACGCTTATGGCGCGCGCTGCGCCAGTTTCATGGGCGGCAAGCATTCCACCTTCAATATGGCGCTGTTCGACCGCGACTTCGCTGCAAGCGCAACGCAAGCCGATCTCGAAGGCCTGATCTCGGCGATGTCGCAGCGGTCCGAAGCCGACGTCCTCGCGCTGCATCAGCAACCGATCCGCTGGCGCGATCTACCCAATCCGTTCGCCTTGCTGCCGCATCAACCGTCGGCCAATGATTGCCCGCTATTGGCGATGGAGCCTGGCGCGGCACCCGTCGCGCTGATCAGCAACTCGTTCCGGCGCCGTCTCAAGGGCAAGGAACGCAAGCTGCAGTCCCTGCCCGGCTATCGCAGTTATATTGGGTCGTCAGAGGCCGACATCACCCGGCTGCTCGACTGGTTTTTCCGCGTCAAGCCGCTGCGGATGGCCGAACAGAAGCTGCCGAATGTGTTCGCCGATCCCGGTATCGAGGAATTCGTCCGCAGCGCCTGCACCGCGCCGCTCGCCGGCGGCAGGCACGCCATCGACATCCACGCGCTGGAATGCGACGAGGAAGTGATCGCGATCTTTGCCGGCGTCGCCGACGGGCATCGGTTCTCGATGATGTTCAACACCTACACGATGTCGGCGAATTCGAAGTACAGCCCCGGCTTAATCCTGATGCGCGACATCATCGACCACTATGCCGCACAGGGTTACCGCGCGCTCGACCTCGGAATCGGATCGGACGATTACAAGCGGCTGTTCTGCAAGAGCGACGAGCCAATCTTCGACAGCTTTATCCCACTCAGCCAGCGCGGCAAGCTTGCCGCCAGCGTCATGTCGGGCCTTAACCGCACCAAGCGGCTGGTGAAGCACAATCCGGCGCTGCTGGAGATGGCGCAAAAGCTGCGCAGCGCGTTTAGCTAGATGTTATCATCGTAGGGTGGGCAAAGGCGCATTTGCACCGTGCCCACCATTTCACGGCGTGCTCTTGAATGGTGGGCACGCTTCGCTTTGCCCACCCTACGAATTCGTTCAAGCCGCGACCACGCGTGGTCCCGGCTCCACTGCGTCCGACGACTCGCACGGTTTGCTCAGCATCGTCACCTCAAAGAAGCCGACCGCCTTGAGCTGATCGCACATCAGCGCGCGCGCGTCCTGCGCCATCGACGCTTCGGGCACCACGACCGCGCGCGCCTGCGACGTCAGGAGTTCGGCCGGCAGATCGGACGCGGTGCCGGCATCCAGCAGCACATGATCGTAGACCCGCAGCAACGCGTCGATCGCAAGCGTCAGCCGCGGTGATTGAAGCTGCGCACGGTCGAAGCCGGGGCGTCCCGCGCTGACGAGATGAACGCGCGACAGCCGATCCTTGGTGATGATCTGCGCAAACGAGGCTTCGCCCTGCATCAGTTCGGCAAGCCCCGGCGCCACCGGATCGACCGACGCCGCCGTCATCCTCGGCGAGGACGCCACGAGATCGACGACCACGATCTTTGCCTGCTGCGCCATCAGCCGCGCCAGCGTAAGTGCGGTCAGCGTGATGCTCTCGCTGGATGCCGTGCCGAGCACGGTCACCTTGCGCGCTGCAGCGCCTGCGCCAACCAGCTCGTCAGCCAGTTGCTCGATCTCGCTGTCCCCTGCCATAGTACCCATGGGAGGGGCGTCGGCATGCGGCTCAATCAACGTTGGCTCTGAAACGTGATCCGCTTCAGCGAGGCTCGCCACAGGAAGCTCGGGCGCGATCGCCGGCGCACGCACCGGTTCCGGCGCAGAAGCCAGGACGATTTCGGGTGCGATTTCGGGCGCAATTTCACGCATAACGTCCGGCGAAGCAGCGCCAGGCGTCCGCGGCGCGGTCATGCGCAACAATTCACCGGTCGCGATCGCGCCCGAAGTGAGCAGCAGAGTCGCCAGCGTCGCGATCAAGACGATCGGCAGCTTCTTCGGATAGGCCGGGGTGTTGGAAACGGTGGCGCGGGAGATGATACGACCATCGGCCGGCGCGGCCTCGATATTCTCGCGGGTGTTCGCCTCGCGGTATTTGGCGAGATAGGATTCCAAGAGGTCCCGCTGGGCCTTGGCCTCGCGCTCGAGTGCGCGGAGCTGCACGTCCTGGCCGTTGGTCGAAGAAGCCTGTTTTTTCAACTGATCGAGGCTCGCCGTCAGGCCTTCGACCCGGCCCCCGGCGATGCGGGCGTCGTTCTCCAGCGAGCGGGACACCTTACCCGCCTCCTCGCGCAACTGCCGATCGAGGTCGGCAAGCTGGGCCTTCAATTCCTTGATGCGGGGATGACCGCCGAGCAGCGTCGAGGATTGTTCGGCGAGCTGCGCGCGCAGCGTCACGCGCTGCTCGGATAGCCGGCGCACCAGTTCGGAATTGAGCACCTCGGAAGCCTCGATCGGCTTGCCGCTCTGAAGCATCTCCTTGATCAGCCGCGCCTTGGATTCCGCGTCCGACTTCAGCGCGCGGGCGTTGTTCAACTGCGTGTTGATCTCGCCCATCTGCTGGTTGGACAGCGTGGTGTTGTTGGTGCCCACGAACAGGCTCGACTTGGAGCGGAAATCCTCGACCCGCGATTCTGCCTCGGCCACGCGCTTGCGCAAGTGCTCTATTTCACCCGAGAGCCACTGGCTTGCAGACTTCGCTTGCTGCTGCCGCGCGTCCTGCTGCACCACCAGATAACCTTCCGCGATCGAGTTGGCGACGCGCGCGGCAAGCTCGGGATCACGCGACTGGAATTCGACGACGATGACGCGGGATTTGTCGACCGCATAGGCCGTGAAGCGCTCATAATAGGCCTCCAGCACGCGCTCTTCCGGCGTCAACGAAAACGGATCGCGCCCGATGCCGACCAGGGCCAGCAGCGACTTCAGCGGCGAGATCCCCTGCAGCACCGGATCGAACTCGGGACGCTCGGCAAGCTTGTTCTTATTGATGATCTCGCGGGCCAGATCGCGCGATTGCACCAATTGCACCTGGCTGGTGACGGCCTCGGCGTCGAGCGCACTGCGCTCCTCGTTGCGCTCGCCGTTCGGCCGCAGGAAAACGTTCTCGCGCCCGTCGACGAGGATGCGCGCTTCCGACTTGTAGCGCGGCGTGATCATGTTGACCGCGGCCAGCGAAAGCACCAGCGCCAGCACTGTCGGAACGATGATCCAACTCCGCCTGCGCATCAGCGCCTGACCAAGCGCATGCAGATCGAGATCGCCGGAATCAGATGCGGCAACGGGCTTCGGCGCCGAAGCCACAGGCCTTGCCATCGCCCGCTGCACCACCGGCTTGTCCTTGCCTGCACGCCAGAACGCCAAACGCATCCCACACTCCCGTGGACGCAACTATCGGTCCACTCGACGGGGGCGATTACACTTCATTATGGTTGCCGGTGGGTTAATTTGCCTCGTCTGCGCGCCCGAGCGACGCCTCGCGCGCGCAGTCATTTTTTGTTAACCATCGAAGCCCTTAATCGCGGAATACTTTCCAGGATACCTGTAATGCGCGGCGTGCTCGCCCCTATTCCAGTTCTGATTGCCGCGCTGACGCTTGCGGGCTGCCTGGCCCGGACCGCGCAGGTTCCGGTCGCATCTGAAGGCGGTCTCGATGCCTGTCGTTGACGGTCAGCCACTTCGGATTCTGCACGCAACGCGCGCGCCGGTCGGCGGCATCTTCCGCCATATCCTCGATCTCGCCAACGGCCAGATCGACCGCGGCCATCACGTCGGCATCATCGCCGACAGCCTCACCGGCGGCGAACGCGCCGAGCAGGCGCTGGCGGAAATCGCCCCGCGCCTCAAGCTCGGTGTTCACCGCACCGCCATTCGCCGCGAACCGCTGCCGTCCGATCTTCTGGTGTGGGCCCGGTTCCAGCGCATGATCCGCCAATTGAAGCCGGACGTGCTGCACGGTCACGGCGCCAAGGCCGGCGCCTTTATGCGTATAAGGACCGCTTCCCGCGACAGGATCAGGGTCTACACCCCGCACGGCGGCTCGCTGCACTATCCGCTGTCGACGCTGAAGGGCAACATCTACGCCCGTGTCGAACGCGCGCTGATGAACGATACCGACCTGTTCCTGTTCGAAAGCGCGTTTGCTCGCAACACCTACCAGCGTACCATCGGCACGCCGAAGGGACTGGTGCGATGCGTGTTCAACGGCGTCACCGCCAGTGAATTCGATCCCGTCGTCAAGGCGGAGGACGCCACCGACCTAATCTATGTCGGCGAGTTCCGGCACATCAAGGGTGCCGACCTTCTGATCGATGCGGTAGCGCTGCTACGCGCCGACGGCCGTCCGGTGACGCTGACGCTCGCAGGCGACGGCGAGGAAAGCGAAGGCCTCAAAGCCCAGGTCGAGCGGCTCGACCTCGGTGAGGCCGTGCGCTTCATCGGCCACGTCAAGGCGCGTTACGGCTTCTCCAAGGGCTCGCTGCTGGTGGTTCCCTCTCGCGGAGACTCGATGCCCTATGTCGTGATCGAGGCGGCGGCCGCCGGCATTCCTATGGTCGCCGCCAATGTCGGCGGCATCCCCGAGATTTTCGGCCCGCATGGCGATGCCTTGTTCGCGCCCAGCAACGCAGCCGCCATGGCCGATGCTATCGAAGCTGCGATGAAGGATCCGGCCGCAACGAAGGATCGGGCCAGATCGTTGCGCGAACGAATCTTCCAGCATTTTTCGCAGAAGGCAATGGTCGAGGGCGTTGTTGCCGGCTACCGCGAGGCGTTTGCCAATCGTTAACCGAAAATTACCAACGTAACTGTTTCTTCCGATTTGTCCCGTAAGCCCGTGGTGTGGGGAATTCCGCACCGGCGGGCACGTTGCTGTGTGCCTGCTCAAGAACGGACGTGGACCAGTGGAACCGATTAACGCACGCTCGATGCTCGATGCCGCGGCGACCGCCAGCGCCAATCGTCCGCCGATCGAACGGCGCCGCAGGTTGTCTCCGGCAGCGCTCGCCGTCACCAATCAGAAAGTTGGCCGCGCCTATTCGCCGATCGTGATCGCAGGGGTGGTTCGCGTGATCGATTTCGCGATGCTGAGCGCGATCGGCACTGCGCTCTATTTTGGTTACGTCGTGCCTCTCAGAGGCTTTTCCTGGGAATTTCTCGCGGCGATCTTCGGCGTGGCGGCAACGGCCGTGATCTGCTTCCAGGCCGCCGATATCTATCAGGTGCAGTTATTCCGCGGCCATCTTCGCCAGATGACGCGGATGATTTCATCCTGGGCATTCGTGTTCCTGCTGTTCATCGGTGCATCCTTCATCGTGAAGCTCGGCAGTGAAATTTCGCGGCTGTGGCTCACGGCGTTTTTTGTGAGCGGCCTCGCGGCGCTGGTCACGGAGCGCGTGTTTCTGCGCTCGCTGGTGCGCCGCTGGGCCCGTCAGGGCCGGCTCGATCGACGCACCATCATCGTGGGCGCGGACCAGAACGGCGAAGAGCTCGTGCAGGCGCTCAAGACGCAAGACGATTCCGACATCCATGTGCTCGGCGTGTTCGACGACCGCAACGACGACCGCGCGATGGATACCTGCGCCGGCAGCCCCAAGCTCGGCAAGGTCGACGACATCGTCGAGTTTGCGCGCCGCACCCGCATCGACCTCGTGCTGTTCGCACTGCCGATTTCGGCCGAGACGCGCATTCTCGATATGTTGAAGAAGCTGTGGGTGCTTCCGGTCGATATCCGCCTTTCGGCCCATACCAACAAGCTGCGCTTCCGTCCCCGCTCCTACTCCTATCTCGGCGAGGTGCCTACCCTCGACGTGTTCGAGGCGCCGATCACCGACTGGGACCTGGTGATGAAGTGGCTGTTCGACCACCTCGTCGGCTTCGTGATCCTGGTGCTGGCGCTGCCGGTGATGGGTCTGGTCGCGCTGGCGGTGAAGCTCGATAGCCCGGGGCCGATACTGTTCCGCCAGAAGCGTTTCGGCTTCAACAATGAGCGCATCGACGTTCTCAAGTTCCGTTCGATGTACCACCATCAGGCCGATCCGACCGCCTCCAAGGTCGTGACCAAGAATGACCCGCGCGTCACCCGCGTCGGGCGCTTCATCCGCAAAACCAGCCTCGACGAACTGCCGCAGCTCTTTAACGTCGTGTTCAAGAGCAATCTTTCGCTGGTAGGGCCGCGCCCGCACGCCGTGCAAGGCAAGTTGCAAAGCCGCCTGTTCGACGAAGCCGTTGACGGCTATTTCGCGCGCCACCGCGTCAAGCCCGGCATCACCGGCTGGGCGCAGATCAACGGCTGGCGCGGCGAAGTCGACACCGACGAGAAGATCCAGAAGCGCGTCGAGTTCGACCTGTATTACATCGAGAACTGGTCGGTGCTGTTCGATCTCTACATCCTGCTCAAGACGCCGATCGCACTGATGACCAAGAGCGAGAACGCGTATTGAAGGATCGCTAACCATCATTGCGAGGATCGATAGCGACGAAGCAATCCATCTATCGTCGCTGGGCGCCATGGATTGCTTCCGCCTTCGCTCGTTGAGCTACGGCGGACAAGTCGCTTTGCTCGCAATGACGGAAGCAGCGGTTCGATTGTTCTGTTGAGTTGCGTGAGTGTGTGATGGCGTATGCGGCGACAGCCGGGGATTCGCTCCCATCGATGACGGCCGCGCCCGGCGTGCTCGCGCTGCAGCGCGCGTTGGTTTGGCTGGTGGGTGCGTCCATCGCCATTGTGTTCATCGAGCCGAGCCCCTATGAGCTGGCGACGCTTGCCGCCTCGGTGATCTTCTTCGCAACGGGAGCGCGGATGCGGCTGGTGTTCATGCCGCTGCTGTTGCTTTTATTCCTGCTCAACCTCGGCTACAGCATCAGTGCGGTCGCCGTAATGGATCGGCCCAACGTGCCGAGTTGGATTGCGACCTCCTGGTATATGGCGATCACGGTCATCTTCTTCGCGATGGTGATCTCCGAGGATACCGCGGCACGGCTCGACATGCTCCGGCGCGGTCTCATCGTCGGCGCGATGATTGCGGCGCTCGCCGGCATCGCGGGTTACTTCAATCTCGTTCCCGGTGGTCGAGACCTGCTGACGCTCTATGACCGCGCCCGCGGCACCTTCAAGGACCCGAACGTGTTTGGCGCGTTTCTGGTGCTGCCGGCGCTGCTCGTGCTGCAAAGCGTGGTCACGGACAAATTCGGCAAGGCGTTCCGCAGCGCGATCGTGTTTGGCATTATATCGTTGGCGATTCTCCTGGCGTTCTCACGCGCTGCGTGGGGCATGCTTATCATCACCTCGGGCTTCGTGCTGGCATTGATGGTGCTGACCAGCCGCTCGCAGTCGCAGCGCTCGCGCATCATCGTGATGGCGCTCGTTACGGTGGTGCTGGCGGCCGCCCTGGTCGCGGTGCTGCTGTCGTTCGATTCGATTTCGCAGCTATTCAAGGAGCGCGCCAGCCTGGACCAGAGCTACGACGAAGGCCGCTTCGGCCGGTTCGGCCGGCACATCCTCGGCGCAGAAATGGCGTTGGGCCTGCCATTCGGCATCGGCCCGCTACAGTTCACCCGCTACTTCCCGGAAGACACCCACAATTCGTACCTGAACGCGTTCATGTCGGGCGGTTGGCTGTCCGGCGTCTGCTATCCGGCGCTGGTCTTCGTCACGGTTCTGACGGGCTTCCGGTATGTCTTCGTCCGCGTACCCTGGCAGCCGGCCTATCTGGCAATCTTCGCAGCCTTCCTCGGCACGGTCGGCGAGAGCTTCATCATCGATACCGACCATTGGCGGCACTTCTGGATGATGCTGGGAACGATGTGGGGCATGTTCGTCGCCACCGAACGCTGGAAGGCAGGTGCCGATCCAGCGCAGGCCCGAGAGCGTAGGGTGGGCAAAGGCGCGCAAGCGCCGTGCCCACCATGATCTTGCTCGCTCTTAATGGTGGGCACGCTTTGCTTTGCCCACCCTACGATCCGCTGCTACTTCTCCACCGTAAACGTCAGCCCCGCGTGATCAACCAATCGCTTGATCAGCTTGTGCTGCATCGCTGCACCCGGCGTCCAGAAGCCGGCCGGCACATCGGGCGCATCGCGCAGCAGACAGATCGCGCATTCGGAAATCATCTTCGAGGTCGAACCGTAAGGATCGCAGTCGCCTTTCACGGATGCACGGACTTGGCCTCCGTCAGGAGCGGTCGCCACATAGAGCAAATCGTAAAGGCCATTTTCGCGCTCTTCCTTCGACGGCCCCTCGCCCGGCTTGCGTGCATTGGGGCCGGTCTTTTCGTTGTTCGCAGCCATCACAAGCTTCGCGTTCGCTTCTCCCTGATCACCGGGACCGGTCAATACCATCTCGTCGTAGACGAACTCGCGGCCGTACGGGAATCCCATAAGCATGTTAGAGCGATGAACGTTGCGCGTGTTGATCAAGGCCATCATGAAAGGCGCGGCCCAGGATTGAAGATCTTCTTCGTAAATCGGCTTGTTACTGCGCGGCTGTCGCACGCCGCTAAATCCCGGTGTGAGCGCAAAGGGATCGTTCAGGATGGAGATCAGGCTGAGATCCTTGGCGACAGCATCGAACGTCGCCTTGGCGCTTGCGGCAGTACCGCCAGAGAGCGTGCCGCGCATATCGCGCACCCGACCTTTGACGCGAGAGGCGGGCACGCCTAACACGCGCTTGGCCTCCGTCTGGACGAAGAACGCGCCAAGTTCAAACGGTAGCGAGTCGAAGCCACATGAAAACATGATCCGCGCCCCGCTCGCTTTCGCCTCCGCCTCGTGCGCGTCGATCATTTGCCGCATCCAGATCGGCTCGCCGCAATAGTCGAGATAATCGGTGCCAGTTGCAGCGCAGATGGCGACTAGATCGCTTCCGTACAGCTGATATGGGCCAACACCTGCAATCACCGACTTCGTCTGCTCCACCATCGCCTTCAGTGATGCCACATCACTTGAATCGGCCACGATCAACGGCGTGTCCTTGGGCGCGCCGATCGCGTCACGTACCGCGGCGAGCTTGTCCTTGCTGCGGCCGGCCATCGCCCATTTCAGATTGGCGTCGCCCTTGTAATGCGTCGCGAGATATTCGGCGACGAGTTGGCCGGTGAAGCCGGTGGCGCCGTAGACGACGATGTCGAATTTCGACGAAGACATAGCTGGGATTTCCTACAGAAACGAATTGGCCCCTTTTGTCACTGCGAGCGAAGCGAAGCAATCCAGAAATCGGGCCACGATGGAAGGCTAGATTGCTTCCGCCTTCGCTCCTTGAGCTACGGCGGACGCGGTCGTCGCGGAGTTTATCATCGGGCCGGCGGAGCCGGACCCGTTGGCTCCTCGCAATGACGGCTGGGCTATTTCTTCGGATAGGACACGCCCATCCCGGCGCGAACGTCGGCCTGAATGCCATAGGGCGCGATCGGATAGCGCAGGCCGTTCTTCGCGAGCTGCTTCATGCCTACGATGGCCTTGGCAAGATGCTCCGGCTTGAGCGCGATCAGCATCTCTTCGTCGGGCACGCCGCCATAACGCCGTTCCGCAAAGCACGGCAGCGACAGAGAGGGCTCGCCGGTCTTCAGCGCCCTGCCCCAGGAATCCGCGCAGGCGGTCTCGCCGACCACGCCCCATTCGAATTTCTTGTACCCGGTATATTGCAGGCCGTTGATCAGAATGATCATCTGGCCGGGCGTGGCGTAGACCAGACAAATATCCGGCGGATTGAGCCGGCCGCTGGTGAGCGGGCTCACCGCCATCGCCTGGTACTGGCCGAAGGGCACAACGTCGAGCGCTTCCTGACGCTTGCGTGCATCTTCGGCGGTGCCATGCCAGACGCCGACGTAGTTTTCCCCCGTGAGCCACTTCTCGTCCTGCGGCGCAAGCCCGATCACCGCACGGCATTGCGCGCCGACCAGATCGTCGCCGGTGATACCGACGGTCCAGCCGAGCCGTGAGGCCATGCTGACGATCTGATCGGTGGTATGCACCGCCGAGGGACGCCGGATTTTTGGAATTGCCGTCATCTCCTCGACGCTGGCAAACATCTTGATGCCGATCACGGTCGTCTTCAGCCGTAGCAGGCTGTTCAGGTCGGCCACCATGCCGGCCAAATCGAACGCTTCCGGCGGCGTCTGCTGTTGCATGGCGTCAGCTCCCAAATCGGCGCGCTTAGCCGGCGCCTGTCGTTCGATTGTAGCCCGGCTGGCTGCCCGCTGCTACTTTGCCGGACCCGGCAACAACTCGTCGATTTTGCCGGTGGCGCGGTAAGCGATCAGGCCTATCCATTCGCGCACTGCCACGTCGGTCCGTCCCAGTCCATCGATCGCGATATTGGTGAAGTCAAATACATCGTCACGTCCGCCGACCCGCCAGTCGACGGGATAAGGTTCGACGGCAAATCCCGCCTTCCGGAACAGGCCGATCGATCGCGGCATATGGAAGGCCGAGGTCACCAACAGCCAACGCTCGCCTTCCTTGGGCTCAAGCAGCGCCTTGGAGAATTCCGCGTTCTCCTGCGTGTTGCGGGAACCCCGTTCCATGATCAGCCGCGACTTGTCGATGCCGAGGCTTTCGAAGATGGTGCCAGCGAAATCGGCTTCCCTGGCGTCGTTCGAAATCAGTCTCGCGCTGCCGCCGGAGAAAATAATGCGCGCCTTCGGGTAACGGTGTGCCAGCGCGGCAGCCGCGATCAGGCGGTCGGGCGAGCTGCGCACCACCGGCGTGCCGTGCGCGACGGAAAGATCGGCTTCGATCGATGCGCCGAGCACGATGATGCCATCAGGCGTGCCGCGCGTCCCGTCCCATGGCGGAAAGCGCTGCTCCAGCGGATAGAGCAGCAGGTTCCCGAGCGGCGACAGTCCGCAAATGACGAGCAGCAACACGGCCGCGATCACCAGCTTGCGGCCGAGCGATGCAAAGCGGGTGAACATCAGAATGGCGCCGACGAAGCCTACGCCGATCAGCAGATTCGTCGGCAACAGCAGAAAGCCGAGCGTCTTGGAGAGGACAAAAAACAAGGGAAGCCTCTGATAATGTCTGGTACAGCGTCATACGACGCCATTGCAGCAACCAAAAGCCTCCGCATGCCCCATCATCACCTGCATTCCAGCCCCGAAACCTGCCACTGGGGCTTCTTCGAAGCCAAATTGAAGCCGGTCCTCACCATTGGCAGCGGCGACGAAGTCACCATCGATACCGTGACTGGCGGCCCGGACGTGTTGCCTGATCGCAGCAAGTTTCACGTACCTCCCGAGCTTGCCGACATTCACGCGCGAAGCGAGCGGATGCTGCCGGGCCATATTCTCACCGGCCCGGTCGCCGTGGAAGGGGCCGAGCCCGGCGACGCGCTGGAGGTCGACATTCTCGACGTCCAGCTCCGGCAGGATTGGGGCTACAATCTGATCCGTCCGCTGGCGGGGACGCTACCCGACGATTTTCACGAAACGCGGATCCTGAACATTCCGCTCGACCGCGAGCGGATGGTGGGACGGATGCCGTGGGGGCTCGATCTGCCGCTTAAGCCGTTCTTCGGCGTGATGGGCGTGGCGCCGCCGCCCGCCTGGGGCCGCATCACCTCGCTGATCCCGCGCGCGATGGGCGGCAATCTCGACAACAAGGAGCTGGGCGCCGGCGCCAAGCTGTATCTGCCGGTGTTCGTGCCGGGCGCGCTGTTCTCCTGCGGCGATGGCCACGGCGTGCAGGGCGATGGCGAAGTCTGCGTCACCGCGATCGAGACCGCGCTGCAGGGCCGCTTCCGTCTGACGCTGCGCAAGGACCTGCGGCTCGCTTATCCCCGCGCGGAAACGACCACGCATTACATGACGATGGCGATGGATCCCGATCTCGATCAATGCGTGGTGCGGGCGCTGCGCGACATGATCGTGCTGCTCGGCGAGAAGCGCAATCTGTCGCGCGAGGATGCGTATACCCTCTGCAGCCTCGCCGCCGATCTGCGCGTGACGCAAACCGTGAACGGCTCCAAGGGCATTCACTGCATGATCGCGAAGGCGGTCGTGCACGGCTGATCGGACGAGCTGCGGCTCCTCAAAAAGGAGACAGCAGCTTCAGCCGCGCGTGAAACAATACGCTGGTCTTTCCGACCAACGCGGTCCCCTGCACTTGCGCGCCATCGGCGGCGTACGACCCGCTGAAGCCGCAAGTGACTTCGCGCCCCCCGAACAGCGGCAGGCTGCCTGCTGATTTCGTGTGCTCGTTGGTGATCAGTTCACCGCGCCATTTGCCGCGATCCGCGGTGTATGAACCCGTGTAATAGAAATACGAGTCACCGCCGGCGACCTTGCCGTCGCGCAGCACAATCACGCCGTGCGCGCGGCCATGGCCGCCGTCCGTCATCTCGATCTGGATGGTGTAGAGACCGTTCGTTACCGTCATTGCGCCCTTGCCGCCGTCCCAGGACATCATCGGCATTCCCTGCAGCGCGAAGCAATGGGGAAAATGGCCCGCACGGCTGGATCGTTTCTCGGCACCTCTAACCGCCGTTAAGGCTGCCGCGCGCTGCGCGTCACGGGCGCTTTAGCTAATCCACAAACCCGGATTCGGTATTTAATATGTTTTTTCAATTGGATAGCGAGCTATCCACAAGTCGTTTGACTCATGTGTGCAAAACTAAATAGAGTCGAAATAGTAACTTTTCAGTACAGCGTTTAAAAGTTAGCGTTCCCCATGGCTACAGAAAAAGCCGAAACCGACCGCGTTCCCGTGACCTTGGCGCTCTCGACCATCGCTTATATGGAAAGATTGGTGAGACAGGGCACCCACGGCACTAGTGTTCCCGGCGTTGCAAGGACTCTGATCGAGGAAGGCATTCGGCTCGCCATCAAGGATGGGCTGCTTGCAATCCGCGACAACGGCAAGACGTCCTGACGGGAGCAACGCGGCGGTTTTCACAGAATGTGGAACCGAGAAAATGCTTACGAATGTACCGACCTGGACCACCGATCGCGTCGAACTCCTGAAGAGTCATTTTGAGGCCGGCCTCACCTGTCGCGAGATAGCGGCCAGCATCGGCGTCAGCCGTAACGCCGTAATCGGCAAACTCTCGCGCCTGCAATTGACGCGCGGCCCCGCCCCCGCCGAACCGCGTCCGACCAAAGTTGCCAGGGAGCGTTCGCGGAAGTCCGTTCCCAGGCTGCAGTATCAAGTCCTGCAAGCCGTCTACGAAAACGCGCAGCCGCTACAGGAAGAGCCTATCGTAAGCGAACGCCGCTGCTCGCTATACGAACTCAGCAACGAAAGATGCCGCTGGCCGATCAGCACGCCCGGCGCAGAGGACTTCTGCTTTTGCGGCAATACGCCGGTCGAAGGCATGCCCTATTGCTCGGGCCACACCCGCCTCGCCTACCGCCCGGGTTCGCGTCAGCGCGTCTCGCGCGCGTGAGCGGCGCCAATTGCCGTCAAGACGCGTCCAGAATGTAGAGCATCGGTTCTGATTCCATCAGAACCGATCGTCCGCTACCCGAGCCGCCAGCCGACCTCTTCCGTAAGGCTCTTGTAGAACTCCGGCGTATAGGCCATTTCCGGCGCTTGCCGCACCCGCTCGTCGAGCTTGTGGGCGTCATCGCCGACGAGAATCCGCCAGCGCTCGGCCTTGACGCCGTCGAGGATGATCTTTGCCGCGGCCGCCGCCGTCGTCGGCGCCTCGTCACGGAAAGTGCGGGCGCGATCGAGCGCGATCTTCTGGATGTCGTCGTCCGACATTGGCGCGGTATCGACGCCCATGCCGTTCAGGCGCTGCCGCGTCGCCAGAATTTCGTTCGGGCTCAGTTCTTCGGATTCCGATCCGCTCTGAATCTTGCGCGAATTCGAAACGATTGAAGTGCCGATATGCCCGGGCATTACGACAGAGCATTTGATGTGCGGGGCGTTGAGCCGCAGGTCCGTCATCAACGCTTCGGTGAAGCCTTTCACTGCGAACTTGGCGGCGCTGTAGGCCGTGTGCGGGGCGCCCGGGCCCACGGATGCCCAGAACCCGTTGACACTCGATGTGTTGATGATGTGGGCTTCGTCGGCCTTGATCATAAGCGGCAGAAAAGTGCGGACGCCGAGATAGACGCCGCCCCAGCAGATGTTGAAGGTGCGCTCCCACTGCTCGCGCGTGTTGGTGAACAGGCTGCCGCCGCCACCGATGCCGGCATTGTTGAACAGCAGATGGACCTTGTCGGTTGCCTGCTGTTCGATCAGCTCGTCACGGAAGCGCTGGAAATGTGCCTCGATCGAGACGTCGGCGACATGGGTGGTGACGCGCAGGCCTTGCGGCAGGTTTTCCGCCTCGCACAACCGCTTGGTCTCGGCCATCGCTTCCGGCGAGACGTCGCACATCGCGACATTGCAGCCTTCGGCCACGAGCTGACGCGCGAGCTCGCGGCCCATGCCCGTGCCGCCCCCGGTGATGACGGCAAACTTTCCGGCAAAATCCTTCATCGCGACGCTTACCTCGGTTTCAATTTTTGAGTTGGGCTCTCATGGCATGGACCCCCCCCCGCGGAACGACAGTAACAGGTGGGAGCTGCCGGTAAAGCCGCCCGCGAGACAGGCGGCTCGATTGTCTTACAGGCGTTTTCGCGCAGCGGAATTTACTCCGCTGCCTCGCGCGAGCCACCGAGCGCGCCCAATCCCTCCAGCGCCTTCCGGATCGCGGCCTGCTGTGCGGGCGATGCTTCAGGCATCGGCGCGCGGGAGAATGTCGTCGGCAGCCCCTGCGACGACTGCGCATAGCGCGCGCATGCCGGCAGATTGTCCGAGACGATCGCGTTCCACAACGTCAGCAATTTCTTGTGCAGCTCCAGTGCGCGAGTGTGGTTGCCTGCCTTGACCACATTCCAGAGCTCGACGGAAGCGTGCGGCGCAGCGCTCAGGATCGCCGCGATCGAACCATGCGCGCCGAGCGTATAGGACGGATACATCAGCGCATCGACGGCGCTGTAGATCAGTTTGTCCGGCGCCATCATCATGAGGTCGGCAAACAGTTTCAGATCACCCGCGCTCTGCTTGACGCCGACGACGAGCGGCACCTCGTTCATGATCCGCGTCAGCAGCGCCGGCGAGAGGTACGACCACGGCACCACGTTGTAGATGATGATCGGCATACCGGTTTCATCGGCCATGCGGCGGAAATGGTCGACCATCGCCTGCTCGTCCGGCTTGAACAGGTAGTGCACCGGCGTCACCTGCAGCGCTGCGACATCCATGTCGCGCACCAGTCTGCCGCGCCGGATCGCATCGCGGGTGGAATCGACGATGATGCCGGCGATCACGGGCGCGCGCCCTTTCGCAGCCTCCACCGTCGCCGCCACCAGGTCACGATACTCCTCGTGATCGAGCGTATGCCCCTCACCCGTCGAGCCGCCGGCCGCCATGCCGTGGCTGCCGGCCGCGATCAGCCAGTCGACCTGCGATGCAACGAGTTTGAAATCGATCTCGCCGTCTTTCCGGAACGGCGTCGTCATCGGCGGTATCACGCCTGTGGGGCGTATTGTCATCGGCCTGCCCTCGCGGTTTCCATCCGTTGCATGCGGGCGTATTCCCCGCTTTCGCAAAACCAAGCGTACCCAAGGACGGAACTGCGATCCAGTTGCGGAATTGGCACGGCAGAGTAGCGGAAACGCCGCGTCTAGCGCTTGCGCGTCTCGACCCGCGAACCACATCCCGCGTTCCCGGCGGTCGGCCGGTTGGGACAAGCCTATCGAATGTCGGAGCAGCGCTTCCAACGTCGGCGTCGACGGTCAAATCGGCGACAACGCATTGCGAGCCCATGCAGGGCGCGCTTCACACATTATGGGCTAATCGTCTCGGGTGTCAGCGCTTGCAGATGTCGTGGGTTGCTTGCTCGCCGCGCATGACCTGCATTATTTCGGCCGGTGCAAAACTGCCGAAATCGGCACCCACGAGCGTACCGTAGCGACGGTGGTTCTTGAGCATGAGCAACAAGCGGTCGCTGACATTTTCGATGTCGCGTGCGTCGCTGGCTGATATCGCCGGCTTGCCCGCGGAAGCGCCGGTTTGCTTCGCGTGGGCAAAGAACTTCGTGGTGGCTTCTACTGCCGCTGCGCGGTTATCGGCGTCGCAGAGTTCGCGATCGTCCTGCGCATAAATGCAGCCCGCCAACTCTCCCCATTTGATAGCCACAGAAACTGTCCGGTATTCGGATCTCGAATCTTCTGGCTTGCCAGCCAAGGTGGAAATGTTCGCCTGCATGGTGCCGGCCTTCAGGATGAAATATGCAGCACTTGGCTCCATCTTCATCGCGTCCGGACCGACGTCCACTACGCGGAAAATGCAGCGCCGCACGACCGGCGCGACCTCCGGCCGGCCGAGGCGATTGGCGTCGGCGAACAACGAAACACTGGGCCCTACCGAAACGAAGCTTGACATCGCACTCGATACTTTCGGGGCCCAGATCCACCCGCCGACCGCGAGGAAGCCGCCAACGAAAGCCAGGATGAGGGTGAGCCCCTGACGCAGCATTTTTCAAGCTCCTCCGCTAGGCCCTGGGGCAGTTGTCGGTCGTGCCCGTGTACCGATCGAGCATCGGCTTCATTGCCGCCGAGACTATCCAGCCGAAATCAGCCTTGATGAGGCGGCCATTGCTGGTGTCCTGCATCAGGGCCGCATTGATCGCCCGGTTGCGAGGACTGTTCCAGAGATTCCTGACCGTGGACATCTCGGATTCGCCATATCGCTTGGCGATATTCATCATGTCATCGAACTTCGCGAAATAGCGGTTGATGTAGTCGACGATGTAGGCGCGATTGTTCCGCTCGCAGATGGCGTTCGGATGGGTGACGAGGTAGCAGTTCAGCGCTGCCGTCATCTCTTTCGCGCTGGTGAGATTTCGCCAGTCGACACGATGTTCAGTGGTCGTCAGCTTTGGCAGCAGCTCATCGCGCTCGGGGCTTTCAAGTGCGGGATAACAGGTTTCGCGAATCTTGGCCTGTTTCCATTCGCCCATGCGTTGTCCGCCCGGCAGGTAGTCTCCGGTGTGGCCAAGGACGAAATAGTTGATCAGGTTGATGCCCAGAAAAATGGCGCCCAAAACAAAGACCGCACGCATCAAGAAATTCATTGCTTAACGCCCTGCAACGGTTGTGTCCGGGCATCCATAACACCCAGAGTGTGTCGGGACGTTAATCGCGGATCGATGCGTGGGATGGGGTTAAGGCGAAGTTACCGGCGCGGCGGGCGCCTTTGCAGCTCAGCTTCAACTCGAGCCGGGAATGAGGCCAAAGGGTGCGACTTCCGCTCTTGTTGAACCTCCAGCCTCCGCCAACGACCTACTGACCAGAGGCAGTCAATCCAGAGGAGACCGCCGTGATCCACTGGCACGATACCATGGTCGATAGACCGGAGACGGACGGCGCGGCTTACCTGACCGGCTGGACCATCAGCGGAGCGGCCATTCTCGGAACCGTCCTTGCCGTCTGGCTTTTCGGGATCTAGCTGCGCTCCCGCTCTCGTGCCTTGCGCCGGGCGCTGATCGCAGCTAAGGGAACGGCATCGGAGCGTGGCGCAGCCCGGTTAGCGCACTAGTCTGGGAGACTAGGGGTCGGAGGTTCAAATCCTCTCGCTCCGACCATCATTTCTTCGATTTTTGAGCCCGCCCGCTCAGCCATCCTTCATTGCATTGTCCAGCAATTGCTTGCAGGCGATCAGGTCCTGCAGCACCCGCTCCAGGCGCTCGCGGTCGGCGTCCGACGGCCCCGGCTTGGTCCTCGCAAACGGCAGCAAAATGCCGTCGTCGGTGTCGACGAAGCGGTAGTCGATTTCCTTCTCTTCAGTCTCGTAATCCTCGTCGTCGGCTGCGACGGTCGGGATCTCGCCCTCATCGGGCTCCTGCAGGCTGAGGCCGATCGCTTCTTCGACCGCGCCGAAGGTAACCGCCGAGGTCTGGTCGGCAAGGCCCTGCACCGATTTGATGCCGTGCTCTTTGAGGATCCGCTGCACGCCGCGGATGGTATAGCCCTCGCCATACAGCAGACGGCGGATGCCCTTTAGCAGATCAACATCGTCCGGGCGGTAGTAACGCCGCCCGCCGCTTCGCTTCATCGGCTTGATCTGGGCGAACCGCGTCTCCCAGAACCGCAGCACATGCTGGGGAATATCGAGCTCTTCAGCGACTTCGCTGATGGTGCGGAACGCATCCGGCGCCTTGTCCAAGTGCCAGCTCCTCTCAACTTATCTCGTTGGTGAAGACGCGGTACTCGCCTTGCTACGCGGCCGTGTTTACTCGATCTCGCTAGTCGGTCTTGTTAATCAGTCTTCTTAGTCGGGCTTGCTTTCGCCGTTGCCGGGCGCGTGTCCATTGATCCGCTGTTTCAGAATAGCGGATGGTTTGAACACCATCACACGACGCGGCGAGATCGGCACTTCAGTACCGGTCTTCGGATTACGTCCGATACGCTGACCCTTCTTGCGCACCATGAAGGAGCCGAACGACGACAGTTTCACCGTCTCGCCCTTCTCCAGGCAATCGGTAATTTCTTTCAGAACGAGCTCGACAAATGCTGAAGATTCCGTCCGCGACAGGCCCACCTTCTGGTAGACCGCCTCGCACAAATCGACGCGTGTGACTGTTTTTCCGGTCCCGGTCATCGCCTGCCCCGCACTCTCGGCGAACAAAATTTATTCCCTGAAATTATGAGGTTAGCACGCAATGGTCAACAGCGACCATCATGCAGAAGCATGGAACCGCACTACAATTTTAAACAGCATTTTTGCGCCGCGTCTACCAGCGCACCAGCGCGGAACCCCAGGTGAAGCCGCCGCCCATGGCCTCGAACAGCACCAGATCGCCCTTCTTTACCCGCCCGTCCTTGACGGCAACCGCGAGCGCCAGCGGGATCGACGCAGCCGACGTGTTGCCGTGCAAATCGACGGTCAACACCACCTTCTGCGGCGCAATATGAAGCTTATGCGCCGAAGCATCGATGATTCGCTTGTTGGCCTGATGCGGGATGAACCAGTCGATGTCCTCGGCCGTCGTCCCTGTCGCATTGAAGGCGTCCACGATGACGTCCGTGATCATACCGACCGCGTGCTTGAACACTTCGCGGCCCTCCATCCTGAGATGGCCGACGGTCTGCGTCGTGGACGGGCCGCCGTCCACGAAGAGCTTCGCCTGATGCCGGCCGTCCGAGCGCAGATGAGTCGTGAGCACGCCGCGATCGGAAGGCAAACCCGGCCGATCCTGCGCCTCCAATACGACCGCGCCGGCGCCGTCGCCGAACAGCACGCAGGTGCCGCGGTCGTTCCAGTCGAGAATGCGCGAGAACGTCTCCGCACCGATCACCAGCGCGCGCTTGTAGGCGCCGGAGCGCAGGAAATTGTCGGCGGTGGCGAGCGCGAAGACGAAGCCGGAGCACACCGCCTGCAGATCGAAGGCGGCGCCATGATGGATACCGAGCCCGTTCTGGACTGCAACTGCGGTGGCCGGAAAGGTGTTGTCCGGCGTCGAGGTCGCAAGCACGATCAGGTCGATTGCCTGGGCGTCGAGACCGGCATGTTCCAGCGCCGCGCGCGCGGCGTTGATCGCCAGGTGCGAGGTGAACTCGCCTTCGGCCGCGATGTGGCGCTCCCGAATGCCGGTTCGCTGCACGATCCACTCGTCCGAAGTGTCGATTCGGGCCGCCAGTTCGGCATTGGTCAGCACCTTCTGCGGCAGGTAAGAGCCGCAGCCCAGCACCACCGAACGTTTCGCAGTCACGAGACAGCCTCCTGCGCGGTCGGTGCCAGCGCACTGCCGTCGCTATTCATCATCTGATTGATCTTGGTGAGGAGATCGCAGCGGACCATCTCATAGCCAACATCGACCGCGTAGGCAAAGCCTTCGGCGCTGATTCCGCCATGGCTTTTGACAACGACGCCTTTCAGGCCGAGCAAAACACCGCCATTGGATTTGTTCGGGTCGAGCTTGTCCCGCAACGCCTTGAACGCGCTGCGGGCGAACAGGTAACCGATCCGGGACAGCCAACTGCTCGTCATGGCCTGGCGCAGGAAGTCCGCCATCTGGCGCGCGGTTCCCTCCGCGGCCTTCAGCGCGATGTTGCCGCTAAAGCCTTCCGACACGATCACATCGGCCGCGCCCTGGCCGATCCCATCGCCCTCGACGAAGCCGATATAATTGAGCTGCGACGCGCGCAGCAGCTCGGCCGCCTCGCGGATCTCCTCATGGCCCTTGATCTCCTCGACCCCGATGTTGAGGAGGCCGACAGTCGGCCGCTCCCGGTTCAACAGCACGCTCGCCATTGCACTGCCCATGACCGCGAGCGACACCAAATGATGCGCATCGCCGCCGATGCTGGCGCCGAGATCGAGCACGACGGAATCGCCCCGCGCCGTCGGCCATACGCCAGCAATGGCCGGCCGGTCGATGCCGGGCATGGTGTGCAGATGGAAGCGGGCCATCGCCATCAGCGCGCCGCTATTGCCGGCGGAAACCGCGACATGGGCCTCGCCCTTCTTAACCGCGTCGATCGCCAGCCACATCGACGAGTTCTTGCGGCCGCGCCGCAGCGCCTGGCTCGGCTTGTCGTGCATGCTCACAGTGACGTCGGTGTGGATCACGCGCGACGCCTTTTTCAGCGCCGGGTACTTGGCAAGTTGTTCGTCGATCTGCTTGCTGTCGCCGTAGAGCAGGAATTCGCTGTCGGGATGCCGCTTCAAAGAAATTGCAGCGCCGGGAATGACGACCGATGCGCCGACATCGCCACCCATGGCGTCAAGCGCGATGCGAACCTTTTGCGGCATGAACGTCCCGGAAACCTGATCTCTTGGCGGCCCTCGTAGAGGCCGGCGGCGCACTGGAATGGCACCGTTAGGCGGTGCTCGGCGAAACGCGATACCGCACCTCCGCCGGGCGGCGACAATAGCGTGTCCCCCGCCCCGACACAACCTCTTGACCACCGTCTTTTGGCAAAAGCCAAGCGGTGTGGCCCGAAACCGAGAATAAGAAATATATTCAGATAATTCAATGCCTTATTTGGGAATCCTGGTGAGATACCGCAGCTACCTCAAACCGAATGCGGCCTCATAGACTACTTTAGCCGCCGGCTACTTGCCTTTGGGCTTCCTGGTGCCGGATTTCTTCGGTGCTGCCTTCAATGCCTTGAGCGCCGCGAACGGGTGATCCTCGGGATCGGCGGCTTCAACCATCGGCTCAAATACAGCGCCGGGTTTGCGCGGATATGGATCGACCGCGAGATACAATGCATCGGTGGCAACCCTGCCGAGATCGATCATGCCGTTCTCGATCGGCTCGGGCGGATCGGGCGTTTCCTCGTCGCTCACCTCGGCCTCATCGACCAGCGCGGCCATCTGCGGGATCTGCTCGGGCGGGGTGAATATCAGATCGATCGGCTCGTCGATGTCGTTCTCGATCTCTTCTCCAGCGTCACCACGCAGGTCTGCCCGATCCGCGCCTGCACATGACCGGCCACGTGGAAGCGGCCGCCGCTCTGCGGCGTCACGTCGAAGGAAGCCTGCGCCGATAGCACCTCGCGCAAGCCGCCCGTGTCGGCCACGGCTTTGCGAATGGCCTGATCGGCCTCGATGTCGCGATGCAGGCCCGTCTCGGGGATCTGCGCCACCGCAACGGGAACACGCCACGGGTCGGGCTTCTCTGTGCCAGTTTTGCTCATTGCTGCGCGCCTGCTTTCTCCGGCGAGGGAAACTTGCCCCGGCCGCTCACCAGCGTCGCCTCGTCGAGGCTGTCGAGGCCCGCCATTGCCGCCTCGGCGTAGGCGGCCAGCAGTCGGGCCTTTTCGATGTTCTCGCCATTTAGGATATTCTTGCACATCGCCTGCGCCAGTGCCTCGCGGCCCTCGGTCAGCGCCAGGTCATAGGCCGCGGTCCGACCATAGAAGGCTTCGCCGAAGGCCTGCATGCGCTTCGGCACCGTGAGGTCTCCGACCCCCATCTCGCGCAGATTATCGTCCATATCGTTGCAAAAATGGTCGAATAGCCCCTGCGATAGCGTCGTGCCGCCCTCCACCGACTTCAGCCGCCGCAGGACCAGCCACAAGTGCAGGAGAAGCAGGTCAAAACGGCCGTTAACCGTGTCCGGAACCCCAAAGTCCCGATAAAACAACGGTTCTCGCGCCTGCGTCACGATCATGCCATAGATGGCCTCGATGGTGCCGCGCAGCGGCGTCCGGGGTTTCCTGAAGTGATTGAACGGCCAAAGCATTGTGGGTTCCGCAAGCGAGCCCTCCCGGGCCGCGCATGTTGCAATCAAGCGTGCTGCCCGGTACGTCAACGCACCGCGCGATGCAAGAGGACGGGCGAATTCCTGAGATGACCGAAATGAGCCAGCTAAGCGCCCGCGTGTCCACGCCGCGCCGCCTGACCGCGCGCCGGCGCGGTTTTCGCGCCGCCGCAGCCATTGCACTGGTCTGCGCCGCGCTCGCCGGATGCACCGGCGAACAGTTCCAGAAGGGCTACATCCTGCCGCCCAACGCGCTGGAGCAGATTCCGATCGGCGCCAGCCAGGATCAGGTGCTGATCGTGATGGGAACGCCATCGACGGTCGCGACCTTGAACGGTGAGGTGTTTTATTACATCTCGCAGCGCTCCGAGCGCAAAGTCGCCTTCATGAACCAGCAGGTCGTAGACCAGCGCGTGATCGCGATCTATTTCGACAAGAACCGCCAGGTGACGCGGCTCGCCAATTACGGATTGCAGGACGGCAAGATCTTCGACTTCATCAGCCGCACCACGCCAACGTCGGGTCAGGAGCTCAGCTATCTGACGCCGCTGTTCAAGTTGCTCAGCTTTAACTAGCGCCAATCGGTTCTGATTGAATCAGAACCAAGCTCCGCACTTCTGTCTTTGCGTTGTCGTTGAGCGAACTGCATCCACTTCGCTCGAAAACGTCATAGCGATTTCGCCTGTTCCGCGAGGCGGAAAACCTGTGCCAAGTCGCCCGCTTGCTCTGCATGCGCGCGTTGCCTAGGCTCGCTGCCAATCAATAATGATTCAGCAGGGAGTTAACTTGTGACGATTAGAACTTTTTCTCGCCGCCGTGTGTTGACCGGAGCCGCGGGCATCTCCGCTGCGGCGATCTTGCCGCGCGCGAGTTACGGCTCCGACTGGCGCCCGACCGAGACCGTGCGTCTCATCGTGCCAGCGGCGGCCGGCGGCAGCACCGACGTGATGGGACGGCTGTTGGCCGCACATCTGCAGACCGCCTGGGGCCAGTCCGCGGTCGTGGAAAACCGCTCCGGCGGCGGCGGCACCATCGGCACCGGCGAAGTCGTGCGGGGCAAGGCGGACGGCCATGTCATCCTGGTCGGTAATCCCGGTCCGAATGCGATTGCCTACAGCATCTTCCGCAACATGACCTACAAGGCCGACCAGTTGCAGCCGGTCAGCAACATGATCCGGATTCCGAATATCGTGTCGGCGCATCCGTCGACCGGCATCAAGTCGATCCCCGACCTGATCGCCTACATCAAGGCCAACCCGGATAAGCTCACCTATGCCTCCTCAGGCGTAGGCCAGAGCCCTCACCTCACCGGTGCCTGGTTCCTGCAGCTCACCGGATTGAAGATGGTGCACGTGCCGTTCCGCGGCGCAGGCCCCGCGCTGCAGGCGGCGCTGGCCGGCGATATCCAGATCCTGTTCGACAATCTCTACCCGACGCTGCCGCAGACCGAGGAAGGCAAACTCACCGCGCTCGCCGTCACCACGCCCGAGCGCAGCGCACTCGCCCCGAACGTTCCGACCATGCGCGAAAGCGCTCCGGAGCTTTCGAAGTTCGACGTCTCCTCCTGGTTCGGCATCTTCCTGCCAAAGGCCGCGCCCGCTCCCGCCGTTGAAGCGCTCAACAAGGAGATCAAGGCGATGCTGGCGCGGGATGACGTCAAGAAGACGATCGGGAAGATGGGCGCGACCGCCGACTGGGGAACGCCACAACAGTTTTCCGATTTCGTGCAGGCCGAGACCGCGAAATTCGGCGAGATCATCAAGCGCGAAGGCCTGCAGATGGATGTGAATTAAACTCCGTCGTCATTGCAGTGACGGGGGTGAGATTTCAGCATTTCCCCAAGCAAAAACCCCGCGGCTCGCACCGCGGGGTTTTCGTTTGATCAGCTTGTCGCCGGCTCAGTGCGCCAGGATCGCCAGCAGCAGCAGCGCCACGATGTTGGTGATCTTGATCATCGGGTTGACCGCGGGACCGGCCGTATCCTTGTAGGGATCGCCGACGGTGTCACCGGTCACGGCGGCCTTGTGGGCGTCCGATCCCTTGCCGCCGAAATGGCCATCCTCGATGTACTTCTTGGCGTTGTCCCAGGCGCCACCGCCTGAGGTCATGGAGATCGCGACGAACAGGCCGGTCACGATCACGCCGAGCAGCATGGCGCCGACCGCGGAGAACGCTGCCGACTTGCCGGCTGCGCCGCCACCCGCGATCGCGTAGATCGCGAAGTAGACGAAGATCGGCGACAGCACCGGCAGCAGCGACGGAATGATCATTTCCTTGATCGCAGCCTTGGTTAGCAGGTCGACGGCCTTGCCGTAGTCCGGCTTGTCGGTGCCCTGCATGATGCCCGGCTTCTCGCGGAACTGGCGCCGCACTTCCTCAACGATCGCCCCCGCCGCACGGCCGACCGCGGTCATGCCCATCGCGCCGAACAGATACGGCAGCAGGCCGCCGAACAGCAAACCGACCACCACGTAGGGGTTGTTGAGCGAGAAGTCGGGCAGCACACCCTGGAAGTACGGATGCTTCGCAGGATTGGCGATGAAGAACTTGAGGTCTTCATTGTAGGCTGCGAACAGCACCAGCGCGCCGAGACCGGCCGAGCCGATCGCGTAGCCCTTGGTGACCGCCTTGGTGGTGTTGCCGACCGCATCCAGCGCGTCGGTAGACTTGCGGACCTCCTTCGGAAGGCCCGCCATTTCGGCAATGCCGCCGGCGTTGTCTGTAACCGGACCGAAAGCGTCGAGCGCGACGATCATGCCGGCCAGCGCAAGCATGGTGGTGGTCGCAATTGCGATGCCGAACAGGCCGGCAAGGCCGTAGGTGATGAGAATGCCGGCGATGATGACGATGGCGGGCATCGCCGTCGCTTCCATCGAGATCGCCAGCCCCTGGATCACGTTGGTGCCGTGGCCCGTGACCGAGGACGAGGCGATCGACTTCACCGGGCGATAATCGGTACCGGTATAGTATTCGGTAATCCAGATGATCAGGCCGGTGACGGCGAGACCGACGACGCCGCATTGGAACAGCGCCATGCCCGTGTACTTCACGCCCGCCAGTTCGCCGAAACCGATCAGCCAGTGGATGACGGCTGCGACGCCGAGCAGCGACAGCACGCCGGTCGCGATCAGGCCCTTGTACAGCGCCCCCATGATCGACTGGCTGGCGCCGAGTTTGACGAAGAAGGTGCCGATGATCGAGGTGATGATGCAGATGCCGCCGATGGCGAGCGGCAGGGTCATCATGTTTACGAGCAACGGCGAGGTCGCGAAGAAGATCGCGGCGAGCACCATGGTTGCGACCGCGGTCACCGCATAGGTCTCGAACAGGTCGGCCGCCATGCCGGCGCAGTCGCCGACATTGTCGCCGACGTTGTCGGCGATGGTCGCCGGGTTGCGCGGATCGTCTTCAGGGATTCCGGCTTCGACCTTGCCGACGAGGTCGCCGCCGACGTCGGCGCCCTTGGTGAAGATGCCGCCGCCGAGACGGGCGAAGATCGAGATCAGCGAGGCGCCGAAGCCGAGCGCCACCAGCGCGTCGACGACGACGCGGTCGTTGGCCTTCAGCCCCATGAACTGGGTGAGATAAGCGAAGTAGATGGTGACGCCGAGCAGCGCGAGGCCCGCCACCAGAAGACCGGTGATCGCACCCGCCTTGAAGGCCAGTTCGAGGCCGCCGGCCAGCGAAGTGGTCGCCGCCTGGGCGGTGCGCACGTTGGCGCGAACCGAGACGTTCATGCCGATGAAGCCGGCAGCGCCCGACAGCACCGCGCCGATCAGGAAGCCGATCGCAACCAGCATGCCGAGGAAGTAGGCCAGCAGCGCGAAGATCACGACGCCGACCATGGCGATCGTCATGTATTGGCGGCGCAGATAGGCCTGCGCGCCTTCGGCGACAGCCGCCGCGATTTCCTGCATGCGCGGATTGCCAGCGTCCGATTTCAGAACGGAAGACGTAGCCCAGATGGCGTAGACAATCGAAAGCGCTCCGCAGAGCACAATCACCCACAATGCTGTCATTGAATTTGCCTCAGTTTTTTGTTCGTTCCACCCCCGCGCCGTCACCGCAGTTGCGGCGGACGCACAAAAAGGAGGCCTTCCCTGCCCAGAAGGGCGGCCTCAAATCGGGCGGGACCATGCCAAAATCGTCCCTCCGGCGCAATGTCACGAAGGGCGAAAACCGTCGATTTTTGAAAGGTGTCACCCGGAATACGTCCAGCCAACTGGCGTCCGGAGGCATCGGGTATTCGGCCCGGCCCAAATACAAGAGCCCGCTCAACCCCGGGAGGGATCGAGCGGGCTCACCAGCCATTCCAGTACATCCGTGAAACGACCGCTTCGAGGCCTTACACCAGCGACAGGTTTTCCGCGCTTACCTTGCCCCGCATCTTGTCGGTCTTGAGTTCGAACTGAACCTTCTGACCTTCGGCCAGCCCGCCAAGGCCGGCGCGCTCGACGGCGGAGATGTGCACGAACACATCCTTGCTGCCATCGCTCGGCTCAATGAAACCGAAACCCTTTTGACCGTTGAACCACTTCACTGTTCCCGTAGCCATTTTCTCTTCTCCAAAGCACATAGGCTTTCATTCCGCGCGGCGATCGCACGGATTCAAATCCAATCTCGACGATGTCTCTGGAAAGAAGCCCCGTGGGGCGCGTTCAAAAAGGCACGGCGGTAATCGAATGCGCTACAACCTATAGGTTTTCAGCGAAATTGCAATGGCTGGCGGGAAATAAAGCCCGACGGCATTATGCGACGCCTTCAAAAATGGCTGTAGGATAGCCGTTCCAGCGCGATTTCCTTGCCCTCTTTGTCGACGAACTTCGGAACTGCACTCCCCGCGACGATCGTTCCGATGGAACTAAGCGCAACCCCTGCGCGCTCCGCGGCAGCTTCGAAGGCTTCAACATGCTCTTCCGGAATCGTGCAGAGGATTTCGTAATCGTCGCCACCGACAATCAACGCTTCCAGTCCGACAATGCCGCGCGACACCAACCCCCGCGCTGCTCCGGACAGCGGCACCTGCTCCAGATCGATCACGGCGGATACGCCCGACACGCCGCACAGCTTTGTCAGATCGCCTGCCAACCCATCCGATATGTCCATCGAAGCACTGGCGTATTCGCGAACGATCTCGGCCATCGCCACGCGCGGCTGCGGGACGCGATAGCGTGCGACCAGCATCTCCCGCGCGGCTGTATCGGCGGCGGCATGCACCTTTCCCCCGCGGAGGATGGCCAGCCCCAGCCCGCCGTCTCCGATCGTCCCCGTCACCATCACCTGCTCGCCGGGTTTGGCGCCGCTGCGATGGACCATTTTGCCTGGCGGCACGCGGCCGAATGCGGTCACCGAAACCATCAGCGGCCCCGGCGTCGACACCGTATCGCCGCCGAGCAGCGGACATGCGAACTGCCTGATGTCCTCGCCCAGCGCCGCCGCGAACGGCTTTAGCCAGCCCTCATCCGCGCTGCGGAGCGCCAGCGTCAGCACAAAGCCGGCCGGCGTAGCGCCCTTCGCGGCGAGATCGCTGAGGTTCACCCGCAGCGCCTTGCGCGCGACCGCATCGGGAGGATCATCGGGCAGGAAATGCACGCCCTCGACAATGGCATCCGTCGTCACCGCGATGTCATCGCCGGACGGCTTCAGGGCCGCAGCATCGTCGTCGAGACGGAAGGCGCCGGGGTCGGTTGCAAGCGGCCGGAAATAGCGCGCGATCAGCCAGTCCTCGCCGGACACTGGTTTGCCGCTAGCCACGCGTGAACTCGCCGGCGCGGAACTGGCGCGCGATCTGGTCGAGCACGGCGTTGACCATACCGGTCTCGTCCTTTTCGACAAAGGCATGCGCGACGTCGACATATTCTGAGACGACCACGCGGCCCGGCACGTCCTTGCGATGCTCGAGCTCGTAGGAGCCGGCGCGCAGCACCGCGCGCAGAATCGCGTCGATCCGCTTCAAGGGCCAGCCCTTCTGCAGCGCGTCGTCGATCAGAGGATCGAGCCTCGCCTGATCGCGGACCACGCCCGACACGACGTCGCGGAAGAAGGCGGCTTCCGCCGGCAGGTATTTCTCGCCCTCGACCTCGTTGCCGAGCCAGTGGCTTTCAAACTCGGCGAAAATGTCGTTGATCCCGGCGCCTGCGATGTCCATCTGGTACAGCGCCTGCACGGCGGCGAGCCGCGCCGCGCCACGGCGGTTGGCTTTCTTGTCGGGAGTTTTGGCGGGCTTCTTCTCTGCCATCATCAGGCCTTTGCCAGCCGGCGTTTGATCCGCAGCATCGCCAGCGCCGCGCGTGCGGCGTCGCCGCCCTTGTTCAACTCGCTGGCGCGCGCCCTCGCCCAGGCTTGAGCCTCGGTATTGACGGTAATGATGCCGTTGCCGAGCGGCACCTTTCGCGCGACCGCAAGGTCCATCAGGGCGCGGGAGGATTCGATCGAGACGATCTCGAAATGGATGGTGTCGCCGCGCACCACACAGCCGAGCGCAATCGCCGCGTCATACGGCTTGCCGTTCCTGTCGGCGGCATCGAGCGCGATCGCGATCGCGGCCGGAATTTCCAAGGCGCCTGGCACGGTGATGACGTCATGCGTCACGCCGGCGGCTTTCAGCTCGGCCACGGCACCTTCCAGCAGCGCGTCTTGAATGTCGTCATAGAACCGCGCCTCCACGATCAGCGCGCGCGCGCCTGTGATGTCGGTCTGGTCTTTCAGCGGTGCGCGCCGTGCGTCTGCCATCGTTCAATCCGTTTCACTCTGGTACGGCGCGTTATGTAGTCGCCGCGGGTGGCTAAGCCAAGCACGAACTCGGCACCGTCATTCCGGGGCGATGCGAGCATCGAACCCGGAATCTCGAGATTCCGGGTCTGGTCCTTCGGACCATCCCGGAATGACGGCTGCGCCGTCACTTCATTTCCGAGAGCCGCGCTGCGTAGCGGGCCATCAGGTCGACCTCGATATTGACCTCGCTGCCTGCTACCCAGCCGCCAAGCGTGGTGACGCTGAGCGTGTGCGGGATAATCAGCACCGAAAATATGACATCCTCGACCGTATTCACGGTCAGCGACACGCCATCCAGCGTCACCGAACCTTTGGCGGCGATGAAACGCGCCAGCTCTCGCGTGGTGCGTAGTTCGAACCGGGCCATATCGGGCAGATCGTCGCGCCTGACGATGGTGGCGATGCCGTCGGCGTGGCCGGCGACGATATGACCGCCGAGCTCGTCGCCGATCTTCAGCGCACGCTCGAGATTGAGTTTTGTTCCCTTAGCCCAATGCTTGGCCGTGGTCATGCCGAGCGTTTCCGCGGCGGCATCGACGTCGAACCAGGTCTTGCCGCCTTCGACGCCGGAAGCCACCACCGTCAGGCAGACACCGTTGCAGGCAATCGAGGCGCCGTCTGCAATGGTCGTCTGGTCGTAGCGGCAGGCGATCCGCATGCGGTGCAACTGCCCCTGCGCCGTCGGCTTCAAGGCGAGGATTTCGCCGATGTCGGTGACAATTCCGGTAAACATTTAAGCGCGCTCGTAAATCGTGAGAGTGTCGTTGCCTAGGCTTTCGCTAGCACGTGGCTTGAACGCGGGCGACCCGGTGAGAGTCGACAGCGGCAATGCGTCCAGCGCGGGAATGCCGTCGGCGCCGACTTTATCAGGGCCGCGCAACAGCCAGATTTCATCGACCAAGCCGCTCGCGACGAAGGACGACGCCACCCGCGATCCGCCCTCGACCATCAGCCTTGTGATGCCCTTGTCGGACAGCGCGTGCAGCACCGCCGATAGATTCAGCCACGGCGGCTGCGCGGTAGCCGTAACGCGTATCACCTGCGCGCCTGCCGCACCGAGTTTCACGGCGGCCGGCGCCTCGGCAAAATCTGAGGTCATCACCCAGAGCGGCGTCTGCCGCGCGGACTGAACTAGCTTGCTTGTGCCGGGAATGCGCAGCGCGCGATCCAGCACCACCCGCACCGGCGACCGCGCTTCCATGCCGGGCAGGCGGCAGGTCAGCAGCGGATCGTCCGCCAGCACGGTGCCGATGCCGACCAGGATGGCGTCGCATTGCGCGCGCAACAGATGCACCCGCGTTCTCGCGGCCTCGCCCGTAATCGCAACGGGCTTGTGGCCGGCGGCAGCGATCTTGTCGTCGGCGGAGACGGCGAGCTTCAGGATCACATGCGGGCGCTTGTCGCGGACGCGGCGGAAATGGCCGGCGTGATCGCGCGCGACTTCCTGAGCACCGAGCCCGACATCGACTGATATCCCGGCCGCGCGGAGTTTTGCATGTCCCTGCCCGGCCACCTCCGGATTGGGATCCTCGATCGCCGACACCACGCGCGAAATGCCGGACGCGATAGCGGCGTCGACGCAAGGCGGCGATTTGCCGAAATGCGAACAGGGCTCCAGCGTCACATACAGCGTCGCGCCCCGCGCCGCCTCGCCGGCGCGCCTCAAGGCTTCCGGCTCGGCATGCGGTCGCCCGCCCGGTTGCGTCCAGCCGCGCCCGACGATGACGCCATCCTTCACGACGACCGCCCCGACGGCCGGGTTGGGCCAGGTCCGCCCCAGCCCGCGCCGGCCGAGCGACAGCGCAAGCTGCATGAAGCGCTGGTCAGCCGCTTTGGACTCCCTGATCTTCTGCCCGTACTGGTCTTCCAGGATGCGGAAGATCATTTGCGCAACGTGGCGATCCGCGCTTCGTCCTCGCCTGAGAGCTCGCCGAGCACGGTCTCAAAATCCTTGGCCTCGCGGAAATTGCGATAGACGGAGGCGAAGCGCACATAGGCGACGTCGTCGAGCTGGCGCAGATGTTCCATCACGATCTCGCCGATCGCCTCCGAGGAGACTTCCGCCTCGCCGCCGCTCTCGAGTTCGCGCACGATCGCTGAAACCATCTTCTCGACCCGCTCAGGGTCGACCGGCCGCTTGCGCAAGGAGATCTGCAGCGAGCGGACCAGCTTGTCGCGGTCGAACGGCACCCGGCGCCCGTTGCGCTTGATGACCGTCAGTTCGCGCAACTGCACCCGCTCGAAGGTGGTGAAGCGGAAGTTGCAGGCAATGCATACCCGCCGCCGCCGGATCACGGCCGAGTCCTCGGTCGGACGCGAATCCTTCACCTGCGTATCGAGACTGTTGCAGCTAGGACAACGCATCCAACGGGACCTTCGACTTGCTAGACCTTACTGATAAATCGGGAAGCGGTCGGTGAGCGCCTTCACGCGTTCCTTGATCGCGGCTTCGACCAGCGGCGCCTTGCCGTCCTCCGACTGCGCCAGCGCGTTGAGTACCTCGGCGATCATGCCGCCGACCTGCTTGAACTCGGCGACGCCGAAGCCGCGCGTCGTTGCCGCCGGTGTGCCGAGACGCAGGCCCGAGGTGACGAACGGCTTTTCAGGGTCGAACGGAATACCGTTCTTGTTGCAGGTGATCGCGGCGCGCACCAGCGCCTTCTCGGACACGTTGCCCTTCAGGCCTTTGGGCCGGAGGTCGACGAGCATCAGATGGTTGTCGGTGCCGCCGGAGACGATGTCGAGGCCGTGGCCGCGCAGCGTTTCCGCCAGCGCCTTGGCGTTCTCGACGACGTTCTTTGCATAGACCTTGAAGTCCGGGCGCAGCGCCTCGGCGAACGCCACCGCCTTGGCGGCGATGACATGCATCAGCGGGCCGCCCTGCAGGCCCGGGAAGATCGCCGAATTCAGCTTCTTGGCGAGCGCCTCGTCGTTGCAGAGGATCAGGCCGCCGCGGGGGCCGCGCAGCGATTTGTGCGTCGTCGTGGTGGTGACGTGCGCGTGCGGCACTGGCGAGGCATGGACGCCGCCGGCGACAAGGCCGGCGAAATGCGCCATGTCGACCAGGAGGTAAGCGCCGACGCTATCGGCGATCTCGCGGAAGCGCTTGAAGTCCCAGGCGCGCGAATAGGCCGATCCGCCGGCGATGATCAGCTTCGGCTTCACCTGCTCGGCCTGCTTCGCCACCTCGTCCATGTCGATCAGATGATCCTCGCGCCGCACCGTATAGTGCGCGGCCTTGAACCACTTGCCGGACATGTTGACTGGCGAACCGTGGGTGAGATGGCCACCGGCCGCGAGATCGAGGCCCATAAAGGTGTCGCCGGGCTGCAGCAGCGCCAGAAACGCCGCCTGGTTCATCTGGCTGCCTGAGTTCGCCTGCACGTTTGCAAAGCCAGCGCCGAACAGCTTTTTGGCGCGCTCGATCGCCAAAGTCTCGGCAACGTCGACCCATTCGCAGCCGCCATAGTAACGCGCGCCCGGATAGCCTTCCGCGTATTTGTTGGTCATCACCGAGCCCTGCGCTTCCAGCACGGCCCGGCTGACGATGTTTTCCGAGGCGATCAGCTCGATCTCGTGCCGCTGGCGGCCGAGTTCGCCCTTGATCGCGGCAGCGATTTCCGGGTCAGCCTCGGCGAGCGTGGCCGTGAAGAACGAGTCGGGCGCGGAGCCGGTCTTGGCGCTGGTGGGCGAGGAGGTCATTGGGCGAAATATCTCCACCGCCGCAGGCCCTTAGGGGCGAAGCGGGCGGGTCTGGTGTGGCGGTCGAAAGAAGCGCCTGCGAGATACCACATCGGCCGGAATTGGCCAAGTATTTGCGGTACAGGGCTGGTATTTATGCAAGATATGGTGGGGATGAAGCCCCTTGTCCCGGACGCGGTGCAGCGCCTCTTGGCGGTGCACCGCAGAGCCGGGACCCAGGTTCCCCGGACGCGCCGGAAAGCTGGGTCCCGGGTCTGCAGCGCACCATTCGCTCCGCTCATGCTGCGCAGCGCCCGGGACACGAGCCCCCTCACGCAAACCGGTACGGCCCGCCCTTGGCGACCGAGCGCTGGAACGCCGGACGGGCGTGCATGCGCTCCAGCCAAGCGGCCAGGTTCCGATATGGCTCGAGCTTGTCGAACACTTTTGCCAGCTCACCGACAAAACTCATCTGGATGTCGGCGCCGGTCAGCAACGCCCCGACGAAGAACTCGCGCCCGTTCAGCGCGCGGTCGATATAGCCGAGGTGGTTCGCCAGTTCGCTGTCGATGCGCGGATGCAGCGGCGCACCCGCCTCCTTCAGTCGGCCTACATAGAGGTTGAGCATCAACGGCAGCACCGCCGAGCCTTCGGAATAGTGCAGCCACTCGTTGTAGGCCTCATAGTCCGCGCTACCGGGCGCCGGCATCATCGCGGGCTTGTCTTTTCCCTGGCCGTAGCGGCGGATGATGTAATCGACGATGGCGCCGGATTCGGCGATGGTCATATCGCCGTCAGTGATGACGGGCGATTTGCCGAGCGGATGAACCTCTTTCAACTCCGGCGGCGCCAGCCGCGTCTCGGCGTTGCGCTGATAACGCTTCAGCTCATAGGGCACGCCGAGTTCCTCCAGCAGCCACAAAATTCGCTGCGAGCGGGAGTCGTTGAGATGATGGACCGTGAGCATGGGGCTTCCTCTGGTGTTGTTAGAGCGTGGCGGTTCTTGAGGTCCCGTAGGATGGGTGGAGCGAAGCGATACCCATCAATGCCGGTGCACGTGATGATGGGTTTCGCTTCGCTCTACCCATCCTACGCAGATACGCCTTCGCGATCTCGCGACGCATTGCGCCCGAGGTTTGCTCTCAACTTACCGCCCTCTCATTTAGAGGGCGCAGGGAAGACCGGGTGCTGGCTGCACCCGCGGTCTCGTGTGCAGGTGCGCATAAGGAACACGCACACGAGCATACAGGTACAGCGGGAGCATCCCGGCCTTCCCTGCGCAATGGCTTTACGGCTTACTTCGCGCTCTTCCCGGTGAACGGCTTTCTTGCCACCGTCGCCACGCAGAAAACTTCCACGTAACTTAACGCCAGCACCGCGGCGCCAGAACCACACGACTTCGCCGTACGCCTCCTGCGCGTACGTCTTGCGCATTCAGCGTCCATCGCATCTCACCGCACGTTCGTGACGATCGCGACCCGCCCCTCAATTGGGTGAGACGCACGGTATATGTGACTGATTTGGTCTGCGACGAAAGCGGATAATTTTTGCGAGACCGGCTGGACACAACATCTAGCTGATTTGCCTGTCGGGCAGCGCGAGACCTTTGCCGGCCGCAGCGTGAACCAGATCACATGCCGCCGTTTCGACTTATGACCGTCCGGGGCAGACAGATGGATTTCCCGACATGGAAAGCTCGCTCCCACCGAAAGAGCGTCAGGCCAATTCGCGACGCAGGCTGATAACGGCCTTCCTGATCTACGGCACGATGGTCGTCGGTCTTCTGGGATTTTTCGTGATTTTCCCGAATGCCGCCAATGAAACAGTGGCCGAAAACGCACGTACTGCAACGGCAACGAAGCCGGTGCGATACGAAGGCGTGATCGCCAACTGGAACCGCTATCGCGCAAAGGACGCGCGGGCGGACGCGCAGTAACTCGAACCGGCTCAATCGAGAACCAGGCGGCCGGCAGGCTCAATGCGATCGCTTCCGCTTTTGACGACGACGATTTCGCCGCTGGCCGGCGAGACACCGGTGAGCGCCGAAATGTTCGCGCCGTGTGTCACGATGAGGTGGTTTCCGCGCGACGCCCATTTGGCGATGCGCGCGCGGGCGCCCGCCGTTAGTGTCTCTCGTTGATCGCGCAGCACCACGACATTACCGAATGTCGCAACGGTCTCGACCGGCCCCAAGTTCAGCAATTTGGCGGTGTCGATGCATCGGCACCACGGCGAGCTCAGGATCGTTTCAAACGCAATCCCTTCCCGCTTGAGCCGCGCACCGATCTTCTCGGCGTCCGCCCTCCCCTTGGCGCTCAGGTTGCGCTGGGTGGCACAATCTTCAACGCGGAAACCGGGCGGATCGCCAAAGCCCCCCGGCGCATCGGCATGCCGCATCAGCGCGACATGCCCCCCGGCGCGCAACGCCTTCCAGGCATTGGCGGCTTCGTCGGCAGTGGCGATCTCCGCCGAACTGAACAAACCGACGAGGAGCGCGAAGATGGCAAAGCGAATGCAGGACATGGCAAAGCGGCCTTGCTAAAAATACGCAATCAAGCGCCCCGCGCAGATGACGCCGAGCCATAGCAGGATCGATAGCAGTGCAGTCACCTTGGCTGCGCCGGACGCCTTGTCGCCCCAGTGTTCAACATAACGCCATGGAACGGCATGCGCGATCACGATGTTGATCAGCGCCGCACCGATCAGAAGCAGCTTGATCTGGAACGCGGGATTTTTCACGACATGCGAAGCATCGGCGCTGAACAGCAAAAAGCCCATGCTGATCGCGAGCAGAAAGCCCGCACGCGACACCGGCAACAGCAATTGCGCCATCGGTTGAATGGCAAGCGTGCGCCCGAGTCCCAGCAGCCTCAAATCGAGCGCCAGGATCGATCCCACCAGGATCACGAAGCCGATAATGTGCAGAATCTCGACCGCGGGATAAAGCGCCGGCGAGGAGCGCATCGCATGGCCCAGCGCGCTTTCCTGCAGCGCCAGGAATATCGATGCGGCCGGCTGGTGTTCCACTGCCCTACCGCAATTCGATACGCTTGCCGTCGAGCACGATGTATTCGATCCGCGCCTCGTCCGGCTTGCTGGTGTGAGGATAGCCGAACACGGTGCAGGTCTTGCCGGGCGCGATCAGCTCGCGCGTTGCGCCACGCGCCTGCATGCGCGACGGCGGTGCCAGGACGAAATGCCAGTGCTTGCCGTCGACCTCCATCTCGATCCCGCAATGGGGATTCTCGAAGGTCGATTTCAGGATCTTGCCGGTAACGGTGAACGATTTTGACGTATCGTAGCCGCCCCAGCCATGATGGGCGATGGCGGAAGCCGGCACAAGGCCAGCCGCCAGCGACAGAAACAAACGACGTGTGAGTGAGGTCATGGCGAGCCTCCGCCGATCAGAGACGCAAATCTATGGCGGCGCGCGCGAGGCAGCAAGGCTCGCGTCAAGCCGCGGCAGCAAGGCGTCTCTTCGTTACAATCCTGTATACCCTCCCTTCACCGGATCGTTGCTGCCATCGAGCTGGCGTAGATAGGTGAGCCCGCACACCGTCAGCCGGTGCGGATCCTTCTCGCCCGCCTCGACCAGCGTGGTGAGATAGGCCGTGACCTTGGCGCGCGCCTCCTCGCTGGCAGCGGCGCTGCAGTTCAGAAGCAGGTCATAGGTCTGCATGATCCGTTCGATCGCGGCTTCCATGGATTTCTCCTGAGTTGCGTGAGCGGGTGATCGTTCAGGCCAATGCGCCTGCTTCGAACGTGGCGATCGCCTTGTTGGCGAGCCTGAGCCTGTTGAACTCGCCGCGCCGGAACATCTTCACGATGATTGCGAGCAATCGCTCATCGGTGACCAGGGTATCGGCAATGGCACCGCTCTTGCGAAGGTAGTCTGAGGCGATCGCGTAGGCATCGCCCACCACCTCAAAATTCATGACCTGAATTCCGCGCTCGACCAGCATGCCCTCACCTGTTTTGTGGCCGGGCCGATAATTCGCAAGCGCGAAGATGGTTCCGCCGCGATGGTTCCAATGCGAGAAATCGCAATTTCTCTTTAGGAAACAGCGATAGCTGCCCGGAAATACGGAGGATTTCCCTTCAAAAACAAAGCGCACCGGAGCCGGAAGACCGGCGCCGATGCGCGTCGAGCAGGGCTTTACTGCCTTGCCAGTTCATTTGTCCGCTTGTTGGCGGCCGGTCTTCTAGGTGGCCGGCTCGGCCAAACGCAGACGAGATTCATTTGTTCGGACGCGTTTTCTCACGCGTTTTCTTGGCGAGAACCGTCTCCACCCCCGGACTGCAGTCCGAAGACAGGCTTCGCGCGAAACGCTTAACGATTCTCAGAGCCGATACAGGATCTGGTCGGTCCAGAACCGCTCGAGGCGGTGCAGCGACTTGTTCAGCGTTGCGAACTCCTCATTCGAGATGCCGCCGACCTGCTCCACCGTCTTGACGTGCTTCTGGTAGAGCGCATCGACGATCTTGCGGATTTCCTGGCCCTGCGCGGTGAGGCGAATGCGGACCGAGCGACGATCGACGCGCGAGCGCTGATGATCGAGGAAGCCGAGCTCGACGAGCTTCTTCAGGTTATAGGAGACGTTGGAGCCGAGATAATAGCCGCGCGTGCGCAACTCGCCCGCGGTCAGCTCCTTGTCGCCGATGTTATAGAGCAGCAATGCCTGCACCGAATTGATGTCGGCGCGGCCGCGGCGATCGAATTCGTCCTTGATGACGTCGAGCAGCCGGCGATGCAGCCGTTCCACCAAAGTCAACGCTTCCAGATAGAGCGGCTGCACCGGAGTTTGACCGGCAGAGCGTTCAGCGGTTTCCACCGCCGTTGCAACGGCTTTGATCATGACACTTCCCCTGTCGTCGTTTTTCGACTTATTTCGACGAAACTTCTGTCCCGCCTGATAGCTTCAACTTAAGGGGGCGGTTTGAAGATCCACTTAAATAAGACAATAAAGAGATCATGAATTTAACAGAGTGAATTGTGGATTAAGCCCCATGGATCAAGGCTTTTTGCAACATTTCATTGACGCTGGAAGCGTCCTGTTCACGCTTCGTCTGCAAGCCTTGTCGCATTCGGAAACAGGTGCGTCTGAAATCGAAACGCTCGCGTAAGATGTGTGGTGGAACCCTTTACGGCCTTTAACGGTGACCAAATCGTTACGGAAAAACTTTTTGAAAATTGTACGGGATCGCGTCGCGGATTCTGCACGCGGATGGATTATGGCGGAAAACTGACAGAGTTGAAGGATGCTGCTGCGCTGCTCCGTCGCCTCGCTACGGCGGGCGCTCGCGCGCGGCCATCCAGGCGAGCGCGAGATAGGCGGCCAGCATTACAGCCTCGAGCGCCACCACCGTCAGGCTGCCGCCGTAGATGCCCGGAAACATCAGCTCGATCACCGCTGTCGACACCACAGTGGTGAGCCAGACCACCGCGCCCCAAGGCGTCGCGAGCCACAGGCCGACGGCGCCGACAAGTTCGATGACGGCGAAATAGACGGTCGCGGTCTGCCAGGCCATCGACTGGTTCTCGAACGCCTCTTCCTCGCCGCCGATGAAACCCGTGACCTGCGCCCAGTGGTACAGGCCCTTCATGATCGACACGACCGCCATGATGCGCAGGAACAGCACCAGCCGACGCGTCCACACATTGTCGTCGGGCTCGATCCGCTCCGACGACATCGCCGCCATGGACATCGCATTGTCCCTGGCATGGTCCCGCCCCTGATCGCGCGCCGAAAGGTCAGACATGGAAGCCGACCCGGAAGCTGATCTGGGGGCTGACCTCGCGACCGGGGCGCAACGTGTGCTGGAATCTCCTCATGGCCTGATGTCTTGGCCCGGCGCGACGGCAAAATCAATTGCCGATGAGATAGATCAAGGCTCGGTGACGCGGCAGCGGCAAGGTGCTAGAATTGGAACAAATCAAAACCTTTCCGCCGCCTCAAGGAGTACCGTTCACATGGCGATCAAGTTCGGGCGTCCGATCGAAATGCGCGACGCGCCGCGGCGGCAAACGGCGCTTGCCTCCACCCCGCTCGACCTGGCCATCCGCCCCCGCCGCAACCGCAAGGCAGAATGGGCGCGGCGGCTGGTGCGCGAAAACGTGCTGACCACGGATGATTTGATCTGGCCGATGTTCGTGGTCGACGGCCACAACACGCGCACGCCGGTGGCCTCGATGCCCGGCGTCGACCGCCTCACCGTCGATCAGGCGGTGCGCGACGCCGAGCGTGCGGCAAAACTGAGCATCCCCTGCATCGCGCTGTTTCCCTATACCGAGCCGTCGCTCCGCGACGAGCACGGCTCCGAGGCGCTGAACCCGAACAATCTGGTCTGCCAGTCGGTGCGCGCGATCAAGAAGGAATTCCCCGAGATCGGCGTGCTGTGCGACGTCGCGCTCGATCCCTTCACCAGCCACGGCCATGACGGGCTGATCGAGGACGGCAAAATCCTCAACGACGAGACGGTGGCGGTACTCGTGAAACAGGCGCTGGTGCAGGCGGAGGCCGGCTGCGACGTCATCGCGCCATCAGACATGATGGACGGCCGCGTCGGCGCGATCCGTGAGGCGCTGGACGAGGCAGGTTTTCTCGACGTGCAGATCATGGCTTATGCTGCGAAATACGCCTCCGCCTTCTACGGCCCGTTCCGCGACGCCATCGGCTCCGCCAAAACGCTGACCGGCGACAAGCGCACCTATCAGATGGACAGCGCCAATTCCGACGAAGCGCTGCGCGAGGTCGAGCTTGACATCGCCGAAGGCGCCGACATGGTGATGGTGAAGCCCGGCATGCCCTATCTCGACGTCGTGTGGCGCGTGAAAGATACGTTTGCGATGCCGACCTTCGTCTACCAGGTATCCGGCGAATACGCGATGATCGCCGGAGCGGCGGCCAATGGCTGGATCGACGGCGACCGCGCGATGATGGAAAGCCTGCTCGGCTTCAAGCGCGCCGGCGCGGATGGAATCTTGACGTATTTTGCGCCGAAGGCCGCGGAGAAGTTGAAGGCGCAGGGGTAACCTCCGTCCTCTCCACGTCATTGCTGTGCAAGTTCACTAATTCGCTGATTGGATCGCTCCTCTGGAGGACGATCCGATGCGCGATAACAGCTATGACCGGACGATTGAACGCAATTACCTGCAGAAGTGGCGGTTTCTGATCCCGGAATATGAGGCGGTCAAGGCGGGCCGATCGGCGGTGTTCAAGAGTGTTGGGGATTTCTACCGCCATCACGGAACCTGTTCGCAGACCTTCCGCAAGTATTACAACCGCTATCTGCAGAGCGGCGATGAAGCCGACCTGTTGCCGCGTCGTCGTGGGCCCAAATGGCGGGAACGGCGCGAGCCGAACGGGATCGAGGCCGAGATCATCGCTCAGCGCCAACGGGGGATGAACCGCTACGAGATCCATGCCGTCTTGCGTGAGCAGCGCGCCACAGTACCTTCGCCATCGACCATCTACCGGGTGCTGAAGCGCCATCAACTGAACCGCCGCACGCCGGCGATGCGCGAGGAGAAACGCCGCATTATCAAGGACAAGCTCGGGGAGCTCGGCCACGTCGATCTGCATCAATTGCCGCGCGACATGTTCCTCGCGCCACCCCCTGTCACGCCCTACATCATCTGCCTGATCGACAGCTGCTCGCGCCTGGCCTGGGCCGAGGTGCTGACCTCCAAGAAGGCGCTTCCGGTGATGTTCAAGACGCTGAAGATGATCAATACTCTCAACGTCACTTACGGACTGATCTTCGCCGAGATTCTGTCCGACAACGGGGCCGAGTTCGCCTCCCGCAACACCCCTCAGGAGCATCCCTTCGAGGCCATGCTGCTCGAACTCGGCATCAAGCATCGCTACACCAGGCCCTACCGGCCGCAAACCAATGGCAAGGTCGAGCGCTTCTGGCGAACCCTCGAAGAGGACGTCATCGAGGGCGCAACCTTCGACAATCTCGACCACTTCGCCAAAGAGCTGTTCGAGTACCTGATCTACTACAATAACCACAGGCCTCATCAGGCCCTTGCAGGGCTGACCCCGAAGGCCTTTGCAGCCACCAAGACCACCGCGATCCAATCAGCGAATTAGTGAACATCGACAATTGCGAGCGCAGCGAAGCAATCCATCTATCCGTTATGCAGCAACATGGATTGCTTCGCTGCGCTCGCAATGAAGGGATGAGAGCCGACGTCCCCTCTCCCATCCGCGTAATATTGCGCGCTGTTAATGGTCGCAGCCCCCTTGGCGCAGGCCCCGCCGGTTCCCATGTCACGGTCTGGAATATCGGCCTGGAGGACGGACCATGTCTTATAGCGGCTCTGGCAATACCGGCGGCGCTTCAAATGCTGGCGGCGGCTGGCGGAACGATGGCGGGGTGCCGCCGCATGCGTTCGATCCCTATTCGCAGCCGGAACTGTTTCGCGGCGTGCTGACGCGTCGGGTATTTGCGTTCCTGATCGACCTCGTCGTGCTGTCGGTGCCCGTCATCCTCGGCTACATCTTCATCGGCCTGTTCGGCATCATCACGCTCGGGCTCGGCTGGATGCTGTTCTGGCTGGCGTGGCCCGCCACCATCGTGTGGGCGATCGTCTATTACGGTACCTCGATCGGCGGCCCGCATTCGGCGACGCTCGGCATGCGCGCGATGGATCTGGAGCTGCGCACCTGGTACGGCGAGCCGGGCTATTTCGTGCTCGGTGCCTGCCATGCCGTGCTGTACTGGGTCTCGATCTCATTCCTGACGCCGCTGGTGCTGCTGGTCGGCCTGTTCAACAGCCGTCGCCGGCTGCTGCACGACATGATCCTGGGAACCGTGGTCATCAACAGTTCGGTTCGTACCCAGGTAGTTCCCTCGGCACGCAGCAGCTATTGAGCGAGCAGCAAACTATTTGACCGCCCGCCTTCGGGGCGCGATGTTAGAGCCGGTCGGGCCCCCAAGATGAAATCGGGGCCGGGCCGGCGCTTTTTTCGTTCCGATGCGTTTTCTTAACGCGAACCGGTGTCTACTGCGTTGGAAAGCGCTATGGTTGATTTGTTTCGGAGGCGTGACGACCCGACGTGACCCAACACTCGCGTGATACCCCGCAATTCTACCTGACGGCGCCCTCGCCCTGCCCCTATCTGCCGGGCCGGCACGAGCGCAAGGTGTTCACGCATCTGGTCGGCGACAAGGCCGGCGACCTTAACGATCTCCTGACCCATGGCGGTTTCCGCCGCAGCCAGTCGATCGCCTACCGCCCGGCCTGCGACCAGTGCCGGGCCTGCGTCTCCGTGCGCGTCATCGCCAACGAATTCCGCCCCTCGCGCAACTTCAAGAAAGTCTTGGCGCGCAACGCCGACATCGTCGGCGAACAGCGCAGCGCGGTGCCGACGTCGGAGCAATACTCCGTGTTCCGCGCCTACCTCGACAGGCGCCACCGCCATGGCGGCATGGCCGACATGACCGTACTCGACTACGCGATGATGGTGGAAGACAGCCATGTCGAAACCCGCATCATCGAATACCGCAAGCGCGGCGTCGACACCGGTATCACTGGCCGCGGCGAGGAGCTGATCGCGGTGGCGCTGACGGATGTGCTCAGCGACGGGCTGTCGATGGTGTACTCGTTCTTCGAGCCGTCGCAGCACAGCCGCTCGCTCGGCACCTTCATGATCCTCGACCACATCACCCGCGCGCGGCGGCTCGGGCTGCCTTACGTCTATCTCGGCTACTGGATCGAGGGCTCCAAGAAGATGGACTACAAGGGCCGCTTCCTGCCGCAGCAGCGGCTGGCGCCGTCAGGCTGGCTGCGGGTGGATGCGACGGGCGAGATGCTGTCCGAACCGCAGGATTGACCCTCTGCTGTCATCACCCGCGAAAGCGGGTGATCCAGTATTTCAGAGACATCAGTGATTTGAATCGAGAGGCCGCGGCGTACTGGGCGGATTCAACTGGTCGTCGCAACACTTCAGCCAAGGAGGTTGCGATGAATGGATACAGAGAAGATTCGGGCCGGAGTGCGCGATCACCAGGCCGGGTTCCGAAGGCACGGCGGGAGAATTGCAGACGGTTTTGGGCGGCGGTTGCCTCGGGGCGCTCGAGCGAAGATGCTGCAGTTGACGCCGGGGTGTCTCCGGTTGTCGGAGTGCGGTGGTTCCGGAGGGCCGGCGGAATGCCGCCAACACATTTCTCGCAATCGTCAAAACCTCCATCAGGGCGCTACCTTTCTTTCGCCGAACGTGAAGAGATCGCGATCTTGCGCGCGCAGGGTCACGGCGTACGAGCCATTGCTGGTCATCTTGGTCGCCCGCCATCCACGATCTCTCGCGAGCTCCGACGCAATGCGGCACGCCGCCACGGCGCTCCAGAATACCGAGCGACGACGGCACAATGGCACGCGGATCAATCTGCCCGACGCCCGAAGCCGGCGAAGTTGGCGGTCAATCCGATTCTGCGCGATTATGTGCAAGACAGGCTTGCCGGTATGATCGCCACTCGGGCCGGGGCGCCTATCGCTGGCCCGAAGGTTGTGTGGAAGGGGCGCCGAGCCGTGCATCGGCAGAACCGACGCTGGGCAACAGCGTGGAGCCCGGAACAGATTTCTCGCCGTCTTCGGCTCGATTTTCCCGAGGATGAGACGATGCGGATCAGTCACGAGGCGATCTACCAGGCACTTTACGTGCAAGGCCGAGGAGCGCTGCGCCGCGAACTGACGGCTTGTTTGCGTACGGGACGGGCGCTTCGGATGCCGAGGGCGCGCACGCGCAAGCAGGGTAGAAGCTTCGTTTCTCCCGAGATTATGATCAGTCAACGACCGGCGGAGGCAGCCGATCGAGCCGTGCCGGGACATTGGGAAGGGGATCTCATCGTAGGCCTTGGAAGTTCTGCGATCGGCACCTTGGTGGAGCGCACCACACGATTTACCATGCTGCTGCATCTGCCGCGCATGCCGGGCCATATTCATGATGTTCGTGCGAAGAATGGACCGGCACTCGCCGGACACGGGGCTGAGGCGGTGCGCGACGCTATCGCTCGCGCGATCGTCACCATGCCCGAGCAACTGCGTCGGTCTCTGACTTGGGATCAAGGAGCCGAGTTGGCTCAGCATGCACGCCTGAAGATCGATGCGGGCGTGCATGTCTACTTCTGTGATCCTCATAGCCCATGGCAGCGTGGCTCCAACGAGAACACCAACGGACTACTGCGACAGTACTTTCCGAAAGGTACTGATCTTGGCGCACACAGTGTCGACGACCTTGAAGCCGTGGCTCTTGCACTCAACACCAGGCCCCGGAAAACCCTCGGCTGGAAAACACCAGCGGAAACTCTCGACGAACTTCTCCGAGCGGGCCATACATGAAGTGTTGCGACGACCGGTTGAATCCGCCCTGGGTCGCCCGGTCGAGCCGGGCGATGACAGCCGTGTGCGCGGTTAGCCGAAAAACGCCTCGAACAACAGCTTCACGTTCAGCGCCACGATGATTCCGGCGACGATCCACGCCACGACAGCGACTGTGCGCGGGATGACGAACTTGCCCATCTTGCGGCGGTCGGAAACGAACTTCACCAGCGGGATCACCGCGAACGGCAATTGCATGGACAGCACGACCTGGCTGAACACCAGGAGCTGGCCGGTACCGCGCTCGCCATAGAGCGCGGTAACGACCACGACCGGAACGATGGCGACGCCGCGAGTCAATAGCCGCCGCGCCCAGCTCGGCAGCCGCAGGTTCAAAAAGCCTTCCATCACGATCTGGCCGGCCAGCGTCGCGGTGACGGTCGAGTTCAGGCCGGAGGCGAGCAGCGCCACTGCGAACAGGGTCGAGGCAATGCCGAGACCGAGCAGCGGCGACAGCAATTCATAGGCCTGCCCGATCTCGGCGACCTCGGTGCGTCCGCTCGAATAGAAGGTGGCGGCGGCGACGATCAGGATCGCGGCGTTGATGAACAGCGCGAGCATCAAGGCGATTGTCGAGTCCGTGGTCGCCCATTTGATCGCCTCGCGGCGGCCCTTGTCGTTCCGCTCATAGGCGCGGGTCTGCACGATCGCAGAGTGCAGATAGAGATTATGCGGCATCACGGTCGCGCCGATGATGCCGATCGCGATGTAGAGCATTTCAGGATTGGTGACGATCTCGGACGACGGCACAAACCCCTTCAGAACGGCAGCCACCGGCGGCGCTGCAGCCACGATCTGAATCGAAAAGCAGATCGCGATCACGATCAGCAGCGCGATGACAAAGGCTTCGAGGAAGCGAAAACCCTTGTTCATCAGGAGGAGCAGCAGGAAGGCATCGAGCGCAGTTATCAGCGCGCCCCAGATCAGGGGAATGCCGAACAACAGGTTGAGCGCGATCGCGGTGCCGATCACCTCGGCAAGATCGCAGGCGATGATTGCCGCTTCGCAGACCACCCAGAGCAGGAAGTTCACGGGCCGCGAGAAGCTGGCGCGGCAGGCCTGCGCCAGATCGCGGTCGGTGACGATGCCAAGCCGCGCGGCCAGCGCCTGCAACAGGATCGCCATCAGGTTCGACAGCAGGATGACCGCGAGCAGCGTGTAGCCGAACTTCGACCCGCCCGCGAGGTCGGTGGCCCAGTTGCCGGGGTCCATGTAACCGACCGAAACCAGATAGCCGGGGCCGAGGAAGGCCAGCAGCCGGCGCGACCAATGCCCGCCAAAGGGCACCAGGATCGTGGAATTGACCTCGGGCAGGCTCCGCCGGGCGTCGGCGGCGGCGTCAGCGCGCCAACCGGAGGCGGTCGTATCGGCCATCAGCAAACCCTTGGCTTCCGGGCCCAAATCGGGCGTGCGCGCATCCATTCGAGCAAGATGGCCGATCTTCGTTCTTATTGCAACTCATTTGCAACTGCATCTGGCAATCATGTGCAATTGCATCTGGTAATCACGAAAATGATACCGCAGACCGCCTTGTAAAGCACTGAGGAAGTACTTTACGCTGGCGGCATGATAAAGGTTCCGGTCGAAACCCCGACTGCCACGCTGCGATACGCTCTTGCCCCCGACGAGGCCGGCATCGCCGCCATCGAAGCGACCTTTGCCGCCTATGACCGGATGATGGCGATCCTCGCCGAGGTTGCCCCGGTCGGCGCCAACCTCGTCGCCCTCCACGCCCAGGCCTATGAGCGGATCCGCACCGAGACCGGACTGCCCGCGCGCCTCGTGACGCTCGGCCTGCGCGACCGCGCCAGTTACGTCGCAGGCTCGGCAACGCGCAAAATCCCGCTCGACGACAAGTTGTTTGCGATCAAGGGACCAACTTCACTGACCATTAGCACTGTCCACGGACGTGTCTTGGTGCCGTTTGAAATCCCCGGCTATCTTGCCGGCTGGGATAGTCCTTTCCCGGCTCATTTGGTTTCGGACGGCCGCGCTTACGAAATCCACATCGCCGTGAAATCGAAATCACCACAGCCGGAGGAGAAGACCATGGTTCACGAGGGTATCCTTGCACGTATGGGCAGACTTCTTGCCGCCATTGCCAGTGAGACGATCGACAATGCCGAGAACAGCAACAAGGTCGCGCTGGTCAAGCAGGCGATCCGCGAAATCGACGCCGGCGCCGACGAAGCGCGCCACGCGCTTGGCAAGTCGCGTGCCGAGGAGTTCCGCCTCAAGCGCCGGCGCGAGGAGCTCGACACCGAAATCGCCGCGCTGACCGACAAGATTCGTCTTGCGGTTGCAGAGAACCGCGAAGACCTCGCGCGCGCCGGCGTCGCACGGCAAATTGATCTGGAATCGCAAGGCACTGCTCTCGAACGCGCGATGGATTTCATCGAACTCGAAATCGACGAGCAGACCAAGGCCTTACAGGCGATGCTTGGCGCGCGGCGTGAAGCCGAGACCCGCCTCGCCGATCTCGAGGCGAGCCTCGAGAAGCACGCGCCGCACGAAACCGGACGCGCGGCTGGCGCGACTAAAACAGTGAGTCCCGATCGGGCGATGGCGGCGATCGCACGCGTCACCGGCGTGCCTGCAGCCAGCGTGGCCGGCGATAAGGAACTCGACGAACTCGACCGGTTACACCGCGAAAAGGAAATCGCGGCCCGCCTTGAAAGGATCAAGTCGCAGCAATGAGTGCCCTGACCGACATCCTGCTAGCGCCGGACGTGCGGCCTTTCGCAGTGGCTGCCGCCATCATGATGGCGCTCGGCGGCATCGAATTGCTGGCGATGCTGATCGGCTTCTCGCTCGGCGAACTCTTCGGAAAAGAAGTTGCCGTCGACGTCGACAGTGGTGACGGATTGGGCGGCCTGTTCCTGTGGGTCAATGCGGGGCGGCTACCCCTGCTGATCCTGATCGTCCTCGCACTCGGCGTGTTTTCGATTGCGGGATTCTTTTTGCAGGGCCTCGCGCACGGTGCGGGAATTTCGATTCCGGTCGTGATCGCGGCGATCGCCGCCGCGGGTGTCAGCCTCCCCGCGATCCGTGTCACCAGCCGCGGCATCGCCCGCATCATCCCGCGCGACGAGACCTATGCGGTGGACCAGGCCGATTTCATCGGCCAGGTCGCCGAAGTTTCGGTCGGGCCACTCGACCAGGGATTGCCCGGCCGCGTCCGTCTCAAGGATGTCTTCGGTAACTGGCACTCTCTGGTGGCGCGCGCCAGTCCCGAATCCACGCCGCTCCCGGTCGGCGCCAGCGTGTTGCTGGTCGATCGTGATGCCAAGAGCTTTATCGCCATTTCCGCACCAGCCGACCTCATTGCGCAACAACGTTCAGACAGGGCTTGAACATGTGGGAACTTGCAATACCCGTCACGATTGGCGTTATCGCCGTTCTTGTTATCGGTTTACTGCTTGCCAAACTGTACCGCCGCTCGACCCGTGATGAAGCCTATGTCCGCACCGGATTAGGCGGCCAGAAGGTCGTGCTCGACGGCGGCTCGATCGTCCTTCCGGTGTTCCACTCCGTCGCCGCGGTCAATCTGAAGACGCTGCGGCTGGAGGTCGCCCGCGGCGGCCCGGATTCGCTGATCACCAAGGACCGCATGCGCGTCGACATCGGCGCCGAATTCTATCTGCGCGTCAAACCCGATACTTCCTCGATCGCGCTCGCCGCGCAGACGCTCGGCAGCCGAACCCAAAATGCAGGCGAGCTGCGCGAACTGATCGAGGCCAAATTCGTCGACGGCCTGCGTTCGGTGGCCGCCACCATGAACCTGGAAGAGCTGCAGGAGCAGCGCGCGACGTTCGTGAAATCGGTGCAGGACGCCGTCGGCGCCGACATCCAGAATAACGGCCTTGAGCTCGAATCGGTGTCACTGACCCGTCTCGACCAGAGCGATATCAAGCATTTCAACCCGAGCAACTTCTTCGACGCCCATGGTCTGACGACGCTGACCAAGATCACGCGCGAGCGCGAACAGGAGCGCAACCAGATCGTCCGCACCACCGAGGTCAACATCGCGCAGCAGGACCTCGTCGCCCGCCAGACCACGCTGACGATCGAGGCCACCAAGCGCGAGGCGGAACTGGCGCAGCAGCGCGACATCGCCAACAAGACCGCTGCGATGCGCGCGCAGACCGCGCAGGTCGAGCAAACCGCGCTGCAGAACGAGGCCGAGTACCGCATCCAGCAGGAACTGGCGGTCGCCAACAAGCAGACCGAAGCCAACCAGTTGCGCGACACCAGAAAGATCGAAGCCGATCTCGCGGTGAAACGACGCAATACCGAGATGGAGCGCGACCTGCAGATCGTGGCGCAGGAAAGTGCGATTGCGATCGCGACCAAGAGCAAGGAGCAGTCGGAAGCGCAGACCGTCGCCGAGACCGCGCGTGCGCTGGCGATTGCGGCCGAGGAAAAGGTCACCACCGCCAAAGCCGTCGAAATCGCCGAACGCGACAAGATCATCAACGTGATCGCGGCGCGCAAGGCCGCCGAGACCGAGGCGATGCCGATCACCGTGATGGCGGAAGCCGAGAACCAGGCCGCGAACAACAAGGCGGAAGCCATTACCATGCTGGCCAAGGCCGACGCCGAGGCGGCGACCACCCGCGCGGCCGGCGTCAAATCGCTCGGCCAGGCCGAGGCCGAGGTGGCCGCGTTGAAGGCGGAAGCGCGCAACAAGCTCTCTCAGGCGATGGTCGACTACGATCTCACCCTGGCGCGCATCAACATCATCCCGAACGCGCTGGCCGAAGCGGTCAAGCCGATCGAGAAGATTTCCGACATCCGTATCTTCGACACCGGCGGCCTGCTCGGCCGTGGCGGCGGCAATGGCGCGATGAACGGTCATAGCAACGGGCTTGGTCTGGGCGACGGCCTTGCCGCGCAGTTGCTGTCGGTCTCGGCGTTCAAGCCGATCATCGACAAGATCCTCGCCGAGGGCGGCTTCGCCGCCGGCCCGGACGCGCTGACCAGCCTGACCAACGCGCTGGCCGCGCAGCAGCTCGCCAGTCCGGCCGAACTGCCTGCGATCGAAGATGATACGGATGAAGATGATGCGGATGAGGTAGCAACACCGCCCGCGACCATCTCGGGAACGGGCAAGGCGACCCTCGGCCCCAAGTCGTAGTCAAGCAGAAGCAGCCGAAACGCCGCTCAAATCGAGGCCTGCCGCCATTCGCGCGGCGGGCCTTTTTGCTGGAGTGCTTCTCCACCTGTCAGTTGTCGGGAAGCACGCGGGCAGCCTCCACTTCCTTATTGCAAATGCCTCTCATTCGTGACACCAATTGCAACTAATTCGCAATTGCAACTGAGGGAGCATTCAAATGCGTCAGTTCAAGCGGACTTGGGAGGCACACCAAGACAGAAACGACGATTTTCACTTCGGCGATTTTCTCGGCCATTTTCACGTGCCGCACCGACCGCACGGCTCGCATGGCCCGGGTGAGCACCATGGCCCTCACGGCTCGCCGTGCCATCCGGGTCCACAGCCCGTAAAAATCGAGTACCGCAGCTTCGACGGTGCGCAGAACAATCAATCCGATTCCACCCTCAACGCTGCCGGCACTGAATTCGCACGTATCGGCGAGGCGCATTTTGCCGATGGCATTTCCGTTCCGCTCGGCGGCAACAATCCCCGCACCATCAGCAATCTTGTGGTCGGCGCGGGCGACCCTGATGTGGCGAACCCGGAAGGTGTGTCCGCCTTCATGTACGCATGGGGTCAATTCATCGATCATGACATGACGCTGACCCGGACCGATGGCGTCAGCGATATCAGCGTCGTCGTCCCCGCGGGCGATCCCGTGCTTCCCGACGGCACCATCATCCCGATCACCCGTGCCGTCATCGACCCCACGACCGGTGCGGGCACATCCAACCCGGCCATGGCGGTCAATTCCAATACCGCCTGGCTGGATGCCTCGATGGTCTATGGGTCCAACGCCGCGACCGCGGCCAGCCTGCGCACCGCCGATGGTCACATGTTGACGTCGCAGGGCAGCAACCTGCCGATCGTCGACGGTATGGTCGTGGCCGGCGACGTCCGCGCCGCAGAAAATCCGGCGCTCACCGCGCTGCAAACGCTATTCGTGCGCGAGCACAACTACTGGGTTGACCGACTGCACGTCGAGCACCCGAACTGGAGCGGCGACCAACTCTACAATCACGCGCGCGCTATCGTGACGGCGGAAATCGCCAACATCACCTATTCGGAGTTCCTGCCAAACCTCGTCGGCAAGAACGCGCTTTCGCCTTACGATGGCTATGACCCCAACGTCGATCCCCACCTCACGCTGGAATTCGTCGCCGCGGCGTTCCGCTTCGGGCATTCGATCGTGTCGGGCGAAACCGAAGGCCTTGCGGAGAACGGCGAAGTCATCGCCGGCTCCGAGGAAGACCTGAAGGACGTATTCTTCCAGCCGGCTGCAAACTTCAACGACAATGGCGGCGCCGATGGACAATTGCGCCACCTGGCCGCCGATCCATCACAAGCACTCGACGCGCGCATCGTCGACGACCTGCGCAATTTTCTTTTCGATCCACCGGTGTCTATGGATCTCGCCGCGATCAACATCCAGCGCGCGCGCGACCTTGGCCTCGGCACGCTCAACCAGACCCGAGAAGCACTCGGCCTCGAGCCCTACACGGATTTCAGCCAGATCACGAGCGACCCGGAGACGCTGGCCGGACTGAAAGCAGCTTACGGCAATGTCAACAATGTCGGTCTGTGGACCGGTGGCCTGTCGGAAAATCACGTCCCCGGCGCGCTTGTCGGCGAAACCTTCCAGGCGATCATCACGATGCAGTTCGAGGCGTTGCGCGATGGCGACCGGTTCTGGTTTGAAAACCAGGGGTTTGATCCCAAGACGTTGGCCGAGATCAAAGGCACGACGCTGGCAGATATCATTCTGCGCAACACCGACACCAGGCATATCCAGGACGATGTCTTCGTCACCTATACGCGTCACACCGGCCTTGCCGGCGGCGTGGAGTCCGAAGACCCCGAAGCCCGCCAGATCGTTATCGGCTCCGATGGCAACGACACGCTGATCGGCGGTCCGCAAGGAGATTATGTGTTTGCCGGAACCGGCAAGCAGACGATGACGGGCAATGACGGCGCGGACCGCTTCGTGTTTGACTTCGGATCCACCAAGGCTGAGATCACCGATTTCGATCCAGGCGTCGACATGCTGGTGTTTGAGAACGCCGGCCGGCTGGATTTTCGCGATGTGAAAATCTGGGGCGACCATGGGAATACGGTGGTTCAGGTCGGCGACGACCGGATCGAACTGACGGACGTGCGGCCTCATGAACTGACAAGGCACGATTTCCTGTTTGACGTTTGACGCGAATCCACCAAACAGCTTCCGAGGATCGGCGCGATCCCTGCCCATGGCGGAAGATGAAAACGCCTCCACACGTTCTCGTGTGGAGGTTTTTGTTTGGAGAACGGCTTGTCGGGAAACGGGTGGGTTGGATCGTCCTTGGGCCAGACAATGGGTCAGATCGAATCTCAGGGAACTCTGCTATGTCACCCGCTCCGACCCCGCGCTTGCCCGCGACCTTCAACCGTCTGGCCTGGTCGAACCTCGCCGCGCAATCGGCCGAGCAGATCGCGCTGGCCGCAGCGCCCATCGTTGCGGTGCTACTGCTTGGTGTTGGCGAAGGCCAGACCGGGCTATTGCAGACCGCGCTGACGCTGCCATTCATCCTGTTTGCGATTCCCGCCGGTCTCCTTGCCGACCGCATCTCGCGGCGCTGGGTGATGGCGGCCTCCGAAGCGCTGCGCGCGGCCGCGCTGGCGGCGACGCTGCTGCTGATCTGGCTCGGCGCAATCACGCTGCCGCTGCTCTCGCTACTCGGCTTCGTCGCCGTCTGCGGCACCGTCGCCTACAGCGTCGCCGCGCCCGCTTTGGTGCCATCGCTGGTCAATTCGGAACAATTGCCCGCGGCGAACGCGCGGATCGAACTGGCGCGCACGGTGGCATTCGCCAGCGGTCCGGCGCTTGGCGGCGTGCTGGTCGGATGGGTCGGCGCGGCGCCTGCGTTCGGCTTTGCCGCCGCATTGTCGGTGATCGCCGTTGTGCTGCTGTCGGGCATCTATGAACCGGCGCGCGCCCCCGCCCCGCGCCGCCATCCCCTGCAGGAAATCAGGGAGGGCGCCGCGTTCGTGTTGCATCATCCGCTGCTGCGGCCGGTGTTCATCACGCAGTTCATCTTCAACACAGCGTCGTTCCTGCTGCTTGCGGTTTTCGTGCCCTACGCCGTTCGCCATCTCGGACTATCAGCCACCGGCGTCGGCGTAACGCTGGCGATGTACGGCGTCGGCATGGTGGCGGGCGCACTGTCTGCCACGCGGGTGATGCAGCGGCTGGCCTTCGGCACCGTGATCGGGCTTGGGCCGGTTACCGGTTTCGTCGCCGCCGCCGTGATGGCGCTGACGGCGATCGTGCCGACGCCGTGGCTCGCCGGGCTGAGCTTCTTTCTGCTCGGCGCCGGCCCGATCCTGTGGGTGATCTCGACCACCACGCTGCGCCAATCGGTGACCCCGCCGTCGCTGCTTGGGCGCGTCTCCGCCATCAACATCATGAGCTATGGCGCCCGCCCGCTCGGCTCGGCGCTGGGCGCCATCGTCGGCGGGCTCTATGGCGCGGAAGCCTGCCTCTATCTGGCAGCCGCCATCTTCGCCGCTCAGGCGCTGGTGATCCTGCTATCGCCCGCAGTCTCGCTGGCGCGGCAGCCAGACATGGTGGGCGAGCCGGCAGGCTGTTAGCGGGCGGGGTTGGGCGTCAATCGAAACCGTCATTGCGAGGAGCATAGCGACGAAGCAATCCAGCCTCTCTTGCGGCCCTGGATTGCTTCCGCCTTCGCGCTAAAGCGCTGCGGCGAACTGAAGCCCGCCGAAGCTTGCGCAGCAAGCGTAGAAAGATCGCTTCACTCGCAATGACGGCTTTTGCCAGCATTTCTTTCTAGGGCGTGTACTCACTAAGCGACTGACTGATGTCCGCTCAAGGCACCGAGGCGTATTGTTTCCTTCAAGAAAGAACCTTGCGGAGGAAAGCAAGCATGACGCTGTTGAATTGCCTCGGCCTTTGCAGCGGCGCGAAATGGCTCACACCAGGCAGGATCTTCAATTCCGCTGTCGCGATACTCCGTGCAAGATATTCGGCATGTTCGGGCTTGATGAACTCGTCGTGCTCGCTCTGCACGATCGCAACAGGCACATGGATGTGGGCGAGCTCGCCTGCAGAATAATTCGGTTCGGTCTTCATCATCTGGCCGACAGCTTCAACCAATGCGTCGAACTGGTCCGGCGTGGCTGATAGCTGGGCATAGTCCTTGGCGTGCCGCCCGAAACACCGGTCGAGAACCGGGCTGGGCTCGATTTCTCTTGTGCCGCTGGGGTCCATGTTGCAGCCGAAGAAAAACACGCCTGCAACATGTTCGGCGGCCTTCATGGCGAGGATCAAAGCGGTACAGGCGCCATCGCTCCATCCGACGACGGCTGCCTTGTCTACCTGCAGCGCATTCATCACGGCCAGAACGTCGGACGCCATCAACTCATACGTGAAAGGCCGCGAATCGCGCGTGCTGCGGCCATGGCCGCGGCTATCGATCAGCACGGCGCGATAACCCGACGCGACCAGCGCAGGAACCTGATAGCCCCAGTTGCCGCTATGCCCAAGGCCGCCATGGAGCAAGATCACGGGAGCTCCCGACCCGTACGTCGCGTACCGGATTCGAGCACCGTCGTGTTCCACAAAGCCTTGATTGATCGCGGTGGGCAGGGGCGCAGCGCCATGCGCCTCGAAACATTTAAGGTCGTCGTCGTATGATTCCATTCGGATTTGACCCAAAGCTTAAGATAGGGGAAACCTGCAACCGCCGCTGATATCACCCCGACAAACTGTTGACGGTCGATATAGCACCCCGCGACCTAACTGAATCAAATGTCAGCTTCTAGGCGCTTTCTGCTCCGCACTAATTGCCCGGAGCCCATTGGTGCTTTCCCATGCAGCTTTATATGATATATATCATTTCATACAAAAGCAGGAACCCTCATGGCCGACAAGACTGCAGCAATCGACACCGGCCCTCGTTCGGAAGCTTCTTCCACTGTCCCGCAGATTGCCGTCCTGGCAGGCCTAGCCGCCACGGGAACGCTCGCCACCAACATCCTGCTGCCGTCGCTGCCGCAGATGGCGGCGTCACTCAACGTCACGAGCGCGGCGGTCACCGCAGCGATCACGGTCTTCCTCGCGGTGTTCGCGATCGGCCAGCTCGTGGTCGGGCCGATTTCGGACCGCTATGGCCGCCGTGGGCCGGTCCTGGCCGGATTTGCAATCTTCTTCGCCGGCAGCGTCTGGTGCGGCCTCGCCAATGATTTGCCGAGCCTGCTGATTGGCCGTGTCATCCAGGCGGCCGGCGCCTGCGCCACCTCGGTGTTGTCCCGCGCCATCGCCCGCGACCTGTTCTGCGGCGCAGCCCTTGCCCGCACGATGGCGCTGATCATGATCGCGATGGCGGCAGCACCCGGCTTCTCGCCGCTGCTGGGCGGCGCGCTCGACCACATTTTCGGCTGGCGCTCCGAATTCGCATTCCTCGCGGCTTTCGCCGGGCTCGGCGCCCTCGCCTACGGCATGGCGTTTGGCGAGACCCACCTCGCAACACGCACCCCGCTCGATCCGCAGGCGATCGCAAAAACGTATCTCGCCCTGCTCCGCGACCGCCGCTTCGTGGTGCCGGCGGCAACCGTCAGCCTGATCCTGGGCGCGCTGTTCTCGATTTTCTCGGCGGCGCCCCGCGTCCTGATCGAAGCCATGCATTTTACGCCGATTCAACTCGGCCTGTTCTTTGCGGGCACGGTGCTGATCGTGTTCGCCGCCGGTATGCTCGCGACCCGGCTGGCGCCACGCTATGGGCTCGATCGTTCGATCCGAGGCGGACTGTTCGTCGCCGCCGCCGGCAGCCTCGCGATGCTGCCCGTCTCGCTATACGCCCCCTCCTTTCTGCCGTTTCTTGCGGCCATGAGCGTGTTCCTGCTCGGCATGGGCATCGTCAGCCCGTTAGGCACGGCGCAGGCGCTGTCCCCGTTCGGCGACAAAGCGGGCGCGGCATCAGCGCTCATCGGCTTCTCGCAGATGATGACAGCCGCGGTCGGCGTCTGGCTCGCGGCGACGATTTCCTCCAACGCGCTGTTCGCGCTCGGCGTGGTGCTGACGGCGTTCTCGCTTGCGGCCGTGGCGCTCTACACGATGCGAGCGAGACCAAGTTAGGACGCCAGATACCGCTCGTACTTCCCCGCCACCACCTCGTCCGCCGTAATATCCGGATCGAGCGTGTAGAGATCCTGCGCGCGGCCGATGCCGCGCAGCGCGTAGCGGCCGGTCGACACCAGATAGTTTCGCCCCGCCGCATCGAGACCGGAGCGGAACGCCGACGACATCAGCAATTCGCGGTCGACCGAGCGGCACATCGAGGCGATGCGGCTGACCTCGTTGACGGCAGGTCCCACCACCGTAAAGTCTAGCCGGTCGTCGCTGCCGATATTGCCGTAAAAGACCTCGCCGACATGCAGTCCGACATGGGCCGATGTGACCGGCCGGTTCTCGGCCGTCCGGCGGGCGTTGAGCGTTCTCATATTCCGCCGGAAACGATGTTCGGCGCGCAGCGCGGCGCGGTTTGCCTTCGCCATGTTCTCATGGGTGAACATCGCCAGCACGCCGTCGCCGATCAGCTTGAGCACCTCGCCGCCGGCGTCGTGAATGGCGTCGATCGAGGCCTGCGCATAATCGTTGAGGAACGGGATGATCTCGCCGGGATCGATGCTCTCGCTGATCGCCGTCGAGCCGCGCAGGTCGGAGAACCACAGCACCGTGTTGATCCGCTCGGTGACGCCGCGCGTGATGCGGCCGCGCAGCACCTGCTCGGCGGTGTCGCGACCGAGATAGACCCGGCCCAGCGTCTTGGTGATGTCAGCCTGCGCCGCGGATTTGATCGCCAGCCCCAGCACCGGCACGAGGTCGCGGAGCGCCGCTAACCCCTGCGCGCCAAACCCATCGCCGCGCCTTGTCACCCAGTAGGAATAGACGCAGTCCATCTGCCCCATGGTGCCGGCCTCGCCGAACTGGTGCACATAGGCCACGAGATGCTTGTGGCCCTTCTCGGCGAGTTCGTTCACGAACTTGAACCTATGGGTCCCGCCGTCAGCGAGGTCGATCGGCAACTCCGAAAAGCCGTTTTCAAGCATGTGATAGAAGATCGAACTGCGCCAGGCTTCCGCCGCTTCGCCCTCATTTGTCGAGCCATATTCGAACATGTCGCTCTCGTTGGTCTCGGCGTCGTTCCAGCGAAAGCCGCGGCCTTCGAAAATCGGGTGCAGCGTATCGATGAAGACCATGCCGCGCGAGATGCCAAGCCCCTCGGCACAGCAGCGTTCGCAGAAACCGCGGATGAGGTCGTTTTGAGGCAGGGCGGTGAGGCCCTGGCCGACCAGCCAGTTCATCAGCCGCAGACGGGGGGTGAGCTCCATGCGGCTATTATGCCGTGCAATGGTGACGAGTGAAAGGCTAGCGGCCCACGTTCCCCGGACGCTGCGCAGCGTGAAGCGATGCGCTGCTGAGCCGGGGTCCACGCTCTGCGGCTTGGGTCCCGGCTCTGCGGAGCAGCGTTGCCGGACGATGCTTCGCATCGCCTAGGCTGCACCGCGTCCGGGACAAGCGCGCCTTACGACGTCGCGCGCGTCACCGCCTCGCCGTCCTCCTTGACGAAGGATTCGACCGGGGTGTCGAGCAAATCGAGCACGAGCTCCGAGGGCCGGCACAAGCGGACGCCCTTTGGCGTCACCACGATCGGCCGATTGATCAGGATCGGATGTTTCAGCATGAGATCGATCAGCTCGTCGTCGCTCCATTTCGGGTCGGCCAGACCGAGCTCGGCATAGGGCGTGCCTTTTTCGCGCAACAGCTCGCGCGGCGAAATTCCGAGCGCGGCAATCAGTTCGACCAGCCGGGCGCGGCTCGGCGGCGTCTTCAGATACTCGATCACCTCGGGCTCTTCGCCGCTCTGCCGGATCATCGCCAGCGTGTTGCGCGAGGTGCCGCAGGCGGGATTGTGATAGATCGTAACGCTCATGGTTGCGCCTCCTTCAACGTTGCGCGCGCCTTGTCGCTTTCACGAAGCAGCCAACTCATGAAGATCAACGCGATGATGGCGCCGCAGGTTTCCGCCGCGATGAAACCCGGAAGATCTGTGGGGCGAATGCCCGAAAACGTATTGGTCAGCGAGCGCGCAATGGCAACGGCGGGATTGGCGAACGACGTCGACGCCGTGAACCAGTAAGCCGCCGTGATGTAGAGGCCGACCAGCCATGGCACCGCGGCGCGGTTGAACTTGATACCAGCGAGGATGGTTGCGACCAGGCCGAAGGCGGCGACGGCTTCGGCGAGCCATTGCGCACCGCCGGTTCGCATTTTCAGCGAGGCATCGAGCAGCGGCAGCGCGAACATCGCATGCGCCAGCATGGTTCCGGCAATCCCGCCGGAGATTTGCGCAGCGACGTAGAGCAGCGCCTCGCGCGGCGTCAGCTCGCGCTTGAGCGCAAAAACCAGCGATACCGCCGGATTGAAATGGGCCCCGGAAATGGGACCGAGAATGGTGATGAGGACGACCAGGATGGCACCGGTCGGCAACGTATTGCCGAGCAACGCGAGTGCGACGTCCTTGGTCAAGGTCTCGGCCATGATCCCGGAGCCGACCACGGTGGCGACCAACAGTGCCGTCCCGAGCGCTTCGGCGGCGAGCCGGCGTGGCAGATCGAATTCGGACATCAGCTCGCCTTCTCATGGCCGGACGTCGAGCCGTCGCTGCGGCCGTCCTTGCGCAGGATCGATTCCGCCAGGATCGAACGGGCGGTGTTTCCGGTGCACAGGAAGAGTACATTGTAGATGCGTTCAGGCATGCGCTTTCCTCCTCGGCTTCGGGGTGCAGCCAGGCGTGAGGTCTTCGATCAATGGACCACAGATTTCGGGCCGCCCGTCGCAACAATCCCTGAGCATGAACAGCACGACGGACTGAAAGGCCTTCAGATCGGCGCGGTAGACAATCGAGCGGCTGAAGCGGCGCGCTGTCACCAGCCCCGCACGCGACAAGATCGCCAGATGCGACGACATGGTGTTCTGCGGTACGGCGAGCGCCTTGGCGATGTCACCTGCAGGCAATCCCTCCGGCTCGTGTTTCGCCAATAGCCGAAACACGTCGAGCCGGGTCGATTGCGCCAGCGCCGCCAGCGCCAGAATGGCTTGTTCGGATTCCATATATCCAGACTTATCGATAGATCGGGGAGTGTCAACTTTAACTGTTGCAGCTGCAGGCGCTCGCTATTTCGATAGTTCTGGAAATACCGTTGACAGGCCGTGATATCCATGTCATCGTGCAGTCATGAAACTCGATGACGCCGCCGCCCATCTGGAAGCGCTGGGTAATCCGACCCGGCTCAAGATCTATCGTGCGCTGATCCGCGCCGGCGGCGCCGGACTCGCCGTCGGCCGCCTGCAGGAGAAATTAAAAATCGCGCCCTCGACCCTCTCCCACCATATCAAGGCGCTGGTGGTGGTCGGCCTCGTCACCCAGGTGCGCGATGCGACCACGCTGATCTGCCACGCCAACTACGAAGTGATGCGGGAGCTGGTGGGTTTTCTGGTCGCCGAATGCTGCACGGAAAGCGCCGAAACCGCCGACGCCAAGATCAATACCAAGACCGCGCAATACCAAGACCGCGGCTTAGCGCGCCGACTTTTCGACCGCTATTTCGATATTTCTAGTTTTATGGGAGAACGCCATGAGTGAAACCAGAACTGTCGCGATCATCGGAGCCGGTCCGGTCGGCCTTGCCGCCGCGGCCCATGTGCTGGAGCGCGGGCTGCAGCCGATCGTGCTGGAATCCGGCGACAAGGTCGGCCACGCCATGCGGCAGTGGGGCCACGTGCAACTGTTCTCGCCCTGGGAATACAATGTCGACAAGGCGGCGGCGCGGCTGCTGGCGGCAACGGGATGGAATTCTCCCGAACCGGATCACTATCCGACCGGCGTGGAAATGGTCGAGCATTATCTCGAACCGCTTGCGGCCCACTCGGCGCTCGAGCCCCACATCCGCACTTCAAGCCGCGTCACCGCGATCAGCCGGGCCGGCTTCGACAAGATGAAGTCGAAAGGCAGGGAAAAGGCGCCGTTCGAAATTCGCTACCAGAACGGACAAGGTCCGAAAGTCGTCAAGGCCGATGCGATCATCGACGCTTCCGGCACCTGGCATACGCCGAACCCGGCAGGCGCGAACGGCCTTTCCGCCATCGGCGAGACTGATGCCTCCGACAAGATCGCCTATGGGATGCCGGACGTCCTAGGCAAGGAACGCACGCGCTATGCCGGCAAGACCGTCGCGGTGCTGGGCGCGGGACATTCGGCGATCGGCACGCTGATCGATCTGGCGAAGCTTGCGGAACAGGCGCCGGGCACCCGGCCGATCTGGCTACTGCGCGGCAGCGATCCGGCAAAGGCTTTCGGCGGCGGCGCGAACGACAAGCTGGTGGCTCGCGGTGAATTGGGCGCGGCCTTTGCCGCGTTGGTGACGGCAGGCAGCATCAAGGTCGAAAGCGAATTTCGCGTTTCGCATCTCGTGGCCGACGGCCCTCGCCTCGTCGTCGGCGCCCTGTCCGGCTGCAGCGCCCGGCAGGCCGTGGTCGATGAACTGATCGTCGCGACGGGTTTCCGTCCCGATCTCGATTTCGTGCGCGAGTTGCGCATCCGGCTCGATCCTGCGATCGAATGTCCGATCGCGCTGGCGCCGCTGATCGATCCGAACGAGCATAGCTGCGGCACGGTACGGCCGCACGGCGCCCGCGAACTGGCGCAGGACGAGCCGGGCTTCTATTTCGCCGGTATGAAAGCTTACGGCCGCGCGCCGACCTTCCTGATGCTTACCGGGTACGAACAGGTGCGCTCGATAGCGGCCGACATCGCCGGCGACCGAGCTGCCGCAGAGCGGGTCGAACTGGTGCTGCCCGAGACCGGCGTCTGCAGCCGCTCGCTCGCGCCAGATGCCGGCAATTGCTGTGGCGGCCCCGCAATATCGGATGTTGACGCATGTTGCGTCGCGGATGAAAAAGCAAAGCAACAAGGCAAATCGGGATGTGGTTGCGCGTCCTCGGCATGAGGAGTGAATAGAATTTCGCTGGAAGGCCGATCCGTCATCGTTGCGATGTGCGTGGGGCAGCTCGGCAGCCTGCTCCCGCACGTCGTCGTACCTTCCATCCTTGCCGCATTCCTGATTCCGCAATGGCACTTGAGCGGCGCGCAGGCAGGCCTGCTGGCAGGCTCGGGCGCCGCCGGCTACATGCTGACCGTGCCGGTGCTGGCGACGCTGACCGACCGCATCGACGCGCGCAAAATTCTGATCGCCGGCTCGGCGGTGAGCGCGCTCGGCACGCTCTCGTTCGGTGCCTTTGCCACCGGCCTGTGGTCGGGCGCCCTCTTCAACGCCATCGCCGGCATCGGCTTCGCCGGCGCTTACATGCCCGGCCTCAAGGCGCTGACGGACCGCCTCGCGCCGGGCGACTCATCCCGCGCTATCACGCTCTATACGTCGAGCTTCTCGTTCGGCGTCGGCTTGTCGTTCCTGGTTTCACAGCTCGTGGCAGAAGCCTGGGGCTGGCGGAGTGCCTTTTTTGTCACCGCGGCCGGGCCGCTGGTGATGCTCACCGTCTGCTTTCTGCTGCGTCCGGTCGAACCCAGACCGGCATCTGGTCACTTGCTCGATTTCGCCCCGGTGTTCCAGAACCGCAAAGCCATGGGCTTCGTGCTCGGCTACGGCGCGCATTGCTTCGAGCTCTACGGCATCCGGACGTGGATCGTTGCGTTCTGGACTTTTGTCGCCGCGAGGCATTCCGATGCATCGATCCTGACGCCGGTGGTGGTGAGCGTGGCGTTCTCCCTGCTCGCCATGCCCGCGAGCATTTTGGGCAATGAATTCGCGCTCCGATTCGGCCGCCACCGGGCCATCACGGCGGTCATGCTCGCTTCCGGCACCGTGGCGCTTCTGATCGGCGTGCTCGCCGACAAGTCACCATGGCTGCTGCTGCCCTTGATACTCGTTTATGCCATCACCGTACCCGCCGATTCTGGCGCGTTGACTTCGGGCATGTCGATGGCCGCGGAGCCCAGCTATCGCGGAGCAACCATGGCCATGCATTCCACCGTCGGCTTCAGCCTGTCCGCGCTTGGTGCCTGGGCGGTGGGTGTCGCGCTGGATGCGACCGGCGGGCCGCAAAATGCATCGGCCTGGATGGCGGCGTTCGCAGTGCTGGCAGCGGGCATCCTGCTCGGACCGCTGGCGCTGCTGTGGTCAAGAAGAGAAACGGTCCAGTGAACCAGCTTCCCATCATTCTCGCCCTCGGCACGACACAGACCCTGGCCTGGGCTTCGAGCTACTATCTGCCGGCGATCCTCGCTGACCCCATCGCGCGCGATCTCGGCATATCCTCGACCTGGATATTTACGGCTTTCTCGGCCTCGCTGGTGATTTCGGCCCTGATAGGCCCGCGTGTCGGACGGCAGATCGACCTGGTCGGCGGCCGCTCCATGCTGTCGCTATCCAATCTGGTGCTGGCGGCCGGGCTGGCGCTGCTCGGCTTCACATCATCCATCCCCATGCTCGTCATCGCCTGGCTGCTGCTCGGCGTCGGCATGGGCGCCGGCCTCTACGATGCCGCCTTCGCCGCGCTCGGCCGCATCTATGGTGATGCCGCACGCCGTTCGATCACCGGCATCACGCTGCTCGCCGGATTTGCCTCGACCGTCGGATGGCCGCTGTCCGCGTGGGGGCTGGAAACCATCGGCTGGCGCAACACCTGCTTCGCCTGGGCGGCGGCGCACATCCTGATCGGCCTGCCGCTCAACCTCCTGATGCTGCCGGCCGTGAAAGGCGCGAAGGCGGCCGTGGCTTCGGCCGTCAAGCCGCATATCCCGATCGACCGGACCATGATCGTGCTCGCCTTCGTGTTTGCCGCCGCCTGGACCGTCACCGGTGCGATGGCGGCGCATCTGCCGCGCATTATGGAAGCGGCCGGCGCGACCACCGCGCAGGCGGTATTCGCCGGCGCGCTGATCGGCCCGGCGCAGGTGGCCGCGCGGATCTTCGAGGCGGGCTTTCTCAGCCGCTACCATCCGCTGGTCTCGACCAAGCTTGCCTGCATCACCCACCCAATCGGCGCCGCCATCCTCGGCCTGGCCGGCGGCGGCGCGGCCAGCGTGTTCGCGCTGTTCCACGGCTCCGGCAACGGCATCCTGACCATTGCGCGCGGCACTCTGCCACTCGCGATTTTCGGCCCGGAGAATTACGGCTATCGCCTCGGCATCATCGGCGCACCGGCGCGGATGGCGCAGGCTGCAGCCCCGCTACTGTTCGGCCTATTGATCGAGGTCATGGGCGCGCGGGTGCTGATCGTATCCTCGGCACTCAGCATCTCGGCGCTGCTGGCACTGTTTCTGCTGCGCAAGGGATCGCCGAAGCCGTGAGTTAGGGCCTGGATGGCATGTGGGGCCAGGTTTGCGAGCCTACGGCTTCCTGATCTCCGACGTCGCGATCCATATGCCCGCAAACACGGCGACCAGCCCGACAATGAGGTTGAGCGTGATCGGCTCGCCGACGAGCTGGGTGGCAAGTAGCCCGGCGGCAACCGGGTTGACGGTCATGGTGTTGGCCACGCGCGTCGGCGACGCCCGCTCCAGCGCCAGCACCCACAGAATGAAGGCGAGCGCGCCACCGACGACGCCGAGATACAGCCCCGCGATCCATTGCGGTGTTCCGAACTGGCCGAGCGATGCGATGCTGCCGGTCAACGATCCGACTAGGATCAGCGCCGCTGCGCCGGTGCCCATGCCCACGGTGAGGAAACCGAGCGCGCTGGACCGCTGGATGAACGGCCGGGACCAGACATTGTAGAACGCCATGCACAGAACGGCGCCGGTCATGATCAGTTCGCCGCGCCACGCGCCCGCCGGCGCGGCCGACAATCCCGTTGCGAGTGCGGCGGCGACACCCAGCACCGCGATGCAGACCCCGATCGACTTCCGTTTCGTCAGCGGCTCGATGCCGAGCAACGCGCCAACTACCATGGTGTGCAGCGGCAGCGTCGCCAGCGCGAGGGAGGCGCGCCCCGCGGTCGTGAACGTCATGGCAATATTGTAGAGAACGAAAAACACGCCGAAGAAGCAGAAGCCGAGGGCGGCGACGGCGGGCCAGTCCGCGCGCTTCGGCCATCGCGCCTTCATGAGCAGCGCCGCCGGCAGCACGCAGCAGAAGCCGATCCCCCATCGCAGGATCGCAAGCGTGATCGGATCGGTGTTGCCGGCAAGATAGCGCGTGATCGCCGCGGCGCTGCCGCCGAGGCTGCTCGAGACCAGCGCGATTGCCACCCCGATCCATTCACCCAACGCCGCCCCCTGTCGCCCGCATCTATCGCGCGATCATATGGTGCGGGAAATCGCGCACGCGAGGCTCGACGGCGCTCGGATCAATCTTTCTGTCTTGTGCCGCGCGATCTGCACGCAAATGGCGGCAAATGTCAGCAGCAAATGCCGCTCTCTCGTCTTGCGCGCGATGCCGTGACGGGCTTAGCCTGCTTGCGGGGAAATCGCAGCCTCCCCGTTAAATGGCGATCCCATTCAAGCGCTGCTCGCTTTTGTATGGAGCGGGCACATGGATGGAACGACACTCGAATTGCCGCTGTTTCTTCTCGCGACCTTCGTCGGCGCACTGGTCGCAGGTCTCTCCGGCTTCGCCTTCGGCCTCGTCGTCTCCGCGATCTGGCTCTACATCCTCACTCCGCTGCAAACGGCGACGCTGATCATCGCGTTCGGGCTGCTCGTGCAGGGCTATTCGGTGTGGAAGCTGCGCGGCGCGCTCAACTGGCGAAGGCTGTGGCCGTTCGTGGCCGGCGCCGCACTCGGCGTTCCCGTCGGCGTCGGCGTCCTGACCTGGGCGAACCCTGCCCATGTGCGGGCGGGCGTCGGCGCCTTCCTGGTGCTCTACAGCCTCTACGCGCTGCTGCGACCGGCTATCCCTGCGGTGAAAGCGGACGGCGCCGCAGCCGACGCCGCCGTCGGTTTCCTCAACGGCGTGCTCGGCGGCATCACCGGACTTGCCGGAATTCTGGTGACGATATGGTGTGGCCTGCGTGGCTGGCCGAAGGACGTGCAGCGCACGGTGTTTCAGCCGGTAGCGGTTGCGATCTTCGCCATGAGCGCCCTGTGGATCGGCGCCAGGGGCGCGATCACGCAGGACACGATCAAGTTGTTCCTGATCGGACTGCCAGCCTTGTTCGCCGGCACCTGGGCCGGGCTCAAGCTGTACGGCCGGCTGGATGAGGCCGCGTTCCGGAAGGTGGTGCTGGTATTGCTGCTGGTCTCGGGTGCGGTGCTGATCATCTGATAGCAGCCGGGGAACGAAAAACGCCTCGATCGCGTCCGGTCAATTGAGCGTGAGTCTGCAGATGTCAGCGCGTGACCGCGTTGACACTCCGCGTCAGTGTGGCTGAATACGGCCATGGGGGTTTTGCGATCCCCCCACGAGGCGACATGCCCAAGTATCGCGTCCCGGTTTCCCGGAGGCGCATACGCATGTCCGAAACAATCTCTCATCCACATCCCGACACTCGGCCGCGCTGCATCACGCATTGCGGGATACCGCCCGCTGTTCGGCCGAACGTTTGGAGCTCGTGCAAGAAGGAGAATGCCATGAAACACCCCCTCACATTACTCGTGCTCGGCGCCGCACTGCTGCTGTCGCATGCCGCCCGCGCCGATGCCATCGACTGGAAGAAGGTGGATGCTGCCCTCGGCAAGACCGCGACGGTAAGCGGTGAAGTGCATCGTTACGGGCTGCCGCGATCCGATCTGCACGTCACGCTGGACGGCATCGCGATCAAGCCAGCATTGGCACTCGGTGGCTGGGTCGCCTTTGCTCCAATGCACGGAGAGGCCATGCTGATGGGCGACCTAGTTCTGCTCGATACAGAGATTACCCCCGTTATGACGAAGCTGCTGGACAGCGGGTTGGATATCACGGCCATCCACAATCACGTTCTCCGCGCCTCCCCCGCGACCTTCTACATGCATGTGGCCGGGCATGGCGATCCCGAGAAAATGGCGACCGCGATCCGCACCGCGCTTTCTTCGGAAAGCAAGACGCCGTTCGGTCCACCGGCCACCACCGCCACCGCTGCGCCTGCGGTTGATCTCGACACCGCAAAGCTCGACGAGGCGATGGGCGCCAAGGGCACGGCGAATGGCGGTGTCTACCAATACGGCATTCCGAGGCGTGATCCCGCCAAGGAAGGCGGAATGCAGGTCAACACTCCGCTCGGCGGCGCCAACGCCATCAACTTTCAGTCGACCGGTGGCGGCAAGGCTGCCATAACAGGCGATTTCCTCGTAACCGGCAACGAGGTCAATCCCCTGATCCGGGCGCTGCGTGCCGGCGACATCGAGGTCACTGCGATCCATAGCCACATGCTCGCGGAAGAGCCACGGATGTTCTTCGTTCATTTCTGGGCCAACGACGACGCCCTGAAGCTGGCGCGCAACGTTCGCGCCGCGCTCGACAAGACGGCCGTCGCGCAGCATTGACCGCGGCCCGTCAAGCCTCCTTCGGCGGTTTGATGTGGCGGAACGAAAACAAGGGCGGCGCCGAGGCCGGCGCCGGCAGGCGGGCATTCGCGACCAATCCGGCAACGGATTTCAGGTGCACCCAACCAGATCCGCGAACTATCGCGTCAATCCGTTCCTAAATTTCAATCAATTGCGTCGAACCAGCATAGCTTACCGTCAAGAAGTTTTTGTCATGAGAAGCTAACCGGAACCCCGGTTTCCGGTGGTTTCGAGGCTCCGGCAGGTTGGAGCCTCCAGGCTCTGGATGTGGCTATGAAGGAAGCGATCCGCTTACGTGAATTGGAAGCCGAGTGCCGCCAACGCGCGCTGAGCGAACCCGACAAGAAATGGTATTGGCTGGCGCAAGCTGCCAAATACCAGGTGCAGGCAAGCCAGAAACTCGCCTTTGACTCGGAAGGGAGCAACACGCCCGAAACGCCGGAGATCAAGCTGGCGCAATGGTCGCATGTCCGGGATGAGCGACGCGTGATGGACCCCCTGCCCGACGGGCGGCGATCGCCCTGGTAGTCCCGCGAATCGCGTTGACGCGCCGGTCTCCGCATCGCGTGAGAGCGCGCTACCGCCCTTGCTCCTCCGGCGGCTTGATATGGCGGAACGAGAACAACAAAGCGAGGTCGTAGGCGATCTTGAGCGTGCCGCAAACCACCAGCGGCAGCCCGATAAACGCCGTCATCAAAAGCGCGCCCGAGATCGCCGGACTGATGGCGGAGGCGAGGCTGCGCGGTACCGCCGTGACGCTGGCGGCTGCCGGGCGTTCCGCCGGCGTCACCACGGCCATCACGTAGGAGGTGCGGGTCGGCACGTCCATCTGCGACAGCATCGAGCGCAGCAGCAACAGTCCGAGCGCGACGTATAGATTCGGCGAGAACGCCGCCAGGATCAGGAAGATGCTGGAAGGGATATGCGTGAAAACCATAGTGTTGACGAGGCCGATGCGCTTGGCGATCCAGGCGGCAACCGGATAGGAGAAGGCGCTCAGCGTGCTCGACCAGAAGAAGAACAATCCGGCCGCCGATAGCGAGAGGTCGAAACGCTCGAATAGCCACAGCACTAGCAGGGATTGGGCGACGAAGCCGCCGGCGAAGGCGTCGACGCTGAACAGCGCCGCGAGCTTGTAGACGGTGCCGCGCGAGGGTCCGAGCGGCGCCTGCGGCGCCCTCTGCTCGCCGCGGGCGTGCGGGACGTAGCGATAAAGCGCCGCGCAGGCGATGCCGAGCGCGGCATAGGCGTAGAACATCAGGCGGAATGCGGCGAGTTTCGTGCTGCCGCCCGCTACAAGGAGGTCCGGCAGCGAGGCCGCAAGCGAGCCGACCGCGGTGCAGAGCGCGCCGATCAGGCTGTAGCGCGCGAACACCTGCGTGCGGCGGTCGTCGGTGGCGCTGTGCGCCAGCACCGCATGCTCGAGCGGCACCAGCACGCCGAGATCGCCGCCGGAGGCGTTGATGGTGCCGATGAAGGCGACCAACGCGATCAGAACAAAATGCTCTACGGCGGGAAAAGCGATGCCGGTCGCCACCATCAGGCAAGCGCCCGCGATCAGCAGCGGCCGCAGGTCATGGCGTGGCGCGATCCAGCCAGTGATCAGCGTCAGCAGCGCCGTGCCCAGAAGCGAGGCGGTCGCGACGATGCCGACGGCGATCGCGTCATGGCCGAGCGCGGTCATGTAGGCCGGCAGGATGATGACGGCAAAACCGTCGCCGAAGCCGCGCAGGCCGCGCGCGACATACAGCAGCTTGATCAGCGCGCTTGCGGCGGAGGGTTTTGGTTCGGTCGCGATATCGGTCATCCGAGCGTCCATGCGCCATCCTCGACGTAATCGAGTGTGCGCAGAGCTTGGACGGCGGACCGTCTGACGGGGAGCCTGCTTTGTCCCCGGTGGGGCAGGCTAGGACCGAAACCGACGTGGCGCAAGCGCCTCTCGTAGGATGGGTGGAGCGCAGCGATACCCATCATCGGCGGATTGAGGGAACTTTGATGGGTATCGCTTCGCTCCACCCATCCAACGCACCGTTGACAACCATTGACAGCCGAACAGGGCCGCGCTTAATTCCGCGCTTGGGGATGTTGCGATCTCCCCATGAGGCGACATGCCCAAGTATCGCGTCCCGTTTCTTTTGACGAGGGCGCAGCCATGTCATCCTACACCACGATATCTCCCGACAAGCTTTCAAAATTGATCGGCACGGCGAACACGCCTGCCTTGATCGATGTTCGTACCGACGAGGATTTCGCCGCCGATCAGCGGCTGATTCCCGGCGCCGTCAGGCGCAACCACGAGGAAGCCGCCGATTGGGGCGAAGAGTTTTCCGGCCGCTCGGCGATTGTCGTCTGCCTGCGCGGCCAGAAACTGGCGCAAGGCACCGCAGCCTGGCTGCGCCATCTCCACGTCTCGGCCGAAGCGCTGGAAGGCGGTTTCGAAGGCTGGAAGGCCGCCAAACTGCCGCTGGTGCCGGCGGCAAAACTCCCGGCACGCGACGCGCAGGGTCGCACCGTCTGGGTCACCCGTGCGCGGCCAAAGATCGACCGCATCGCGTGCCCATGGCTGATCCGCAGGTTTGTCGATCCCAACGCGGTATTTCTCTTTGTCACGCCACCTGAAGTGCTCGCCGTCGGCGAGCGCTTCAACGCCGCCCCCTTCGACGTCGAGAACGTGTTCTGGAGCCACCGTGGTGAACTCTGCACGTTTGACGTGATGATCGAGGAATTTGGCCTGGCGACGCCGGCCTTGCTGCGGCTGGCGGCGATGGTTCGCGGCGCCGACACCGGGCGGCTCGATCTGTCGCCGGAAGTGCCCGGACTGCTCGCCGCCTCGCTCGGCCTGTCGCGGATGTTCGACGACGATCTCGAACAGCTCGAAGCCGGCATGACGCTCTACGACGCATTCTACCGCTGGTGCCGCGACGCGACCGGCGAGACCCACAATTGGCCGACCAATAAGGCGAAATCGTAATGGATGCGACGATGAACAAGGTGGCCGAAGCCGATGCCAGCCGGGAAGCCGGTCACGGCATCAGCTTCGGTGAGGCCTTCCGGGTCTGGCTGCGGGTCGCCATACTGAGTTTTGGCGGCCCGGCCGGGCAGATCGCGGTGATGCACCGCATCCTGGTCGAGGAAAAGAACTGGATCTCCGAGAGCCGGTTTTTGCACGCGCTGAACTACTGCATGCTGTTGCCGGGCCCGGAGGCGCAGCAGCTTGCGACCTATATCGGCTGGCTGTTGCACCGGACCGCCGGCGGCATCATGGCGGGCGGGCTGTTCATCCTGCCCGGCATCATCGCCATCATGGGCTTGAGCTATATTTACGCAGCCTATGGCAATGTTGGCTTCATCGAGGCGCTGTTCTTCGGGCTGAAGGCTGCAGTTCTTGCGATCGTGGTCCACGCGGTCGTCCGCGTCGGCAAGCGCGCGTTGCGCAACCGGGTGATGATCGCGCTCGCGGCAATAGCTTTTGTCGCGATATTCTTTTTCAACGTTCCCTTCCCGATCATCATCATCGCAGCCGGCGTGATCGGCTATTTCGGCGCGCGCAGCGGCCGGCCGGAATTCGCCGCGATCGAACACGGTGGCGGCGGAAAGAAGTCGGCAGCGGTTGACAGCCTGCTCGGTGAGGAACTACCCGACCATGTCCGCCCCAGCGTGGCACGCGCGCTGCGCGTCAGCTCGGTGTGGCTGTTGCTGTGGGTGGTACCGGTCGCAGCGCTGATGATCGGGCTTGGGCAGGCCAACGTGTTCAGTCAGATCGCGCTGTTCTTTTCCAAGATGGCGCTGGTGACGTTCGGGGGCGCCTATGCGGTGCTGGCCTACGTCGCCCAGCAGGCGGTCGAGCATTATCACTGGCTGCAGCCGCGCGAGATGCTCGACGGCCTCGGCATGGCCGAGACGACGCCGGGGCCGCTGATCATGGTGCTGCAGTTCGTCGGCTTCATGGCGGCCTATCGCGATCCCGGCACGTTATCGCCGATGGTTGCAGCGACGCTTGGCGGACTGCTGGCGACCTGGGTCACCTTCATCCCCTGCTTTCTCTGGATATTCCTCGGCGCGCCCTACATCGAGACGCTACGCGGCAACAAGGGGCTTGCGGGCGCGCTCTCCGCGATCACCGCCGCCGTGGTCGGCGTGATCCTGAACCTCTCGATCTGGTTCGGGTTGCACACGCTGTTCCTGCAGACCACGCCGGTACGTTCGTTCGGGCTGTCGTTCGACATGCCAGTATGGGGAAGTCTCGATACCGCAGCTTTCGTGCTGGCGGCGGCCGCAGCAACCGCGATCTTCCGGCTCAACGTCGGCATGCTCTGGGTGCTGGCGGGGTCCTGCGCGGCGGGCGTGGCGTTACGGTTTGTGGGGTGGGCTTGAGCGCAGCCGTCATGTCGTAGGATGGGTGGAGCGCAGCGATACCCATCATCGGCGGTTGCGGGAATAATTGATGGGTATCGCTTCGCTCCACCCATCCTACATTCCCTACACCCGCTCCGCCGGCGCCAGCCTGCAGATCTCGGCATCGACTTCGATCTGCAACGTGCTGTGATGGATGTTGAAACGCTGCGACAGCTCCTCGCACACCTGATGCAGGAAAGCATCGTCGCTGCCGCTGGGGCGCACCAGATGCGCCGTCAGCGCGGTCTCGTTGGTGCTCATGGCCCAGACGTGGAGGTCGTGTACCTCAACGACGCCGTCCAGCCCGCCGAGGTAATCCTTCACATCGGAAAGCTCGATGCCGCGCGGCACGCCGTCGAGCACGAGATTGACGCTGTCGCGGGCCAGACCCCATCCGCTCCAGAACACCACAGCCGCAATGACAAGGCTGATCGCGGGATCGAGCCACAGCCAGCCGGTCAGCATGATGATGACGGCGGCGACCACCACGCCGAACGAGACGCCGGCATCGGCTGCCATGTGTAGGTAGGCGCCGCGAATGTTGAGGTCGCCATGGCGACCACGCATGAATAACAGTGCGGTGCCACCGTTGATCGCGACGCCGAGGGCCGCGACCAGGATGACGGTCATGCCCGCGACCGGCGCCGGGGCATAAAAGCGATTGACCGCCTCGACGACGATGCCGCCGACCGCAACCAGCAGCAGGCCGGCATTGAACAGCGCCGCCAGGATCGAGGCGCGGCGATACCCGTAAGTATGCCGCTGCGTTGGCTGCTTCTGCGCAAGCCACGCCGCGCCCCACGCCAGGAGAAGCGCAATCACGTCGGAGAGATTGTGGACGGCGTCGGAAATCAGCGCCAGCGAATTGGCGGCGTAGCCGAAGATCAGCTCCGCAATGACGAACGCTGTATTGAGCGTAGCGCCGATGGCGAACGCCCAGCCAAAATTATTCGGCGCATGGCTGTGGCCCGCGTGACCGTGGGAATGGGAGTGATTGTGGTGAGCGTGATCGTGCACCATTCCGCCTCGTCTGGTTCGACGGCGACTTATATAGCGCGCGGATTGTCGAATACTATTACAGGCCGATTTGTAGGGTGGGCAAAGCGAAGCGTGCCCACCATTCGCGAGGAAGGTGCTGATAGATGGTGGGCACGGCGCTTCGCGCGCCTTTGCCCACCCTACTTTGAGCCTACTCCACGCCGCGCAAAAACTTGTTCGACTTCGGCAGGCCGTGCGCGAGGCGGCCGGCGTCGGCGCGGTTGCCGCGCCAGTCGGCCAGTTCCTTGGCGCTCATGCTCTGCTCGCGGCCGGCCGAATCCTTCCACGTCAGCCCGGCCTTGAACTCGAACACCGCGACGTCTGACAGCTTGGCGCTGGAGTATTTCTGCAGGCGCACGCCGCGGCCGCGCGCCATCTCCGGCACCTGGTCGAGCGGGAACAGCACCATCTTGTGGTTGGTGCCGATCGCAGCCACGGTATCGCCTTGCACGGTTGCGATCGCGCAGGCCTCGTTCGGCATGGTGACGTTGAGCACCTGCTTGCCCTTGCGGGTATTGCTGACGCAATCCTCTTCCTTGACCACAAAACCCTGCCCCTCGCTGCTCGCGATCAGGAACTTGCGCTCACCCTTGTTGACGAACAGCGAGACGATCGCGGCGTCCTGCTCGAGGTCGATGAACATGCGGATCGGTTCGCCATGGCCGCGTCCGCCAGGAAGCTTCGCCACGTCGAGCGAATAGAATTTGCCGTTGGTGGCGAAGAGCAGGAGCTTCGACGTGGTCTCGGCGAAGAAGGTGTGGTCGAGTTTGTCGTCGGTCTTGAAGGCAAGGCCCGAGATATCCTCGACATGGCCCTTCAGTGTACGCACCCAGCCCTTTTCGGAAATCACGACCGTCACCGGCTCGCGCTCGACAAAGGCTTCCTCGATCGCGGCGAGATCATGCTCGGGCGCGTCGGCGAATTGCGTGCGGCGCTTGCCGAGCGGTGTCTTCGGCCCAAAGATGTCGCGCACCTTCCGAACCTGTTCGCCGACCTTGGACCATTGCTCGGCTTCGGACCCGAGCAGCGACTTGATGCCCTTCAATTCGTTGCGAAGGTTCTTGTCCTCGGTGCGGATTTCGAACTCCTCGAGCTTCCGCAAGGAGCGCAGCCGCATGTTGAGGATGGCGTCGGCTTGGACTTCCGTCAGCTTGAACGCCTTGATCAGCGCCGGCTTCGGCTCGTCCTCGGTACGGATGATCTTGATCACCTTGTCGATGTTCAGATAGGCGATCAGGTAGCCGCCAAGTATTTCGAGGCGGTTCTCGATCTGGGTCTTGCGGTAGTTGGAGCGGCGCACCAGCACATCGCGCAGATGGTCGAGCCATTCGCGCAGGCACTCGGCAAGCCCCACCACCTTGGGGATCTTGCCCTTGATCAGCACATTGAGGTTCAGCGAGATCTTGCTCTCGAGCTCGGTGAGCCGGAACAGCGATTCCATCATCAGCGCCGGGTCGACCGCGCGGGATTTCGGCTCGATCACGAGGCGAATGTCCTCGGCCGATTCATCCCTGACGTCGCCAACCAGCGGCAGCTTCTTCTCGTTGAGCAGTTCGGCGATCTTCTCGACCAACCGGGATTTCTGCACCAGCCACGGGATCTCGGTGATGACCACGACCCAGGTGCCGCGCGCGCCCTCTTCCTGGGTCCATTTGGCGCGGGTACGGAACGAGCCGCGCCCCGTCATGTAGGCTTCGGTAATGCTTTCCTTGGAATCGACGATGATGCCACCGGTCGGGAAGTCCGGGCCCTTGACCCATTTCATCAGCGACTTCGACTTCGCCTCAGGCTTGTCGATCAGGTGCAGCGCCGCGTCGCAGAGCTCGGCGACATTGTGCGGCGGGATCGAGGTGGCCATGCCGACCGCAATGCCCTGCGCGCCGTTGGCGAGCAGGTTCGGGAAGCCGCCGGGCAGAACGACCGGTTCCTTGCTCTGGCCGTCGTAATTGGCGCGGAACTCGACGCCGTCCTCGTCGATGCCGTCCAAGAGCAGCCGCGCGACCTCGGTCATGCGCGCTTCGGTGTAGCGGTAGGCGGCCGGGTTATCGCCGTCGATATTGCCGAAATTGCCCTGGCCGTCGACCAGCGGGTAGCGCGAGGCGAAGTCCTGGGCGAGACGCACCATGGCGTCGTAGATCGCCTGGTCGCCATGCGGATGGAACGAGCCCATCACGTCGCCGACGATTTTTGCCGATTTCTTGAACGGGGTGCCGGGGTCGAGCCTAAGCAGGCGCATGCCGTAGAGGATGCGCCGGTGCACCGGCTTCAGCCCGTCGCGGGCGTCCGGCAAGGCGCGATGCATGATGGTCGAGAGCGCGTAGGCGAGATAGCGCTCTTCCAGCGCATCGCGCAGCATGACCTCGTGGATTTCAGCCGGTTCTTCCGGCGGTAGCTGTCGTTTTCCCATGGGGAGGGGTTAGACTCTGCTGATAAATCCGGCAAGACGTATACCGAATGGAATTTTCTGACGTCGCCCCTGCGAACGCAGGGGCCTATAACCACAGGCATTTATTGGAAAAAAGACTCACAGCCCGGCACCAACGACCGCTGCGGCGTATGGGTCCCTGCGTTCGCAGGGACGACGGGTTACTGTAGCGGGTTTAGGCCGACGAACTGATTCGCGCCCGGTGCCGCGTCACCGCGTTGATGAACCCGTCCCGGGCGTCGGAATGGCCCTGCCCGCGCGGCTCCAGCACGTGGCGGAGCAGGAACAGGCCGGTCAGGCGAAAGCCGTCCTGCAGGTCCTGGTCCGACCAACTGTTGGCCCCGCCCTCGCCTTCGCGCAGGAAGGCCGGCAGCCGCAGCAGGCGATCCCGATAGGGCTCGCCGGCCTCCCGCGAGACGGCGCCGCCGGATTTCGGCGAGACGTAGATCAGGTCGGAGGTCGCGCCGGTCGCGGCACAGTTTTCCAGATCGAGGCCGAAGCCGAGTTCGGCGAGCATCGCGAGCTCGAACCGGATCAGGTGCGCCGCCGCGCCGCCTGCGTCGTCGAAGTCGTCCAGGGTGCGGTCGAGCATCTCGTAGATGTCCGCATGCGGGTCACGTTCCGGCAATAACCGCGCCAGTGCGGCCAGATGGGTGACGCCATAGACCGCATGCGAGGACGCCAGCAGGGTCGCGGCGCGCAGCCGCGTGCCCTCGATGGCGTAGGTACCGAGATGCTCGTCGAGCCGCGCCCGCCACACCGCGGTGACGCTGTTGCCGGGCTGCAGCAGCGGCCGCATCCGCGAGGAAGCACCGCCGCGCACCAGGCCGAGATGACGGCCATGCTCGCGCGTCAGCAGTTCGACGATGGCGGAGGATTCGCCATGCCGCCGTACGCCCAGCACGATGCCTTCGTCGGTCCATTCCATGGGCGGGAGTTTACAGGATCTTGCGGTTAGGCGCAGCTTCCGCCCTCGCGTTCCCCGGACGCGATGCAGCACGCAGTGCTGCTTCGCTGAGCCGGGGCGCCCACCCGCAGTCTCGTGGGTCCCGGCTCTGCGGTGCACCGCTTCGCGCTGCACCGCGTCCGGGACACGAGAGAACATCACGCGTTGAACCAGCCGACCGCATCGCCGGTGAAGGAAAAATACAGGCCCGCCGCAGTCAGCGCGCAGGAGATCACTTCGATGCCGCTGTGGAACTGAATGCCCTTCTCGCCGATCATTTGCGCAAGCGAGATCACCGACAGCACCAGCGCCGCCACCAGCACCCAGCGTGGCCAGTTCTTGCGGTGCTCGGCTGCGAGCCGGACGAGATAGACCAACAGCAGGATCAGGCCGGCCGCCATCAGCGTTCCGGTGCTGATCATCTGCTCCGTCATCTTCGGGGTCGGCGTGCGGTCCTGGAACGCTATCGACACCGCATCCAGCGTCAGCGACAGATACAGCAAAACCTCAAACCACAGCACGTTTCTCGGTAGGGTCATCGGGCTCGTTCTTGGTAATTGGTGGGTCATGTTCTAGCCCCGTCATTGCCTGCGACAAACGCAGAGCGTTTGCGCAAGGGAGCAAAGCGACGACTTGTCCGCCGAAGCTCAACGAGCCCTCACTATTCCTTGGGGAATTCCAGTCCCATTTCCCTGTAGCGGTCGGGATCGTCGCCCCAGTTCTCGCGCACCTTGACGAACAGGAACAAGTGCACGGGCACGCCGACAATTTCGGCGATCTCCTTCCGCGACTCCGCGCCGATCGACTTGATGGTGGCGCCGCCCTTGCCGAGCACGATCTTGCGCTGGCTCTCGCGCTCGACAAAGATCGTCTGTTCGATCCGGACCGACTTGTCCTTGCGCTCGGTCCAGCTATCGGTCTCAACGGTCGATTGATACGGCAGTTCCTGGTGGAGCTGGCGGTAGATCTTTTCCCGGGTGATTTCCGCCGCCAGATGCCGCAGCGGCGCATCCGACATCTGGTCCTCGGGATAATGAAACGGACCCGGCGGCACGCTCTTCGCGAGCGTCTTGCGCAGGTCGGCGACACCGTCGCCCGACAGTGCCGAGATCATGAAGGTGTGCGCGAATTTCATCCGCTCATTGGCGGCCTGCGCCAGCGCCAGCAGTTTTTCGCGCGGGATCAAGTCGATCTTGTTCAGCACCAGGATTTTCGGATGCGCAACCGTCGCGAGCTTGTTCAGGATCGCATCGGCCTCCTCATCGATTCCGGCCTTGGCGTCGAGCAGCACGCAGACCAGGTCGGCATCGTGAGCCCCGCTCCAGGCGGTCGATACCATGGCCCGGTCCAGCCGGCGCTTCGGCAAGAAGATGCCAGGCGTGTCGACCAGAATGATCTGCGCATTGTCCTCGACCACGATACCGCGGATCAGCGCGCGCGTCGTCTGCACCTTGCGCGAGACGATGGTGACCTTGGAGCCGACCAGTGCATTGACAAGGGTGGACTTGCCGACATTGGGAGCGCCGATCAGCGCGACGAAACCGCAGCGGGTCTCGCCAGACACGCCGGCTGCGGGTTCAACTGTCATTGCTGCCGACGCCTTCGCGTTCGATCATCACGGAGGCTGCGACCTTCTCGGCTGCGCGCTTGGAGCCGCCGACGCCTTCGGCGGGCGCCAGTCCCGGCAAGTCGACAGCGACGCGGAACTGCGGGTCGTGGTGCGGCCCGGTGCGCTCGATCTCGCGATAGACCGGCGTCGGCAAGCCCTTGCTCTGGGCCCATTCCTGCAGCACCGTCTTGGGATCGCGCAGCGGCCGGCGCGGTTTGCGCATCCGCTCCAGCCAGTTGCGCTCGACGAATTGCGACGCCGCCGCATAGCCGCCGTCGAGATAGATCGCCCCGATCACCGCCTCGCAGATATCGCCGAGAACGGATTTGCGCAGGCGCGCGCCCGCCCCTGCACCCACCGCGCCGAGCTTGATGTCGTCGAGCAGCCCCAGCGACTTGGCGACATCGGCACAGCTTTCCTTGCGCACGAGATCGGCGAGACGTTTGGACAATTCGCCTTCGTCCGCCCTCGGATAGGCGCGATACAGCATGTCGGAGATAATCAGCCCGAGTACGTGGTCGCCGAGGAATTCCAGCCGCTGATAACTGTCGGCGCGATGTCGGGTCGCGGGCTTCAAGGCCGAGACATGGGTAAAGGCGGTCGTCAGCAGCGCCGGATCGGAAAATTTGTAGCCGATGCGCCCCTCGATCGCGGCAGCCGCAGCCTTCGCGCCGGCCTTGCCGCGCTTCTTCTTCGGCGCAGCTTCGCGGGGCGCATCCGCCTGCTGGCCCGGCTCGCCGGAGGCCGATGTGTCAGGAATGGTCGCTGTTTCGTCGTTCATCGCACAATTGTGAATAGGCGATTCCAGCGCACCGCAGTCGGCCAGCGCCAGAACATCCAGGCGTGTTCGCCCTCGGCAATGGAGAAGAAGATCATCTGCGCCCGGCCGACGATGTTTTCGAACGGCACGTAGCCCACCGCCGACAGCACGCGGCTATCGGTGGAGTTGTCGCGGTTGTCGCCCATCATGAAGAAGTGGCCGGGGGGCACGGTATAGACGTTGGTGTTGTCGTAGAAACCGTTGTCGACGCAATCGAGCGATTCATAACTGACGCCGTTCGGCAACGTTTCCTTCCAGCGCTTGACGCGCGCGGTGGCGTCGGAGCCGCAGGGGTCCTCGCCGATGAAGTCGGAAAGCCGCTCGCGCTTGACCGGCTTGTCGTTGATGTGGAGCAGCCCTTCCCGCATCTGGATGCGGTCGCCCGGCAAGCCGATCACGCGCTTGATGTAATCGGTGGAGTCGTCCTTCGGCAGGCGGAACACGACGATGTCGCCGCGGTTCGGCTCCGAGCCGAAGATGCGGCCCGAGAACAGTGGCGGCGACAATGGAATGGAATAGTGGCTGTAGCCGTAGGAATACTTCGAGACGAACAGGTAATCGCCGACCAGGAGCGTCGCCTTCATCGATCCCGAGGGGATGTTGAACGGCTGGAACAGGAAGGTGCGGATCACGAGCGCGATCAGGAGAGCATGGATGACGACGCGGATGGTTTCACCCAAGCCGCTTTCAGATTTTGTGCCGGATGTCACGCTCATCGCTTTCCCAATTCCCGCGGGCCCCAGCCCGCACGGTGGCAGAACGTTTTCCGCACGCGAATCGCCAGATACGTTCGCGTCAGGAAAATGGTCTAGATAACTGATGTTGAGAGCCAATTCCGACGGTAACCGGAATCGGCCCTGGCTAGAACAGGTCGTTGGCGGCGTTTTTAGACGGTTGTTCGTGGGCGCGCAATCAAGCGCCTCGTCAAAACTTCATAATCCATTGATATCTCAATGATTTTTAGTTTTGCCTCATTTTTCCGGCGCCAACGCCTGCGCGGCTCATGATTTGCCGGGTGCGACCGCCGAAATTATGACGAAGGCCTGCGCCAGCGGCCAGTCGTCGGTGATCGACAGATCGATTCGCGCCTCGAAGCCCTCCGGCGTCAGCGCTTCGAGCCGGGCCAGCGCGCCGCCGGTGAGTTTCATGGTCGGCCGTCCCCCCGGCATGTTCACCACCCCCATGTCCCGCCACCAGACGCCGCGCCGGATGCCGGTGCCGAGCGCCTTGGAACAGGCCTCCTTGGCCGCAAACCGCTTGGCATAGGTCGCGACCACCATTTTTTCGCTGTTGGCGCGGCGCGCCGCCTTGGCGCGCTCGATGTCGGTGAAGATGCGGTCGAGGAAGCGGTCGCCATGGCGCTCGATCACCTTGGCAACCCGTGTGATGTCGACCAGGTCGGAACCGATGCCGATGATCATGGCCGGGCCGCGACTTTCTGGCGGCCGCGGTCCATTGCGGAGCGCATCTGCCGCACGGTCTCGCCAAGGCCGACGAACAGGGCCTCCCCCATCATGAAATAGCCGATGTTGAGCTCGGCAATCTCGGGCAGCGCTGAAATCGTCTCGGCGGTCTGGTAGTCGAGGCCGTGGCCGGCATGGACCTCCAGCCCCGCCGCCCGCGCCAAGGTGGCGCCCTCGACGATTCGCCGCCATTCCGCCTCGGCCTTGTCAGCGTGGCCGTCGACCACGGCGTCGCACCAGCCGCCGGTGTGGATCTCGATCACGGGCGCGCGCAACTTTGCCGCCATCTCGATCTGCGGCGGGTCGGCTGAGATGAACAACGACACCCGGATGCCGGCATCGTTGAGCCGCGCGATGAACGGAGCCAGCGCATTGTGCTGGCCGACGACGTCCAATCCACCCTCGGTGGTGAGTTCTTCGCGGCGCTCCGGCACCAGGCATACGGCGTGGGGTTTTGTCGCTAGCGAGATCCGCAGCATGTCTTCCGTTGCCGCCATCTCGAAATTCAGCGGTTTTGATATTTCGGCCTTCAGCCGGGCCATGTCGCTGTCGCGGATGTGGCGGCGGTCCTCTCGCAGATGCGCGGTGATGCCATCGGCGCCTGCCTCGATCGCCAGCAGCGCGGCGCGCACCGGATCCGGCCGCTCGCCGCGCCGCGCGTTACGCAAGGTGGCGACGTGGTCGACATTGACGCCGAGGCGGAGCGGGGGAAGGGGCATGACCGGACTCACAGGCAAGCTTACGGGCGACTTCGATAGCACAGAACGTCATGCGCGGGCGTGACCCGCGCATCCATCTACTTTAGAAGGATGGATTGCCGGGTCGCTTAGTGCAAGAGACGCGCTTCGCGCTTTTGCCCGGCAATGACGATATCGCCTACCCATTGACGCGCTCGACCTTGGCGACGACGGCCTTGGCACGCAATTGAGCGATAATTGCACTGAGATGCTTGAGGTCATAGACCTCGAGATCGATGGTCAGCTCGGTGAAATCCGGCGAGCGGCGCGACATGCTGATATTGTCGATATTGCCGTCGTGCTCGGCGATCACGGTGGCGACCTGGGCGAGGCTGCCGGGCTCGTTGACGTTGTGGACCAGGATCCGCGCCGGGAAACGCTGCGGCATGGCTTCATCGATATCCCAGCGCACGTCGAGCCAGCGTTCCGGCTCCTCCTCGAAATCCTTCAGCGCCGGCGACTGGATCGGATAGATCGTGATCCCCTCGCCCGGCGTGACGATGCCGACGATGCGGTCGCCCGGAACCGCGCCGCCGTTCGGCGCAAATTTCACCGGCAAATCCGAATTGATGCCGCGCACCGGGATCACGGAGGTGCTGCGCGCCGGATGCGGCGGCGACTTCAGCTTCAATTTCACCGCGAGGCTCTTCTTGGCCCCGTACTTCACCAACCGCTCTTCCTTGTAGTCCGGGTACATCGCGCGGGCGACGTCGGAGGCCTTCAGCTCGCCACGTCCGACGGAGGCCATCACGTCCTCGATCGAGGCGCGCGCCAGGCGCGGCAATGCACCCTTCAGCTTGTCGTCGGCGTATTCGATCTTGGCGCGGGCAAACAGGCGGTCGACGATGCGGCGGCCAAGTCCCGCATATTGATCGCGCACCGCGGTACGCGTGGCGCGGCGGATCGCGGCGCGGGCCTTGCCGGTGACCGCAAGCGATTCCCACGCCGAGGGCGGCGCCGACTGCGCCTGCGAGGTCAACACCTCGACCTCGTCGCCATTTTGCAATTCGGACGACAGCGGCGCGAACTTGCCGTTGATCTTGCAGCCGACCGCCGAGTTGCCGACATCGGTATGCACCGCATAGGCGAAGTCGATCACATTGGCCTGCCGCGGCAGCGCAATCAATTTGCCCTTGGGAGTGAAGCAGAACACCTGGTCGTGGAACAATTCGAGCTTGGTGTGCTCCAGGAACTCTTCCGGATTGGCGCTTTCGGAGAGGATGCCGACGGTGTGACGCAGCCAGGCAAAGGCGTTGGATTCATGCTCCAGCCGCTCGGTCGGCGAGCCCATGCCCTCCTTGTAGAAGGCATGTGCGGCAATGCCGAATTCGGCGATCTGGTTCATTTCCTCGGTGCGGATCTGCAGCTCGACACGCTGGTTGCCGGGACCGATCACGGTGGTGTGGAGCGAACGGTAGTCGTTCTGCTTCGGCGTCGAGATGTAGTCCTTGAAGCGTCCCGGCACCACCGGCCAGGTAGTGTGCACCACGCCAAGCGCGCGGTAGCAGGATTCGACATCCTGCATCACGATGCGGAAGCCGAAGATATCAGACAATTGCTCGAAGCCGACGGACTTGCGCTCCATCTTGGTCCAGATCGAAAACGGCTGCTTGCGGCGGCCATAGACTCGCGCGGTGATGCCGTTCTTTTGCAGGTTCTTGGAGAGCTGGCTTTCGATCTCGCCGATCAGGTTGCGGTTTCGATCGGCCAGCGCATCCAGCCGCTGCATCACCACCGCATAGGCTTCGGGATCGAGCGTATGGAACGAGAGATCCTCGAGCTCCTCGCGCATCTCCTGCATGCCCATGCGGCCGGCGAGCGGCGCATAGATGTCCAGCGTCTCCTCGGCAATGCGGCGGCGCGAGGCATGCGGCACGAATTCCAGCGTGCGCATGTTGTGCAGGCGATCGGCCAGCTTGATCAGGAGCACGCGGACGTCGTCGGCGATCGCCAGCAAGAGCTTGCGCAGGTTCTCGGCCTGTTTGGCTTCGCGCGAGACCAGCTCCAGCCGCTTCAGCTTGGTAAGCCCTTCGACCAGCGCGCCGATCTCGTGGCCGAAGATATTGTCGATCTCGGCGCGCGTCGCCTCGGTATCCTCGATGGTGTCGTGCAGCAGTGCGGCGACGATGGTGGCGTCGTCGAGCTTGAGGTTGGTCAGGATCGCCGCGACCTCGAGCGGATGCGAGAAATAGGGATCGCCAGACGCGCGCGTCTGCGTGCCATGCGCCTTCATGGCGTAGACATAGGCGCGATTGAGCAGGTCTTCGTTGGTATCCGGATTGTACGTGCGGACGCGCTCGACCAGATCGTATTGCCGCATCATGCGCGAGCGCGGCGATTTCGGCTTCTCTGCCACGGGCGACCCCGGCGCAACCGCGACCCGGCCGGTCGCGGCCTGCATTTGCCGGGAGCTGCGGCGCCAATACGCCATCACATCACTACCTTCTTCCACCAGACCCGGACGGGTCCCGCCGTTTAGTATCTAATGCGTTTTCGAACGGCGATGCACGCCGCGCTGGTCGCGATACGGTTCAATTTCGCTTGGGCCTGCGGCCATCCAACGCCCAACCCGATGGCCTGTCGGCCCGGCGAGTCAGCCGTTTTCGGCCGCGCCGGCCAAGGACGCATTGTAACCGCAAAAATGTCAACAAAAGCAAAGGCCCGGACTGACGTCCGGGCCTTTGGCAGATCGGGAGTTCGGGACGGACCGGAAGGTTCCGGATTACTCGTCCTCTTCGGGCTGCTCTTCCGGCGGCGCCAGGCCTTCCAGCCCCTTGAGGAGTTCTTCCTCGGTCATGCGCTCGACCGCTACCTCGGTGTCGTCGGCATCGACGCTGGCGCCGGCCGAGCCGATCAAAGGCACGGTATCGGGCTCAGGCTCGTCGACCTCAACGAATTTCTGCAGGGAATGAACCAGTTCCTCGCGGAGGTCTTCCGGGGAAATAGTGGAATCGGCGATTTCCCGTAGCGAAACGACCGGATTCTTATCGTTGTCGCGATCAACCGTCAGTTGCGATCCGGACGAGATCATACGGGCGCGATGTGCCGCCAGCAACACCAGGTCGAACCGGTTGTCGACCTTGTCAATGCAATCTTCCACGGTGACGCGCGCCATAGACTGTCGCTCCGTTAAATGGGGCCAAATATGTCGGTTATGGGCGCTAGTTATAGTGGCAGGGGGCGTTTCGCAAGACCAAATTTGTGATTTGCCTTCCCAATGGGCTCTGGTACGCCAACTCTTGGGGCCGGAATGGCCGGAGCGTCCAGACGCGGTAGGGTTGCCGTGCAGGACAAGTAAATCTCTTCATTGCATGTCAAAAGTATAGGTTTTTCGCCCTCGCCTCACCATAATTGCAGTGGTGACTGTCGTGGGGCACGATTCACCGAACTTTAGGCAACAGAACCGGAAAGTGCGCGCGGCCGTTAGCCGCTGCGCTAGAAAAGCTAACAACAACGTGAGAACCATTTGATGTCACCAGCTTCCAACAAGATTGCGCTCTTTATCGATGGCGCCAACCTCTACGCAACGGCCAAGACGCTCGGCTTCGACATCGATTACAAGCGCCTTCTCAAGGAATTTCAGAGCCGAGGAACGCTGTTGCGTGCGTTTTACTACACGGCAATCATCGAGGATCAGGAATACTCCTCGATCCGTCCATTGATCGACTGGCTCGACTACAACGGCTACACCGTCGTCACCAAGGCAACGAAGGAATTCATCGACGCATCCGGCCGCCGCAAGGTGAAAGGCAACATGGATATCGAACTCGCCGTCGATGCCATGGAACTCGCCGAGCATGTCGATCAGATCGTGTTGTTTTCGGGCGACGGCGATTTCCGCTCACTGGTGGAAGCGGTGCAGCGTCGCGGCGTTCGCGTCACGGTCGTTTCGACCATTTCAAGTCAGCCGCCGATGATCGCCGACGAACTGCGCCGCCAGGCCGACGTCTTCACTGATCTTGTCGAGTTGCAATCAAAGCTGGGCCGCGATCCCTCCGAGCGTCCTGCCCCTCGCGAGCCGCGTCACCATTCGCCGCAATTCCTGCAGCGCGCGACCACCGTGGCGCCACGGGCCGGCGACGACGATTTCGACGATTGAGCATGAGCCAGTACACTGCTAGAGCCTCGGTTCTGATTGAAAACAGAACCGAGGCTTTTTGTTTTGGCGCGCGCATCTGGCGCGAACCGGTATCGACGCAGCATCAGGTCCGTGACTGAATTTCGCTCGAAAACGCATTGGACTGATGGCTAATCTCCCCGCCCCGGCTGCTGCCGAACCCGACCGCAACTGCCCGCTCTGCCCGAGGCTCGCCGAATTCCGCGCGCAGGCACGTGCCCGCGAGCCGGGCTGGCACAACTCGCCGGTCGCTTCGTTCGGCGATGCCTCCGCACAACTGTTGATTGTCGGGCTGGCGCCGGGCCTGCAGGGAGCCAACCGGACCGGACGCCCGTTCACCGGCGACTACGCCGGCGATCTGCTGTATGCGACCTTGCTGGAATACGGCTTTGCGAAGGGCGTCTACCAGGCGCGACCGGACGACGGACTGAAGCTCGTCGACTGCCGGATCAGCAACGCGGTGCGCTGCGTGCCGCCGCAAAACAAGCCGCTGCCGGTCGAGATCGGCACCTGCCGGCAATTTCTGGCGACGACAATTGCGACCATGCCCAAACTGCGCGCGATCGTGCTGCTCGGCCGCATTGCACATGACTCGACCCTGAAGGCGCTCAGCCTGCGCAATGGCGCCGCCCCCTTTGCGCACGGCGCTGTGCACAAGGCGGGCAATATCAAGCTCTACGACAGCTATCACTGCTCGCGCTACAACACCAACACGCGGGTGCTGACACCGGAGATGTTTCGCGAGGTATTTGCAAAAGTGCGGAAGGATTTGGAGTCGTGATTTTGTAGGGTGGGCAAAGCGCAGCGTGCCCACCATTATCGCCGGTGGCCTGGAGGTGGGCACGCTTCGCTTTGCCACCCTACAGAACTGGAAGTCTCGGCCCAGCGAGGTCGTGGCGGTGAAACGTCAGACCGGATTTTCCCTCAGCCATGCCAGTACGTCGGCGGCGTTACGGTCGGGCGGGAAAACTGGATAGAACACGTGGGCAATGCGCCCGTCGTCGACGATCAGCGCCAGCCGCTTGATCAACGTCAGTCCCGCCACCTCCATCGTCGGCAAATTCAGGGCGCGGGTGAGCTTGAGCTTTTCATCCGACAGAACCGGAAACGGCAAATGCAGCCGTGACGCCATCTCGGTCTGGTAGACGTTATCCTGGGTCGATAGGCCAAACACCTGCCTGGTGCCGGCCGCTTTCAACTCCGCAAATAGATCGCGGAACGAGCAGGTTTGCGGCGTGCAGCCGCGCGCGCCAGGGATCATGTCCCAGTCGTCGACCAGGCTGATCTTGCCCGGCGACCCGGTGCGGGGATAGGCGAACACCACGGTGCGGCCAGGAAGCGCCGAGAGCGTCACCGAACTATCATCGGTGGCCAGCAGCGTGACCGGCGGAATCGCCATGCCGACGAGATGCGCCGCCGCGCCGTCATCGACCGGCGGAGGGATCTTGCTCCAGTCGACTTCATGCAGGTTTTTCTGGTTCATTTCAGGCTCCACTTCCCTCGTAGGATGGGTTGAGCGAAGCGATACCCATCAACATAGAGCTCCAATCAACGAGCGCTGTGATGGGTTTCGCTGCGCTCTACCCATCCTACAAACCATCATCCTCTCGCCCGCATCAGGCGGCCTTTTTCCCGGCCCCAGTCGCGCTTCTTTTCGCTCTCGCGCTTGTCGTGCAGTTTCTTGCCCTTGGCGATCGCCAGCAACAGCTTGGCGCGGCCGCGCTCGTTGAAATAGAGTTTTAGCGGAATCAGCGTCATGCCTTCGCGATCGACCGCGCCCATCAGCTTGTTGATCTGCTTTCGGTGCAGCAGCAATTTGCGCGGCCGTTTCGGCTCGTGGTTGAAGCGGTTGGCCTGCAGATATTCCGGAATATTGGCGTTGATAAGCCAGATCTCGCCATCCTTGGAATCCGCATAGGACTCCGCAATGGTGGTCTTGCCATTACGGATCGACTTTACTTCGGTGCCGGTCAGCGCGATGCCGGCCTCGACCGTGTCCTCGATCGCGTAGTTGAATCGGGCCTTACGGTTTTCGGCGACGACCTTGATCGGGCGTTCGTTCTTATCAGCCACGTTAGCCCTTCTTGAGGAGATCGCGGATCTCGATCAGCAGTTCTTCCTGTCGGGTCAGCTTCGGCGGCGCGGGCGCAGCTTCGTCCTTGCGCTTCAGCTTGTTCATCGCGCGAATGACGACGAACAGCACAAAGGCGACGATGAGGAAGTTCAGCGTCAGAGTAAGGAAATTGCCCCAAGCCAGTACGGCGCCTTGCTTTTTGGCGTCCGCCAGGTTGCTGGCGTTTACCGCCTGCGACAATGGCGTGAAATAGTTGGAGAAATCGAGACCACCGGTGATCGCGCCGATCACGGGCATGATGACGTCACCGACCAGCGAGGTCACGATGGCGCCGAAGGCCGCACCGATGATCACGCCAACCGCTAGGTCGACGACGTTACCCTTCATCGCGAATTCGCGGAATTCCTTCAGCACGTTGAATTCCCCTCTTCGTTCTTCAGGCGAAGCGGAACCGACCTAGTTGATCAGGCCGGCATGGACCATTGCGCTGCGCACGGCGATGCGCGTCGGCTCGGTGACCGGCACCATCGGCAGCCGCAGCTTCTCGTCGATCTTGCCGAGCAGCGAGAGCGCGTATTTCACCGGCGCCGGATTGCTTTCGATGAAGAGGTTGTTGTGCAGCGGCATCAGCTTGTCGTGCAGCTTGAGCGCGGTGGCGTGATCGCCCTTCTGCCATGCCGCGTGGAATTCCGAGCACAGCCGCGGCGCGACGTTGGACGTGACCGAGATGCAGCCATGGCCGCCATGCGCCATGTAGCCGAGGATGGTGGCGTCCTCGCCCGACAATTGGTTGAAGTCCTCGCCCATCGCCGCGCGCTGCTGCGATACCCGCACCATGCTTGCGGTCGCATCCTTGACGCCGGCGATGTTCTTCAGCGCGAACAGCCGCGTCATGGTCTCGACCGACATGTCGATCACGGAACGGCCGGGAATGTTGTAGATGATGATCGGAATGCCGATGGCATCGTTGATCGCCTTGAAGTGCTGGTACATGCCTTCCTGGGTGGGCTTGTTGTAGTACGGCGTCACCACCAGCACCGCATCTGCTCCCGCCTTTTCCGCATGCTCGGCAAGCTCGACCGCTTCCTTGGTCGAGTTGGAACCCGCGCCGGCAATCACCGGCACCTTGCCCTTGGCCTCGTCGATACACCATTCGACCACGCGCTTGTGCTCGTCATGGCTCAGCGTCGGGCTTTCACCGGTCGTGCCCACCGGGACCAGGCCGTGGGTGCCTTCGGCGATCTGCCAGTTCACCAAGCCGCGGAAAGCGGCCTCGTCGACCGAGCCGTTCTTGAATGGCGTGACCAAGGCGGTAAACGACCCCCGGAATTTTGTCTTGGCTGCCATGGACTTCCTCCAAACGCTTAAGAAACGGCCCGACCGAAACTGGATTTCAATTCATATCGGGTCTGGCGACCAGGCGAAAGGGCCGTGCATAAGGCGCTAGCGCCTTGTTCCGACGCTCTTTCCTGCCGCGGGCCAATATCTGCCTTCCTCGAACGCCGATAGCCGCGATTTTGCCGCGGTGATGGCGCAAACAGGTCCAGCGCGACGTTTTTAGCATTTTGTCCACATATTCAATCAAAACCTAAGGCTGGAGCGATTGAATGATTCGCCGCCGCAGAGGAAAGCCGTGATCCCTTCCGCCCGCGCCGCCGCATTGCGATCGACCGCACTGGCCACAAGCCTGGCGCTGGCGGTCGGACTGACCTCCTTCCCTCTGGAAAGCTGGGCCAAGTCAAAAGTTCCCCTGCCGAAGCCGCGACCGATTGCCCGCAACGTCGTTCCCAAGTCCGCACCGACAGCGAATACCGGCACCCCGGCTGCACCGACTGAGCCGGCGCATGCAGCGCCGGCCCCGCCGCCGCCTGTTCTGGCGCCTGCGACCCGCCAGCATGCTGTCGCGCCGCCTCCGCGCAGACACGCCCCAGCCGCAGTGGCCGCGACCTCCTCGACGTCTCAGGCCGACAAGGACGCGCTGGAGAACATCATCGAATTGGTGCGCAAGCAGAAGCCCGGCGATGCAACGCAGGTGCAAGCCGCGATCTCGGACCCTGTCGCCCGCAAGCTCGCGGAATGGCTGATCCTGCGCAGCGATAACAACAACGCCTCGGTCGAGCGCTACCGTGCGTTTGTTTCAGCCAATCCGAGTTGGCCGTCGCAGACTTTCATGCGCCGGCGCATCGAGGCCGCGCTGTGGGACGACCGCCGCGACGATTCGACCGTCTGGTCGTGGTTCGAAAACGGATCGCCGATCTCGGGCAAGGGCAAGTTCGCGTTGGCGAAGGCGATGCTCGCACGCGGCGATCGCACCAATGCTGAACGGCTGGTCCGCGAGGCTTGGCGTCACGACGGCATGTCGGAAGACACCGAGAACGCCGCGCTCGACATGTTCGGCGCGCTGCTGACGGCGGGCGACCACAAGGCACGGATGGAGTCGCTGCTTTACGGTACTGAGCAGGAAGCCGGCGGCATGCGCGCCGCGAAACGGCTCGGCTCAGGCCATGTGGCGCTCGCGAAAGCGCGGATCGCGGCCAACAAAAAGTCTTCCAACCTCAGGGCGCTGCTTGAGGCGGTGCCGCGCGAATTGCACGGCGAAACCGGCTACATCTTCGCGAAAATCCAGCTACTTCGCCGCGAAGAGAAGTTCAATGAGGCCGCACAGCTCATGCTGAGCGCGCCGAAAGACCCAAACCGCCTGCACAATCTCAACGAATGGTGGATCGAGCGGCGCTTGTTGGCGCGCAAGATGCTTGATGTCGGCGAGCATCGCACCGCGTATCTCATCGCTCGGGATGCGGCGCTGCCGACGCGTGACATCTACAAGACCGAGCAGGAATTCACCGCTGGCTGGATTGCGCTGCGGTTCCTGAAAGATCCTGCGGTCGCAGCCCAGCACTTCGCGCGCATCGGCGTCGGCAGCGCGAATCCGACTGCTTTGGCGCGCGCCGGCTATTGGCAAGGCCGCGCCGCGGAAGCGGCGGGCCGCGCGCAAGAGGCCCGCGCGGCCTATGGGCGCGCGGCCGAACAATCAACCAGCTATTATGGTCAGCTCGCCCGCGCCAAGCTTGGCCTGCCGCAGCTTCAGTTGAATGGCGTCCCGAGCTCCCGCGGTCGTGGCGTCGAGCGATTCGAGATCGTTCGCGCGGTGCAGTTGCTGTATGAACTCGAAGAGCGCGAACTCGCGATCCCGATTTTCGCCGACATGGGCGAGAACGGCGATCCCGAAGCCCTGGTGGGTCTTGGCGAGCTCACCTCGCGCTACCGCGACGCCCGTGGCATGCTGCTGCTCGGCAAGGCCGCGCTCAATCGCGGCCTGCCGTTCGACGTCTACGCCTATCCCGTCACCGGCATCCCGTCGTTCAAGCAGATCGGCCCCGAGGTCGAGCCCAGCGTCGTCTATTCGATCGCGCGGCAGGAAAGCGCCTTCAATCCGGCCGTGGTCTCACCGGCCCAGGCCTACGGGTTGATGCAGGTGACGCCGGACGCCGGTCGCTATGTCTGCAAGCGGGCCGGCGTCAGCTTCGACCTTCAGCGGATGAAGACGGACTCCGTCTACAACGCCATGCTCGGCGCGGCCGAGCTCGGCGGGCTGCTCGAGGACTATCGCGGCTCCTACATTCTGACTTTCGCGGGCTACAATGCGGGTCGCGGCAGTGTGAAGAAATGGATCGAGCGATACGGTGATCCTCGCGATCCCAAGGTCGACGCGGTCGATTGGGTCGAGCAGATCCCCTTCTCCGAGACGCGGAACTACGTGCAGCGGATTATGGAGAACTTGCAGGTCTATCGCGCGCGGTTCGGCGGCGGGACCAAGCTTCAAATTGAAGCCGACCTGCATCGCGGCGCCAGCGTCGAATAGCAGCCTTCGAGCGAGTGGCGAATAGCGAATGGCGAGTTGACCTCACTCTGCCAATCTTCCCTATTCGCCACTCCCTATTCGCCATTCGCCAACACACAATGAAAAACCCCCGGCAGTTGCCTGCCGGGGGTTCTCCTAGTGTTTCAAGTCTTTCGGGATCAGAAGTTGCGCTGAACGCGAACGTTCAGGAACACAGTGCTCTGGTCCTTGAACTCGTAGACGGTGGTCGGCTTGGGAGCCGTGGCGGCCAAGGTAGCAGCACCGGTCATCTTCTGGTCGAGGAAGAACGCGCCGACTTCAGCCGAGAACGTCAGGTTCTTGACGGGAGTCCAGCGGGTGATCACACCAACCTGGGCAAAGTTGAAGTCCGGGTTGCAGGAGAAGTCTCCAGACACGGCCTTGCCAGTGACATAGACGGCGCACCAGGCGCCCTTCGCCGAGGTGATGTCCAAGGCGTTGCCGCCGTAACGGACCGAACCGTAGCTGCCCCAGAGGCTGGTCGACCAGTAGGGATCCCAGTTGTGGTTGAACGCACCACGGATACCCCAGGCGTCCACCAACTTGATGCCGTCGGTGAAGCCAGGCAGGTACACACCGTCAGTCGTCTGACCGAAGCCGACGCTCTGGTAGGCGCCCGCACGGCTGGTATCGCTGAACATCACGAAGCTCGGCGAGGTGCCGCTGGTGGAGACCACGGCCTTGGTGGCGCCATGGGAGTACGTCGCGTCGATCTTGATGTCGTCGCCGGCACCGGTCGGCAGGTTCTTGATCTGCAACGCTGCCGTCACAGCACCGCCCCACTTGCTCTCCGGGTGACCGGAGATTTCCGACAGAGCGTTCGGAACGCCGCCGGGGCCGAGGATGTTGTAGGAAGCGTTCACATAGTGCGCCATACCTGCAATCTGGAACAGACCCCAGGCTTGGTCGACACGGATGTTGCCGACGATGTCGGGAACCCATGTTCCGCCGTAGGCGTTGGAGCCGGCCGTGGCGAAGCCCGGGCCGGTGCTGAGGTTCAGCACCGAGGTGCGGCTGAACACGGTCGGATCATCGAGGCCGATGCTGGCCGACACGCCGTTGCCGAACTGAGCCTGGTACTGGATGTTATTGACGCCGGTGACGTAGTCCGGACCGCCCATCAAGAACGAGTTGTTGTTGCCCGGATAGCCGTTCCAGGGCGTCGCGTAGGCCGAAGCCGACTTACCGAAGGTGAAACCAGCGAACTGGATGAACACCATTTCAACCGCGACATAGCCGCCGCCAGGGGCAGAAAGCTGGGTCGAGTTGAACGGGAGCCCCGGTTGACGGGAACCGTTGTTGAAGTTGTCGAACTGGAAGTCGCCCTGACCGAAGGTGCGGACAACGCCATATTCGGTGGCGGTGCGGGTATCAACCGTCAGCGCCATACGCGAGCGGGAGACGAAGTAATCGCGGTAGCGATTGCCTTGGCCCAGATCACCCGACCAGGCCGGTCCACCGTAGGTGGTGCCGTTGAACGTGGTGTCGACGCGCAGATAACCACCCAGCTTGATGCAGGTGTCGGTGCCCGGGATATACCAGAAACCCGCGCCATACAGGGAGCAGATCCTCACGTACTCGACCGCTTTGGCCTTGACGGGAAGATCGGCCGCCTGAGCTCCGCTCATGGCGATCAGACCCGCCGCTGAGCCGAGAATAAGGCTCTTAACCATCTTCATGTGTAAACCTCCAAGTTGCTCTGTAGGGAAGGTTCCGGATCCGCTGGGTGAAACACCCTAAGGTTGGTTCCCTTGTCCCCTGAAACCCGCTTAGTCGCTTCGCGCCTTCGGACACTCCCGCATGAACGCGAGGGACTTAAGCGAACCACCTAAAACGGGACGACCTCGGGATGCCCCCCTCCGTCGCCCGATCACAATTACCGAGGACTTCTGCACACGCAACAAAGGAACCGCTTCGAATGGCCCGACTTCGCCCCTTTTCCGAAGGGTGTTGCACAAATAACACGCGTTTGTGATCGAGGTTTCTCTGCAAGCCATTGTTTCTAATAGATATTTTTGATTAGTTCTATTTGACACGTGAATTGTTGCGTGGGCGGCGCAGCAAGCCGCTCTCCCCTTCGAGCGATCTCATCGCGTCGAATCGAATGATGGGATTCGCCGAATCCGCATCGAACAAACACACAGGAAAAGGCGACGCCGGCAGCCGGTTTGGGCGCGAGTCACGACAAGTAATATAAGACTAGAGTCGGCGGCCCCCGCCGTCAGGCCAGTTTCGGCCGCCGGTTCCCAGGGAACCCACTCGCAGGAACCGCCAAAAAGCACCGGGACCGAAATGCATTTCGCTTCGAGCGAAGGTGACGCCTTTATATCTGGATTTGAAGCGCCTGCTTCCCGAGCCACCTAGTCGGCCGCATCCCGACGCCGAACCGAATGCGAAGCCTTGAAAAGAAGCGGTGTGGCCTGCCCCGCGAGATACGGGATCGACACGGCAGGAACGCCTGCGGCGGCACCGCCACCAAATAGCCCCGGCGTAACCTGAATCTGCCGCTTGCGGCTCGCCCTCGCGTCGGGCATATCCGCCCTCATGGAGCTGTGGCCGAGTGGCTGAAGGCGGCGGTTTGCTAAACCGTTATAGGGTTGTAAAGCCCTATCGAGGGTTCGAATCCCTCCGGCTCCGCCACCCTACGCCTGGCGGGCTTCGGGGTGTCTCCCGAAGCTCCGTAGGAGCGCAGGGAGACTGTTGCCACATGTGGTACGTCTACTTCCTTGAACTGAGCAACGGCGACATCTACGTCGGCTCGACGGACGATCTTCGACGTAGAGTAGCATCCATCAGCAAGGGCATGTCATTTCGACCAGTAGTTATTTGCCGTTGATTCTTCGCTCCTATGTCGCGGTGGGCGATGAAGCAACGGCTCGCAGCCTTGAACGGTATTTCAAATCGGGTTCTGGAAAGGCCTTTGCAAGGAAGCGCTTCTTGGCGACTTCCAACTAGCGGCTCTGATCGCGAAGCATCAGCATCGTCCGTGCAAGAGGCCTGGCATGAAGAAAGAAGAACGCGAAGCGATCCTCGGCGACGGTGAGAACACGCCTGATCTCGGTCCGATCGAAGATTACCTTCACGCCATCGCGACCGAATCGGAGCTTCCTGATTTCGCCATCGCAGTTTGTACGGCGAGAATCGAAGAATCCGCGCCGAAATTGCGCGCCATCCTCGTGAACGCAGCGGATGACGAGGGCTGGACGGACGATGAAAGCCTGCTGTTGTTCCGCGGGCTTCATATCCTGGGCGGAGCTCGTGACCGCGAATCTTGCCAGCCGCTACTGCGTCTGCTGCGCCGTCCCTATGAAGAGCTCGATTTCCTGCTCGGCGACGCCGTTACCGAGACCATGGCAAAAATCGTCGTTGGCGTATTCGATGGCGACACTGACGCGCTGTTGGCCTTGATCGCCGACAGCTCGATCGACGGATTCGTCCGTGAAGCGTTGTTTGGCGCGGCGACGTTTCTGGCGTGGGAGCGCCGCATCGAACGCGATCGGCTGCAGCGATTTCTTGTCCGGTTCTATGAAGATCGGCTGGCAGAAGACGGAGATCAGGCCTGGACCGGCTGGCAGCAGGCCATCGCCCTGCTCGGCCTGCGCGATCTGGTGCCGCTTGTCGACAACGCCTGGCGCGAAGGCCTCATTCCTGACGACTGGACCGATCGCGCTCAGTTCGACGACGACCTTGCCGCAGCCGAACACGCGCCCGATGACATCGACCGGTTCACGCAGGTCAATCTGGGATACATCGAGGACGTGCTGGTATCGTTGGACTGGGCGCGCGAGTCCGAAGGCGATGTGTTCGAAGAGGGCGGCGGGACATCATCTTGGGCGGATTTGGTGTATCCGAACGAGCCGGTCAGAAATCCCTGGCGCCACGTCGGACGTAACGATCCATGTCCCTGCGGGAGCGGCAAGAAAGCGAAGAAATGCTGCCTTGCCAACGGAGAGCCGTCGGCATGAGGCCGGCGACTTTCAATGCGCAGTCATCCACGCACGCGCCTCGCGCTGCGCGGTGGCGATTTCGGCATCCGACATCATGGCGGCGACCTCGCGGCGCATCGAGATTGCATCCGCGCGTCCCTTCAGCGCGGCGAGATTGAACCATTTGTGGGCCGCGACGAGATTGACCACGCCGGACCGGCCGCTCGCCCAGTAAAGGCCGCGCTCGAACAGCACGTCCGGAATCGCGGTCGCCTCCACCGGAATTGCGGTGTCGAGATCGATCTGCCCCTGAAACATCTGTAGCTCCCCTTCTTATCGTTGCCGCCCTCCCCCGAGCGCGGCCCCTGTCCACTGTCAAACGCCTGTTATCCCCAACGCCGTTTTCCGGTCTGTTGTTGGGATGATCATGGCCGAACAAATTTGAAGAGCAGTTTAAGGTTCGCGATGAACGGGGTGTAAACGCGCACTTGGCGCCGTTGAACACGGAATCGCAGAAGTATCTGCGGCACAAGGAGAAGTGGCCAATCGTGAAAGTCGGTTTACCCTGCGGTTTCGCGGAACGATAACCATTGCGGCCAATGTCGGCGTCATCATCACCCGTCACCCGATCGGAGTGTTGACGGTTCCAGCAGATGACCCGGCGTCGCGCAGCTCTGCCGCCATGCAGGGGTTCAAGGCGTGCCCGATACCGAAACGCGCCTGAACCGGCGCGACAGGCGGAACCGAACCGTCGGCATCTGCGGACGATGGAGTGAATTTGGAAAACTTCAGTGCCGGACGCCTGATGCGCGGGCCGTCGGAGCGCTCCAGCAAAAGCGGGCGTTCCCGGGGGGCGAGTTACGCCCCAGGGGACGAGTACGCCCTGAGGGAACGAGGGCGTCGGCGAACACGTCAGGACCAGATTTCAAGCCGGGCTTTTGGCCCCGGTGAAATTGCGGGCAGTTAAGGATGCCCGCACCGAACGAAGAAAACCTGTTTCTTCTGCCGGACCGGTTTGAAAGAGCAAGCTCTTCCGAAATACGATCCAGCCGTTTGACCTGATGTCTCGCCGACACCCTCTTTCGTCGACCAGAGCCTTCAGCGTTTCGTCTTGGGGCTCGGGTGACGTGCCGGCATCGAGCCGCCGGCAATTTTCAAAGAAGCGAACTTACTTCTTCTTCTTGGCGACCTTGCGGGTCTTCTTCGCAGTCTTCTTCACTGCGCTCTTCGCTTTCTTCGCCTTCTTAGCTTTCTTGGCCATGTTGCCCTCCTAATGTAGTGAGATGGCTAGTTAGTCGCTGCGTGCACTCGGGAATCGAGATGCACTACATCCCGAATACACCAACACATTCAAAAAAACAGCGTCCCGCTTAAGGAAGTGTTGACGCAGCAATGTGAGAGCGCGCGCAGCGCTGCAGTCGACGACGCGACGACATGCTCGCGCGTCGATGCAAAAAGTGCCGCAACGACCGACATCGGCATTTGTCAAGATTGCAAGAATCGCCTGTGCCGCAGCACTTTCTTGAATTCACGCAAACCACGTTCGATGCGTCATCGATGTCGTCGCGACTCACTGACACCGTGAGAAAGTCGTGTGCGCGGACTCTGAGTCGCAAATTTTGGCAATAAAAAAATTTTCGTGGACACAGCGTTGGCGTCTCATCGCCGCTCGCCAAAACCGAACTTTTTTGCGAATCGCGAACACCGATTCGCAACTGCGCTATCGGGCGCGCGGGTGAATTTCAGATCGCGATGGATGATCGAAACACGCTCGCGCACATCAATCAACGACGGAGTCGTCCCGTTACGGGACGCCTCAGATGCCGAGCTTCGTCTTCAGGAGATCGTTGACTGCTTGCGGATTGGCCTTGCCGCCGGACTGCTTCATCACCTGGCCGACGAACCAGCCGGCGAGCTGCGGCTTGGCCTTCGCCTGCGCGACCTTGTCCGGATTGGCGGCGATGATGTCATCGACGACCTTCTCGATCGCACCGAGATCGGTGACCTGCTTCATGCCGCGCGCTTCGACCAGCTCGCGCGGGTCGCCGCCTTCCTGCCAGACGATCTCGAACAGGTCCTTTGCGATCTTGCCGGAGATCGTGCCCTCGCCGATCAGGTCAACGATCGCGGCCAACTGCGCCGCCGATACCGGTGAAGCCGTAATGCCATGGCCTTCCTTGTTGAGGCGTCCGAACAGCTCGTTGATCACCCAATTGGCGGCGAGCTTGCCGTCGCGCGCCTTGTCCGCAAGTCCATCCAGCACGGTCTCATAGAAGACTGCGCTCTCGCGCTCGGCCACCAGCACGCCAGCATCATAGGGCGACAGGCCGAGGCTCTCGATGAATCGCGCCTTCTTCTGGTCCGGCAATTCCGGCAGCTTCGCCTTGAGCTCATCGACATAGCTTTGCGTGAACTCGAGCGGCAGCAGGTCGGGATCGGGGAAATAACGATAGTCGTGCGCCTCTTCCTTGGAGCGCATCGATCGCGTCTCGCCCTTGTTGGGGTCGAACAGGCGCGTCTCCTGGTCGATCGTGCCGCCATCCTCGATGATCTCGATCTGACGCCGGGCCTCGTACTCGATCGCCTGGCCGATGAAGTTGATCGAGTTCATGTTCTTGATTTCGCAGCGGGTGCCGAGCGGCCCGCCGGGCTTGCGTACGGAAACGTTCACATCGGCGCGCAACGAGCCCTTCTCCATGTCGCCGTCGCAGGTGCCGAGATAGCGCAGGATCGAGCGCAGCTTGGTCACATAGGCCTTGGCCTGCTCGGCGTCGCGGATGTCGGGTTTCGACACGATCTCCATCAGCGCCACGCCGCAGCGGTTGAGGTCGACACAGGACATGGTCGGCGACTGGTCGTGCAGCAACTTTGCGGCATCCTGCTCCAGATGCAGCCGCTCGATGCCGATGGTGGCGGTTCTGCCGCCGTCGAGTTCGACCACGATCTCGCCCTCGCCCACCACGGGCGACTTGTACTGGCTGATCTGGTAGCCCTGCGGCGAGTCCGGATAAAAATAGTTCTTGCGGTCGAACACCGAGCGCAGGTTGATCTGGGCATTGAGGCCGAGCCCGGTTCGGACAGCCTGCTTGACGCATTCCTCGTTGATGACCGGCAGCATGCCTGGCATCGCGGCATCGACCAGCGACACATGGCTGTTCGGCTCGCCACCGAATTCGGTCGAGGCGCCGGAGAACAGCTTTGACTTCGAGGTGACCTGGGCGTGCACCTCCATCCCGATCACGACTTCCCAGTCGCCGGTCTGGCCCTTGATCAATTTTCCCGGTTTGACTGACACGGTCATGCTTTTCCACCTCCGAGCAGCGCGGACACGATCCGCTCCCATTCGGCTTCCAGAGAATCCTTTGCCACCGGCTGGCCGGCCTGCCGATACCAATAGCCGGCGTTGCCGAGATCGCCTTCGACCCGGTGCAGATAGGCATGCACCCAGGCGGCGTTCGCATCGCTCTCGTCCTGAACGATCTTGTGCGCCCGGTCCCAATCGCCCTTGGCCGCCCACCATAGCGCGGCCAGCGGCGGCTCCAGGCCCGGTGCCGGCGCGGCATCCGTCAGGCTGGCGCGGAAATCCGCCATCGCTACCACCAGCGCGGCGGCGTGAAGCGGCCGGCCGCCTGCTCCACGACTTCGCCAAGCGAGAACAGCGTCTCCTCATCGAACGGACGGCCGATCAACTGCAGGCCAAGCGGCAGTCCCTGCGCATCCTTGCCGGCCGGCACGGCGATGCCCGGGAGCCCCGCCATGTTCACCGTCACGGTAAAGATGTCGTTGAGATACATCTCGACCGGATCGGCGCCGCCTTTTTCGCCGACGCCGAAGGCGGCCGAGGGCGTCGCCGGCGTCAGGATCGCGCTGATGCCCTTGGCGAAGCAATCTTCAAAATCCTTCTTGATCAGGGTGCGTACTTTTTGCGCGCGCAGATAATAGGCATCGTAATAGCCGGCCGAGAGCACATAAGTGCCGATCATGACGCGGCGGCGCACTTCATCGCCAAACCCTTCCGCGCGGGTGTTCTCGTACAACTCGCCTATGCTGCGGCCCGGCACGCGCAGGCCGTACCGCACGCCATCGTAACGCGCGAGGTTGGACGAGGCTTCCGCCGGCGCCACAATGTAATAGGCCGGCAGCGCGTATTTGGTGTGCGGCAGCGACACCTCGACCAGTTCGGCGCCGGCCGCTTTCAGCCATGCCGCGCCTTCGCTCCAGAGCTTTTCGATTTCCGCCGGCATGCCGTCGAGGCGATATTCTTTCGGGATGCCGATCTTCATGCCCTTCACGGACTTGCCGACGGCGGCTTCGTAGTCGGGCACGCCGATGTCGACCGAGGTCGTGTCCTTTGGGTCGTGGCCCGCCATCGAGCGCATCAGGATCGCGGAATCGCGCACCGTGCGCGCGATCGGACCGGCCTGGTCGAGCGAGGACGCGAACGCCACGATGCCCCAACGCGAGCAGCGGCCGTACGTCGGCTTGACGCCGACGGTTGCGGTGAAGGCGGCGGGCTGGCGGATCGAACCGCCGGTGTCGGTCGCAGTCGCACCCATGCAGAGCAGCGCTGCCACCGCGGATGCCGATCCGCCGGACGAGCCGCCCGGCACCAGCGTGGTGTTGGAACCCTCGCGCCGCCACGGATTGACCACCGGACCGAAACACGAGGTCTCGTTCGACGAGCCCATCGCGAATTCGTCATTGTTGAGCTTGCCGAGCATCACGGCGCCGTCGCGCCATAGCTGCGAGGTCACGGTCGATTCATACGGCGGCACGAAGTTGCCGAGGATCTTCGAGCACGCGGTGGTGCGCACATCTTTCGTTGCGAACAGGTCCTTGATGCCGAGCGGAATGCCGGCAAGCGGCCCGCCCTCGCCCTTGGCAATCTTCGCGTCGACCGTACGCGCCATGGCACGCGCCTGGTCCGGCGTTTCCAGCACGAAGGCATTGAGCGAACGCGCCGCTTCGATCGCGGCGAGATGCGCGTCCGTCAGTTCAAGCGAGGTGAAAGACTTGCTCGCGAGGCCCTCGCGGGCCTCCGCGATCGTCAGAGATGTCAGGTCGGTCATTTATTGATCGGGCTGCAGAAGAACGGAGAAAGCGTCTTGTCGTTGGCGGGACTATTCGATTCCTGGGTGCGCGCCTTGTCGGCTGCCTCGAGCTGATCGAGCACGGCATCCATCGCCTTGTCGGGATCGGCGGCCTTGCCCTGCCGCTCCATCGCGTCGAGATAGTTCATGTAGGCCTGATAGGCCTTTTCATCGTCGCAGAGCAGACACATCGGACTTCCGATCTCAAAACAGAGTAGATGTTATTCGACCACCTTTGGCACCAGGAAGAAATGGTTTTGCGTCTCCGGCGCATTCCCGACGATGTCGTCGGGAATCTCGCCGTCATTGACCGCATCCTGCCGCTTCTTCATTTCCATCGGGGTCACCGAGGTCATCGGCTCAACGCCGTCGATGTTCACTTCCGAAAGCTGCTCCACGAAAGCCAGCATGGTGTTCAGCTCGCCCTGCAGATGGGGAACCTCAGCCTCGGTAACCGCAATCCGCGCCAGATGCGCGATGCGGCGAACGGTGGCGGCATCAACGGACATAAATATAGGCCTCAAATGGGGAATTCGCACCCGCCGTATAGCAGAGGCCCCTTTTGCGCCGCAACCGCGGGAACAGGCGGCCGCAGGCCCTTTCGGTTGCCCTTGCCCTGACGGACAAGATTTCGTGTGCGAAGCGCAGATTTCTTGCGCAAAAGCGCCCCGACGCAACCATTTTTATCGATTGACGTAGTCGTCCTGAAACAGTCGGGGGATCAAAGTCGCGGCCGGAACATCGGGAGGCCGTGTGATGTCGACCATCGAAAATGACCGCGCCGGATCGGAAAGCTGGGATCCGGCCCTCTGGTCCATCGGGACCGTTCTCGGCGTCGCGATCGTCTACCTCGCCTGCTTAACCTGACCCAAACGGGAGGAGAGCCATGTCCCAGGCTAAAATCCTGCGGGAAAAGGCGGAAATGTTCGAACGCCGCGCCGAAAATGCGACCGACCCGATCTCCAGGCAGCACTACAAGGAGATGGCCGCGCACTACCGTTCGCTGGCCGCGGAGCATCTGGACGTCAGGCGCGACGAACCAGCGCACTGAGCGGCGAATAGGACTTATCCGCTTAGCGCACCGAACCGCGCCAGCGCAGCACCTGCGAGCGCACGGGTCAATTCCGCCGCCGGCATTTCGCGCCCCATCCGCACCGCCTGCCCGGCCCACAGATTGGTGAAATCGACCTTGCCGAGTTTTTCGGCTGCCGCCTTCAGTGGCCCGAGTGCGGTTGCGGCATGCGGAAACGCGGGCGCGTCCGGCGAGATCGGTCCGACCTCGCGCATGACACGGTTGGCGACGCCACGCGCAGGACGGCCGGTCATGACGTTGGTGATGACGGTGGAATCGTCATGCGACTGGGCCAGCGCCGTGCGAGCTGGTCCGATCACCTTGGATTCCGGGCAGCGCAGATAGGCGCTGCCGATCTGCACGCCGGATGCGCCGAGCGCGAACGCCGCCGCAATGCCGCGCCCGTCGGCGATGCCGCCGGCCGCGATAACAGGCACTTTCACTGCGTCGACCACTTGCGGCACCAGCGCAAACGTGCCGGGCTGCTGGGCGATATTGTCGGTCAGGAACATGCCGCGATGGCCGCCGGCTTCCGCGCCTTGCGCGATGATGATGTCGGCGCCGTTCTCCTCCAGCCAGATCGCTTCCTTCACGATGGTTGCCGAGGACATCAAGAGGCAGCCCGCCGCCTTGACGCGCTTGACCAGCACCGGATCCGGCAGGCCGAAGTGGAAGCTGACGATTTCCGGCTTCAGTTCTTCCACAACCGCACACATGGCTTCATCGAACGGTGCGCGGTTGGCGGCGTTGATGGGCGTGGCGGGATCGATACCCAATTCCTTGTAGTAAGTCGCCAGCCGCGCCTTCCAGCCGGCCTCGCGTGCGGGATCGGCATCGACCGCCTTGTGACAAAAGAAGTTCATGTTGACCGGCGCGGTGACGCGCTGGCGGATGATGTTGACCTGCTCACGCGCTTTCTCGGCCGAGATCATCGCGCAGGGCAGCGAGCCGAGCGCCCCGCCCTGCGCCGCCGCGATCACCAGCTCGGCGTCCACGACGCCGGCCATCGGCGCCAGCACGATCGGAAATTCGGTCTTGAAGAGGTCGATGATCCGGCGGTCTGGCCACATGGCTCTGCTCGCTTGTTAGATGCTCGGCTGCTGCCCCCTCTCCCCTTGTGGGAGAGGGTGGATCGAATGAGCGAAGCTCATTCGAGATGGGTGAGGGGTTTGTATCCGCGGAGACAGACCCCTCATCCGGCGCGGACTATGTCCGCGCCACCTTCTCCCACAAGGGGAGAAGGGAAGGAAACACCGGCGACGGAATTCCGCCATCCGCCCAATATCTGCTCTGCCTCGGTAACGATCCTGTCAACGATCTCGCCGGCCGGCGGGATATCATGAATCAGCCCGACGGCTTCGCCCGCGATGACGGCAGCGATATCGAAATTGCCCGCCGCTCTCGCCGCCGCATATTCGGCAGCGACCCCTTTGAGGTTCTGCATCAGTTCGACCTCGCGTCCCATCCAGCGCCGCGCATGATCGTTGATCAGGCAGCGGCCGGTAAACGGCGCCGGCCAGACATTGTTGCGCGAGAGATCGAAAATGATGCCGCGGACGCTGTTGCCGCTGGTTGCGGCACAGATGCGCCGCTTGGCTTCGTCCGCTCCGTCGCATTCCTGGCTGGCATAAAAGCGGGTGCCGAGCAGCACGCCGGAAGCGCCCAGCATCATCATCGCCGCAAGCCCGCGACCGTCGCCTATCCCGCCTGCTGCTGCGACTGGCACCCGGCCGGCCGCCAGATCAACAATCGCCGGCACGATGTCGATCGTGCTGCGCGAGGCGCCGTGGCCGCCGGCTTCCGTTCCCTGCGCGATCAAAATGTCGGCGCCTGCATCCAGCGCCTGTCGCGCCATGTCCTCGTCCTGAACCTGGCAGATCAACAACGCGCCCGATGATTTGACACGCGGTGCGAAAGGTGTGGGATCACCGAACGAGAGCATGATGGCGCGTGGACCGGCTTCAAGCGCGACATCCAGTAGCGCCGGCTGCTTGGCAAGGCTCCAGGTGATGAAGCCGATGCCGAAGGGATCGGATAGATCGGCAAGCTTGGCCGTCTCCTGCTCGAGCCACGCCCGGTCGCCATAGCCGCCGCCGAGGATGCCGAACCCTCCGGCAGCACTGACCGCGGAAGTGAGACGCGCGCCCGCAATCACATCCATCGGCGCCGACAGGATCGGATGCTGGATGCCCAGACGGGCGGTCAACGGCGTGGAGATCGGCATGTCCATTCCCTGCAAACTGGACAGGCAATCTAGGCCGAACTATCATTCTCCAAAAATGAATAATATTGAATTCTGCCATCTCTATAAAGAAACGGAGCTCACCATGGAGCTGAGCGATCTCGTCACCTTCTCGGCCGTTGCCCGGCTCGGCGGCATCACCCGCGCCGCCGACGAACTCAACACTGTGCAGTCCAACGTCACCCAGCGCGTGAAGGCGCTGGAAGCCGAGATCGGCACCGCGTTGTTCGAACGGCACAGCCGCGGAATGACGCTGACCGGCGCCGGCCGCCGCCTGCTTCCCTATGCCGACCGGATGGCGGCGCTGTCGCGCGAGGCGGTGCTGGCCGCGCGCGACGATGGCGAGCCGAAGGGGCCGCTGTCGATTGGCTCGATGGAAACGACGGCCGCGATACGCCTGCCCTCTTTGCTCGCGGAATTCCATCGCCGCTTCCCCGCCGTTCAATTGAGCCTGCGGACCTCGACAACGGCTGACCTCGTGGCCGGCGTGCTCAACGGCAAATTTGACGGCGCATTCGTTGCCGGTCCGATCGAGCATGCCGAACTCGACGCGACGCTCGCCTTCCGCGAAGAACTGGTGCTGGTCACGGCACGGCGCTGGCAGAGCCTCAGTGCTTTACGCGCGGGAACGCCCGGCTCGGGTCCGACCGCCCTGGTCTTCCGCATCGGCTGCACCTACCGGCAGCGGCTCGAACAGGTGTTTTCGGAATTCGGCTGGCCGTCGGCCACGCGCTTCGAGCTCGGCACGCTCGACGGTATGATCGGCTGCGTCGCCGCCGACATGGGCGTGACGCTGCTGCCGCGCGCCGTGGTCGGGCGGAACGACACCGTCAACGTCCACACGCTGAGCCCGGCGCAGGCACGCGTCGAGACGCTTTTCATCACCCGTCGCACGGCCCATCAATACAGCGCCCTGCAGGGCTTTGCCGCCTGCCTGGAAAATAACGGCGAGGTCATCGCCGCCTGACATTCCAGCGCCGCAGCGCGACGCCGGCCCAGATCGCCTCGACCAGCCCGAACGGCCAGGCGCCCTGCAGAAATCCGTACACCGAGCCGAGCGCGCATGCGCCTGCAAAGGCAAGGATGAACCAGTGGCTGCTGTCCTCCAGCGCGTAGGCCACGAGCATCGCGGTTACCGCGAACAAACCAAACAGGCTAAGCGCATCCACTGAACTGCCCCACGCGTTCCGTTGCGCGAAAATTCCGCTGCCTCAATTCTGCAACAAGTCGAATTGCGGCGCAGCACTCGCGGCCTTCCCATCGCAACACACGCATCGGCTCGAAAAATTTCTAGCCGCCGCGCACCGCTACGTTAGTATGAGGCGCTAGCACCAAAAACCATAACGTCAACATCTGGGAGGGACTGCGATGCGCAACGCATTCGTGTTGTGCTGTTCTGTCGCCCTGTTGGGTACCGTCGGAACGGCAAGCGCTCAAGACTGGACGAAATCGAAATGGGGACCGAACGACGAGATCGGCGCCGCCAACTACATGACGCCCGAACTCGTCGTGAAGGCTGCTGGCCTGGTCAAGACCGGCAAGACCTACGCACTCGGCATTCCCGTCGATTCCAAGACCCCCGCCTATCCGCCCCGCGCGTTCAAGGTCACCATCGTGCAGCCCGGCCAGGCTGGCATTCCCGGCCTCGGGCCGACCAAGACCACTTATAATGACGACATCATCGAGGGCTGGGCCGGCGTCGGCAGCCAGCTCGACGGCCTCGGCCACATCGGCGTCGAGCATGTCTATTACAACGGCAACAAGCTCGCCGATTTCGCCGATCCGACCGGGCTGAAGAAGCTCGGCGTCGAAAAGATCCCGCCGATGGTCACGCGCGGCGTGCTGCTCGACATGGCGGCCCATTACGGCACCGACGTGGTCAAGGAAGGCACCGCCTTCAACACCAAGGAAATCGAGGAAGTCGCCAAGAAACAGAACGTCGAAATCCGCCAGGGCGACGTCGTGATCTTCCATACCGGCTGGCTCAGCCTGATCGGCAAGGACGACAAGCGCTTTGGCGCCGGCGAACCCGGCCTCGGCGTCGAAGGCGCCAAGTACCTTGCCGGCAAGGGCGTCGTCGCGGTCGGGGCTGACACCTGGGGCGTCGAAGCCGTCCCGTTCGAGACCAAGAATGTCTTCGAGGTGCATCAGGTCCTGCTGCCGATGAACGGCACCTACATTCTGGAGAACATGGACACGGCTGAACTCGCCAAGGACAAGGCCTATGAGTTCCTGTTCGTGCTCGGCCAGCCGCGCTTCAAGGGCGGCGTGCAGAGCATGATCAACCCGGTCGCGATCCGGTAAGACCGAATCCGATAGCCGGCGTGGCCTTCTCGCATGGATGCCACGCCGCGATCGGCTTTGCGTGCACGACGCGGCGCGTGTTAAGCGGGGCAATGCCTGCCCCTATCCTCCCCTTGATCGACGCCGTCACCCATTGGCCCGAGCGCGGCGCCCTGATCGGCCTCGATCTCGGCACCAAGACCATCGGCGTCGCGGTGTCCGATCCCGACCGCCGGCTGGCGACCGGTGTCGCGACCATCCAGCGCAAGGCCTTCAAGGCCGATGCGGCGCGGCTGCTCGCGATATCAGGCGAGCGCAACGCGGTCGGCTTCGTGCTTGGGCTGCCCATCAACATGGACGGCAGCGAGGGGCCGCGCGCGCAATCGACCCGCGCCTTTGCCCGCAATTTTTCCAATCTCACCGGGCTTGCCATTGCCTTATGGGACGAGCGGCTTTCGACTGCGGCGGTCGAGCGCGAGCTGATCGGCATGGACGTTTCTCGCGCCCGCCGCGCCGAGGTGATCGACGAGCACGCCGCGATCTTCATCCTGCAGGGCGCGCTGGACCGGCTCGCAAAACTGCGCAGGGATCGCTGAGAATGGCGATCGTCATCGCGGCGCTGCTGCCGGTGTTTTTGCTGATCGTGCTCGGCTTCATCCTGAAGCGGACCCTGATCCGGCCCGAGACGCAATGGCATGGACTGGAACGGCTGACCTACTACGTGCTGTTTCCAGTCCTGCTGGTGCAGACCCTGGTCAAGGCCGACCTGAGCAAGGTGCCGGTAGCCGGTGTCGGCGGCGCGCTGCTACTCTCGGTGCTTTTGATGTCGCTGCTCTGCCTGGCGCTACGGCCCTTGCTCGCCCGCCTGTCGATCGACGGCCCCGCCTTCACCTCGATCTTCCAGGGCGCCACCCGCTGGCAGACCTATGTGGCGCTTGCCGTCTCGGGCAATCTGTTCGGCGACCTCGGGCTGGCGCTGGCTTCCGTCGCGATGGTCGCCATCATTCCGCTGGTCAACGTGTTCAGCGTTTCCGTGCTCGCTCACTACGCTTCGCCGGAAAAGCGCTCGGTTGGCACCATCGTCGCGACCGTGGCACTCAATCCGTTTATCTGGGCCTGCGTCATCGGGTTGACGCTCAACGTCACCCACATCCCGCTTCCCAAACTCTGGCACGAGGTGGCCGATGCGCTCGGACGTTCCTCGCTCGCCATCGGGTTGCTGGTGACCGGCGCCGGCCTGCACCTCGAAGGCATGTTCCGGCCGAGCCTCGCCGCCTCGGTCGCACTGGTGCTCAAGCTCGTGTTGATGCCCGTGATCGCGGTCACACTGGCACTCTGGTTCGGCGTTTCGGGTTCGAACCTTGCCATCGTCACGGCCTGCGCCGCGGTGCCCACCTCTTCCTCGGCCTATGTGCTGGCGCGCCAGATGGGCGGCGACGCACCGCTGCTGGCCCAGATCATCACGCTGCAGACCATATTGGCGGCGGTGACCATGCCAATTGCCATCGCGCTGGCGGCTTTGTGCTAGTGGGAGCCAGCCAGCCAGAAAGTCTGGATGGTCGCCGCCAGATTGTTGATGCCGTGCAGCGCGATGGTCAGCCAGGTCGAATTGGTGCGGTAGCGCAGATAGCCCAGCAACAAGCCGATCGAAAACACCTCGCCGAAAAAGAACCAGTCGTATTGCAGATGCAACGAAGTCCAGGCCAGCGACGACAGGAAGATGGCCCCGGCGACGCCGAGCCGCGACTCCGACCAGCCACGATAGAGAAACCCGCGCGCGAAGATCTCCTCCCACATGGGTGCTGCGACGGCAAACGCGATCACCAATAGCCACAGCGCGCCGTCGGCCTGCGCTGTTTTCAGGACCTCGCCCATAAAGCCCGGCGTCACCTCGCGCCCGAGCGCGCGCGACAGCAGGTCCCAGCCGCCGACGAGAATGGCCAGCGCGGCGAGGCCGATGAAGAAATCGCGCCATGAGGGCCAGCGCAGCGCCAGATAATCGGCAAAGGATATGCGCGTTGGACGGATCGCGACCCATGTCGCCAACAGCACGGCGGGCAATCCCAGGATGACCGAGAGCGAGATGGTCAGGCCGCCGCCGATGACACGGATCGCCTCAGCGATGTCGAACGATCCGCCCTGCCGCAGCACAAAATAGATGATGACCGAGAGTTGGCCGAGGAACATCGCGGCAAAGATGAACACGCCCCACAGCGTCGTGCCCCAGAATTTCCAGGCGCGTGGCGGCCGCTGATCAGGGATCGCGGGCGGTACTGCAGTGGGACTTGCGGTGGTGAGGGAATCCATCAATCACTTTCTCGATGTCGTCATGCCAAGCCCGGCCATGACGATGGGAGACATGTTCACGGCAGCGCGCGCTCCAGAAGGCCGCTTATGTCGCCACTGTCCAGATCGACCGCGCCATACATGCCGGCGTGGTTGCCGGCAAGGCGCGTGGTTGCGAACAACTCGGCATGCCGTGGCGACACGGCATTGAGCGCAGCAGCAGCCGCCAGCAGCGCCAGCTTTTCGACCGCCACCCGCGCCACGCGCTCGCTGTCCGGCCGGTGGAATGCCTTGCCGATGAACGCGGTTGCTTCACCCGCGCCCGGCAATCCGAGCGTCTCTCCGGTCAGTTCATGCACGATGCCGGAGGCTGCTTCGGGCTCGCGCGACAGCGCGCGCAGCACGTCGAGGCACATCACATTGCCGGAGCCTTCCCAGATCGCATTGACCGGCGACTCCCGGTAATGCCGCGCCAGAATGCCCTCCTCCACGTAGCCATTGCCGCCGAGGCACTCCATCGCCTCATAGAGAAAGCCCGGCGCGCTCTTGCAGACCCAGTATTTGATCGCGGGCGTCAGCAGCCGCATATAGGCGGCTTCCTTGGCGTCAACGGGGGCGCGATCGAACGAACGGCATAGCCGCATCACCAGCGCGACGGTCGCCTCGACATGCAGCGCCATGTCCGACAGCACCGCCTGCATCAGCGGCTGGTCGGCGAGATGTTTCTGGAACACGCTGCGGTGCCGTGCATGATGCAGCGCATGCGCCAGGCCGGATCGCATCAGCCCGGCGGAAGCAATCGCGCAATCCTGCCGCGTCAACTGCACCATCTGGATGATGGTGCGGATGCCCTTGCCCTCGGCGCCGACGCGCTCGGCGTAGGCGCTGTGAAACTCAACTTCCGAGGAGGCGTTCGAGCGGTTGCCGAGCTTGTCTTTCAGCCGCTGGAACCGGATCGCGTTGACCGAGCCGTCCGGGGCAAAGCGCGGCATGAAGAAGCAGGTCAATCCCTGATCCGCCTGCGCCAGCACCAGGAAGGCGTCGCACATCGGCGCCGACATGAACCATTTGTGTCCGGTGATGCGGTAGACGTCCCCGTCACGCTCCGCCCGGGTCATATTGGAGCGGACGTCGGTGCCACCCTGCTTCTCGGTCATGCCCATGCCGAGCGTCATGCCGCGTTTTGTCGGCCACGGCGCAAAGCTCGGGTCATAGGAACGCGTCGCGACGACCGGCATCACCTTCGCCAATAGGTCAGGCTGTTCCGCAAGCGCCGCCACCGACGCGCGCGTCATGGTGATCGGGCAGAGATGCCCGGTCTCGACTTGTGCTGCCATGTAGAATTTTGCCGCGCGCACCACTTCGCAGGCGCCGCCGGCCGGTTTGCCGTCGGCGGTCCATGTCGAATTATGCACGCCGGCATGCGCACTATGCGCCATCAGTTCGTGATAGGCGGGGTGAAACTCGACCTCGTCGCGGCGATTGCCGCGTGAATCGAAGGTGCGCAGCTTGGGCGTATTCTCGTTGGCAATCCGGCCGCGCTCCGCCATTGCCGCAGAACCCCAATGCTTGCCGAAGTCAGACAGCTCCCCCTCTGCCGCAGCGCCGCCGTTGGCGGCGACTGCATCGAGCAGCGGCCGGTCGGCCACGTATAGATCGACATCCCAAAATGGCGGCGACTGGTTGAAGACCTCGTGGGTCGAAAATGTTGCCTGGCTCATGGCTGATCCTGAAACGGTTAAATCACTTCCGCGGCGTGATCGGGAAATCATAGGCCCGCCCGCCCGCGCCCGGCAGCGAAAAGTGCCACCACTCCTTCGAATAGTTTACAAATCCTCGCCGCGCCATCACCTGAACCAGCTTCTCGCGCCAGCGGCGTTGCGCCGCGGTGATGGATTTCGCCGCCCTGTGAGACTTGGCGTCGGAACAATCGTAGCCGGTGCCCATGTCGACGCTCCCTTCCGGCGCACGCAGGTTCACGTTGGCGATGCAGTCGGCATAATCCTTGGCGGGATCGAAGGTTGCCGAATTGTCGGCCTTCAGATCAACCAATGTGAGATCGAGCGCAGCTCCGGTCGAATGCCCGGAACGTTCGGCAATATAGCCCAGGTGAAACAGGTCGGCCTTGCTGAACGATGGATTGTAGCGCTTCTGCGCCGGCGTTTCGCGGCCATCGCGCGACCAGGCCACCATGTCGGCCACCGCGCGCGTCGGGCGGTAGCAATCGAACATCTTCAGCGACAGGTTCTGCAGCGCGAGTTCTTCCTGAACGCTCTTCAAGAGCACGCCGACGTCGCGTTTCACCACGCATTCGGCGGCCGCATAGCCCCGCAGTGGACGGCCGACAAAATTGTTCGAGCCGGCGTAGCGGATATCCTGGATGATGGTCGGATCGATATCGCGCAGATAAACGAAACCGGCGGGCAGTTTTGGCGCCTGCGCGGCGGCGCTAGCGATGCAACCCGCCGCGAACATCGCCGCGAGTGTCATCCGCCTTCCCGCACCCCTGCGGACGATCACGCCAGCGCCCACATGATCCGAATGCATTGAGTGAAATGCCGCACGTTTTCCCCGATGTATCGCGTGCCAATCCCGGCCATTCTAGTGGAATCCCCCGGCGCGGAACACTGGGGGCCCATTTACCCTGTCGCGGAAGCGCTAGTGGATAAGTCGGCACCTCGGATTTGAAGCTTGCCCTGCATGGCATCTCTGCCTATAGCTCTCGCTTTAATGACCCCTGCATCGAAATCGACCTTTGTCCTCGGGCACCGGCACTTGCTGGGAATCGAGGGGCTTTCCGCTGACGATATTACCGGCCTGCTCGACCTTTCCGAGGAATATGTCGAGCTCAACCGCCAGGTGGACAAAAAGCGCACGTCCTTGCGCGGTCGCACCCAGGTGAACCTGTTTTTCGAGGCGTCCACCCGAACCCAATCCTCGTTCGAACTGGCGGGAAAACGGCTTGGCGCTGACGTCATGAACATGTCGGTGTCCTCGTCCTCGATCCGCAAGGGCGAGACGCTGATGGACACCGCGGTGACGCTGAACGCCATGCACCCGGATATCCTGGTGGTGCGGCACCACGCCTCCGGCGCGGTGGAACTGCTGGCGCGCAAGGTTGACGGTTCCGTGATCAATGCCGGCGACGGCGCGCACGAACATCCGACCCAGGCGCTGCTGGACGCGCTGACCATCCGCCGGAATAAAGGCCGGCTGGAAGGCCTCGTGATCGCGATCTGCGGCGACGTCATGCATTCCCGCGTGGCACGATCCAATATCCTTCTGCTCAACACCATGGGCGCGCGCGTCCGCGTCGTCGCGCCCTCCACGCTACTGCCGCGCGGCATCGAGCGGATGGGCGTCGAGGTCGCGCGCGACATGCGCGAAGGCCTCAACGGCGCCGATATCGTGATGATGCTGCGGCTGCAGCGCGAGCGCATGAACGGCTCCTTCGTGCCGTCGTCGGGCGAATACTTCCACTATTTCGGCCTCGACCAGAAGAAGCTCGCTTACGCCAAGCCGGACGCGCTGGTGATGCATCCGGGCCCGATGAACCGCGGCGTCGAGATCGACTCGATCGTGGCCGACGGCGCGCAATCGCTGATCCGTGAACAGGTGGAAATGGGAGTGGCAGTGCGGATGGCGGTGCTTGAAGCGCTCGCCCGCAACCTGCCGAACGCGTAAATCATGCTGACTGACCGCCGCCCGATCCTGCTTGCGAACGCCCGCGTCGTCGATCCCTCCAGGGACCTTGACGGCCCCGGCGACGTCCTGATTGCCGACGGAACGATCCGTGACTCCAGGCGCGGCATCGGCGCCGCCGGCGTGCCTGAAGGTACCGACATCATTAATTGCGCCGGCAAGATCGTCGCCCCCGGGCTGATCGACATGCGCGCCTTTGTCGGCGAGCCCGGCGCCAGCCATCGCGAAACCTTTGCCTCCGCGAGCCAGGCGGCGGCCGCCGGCGGCATCACCACCATCATCTGCCAGCCGGACACTTCGCCTGTCATCGACAATTCGGCCACCGTCGACTTCGTGCTGCGCCGCGCCCGCGACACCGCGATTGTCAACATCCACCCGATGGCGGCGCTGACCAAGGGGCTAGGCGGCCAGGAAATGACCGAGATCGGCCTCTTGAAGGCCGCCGGCGCGGTCGCCTTTACCGATGGCGACAAGAGCGTCACCAATGCGCAGGTGATGCGCCGGGCGCTGACCTATGCGCGCGATTTCGACGCGCTGATCGTGCACCACACCGAGGACCCTGATCTCGTCGGCGAAGGCGTGATGAACGAGGGCGAGTTCGCCGCCCGGCTTGGGCTCGCCGGCATTCCCAACGCCGCCGAGGCGGTGATGCTCGAACGCGACATGCGTCTGGTGGCGCTGACCGGCGGGCGCTATCACGCGGCCTCGCTGTCGTCGATCGAGTCGCTGGAAATCCTCAAGCGTGCGCGCGACGCCGGCCTCGACGTCAGCGCTTCCGTATCGATCAACCACGTCACCCTGAACGAAAACGACATCGGCCCCTACCGCACCTTCCTGAAGCTTTCGCCGCCGCTGCGCACCGAGGAGGACCGCCTCGCCCTTGTCGCAGCGGTCGCCTCCGGCCTGGTCGATGTCGTGATGTCCGATCACAATCCGCAGGACGTCGAGGTGAAGCGGCTGCCGTTCGCGGAAGCGGCTTCCGGCGCGGTCGGGCTGCAGACCATGCTGCCGGCGGCGCTGCGGTTGATCCACAACGGCGAAATGGATTTCAAGACGCTGATCCGGGCGATGTCGACCCGCCCTGCGGAGCTTCTCGGCCTGCCCGGCGGCACGCTGCGGGCGGGTTCCCCGGCCGACGTGATCGTCATCGACCCCGATACGCCCTGGGTGCTCGATCCCGCCGACCTCAAATCGCAGTGCAAGAACACGCCGTTCGACGAAGCCCGCTTCTCGGGACGCGTCGTGCGTACTATCGTGGGTGGGCGGACAGTTTATGAACACGTCTGATTCGTCCGAACCAGCCCGCGCGGAGTAACGGCGATGTCACCTGAAGTATGGCTGCCGTTGGCATTCGTTCTCGGCTATCTGCTGGGCTCGATTCCCTTCGGGGTGGTGCTGACCACAGCCGCGGGCACGCAGGACCTGCGCTCGATCGGCTCCGGCAACATCGGCGCCACCAACGTATTGCGCACGGGGCGCAAGGGCCTCGCCGCTGCGACGCTGATCGGCGATATGCTCAAGGGCACGGCTGCGGTAATGATCGCAGGCTATTTCGGCGGCGCAGATGCGGCGATGCTGGCTGCGCTCGGCGCATTCCTCGGTCACCTCTTCCCGGTCTGGCTCAAATTCAACGGCGGCAAAGGCGTCGCCACCTATATCGGCGTGCTGATCGGCCTGTTCTGGCCGGGGGCCGTGATGTTCTGCCTGATCTGGTTAGCCACCGCCTTGACCACGCGCTATTCGTCGCTGTCGGCGCTGGTCGCCGCGTTTGTCACCCCGCTGTTCCTGTGGTGGTTCGGCCACCCCGCGCTGGCGTCGCTGTTCGTCGTGCTGACGCTGCTGCTGTTCTGGAAACACAGCGAAAACATCAAGCGGCTGCAGGCCGGGACCGAAGGACGGATCGGGGCGAGGTAGCGGAGCGCGCCATCGCTTCGATCGGATCCGGCGGATCCATGGGATAGTGCTTCGCTTCGTAGGTGTCGATCAGTGTCGCCAGCACATCGAGCCGGTCACCCTATTTCCGGGCAAGCGCGTCTTCCACAAACCGCGCCGCCGCCAGTGCTTGCGCATCCGCGCCGTATCTCGCAATCACCTGCACGCCCACCGGCAAATTGACGCCCGCCACAAAAGCCGGAACGTTGACGCAGGGTACGCCCATCAGCGTCCATAGCCGATTGTAACGGGCGTCGCCGGTCGAAGCCAAACCCCGCGGGGCAGCACCTGGTGCGGAGAAGGTCAGCAGCACATCGACCTCATCGAACACTTTTTCCAGCGCCTGTCTGGCGCGGCTCGCTGTTCTAATCGCCGCGTCATAGGCGGCGGGCGTTGTGTCCCTGCTCCCGTCCAGCTTGGCCCGCAAGAGCGGCGCCATCTCCGCGTAATGTTCACGATACTCCCAGGCGAGCGCCCGATGCGCCTCGAATTCCTGCACGACCGGCTGCGCAGCCCATGCGCCGGCAAAAATCTGGGGCAGGTTCAGCGCACGCACGGACGCGCCGGCTTTCTCCACCGCCCGCGTCGCAATCCGCAACGCCGCCTCGCCTGACGCTTCCGGCGCGCCGGCGAAATCCTGGATCACGACGCCGATGCGTGGTGTTGAAATCGTGGGCGGCAGAAGCAATTCGGGCCGGCCGGTCATTGCCGATAACCCGCGCGCGACGTCATCGACGCCGGCCGCGAACAGCCCCACCGTATCAAGCGTCCACGAATAGCATTTCACCCCGACCGTCGGCAACACGTGGTAGGACGGCTTGATCGCGGCGACGCCACAGAACGAGGCCGGCCGGATCACCGAACCGCCGGTCTGCGTCCCCAGCGCCAGCGGGATCATGCCGGCCGCCACCGCTGCGGCCGAACCCGATGACGATCCGCCGGGTGTATGACCCTTGTTGTGCGGATTGAGCGTCGGCGTCGGATCCAGCGAGGCGAATGCCGTCGTTGTGGTCTTGCCGATGATGCTGGCGCCCGCCTGCTTCAGCATCATCACGACGGCAGCGTCGCCGCGCGATCGATATCCCCGGTAGATCGGCGAGCCCATCTCGGTCGGAAACTCCGCGGTATCCATGATGTCCTTGATGCCCACCGCGATGCCGCGCAGCGGCCCGGTGCTTGCCGCGCGCAGATTTTCGGCACGGCAGACGAAAGCGCCAATCGTCCTGTCCTGTGTGGTGATCGCTTCCATCGACTGCGCGACGGCGGCATCGGGTGAAAGCTCGCCTGCATCTATGCGGCGCTGGAGGCCGGCGAGCGAGATCATGGGCATGGTTCCTGCGGCTTTTGATCGTGGCGGCTGGATGGAATATGATTGATCCGCCGCTGTCAAAATTATCCGTGACTCCTGATGCAGCTTGAATCCATCCTGACCTGTCCGCGCTGCAACCATCAAGCCGATGAGCAAATGCCAACGGACGCCTGCCAGTTTTTCTATGTCTGTAAAGGCTGCGGCGAGAGGCTGAAACCGCTGGCGGGCGACTGCTGCGTGTTCTGCTCGTACGGCTCCGTGCCGTGTCCTGCCGTTTAGGAAAGCGGCAAAGGTGCCTGCTGCCGCTAACAAGCTCAGGACGTTTTTGCGTCAAACAGGTTGATCGCAATCTCAGGTTGGGCAAAGCTGCGTCCGCATGCATGACCGGACGCCACATACCATTCCCACCCTTCACCTCACCGACGCCGAGCGGATCGACCGGCTGCGCCTGATCCGCAGCGACAATGTCGGCCCGCGCACCTTCAACTCGCTCATCAGTCATTTTGGCAATGCGCGCGCGGCGCTGGAGCGACTGCCCGATCTGGCGCGGCGTGGCGGCGCTGCGCGTTCAGGGCGCATCTGCAGCGAGGAGGAGGCGCGGACCGAGATCGCTGCGGCCAACAAGATCGGCGTCTCGCTGGTGGCGCCGGGCGAAGCCGCCTACCCGCCGCGGCTGGCGACCCTCGACGATCCGCCGCCGCTACTCGGCGTGCGCGGTGCGCCCGACGCGCTGATGCGGCCGATGATCGCGATCGTCGGCTCGCGCAACGCTTCCGGCGCCGGATTGAAATTCGCCGGCCAGTTGGCGCGCGACCTCGGCGACGCTGGCTTCGTTGTCATCTCCGGGCTGGCGCGCGGCATCGATCAGGCCGCGCATCGCGCAACGATCGAAAGCGGCACGGTCGCGGCGCTGGCCGGCGGCCACGACCGGATCTATCCGCCGGAGCATCAAGATTTGCTGGCGATCTTGCTCAAACAAGGCGGAGCGATTTCCGAAATGCCGCTCGGCCACGTGCCACGCGCCCGCGACTTTCCACGCCGTAACCGCCTGATCTCCGGCGCCTCGCTCGGCGTCGTCGTGATCGAGGCCGCGCATAGGTCGGGATCGCTGATCACGGCGCGGATGGCCGCTGAACAGGGCCGCGAAGTGTTCGCAGTGCCCGGCTCGCCGCTCGATCCGCGCGCCGCCGGCACCAACGATCTGATCAAGCAGGGCGCGGCGCTGGTCACCGAAGCGAACGACGTCATCAACGCCATTCAGCCGATCCTCGAACGGCCGATCATGCTCGAGGCGCGCGAGGACGACGAGCCGCTCGACTTCAACACCGATCCAGGCGAACGCGAGCGCATCGTCGCACTGCTGGGACCGAGCCCGATCAGCCTTGACGATCTGATCCGGATGTCGGGCCTCTCGCCCACCATCGTCCGCACGGTGCTGCTCGAACTCGAACTCGCCGGACGGCTGGAGCGTCACGGCGGCGGGTTGGTGTCGCTGATCTAGAGAATGATGAGATCAGGTCCGGCCTGATGCTTCGTGAACCGCCCAAACAAAATATCGAAAACAACCCCATGCAAAGTAGCCGGCAACGGCCGGCGTAGCCATGCGATCGACTGAACCTAATTTCGTCAGACTCTAGTCCTTCGGATTGCGCGCATCGAAGCTGGTCCGCGCGCCCTGGATCTCCGGCAAGTGCTCGAACGCCCACTTGCCGAGCGCCTGCACCGGCTCTGCGAGTCCTCGGCCGAGATCGGTCAGCTCGTAATCGACGCGCGGCGGGATAGTCGGAAAGATGGTGCGCGTGACGAGGCCATCGCGCTCCAGTCCACGCAGCGTGAGCGTCAGCATCCGCTGTGAGATACCGCCGATCTTGCGCTTGAGCTCATTGAAGCGCTGCGGCCCATCGATCAGCATCATGATCACGAACACGCTCCATTTGTCGCCAACCCGCGCCAATACCGACGCTACGGCGCGGCAATTTTCCCCGTCGTGACTCCTGGGCGGTAAGGCAGGAACATTGATGTGCTCGGGTCTCATGGATGTGCTCGGGTGAAAGAAATGTGCGTTCTTGCGGGGTTATGTCACGGTCACTCATATAGCGCCAGTTACAAACCGATACCACAAGGGTGACCCCTACCATGAAACTCCTGCATCTCGATTCCAGCGTTCTCGGCCCCCACTCCGTCAGCCGCCAGGTTTCCGCCGCCATCGTCGACCGCCTGCGTCAATCCACCCCCGGCCTCGAAGTCAGCTACCGTGATCTCACGCTGACCCCGCTGGCGCATCTCACCGGCTCACACCTCGCTGCCGGTCAGGGAACGGCCGTCGAGGCTTCGCTGCAGGCGGACGTCGCCGCCGGCCAGGCCATGCTGGACGAATTTCTCGCCGCCGACATCGTCGTGATCGGCGCGCCCATGTACAATTTCACGATCCCGAGCCAGCTCAAAGCCTGGATCGACCGTATCCTGGTCGCGGGGAAGACCTTCAAATACGATGCCCAAGGTGTCCAGGGGCTGGCCGGCAACAAGCGCGTCATCGTCGCGATCTCGCGCGGTGGCTATTACGGCCCGGACACGCCGGCCGCGCTCGGTGAACATCTCGAAACCTATTTGCGCTGGGTATTCGGCTTCATCGGCATCAGGAATCCCGAATTCATTTCCGCCGATGGCATTCAGGTCGGCCCGGAGCATCGCGAAAAAGCCGTGGCCGGCGCGCTGAGGGCAGCGAGAGACTTGGCAGCCTAGGAGTTGGCAGCCTAGCTTGAGACGAGAGCGGTTGCCGCCGCCAGGCGCGACGGCAGCCGCTCAATCAGAAGACGCCGTTGATGCGGAGGATAACGACGACCAGCGAGATCAGCAGACCGACCCCGGAAAACAGGGCAACTGAAACAAGTTGAGCGGTATCCGAACTTTGCGACGCCGACGAGGAGATGCCAGCGGTTTTCGGCATGACGGCTCTCCGGTTCTTTGATTGGCAAGAACGCCTGCCTCAAAATGTCCTGCAGTTACACCCCGGGTTCAATGCGCGTTCTGGCTCAGCGCCAATCCGCCGCAGGGCGCCAGAGCCGGCCAGCGCGACGGTCACGCACTGTCAATTCCGGCCTTCATCTTTTCACGACAGCTTGCGTTTGCTGCGGGTGCGCAGCCGCTCTTCCGCCTCGAGCTGCGCCATGCCCAGCAAATGGCTGAGCACCTCGAGCCGATGGCGCTCCGCGAGCTTGACCAGTTCGGCAACGGTCTCCGCAATGAAGGCCACGGCCTCGTCGGGGCCGCCTTCCTCACCTCGTTCTTCGGTTGGCGATTCCGGTTTCTTGCCTGAAGCCTTCCGCTTCCGGCCGCCCGCAGCCTTGCTCAAAAAATTTGCATCCTAACGGCACAAAATATTGCCCAAAAATAACCCCTTTGGAGGCGCAACTCTAGGGCGCATTTCGCAACCCCTCAGATATAAGTGGACAGCGAAAGGTTCCCTGGCGGCATTTGCCGATTTGACAGGGGCCGCCTCACCACCCATGTTCGGGTCCAATCGGTGGGCCGCGAGTCTCGCGGAACCCGCCTTTATCTTTTCCCGTAAGCCATTGGAATGACATGAATATCGTCATCGTGGAGTCGCCGGCGAAAGCCAAGACGATCAATAAGTATTTGGGCGCCTCCTACGAGGTTCTGGCCTCGTTCGGCCATGTCCGCGACCTCCCCGCCAAGAACGGTTCCGTCGATCCGGACGCCAATTTTCAGATGATTTGGGAGGTCGATCCCAAGGCGGCCGGCCGGCTCAACGACATTGCCAAGGCCCTGAAGGGCGCCAGCCGGCTGATTCTCGCAACCGACCCTGATCGCGAGGGCGAAGCGATCTCCTGGCACGTGCTGGAGGTGATGAAGGAAAAACGCGCGCTGAAGGATCAGAAGATCGAGCGCGTGGTGTTCAACGCCATCACCAAGCAAGCGGTGACCGATGCCATGAAGGCGCCGCGCCAGATCGACGGTGCGCTGGTCGACGCCTATATGGCGCGTCGCGCGCTGGACTACCTGGTCGGCTTCACGCTCTCCCCCGTGCTCTGGCGCAAACTGCCGGGCGCGCGCTCGGCCGGCCGCGTGCAGTCGGTCGCGCTGCGGCTGGTCTGCGACCGCGAACTCGAAATCGAAAAATTCGTCCCGCGCGAATACTGGTCGCTGGTCGCGACCCTGACCACGCCGCGCGGCGACAGCTTTGAGGCGCGTCTCGTCGGCGCCGACGGCAAGAAGATCCAGCGGCTCGACATCGGCTCCGGCGCCGAAGCCGAAGATCTCAAGAAGGCCATTGAAGCGGCGAACTTCACGGTTTCGACCGTCGAAGCAAAACCCGCGCGCCGCAATCCGCAGGCCCCCTTCACCACCTCGACGCTGCAGCAGGAAGCCAGCCGCAAGCTCGGCTTTGCACCGGCGCACACCATGCGGATCGCGCAGCGCCTCTACGAAGGTATCGACATCGGCGGCGAGACCACCGGCCTCATCACCTATATGCGAACCGACGGCGTGCAGATCGACGGCTCCGCGATCACCCAAGCGCGCAAGGTGATCGGCGAGGATTACGGCAACGCCTATGTCCCCGACGCGCCGCGCCAGTACCAGACCAAGGCCAAGAACGCGCAGGAAGCGCACGAAGCGATCCGCCCGACCGATCTGTCGCGCCGGCCCGCCGAGATGCGCCGCCGCCTCGATCCCGATCAGGCCAAGCTTTATGAGCTGATCTGGATCCGCACCATTGCGAGCCAGATGGAATCGGCTGAACTCGAACGCACCACCGTGGATATCGCGGCGAAGGCCGGCTCGCGCGCGTTGGAGCTGCGCGCTTCGGGCCAGGTCATCAAGTTCGACGGTTTCCTCGCGCTCTACCAGGAAGGCCGCGACGACGAGGAAGACGAAGATTCACGCCGCCTCCCCGCCATGAGCGAAGGCGAAGCCCTGAAGCGGCAGGCGCTTGCCGTCACCCAGCATTTCACCGAGCCGCCGCCGCGCTTCTCCGAAGCCTCGCTGGTGAAGCGGATGGAAGAGCTCGGCATCGGCCGTCCCTCGACCTACGCCTCGATCCTGCAGGTCCTGAAAGACCGCGGTTACGTCAAGCTGGAGAAGAAGCGGCTGCATGGCGAGGACAAGGGCCGCGTCGTGGTCGCCTTCCTCGAAAACTTCTTCTCGCGCTATGTGGAGTATGACTTCACAGCCGCGCTGGAGGAACAACTCGACCGCATCTCGAACAACGAGATTTCCTGGCAGCAGGTGCTGCAGGATTTCTGGATTGGCTTCATCGGCGCGGTCAACGACATCAAGGATCTGCGCGTCGCCGAGGTGCTGGATGCGCTCGACGACATGCTGGGGCCGCACATCTACCCCGCCCGCGCCGATGGCGGCGACATCAGGCAGTGCCCGACCTGCGGTACCGGCCGGCTCAATCTGAAGGCCGGCAAGTTCGGCGCCTTCGTCGGCTGCTCGAACTATCCGGAATGCCGCTACACCCGTCCGCTGGCCGCCGACTCCGAGGCGAGCGCCGATCGCGTCCTCGGCAAGGACCCCGAAACCGACCTCGACGTGACGGTGAAGGCCGGCCGCTTCGGCCCCTACATCCAGCTCGGCGAGCAGAAGGATTACGAAGAGGGCGAAAAGCCCAAGCGCGCCGGCATTCCCAAGAACATGTCGCCAGGCGACATGGAGCTGGAACTGGCGCTCAAACTGCTGTCGCTGCCGCGCGAGATCGGCAAGCATCCGGAAACCGGCGAGCCGATCACTGCCGGCATCGGCCGCTTCGGCCCGTTTGTGCGTCACGAGAAGACCTATGCGAGCCTGGAGGCCGGCGACGAGGTGTTCGACATCGGCCTCAACCGCGCGGTGACGCTGATCGCGGAAAAGATCGCAAAAGGCCCGAGCGGCCGCCGCTTCGGCGCCGATCCCGGCAAGCCGCTCGGCGAGCATCCGAGCCTTGGCGGTGTCGCCGTCAAGAACGGTCGCTACGGCGCCTATGTCACCGCAGGCGGTGTCAACGCCACGATCCCGAGCGACAAGACGCCGGATACGATCACGCTGGCCGAAGCCATCGCGCTGATCGACGAACGCGCCGCCAAGGGCGGCGGCAAGCCAAAGCGCGGCGCCAAGAAGTCCGCGCCGAAGAAGGCCGCCGCCAAGACTGCCAGCAAGACTGCCGATCCCGATGCGCCGAAGCCCGCCAAGAAGGCGCCGGCGAAGAAGCCGGCCGCGAAGCCGAAATCGGAGGCCGTGAGCAAGGCGCGCGCGCCGGTCGCCTCCGCCGCCAAGACATCGGCGGCAAAGCCCACTGCACCCAAGACGCCCGCGAAAAAGCGCGCGGGCAAGGCGCGAGGATAAGTGAAGAGAAAACACGACCATGGCTTTCCGGCCCGGGACGCCATCGTCGCCTTTATTCGTGCCCATCCGGGCAAGATCGGCACCCGCGAGATCGCCCGCGAGTTCGGCCTGAAGAATGCCGACCGCGCCGAACTGAAACGTATCCTGCGCGAGCTCGCCGACGAAGGTGCCATCGCCAAACGGGGCCGGAAGATTCACGAGACGGCCCTCCTGCCCCCGACCGTGATCGCCGACATCACCGGACGCGACACCGACGGCGAACTGCTCGCCACTCCCACCGAATGGGACACAGAACAGAGCGGCCCCGCGCCGAAGATCCGCATCCACGTCCCGCGCCGTCTGCAACCCGGCACGGCAGCCGGCGTCGGCGACCGGGCCCTGCTGCGGATCGAGAAGGCTGATGATAGCGAAGGCGCCCCCTATCGCGGGCGCGTCATCAAGATCATCGATCAGGCCCGCGCGCGTGTGCTCGGCATCTTCCGCAAACTGCCTGGCGGCGGCGGCCTGCTCGTTCCCGTCGACAAGAAGCAGGCCGGGCGCGAATTGAACATCGCGCCATCGGACACCGCGGGCGCCGAGGATGGCGACCTCATTAGCGTCGATCTGGTGCGCTCGCGCGGCTATGGCCTCGCCTCCGGCAAAGTGAAGGAGCGGCTCGGCTCGTTGTCGAGCGAAAAGGCGATCAGCCTGATCGCGATCCACGCCCACGAAATCCCGCAAGCGTTTTCGCCATCCGCCTTGCGCGAAGCCGAGGCCGCGCAGCCTGCTGACTTGAAAGGCCGCGAGGACTGGCGCGATTTGCCGCTGGTGACCATCGATCCGCCTGATGCGAAGGACCATGACGACGCGGTGCACGCCGCGCCCGATTCCGATCCGAACAACAGGGGCGGCTATGTGGTCCATGTCGCGATTGCCGACGTCGCCTTCTACGTGCGGCCCGGGCTCGGCGCTAGACCGCGAAGCGGTGACGCGCGGCAACTCGGTGTATTTTCCGGACCGCGTGGTGCCGATGCTGCCGGAGCGCATCTCCAACGATCTCTGCTCGCTGGTGCCGGGCGAAGCGCGCGGCGCGCTCGCGGTGCGGCTCGTCATCGGCCCCGACGGCCGCAAACGCTCGCACAGCTTTCATCGCGTGCTGATGCGGTCGGCCGCGAAGCTGCACTACGCGCAGGCGCAGGCGGCGATCGACGGGCGGCCCGACGATATCACCGGCCCGCTGCTGGAGCCGATCCTGACGCCGCTCTACGCCGCCTACGCGCTGGTGAAGCTCGCGCGCGACGAACGCGATCCGCTCGATCTCGATCTGCCCGAGCGAAAAATCCTGCTCAAGCCCGACGGAACGGTCGATCGCGTCATCGTGCCGGAGCGTCTCGATGCGCACCGTTTGATCGAGGAATTCATGATCCTCGCCAACGTCGCCGCGGCCGAAATGCTTGAAAAGAAGGCGTTGCCGCTTATCTATCGGGTGCATGACGAACCGACCTTGGAGAAGGTTCATAATCTCCAGGAATTCCTGAAAACGCTCGACCTGTCGTTTGCGAAGACCGGCGCGCTACGACCTTCGCTGTTCAACCGGGTGCTGGGCCAGGTCCGCGGCGAGGATTACGAGCCGCTGGTCAACGAGGTGGTGCTGCGCTCGCAGGCGCAGGCGGAATACTCGGCGGAGAATTACGGCCATTTCGGCCTCAACCTGCGCCGCTACGCCCATTTCACCTCGCCGATCAGGCGATACGCTGATCTGATCGTGCATCGCGCGCTGATCCGCGCGCTTGGTCTCGGTGAAGGCGCGTTGCCGGAGATCGAGACGCTGGAGACACTGGGCGAGATCGCGGCGCAGATCTCGCTGACCGAGCGCCGCGCGATGAAGGCGGAGCGCGAAACCGCCGACCGGCTGATCGCGCATTTCCTCGCCGACCGTATAGGCGCAACGTTTCAGGGCCGTATCTCCGGCGTGACCCGCGCCGGGCTGTTCGTGAAGTTATCGGATACCGGCGCCGACGGGCTGATCCCGATCCGCACGCTCGGCACCGAGTACTACAATTATGACGAGACGCGTCACGCGCTCGTCGGCTCACGCAGCGGTGCCATGCACCGGTTGGGTGACGTTGTCGACGTGCGTCTGGTAGAAGCCGCACCGGTAGCCGGCGCGTTGCGGTTCGAGCTGTTGTCGGAAGGCCAAGTGGAAGGCAAGGTTATTCCGCGCGGCAGAAAACGCGACGGCTCGAAAGCGTCGGCAAAGCCGTCGAAATCGCATCCGGGCCGCAGCCCGCGCGACAAGGTTCGCAAGCCTCACAAGGGCAAGTCGGGCAAAGCCAGGCCCGGCAAATCGAAGAAAGGCAAGTCATGGAAACGGTGAACGCCGCGACGACATGGACCCGGGACACCGCGCAGGCCGAGAAGCGCGACCTCTGGACCGCTATGAAGCGTGGCTTCCGTTGCCGCTGTCCGCGTTGCGGCGAAGGCAAGATGTTTCGCGCTTTCCTGAAGACTGCCGATAATTGCTCGAAGTGCGGGCTCGATTTTACCCCGCACCGCGCCGACGATCTGCCGGCCTACCTCGTGATCGTCATCGTCGGCCACATCGTGGTGCCGGCGGCGCTGTGGATCGAAACCAACTACTCGCCCGCGGTGTGGCTGCAACTGGCGATGTATCTGCCGGCGACGCTCGTCTCCTCGCTCGTGCTGCTGCAGCCGATCAAGGGCGCGGTGGTCGGCATTCAATGGGCGCTGCGCATGCACGGCTTTGATGAAAATGCCCCTAGCGACATCCCGCCGGTCTAGCTAGACCGTAGTGACAAGAAGCACCAAAGACGGGGATGGAATGAACGACGCCGCGACCGCCGTAAAGGAAGAAAAGGAAGCCGATCATCATCCCTATTTCCGGCCCAAGGATGCAGCGACGCTGATCCTGATCGACCGCTCCGGCGACAAACCGAAAGTTTTGGTCGGCAAGCGCCACGACAAGGTGGTGTTCATGCCGGGCAAATATGTTTTTCCCGGCGGCCGCGTCGACAAGTCGGATAACCGCATTCCGGTGGCCGCGCCGATTTCCTCAGAGCTCGAAGCCAATCTGCTCAAAGGCAGTCCGAAGATCGCACCATCGCGGGCGCGCGCGCTGGCGGTTGCCGCGATCCGCGAGGCCTGCGAGGAAACCGGCCTCTGCCTCGGATGCAAGGTCGACAAACCCGTGAAACTCGACGGCGCCTGGAAGCCGTTTGCGGAAGCAGGCCTGCTGCCCGATCCGTCCGGCCTGTTCCTGATCGCGCGCGCGATCACTCCGCCTGGCCGCGTCCGCCGTTTTGATACGCGCTTCTTCACGGCCGACGCGTCAGCCATCGCCCACCGGGTCGAAGGCGTGATCCACGCCGATGCCGAACTGGTTGAACTGGTATGGGTCGAGATCGGCTCGCAGCCGCTCGCCGACGCGCACGCCATGACCAAGAACGTGCTCGCCGAACTCGACCGCCGCCTTGCGACCGGCCCGCTGCGCCACGACGCGCCGGTGCCGTTCTTTCATTTCTACGGCGGCAAGATGCAGAAGGACGTATTGGGGGCGTAGAGTCCCCCGCTCTCTCCCCGTCGTTGCGAGGAGCGTTAGCGACGAAGCAATCCATCTCGACGCTTGCGGTGCTATGGATTGCTTCGCTTCGCTCGCAATGACGGTATTGGCGGCACGCCGAATATCCTCTTCCAGTCCCTCAAATTGCAAAATTCTTCTCAGCGTGGCCCATTGGCGCCGCCCTAATCGCCTCCCTATCTCTTTTCCAACAATAACAGCTACGGAAACGGGGCAATGGCACAGCGGCAACTCAAGCTCGGCGCGTTCATGCGGCCGGTCTCCATCCACACCGGCGCATGGCGCTATCCCGGCGCCTGGCCCGATGCCAATTTCAATTTCTCGCGCATCAAACAACTGATCCAGAAGCTCGAAGCCGGCAAGTTCGACGCGTTCTTCATGGCCGACCATCTGGCCGTGCTGAACATGCCGATCAATGCGCTCAAACGCAGTCACACGGTCACTTCGTTCGAGCCGTTCACGCTGTTGTCGGCGCTATCAGCCGTGACGGAACATATCGGCCTGATCGCGACGGGATCGACGACCTTCGACGAGCCCTATCACGTGGCCCGGCGCTTCGCCTCGCTCGATCACATCTCAGGCGGACGCGCGGGCTGGAATATCGTCACCACCTCCAATCCGGATGCTGCGCTCAATTTCGGGCTCGACGATCACATGGAGCACGCCGAGCGCTACAAGCGGGCGCGCGAGTTCTACGACGTGGTGACGGGTCTGTGGGATTCCTTTGCCGATGACGCCTTCACACGCGACGTCGAACAAGGCCTCTATTTCGATCCCGCCAAAATGCACGTGCTAAATCACAAGGGCAAGCATCTGTCCGTGCGCGGCCCGCTCAACATCGCCCGCCCCGTGCAGGGCTGGCCGCTAATCGTGCAGGCCGGCGCGTCCGAGGACGGCAAGCAGCTCGCGGCGGAAACCGCGGAAGCCGTATTCACCGGCGGCGGCAGCCTTGCCGACGGACAGAAGCTTTATGCCGACATCAAGGGCCGCATGGAGAAGATCGGCCGCAACCCCGAGCACCTGAAGATCCTGCCCGGCGCCTTCGTCCTGGTCGGCGACAGTGTCGAGGAAGCCAAGGAGAAAAGGGCCAAGCTCGACAGCATGGTGCATTACGACAGCGCCATCGCCTCACTCTCGGTGCAGCTCGGCACCGATGCCTCCGGCTTCGATCCCGACGGCCAGTTGCCGCCGATTCCCGAAACCAACGCCAGCAAGAGCGGCCGCCAGCGCCTCGTCGATGCCGCTGCGCGCGACAAGCTGACGGTGCGCCAGCTCGCCCAGCGCGTCGGCGGCTATGGCGGACTGTCCTTTGTCGGCACGCCGCAAACCATCGCCGACCAGATGGAGGAATGGCTGATGAGCCGCGGCAGCGACGGCTTTAACATCATGTTCCCGTTTCTCCCGGCCGGACTGGACGATTTCGTCGACAAGGTGGTGTCGGAACTGCAGCGGCGCGGGATTTTCCGGAAAGAGTATGAGGGCAAGACGCTGCGGGAGAATTTGGGGCTGCCGAGGCCGAAAAACCGGTTCTTTGAGGGTTAACGCGCGCATTCCGCAAAAGTGGGCACCGGTTTTGCGATCAGAATACGCGCGAAACATGGATTCGACCTCGAATCAGGCCGGTTTTTGCCCCGAAAACCTTGACTTTGGGCGATCAGAAGCTAGGTTGCGCGGCAAATGCAGGCCGGTTTGGCCGGCGCCTGACACCCCCATTTTTGAGGTTCTGAACATGGCCAAAGCGGTCACCATCAAGGTCAAGCTCGTTTCCTCGGCGGATACCGGCTTCTATTACGTCGCCAAGAAGAATTCGCGCACCATGACCGACAAGCTGGTCAAGAAGAAGTACGACCCGGTCGCGCGCAAGCACGTCGAATTCCGCGAAGCGAAGATCAAGTAAGCGAGCCAATCGCTGACGGTTTTGAACGGGGCCTTGCGGCCCCGTTTTTGATTCCTGACTATCCGTGCCCCGGACGCGGTGCAGCGCTTCTTCAGCGGTACACCGCAGAGCCGGAACCTACGGTAGCCGCGGATGGACCCCGGATCAGCAGCGCACCACGCTGCAAGTGCGGCGCTGTGCAGCATCCTGGGAACGCTCCCCGACTACGCCGTCTGCATCTGCGGCGGTCCGCTCGGCCGGATCAGTGCGAACGCGACCTGGACAATGCCGCCGGCCAGGCCAAGCGCGACGCCGATCCGCCACGCCATGGTGTAGGAGCCGAGCGCGTCATACAGCACCCCGCCGCCGAACGCGCCGAGGAAGCTGCCGACCTGGTGGCTCATGAAGGCGAGCCCCTGGATCATCGCCTGCCATTTCAGGCCGAACATTTCCGCCACCGCGCCCGCGACCAGCGGGCCGACGCCCATCCACAGGAAGCCCATGATGGCGCCGAACAGCAGCGTAGTTGCCGGCGTCGGCGGCAGCGTGAAATACCAGGCGAGCGCGATCGAGCGGAAGATGTAGATGCCGCCGAGCAGCGCCAGCTTGTTCCAGCGCTGGCCGGCCCAGCCGAAGAAAATGCTGCCGAGCACGTTGAAGCCGCCGATCATGCCAAGCGTCTGCGCACTCAGCATCGGGTCCATGCCACAGATCGCCAGATACGACGGCAGGTGCGTGGTGAGAAAGACGAGCTGCATGCCGCAGACGAAATAGGCGCCGGTCATCACCACGAAAGACGCGTTGGCGAACGCCATCTTCGTTGCGGCGGTGGCCGAAGTGTCGCCGATCTCGTCTTCTGTCGGCTTGGGCAACGGGATCTTGTCCACCCTGCCCGCGTACCAGGCCGCGGGAATCATCAGGAGCGACAGCACCACGAAGCCGACCAGCCCGATCCGCCAGCCGTAATCTTCATTGAGCATCTGCCCGATCGGCGCCGACAATAGCGCGCCGAGGGAGCCGGCGCCCGACACCAGGCCGAGCACGGTGGAACGCACCGACGCAGGAACGGCGCGCGCCGCAACCGACATCGCAATCGCCGCCGCGGTGCATGCCAGCGACGTGCCGATCAACACACCGCCGCCGATCATGACGGCGAGAACGCCGTTCGCTCCCGCCATCAAGGCTAGGCCGGCGACATAGAGCAGCGCGCCGACCACCATGATGGCGCGAAAGCCGTAGCGCACGGTCAACGCCCCGGCGAGCGGCTGCAAAAATCCCCAAGCGAGGTTTTGCACCGCGATTGCCAGCGTGAAGTCGGAAATCGATATTTTGATATCCTGCGTCAGCGGCTGCATGAAAATGCCGAGCGACTGCCGCAACCCCATGCTCAGCGTCAGCATGATGGATGCGCCGATCAGGATGGGCAGCGTCGGACGCAGGATTTGCAGCAGGGCCATTGTTTTTATTCTCCCTAAGGGGCGCGATTCGAACGCCGCGTCCTGCAATTGGCATCTGAAATAGGTACACAGACCTGTGTACCTGGGCTATAAGGGGCGCTGCTGTCAAGCAAACGGTGACCCACGCATTCGCATGGCTACCCTGCCCGCCAAACCGGTGATGAAGGAACGGATTCTGGAAACCGCGGATAGGCTGTTCTATCTGCAGGGAATTCGCGCGGTCGGCGTCGACACCATCGCGGCCGAAATCGGCATCAGCAAGCGCACGCTCTACAATCATTTCCCGTCGAAGGATGCGCTGATTTCGGCCTATCTGGCCCGGCGCTTCGTGGCGCCGCGGCCTTCCGACAAGTCGCCGATCGAGCAAATTCTCGGCACTTTCGATTCGCTGGAGCGGCGCTTTTCGGCAAAAGATTTTCGCGGCTGTCCCTTCGTCAACGCGGTGGCCGAACTCGGCGAGGATCGGTCGGTCCGAAAGGTTGCGGTCGAGTTCAAGGAAAGCCGCCGCCTCTGGTTTCGCGACCTGCTGGTGCAACTCGGCATCCGCCAAGCGGATGCGCTGGCGACGCAGCTCGCTCTGCTCGTCGACGGCTCGATCGCGCAGGATCTCGTCCGCAACGATCCCGCGATGGCGCGCGCGGCAAAGGAAGCCGCAACGGTGCTGCTCAGGAATGCGGGGGTGAAGGTGGGTGGGGCTGCAGCCACGCACAAACGCACGGCGAAGAAACAGCAGTCAAAGTAGGCCTCTTGAGGCTCTCTCCACCGTCGTCCCTGCGAACGCACTAGGGTTTCTACACGTCTGGCGCGACAGATTGACTCGGTGCGTCATGATGTTATCCCGCTTTGCGGTTTGTATGATTCTGTTTCTGACGCTTTGATTCGAAGGAGCGTCGGAGATGCAGCGAGAGCCGGATTTATCACTTGGCGAGTTTGGCGACGTTCGCCTCGATAAAAGGGGGCGGCGTTTGTTCAGGCTATGCTTTGCACGCGCAGCGTCTGCTTGCGCCAGATGGCGCAGGGTGACTGGGCCGCGTACATGGCGTACTGGCGGTTCGTGAACAATCCGCAAGTCACGACCGATCAACTGATTGAAGGCTGGAGCAGGCAGACGGCGACCGTGGTCAGCGGGCGTCATGTGCTGGCGATCCAGGACACCAGCGAGGTCAAGTTTCAAACGCGGCAGGGACGTCGGCGTAGACTGGGCAAAGTCGGCAAAGGCAATGCCCGCGGCGTGTTGCTGCATGCCATGATGGCGGTCGATGCCGACAGCGGGGCCTGCCTCGGCCTCACCGGCGGCAAGGTGTGGACGCGCAGGGGCACGGTTAAGACCCCTCACGACGAGCGTGAGTTGGCCAACAAGGAATCGGCGCGCTGGGTGACGACGGCCGAGCAGGGCTGCGAGGTTTTGGCTGCAGCGCGCATGATCACTGTCATCAATGACCGTGAGGGGGAGTTCTTTGCGCACTGGGCGTTGACGCCCGGCGACAACGTCCACCTGCTGACGCGGGCCATGCATGATCATGCGCTGGCCGACGGCAGAACACTTTATCAAGCGGTGGAGCGAGCCCGCTTCTGCAACAAGGCGGTGATCGATCTGCCGCAGCGGATGGATCGTCGCGGTCGCCAAGCCCACCTCTCGCTGCGCTTCGGAACCATCGTGCTCAAGCGGCCGGCGCGCCCCGGCGTGAAGGACCTGCCGGAGCGTGTCGAAGTCAGCTTCGTGGAAGTCGTCGAGTTGCACCCCCCGAAGGGGGCTGAGCCCGTTCATTGGCTGCTCTTGACCACTCATTCGATCGCCAATGCGGCCGATGCCTGGCGGATCGTCTCCTGGTACAAGCAGCGCTGGATCATCGAACAGTTGTTTCGCTCGCTGAAGAACCAGGGTCTGCGTATCGAGGACAGTCAGCTCGAAAGCGCCGAAGCCCTGATCAAGCTCGTGGCGATCGCCACTAAAGCAGCATGTATCGTCATTCAGCTCGTTCAGGCCCGCAATGGTGGTGGACAATTGCCGGTCAAATGCGCCTTCACGCCAGAAGAAATCGAAACACTTGCCGCCATCAACAGAACCATGAAAGGCAGGACCGAGCTTCAGAAGAACCCGCATCACCCCTACACTCTTCAGTGGGCGGCATGGATCATCGCCAAGCTCGGCGGATGGACCGGCTACGCCTCGCATCGGCCACCCGGACCAATCACCTTCCACAACGGAATGGCTCGCTTCCAAATCATCGTCGCTGGCAGAGCCCTCGAAAATGCGTAGAAACCCTAGTGCGAACGCAGGGACCCATACGCCGTGGCTTTTCAATGGGCCGATGTGGTAGTCACCTTTGCTACAAGCAGCATCGGTGGTTATGGGTCCCTGCGTTCGCAGGGACGACGCCAGAGAAAGCGGCGATAAGGGAGCGACAATGGAAGACCTGAAAGTGACCGCAAACGGTTACGACTTCAAACCAGCACGCGCGGCCATGCAGCGCTATATCGACAACAACCTCCTGTCAGGCATTTCCTGGGCGGTCATGGTCGGGCGCGACCTCGTCGACGCGAATTGCGTCGGCTGGGCCGACAAGGAAGCGCAGACGCCGCTCCGCACCGATCACATCTTCCGCGTCTTCTCCAACACCAAACTGATCACCTCCTGCGCCGTGCTCTTGCTGTTCGAGGAAGGTAAACTCAGGCTCGACGACGCAATCGAAAAATTCATTCCGCAGCTCGGAAATCGCCAAGTACTGCGGCACGGCGCCAGCTCGCTGGATGACATCGAACCTGCGAAGAGCTCGATCACCATCCGTCAGTTGCTCAGCCACAGCTCCGGCCTGAGCTACGGCTTCTTCGATCCCGGCACCGCCATCTACCAGGCGCTTAACGAGCGCGGCGTCCACAATCCGATGACAACGCTGGCCGACATGGTGGACGTGCTGGCCGGCCTGCCGCTGATCTATCAGCCCGGCACGTCGTGGGAATATTCGCTGGCCACCGACGTGCTGGGGCGGCTGGTCGAAGTCATCAGCGGCCAGAGTTTCGACAAGTTCATCCAGGCGCGCATTCTCGACCCGCTCGGCATGGTCGATACCGGCTTCGTCGTGCCGGAAAAGGATCAGGGCCGGCTCGTCGCCTATTACGCCGGTGCGGACCTGATGGAGCCGATGAAGGCGGGATTGACCCGAACCGACAACTCGCCCTTCCCCGGCGCTTATCTGCGCCCGATCGCAAGACTGAGCGGCGGCGGCGGCCTGGTTTCAACCCTGCCCGACATGGTCGCGCTGATCCGAAGCCTGCTGCCCGGCGGGCCGACCCTGCTCAAGCCCGAAACGATTGCGCTGATGCTGACCAACCAATTGCCCGAGGGTCAGTGGATCCGCTTTGCGTTGATGGGAGAGCAGCCCGGCAAGGCGTTTAGCTTGGCCGGCGGATTGATCCTGAAGCCCTCAGCGTTCGATCACCCGGATGCCGCAGGTGAACTCTATTGGGGCGGCGTCGCCGGCACCCAATGGTGGATCTCGCCGAAGCTCAACATGGCCGGCGTGATGATGGCGCAGCGCCAGATGTCGTTCGTCCATCCGTTCTCGTTCGAGTTCAAGCGGCTGGCGTATGAGGCGGTGAAGCAAGGCCGCGAAGAAATGCGGGCGTCCGCGTAAGCATCCACACAACGGCTGTCGTCACCCGCGAAGGCGGGTGATCCAGTATTCCAGAGACGCTGGTTGTTGAGCGGAGAAGCCGCGGCGTACTGGATACCCCGCCTGCGCGGGGTATGACGACCGGTGGAGCAACTGAGCGCCATGGCCTACGCCGCCGCCGATACCACCCGGTTCCGTCCGTCGTGCTTGGCGCGATAGAGCGCGGTGTCGGCGCGCTTGAGCACGTCGGCGACCGGCTCGCCCTTGTGGTCCAGCGTCGCCAGGCCGATCGAGATCGTGACGTCGATCCGCTTGGTGCCCTTGTTGACGGCAAAGGTTTCGCTGGCGATCGAGCGGCGCAGGCGCTCGGCAACCATGCCGGCGACGGTCAGGTCGGTTTCCGGCATCACGATGACGAATTCCTCGCCGCCATAGCGGCAGGCGAGATCGATGCCGCGGATCGACTTGCGGATGCGCACGGCGAACTCGCGCAACACGTCGTCGCCGGCGTCGTGGCCATAGGTGTCGTTGATGGATTTGAAGAAGTCGATGTCGAGGATCATCAGAGCGAGCGGCTTGCCGCGGCTCGAGGCCTGTTCGACGAGCGTCGAGAGATGGCTTTCCATGTAGCGGCGGTTGTGCAGCCCGGTCAGCGCGTCGGTGATCGCCATTTCGATCGAGTTCTGCACGTTGTCGCGCAGGTGGTCGGTATAGCGTCGCTTGCGGATTTGGGTGCGCGCCCGCGCCAGCAGTTCGTTCTTGTCGACGGGACGCAGGAGATAATCGTTGACGCCGATTTCGAGCCCACGCAGCAGTCGCGCATTGTTGTCGGCGTCGGAGATGGCGAGAATGGGCAACTGTCGGGTGCGCTCCAGCGAGCGCGCCTGGCTGCACAGCCGCAGGCCGTCGTAATTCTCCAGGCTGAGAGAGACGATCAGCAAATCGTAATTGCCGTCAGCGGCGTGAAACAGCGCTTCCGCCGGATTGATTTCGACGTCGACGGTGTGCTCGGCGGCAAGGATCGGCGCCAGCCGCTCGTAGGACGACGGCCGGTCGTCGACAAGCAGGATCCGCCCGCCGACGCCCTTGTCGGCAATCGCGCTGCGCTCGGGCGCTTCCATGCCGATCTCGAGCGAGGTGATGGCGCGCATGCGCAGCTCATCGGTCATCATCTTCAGCCGCGTCAGTGACCGAACGCGCGCGATCAGAACGATGTCGGATACCGGCTTGGTGAGAAAATCGTCGGCCCCGGCTTCCAGCCCGCGGACGCGATCGGACGGGCTGTCAAGCGCGGTGACGATCACGACGGGAATGAAATGGGTGGCGGGGTTGGATTTCAGCCGGCGACAGACCTCGAACCCGTCCATGTCCGGCATCATGACGTCGAGCAGGATGATGTCGCATTCGGAGCGCGAACAGAGGTCGAGCGCCTCGGCGCCGTTGGAAGCGGTCAGCACGTCGAAATATTCGGCCGACAGCCGGGCTTCCAGCAGCTTGACGTTCGCGGGAACGTCATCGACGACAAGGATACGCGCAGACATCGAAACTCACCCCTACCCGATAAAACGCCGTACGGTTTCAATAAACTTGCCGACGGAAATTGGTTTGGACAGATACGCCTCGCAGCCGCCTTCGCGGATGCGCTCCTCGTCGCCCTTCATCGCAAACGCGGTGACGGCAACCACCGGAATGGCGCGCAACTCCGGATCGTCCTTGATCCAGCGTGTCACTTCGAGGCCCGACACCTGCGGAAGCTGGATATCCATCAGGATCAGATCAGGGCGCAGCTTGCGGACGAGATCGAGCGCCTCAAAACCATTGCTGGTGCCAGAGGTTTGATAGCCATGCGCTTCCAACAGATCGCGAAAGAGCTTCATATTGAGCTCGTTGTCCTCCACGATCAGGACGGTTTTCGCCATCCCGTCCCTCCCTCATCCCAGGAAACAAGTCCGGCCTTTCGGCACGTCTTGCACCGACGCCGCCCCCTGTCGAAAACTGAATTCAAACTAGCGCCAGATTCGCTCTAAGCCGTTAAATCGATGCGCCAACTTTTACGAAGCGGTCCGATTGTTGAACACACTCCGCAGACTCGGGCATGATGGTTCCCAAATTAGAGACCATAAGTTAACGGAAAGGCAAACGATCTATTGAAAAAGCCTGTTCACAACCCTCGCGAAGTGGCTGAAATCGTTGCGGTTCAGGCGCTGAGTTTCATCGCCGGCGATCCCGAGCGGCTCGGCCTGTTCCTGGCTGAAACCGGCATCGGTCCGGAGACGCTGCGCACGGCCGCTACCGACCCGCAATTTCTGGCTTCGGTGCTGGACTTTGTGATGCGGGACGACGCAACGGTGAAGGCATTTGCGAGCGCCTCGCAACTGCACCCGACCAATATCGCCGCCGCGCGCCAGGTGCTCGGCGATCCGCATTGGGAGCGCGACGTGCCGTGAGCGCGCAGGCGCCAGCCCTGGACGGTCCGCGCGCGTTTTGCCGGGATTGCCTCGGCGACCTCGATATCAAGGCAAGGCGATGCAATGAATGCGGTTCCCCGCGCCTGGTCCGCCACCACGCCCTGCCCTCGCTGACGCTGGCACATATCGATTGCGACGCGTTCTACGCCACGGTCGAGAAGCGCGACAATCCGGAACTTGCCGACAAGCCCGTGATCATCGGCGGCGGCAAGCGCGGCGTGGTGTCGGCTGCCTGTTATGTCGCGCGAACCTATGGCGTGCGCTCGGCGATGCCGATGTTCAAGGCGCTGGCGCTCTGCCCCCAGGCGGCCGTGATCCCGCCAAACATGGCCAAATATGTCCGCGTCGGCCGCGAGGTCCGGCATGCCATGCAGACGCTGACGCCGCTGGTGGAACCGCTCTCGATCGACGAGGCGTTTCTCGATCTTTCCGGCACGCAGCGTGTTCACGGCATGATCCCCGCAAAAGTGCTGGCGCGCTTTGCCCGCGAGGTCGAGCGCGACATCGGCATCACGGTTTCCGTCGGCCTGTCCTGCAACAAGTTCCTGGCCAAGATCGCCTCCGATCTCGACAAGCCGCGCGGCTTTGCCGCCCTCGACCAGATTGAGGCCCGCGAGATGCTCGCCGACAAGCCGGTCGGCTTCATCTACGGCGTCGGTCCCGCGACCCAGGAAAAGCTGCTGCAGCGGGGGTTTCGCATCATTGCGGACCTGCAGCGCGCCGACGAGGTCGAGCTGATGAAGCAGTTCGGCGGCGAAGGCCGCCGGCTGTGGCGGCTGGCGCGCGGCATCGACGACCGCAGCGTGGTCCCCGACCGCGGCGCCAAGACGATATCGAGCGAAACCACCTTCGAAAACGACATCCGCGATTTCGCCACGCTGGAACGGTTGTTGTGGCGGCTGTCGGAAAAGGTGTCGTCCCGACTGAAGAACGGCAATCTTGCAGGCCTCACCATCACGCTGAAGCTGAAGACCGCCGATTTCAGGCAGCGCACCCGCTCGCAATCGATTCAAGCGCCGACCCAGCTCGCCGCGAAGATCTTTGCGGTGTCGCGCGAAATGCTGGCCAAGGAGATCGACGGCACCGCCTTCCGCCTGATGGGCACAGGCGTCAGCGCGCTGCGCGAGGGATCGCGGGCCGATGACATCGACATGCTCGACCGCCGCTCGGCCCACGCCGAGCGCGCGATGGATGACTTGCGCAAGAAGTTCGGCAATGCCGCCGTGATCCGAGGCATTGCGTATCAGGGACCGGCGAAGGAGGAGGACGAGGAGGAAGAGTAGACCGCTCTCTCCCCGTCATTGCGAGGAGCAAAGCGACGAAGCAATCCATCTAGCCGTTATGCCGCGCCATGGATTGCTTCGCGGAGCCTGTCATCGGGCGCGCATTCGCGAGACCCGTTGGCTCGCAATGACGACCTCAATCGACGACGGCCACTGCCTCAATCTCGATCAACCATTCAGGGGCCGCGAGCGCCGTTACACCGACGAGCGTGCTCGCCGGCGGCTCCATGCCTTCAAAGAAGACCGAGCGCGCCTTGCCGATGATCGGACGGAGCTCCGGTTTATAGCCGACGACGAAGGTGGTGATCTTCACGATGTCAGCGTAACTCGCACCGGCCGCTTTCAGCGCCAGCCCAATATTCTGCATCACTTGGGTCGTCTGCGCGGCCAGGTCACCCTCGCCGACCACCCGCCCCTCCTCGTCGGTGGACACCTGGCCCGCGATGTAGATCGTGCGCGCGCCCGAAGCGACGACGACGTGGGAGTAGGCCGGATTGTGGTGAAGTCCGCTTGGCCGAAGTTTTTCGAGCTTGCTCATGTTTGCGCCTCCCTGACGTGCATGGTTCGTCCGAAGCGTATCCGGGTCGGGTGCTCTCGACCAGACTCGTTATCGCAGGATGCGCAGCACGCGTCCCAAGGCCTGCCCCGAGGACGAGCCCCCTTAATTGCAGGGCTTGGAATCCCTGACGCCGAATTTGCCCACCCTCAAAGCAAGATACTCAACTATGCGGTCTTGAACCGGCAAGGAATGATCAGATTTCTATTAGGTCTCCAACTTGCAGGGAGCCCCACAGGCCCGGATGCGTTCCACGAAACCCTACGCGGAAGGAACGGAACATGGCCATCTTAAAACGGGAGTTGCATCGGCTGGTCAAAGGCCCGGAAACCACCGAGCTGGATCTTTGGAACCTGGTCTTCGACACCGACACCAAGCGCTTGTACGTCGAACATGAGTGGACCTACATGGATCCGCGTATTCGCGGGGCGGCGGACTATAGAACGGACGTAATGGATATCGCGGAGTATCTGTCGCAAGGCGGTCAAACCGCGGGCCACCGTGAACTCTGGCGGTTGCTGCGAGCGATCTTCAAGGAACAGTTCGAACCTGAGGAGTATGACCGCCAAGCGGCACTTTCGGAGCAGCCCCCTGCTCAGGAAGTCGAGCAGAAGTCGCCAAGTCCCTGACGCAGATCGTGATGAGAGCCTCGCCGTCGTCACCCGCGCGGCGTCTTTCCGAGCGCGCAACAGGCCCATCCTCATGGCATGACGGCAAACGCCAGCCCTCGGCTTCAGAAGACGGTCGACTTGTGCAGCGGCTGTCAGAGCATCTTGCCGACGACCTTGGTCATGTCCTCCACCGAGAAGGCTCGCAACGACTCGGTGCGAACATTGCCCAAGGCGCCGAGGCTCAAGCTAAGCGTCATGGCGGAAAATTCATCCGGCGCATCGAGGATCGTCACAATGTCGTAGCGTCCCTGCGTCCAGAACAGCTCCTTTACCGTAATTCCGAATGTCTCGGCCATTTTCTTGAAAGCCTCTGCCCGTTTCGGCGAGTCCTTTGCGCTCCGGACTCCCTGATCGGTGAAGTTGGCGAGCACGACGTAAGTTACCATCCTGGCTCTCCCTGATTGTCGGGCTTAACCGAACCTCCTGGTCGCCTCTTCGCGGCCATCCATAGATCAGCGCTCGTGGATGCCCTGCGCACGGCTGTCTCACGAAAACTGCTCAAGGTCCGCTTTGAGCGCTACCAGGAAGCGAGCGGCTTCGCCGCCTGTCACGACGCGATGGTCGAAGGTAAGCGACAACGGCAGCACGCGCCTCACCGCCGGCTGACCTCGATAGGCGACCACCCCTTGGGTAATCCGGCCGGCGCCTATGATCGCCACTTGCGGCGGTACGACGATCAGGCTGGCGAAGCGGCCTCCGATCATTCCGAAATTCGACAGCGTAATCGTGGCGCCGCGCAACTCTCCCGGAGGTATCGAGCGCGCGACGGCGTCCGCCCGCATCCGGTCAAGCCCGGTTCGCAGGTCAGATACGTCCCGCTCGGCGACATTGCGCAACACAGGAACGATAAGACCACCCCCGGTATCGACGGCGATGCCGAGATCGATACGGTCGATCAGACGCCGTTCACCGGCGTCGGAATTGTACCAGGCATTGAGCGAAGGCTCCGTCTTGCAGGCGACAGCGATCGCGCGCACCAGTCGGATCGTCACGTCCTCGCCGGTTCGCCAATCGTCGATATCGGCCTCGTCGGTGACGCCGGCCGGAACGATCTCGGCATGAGCCGCTGTCATGCGCTGAGCCATCGCGCGCCGCAAACCGCGCAAGGGTTCGGCAGGTCCGGTATGGGACAAGCCCTTGGCAGCCCGTTCCACATCCGCGCGCGTGATGGTGCCGCCGGGTCCTGTGGCTTCGATCAGATCGAGGTCGACGTCGAGCTTGCGGGCGAGCGCGCGCACCGCGGGAAACACTTGCGCTTTCACCTGGGCTTTCTGTCCAGCCGCTGGCCCGGAAGGTGCCGCTGCCGCCGGCGGCGGCTCGCCAGCGCCAAGTTCGCCGACGATGGTGCCGGTGTCTTGCTCGGGGCCTTCGGCAAACTCGACAAGCGGTGCGCCGACCTTCACCACGTCTCCCTTGGCGCCAAACAGGTGCAGGATGCGTCCGCTCGACGGTGACGGCACCTCGACGACGGCTTTGTCGGTCTCGACCGAAACCAGTGGCTGATCGGTAACGACGTGATCGCCTTCGTTGACATACCAGTTCATGATCTCCGCCTCTTCGAGGCCCTCTCCCAGATCCGGCAATACGAACTGGCGCATGGGATAAACCCGCTGGCAATCAACTGAACTGGCACGCTTTGCGCGCGGCCGTGACGATACGACCGACCGACGGCATCATGTGTTGCTCAAGCCGCGCCATCGGAATGATCGTGTCGTAGCCGGTGACGCGGGCCACAGGTGCGAGCAGAGAGGTCAGAGCGCGCTCGGCGATCAGCGCCGCGATCTCGCCTCCGAATCCGCCGGTGCGCGTCGCCTCGTGCACGATGACACACCGCCCTGTTTTTGCGACCGAACCGAGCACCGTGGCTTCATCGTAAGGCTTGAGCGTGGCGAGATCGATCACCTCGGCGGCGATGCCGTCGGCAGCCAACGCGTCGGCCGCCGCCATGGTTTCCTTCAGCATCGCACCCCAGCTAATCAACGTGACGTCGCGGCCCTCCCGCTGGACAAAGGCAACATCCAGCGGAAAAGCCTCACCGTTATCTTCCACCTCACCTTTCGCCGCGCGGTAGATGCGGGTCGGCTCCAGAAACACCACCGGATCGGGATCGCGGATCGCGGCGAGCAGCAGCCCGTAAGCGCGTTCCGGCGACGAGGGAATGACGACGCGCAAGCCGGGGATATGGGCAAGCATCGCCTCGGTGCTTTCCGAATGATGCTCCGGCGCGCGAATGCCGGCGCCATGCGGCGTCCGCAGAACCATTGGGCAGGTGAGCCGCCCCTGGGTGCGGTTACGGAATCGGGAGGCGTGGTTCACCAGTTGATCGATGCAGGGATACAGAAACCCCATGAACTGGATCTCGCCGACGGGCTTCAACCCCTGCGCCGCCATGCCGACACAGAGCCCGCTGATCAGGAGTTCGGCAAGCGGTGTATCGATGACCCGCTCCGGGCCGAAGCGCGTTTGCAGGCCAACGGTTGCGCGGAAGACGCCGCCGTTGATGCCGACATCTTCGCCAAGCACGACGACATCAGGGTCATCCTCCATCGCGCGGGCGAGCGCCAGATTGACGGCCTCGACCAACGTCATTTCAGGCATCGCCCTCTCCCGCGAGTTGGCGGCGCTGCGCGGCGTACGTCTCGGGCAGCTCGGCATAGAGATGATCGAACATGGTTTCGGGTCGGCGCGGCTCCGTTGCCAGGTAGCGCTCAACCGCCGCCTCGACGTGCTCATGGCACTCCGCGGCGAGCTGCTCCTCCTGCGCCTTGCTCCACATTTTTTGACCGACGAGATAGCTCCTCAGGCGCGCAATCGGCTCTTCTTTCCAACGGGCCTGGACTTCGTCAGCCGAACGATAGCGTAATGCGTCATCGGAGGTCGTATGATCGCCGAGCCGGTAGGTGACCGCCTCGATGAAGCGCGGGCCCTGGCCCTCACGGGCCGCGGCAATGGCGTCTTCGGCCGCTGCGCGCATCGCCACAACATCGCTGCCGTCCACCTGCTCGCCGATGAAGCCGGCGGCGATGGCTTTCTGCGCCAGCGTTTCGCAACCGGTCTGCAGTCGTAACGGGACGGAAATAGCCCATTGATTGTTGGTGGCGACGAACACGACCGGCAATCTATGCACCCCGGCAAAATTCATCGCTTCGTAGACATCACCCTTCGAAGTGGCGCCATCGCCGAACATGCATACGGCGACACGCGGCTGCTTGCGCAGCTTGAAGGCATAGGCAACGCCGGCGGCATGCGGCGCCTGCGATCCCACGGGAACGCAAAACGGGAAATCCTCGACCGGTCCGGAGAATTGATTGCCCCGCTCGTCCCCTCCCCAGAACAGCAGGATCTCCTCCAGCTTGACGCCACGCCAGATCAGCGCGCCATTGTCGCGATAGGAGGGCAACAGGACGTCCTCTGCGCGCATCGCGCTGGCTATCCCGACCGACACCGCCTCCTGGCCGAGCGAAACGGCGTACGTCCCGAGCCGGCCGGTGCGCTGCAACGCGACAGCCTTTCGGTCAAAGTTGCGCAGCAGCAGCATCGCTCGATAGAGCGCGGTGATGAGGTTGGCATCGGAGGCGAATGCAGGGAGCGGTCGGTTAATCGAGCCGTCTGGCGCGAGGTAATTGCGGTGGCGCACCTCAAAGCGCGCGATGACGGGAAGTCCTCCGTCTGTCATTTTTTTGCTGGCCACGTCCTCGCTCCCAGAGCGATTCTGCATCCCACAATTCGTAATTGGTGCTGGGCGGGAACAATACAAGATGGGCGCGCCCATCTTGTATGGCCGTTGCTGCACCGCGGGCTCGCGGGGGCGGCCCATCGTGGAAATGACACCGCGTCAGTGGTATATCAAACCATGGCAGATGGTCAGGTTGTCCTCGTAACGACTGAACCGTTGGGAGGCGGTGCACCCGTTCGCTCGGTCTACTATGTGGCTGAACGGGATCCGGCAAAGGCCGAGGCAATCATCGCAGCAATGATGGCCCCGAATGAAAGGGTCGAGGCCTGGGGGCCGCTTCCGGCGCCGGCTGTCAAAGCGCTCGGATTGAAGCCCGGCGACTTCACGCGCGGGTGACATCAACTAAACGTTTTGAGGCGCGGGCGCGGTCTCTCGGGTACGATCCGGCAGGACGGTCCGAAGGACCAAGCCCAGAACCTCGAGATCCCGGGTTCGCGCTAAGCGCACCCCGGGATGACGGGCTTTCGCCTGTCACTTGCAGGGTTTGGGATCCCTGACGTCGAACCGCCCCATGGCGCCGGCAATCACGAAATCGTTGTAATCGAGCACCAGCGCGCGGGAGACGCCGTTCTCAAACAGCTCGAACGACATCGCGTAAACCGGCGTCTGCTCGCCGTCTTTCGCCTTGGCGTCGCGGTCGTAATAGCTCACGGTCACGGGCCAGCGGGTCAGCGCCTTCATCTGGTCGTTGGCGGTCGAGGGGTCGGGCGTGGCAATGCTTTGGGTGCCCGGGATCGGCTTCCCGATCACCGAAAGCGTGTTGTAGACCTTCTCGCCATTATCCGAGCCGTCATAGACCATCAGCTCCAGCACCGACTTGCCCGCGCGCGCGGCGGCGATGATGTGCTGGATCTGCTCGGTCGGGAACACGACTTTGCCGTCGAGCTCGAACGTCTTCGCAACCGGCTGTTTCAGCTTGACCGTGATGCGGTCGCCGACCCGTTCCGCCACGCCGTCGACCGGCGCGGAGTCGGTATCGTTCATGCGGGTGTCGATCTTGAAGCGATAGCTCTTGCCGGCGGCATCTTCCCAGGAATGCGAGCGAAGGTCGCTCAGCGTCAGCCTGCCCTCGCCGCTGTCAAGTTCGGACACCTGGCGGAATTCGGAGGTGTAGCCCTCGCAGGCGCTGCCTGAAAAATTGTAGAGAATGCGCCCGCGCGCACCCGATATCGCATTGGATCCGCGCGACTTGACCAGCTTCAATTCATACATCGCCTGGTGAGCGAGAAACGGCCCGCTGGCGCCAGCCAGTGCCGGACCGTTTGCCAAGCCTGAGAGCAAGGTGGCAGCAGCCGAAAATACCAAAGCACGAACCGGAATCGGGAACGAGCTAGCCATGTTTTATTTTTTCCTCGAGGGAGATTCGATTACATTAGTGACGGGCCCATTGCGCCGCAACTAGGGCGGTGCCACGAAAACGCAAGAATTCGAGGCCGAGGCGCGCCGTTTTTTGGCATTTTCGGGCACGATCCGCCTCGATCGCCATGCTGGACGGAAGCTCCACCGTCGCTTGCAAGACAAAGCGCGATGCGCGAAACAATGCGCGCCTGACCGCAGGTCAGGAACGGTCACATCAAGCGGGGATGCAAACATGGCGGGTACGGTCGAACAGAAGCTGGCGGCACAAGGCATCGTCCTTAACGAGCCGCGCACCCCCATGGCGAACTATGTCGGCTTCGTGCGCTCGGGAAACCTGCTGTTCGTCTCCGGCCAGGTCTGCGCCAACGCCGAAGGCAAGCTGATCGCCAAGGGCAAGCTCGGGGCCGGCGTCACGATCGAACAGGGCTACGCCGCGGCGGAGGGCTGTGGCGTCAACCTGCTGGCCCAGGTCAAGGCGGCGCTCGGCGATCTCGACAAGGTCGTCCGCGTGGTCAGGCTCGGCGGCTTCATCAATTCCGCGCCTGATTTTCTCGACGGACCCAAGGTGCTCAACGGCGCCTCCGACCTGATGGTCACTGCGTTTGGCGACAAGGGCCGGCACGCCCGCACCACGGTCGGCGTCGCGTCGCTCCCCTCGGATGCGGCCGTCGAGGTCGACGCGATCTTCGAAGTGTCCTGAAGCGGAGCGGCTCTCGTGCGCGCGCCGGACTGGCTGACGGCAAGGCCGGTCGCTCATCGCGGCCTGCATGATATTTCGCGTGGCATCGTCGAAAACATGCCGGCGGCCGCGCAGGCCGCCGTCGACGGCAATTTCGCCATCGAATGCGACATCCAGCTTTCGTCCGACGGCGAGGCGATGGTCCATCACGACAATGCGCTCGGCCGCCTCACCGACGGTTCCGGCGCGTTGCTCGGTATGACCGCGGCCGAACTCAAGGCCGTCAATTTCAAGGATACGCCGGAACAGATGATGACGCTCGGCGATCTCTGTTCGCTTGTCGGAGGCCGCGTGCCGCTGGTGATCGAGGTGAAAAGCCATTTCGACGGCGACCGCCGGCTGGTGAAACGGATGGCGGAGGTGCTCGCCTCCTATGACGGCCCCGCGGTCGGGATGTCGTTCGATCCGGATCAGGTGGTGGCGTTGCGCGAACTGATCCCTGGCCGCGCCCGCGGCATCGTAGCCGAGCACGACTATACCGCCGAGGAGTGGCCGGAAGCGTCAGCGGAGCAGCGCCGCGGCATGACGCATCTGCGCCACGCTTTTCGCACCCGGCCGCATTTCGTTGCCTATTGGGTGAATGAGCTGCCCGCGGCCGCGCCCTGGATCGCCCGCAACGTCTTAGGCCTGCCGTTGTTGGCCTGGACCGTGCGCACACCGGAGCAGCGTGCGCAGGCGGCACGCTACGCCGACCAGATGATCTTCGAGGGGTTCCTGCCGGGAACCTGATGCTGTCAGCGCCACCTTGAACTCGCCTGCCCGATGCACGATCTTTGCAGGGCGTTGGTCGCCATGCGCGCTGGCTGATCGCATGATGGGACCGGTTTGAATTTCTAGATGGCATCATCCGAAATCACCCTTGAAGCCGTCCCCTCCGTCAGCGACATCAAAGCTGCGGATTGGGACGCCTGCGCAAATCCGGCGGGCGACCCGAACGGCCTCGAAAACCTGGACACGCTGGCTGCGCGGAACGGCTCGTGCGCCGCTGCAAAGCCGGCCTATAACCCTTTCGTTTCCCACGCATTTTTTGCTGCCGCCGAGGCTTCCGGCTCGGCCTGCGCCCGCACGGGCTGGGGCCCCCGGCATCTGCTGGCACGGCTCAACGGCGAGATCGTCGGCGTCGTGCCGTGCTATCTGAAAGCCCATTCGCAAGGCGAATATGTCTTCGACCGCGGCTGGGCGGATGCCTATGAGCGCGCCGGTGGACGTTATTATCCCAAACTGCAGGTCTCGGTGCCGTTCACGCCTGCCACCGGCCCCCGACTTCTGGTCCGCGACGGCGTCGACCGCAAACAGATCGGCTCGGCGCTGGCGCGCGGGCTAATGGCGCTGTGCAACGCGACCAACGCCTCCTCCGTGCATGTGACCTTCGCCCGCGAGGCGGAAGCGAAGTTGTTGGGTCAGCATGGCTTCCTGCAACGGAACGACCAGCAGTTTCACTGGCACAACGAGGGCTACGGTAGTTTTGACGATTTCCTGAACTCGCTGAATTCGCGCCACCGCAAGGCGATCAAGCGCGAGCGACGCGAGGCGGTGGCCGCCGGCATCACCATCCACCGCTTGACTGGAGCCGATATCACCGAGGACACGTGGGATGCGTTCTTCGCGTTCTATATGGAGACCGGCTCGCGCAAATGGGGTCGCCCCTATCTCACACGAAAATTCTTCTCGCTGATCGGCGAGAGCATGAGCCGCGACGTGCTCCTGGTGATGGCCAAGCGCAACGGCCGCTGGATCGCAGGTGCTATCAATTTTATCGGCTCGGACACACTGTTCGGCCGCAATTGGGGCGCGGTCGAGCATCACCCGTTCCTGCATTTCGAGGTCTGCTACTATCAGGCGATCGATTTTGCGATCGAGCGCGGCCTCAGGATCGTGGAGGCCGGCGCGCAGGGCGAGCACAAACTGGCCCGCGGTTACCTGCCGCAAACCACCTATTCCGCGCATTTCATCGCCGATCCCGATTTGCGCCGCGCGATTGCCGACTATCTGAAGCGCGAGCGCGCCTATGTCGCGGAGGTCGGACGGGAACTGACCGAGGCCGGCCCGTTCCGCAAGGCCGCCGATGAGCCTTGACCGGTTGAGCCGGCGACGTGAGATTTGAGATCAACCTTGAGGGAAGAAGCCCATGCCCGCCTACGACGTCAACAACCCCTTCGCAAAAATCCTGCGCGGCGAATTTCCCTGCCACAAGGTTTATGAGGACGACCATGTGCTGGCCTTCCTCGACATCATGCCGCGTTCGCCGGGCCACACGCTGGTGATTCCAAAAGTCCCTGCCCGCAACATCCTTGACATCACGCCCGACGACTACGCCCATGTCGCGCGTGCCACCCACAAGATCGCCGCCGCCGCCATGAAGGCGTTCAAGGCCGACGGCATCACCGTGCAGCAATTCAACGAGCCCGCCGGGGGCCAGGTCGTGTTTCACCTGCACATGCACATCATGCCGCGCCATGACGGCGTCGCGCTGTTGCCGCCGGCGAGCCGCAAGGAAGATGTGAAGGTGCTGGAAGACAACGCGACCAAGCTGATGGCGGCGCTGGGGTAGCCCAATACTTGGTCATTCCGGGGCGCGCCACTTGGCGCGAGCCCGGAATCCATTCATCCACGTGTTACCTTCGTTGATCATCGCGAAACGGTTCCGCGACTACCTGATGGTCATCCTGGAAGACGACATACCCCGACCTGTTCGTCGTCCTCCCGCTCTCAAGGTCATATCAGCCCGCTTGTTTATCCAAATCCTTGTTTCGCAGCTCACAAGGTGCACGATGGATTCCGGGCTCGTCGCTGCGCGACGCCCCGGAATGACGGCTGACTACTCCCCCTCCACATCCCCGCTCTTCGCTACCGCCGGCGGCGAGAACTCGCAGCGGTCCGGCTTGACGTCGAGCAGCGGCGTTTCGTCGAGGCAGTCGAGGCCGCGCACCAGGATGACGTTGTCTTCGACGCCGACGAACTTCACGATCGACGTGCCGATCGGATTCGGCCGCACCGGCGAGCGCAGCGAGAAGGTGCCGCGGGTCTTCTGGTTGTTCTTCGGGCTCTGCAGCACCAGATCGCGGCGCGAGTGATGCAGCCAGTAGATCACCTCGAGATTTTCATAGAAGTCGACGCCCTTGATCGCAGGCACCCAGGGCTCGAAAATCTCCAGCCGGCAGACCGGGCCGTCGTGGCGGCCCTGTCGCGGTGTCTCCAGCCGTGATTTCCAGGGCGTGCGGATGCGGCCGATGAAGACCAGCCCAGCATCGCGGGCCGGCGGCATGTCGACGGTAACTTCGCCCTCGCGGAGCTTGGTATCCTGAACCATTGCCTAATCCAGTGAGATGGGTACCGATCGCGTGCAACTTTTCTTGTCGGGCGGGACAGTACCGGATTATGGGCCATGCAATCAACCGAGCCACCATTTGCCGACCAGAAGGATGATCTCGCCGGAGACCACGCCGGCAAAGATCGAGCGTCGCGTCAGCATGAACACCGCAAAGCCTGCGGCGACTGCGCCATAGCGCAGCCAGTCCGGCACGCCGGCCAGCGCGCCCGGCGGCTGCACCAGGATTTGCGCGATGACGCCGGCGAGAATCGCGGTCGCCACCGCCCTCACCCACACCAGGACTTCCGAGCCCTCGTCGACGCCGGCGCCGAACCACAGCCCGGCCATCCGCCAGATCTCGTTGGGCAGGAAACCTGCAAGCATGAGGACCAACAGCGCGTGCGGGCTGCCGAAAAACTCGCTCATGCGCGCGCCCTCTCCCGCCACCAGTGCACGCCGTAGGCAATGCTGCCGGCGGTGACGCCGCTGATCAGGATATCGACGCCGGTATGCAGCATCGACACCAGCGGAAACAACGAAAGCCCCAGCACCAGCGCCAGCACATCCGACACCTGCTTGCAGTTGCGTGCCGTCGACAGCAGGAACGCCAGCGGCGTTAGCAAGAGGATCGCCGCCGCAAACAGCGGCGGCAGCTTGGCGGCAAGTGCGTAGCCAAGCGTGGTCGCGATCATGCATACCGTGACAAGTCCGCAGCCGAGCCCATGCGTGAACGCAATCCGCCGCTCGCGCGGCACTTTTGGCAGCAGCCGATAGCATTCGACCCAAAGCGTGACGGCAATGAAATGCGTCGCCAACACGAGATGCCGGCGCCTGGTCTTGGGCGTCTTCATCAGAGGCAACACCGATACCACCATCGGAAACAGCCGGATCGCGCTCACAGTCACCGCAATCGCCGCCTGCACCGCGGTCGCCCCGGAGCCGAGCGTCGAAATCAGGATGATCTGCGCCGGCCCCGCCCAGACCAGCAGCGTGCTGCCGAGCACCCAGCCGAGGCTGAAATGGCTGTCATGGGCCAGCGCGCCGATGCCGAGATAGGTCGCAAACAGCACCAGCGTGAGCACCGTGGACGCAACCGAACTCACGCCCCATGCGAAGGCGCGGATGGGGCTTTTCCATTGGGGAGAGTCGATTGGAGGCAGCGCCACGGATGACCGGATGGAGGTTTGAGTCGTCGCGGGGCATAGGGCTGGCGAAAGCGGCCTGCGTCAACTAAGCCAAGGCTCAGGGCGGCTATGCGATGGACGACAATACACGCCGTCATTCCGGGGCGATGCGAAGCATCGAACCCGGAATCTCAAGATTCCGGGTCTGGTGCTTACGCACCATCCCGGAATGACGGAGCAAGTAAACTCAACCCGACACGCCCCTGTTCCTGAGCACAAAGCACGCCCCGCCCGCCTTGCGGATGCGGTTGCAGAGGTCGTCGGCCTCGCCGCGTGTGTCGGCGCCGAAGCGCACCTGGTAGAACGTCGCCGGGCCGCGGCTGCGCAGGCGCGAGGCGAGAATGCTGGGGTCGCGATTGCCGATCGCGCTCGAAAGGCGCGAGACCGCGCGCCCATACATCGCAAGCGCCTTGTCGCGGGAAAAGCCGGCGGCGAGCTGCACGCCCCACACCTTCGCGGCGGCGAGCTTCACGCGCTGCTCGAGCCCGGCGATAAAGGGATTGGGCGCCTGTTTCAAAAGCGCCATCAACTCGCGGCAGCTCGAGGTCCGGGCTAGCTCCGGTATCTTGCCGCTTCGTCCCGCCGCGGCCCACTCCTCCACCGTCGAACCGGTGATGGCGATCACGTAGCTGCGGGTCTCCTGCGGCATCCCGCCGGCGCCGGCCAGCCATTCCTGCACGCGCCGAGGGCCAGCATTGTACGCCGCGGCGGCGAGTCCGAGATTGCCGAACTGGTTGCGCAACTCGTCGAGAAACTCGGCCGATTTCGGCAGCGCCTGCACGGGATTGAGGGGATCGAGCAGGCCGCGTTCGTTCGCCGTTCCCGGCATGAACTGGGCAATGCCCTGCGCCCGCGCGCCGCTCCGCGTCACCGGCCCGACCGCATCCGACTGAAAGCGGCTCTCCTGCCAGATCACGCGCGCGAAGAACTCCAGCGGCAGGTCCGACGCCCTCGCCGCCGACTCGATCATCAGGCACATCGCTTCGCGCGCCTCGCTCTCGCGCGCGGTGGCCGGCTTTTGGCTAGCTGTCGCGCTCGACCGGGTAGCCTCACCCGCGTCCTCGGCGAAGGCGTTCGCAACTGAGGACAAAAGCCACAGCATGCACCATAGGGCGCGAAGAAACCGATCTCTTTGCATGGCAGTTCGCAATCCGGGAATGCGCATTGCGGTGAAAACGTTGGTCAAACGATCATGGCTTGCAGGTGGATCCGCCGCCTTTCCGCTGCGCGCCGCCTTTTTTGCGTTGCAATTGCTCCGAAATCCCCGCCATCGGAACCGGCGTTAATTTACGTTAACGCCGCATTTTGCGGCGGCCGGACTTTTACGGGCAACAAAGCGGGGTAAAAGTCTCCTCACTTTTTTGGGAGACTTTCAATGCAGGACCGGCGCGAGAGCGTGCGCGACAAGGTGATGTATGGCGGCGTCGCCGAGATCGGCGAATGCGGCGCGACGCGCGAATGCATCGTCCGCAATATCTCCGATCACGGCGCGACCATCGAATTCAGCAATGACGTGCAGTTGCCGAAAGAGCAGCTCTCGCTGCGCATCGCGCGCAAGGGCCGCTCTTTCCTCGCCAGGGTCATCTGGTGGCGCGACAACTTTGTCGGCGTCGCATTCAGGGCGGAAAGCCCTGCCGAGCCGGTCTCCGATCTCGAGGAGCGGCTGCGCAGAAGCGAAATCAAGAAGCGGCAGCTCCAGCGCCGGATCGACGAGTTGCTCAACGAGCGCTGAAGCTGCAAGACGCCAAAGAAAAAGGCCGGCTGTCGAGCCGGCCTTTTTGCATTCTCTCGTCGCGTCGCTCGGTCGAACGGCGATCAGACTTTAACCAGCGGACCCTTCGACGCCGGCCCCTTGGAGCCTCCGCCTCCGTTCGGACCGCCCGACTTCGGCTTGCGCTTGCGCGCCCCTGGCAGCTTTTCGGGCTTCGGCGTGACCGGACCCTCGACAAACTCGAAGCCGATCTTGTCCTTGCCCTCGGCGTCCTTGACCAACACGACGCGGACATGGCCGCCGCCCTTGAGCTGGCCGAACAGCACCTCGTCCGCCAACGGCTTCTTGATGTGCTCCTGGATCACCCGCGCCATCGGCCGCGCGCCCATCTGCTCGTCATAGCCATGCTCGATCAGCCATGCCTTGGCGGGCTCGGACAGCTCGATGGTGACGTCGCGATCGGCAAGCTGCGCCTCGAGCTGCAGCACGAACTTCTCGACCACCATGCCGATCACGTCGGCGTTGAGATGGGCGAACGAGACGATCGCGTCCAGCCGGTTGCGGAATTCCGGGGCGAACTGCCGGTTGATCGCCTCGTGGTCGTCGCCTTCCCGCTTGTTGCGCGTGAAGCCGAAGGCCTGCCGCGCGAGGTCGGCGGCGCCCGCGTTGGTGGTCATGATCAGGATCACGTTGCGAAAATTGACCTGCTTGCCGTTGTGGTCGGTCAGCCGGCCGTGGTCCATGATCTGCAGCAGCACGTTGTAGAGATCGGGGTGCGCCTTCTCGATTTCGTCGAGCAGCACCACGCAGTGCGGATGCTGGTCCACGCCGTCGGTCAGAAGGCCGCCCTGGTCGAAGCCGACATAGCCGGGAGGCGCGCCGATCAGGCGCGATACCGTGTGCCGCTCCATGTATTCGGACATGTCGAAGCGCAGCAATTCGACGCCGAGCGAGGCCGCGAGCTGTTTTGCCACTTCGGTCTTGCCGACGCCGGTCGGCCCGGAGAACAGGTATGAACCGATCGGCTTCTCCGGCTCGCGCAGGCCGGCGCGTGCCAGCTTGATCGACGCGGACAGCGACTCGATCGCCTTGTCCTGGCCGAACACCACGCGCTTCAGCGTCTGCTCGAGATGCTTCAGCACCTCGGCATCGTTCTTTGACACGCTCTTGGGCGGAATCCGCGCCATGGTCGCGATCGTGGTCTCGATTTCCTTGATGCCGATCGTCTTCTTGCGCCGGTTCTCTGCGACCAGCATCTGCGCCGCGCCCGACTCGTCGATCACGTCGATCGCCTTGTCCGGCAGCTTGCGGTCGTGGATGTAGCGCGACGACAACTGCACCGCCGCCTCGATCGCCTCATTGGTGTATTTCAGCCGGTGATAATCCTCGAAATAGGGCTTCAACCCCTTCAGGATCGCAATCGCGTCCTCCACCGTCGGCTCGTTGACGTCGATCTTCTGGAACCGGCGCACCAGTGCGCGGTCCTTCTCGAAATGCTGACGGTATTCCTTGTAGGTCGTCGAACCCATGCAGCGGATCGTGCCGGAAGCCAGCGCCGGCTTTAGCAGGTTGGACGCGTCCATCGCGCCGCCGGACGTCGCGCCGGCGCCGATCACGGTGTGGATTTCATCGATGAACAGGATGGCGTTCGGATGCGCTTCCAGTTCCTTCAAAACCTGCTTCAGCCGCTCCTCGAAATCGCCGCGGTAGCGGGTGCCGGCGAGCAGCGTGCCCATGTCGAGCGAGAACACGGTGGCGGCGGCGAGCACTTCCGGCACTTCGGAATCGACGATGCGCTTGGCGAGCCCTTCCGCAATCGCGGTCTTGCCGACGCCCGCCTCGCCGACGAACAGCGGATTGTTCTTCTGCCGGCGGCACAGCACCTGGATGGCCCGGTTGATCTCGGCATTGCGCCCGATCACCGGATCGATCTTGCCGTCCCGCGCCTTCTTGTTCAGGTTGACACAATAGGTCTCGAGCGCTTCGCCCTTCTTCTTGGCGTCCTCGTTGCCCTTGGTCTCGGTCTCCTCGTCGACGCCGCGCACGGGGCGCGCTTCGGAGACGCCCGGCCGCTTGGCGATGCCATGGCTGATGTAATTGACCGCGTCGTACCGCGTCATGTCCTGCTCCTGCAGGAAATAGGCGGCGTGACTTTCGCGCTCCGCGAAAATCGCGATCAGCACGTTGGCGCCCGTCACTTCCTCGCGCCCCGAAGACTGGACGTGAATCACCGCGCGCTGGATCACGCGCTGGAAACCGGCCGTCGGCTTGGCGTCGTCGGCTCCGTCCGTCACCAGATTTTCGAATTCGGTCTCGAGATAATTGACGAGGCTGGTGCGCAGCTTGTCGAGATCGACGCTGCAGGCGCGCATCACCGCAGCAGCATCCGAGTCATCGATCAGCGACAGCAGAAGATGTTCGAGCGTCGCATATTGATGATGGCGCTCGTTTGCAATCGCCAATGCACGATGCAGGGATTGTTCAAGGCTTTGGGAAAAAGTTGGCATTCGCGTCCTCTATGGTCCCCGGTCATCATGATCGCCATTACCCGGTGAGGCAACAACAACCTTCGTCATCCCCTGTCATATAGTTACACACGATCGTGGCGAAAGACCGGTTCCGCAAGCGTGGTTTTCCTCTAAATTCGCGGCACCACGGCGGCGGCACGCGACCTCTCCCCCGAAAAAACTGCCGAGAATACGGTCGGCGTCCATCAACACCGATCAATGCAATCCCGTTCCTTATTTCCGGCCGGATCGCGAGCCACGCGCGGCTATTTTTTTTCCATCACACATTGCAGTGGGTGCTGGTGCTTGCGCGCAAAATCCATCACCTGCGTGACCTTGGTCTCGGCAATCTCGTAGGTGAACACGCCGCACTCACCGATTCCGTGGTGATGGACATGGAGCATGATCTTGGTGGCCGCTTCGGCGTCCTTCTGGAAGAACTTCTCCAGCACATGAACGACGAACTCCATCGGCGTGTAGTCGTCGTTCAGAATAAGGACGCGATAGAGGTTCGGACGCTTGGTCTTCGGCTTGACCTTGGTGATGACCGACGTTGATGGACCGCCGGTTCCGGCGTTGCGGTTCTCGTCATTGCTCATTCGGGGAGCAGAAGATGACTTTGCCGGCACGGACGGACAAGCTTTGAAGGTTGGCTGCAACATGGCTCAGGCGTTCGAAATTCCAAAAGGGATGACCGGAGCGCATCCTGGCCCACACGCGATCGGCTCTGACATAAGCCACCGCCTAGTACCCAGTAACGCTTATTCCAGATCGCCGCTCCCGGTCCGACCCGTTGGCCGGATCGGCACCTGGAATATGGGTCCGTCGCCGGATCGCCGCAAGCGCATTGATGTTGCCTGCCACGTCCCGCGACCGGCCCGATTCCCGGTTCGGCTATCCGGAGCAAGGTTAATCGTTTCTGCCGGATTTGACAAAGGACCGCGACGGCCCGTTTAGCCGCCGTTGAGCATACCGGGGTCTTTTGGCGACCGGTCTGGCGGTGCACCGGCTTTGACCCGTTTTTACCGGAACCGGTTTACCGCCTGTTTAGCGGCCCGGGCGGAAATGCCCGCAAGAAATCACATTTGCGGTGAGGCCATGCTCGATACAGTCGCATTCCGTCGCTTTCGCACGGCTGCAAGCCGGTTTGCCGGCGCTAATGACGGCAACATCGCGATCCTGTTCGGGATCGCGGTACTCCCGATCATGGCTTTCGTCGGCGCGGCGGTTGATTACACGCGCGCTGTCAGCGCGCGAACCTCGATGCAGGCCGCCCTCGATTCGACTGCGCTGATGCTGGCGAGGGACCTGACCGAGGGCACCATCTCGACCTCGGAAATCCCGGCGAAGGCAGACGCGTATTTCAAGGCCCTCTATACCAACCCGGAAGCCAAATCGATCACGATCTCGGCAAGCTATACCCCAACCTCCGGCAAAGGCTCGACGATCCTGATCAACGGCTCCGGCGCCGTGGATACCACGATCATGCGGGTCGCCGGTTACCCGAACCTGGGCTTCAATACAAGTTCCACCTCGGCCTGGGGCAACGTGCGCATGCGGGTTGCGATGGCGCTCGACGTCACCGGCTCAATGGCGTGGGACGGCAAGATGCCGGCGATGCAGGAGGCCGCCAAGAGCCTGGTCGATCAATTGAGCAAGCTCGAGAAGAATAAAGGCGACATCTACATCTCCATGGTTCCCTTCGCCAAGGACGTCAACCTCGGCACCAGCTACAAGGACGAGACCTGGATCGACTGGGATAGATGGAGCAATCAGAACCCGTACTGGGGGACATGCAGCCAAGCCAACAAGACGGACAAGGATTCCTGCCTGGACGCCGGCAAGATCTGGACGCCGGACAAGACCAAGTGGACCGGCTGCGTCACCGACCGCGACCAGAATGAAGACACCACGAACACACCTCCGAGCTCGTCCAATGCGCCGACGATGGTTGTGGCGGAGGAATACGGCTCATACTGCAAGTCGGGCAACAATCCCTATGTCGGAAAGATCCTGCCGCTGAGCTACAACTGGGATACGATCAAGACAGAGATCGGCAAATTGCAGCCCACCGGCAATACCAACCAGGGCATCGGTATGGCATGGGCCTGGCTGACGCTCGGCGTTGGCGTGGCGCCGTTCAATGCCCCGCCCAAGGACACGGCGAACTATGAGTACCAGGACGCCATCGTCCTGCTGTCGGACGGCCTGAACACGCAGAATCGCTGGTACTCCAACGCGTGGCAGATCGATGCCCGCCAGAAGATCCTGTGCGCAAACGCCAAGAAGGCGCCGTACAACGTCGTGATCTACACCGTCCAGGTCAATACCGGCGGGGATGCGGAGTCTACCGTGCTCAAGGAGTGCGCCAGCGATGCGAACAAGTTCTACCACATCAAGGAGGCCGGCCAGACCGCGTCGGTCTTCAAATCGATCGGCCAGTCGCTGGCCAAGCTGCGCGTCGCGAAATAAGCGCCTCAATCGAGACGGAAAGAAAAAGCCCGGCCGTTACGGCCGGGCTTTTTGTTTGCGAAATATGAAGCCGCGAATTAGTGCGCGGCCGGGGTGAACTTCGCGACCAGGCCTTCGTAGGGCTTGTAGGCCTGCTTGGCGAGGTCGGTGTAGAGGCCGGCAATCTTCTGCGACTCCGCGACAAAGGTTTCGTAGGAAGAACGCGCAAATTCGGTCTGGGCTTCGAGCGCCTTGTCCAACGACTTCACGCCGGAGAGCTTTTCGACAAACGACTTGGTGTCTTCGAACGATTTCTTGGCGTAGTCGCCGTAGGCGGTGGCGATCGCCTGAACGCCGCTCTGCACGTTGGTTGCGGAAGCGGCAACCGATTCGAGATGCTCTTTGCCGTAGTTCTGAATGTCTTCAATTTTGACCATCATGGAGTCCTTTCCCAGACTGAGCGTTCCTATTGCCGGGAGGTCCCGGCTCCCTGACCACAACGCCCCTATATGTGCACCGCACAATAAAGTCAAGGAATCTTGTGCGACGCACAAATATGGTCAATTAACGGAAAACCCCGGGGTCTTACGCAACGGTTAATTAATCTTTTGGCAACTCGCTCCGCCTAACCTGATTCCTGGACTTGTTCGCCTTCCGACAGACAGCCCGAAAGCTGTTTGTGAACAGCATCTTAGCTAGAAAAGCGACCTGATCGGCCACTCCAGCCTCGCGTCATGGCCGGACCGGCGCTTCGAACGGGGAACCATCAGCGGCTGGTGGGCACAATTTTGCCTCACGAGCCGGTGATCAAGACAGAAATTGGGACGGGGAAGTAAATGCTTCGTACAACCTTGGCTTCCTCGCGCGCGTTGCGGGTGTGCGCCCTCGGACTCATTACCTTCACCACGGCAATACTGATCTCGAGCGAGAGCGCCGAAGCGCGCCGCTCCAAGCACCGTCGCCACCACCACGTCGCGCGCGAAAGCTACAGCCCGCAATTCTCCTCGATCATCGTCGACGGCAATTCAGGCGCGGTGCTCGCCTCCAACAATCCCGACGGTATCCGGCGCCCAGCGTCGCTGACCAAGATCATGACGCTCTATCTGCTGTTCGAGCGCCTGGAATCCGGCAAGATGAAGCTCGACACCGAAATGGAAGTCTCCGAGCACGCCTCCGAGCAGGCGCCGACCAAGCTTGGCCTGCGCCCGGGCCAGACCCTGAAGGTCGAGGATGCCATCAAGGGCCTTGTGACGCGTTCCGCCAATGACGCCGCCGTCGTGGTCGCCGAAGCGATTGCCGGCGATGAAGCCGAATTCGCCAGGCTGATGACGCGCAAGGCGCGCGCGCTCGGCATGAGCAAAACCACCTATCGCAACGCCTCGGGCCTGCCCAATGACGAGCAACTGACCACCGCGCGCGATCAGGCGACCCTCGGCCGCGCCATCCAGGATCGCTTCCCGCGCTACTACCGCTACTTCGCGACCTCGGTGTTCAATTATCGCGGTCAGTCGATCCGCAATCACAATCGCCTGCTCGGCAATGTCGAAGGCGTCGATGGCATCAAGACCGGCTACACCCGCGCGTCCGGCTTCAACCTCGTAAGCTCGATGCGCCGCGGCAACCGCCACCTGATCGGCGTGGTGCTGGGCGGCCGCAGCGGCGGCTCGCGCGATGCCACCATGCGCAACCTGCTGGCCGAAAACCTCGAGAAGGGCGCGACCAAGCGTACCGTCGTTGCGATCACCGAGCGCAATCCCGCCGACGGCACCGTCGATGTCGCCGCAGCCGAGACCGTTGCGCGTCCGGCCGAAACGGCTCAGTCCGGCGGCGCCCTCGCCGCCGCCGAACCGGGGCTCGCCGCCATGCCGGCAACCCGTTCGATCGCGCCGGCCAAGCCGTCGCTGATGGCAGCGGCCGCCGCTGCCCTGCCCCCGCCGCCCGCCAAGGTCGAACAGAACAAGTTCGAGCAGCAAGCCCGGCCCGAACCTGCACCATTGACCAACGGGGTCATCCAGACCCAGCCGATATCAGCCATCCCCGGCTCGGCTGAGCCGATGAAGCCGGTCAGGGTCAAGACGGTTCAGGTCAAGGCTGGACCGATGAAGCTCGCTTCAGCCGGCCCCTCGCAGCCCGCGGCGCCGCCGATCACCAACACCATTCCGGCGCGCCCTGAAATCGCCGAGACCTCCAGCGCCGTCGTCGCAAAGGCCGCGGAGACCAAGGCCGAAGCCGCCAAGGTCGCGATGCCGCCGCAGCCGGCCAATCACGGTACCGGACAAGGCGTGCTCGGAGTGTTGCCCGCTTCCAGCCTGACACAGACCCCCTCGCAAGCCGCGCACGGGCAGGCGCTGGCCTATGCCGATCCGGCGCCCCACGCCCAGCCTCCGGCCATGCAGCAGAACAGCGCCGTCAAGCCGGCCGCGCCGGCGGTGGTCCGCACCGGCTGGATCATTCAGGTTGGCGCGCTCGAAAGCGAAAGCGAGGCCAAGCAGCGGATCGATCTCGCCCGCGCCAAGGCCAGCGCCCTGCTCGGCAAGGCCGATCCGTTCACCGAGCCGGTGGTCGCCAAGGACAACCGCACGCTCTACCGGGCCCGCTTCGCCGGTCTCGAGCGCGACCAGGCCGAAGCGGTATGCAAGACCCTCAAGCGCGCCGACATTTCCTGCATCACCGTTCGCAACTGATCCGGACGTTTCGTTGACGTTCGCGAAGCCGGCGCCGCAAGCGCCGGCTTTGTTGTTTTCCAAACACAGTCGCGACGGCTCTCGCGAGATCACGCCCAAGGCGGTCCGCGAAAACTTCTCGTCAAGAATTTCCGGTTAGGTTTCCCTGCAATGAACGATCGACCACGCCGGACAACGGCGGGCGATGTGGGGCGTCAGTCAGAGAACGGCATGGAAGCAACTCGCGGTTTGTAGCGTCGGTGGCGTGAGCCGGAGTTAGCTAGAATGCGTGCGAAGAAGAGTATCCTTGGCCTCGTTTACGCGGGCAGCGAGATACGTCGAGCCCCCCTGGTCGGGATGGAGTTTCTTCATCAGGGCGCGGTGAGCCCGGCTGATGTCGTCACGCCCCGCCCCCGGCTGCAGGCCAAGGATCTGATAGGCTTCCTCGTTCGACATTTTTCCGCTCGCCGCCGTGCGGCGCTGCCCCCCTGCCGCATCGCCTTGCGCGTTCTGACGCCAAGCGGGAAACCGGCGGTCAAGATAGCTTTCAAGTAAGGCGACGCTCTCGGCGTCGAAGGCCGGTATCATCGCGATCAATTGCGGCAGGTCGAACTCGCCGAGCGAACGCCCGGCATTCGGCCCGTCCACGATCCGCCCCGACAGCTCGCCGCTGTCGTGATCGAGACTCATGTCGAGAAACTGCGAGCGGACGCGCGAGGCCTGCCCCGACGAACGCTGCGCGCCGCCGCCGAAGATTCCGCCGATATTGCTGAAGCCGCCCGGCCCGAATGGCGACCAGCCGAGCAGGCCGGCGCCGAAGATGCCGAGCGGAATTGCCACCGCAAGCTCGCCGCGCAGCCCGGTGAAGGCTGCGACCGCCAGCGCCACCACGCCGCCCACGATCTTGATCGTGCGCGCGAGCACGACCGGGTTGGCTGCACGAAACATCTGCAGCAGCAAGTACAGAACGACAACGGCGACGACGCCGGCAATCAGGGTTGCCATGGCTCTAATATAGCGGCACCGGCGCCGAAAAGCATGACGCTGGGCTTGATCACAACCAAAGTCGTAATCACTTCATCTGGCCGATCAGTGCGGCCGCGCCGCTTGCGGTCTTCGACAGCCGCAGCAGCGCTTCGCGCCCGCCGGCGGCGTAGGCTGCGGCGGCGCGCAGCAGCTCACGCAACTGCGCCGCGGCGCCGGGGTCGAACCTGCACCATGCGCCGCCGGTGAGCCGCGCAATCTCCCGGAACGCCTGCTCGGCGGTCGGGTCGTGGCCTTCCTGGAACATGAACACGGGCACCTTGAGCAGGCCGAGCTCGCCGGCCTTGGCGCAGAGGTCGTCGACGGACTCCTCCATGGCGTCGCCAACAAACACCATGGCGCGCACGCCGGACGCCACCGCCTCGCGGCGCGCTTCCGACAGCACCTTGCCGATCTGGGTATTGCCGCCCTGGCAATCGATCTTGCTCATCAGCCGTGCCAGTCGCGCGGAATCGGAGATCCAGCCCGTGGCGCGGCATTCGTTGAAGCCGCGGTAATAGACCAGCCTGATATCGAGGCTGCCGAGCGAGGCCGCCTCGCGAAACATGTCGGCCTGCAGCGCGCAGGCCATATCCCAAGTTGGCTGCCGGCTCATGGTGGCGTCGAGCGCAAACACCAGCCTTCCCCTGGCGTCCGGGCGGTGTGGCGACATCGCGCGCGCTTTCGCCACGAAGGCTGCGATGTCCTCCGACGCCGACGGCTTGGTCTCCGGCAACGGGCCGCCTTTGCGCGCATCGGCTCTTGCCGAAGCAACATCGCCTGCCGATTTGGGTTTGGTAGGTTCGCCGGCCATGAGCGCTCGCGGATAAGCAGCGAGCTTTATGTGGGACATTGCTTACAGCGGGTCAATGCGCCGGCCCGTGACGCAGCCGCAAATGCACGATGGCGGTCAGTCGTCTAGTTCGTAACCGGCTTGTTTTTCGGCGCGGGATTGCTGGCCAGCGGAACGGACAGCGGCACCGGTCCCGGGCTGCTGGTCAGAACGTCCGGCACCCTGGTCGGCACGGGCTTCAACACGCCACTCTTGTCGGACTCGTCGAGGAACCTGTCGAGCATCGACTGGATCGAGGATTTGGCGGCGTCAGGCCCGGTATCCCGCATATCGTTGTGCTGGAAGCCGGTGTTCACGACGGTGATGCCGGCCTGCTCGCATTGCTCGTCGTCAGGCACGACGCCGGGGTCCGCTTTGAAATGCGTGTCCTGGGAGCGGAACGACAGAATCTTGAACTTGCCGTCGGTCAGGAACGGCACGCGCAAATTGTCCAGTGTCACGACTTTCTTGATCTCGTCGGGATACTGCTTGGCGAAATACATCGAGATGTCGCCGCCCATCGAATGGCCGACCATGGTCACCTTGTCATAGTCGGCATTGGGCTGGATCTTCTTCATTTCGTGGACAGCGAAATGGATGTTGGCGACGCCGCGCTGAATCTGCGGCAGACGGCCGACATAGGGTTCACCAATCTTGGTCACCATCGGCGGATCGGTCGGTAGATCGTGCTGCGGGCTGACCGCAAGATAACCGCGCCAGGCGAACACGGTCGACAGGAACGAATACTCGGTGTTCTTGACGGTGTTGCCGTGATTGAGGATCGCAACCGGCAGCTTGATCAAGCCGGCATTGGCCTGCATTTCCTTGTCGCGGCGAACGGCGATGCTGACCGCCACCAGACGATTGTCGCGGACGGGATCATGAAACGCGATTGTCTCGTGCCGGATCGCCCACTTGTTCGCGGTAAAAAACGCGACAGCGACCAGCACGGAGAGTGAAAGCAGAACGAGAATTCCACGTTTCATATTTGTCTTCGTCCTCGCGCCCGCTAGGGGCTCAACCCTGTTTGAGACTCTTTCGGTCCCTTGTTGATGATATATGTCACGATGGCGTGACATAAAGGCCAAATGTTGTGTATTGACCGCCTGATCATTGTGCGACGCACCCATCCATTGGGCAGCCGCTCAGTTCCACAAATTCGACCTCTTTTTTACTACGACGTCTCCTTTCAAGCTTCGGTTCGAACATCCGATAAAAGTCTAATGAAAACGGCGTAGTGCGGGACCGGTTCCCGGGAACCGCTGCGTCACAACGCGTCACGGTGCGCTAGTACCGGCAACGGGATCCCCAGAGGGGATCTTAAACCGTCGTGTAGATGACAAGCTTCAAGGCCGGGTCGTCATTGGCCTGGAAGCTCGCATACTCCAGTTTGAGCCGCCCCTTTTTGGGATGGGTCAAGGATTTCCGTCCCGCCGCGACGCCGCTGACGTCATGGGCCTCCCACCAGCCAATAAATTCCGGACAGCCTTCACGCAGTCGCGCCAGCAGGTCGCGAAAGGCCGGATCGCCGGCCCACAGGTCATGCGTCGCCCTGAACTGGGCGACCATGCGCCGTGCCTCGTCCGCCCATGACGCACCGAACAGCCGCCTCGTCGCCGGATTGGTCAGTACCGAGAGCAGGCTGTTGCGGTCGGCTTCCGCAAGCCGGCTGAACGCAAAGATTTCGTCGGCGGCTGCATTCCAGGCGAGGATGTCCCAGCGTCGGCCGGTGACATAGGCCGGCAGGTTGAGTTGCTCGACCGTGCGGCGGACAGCGGGTGGCACGGTCTCGCGGACAAAGGCGCGCCGGTCGGCATTTTGCGTCAGCTCTCTCAGATGCCGGTGTTCGGCCCTGGTCAGCCGCAGCGCGCGCGCCAGCGCATCGATCGTTGCTGCCGAAGGGCTGACGGACCGTCCCTGCTCGAGACGGATGTACCAGTCGACGCCGATGCCGGCGAGGTCGGCCACTTCCTCCCGCCGCAGGCCGGGCGTGCGGCGCCGCCGGCCGCCGGGCAAGCCGACCGCCTTCGGCGTCAGCTTCTGCCGCCGCGAGCGCAGGAAGTCGCCGAGTTCGCTTTGCCTTGAATTCGTGCCTGATTCCGCCATGCGCGCCGCGCCCCGAGGAAGGGCTTTTCGGTCCTAGGATAATACCAGGTCTTGTTGGGGCAATGAAGCCTGCGAGAATGCGGCTTCATCGAAACGAGGAGGCCCCATGAAGGCTGCCGTTCTGAACGCGTTCGGATCGCCGCTTGCGATCGAGACCCTTCCCGACCCGCTGCTCGGCACCGGCGAGGTTATCGTCGACGTCATGGCGAGCCGCGTGCTGGCCTATGCCAACGAAGTGCTCGGCGGGCAGCGGAAGTACCTGATGGAACTGCCAATGGTGCCCGGCCCCGGCGCGATCGGCTGTGTCCGGGCTACCGGTCCCGACGCGACCCGCCTTCGCCCTGGCGATTGGGTCTATTGCGATCCGACCGTGCGCTCGCGCGACGACGCACTGTCGCCTGACATCGCCCTGCAGGGCCTCACCGCCGGCAGCGAAGGCGGGCTGCACCTGCAACGCCATTTCCACAACGGCGCCTGGGCCGAGCAGATGCGCGTGCCGACCGAAAACGCCGTTCCGATCGGCGACATCGACGAGAAGGATGCCGGCCGCTGGTGTGCGCTCGGCACCTTGCTCGTACCCTTCGGCGGCTTCCTTGCCGCACAACTGCAAGCCGGAGAGATCGCGCTGGTCAACGGCGCCACCGGCAGCTTCGGCAGCGCGGCCGTCGCCGTCGCATTGGGGATGGGCGCGCAATGCGTGGTCGCGACCGGGCGGAACGAGCAGGCGTTGTCTGAGCTAACGCGGCGGTTCGGTGCGCGCGTCCGGACCGTGCCGATGCGTGGCCACGAGGCCGACGATCGCACCCGCATCCTGCAGGCGGCGCCCGGCCCGATCGACTGCGTGCTCGACATCCTCCCGCCGGCGGCCAACACCGCGCAGGTGCGAACCGCCATCATGGCGGTGCGGCCTTACGGCCGGGTGGTGCTGATGGGCGGCGTCGGCATGCTCGGCGGCACCGGCCTCGACCTACCCTACCCCTGGATGATGCGAAACTGCATCGCCCTGCGGGGGCAATGGATGTACCCACCGCATGCGGCCGTGCTGATGGCCGGCCAGATCCGCGCCGGCCTGGTCAATCTCGATCATTTTGAGATCGCCGCGTTCGGTCTGGACCGCGCCAACGAGGCGGTCGCGCATGCCGCCGCACACAGTGGTCCGTTCAAAATGACGGTCATCCAGCCGCGATAGGCTGAGCCGGCTGCCGATGGAGATCAGGCGCTGATGATGTCGCCGATGATGTCGTGGACTTCGAGCGGCTTGTCGACCTGGGTGAACCATTCGGCGCGGTTGGCAGCGCGGCGGCGGCCGCGCTCATCGAGCGGCAGCTTGAGCTGGCGCAACAGGCTGGTCACTTCCTCGCGCGCCGTGACATGGCCCATGCTGGGCCGGGTGCCGAGGGTGGCCTCGTCGATGTTGTCCAGGGCCGTCAGTCCGCGCGGGAAGAATTCGCGGTAGACCACCCGCTCGGCGAATCCATCGATGGAACGGAAGCCGAGCCGCAGCGAAAGGTCCTTCAGGCTTTCGGCGACGAGCTGCTTGTTGCGCGATCCGATCATCGACAGGCGGTTGCGCACCACGATCCAGTCGGTGGTGGCGCCGTCGAGCTGGCGGCGCTTGCGCCTGGTGTCGCGCACCATCTCCGCATAATGGCTCTCGCCGGTTACCGTGTAGGTTGCAGGATCGACGGTGCCGAGCACGTCGAAATCGAGGAAGCTGTCGTTGATCGGGGTCACCAGCGTGTCGGCCATCGAATGCGCCAGCCGCATCAGGTAGGAGTCCGAACCGGGCGTATCGATGACGATGAAGTCGAAAGCGCGCTCGACCGTGCCGACCGCCGCCGCGAACTGCTGGAACTCGGAGTTTTCATTGTCGGCGATCTGCATCGTCTCGCCGAGCTTGATGCAATAGTGCACGGGGATTTCGAGATCGAGACCGGTGCGGCGGGCCCACGCGCTCCGGTTGGCGATGTAGCGGGTAAAACTCTGCTGGCGGCAGTCGAGGTCGATGGTGGCGACGCGCTGCCCGGCCTTCATCAGCGCAACAGCGATATGCAGGGCGGTGGTGGATTTTCCGGAACCGCCCTTCTCGTTGCCGAGCACGACGACATGCGCCGAACCAAATTGACCCTGACTCGCCTGAAGCAACATGATTCAACCCCCGCTCGATATCTTCAAATCACAGCGCGGCTGCGGTCAAGTGAAATGCGTGACGACGCATTCAATTCGCTCGCGGTGTGTCTTAATCATGAATCCGATGGTGCGGATTTCGTTCCGTTGCAGCGATCTGCTCGCAGCCTTTTCAACCAGCGAGGCGCGCACATCTAGCTTTCGCGTTGAGCTGCCGCAGGCTTGTTGAGCTGCCGCAGGCTTGCCATTCCCGAGTAAGCTTGGCGGCAAAGCTCCGGCCTTATAAGGTCGGCGCGCCCGCCGAAAGTATCGGGGCCACCGGCCCCCTCACCCCGTCACAAGCTGCAAGAGATCGAGGCAAGATGTCGCGAAGTCCCATGGTCGTCCGTACCGTTCCCGCATTGCGCCGCGCCGTCGAGGCCTTGCGCGCCCGCAAGGCCGCCGTCGCGCTGGTGCCGACCATGGGTGCGCTTCATGACGGACACATGTCGCTGGTCCGCCTCGCCAAGCGTCGCGCACAGAAAGTCGTCGTCTCGGTCTTCGTTAACCCGACGCAGTTCGCGCCGACGGAGGATTTCGGTTCGTATCCGCGCACCTGGAAGGCCGACCTTGCCAAACTCACCGCCGAGAAGGTCGACCTGGTCTGGAATCCGGACGTCAAGGCGATGTACCCGGACGGCTTCGCGACAAGGATCGTGCCCGAAGGTCCGGCTACCGCCGGGCTCGAGGATCGTTTCCGGCCGCATTTCTTCGGCGGTGTCGCCACCGTGGTTGGCAAGCTGTTCACGCAGGTCCGGCCGGACGTCGCGATCTTCGGCGAGAAGGACTTTCAGCAACTGCGGGTGGTGACGCAGATGGCCGCCGATCTCGACCTCGGCGTCAACGTGATCGGCTCGCGCACCGTGCGGGAACGAGACGGGCTGGCGATGTCCTCGCGCAACGTCTACCTCTCGGCCGAGGAACGGCAAACGGCACCGACGCTCCATCGCGCCATGAAGGAAAGCGCAAAACGGCTGAAGGCCGGCGAGGATTTCGAGGCCACGATGGCGGCCGGCCGCGAACTGATCACCGCCGCGGGCTTCGCGCTGGACTATTTCGAGGCCCGTCACGCCGGGACGCTGGCGCCGATTGCATCGATCAAGGAAGGACCGGTGCGGATCCTCGTCGCCGCGAAGCTCGGCACGACCCGCTTGATCGATAACATCGGCGTCTAGAGCCTTTTTGGTTCTGATTGAATCAGAACCGGGCTCTAGATTCTTGTTTTGACGCGTTTTCTTGACGCGAACCGGTGTCCACTTCGCTGGAAAACACTCTAAGACGTAGCCGCAGCCCCGGTCAGAGCAGCCCCAGATCGCGCAATTCGCGCCGCATCGGTTCCGGCATCGCGGCGACGCTGGCGGCGGAGGATTTGGTGAGGTCCGGCGGTGCTGCGTCCTCGGTCAAATAGCGCCAACCCTGGAACGGGCGCATCGGCCGCGGCGAGACAGCAAACACCTTGGGCTGCATCACCAGGCGGCACCGCCCGATACCGTCCTTGTCGCGGAATGGCTCGATCGCGATGATTTTTTCGCGGGCGGCGATTTCACCCTTGATGACCCAGTAGAGCGAGCCGCCGGCGAGGATCTCGCCGTCGCGCTTCGGCGTCATCCGCGTGATGTGGACGTGACGAAGCGGCAGGCCCTTTTTCTTGGCGGCTGCCATGCGTTCGGCAACCCACCCTTTGAGTTCTTTGACCGACTCGCAGCCAACGGCGAGCTTGATGAGATGAAGCGGCATGATCCCGCCGATGTAGCGGCCCAGGCGCTCTTTGAAAAGATCACTCCTTGTGGAGATCACTGCTCGTTGTCGGCAGCCCCCGAAGCCGACGGCGCGAGTTGGACCGGCGCCGCAGTGGACGGCCGTTTCGGCGGCGGTGGCTGCTTCTTGGCGGCGGCCAGCGCTGGTGAGGGTGACGGTGATGGTGCCGGCGGCGGCGCCGCGGCCGGACGCGGCGCCGCCGTGGCCGGTGGCGACGGCTTCGCCGGCGGCTCGGGCGTCATGATGCTGACCGGCGGAGTAGAGGCCGAGGTCGGGAATTCGGCATTGGTCGGCTTCCCCGTCGGCTGGGACGGCGGTAGCGCCGCCATCATGCCGGCCGCAGTCTGCGGCGGCGCGTTCCACGACGCCGCGTGGCGCATGACCAGGCTTTCGTAGACACGGTCTTCCATGTTGGCCGCCACCTGGCGCGTGTCGGTCAGCGAGCGGAACGCACGGCAGGCCGCTGGCGTACAGCGGTCACGCACCGTCAGCACATAGGCCATCAACCCGTAGCGGTCGCGCTCGACGGCGCGGCGCAGCGCTAGCAAGTCGGAGCCGCCCCCCTTGTTAGCGGTGGCGACATCGCCCAGCGAGGTCAACAGGGTGATCTGCGAGGCGGCGTAGGCGACCGCCGCCGCCACCGACTCCGCCGAACCGAACAGCGCCTTCTCGCATGCGGCGAGGACGGCATCACCGGCAAGCTCGTCGATACAGGAAAGCTGCGGCAATGCGGCGGTGGCCGTTGGAACCGGCCGTGCCTCGGTCGGCTGAACCGCGTTCGCCGTGCCGAACCCGCGGAAGGTCACGGCTCCCGCGACGCCGATCGCAAGCAGCGTGATGAGCGCCAGCACGCCGTTGGCCACGGATCTCTCCGAGCGCAGCAGCGTGATCAGAACGACAAGCCCGACAAAGCCGGCCGTGGCCAGCGTCAGGTACAAAGAAAGGTTCGGCGAGCGCCAGATCTGATCCAGCGAAGCAGCCCAGGCCCAGTTCATGCGCAGTGTCCCTCAACGCAGCATCAAACGCGATCGAAAGGCGAATGCGTCTTTATCGCATTCGCTTTTCGGCAGAATGGTTCTGCGAACGGGGCCTTTTGACGGCGCTTTGAATGGAACTCCGTCAGCGGGCTGCTTGCGCACAACTGTTTCAGGAAATCGCGAGCTGGCTTTCCTTGGCGACCCGTTCGAAAGCTTCGGTCGAGCTTTTGATGCGATACTGACAGTCGTCGCCATCAGTCGGCAGCAGCCGGATCACCTCATAGGTGCCGCTGGCGGCCGGACGGGCCACGTTGCTGGCAGTAAAATAGACAGTCTCTCCAACGGAGTACTTATGCTTCAACGCCCTCTCCATTACGCAAGAACGCCGGCCGCGCTCACGGTCCCGCTAGCTTTCGGCCGACTTGAGAACCCCGCGGCAACCTAGCACAGGCCATCGCCCAAAAGCCAGCGGCATCGAGGCATGGCAAATGCGCAAATTCTGCATGTTTTTCAGGGCGATAAACGCCAATCCAGGGGGTTCCCGGTCATCCGCCTACCCGGCATCGAAGCCGTCTTTCCCAAAATCGGACAGCCCGGCGGCAGATTGATCGAGGGCAGCAAGCCGCGGGCGGAGCCGCAGGGCCCCGCCGGCCCGCTCCGTCGTCAGACCGTCTCGAACCGATCGATGACAAGCGTTTCGGCAAGGCCGGCGCGGGTCCATTCCTGGAATGCCGGTAACGACGTCATCGCATCGAAATAGTGCCTCGCCTCGCCCGTCACCTCGATCGCATAGGTGCGAAAGCGATGCACCACCGGCGCAAACATCGCGTCTGCCCCGCCGAACGCGCCGAACAGGAACGGTCCGTCCTTGCCGTAACGGCGATAACAATCGGACCAGATCTCCTGAATGCGCGCCACATTGGCGCGTGCATCGTCCGACAGATCGACGGCACCGATCGGGCGGTGCAGGTTCATGCCGCATGCGTTGCGCAGCGGCATGAATCCCGAATGCATTTCCGCCGAAATCGAACGCGCATGCGCCCGGCGGGCGCGGTCTTCCGGCCACAGCTTCGCCTGCGGGTATTTCTCGGCGAGATACTCGATGATTGCGAGCGAATCCCACACCGTGACGTCGCCATCGATCAGCGTCGGCACCTTGCCCGAATCCGAAAAGCTCAGGATCCGGTCCTTGTCCGCCTTGTCGTTGGTGTAGAGCGGGATGAACACCTCCTCAAAGGGGATGTCATTGGCGCGCAGCGCCAGCCATGGCCGCATCGACCATGACGAATAGTTCTTGTTGCCTATAACCAGTTTCAACATTTGCGGGGAAATCCTGTTGGGACCGGCATCTTGCCATAGTGCGCCGCACACGTCCAACCTGTACATCACGATCGCACAAGCCATCATCGGGGATGCCGCCACATGGGCGCCTATTGGGTCGATATCGCCGCCGTCGCCTTCTTCGTCGTCGAGTGGCTGGCCTATGGCTTCACGCTCGAACACACGGCTTACGGCCGCGACAGCCTGTCGGCGCGCATGAATGCCTACCGCGAGGTCTGGGTGCGCAACATGCTCGATCGCGAGGCACGCATGGTCGACATGCAGATCATGGCCTCGCTGCAGAACGGCACCGCCTTCTTCGCCTCCACCAGCCTGATCGCGATCGGCGGCGGGCTGGCGTTGCTGCGCGCCACCAACGACGCCTTGGCCGTGCTTCGCGAGCTGCCGGTCGATCTCACCCCCTCGCCCGCGCTGTGGGAGATCAAATGCGTGGGGCTGATCCTGATCTTCATCTACGCCTTCTTCAAATTTGCCTGGTCGTATCGCCTGTTCAACTATGTCGCGATCCTGCTCGGCGCGATGCCGCCCTCGTCGCAGCGCGACACGGCGGAAGCAGAAGCCCATGTCATGCGCACGACGCGCCTGTTCGAGGCGGCGGGGCGGCATTTCAACCGCGGCCAGCGCGCGTTCTTCTTCGCGCTCGGCTATCTCGGCTGGTTCGTCAGCCCCTGGGTGTTGCTGATCACGACCGCGCTCGTCGTGATCGTGACCTGGCGGCGGCAGTTCGCCTCGAACGCCTGGCGGGCAATGGGGAACTGACGAGCCGGTGGCTTTATTGATGCCTCAATCCGCCTGTGTTATTTCTCCGGCCACCATGATGATGATCCGCATCTTCAATTTCGCTTCGGCCTTCTTCCTCAGCCGCTAACGGCTTGCCCGCGCCAGCGGGCGGAAACGAGCGCGTTTGTGCCGTTTTCGGCGCCAGAGCGATTCAAAGGACCGAATGAGCCGACCCATTCTCGCTGCGCGCGATGATGCCGGCTGGCCAAGCGATACGAGGATTTCATGCCTTCCAATACAATTCGACACGTGCGCGCGCTCAGCGACGCACAACTGAATCAGTTTGTTCAAGACGGGTTTGTCCGACTGGACAACGCTTTTCCCGAGCAGCTTGCCGAGGAAGCCCGCGCTATTCTCTGGCGCGACACCGGATGCGATCCCTTCGACAAGAAAACCTGGACGCGGCCGGTGATCCGGCTCGGCTATTACGGACAGGAGCCGTTTCGGAAAGCGGTGAACACGCCGGTGCTCCACGCAGCCTTCGATCAGCTCGTCGGAAGCGGCCGCTGGCGGCCGCGCGCGGACCTCGGCACTTTTCCGGTGCGCTTCCCGCATGCCGAGGATCCCGGCGATACCGGCTGGCACGTCGACCTCAGCTTCCCCGGCCCGTCGGACGATCCAAACGAGCGCAACGATTTCGCCTCGTGGCGAGTCAACGTGACGTCGCGTGGCCGCGCGCTGCTGATGCTCTTCCTGTTTTCCGATATTGGCGAACTGGATGCGCCGACCCGTATCCGGATGGGATCGCACCTCGATATGGCGCGACTGCTCGAACCTGCGGGCGAAGTCGGCATGTCGCACCTGATGCTCGCCGATGTGGCGGCCGATCGTCCGGAAGCGCTGACCGTCGGAAAAGCCGGCACGGTCTATCTATGCCATCCCTTCCTGATCCATGCCGCGCAGCCGCACCGCGGTTCGAGGCCACGCTTCTTGGCGCAGCCGCCCTTGCATCCGGCCGAACCTGTCCGGCTCGAACGGGAGGACGGCGATTATTCGCCCGTTGAAATGGCTATCCGGCGCGCGCTGCAGGAACATCCGGACTGAGAAGCGAACTCATGCCGCCCGGGTTGGGACCCCCGAACCGGGCGGCATTCGCGAAAATTGCTAGCCGCTCGTAAGATCCTGCGGCGTAAAGCTGAGGTCGAGCACCTTCCATTCGCCGTAGCGGTCTACCGGCAGCATGACATAGGGCTGGCAGGCCGAAAGCGCGCGGATGGCGCCCTGCATCAGCAACGGTCCCTTCATGGAGGCGCTGGCCTCGATCAGGATCGGTTCCGCGGCGAGCCTGCCGTCCGGCGTCATCAGGACACGCAGCTTGACCTTGACGTCGTCGGTGCCCGACAGCGAGGCCGGCAGTTTCGAGCAGGTCTTGAGGTGCCGCCGGAATTCCGCGATCAGAGTGCTCGAGATGTCGGCGGCTTCGGTCGCCGGCCCATCGAACTTGTCGTCGTCCTTGTTGCGGGCTTGCGCCGGCGCCTGCGGCTGCAGCGAGAGGTCGGGCGGCAAGCCCAGCAGCACGTGGTACTTGATCGAGATATCCGGCTCGGGCGGCGTGTAGGCTGGCGCCGCCGGTTGTGATGGCGGCTGTGCCACCGGCTGCGGCGGGGCTGGGCGCGGCGCAGCAAGCGCAGCCTGCTTCTGCGGTGGCGGCTGTAGCTGCCCTGATGGCGGATGTGGACTGGCAGCGGCAGGCGTTTCCAACAGCGAGAAATCAGGCTGCGGCGTTGGCGCTGGTTCCGGCCTGGTCTCAGCGGCTTGCTGTTCGGCCGGCTTTGGCTGTTCGGGAATTTCCTGCGGCGTAACGATCTCGACCGGGACCTGCTCGGCGGTCACCGTGCCGAACGGATGCACCTCCGAAAACAGCAGGAACAGCGTCAGCAGCGACACATGTGCGACTGCCGACGCCGTGATCTCAGTAGGTATGATCCGCCGCAGCTCCATCGTACCGAAATGAGGTTCGTCTTTTTACGGTCGCCAGAATAGCGTTCGGCCGCGCGGCTCCTCAATCCCATTTCGGCGCGAAGCCGAAATCCGTAAGCCGGCCGCCGGCGCTGCCCATGGCGGAAATCTCCTGCATGTCCTCGTCCGATAGCTCGAAATCGAAGATCTCAATGTTCTCCGAGAGCCGCTCGAGTTTCGAGGTGCGCGGAATTGCCGCCACACCCTGCTGCACCAGCCAGCGCAGGCAGATTTGCGCCGCCGTCTTGCGATAGCGGTCACCAATCCGCTGCATCGCGCGATCGCTTTTGATGCGCCCCTTGGCGACCGGGCTGTAGGCCACCAGCGCCATGCCGTGACGTGCGCAAGCCTCGCTCACCTTGGTCTGGTCGAGATAGGGATGGTACTCGACCTGGTCGCAGACCAGCGGTTCCGGGCATGCCGCCACCGCCTCCTCGATCAAGGCCACGGTGAAATTGGATATGCCGATGTGGCGGGCGAGGCCCTGCTGCCTGATCCTTGCCAGCGCGCCCAGCGTCTCCACCAGCGGCACCTGCGGGTTCGGCCAGTGCAGCAGCAACAGGTCGACCTCGGTCAGGCGCAGCCGCACCAGGCTTTCCTTGGCGGAACGTTCCAGGTCATGGGGCGCGAAATGCGAGGGCCAGACCTTGGTGGTGAGAAAAACCTGATCGCGCTTCACGCCCGCAGCCCGCAGCCCCTCGCCGACCTCGCGTTCATTGTCATACATCTGTGCGGTGTCGATGTGGCGATAGCCGAGCCGCAAGGCCTGCTCGACGATCCGCGCGCAGGTGCGTCCGCGCAATTCCCAGGTACCCAGCCCGATCGCCGGGATTTTTGCGCCATTGGCTTCGACAAACAGCATTGGTTGTATCCGCGGACCGTTCCCATTATGGGCTGCGGAAACAGCCGTGCCAACAGATAGCGCTTCGAGCGGAGCGAATTCCGGATAAGCGCGAAGAAACGCGCCAAATAAGCGCTAGGCCGGCGACGGTTCCGTGGCCAGCGCGGCGAAAACGGTCTCCGGCGAATGGGCGATCACCGCGAGCAGCGCCCGCGCCGGCCCGCGCGGCACGCGCTTGCCCTGCTCCCAATTCCGGATGGTTTCGACGGGCACGCCGAGCCGTGCCGCGAATTCGATCTGGGTCAGGCAGGCGCGACGACGAAGGTCGCGCACGGCGGGCAGCGCGGCGGTTTCGCCCGGCGCTGCGTCAGGCATGACGGTCGCGGTTGAAGGCGGCCCCGGCGCGAGCCCGGGCATCGTCGGCACGAGCGGGAACTCCTGCCCGTCCCGCAGTTCGACGATCCGCCCGTCCGCTTTCAGCCGCAACCGCTGCATGTTGACCTCGTGGGCCAACATCATCGGCGAAGCGCCTTAAGGTCCGATTAACGATAAATGAGGCGCTCGTTTTGACGCGTTTTCTTCACGCGAACCGGAATCCACCCCGGATCAAGTCCGGGGCAGGCTTTCGCTTGAAAACGCTATGCTACTTCAGCCCGAACCACAGCGTGGCGATACCGAGGAACGAGAAGAAGCCGACCACGTCGGTGATGGTCGTGACGAAAGTTCCCGACGCCACCGCCGGATCGGCGCGCACCCGGTCCAGCACCATCGGGATCAGGATGCCGCCGAGCGCGCCGGCCACCAGGTTGCAGATGATGGCGAGGCCGATCACGACGCCCAGACCGGGGATCTTGAACCATGCCACCGCAGCGACGCCCGTGATGACGGCAAAAGCGAGACCGTTGACGAGGCCGACCATCGCCTCGCGCATGACGACGCGGAACGCGTTGTTGGAACCGAGCTCGCGGGTCGCCAGCGCCCGCACCGCCACCGTCATGGTCTGGGTCGCGGCATTGCCGCCCTGGCTCGCCACGATCGGCGCGAGCACGGCGAGCGCCACCATCTTCTCGAGCTGGCCCTCGAACAGGCCGAGCACGGAGGACGCCAGAAACGCGGTCGCCAGATTGACCAAGAGCCAATTGAATCGGCCACGCGCGATGGTCCAGACATTGTCGGACAATTCTTCGTCGCTGGTGACGCCGCCGAGCGCCTTCAGGTCTTCATCGGCCTCTTCCTCGATGACGTCGACGACGTCGTCGATGGTGATGACGCCGACCAGCCGGTTGGTGGTGTCGACAACGGGGGCCGCGACCAGATTATACTTGCCGAACATCCGCGCGACCTCTTCCTGGTCGTCGAGCACCGAAACGCGGCGGCGGTCCTCCTCGATCAGGTCGACAAGCGGCACCGGGCGGCGTGCCCGCAACAGCGTGTCGAGCGAAACCGCGCCCTGCCAGTGCTGTTCGGAATCGACCGCGTAGATTTCGTAGAAGCGGTCGGGCAGATCGGGCGTGTCGCGCATGTAGTCGATCGCCTGCCCGACTGTCCAATCCGGCGGCACCGAGATAAACGCGGTCTGCATCCGGCGGCCGGCGGAATTTTCCGGGTAGAGCAGAACGCGCTCGATCGCGACGCGTTCGGGCGGCGGCAGCCTTTCGAGAATCTCTTCCTGGTCCTCCTCGTCGAGGCCCTGGAGCAACTGGACGGCGTCGTCGGACTCCAGTTCGCGAACGCCCTCGGCAACCGTTTCCGGCTCGAGCTCCTCGAGGATCTCCTCGCGGACGGCGTCGTCGACCTCGTTGAGCGCCGAGAAGTCGAAATCGGTGCCCGTGATCTCGACGAGGGTAACGCGGTCCTCGGGCTCGAGGGCCGCGATCAAATCGCCGAGATCGGCCTCGTGTAGTTCCGCCACCACCTCGCACAACAACGGCCGATCGGCAGCATGGATCGCGCGCGTAATCTCCTCGACAAACTCGCGGCGGAGCTGCCCCTCCTCGTCCCGCATCAGAAGATGATCGAGCACGGAGCGTTGCGCTGACAGCGCCTCGGCTTGGGCAACGTCGATATTCTCGGCCATGCCGCGCCTCGCCGGTTTGACAGATGAAAGGGAACTTGCCTGAGTTACGCTGCACGCTTACCCAATCGGCAACACCGAGCGCAATGCCAAATATGTCCAACCGCAAATGACCCGACATTTCAGCGTGGCATCGTTCATGGCGGCCGCGGCATTGATGACCTTGGCTGCGGCAGCGACGGCTGCCGAATGTCCCCGCAAGGACGCGCTCGGCACCTCACGCGTTCTCGCGTTGGACGCCGCTACCTACCCGCGCGTGGGCCTCAAGAGCTTTCCGCAGACGCTTCCGCTGGAAGACCGCGAGGTGGTGCTGACCTTCGACGACGGACCGTGGCGGCCGACGGACCAGAAGATACTGGCGGCACTGGCGCAGGAATGCGTCCGCGCCACCTTCTTCCTGCTCGGAAGGCGCGCCTCCGAACATCCCGAACTGGTGCGAGGAATGGCCGCCCACGGCCATACCATCGCGCACCACACCTGGACCCACCACAATCTCAAATACATGAAGCCGGAGGCTGCCATCAGCGAGATCGACAAGGGCATCGCGGCGGTCGAAAGGGCGCTGCACGGCACGGCCAACAAGACCCCGACCACGCCGTTCTTTCGCTTCCCCTATTTTGAAATGACGCCCGCCACGCTGGAGACCTTGCAAAAGCGCGGCATCGCCGTGTTCGGCGCCGATCTCTGGGCCAGCGACTGGACCCCGATGACGCCGGCGCAGCAATTGAAACTGCTCACGGACCGGCTGCAAATTGCCCGCAAGGGCATCATCCTGCTGCACGATCCGAAAGCGCAGACCGCTTCGATGCTGCCGGCCTTTCTGCGCTACCTCCGCGACAATCACTACCGCGTGGTCCACGTCGTCCCGGCAGATGCCAAAACCGTGTCCGGCAAGGCACATTAGAGCCAAAATCGGCATGAAGTTCAGTCGATTAAAGCACGATTTATCGCGTCTCGTGTAAGCATGGCCCGCCTGAAAGATTGAACCTTGGTGCTGGTCGTCAGGACCAAGGGTTGGAATGAAGCCGGTGTTCAATGATTGTTAGCGTATTCGAAGGCCCCCGAGCCCGGCCATGGGCCGCCTTGTGCATGGGAGTGCTGGCCTGCCTCACCGTACAAACAGCTTCCGCCGCCGAGTGCCCAGGTCATCCTGACGCCATCGGCACGTCACGCACCATCGTCGTCGATCCGCGCGCCTATCCCATCATCGGCACCATGCAGTATGGCAAGACGCTCCCGCTCGAAGACCATGAGGTGGTGCTGACCTTCGACGATGGGCCGCTGCCGAAATACAGCAACCAGATTCTCGATATTCTCGCCGCCCATTGCGCGAAGGCGACCTTTTTCCTGGTCGGAAGCCAGGCCAACGCCAATCCCGAAGGCGTGCGCAAGGTACGCGATGCCGGCCACACGGTGGCCACCCACAGCCAGAATCATCCCGCAGGCATGGATCGCCTGCCGTTCGACCGCTCCAAACAGGAGATCGAACAAGGCATCGCATCGGTGACCGCGGCGCTCGGCGACGGCACCGCGCCGGCGCCGTTCCTGCGCATTCCCGGCCTGCGCCGCACCGACGAGATCGAGGAATTCGCCGCTTCCAAGGGACTTCAGCTCTGGAGCGCCGATTTCCCGGCCGACGACTGGCGCGACGTCTCCGCCAATCGCGTCTATGAGCTCGCGATGCAGCGGCTGGAGCGAAAGGGCAAGGGCATCCTGCTGCTGCACGACATTCAGCCACGCACGGTCACGGCGCTGCCGAGAATCCTGAGCGAGCTGAAGGCGCGCGGCTATCGCATCGTCCATGTGGTGCCGGCGACGCCGGAGCGGCCGGCGACGCCGACCGAGCCGCAGCAATGGCAGTTGCGTCCGCCGTCGGAAGTGGTGGCGATTTCGCGCTGGCCGAAGGTCTCGAAATTCGCTGCTGCCGGCCCCGCCGAGCTCCCCGTTCCTGCGTTGTCCGATCTCGACTGGCACACGGCCGATCTTGGTGCCCACGCCCCGCGACGCGGGCGCGGCGTACCCCTGCCACCGGCAACGCCGTGGCCGCCCCAGACAAGTTTGTCGCCAGTCGGCACGCTGGCCGCGCTGCCGATTCCGGCGGAGAGTATTTTCAATATCCCGGAATCGACGCGCGTAGCCATGCTGGCCTTGTCCGCGCGGCGGACGACGTCGATTGCGCAAGTTCGGTCAACGGAAGTCTCCTCGGCAAGACTCGCCGGGAAATCCCGTCGCCACGACCGCGCAGCGACCGCTCAGCCGCCGGTCCCCTCCGGACAGACCGCTCAGGCGCCGGAGGGCGCCAGCGGGACCGCGCCGAAGCCGGCGGCACAAGCCAAGCGGAATGCGCGGTCGGTTCGCGTTGCTGGTCTGAAAAAGCGCTGATCGGGCGCGGTCCTGGCCTATTCGTTTTCCTGACGTCGGGCACCGCTCGCCCGCCATCGCAACAAAAGCTCAACTGGCCACGATCTTGGCAATGCAGAGTAGGATGACGATGGCGAGAAACAGCAGGTCGATATAGGCCTTGATCTCGCCGGCTTGGCGGAGCCCGCTGACTTCAGCGATCACCTGCTTGCGCGTAGACGTCGAACTCGGCCCCTCGCCCAGCGCCGCCACCAAACGGCGGGCCTCCAGCTCCAGCCGTTCGATGCGCTGGAAGAAGTGAAACGACCGCAGCGCGGACGCCGCATGCATGCCGGCATAGACCAGCACGAGAACCGCGACGACCACGCGATGCTGGTACTTTTCGAGGAAATTCAGAGCAAAATAGACCAGCGCCAGGAACACGAAGTTGGAGAGGAATCGATAGGCGTAGCTCAGAAACAGCATGAAGATGCTCCGGGTGGTCTTGGTAGTCTCGAACGTCTTGGAAGCGCCGAACCGCGGCGAAGCCAGCGGGAATCAGCCGCCGGCCGGCTCATTCAGTTTACGCGAACCGTGCGACGGCAGGGGCGTCAACCCGCGCCCCGTCCCACAGGAATTGCGGCGGCGTGTCATTGCGGACACGCACCTGCCTCACCGTAACCGATTGTGCAGGGCAAAAATCTGCAACTTTTGGTCTGAGCGCAGACCGGCCGATCAGGCGTCCCGGCCATCGCAGCACCGGCGCCGTGCGATCCCTGTTGCCGGATACCGCAAAGGAGACCCGCCATTTGCGGCGGGTACAAGTTTAGGGAGGAGACTTCAAAATAAGCTGATTCGTGGCACCAGCCGTGTGCCGCAATTCACACACGCTATTCAAAAACAAGTCTTCCCGTCGGGACGACAAAGCTGGTCGATGTTCCGGATAGCTCAACGCGGCTATGGCTTGCCTTCGATCATCTTGAGTTTGACGGTTTCGCAGGTCTTGCGGACGTGCTCGGTAAAGATCGAGCATTCCTCGATGCGCTTGAAAATCTTCTTGGCTTCCTCACGATACGACGCCGCGGTATCGCGCATGAAGGCAATGGCATTATGCACTTCGGCGGTCATTGCCTCGCATCTCTTCGCCGCACTGATCAGCTCTGCTCCCATTGCTTCGATTTCCTTGGCCGCGGCTTCATAGTCGCGTACCACGGCCTCGGCCGAGAGCGCGCCGACGCGCGTAACGCCCTCTTCATGCTCGACGTAGTCCGGCATCGGCCCCGATGGAGCCGCCCTGATCGCAGGAAGGCTCCCTACGACATCTTCCTCAAGCTTGGCTAAATCCAGCGGCGCAGTTTTGTGAAGTCGTTCGATACTCGCCATCGGTCATTCTCCATCACTCGATGAAAAACCCCAGCGCATGAGCATGGCGACCGATTCGTGGCGAAATCCTGCATGGAAGAAAGCAACGAAAAGGCAGACGTGTGAATGCAAGCACCGTGGGATAGTGCCGAAGTCGCTTCTGTTCATCCGAAGCGGCACCGGCTCACGCATTAACCATGCCGGTGCATCAGGCTGCGCGTGGCCTACGCTTAATGCGCATTTAACAGTTTTGCATCATTGATTGAGGATCAGCGCAAACTCCTTCAAGCCGCAAGAATTGCGGGCAGCACTCAACCTCTTTCAGGAGGATCGATTGAGGACGCTCCTTATTTGCGCCCTGGCTGTCGCCTTGGTCGGTTGCAGTAGCCAACAACCAACACAGCCATCCTGCGTTGGCCTGAACCCGTTGGCCTGTCTGACCGCGGTTCATGTGCCGATCGAACCTGAGTCGTATGAGAGCGATTCTGCCGCAACGAAACCGGTGTCCGCCGTCGCCTTGCGTGGCGACAGGCCGCCCCGATCTCACGCGGACCACGCGGTCCGTCGAACACCCAAGCCAATCAAGGTCGCGGCGAAGGCTGCCATTCCCATACCGGTTCCTTCTCCGCAAGCGAACCAGCAGACGACGGGCAATGCCGTTGCTTCCCAAGCGCCTCCAGCAAGCGCCGCCGATCCGCATCCAACGACTGACGTTCCGCCAACCCGAACGACAGAGGAGCAGGTGGCGGCCGCATCTGCCGTCGCGGAGCGAATGTCGGTCCCGACATTGGATGCGTCGCTGGATGCTCTCGTGGCCGTCCTCGTGACAGGTCCCGACGTCAAGGCGGTCCCCGACCTGGCCGGTAAGACAATTGCCATCGACGATAGATATTCCGAGTCGTCGATCGGCCGCGTCAGGACCGCGATGGCGGCAGCGGGTGCGCCCGACGTCCAACTGAGCAAAGGTCAAACCACGGCGATCAGTCGGCTGGTCGGCAAAGAAGTTCCGGCCGCGGTCGTCGGGTTAGTCTCTACCCGCGCCGCGGACAGCTTTCCTGAGATCGCGCGATACAAGACGTTCCAAATCCCGCTCAAACCTCGATCGAGCCCGGCCAGGCCGTAACGGGTTTGCTCCCTCCGCACCCGCAGGTTGATTTTTATCCGAGATTGATTGTGACTACTGTAGTCACATTTGATCGAGGTCGTTATGCGTGAAATTCAGCTTCGGGACGCGAAGTCCGGCCTGTCGGCGCTGGTTGATGACGCCGTCGGCGGCGAGCCAATCGTCATCACGCGGCACGGCAAGCGAGAGGCCGTGATCTTGAGCTATCAGGAATGGCAGCGGCTGTCGCAAGTGCCCTCCTTCGGCCGCTTACTGATGGCGGCGCCACTCGCGCCGGACGATCTGCCGCCGCGTGACACCAGGCCGCTGCGTCAAACCGAGTTCTAGTCGTCTTGTATCTAGTGGGCCATCGAGATCGGCATCACCCGACGACAGAGGTGAAAGCAGCGGCACACGCCTTGAAGTTCGGGCACCGAAACGCTATGTTAGACAAAATTGAAATCTGTCTAACATAGGCAAATTGCCGTGACAAAGGCGTCAGCAAGCAAATCCCCAGCGCGCCGCGGTAAGCAGGCGCCGGGCACGACCAAAGATAGCCTGGGGCAGATAAAGACCGTTCATCGCGAGTCGGCGACCGCCCGGTTTATCGTGAGCAAGGCGCGGTTCGAAGCGGTTATGCGGGCAGCGGAAAAGTCCGGTCTCCTGAACGAAAAAGGCAGCCGCATTGGCGGTAGGGTGAGTCCGGCATTGGTGAGGCAGGCCAAACGGCAGACAGGCATCGAGACAGATACGGACTTGATCGAGTTTGCCCTGGCGACGGTCGCGCTTGAGGATAACTTCGCAGACGTGTTCAAGGAGTCTCGTGGCAAGGTCGACCCAAAGCTGAAGCTCGGTTTTTGAGGTGGCGGAGTTTGATTTCGACGTTGCCCGGCGGTGGGCGCGCTTCGATCCGCAGAAAACGCTGACACGACGAAGTAACAATAGGCTGCCGTTCGTCAATCCGAGCTTAATCGGCGGACAGGGACTTCTGCTTGATATCTCCGTTTACATCGATCAGATGCAAGATCGTGCGCCTCAGATCCTGGACGATCTGATCGCGCAGCGACAGGTCAATCATTCGACTGTCGCGATCCAGGAACTGATGCACACGGTCGGCGCATTGAATCCATCCGACGCGCGAACTGCCACCGTCATTGACGTCATCGGCAAGCAGATCAGGGCGATGCCACCACATCGTATCTTTGCGCCGGACACCGAGGTCCTCGGACGTGCTGCGCTGCTGTCGGGGATACTCTGCCGTCTCCAAGGCTACGAAAAGGACGGCAAGCTACGCGCGCTTCAGGACTGCGCGCTGTTCCTTCAAGCGCAAAAGCTGGGCCTGGTTGTCCTGACTGCGAATGTCAGCGATTATGATATCCTACTCCAACTCATTCCAACCGGACGGGCGCTGTTCTATCACGCGAAATGACCCCCCATTGATGGTTTGAAAGAGCTTTTGACGGGGCCCGATCCGCCCGCACACTTTCGAAAACACCAGTCGTTGCAAGATTCGGCTAACCCCGTTCCGTGACGGCAGCTCTCGAACAGGCGGGCCTGGATGTCCATGCGGGGAGCGATTGGACGAACGAGCCTGTCCTCCTGCTGGCGGAGAAACGCGGGCTTTGAACGGCACGTAATCAGCCGCACGCCAGCGATCAGGCCGACACGATTCCGGCCAGACGTGTGACCACATCATCGATCTCGTCTGACGTGGTGGCCCTTCCCAAGCTGAAACGGATCGCTCCCATTCCAATTCTCTCGGGTATGCCCATAGCGGCGAGAACGGGCGAGAGCTCAATGTGCCCCGAATGGCACGCCGAACCCGTGGATGCTGCGACACCGTGCAGCTCTCTCAGAATGTCCGCGCCGATCCTGTCCACGAACGATACGTTGAGCGTGTTGGGCAAACGATCTATCGCATGGCCATTAAGCACGACACGATCGCCAAAACGATCCTGCAGTGTCTGCCAGAAGCGATCACGTACCGACTGGATGCGCTCCATCGGCGCAACGTTTGTGGCCAGCACGCAGGCCGTCCCGAGCCCGACCGCCAGCAGTGCGCTCTCGGTCCCGGCACGACGCCCCATCTCGTGGCCTGCGCCGTGGATCAACGGCTCCAGTTCGACGCCGCTTCGTACATAGAGTGCGCCGACGCCCTTGGGGGCGTAGAGCTTGTGACCTGCGATCGACAGCAGATCGACGCCGAGGTTGCCGACTTTGGTCGGTATCTTTCCGACCGACTGCGCTGCGTCAGTGTGAAAACGTATCCTGCGCTCCCGTGCGAGCGCGCCGATTTCCTCGATCGGCTGGATTGTGCCCACCTCGTTGTTAGCGTGCATGATGCTGATCAGGACCGTCTGCGGAGTAATGGCGCGGCGCACGTCCTCCGGATCGACCCGGCCCGTGCGATCGACCGGAAGGTAAGTGACCGCAGCGCCGAACCGTTCGAGAAACCGGCACGGAGCAAGAACAGCGGGATGCTCGATGGCCGAGGTGATGATGTGCGCACCTTTGCGGTTGAGCGCGAAGAAGGTGCCCTTGATTGCCAAGTTGTTTGCTTCGCTGCCGCCGCTGGTGAAGACGATCTCGTCGGGCGCAGCCCCGAGCAGCGCGGCGACTTGGCCACGGGCCTGCTCCAGGGCGGCTTTTGCCGGCGTGCTGGCCCAATGTCCGCTGGACGGATTCCCAAACGCCTCGTCCAAGAACGGCCGCATAGCTGCCGCCACCGCTGGATCGATGGGCGTGCTCGCGTTGTAGTCGAGATAGATCGGGAGCATATCAGTGAGACTCACTTTGAAATTAGGGACGCTGCACTGCTCTGGATCTAGGATCGCTACGGTAGCGCAGCGTCCGTCAATTCATTCTGTGACCGTCGCGGTGGTGGTGGCAGGTCCAGCGCCGGTCGCGCCTTCGCGCATGAACACCGCAACGACGACGCCAGAAACGAACGTCAGCGCCGCGATCGAGATGATAGCCGCTGCAAGCCCGAATTGGTCGGCGATGATGCCGGCCGACAGCGCGCCGATCGCGTAGCCGAGATCGCGCCAGAACCGGTAAACGCTGAGCGAGCGGGCGCGCCAACTCGGATGCGATGCGTCGGAGACCGCGGCGATCAGGCTCGGATAGACCATGGCCGTGCCGAGACCGAGCAGGAGGCTCGCGACGAGCCACCACTCGAAACGACTGGTGGCGGCAGTCAGGAACAGGGCCGCGGCCTGAATCCACATGCCTCCCGCGATCAGACCCTTGCGGCCCCAGCGGTCTGACAGCGGGCCGGTTGCGATCTGCAGAATGCCCCAGGTGGCCGGATAGACCGCCTTCAGGATGCCGATGCGCTCGACCGTCAGTCCAAACGACACAAAGAACAGCGGGAAGATTCCCCAGCTCATGCCGTCGTTGAGGTTGTTGACGAGTCCGGCCTGCGAAGCGGCAAACAGATTTCGGTCTTTGAAAGAGGTAAGGAGGAAAATCTCCCTGAAACTGATCGGAGCTGCCTGCCGCGCATGGCCCGCGGTCTCGAGCCGAACGTGATCGCGGGTGTCGCGCACCAGAAGGATCGAGAGCGCGGCGCCCAGGATCGCATAGACAACGCCGAGATAGATCGGCGCCGGACGCAGCCCGTATTCCGACGCAATATAGCCGGTGAGGAAGGCGGTGACACCGACCGCGAGGTAGCCGGCGAACTCATTCAGGCCTACGGCCAGTCCGCGCGACTTCGGTCCGACAAGATCGATCTTCATGATGACCGTCATCGACCAGGCAAAGCCCTGGTTGATGCCGAGCAGGGCATTGGCGGCAATCACCCACTCCCAGCTTGGTGCCCAGATGATCATGAACGGCACCGGTAGCCCAACGAGCCAGCCCAGAATGAGAACGCGCTTACGCCCCCAGATGTCGGCAAGCTGGCCAGAAACCAGGTTGGCGCAGGCCTTCACTACTCCGAAGCTGACGATGAAAGAGACGACAAGCGTCGTCGAGCCGATTCTGAACTCCTCGGCACCGATCAGCGGCACGACGGTTCGCTCGATTCCGACCATCCCGCCGACGAAGGCGTTGATCAGGACAAGCAAAGCGAATTGCGGCCAGTTCTCCTTCAGGCCGAGCCTGACTGATGGGGCAGCTTGTGGACTGGGTACAGCTTCGCTCATCGGATCACGCAGCTTCAGCTGCGAGGCCTGAATTGACGGCCCTGATCTTCGCGGCCTCCGGCGGTGCCGGCGGAATCTCCGACACCATGAAGCGAACGAACTCGGCTTCATCCGCTATCATGAACGCCTGATTGTGCCGTTTCTCGAAGCCGATGGTCGACCATGGCTTGCCGCTGAGCTGCCGGCCGCAGACTGATCCGGCATAGGCGCCCGCCAGAACCTCGACATCATCTGGAAGCTCCTTCAGCCGACGTGCGCTGCGGAACAATTGCTTCGCGCCTTCTTCGGCGCTCGTGGCAAGCTCGGTGCGGCCGAGATCGCCGACCATCAGCGTGTGGCCGCTCAGGACGAACCAGGGCTCTTCGCCTCGGGTGTGGTCGGTCACGAGAATGCAGATGTGCTCGGGCGTGTGGCCGGGTGTGTGCAGAGCTTTTGCAGTGACGTTGCCGAGAGGAAGGATTTCTCCTTCGCGTACGCCCTTGAACGGAAACGCGACGCCTGCCTCGGCCGAGAGCACATACGGGGCGTCGGCCGCCTCCGCGAGCGCCCGCCCGGCGGAGATATGGTCGGCGTGAACGTGCGTGTCGATCACGAAGTTGATTTTCATGCCGGCATTTTCTGCGGCTTGGAGGTAGGGTTGTATATCGCCAACGGGGTCAACCACAGCCGCCGTTGCCTTGCCGCCGCAGCCGAAGAGGTACGAGATGCCGACCGGATCACGATGCAAGAATTGACGCAGGATCATGGGCTTGCACTCCCCTCTGAGAGCAGCTAAATGAACATTCAATCGATCTGCTGAATGATATATCTAGGAGTAGCCGTGTCAAGCACCGGACCTAAACAGGCGATCTACGAGAACCTCGCCGAAGTGGCGCAGGCGCTGGGTCACTCTCACCGGCTTGAACTCTTGGAGCACCTCGGCCAAGGCGTGCGGAGCGTCGAGGAGCTATCCGATCGGGCGCATCTGACGTTTGCAAATACCTCGCGCCACCTGCAGATTCTTAGGCGGGCACGCCTCGTCGAAACGGAGCGTCGCGGCAAATACATTCTCTATCGCTTGGCTGGTGATACCGAAGTGGTCGCACTGATCAAAGCTCTCGGGCGTGTCGGCGAGCGAAATGTTGCCGAGATCGGCCGAGTCGTAACTGATTATTTTCAGGCGCGAGATGCGCTCGAACCAGTATCCCGCGATGACCTGGTCGCCAGATTGCGCGACGATCTGGTCACAGTGCTCGATGTGAGACCTGAAGACGAGTTCGCGCTGGGCCATCTTCCGGGGGCTCTCAATATTCCTCTCGCCGAACTGGAACGACGCTTGGATGAACTTCCCAAAAGCCGAGAGGTGATTGCCTACTGCCGGGGACCCTATTGCGTCCTTTCGTTTGAAGCTGTGGCAGCGCTCAGAACCCGCGGCTACCGCGTCCGCCGGCTCGAAGATGGCTACCCCGAGTGGAAGGCCGCTGGTCTACCGGTCGAATCTCTCGCCTGAGCCAAGCTGATCCTGGTGCACATCATGGACAAGAAAATTGATCGCGCAGACAGCGCTTGGCCGATCGTTGACGGGAAGGACCACAGGGCGCCCTCAGTGTTCCGACCGGAAGCCCTCTTGAGGGAGGCGCGCAGGCAGAGGGGGTTGCCACTGGTCGCCGTCCCCGAAATCTGCGTGCTCGATCCCGACGGCGATGTCGTCCGCCACCTCAAACGGACGGGCACGGGCCGCATCCATGAAGGATGGGCCTGCTATCACACCGAACTTCTCGCCTTCGATATCGCCGGCATCGGCGAAGCTGGCATCGTCGGTTGCGCCGTCGGCGCGCCCTTTGCCGTGCTGGTCGCCGAGCAGCTTTTCGCATCCGGTTGCCGGCTGCTCATCAGCGTGACGTCCGCTGGCCAGATTACTCCGATCGGACCCACGCCGTACTTCGTACTCATCGATCGCGCGCTCCGCGACGAAGGGACGAGCTATCACTATCTGCCGGGCTCCACGTTCGCCGATGCGCCCGATGCGCCGCTTCTCGCTCGCGTGGAACAGGCCGGACGCGCCCTGCCAAGCATCGCGCTACATCGAGGCGCGACATGGACGACGGATGCTCCCTATCGCGAAACCGCGTCGGCGATCGCACGGGCGCGCCAGTTGGGCGCGCTGGCCGTCGAAATGGAAGCCGCAGCCCTGTATGCCTTCAGCACGACAAACGGACATTCCATAGTCTGCTTCGCCCATGTGACCAACTCCATGGCGCAGACGGAGGGAGATTTCGAGAAGGGCGAAGCCGACGGCGCAGAGGCGACGCTGGCTGTCGTCGCCGCCACGGCTCGCGCCTGGCGCAGTTAGTAGCGATCACGCAAGTCAGGGCGACGCCGGCGTGGGCCAAATCGCGAAAATATTTTTTTGCATCAATAGCTTATGTGCCTGGTGCGCTCGGAGGGCGGTCGCATTTGCTGCGATTTCAACGGGTTGCCTAGATGGGTAAAGAAACTAGGTGCATTTCCTGCTTATAAGTGCCTTTCTGTCCGCTCTCCCGCCCGATGGCTTCCGCGTAGGCGACTAGGTTGCGGTGGACGGGGCCGGCAACTCGATCGTGAGTTTTACCGGCTCGCGAGTTGGGTCATTCGATCGAGTGCTGTGCCGAAGCCGTTCAATGACACATCGAAGGTAACGGCGTCACCACTGGACAGATTGAGGGATGCGACGACAAGTTTTCCCGCCTTGCGCATGGCGTCGGTCGCCGCTGCTGGGAAGCTAACCGGCAAGAGGCAGCCCTGCGGCACGCAGGTAGAAAATCGCAATCCTTTGCCGAGGTCCTTGTCGTCGAGCTTGAGAATCGCTCCGCTGTCGAGATTGAGCCCGAACGGCATCAGGATGGCGCCTTCGGTCTTGCCTTCGCTGGGCGGGTGCAGCTCGACCGCAAAGATGCGTTGTCCGGTCTGGTTGTTGCCCTGGGCCTGCGACAGCAAGCATTGCTTCTGGCTGTTGGCGATGCGGCAATCCACGGTCCAGTCGCCATAAGTCTCGTTGATCGACGACGCGCCGTTTGGCAGTGTCGTCGCAGGCGGCGTCGGCTGTTGCACTGTCGGCGTCTGTACCGGACGCGTCGAGGATGCCGGCTGCTGCGCAACAGCCTCATCCACCATCGCAGCCAGGAGGATCGAGGCAAGCCAGATCAGCGAAGCGGCGCTGCGAGACATCATCGGTTGAACCTGATGGGAACGGCGAGCGTGACGGAGCCGCCACCGACATTTGGCGGCGGCGCGGGCACCGGACTGGCGCGGCGCGGCAACGAGACCGCCTCCGCATCAAGCGCGGAATCGCCGGATGATCGAACCAGCCGTGACGAAAGCACCCGGCCCGAGCGATCGATGGTGAAGGCAACCATTGTGACGACGGTGCCGGCCGCAGCCGCCGGACGCTTGTGGCGATTGAGATGCGCCATCAGCGCACCGCGCCAAGACGCAGGTGACATCGATGGATCAAATGACGCACTGGCATGTGACGCGGCCGCGCGATCGGAGCGTTGGGCTTGCGATGTCGGCGGCGCGGTGGTCTGTGGCGCGCGGATATTCTTCGGATCTATCGGCTTCTTCTTTTCGACTGTCTTCACCTTGGGCGGCGGCTTCTTGACGGGTTCGGGTTTTGGCGGCTCCGGTGACGGCGGGGTAAGTACCGCCTCCGCATTTTCTTTCTCGGGCAGCTTTTCGATCGGCTTCTCGACCACGTCCTGCGGGACAGGCTCCTGCACCTCTTCAGGCTTTTCGACGGGTTTCTCCGGCTCTTCAGGCGTAGGCTCGGTTTGCGCCTCCGTCATCTGCGGCCCGGGGGCCACGTCCTGCGGCGGCGCTTCAGGCGAGACCGCCAATGGTGCCAGTTCGATCATCACGGCGGGCGGTGGCTCGCCCACTGCCATTGCCGGCTTCCAATTGAGTGCGAGCCACGCCCCGCTGCCATGCGCGGCCGCGACAACGATCGCCGCAGCGCTCCATCGTATCAGGGAGAGCGCGGTGATGTTGCGGTCGGGCCGGCCGTCGGGATCGCGCCAGTCGATCATCGCTGCGGCGGCCCTCCGGTTGGTGGCGGAGACGCCGGCAAGCCGCCGGCAGCCGTGACCTGCCCGATGTCTTCCAATCCGACCAGCGCGATCTTCAGGTAACCGGCTTGGCGCAGCAGGTTCATCACGTTCATCAGTTCGCGATAGGCTACGACGCCATCGGCGCGCAGGAAAATTCGCTGCTCGCGGTCGTTATTCGTTTGCTGATCGAGCGTGGCCTGCAGCACGCTGCGCGGCACGTCCTCATTCCCGAGTGCCAGTGTGAGGTCCGACTTCACGGTCAGGAAAATCGGCTTGTCCGGCCGCGGTTGCTGCTGCGCGTTCGATACTGGCAAATCGACAGCCACGTCCACCGTGGACAAGGGCGCTGCCACCATGAAGATGATGAGCAGCACGAGCATCACGTCGATAAACGGCGTGACGTTGATGTCGCTAACCTCCGTGAGGTCGCCATCCTGCGGGTCTTTGAGGGTAACGGCCATCGGTCACTCCGCGGAACGAAGCGCGGCGCGCGGCGGGCGATCGACGGCATCACGATCACGTACGGCCGTGTAGTAATCCGGGGACGCAGAGGCTTGAGGACCGGCGTTGCCCCTCTCGCGTCGTTCCAGGTCGCGCGAGAGGTGCTGGAGGATTTCGCCGGAGGCGTCGGAGAGAAGCGCGCGGTATCCAGCAATCGCACGCGCGAACACGTTGTAGATAATGACGGCCGGGATCGCGGCGACGAGACCGATCGCGGTCGCGAGTAGCGCCTCAGCGATGCCAGGCGCCACCACAGCAAGATTCGTGGTCTTCGACTGCGAAATGCCGATGAAGGAATTCATAATTCCCCACACGGTGCCAAACAGGCCGACGAAGGGCGCGGTCGCGCCGATCGTCGCCAGGAGGCCGGTGCCGCGCGCCACGTTGCGGCCGCCGCCCGCCTCGATCCGCGATAGCGCGATCGCGAGACGCTCCTTCACGCCTTCTGCTGACAAGTCGGGCGAGCGCCTCAGTTCTCGTGCGGCGGCCTGTACGAGATCCGCAACCGGACCGCTTCGCGTCCACCCTGCCTCGATCGCGGTTGTCGCCTCGGCAAGGCTGTCGGCGCGCTGCAGTTTGCGCGTTGCGCTTCTCGCCTTGCGCTTGGCGCCTGCAAGTTCGAGCCCCTTGCCGAGCCACACCGTCCACGTCACTAGCGAGGCGAAGGCCAGACCGATCATCACCGCCTTCACGATGATGTCGGCCTGCATGAACATGCCCCACGGCGACAAGTCGTGCGGCAGTGTTGCGGGCGCGGTCGTCGCCGGCGGTGTGGCGGCCGGCAGTTCTGTCAACGGATCGGCCGCAGGCACTCCGGAGCGAGGTTCGCCCGGTGCGACCGATGCAGGCGAAGCGGGTGCTGGATCAGCGGTCGGCGCAGGTGGTGCAGATACCGCCGGTGGCTGAGGCGCCGCAGCGGGTTGCTGTTGCGGTTGTTGGTCTTGCGCACGCACGGGGCCGGACACGCTTCCAAACATGAGCAGCGACCCGAGCACGACGCGCGCGATCTTTCGGATCGGCATTCTTCCTAATGTTGCTTCAGAGGCTCGCTTCATTTCTGGTTCTTTCTATCCGCTGGCTGGCTTGCGGCGCCCTTTCCGGTCGGGAAGGTCGTGGTTGACATGTCTTTTCAGTTTCAGCGCGCAGGCCCTGGCTGTGAGCCCGCGTGCATGGTCATTCCGCCGGGATCACGGCAGCCTCATGCGACACCGTGCGGCCATTGGCCTTGCGGATGGACCAGATGCTGTCGGCGGGACCGCTCCTGATCCGGCGTGTGGTGGCGATCGTCATCCAGGCGAAGCAGAACGCGCCGATGAAAGCGACGACATCGACGCCGATCGTCGCGGCGCTGCCATGCGCCCACATGCCGAGCGCCGGGAACAGCAGCGCGATGAGCGTGGTCAGTGGGATCGCCATCGTGGCGGCGGCGCAGAGCCATAGCAGATGCACGGCGGAGCGCGCCGCGCCCCATGCGAAGGCCCATGCAACCGAACCGAGGAACACCGCGTAATAAACAAGCTCATGCCAATGATTGAGATCGGCTACGCGACCATGCAGCCATTTGGCGGCAACGATGGTGAGCGAGATGCCCGCGACGCAGCCGAGGCAAACACCTACGGTCGCGCTGCCCAAAAGGCGCGTCGAGCGCGACTGCTCGACCTCGCCGCCATTGCGAGCCTTCTTCCGCCGCGTCTCTATCCACAGCAGGTTGCCCGAATAGAACAGCCATGCCCCGGAAAATCCGAGGAAGAAATAGGCCCATGTAATCGTGATCCCGCCATATTCCCCAGTGTGCAAGGCGAAGATCGTCGTTGACGCTCGCCGGTCCGGATCTTGGCGCGATGCACGATTATCCTTGATGAGATTGCCGGTCACGGCGCTGAGCATGACGCCTCCGAAGCTTGTATGCCCAACATAGCCGCGCTCGGCTCCTACGAATCTCACGGCAGCGGCTTTATCTCCGAAATTCTTGAAGACCATGACCCTGGGCTCAAAATCGGGCACCTGAGCGTGCAAGCGTTGGAGCAACTGTGCGGGCGGCAGCATCGCGCCCGCCTCGCCGCTCGGCCTCGGCGCGGTCCACCGCTCGAAATCGCGTTTCATCACGATCTGTTGCCTACCGCCGAAGATCACAATCTCTTGCGCGGACCAGAGCGGGCCGCCGAAGCCCCATGCTGTTGCGGTCACCGCCATCACAAGGTGAAACGGGAGTGCTGTAATCCCGACGACATTGTGCGCGTCCAGCCACATGCGTTTGAGGTTTCTGCCTATGCGCAGAGCGAACAAATCCTTCGCGAGCGACGGAAGCAGCACAATGACGCCGGCGATCAGCGCCACGCCGTAGAGCAGCGAGACCGTGCCCATTAAATACGATCCCCACGGTTCTGGAATCCCGACGCGCATGTGGATTCTATTGATGAACTCCGCCAATTCGGATGGCTCTTCCTGCTTTGCCTGCAGCGTGCCATCAGATTTTAGCGTCGCCCACCAATGGAGGTGCTTGTGCGCTTGGCCCTCTTGATGCGGCGCGTCTTCTTCCCAAGTTACCCGCGCAGGCTCATTCTCGTGCCCACGCAGATGAAGCGTGATGCCTTCCTCTCGCGCTTCAGGATGCGCGGCGGCCACTAATTCGAGGAGTCGGGGCGTATCCTCCAGCGGCACGGCCGCCACCCCCACGGCGGGCGGCGACGCCCAACGCGCGATCGGCTCCTGAAACATGGTGAGCGCCCCCGCATAGAAGGCAATGAACAGGGCGAAACCGCAACTGATGCCAATCCAGGTATGGACGGCCTTGTAGAGCTTGACGATATCGGCGCGGATCATGTTGCCCTCACGCGAAGAAATAGAAGCGGCAGGCAAACAGCGCCGCGAAGGCGATCAGGTTCGCCGCGCCCAGCCATGTCCAAGCCGCGCGACCGCTGCGAAACAGGAAGCAGAAGCCGAACACCGCGATCCAGACGAACGCTTCCAGGTGGCGCATCAGCGAGTAGCGTCCAGTCGGAGCGTCTATGCCGCCCGGGCCCAGGTAGGCATACAGACCGACCAACGAGAGCGCCAAGCCCAAACCAAGGATTGCGCCGGCACTGGCCTTGCCCCACCAATCTGGCTGGATTTCCCTCGCCATGTCAGTTCTTCCACAAAGTGCCACGAAGCGCGGCGGCATAGGGAAAGGCGAACAGGCACACCATCATCACATGCAGGGTCACGAAAAGGCCGGACAGCGGAAGAAATGCCGCAATCCATGCGAAGAGGCCGGCCACCGACATCAGGCTTCCCGCCGCCATAAGCGGCTTCCGCGGGAGATTTTGCGAAAGCCATTTCTGGTTGGGGCTGGCAAGGTACAGGCACGCACAGCCGCAAATAGTCATCGTCAACGCCACAATCACGACCATCGTTCAGAAATTGAACGTGGTCGAAAGGCGATAGGTGCGCGGCTGACCTCGGTACACGAAGCCAGACGCATAAGTACCGGCCCAGTAGTCTTTGTCGAAGACATTATCGACATTGAAGCGGACAGTGACCGGCTTCTCGTTCCACGGAGAATTGAAGGTATAGCGTGCGCCAAGGTCTAGTGTGGTCCATGATGGAATAGTGACGCCGGAGGAGGTTGACACAACCGCATCACCAGTATGGGTTAGCCGGCCGGTGAGCGTCAGCCCTTCCATGAATGGCGTGTCCCATTCCGCTCCAATCACCGCGCGGAATTTCGGAGCGGTATCGTTCCTCTTGCCGTCGAGAGTACCGCCTTCGGTCTTAGTCAGGCGGGCGTCGAGCAGGGTGAGCCCGCCCAACAGGCGAACGCCGGGCATGAGTTCGCCATAGGCGTTCAGTTCGATGCCGCGATTGCGCTCTTCTCCGTTCTGCGCCAATGTTGGGTCCCCGCCCGCGGGATCGTCTATCGAAATTGAAGCGGCCTTGGCGATCTGGAATACAGCCAACGTCGTCATCACCTGACCCCAGTCGACTTTGACACCGGCCTCGTACTGCTTGCTGACGTACGGCGGGAATACCTCGCCAGCATTCGCGTACGTCGTGCCGACGATGGTTCCTGCTCTCAGATCCTCGATATAGTTGGCATAGAGCGAAACGTTTTCCCACGGCTTAACGACCAGCCCAAACGCAGGAGTCCAGGCATTGGCGTCGTATTTCGAGGATAGCAGTCCCGTTGTCCTATTGAAGTCTTTGATACCCACTTCCTGATAGCGAATTCCGGCCATAAATTGGATACGCTCATCGAATATAGATAAGGTGTCTGCAAAGCCAATGCTGGACGCCGTCGTCTGGGAGCTCTTCTTGGGATCGCCGGGATCAGCAACAGAGGACAGGAGCGGAAATACAGGATTATATATGGAATCTATTATCGAAGCGGATCCTTCGGACTCTGCGCGTTTGTATGTAAGTTCTGACCGAGACAGGTTAAGGCTCAAAGCGTGATCCACTGGGCCAGTATTCGCTTTAGCCCGAATGCCGCCTTGCATAGATAGGATGTCCCGCGAATAATGTTGTATTTCTCGCGCGATACTGTATCGGCCGGTGCTGTCGAGCAGCCGGACCTTTTCGTAGCCATTCAAGTCGGCTTCTGAAATCTGCTTACCTATGGCGGCATAGGCTGTGACGTTCTCAAGTATATCGACTTCGCCTCGTATCATGCCCAAGGTTGATTTGGTTTTATATTCCGACCCGGGAGGAACGAGACTCACTGTCGAGCTTGGTGCGCGGGGAAAGGATGATAGCGAGCCGGCGACAGACCGAGCCTGGATATATACCCCATTCGGATCCAACTTTTGGGATTGATGTGCAAAGTCTGCTGACAGTCGGACACGTTCGCCGGAATAGTCGAGGTTGAGCGCCGCAGTACCGAGTTTCGAGTGTTGTGTATCGATTGGCGTATGACCGCCGTCGATAGATCCGTTGAATCGGATACCGAACTCGTTGCTTGCTCCGAAACGACGGCCGACGTCAAGATGTGTACCAATTTGGGAGTTCGACACATAGCGCGTAGTCAGCTGCGTGATCGGTTCATCCGTTGCGCGCTTCGTGACTAGATTGACCGAGCCACCAATAGCGCCGGTGACCGCTGCGGACGCAAGCGTCATACCGTTCAGGAGTGCGCTTGGGCCTTTTAGAATCTCCACGCGTTCAATGTAGTCGGACGACGGGAAAAACAGGGGTGCCATACCGGCCACGCCATTGAGGGTGCGGGTTCCGTCGATTCCGTAACCCCCAAATCCCCGGATGACTTGATAATCGTGGGGGGTACCGCTCGAAGTGCTCGCTACAACAGAGGGATCATTGTTCAATACATCCTGAACAGTCCGCGCCTGCTGATCCTTGATGAGCTTGCTCGTGTAACTGGTGAGGCTGAACGGGGTGTTCATCACGCTGCGGTTGCCGAGCATTCCGACCTGCCCGCCGGTCGCCACCTGACCGCCCGCATAAGCAGGCATTGGCGTCATTGTCGAATTCGGATTGGCCCCCTGCACGTCGATGGTGTCGAGCGGGATCGCGCCCGCCGGCAGCGCGCCGCCGTCGGCGGGCTTCGACGGATCGTAAACCTGCACCGTGTTTCGGCTCGTGAACGATGCGCTCAACCCCGTGCCGGCCAGCAGTTGCGTCACCGCCTGCTGCGGGCTCACCTGTCCGCTGACACCCGCCGTGCGCTTGCCTGCGGTGAGATTGCTTGGATAGAGCATCCGGAGATTGGCTTGACGCCCGAGGCTGAGAAGGCCGCTTTCGAGCGATCCAGCCGGGACCGAAACGTTCACCGCGCCGGCAGATTGGGCGGCCGCTGGTTGTGCATGGGCCGGCTGCGCGTGAAGCACCGTGTCGATGGCAAGCAGCGAAACGCCGGCCAGCGCCGCCGCTGCAATTCTGCCGCCTGTCTTACCCCACGCACTTCCAAACGTCATGTTCGCCCCCGTTGGTCAATACCGAGAGAGCGTCGCCGTGCGCGCACCCTCCTACTGACTAAGAGTCAAAACCGGGGGTGCCTCCTGACGTCGGATCAGAAATAAATTTGAGAGATGTTCCTTTCGCTGCGTTTTCGGCCCAATCGCTTCTCTTTAGAAAGCTTCAACGAGAACGGACAACGACCATCAGACCGGTCAGATGCGTGACGCTCACTGGCAGACTTTCCTCCAGCACGCGAAGCGCTTGGTCGGTATCGTTCAGGTCGAAAATGCCGGAGACTCGCTGCTCTGCCGCCGTGTTGTCCAGGATGACAATTCGTCCGCGACGATAGCGATCTAGGGTGGCTAACACGTCGCGAAGGGGTTGGCCTGAGAACACCAGTTTCCCACTTCGCCACGCGGTGTCGTTGGCGATATCGGCTTTCGTCACAGCGAGACGGCCTTGCGCGGTCAGCCTCGCGACATCGCCAGCCTCCAGCACGACGCGATCGCGGTCGCCGGTCACCTCCACCTGGCCCTGTTCCACCCGGACGTCGCCCAGGGAGTCCCCCGACTGCGCCCGCACGCCATATTGTGTGCCTAGCGCACGCGCTTCCAAAGAAATGTCTTTGACGACGAATGGCCGCTCCCGGTCGCGGATCACAGCGAAGAAGGCTTCACCGCGCAACAACTCAATCCGCCGCTCTGTTCGTGAGTAGTGGATGGCAATGGCCGAGTCCGTATTCAGATCAACGCGCGAGCCGTCGGAAAGCGTGAAGCTGCGCACCTCACCCACAGCCGTGTAGTGGTCGGCACGCATACGGTCGACAAAGCCCATCTGATAAAGTGTGGCTGAAAGCATCGCGACGATTCCGAGCGCAACGACATTTTTCACTACGGCTCGCCGCGATATCCGCAGCTTCCTCAGGCGGTTTGATGGGATCGGAACGTCCTTTAGCTCGGCCCAAAGCTCTTTGAACTCGTCGTAGGCGGCTTGGTGGGCGACATCACGCCCGAGCCAGGCCTGAAACTCGTGCCTATCTTGCTCAGTCGCGTCAGCGGATTGCAGGCGCGCCACCCAGCAGGCGGCCTCCTCCGCGATCCGATCATCGGCTTGGTGCATATTTCTGCCCAACATATCCGCCTATATAGCCAATCTCAGCCCGAACGGGTCCGAGATTGCTGCTACTCTATTAGAGTCGGAAGCGGGCGTTCTACCTGACGTGTCTTTAGAAAAAAATCTCGGAGCGAATTCTTCGGCAGTGAATCAGCGCCTTGATGATGTGTTTTTCAACCATGTTGCGCGAAATGCCAAGATTGGAGGCGATTTCGCTGTTTGACAGGCCATGCAGGCGGCTCAGGATGAACACCTCTTGGCAACGGTTCGGCAGCTTTTCGATCGCCCTCGCCAACAGGATCAGGCTCTGCCGGCCGTTGACGATGCGCTCCTGATTTGGAGCGTCCTCGGCCTGGTTCTCGCCAGCGTTCTCCGGCAGGAACAGCTCGGCGTCCGCAGCGAGGCGGGCGGCTTTGATCCGGGCAACGGACTTGGCGATCTGGAACAGGTAGGCTTGCGGGTTTTCGATAATGGTTTTTGAAGGGGCGTCGAGCATCCGCAGGAAGGTCTCCTGCGTGGCGTCGGCAGCTTCAGTAGCGTTGCGAAAACGTCGCATGAAGAAGCGGCGGAGCCTGCCCTCCTCCGAACGCTGAAGATCGTGAACCAACGCCCCGAGCATGTCGGGCTCTCCTGACCATCACACGGAACGAGGCTTCTTCGCGCCGACACGTGGTCGTCGGCACTGCCTCGCTCATTTGATCGGCATCGTTGAGCACGAGTCAGGACTCGCCTCGCAGAGTGTCGATGTCAGGACGTCTTAGCCGGATCGGATTTCTCCTGCAAATTCAATAGTTTAAATTCATTCTAAGCTCACGCGTCAGATACCACTTAGAACCGTATGCGGATGCCCCAACGCATTGAAAGTAAACCGCGTTTTGGCGGAAGTGGCACACGCGTGACACCCCTAATAAACCAGGTGGGCATTAGGACGTCAGTTATACCGCACGCCCTCTGCCGCCGATGCGCGACGCGCAGGCCCGAAGGAAAGCCCGTAAGGAACAACAGCGAAGCCAGTGCGACACCTTACCGACAGAATGCTGCTCGCTAGGCCGCATTGCCTAATAGAGATTAGTCTTGCAGTCGCGGTGCAAGCCTTCTTGCATCAATCCAGGCAGCGAGACGGCCGCCCGAACGAGCGTTGCTTGTAGGCCGCGCTCATTGCTCAACTTAACATGAGCGCCGAGCATTGCAGCCGACAGGCGTCGACCGCTACCGGTAAGGAGTACGGCATCGGGCAAAATCGTAGTTTGTCGTAGAAAATCGTAGCCCGTGGTAGCGGGGGAGCGAGTCGAGCCCCGACCCAAACAATCCGATTCTGGTTCTGCAGAAAACGGCACCCGATGCGACGCTAGAACGGATTGTCCGTTTTGATCGCCCTAATATCCTATTCTACGACGAGCGAGGATTCGACGTGTACCAACTGATCTGCGCACTGTATCGCATGGCGTGAAGATACAGAAACAAAGAAAAAGGAGAAGTCGCACAGCAATCCGCGACGTCCGACCACAAAAAAAGTCGCACGAGATCCGTTTTATTCTCGGCCGCCATCTCGCGAAGTTATTGGAAAAGAAGGTTCTTTCCTTGGTGGGCGCACCAGGGCTCGAACCTGGGACCCGCTGATTAAGAGTCGTATGATTTGCTAGGAAAATCAATGCTCGTTCCGACAAAAGGGGCAACAAACCTGCATTGAAGCCACAAGAGCTTTTCTCCTTGTCGGAATGACGGGTTCGATAAGCGAGGTTGGTCTTACGGCAGGGAAGACGGACTGCGAGTTGTCGGGGGTTCGAGTCACTGGACCGCTACATCGCTAGACCCACTACTTCGGAAGCCCTGTTTTCTTATCGGCGCGCAGCGTAACTGGCTTAGCTGCGCATTGATGGTCCGCCAAATGCCGCCCTTTGCGCGCGATTTAGCTACGGCATCGAAAGCTACGGAGCAGGTTCGCCGGGCATCCTCGGCGCAGCGTCTAATCGATTGCAAACGTAAAGGTTCCGTCATTCTGCTGCGATGGTGTTCTTGGCGAGCCGGACGGCAGCGAAGCGCGTCAATGCTTCGCGAACGCCGGCACCGTAAGCAGGGTCGGCCTTGGCGCAGTTGACGATGTGCCGTTCCTGGATATGGATCCCAGCGCCGCCGAGGGCACGCGCCGTGTTGTCGAATAACGCCTGGCGCTGGGCCGCATTCATGTTACGGAACAAATCGCCCGGCTGCTGATAGTGGTCGTCATCGACGCGATGGTCCCAGTGCGCGGCCGCGCCGTCGAGCTCGAGCTGCGGCTCGTTGATGTCGGGCTGGTCAGTCCACTCGCCGTGGCTGTTTGGGAAATACGTCGGCGTCCGGCCGAGATTACCATCAGTTCGCATCGCCCCATCACGGTGATAGCTGTGAAACGGACATTTCGGCGCGTTGACCGGGATGTGGTTGAAGTTGACGCCAAGCCGGTAGCGCTGCGCGTCTCCATAGGAGAACAGGCGCGCTTGGAGCATCTTGTCGGGCGAAAAGCTGATACCCGGCACAACATTAGCCGGCGAGAACGCAGCCTGCTCGACTTCGGCGAAGACGTTTTCCGGATTGCGGTTCAGCTCGAAATAACCGACCTCAATCAGCGGGAACTCCGCCTTCGGCCAGACTTTTGTCAAGTCAAAGGGATTGAAGCGGAAGGCCTTGGCCTGTTCGTCCGTCATGACTTGGACGAACAGCGTCCAGCACGGAAAGTCTCCACGCTCGATACTCTCAAACAGATCGCGCTGATGGCTCTCGCGATCCTTGCCGACCAACGCTTCCGCTTCGGCGTCGGTCAAATTCTGGATGCCTTGTTGGGAGCGGAAGTGGTACTTCACCCAGGTCCGCTCATTGGCAGCGTTGATGAAGCTGTAGGTATGGCTTCCGAACCCATGCATGTGGCGGTAGCTGCGCGGAATCCCGCGCTCGCTCATCACGATGGTGACCTGATGCAGGGCTTCAGGCAGCAAAGTCCAGAAATCCCAGTTGTTGTCAGCGCTGCGCATGCCCGTGCGCGGATCGCGCTTAATCGCGTGATTGAGGTCGGGGAAGCGCAGCGGATCGCGGAAGAAGAACACTGGAGTGTTGTTTCCGACCATGTCCCAGTTGCCTTCCTCGGTGTAGAACTTCAGGGCAAAGCCCCGAATATCGCGTTCGGCGTCGGCCGCGCCGCGCTCGCCGGCCACGGTCGAAAACCTCGCAAACATCGGCGTCTGCTTGCCGGTTTGTGAGAAGATCTTCGCCTTGGTGTAGCGGCTGATATCGCGGGTTAACGTTAAGGCGCCGAACGCGCCCGAGCCCTTGGCATGCATGCGCCGCTCAGGGATGACTTCGCGATCAAAATGGGCGAGCTTCTCGATCAACCAGATGTCCTGCAGAAGGGCCGGTCCGCGCGGGCCGGCGGTCAGGATGTTGAGATTGTCGTTGACCGGAGCACCGGTGGCATGGGTCAGATGTTGGGGCTTGTTGGTCATGAGACTATTCCTTGTTGAGTGGCTGGCAGCACAATGCGTAGGGCGCGCTTAGCCGTGCCAGTGCGAGCGGCGGATCACGCTGCAGAAGTTGCCGCGATGAAAGTGTGGCTCCTTGTCGGCGATCACGTCGGCCTTGACGTTGCCAAAGGTCGTCTCAGACTTATGCTTGATGCCGTCATAGAACGCCTGGATGATGTCTTCCTTGAAGTGCGGCGTGCGCGGGAAGGCTTTCACGACGGCTTCGCGTTCCTGCTCGGAATATTCTTGGTACGTAAGCCCGAGCACGTCCATTTCGACGCCTGCGGTGACTAGGGCGACGACGGGGTGCATATGCTGCGGCACGCCCGGCGTGGTGTGAAGCGCGATTGCAGTCCAGACCGTGTAGGCATCCTCCTCTGGGACGCCGTGACTGCGCAGGAAATTCCGCGCTGCATGGGCACCATCAACTTCGAACCGCTCGTCTTTGCTGCTGTGGCTGGGCATCAAGCCGATGTCGTGAAACATCGCACCGGCGTAGAGCAGCTCGCGATCGAACTTGAGGCCGCGATGAACTCCGGCCAGCGCGCCGAAATGATAGACGCGGCTGGAATGGTTGAAGAGCAATTCGGTCTCGGTGTCACGGACATATTCGCTGATAGCCCGCGCCAACTTGCTATCCGGAATGGCGGCATCTTGGTCGATAAGTGTCACTACCTTCTCCTGCACTTCTTGCTTTGTCCGCACGATAAGACTGCGCTTGCATGTCAGCAATCGAAGTAATACGTCAAAAACGGACGAAACCGGATTGAGGCGGACATGAAGGTGAAAGCAAAGACCGTTGTGATCGTAGCCCTCCCCGGCGTGCAGCTCCTGGACGTCGCCGGGCCGCTGGACGTTTTTGCCGAGGCAAACGCTCAGGCGGGTCGTCCGGTGTACCGGTTGTTCGTGGCGGCAGGACTACCGGGCCCTATCCGTAGCTCGTCGGGTGTACTGCTGACGCCCGACAGGATCATTGATCGCAACTTCAACGAGACGATCGACACGCTCCTCGTCGCGGGATGCCCGAACGCGGCCGAGGTTCCGGCTGACGGCATCGTCATCGAGTGGCTTCGTCGCCGGGCACCCGCGGCGCGACGCTTCGGCTCAGTGTGCAGCGGCGCGTTTTACCTCGCGGCTGCCGGTCTGCTCGACGGCCGGCACGTCACTACGCATTGGGCGGTGGCGGACGTGCTGGCCGAGAAATTCCCCTCCGTCATCGTAGATCATGACGCGATTCACGTCGCTGACGGCCGCCTCAGAACAGCGGCTGGCGTCACCGCCGGCCTCGATCTGGCGCTCAGCCTTGTGGAGGAAGATCTCGGACGCGAGCTCGCCATGCGAGTGGCCAGCCAACTCGTGATGTTCTTCAAGCGACCAGGCGGTCAGATGCAATTCAGCCGTAAGGGTGAAGCTGTGCCGGCCGGTCGCTCGGCACTGCAGGAACTACAGCGCTGGATCGCCGCCAATCCGGCACTGGATCACAGCGTCGCCAGCTTGGCCAAGCGCATGGGGCTCAGCCCCCGACATTTTGCTCGGCTGTTTCGCCGCGAAGTCGGAATTACCCCCGCGACCTGGGTCGAAGAAGTCCGTGTCAACGCCGCCAGACGCTTACTTGAGCTTGGTCGTGAGGCGCCAAAACAGGTGGCGACACAATGCGGCTTTGCCGACGTTGACACATTGAGGCGTGCTTTTGCACGTCACATCGGAATCACTCCTGCCGAATACCGTAAGCGTTTTGCGCCAGCGGTTGCGTGATGGATCTGGGCGTGCTTGAAGCCTGCGTCAGGCAGATCTGTTCGCGAGACCCACAATTCAGGGAGCGAGCCTCGTGAAGACGTAGTCATGGCCCTTTGCGCGGGCTTCGTGGCAGGCGAAGCAAGTGCGGTGCTGGGCCTCGCCGACCGGCTTGCCGTTGACAAATCGGCCGAAGCCCCAGCCGCCGGTCGCGGCATATTTCCGCGAATCCTTGAACTGTCCGCTGAGTAGGTTCAAATCCCTACCTGCAACCATCTCAAATTGCTATTTGAGGCAGCGGCCTGAACGGGTCGATCGGTCGGCCGCTCCGTGGTCAATATGAGAACCGAAACGCCAGCGACGAACTATGTTTGTGGATATGGATGGAGAGTCTGGATCGTCCTGCGAACCCGGCGTCCCGAACGCAGTGAGTATCCTCTAAGTTGTTGATTTTTCTTGCCGTGACGGGTGCTCTCGTCACGCTTTGTTCACGTTCGTTTCAGCTAATTCGTTGCGATTTCGTTGCGGCGCTCCTGACGAGAACAGACGGGACCGTCATTGTTCCAAAGCCCCTCACCCGCTTTAGAATTGCCTGCGGATCGACTTCGCCATTGCTGGATGTCCACGCGACGAATTGATCCGGTCGGACAAGTACCAGCACCGCCTCATAACGCGCACGTTCCCCAGTGCGACGGTCCTCGATCACCATGAGGGGCACAAATAAGAGCATATGCCCAATCAAGGGGCAATAACCCGGATTTGTGCCTATGGGGCCGTCTCGCCCCGACGCATCTGGGTGTTCGCTCGCCAGATTCGCGTGGAAATGGTTGGCGTCGGAGGCGAGCACAACGAAACCCCGATGGGTCCTGACGCGGAGAAACTGAAGTCCGGCCGACTGGAGCGGTCGGTTAACGCCTCACTCCCGTGCTCCGTCGATCCACCGGCGCTACCCCGCGATCATCGGATAAGAGCGCAGCCGTTCGCCCAGCCGCCCCAGCGGAGATGCCATTCATTGCATGCGAATTCACGGGAACACTCGCTTTCGAAGCCGTAAATGTCGGAAATCTAAAGCCAAAGAGCACGACAGCAATTCTTCCAACGGACGATCGTACATTTCCAGTTGCAAGCCGTAGTGCGGGAACCTTTAGAGTGCGGCTAAATTAATAGGCGTATCCGAGTATACCGCGTCTCTAGGGTGTTCCGAAATGCCAAGTAACGCTGCGCTGTTCAAGCGTGTCAGGCAGCAATGTGGCCTCAAGCAAAGCCACGTTGCAGAACTCCTTGGCGTCACTCAAGCAACGATATCCAGATGGGAACGTGGCGAGCTCAACATCTCGCCCGAGCGCATTGAATGTTTGCACAAATGCGCAAGCATCGCGCCCCCTCTGACAGATTGTCATATAAAGCGGCTTATCCGAAATTCATTGAGCCCAATCCATTTGATTTGCGATACGACCCACCAGTTGCTCGCAGCTTCCCCTGCCAGGCTGCAAGAATGGGGACGCGAGGCATCCGAGCTTTGCGGGCAATCGCTTTGGCAATTCGCGACGGACGAAATCAAGGAGGCCGAGTACCGTTTGTCCTGTATAGGATGGTGCAAGGGGCTCACGCGTTCGGCGGTAACGTACACGGGAGGGTGTGAGGAACGGGGCCTTCGTATTTTGCCCGGTTGGCTACTTTGGGAGCGGATACCGCTCAGTGACGGCGGCGTAGGCCGCTTGGTAACTACCATTTCAAACGACGATCTCCGAGCCGAGCTCAGCGATTACGTCGTGTTAGTGGCTGCGCCCTAGCGTTCCGGCTTGATGAGGCCCGTTGCCGCTTTGCCGTTCGCCGCGGGCCGAAAGGTAACTTCACTATTTCCGTTTTGATCGAGAGTTTCCAGGGTTGGCCGTTGACCATCCATCGTGCTCTTGCCTCCCCAGGATATCCATAACGCCTTCTTGTCGGGCTGCGTGGCGGCAGCGGCACGCATATTTTATACGTAGCTACCGGAGGATATTGCCAGTCTACTCGCCGCATCGACTTCGTGCGCGTCCAAGGTCCCTGAACCGCTATTTGAGATTCCGATGGTCATCTTTCCGCTTACAGCAGAGCCGCCGCTGACGGACCAGGTTCTGTCCGATCAAGACGCGATCATGTGGCGCGAAGGTGTCGATCGCACAATCATGACGATCGTAACAAACATCGCCTTGCTTGGTCGTTCTCCCGACCGTCAGCGTTTCTTCGACGTCGTTGCGACAGCGGTTCAGCAGACACCGCGATTACGTTCAGTCGTACGCGCACCCCGATGGGGTGAGATTCTCCCGCGCTGGGAGGCAGACACCGCATTTGCATTATGCAATCACCTTCATTGGACGATTTGTCCCGACAACGGCAGCGAACGCGGATTGCTTGATTTGGCTGCGCGCATCGCAGCCCATGCTTTCAGCCTTGAATTGCCAATGTGGTCCGTCACGCTGGTCGAAGGATTGACGGGCGACCGAGCCGCCGTGATCATCAAGCGGCATCACGCAATCCTGGACGGGCTTGGCCTTGCCAGATTACTGAACCGAATTGTCGATTCCTCGAAGTCCGAGGAGAGCCTTCGTCCTTCCGAGGTGAGAGAGGAGGCAAAGGAATCCGAGAGGACCGCCAAAGTTGCGGAATCTTCAGCCTTCCCAGAAGATCCTGGCAGATTTAACCAAGTGACGACAATAGCTACCAACCTCTATAGGTCCGCCCGCCTGCTCGCACCGGCGCCGAAGTACCTCAGTTCCGTGATGCAGCCACGCTCTCGCGGGCGGCAATTCGCGATGGTGACCTATCCGCTCGAACCTTTGAGAAACGTGGCGCGCGCCACCGGAAGCACGCTGAATGATGTGTTCATCGCCACAGTGGCGGGGAGTATACAGGAGTATCATGCAAGCCATAACGGCGTTGATCCTAGGGTGCGTCTGTCTCTGCCGGTGGCCGGTCCAGTGGAGAGCCGGTCTGCGAGTGCAGGAAACCAGTATTCGCTGGTTCGCATCGTGGTTCCTTTGAACGTCCGGAAGCCCCGCGACCGCATTTCATGCTGTCGCAATCTCGTGCAGGATGCGCGGAACCGGCTTCCAAGTGGCCCAGGCGCCGCTCTCGGGTCGGGAATCCTCAGCCGATTGCCATCGCAGGGGCCGCGGTTTTTGGCGCCGTGCTGAAAGGCGTCGATGTTTCAACCACCAACGTGATCTGCTCAAAAAAGCGTCTCAAGTTTTCCGACATCGACATCGAGCGCTACTTTACCTTCGCGGAGACGTGTGGGGCGGCCTTCGCAGTGGCGCTGTACAGCTATGCCGAAAATGCCAACTTCGGCATTACAATCGACACTAGTGCCGTGCCGGATGCGGACAATTTGATCTCTCTTTTTGAAAAGAGCCTCGAAGAGATAAGTCAGGTATAGCCCATCCTGGCTTGAAGCGATCCATGAACGAAATATTGCGCGTGGGCATCGTGCGGCGCTCCACGCGACAAACCCGCGAGCTCGGCAGAAAATGCCTGACAAGAAACCAACCGAGAGGAAATTGCCCGCTCGTTCTTCGTTGTGGTCATGGACTTATGTTCTCTTGATCTTGGGCGCATTTTTCGAAGCGCTTTCGTTCACGTTTCTCTATCCGGTACTACCGAGACTCGTAATCCAGCTGGACGGAAGCGCCACTGACATCGGTCTCGTAATGGGCGCGTTCAACTTTATCTCGTTTATCAGTCGGCCAACTGCCGGCTGGCTGAGCGACCGCTTTGGACGCAAGCCCCTGCTCTTGATCGGATCGATAGTCTCGTCAATTGCCGTCGCAGCCATTTCGATTGCGCCCTCTGTTGGAACACTCGTGATGTTGCGAATGCTGCACGGCGCTGCGGAGGCTGCGTTTTACGTTGCGGCGGCAACCGCGGTGACCGACATAGCGCCCGAGGATCGCCGCGCAGAGGCGGTCAGTATTTTCTCCATTGCATTTTTCGCTGCGCTCGGGTTTGGCCCCTGGGCAGGCGACGTCCTTCTGGGGGGCGGACTTTCTTCTACCTTGATCTTGGCAGCTGCATCGGCGATTCTGGCAACGTTGCTTACGACCTGGATCGCCGTTCCTTCGCCGGTACCGCCAGAACACCTCCAGCTGGCCAAGCTCCTCCACCCGGCTGCCCTCCTTCCCGGCCTTCTCTTCGCGCTCTCGCTGATCGGGTATGCCGGCTTTACCGGGTTCATTGCGATCTACCTCGAACAGTACCGGATACCACATAGCGGCTGGTTCTTTGCTGTCTACGCAGTGACTGTCGTTGGCGTTCGCATTTTCGGCGCCCGTATTCCCGAGCAGCTGGGACCGCGCACGGCTGCGACATCGGCCATGGTGGCCATAGCGATCGGACTGGCGTTCCTCGGTCTCCATCCCACCCTGCTCACCGCGCTCCTGGGGACGATCATTCTAGGCGTCGGCCAGGCGATCTGCTTTCCTGCGCTCCTCGCCGTGGCGCTTCAGCGCGGAAACGAAAGCGATCGTGGCGTTATTGTGGGTACTCTGGTCGGGTTTCTCGACGTTGGCGTGGCCTTGGGCTCGCTCGTCTTCGGAGTTATAGGCGAAAGCGTCGGCTACGATGTAGCGTTCCTCGTCGCCGGGGTGGCAAGTGCGACGAGCGCCGGTATGTTGTGGATGATCCGGGGGACCAACAGTACAAGAGAAAGTTCGCGCTAGATCACGGACGCTGCTTCGGCATTGAGCGAGAGGGTATCTTCGCCCTCAGCAGCAAGCTTGTTCTCCGCCTCACGCCTTACCAGATCACCAAGGACACAAAGCGCGGGATCAACCTGGCAGTACCTCGTCATCCAACGGGGCTGAAACACCATGAGTTTCTCGTGATGTTCCCATGACCCAAGCATCGCTTCGTTGTGTTGGATCTGGACTTCGAGTTTGTCCAAGGCCTTGACTACCTTTGCACCGAAGGTGGATTGCTCCTCAAACTCGACCCAAAGCGACCGGAGCTCGTCACGGATTCCCGGCGGCACTAGAGCCAGAATTTTATTCAGCGCGGCACTTTCGACCGCAAAACGATCCCTGATGCCTTGCTCGCTGGCATAATTGAACACCGGGATGTCGCCCGCTTCGGCCTCTGCAATGTCGTGTATGATCGCCATCTTCAGGTACTTGAGGACATCGATCGGTTGCTCCAACATTGGAGCAAGCAACACCAACATCAGCGAGACACGCCAAGTATGCTCCGCGACGCTTTCCTGCCGCCCGTTGGACAGCCAGCTGTGCCGTAGCTCGAATTTGAGCCGCTCGGCAATATCGAGAAATCGCAAGATCTGCGTGAGCTCCGACTCCAGCTTGCTCGTTGCTTCCATTTTGCACCGCTCCTACACCAAGGATGAGGCAATCCCCTTCCATTGCCCATCGTCAGTGTATCTTGTGACAAAGTCCGGCGCCAGATTGCGACACCCGGGAATATTGAGCCAGAGACGCAACAGCAGCCGCCGCTTGTGCGGTTCGGCAAAGTCGTCATACGCGGTTCGCGCGTGCAGCATGGTGTGATTGTTGCAGAATTGGATGTCGCCAGGTTCGAGCATCATCGACAGGGCCGCGCCCGGACGGTTTGAAAGCCCATCGAAGAGATCCAAAGTTTCGCGCTCGATGGCTGAGAGCGCTATTCCGCTCTTCGAGACGGCCGATTCAATGAGGCCTCTCACGTACCGGCAGCTCAGGTCGTCCCGATAGTAGCTGAAAATAGGTATCCGCGAACTCACCGCTCGATCAGCCCCACGCTGTTCTCCGCGCCGATCGTAAACAAAGCCGCTGTAGAACAGCCCCAATAACTCACGATGCTTCACGAGTATCTCGTTGTACAGACTCATGGAGCTGACGACGGCGCTTTCGCCTCCGCTTCTCGCCCGCCGTACGCACAGCAGGGCGACGACATCACAGCTATCGCAGTGAAACGGCAGGTAATCTCGCGTCTGATAGCCGCGAATCTCGGATTTGCTCGTGTCCGCATCAAGGCCGGTCACCTCGGTGACCGTTTCGTCCATCCGATTCTGCGACACCGGTGCGCCAATCCAGCTTCCGAGCAAGCGGAATGCGGTCTTTAACGCCGACAGCTCTCTTCCCTCGATGGGTGCCCCTCGTAGGACGGCGAAGCCGCGTCCGCTCACGACTTCCTTCTTGACGTTATGGATCATAGCGTAGAGGTGAGGGTATTCAGACGCGCTGGGTGGTTGATCCTTCGGATCAATTTGCACCAGCCGCTCAAATTCACGGCGGCATTCCGGTGTGAGCTCACATACCCAATTGGCCTGATCGCCCAGTTCGTCGCCTACCCATGCGCTCGGGCCGTATACCGGTGCGAAGCGTATGGCAAACCTCGTTTGCTGGATATTCATCCTATGGCCTCCTCTGGCGTCCGGAGCTCGCCGGAAATGAATTGCTGCCTGCACTTGAGCCGCGGCTTCTTGGCGCTGGTGTGGACGCGCGGCAGACCGCCAGGCCTGACGTAAACGATGTCAATGTTGCCGATGCCAAATCTCGCTTGTATGTTTTCCATGACCATTTTCCCGATAACAGAATGCTGGAAGTCATGGGAGGATGCTGTTTCAAGACAGACGACGAGCCTGGCCCCTCCCCGCGATGCTTCGAATGCCATGCATGGCGCGCCAGCCAGAGCTGGATGAGCGCCGGCGACGCAAAGTTCGATGTCGAGAGGGAAATAGATCATGCCATCGAGACGGATTGCCTCTTTGCTCCGCCCAAGCACGAAGACTTCGCCGCCTGACGTAAAGGCGAGATCTCCCGAGCGGAAGTACCCACTGCGTTCTTCATCGCCGAGGTCTCGGAAAGAGACAAAATCGGTGGAGGGATGGCCGAGATAGCCGCTGAACAGGGACGGACTGGAATAGCATAGCTCGCCTACGATCGAGTCCGGAACCTCGACACTGTGCTCGGGATCGACGATCGCTAAACGCACGTCGTGGCTCGCCCGGCCGCAGCTAATGACCGCGCGTGCAGTGCGGGCGTGACGGGATATCTGCTTCGCGCGGCCGTGTGAAAGCGCGACCAGGTCGATATCGAGAACGGTGGGCTGGGCTCCCTTTGTCCCCATAGCAATAAGGCCGGCCGCCTCGGTCATGCCGTATGCGGTTACGACGCGATTGGCAGCAAATCCCAGTGGTTTGGTCAGCCCCTCAAAGATCGATAATGTCTCGTGCTGTAGCGGCTCGCCGCCGATAACCGCTGTTCGCCAGCTGGTGAGGTTAAGACCTTGTCCTCCTCCTTCACGCAGCACGTGAATGAAGCGGTCGACGGTCGAGTCTCCAAACGCCGTGTGCCGGATGCGAAGGACGTCGATCAAACTTAGGAAACGGAGCGGGTCCGCCGTGAACGCCTCCGGCCGCACGGAATATGAAACGCCTCCCGCGAAGATGGGCATCAGATAGCCAACCATCAAACCAGCGGAATGAAACGGTGCGCCAAAGGTCAGGTGAGTGTCGCCGACGCCATATTCCCAGCGCTCGGACGTATAGCGTAGATTATGCAGCACCGCGTGGTGATCGAGAACGACGCCCTTGGATGGCCCGGTCGATCCCGAGGTGTAGATGATATGAGCGATAGATCGGGGTGAGACTGCGACATCGCGACAGTCATCGCCCGTATCGGTCAGACCGGATGTCACCTCGATCATGGGCACTCTGCTTAGCGCCGACAGCCGCGCTCCTATGGTCTTCATCAAAGCCACAAGCGCACTTCCGACGAGCGCACAATCAGCATCGGCATCGGCGACAACATGATCAAGGATGGCATCGACCTGATCGATATTGTCGATTGTTGGGCAAACGATTGGAACGGCAACCCGACCCGCATACAAGCATCCGAAGTATGCCGCCAGGAACTCCGGGCCCGACAATCCCACGATGAGCATCCGCCCCCGCCCTGGTTTGATTGCCTGGAGCCGGGCTGCGACAGCGCGAGCGCGACGGTCCAGATCGCGATAGGACAGCGTTGTTAGAGGGACGCCGTCATCGTCGAGGGATACGTGACAAGGGCTTTGAGGCTTCCTGGCTGCCCAGTACTGGATCATCTCGGTGAGGGTCGAGTAGTTAGCGCCGGTATCATGCGTCATCGGTCGCCCTCCTTGTCTAGGCGGTCGCTCGTAAAAGTGAAGCTGGGTTGTGTTGCTGCAGCCCACCGAACAGCTTCTCGCCGGCGTCGCCATTGATCCGGGGGATCAGATATCCGCTCCCGTCGACGGACTGTGACCGCACGCCGACGATCGAAGCGTGCACCAGGCCGGCACTTTCGATGGCGGCCAGGCCTTCGGGAGATGCGTAACAGGTGCAGAAGGTGATCGACGGATCATGCAACTCCCTATGCAGCTGCGCGGCCACCTCATTAACGGTGTCGCCGGTAGCGACAACGGTATCGAGCAGCAACACATCCTTGCAGGAGGAAGGCAGGCTGCTGAGTCGTACGGACACTTCGCTCGTTCCCTTTCTCTTCTTTGCTACTGCAAAGCTCGAGGCTGAGAAGGGAAAGAGGCGATTGGCCGACGGCCACATTGCCATGCCGGCGCGGAGGATTGGCATCAGCAACAAGCCGGCACGGTGAACGTGACCGCTGCTCGAACGCAAGATCGATTCGGTCATTTCGTCGATGATGCATTGGGCTGTCGCCTGGTTTGTGGCTGGCATCGAAAACAGCTTCAACAGCTGATAAATGCTCGCCCCGGATCCTCGGCGCTCCCCGGTGTTCACATCGTGCAGGATTTCGGTGTTCACGGTACTATCCTCCCAGCGCGTCCTGAGATGCGGATTGGCAGGGGTGCTGGTGTCGGGATGCCAAGGATAGGCACCAGTTCGTTGAGTGAGCTGACGATATGGTCAGGTGCAAGAGCACGGCATTGAACCGGGTCACCGTAGCCATAACTAGCCCAGCAGGATCGTGCGCCGATATTGCGTGCGAACTGTATGTCGGCGACGGTGTCGCCGATGACGATCGTGTCCGCGGGCGCAACGAAGCCGAGCGCGGGCTGAATGATCTCGGTGAAACACGCCGGGTCTGGCTTCATTTTAGCGCCCGGGCGGTCGCAGACCAGCAACGAGACGAAAGAGGAGATCCTGAACTGCTCGAGCGCAATCTGTATGGCCTTCTCACCCTTGTTGCTGACGACGACGATGCCGATCCCGGCTGCCGAAATCGCTTTCAGCGCTGCGTGTGCGTAAGGAAACAGTTGGGTGCGTGATCGACCCCTGATCGCTGTTGTAATACTCCCGATAAGTGCGAACCCAGGCATCCAGCACGTCTTTGTCGTTGAAACTTGTTGCGTCGAGTGCCCCGAACGTGTCGGCGAGCCCAATGCCGCGGCTGATGGTCTCGTTGATCTGCAATGGTGATGGCGCCCTTCGGCCGTGGTGCTGAAAGCTGAGCCCAATGCAGTGGACGATCGCGTCATGCGTGGCGCAGAGCGTTCCATCGAAATCAAATATTGCGAATTGCATTGCCACCGCGCGCCTCTCTCTGCCGACTTTTCAAAGGCTACTGTTGGGCTTCATAATGCAGTTGATCCGTCATGCGATCTGGCGTGACGTCGACGAACTTCCGAATCCAGCTGCGCATCACGGCTTCCTCAAACTGCGCCCGGCGGTTGCGACCGACTGCGTCGGATCGCTTTTCTTGGCTGAGGCCTGCGGCAACCGACATTAGGTCCTCCTGATAGGCGGTGGTGTATTCGGGATGCGCCTGGATCCCGAGGGTAGGTCCTGCCAAGCGAGAACATCTGCGCGGGACAGTGTCGATCGCTTGCCAGCAGCTGGGCCGACCGGGGGAGTTCAATCACTTGCTCACTGTGATTGAAGATCAGGTCCAATGTGGGCCTGAAAGGCTCCATCCATGGCGCAGGTTTGGAGATGTGGAGTTTGCGAACGCCAACATTCCACCCCGACGGCAGGCGCATAACGCGCCCGCCCAACGCCTGCGCAATGATCTGATGGCCGAAACAGAAGCCGATGACCTTGGCCGAGCCTTGGTCGGCACTCCGGATGAAGTCCCGTAAGGTAGCGATCCAATCTTCATCGCCGTTTGCGGAAAATCGGCTGCCTGTGATCGCGAAGACATCGCAGCGATAGCTGCGGTCAGGAAACTGGTTCTTGTACGCTTCGAAGACGTCTATCCTGACAGCGTCTGCGCCCAGGTAGGCAGCAAACATGTCGGGAAGGTCACCGTGCTTTGCGATGAATTCGGCGTTTACCCAATCCGCCTGTAGCAATCCGAGCCGCATATGACTTTCTCTGCCGTTGTTGAAGGACAGGCGGTTCGAATTTCACGCGGCAAACCGGATGAAGTCGACAATCAACATGTCGCGGGCCGCTGGAGTGCCACCAATTCGGCAGGTCACGGGGGTTGCCGTGTGATACAATGCCCGGTCATTGAAAAAAAGAAACTCGCCCGGATTGAGGCACTGCTCGATGACGACATCGTCGGCCCGTGGCGACTTTGCGACAATGCTGATGCCACCGGCGACGTTTCGGCGGCCGACAGCGATATGGCATGAGAAGTCATAACCGTCCTGGTGCAGTCCTGGCGCGGGAGAGCCCATGCGTTCGTCATCCGCGACGACGCGGATTTGGTTGACGCCGATCGCGTAGGAATCGACGGATATCGGCAGACACGGCTTCTTTAATATAGCGCTACGGCAAGCTAAAAAGCCTGAAGGACGCCTTTGTTGTTGCGCGCTCGCTCGTCAAAAAGCGAGAAGTGCGCGAGCGCTTCGAGCCGTCGAATCCCCTAATGGCAGGCGGCGAAAACTTGCAGCCGTTGCTCATCTCGCCTCCTAATTGAAGTCCGGCCTCACATCAGCACCCCGCTTGCCGCCAGCCGGTGTGGCTTGCAACAAAGTCCCTGACGTGTTCGGGCACTGGTACGCCATCGATATCGCAGCGGGCTTTAATTTCTTCGACTACTTGGTTGGAAACATCCTCGATCCAGTGCTCAAGTGTGTTGAAGGCCATGACGCGAACCGGAGCGTTGAATTGGCCGGTTAGGAGATCGGAGATGATCGTTTCGAGGTCGTCCCGCTCGATCCCAGGGCAGTCAATGCGTGACGCGCCGAAACTATCGAACACAAGGTAGACGGTCTGATCAGCGCCGTAAGGCACTCCCGTCAGCAAACAATTTGGCATATGCACCGCCACGTTGCTCTCCTTCGATGGAAGTTACTGTAACGTCTGCCATGCTACTTCTAGTCGGAAGCCGACAATCTGGATGCACTGTTGCGCAAATTTTGCGTACGGCATTTGATGGCCGCCTTTCATCGCCACGCAGCCCGGGCATGATTGCCGAGTCGCACGCCGTCGCCATCCTTCCGACGTTCGGCGCCAGGCACGCCCTGGATCGTTTCTCTGCATCGGCTTGCCCGTAACTGAAACCATCAACAGCTTCGGTAAGAGGCGCGGAAGCGCATCCAGATAATCGTCGCCATTCAGCGACTCGCGGTGCTCGGGATTGACGACCAGATTGCTCGTTTCATTCAGGTTTCGCGGAAAGCGCGGGAGAAGCTATCGAAGGCCGGCTTCATGATGTACTCGAAAAACGTACGCTCTCCGGTCTTGATGTAAATGTCGGCCGGCATGCCGGGTGTCGGGATGAATTCAGGCATGTGCTTGAGAATATCGTCTTGGTCTAGGCGCACCCGAACCACATAGAATTCCCGACGCGTGTCACTCGCAGGGCGTGTTTCGGCCCTGATCTGTACCGGCTCCGCCAACGCGTCCGCTGACACGTAGATGACGCTCGCGCCGACCATGGGCGTGATGCGCTGGTTGAGCGCCGACAGCCGCACCAGCGCCTCCTGACCTACGCTCACGTGCGAAATGTCCTTGGGACTCACATGTGCCTCGATGACGCGCTCTTCGCCTATCGGTAGGAGCTCAAGCAGCACGGCGCCAGGAGAGACGACGCCGCCCGGTGTATGGAAGTTTCTCTTCACCACGATGCCCCGGACCGGCGAGCGAACGTCGACACGGTCGACGACATCCTGCGCGGCGCGAATCTGCTCCTCCACGTCATCCAGGTCCGCTTCGGTCTCGCGCAGCTCCTTGATCGCATCCCGGAGCGCCGTCGAGTGGAGCTGGGCTATTCTTTCGTTCGCCTGAGCGATCCTCTCCTTCGAATCGGCAATGCGACCAAGATACTCGCCGAGCTCTCCCTCGAGACTCGCCTCGGAGCGTTGCAGCGCCAGCACATCCGACTTGCGGACCAACTGCTGGCGAAGAAGCGAATTCTTGTCCTTCAGCTCTTCGGCGAACAAGGCAATACGCTGTTGGGTGGACTGCACTTGAGCCTGGTATCCGCGGATGCTTTCCTCCAGCCCGGCGATTTGCTTCATGAGTACGCTTTCCTGGGTCACGAGACTAGTCCGGCGTGCCCTCAGTTCGGCACGTTGCCGCTCAAGAACTGCTTTGATTTCCGGATCACGTGCGCTCGCGCTGAATGCTGCGGGAGTTTCGATTGTCTCTGAAGAGCTCATTTCAGCTTCGAGACGCGCCTTCATGGCGAGCAGCCGATACTTTTTTAAAACCAACCGCCTCAGCTTGGAGTTGGCAGCGGTGTCGTCCATGCGAACGAGCACCTGGTTCGCCTCCACGGCATCACCGTCCTTTACCGCAATCTCGCGAATGATGCCGCCCTCGAGGTGCTGCACCAGCTTGTTCTGTCCGGTAGCCACGAACGTGCCCGAAGTGACGACCGCACTGTTCAGTGGAGCGACTCCGGCCCAAACACCGAAACACCCGAGCCAAACGACCAGCATGGCGAGGCCGGTGAAGATGGGCCATTTGGCGCTCAGCGGAACGCCGCGGTACCACTCACCGGTGCTGTCCTTTTTTGCTTTCATGCTGTCCTCCCGCGCGGTCACCTCACGGGCCAGAGGATTCGATGCGTTGCGGCTGCTCCGGCTTACCTGCGGCGGCCCCGCCGGGCGACCGAACCAGGCGATGCAGCACGTCGCTCGGAGATCCGAATGCTTCGACCCGTCCGGCCCGCAGGATGAGCACTTTGTCCACGCTGTTCAGCAGCGCAGGGCGCAGGGTTACCACCACCGCGGTGACCCCCCGCTTCTTGGCGCGCTCCAGGGTCTCGGTCAGAGCCAGCTCCCCCGCCGCGTCGAGATTCGAGTTGGGCTCGTCGAGGACGACAAGGCACGGATCACCGAAGAATGCCCGGGCGAGCGCGATGCGCTGCTTCTGTCCCCCGGAGAGCGGCCCGCCGCCACGGTCGAGCACGGTCTCGTATCCTTGCGGCAGCTGACAGACCATGTCGTGGATGCCCGAGAATATCGCCGCCTCATAGATGCTCGCGTCGGGCAAGTCGTCCCGCATGCGGCAGATGTTCTGCTTGATCGTCCCGGGAAATAGCTCGACCTCCTGGGGCAGGTAGCCGGTATATTCGCCAAACTGGCGGCGATCCCAGTTGCGCAGCTCTGTTCCGTCCAGCCTGACCTTGCCGGCGGTCGGCACCAGACAGCCCACCAGAATGCGCGCGAGGGTCGACTTGCCCGACCCAGACGGTCCGACAATGGCAAGAGACTCTCCGGGCGCGAGCTCGAGCGACACGCTATTGAGCACCGGCTCCTTCGAGCCGGGCGGCAAATACAAGACCCGATCCACGGTCAGGCGCCCTTGCGGCTTGGGCAGGCGCAGCTTCGGCGTCTCGCGCTGGAATGACTCGACCGCCTGTTTGACACGCGCATAGGCCGATCGCGCCTGAACGCAGCTGCGCCATCCCTCGATCAGGCCCTCGAGCGGCTGCAGGGCGCGGCCGACGATGATTGCGGCCGCGATCATCATGCCGCCGGTGATCTCGGCGTTGAGGGCCAGATAGGCGCCCACTCCGAGGATCGTGATCTGGGTGACGAGCCGGACGAACTTCGACGCACCACTGATCCAGAAATTCCGGTCAAGGGCCTGGCTCTGCACCGTGAGGGCCGGCGCCTGCCGGCGACCCCAATGAAGAATGCTCTCGCTCAGCATTCCCATCGCGTTGATCACCTGCGAATTTCGCGCCAACGACTCGGCTGCCGCATCGGCCTCAGCAGCATGCAGGCCTGCCTCGCTCAGACGCGCCGAGGTCGCTTTCTGATTGAGCACCGCAATCAGCACCAGTACCAAGCCCGACACGACAGCGATTAAGCCGAGATCTCGGTGAATGAGAAATATGGCTCCGAAGTAGAGGGGCGAGAGCGGCGCGTCCATCAGCATAAGCATGACGGGGCTCGAGATGAATCCCCGCACCTGGTGAAGGCTACGAATCGCCTGGATGGTCCCGCCCTCGCCGGCCCTGGCGTTATTGATGCTGCTCGCCAGCACTGCACCGCCGAGCACCGCCCCCATCTTGGTCGCAAAACGCCCCAGCACCTGCCGACGCAGAATGTCGATGATCGAGAGGATGCCGATGAATGCCAGCGCGAGAGCCGAGAGCATCAGCAGTGTTTCGAGGCTGCGGCTCGTCAGCACGCGATCGGAAATCTGGAACAGGTAGATCGGCAGCGTGAGCATCAGCAGATTCACGACGACCGAAAATGCAGCGACCGCAATCAGGTTCGTGCGCGCGACCGAACGCCAGGTGGCCAGCGGGTTTACAGGTCCAACATAGTTGCGGGCCTCGCCGCCGGGTGCGACGCGAAGATGATCTGCAGAATGGCTGCGCGGCGGATTGTCCAGTATCTCGACGGCCGCCATGTTCGCCCCCGCTATAGGACAGCAAGTTCAGGTTCTGTTGGCTGATTCGTATCCACGATCTCGGGAGGCGGCGGCGCAGTGTCAGACGCCGACGCGGCGTCGGCCGAAGACCCGGTATCCTGCGGGGGAACTGCGCTGTCGCTGCTAAGGTTAACGCCGTAATCGGTGTACTCGGTTCCCGTGTGCAGAGCGTTTTCTGGTGGCGGTGGCTCATCGTTCAAGGCGATCACGTCGCCTGCGGCCTCATCGACCGGCGCCGCATCCGCAACAGTCTTGCTGGCCGCGGTCCCGGTGTCGGCCGGATCTAACACGTCGCTGGCCGGATCGCTCACGGTGGCAGCTGTTGTCGTCGGCGCCGGCTCGGTCGTCTCAACTGGCGCCGCATCCGCAACAGCGTCGCTGGCCACGGTCCCGGTGTCGGCCGGATCTGACACGTCGCTGGTCGGATCGCTCACGGTGGCAGCTGTTGTCGTCGGCGCCGGCTCGGTCGTCTCAACGACCGGCGCCGCATCCGCAACAGTGTCGCTGGCCGCGGTCCCGGTGTCGGTCGGATCTGACACGTCGCTGGTCGGATCGCTCACGGTGGCAGCTGTTGTCGTGAGCACCGGCTCGGTCGTCTCAACGACCGGCGCCGCATCCGCAACAGCGTCGCTGGCCACGGTCCCGGTATCGGCCGGATCTGACACGTCGCTGGTCACGTCGCTGGTCGGATCGCTCACGGCGGCAGCTGTTGTCGTGAGCACCGGCTCGGTCGTCTCAAGGACCGGCGCCGCATCCGCAACAGCGTCGCTGGCAACGGTCCCGGTGTCGGCCGGATCTGACACGTCGCTGGTCACGTCGCCGGTCGGATCGCTCACGGCGGCAGCTGTTGTCGTGAGCACCGGCTCAGTCGTCTCAACGACCGGCGCCGCATCCGCAACAGCGTCGCTGGCCACGGTCCCAGTGTCGGCCGGATCTGACACGTCGCTGGTCGGATCGCTCAGGGTGGCAGCTGTTGTCGTGAGCACCGGCTCAGTCGTCTCAACGACCGGCGCCGCATCCGCAAGAGTGTCGCTGGCAACGGTCCCGGTGTCGGCCGGATCTGACACGTCGCTGGTCACGTCGCCGGTCGGATCGCTCACGGCGGCAGCTGTTGTCGTGAGCACCGGCTCAGTCGTCTCAACGACCGGCGCCGCATCCGCAAGAGTGTCGCTGGCCACGGCCCCGGCGTCGATCGGATCTGACACGTCGCTGGTCACGTCGCCGGTCGGATCGCTCACGGCGGCAGCTGTTGTCGTGAGCACCGGCCCGGTCGTCTCAACGAGGGGCGCCGCATCCACAAGAGCGTCGCTGACTGCACTTAACGGTTGTGCCACGTCACCGGTCACCGGCGCGATCGTGGCGCCGACGTCATCGCTCAGCGTAGCCGCGCTATCGGTCACCGTCGCCAGCACCGGCTGCGCCGCCGCCTCGACCGGCGCGATCGTGCCACCCACGTCGCGGGTCAGCGTACTCACAGTGTCGCTCACCGTTGCGAGCACCGGCTGCGCCGCCGCCTCGACCGGCGCGATCGTGCCGCCGACGTCATCGCTCAGCGTGCCCACGGTGTCGCTTACCGTTGCGAGCACCGGCTGTGCCGCCGCCTCGATCGGCGCGATCGTCCCGCCGACGTCATCGGTCAGCGTGCTTATGCTATTGGTCGCGGTCGTGAGCATTGGCTGCGCCTCGACCGGCGCAATTGTGCCACCCACGTCGTGGGTCAGCGCACCCACGGTGTCGCTCACCGTTGCGAGCACCGGCTGCGCCGCCGCCTCGACCGGCGCGATCGTGCCACCCACGTCGTGGGTCAGCGCACCCACGGTGTCGCTCACCGTCGCGAGCGCCGGCTGCGCCGCCGCCTCGACCGGCGCGATCGTGCCGCCGACGTCATCGGTCAGCGTACCCGCGCTGTCGATCAACGTCGCGAGCACCGGCTGCGCCGCCGCCTCGACCGGTGCGATCGTGCCGCCCACGTCATGGGTCAGCGTGCTTACGGTGTCGGTCACCGTTGTGAGCACCGGCTGCACTGCCGCCTCGACCGGCGCAATCGTGCCGCCCACGTCATGGGTCAGCGTGCTTACGGTGTCGGTCACCGTTGCGAGCACCGGCTGCGCCGCCGCCTCGACCGGCGCGATCGTGCCGCCCACGTCATCGGTCAGCGTGCCAACGGTGTCGGTCGCCGTCGCCAGCACCGGCTGCGCCGCCGCCTCGACCGGCGCGATCGTGCCGCCCACGTCATCGGTCAGCGTGCCCACCGTGTCGCTCACCGTCGCCAGCACCGGCTGCGCCGCCGCCTCGACCGGCGCGATCGTGCCGCCCACGTCATCGGTCAGCGTGCCCACCGTGTCGCTCACCGTCGCCAGCACCGGCTGCGCCGCCGCCTCGACCGGCGCGATCGTGCCGCCCACGTCATCGGTCAGCGTGCCCACCGTGTCGCTCACCGTCGCCAGCACCGGCTGCGCCGCCGCCTCGACCGGCGCGATCGTGCCGCCCACGTCATCGGTCAGCGTGCCCACCGTGTCGCTCGCCGTCGCCAGCACCGGCTGCGCCGCCGCCTCGACCGGCGCGATCGTGCCGCCCACGTCATCGGTCAGCGTGCCCACCGTGTCGGTCGCCGTCGCCAGCACCGGCTGCGCCGCCGCCTCGACCGGCGCAATCGTGCCGCCCACGTCATCGGTCAGCGTGCCCACCGTGTCGGTCGCCGTTGCCAGCACCGGCTGCGCCGCCGCCTCGACCGGCGCGATCGTGCCGCCGACGTCATCGGTCAGCGTGCTTATGCTATTGGTCGCGGTCGTGAGCATTGGCTGCGCCTCGACCGGCGCAATTGTGCCACCCACGTCGTGGGTCAACGTGCCCACGGTGTTGCTCACCGTTGCGAGCACCGGCTGCGCCGCCGCCTCGACCGGCGCGATCGTGCCGCCGACGTCATCGGTCAGCGTGCTTATGCTATTGGTCGCGGTCGTGAGCATTGGCTGCGCCTCGACCGGCGCAATTGTGCCACCCACGTCGTGGGTCAGCGCACCCACGGTGTCGCTCACCGTTGCGAGCACCGGCTGCGCCGCCGCCTCGATCGGCGTGATCGTTCCGTCCACGTGGTGGGTCAGCGTGCTTACGGTGTCGGTCGCGGTCGCGAGCATTGGCTGCACCTCGACCGGCGCGATCGGGCCGTCCACGTCATGGATCAGCGTGCCCACGGTGTCGGTCGCGGTCGCGAGCGCCGGCTGCGCCTCGACCGGCGCAATCGTGCCTCCCACGTCATGGGTCAGCGTGCTTACGGTGTCGGTCACCGTTGTGAGCACCGGCTGCGCCGCCGCCTCGACCGGCGCGATCCCTCCCACCACGTCATTGCTGAGACTGCCGACAGCTCCAAGCAGGGGAGCGAAGCCGATCATCGACGGGCTGAAAGAGTAGCACGTTGGACTGAACGGATTCGAGCGTTGACCCACCCTGCATTTGAGTGATTCCGAGGTGGGAATCCACTGATAGCGGGTTGACGCAACTATCTTCGATTGAGGTGTGAGCGTTATGATGGCGGGACTCGGCATCATCGCCGCCTCCGCCGCCCCCGCCCCCTCGGCGGCGACCGCCTCATTGCGGGCGGGGCTCGGCTTGCGCGCATCGTCATGCGGCTGCGCCAAAAGCCCCGTCGGATCGAGCTGGGCCGCACGCGCCTCCGACGAAGCGGCGGGCCTTTTGGCCGTCTCATCCTCTGCGCCCGTTTTCGAAGGATCAATCGCCGGCTGATGGTCATTCGCCTCCTGCGGCGCGGCGCCTGGCTGAGCCGTTTTGGCGACTTCCTGCTCGGCCGCCGCGGATTTGAAAATGCCGACAAGGAACTCCTCGCAGGCAATCAGCGGGGCCGTGAAGAACGACCAAGTCAAGAAATTGAAAGAGCCGGATCGCTTGTCCGCACGCTGCACCCCAGCTTCGAAGATTTTCCGCTCTTGTTCGAACAGTTCGCGTTTTTCTACTTCGTTCATGACTGCCGCCTTTTTTCTCGTTCGAATCAGAAACTACTCTCGCGGCATTCCGTGCCGTGCGCGTCTTTCGGCGCATCAAGCGTCCGTATCGTGCGACGTGTCCGCCGGCACGTGGAAATGCCCTACGTCGAACTGATCCGCAGGACCCATCTGGCCGATGGCGTATTCGAGGGCATCGTCGGACGACATGGAGGCGAGCGCGGCCTGCATGTCGCCCGAATGATCCGGACCACGAGAGCCGAAATTACCATGTGAGAAGTCGAACCTGGCCAACGCTTCACCCGGGTTAGGATAAGTGTCACTCTCGCCACAGTGGTCGGATGGCTCGGGGTCGCAATAGGCCTTCTGCGGCGGGCCGTCGTCGTTCTTGGCGTCCTTCCAGCCACCATCGAGCTTGGAGTAGTCCTCGCGACCCCTGTGACCGTCATTCCACATGAAGTGCTCGCCGTTGCCGCCGTCGTCGAGGGTGGTTGGCTTGTATTCGTCGCGTGCAACGGCGATTTCCGGAATCTTTGCCAGTCCGAGAATGCTCGTAACCCAGCTCAAGATAGACATGGTTTCGCTCCTCACTTCGCGGTTGCGACGGACCCATGCCTGCTCCGGATCCCGGCGCCCTCACCCTACTGTCGTCGACACGCCCCGATGGATGCAGCGTGCAAAACAAATTCACGCCTCATTCGAGCTGCCGCCGCATGGCCACGAGTTCTCTCCGGATCCACGCCTTGACCGTTCCCACCGGAACCCGGAGGTATTCGGCGATCTCCTCATGCGTACGTCCGTCGATGATCGCCAGAAGCAGGCTGGCGCGGCGCTTTGGCTCGAGTTGATCGAGCATGGTCCGTAGGGTCATACTATCTGGGATGCGAGACGCGGGGTTCGAGACGGTCTGTTCCCGCTCGCAGACGGCGTTCAGAGTGTGGTCCTCGAGCACGAGTTCCCGCCTCGCGTTCTTCTGCATCCTGAGTGCTGTGTGGCGGACGATCGCGTAAATCCAGCCCCGCGCGGATCCGCGTGCAGGATCGAAGCTTTTGGCGCATCTGAGAATCTGCGCGAATGCATCGTGGATGACGTCCTCCGCACGCGACCCGTCGTGGACGATCCGGTGCGCCACCGCGCGCAACTGGTCTTTCTCCCGGGCGTAGATCTCGCCGACGGCAGACCGCGATCCGGCGGCGCACTCGATTAGCGCCGTTTCGTAATTCAGAGCCGTCTCGCAATCGAGATAGGTATCATCCTGCGCTGCGCCGGAGCGAGACTCTGCCTTTGTGAAGTCGGCTCCGTGGTGGGGCATGGTCGAAGTCACCCCTTCGTAACGCAGACGCAACTATTCCCGTGCAGCGAATATTGCTGGCTTGCATTTCCAGAACACTGATGGCTTGCATTTCCAGAAAACTGGTGGCTTGCATTTCTTGATGCGAAATGAGCCGTTGGGGGAAATCAACTTTGATGCTGAAAATTGTTTCAATCTACGCCATCACAAGATCGTGACGCTTTCGTCAGGGCGCAGCCGGCGCTTAACACTTCATGCTCGCTTGCCGCGAGTGATGCTCACTTGCCACGCGAACCGCGGTGACCTGCCCAATCGAGGCATGCGATGGACATGATTCTGATTTTGCATTTTTATTTTACCCCGGCGAGTAGCACTTCATGCTCGCCTGCCACGCGAGTGATGCGCACTTGCCACGCGAGCCGCGGTGACCTGCCCAATCGCAGCACGCGAGGGACATGATTTTGAGTTGCCTCGGCGAGGGTTCCAGTCTCGGAGCACAGATCGACGATCTCGTCGACGGATTTCAAAACGCGAAATTTGAGAGCCCGTCATGGCGCATGAAGGTCCAATGTCTTCTTAGTTCGGAGTCCGCGCCAGGAACTGGAAGTCGCTCGGAACCTTAAGGGGCTTGGCCAACACCATCTCGCTTGATCGAGGAGGAGTGGCGTGAGCACCCGCAGTGATCCTGATTGCGATCTCCCCGAGGTCACACGGCATCAATGAACGGCAGGCGTTATTCCTTATCAGCAAAATTCGAGCGACGTTGCATCCAGATCGGCGGCTTCTGACTAGAGGTGGATGGCAGCCGTTACCACGGCGCCGTCAACACCCCAGGAATGTAAACGCCCCAGGAATGTAACATGAAGGCACAACCCGTTGACAGCGATCTTATCCTGTTTGAGGGCTGAGCACATGGATATGCACGATGATACCATCGACGAACTGAGCGGCGACGGCACGATCATTATCGGACAAGCGAAACTGGGCGCTATCTATTACTGGCTCACAATAGTACCGGTGGCAGGACCTGTCGTCGCAGAAGGCTCCATCACTGGGCCCGAGGAGTTCATGAGGATGGTCATGAACGCGACTGGTTCGAAGTTGGTGCTGCAGGATGGTTATGTCTTGACGCTCCAATGCGAAGGCGGTGCTACAGGCGTTCGATGGGTGAAAGCTATCGCGGACTGTGATCCGACAGAACACTGCACGGCTCGGAGCGATGCCCTCCCAGTCCTGAGTTGAGTGTTGGAGCGCCGCGCTTAGGTCGCTCCGACGCCGAACGGAATTGGTGACTCGTATCATCACCGTCGACAATGCTGACATTCAGTGTTTTCGCATTGTTCAAGGGCGGGTGAGGACTGCAAGCCATCGCTGGACCCCCCATCAGAATGATTTAGATACGCCTCATTAACTCCCCCTGGACTTATAGCTGGTCACTCGGCAATGGCAGCACCGATCGCCGATCCCGGTCGGCGGATTGAAACGTGAATTGAGGGCCCGTTGTCCCGCACAACGGCCGTTGTTTTTGGCTGCTTGAGTGCGCGCCTGATCGAGAGTGGCGCGAGCGCTCGCAACGAGCGAGATTGCGATCTCTTCGACGTCAAGCGGTATCAATGAACGGCAAACGTTATGCCGCGCAAAATTTACGCGACGTTGCATCCAGACTGGCGGATTCAGACTAGAAGATACGTGGCACCGCTGGTACGGCGCCATCAACACCCAAGGAGAGCAAAAGGAGAGTAACATGCATGAACTGACCCACCCTGTTGAACTGCGCGACCAAGAACTCGACCTCGTAGCCGCCGGCAGCGGAAAGCACGACGGCAGGGACAAGTGTTGCGATGGCGACAACACACAATTCGGCTTGGTCAACGTCAACGACACGAACATCGGAGTCAACGTCCTCGGGATCCAGGTGCAATCTACGTAAAGGCGAGATGGGTGGGCGAACCGCTTCTCCATAGCGGGGGAGCGGTTCTCCACCGCATCATGCGATACCCATCCGCAGCCGTGGCGCGGCGTAGAGAATACTACGCGCAGCCTCAAATCGACGAATGAAAGCGTAGCAACAAGGTGCGTCCATGGCGGCACGGCCAGCTCTATTTCGCCAGGAAGCAATCGACTTTCTGCATCAACGCCACAGCTGGGGCGAGGTCGTATCGTTGCAGCCGATATCGAGCACGATGCTCAGCTGGACTCTTGCGGGCCTTGTTGCATTCATTTTGGTTTTTATCTCCATCGCTCAATACGCGCGCAAGGAAACCGTAACCGGCTATCTAACGCCGACCTTCGGCACGGCTAAAATTTTCGTGCCGCAACAGGGCATCATCAAAGAGGTCCAGGTGAACGAGGGTCAGGACGTTGCGGAGGGCGAACCGCTCTTGACCATAGTCACTTCCCAAATCACCTCCAACGGCGACGACGTTAATGCTACCGTGCTCGCAGTGCTGACGCAGCAACGCGATGTGGTCGAGCGACAGATCGCGGCGGAAGAGCGCCGGACCGCCTCGGAACACGATCGCCTCGCTTCCACGATCAAAGGGATTGAGGGGGAGACTGCTCAGCTCGAGGATCAGCGAACCATCCAGAACGAGCGGCTGCAGCTTTCCGAGAGTTTTGTATCGACGGGCGCTACGCTAATCGCGAAGGGAGCATTGCCGGCCATCGAGCTGAAGCGCCGCGAGCAGGCCGCGCTTGAGCAAAGGCAGCACTTGGCGTCGCTCGATCAGCAGATCACCGTACGACGCACCCAATTGGCCGACGCTCGGCATACGCTCGAGCAGCTTCCGATCGTCGCCGCAGAGAGAGTTCGCGTACTGCGCGGCGATCTCTCCTGGATCGAACAGCGCATCGCCGAGGTGGACGGACGGCGGGCCTACGTTATCAAGGCGCCGACAAGTGGGCGCGTGTCCGCGCTGCATGCAAGTATCGGCCAGGTCGCTGATCCAAGGCATATGCAGCTCGAAATCATTCCGCTTGATTCGACCTTGCAGGCGCAGTTGTTCTTTCCGACGCGCGCGTTCGGATTCGTGCGCCCCGGCCAGCAGGTCAGGATACTTTACGATGCATTTCCCTATCAGAAATTCGGCACCTACCGCGGCACCGTAACAAAAGTCTCTCAAACGATCCTGACCAGCAATGATGCTACCGGGCCGATCACCCTCAAAGAGCCAGCGTACCGCGTGACTGTGGCTCCCGAGCGGCCCGATATCGATGCCTATGGTCTCAAGATGCCGCTTCAGCCAGGCATGCTGCTCAAGGCCGACGTGATTCTTGAGCAGCGCTCGCTGATGCGGTGGCTGCTTGATCCGGTGTTGAGCGCAAGGATGTAGCCGCATGCAGGGACTGTTGAATTTCAGCGGACGTGGGTTCCTCCCGGTCATCAGGCAGACAGAGGCAGCGGAATGCGGGCTGGCATGCCTTGCCATGGTAGCGTCCTATCATGGCTATCGAACTGACATGAATAGCCTGCGGCGTCGGTACGCAGTCTCGCTGAAAGGTGTCACTCTCCGCGACCTCATGGAGATAGCGGCTCACCTGGGTCTGGCATGCCGGCCGCTGCGAATCGAGGTTGACCATCTGCGCCAACTGCGTCTCCCGGCTATCCTGCACTGGGACATGGATCATTTCGTTGTCCTGAAGGCGTGCAAGAAAAACGGGATCGTGGTGCACGATCCGGCCGCCGGCGAGAAATGGTTTCCCATCACCGAAGCGTCGAGACATCTCACCGGAGTCGTGCTTGAACTCTCACCCAGTGAAGAGTTCTGCTGCACAGACCAGAGAGCGCGATTACCGTTCTCAGCGTTCTGGAGCGGAATGAGGGGAAACTCTCATGCCTTAACGCAAATATTGGTTCTCTCGGTGGTCATCGAGATTCTTATCCTCGCCGCCCCTTTCTACATGCAGCTCACGGTTGACGAGGTCATTGCCAGAGGCGACGTCGATCTTCTGCTCGTACTCGGGCTTGGATTCGCGCTGCTCGTCCTGATCAAAGTCGCGTCGACCGCGACCCGCTCGTTCATTGTTCTTATTCTGCAGAACACGCTGAGCTTTCAGATCGGCGCCCGGCTGTTTCATCATCTGGTGCGTTTGCCACTCTCATTTTTCGAAAAGCGGCACATCGGCGACATCCTGTCGCGCTTCGGCTCGATCGAGCCCATCCGCAACATGCTCGCGGAGGGACTGATCACGGGCTTGATCGACGGTCTCATGTCGGTGCTGATGCTGGCATTGATGTTCGCCTACAGCGTCCAGCTCGGATTTGTCGTTCTGGTCGCGTTCGCGCTGTACGCCGCTTTGCGACTCGCTCTGTTCAGGATGTTCCGACAACGGAGCGAAGCGGCCATTCACAGCAAGGCACAGGAGAACTCCACCTTCATCGAAACCGTGCGGGCGGTGCAGAGCCTGAAGCTGCTCAACCGAGAGAACGAGCGGGAGAGCCAGTGGCTGAACCGTTATGCTGCGTACGTAAATGCCAACGTGCGGCTAGGCCGGGCGAGAATCAGCTTCAAAGCGATCAACGACACCATATTCGGCTTGGAGAACGTAATCACAATCTACCTCGCCGCTCGCCTCGCACTAGACAACCTCATCACGGTTGGCATGATATTCGCGTTCGTCAGCTACAAGCTGCAGTTCGCCGAACGGACAGCGTTGCTAATCGAGAAGCTAGTGGACCTGCGCATTCTCGGACTGCACCTGGAGCGTCTCGCCGATATTGCGCTCACCCCACTCGAGCGGGGGCACGACCAGGACCTGTCGTATATGCGACCGATCCGCGGCTCGATCGAACTGCGCAACGTGTGCTTCCGCTATGCAGAAGCAGAGCCTCTGATTCTTAACAACGTCAATCTGTGCGTTGCACCGGGACAATTCGTGACAATCATGGGACCTTCCGGCTGCGGCAAGACAACTCTAGTCAAGATTATGCTTGGGCTGCTCGAGCCAACGAGCGGGGGTATCCTGATCGACGGCCTTCCACTAGGCCAGATCGGACCGCGCGTTTATCGCGAACACATCGGCGCGGTTATGCAGGAGGATCAGTTGCTGTCAGGATCTATTGCCGACAACATCTGCTTTTTTGAGACAACATTCGATCGGCAATGGATGATCGAGTGTGCGCAGATTGCCGGCATCCACGACGACATCATGGCAATGCCGATGACCTACAATAGCCTCATCGGTGACATGGGAAGCTCACTATCTAGCGGGCAGAAACAGCGAGTACTGCTTGCGCGTGCGCTCTATCGCCGACCAAAGATCCTGTTTCTGGACGAGGGCACAGCACATCTGGACACCGAAAAGGAAAAAGAAATCAATGCGAATCTCCGCTATCTAAATATGACTCGCGTGAGCGTGGCACACCGACCCGAAATCACCCACGGAGCGGATATGATCATCCATCTTGCCCCGGCGACCGGGCCCTTCCAGGTCGGAGTTATAAGCCGCACACCAGCAGCGGCGCCTGCGCGCGATGCTGGTGTCACTGGGTTTGCCGCCGAAGGTGCGAAATCGGCCGAGGCCGCGCAGGGCCACGACGACTGTTCCGATGACGGCCGCAAGGGCGATTATTCGAAGCATACCGGGAAGGACGACTACTCGAAAGACGGCAAGGGCGACTGCTCCAAGCACGGTGGTGGCTGGAACGACGCCAAGAACGACGACTGCGAGCCGCACAAGGACTATCGCCAGCCGCAGAAGGACTATTGCGACCCCAAGCCGTCCGACGACTGCGGCAAGGGAGACACCTATCGTAACCCGGGTGAAGCGCTGGCCAAGTTCGATTTCTCACATGGTGGTTTCGGCTCGCATGGTCCAGGTCGTTCGGAGTGACATGCAGGGCGCGCTCGCTTCGATGTCGTCCGAGGATGCGCTCGAATAGGCCATTGGCCAGCACCACGCGAGGATTTTGAGCGGCTGCCACAGCGTATATCCGGTCGCGGCAGTCAGGATCATCTGACGACTACTTTGTGAAATTATGATAACCGCTCACGGGGCCGTTCTGCCGCCAGGAGTTTTTCTCGACCATATGGCTACGACGCTTGCAGCGGCTTCAACGGCGCTGTCGAGGCGCTGTTTCATTAAGGCGTCCATACGATTGTCCAAGGTGTAGCCAGGGAGCCCTATGGCAAGCTGCAGTAAGTCGTTGCGAACCCAACCATCGTCAATGGCACCGGCAAGAAGGCCGACATCGAGGCGCGCGTGCAGCAGATCAAGGCGCAGATCGAGGAAACCACCTCGGACTACGACCGAGAGAAGCTGCAGGAGCGTCTGGCCAAGCTCGCGGGCGGCGTCGCCGTGATCCGCGTCGGCGGCGCGACCGAAGTCGAAGTCAAGAAGCGCAAGGATCGCGTGGATGACGCGAGGCACGCGACCCGCGCCGCGGTCGAGGAAGGCATCGTGCCGGGCGGCGGCGTCGCCCTGCTCCGCGCCTCCGAGCAGCTCAAGCGCATCAAGACCACCAACGACGACGAGAAGACCGGCGTCGAGATCGTGCGCAAGGCGCTGTCCGCGCCGGCCCGCCAGATCGCGATCAACGCCGGTGAAGACGGCTCCGTCATCGTCGGCAAGATCCTCGAGAAGGAGCAGTACAATTATGGTTTCGACTCGCAGACCGGCGAATACGGCAATTTAGTCTCCAAGGGCATCATCGACCCGACCAAGGTGGTTCGTGCGGCGATCCAGAACGCGGCTTCCGTCGCGGCTCTCCTGATCACCACCGAAGCCATGATCGCCGAACTGCCGAAGAAGAATGCCGGCGCCGGCGCCGGCATGCCTCCGGGCGGCGGCATGGGCGGCATGGACTTCTGATCCGGCCTTTCCCGGGCGCGGTGCGGCATTCTTGATGCCGCTCCGCAGAACCGGAACCTCAACAAATGCAAAACCCCGGCAGCGATGCCGGGGTTTTCGTTTGGGCAGATGACGCTGTTAGCTGGGCTGCCGTCAGCGGACCTTGGTTTACTCGCCCCTCACTTCGAGCAAATATCGCTCAAACGAGACGCGGTGCTGGTGCGATCGGGAGATCGGAGTGAAAAGGTTTATTTTCCGCACAGCGGGACGATTTCGTTCATGCTCGACATGCCGAACGGAGAAACAGTAGCAACCTCGGTCATTGGGCCTGAGGGAGCGGTGGGCATGCTGTCAGTGCTCGGGCCCTCGCATTCTCCTACCACGGCGGTCGTGCGTGTGCCGGGGATCGCATCGCAGATCTCCGCATCAAGGTTTCATGCAGCCTTCGGTCAGAGCAGTGTCATCAAACAGGCGGTCCAGACCCACACAAGGGCAGTGTTGATGCAGCTTCAGCATGTGGCAGCCTGCAACGCACTGCATCCTGTCGAAGCCCGCATGGCCCGATGGTTGCTCCACATCCACGATAGGATCGGCGCTGATGCTATATTGCTAACGCAGGAAGCGCTTTCAGAGTTGCTTGGAGTACGATGAACGACAGTGACGCTGATTATGCGCAAACTACGGGCGTCGGGTGCTGTACGATCTGGTCGGCGGGGCTTGGTCGAGATTGACAGACCGCGGCTCGAAGGAGCGGCATGTGGGTGCTACAAGGTCATGAGCTGCCAATATCACCAGATTTTTCCCGCTGGATACAATGAAGCCTCGCAGTGGGGCCGCACCGGCGACCAAAACTCCGGAGATCAACATTCCGTTTTGGCCGAATAAGAGATCCAAAATCATTCTTCGTGGAGCGATGCATAGCACACATGCCGCGATCCCCAGACGAACGACTACCGCCTTGCTCCGCAAGGCTTCATTCAGCGGAATGCCGGATGATTTGGCAATTACCCATTGGCAGGGGCTTCGTCTCCAAGAGAACGACGGAAACGCATTGATAGCTCGATGTCCGTGTTCTGCCTTATACCTACTTTGCCGGTCCGGATTGCGCGATCACCGAATCCAGCGGGTAGATAACAGGAGAAATAGTGCCCGATTCCCCCTGTAGTTGGCCGCTGGTCGGGTGCTTTCATAACCGCCCATAATCGTGGCCCCATAGCGGTCACAGACCCGCCATTCCCACTTGGTCGGGCTTCGCCTGGTAATCAACACTTCCAACACGGTCGCGTCCCGCATCCCCAGTTGCGTACCATCAAGATTACCAATGGGTCTCAAGATGTCGGTTCGCTTTTAGACTCTCAGCCGTAGCGTGCGGCTGACGCGTTCCAGATCGTCGGATAGACGGCAGTCGCGAATTGCCGGCTAACGGCAACGCCGGCGTGCAAGGTTCGGAAACCGGAGGCCCGCGCGCTATCTGACGCGAGCCTCTGCCGTTCAGGAAGTGATCCGTCAACGACATTGCCCCATATAACCGCGGATGAGCATGAAGGTTAGCACTCTGGTATGTTGGTCGGAAGCCAACACGCCTCGAGAGGCGCGACCGGCGAAGAATCTCGGGGACCGTGTTTGAGAAGATCAGCAATTCCAAGCTCGGTTGCGACCGGCAAACTCGGCGATGCAAGATACCCAACGCCGTGCCCATGACGCACAGCTTTCGTTGGTGAATCAGATGACGCATAGCGGCCAAAAGGGTTTCGGCATGACCAAGCACGGCCGATCGGGGCACGCGACCCAATCGCCGCGTTTCCGTTTCCTGCAGAAGCTCGAAGCACAGAAGAACGATCGCAAGGACCGTTCTCGGATCAAGAACCCGAAACAGTCCGTCGAAGAGCTATTCCATCCCCGGAAGCCAACACGAACCTGACGAACTATCCTTGGATGAGCTCCGGGGGTGGGCACATTCGGAACTTCGGGTCTTTGTGCTCAGCACGCGAACGGAGCTGAAGGACCGATGCCATTAATCGCTGGCGCGTCAATGATCTGGATGCTATCTCATGCAGTCGACAAATGCCCGGTTTGGGTCAAAATGCGAAGAACTCAGCATGAGCAAACCTAGTCCGCTACACGTCCATGAGCGAACCTCAATGCAACGTGCCGCCACTTCACCTACGGGCCATTTTCAGACTCATGCGCTGCAATAAGCAGCACGGGTATCCTTGAACGTCATCCCTCAGGCCTGCCTCCGCATGCCCTCAATGATGCGTTCGCGCCCCGCAAGGAAGGCCGGATTGTCGCTCCATGTAATGGTCGTACGCAAGCGGCGGACAGTGAAGCTTGGATCCCGTCTGCACCACCGCCCGTGCCTGGTGCGCAAGCGCCGCGGCGAGATGGAAATGCGCGACTGAATAATTTGGGTTTGCCTCGAGGCCCCGGTGGAACCCGCGACCGGCTTTAGTTGTCCTTCCATTTGATCGAGCAGCCAATAGACGCCTTTTGGTCAGCCGGCGCCAGACCGGTGGTCGCAATCGCGCGCATGGCCCCGACAAGCTCTCGCGGCGCCCCCGCGCGAGGCGGAGTTGTGCGGCCTTCGTCGAGCCGGCCGCGATACTTGAGCTTGCGGTCGGCATTGTAACCGAAGAAATCCGGCGTACAGACCGCCCCATACGCCCGAGCGACTGTCTGGGTCTCGTCGTGGAGATATGGAAACGGGAAATCATGCGCCTTCGCGAAACGCTTCATATTCTCAAATGAGTCTTCGGGATAGCTCGCCGCGTCGTTCGAACAAATCGCCGCAAAGCCTATGCTCTCCGACATCAGCACACGGGCGTCCGAAACCATGCGGTCGATCACCGCTTTAACATAGGGACAATGGTTGCAGATGAAGACGACGACGGTACCTTTTTCGCCCGCAACGTCGTCCAGTGCGTAAGTCTTGCCGTCGGTGGCCGGGAGTCGAAACTCCGCCGCAGGCGTATCAAGAACGACTTGGGTAGCTGTTGTCGCCATATCGCACCTCCTTGTGTCCAAATATATGCTGACGACGGCCTGCCGGGGCACATTTTCCAAAGCCTGCTCGCCAGTTGCGTCGTTTTGGCCATACGTCAGCCATTTCCGGTCTACCCCCTGACAGCCGACGTGGAAAGAAGAGTTCACGTTGGTCGGTCAGGGCCATTTGGCGACATACGAAAAAGACCGCCAACTGAGGCGGCCTTTTCACTGCACTAGCGGTAGCCGTTGCATTTGTCTCTTCAGGCATGTCCGATCATGTCACGCATTCCGACTGTCACTTCCCTGGCATTGAGCGGCTTGCTGAAAAATCTGCTGCGGGGCGGAAGATCGAGGTCAGACAGGTTCAATTGCCCCGATACCACGATGATTTCAATTGTCGGCCAACGATCATGCACGGCATGGGCAAGTCCTATGCCGTCCATTTGGCCAGGTATCTAGATGTCGGTGCACATCAGCACGACGTCGGACCTGGATTTCAGGACGGCGACGGCCCGGCGGCGTCCATCGCCTCGAGTGGCATGTATCCCGCGGCTTCCACGATGTCGATCGCACGCATGCGGAGCATCATCTCGTCCTCGACAACGAGAACTACGGCGGGAATGCATGGATGATCAGGGGTCATCATAGGGCGCGCTCGCGGGGACGGCCATCGACTGGAACAGGCGGTCGACCTGGGACAAGCATCTCGTTGTCTATAAGATCCCCCGTTGGCTCAACAATGACGCAATAAAGTCGCCGCCAACCGAATAAGCTCGCAACAAGCTGAATGCGCCCACCGGATACCAGCGGTAGGTTGCTCGCGTGATGGGTTTCACGCCAACGCTGCCGTCATACCGCCGGCCCGTCGCGCTTGCCGGAGAGAAGTTCGTGAATCTCGACGGCATTCTGAAGGATTGTTGCTTTGTGAATCGCCTCGGTCGCTCATCCTCCGGCGGCATCCCGCGAGCCTCGTCGAGGGCGATCACCGCCCTTGCGTCCAGATCGCAGGCAAGCGGCGATCGGGTTTGTTTGCTCGGAGACGGCCGGTCCTGCGGCCTAACCGCGCTACGCCGGATCACCATTGAATAGCCATCGCAGCGGCGACCAGCAGCACAAGAAACATCGGCATCAATACCGGGGGTACCAACCACTCACGAAGATTGAATGGGGGGAATTTTGGCATATGACCGCCCTTTTGGTTGAGGCGGGAGCGCAACGCTCTCAGTCACCGATAGTAGCCTGGGAGGCGCGCGGTGATGTCTTGCATATAGGGACGATCTGCCACTGGGGCCGGCTGGCAAGGCTTGTAATGCGGCATTGAGTAGCCATCTGAATCCCAGCGCCATCGTATCGCTTCAGCATCGCCCTTACGGCAGCGCGAAGCTTAGCCCACGCCAGATCTCGTCAACGACATTGACCAAACGCACGTCGCTTCGATGGGCGGGTCTCGAGGCCATTGATTCAGGCCTCGACAGAGGTCGTGAGAAAGCTGGTGAGACGCGGCGGCTGATAATCTGATCGGTGGCAACCCATGATCGAATTTCCAAATCATAGCCGTTCATATGACCAAACCCGGCGAGCCGTGCGGTTTTGGGGACACGACAGCGCGCTGGAAGCGTCATTCTTCATCGACGAAGGCGCACTGAGGCGAATTCAACCAGAAGCCCGCCCCGACGAGCCCGGCTTACTGGACGCGTTCGATTGCAACCGTGATGTGATATGCGCAGCGGCTGCGAAGGTTTACGTCCGTGGCCGCCGCGGCTCTTACGATCTGGTCGCCGCAAATTTCTGAAACGAAACACTTACGACCTTCCGACTAGAGACCAAGAACGTGCTGTACAGCATCACGACAAGGGTCTACCGTTGAACGACAAGGTACAGTTGTTCGCCTTGAAGCTGTCCATGAAGCGGTGACGTCCGAAGTCGCTGCTCGTCCTCGTAGCGGCAGCTTGCGTGCCATCGGAAGGCGCAATCTCAATAGGCTGAATGTTTTTACCAAGCGCGGACGCAAGCGGCGTCCAGCGGCTGCGAACGCGCTCGTGCGCGCAAACAACAACAAAGGAGACCATCATGAGAATGCCCGACATTTTGCAAGGTGAGGCGCGGACCCGTTTTCTCCAGGGTATCGCGTTCGGCGCTGTTGCGGCGATGGCGATCGGATTCATGTGGGGCGGCTGGGTCACCGGCGGCACTGCCAAGACCATGAGCGCCATGGCAGAGAGCAACGGCCGGATGTCTGTCCTGGTCCCGATCTGCGTCGCGCAGTTCACGGCGGCCGACGGCGCCGTCGCCAAGTTCAAGGCGGCGGGCCCCTATTCAAAGGACAACGTCGTCAGCGAATACGTCAAGACCGTTGCCTCCACGAGCATGGACTATTCATTCGCCAGGGCCTGCGCAGCCGGCGTGGAAGCCGAGCTCTCCAAGACGGCCACAAAGAGCTGAGCGGCCGGTTCGCCAAGACACGGATTGCAGCGAAATGAGCGGTCAGAGATCCGGACAGCGTTCCTATCTTGTCTATGGCTTGCTGACCGTCATCCTGTTCGGCGGTTATGTGCTGGTCAGTGATCTGCAAAACGACAACTCCGCAACCATTGCGCCGACCGTGTCACTCAATCGCTGACGAGGCGCGCGGGCTGGTTTGGGCAGTCGGTATCCTGGGGCGTCAGAAAGTATATCCGGCGGGAGTGAAGTTGATCTTTCCGAGAGCTGGTCGGGGCGCCCCCCGTGAGCGACATATCCCGGATCTGTTGTCGATGCCGTCGGAAGACATGCTTGCTGACGCCAAGTGGAAAAAATGTGAGTTGGCGGTTGGGGACCAAGGGCAAACTGAAAGCACGTTTTGCCGCCGTTCGCGTGCGGACCGCCGATGGACCACCACAGCGGATCAAGGACATGGGCCAACGGCATCTCCCGGTGAGGAAGCGTGGCTGATCGGCGAGCATCGCCGTTCGGGAGAGAAGAAATACTATCTCGCCAACCTGCCCGCAGCGACAGACCTGCGCACGTTAGCCACCACCATCAAGGCACGATGGATTTGCGAACAGGCCCATCAGCAGTTGAACGAGGAAGTCGGGCTTGATCACTTCGATGGACGATCCTGGCAAGGCCTTCATCGTCACGCACTTATGACAACAATCGCCTACGCGTTCCTCCAGCATCGCCGACTCGCACAAGCGGGCGGAAAAACGAATCAACGGGCCTCCGCCTCAGCCGAGCCTGCCGGCCGTACGCCACGCCATCGTCGAACTCATCGCTCGACCACGACCGCAGCGATGCCCGTAGACAAATCAGCGAAAAGTAGCAGCGTGAATAAATCTGCCAAAGTAGTGCTAGTTCACCATTCCGCCGCTTCGCGCGCCGAACGGCGAATGAGGTGCCGGCGCTTGCGGCCTTGCGCGATCTCGTGCGGCCGCCGGACGGGATGACAGCAGTCGAATTAGAAGATGGACGCCGCGTCTTTTGCACCGGCGGGCAGCAACCCGGCGGAGGTGAAGCGGCAGCTCGCCAACAAGGAGAAGGCGTCATGATCGTCATCCCGGCAGGCGTGCAAGTGCACTTGGCGCTCGGCTATACCGACATGCGAAAAGGACCCGACGGCCTCTCCACATTGATCCAGGAACACCTGAAGAAGGACCCTTTCTCGGGTCATCTGTTCGTCTTCCGCGGCAAGAATGCTTCGCTCTTGAAGATCCTGTTTTGGGATGGGACAGGGCTGTGTCTCTTCACGAAGCGGATCGACCGTGCGCAGTTCATGTGGCCACGCGCGACCGAGCCTGGCGGCATGGTGATGCTGACACCGGCGCAACTCGCGATGTTGATCGAGGGTATCGACTGGCGCACGCCGGAGCGCTTCTGGCGCCCGCTTCTCGCGGGATGAATCGCGAAAACCTGCGTCGAATAAGGCGAAGTTGCTTCTTCGAATCAGCGTGTCGAGTAGAATGTTGAATCTTGGTTCCAACTGTTGGAACTGCACGCCAGGGCCGCGGGGATGAGTCGGCCCTTTGATCAGAACCCACGTGCGCAGCATGATCGTTCTGATGGCGGACACGTCTGTACCTAAAGGTACGTCGATAAGCTCAAGGAGACAAAGGGACAGCCGACGCGTTAGCATCCTGGACCTCCTCAGCGTTTTAATAGCTTGCAAGCGGAGAGACCATGCGGGTTGTGATTTGCGGTGGCGGCGTAGTGGGCGCCTGCACAGCCTACTTCCTCAGCCGACGCGGCGCCCAAGTAATCGTGGTTGAGAGCACTGAGGTTGCCGCCGCCGCATCTGGAAAGGCCGGCGGATTTCTGGCACTCGACTGGTGTGCCGGCACGTCGGTAGACGCGCTGGCCCGACGCAGTTTCCAGCTGCACGCTTCTTTGCCGCAGGAGATCGCCGACGATTGGGGCTATCGTCCCATGACCGCTTACAGCGGATTCGTCGCTTCCGAGCGCGACCCGCGCCGCCAGAAACCTTCGGAGCTCGATTGGCTCTCCAACGGCGTTGTTATTGCGTCGCGGTTAAGCACCCCTGAGACGACGGCAATCGTTCATCCCCGCATGTTCACCTCCACTATGATGCGCGCCGCCCAAGCGCGCGGCGCCGAACTGCGCCGCGGGCGCGCTACTGGCGTGGTGAGGCATACCCACGCCACGACTGTGCGGGGCGTAGAAGTTGATGGCGACATCATTGAGGCAGACGCCGTCGTTGTCGCCATGGGACCGTGGTCATTGCTGGCGGCGGAATGGATGAGCTTGCCGGCCGTTTTCGGGCAGCGTAGTCCGAGTCTTGTCTACGACACCGGCGCAGACGTTCCCCCACACGCACTATTTCTAGACCATCACGATGAGACCGGCGACATGGTAAGCGTCGAGGTGTTTCCGCGCGCAGACGGCAGCACCCATATTACGGCTCTATCCGACGTGGTCCCGCTGCCGATCGACCCCGCCGCGGTAAAGCCGGATTCAGAGGCCATCGGTCGCCTGCAGGCCATTGCCGAACGGTTGTCGCCGGTCTTCCGCCGAGAAAGGATCCTAGCGCGGCAAGCCTGTTTCCGTCCGGTCACACATGACGGCTTGCCGCTGATAGGCAAAGTCCCACGCAGCGAGGGGCTCTATGTCGCTACCGGGCACAATGTCTGGGGTATACTTAACTCACCAGCGACCGGGGAAGCGATTGCCGAATTGATCGCTGACGGTGCAGCACAAAGCATCGACCTAGCGCCGTTCGACCCGATGAGACTGCCTGCGCTCGACCCTTCGCTGCTGCGCATGAGTTGAATTTCGGTCGGCACGTTGATCTGAATCCTGCATCATGTACTGGTCGTGGACCGGATCGAGATCGGCGTTGCTAATAGCAGGGACAGTAGCAAACGCATTGCTTATTGGTGGAACCTGACAGAACTAGGAGATGCCGTGGCGGACTTCACGTTTCGGGCGCGAACTGCCGTCGTTGGGGGAGCTCTCGCGTTTCAGATGCGCCGCGCAGCTGCAGCGCGTTCGAACGAACGCGGCCTTCAGATCCTGACAATACCACAGCTCGCCGCGAGGCTGCCAGGTGGCTTCACGACATCAATCTCGTCAGAACATCTCGATCTTGCGGTTCAGCGCGCCCTCGCCGAGGGCGGCTTCCTTGAGCTGGAAACGGTCCGATACCTGCCGGGGATGATCCGAGCGGTTTCCCGAACCTTGCGCAAGGTCTGGGATGCGGACATCGATTTGCAATCGAAAGGGCGCGCAATAAAATGTCCGTCTCGGCGACTTGGCACTGATTGAGGAGCGTATCCGACGATATCTGCCGTGCACGACATTGCTACCACGCGACCTGCGGGACGCGGCTCTCGGACGAATTCGTCACGCGACGCGCGTGGTCAGTCCGGTGACAAACGCTTGCACCTCTTCCAATCTTTCTGGCGATCCTTTTATGCTATTTGACTATCCGAACGATCGGATGGAGCCTCGAAACGGCAGGCTATATATCCTGACCAGGCAAACACCATGAAAGTTGGAAGAGAGCTTGTTCATCATCACGTTCCAACCTGATGTGAAGCGACGAGCTCCAAAGGCTGCACGATGAAGGGCGCAATCAACTCAGCACCGTCGCGCCGCCACTTTTTGCGGCTAACATCAATGGCTGCGGCATCAGCCCTGGCTCCAGCGTGGGCCGAGCAGCTAGAACCAGCGGATTCGGCCACATCCCAGCCCGTGTCCGGACGCATCGCCACGTTCGAGGAGGTATGGCGGACCGTCCGAGACCGATTCTACGATCCGCACCTACGCGGGCTCGATTGGTCGGCTATTCGGGAACGTTACTTGCCAGACGCCATACGGGCGAGTTCCGAAGAGGCGCTGGCCAGCGTCACTAATAGCATGCTCTCCGAGCTGCATGCTTCGCACACCCGCTACTACACACGGTACGAACCAGAGTACTACCAGCTTTCCGATATTTTTGCCGGTGGGCTAAGACGACGCGGACTGGAACGCGCTTTTCCGGGTGGCCGTATTTCCTATCCCGGCATTGGCATCCTCTCGCGTCTCGACATGCAGGGCCATAGCGTGATTACCGGTGTTATAGAGCGCACGCCGGCCCAACAAGCCGGCCTGCTCGCTGGCGATGTGATCGTCTTCGCAGACGGTGCACCGTTTCAGCCGGTACAGTCGTTCCGCGACAAAATTGGCAAGGAAGTAGTGCTGAGCCTGCGTCGTGTCGGCGCGCTTATGCAAATATCGGCTACCCCAGTCGATATCGAACCCAACAAAATGTTCTTGGACGGCTTGAGGGCCAGCGCCCGCATAATACGAGCCAACGGCCGAAGCATCGGCTATGTTCATGTCTGGTGCTACGCTGGCTCCGTGTATCAGCGGACACTCGAGCATCTTCTATCGCAAGGTCCGCTGAACGAAGCCGACGCGCTGATCTGGGACCTACGCGATGGCTGGGGCGGCGCGATTCCCGAGTATCTCGATTTGTTCAACACCCGAGCGCCGACGATGCGAGTCACTGATCGAAATGGCGCCGGCGAACTCCGGAACGTGAAGTGGCGCAAGCCAGTCGCCATGCTTATCAACGGTGGCACCCGCAGCGGCAAGGAGATCCTTGCCTACGGCTTCAAAAAATACCGGCTTGGCGAGGTCATCGGTACCCGTACCGAGGGAGCTGTCCTCGCTGCGACAGCATTCCTCATTGGCGGCGGCTTGCTGTTGCTCGCGGTCCAGGACGTGCATGTCGACGGGGAGCGGCTGGAAGGCGTTGGCGTCGCACCCACGATCGAAGTCCAAGCTGACCCGGACTCCATGGATCGCAGTGATCCTCAACTCAATCGTGCAATCGCGGTCCTATCCAGGGTCTGATCCTCGGGAGGCAGCCAGCTGGCTCTTACATTGTTCCGGAGGACCGGACGCCACCAGTGAAATGCTGCTTGCCTGAGCATTCGCGCCCACGGCCGCTAGATTAGAGCTAGTCGACTCGTGTGCCCAATCGCCTTGGTACCGCGCCAAATCCTCTCTGATCCCTTTGAAGAACAGCTGCCCACCAAGACGGCCTGGGCGACGTCATTCTGTCGATTGCCTTCGGAGGCGCTGGTTTCAACACTATCCGCCAATAGCGGGAGTCCGACGTATTCATTCGATCACTTCGTCGGTGCAGGCGAGCAAAGTCGCCGCCTGAGCGGCGCAACGCGAACTAGTCGCTCGGCTGCTCGATCCTTCCGGTGCGCTGAAAATACGACATGAGCATCTGGCAAACTAGCGCCCACGAAGTGCCGAAGCACCAGCCCGCCAACACATCGCTCGGATAATGAACTCCGAGATATATGCGGCTGACTCCGACCAGCAGGGTAAGGATCGCGGCGGTCACTATAAGATGGATGCGAACAGAGCGGGAAGCTTGCGTTTGAGCAAGCATCAAGCCGAGCGTCAGATAGCAGACAGCCGAAATCGCTGCGTGCCCGCTCGGAAAGCTCAGCGTAGAGACCTGAGTGAGTTGAGCGACGAGATCGGGGCGCGCTCGCGCAAAGGCAAGCTTGAGAAGGGTATTGAGAGCGGCGCCGCTCAGGACCGTCGTCAGGACGAACAAACCGGCGTGACGTTTGCCTATGGCAAAAAGGAACGTGGTCACAACCGTGACCAGCAGTGCAAGTACCGCGGTACTGCCCAGTGCGGTGATGTCTCGCACAACGTCAAGCAACCATGGCGGCCCGATTGGCCGCGACAAGTCGGACGCATGGCGAAAGGCGACCATCAACCAACGGTCGAACGCGATAGGCTCTCCTTCGGTCACTTCTAGTGCGATGAACGCAAAACCGAACAGAAGAACGGCGACGAACAAGGTCGGAGCCCAAGACTTCAGATGCCTGGCAGCATTCTGCGATTCAGTTGTTCTCATCTTCGTCGCCTCCGGGGAGTTCAACTTCCATCAATCTCCAAAGATACGAAGTGAGGTTTGGCGGCTAAGCGAGCATTGGCAATGCGGATTATGCGCTTTGCCAAAAGTCCACGCCGCGGCCCGAGCTGCGCCGGCTTCCATTCACGGCTACGTCGCCGCCACTACGTTCGCGGGCTGCCTGACGCAGCCTTTGCGAAGGCTCGCCGGGCTGGTAGCCCGGATGCCGGGATTGAATCACCTGGCCGACACTTGCCGCACGCATGACGTCACCAAGCGGGATCATCGGAATATAGGTGTCTCTCCTCATCCAGCCGCTCTGGGTGGGATCGAACGAGAGCCAGAGATTGCGAACCAGGACCTGGCCCTGATCGGGTGTCGGTACTGGGCTCTCTACAAAGCGGAAATCGTCTTCACGAATATTGCCTTCAGGTCTTCTGACAAGGAGCCATTGGCGATGACGTCGTTGCTCATTGCTTTCCCTGTGCCGGAAATGGCAGCACCGAGGATAGCCTGTGGCATTTTGCCCTGACGCGGTGATCTAAAATGTCACCCGGTCTGGGCTATCGAGTGCAGCTCATTGACGAGCACGCGCATGTTCTCGCTGTAGTCCACGGGCACTACGACGAGATGGACGCCGCCTTCCGCGAAAGCCGCTCCCAGCGTCGTCGCGAGTTCCGAGACTTTCCCGACGCGGGAGCCCTTGGCGCCATATGACTTCGCATAAGCCACAAAATCAGGATTACCGAAGTCGAGACCGAAGTCGGAAAATCCGTCGACTTCCTGCTTCCATCGGATCATGCCGTAGGCACGATCCTCGAGCACGAGCACGACGAGATTCAATTTGAGCCGCACGGCCGTCTCAAGCTCCTGCGAATTCATCATGAAGCCGCCATCACCGCAGACGGCGAGCACGCGCCGATCCGGATGGATCAGCGACGCTGCGATCGCCGAAGGAAGACCCGCCCCCATGGTCGCGAGCGCGTTGTCGAGCAGCAGCGTGTTGGCGACGCTGGTGCGATAGTTGCGGGCGAACCAGATCTTGTACATGCCGTTGTCGAGGGCAACGATGCCGTCCGGCGGGATGACCTGGCGGACGTCGTGCACGATGCGCTGCGGCGTCAGCGGAAACCGATCCTCCGTCGACCGTTCGGCGAGGTGGGCAAGGATCCCTTCCCGCAGACCCAGCAATGCCTGACCATTGGGGAGCTTGCCTTCGAGGCGATCGGCCAGGCTCGTGAGGCTCACGCCGACGTCGCCGACGATCTCCGCCTGCGGGAAGTATACCTGTTCCACCGTCGCCGGCGTGGCGCCGACATGGATAACCTGCGGTCCATCATGGCCCATCAGGAAAGGCGGTTTCTCGACGGTGTCGTGGCCGATCGAAATAATCAGGTCGGCCTGGTCGACAGCCTCGTGAATCCAATCCCGCTCCGACAGCGCGGCTGTGCCCATATAGAGATTGGAGCCGGCATTGACCGCGCCCTTCCCCATCTGGGTGTTGAAGAATGGAATCCTGCATCGTCGCACGAACGCCGACAGCGGCTCGGCGAGATGCGGGCGGCTCGCCGCGGCGCCCAGCATGACGAGCGGCCTGCTGGCGCCCATGATCATGGCTGCGGCGCGCTCGATGGCCGCTGTAGGCGCGACCGGAAGCTCGACGACATGCGGGGGAATGATGTCGGCCGCGGCTTCGTCGGCCGCGATATCCTCGGGTAGTTCGAGATGCACCGGGCCCGGCCGCTCCTGCTGCGCGACCCGGAAGGCGTCGCGAACCAGGGTCGGAATACTCTGCGCGGAGACGATCTGCGTCGCCATCTTGGTGAGCGGCCGCATGGTCGCGACGATGTCGACGATTTGGAAGCGCGCCTGGCGGCTGCTCCGGATCGCCTTCTGGCCTGTGATCATGACCATCGGCATCGCGCCCAAATGCGCGTAGGCCGCAGCCGTCGTCAAATTGAGCGCACCGGGACCCAGCGTCGTCAGGCAGACGCCCGCGCGCCCGGTGAGGCGCCCGTAGGTGGCCGCCATGAAGCCGGCAGACTGCTCGTGCCGCGTCAGCACCAGCTTGATCTTCGAGCGCCGCAGCGATTCCAGCACGTCGAGATTCTCCTCGCCGGGGATGGCGAAGATGTACCGGACGCCCTCGTTCTCAAGGGCGGCCACCAGCAGATCGGAGGCTTTTGTCATGCGGCCGAAACTCCGCTCGCGCCTGTTGCAGCTTTCTCCGCCCGATGCCGCAGCGTCCATTCCGGCCGAACGAAGTGACAGGTGTAGCCGTCAGGATATTTTTCCAGATAATCCTGATGCTCGGGCTCGGCCTCCCAGAACGGTCCGGCAGGAGCCACCTCGGTGACAACCTTGCCCGGCCAAAGGCCGGAAGCATCGACATCGGCGATGGTGTCTTCCGCGATCCGCTTCTGCGCGTCGCTGGTATAGAAGATGGCCGACCGGTAGCTCGCGCCCCGGTCATTGCCCTGGCGGTTCAGCGTCGACGGATCATGGATCTGAAAAAAGAACTCCAGCAGCTTGCGATAGCTGATGGTCTGCGGATCGAACGTGATCTCAATCGCTTCGGCGTGATTGCCGTGGTTGCGATAGGTCGCGTTTGGCACCTCGCCACCGGTGTAGCCCACCCTGGTCGAGATCACGCCGGGATGCCGGCGCAGCAGATCCTGCACACCCCCGAAGCAGCCGCCGGCCAGGACTGCCCGTTCCGCCGAAACTGTCATGTCTGTTCTCTCTGGTTCGCTGCGGTCGTCGCTCCCGAGTTCTATCAAGGACGCACAATGAGGCCGAACGATGCAAAAGCACAAATATCAATGAACCTCTGGTTTGCTGCCAGAACCGGACGTTCGGTCAGCGGCGCTTTTGACCCGTTTCGGACATCGCCATAGCCGATCGGCGCACATATCTGCTGTATTACCAATTCGATTTCCCCGAGCTCCGCCAGACGCATGCCCTCATAGGATTGCCCGCGGCTATATCGAAGATGTTGGCTGACTGTGAAGTACTTTACATCCCGTGTTCTTGGCCCGGGCTAAGATGGCGGAAGGCTTCTTACTTTGAAGGAGGCATCCGATGTTCGCGACAATCAAATGGAACTCCCGATTTAACGCTCGCGAATGGGTGATGATGGCTGGGGCGCTCGTCGTTCAACTCAGCGCACTGAATTCATTACGAGAGAAGGGTGAACGCAAACCAGGGCGGCCACTCTGGAAACACTTTGACGACACCCATCATTGGGACTCAACCGCGGAGGAATGGGTCCCCAACGATGATCGGTGATCGTACACCTGTTATGGGTCCCGCAGGCCGGATTCTGAGACTTCAGGATCCCTCTCGCTGACAGGCCCGTCGAGCGCTGCGGTCGCGTACAAGTAGCTGGATCGGGATGTGAGTTTGTGCCGGACGCTTGATAGTGGTCAAGCGATTGCTTCTGGCTGTTTGCCGACCTCTTCGGTAACCATCTGGATGGCGATCCTGGCACGTTGAGACCCGCCAACGCACTCCGAAGAAGTCCGTTCATCGGGGCGGACCGGATCTGGCCAGTCTCTGTTCAGACCGATGCGACTGACCCACAGCCGACATCGGCGGTGCGGTAGTTTCACAACCCACCCAATGCGCTGGTAGGAGCGGAAGCGTTAGCCACAGTTCGCGAGCGATTCCGAGAAAGGTGAATGATTGCTTGCTTCACTGTGGCTAGAGTGCGCCGAATTTCTTGAGAAGCCAGTTCAGAGCCTTGGCTGTCACCTCATCGACGTCGCCGTTGCCTCTGCCGCTAGACGAGATCGTGAGGTTTTGGAATGGGAATCTCTGTAGCGCGCCTTCGCGCAGGGCATCGCCGGCGATGAAGGTCGGCAGCAACGCAACGCCCCTGCCCGCGATCGCGGCGTCGCGCAGCACCTCGGCGCACAGCGTCCATTCCGGCTGAACCCAGTGGTCCCCATCGGGGCCAGTCAATTTCCACTGATTGCCGGTCAGCAGAAAGCCATAGGTCAGCAGCGCGTGACTCCGCAATTCGTTGGGATGTTTCGGCGTGCCATACTGCTCAAGATAATCCGGCGCCGCGCAGATTGCCCGATCGATCGCCAGGATCTTGCGCGCCCCACCAAACAATTCACCCGCAGCCCTCAACTATCGGCACCGTATTCCACTCTGAATAGCCGCCGATCCTTGCGTGCGAAGTGCGGCAGTATCAACATGGTGCAGGCCGCGGCTGCTGCACAATTCTAACGGCGTTTGCCAGCGGTTGTCGCCTCCTTAGACACAGTCGAGAGTGCGGTCCTCAGCGGCTAAAAGCCGAATTGCGCGCGCCCAAGGTTATCTCGGAGTACGTGCGCACGTATCGCGAGGAGCGGAAGCGCCTCGCAGCTACATCAAATGCAGCGCCTTGAGCAGCGGCTTGGGCGATCGAGCCGGGAAATCGAACGACTGGTGGATGCGATTGCAAAAGGACATGGCGATCCATCCGTTCTCGGACCGCGATCAACTGCCTTAGCTGCCGAGCGAAATCGGATATCTGAGGAGTTGCAGAGCGAACCGAACCGCCCCGAAGGAAGTCGCGCTGCATCCGGCCATCCTCAAACGATATGAGGAGCAACTCGGTCGGCTTGAAGAAGCACTCGCGAAAGGTGGCCAGTGCGGACGATGGAGAGGCTGCAGAAGCCATCAGAGATCTGGTGGAGACCGTCACTGTGTTCCGCGATCCGGGGCCGCCCAGGTGGTGTAGCCGTGGAGATAGCAGGCTGGCTAAATGCTTTACTCGGGGAAAAGGCCTATCCGAACCAAGTCAAAGGAGTGTGAGGAAAGGTGGTAGCGGGGGAGCCGCAAGAGCTGTTCTGCTAAGTTGGACCAGTGGAGCATCGCGAATTCGCGGCAAAGGGGTGAAGCTTTCTACCTCCAGCAACTGATACTGCTCGTTAGCACCCACCCATCTCCCCTACCCTCGGAAACCTGGCTGTGCTCGTCGGCCGCCCGAGGCAGCCCACTCTTACCTCACAAGGTCTGCTCACATTGGCTGTGATGAGATTTTTCTTGATTTCCCGGTGCACACGTCATGCACACGCCGCCTTCTAACCAGTTGAAAAGCTTGAATTCTCGCTCCAGTCCATCATGGGGGCGCAAGAAAATTTGCAGCGTAAGTCATTCATTTCGTTTATCTATTTTTCTCTCGCTCGGTCCTGCGCATGATTGGACCGACTGAAGAATTTCATGCGACCGAGCTTCGGCAGATTGGTTTGTCTAGGATCATATCCGACTAGATTGGAAGCGAAAATCGCGCTTTCGCATTCTCAGTGCACACGGCTCGCACCTGGGACGGCCGATTAAGAAGCGCATGCTTCAGCGAGTTATCAGAGCTCGAGCATCGCCGATACGCCGAAAGTATTGCGACGCTCGAATGTAGCGGTCTCGAATTTGAGGCCTAATTCGCGAGCGCGGCGCCACGACTCCTCAAGCTCCGCGTGCGTCGGTCGGCGGGCGATCTCGGCGTATTTGTCCCGGTACTTGGCGCTCGCCGGGTCACAGAAATTGTCGGGATGGAACTGCGCCATCACGTTCACCGGCGCGGCGGGCACGCGCTCGGCAATCCATTCCAGCACCGGATACGTGCAGCAATCGATGTGATTGGGCATCACCAGGTGGCGGATCGAGAAATCCTCCCCCCACTCGTCAAGCAACTCAATGTTGCGCGTCACCGTCTCCCAGTACCATGGCGTCTTCGCCAGCGTCGTCGCGCAGCCGCCGGGACCGAATTTGAAATCGGGGAGCCACACATCGGTCAGGACGCGCAGGATCTTCATGCTTTCGAGAGTCATGAAGAAGTTGCTGTTCCAGAGCATCGGCGCATTGAACGCCCCGTCATAGAGAGCAGCATCGGGCACCTCGTCGAACCAGAGAAAACGGTCAGCCTTCGTTTTGCGCGCTCGCGCCAGCTCCGCCTGCGTGGGCGTGTAGTCGCGGCCCAACAACGCGATGGTGTCGACGATGGCATGCAGGTGAATGACGACCTCGCCGCCGACCCAATTGATATTGTGGCAACCCTCGCGGCGCAGCGTCCGGGCCATCGCCGCTAGCGTGCGCGGGTCCGTCTCTTCGCCATTGTCTTTATCGGTGCTGATGTCACCGTTCTGGCAGAAAGCGCACCGCATGTTGCATGAGGTGAAGAAGATCGTCCCCGAGCCCTCGCTGCCGCGATAGAACAGTTCCTCGCCGGTGTGATGGAAATGCGAGCTGACCCGTGAGCCGGCGGCGAGCTTGCAGGCGCCGAATCTGGCCCCCACCGCACGGTCGACGCGGCAATCCCACGGACAGAAATTGCAGTGGCCGAGCATACGGTAGGCGAGCTCGCGGCACAGCTCCAGGAGGCTCGGTCCATCCGCCGCACGCGGCAACCGTTGACCCGCCCGGATCGCTTCCCAGCGCGCGAGAAATATCGGCGTGAGGCGGTCGAGTTCGGCCCAGAGCGCATCCTCGCTGCTGGTCGCCGGGTCGAGCTTCGTGGCGACCGTCGCAGCAATGCGAAACTTGGCCGGTCGCTGGTTCTCCGCAACGGCCAGGTACCAGGACAAGGCATCGTAGATGGCCGGGTCGTCCCAAACTGTCAGTCTGGTCAAATCGCTCATGGGACCTGCTCCCGCGCCGTGGCCGCGGCTGGTGAAGCGCGATCGCGCTCCGGCGACCACAGGAGGCTTGCTTCAAAGTTCAGACTTCGCGATTTCACTGCACCCGGTATTTGCTCATGTAGTGTTTGCGCAGGATCTTGCGGGTCTGCTCAGCAAGGCGCCTGTTAGCGTCAGCTTGCGGCTTGTCGCGGCGCTCCGGCGCCTTCGGCCGATGCGGATGTGGGCGCTGTTTGGTCGAATGTTGTCTTCGGGTCAAAGCGGCACGCCTTTGTTCATGCGACGATCTCGACCGGACTGCCGATGGCAAGACCGAGATCGCGGTCCGCCCGCCCCTGATTGACGGCAATTTCGGCAAGCCCGTTGGAGTTCTCATACCAGAAAGCCGCGCCTGGCGGCAGATCACTGAAGGTCCTCGCGCGGTCCAGAACCCGCCCCACCGCGGTGAGCCTTGCGCCGGGCGGCAGCGTAGCCGCCCTCAGTCCGGTCATCGCATTGCCGTAGTGATCGACGTAAACGATCTCGCAGAGGTCATCCGGCCAGTCTGCCCGGCGATCTGCGCCGTCGTGACGTGGCCGGCCGGGGGGCGGATCACCGCGCGCCAGCATGGCTGCCACCGGGGCGAAGAGGTCGCGCCCGTGAAAGCTGGCCGAGAGATGCTTCGGCTTCCAGTCGATGTCCCAGCTGCGCGTCTCTTGGGCTCTGCGCTGGATCAGCTCAAACAAGCCATTGCCGGGGCCGATATACCAGCGGCCATCGGCTTCGACAAAAATGGATGGCCGCGTCCCGCCGACGCCCGGATCGACAACGCAGAGAAAGACGGTTCGTACCGGAAACCATGCAGCATAGGCGGCCAACAGATACGCCGATGCCTTGGGATTGCTGACTGGCGCATCGGCGAAGAGGTCGACAACGGGAATGCGCGGCGCCATCTGGTGCAGCACCGCCTTCATCTGACCCGTATACGGGCCGTGCAACCCAAAATCCGTGAACAGGGCAATCATGGTGTCAGCCTGCCCAACTGTGTGTCCGCTTCGCTCGAAAACGCTATACTGACCCATCCGAGCCGTGCGACGGACCGCGGTCACAGCAGCACGCCAAATCCTGCTTGCTCTCCCTCAATCGGCTCGCCCACTGTGATCGTAGGCTCGGCGCAATGTCGATCTCGCGTCTGCTCATCATCTTCGGCTTGTCGCTCGTTGCGCTTGGGCTGCTATGGCCCGTGATCAACAAGATTGGCTTAGGCCGGTTGCCCGGCGACATCGTCATCGAGCGCGACAACTTCCGCGTTTATATCCCGCTCGCAACATCGCTGCTGGTCAGCGTGATCCTTTCCCTGATCCTTTGGCTCGCTAACCGTTAGCCGTCGGCGCCTCTTGCTCAGGGTGGACGACGCTCGGGAGCGTTCGCGGCCGGCCTGCCGGCAGCATCATCGTCTGCGCCGTGAGCAGCCACGGCATCCACATAAATCGCGTGGCCTGCGCCCAAAACGTGAAAGGGTTGGCCGCCTCGAACGAGGACCCGAGCGCTTCGAACGATGGCGTTGCCCGGAGGTTGATTGATATCTGCTCCCAATCACCAGTCGGCGATTGCCGGTGAATGATGTCGATGTCGAGGCCGGCCAAACGAGCGCTTGCTCTCGTGGCATCGATATCGCTGCCTCGACTGTACGTTCGCTCAGGCATCGGCCTTTACCATCTTCGTGCACCGATTCCGTCCGCTCGGCACTTGCCGCCGCGGCCGGCTTATTGATTATCGCTCATTATTCCCGGCAATGAAAGCTCGGAAAGTTGCTGCCACGACCATGGCTGCACCCTGCGGAAGGACGGAACCCCGCCTCCTTGAGGCGCGCGAGGAGCTTCATCTGGATCGGTTGAAGCCGGTTAGCTTAGTCGCTTCTGCGGTTGGCTACGATCGCTGGAATCCGCAGTCGAGCCTTCACCATACCACGATGCCTTGCGCATCTTGCCGCCTTCATGTTTGCAAGTTACCGGAAATCCCCGAAAAGGCTCGTTGGTTAAATCAGCATCACTGGATTTTCGTTCGCAGACCGGTGCGCTCGTGGCGGATACATTGCGGCCAGGCGGGCGCGTTCAGCGCGTTCTTCACCATCTGACCAAGCGCCAGGAAATCGACCTTGCGTGGAGACGTCCGGCGCCACGCCAGCCCGATACTACGGCCGGGTTGCGGTTCGACAAAACGTAGGAGCTTCACTCGGTCGTCCCGCAACTCGGCATCGGCCGCGACTTCCGGAACTAGCGTGGCGCCGTATCCGCTTGCCACCATTTGCATGACCGTTGCAAGGCTCGTTGCACTGAGGCTCGAGGCCACGGTCCAACGCCCCTTGGCACAATAGTCGAGCGCCTGATCCCGCAGACAATGGCCTTCTTCCAGCAGAATGAGCTTACGCTTCTTCACGTCGCCGGGCGTCACGCGCGCCGTTTCCGGAAGAGGGTCGTCGGCGGGTACAGCAAAGAGGAAGCGGTCTCTCATGAGATGGAAAACTTCAACCGCGGCCGCCTTGAGCGGCAACGCCAACAACAATACTTCGAGAGCGCCACGCTCGAGATCAGCGAGCAGCACCTTTGTCTGTGCTTCCACCAAATCAAGGCGCAGGTCGGGATACCCGACTTCCAGTTGCGGCAGCAACCGCGGCAGTATGTACGGCGCCAGCGTCGGGATGACGCCGAGGCGCAACGTTCCGCTCAGCACCTTGGCTCTGTGTTGAGCCAGGTCTGTCAGATCGCGCACTGCACCAAGGATCACTCCGGCGCGTTGCGCAATCTCGATGCCAAGTTCGGTGAACATCGGCGCGCCCGGGCGCCGCTCGATCAACTCTATGCCGAGAAGCCCTTCCAGTTCGTGGATCTGCATTGAAAGAGCGGGCTGGCTGACACAACACTCCGCCGCGGCTCGTCCGAAATGCTGATGACGGGCAAGCGCATCAAGATAACATAGCTGCCGGGTCGTGATCACCCCGATAAGATATTCTTAATGCCGCGGCAAAGCAATTTGATTGGCTTTTTGGCCGCTAGCTTAAAACATTAGACTGCCTGAAATCGTGTGGGTTGAAATCACCAGCGCAAGCGCGCCGCACGTGCACGCTCCGAGGGTCGTTGTTGTACGGACAAGCAAAGGGAGGACCGCAAATTCGGACTTATACGCCCGCGGGGCCCGCGAGGTCACCTGATCAAATCGGGAACCATCCATGGTAGGCAAGCAGATCGCATTTTCCGGCAGGGCGCGTGAAAGCATGCTGCGCGGTGTCGACATTCTCGCCAACGCGGTGCAGGTGACGCTCGGGCCCAAGGGCCGCAACGTGGTAATGGAAAAGTCATTTGGCGCACCCCGCATTACCAAGGACGGTGTGACGGTCGCCGGAGATATCGAGCTCGAGAACAAATTCGAGAACATGGGAGCGCGCCTCGTGCGCGAGGTCGCGAGCAAGACCTCCTATGTCGCCGGTGACGGCACAACCACTGCAATCGTGCTGGCGGCTTCCCTCGTTCGCGAAGGCACCAAGGCAGTCGCCGCCGGCATGAATCCGATGGATCTGAAGCGCGGCATCGACCTTGCGGCCGAGGCTGTCGTCGAGGATCTCAAGAAGAACTCGAAGAAGATCACCTCCAACGACGAGATCGCGCAGGTCGGCACCATCTCCGCCAATGGCGATGCCGAAATCGGCAAATTGCTCGCCGAGGCCGTGAAGAAGGTCGGCAACGAGGGCGTGATTACAGTCGATGAGGCGAAGTCGCTCGGGACCGAGCTCGACGTGGTCGAGGGCATGCAGTTCGATCGCGGCTATGTCTCGCCCTACTTCATCACCAATTCCGACAAGATGCGGGTGGAGATGGAGAATCCTTACGTCCTTGTGTATGAGAAGAAGCTCTCAGACTTGCGTGAACTGCTGCCACTGCTGGAAGCCCTGGCGCAGACGGGCAAGCCGCTGCTTGTTATCGCCGAAGAAGTCGAAGGAGAAGCACTCGCCACCCTCGTGGTCAACAAGCTGCGCGGCAGCCTCAAGGTCGCGGCGGTGAAAGCGCCCGGCTTTGGCGATCGCCGCAAGGCGATGCTGCAAGACGTCGCCATCCTTACCGGTGGTACTGCCATCTTGGAAGATCTCGGCATGAAGCTTGAGAACGCCACGCTCGACATGCTCGGCCGCGCCAGAAAGGTAATGGTCGACAAGGGGAGCACCACGATCGTCGGCGGCGCCGGCAAGAAGGCGGACATCGAGGCCCGCATCAACCAGATCAAGCAGCACATCGCGGAGACGACCTCCGACTATGACCGCGAGAAGCTGGAGGAGCGGCTCGCCAAGCTCGCCGGCGGCGTGGCGGTGATCCATGTCGGAGGGGCCACAGAGATCGATGCGAGGGAGCGCAAGGATCGCGTCGACGACGCGATGCATGCGACGCGCGCCGCGGTTGAGGAAGGTATTTCGCCGGGCGGCGGCGTCGCGCTGCTGCGCGCCGCCACGGTGCTCGACCGGGTAAAGCCAGCCAACGAGGACCAGAAGCATGGCGTTGACATCGTCAAGAAGGCAATCAGCTGGCCAGCGCGCCAGATAGCACTAAACGCCGGCGACGACGCCTCGGTCGTGATCGGCAATATCCTGGAGAAGGAGCAGTACAACTGGGGTTATGATGCCCAGACCTGCGAGTACGGCGACCTGGTCTCCAGGGGCATCATCGATCCAACCAAGGTGGTGCGCACCGCGCTGCAGGACGCGGTCTCAGTCGCCGGCCTAATTATCACCACTGAGGCCATGGTTGCCGAGCTGCCGACGCCGCCGCCTCCACCTTTGCCGGGCCATGACCACGACCACCATCGCGGCGATATGGAATTCTGAGCCGATCGCGATCGCGCACACGGGCTCCCCTCGACCGCGCCTACGGTCGCAGGCGCCCCCGGGCGAGGAGTCGTCTTGTGAGAGCACCCATGGTAAGATTTTAACGTCAGAAGTATCGAGCGCCCGCTTGGAGAGTTCCGCCTGTCGGTAGCGAGGATCTCGCGTTGAAGACAAAACCACTTGGCGTTACGCGCCGAACCATCTTGACCGCTGCCGTTGCGGGAAGCGCCGGATTTGCGAGCGCCGCTCTCGCCTCGACACAGCCGCCCAGCGATGACGCGGTGGATGTCGTTAAGCGACTGACTGGAAAAACCCCGACCGCGTCGGATCGTCTGCATCTGGTGATGCCGCGGACCTTTCCGAATGGATACACAGTGCCGCTTACGCTCGCGATCGATAGTCCCATGACGGAAGCCGATCACGTCAGGCACGTTTCTGTGCTGGCGCCACGAAACCCACTGATTGAGGTCGCCACCTTTCATTTCGTCCCACAACGCAGCGAACCCCGCGTGTCGGCACGCATTCGCCTTGCCGAACCGCAATATGTTCTGGCGGTTGCGGAGATGAACGACGGTACATTGCTGATGACAGAAAGCTGGGTCGAGGTCGCAACCAACGGATGCAAGTGACGGAAGGAGGTGCGGAATGTTCACTTCGGCGCCCCGTGTGCAAGTGCCAAGCACCGCCGCGAACGGTGAAGTGTTTCCGGTCAAGACCCTGATCAGCCATCCGATGGAGACCGGGCTGCGGCACGATGACCGGGGCAACGCCATCCCGCGCATGATCGTCAACAGGTTTATCTGTCGCCACAACGGCGTCGTGGTGTTCAGCGTCGATCTCCACGAAGCCATGGCGGCGAATCCTTTTATCGAATTCTACTTGCGCGCGACGGAGAGCGGCCGGCTCGAGTTCGTTTGGGAAGAGGATGGTGGCGACGTCTGTGTGTTGGAGCACCAGCTCACTGTCGCCTAATGATCTCGTGGTGATGTTGCTATGCTCCTTTTCGCGGCCAATGAGCAAAGGGATCGGCGATCGAAAATACCGGGATGGAGCCGGTCTCTGCATGCGCAAAATGATCGCTATTTCGATTGCTGCAGGTTTGTTGACTATTGTCGCCGATCGCAGCCCGGCAGCGGATCGCGATGGTGGAGCCCAACTCGCTGCGATGTGCGCGTCGTGCCATCGTCTGGATGGCGGCGATGGTGGTATTCCGACCATCCTTGGCATGAGTCCGGAGATGCTCACCCGCACAATGCTTGCGTACAGATCGCACGAGCGCCCAAGCCATATCATGCGCGCCATCGCCCTGTCGCTCAGTGATGAAGAAATCGCGACGGTGGCGCGCTATCTCGCGGCGCTAAACAGGCAGGTTAGGCCATGACGTCCTGGACGCGTCGAGAGTTCGGCCGCTTGACGGGAGCAATGGTCCTTGCAGGGCTCGGTCCTCGATTGGCCGCAAGCGCGGCCAAGGCGAGGGTTGTGGTTGTTGGCGGCGGCATTGGCGGAGCCACGGCCGCCAAATACTTGGCCACCAGCGCGCGAACGATCGAGGTCACGCTGGTTGAGCCAAAGCCGAATTATACGACTTGCTTTTTTAGTAACCTTTATCTCGCCGGACTATGCTCGTTCGAGTCGCTTACGCACGGCTACGAGACACTTGCACAACGATACGGGATCAATGTCATTCATGACTCCGTGACATCGGTTGATCCGGTCGCAAAAACCGTCGAGCTCAAGAGTGGTCCAAAATTAACTTACGACCGCGTCGTCGTTGCCCCTGGCATCGCTTTCAATTACGAGGCCTTCGCGGGGTATGACGAGGCGGCAACGCACGTCATCCCGCATGCCTGGAACGCAGGCCTGCAGACGCAGCTGCTGCGACGGCAGCTCGAAAGCATGGAGGATGGCGGCGTCTTCGTGCTCGTCGCGCCCCCTAACCCGTTCCGCTGTCCGCCCGCGCCATACGAACGTGCCTCTCTGGTTGCTTATTATTTCAAACAGCATAAGCCGCGCTCGAGGATCCTGATCCTCGATGCGAAAGATAGCTTCAACGCGCAGGATCTGTTTCTGGATGCGTGGGAGCGACACTATCGGGGTATGATCGAATGGTTACCTGCCCAATTCACCGGTGGAATAAAGGCCATCGACGTGAAGGAGCGATCCGTCAAGACTGCGAGCGAGACATTCAAGGCCGCGGTCGCAAATGTCATACCCCCGCAAATGGCCGGCCAGTTCGCGCAGCAAAACGGCCTCGTGGATCAATCTGGCTGGTGCCCGATCGATCCCATAACGTTCGAATCGAAGCTACAGCCGGGAATCCATGTGGTGGGCGATGCGAGCAGTGCCGGCGACATGCCTAAATCGGCGTTCGTTGCGAATAGCCAAGCCAAGGCCTGCGCGTTTGCCATAGCCGCGGCGCTGACCGGGTCCGAGCGCCAATCGCCTCATTTGTTCAACACTTGCTATACTTTTCTTAGTCCCGACGATGCGGTGAGCAATGCTGTCAGCTTCAAGCCCGTGGCCGGAACGATCAAGATCGTCGACAATTTCGTCAGTCAGGTGCAGGAAAGCGCCGAAACCCGCCACCGGACCGCACGCGAGGCGCAAAGCTGGTACACTGCCTTTACGCGTGACACGTTCGGCTAGCTCCCGCTTCCGAAGGGTCAACCCGCTTGGAGAACTTCACTATTGACCGGAACGGCGGTGCTGCGAGGTGGAGGAGCGCTCTCCGCCGCGGCGAATGGAGCTGGCTCAGGCAGCCGCTCCAGCCGCAGCGAATTCAGTGCGACGACAATGCTTGAGCCTGCCATCACTGCCGCCGCCCACACCGGCAGGAGTAATCCGGCCATCGCCAGACCCACGGCGATGAGATTATAGCCGAACGCCCACGCCAGGTTGGTGAGTATAGTCGCGCGAACGGCGCGAGCGACGTCGATCACCCACGGCAGCATCCATAGCCCTCCCGGAGGGAGCACGACCGCAGCAGCCTCGCGGGCGAGGTCAGTCGCCGAACCAACCGCAATCCCCACATCGGCTCCGGCCAACACCGGCGCGTCATTAAGGCCATCACCGACCATCGCGGCCATGCCACGGTTCCGCCGTCGCCGTTCCAGCGCCGCGCGCTTGGCCACAGGCAAAAGGCCTGCCTCGATGTCGTCGCTCGCGATCCCGACTGCTGCGGCAATTCGCTGTGCGGCCGCCGGAAGGTCGCCGGTCAACAGTATCGCGAGCACTTTGCGGCAACGCAAAGCTTCGACCGTCGCGCGCGCCTCTGGGAGCGGCGTATCGTCAAGCGACAGCACGGCACGCACCCGCTCGCCCCAGCCGACATAGATCACTGAGTGGCCCGTCGCTTCGCGCAATCGCCCGCGCTCGGCCAGATCGGACGCCAGCCACCAATTCAGCTCACGCATCAAGATCGCGCTGCCGGCCACCACGGTCCGACCGTCCGACTTGCCACGGATGCCACGCCCCGGCACGACTCGAACGTCGTGGATGGCGACTGGCTCGAGCCCGCGCGCAGCTGCCGCTGCAGCTATGGCGCGGGCCAAGCCGTGCTCGGAATGACGCTCCAGTCCGGCGGCATGCGCGAGCACCACATCGGCGCTGGTTCCATCGCTGTCGATAGCGACAACGCGCGCCTGACCCGAGGTGAGCGTGCCGGTCTTGTCAAAGGCGATCAGCCGGATGCGCGCCAGCGCCTCAAGCGCGGCTGGGTCGCGCACCAGGCAGCCGTGTCGGGCCAGCCGTCCAATGCCCAGCGAGGTGGCCATCGGTGCCGCCAGCCCGACTGCGCAGGGACAGGCCACCACCAGTACCGCAAGGCCGATCAATAGCGCACGGTCGAACGGTAAGTGCTGCGCCCAGTACACCGACGCTCCAATGCCCAGCACGAGGATAATCGGCACGAAGACGCCTACAATGTTGTCGGCGAAACGCTGGCTCGGGCTGCGGCGGATCAATGCATCCCGTACCGATCGACAAATCTGCGCCCAGCGGGTCGCGTTTGCCACGCCGCAGCTTTGGATCAAGAGCGGCCCGTCAAGATTGATGCTGCCGGCGATCACATGCGAGCCGACGCCCTTGGCGATCTGCCGGCTTTCGCCTGTGATCAGGGCCTCGTCAGTGTGCGATTCGCCCTCCATGATCATGCCGTCGACGGGAATGCGTTCGCCCGGCCGAACTCGAACCAGCACACCTGCGTCAACCTCGCGCACCGGCCGGCGGTACTCTCCGTCGCCAACGACGACGGTGGCCCACTCACTTTCCGCGGCCAAGAGTGGCTGCAGGTCACGCGCCGCCCGTGCACGCCCGGCGGCGTCGAGATAGTAGCCCGCGGTGAACAGCATCAGCACCATGGTGGCCGTATCGAAGTAAACCTGTGGGCTGCCCTCGATGGTGGCAAAAGCGGAATAAAGGTAGGCGGCGCCGACGCCGAGCACGATGAGTGCCGAGGAGGTCAGGCGCCCCTCCATGCCGTGGAGCCACGCCTCGCGGAGAAACGGTCCGCCGAGAATGATCACCGCGGGCGTTGCGAACAGCCAGAGCAGAAGATGAATCCAGGGAAGCATATCGGCATCCGCGCCGCTGAAGGCGTCGCTGTACAGGAGCAGGCTGAACAGCATGATGTTCATGGAGAGAAAGCCGCCGACACCGAGCCGAATCAGCAGCCAAGCGGCCTCCCATTCCTCGGTTTTGCCGTGCTTGACCTGGTAGGCGATACAGCAGCCGTAGCAGCAGAATGCGCAAGCCTCACCGTTCACCGTGAGTCGCATCGCCCGCCGCCCGATGGGTAACAGGCAGTGGCTGCACAGCGCATGGTCCTGGGCCGTCATGCTGGTTCTGTCCAGCCATGCGCGAAGTGCACGGCGAAGGGCAGGATGCCGCGGCCGACGGTAACGAGACCGAGCAGCAGGATGCAGCTGCCCGCTAGCCATACGCCCCGTTGCCGCCACGCTGGCGCCAGCGCTTGACCAACGCCGCCCGTCAGCAGCAATGCGGGGAAGGTCCCGAGCCCGAAAGCGGCCATGGTAAGAAAGCCGTGCAGTGCCCCGGCCGTGCTCGCTGCCTGGGCTGCAAAGGCGTAGACCAGCGGACAAGGCAGGAAGCCGTTGAATACGCCAAACGCGAGCGGGGCGGCATGTCCCGGCGCCGTCAACAGGCTGCGCAGCGATGCCGCGAGCGTACTGGCGCCGAAGCCGGCCGTGACGCGATGCAGGTGCGGCAGCAGGCCAAAGAACTGCAGCGCCATGGCGATCATCAGCAGTCCGGCGAGGATCGCGAGAATTCGCTGACCCGTGTCAAGCGGACCGCTCAGCAGCGGGACGGTCGTTCCCTGCGGCGTGCATATGACCTGACCGACGGCGCCCGCGAGTCCGCCGAGAAAGCAGTAGGTCGTCAATCGACCTGTATTGTACAGCAGATGGCGCAGAACTGTCGCGCCGCGTCCCTGCGGATCGCGGCCCAGCGCACAAGCGAACCCGCCGCACATACCGATGCAGTGAAAGCTCCCTGCGAACCCTGCGACAAAGATCACGAGATAGGCGGCCATCGGCAGATTGCCCTGCCCATCCAACGCTTGTGCAGCGACGGCACCACTTCGCCGCCGCTACCCACGCACGAGATAGGCGACCCAAACGAAGAAGGCGACGGTGGCTATCGCGAAGCCGACTAACGCGATGATCTGGATCGCACTCGCATCGGCGAGCGAAAAAACCGGATTCTCGATCATGCGCGCCCTCCTGGTCAGCCGAAATAGACACGGACTACGTTTATGGCTAACTCGATGAACAGGAACAGCAGATTCAAGGCCACGAGGGCGAGAATGATCCTGGCTACCAGCACCTTCTGCTCCTTCAGAACCGGCAATTCCTGCTCCTTTATTTCGAATCGGAATCAGTCAGTCACCAGCTTGCACGTGGGTCGGGATCGCTAGACACGTCCCGGTCCCAGCCCACCCCAATAGACGACGAGATAATACAGCGCCCAGATGAAGAGGACGGCATAGACAACCAGCAGCCACATGGGAATGTAGCCGTGGCGGGACTGAATAGTGCCGCCGGCATACTCCTCCATCTCCTCCGTATCGGCGGGTGAGCTGTTATTCGCCGTCGTGTTTGGCGTTCGCGTCGGATCCGTCATCGCCGATCTCCCTCTGCAGGAAACGTATGGATGCATCGTTGGCGCCGCTGAAGGCGCCCGAGAGCACGCCCCAAATGAAGACGCAGAGTGCACCGAGACTCATCATCAATGCTGCAATGTAGGGGCCGACGATCTCGAAATAGATGGTCATCGCTCATTACTCCTTGGCGGCCCGTTGTTCGGCCGCACCGTTCCCGCTGCGACCGGCAAGGACGCTGGCGCGGCTCGCGGCACGGCCGCTTGGAGCGTAGGCTTTGTCGGGCGTACCGGCCTCGAGCGCGGGATCGTTGAGCGCCCTGCGATCACTGGGGGCGATCGGCAGCGGTTCACCCGACAGCGGATCCTTGTAGGCCGACAGCGCAAGCACGTAGTAGGAGAGCGCCCAACGGTCCTCTTCCGACAGCGGATCCCGGTAGGATGGCATCGGTGTGCCGCTCAACCCGGTCGTCATGGTGCGGAAGATGTCCTCAACTGTAGGACCTGACTTGAATTGGCCAGCGGTAAGGTCCGCCGGAGGGCTCGGAAAGCCCAGATCGTCCTTCAGCCCGGGAGCCTTTTCGCCATCACCCTTCCCGGTCTGACCATGACACTCCCAACACTTTGCACTCTGCCACACATCCTTGGCGCGAGTGAGCATCTGCTCAGACGGAACAGGCGGCCGCCCGATGTACAGGGGCGCGCCTGGCGGTTCTTCCTTGAAATACGCATAGGGCTTTGCGGGGTCGGAACGGTCGACCGCCAGTTCAAACTTGATGTACTGAATGACGGCGAGGCGGTCGATTATATGCAGCTCGTGCCAGGCCGGCATCGCCGTGCCCCGAACGCCGCGTGTAATGGTGCGCAGAAGGTCGCCGTCGGTTGGCAACGGCTCCTTGGTCAGCCTGAACTTGAAAACCGCCGCAGCGAAGCTTCGCGGGCGCTGCTTGTACATAAAGGTTGCAGCTGGTCCATTGCCGTCACCGCTCTCCCCGTGGCAGCCGAGGCATCGCCGCTGATAGACCTCTTTGCCGTAGGCGATCCATTCACTCGATCGCGGCACCGTAGCATCCGTAACGTCGAGCTTTTGCGGCTCAAACAGGTCCCGCCACTTGCCGCGATTCATGCCAAGTTTTTGAAGATAAGCGATGAGCCCCTGCAGCGCTTCTGTCTCGGCGGCGATGTTGACGGTGTCGCCTGTATATTCCTTGTTCGGTGTCCAAATGATCGGAGCTTTGCCGCGCGCCGCCATGGGCACAAACAGAAGTCCATCGGCGTTCGGCGTGAGCTTAACCTGCTCCTTGCTTTCGAATGCGAAGAGCTTCTCAGTAGCTGGCGTTCGTTCCAGGCTACGATTACCAGCTCCGTCATCGACGATCTTGACTCGTTCCGCGGACGTCTCGAACAGTCCCCGAAAAGGCGCCATATTCGAATCCGGCGAGAGCATTCGGGGATTCCAGAAATGCGCGAGATGCCATTCGTCGCTGAACTTGAGCCCGACCCGCGTCAGATCCGGCCCAATACGCCGGGTGCCCCATAGGTGCGGCACGTCGAAGGCGTATTCGCCTGCTTCGGAGACCGGACCCCAACGGCGCGTCTCGCCGGTCACCGGACGCACGTATTGCGAATGGCAGTACCAACACCCCTCGCGCAGATACACCTGGCGACCGAGCTGCTGCAGCGGCGTATAATCAGTGGCATCGGTCACCATCCATTTGAGCTGGCCAAAATCGGTGCGGACCACGGCGGTCACGTCGGTCGTCCGCGCCGTCGGCTCAATAAAGGGTAGGATGCCCTGGGTGACCACGGCGAGGAAGAAGAAGAAAACCCCGGCTACCAGAGCGACAAAGCGCGCACTCATTCAGCTGGCCCTCCGGCGGGAATCGGGGCTGCACCTGGGGCTGCGATGGGCTCTCTTTCCTCGGCCGGTCGACTGAGCGCGGTCATCATAAGATTGAAGACGAGCAGGGACATCCCGATGTCCATGGTGATGCCGCTGAGCGTACGCACCAGCCAATAGGCTTTCATCCGGACCACCGTGTCGAGCCACTCGGTGCCATTCATCCATTCGAAGCCTTGCTGCAGACCTCCAGCGGTCAGCACCAGACCCATGGTCGTAATACCGACGGTGATCAGCCAGAACGACCAGTTGCCAAGGGTCCATGACCAAAGCTCGCGTTTGAACGCGCGCGGCCACACGTAAATCAGACCGCCCATCGCCCAGACCACGAACGTGCCGAAAACGGTGAGGTGCGAGTGTGAGATGACGAAGTCGGTGAAATGGGTGGGCTGCTGGATCGAGCGCAACGCCTCGGTCGAGCCCTGGAAGCAACCCGCCAGATACATCAGCGAGCCCATGATCAGGAACTTCGCGGGGAGATTCTTCCCGAAACCATCCCAACGCCCCTTCACTGTGCCGAAGAAGTTCACCAGCACCGTCCACACGGGAATGATCAGCAACATGGAGGTGATGATCGCGAGAGTCTCGGTCCAGTCGGCGATCGGGCTATACAGATAATGGTGGATGCCGACGAAGGGATAGAACAGCGCGAGCGACCAGAAGCCCACCAGCGACAACTGGTGTGCATAGAGCGGATTCCGCACGCTGACCGGCAGGAAATAGTAGATGAGCACGTAGCCTGCCGGCGTGATCCATAGTCCGACAATGTAGTGGATATAGAGACCGTGGAACGCAGCGCTGTTAATGCCTGGAATCGTATAGGGGAGGATAAAGCTGCCCAGCAGCAGATTCATCGTCGTCCATACGAAGGCCCCAATGAGATACCAGAGCGCCACATAGAGCGGTGCCTCGAGACGTTGAGCGATGGTGAAAAGGAACTGTGCCGTCGTCGCCGCGATGACGATGAAGATGGGAATCTCGGCGAAGAGCGGGAGCTCGCCCGCCTCCAGACCATGGTTCTGCGCAAAAGGCAGCGAGATCAGCCCCGCCGCCAAGCTGATGTTATACAGCCATGCCAGCGGTACGCCCCATTGTGCCCATGGTACCCGCACGCCGCAGAGGCGCGGGACCAGATAGTGACATTCGCCGATGAAGAGGGCGGAAAAGGCGCCGAAGATGACGCCATTGACATGAACCGGCCGCAACCGGCCAAAGGTCAGCCCTAGATTACTGGTCCCGAGATAATCCGGATAGTTGAAGAGACCCGAGATCGCCACGCCGATCGAAGGCGTAACGAGGAGCCAGAACATGCCAAAATAAAGCCAGGTTCGGACCACCCGCCAATCGACCAGATCATCCAAGTTGACGCCGCTGAACCTGCCGCGCAGTCTCTCTGCAGGAAACACCTCCGCCATGGAGCATTCCCCCTTGCCTGTCTGTTAGCGCCCTCTCTAATGTTCCCGGATAGACGCAGCTTCGACAGCAATGACCCGCGCTAGAAGCCTCCGCTTCGCAGCATCGAAATCAGAACTTGCCCGGGTTCAACACCGAGCCGCTCTGCGACCAGTAGATGTACGCTTCCAAGGCCTTCATCGCTTCCGAGTCGTCGGCGATCTTTTCTCCCTGGTTCGGTTTCTCGATGCACCAGTTGATCATGTCGCGCAGCGTCGCGAACTTGGCCATCTGCGCCTGGAACTTCGGGAACGTGGCGGGGTGCGTATCGGCCGTCATGGGGTGGCACATAGCGCAGGCCATTCCCGTTTTGGACAACACGACACCCATCGCTTCCTCGGTTGCTGCGTCACCGTGGAACAGCAGGTCGCCCTTGCGGACCTGCTCCATGAACACTTGCTGGTAGGAGTTCAGCAGTTGCGGCGTCACCGGATCCTTGTGTGCAACCGCAGGGCCGACCAGAACGGCCAGCGCTACCGCCGGGGCAGCGCGGAACAGGGTGAAACTCCATGTAATGGGCGCGGTCATGACCATTCCTCCTAGTATGGCCAGATATTGTCGGCGATTCGAGGCCGCAAAACTTCGGGAATGCTCTTCGCATAGTCATCTGGGGACTGCGCGAATACCTGCTTGCGCCACATGACGTATTCGGCTTCGACTTTGTCCTGGGCGCCGACGTCGATCTTGGCCCAACCTACGCCGTCAAAGTGATCACCGGGGTCGACGCGTATCATCGGCTTTGTAAGCTTCGGCACCCCCTCCGGCGCGTACGGCCAAGGCCACGAGGTTGCCAGCATGCCGATCGAGCGCATGGTGCCGATTTCGTTGTAGAGCACCTGATGCGTGTGACCGTGGATGTTGGTGACTTTGGTGTAGGGCTTGAGCACCTCGTTCACCTCGCGCCAGTCGCGCACCCAGAAGTTCCACGGCGGATAGTACTCGTAGAGCGGATTGTGGCTGAAGATGACGACCGGCCGGTTCGGATCCCATGTAGCAAGCGTCTTCTGCAGCCAGTCGAGCTGATCGCGACCGACGCCCGCCCACGCGCCAGCGACCGTGCCGTCGAGCGTGGCCATGTGACCCATGCGCTCCTCGGGACTCATCTTCCTCGCCGTCCAATAGTCCGGGCCGCGACTGACGGTGTCGAGCCCGACGAAGCGCACGCCCTTGTGGTCGAAGGTCCAGTGGGGCTGACCGAACAGTTCGCCCCATTTCTTGCCCATGTCGAGATACCAATCGTGCTCGCCCGGGATGAAGACCTTGCGAATGTTGATTTCTTTCAGGATCTCCACGCCGAGTTCGAGTTCCTCGACCTTGCCAAGCTGGGCCAGGTCGCCGCCAAAGATCAGGAAGTCGGCCGGCGGACTCATGGCCTGCACCTCCTTGGCGGCACGCACCGTCTTCTCGACGAAGCGCGTATTGAGGGACTTCGGATAGAGATGGGTGTCGGAGATCCAGGCAAACTTGAATGGCGCTTCAGCCGCATAAGCGATGTCGAGGGTGTTGAGCAGCGGCCACCAAGCGAAGGTCTCGGCTACGGTCGCGGCTCCGACGAGACATGATTTGTGAACAAAGGTGCGCCGGGTAATCCGCAGCGAGGGGTCGGGATGCACCCCGGGCTGTTGGAGCACCGCGGCCATTTCACGCCGATCGCGCTCAAGCTCGGACATGGGTTTCCTCCCTTGCGATGGGTCGTTACAAGACGTCACTCCTTTGCCGCACGGCGAATCTGACTCTTCGCGACCTCGCTACGTTCTTGTTCCTTCGGCTCGATTGTCGCGTGTCGAGCCGCGGACGTCGTTACTTGCCGGAGCCACCTTGCATCGAAGCGGCGCCCTTCTTCAGTTCGATGTTCAGATCGCTCGGCTTCCCCGCCGCAACGGTCACCGCTTGCTCGTTCGGACCGGTGAAGGGGTGGTACACGAGCAGCTTGTAGTTTCCGGCCGGAACGTCGGAGATGGTGAATTTGCCGTCGGCACCGGTAATGGCGTAGTAGGGATTGTCGGCGACATAGATAAACGCTTCCATCCAGCCATGTGCGTCACAATCGATGCGCACCTCGCCCGGCCGCGGCAATTCGACGGGAATTCGCTGACCCTGGTTGGGGAGCGCGAGGTTGAACACGGTGCGCTTGCCGTAATAACCGTGCGTGTTGTGGAGCATTGGATCGCTGTTGACGACGTCCAGGCCGCCCACACGTATCACCTGGATGTTGGGTTCGAACTTGCACTTCTTGTTGTCGATCTCCGGCTTCTTGGCATCCGCCGGCCAGGCTTTTCCCTTCGCGATATCGGCCAGATACACGACGGCGTTCTGCACCGCCTTGTCCGGCCCGACCTGGATGAGCGTCTCCTCGTAGGGGCCGCCGCAGACCTCGATGTCCTTTGTCGGAATTACCTTTCGGGTGCCGGGGGGTCCGTTGAATACGACCTTACCGGTGATCGATCCGCCGCCCGCGACCGTGCCCGCTTCGTAGGCTGGCGCCGGGAGCGGCGTTGCCACCGCCGCGACCATCGACGACGCCCCTATCAGCCACTTCATGGCTAAGCCAGTCATCACAGCACTCTCTTGATCTTTGATGTCCGCAGGAAATTTCGTCGAGAGCTAACCGCCATTTACAGGGACTAGGAAAATCAGAACTGCTTTGCGAGACCTTAAGCAAAGCTTATGAAGCTTGAGGGCAAAAATCGTCTAAGAAACACCTGCTGAAACGAGATGGAGATTTGTGGCGGATAAGCACCGTCGCCAGGGGGAGGCATTTGATGCGTCGCCGTCCCATATTTTCGCACCTCGGGCGGGCAATGCCTTTCGGGATTGCTGTCGCGACCGTCTTGGTGTTGAGCCAACCGCTCGTACGCGGAGCCAACTCGCCGGTAACAATCGGCGGTCCGTTCACCCTCACCTCACCTGACGGTACGACGGTCACGGATCAGACCTACCGTGGGAAATGGCTTCTGGTCTATTTCGGCTTCACTTCGTGCCCCGATAGCTGCCCGACGGCACTCCTTGAGATTGCCGCCGCGCTCGAGGAGCTCGGCCCCGACGCCGACAAGCTCCAACCGTTGTTCATCACAGTCGATCCGCAGCGCGATACGTCGGCCGTCATGGGGAACTACACCCACTCATTTGATCCGAGGATCGTCGGGCTCACGGGCACGCCGCAGCAGATCGCTGCCGTTGCCCAGGGGTATGGGGTCTACTACGCACCTCATAAGAGCGGGCCGGACGCTAAGAACGACCTCATGGACCACAGTACCTATCTCTACCTGATGGACCCTGAAGGCAAATTCGCGCGCGGGTTCGACGCCAACACGCCAGGCGACCGCATCGCCGAGGCGGTGCGCGGCGCGATGGCAAAGGCTCGCGAGAATGCAAGTCATCAGGGACGATCAACGCAATGAGAGCGTGTCTTGACCAAAGGGGTTGCGCGGGGCGCTCGAGACTGTCGCAGCCAGGGAGGCTGCCGTGAATTACGACGGCTATTTCCTTGATGCCCTCGCGCGGTTACGGGACGAACGGCGCTACCGCGTCTTTGCTGATCTTGAGCGCATCGCTGGGCGTTATCCCCGCGCCATCTGGAACTCGCCTGCGGGCCCGCGCAGCGTCGTGATCTGGTGCTCCAACGACTATCTTGCCATGGGGCAGCACCCGAAGGTGATCGGCGCTATGGTTGAAACCGCGACCCGCATGGGCACCGGAGCCGGCGGCACGCGTAACATCGCCGGCACCAGTCATCCGCTGGTCGAGCTTGAGCACGAGCTGGCGGACTTGCACGGCAAGGAGGCGGCGCTCGTATTTACATCCGGCTACATCTCGAACCAGACCGGTATTGCTACGATTGCCCGGCTGATGTCAGGCTGTGTGATCCTGTCCGACGAGCTCAACCACAACTCGATGATCGAGGGCGTGCGCCAGTCCGGGACGGAAAAGCATATCTGGCGCCACAACGATCTCGGACACCTCGAAGAGCTGCTCAAACGGGCCGATCCCCAACGGCCGAAGCTGGTTGTGTTCGAGAGCCTCTATTCCATGGATGGTGACGTCGCACCCATCAACGGCATTTGTGATCTTGCCCAGCGTTACGATGCAATGACCTATTGCGACGAGGTGCATGCGGTCGGCCTGTACGGCCCGCGAGGCGGCGGCATCACAGAACGCCAAGGCGCCGCGCAGCGCGTCGACGTCATTGAGGGAACGCTTGCCAAGGCCTTCGGCTGTCTTGGCGGATACGTTGCGGGCGATGCCGCGCTGATCGATGCGGTGCGCTCATACGCGCCTGGCTTCATTTTCACCACAGCTCTTCCGCCGGCGATTTGTGCCGCCGCAACCGCGGCGATCCGCCACCTCAAGAACTCCAACTGGGAGCGCGAGCAGCATCAGTACCGCGCGGCGCGCACGAAGGTAGTGCTTACGGCGGCCGGGCTCCCGGTCATGCCGAGCGAAACGCACATCATACCGGTCCTCGTCGGTGATCCGGAGAACTGCAAGGCGGCCAGCGACCTCCTGCTCACCGAACATGGAATCTACATCCAGCCGATCAACTACCCGACCGTGCCGCGTGGTACGGAGCGGCTGCGCATCACGCCTTCGCCACATCACGACGACGGCATGACCGACGCGCTCGCCAAGGCGCTGATCGATGTCTGGGAGCGGCTCGACCTTCCGCGCGAGGACCGGGCGCTCGTGCAGATGAGCGCGTAGATCTGGACGGCATCCTGAAGGCGCGAGTTGCCGCGAAGGATCGATCGCGAGTGGGCACAGGAGGAGTTGGCTTGTCACCTTCAAGGACTGTGATTTCGGGCATTTTCGACGATGAGGCATGTAGGCTTGCACTCCTCAGAACGTCGAAGAAAAATATGCAACATCGTAGAACTGAGTAGCGGGAGAGCGACTCGAGCTCCCGTCATTAGAATTCGTCGCTCTAACGCTGAACCAGCCACCCCCCTGCCCGCCGGGAAAGACGAAGGTCGGTCCCGTTCTCCATTTCAGATGAGTGAGTTCAGCTTCTCGATCGAAAGCGGAGCATTCTGCTCCAATCAATCCGATCCGTCCGCGTCGCACGCACCCCGACGTCTACAACACGCCTCGGAGAGAGCTGCTCAGATTTGCCATTAATAGACTTCTCTTGATCTCCCAGTGCACACCTCGTGCACACGCCGCCTTCTAACTGATTGAAGAATTTGAACTCTCGCTCCAATCCATCATTGGGCATATTGGTCATCAGGTCACGCGCATCCGCTTGGACGTCCGTTCCTTCGCAGCGGCAAGAAGGCTGACCTCGACATTCGGTCCGCTCTTTCCCTTTTGGATTGAGACGCCGCCTTGGCTGTCATAGAGCGACACCGGCATGAGGCAGTGGGTTGCTCAAAGACTAATCGGCAGGGTGCTGCCCGGGTGTCGTCTGACGGAAACGCAGCTCGGGAGGCCGCGCAGTCGCGCACGGATGAGAGCACGAGCCCGCCGATTTCTACGCTGGGCTACGCCACTGCCCCTCGTGAGCAGATGGTGGCTTTCCTTCGCGGGGCGTTGGTCAAATAAAGATGTAACGACCACAAGAGCAAGCACTGGATCAAGACGCGCGAGATCAAACAGGGAAGATTTGGACGAAACAAAGCACCACTGCGAGTAACAACGTGGGAGTAAAAATAGCGAAAATACTTTTCGCAACAATGGGTTATTGCCTTTGGTGCGCTCGGAGGGCGCTCGCATTTGTTGCGATATCAACGGGTTGCAAGGATCTGTCAAGGCATAAGGTGCATTTCGACCCCGAAAGTGCCTTTGAAAAGGTGACGCTTTGAGGTCATCCCAAAGCCCGCACCCGCGCATGCGAACCTGCCGCGAGGCTCCCTGGCTTTGACCGAGCGTCCGACCGCCGGTGGCTGATACCAACGTCCTCTGGCTGTTCCAGACCATATCTTCAATCGAGAGCATGCGATCAGCTCCTGCGTCTGGCACGTTGATGGTCCAAACAAGAGTCATGCTGCGAATCTTTTGGACACCAACGACCGTTCGATCCCACCGTCAAACCGATGATTTGATCCATCGATACTGAAAATAACGCAATGGTCTTGGGCTCGCCTAGAGCTGTGAAGAGCCATCGAGGAATCAGCGGCGTTAGCATAAGAAAACGCGCTGCGGCGAGGCCACCGGAATCAAAGCTCCTTGATCGGCTTACATTTCTGAGGGGGCGCATCACTTTCGATGAGCCCTGCCCTCCGAAGGCAAAGGTCACACGTTCGAATCGTGTCGGGTGCGCCAGTTTTTTGTTATACAGCGCGATATCCACTCTTGGGACTGAGACTCCCGCTGTGCCGCATTCGAGCGAGCAAATCTGGTGGGAAAATCGTGGCCGACCGCAGATAGCTTGGCAACTGACGATGTCGGTCAGAAGCTCGCCAGTCTAAGAACAGTAAGTTAAGTGGTCGGGTTGGACTCGTAGGCCGCCGCTCGAACGATTGTGTAGACGCTTTGCAGGGCGCTAAATTGTGTCCGGCTCGTCCTTTGCAATCGTAGCTTTTCTGTTCGCCAGCAACCGCCGGATGTGATCCAGGACCGGTTTGTAGTCTGCAGGTTTGCCGGCAGCCGGGCTCTCGTCGCACAGGTTGCCGGCACTCTGCAAGGCTTTCGCCACAGTGCCGGCCAACATCAATTCCACGTCTGGGAAATGCGATCTGATCCAGGCTGAGAGCGCAAATCCGCTCTCGGTTGGCGAGTGTACGTCGATCAAGGCTACGTCGATCCGCAGCTTGCCATTCGAGAATGCCTGTCGAGCTTCTTCACCGCTGGCCGTCTCAATAACGCTGTACCCGCAGTCTCGAAGGTATTGGGCGAGCGGTTGGCGAACGAGGATCTCGCTCTCCACCACCAGAATTGTGTTTGCAGTCATGTTACTTCAGTGGCTCGCCCGCAATATTTGCGAGCAGTTGCACGATGCACTGGATGTCATACGGCTTGGAGACAAATTTGCCGATCCGAGTCGCTTCCTTCTCGTTTGTGATGTCGGCGGAAGCTATAATGATTGGCAAGTTCGGAAGCCTGCTGCGGACCCGCTCTGCCAGAGTGAGCCCATTGAGGTCGCCGGGTGTGCGAACATCGGTCAAAAGCAGGTCCGGCAACTCTCCCGCTTCAAGGAAGGCCCACGCTTCGTCTGCGGTCACTGCCTCGACCACATGAAATCCTGATCCCCGAAGCGCAACTGCTATGTCGACCCGAACGAAAAACTCGTCCTCGACGAGCAGTATCCGAGTCGGTCTTCGGTCCAGCTCCTCCATTGGAGCAAATTCCATGGGGTCCTCCCTCACGGCTTGGACCTAACTTGTCGGGACGGCTAGGGTTCCAAGTCCAAGTTGTCCATCGGACGGGGTCGAAAAATGCCGCAAATCCGGCGACCGACGCTCGATGCGCTCGCGGAGGACTGCCGCCGGCCTGAACCAAGGACTGAGGACGAGGGCGAGAGCGCGGTGGGCCTCGGCTCCTACGTCGGAGCTTCCTTGAGGAGGCCGTTCGACGAGCCGGCGGCGGAGGTGTTGCGGTCACCCGATCAGTTGACGCTAGGAGAGCCGGTCACCTATGACGTAAGAATCCACGGCGTGTTCAAGACGAACGGCGCATGCCGCATTGAGATTTTGGATCAGAGGAAAATCGTCTCGGGCAAGATTGCCGACGCTACGCTCGAAGCGCCTCACAACGTCTACACGAAGGCTCTCGATGAAGGGGCCATCCTCCGTGTTGTTGCCCAACCGACAATGAAAGACGGTAAGCTGCATCGGCTGTTCATTACGGGCGCGAGGCTCGCGCCGAAGCGACGCGCCGCGAAAACCTAAGCCGCTGGGCGCGGCATGCCTGCGAAGCAGGTCGCGTGTCGCGGCATGATAGGTAGCGGCGCGCTTGGCCCGAATTTAACGATGTCCGCGAGTAAAGGCCCCCTTTTTGACGGCCCATTTCAATAAGCGTGCTTTGGTGCGCTAATTTTTTCCTCCCCCAGGGAGGAGTGAAGAATGCTTCGATTGCCAGAAAACGTTCGCTCTACTCTTCGCACTCTAAGCGCGTTCAAGGACGTTGCTGATAGACTTCGCGTGCCACTGCCCGCCGGCGCCGTCGCGACGACTCCCGGCATACAACCGTTAACCATCCGTTAACCATAGCTATTCATGATGCTACTCGTGTGTGTTCGCGATGAGCTTGAACTACATGGCGCAGCGTAATTCCAGAGCGTCAGTTGGAGGGGAGGAGGACGTCCTGACCTTTCCCTCACCGCTAGCACCAGACAAGGGAGCAACAGCCCTCGATCTGGTATGTCAAGCGGCCGATGTCTTCCGCGGTATGGAGAAGCACGCACGCGATGCCGAAGCCCGTGCCCAGTCGCTTTGCACAAGCGCCTTAGAAAGATTGCGGCTTGCCGAAATGCGAGCGGAGGCCGCCGAGCGGGCACAACGTGAACTCATCGTCACCGCTGAACGTAAGCTGCAACATGCGTGCCGAGCGCTGGAACAAGCCCAGTCCTTTATTGAAGCTCAGGAGGATAAGTTGACGGCCGTAGAGCTTCGTGCCGAAGTTGCTGAAGCTGAAGCGCGACAAGCCAAGGAGGTGCTCGCGCTCGTTGAAGAGGCCATTCGCAAGCGTCTGCTTTGCGCAAACCCGGATGCTGATAGCAGGTTGACAGCGGTAGCCTGATCCATTGCGACTGCCATGGCTCACTGAGTGCTACCGTGGCAGGTGCGGCACGAGCGAACACCCCTGCTGTGAGCTTGACGGCAGCCGCCTCCTTTAGGCCAACCATTTGAAATCGGGCGACGCATGGGTCGAGGTTCAAGTACGCATGTACCGCGCGCGCCAATTCAAAATGACAGAGCCGAACGATAACTGGTTATTAACCAAGTTGGATTATCTGGAGAGTTGGGCATTCGGGGCGCGTGTGCTGGCTTGCGGGCCAGCCGGTAGCGTAGGCGTGGACCCATGGCCCTTGACCCGGAAGAGTTCGTCACCCTCACAGATCACGGCTCGATGAAACTGCGCGCGGCAGTTTCGCGCGCGATGACATTGCTACCCAAGGAACGCAAGCGGACAACAATCGTCCGCGAGGGTGAACCGGCGATCCTGAATTTCGACCAGATCAAGAACCTAGCGGCGCAGTGGAACGAACGGCTCGTGCCAATCGACTAGTTTCGCCGTGCTAGGTTCAATCGGGCCGCGCCCCAGCCGAAGCGGTAGTTGATCCGCAGGGTGACCATATCGACGAAATTTTTCCCTCCCCGGAGCCAGGACGGATGAAGCATGCTTGCCGGTTCCCTCAACAAAAAAGCATTCTTCACGTCGAAGTTTTTCCCCCTGCGGCGGTGTCTGGCGTTGTCGCCTACCGGTTTATTGATTGCCGCGCTCGTCCTCCCGTTGCTTTACATCTGATGACGAAGGGAGAATCCTTGTTTCTTCCGAATGTTCCCGGGCGCTGGAGCAGCAGCAATTCAGGAATGAATACGACCCGTAGTATTGAAGATCTAATTTGTTGAGTCGGAGCCTTTGGGCGTGGCGTTTCAGCGCAAAAAAGCGGCGGTGATCGGCGCGAAGGCGCCCTTCCCCGGTTTCGTCGAGCCCGCGCTGGCGACGTCGATCGAGAAGGTGCCGTCCGGCGACCGCTGGATCCATGAGATCAAGTTCGATGGCTATCGCGTCCAGCTCCATATCCACAATGATGCGATCAAGGTTTTCACCCGACGCGGCAATGATTGGACCAGAAGCTTTAGCAAAGTCGCGGCCGACGCCTATCTGATCAACGCCGGCAGCGCGATCATCGACGGCGAGCTGGTGGCGCCGGCCGTCGATGGCACCACGGATTTCTCGGTGCTGCAGAACGAGCTGCGCGGCAAAGTCAACACGGATCATCATGGTTGCTTTCGACCTGATCTATCTCAACGGCCAGGACATACGAAAGCTGCCGCTGATCGAGCGCAAAGCGCATCTTAAAAAGTTAATCGAGAAGACGGCGATCCAGTTCAGCGAAAGTTTCGAGGTCGACAGCAAAGAGATGTTCGCGCACGCCTGCAAGGTCGGCCTCGAAGGCGTCGTCTCCAAAGTCCGCGACAGCCGCTACCCATCGGGGCGCGGCAGGGACTGGGTCAAGAAAACCTGCGCCCAGCGCGAGACGCTGACCATCGCGGGCTTTGCCCTCGATGGCAACGACCGGGACGGCATCTACGTCGGCCGCCGCAAGGGCGATGACCTGATCTATGCCGGCAAGGTCGATCACGGCTTCGACAAGCAATCATCCGCCGAGCTGCGCAAGCGCCTGACGCCACTGATCCGAAAAACCTAGCCCTATGCCAAGCGGATCGCGCACAAGGGCATCTGGGTTGAGCCGGAATTGCTTGCCGAAATCGAGTACCGAGCCAAATCGGGTGAGGGCAAGGTGCGCCATCCCTTCTTCAGAGGCCCACGGGAGGACCTTGATGGATGATTTCGATCGGTTCTGGGAATGGGCAAACAAGCCGCTCGACAGTCTGACGATCCTGGCCGACATTCATCGTCATGTCGCTACCGCCGGAAGCGCGGCGCGACCGCGCCAAGGTCAATGAGGCCCTGGTACAAGAGACCGGCCGTAACTCAGACAGACGAGTACGCCTGAGCCTGACGTCGGGCCACTGGGGACGAGTGGTGAAACGATCGCAAAAAATCACCTTCAGCGAAATGCACGAATCGGGTTCGTCGCGCGTCTTGGTCTATTGTTCCGATTACAAATGCGGCCGCTCAATAGAGGTGGACGCTGCTATGTGGCCGGTGGTCGCAACATTGGCGCGGAACATCAGCGAGCGCCGGCCATTGTCCTGTTCGCTTAGCCGGGGCGCTACCGGAGGAACGAATTCATGGCATACCAACCCAATCCGAACGATCTCCATCGTGCGGGCCGTAGTAAAGAGGAAATGCGGCGTCGCGATAATGAGCTGCAAGCCGATCCCCAGCTCGCCGAAGGTCCCGCCAGCGGCACCAAGGTCGCAATGTACGCCATCGCCATCGCAGTTGTGCTGGGTGTCGTGTTCTACGGCCTGAACAACAACAGCGTGGACCAGGCGGGCACCACGCCGCCCAGCGAGACCGCGCAGCAGACCCAGCCGGCCAACCCTGCGGGGCCTTCGGGCAAGACCAACACCGAGCCCGGCACGACCACGGGCGCGGCGACGACCAACCGTCCGACGCCGCCGTCTCCGAACCCCACAGGTACGCAAGTCGATCGCAGCAAACAGTAAAGGTCGACCGTCCGAATTGACGTGCAGCGGGCCTATCGGCCCGCTGCTTTTGTGGCTAGCTGTAAGGCCCACGCAACGCAGCGCTGACTTATTCGCCTAGGCTTGGTAGGTCGATCACGAAATTGCTAGGGTCCAGTTGGCGCTAGCCAACGACTCGGCCTGGCGGGCTTTTTTTGCAACTCCCTGGTCGCGCCCCGGCGTGATTAGAAGCGCGGAGGAGCCGGCCGGCTCGGTAGCAAGCGCTCCAGAGATGCTTTCGTGCTCGTACGTACGATTTAACCCTGGGTTGAGTCAGCGAAGAAGACGAAGATCCGATGAGAAAGCACCCTAGCCAAAATCACGGCGTCCGTAGCCGCTGCTAAAGGGATGGCTCAAAAGGCGCTGGCGAGCACCCCAACCGCCCCCCAAAGACAATACCACGCGGGCGTTACACCGCATGGCCTGATGCCGGGACTGTCCCGCTCCTCGCAAGATTCCGTCGCCGCTAACACAACCGCGGACCGGCGGAGACGTCCGGCCGACGCTGGCAAAAAGTAACCCGTCGGGATGAGCCCGGGGGGATTACTTAGAAGCCGGCGAGCCACTGACCGAGCATGGCGAGCCACGTACTCACACGGAAAGAAACAGGCCCGCGCCAGGGGCGGTCGCCCGCGCACGCCGGAACGTTTTAGCCCGTAGCGAGTCCTAGAGGCGATTGATCTCGGTTTGCTGTTGGATCGAACATGGAAGACGCGGCCGCCTATACGATCTCGGCCTTCATCGTCTGCTTCGGTCTTTGGATCCTTATTGCCGGCCTAAGCTCTAGTGCGCGCCCGCTTTATGGATTTGCGCTGCTCTCATCCCCACAGCGATCGGCTACTGAGCGCTTTCGGCCGCACTTAAAATCCATCCCCTTCGGGGGTCCCGATAGTATGCCGACGTGGGAATACGGCAGCAATGGCTCAGCCAGTAACCGATGGGGTTTTCGAAACCTCAATCGTCTGTCTCAAGACCTGGCACTGCTTGTCCGAGGTCAGAAATGCGATATCCGACGCATCCCGGCCACTGCCGATGCGGATAATCCCTTCAATCGGCGCAAGCTGCGTCGCGTCAATCAGCCACCAACTATTTTCGAGATAAACTTCGAAGACTGCGTGGGAGTCAGGCGGGTCCAGTTGAAGCGCATACGCGCTGACGGCGCGGGCCGGAATGCCGAGTGCGCGAGCCAGCGTGATGCCCAAATGCGCGAAATCGCGGCAGACGCCCGCGCGGTCTATAAACGTCCGCTCCGTGGTCGTCTCAGCGTTGCTGACGCCCGACACATAGTCAACGTTGCGATGAATCCAATCCAAGATCGACATAACTCGCGCCACGCCGTCGCCGGCTCCGCCGAACTCGCGTTGCGCAAATCGCATGAACTTGTCCGACGGGCAAAAGCGGCTGGGCAGGAGAAACGGGAGCACGTCGGTGGGAAGGTCCGACCATAGATGCTGGTGACCGGCCGGCGGCAGGAGCTGCCGAAGATTGTTTTCCACCACGGCCTGATAACGGATCGCCACTTCGCCAGAGAACGAGGCGCGTATGCTCCGGTCACCGTATGATGTCTTGTCGAAGAGCAATAGCGCCGGTGGCTGAATGTCGAGCGATTCCGAAAGGATTTTTTGATCGCTCGTATGTGAAGCCTCAATGATAGCGATAACCTGCGTTGCTTGCGCGAAAGCATAGACGAGTTCGGCCTTGATCAAGAGTTTAATGCGGCCCTCAAGCCAAACCAACCAGGGCACCCTGGCGTGAATTATGATCAGGTGTTCCAAGTGCGAACGCGGTGACGAGCAGTAAAACACTCGCGAGGCTCGTTCCGGTTTCGCTACGCAGAACGCGCTTGGCCTGATCCGACGTATAGCCATTGACCCGAGTTGGCGCTAGATTTTAGTGCTGCTGTACGCCTACTGAGGAGAACCGAAGTTCAAGACCGGTGCTGCGCACCCGTTTGCCCTCTTCGGCCGTTCGTAAATCGGCTATCGCGGCCGCCTACGCGACGAAGCATGCCCCCGAACATCGTTCAAAGCTGCTGAAAATCGGGCCTTGAGGGCACGGCACATGGCCCATTTCGCTGACTGTTGCCACGCGCGGCGCAGATGCCGGAGATAGGCAACTTGTTGACGGGCCGCGACGTCGAGCTATGGCAATTGGATGGACAGATCCGGACGTTCAAGGCACACATCTTGGGGTTAGCGCGATAGCTTCACACTTGCCGTTCGGCCGTATTTCAGACTCGGCTTGAAGCCAGAACTCCAGGTCGCGGTTGCTGGCCGTCCGTTCTGTCCCAAAGTTCGTGGGCGCGCTCTAATCTCTTCCCTGGTCCGCTGGGCGGGCCAGACGTTGTCCAAGCCTCTGTCTAAGTTCCTCGACCCACGCCCTAAGCCGCTCATAGGTCATCTGGTCAGTGATGCGCGAAGAAATGCGACTCGCTTGTGCAACCTTGCGGTGGCCGGCGTCCGCCTGAACCCCGGAGTTGGCGCTTACTGAGGCACCTCCTGCCCGACCGCTGCCGATGAGGTAGCAGGTGCAGATTTCTCTGGCGCTTCTTCATCCGCATCACTCGTGGTAATGGTGGCTACAACATCAGCGGCCATCGTTTCAAGCAATGCGACTTCGTCTCCGTCCAGGGTGCGGGGTTCGGAGTCGAGAATGCATAGCGCTCCGATTATCAGACCGTCAGCTGCGCGTAGCGGCGCCCCAGCGTAGAAGCGCACGTTCCATTGCTCGATCGTCTCGTTATCGGCGAAGCGCGGGTCGCGCTCGATATCCGAGACCACTAGCGTCTCGTCGTTGGCTACTACGTAGTTGCAGATCGCATGTTCGCGGTCCATCGGCAGCAGCGTACCTGTATCGTCGGTGATGGCATCCGGCAATTTTCCACTTTGTCCGACGAAGTATTCGCGGTCCTTATCGATAGTGGTGATCACGGCAACGCTGACGTTGAATACGTCCGCCGCACGCTTGGCGAGAGCATCCAGCGCTTCACGTTTGTCACCCTCTAAGACCCCAGTCGCTTTCAGCGCGTCGACACGCTCTGCGTCGTTGTCAGGCACGGGGGCTTGTTGGACCACCTTGGCTTCTTCAGGGTCGACGACGCGGTGAATACGACGGACCGCCTCCTCGACCGAAGTCACGACAGCATCGGCTTTGAGCGCTGCGAGGGATTCGTCGGTCAACAGTTCCGGGGGCGCCCTCCATAGCGCTAGAACGATGCGCAGATCCGGCCATCGTCTTCGCAGACGCCGGCAGACGTGGCGGGCGGGGATGGCTGGGTTCGGCGTAAAGTAGCTGAGGCAGACAATGTCCGCGCCCTTCAGGTCGAGTTTAGCCAGATAGTCGGCATTGACGCTTGCAGCGGGTTGGGAAGCTGCGGCGATCCGTTCGAAACCAAGCGCGTGGGCTAGCATCTCGCCGGCGAGGGCATCGATCTCCCATTTTCCTCCGATGCACAGGACCGTTGGCTTTGCCTCCGGACTCAGGGAGGCTGGGTATTGATCCCTGAGATCGTCGAGCAGTGTGTCCATTCCGCTTGCCAGACGCAGGCGGTGCTCAGCGCTTGCGTTCTGGAGATACTCCTCGCTTGCCAGACGAAGGACCTCAATGCCGATTGCATCGTAGAATGATATAATCGAAGACTCTTCGATTTCGGCGCTTGCGATCTCGACAGCTTCGTCGGCATCATCTGCAATCAGTCGCTGATAGATGCGGGCGGGTACATCCAGTGCAGGCGTCGAACCGAGCATAGTGTCGAGGAAGCGCAGCTGCGGCAGATTACGCCCGAGGACTAGTAGACAAACCGTGAGAGGGGTGGAGAGGATCAGCCCCACGGGACCCCAAAGCGCTGTCCACAATATCGCCGCGGCGATCAGCGATATGGCCGACAGGCCGGTGCTCGAACCATATAGCAGGGGCTCGACAATGTTGTTGCTTATCAACTCGAGGATGACGATCACCGCAACGGTCCATAGCAACATGCTCCAGCCATCGTCGACGGCAAAAGCGATCGAGACTGGAAAGATCGCAGCAATCAGTGGGCCGACATAGGGGATGAAGCGCATGACCACGCCCACGGCGCCCCACAGAAGCGCGCCTGGTACGCCGATGATCCAGAGGCCGGCAGCGAGCGGCACGCCGTAACTGACGTTTACGAGTAGCTGCATCAGAAGATACCTGCTGATACGCGCACCAGCCTCCTGGATCGCATCGGTCGAACGATGGAAGTTGCCACCCAATAGTCGTAGAAACCGGTCGCGAAGGTCGCCGATATCAAGCAGCGCCAGAAAGACGAAGATCAAGACGATGCCGGCCGTAGCCAGCGGCTCCGCTGACCGCACAAGCCAGGCAAATGCCTGCTCGAACGGCGTTTGCGGCATGGGAACGATTTCGACACGCTGTGGCACCGGGCCTTCCGCGGGTTTGTCGTCCTTTGACTCGACCTCCTTCTGTACGCGTTCGACTGTCTTCAGCACGCCGTCGAACAATCCGGGTGCCTTAAGATTCTGGCGTAGATCCGCCAACTTCGTCAGTATCGTCGATTGATAGGCCGGCAATTCGACAGCGATCGAACGGACCTGTGCGCCGAGAATAACGCCTAGTCCAACCAGGGCGCATCCGACGGTTACCATGACAAGGCTCGTCGCGAGCAGTCTGGGCAGGCCGAGCCGGGCAAGCCATGTGACGGGCGGGTTCAGCGCGAATGTGATCAGGAACGCGATCGCGAGTGGTATGAGTATTTCACGGCCGAAATACAGGCCAGCAAGGATGACCGCGCCCGACACCAGGGCGGCCGCAACTCTTACAATATCCAGTTCGCGAGACGTGACCGCGTCCGCGCGGACCTGGTTTGATGATGGACGCCCTGAGGCTGTAGGCAAATTATGCATTGTGCTGCGCCTCACACGAAAACGCGAACGGACCCAGCAAGTTCCCATCATGCAATTCGTGTCGCGAGCTTGCACGGGCAATAAATCGTCGGCTTCACAGACGACGGGACATGCACACGTTCCGCGAGGAAGCGATCGAGATGATCCGCGCCTAGGTAACGGCAGGCTGATCAGCGGTCACTCAGGCGGTGTCAATTTCGAGGTCCCAGCGGTCTTGATCCACCATCGGTGCCCTCGGCAGCGTCATGGCACCTTTGAGTTGCCGACACGGTAACGATGTCTGTTTATAGGGTAGTTCATTCCGAAACGGCCAGCCTCCAGTCGCGCTTGCTTGGCAAACTCACCTGTAAGAAGCTCGCCGGCTGCAGGTGCCTGCTCCGCTCGCAGCCTTGACGTTCATAAGGAGCATCCCCGATTATCCTGAGATCCCCAGCTTTCCAAGCGCTAGCCCGACTAATCGTGGATCCGGCTAGCCATGTTCGACGTCGTCCCCGCATGCCATGGCATCATTGACGTTCAGTAGCGAGCGGAGCGCAAGTTTGCCCGCCGCCTCCCTTAGTGTCTCGACACGTCCCGCAAACCGGTGAATGCCCTAACGCTTCCCAGATATTTGGTTTCGTACATTGCTCTTTGGGCTTCCAGTACCTCCTGCCGCTCCCGCGCGTGCAGATCTGGGGCTACGAGCTGAAGGGTTTCGCCGTCCAGAGCGGGAATAGACCGGTTGGGTTGTCTCGGATCGCTCATGCTCCCGGCCCTGATCACGATCGCTCTACTTTTCATGTTCGGAAATGCTGCGCTTCTGACCCAGGCGACTTAGTGTCTGATCTGCGCAAGGGAAAGTGGTTTCGGCTAGGAACAAGTCAACGGCAATCTTGTTTGGTACCAGCAATTAACCTGGAGGGTTCTATGGCTAGAGAGAAAGAACTGAAAGATCTGTTTCTTGATACACTGAAGGATATCTACTTCGCCGAGAAGAAGATCCTGTCCGCCCTGCCGAAAATGGCCAAAGCCGCGCAGTCGCCGAAGCTTAAGGCTGCGTTTGAAAAGCACATGGCCGAAACCGACGGCCAGGTCGAGCGGTTGGAGCAGGTATTCGCGTCGATCGACGAAACGCCGAAGGGCAAGACCTGCGATGCCATCGTGGGAATCATCGAAGAAGGCAAGGAAGTTATGGACGAGTACAAGGGTATGCCGGCCCTTGACGCTGGTCTGCTCGCTGCCGCACAGGCCGTCGAGCATTACGAGATTTCGCGTTATGGCACCCTCAAGACCTGGGCAAACGAATTGGGTTACGCCGATGCAGTGAAGTTGCTCGATGCAACCCTTAAGGAAGAGAAGGCAACGGACAGTGCCCTGAGTCAGCTCGCGGAATCCGAGGTCAACCAGCACGCCGAGACCGCGAAAGCCGCATAACCAAGCGACCCGATACCACCTACAAACGGCCCCAGCGCTACTGCGCTGGGGCCATTCTACCGAATACCGGACCGGGCTGAACATCCTCCGAAAGGCGGCGACAACAGAGTGTTCTTACGATCCTACTTTCTCTCGGGCCGCCTCCATCGCATCCTGGCCCGCCTGTTTGACGCGATCGACGTATTGGGCGCCGGCATCTTCGAATTCGGGTTTGAGCGTATCGGCCCCCTCTCGGACGCTTTGCGACACGGCCCCGGCACGCACCTTCAGATCTGCCTTGAGGCTGTCACTCAAGTCCCCCACCCACTCTTTTTCGAGACCCGACTTGGCCAGGGCGCCCGCCACCGTGGCGCCGATCACAAGGCCTACGGCACCAAGCACCAGCGGTTGCCTTTCCAGGAGATCGGACAGCGAGGACTGCGCCTGCCTCAGAGTTTCCTTCCTCGGCAAGGCCCGGCCCACCCGGTCAAACATTTCCCGGGCGCCGGCCACGCCTTCGTCGAATTGCTCGCTCATCGTTTCCGCCGCGCCGGACATCGCATCGGAAGTGGCCATTCTGGCGTTGCGGACCGTTTCATTGATATCGCGCGAGGCTTCGTCCTGCATTCGGGAGGCGCGATTCCGCATGGAACCGTAAGTATCGTCCCAGCTGGAGGCGGCCGACCTTTGGGCACGCGCGCCGAGATCGGCGAGCGGCGCGGCCGCTGACGTGACCGAACCGGCGGCGTTCTTCAGCTTGTCGCTGCCGATAAGCAGCCACAGCGCGCCACCTCCGATCAGGGCTGCGGCGAGCGGGTTTTCCCGGGCAGCCGCGGCCAGACCATCCATGAAACTCCCTTGTGAACCGATCATCGCACCATTCCCTTCACGGTGTCCTTGTCCTTTTCGAGCTGACGCAACGTTTCTCGCGGCGCCAGATGACGTGTGTCGAGCCGATTCATACCGACCGCAAGCAAGATGCCTGCGAGCACCGCGGCAACAATCGCGGAGATCAGATAAGAGACCGGCTGCGACCAGCCGCCCGCGATCAAGGCCGCGGAAAGCGCAAACAGCGCCATGACGATCGCGGGAATAACCAGGACGGCACCGGCCGCAATGAGGCCGACGGCGCCACCGATTTGCTGAACCTTCTCGCCGAGTTCGGCCTTGGCGAGATCAAACTCGTTCTGGAACAGTTTTGCGAATTGCGAAAGCGCGTCGCCGAAAAGGTGCGAGATCGTCCGAAGATCGGCTTTCGTGCTCATGACGCCTCACCTTTGTAGGATCCCGAGCTGTAGGATGATGACGGCTCGTAGGACGATGACGATGAGGAAGAGCCCTGGCGTGAAGAGCTCTCGCTTCCCGATGCCCTCAGGAAGCGGACAGCGGCGAAACCGGTCAGCACCGACAGACCCAAGAAGGCCGCAGGCTGCCGCTTGGCAAAATCCGTCGCGCCATCGACCAGATCGCGGAAGCTTCCGTTGCGGATTTTGTCGGCGGCTTCGTCGACATATTCGGCCGCCGAATTGATGCCGCGGGCTGCGAACGGCACGTCGTTTTCGAATGCGCGCGCCGCATCCCTGATGTTGCCGGCGAAGCGGCCGACAAAATCGGCACCCGAGCGCTGTTGTTCACGCGCCTGATCCTGGAAACGATCCGCAGTTCCGGCTGCAGCCTCCTTGGCGGCATCGGCCGCCTCCTTGAATTTGTCGCGTGCGGTGTCCGTCGACGCCCTCAGCACATCACCGGCGCGCTGTTTGATCTCAGCGCCGGCATCCGCCACCTGGTCCTTCGGGTTCTGGGACGAGCCCGTATTCTGGTTCTGGGAAGAATTCTTATCGCGGGTGTTAAGATCCGTATCGCTCATGGCGGCCTCTATTTGGCTGGCGGGTTTCGGGAAGGATCGAAGGCCGTTGTCACGACGTCGTCGGCCACCTCTTTGAGTCTCTCGGTCACGCCTTCGGTGATGCGGCTGGCGTGTCCGCCGAGGTCGGCTTCGGACAGGCTTCTTGCCGCGGCATCCGCCGCCGACAGCACCGTGTCCTTGGCCGCCTCAAATCCGGATTGAGCCGCCGTGCCGGCGGCGCGCTTGACGCGGTCGCTCGCTTCACCGGCCACGCTCGCCTCGACCCTGGTGCTCGGAAGGGAAGCAGCAAGGATCGCGCCGATCGCCACGCCGAGGCCGCCAATCAATGCGACGTTGTCCCGGATCACCTTGCTTGCAGTCGCGGGAGCAGCCGTCGCCGCGTTCGTCGCAGTCGAGCGAACGCGCTCCATCTTCTCCTTGGCTATCTCCGAAGCGGCATCCATGCCGGACCTGACCTCGGCGACGGCATCGGCGGCCTGCGCCGCGCGATCCCTCAGGTCACCAGCCATTCCGCTCGCCGCATCTGCCATTCCGCCTGCGGTTTCACGAGCTTCACCGGCCATGCCGGCTGCCTGACGCTCAGCGTGGGACATCGCTTTCCGCATACCGTCACCCAGATACTGGGCGCGTTCCGCGGTCTCGTCGATAACCTCCCTCGCCTTGTCAATTCCTGGCGCTGCCGCTTCCGCGGCGCGATCGCGAACAGTCTTCGAACTTAGGGCAAGGCCGGCACCGATCATCAAGAGCGGTAGTGGGAAGCCGCGGGCCAGGCGCATCGCGGGCACGGCGATCGCGGTGCCCGCGGCGATTGCCTGCATCGGATTATCCATGGCTTGTTGCTTCAGCGCATCCATCCAGCCGTGGGTCTTGTGACTGATGAAGCCGCTCACCTCAGCCTTGAGGTTTTCCGGCGAGACCTTGTAGCGGATGTCTTCTGCGGTGTCGGCGATCTGCTCCCTCAGCCGGTCGACGGTTGCCGCAAGCTGCGCGCGGCTTTGCTCGGAGTCCCGTCGTAGCTCCTCCACGGATCGTGTCATGTCGTCACCGCCTGTGCGTTCGTGTTGTTTTGAGAACGAACTCAGGCACTATTGAATCGTTCCTAACGCTCGTTGCGCGCCGCTGGATCGCGCGCGTCATCGATCGCCTTCGTTAATTCCGCGCCGAACAGGAATATCTGCGCGGAGTAGTAGACCCAGAACATCAGGACGATCAGCGCGCCCGCGGCGCCATAGGTCGAGTTCGGGGCTGCCTGACCGAGGTACCATCCGATCAGCGATTTCCCGACGGTGAACAGCAGGGCTGTGACAAAAGCGCCCAGCAGAAGATGGCGCCAGTAGATCGTCGTGCCCGGCAGTACCCTGTAGATCGCTGTGAACAATAGCGTGAAGATGCCAAGTGACACGACCGCGTTGAGCGCGCTGAGCACGGCCTTGCCGGTCGACCAGTGCCCCAGGGCGGATAGCCCGGCACTCGCGGCCAGCGAGACGATCAGCATGAAGCCCAGTGCGGCGACAAGGCCAAGGCTGGCTGCCCGGCTCCGGATCAAGGAGAAAATTGGCTCGTCCGTCGGCTCGGCCTTGAACGTTGCGTTCAGTGCCGTGCGCATCTCGCCGAACACACCGGATGCCGTTACCAGCACCGTGACGACGCCCACGACGGTTGCGGTCGCGCCTGACGTCGGATCGCTTGATCGGGCCAGGATGGATTTAATGAAGTCGCCGCCGGTTGGTCCCAACAACCGGCCGAGCTCATCACTGATCGCGGCGCGAGCGGCATCCTGCCCGAACGCCAAGCCGGCGATAGCCACGACGATAAGGAGTACGGGCGCCAGGGACGTGGCGGCATAGAAGGCGATGGAAGCTCCGCGGCTTAGGGCATCATTAGCGATAAAGCCGGATGCCGCCGCCTTCAGGACCCGCCACAAAAGTCCCATTGGTTTTCCCTCGCCTCCCTCGAACGCGCCACCAAACGATTAGCAGGGCGCTGAGCTCGTAGTGAACATCTCCGGGTTGCTGGCAACAAACTCCTTCCAAAGTTCTCCCATAATTCTCAGAACGTCTTCCGCGCGGTATCCCCGCCCGTTGGCCCGCTGGTTGACTAGCTGACCTAGCCGCATCGTTCCTGAAAGTGGGTCGCCACGACTGGGGATGAAAGCAGCCTCCGCCGGCTTATGCACCACCCTTGCGGAGTGACATTGAATTGGTTGCGCGTGACTAGAGTCGCCATGGCGGTTGCACACTCGTGTGATCGGACGGACACTCTCAACGTTGGAATACTAGGCAATGTTCCTAATGCGCTCGGGATCGCGCGGCCTTGCGACCGCTCCGAAATCGAATGACAACGCCGCGTTGCGGTCTCGCGGTTTATCGCTCCTCCGGATTCACCCCATTTGTGGGGCGTGATCTCGCGCGGTCAGCTTGATCACGGGCACCGGCCAGGAAAACCGGCATTTCAGCGACGCCTCCAGCTCCCAGAGCGTGTCGCGCGGTCACGGAGGGCGTCAGGCGGCAGGCTCGCCCGCCTTGCAGCGGTTGCATTCGACCAGCGAGCCCAACCGGCGTGACGCCGCATCGTTGAATTCCGGTCTCTGCGTCTGGAGTAACGCAGTCAGTAAGGATGTCTCTGTTAGGAACTATGCAAGCAGCGACACGTTTCGTCACGGGCACTAAATGGAGGACCGCATGGATTGGAGCCGCGTTGAAGGTAATTGGAAGGAGATGAAGGGCAAGGTCAAAGAACAGTGGGGGAAGCTTACCGATGATGACCTCAATGTCATAGACGGCAAGCAAGACCAACTCGAGGGCCGTCTGCAGCAGCGGTATGGCTATGCCAAAGACCAGGCCAAGAAAGAGATCGACGCCTGGTACGGAAGCCAGGGGTGGTAACAAAAGGCCCCGCTTTAGCGGGGCTTTTTATTTGGGCGAGGACAATTCTCTGCCGCGCTTATGCCGTTGCAGCGCGGGCGATCTACGCAACTCTTGCCCTACGGCACCATCGCCTCATGCCGTCGGCCGATCGCACCTGATCGAGCCATCCATTCCGGCACGAGAGCACCGTCGCGATGCCGTCCGCCGGCGCACGCGACCGCCCATGCAGCCACGGCGCCAAGCAAGACGGCGGTCGCGACCGAGAAGGCAAGGATGACTGTGCTGCGTAACAGCGGTCTCGGCGTTTACAATGACGCTGTCCACCCTTCGCTCTGCATCGGCCGCAGAGAGTCCCGTAAGCGCGCCAACCTGCTGAATGAGATAGGCGCGATCGTCCGTACTCAGGCCGCTATGACTTGAGGTGGTGAGAAGGATGCGCCCGGTCTCAGCGCGCTCGGCGCAGAGATCAACATTGGGCGCACGACGGCTGGCACGAAACAGCCGGTCAAGCTCATAGCTCAGGAACGGCTTGGCCGCGCTGGCCTGCGCAGGGCTTCGCATCGAAGGCGTTCGATTGAGACTGGCCGCGCCGATCAACGAGGCGAGCGCCGCTCCCATAATGACGGCCAGCGCCCGGACGCCCAAGCCGTGGACGCCGTCAGGGTCCTCAGTTTTTGGCAAACGGCACGTTTCTCCGGCGCGCTGCCGGTAGGCAGTCCGTTTTTTTGGCGTCGCGTATGTCCCATATCGGACAAACCGAGCATTCCCGATGGTCTGTGGGCTTCCCTATTCCGCGACGGCAGCCTGCTCTCTTGCGTGTCGGTTGGATCGCAAGGAAAGCCCCAGTTGATAGGCTTTGAATACGACGCCCCCGACGGTCCGCTTGGTCAGTTCGGCAATCTGCGGTGCGGAATAGTACTGGCCATGCGCTTTAGATCGTCGATATCTTGATCCGTCCAGCGTCTGCCGATCGCTCCCGGGGAGCTGCGCATGGAAAAGCGCTGCTATTTCGGCTACACGACTTCCTTAGAAAAAGGATTCGTTGCGTCCCCCTCATAAGGACGGACTTTGGTGAAGATAGCGGTCGTCGAATTGCGCCAGTTCCGCAAGCCTAGTTTCGTTGAGCACCCTCACCCGGCCCCTGTTGATATCGAGGATGTTCTCATCGCGCAGTTGTTTGATGATTCGGTTGGCGTGCACTGGCGTTATGCCCAGCGTCTCGCCAATCTGCTCCTGCGTGAGAGGCATCTCGAACGCGCCTGATTCCGTGTAGCCCGTGATGGCGAGACGTCTGCGCAACTCAACGACGATGTGAGCAAGCCGGCTCGCGGCCGGCCGTTGCCCAACATTGACAATCCATTCCCGGAACATCGCGGCATCGATCAGTGTGTCGCGCCAGAGCACCTCGGTGATGTTCGGATTCCCGCGCGTCATAGCCCGCAGCGCGGCGTGACTGATAAAGCCCAACCTGGAGGGGACCAAGCTGATGAGATCGTGGTCCATGCGGTGCAGATATAGGCTCTGAAGGTCGGGGATGTCCCCGGAGATATGAATGGAAAGAATTTGCCGCTGGCCGTTCATTATCGTTTTGGAGCGCACGCAGAATCCCTCGATCACCAGACAGCATTCCGTCGGGCGGTCGCCGTCGGAAACGATGGCTCGTCCGGCCTCCCACGGACGAACGACAATCGGAAGCGCGCGGATGGCGGCGATGTCCGCCTCATCGAGCCCCGTGACCGCATCAAGCCGCCGTAATAGGGTCGCGACGATCGATTCTTTATCCAAACCAGATTCTCCTTCGCGGTCCACTTTCTCTGGAAAAACGGGCGCGGAAGGGCGCGGTTCCCAACAAAGGTTAAGGATGAGGCCGCTGCGATGTGGAAAGTTCAGATCTCGCAGGAGATCTAACATGAAGAAAAAGCGCAACCGCAGCCGCCCGGTCCTTTCGCTTCAGGAACGCTTGAAACAAGTCGCGTCTCTCGCGCGCGCAAAAGCCGACGGCTTACCGCCGGGCCAGGAACGCGACCGTCTGATACAGACAGCGGTCTCCAGTGATGCTGCAGCCGCGATAGACCGGTGGCTGGCATCCCCGGAATTGCGCAGCCCGAAATAGCCGGCCGTTCAGCCTTCAGCATTCGCCCAAGCCATCACTTTGGTTTTTCGGCGTAGAGGTGGATGACGTACAGCCGGTTCGCGAATTCGTCGGTCACTTCCAGTCGCTAATCCTTGCCGGGACGCAACCTCCCATCGAGGTCCTGAATGATCTGCCCCACCGTCACCGTTGCCTCGCGCCACGCGGCTTGCGCATCCGGCCAGTTCTTCTCCCTCCTCGTCCGGCTCAGGTCGGTCGTGGTCCACACGGAAAAGGTATCTTGGCATGCTGGCATTTCTAGCGCCTACCTTCTTCTCGGCCCGCACGCCCTTGGACTTTCTTGGGCGCCATCTTTGCGGCCGGCTTTTCACCGCCATAAATTCGCTGGAGGCCCGGTCTCTCTTCGTCCATGCGCTCGCGCAAGCCTTGTAGCGACCAGAGCCCACGCCCGCCGCCATCAGCGGCCGCACCTGCTATATCGATGAGTGACCTGCGAGGATGCGTCCGACAGCAGCCAGACGATTGCCTGCGCAACCTCCTCCCGCGTTTGGCGGCCAAGCAGATGTGCCCTATCGCGAATTCCTGGCATGAATTTCGGTCTCGGAGCCGGACCCCCGTTTATACCGGAGCCTTGGGACCGGCCTCCCTCGCAAGTCCTATGATCGGCATCTAGTGCTTTCAACAGGCTTTCCGGCCGCCATCTCCTGGGCCATTTCGAGATGATGCCACAGGGTCGGCAGCGTCTTTTCTGCCCATTCCTTGAGGTTCGGGTCGTCGCCGCCTTTCGCGTACCGTTCAAACAGCGAAACGGCATCTTTGTGGCCGCTGACCTGGTCAAGATTGTATCGGGAGCTGAACTCGGTGCCATGAAGAGATTTTAGCTTGTCGATCTTGCTTTGGTGGAGGCTGTGCAGCTTGGTCGGCAGTGCCGTTTTCCACTCGCCGGCATGATCCATCAGATCAGCCGAAGTCACTTGATGATCCTTGATCATGGTCCCGGCAAACGCCTTCTGGTCGGCGTTGCCCCGTTCCTGCGCGATCCTGCTGGACTGAATTTCGAACATGTCACTGATGGCAACTTGCCTCTCGAAATCTTCCGTCTTCGGAGCGATGCCGAGGGTGGAGTTGATGCCGGTCTTTTGCAGGCGCGCCGAGGAGCATGAGCGCAAGGCATGCAAGATATGTCGTTTTGTAATCCTTAAGACGGGACCTTCCATATCAATCGGCGATGCCTCACTTCGTTCCTCGCATTCCCCGCGCCCCTCGCCTGCCCGGCTCGCCAACGCAGGAGCGAACCTGCCAAGCGGATGTTAAGGAGAATTGAGATAAAAGAGAGCACAGGCTGAGCCATGCTGCATTATCCCCGCCCTCCCTTTCCGAACCAACACCAGCCGATGCCCGGCAAGACTGCCGCGATGAATCCGGTGCCCGACCATGGCGAAACGACATACAAGGGCAGCGGCCGCCTCAACGGCAAGAAGGTCGTCATCACCGGTGGCGATAGCGGGATCGGCCGCGCGGTTGCCATCGCCTACGCCCGAGAAGGAGCTGACGTTCTGATCTCCTATCTCGACGAGCATGACGATGCCCGGGAGACCGAGCGGATGGTGACGGAAGCCGGCAGAACGGCCGTTTTGCTTCCCGGCGACATCCAGGACCCCGGTCAATGCCGCGCCGTCATCGCGAAGGCCGTATCGGAACTGGGCGGTGTAGATATCCTCGTCAACAACGCGGCCCATCAGGCCAGCTTCAAATCGATCGACGACATCAGCGACGAGGAATGGAAACTGACGTTCAAGGTAAACATCCACGCGATGTTTTATCTTACCATGGCAGCGGTAAGCCACATGAAGGCGGGTAGCTGCATCATCAACACGGCGTCGATCAATTCGGATGTACCGAACCCGACGCTGTTTGCCTACGCAACGACCAAGAGTGCTATCCACAATTTCACGGCGGGACTGGCGCAGATGCTGGCCGAGAAGGGCATTCGTGCCAATGCGGTTGCTCCAGGGCCGATCTGGACGCCACTCATCCCGTCCACCTTGCCTGAGGACTCCGTGAAGAACTTCGGCAAACAGGCCCCGATCAAGCGCCCCGGTCAGCCGGCTGAGTTGGCCACGGCCTATGTCGTGCTGGCCGATCCGCTTTCGAGCTACGTATCCGGCGCGACGATCGCCGTCACTGGCGGAAAGCCGTTCCTGTAAAAGGTATCCCCACTGGCCCATAGGCATTGCCAAGGCCCCGTTTCTCGCCGGAGCCTTGGCGGCCAGTTCCGGGTCAGGCAGCGTTCGATGCCTTGGTGTTGACGTCCTTCCGAAGCGCGATGGTATTGAGCTTCGTGTTCGCAGCCTTTTCCTCGTTGAGGTTGGTGGTCAGGAAGCGAACCACCTCGTCATGACCGAGCTTTTCGGCCCAGGCAATCAGCGTGCCGTAGCGGCAGATCTCGTAGTGTTCGACGGCCTGCGCGCCGGCGACGATCGCCGCATCGAGCACGGCCTTGTCGGCTACCTCGCCGGTCAATTCATCGGCTTCCGTAATCAGACCATCGATGGCCGGGCATTGGGTGCCGCGCGGCTGCTGCTCGAGCTTCAGAAACACCTTGTCCAGCCGCTCGATCTGCTTGTTGGTCTCTTTCAGATGCGCCTTGAGGCCCGCGACGAGATCGCGGTTGGCCGCCTTATCGATCATCTTCGGCAACGCCTTCGTGATCTGTTGCTCTGCATAATAAATATCCTGCAGGCCGTGCAGGAACAGGTCGTCCATTGTCTTGATGTCTTCTGTGAATAGTCCCATGGCATCCTCCTTGATTGGATGCGCGCTTAACTTTATTGCCGGGACCGTTGTTCCTAAGCGGCGCCGCTTCCTCGTCGTTTGCCCGAGCGATAGGAACAACTCGTGCTTCCAGGTCTTTCTCATCAACGACGCGGAGGATCCGGACGATGAAAGCACTGGCATGGCACGGTAGGGCGGCTGTATCGAGGTCGTCTTGAAGCCGTGACCTCATGGCGCGGGTTCTGATCGGTACATCGGGCTGGCACTACGATTCCTGGCGCGGGCCGTTCTTCCCGAATGGACTGCCCCTCAAGGAGCAGTTGCCTTATTACAGCAGCCAGTTTTCGACGACTGAGCTCAACGGCGTGTTTTACAGAATACCCACTCCGAAGGCGGTGGTGAGCTGGCGTGATCAGACCGGGCGCGATTTGGTTTTTGCCTGGAAGGCATCCAAATTCATCACGCATTGGAAGCGGCTTTCCGACAATTCGGTCAACAGCCTTGAACTGCTGGAAGACCGCCTGTCCCTACTCGGCAAGAAAGTCGGGCCGATCTTGTTTCAGCTTCCGCCCAACTTTAGGGCTGACGCCGACCGACTCACTTCCTTCTTCAAGCTTCTTTCGAAGAAAACGCCGCTACAGTTTCGAGTTCCGCCATCCAAGCTGGTATTCACCAGAGATATCGCGATTGCTCCGGCAGCAAGCCATCTCGCTATGCATTTCCGACCATCATGACGCGCCGGCGCCTTGGACGCGCACGGCGGACTTCGTCTATGTGACGCTGGTACGGCCCCACGGTCCGTTACAAGGGCCACTATAGTCCGCGAACCCTTTCGGAATGGGCTCGCCGCATCAGGTCCTGGAAGCGGCAAGGCTGCGACGTGTTCGTCTATTTCGACAAGACCAGAAAAGCGCGGCGCCGGCCGATGCAGACGCCTGACTGAGTCGACGGCGCCGGCCGACGACAGCGGACTGATTAGGAACCACTCCCTTGATCGGCCGTTTGACCTCCAGAAATCATTTGTCGACTTATCGGGCTTTCGGATGGATCCTTTCATCGATCGGCGCAGCAAGTCGCTTTGGATGGACGTTGCGGTCGCCCCAAACGCGACACCGCTGCAGGGCGGCAAGGAATGCAATGTTGTAATCATTGGCGCGGGTATTGCCGGGATTTCTACGGCCTATGAACTCGCCCTCGGAGGTTCGCGCGTCATCGTGCTCGATCGTGGGAAGATCGCGGGCGGCATAACGGCGCGCACCACTGCGCATCTGGCGCCGCTCTGCGATGATCTGACGTCCGCGATGATCGGCCTGCGCGGGGAGGACACATCCCGCCTGTTCTACGAGAGTCAGGCCGCAGCGGTGGATCGCATCGAGGAAATCCAGCAGCGGGAATCCATCGACTGCGATTTCCGGCACCTGGACGGTTTTCTGTTTCAGGCGCGCGACACCGATGCGAAGATCATTGAGGATGAATTGGATGCGGTCCGCAAGGTCGGCGCGCCTGTCCGTCGACTGGTCGGCGTTCCCCTCGCCCATTGCGCCCAGCGGCACGTATTATGCTATCCGCGCCAAGGCACCTTTCATCCTCTGAAATATCTCAGGGGTCTTGTCGCGGCCATCGAGACAAAGGGTGGCAGCTTCCACTGTGACACAGCTTAGGCAAGTTAGGTTTTTCCAGCCGTGAGGGTGTGATGAGTATCGCCGAACAAGACGACATCGAATCGCTGGTCTCCCTGCAGAAGCCGAACGTAGATCAAGGGGCGTGGGGATCCGACGAACTCTTGCAGGCACTGCCGGTAGCGCTCTATATGACGGACGCCGCCGGCCGTATCACCTTCTACAATGAAGCGGCGGCGCAATTGTGGGGATGCCGACCGACGCTAGGGACCGCCGAGTTTTGCGGATCATGGAAGCTCTATTGGCCGGACGGCACTTCCCTCCCGCACGCCGAATGTCCGATGGCGCTGGCGCTCAAGGAGCGGCGTCCTATCCGAGGCATGGAAGCGGTCGCCGAACGGCCGGACGGCACGCGCGTACCGTTCATTCCGTATCCAACGCCCCTGTTCGATGCTTCACGGGCTTTGATTGGCGCTGTCAACATGCTGGTCGACATCACCGAGCGCCGGGAGGCTGAACAGCGGCTTCGAGAGAGTGAGGCGCGCTATCGAGCCATCGCCGCGATCATCGAATCATCCGACGACGCGGTCGTTTCGAAGGACCTCAATAGCATCATCACAAGCTGGAATCAGGGCGCGGAGCGGCTGTTTGGCTATAGCGCTAAAGAGGCGATTGGGAAGTCGGTCATGATGCTAATCCCTCCCGACCGTCACGACGAGGAGCCGACCATTCTTGCCCGCATCCGGCGCGGTGAGCGCGTCGAGCACTACGAAAGCGTTCGCCAACGCAAGGATGGCCGCACCATCGACATTTCGCTGACGATCTCCCCGATCAGAGACAAGGACGGCAAGATCGTCGGCGCTTCGAAAATAGCCCGCGATATTTCATTTCGAAAGCGAGCAGAGGAGCAGCAGCGGCTGATCTTCCGAGAGATGGACCATCGCATCAAGAACCTCTTTGCTGTCGCTGGCGGCGTGGTCACGATGAGTGCCCGATCGGCGAAAACAGCGGAAGAACTCGCTACTGTGGTGCGAGACCGCTTGTTGTCCCTCGCGAAAGCCAACGACCTAACGTTGAAGCTGACTGCCGATGGCACTCATCGAATGCAACACTCAACGCTGCTGCATACGTTGATTGGGACGATTCTCTCGCCTTATGATGGCAGCACCGACAAAGGCCGGGCGCGTGTCACGATCAGCGGACCCGACATTCCAATCGCGGGCGACGTGGTGACCGGTTTTGCGTTGCTATTGCACGAGTTTGCAACCAATGCCACAAAGTACGGGGCACTTTCGAGCCAAAGTGGCTCCATCAATATCGCGTGCTCCGAAAACACTGACCAATTCGTGCTAACGTGGACGGAACGCGGAGGACCACCGGTTGGTCGTCAAGCAGAGGTAGAGGGCTTTGGTACGCTACTCTCCCGTGCAACGGTGCAGAGCCAATTTGGAGGCGGGATCGCGTGGGATTGGAACCCCGCAGGCCTGACAATAGACCTTTCTTTTCCAAAGGACCGCATAGTGGCGCATCCCTAGCGCTCAAGTCATTCTGGCGAAATCAAGTTGTGGACGATATACAAGAAATCACCGGACGGCTCAAAAGCCTAGCAAGATCAATCTCGCACGGCGGTGGTGATCCTATCCTTTCCTGGGCACCAAATCTCAACATCTGAGGAAGGCACCCGTTGGTCAGTCTCGCGCGCAGCGGACATACGGATTCCTGTCCGCGTTGTACCACTACCGCCCGCATGCTGGAGGTCGCCTTCTGGACCCAACGCGGACATAGACATGGCACAACGAACCCTCACTGGGACGCGCTACTCGCCGGTGGCGTCGCTATCCAGATGACCGGTAGGTCCGCGACTGAACACGCCATAGTTGCTGGATTTCATGCCATTGCCAGCGGTCGCAGTCGACGCGAGGCCCAGTTTAAGCAACTCGCGAACAGCCGCGGCTCGGGTCGGCATACGATGCTGAAATCTGAAGTCGTCAATCACCGATAGTTCTTCCGGCGAAAGCATGATCTGCAATCGCTCACCACGGAGATCGTTCATGGCCTCCTCCACGCAGAGCATTTTCAGTGTTCAACGCGAAATTAGTAAATTGCTCAATTCACTCAATCAAACCAAGTTCCTTCAACAACCGAAAAATCCAAAAATTAGTAAAAATACTAATAATATCAATAACTTAGATGTTTACAGTCCCCATGTCGAGGAATACACTTTCCAATACGGTTGCCAAAAATGTCCGGTGCACCTGTGCGATGAATGCCTCAAAGCCCCCAATCTGCCCGAAATGCCACAAGTCCATCGGGCTCACGCTCGTGAAGGTTAAGCGGATCGATTGTGGACCTCTTCGCTCGCGGGACAGCAAGTGGTGATGAGAACGCCGGTCCCGCCTTCCATGGAAATGGAGCAGCGCCATGCAGCGACGCCGTTTTAAACAAATCCTGTCGTTCCCTGATCGACTTGCGCAGGAAGCCGAACGCCTACGCGAAGAAGCCAAGAAAATGCCGCACGGAAAGGAGCGAGAAGAGCTCTTGAGAAAAGCCCGGCAGGCCGACACCGCATTGCGTATAAACGATTGGCTATCGTCTCCGGGGCTAAAGCAACCGGAATAAGCAGCGCAGCACCATGCCAGAATATCGCGGCGTGAGTGGATTCCGATGAGCAAAGCCGTCGAAGAGATTTTTGAGTTCTATCCTTGAAGATTTTAAAGCCTGCAGACATGCCAAGGAAGAACTCGAAGCCAAGGCGCTGTTTAGGCTTTTGAACCGCGCATTCAAGGTAAAAAATCAGGCCGCTGGCTTCCCGCTCACGCGCTCTTCTTTGACCGGCTGGTCGCAATCAGAACCAGCATGAACGAAACCGCGGTCATCAGCGTGCTGATGGCCGCAATCGTCGGGTCGATCTCGTCGCGGAGTGCGGTGAACATCCGCTTGGTCAGCGGTTGATATTGACCGCCGGAAATGAACAAAGCGACGATGGTCTCGTCCATCGCGGAGATGAAGGCGAAGATGCCGCCGGCGATCACGCTGGGCTTGATCTGCGGCAGCGTCACCACAAAGAAGCTGCGCAACCTATTCATGCCGAGGCTGCGCGCCACCATCTCCTGCGTGGCGTCGAAGCTCTGCAGGCCCGCCGCGACCGAGATGACGACATAGGGCAGACCCAGCATGACATTGGCGAGCACGAGGCCGGTCATGGTCGCGGCGAGGCCAACCTTGGCGAAGACGAAGAAGATGCCGACTGCGGTGATGATGATCGGCACCACCAGCGGCAGCAGCAGGGTCATGTGGATCAGCCGCATGATCCGCCATTTTGACTGGCTGATCGCATAGGCTGCGGCTACTCCAAGCGGAGTTGCGATTATGACGGTGAGAACCCGCAACCGTCAGCGTCACGCGGGTTGCCTGCATCCAGGCGGGATTGCCGACATATTCCTGATACCAGCGCAGCGACAGCGCCGGCGGCGGGAAGTTCAGGTAGCGCGCGGCCGAGAACGACATCGGCGCGATGATCAGGATCGGCAGGATGAGATAGAGCAGCACCAGCGCGCAGGTCACGACCAGGGCAATGCGGAATGGGCGGGACATCGTCATTTTTGCCCCAACACGCGATCGAGCGGAATGAAGCGGCTGACAGCAAAGAAGATTAGGCCGACCGCGACCAGCAGCACCACGCCGACGGCGCTGGCTGCGCCCCACTGGTCGTAGAGTTCGACATTGCGGCTCACCAGCATCGAGATCATGATGGTGCGGCCGCCGCCGAGCAATTCAGGCGTGATGTAGAAGCCGAGGGTGAGCACGAAGACCAGCGTGCTGCCCGCGAGCACCCCGGGCAGCGACAGCGGCAGGAATATCCGCCAGAAGGTGAGCATCGGACCGGCGCCGAGACTGGCGCCGGCCTGCATCAGATCGCGCGGGATCTGCTGCATGGTGGCGTAGAGCGGCAGCACCATGAACGGCAGCAGGATGTGCAGGGTGGCAACGATGGTGCCGAATGTGTTGTGGACCAGCGCCAGCGGCTCGTCGATCACGCCGAGCTGGCGCAAAAGCTGGTTGATGACGCCGGTCCGTTGCAGCAGTGCTAGCCAGGCATAGGCGCGGACCAGCACGCTGGTCCAGAACGGCAGCACCACCAGCGCTAGGATGATGATGCCCCACTTTTTTGGCGCGACGCTCGCCGCATAGGCGATGGGATAGCCGAGCAGCAGCGCCAGCAGCGTCACCAGCAGGCTGATCTGGAACGTCAGGGCAAAGCTGCGCCAGTAGATGTCCTCGCTCCAGATCCGGCGGTAATTCTCGAGCGTAAAACCGTTGTGATAAACCGACTGCCAGGCGAGCCAGCCGACCGGCAGCACGATCAGCAGCAGGATCACGAGCAGCGCAGGCAGCGCCAGCGTCAGCATCACGCGCTGCTCGCGACGTTGGTGGAGTACCGAGAGGTCCTGTACGGGGCGGCTCATTGTGATCCTGCGATGGCGCGGCGTGCTGACGAACGCCGCGCCGGGTTGCCGACAAAGCTACTTCTGCATGAAGCCGACCCAGCGCTTCTCCGCCGCCTCGCCCGCCGGCGACGACCACTAGGCGTAGGACATCAGCGCCTGCTTGGCCGCGTTCTCCGGCGCGCTCGGTAGTTGCGCAACCCGCTCTGGCTTGATGACGCCGGTGTCGAAGGCCTTCGGGTTGGCTGGACCGTAATCGATATGTAGCGGCAGATTGGCCTGGTGGACGGGATCGACCGCCTCGTTGAGGAAGCGGACCGCGGTCGCCAGATTGGGCGCATCCTTGAGGATGCAGAGCGAGGTGCTCTGCAGGATGCCCTGATTGTAGGTGAAAGCGACCTTGGCGCCTTCCTTGGTTAGCGCGCTGACGCGGCCGTTCCAGGCCATCACCATGTCGACCTCCCCATCGTTGAGGAGCTGCGCCGATTGCGCGCCCGAGGTCCACCACACCGTGATATTGGGCTTGATCTCCTCGAGCTTCTTGAAGGCGCGGTCGACGTCCAGCGGATAGAGCTTATCGGGCGCGACACCGTCGGCCATCAGGGCGGCCTCCAGCGTCGCGATCGGATGATTGCGCAGCGCGCGGCGGCCCGGGAACTTCTTCACATCCCAGAAATCGGCCCAGCTATTGGGCGCGGCCTCGGCCGTGTATTTCTTCTGACTGTAGGCGAGGACGCTCGAATAGAACTCATAGGCGACGGAATAGGGGGAACGATAGGCCTCGGGCATCGCCGCGGCGTTCGGCAGTTTCGAGAAATCGAGTTTTTCGAGCAGGCCCTGCTCGCCGCCGCGCAGGCAATAGCCGGTCGGCACGTCGACCACATCCCAGGTCGGCTTGCCGCTAGCGACCTGCGATTTGATCGCAGGCCAGGCGTCGGGGATGCTGTCCTGGTTGATGGTGATGCCAAGTTTCTTGGCCGATGGATCGAGAATCGCGATCGTCTGCGCTTTCTGATAGGCGCCGCCCTGGGACACGAAGGTGATCTGGTCCGCATTGGCGGGAAGCGCCGAGAGCGTCGCGAGGACACTAAAGGAAACACCAACCGAAACGCCGAGCAGTGCGCGCCGGGAGCAAGATGCAGTCATCATGTTCAACCCCTTTTGTTATGATTGGGCCCAGTACTCCTAACGCCCGATCGCATCCAGAAATTGGTACCAGCCGGCGACCAAGCGGACCGCCGGTTCACGCAGCGGGTAAAATGGAATGGTCCTGACGCGGCGTGCGTCGAGCAAGCCAAGATCGACGGCCTCCCCACGCACAAGCGACGCGAGATAGCGGCCCATCAAGCTCGACATTGCGACGCCGGCGCCATTGTAGCCGACTGAATAAAGAGTGCGGTCATCGATGCGGCCGACATGTGGCACGGAATCGAGCGTCATGCCGACAAGTCCGGACCAGCGAAACTCCAACGGAACATCCGCGAGCTCGGGGAAGATACCGGCCATGGCACGGCGTAGCGCCTCGAACGCGCTTTCCGAATCCTGCTTGCCGAAGGCGCCGCGGCCACCGAAGATGACACGGTCGTCGACCTTGCGGAACCAACGCATCATCCGCTTGGTCTCTGTGTAGGTTCGCCCCGTCGGCATCAAGCTGCCAGCGAGGTTCGGTGACAGCTTTTCGGTAGCGATGAGAGCGCTGCGGAACGGCACTAATGTGAGCTGCAGCCGCACGGTCGCCGATGTCAAGTCGGAATAAGAGTTGGTAGCGATGATCGCCTGACGCGCGCGCACGCTGCCGCCGGGCGTCTCGGCGATAACGCCATCGCCGTCACGACGGAGTGCGAGCACAGGGCTTTCCTGGAATATCGGCACACCGCGCTGCGCAACACCTTTAGCGAGCCCGCGCAGGTAATTCAGCGGATGGATGCCGCCGGAGCCGGGATTGAGCACCCCGCCGACAAAGCCCCGCGATCCCGTCTCTTCGCGCGCCTGATGGGCATCGAGGATACGAACTCCGGTGTCGCCCATCTCCCGCTTCATCCATTCGGCTTCGTCGATCGCGGCCTTCAGCGTTGCCTGATTGTGCGCGGCCTTGACCTGCCCGTTGCGCGTCAGCCGCGCACTCTCGATACCGAATTCGGACACCAGCTCATCGACCATGTCGACCGATTCATGCGCGATCTCGTACATGCGCCGGGCCATGGCGCGGCCATGGGCGGCGTCGATATCGCGGAACGAGAGGCGGAATTTCGCAGTGATGACGCCACCATTGCGGCCGCTCGCGCCCCAGCCGGGATGATTGGCTTCGAGCACGACCGGCGAAAGGCCGCCCTTCGCGATATGATGCGCCGCGGACAGCCCGGTATAGCCCGCGCCGATGATGACGACATCGGCCTTTACCTCGCCGGCAAGCTTCGGAAAGGCAGGCAATGACTCCGCCGTATCCGCCCAGAGCGAGGCGGCCGGTACCATTGGGGTCCAGACCTCTGCCATATCAGCCGCCCTGCCCTTTTCAGCTTCCAACCGCGGCGTCGGCGAATGCCTTCATCGTGGCGAAATGGAAATCGGGTTTTGTGAGCTCTGGCACCTCAGGCGTGCCGCCAAAGCCCTTCATGCCCTGGCGCCGCTCGATCCAGCAGACCTTGTAGCCAAGCTGGCGGGCGATACCGATGTCGTGATGTTGGCTCTGCGCCACGTGCAGGATTTCGGACTGCTTGTAGCCGAACGCCGACTGCCGGCCCTTGTTGTAGGCGAAGAATTCCGGATTGGGTTTCGCAACCCCGGTGTCGTCGGCGCAGATGGTGTCGTGGAAGGGATTGTCGAGCGCGTGGGAATAGCATGACAGCGCGACGCGATCCGCATTGGTCATAGCGACCAGGCGGAACTTGGCGCGCAAGCGCTTCAGCGCCTCAACCGAATCCGAAAACGGCTGCCAGCGCAGCACGGCGAGCTGGAAGGCGTCGCAGGCGGCATCGTCGGCCGGCAGTCCCAGCTCCTTGGCAAGGTAGCGGTAGACATGGAACATCACTTCGCTCGACCGCTCCGGATGCGCGTCGCGGCCGCGCTTGTAGGAGGCGAAGATCTGATCGTCGCTGAGCTCGGCCGCCTTTCGGTCGGAGATCCGGCGGACGGCATCGAGCACGCCGGCTTCGAAATCGATCAGGGTACCGACGACGTCGAAGGTGAGAACCTTGAAGCTATCATAGGACATTTTCATCTCTTGTTTCGGTTGGTCTATAGTTGCACTCGGACTTGATGATCGACGCTCATTCCCGCGCGTTCTCCTGCGCTTTGGGCACAATGATGGTGTCTTCGGGGTGAAGCGTTACGGTGAGTTCGCCGCCAACCGGAGGTAACAGGCGTGAAGCCTGGTAATGGCTGGGCTGACGCAGGCTCAGGCAGGTGCCGTCAGCCAGCTGCAGGAACACGCGCAAGCGACGGTTGGAACCGGCATGATCTCGTCTTATAGACTGGGCACTTCAGGGCAGCTCCAAGGCCGTCCCCGCCGCGCCAGATTTTCGATCTTGCCCGTGCTGGCGGGCTATCGCGCAAGCCAACCAGAGTTGGCTGAAAGGGGCAATTGCCAAATAATCACCGGCGACATAACATCAGGTTATGCCCGACCTCCGCCGGATGCTGCCCTCCAGCCACGCGCTGTTCGTCTTTGACGCCGCGGCGCGCAACGGCAGCTTCACCGCGGCGGCCGCCGAACTGAACGTCACCCAGCCTGCGGTAAGCCGAATGCTCGGACAGTTCGAGGATTATCTCGGCGTTCGTCTGTTCGACCGCACCAATGGCCGCGCGGTCCTGACGGAAGAAGGCGAAATCCTCTATCGCCGCGTATCGGATGGATTCCGCAGCATCGAAGGCGGCCTGATCGAAATCGATCGCCGCCGCAAGGGCACCGAGACGGTCACGCTCTCGGTCTCCTCGGCGTTCACCACGCATTGGCTGATGCCCCGCATCGACAAGCTGCAGCGCCAGTTTCCGACCGTCGATCTACGGTTTCAGCTTATCTCCGGTCCGCTGCGCGGGCCGGTCGACAATGTCGATCTCGGCATGCGGTTTCGCGATCGATACGATCCCCCGCGGAACGGCGCGCTGGTCATGAAGGAAGTTATGTTGCCGATCTGCAGCCCGGCCTATCGCGACGCGGACAGCGCGGATGGGCCGATCGAGCCCAACACCATCATCCGCCTCGCCGATACACCCGGCGACTGGGCGGCAGAATATCCGACCTTTCTCACCAAAAGATCAGGGCCTGCCAAGTCGCTGAGTTTTTCCGACTATGCGGTGGTGGTGCAGGCGGCGTTGCTCGGTCAAGGCATTGCGCTCGGCTGGCTTACGGTCGTATCGCATTGGCTGCTGACCGGCGCTTTGGTCCCGGCCTCAGAAACGCTCACCACGACACGGCGGCTTTGCGAACTGGTGCACCCGCATGACCGATCGATCCGGCCTGTCGTCAGCGAGATCCGCGACTGCATCATCGAGCAGATGCGCAGCGACATGGCCGCCATCGACCGGCTCTACCCGCGTTTACGGCTGATGGCTTTGAGCTATTAGGCGGTAGCCGCATTCCGCAGGGGTGAAGCCATGGCCTATGGTCGATCGCCGATGCATAGCGTCGTCCGAGGACGCGCGGCTTTGCCGCGCTCCTCACCAATGAGGGTTTAAGAAATCATCCTGAGAGTCTGTGCTCGGGTAGCCGCCCCAGCGCGTCATCAGCATTCTTCACCTTTACGCTGAACAGGAGCCCTTCTCTTTCCCACCGGCGACGAAGGCAGGTCCGTTCGCCATGCCGATCCTACCCTCGTTACTTGGATCGCGTTGAGCCCGACGTCGGCATGCCTCGAACCGACTGCTCAGATTTTTCCGTCAATAGATTTATCCGGATCTCCCGGTGCACACGTCGTGCACACGCAGCCCGCTACTAACTGAAACACTTGAACTCTCGTTCCAATACGCGCGCAGGTTCGCATATCCGGTCCTGAGGTCCAGCGGCTTCGAACGTCGGCCGATCGCCTCGCCGGCGATGTTGCCGGACAGATAGAATGTCAGAAGGAAACGCGAACCGGGCTGAAGGTGGACGAGCGCTGGCCGATCGAGTTTGAACCTGCCAAACACCGCAGAGATTTCATGATCGATGCTCGTGCGCAGAAAGATGTTCTGCCGGTCTGCCGAGCGGTAGATGAACTCGTCCGTCACGGCAGGCAAAGTCGGGGTGTGCGCCGTCGGCCGACCGGACAAGCGGTGAATGAACATCGCCTCGCCGACTGCTTGCTTCGACAACTGCATCACGGCCTCCTGAACGAAATAGTGCGTCCGCGGCATCCAAACGGGATTCCGCGCGCATGCAACTTACCAGTTTCCTGCTATTTCCGGTACCGATGCAGGCCGAGCAGCGAACGTTCACCGCTTGGCGCGGGACGCAAACAGGCCGACGCCCGGCGATTTACCTCGATTTGGGTCGCCGCGGATCCGGCCAGAACGACGTGTTGGCGCGCGCCAACCCGCCACCGATCCCGGCGGGAACGCCATCAGCGCGCCAACACCCCGCACCTGTCATCGTTCCGTCAGGCGCGAAGGCGACGGCGCACATGCCGCCGCCGACATGATCGACGGGAACGACATCGTGCCCTCGCGCGGCGAGTTCGCCACGCACGCTTTCCGGAAACCCGCGCTCGACTTCGGCTTCGAGCCCCCAACTGAAGACGCGCGGCGCCTCGACCACTTCCTGCACGCTCATGCCGCGATCGACAATGTTGAGCACCGCCTGCAGCACGCATGATGGAATCCGGTGTGCGCCCGGGAGCCCAAGCGCGAAGAGTGGCTTGCCGTCCTTCTTGCCGATCAGCGCGGAAATGCCGCTGGTAATGCGCTTGCCGGGCATCAACGATAGCGCCTGGCCGGGATGCAGATCGAACAGGAACATGTAGTTGTTAGGAATGATGCCGGTCCCCGGAATGACCAGACGCGCCCCAAACAGGCTGTTGATCGTCTGCGTCGACGTGACGATGTTACCCTCACTGTCCGCTATGGTGACATGCGTCGTGTTCGCGGATTCGTTCGATAGCACCTTCGAAGTGTAGGTACCCGCGCGTTGCGGATCGATTTCCGCGCTGCGTTGGCTGGCATATTCCTTGGAGATCAGCTTCGCAATCGGGACGTCGACGAATGCCGGGTCGGCGGTGGCTGCGCGGCGATCGGCGGCGGCGATCTTCAGCGCCTCGAGCACCAGATGCAGCGTTTGCGGCGTGCCTAAGCCGAGTGCCGCGATATCGAAGGCTTCGAGTATGTTGAGAATCTGAATGGTATGCACACCACCCAAGCACGGCGGCGGTGGACCGATGATCTCGACGCCGCGATAAGTGCCGCGTACCGGCCGGCGCTCAATAGTGGCCACCGCCGCGGACAGACGGGGCTGCCAGTGACAAACATCCGCAATATCTCTCGCCGCACTGACGCGCTTGGCTTAAGCCGGAAAGCCGATGCCTAGTGCCGTTCAACAGCTTCGCTGAGTATGCGACGGAGCCGAACCCGGAGACCAAGAAAAAAGACGTGGTCTGGTTCGCGCTCACTGAGGATCCAGACAAATGTCCTGAAGATCGTTCTGCGCCGAGCCGACAAGGAAGATCGGGCAGCGGCGGCATGACCGCCTGAAAGTAAGCGCCAATTAAACACGCGCTCTTGGATGCGGGCATCCTCGGCCCCTCCAGCACCGACCGCCAGGACGACATGCCACTGAGTCCGAGACAAGCGGATGGTTTGACTTGTTATAACATTTGACCCATTGTCCTAACTTAACCGGCAAAAGCCGGGTCAAGGAACAGCCAAGGGAGGACAGGAAATGCGGTCATTCAGGCCAACCAGGAGGACGTTCCTCAAGACCGGTACGGCAGCCGCCGCCCTGATCGGAATGGGTTCGGCCCTGCGGGAGGCTTTGGCGCAGGATGCGGATCTTACGCCGTACAAGTCGGCCAAGATCGATTGGCAGCAGGCTTCCGGCGAGACCATCACGGTCGCCGTGATCCCCGCGAGCTATTTCGAGAATCTGATCACGCTGGCACCGCAGTTCAAGGCGCTGACCGGCATCGACGTCCGCTTCGAAAAGATTCCGCCGGCGCAGATCCGCCAGAAGTGCGTCATCGACCTCACGTCAAAGACCGGCACCTACGCCACGCACGCTGCCGACCCGATGTATTACTCCCTCTATGCCGCCAACAAATGGGTCGAGCCGCTCGACACTTATCTCAAAGACAAATCGCTGACCGATGAAGCCTGGTTCAAGTTCGACGATATCATTCCGGCCTGGCGTAGCGCCGACAGCGTCGACGGCAAGCTCTACGGCGTTCCCTATGACGGCGAGGTTACCATCCAGGTCTATCGCAAGGATCTCTACGACGCGAAAGGCTTGAAGCCGGCCGACACGCTTGAGGCCTATGTGGCCAACGCCGCCGCGCTCAATAATCCGAACGACCGCATCTGGGGATGCGCACTGCGCGGCGTCGCCGGCGCCGGGCAGAACATGTACATCTATCCCTCGATCTTCCGCGAGTTCGGCGGCGAGTGGATGAAGGGCGGCAAGCTCACCGTCAACGGCCCCGAGGCAGAGGCCGCGCTTGCCTGGTACGTCGACGTGATGCGCAAATATGCGCCAGCGGCGGCAGCGAACTGGAACTGGCCGGACATTGCCGACGCGTTCTCGCAAGGGACAGTGGCGAACTACATCGACGCGCATTCCTCGGCGTCGGTGGTCAACAATCCGGAAAAATCGAAGGTGATCGGCAAGGTCGGCTATGCCCGCTGGCCCAAGGGCCCGTCCGGCAAGCGCGTCACCTCGATCTGGAACTGGGGCTTCCCGATCAACGCCGCACAATCGGACAAGAGGAGGAAGGCGACCTGGCTGTTCATCCAGTGGGCGACGAGTGCCGAGACGCAGGCGCGCACCGCGCATCGCTTTGCAGGTCCGACCAAGCGCTCCGGCGTCAACCGCACCTCGATCTGGCGCGATCCTGAGTACGTCAAGCTGATGAATGGCTTTGGCGCCAACTTCGTCGAAGCCACCATGCAGGCGCTGGAAAGCGATACCGACGTCGATTGGCGGCCGCGCGTGCCGCAATGGCCGGCGATCGGCGACACCATGGCGACCGCCATCCAGTCCGCCCTCTCCGGCCAGGCGACCGTGAAGGCGGCACTCGACGACGCGCAGCGCCGCATCGAGCCGATGATGCGCGGCTGATCGATGGCGCCGGCGGCAACCGCAACGAAGGGCAACGCGACCGCAATAGCGACAAGCGATTTCGGCCGCGTTCTGGCGCAGCGTGAGTGCCGGTTTGCCGCTGCGCTGCTGGCGCCGGCATTTCTCGCGCTGCTGGCGACGACCACCTTCCCGCTGCTGTTCCTGGTCGGGACGAGCGCCTTCCGCATGGATCTGGCAATGCCGTTCACCAACGGCTACGTCGGCCTGGAAAATTACAAGGTATTGCTCACCGACGAGCGGTTCTGGTCGTCGCTGTTGATCAGCCTCGTGTACACCGGATCGACCGTCATCCTGCAGGTGGTCATCGGCCTGGCGTTGGCGCTGCTCGTGATGGACATGAAGCGCGGCCAGGGCTGGTTTCGCGTCATCGCGATCCTGCCGGTGGTGCTGTCGCCAGCCGTGGTCGGCATGATCTGGCGCACCTTCATGCTCGCGCCGGAATTCGGCATCGTCGATTTCCTGGCGATCAATGCCGGCCTCGGCAGCAAGAATTGGCTCGGCGATCCCTTCCTCGCCATGATCTCGGTGATCGTGATCCATACCTGGCAGTGGACGCCGTTTGCGTTCATGGTGTTGCTGGCTTCCCTCGCGGCCCTGCCGGAGGATATCTACGAGGCGGCGCGGCTCGATCGCGCCACCGCCTGGCAGCGCTTCCGCCGCATTACCCTGCCTCTGCTGCGCCCGGCCATTGTCATGGTGATCATCATGCGGACCATGGTGGCACTGACCGCGTTCGCTGCGATCTTCACCGTGACCGCGGGTGGCCCGGGCACCGCGACGGAAATCCTCAATCTCTACGCCTATCGCAAATCCTTCACGGAGCTCTCGATCGGCTACGGCTCGGCACTGGCGGTGGCGCTGTTGATCGTCACCATCCTCATTTCGGCAGTTCTGTTCGCGATGCGGAGGGCAAAATGAGCGCCAACCGCATCCGCTTCCTTGCGCTGCTGGCGATCTCGCTGGTGTTCCTGCTGGCCTGGGCGTTCCCGGTGGTCTGGAGCGTGCTGAATTCGCTGAAGACCGACCGCGATGCGCTGGCCTATCCGCCCAAGCTGATCTTTCCGCCAACGCTGGAAGCCTACCGCGACGTGCTGTTCGGTTCCGGATCGATCCTGCCGAACCTGATCTCCAGCATGGTGATTTCGGTCGGAACCACGATCGTCACCATGCTGATGGCGGTGCCCGCGGCCTATGCGCTGGCGCGCCTGCGCTTCCGCGGCAAGAAGTTTGCCGGCTTCTATGTACTGGCGACTCAGATGCTGCCGCCGGTCGGTATCATCATTCCCTACTTCCTGGTGCTGCGGAACATCGGCTGGATCGACACCTACCAGGGCATCATCCTGATCTATCTGTCGTTCTCGCTGCCCTTCGCGATCTGGCTGCTGGTATCCTATTTCGAGGACATTCCATTCGAGATGGAGGAAGCCGCCTATCTCGACGGCGCGAGCCGGCTGCGCACGCTGTGGCGCATCATTATCCCGCAGGTAAGAGGCGGCATCGCCGTGACAGTCGTTTTCGTATTTCTCAATGCGTGGAACGAATTTCTGTTCGCCGTCGTCTTGAGCGGCAACACCGTGCGGCCAGTGACAGTGGCGATGTTCAACTTCGTCTCCGTGGAGCAGACGCTGTGGGCGAAGCTTGCTGCCGTCTCCGTTCTGGCAATGCTGCCCGTCGTCGTGCTCGGCGTGGTGGCGCAGAAACATATCGTCAAAGGACTGACGGTCGGCGCCGTCAAGGGCGGAGGACGCCGATGAACGGTCGCGGAAAGGTACGTTTCCAGGATATCGTCAAGATGCACGGCGACTTCGCCGCGCTGAAGAACGTCAATTTCGAGATCGCGCCCGGCGAGTTCTTTGCCCTGCTCGGCCCTTCCGGCTCCGGCAAGAGTACTACTTTACGGATTCTCGCCGGACTGGATGCGCCGACAGCCGGCCACGTCTTCATCGACGGCAAGGACGTCACCTCGGTGGACGCGAGGGACCGCGACATCGCCATGGTATTCCAGAGCTACGCGCTCTATCCACACATGACCGTCGCCGAAAACATCGCCTTCCCGCTCGAGATGAGCGATCTGCCGAAAAAGGAGATCGAGCCCGCGGTGCGGGAAGCCGCGCGCAGGGTGAAGATCGATCACTTGCTCGACCGTAAGCCTGGTCAATTGTCGGGTGGCCAGCAGCAGCGTTGCGCGCTGGCGCGCGCCATCGTGCGCAAGGCGCGGCTGTTTCTGCTCGACGAACCGCTCTCCAATCTCGACGCAAAGCTCCGGCTGGAGACTCGCGCGGAACTGAAGAAGCTACAGCGTTCGCTCGGCGTCACCGCAGTTTACGTCACCCATGACCAGGAAGAAGCGATGACGCTCGCCGACCGCATGGCGGTGTTCATGGCCGGCGAAATCCAGCAGGTTGGCACACCTGCGGAGGTGTTCGCGCGGCCGAACTCGATCGATATCGCCGGCTTCATCGGCAATCCGCCGATGAACCTGATACCGGCCCGTTATGTGAACGGCAGCGTCGTATTTGCCGGCCATACGTTGAAGACCAATATGCAGAACCAGGGCGAGCGCGACGTTATTGCCGGTATCCGGCCCGGCGCACTGCGCATGGCGCCGGACGGACTAAAGGCAAAAGTCGATCTCGTCGAGGATCTCGGCGACACCGCCGTGCTCGATCTCGACTGCGCTGGCACCGCAATGCGCGTGCGCATCAGCCATGAGGATGTGCCGCGCGAAGGCGATGTGATTTCGGTGACGGCCCGGCCGCAGGACATTCACTTATTCGACCCCAAGACACGAAAGCGGCTTTAAGATCATGCCCGCCCGCATCCGCAAGAAGCCTGTGCCGCTCTCTGCCGCCGCGCCGCCCGCCGCGGCGGGATCGGTGCCCCTGCACATCCAGATCCGCGAGTCGATCCGCCGTCAGGTTCGGGAAGGCGAATTAATCGACAAGACCGGACGCCTGATGACGGAAGCCCAGCTTGGCCGGCATTTCGGCGTCAGCCGCGTCACCATCCGCAACGCCATCTCGCCGCTGGTCCATGAGGGCATGTTCGCCCGCACGCGTGGCCGCGGCACGTTCCTGCGCTCCAATCAGCCTGAGAACTGGGTTGGCCGGCTGATGGGTTTTTCGGAAACCATCCGCGACGCCGGCTACCAGGCCGGCGCAAAGGTACTGCAGCAGGGCATGACCAACCGGCATGATGCCGATGTGCGCGAACAGCTGCGCGAACGCGCGGTGTGGCAACTCAAGCGGCTTCGTTTCGCCGACGACACGCCGATCGCGATCGAACACGCCTTCTATCCGCCCGACATCGGCCTGGAGCTCGAGAAGCGCGACCTCACCTCCATCATCATGTACAGCGTGTTCGAAGATGAACTCGGTCATCCCATTAAGGAAGCAAAGCAGACCATCAGCGCGTCGCTTGCCGACTCAACCAGCGCCAAACTGCTCGGCGTGAAAGCCGGTAGTCCCCTGCTCGCGATCGAACGTCTGACACTTGGTACCGAGGGACGCCCGCTTGAATTGCTGCGCTCTGTGTACCTGCCGGACTATTTCCGCCTCAGCATCAGCCTGACGCGGCGGCACCCGTGACTATCCCTACTCAGAAGGACCGAAAACCATGGCAAATGGCGGCAAGACTACCGACAGCCCCAACATCCTCCTCATCCTCAACGACGACATGGGGTTCTCCGATATCGGCTGTTACGGCGGCGAGATCGAAACGCCGAACCTGGATCGTCTCGCGGCCAACGGGCTGCGCTACTCGCAATTCTACAACACCGCCCGCTGCAGTCCGTCCCGTGCTTCGCTATTGACCGGGCTGCACCCCCATCAAACCGGCATCGGCATTCTCACCTACAGCAACGGGCCGGAGGGCTATGCCGGCAATCTGAACCGGAGCTGCGTGACGATTGCTGAAGTGCTGAAGCAGAAGAAATACAAGACCTATCTTAGCGGCAAGTGGCATATCGCCAGCAATTTGACCGAGCCGACCGACGCATGGCCGCTACAACGCGGATTTGACCACTTCTACGGCACCATCATCGGCGCCGGCAGTTTCTACAATCCGAATACGCTGACGCGCGGCAACGACAATATCGAGCACGAAGCCGAGAACGATCCGTCGTTCTTCTATACCGACGCGATTAGCGACCAGGCCGCTTCCTATATCCGCCAGCACAAGGCGGAAAATCCGGACAAGCCGTTCTTCCAGTATGTCGCCTACACGGCGCCACACTGGCCGCTGCACGCCCATGACGAGGATATCGCCAAGTACAAGGGACGCTTCGACGCCGGCTGGGATCGCCTACGCGAACAGCGGCTGCAGCGGCTGGTCGATGACGGCATCATTCACCCGAACTGGCAACTCACCGATCGCGACCCGACCCGGCCGCCGTGGACCGAAGCGCAGCACCGCGAATGGACGCTGCGCTGCATGGAGGTCTACGCGGCGCAGATCGACCGCATGGACCAGGGCATCGGCCGCATCCTCGCGGCCCTCGAAGAGACCGGACAGATCGATAACACGCTGATCATCTTTCTCTCCGACAACGGCGCCTGCGCCGAGGACATTCCGCAAGGCGTGACCGCGCGCGAGCTGGTCGATCAACTCATGATCGCCAAGGCCAAAACGCGCAAGGGTGAGCCCGTGCAATTCGGCAACGATCCCAACCTGATGCCCGGCGGCGAACACACCTATCAGAGCTACGGCACGGCGTGGGCCAACCTGTCGAACACGCCGTTCCGGCTCTACAAGCACTGGATCCATGAGGGCGGGATCGCGACGCCGTTCATCGTGCACTGGCCGAACGGGATCAAGGAACGTGGTGGCCTCCGGCACAATCCGAGCCAGCTCCCGGACGTGATGGCGACCATCCTCGATGTGACCGGCGCAACCTATCCGAAGGAATACAATGGCAATACCATCCTGCCTTGCGAAGGCGAGAGCCTGGTGCCGTCGTTTTCCGCGGCCTATGGTGGCCGCGGCCCGTTGTTCTGGGAGCATGAGGGCAACGCCGCCGTTCGTGTCGGAAAATGGAAGCTGGTGCGGAAATATCCTGATGCATGGGAACTCTATGACATGGAGCTCGACCGTACCGAGATGCACGATCTTGCCGCCCAACACCCGGAGCGCGTTCGCGACATGGCCGAGCAGTACGAGCACTGGGCCAACCGCTGCGGCGTGATCCCGCGCGAGAAAATCCTTGCCCTGATGGAAGCGCAAGGCGAGACCGCCTTCTGGGAAGAGGAAAAGCAGAACTAGCGCGACAGACGATGACTGCCCATGACTGACGGAAGTCCCCGTTGCTGTATGCAGCGTCAGGCCGGCGAGCCGGCAGCAACGACCGCCGCCTCGGCGATGGCGATCGCGCCCAGTCCGAAGCCGATCGCGCGGCGCTGGAGTCCGCCGATCGGCGGCTCCTTCCTGATGGGCTCCGACCACAAGCGATTTCCCGATGACGGCGAAGGACCGGTGCGGAGCGTCACCGTCGGCGCGTTCGCGATCGCCTGCTACGCCGTCAGCAATCTGCAGTTCGCCGAGTTCGTTCGAAGTACGGGCTATACCACCGACGCCGAGCGTCATGGCTGGAGCTTCGTGTTCGAAGGGCTGTTGTCGGATGAGGCGAAACGCGCACCCGTAAATCGCGCGGCCGAGACGCCGTGGTGGGTGGCGGTGCCGCACGCCTATTGGGCCCAGCCCGAGGGACCACGCTCAACGATTTTCGAGCGATCAGACCATCCGGTCGTGCACATATCCTGGAATGACGCCAGGGCCTATTGCCAGTGGTCGCGAACGCGGCTGCCGACCGAAGCCGAGTGGGAAATAGCCGCCCGCGGCGGGCTGGAGCAGGCCGCCTACCCCTGGGGCGATGAGCTGACGCCCGCAGGCGAGCATCGCTGCAACATCTGGCAAGGGAAATTCCCTGACCTCAATACCACGGATGACGGCTATCTCGGCACCGCGCCGGTTCATGCCTTCGAGGCAAACAGCTATGGCTTGTTTAACGTTGCCGGCAATGTCTGGGAATGGTGCGAGGACACGTTCTCGCCGCGCTACCATAAGGTCACGGCGAGTGAAAATCCCCTCCACGGCGCGCCAGCGCCCAACCGATCGCTGCGCGGCGGCTCATTCCTCTGCCACGACTCCTACTGCAATCGCTATCGCGTAGCCGCGCGCAGCTCGAACACACCGGATAGCTCTGCGAGCAACATCGGATTTCGAGTTGTTCGTATTTGAGCTCGATCGCCGTACGAGGCGGTCCGCGAACACACCTGGCAAGGGCTCAAGCGAGACGACGAATATGGACACCCTCCTAGGCGCTCTGCCATAGAGCTTGTCGCTTAGACGTTGACGCATCCGTACGCGAGAATATGTTGATCTCGCAAAGGGATCATCAACGAACCGCGAGCCCGCGTCAGGAAAAACCTGTCGGATGCGCAATATGCAAATACACCAGTTGTGCTTGTTCAGGCGCTCTTACCGAGTCGCTAGTTGGCATTCGCACATAAGCCGACGGTCTTTGTGGGCCATTTTGCTTATTTTGGCGTTCCCCGCCTATTGCCTAGCCGGCGAAGGGAAACCCATCAGCATCACCGTGGCGGCCGACCAAACGAAGGCCAACGGAGAACCCTGGGATGGCATTCCAGGCCTTGGCGGGGGGCGCGGTCCGACGGCCATTCCCATCCCCCACAAAAATGCGCCGGATCTGGCGGTCTGCGTCGTTCGTTTGGAAGCGCCTCCAGAATGCAGGATGCGGTATGTGAACTTAAAGCAATATTCGCTTTGCCAGAACAGCTATGATTGCATTTTTAAGCGGGTGAGCATCCCCGATGGTCCCTTCGGGCTCATCATTCTGGATTTGGACTTACGGCGGCATGACCTAGTTGGTTTCCTTTTAATGACTGCTGGGAAGGCTCTTACTCCTGACGAGCGAGCCGCTTTGGAAAGTGAGATTCGGAGAAGAGCGGACCAGTTAGCGCCCCCTTTTTCCCAAGGAGAGAAGCAACGCAGGTTGAGGGAGATGCTTGTTGTTCCGATGGACCGCTGCGCCGAAGCTAAGGGATGCAGGCTCGTCCAATCCGAAATCCGCGTGAACTCGGCCGAGTGATCCTTGCCGGGGCAGCACCGTCCCGTCGCCACGTCAAAGGTGATACGAGCGGCAAGCCGCCTTTGACGTGCCGCCGTGACGGCGCAATGGACCGGCCGTCGCCAATGCCCAGGTCTGGGCAATTGCCCGTGGCTTGACCCGGAAACCGCGCTAGGAGGCGTTTTTAGACGCTTTCGGCTTGAGCCTGGATATCATCGTCGAGCTGACCTTGAAACAGGCGCTATTGACTTCAGGTGCTCTCCGGATTGGCGTCGGCGAAGCGCCCGACTTTGTTGGTCCGGCGAGAGCTTGGGCTGCGCCAAACTTCACACCGCGCAGCCGGGCTCGCTCGCGACCGGCGGCGGTCCGCCTGTCCTCTCGTGTCTTTCGCGCGAGTACCCGACCAGTGCCGCCAGCACTTCGCCCAATTCGTGGCGTGTCCGCCCACGGCTCCGCCAGCGATTTATAAGCCGCACCACGCGATGGGATCTCGGCGAGGACGCTCAGCATCTTGACGGGGCCGCCCCGCGTGAGACGATCGAGAGCCGACACAATCACGATATCGCCTGGCCGCAGTCTGCGGAGAAGTTGGTGTGAGAAACGCGGCGATTATCCTTAGTGCCGCTTTCCTTTTCACAAATGAGCACCGAGCCGCGACCAGACGCGACCACGGCTGTCGCACAAGGGGCTAAGCGACGAACCATGGCCGGTCCGGCCGGAGGAGAGAAATCGATCCTCCAAGCTTCTTCACGGCGGCGCGGAGCCTTTCGCAGCATACTTCACTTGCCGGTATCGCAAGCCTTTCTTGGCGATTTCGTCTGAACTCAACTCCCGCTCTGCTTTCACCCTCCGAAGATCGATTTGCGAACTCAGGCTGCGGCGCACTGCGTCCACTGCCGATTGCCTGGTCGGATGTCCCACATAGAAAAAGCAGTACTCTAAGAATACACCACCTCTTTGGCGACGCCGGCCGATGCTTACGACCCACGCCTTTCTCGCGCATTCTTCCATTCGATCGCCCTGTCCCGAGATCCCACCAATCGAATCGTTCCGTGTTGTACCTAACCTTGGCCTCCGCGTGTGTCAGGATATCCCCGACAAACAAGGGTGTGCGCCCCTGTAAGGCTTCCAGCGGTGTAGATGCGTGACAGACCGTCCCCGTCCCTACCGATCGTGGCACATTTTTTTGCCGACCAAACAATTCACCCGCAGCCCCTCAACTACCGGCACCGTCTTCCACTCTGGTGTGGCCGTGGGTAACCGGTCCGAGCCTCCTCCCAGAAACTCTTTGATTGTCGTTACCTGTCCGAACATTGGATAGGCCAATGCGCTGGTGGTCTTGTGCGCCTCCTCCGCAAACTCTGCGACTGCGTGATCAGGAATGTCCCGTGAGCCGCTCCTGTGCGGTGAAATAGTTTCGATCCGGCCCGCGAGAGTTTCCCCTGTTGCTGTTTGCCTCACCGTTGCCGGTTTCGTGATTCGCTGCCAAGGGTGTTGAAGCGCGCTTTCTGCTCGCTGCTTAGCGAGGCATAGAATGTCTCAAGCGCCGGCTGTATGTGCTCCGCTGCCGAGACCATCGCCTCAACCCGCCTCTCCATCTCCGCCAGCCGACCGACCGGCGTCTGCGGAATGACGTCGGGACACTCGGATTGGAGAATGTCGACCGCGCCTACGGTCGCCTCTCTCAGTTCGTCGAGCGCCTTCTGCTGCGACTCGCGCGGCCGGACAACCTCTTCGATCCTTCCGATCGGCAGGCCGACGAGACCGGGCTTGGGTTCGCCACAAGCCGAGCCCGCGCCTTGCGCCCGGGCCTGATCGCCTGTGCGGGCGAGGCCCACATCCGGTCCGAGCAGATTGAAACGCGCCTTCTGCTCGTCACTCAGCGAATTGTAGAACGCGTCAAGCGGCGGTCGCACAATACGGATGGCTTCAAGTGTTGCCTCAAGCCGCTCAACCATGGCCTGCAAACGTCCGGTCGGCGTCATTGGAACGTCAGTGGGGCAAGCGGCCTTGAATGCCTCGGCCGCCTTCGCCGCTGCTGCCTTGAGGTCGTCCAGAAGCTTCTCTTGCGCCTCGTCCGGCCGAACGGCACTCTCGATGCGCTCGAACGGCCACGCCGTGACACCTTCGGCCGGCTCGCAGAACTGCGCGACCGCGCGCGCAGTGGGACGGCCGCGGGGCGCCGCACGCGGCAGCGCAGCCCTCATGCGCTCCGGATACGGAGCCGCGTAAGCATGTTGGGAATAGGGACTGCCGTACGGCCAGAAGATCCCTTCGAATATGTCGTCGTAGGCGTATGCCCAATAGCCATTGAAATAGGCATAGGGCCAGAACGTGTAGTGAAAGATGTCGAAGTACACGTACGGCCAGAAGACCGGTCCCACCCACGCCACGAAGTGCGCGTGACGTCCGCGCCGCCAGGCATGCCGTGCAGCGATACGGGCCGCGCGGCGCGGCTCCCAGGCCTGCCGCCGAGCCTCCCTGGCCTGCCGCCGAGCTTCCCTGGCCTCTCGCCGATCGGCGCGGAATTGCGCAGCGAAGCGTCCGCGAGCGGCCACTTCAGGTGTCACGCGGTCCGGGCGACCCTGGCGCGCCTCGAGCCGCTCCTTCCGCCGCGGTTCGCGCTGCTGTGCGCGTTCCCGAAGCAACCGCTCCCGCCGCTGCGCGCGCTCCTGTCGCCTTAACTCGCGCTGCTCCAACCGCTCCTTTCGTTCGGCGGCACGCTCCTGCCGAGGTCGCTCGCGCTGCTCCAACTGCTCCTTCCGCTCGGCGGCACGTTCCGGCCGACGTTGCTCGCGCTGCTCCAACTGCTTCTTCCGCTCGACGGCACGCTCTTGGCGACGTTGCTCCCTCTGCCGTGCGCGCTCACGCCGTCCCCGCAGCTGCTCGTCGGCGCGTTCCGGTTGTCGCTGCAGTCGCTCCCGCGCCTGCTCACGTCGCTGCTCCAACCGCTCTCGACGCTGGATTCGCTGCTGGACGTTCTCCCGTCGTTGCCGCCGGATCCATTCCTGCTGGCGCTGTGGGCGGGCGCGTCGTTCGATCCGCTGCCGAGGATCTGCCCGCATCTGCCGCTGAATTCGACCCGGTCGCTGCACCCCACGACGAATCTGAGGTGGCGCGGCCCTTCGGATACGGGGCCCGCCACGCTGAACTCTCGGTTGGGGCATTACGGCCCTCGGTGCCGCGCGAGAAGGCATCTGGCGCGGAGCAGCACGCTGAACCGGAGCAGCGCTTCTTGGACCGGCCTGTCGTTGTGCTACCTGTATTGGCATTGGCGCGCGAGGCTCAGAAGCAGCAGCAGCTGTGCGTTGCTCGCTCGGCTGCGTGTCCGAGGTCGCTGGCATCGCTGTGAGAATCAAAAGTGCGGTCGCGAGGCACGCGACGAGCTTGGTCATCATCCGTCCATCCGAGTCGCCCTCGGATGGGAAACTCGTGCCGACCTTTGCAGTTTCCTCGCACAACCCGCTGCGGCCTCTCAAGACAGTACGCTATCGTACCGGATCAACGGCGCCGGTGACGAAAGGCGGTGTACTATCACTGCAAACCTATCTCGACCGACATAGACCAGACTATTTCGGATGCAGGGTGATCCGCCGAGCGGGAATCCTCGCCATCAGGAATTGGTAGAATGCATCGACCTGCTCCCGATTCCCTGGAATACGGTATCGCTTCCGGGACCGAAGCATGAGCCAGAACGGCAGAAAAGCCACGATATACCAGAACGACGGCGGAGATTCCGGTCGATCGATCTTCAGTTCGACCCAGTCGTCGCGCCTGTAGAACCCAAGGAACAGGAATGCAGCGCCGATCAGGAAGAGTGCCAGGCTGACGATCGTCGACGGCATCGTTTCGACCCCCGTCAAGGCACCGGCCGCTGCGAATGCGATTCCGAGAACGATCCGGGTGATGCCGCTCCATGTCCGCCAATCAGCCGTCCGACGCCTTGCCTCCGAGACCTCCGTGTATTGGATGCCGATCAGGCGATCTCCCCGTCTCCCGAAAAAGCGCTGACCAGTGGCATATACGTCTAGTCCCGCATCCATGTTGAAGACCGCCACTACCGATTCCTCGGGCTCGAGCGCCGACGCAATTTCGTCCGGGACGTTTTTCACCGTCGCGTGCAAAGGATGCCCTCTCTTCACTCTCCCTTGCTGTCCATGGAAACCCTTTGAACAATTCATGCGAACGCTTCGCGTACCGGCCTGTTCCCGCGCCTCGGCTTAGCTCATCCGAGCGCTGTGCCGTACAGTTGGCCGGCGAGCGCCCCCAAGCCTGTCTCTTTCTTTGGCGTGATCGGTGGCGGCACGCCCAAATCGGCCCGCAGATTCGCGATTGCGCCGCAGCGCGGTTTGGCCGCGCTCGGGTCGGCCTTAGTCCGGCTGCAACTCGTCCGACTTCGCCAGTTCCGCTGCTGTCGGCGAACGGTAGCACATGCTCATGAGTATCAGGCCGATCACGATCGGGGTGGCCCATGCCGCCAGGACGATGAAGGTGCTCATTCCTGCGCTCATGCTGCTCTGCTCCGCATGTAATCGATCGTTTCTTTGGCGGCAGCATCTCTGGGCGGCGGGGTATAACGCGGCGCGGTGGCCATCTCGGCCGGCCAACACATGCTCCACAGGAGAAACACGCCGGTTAAACCACCGAGGATCAGCCAAGCCCAGAGCCCTGGCATGCCGAAGAAGACGCCGTCGAGATAGTTGCCGAATTCGATGCCCGGTCCGACGAACATGATCCACCAGAACGGAATATAGAACCACAGGAAGCTGTGCCACTTCCTTGCCTTGAGCTCGTAGAATCCGGGATCGTGCTTCCTGTAGAACTGGTCGAGCTCATCCATCCATTCAGAGAACTTCTGGCTCGGCGTGGTGATCGAAGAAACCAACCAGATGGTGAGAAGATTGAAGATGATTCCCCAACCGGCAGAGTGGATGCTCAGCGTGTAGCGGTACGCTGGCCAGAAGTAAGTCGCGGTGACAGCTAGGATCCCGACCATCAAACCGGCGGTGATGCCTTGCGGTGTCCACCGGATGGGCCAGCCGCGGAAGTTGTAGCAAATCACGATGAGCGCCGGGTAGAGCTGGAATCCGTACGAGACCGCGAGACCTCCCAGCATCACCATGAGGTCGTGCTGGGCAAAAGCGACGTAGAGCGAAGCGAGAAGCAGTATCACGCAGAAGATGCGCGACCAGTGCACCTGCCAGCGCTCAGAAAACACATCCGAGATCCTCAGCGCTTCCACCCGCGGCTGCGGACTGCCCGGATTGTGCCCGGGGTTGCCGCCGCCATGGGCCGCCGCGGGCTCTAGGCGCTTCGCCCGGTACAGCAGCGTCTCGCCGATGATGTTCCGGGTCGCGATCGCGGCGAACGAGGAGATGTAGGGTCCTGCCGTGGACTGGGCCGCGGCGAGCAGGCCGATGGCAGCCAGCGGAATCAGCCACAACGGCATGTATTCGAGCATCAGCCTCGGCACCACGCCGTCTGATCCCGCACCTGCCGCGCCCGCAGCCCGGATGAACTCGACCAACGCAGCGTTGCTGAACATGGCCGGATCTTGGTGGGCGAGGACCTGAGCCCCCATCCCTTGAACAACCGACCACAGCACCAGCGTCGCCGTCACTACCGTGCCGATGCCGAGGGTTATCTGCCAGGCGAGCGTTCGCGTATGGCGCATGCTGTACGCCCACATGGTGAAGGCGGGGGATGCCTGAATCCCGGCGAGGGCCAACATGTAGGTGAGCATCATGATGCCTGTCCACTGCGGCTTCGGTCCCAGGCCCTCTACATTCGCGATCCAGTTCCAGTTCCAGAGGATCGAACCATGCGAGTGGGTGTAGTAAGTGTGCGTGGTGAAGATCTTCTCCGTGAATGGGCCCCACCCACCGAAACCGTACAGCACAGACGCCCCGATCAGCGTGATACCGCCGAACGTTAGGAAATACTGGGCTACGTCCACCCACGCGATGGTCCTGAGTCCACCGGCACCGACATAGATGAGCATGATCAGCGCGAGCGCGACGCTCCCCACGAAGAACGGGAAGAACCCACCGGTCACCACGGTGAACAGCAAGCCGGACCCGATGAGCTGGACCGCCACGTAAAAGCAGCTGTACAGAAACGACACGATAATGATCAGAATTCCCAGGAAATACGAATCGAAGATTGTGCGGTACTGTTCGGGCGAAGTGATGAATCCGTATCGGCGCCCGAGCATCCACTGCCGCTTGATAAACAGCGCGCCGGTGAATGGAATCGTGATCGCATAGAGACCGGCATAGGCGTAGGCCATCCCGCCGGCATAGACCGTCCCGGGATGTCCCATATAGGTCCACGCGCTGAACGACGTGACGGATGCGGAGAGCATAAACAGCCACGCCGGAAGCGTCCGCCCTGAGATGCCCCAGCCGGAAAGGGTGCGGGCCTGCTTGTAACCAATGACACTCCAATAGATGCAGTACGCCCAGTAAAGCCCGACTGCGATGAGCACTCCGGCAATCAGTGGCCAGTTGTATTCGGGTGCTGGCATGATCAATCTCCTCCCAAAGGCCGATGCCTGAGTCTCCACCCGCTTAAAGAAACGGGTGAGGAGACGACGCCGAGGTCACGCTAATCTTGTTATGTTCTTGAACAGCGTTCCGCGGTCAGCTCCTCGACAACCGGGCGTCCTTCTGACGCCACATGCCATCACGTTCCGTAGGCGCGGCTGGATCGCAGGCACGCGCCGAGCTTGAGTGATGATCCGTCCATCCGCGTCGCCTGCCAACGAAACGCCCGCCGACTCTTGACAGTTCCTTGCGCCACCCGATGCGACATTTAGGACCGTACGCTACGGTACCGGATCAATGGCGCGATGCGCGAACTCCCGAGTGGGAGACGACACAAACGAAATCCAAACAGCGTTCAGCCAGTTCGCGACTGTCAGAGTGCGGGGTACGGTTCTAGCATTGCTGCCCGAGCTGGTGCAGGTTGCGGCGCGGCTGATCGTCGAGGAGGCGCTTGAGGGCGAAGCCGCCGATGCCCTGGCACGCGGCTATTACGCGCACGGCCCAGCAGCGGGGGCGGGAAATCGCAATGGCTACTGCACCGGTCGGCTGAAGACGGTGGAGTGCACCAAGGTGACCCCCGCATGCCTTCGGCGAACGCGCCGTGCTCAAGCTGATGCATGCCGCCCTCATCCGCGCTGCCGAGCACTGACGCGGGCTCGGGATGAGCGCGTTCGAGCAGCGTCAGCTAAAGGTGATCCGCGACGAACTTGATCGGGACCACGCTGAGCGGCACCGCGCCCGCCGTGAGCGCAAATGTCACCGCATCCCCAACTTGTTATCCAGCAAGAACGAACTTGACCTTCTGCCACGCCCTATTGTTGCATCAACGGGTCCATTTCCAGGGAGGGCGCCTGCCGACGTTGCTGTTGGATGATCCTTTGATATTGCTCAGGGATCTTCTCAGCGCGTGAGGCAGCGGCTAACCGTTCTGGTAGCCACGTCGCGATCTGCGGGAAACTGATCAGCAGCCCGACCGCCAGCAACTGCAGAAACATGAATTGGAACATGCCCTTGTAGATGTCGAGCAGGCTCCACTTGTCGACCACTTGCTTCAAGTAGTAGGCGGACATGGCAATCGGTGGCGACAGGAAGGCCGTCTGCAGAACAACGGCGACCAGCGCCCCGAACCAGACCAGATCTATCTGCAGGGCGGCCACCACCGGATAGAAGATCGGCAAGAACACGAGAATGACTGCTGGCCACTCGAAGGGCCAGCCGAGCACGAACACCAGAGTCAATACCAGGATCAGCATGCTAGTCTTGGAGAGTTCCAGCGCGAGCAGGCCCTCGGTGATCCAGTTGGCAGTGCCAAGCCGGGCAAATACCGCGCCGAAGATGTTCGACGTGCCGGCGAGCAGAAGCACCATGCTCGAGGTCACCATGGTCGCGATCAAGGCTTTGCGGAATGCGGTCCAAGTCAATTTCCGGTAGCCAGCAGCGAGGACCAGCGACCCTGCGGCGCCGACGCCCGCTGCTTCTGTCGGTGTCGCCAGTCCGGCGAGGATCGAGCCAAGTGTTGCGGTGATGAGCGCCAGCAGCGGCACGACCCCAACCGCCACTTCTCCCAGTATGGCGGGAAGGGAGCGGACGCGCTCCTCCATGGGCATTGCGGGACCGAGTCCGGGATCGATCATGCTCCGGGCGAGAAGGTAGACGAGATAGATGCTGGCAAGCATGAATCCCGGCACAATAGCTGCCGCGTAGAGATCGGCCACCGAGACGCCAAGTACAGGGCCCATCACGATCAGCATCACCGAGGGTGGAATAAGGATGCCCAGAGTGCCTCCTGCGGCGATGGCGCCGGCCGAGAGCTGCGCGCTGTAGCCGGAGCGGGTCATGATGGGCGAAGCCATGATGCCAAGGACGGTCACAGCGGCTCCGACGATGCCTGTGGCCATGGCGAAGACCGCCGCAGTTATTACCACGACCACGTATAGGGAGCCCCGCACCGGCGCCATGAGGTGTCGGAAGGCAATGAAGAGTCGCTCCATCAGGCCCGCCTCCTGGGTGACGAAGCCCATCAGGATGAAGAGCGGCACGGCGGCGAGCACCTCCTCCTTCATCAGCCCGATGGTCTGAAAATAGGCGAGATTGAACACAGTTTCGCCCAACCCGAGCCAGCCGAAGCTCAAAGCGAGGAACAGCAGCGTGAATGAGATCGGGATGCCGATGAAAATTGCCCCGAGCAGAACGAGCAGCATCACGAGACCGATGAGGGTCTCGGGTGTCATACCTGAACCTTCAGTTTGCGTTCTATCTCCTCACCGGTACGCGCTGCATGCAGGCTCTTCAGGAGTTCCGAGACGCCCTGCAGCAGGAGCAACAGGCAAGTGATCGGGACGACCGACTTGAACGGCCACAGAGGCGGGCGCCAGGGCGTGAGATCAGCGAGCTCGTGGATGCGCCAGGACGTGAGCGCCTCCTGCAGCCCGACTACCATGAGGAGCGCAAAGCCAGGGAAAAAGAACACAATGTACGAGATCGAGTCGATGGTACCCCGGGTGCGGATGGAGAACGATTCCCAAAAAAAGTCCGTGCGGATGTGGGCGCCTCTGTAGAGAGTATACGCCGCTCCCAGCATGAACAGGGTTCCGTACAGCATATAGCTGGTATCGTACGCCCAGACCGTTGGCGCATTGAAAACGTATCGCGAGACCACCTCATAGCAGACGGCTGCCACCAGCGGCACCGAAAGAAATGCCACCACAGTGCCTGTGAAATCGGTGATCCGGTCGATCGACCGGATCACCGCAAGCATGCGTGGCGATGGACGAGAATCGCCCATAGCTAGCCCCGACCTGTGCCAGTCGAGGCGGGGTCAGCCCCGAAGCCCTCAGGCCAGTAGATGCTGGCAATGAACGAGTACGGCGGGAAATAGAATCGCTTGGCCGGCACAACGACCCTCGCGTACTCCCGTTGGGAATCCCACACCTTCTTGAAGAAGGGATTCTGTGCCGCCTCGCGTGCGGCGATCTCGTCCCACTTTTCTAGGAATGCGCGCAAGACATCGCCTGGCGTGCGCAACAATTGCACGCCGTACTTTTCACGCATCTCGAACAAGGCTTCGGCGTTCTGCTTCTGCCACTTCGGCCACCAGACAATGAAGGCATCACGGGCGGCTGATTTGATGATCTCCTGATGCTGAGGCGCAAGGGCGCGCCACACCTCACCGTTGATGAGCAGTTCGCCAATGGTGACGTTCTCGTGCACGCCTGGCGAGTAATGGAATTTCCAAACATTCTGGAATCCGAGGCGGATGTCCTCAACGCCGCCTACCCATTCGGCACAGTCGATGACGCCGCGCTGGGCAGCGGGAATGATCTCGCCGCCCGGCATATTGACGACCGTCATGCCAAGCTCCTTCCAGACCTCTGCGGCAAGACCAGTTTGGCGGCATTTCAGCCCCTTCAGGTCGTTGAGATTGGTAATGGGGCGATTGAACCAGCCGAAGGCTTGCGGGCCGGAGGGAAGAATGGGAATGGGGACGACATCGAGTTTGAGCACCTTAGTGTAGAACTCCTGATACAGTTCGAGGCCGCCGCCATGATGGAGCCAGCCCATCACGTCGATGAAATCCATGCCGAATGTGCCACCAGGGCCGCCGGTGAAGAGGATGGCTGTGCGGTCCTTGCCGGTCCAGTAGCCGGCCCACGAATGGGAGCCGTCAACGACCCGCCGGGAAACAGCATCGAGGAGCTCAAACGGTGGCACCACCTGACCGGCTGGCATGGTGTTGATGGTGAGCATCCCCGCCGACAGCTTGCCTACGCGATCTGCGAAGTAGGTGAAATTCTCGTAGAGCGTCAGGCTCGCCGGCCATGCGGCCTGCATTCTGAGGACGGTATTGGAAGACGGGCGGCCGGCCGGGGCTTGCTGGGCCCGTCCTGTTCCAGGCCCGAGAGTGGCCATTGCGCCCGCCGCAGCCATGCTGCCGATTAGAGTACCGATTGTTCGTCTGTCGATCGCCTTCCACATGGGGAGCCTCCCTAGTGAGGCTGGTCGCAGGAGCTCGTGACTCCCGTACCATACCAGGCCCGTTCTCCAACTTTTACAGCTCTTCGTCTGCGCATCGGCCAGAAGAGTAGGACGCGATCGCCTTGAGCCTGAATGGCTGCGGTATGAGCTTTACGCGCATCGCGCCAACACCTAGCCAGCCGCCTATCTCTGTGTGCAACGCAAGAACTGAACTGAGATGCAACGTGGCAATGTAACTGCAGTTCCTAGCTGGCTCTACCAATGGTACGCGGATGTACCGACTCGATCCGGAATCGTAGAGACCTGTCACAATGGACGATTAGAGAGAGCGACCAACAAAAACTGCTGACGTAGAGCATCAGAGCAAGCGCCGCGAGAATGACGATACCTCGAGAATAATCTTCATCCGGGATGAAGTCGGTCTTGATGGCGCTCGCGACCTTCTCATCCTCGATCGACTGCGCGTTCAATGCTACCGTGCCGAGCTGAGCTTCATGTGCGTGTGCACGATGTGGCACGATCGCTTCGAACACTTTTTCCACCCCTTCATAGCAGAGGTAGGCGCCGCCAAACATTAGAAGTGGCGTGATCATCGCAGGAAGGAAGTATCCAAGGGCCAGAGCGATGGGAAGCAGAATCAGCAGCTTGTTGCGCAGTGATCCCGCTGCGATTTTGCCGACAATCGGCAGTTTGCGCTTGGCCTCGAATCCGATCACGTAACTTGGAGTGACTGCTGTATCGTCGATGACAACACCTGCCGCCCTTGCGCCCGCTCGCGCGGCCTGGCTAGCCACATCATCAAGGGAAGCTGCTGCTACCTTTGCAATTGCCGCGATATCGTCGAGAAGGCCGATCAGCCCGATACCCATCAATTCCTCTTCGTCATCCGCAGGTTCCTCGCCGACGAAACCGCAACCACATCCATCGATGTGCGATCTGATCGTGGTGAGGAAATCAATCGCGGTCATGATCGTCGTTTCAATGCTGAGCTCACGGTGAATACCGACAGAGACAGCGAGCGCATTGGGTTCGAGCAGCTCCCAGCGCAAATGTGGCTTAAAATTAGCCGCCCGTCGCGAAGCCCGGATAAAGCGTCATGCCACCATCAACAAACAAGGTCGCTCCGGTGACGTAGTCAGCAGCGTCCGAAACAAGCCAGGCAACAGCCTGGGCAATGTCGTCCGGTTCGCCGATGCGCTTGTAAGGCACCAGGGTCATCAGATCGCGGTAAGCCTCAGGGGTCTCCCAGGCAGGACGGTTGATCGGGGTCTGGATGGCTCCCGGCGCTACCCCATTGGCGCGAATGGCAAGGGGCGCCACTTCCTGCGCAATGCTACGCATCAGCTGCATCACTCCGCCCTTCGACGCGGCATAGTTAGCGTGACCTGCCCAGGGAATTTCCTGATGGACCGAACTCATGAAGACCAGTTTGCCGGTGGCGGCGGAAACATCGCGCGCCAGGCCACGCCGTTTGAACTCCCGCACGGCTTCCCGCGCGCACAAGAACTGGCCAGTCAGGTTGACGCCAATAACTTTGTTCCACTGCTCCATCGTCATTTCGAACAGGGGCGCGTCGCGCTGCAGCCCAGCGTTGTTGACGGCGATGTGGAGCGTCCCGAAATGATTGATGGCCGTCGCAAACATAGCCTTGACGTCTTTTTCATTGCTGACGTCGGCTTTGATGGTCAGGGCTCGGTGCCCGCCGGCTTCGATTTGGTGCGCCACTTCGTCAGCGGCGGCGGGGTTGACCACATAGTTAACAACTACGTCGGCCCCCGACGCGGCAAGACCAAGTGCGACAGCCTTGCCGATGCCGGAATTTGCGCCGGTAACCAACGCGGGTTGTCCCTCGAGGACAACGGGGAAGCGAGTCGAAGGGCGCTGCCGTGCCCCGGGCGCCGCGGAGCCGGCTGGGTCGTTTGTCACTTCAGGCATTCTGGTCTCCTTCCGGTACAGTCGTCTTTTGTGTGCCCTCGCTTGGCATCGCTTTCTTGCCACCGCGCTTTTCCGACGGCTTGTCGCGACGAGTGAGATTGTGGGCGGTGTTCACCAGCGCGATGTGGGAAAAAGCCTGCGGAAAGTTGCCCACCAGCCTGCGGCGAGAGACGTCGTACTCCTCGGATAGTAAGCCGACGCCATTGCACAAGGACAGAAGCCGCTCGAACAGAGACTTGGCGTCCGCATTTCGGCCGATGAGGTGATAGGCATCGGCGAGCCAAAAGCTGCAGGCCAGGAACATGCCCTCGCCCGGCGGCAAGCCATCGTTGGTTGCCGCCGTGTCGTAGCGCCGGACAAAGCCGTCCGCGACCAGCTCTCGTTCAACAGCGTTCACCGTTGAGATCACGCGGGGATCTTCCGGCGGGAGGAAGCCCACCGCCGGAATCAGCAGCAAGCTGGCATCGAGCTGAGGCTCGCCATAGACCTGCACAAAGGCCTTGCGACCCTCGTCATATCCCCGACGACAGACATCAGCATGGATGGCGTCTCGGACCGCTTCCCACTCCTTGACTGGGCCGTCCATACCGAATTCTGTGGCCGACTTGATAGCTCGATCAAACGCCATCCAGGCCATGATTTTCGAGTATGTGAATTGCTTGCGGCCACTGCGGACCTCCCAGATACCTTCGTCCGGTTCAGTCCAGATGGCTCTTAGATGATCGAGCAGCGCGCATTGGATGGCCCATGCCCGTTTGTTCTCGCTGAGCCCGCCGCGGCGAGATTGGTACAGTGCGTCCATCAGTTCGCCATAAACGTCCAACTGCAGCTGGGTGTGCGCGGCATTGCCGATACGGACTGGCTTCGAATCTTCGTAGCCAGAGAGCCATGGTACCTCCCATTCGGTTAGTCGGCGTTCGCCTGTGACGGCATACATGATCTGAAGCTGGTTTGGACTGCCGGCGACCGCACGAATAAGCCAATCGCGCCAGGCACGTGCCTCCTCGTAATATCCCGCCCCCATCAGCGCGAGCAGCGTCAGTGTGGCGTCGCGAACCCAGCAGAACCGGTAGTCCCAATTTCTGGGTCCGCCGAGCTGCTCCGGGAGCGAAGTCGTCGCGGCAGCGACGATGCCGCCGCTCGGCCGGAACGTCAGAGCCTTTAGGGTAATGAGCGAGCGCAGAACCCGCTCCGAATACGGACCGGCCGCGGTGCATCGGCCCGACCAGTCCCGCCAAAACCGCTCGGTGTGCTCCAGGAGTTGAAGGGGATCTGCGGCCGGCATCTCATCCTGGTAGGAGAGCTGGTGGGTGAGCACAAAGGTTCTGCGTTCGTTATGGGAGATGACGAAAGAGCCCACGGTCCTCATCTCTTGCCCGTGTTGCGACACGTCGGACCGCAGCACCAGCATGGACGCTCCGGCAACTAAGGATACGGCCCCATCATCGAGACGGCTGACCCACGGCACGGAGATGCCATAGTCGAAGCGTGCCACCAGTTCGCTGCGCATCTCGACCTGGCCCTCGATCCCTTCGACGATCCGGACAATCTCGGAATTGTTAGACTTCGGCGGCATGAAATCGGTGACGCGAACGCGCCCTTCGTCAGCCATGAAGGTCGTTTCAAGAATCAACGTGTCCGATCGGTACCGCCGCTCGACCGATCGCGAGACCACCGGCGCAAGGCGCCAGTATCCGTTGTTTTCCGACCCAAGCAATTTCGCAAAACAACTGTCGGAGTCAAACCTTGGCAGACAAAGCCAGTCGATGGAGCCATCAAGCCCCACTAAGGCTGCGGTCTCGCAGTCGCCTATCAGCGCGTAGTCTTCGATCTGAGCCATAGAGAACCCCGCTTCGAATAGCTTCCGTGGCCGAACAGAACCAGCGATCGCCGTATCTCGCTTCCATCTTGATGCGTTTTGTCAGCGGCCCTAGCTGTGAAAAATGAACCTTTTCTTCGGAGTTGACGCTGCCCCCTTTGATCGCGCAGGCCTGAGATGGGGTATTGCTCCCGAGAGCTGACGAGATGCACGCTGCCCCGCCGGCCTTTTGCCCAGCGATTTGGCTTCAGGCGCCGCGGGCGCAGAGAGCGGTGCAAGGCCAACGGCACCTGTGCAAAGGAATTGCTGCAGGATTCAGGTACGTTATCGCACCAAATCGAATAAGACGTTTGACTCCCTCCGACTTGAGAACTTGAAAGGCGACCATCGGACGCCTGGAGCTATTCTCCTACGTTCGATTCCTCTGGTTAGAGGGATTCAAGTGGTTGCTTCGCACGACCTCCCGGGTCCAAACAGTTAGCTCTCCTGTCATTCGAGTTCTGAAGGTTTTTGATGCTCGTCTGCGTCATACCTTTGTTGAGATGAAAATGCCTCGCATCAAAGAACGCGCCTACAAGATCCTAGTGCAGTATGAACAGGCTCAGACCGAACTAATCGGAAAAGCGGTTGTGCTTAGCGATGGAAAGGCAGGAACGGTCGACGGACTCTTCTTGGACGAATTGCATGGCTTGCGCATTTCGGTCAGCGGACACGCTGGAAAGTGGCCCGTCTCGACGATTAAGCTTATGCAGAGTTAACTCAGAGGACGCAGCACTTATGAGCAAGCTACGACTACCAACCTATCACTGGGCGACAGGTTGAGGCTTCATCGCGCTGACTGCCCTCTCGAAAGCCCTGGATTGACTGACAGCTGCGCCCCTTGCGCTGAGATGGTCGCTGCTTTGAAGCGGCTTCAAACCGAAAGGCCCCAACTCGAGGGCCGAGTTGAAGCCTTTTGCGGCTATCGGGGCTAACGTCGGAAAACGGAATTTATCCGGACGCTCCCGAAAAACTGCCTGCTTACGATCCTTCTCGCAATCCCTTTTGGTACGGTTCCGGACCAATTTTCGTATATCAGTTTTGGGCGAACGATCCCGTAGCAGGCACCATTTACCTGCCGCGTGTTGCTGGCGATTCTTAGCGATGGGATGACGCTGCAAACTGCGATGGCAATTCTGGATCGACTGGACCAGCGGGACCTCGGGGCTGTTCGAATGCTGGCAGCTCCAATGCCGGCGGAAGCTCAACAATTCATTGATGGGCTCTGAATCGCCCAGGCGATCGAGGCGAACGCAGCCCGAGCCAAGTGCCGTGCGTGGATTCCCCTTGCCCACGTTCACGTGCGAAGCGGACGAGTTCCGGACTTAAGCTCTCGTCTCCGGCGGGGGAATGATTTCCCGCATGACCCGGCCAAAACCGGCAACGGCCGGTGGATCGACAGTGATCGTCGATCGTCGAGGCGGGCGCTTGACACAGTGGAGGGCAGCCCGGGGCAGCCCACATCGGAGACAATAGACGTGTCTTGAGACGTGTCTTGCGGCGCCGAAACAGGTGTGTCTGCGGTCGGCTGTTGCTTGTCAGCAACCGGCGAAAGGAGCATCCTCGACACGCAACTATTTGAGCAAGTCCGGAATTATCGGTCGGCAATGCCTGAAGGCCCGTCCCGTTTGAAGGACGCGCCGGAATGAAAATGACCCCGCAGCCAAGGGGGGCTCGAGCGGCAAGTCCGCTACGTACCCGATAGGGAGGACATCCATGGAAAGCCAGAAGCCTCATCGTGGGCTATCGCGCCGCGATGCGATCAAGACGGCGACTGCCGCGGGCGTCGCCGCAAGTATCGGCCCGTTCTTCCATGTCACGCCTGCGCGGGCCGCCAAGACACTGAAAATCCTGCAATGGAGCCACTTCGTCCCCGGCTACGACCGGTGGTTCAACAACACCTACACCAAGGAATGGGGCAAGAAGAATGACACCGAAGTGATCGTCGACAACATCAATCTTGCTCTTCTCGAGTCGCGCGCGGCAGCAGAGGTGTCGGCCCAGAAGGGCCATGACCTCTTCATGTTCCTCATGCCGCCTTCGGTGTTCGAGGATCAGGTTGTACCCATGAACGAGGTCTATGCCGAATGCGAAAAGGTGAACGGCAAGGCGATCGATCTCGGCATCAAAAGCACCTACAACCCGAAGACCAAGAGATACTTCGCCTTCTCCGACAGCTACGTGCCAGACCCGGTGAACTACCGCACCGATCTCTGGGGTGACATTGGCATGAAGCCGGACACCTGGGACGACATCCGTGTCGGCGGCAAGATGATCAAGGACAAGACCCGTATTCCGGTCGGCATCGGTCTCTCTGCCGAGATCGACACCGGCGTGGCCATGCGCGCGATCATGTATTCGTTCGGCGCGCATGAGCAGGACGAGGCCGGCAACCTCGCCATCAATTCCAAGAACACGCTGGAGGCGCTGCACTTCGTCAAGGGGCTGTTTGAGGACTGCATGACGTCGGAAGTTCTGGCTTGGGATGCCTCCTCCAACAACAGGCAGATGCTCGCCGGCCGCTCCTCGCTCGTGCTCAACGCCATTTCGGTGACACGCACCGGAGAGAACCAGAAGATGGCGATTCACGAGAAGATCGCCGTGGCCAGGGCCGCCAAGGGTCCGGTGCGGCGCATGGGCCTCGAGCACGTGATGGACTGCTACGTGGTCTGGAAGTTCGCGGAGAATATCCCGGGCGCGCAGAAATTCCTGGTCGACTACATTGCCAACTTCAAGGAAGCCTTCCTGGCCAGCGAGTTCTACAACTTCCCGTGCTTCCCTCAGACCGTGCCAGACCTCAAGCAGCTTATCTCCAACGACAAGAAGGCGGTGCCGCCGGACAAGTACGCGGTGCTCGAGGACGTGCTCGATTGGGCGACCAACATCGGCTACCCCGGCTACTCCACTGCGCCCATTTCCGACACGTACCAGACATGGCTGCTCAACACTGCCTTCGCCGAGGCGGCGACTGGTGCAGAGACGCCCGAAGACGCCTTGAAGAAACTCGATACCAAGATGAAGGCGATATGGGCAAAGTGGAAAGATCGCGGGATGCTCTGATACCGCGTATCGGCGGGGGTCCGGCGGCGGGCCTGGCCCCGTTTGACGCCGACGCGAGCGCCGAGAGGCATGCATGGCGACGGTCGAAGCACGGCACATATCAAAGCATTTCGACGAGGTGCGCGCGGTCGACGGCATCGATCTCGTTGCGCGCGAAGGCGAATTCCTCGTCCTGCTCGGCCCCTCCGGCTGCGGCAAGACCACGTTGATGCGGCTGATCGCCGGACTCGAGCAGCCGACTGCGGGCGACATCGTCATCGACGGCCGCGTCGTCACCGACCTGCCGCCGCGCGCGCGCAATGTCGCGATGGTGTTTCAAAGCTACGCGCTGTATCCGCATCTCACGGTCGCGAAGAACATCTCGTTTCCGCTGCGCGCGGTCGGCATGCAAAGGGACGCGATCCGCAAGAAGGTGGAATGGGCCGCGCGCATGTTCGGGATCGAGCGCTTCCTCGATCGCAAGCCGCGCCAGCTCTCCGGCGGCGAACGTCAGCGCGTGGCGCTCGCACGCGCGGTGGTGCGTGAACCGGTGGTGTTCCTGCTCGACGAGCCTCTGTCCAATCTCGACGCCAAGTTGCGGAATTCCGCCCGCGACGAGCTCAAGCAGTTCCAGCGCGACCTCGGCACCACCACCATTTACGTCACCCATGATCAGGCCGAAGCCATGGGGCTCGGCGATCGCATTGCAGTGCTGAACCAGGGCAAGGTGATCCAGATCGGCACGCCGCAGGAGATTTACGGCAAGCCGATGGACACCTTCGTCGCCACCTTCATCGGCTCGCCGCCGATGAATCTGGTGGAGGAAGGGCCCTCTTATGTCGGCTTCCGGCCGGAGGCCTTTTTGCCGCGCGAAGTCGGCAACACGAAAGACAGCGTCGCCTTTCCCTTCCGCGTCACCCGTGTCGAATATCTCGGCGCCGATCGGCTCGTCTATGGCGTGCTCGACGGCCGCACGCCGGAGGCGCATGTGATCTCGAAACTGCCGAACAACATCCGCGCCGACGTGGTCGCGGGCGAGCACTACGATTTCGTGGTGCGCAACCGCGAGATCCATCGCTTCGACCGGAACAGCGGCCGGCACATCGACGGGAGCGGGCGATGACGACCGCAACCGCTGGCGCCTTCACCGCGAAAGCGGGCTGGCGCACGCGGCTTGCCGACGACGAGCGCCTGTTGTGGCCGCTGATGCTCGCGCCCGCGATCCTCTACATCGTATTGCTGGTTGGCTTTCCGTTTTTTCTCTCGCTGTTCTACAGCGTTTCCGATGTCACCGTCGGCAGCCGCAGCATGAACTTCGTGGGCCTGGAGAACTTCTACCGCGTGGTGGCATCCAACACGTTCTGGACCGCGCTCAAGAACACTCTCATCTTCACGATCGTCTCACAACTCTTCGTGCTTGTTTTCGCTAATATCCTTGCGATGGCGCTGTCGGCCGATTTCCGCGGCAAGTGGCTGGTGCGCCTGCTTATCCTGTTGCCTTGGGTCGCTCCGATTTCGCTTGGTGCAATCGGCTGGCTGTGGATCTACGATTCGATCTATTCGGTGATCAACTGGACGGGGCAGGCCTTGCGCATTCTCGGACCGAACGATTGGCCGATCTGGCTTGGCCAGCCCAATCTCGCCATGGCCTCGATCATCGTTGTGCAGATCTGGCGCATCGTGCCGCTCGCCACCGTGATCCTGCTTGCAGGGCTCACGTCGATTCCGCAGGACATCCACGACGCCGCCGCTGTCGACGGCGCCGGTTTCTGGCGCCGCACCTTGCAGATCACATTCCCGCTGCTGCTGCCGATCACGCTGGTCGCCGTGCTGTTTGGGATCATCTTCACCTTCACCGACATGATCGTGGTGTTCTTGCTCACCCGCGGCGGCCCCTATGACCAGACCCAGGTGCTCGCGACCTGGGCCTTCTTCACAGGCATTCAGGGCGGCGATCTTGCAGGAGGTGCGGCGGTGTCGCTGTTCCTGCTCCCGGTACTGGTGGCGGTGGCGATCGTGTTCCTGTTGCTTGCGCGGCGTTCGGAGGTGACGTGATGACGCGCCGCCTGTCCAAGCTGGTGCGCATCGCCAGGGCCGGCGGACATGCCGGCATCCTGGTCTTCTTTATCACCTTCCTCGCATTTCCGTTCTACTGGATGCTGATGACGACGTTCAAGACCACGATCGATCTGCACGACGTCAGCAAGAACCCGTTCCTGTTCAACGAGCCGCCGACGTTTGAACATCTCGCCGTGCTGTTTCAGGACACCCGGTATCTGCAATGGCTGATCAATACCGGCGCCGTGGGGATCGCGGTCGTCCTCATCACGCTGGTCCTAGCGGTGCCGGCGGGCTACGCGCTGGCGCGCATGACCGGTCCCTGGGCGCAGACGCTCGGCATTGCCATCTTTCTCACCTATCTCGTGCCGCCGACCATTTTGTTCATTCCGTTCGCGCGCATCATCGCGACGCTCGGGCTGCAGGATTCGCTGTGGTCTTTGGTGCTCGTCTATCCGAGCTTCACGGTGCCGTTCTGTACCTGGCTGCTTATGGGATTCTTCAAGGCGATCCCGCGCGATCTTGAGGATGCAGCGATGATCGACGGCCTTTCGCGGTTCGGCGCGTTTGTCAAGGTGGTGATGCCGATCTCGCTCGCCGGCGTGTTGACCGCGATTATCTTCGCTTTCACGCTAGTGACGCAGGAATTTGTCTACGGTGTCACCTTCATCACTTCCGCCTCGAGCTACACCGTCAGCGTCGGCGTGCCGACCTTCCTGGTGCGCGGCGACGTCTATTTCTGGGGCTCGATGATGGGTGCCTGCCTGATCGCAAGCGTTCCCGTCGCGATCATCTATAATCTCTTCGTCGACCGCTTCGTGGCCGGCTTTACGGTGGGGGCGGTGAAATAGGGCGATGGAGCATGTCGGGCGCGAGCATGTCGGATCAGGAACGCGAACTGCATGAAGTGAACAGTTCGAGTAACGCGCGTCCCTTCATCGGATCGTAGTGCATGGTCACCGCTCATCTTTCGTCAGCACTCTGAACGGACAGACCGATTGTGGCGCAATCAGTGCTGCCGCGAGCGCCTTCCCCTGCCCCGCATATCGGCTCTAGAAAACTCCGAAGCCGAACGGGCCAAAGCCGAAGGACACGTAGGTCCGCGGGCCATAGTACCGATCATAGTAGGGCCAGCCGTAGCCGAACGGGCGATAGTACGTATATGCAGGTCGATAGTGGGCCCCGTAGTACGGACGGTACCACGGCCGGTAGAAGCCGAACGTACGGTAGGGCCGGTAGTATGGTCGATAGTACGCCCGATAGTGCGGCCGGTAATAGGCACGATAGTGGTACGGACGATACAGTGCATAGGCTCGTCGGTGATGGCGGACGTGACCAAAACGCCGATGATGCCGGCGCTGTGAACTGAATTCGCTCGACTTTAGCGCCGAACTTGCCTTGCTTGATCCTTCTACAGCAGTCTTAGGACTTTCGGCCGATGCGGGAGCAACCGTGCTCACGCTCCACAGCATCGCTGTGGCAGCCAGTATAGCTGGTCCAGTCAAACTCTTCATCTCAGGCTCCTTTCTATTCAAATCGCCCTCAACTCGCAACGCTCGACTATCTCCGATGTTTCTCACGCCGACCTCCACTTTGGTCGATCCGTTCTCATGAAGTCCGCTCGCCGCAGTCTCTGGCTGCGTAACTTCCCCAGATCGCTGATCAGTTCTCGCGCACCACGCGAGCGCAGAGAGAAGCGTACGATACAGTACAGAGAAAATCGCTCGCGTGGACGCACGTTCCAAAGCTGGATTGCAAGTGTTGGGAGGTTGGATGACGATCATAGATGTCACAGTGCCGTCCTGTCCTGGCGGTGTTATTCCTGTTCGCCCTGATTTCGATCGCACAGCCATCAATGAGATCTAGTTCAGGCTGGCCTAGATGCTGACCCGCTTCATGAAAGGCCACCATGGATGGATTGGACGATGTACTGCGTCTTCTCGTAGCCGCCGGCACTGGCCTGCTAATTGGGATCGATCGCGACGCTAGCGGAAAGCCGGTCGGAATGCGCACGCTCGCCTTGGTGGCACTAGGTGCCGCGCTGGTCTCTATTGCGGCGATAGAATTTCAAAACCTTCGATCCCATCCGGATGCAATCTCCCGCGTACTCCAAGGCGTCGTCGCAGGCGTCCTTACCGGAGTGGGTTTCATTGGCGCAGGGGTGATCCTGCGCGACCGAGAAGCCAACACTGTTCAGGGATTAACAACCGCGGCTACCGTATGGATAGCGGCCGGACTTGGCATTGCGTGCGCCCTCGGAGCGTGGCTGCTTGTTGGTACTGCCATTGCCATTACGTTGTTCGTGCTATTCGTATTTGGCTGGATCGAAAAAGCATTGGGTCTAAACGGCTAGGCGTCCTTCACAGTTCCGCGTCTTCCATCGCTGGGGAGCGCAGCATGGGAACGATTGCAACTGGTCCTCCGCAACTAGACCTTCTTCGAGAAGATGTCGCTTCCGAGAAGCTGGGAACTGCGCCATCCTGAATACAGCGCTTGCTCCAACGGCAGCTGCTGCTCCGATTCTGATCGGTATCTGCTCTCGCCGTGGAGCAAAGTCCTAGGGCGACTGCAGTGACGAACAGCCAGCATGCAAACAACCGGTGTCCTGTCATCTCCTCGTTCCTTCACGCCTGACGTATTCAGGGAAACAGCTTGCAGCGCGCGCAGCGCCTGCATGTCTACTGCGTGCTATGGCCCCGGTGGCACGGGCAACGCTGTTGGCCTCGCCCTACGCATTCGGAGCTAGCTGCTTATCCAGTCCTTCTTCATCCTGCAATAACAGTGCCTCACAGGCCTCAGCCAGCCGGTAGTCGGCTTTCTTCGCGCCGGGCCGCGTCACGAGTTCAACCGGAACGACATCATGGGTCCGGCGCGCATCGCGGCTGGCCATGAGTGCGACCATTCGTTTCCCGGTGTCGGGCAACGAGCGAAACTCTTCAGCGCATCTGCGGGCAAGTGAAGCCACAACAGCCGCTTCACTCGCGTCAGCGACCAGTCGTTGCACGCGCACCGGATCGACATATCCGAACTCCTTAACCAGCAGATATGCTCCAATGACCATGCCCGAAGCGCCGGTGCACAAGCTAAGTTTCACCGTCAACCAGTTGACGCCGAACCTTTCCATTTGACGCTCCTTGGCGTCCGCTTTGATGCGTACGAGGCTTTGATCTTCCGTGGTTTGTCACCGGTTCAGGCCGGAAGGCGCGGCATGCTGCATTCCGCAGCGAACGAACCTGCGCATCCATCGCAGCTCACCGAGTGACCGCATCGATCATTTGACCTGTTTGGCAAGCCTTCGCGGGAACACGCAGCAGGCGATAGCAGCTGCATGAAGCGCTAGCCAATCCCTCCCTGTCCAGTATCGAGATGCTTCCGCGCTCTCTGTGGATCAGCCCTGCTTCTTCCATTCTTCCTATTTCGGTCGTGACGCCGGCGCGGCGGACCGCGATAGCCCGGCTCAATACGTCGTGCGTCAAAGGGATGCGACTCATCTGCAGCAGGTCGCTCGTCACCAGCAGCCATCTTGCGAGTCGCTCGCGCAGCGAGTGCTTCGTGTTGCACGCAAGCAGCTGAGAGCTTCGAATGAATGCGGCGTTAACGTAGGCAAGCAAGGCGCGACGAAGCTCGGGCAAGGCTTCCTGAAGTGCGGCCAGCTCATCCGAATTGATGCGCAGAGCATGCCCGGGCACCTGAACAATGCAACGATACGGCGATATTCTGGCTCCCAGGATAATGGGAATTCCGATGAAATCGCCGACGCCCAAGGTACCTATTTCGACGTGAGCGCGATCGGCGCCGGCCCGTGCGAACAATGATACAGCCCCACCTTCTACAAAGTAGGCAAAGCGCGCTGGGACGTTCCGTTCCAGCAGGATCTGACGCTTGGCCAGCGGAACATTTTCGGACCGCGCTAGTATTTCGGCACGACACTCATCCGTTAGTTGCCGCAGGATGCCATTGGCCACGCACGATGAAGTGGCGGCAGCCTTGTATTCGATCGGCGCGACCGTACGATTTATCGAAATCGCTTCCGTCATTCCTCCAGAATGTAGCATAGCGTTCTCCGTGACCGCGCCTGCCCTCCGCGCGAGTCTGATCATGGTCAGCGAGAACCTGGAAGTCGGGGTCCAGACCCGCGCCGTCGGGAATTTCCCTACAGCCGAGCGGAACTTTCCGACAGCCAAACAGCCTTCCTTGATGAACCTTGGAGCGATATGAGTCGTAACGGGGGCTGCGTCACAGGCTCAGGAACAATCGCCATGGCTCCATCAGCCTCAAGCATGGCACGGCGGTCATTGATCCTGCTGATGATGGCGGCTGCAATTCCCGTACTTTTGTTTGGAGGCTGGGTTGCCTTCCTGAATGCGCGGCAAGATCGCAATGCCGCTCGGCTGGCCGCCTTCGAGGCGCTCGACCGTGTTGCCAGCCGCGTTACTGCAGAACTCGCCACTCAGGTCGAACTGGCGGAGGCACTGGCTGCCTCCGCTTCGCTGGATCAACCTGATCTGGAGATGTTCTACCGGGAAGCAAAGCGGCTCAAGGATGCGCATCCGCTTTGGGAAACAATCGTGCTCGTCGATACGGAGGGGCGGCAGGTTCTCAATCTCCTTCGGCCTATTGGGGCTCAACTAGGAACAACGGCTGACCGGGAGAATCTCAACAAGGTGTTGCAGACTCAAAAAGCTGCAATCGGCGGCATTGGCCCGCCGGGTCCCATTTCAGGAAAGCGACTTGTCGCCTTGCGGGCTCCCGTCACGCGAGATGAACGTATCAAGTTTGTCCTGACGATCGCTCTCGTTCCTGATGCCGTGAGTCAGATCCTCCGCAACGCTGGTGCGCCAAAGGGCTGGGTTGGCGTAGTCGCCGACGCGAAGGGAAATATCGTCGCGCGAACGATCAAGGAGGAATTCGAGCTTGGACGGCCAGCGAGTGAGTCGGTTCGGGCAGCCATTCAGCGCAGCTCCGAGGGAGCATACGTCGGCCACACACTAGAAGGAGTCGAAGTCGACGCAGTCTATCGCTCACTTCCGGGAACAGGGGGATGGTCTGTTCATCTCGGACTGCCGACAGAATCGCTCAATGCGCCAGTACGACGGTCAGCATATCTGCTGGCGGGTGGCGGCGCCGTCAGCGTTGCACTCGCACTCGCCCTAGCCTGGCTCACCGGCATCGATCTGGCGCAGCGGCGTCGTGCGCAGGAGGCACAAGCGGCTATCGCGCTAGGTCTAAGTGAGGAGCGTCGCAAGCTCGCCATCGAGGCTGCAGAACTGGGCGTCTTTAACTGGAACTTGAAAAGCGGAGAGGTACTTGTTTCGCATCGTGCGCAAGACCTTCTGAACCTTCCGGTCCGACCAGGCGAAACGTGGGACCGCGTCTATCGCCACGATCTATTCCTTAGCGGCATTCATCCGTCGGACCGGGACTTTGTCGCCCAGGCACTGAAGGGTAGCGTGCATGAGAAGCCCACGGTCGTCGAATTCCGAACGCGAGACGTCGACCATAATATCCGCTGGCGGCGAGTGACCGGGCGTCCCTCGCGGGTCAATCCCGATATGCACGACATCGTTTTTGGCGTCGCTATGGACATCGACGCGGCCAAGCAGGCCGAACTGGAGCGCATCAAGTTGCTGCGCCGGCTTTCGGTCGCCGAGGAGAACGAGCGACGCCGCGTTGCCCGTGAGCTTCATGATCAGATCGGACAGAGCGTGACGGGATTACTGCTAGGGCTCAAGAACCTGGAGCACAGTATTGGACCAAATGTGGATCGCGCCCGCGCAGATCGCATTCTCTGGCTCCAAACTCTGGCCAATGGTATCGGACGCGATCTCCATCGGGTCGCGACGGACCTGCGGCCCACGGCTCTCGACGACCTGGGACTGCACGATGCGGTAAAGGCGCTTTGCTCGGAATGGAGCAGCCGATACCATGTCAAGATAGATCTCCACATCCTCGGAACCCCCAATCGCGTCCCGCCGGACATCGAGATAGCGGTTTACCGCGCAATCCAGGAGGCCCTCACCAACATCCTCAAACACGCCAAGGCGAAGAACGTCAGCGTAGTAATCGATCAACGAAGCCGCGAGTTGCGCGCTGTCGTGGAGGATGATGGCGTCGGGTTTTCTGCCGAAGCAGGTGGGCCGTCCGAATACGAAAGAAACGCCTCTACCAAATTGGGCCTTTCCGGAATGCGCGAGCGATTGAGCTTGATTGGCGGTACTATCGTCATAGAATCAGAGTTGGGCGTCGGTACAACTCTGTTTATGTCGGTCCCACTGGGCTCGGGAGGGGAACTCTGACATGAGCTCCATCAGAGTCATACTTGCTGACGATCATCCTGTTGTACTTGCAGGAATGAAGGCGCTGCTAGATGGTACTGGAGACATCACGGTGGTCGGCGAGGCCACGACAGGTCCTGACGCCCTGAGAGTTCTTCGCGAAGCTGAACCTGACATCGCTGTGCTGGACATCTCGTTGCCCGAGATCAATGGCCTCGAGCTCGCCGAGATCGCTGCGATCGACTTTCCCAAGATCAAGGTTCTTGCGCTGACGGTTCACGAGGACCGCGCCTATGTGCAGCCGATGATGAGGGCAGGTGCCCGCGGATATCTGTTGAAGCGATCCGCGGCTGAGGAACTTGTCAGAGCGATCAGAGCGATCGCCAGCGGCGGGCTTTACTTGGACCCCACGATCGCAGAAATGCTCGTTCCACCACCGCCAGACAAAGCGACCGGGCCTCAATTGGCGGAACTCAGTCAACGTGAAACAGAGGTCTTGCAGCTGATCTCGCGCGGCCTGAGCAACAAGGAAATCAGCGGACGTCTCGATGTCAGCATAAAGACTGTAGAGACTCACAAAGCGAGAGCCCTCGAGAAGCTTGGGCTTCGCACGCGAGCCGAAATCGTTCGCTATGGCGTCGCTCACCGCTGGCTGGACGATACGCAATGAGGCTCTGAAGCCGCCGATTCTGGACAGCGCCCTTTCCTCGGAAATCCGGGAATGCCTCGTTGGCACGACGTGGTCAGCCAAGCTTGGAATCTCGGCTCAACATACGCGACCACAGCCCAAGCCTTGTCATCACCAGGAGAAGCGAAGCCGCTCCCGCGCAAAGGTGAGCGGCCATTGCTAAGCCACCGAAGTTGAGAATCCAGGGTGAAGCGAGCGCACCGACCGCAACGATCAGGATCAGCCACTCCTCCCAAACCTCGAAAGCATACAAAGCGGAGAATGAGAGGAGGACGATGAACGCGCCACTTACACCCGCACTTTGAGTTGGCAGGTTCGGCGTGGGTGCGCCAAATCCCAAGAGCCATGGCGACAAGAACAATCCGGCCCCGACGATCAGATTGGACGCATCGCAAACTTGGTCAACGAGATCATCCCTGCCTCTCGTGTCTCGCTTCGTCGCTTCCGCTTCCAGTGTGACCATTTCAAATAACTCCTTACCTGCACGTCGGCCCGCGATCCCGTTCGTCGCAGGGCGGTTCTCTTCAGTTCCTTTGCTGCTGCTGGTGCGGAGTTCCGCTACTTCCCCAGGAAGGCATGACCAGCGAACCTCCGCACAATCGATCGTCATGCGCGGTCCCTAGCCGCTGACTTCACCGCCGATCACGTCTCCGAACAGCTCCCAGCGCTCGCCTTCGAACCTCATGAGTTGCATCTTCTGAATGGGCGCAAAATCGTCAGGGGCCGTGGTGATAGTGATGCCCGGCAGCAACGTCCCGGATGAGAAATCCTTCAGGCTCGCGGCCTGCTTCATGATGTTCTCACGGGTGAGATTGTCGCCGCATTTTCGCAGCACCTCAGCCAGCGTTCTTGCCACGTTGTAGCCGTAGATCACCGAACCGTCGGCCCGGTTACCTTCGGGAAAGTCCTCCTCGAGGAAGTCATAAAAGGCTTTCATGCCCTTATCGTCCTTCCACTGAGGATCTATCGCGTCCTTCAGATAGGCAGCCGAGATAATACCCTGGCTGCGCTCGAAGCCCACCGGCTTTATCACGCTACCGATCGATGCGCTCACGTTGTTGAGAAAGTGAGTCGGCTTCCAACCAATCTCGAACGCCTTCTTGATTGCCTGAGCCGCGAACTTCGGAGTCGTGATGTTGAAGAAGACATCTGCCCCGCTCGAGCGAAGTCTTACGATGTGATTGTCGACGGTCGGCTCCGACGTCTCATAGCTCTCCTCTGCCACGATCATCGATGCAGCCTTCGCGCCAAGGCCGTCCTTCAATCCCTTTAGGTAGTCCTTACCGTAATCATCGTTCTGATAGAGCACTGCGATCTTGGCATCGGGCTTCTCGCGCAGAATGTACTTAGCGTAGATTCTTGCTTCGCTCTGGTAGTTTGGCTGCCAGCCCATAGTCCACGGAAAGTTCTTGGGATCGTCCCATTTCGTCGCACCTGTCGCCACGAAGAGCTGTGGCACCCTCTTGGAGTTCATGTATTCATGAATGGCGGAGTTCGGCGGCGTACCGAGCGAGTTGAAGATCAAGAGGACCTCGTCGCTCTCCACGAGCCTTCGCGCTTGCTCAACTGTTTTTGGTGGACTGTAAGCGTCGTCATAGGAGATGAAGTTGATCTTGCGGCCGTTGATGCCGCCTTCAGCATTCATCTTGTCAAAGTAGGCCTGCTCCGTCTTGCCGATAACGCCATAGGCCGACGCCGGCCCACTGTAGGGCATGATGTTGCCGATCTTGATCTCTGTATCGGTCGCACCGGGGTCGTACTTCTTCTGGGCTACTGCACCGGTACTCGTCGTTGATAGCAAGGCCGCTACCGCCGCCATCGCAATGGCTTTAATTAAGGATCTATGCATTGGCTTGTCTCCCTCGCGCCGTACCTGCCCTGCATCTGCTCTCTCTGAACAGGATTCAACGAATATGCGCCTGCTACAGCAGTCGTTTCAGTCAGGTCAATGCTGGCGCAGGTCGGGAAATTCCTGACGCTGGGCAAAGACTGATCACACGCCGTTGCGCCATCAATCGCGTTGCGATGCCTGCCCGCCGCTGGTGAGTGAGCACAACGCGAATCCGACAACTGGAGTGCGCGTACACTTTCGCACCGTCCCCATTCGCAACCTCTCTCGTGTCGGGGACCGGTAGGGTCTCAGGACCCAATGGGAGACTTACATGGGATTGAAGTGCACCTTGATCGCACTAGGCGTCGTCGTTCTTGCGTCTGCACCGTATGCGAGACCGGCGACTGCAGCTCCAGTCGCAACCAGCAAGCCGACCGCAAGTGCTTCACCCATCATCAACGTTGGATGGCGCGGTCATGGCTGGCACCACGGCTTGTATCATCACGGTCGGCGACATGGCCATCGCGGTCCGGCTATCGAAGGTTTCGCCGCCGGCGCTGCTATCGGCAGCGCGATTGCCAACAGCCGCGCTGGAGTACGACGCCCATTGTTCGCAGCGGTTCAAATCGTACGATCCCGGGTCCGGAACCCATCTCGGTTACGACGGGACGGCGTCATCCCTGTCCCTGATGAAGCGGGGTGCGCTAGATAGTGCAATGGCGGCGCTGTCCGTTTGCAACGGTCTGAATGGCGACGGTCACGTTGTAAAGAGTCCCCTCGTGGCAACGACCCGCCGCGTGCGGATTCGATCTCTAACTTCTCCTTTCATCCGGATTCGGATTTGGGCTGGGCTGCGGCGGCGGTTGCGTGGGGTCTTGCTGTCCGGGTTTCTCAGGCTTTTGACCTTGGTCCTTGCCCTGCATCGTTCAACTCCCCTTCGCAGTTGACCATAACTTGCTTGACGATAATTCTTGAGAGCGAGCCTGGATCCGCTCTGGCCACCTGTTCCGCGCTGCCTGCCTGAACTGCTCGGAGTCGCTCTAGCAAGACCCCGCGTCGCATCGATTGCAGGATATACATCGCGTAGTTTCGTTTCCAGCGCGATAACCGCCCGAAAACTGTACGGCGTTGTACCACGCAATCTAGCAACTCAACTATTTTGCGCGCATTTTTGGTGCATCGGCATGCCAGCGCCTCACCAACTGCAGCGTGACCGAAAGATGCGCGGGTGACTGCGCTGACAAAGCCGAAGGTTCGCTTCGACTGCATCAGTCGAGAAATAAGAGCTGAGGTACACCGATGACTATGAACAGAAACATCATTATTGCCGCGGCCGTCCTTGCTGCCGCTTCCTCAACAGCTTTTGCGCAGACCAACAGCACCCCAGAAGAGCCGCCGACAAATCAGACCCATGGAAACCTGGCAGATCAGGGGACAGTTGGGAAAAATCAGCTCAATCCTAACAACGACGCGAGTAGCGCAGTCGGCGCATTCACGGCGATACCAGCAAAAGACCGCTTGAGCTCGAGGGTTGTGGGACTCGAAGTGCGAAACAACGCGAACGAAGCCGTCGCCACCATCGAAGATATTGCGTTCAACGAGAGCGGAATCGACGGCTTTATCCTTTCGGTCGGCGGGTTCTTGGGCGTCGCCGACCGCTACGTCGCAGTACGTTCTTCCTCGATCGATCTAACCTACGATCGAGCCAACAATAAATGGCGCGCTACGATGGATGCGAGCGCCGAGCAGCTGAAGGCAGCGCCGGAATTCAAGTATCCAGGCAACACCTAACATGATCGTGAGCCACCGGCCACGGTCACACGTGTGCGCTGGGTGTCTCGGCATTCCGACAGCGGCGTTGTGCAAGGCCGACTCGCAAAGGTTCGCACGTGCTTCAGATCAGACCAACTGCTGATTGGATCGCACTCGTCCTCGGGATCGTGATGATTTTGGCCGGCGCGATCTACTGCGTTGCCGGCGCGTGGAACATGCCGCTCAACTATCTCCCCTCCGGCCTCGGATTGAGCGTCTCGGGTCTACTCATATGCAGACGGCGAGTTGAGGGCGCTTGGATATATTTGCTCACGTTCCTCCTCATCACAGTCGGAGCGTGGTGGCAAGTCGGCTCAAATGGGCCGGCCTTCATTCTTCGTATCGCCGTCCCTGCCACGATACTGATCCTTGTTCTCACGATTACTCCAAAGCTGATAGAGTATCGGCACGACTTCGAAATACCAGCGACCATTTCGGCGGGCCTGCTATTGTTAGTGGGGGTGGCGCTCATCGTGTTCGGCCCGTCAAGCCCGACCTCGGTCACTTCCCAGCAAACACCGCCGTCCGCGACGAGGATGGACGATCGTCCGCTTGGAACGATATCCTTTGGCCTGCCTACGACTGATCACGGCGCGCAGGCTAATTCTTCAACCGAGGGCGAACGCCGGATTCAAGGAACTGAAGTGACCGATCGAATTGCGCTCTTCATCGATGGCGCCAATCTGCAATATGCGGCAAAAAAATCTTGGCTTCGAGATTGATTAAAAAAGGCTTCTTCATGAGTTTTCAAGATCGGATACCCTCGTACGCGCGTACTTCTATACGACGTTCAGGGAAGGAAAATCCGCCGCCGTTCGGCCACTAACTGATTGGCTTGATTACAACGGCTTCACGGTCAGGATGAAATCCATCAAAGAGTGCCGCAATCATGCAGGCCGCAGGCGAACGACGCGCAATATCGGCATCGAGCTCGCGATCGATGCATTGGAGATTGGCCCTCGCGAGGACCACATATTCCTTTTTTCCGGCGATGGGGCCTTTCCGCGTGCTGCCTCGCCTCGCCTTGCGTGGTAACGCAACCCGCGCGGCCGACGCTGGTTGCCATGCCGCTGATTGCCCTTGTGTGAGAAATCCGGACAGCGGTTTGTCGGTCCGCTGGCGTACTGACGGTGCGTGACCATGCGTTCGGATTGCAATAACGTGAACAGGTGACGCCCGCTGGAGAAGCAACTTGAAATCGGGGAGCATCGAGTTCAGCGGGCACATAACGCCTGCCTTATTCGTAGCCAATCCGAGACTGGAGCGGCGCTGGAGGTGGCCAGCCAACTGGGCATCCCAACGCAATTTACCCTCGAGATCGCGGTCGATGGCTTGAGCTGCGGATGCAGGGTGATATGGCGAATGGACCACTTGATCGGCGTGGAATTGGCTGGGCCCCGGGGAATATGGTGCAAGCCCTGAGCTGGCGATCAAGCGTGGCTAACTTACGATGCGCGAATTCATGCTGGACCTGGACGACGAGATCGCTGCGGCTGCGTCATGTGAACAGAAGGCCGCAACATCGTGGAGCGGCGAAGGAAACGTATGGGCGGAGGCGTAGCCAATCTTTATTCAGTACAGCTGCTTGGGACCTTTGAGCAGTTGCTGTCGATATTGAGGCCGATCTGCAGCGCCCTCTGCCACAGCGCGACCGCGCGCGAGCAATTTTCTCGAGCTCGAGAAGCGCTCATGATCTGAGTCAATGTCGAACGCGCAATAATTCTGCTGACTGCAAGTTGTGTGGAGGAGCGTAACAGTGAACCCCGTTCGTGATCCTGTTTTCTGGCGCAAGCGCGCCGCACAGACCCGCGCCAAGATGGGCAGTCGCTATGATCGCGATTCGAGGGTGGACCTTCTCAGGATCGCTGAGGAGTATGATCGGATAGCGGAGAGCGCCGAACGCTGGCAAAAGATTGAAGAAGAAGCCAAGGAAGGTTTGCTCCCGGACGGGCGCGATCACGATAGCACGTAGGCCTGTTAGGGTCGCGCGAGATAACAGTATGGCAGTTTTCCAGCTTCATGGGCGCCTCCCGCGAAGTGCCGCAGCTTTGATCGTGTATCCTTGCGATACGGCCAGACTTTCTTCTGCAACAGATCGCGCGCTGACTATGCCGCGCAATGAGCACCTGGAACGAATGAAGCTGATGCGGGCACATATCAAACTGATCGACGCGGCGCGGTCTCGAAAGCGCGACCGGCCCCTTCCCGAAGTCGACCGTGAGAGCGGCGAGAACCGGTCGCGACCAGAGCGTTCCTGATTATTTTGTACCCATCCGTACCGGCGAACGCCGAATGGAATAACCGATCAACGCACGGGACCGCCGCTTTCCTCAACCATCCTTCTATCCTCTCCCAACGAGGCGAGAAATGTGATCGCTCCCGTGGATCGGCACGGCTACGGCGGCGTTTCCGTCCAGTAAGAAGTAGGACGGCTCATGTCCGCATCCCGCAGCGAGGCGCGACTGAAAATATCTTGTCGCCACGGCGTATTTACCGAGGGCTGTACGATCACGCAGGCCGGTTCATCGTCAGAGACCCCGTGTCCTGCAGCCTTCCGGTGCGCCGACATCATCTCGTGGAGGACGGGATCAGATCCGAGAGAATCCACTTCGATATCGTCTGGATCTTCAAGTCGGTCGTGCAGAGATGATTAAACGAATGTTGATTATGCTCGCGGCCGTGGGCATCGTTTTCAGCGCGGTGTTCGGCTTTCAGGCCTTCAAGCAGCGAATGATCGCGAAAGCCATTGCAGCATTGCAAAATCCGCCGCAGACGGTTTCAACCACCGTTGCCCGCTCCGAAGATTGGCGAAGCACCCTGAACGCCGTCGGCAGCATCCGCGCAATCAACGGCACCGATCTGAGCCCCCAGGCTTCCGGGACAGTGTCGGCTCTGCACTTTCGCTCCGGGACCGAGGTCAAGAAGGGTGACCTTCTCGTCGGACTTACCGCGGACGCTGACATTGCCCGCCTCAATGCATTGAAAGCGACGGCCTGGCTGGCACGGCTGACGTATGATCGTCACTCTTCGCTGAGTGCTAACGCGGTCACGCAGCAGACTTTGGATTCGGATTTGGCGACGTTGAAGAACGCCGAGGCCCAGGTTGCCGAACAGCAGGCCTTGGTCGACTACAAATCCGTCCGCGCGCCATTCTCGGGGCGCCTCGGCATTCGTCAGGTTGATCTCGGGCAGTATGTTGCGGCCGGCACGCCGATCGTGACGTTGCAGCAGCTCGATCCGATCTATGTAGACTTCCACCTTCCCCAGCAATCGCTTGCGAATATCAGCGTGGGCCAGACAGTCAATGTCACGACCGATACCTATCCGGACGCCTTCTTTGACGGAAAGATATCCTCGATCAACTCGGAGGTAGACACCGAAACACGCACCGTGCTGGTTCGAGCCACCGTCGGAAACGCCTCCGAGAGGCTGCTGCCCGGCATGTTTGTCAACGTCACCATCGAAACGGGAGCAACCAAGCGCTACGTCACCTTGCCCAGGACTGCGATCTCCTACAACTCGTACGGAGACATCGTCTATCTGGTTGAGAAGCACGAGCAGGGAAAGGCAGGCGAGGTTGACGGCGTTGCCAGGCAGACCTTCGTCAAGACCGGACCCAGCCGCGGCAATGAGGTCGCAGTCCTCGACGGCGTCGAAGGCGGCGATACGGTCGTCACCGCCGGACAGATGAAGCTTCGTAATGGCTCGCCGGTCAAGATCAACAACCAGGTGCAGCTACCTGACGAACGGAACCCGAAACTGACCGAGGAATAGCCGGTCATGAAATTCACCGACCTCTTCGTCCGCAAGCCGGTTCTTGCGATCGTCATCAACCTGATGATCCTCGCGCTGGGTCTGCGCGCGATGGGCGCACTGCCGATCCTGCAGTATCCAAGAACTGAGAACGCCGTCATCACGGTAACAACGACCTACTACGGCGCCGATCCCGACGTGGTGGCCGGCTTCATCACGACTCCCCTCGAGAACGCGATCGCGCAGGCGAACGGCATCGACTACATGAGTTCCAGGAGCACAACCGGCGTCAGTACCATCACGGTCACGCTCCGCCTGAACTACGACCCCAACAAGGCGCTCACGGAGATCAATACCAAGGTCAGCTCGGTGCTCAACCAGCTGCCGGAGCAATCGCAGCGGCCGGTTCTTACCGTCGAGATCGGGCAGACGATCGACGCCATGTATCTGGGCTTCGACAGCGAGGTACTGGAACGCAACCAGATCACCGACTACCTGACACGGGTTGTTCAGCCCAGGCTTCAGGCCGTGTCCGGCGTACAAACCGCCGAGATTCTTGGAGGCCAGAATTTCGCCCTGCGCGCGTGGCTCGATCCGGCAAAGCTTTCCGCTTACGGCCTGACACCGGCGGACGTCAGAAATGCGCTGGCGCAGAACAATTTTATCTCGGGTCTCGGCACTACCAAAGGCGAGATGGTGCAGGTGAGTCTTTCGGCGACCACCGGACTTCATTCGCGCGAAGAATTCGCCAATCTGGTGTTGAAGCATTCCGGCGGCGCCATCGTTCGCCTGAAAGACGTCGCTCATGTCGTTCTGGGTGCGGACAGTTACGACACCCGGGTTGCGTTCGACGGCAAACCGGCCGTCTACATCGGTATCAAGGTGGCGCCCAACGCCAATCTGCTGGAGGTCATTTCCGGCGTGCACAGGGTGTTTCCGGATATCGTCGCCCAGCTTCCCACCGGACTTCGCGGCCAGATCGTTTATGACTCAACCGACTTCGTCAACAGCGCGATTGATGACGTGCTCCACACGCTGGTCGAGGCGCTGATCATCGTCAACTGTGTCGTATTTCTCTTCCTCGGCTCGCTTCGCTCGGTGTTCATCGCCGCCGTCGCCATACCGCTCTCGCTGATCGGAACTTTCACGATGATGCTGGCGCTGGGCTACTCCATCAATCTGCTGACGCTGCTCGCGCTGGTTATGGCGATCGGCCTCGTGGTCGACGACGCAATCATCGTCGTCGAGAACGTGAACAGGCACCTGGAACGTGGAGAGCGGCCGATGCAGGCGGCAATTCTTGCCGCTCGCGAACTTGGCACGCCAATCATTGCCATGACGGTCGTGCTTATCTCGGTCTATGTTCCCATCGCCTTCCAGGGCGGCCTGACCGGCGCTCTGTTCACGGAGTTCGCTTTCACGCTTGCGGGCGCAGTGACGATTTCCGCCGTCGTCGCGCTGACGCTATCCCCCATGATGGGTTCGAGGCTGTTGCGGTCCCCGGAGGCTACTGCGCGGCGTGGATTCCGGTTCACCGAATTGATCGACCGAGTCTTCGATTCTATTCGTCGCCGATACCGACGGCTGCTTCATGGGAGCCTCAACTACTTGCCGGTTACGCTGACCTTTGCCGGGCTAGTATTGTCCAGCATCTATTTCCTTTACGCCGGCGCGAAGAGCGAGCTGGCGCCCCAGGAAGACCAGGGCGTGATCATCGCCTCCTCGACGCTGGCGCCGAACGCCACACTGGCGCAGAAGCTCCTGTATGCCGAACGGGTTTACGACATCTTCAAGGAGTTCCCGGAGACCGCACACGTCTTTCAAATCGATGCTCCCGGCAACACGATTGCCGGAATGGTGCTGAAGGCGTGGGACGAGCGGGAAAGGACCAGCAACGAGTTGCAACCGCTTGTGCAGGACAAGCTCAATGACGTAGCCGGTGCGCGGATCGCTGCCTTTCAGCTCCCTCCACTGCCGGGCAGCCAAGGGTTGCCCGTTCAGTTCGTCCTTACGACCACGGATTCATTCGATCGCTTGAACGAAATTTCCCGGGAATTCCTTCAGCGCGCACGGGAGAGTGGCCTGTTCATCTTCCTCGACACGACGCTCAAGATCGACAACCCGCAGGCGGTCGTCGAGATCGACCGGGACAAGGCCGCGCAACTCGGACTGAGGATGGCTGACATCGGCAGCTCGATGGCCACCATGCTGAGCGGCGGCTACATCAACTACTTCTCGCTCGATCGCCGCGCCTACAAGGTCATACCGCAGGTCAAGCAGAGTCTCCGGCAGGATCCCGGCCAGGTGCTCGACTACAATGTGGTCAACACGAATGGGATTCCCGTCCCCCTTTCGTCGGTCGCGCGTATTGTCACGAAAACGGTCCCGGAGTCTCTGGACCATTTCCAGCAGCTCAACAGTGCGACGATCCAGGGTGTCGCAATTCCAAACGTCGCGCAAGCCGATGCACTGCAGTACCTGACTAACCTCGCGAAGGAGACTTTGCCGCAGGGCTATCGTGCGGACTATAGCGGTCTCTCCCGGCAGTACATTCAGGAATCCAGCGGCTTTCTCCTGACCTTCTCGTTTGCCCTGCTGACCATCTACCTCTCGCTGGCGGCCCTGTTCGAGAGCTTCCGTGATCCTCTCACCATCCTCGTGTCGGTGCCGATGTCGATTGCTGGCGCACTGCTCTTCATCTTCATCGGGCTCGGCGGCGCCTCGATCAATATCTACACGCAGGTTGGTCTGGTCACGCTGATGGGGCTTGTCAGCAAGCATGCGATCCTGATCGTCAAGTTCGCCAACGACCTGCGGCTTGCGGGCAGGTCCAAGCGCGAGGCCATTGAGGAGGCCGCCTCAGTCCGCCTGCGTCCGATCCTCATGACGACTGCGGCGATGGTTCTCGGGGTTGTCCCGCTCATTCTTGCCAGCGGTGCCGGAGCAGTCTCGCGCTTCAACATCGGCCTTGTGATCGGCAGCGGCCTGCTGATTGGAACCGCGTTTACGCTATTCGCCGTTCCCGCAACCTACATGCTGCTTGCCGCAAGGCATGTTGAAGCACCCGAAGGACGGCGCACGGCCGAGTTGACCGGCTGATCAAAGGTGTCGGCGCGAGCCGCAGGCCCCCAGTTCGGGGGCAGAGCTGGGGCTGTCCGGAGCTTTACGGCGCCGGTCCGCCCTGCCCTCCTGATCCAACCATGGCGACACTAGGCCCAGCCAACGGCGGTTGTCATTCGCACTTCAAAATGCATGCCGCCGTTGGCGCGGAACGGTTGCCATTTGTTGGTGACTTCCCGTTCGAAAGCGGTTCGCGCTGCCTCGTCGACCTTCATGCAAGCTCCGCGACCAAGGCTACACCAACGTGCAGGTCGCGCCGGGCTCGTTCCTAGTGAGTGCAAAGACAAACAAGGCGATCCGGTAACGATGATCGTCGGGCCGAACTCGATGACAGCGTTCACGATGTCATCGAGCGATCCGTCGACCGTCGGCAGCTTCGATCAGGGCAACAAGTCCGGAAGCAAGTGACTCTCAGCGACGCACAAGCCAATCTTGAGCACAAGGAAGAGGGTGGAACTCCACACTCTTCAAGCAAACCGACTTCTGGCTTAGCGCCCTCGTTCGGCGCCGGTCGTGACGCAGCAAGCCACGATCGAGGTCGTGCTCACTCCACCGAGAATTTGTTACCGATGCGATCAATCGCGAGGTGCTCTCGGAATTCGCGCCGGCACCTTCCCTGTGATTCGTAGGAACGGTTCACCCGATGGCAGACGAGTTGATGCGCGAAATCGTGCGGCGAACGAAGGAACATCATTGACGGACATCTACGCCGCGATCCACGGCAACCTCCGGGCCCGCAATCGCGACCGATTCTCGGCCAAACCCACCTTGTGCCATTAGCGTGCCGCTTTCCGAAGCCAACTCGATGCTGTGAGAATCAGCCAAAGTCGAACATGTCGCCAAGCCACCCACCTCGCCGACGGCCCTGTCGATCATCGTCGTCTTCATCGCGATACCGACGATCGTCCTCGCTTCGCCCAGAAAGATCTCGCTCACGCTGAGGCGATACTTGCTCGCTTGCGTTTCGTTCTATGATCTTGTCTAACTCGCCGCGGTCGAGCCAAATGCCCCGACAGTTCGGGCAATAGTCAATTTCCGCCCCTGCCGATCACTCATCGTCAGGTCAGCATGACAGACTGGACACTTCATTCCTTGATGCCATGGTTGCTCTCCCGTTTTCGACACAACGAGGCGTTCAGTAATGCATTCCTGATCAAAGTGTCGCACAAGCACAATATGACGCGTTGTCATCACGGTGAGACCAGCAGGCTGTCGCTACTGCTCCGCAGCTTTGCGCTCGGGCGAAGCGATAGCGGCGCCGGATTGGATAGCTAGCAGTCGTCCAACGGCACCGGATATTGCGAATTGTCCTGTAGCGTACAGAAATGACATCCCTGTCAGACGACAGCGTCGATCGATCACATCGTTTCTGCGGTGTTCGCGATAATGCGTACGGCATGGAACGGACGGAATTGCAATGAACAATTGTTAATGGCGCAGGACGTGAACCCTGAACGAATCCAATTGTTCTCCTGGTATCATCCACATACAGGAGTAAGATCGCATGGCTTCAAGACATCTCATTCCGGTTCTTGTCGCAGCTCTGCTCACGAGCGGCGTGGCCGTCGCGCAAACATCCGGTCAAAGCACGACGACTACGACGACCACAACGGGCAAGATCGACGCCGCCAGTTCCTGGCGGACTTCGAAGCTGATGGGGCTCGACGTCTACAACAGCGCCAAGCAAAAAATCGGCGACATCAACGAAGTGCTTATCGACAAGACAGGAAAAATCAATTCGGTCGTCATTGGCGTGGGCGGCTTTCTCGGCATGGGCGAACATGACGTCGCCGTCCCGCTGGAGAAGCTCACGTTCTCTGAGTCGCCGGTCGACTCGTCGACGACCGGGTCGTCAACGAAAGATGACACGAAGGATTGGGTCCCTGATCACGCCACGATGAGCGTAACTAAGGACCAGCTGAAATCAATGCCGCAGTTCAAGTACACGGCAAGCTGACCGTCTCTTCGGAACGACACCAGCGGCAGCCTGCAGCCCCGGCCTCGCAATGCGAAGGCTCCTCCAGGAGAGGCCGGGGCATTTATTAAACATATTGAAGAACGCTGATGCATCCGTACGCTGTCAGATTGGGCTATGCTTTGGGGCAGTCCTCTCGGATCGCTGTTGCGCCGGACGGCGCGCGTCAGCAAGGTTACAGGGCGTGTTGATCAGTCCGATGTGCGAAACGCCTTGCGGGTTTTGCCAACGAGCCGATTGCTTGCGGGGCAGTATTCCTCCGCAAGCAATCCGAGATCATTCCGTATGGCAAGCAGCTTTTCGAACAGCTCGACGGCATCACGGCTCTTCGGACCATGGCATGCGCATCTGCGAGCCATAAGCTGCAGGCGAGGAATACGCCTTCGTCGCTGCCGACGCCATCGTCAACTTCACGCGTGGAGTATCGCATCACGAACCCATCGCGCATGAGATCGCATTTCACCGCTTCAATGGTGCCGAACACCAGCTCGATCAAATTGGATGTGATCCGTAAGGTCGGCTCCAAGACGCTGGACGTGACACTAGGGACAATGCCGAGCCAGAAGCAGGCCAGCATCAGCGAAGATCAGTCTACGCTGACGCATGGTGTCCCCCGTTTGGGCCTGTCGGTCGCGCCCGCAAGCGAGGTAGCCGGCTCAGGCAATAAGGGTATGGTTGTGACCGATGTCGATCCTGAAGGCCCGGCCGCGGATCATGGCTTGCGAACCGGCGATGTCATCCTGGACGTCGGCGGCGAGGCCGTAAACAGCGCAGGCGACATCCGCAACGCACTTTCCGACGCGAAGGCCGATGCTAAGCACCACGTGCTCATGAAGATAAAGACCTCGGGGGTCACCAAGTTCGTCGCGATCCCGATCAGCTGACACCACGAGCTGCCGCCTGCGCGCGTCTCGCGTATCCGGGCCCGCCAGGCGGCAAACCTCAAAGGGATGGGATTTTCAATCCCGCCTCCCGCCTTTAAGCACTCAAGTTCAACCCATCCTCACGGATGCTGATGACGCGACGATCGAGACCTCGCGCGACGCCCGGACGCCCCGTGTACATCTTCCTCCACATGTTCTGACGTGGTGGGGAGGCAGCTTCGCTCCGAGCGCGATGGCTTCAGCGGCTATGAGCTTGGTGACTGGCTTACGTTCGAACGTTTGTTCAACTATCCGCTCTATCCTGGACTGACGTACTGACAAGGTACAGCTTAAGCAAGCTGCGCATGCGACAACCTTGTCGCCAGCGATCGGGGACATCCGCTACTACGTTGCCGCTCGATGATTGCGTAGCGACTGCCAGCTGTTGGTTGGGCGCTGGAGCCTTCAGCGCAAGCGCTCCACTTTGCCGCATCCGCATCGTGTTGATCCGTAACCGAGCGCATCGGCACTGCCTGGCACCGAACCAAAATCCCGTCTGTCTTCCATTCATCGGGAGCGCGCGACTGTCGGGATAACCTCACGGCCGAGCACGCCGAAGGAAAAGTAGAGTTTTATCAGCGCGTCCGCGTCCATGCTGGGAACGCGTATCACTGCGGTTTCCGGTACCAAAACCAGGCCACCCCAGGCGGGAAGCGGCGAAGTTGGCAGATAGACCAACAACCGTCGGTCGCCGCCAACATCGAAAATCTCGTCAGCCGCGAGCAAGGCTGGAACGTCCGCTCCTTGATCTCCTCCGAGGCGGCACATCACAACCGGCAGGCCGGTCAAGTCTGCTTTGCTGCCGACAAAAAGACGAACGACTTGGGAAACGGGACGATAGACGGATCGAAATAAGGGCACCGCTGCCAGCACGTCATCTAGGGTCCGATCGAGCGCGCGCCGTGCCTCGATTCGCACGATAACACCAAGGAGCCAAAGGCTTGCAAGGGCGATGCAAGCACCGATGAGAAAGGCTATCAGCCCTTGTTTCTGCCCGACGATTGCCGCGCCGCCACTCGTCAGCAGATCGCCGATCCAAGTACCCGGACCGATAATCGCTCCAACGGTGCTAATGATCCAACCGATGATTAGCACGGTAAGCACAAAGGGCAGCAGAACAAACAAGCCAGTCAGCAGATTTCCAATGATACCTATCCGCCAAAACTTTCCTAAGATCGAGCGCATTTTGGAAACCTCACGCTAGGACCTGGACCAGGACGCTGTTAGTTTAGCAGTCGAACTGCGATAATCATCACGGCCTTATACGCGGGCTTCTCACGCAATGCGGGGCTGCTGACGTTTCCCGATCAGTTCGCAGCCTGGGTCGTGCCTGACGAGCTGTCAAAATACTGGAAGAACTCCGAGTTCGGCGTCAGCAGCATGCGCGTGTCGTCGGAAGCAAGTCCCCGCTTGTATGCCTGCATGCTGCGGTAAAACGCAAAAAAGTCTGGATCGCGACCGTAGGCCGAAGCGAAGATGGCGTTGCGTGCAGCATCCCCCTCACCGCGAATCTTCTCGGATCTGGAATTCGCCTCCGCGACGATAATGGTTGCCTTCCGCTCGGCACGCGCGCGAATTTCTTGGGCATGCTGGTCGCCGAGCGCACGGATGCCTGCTGCCTCGCGCTGCCGCTCGGTCTGCATACGCTTATAGACGGCCTGGCTGTTCTGTTCCGGCAGGTCAACCCGCCGGATGCGCAGGTCCACAACCGCGATGCCCATGTCCGCCGCCGCGCGATTGACCTGCTCGCGCATCCGGCCCATCAGCTGAGGACGCTCGTCGCGCACGGCGCTGATGAAGCTCGCCTCGCCGAGTACGCGGCGCAGCGATGAAACCATCAACGTCGACAGACGTGAATTCGCCCCTTCGATCGAACCGACGGCTTGATAGAATCTCAGGGGATCATGAATGCGGTAGCGCGCGAAGGCGTCGACGATCAGGCGCTTCTGATCGGACGCGATCACCTCCTGGACTGGTGCTTCGAGATCGAGAATCCGCTTTTCGATGTAAACGACGCGATCGATCAGCGGCCACTTCACCTTGAGCCCCGACTCCGTTACCACGCGCACCGGCTCACCGAACCGTATCACGAGCGCCTGTTGGGTTGGATGCACGCTGAACAACGCGCCGGCCAAAAGGACGATGCCGGCAACAGCCGCAACGGCGCTGGCACCAATAAACGCGACTCTCATGGCACATCTCCTTTCGCCTTACCCTTCTCTGCGTCGGACGGCCGCGGCTGGCGCTTGAGCTCGTTGAGCGGCAGATACGGAACCACGCCCGAGCCGCTCGCGTCGGCATCGACAATGATCTTGTCGGTGTCTTGGAACAGATGCTCCATCGTCTCGATATGCAACCGGCGCCGGGTGACCTCTGGAGCCTTTGCGTACTCGTCAAGCACCTTCGTGAAGCGCGCGGCTTGCCCCCTCGCCTCAACCACCATCTGCTCCCGATAGGCCTCGGCGGCCTGCACGATCTGTGCGGCCTTGCCGCGCGCCTCGGGAATGACACGGTTGGCGAAGGTCTGCGCCTGGTTTTCTGCCCGCTCTGCATCGGCGCGCGCGGCCTGGACATCGCGGAAGGCATCGATGACCTGCTGCGGCGGATCGACTCTCAGCAACTGGACTTGGGTCACCAGGATGCCAGCGCCGTAGTGGTCCAGAGTCGCCTGCATCAGCTCGTGCACCTCGGTCTCCGCAGTTTGCCGTCCTTCTGTCAGGATCGGTTGCAACATCGAGCGGCCAATCACCTCCCGCATCGCGCTTTCGGCCACCACTTTGACAGTGCCTTCCGGATTGCGAACGTTGAACAGGTAATCCGTCGTGCCACCCGGCTTCGGACTGACGCGCCAGAAGACGGAAAAATCCACGTCAACGATATTCTCGTCGCCGGTGAGCATCATCCCCTCCTCCGGAACATTCTGCTCCACGGCGACGCGGCGCTTGTCGCCTCCAAGCCGCATGCCCACATCGATCCGATTGATGCGCATAACCTTGGGCGTCAGCGCCTGCTCAATCGGATATGGCAAGTGATAGTTCAGTCCAGGCTGAACTTCGCGTTGAATCTTTCCGAACCGGAGGACGACGCCATGCTCGTCGGGTTGGACGCGAAAGAAACCGGAGAAACCCCACAGCATGACGGCCACGAGAGCCAACATGACAATGCCCCTTCCCCCGTAGCCGCCACCGGGAAACCAAGTGTTCAGCTTGTCCCGCGCGCGTCGGATCCGCTCCGCGAGATCCCGCTCACGCGGGTCCCATGACGGGGGCCGAGTGCCCCACGGCCCCCCGGGCGTGTTCGTGGGCATTTGCTTCCTCCAACATCGGATCTTCGGCGGCCAGCGGCACCGTCACCTAACTTCTGAACGCGGTGAGGAAGGTGAGCCTGCAAAGCTTGACGGTGCCATTTGACGCCACACGTGGGGCGCAGTGTTCTCGTGGCCACAGCCTTCGATGGAAGCAAACTGGCGTGCTATCTCACTGAGGCCGCTGTTCTTAGGTCCGAACGCGCGTGCATTGAAGCGGTTCTGCCTTCCTCGATCTCATGTACGATAAGTTGGTGCGCTGATGTACAAAGCGCCATTTCAGCGGCGTGCACCAGCAGCGACAGCGCGGATTCGAACCTGTCAGCTCGCAAGGCTGTTCGCCCGGCTCTGGGTTGACATCACCGGCGCCTGGCGCCAGGCGCTTTTGTTCTGCGCAATCCATCGAGCGGCCCCCGGTACGCTGGAGAGCTCGCAGCTGCTTCTCCGAACACCACTATCGAATCGATGGCAGGAAGTGTGCATCCAGCGATGGCGAGAGCATCCGCTCATCCCAGGTTGATCAGCGGATGCGCCATCGATGTCCGCACTGGGCACTGAAGCTGTTCACTATTCGAAAATGGTGATCCAGCGGCGGCGGGCAAGCCTCGACAATCACTAACGTGGTGCGATGGCATACCAACCCCCCATCCACACATCGAAGACGACTTCAATCTCGGGCATAGACCAATCGCGTTGTCCGGGACGCACGTTTCAGAAGTGACATTCACACTCTCATTGGGACCGTGGCCGAGGAAGATGGCCAATGCCAAAACCTTCGTACGCCGCCATACATTGACGCGAACTTCTGGGTGGTCCGCATGGTTGACGTTGTGCCCTTGGGTCATACGGACGGATGACGGTCTAGTGAACTGCCAGAGCCATCTGTGAGTTCGTGACCGGGGATAGGCACTTGCGTGGAGGTGCCCGATGAACAGCTTTGAACTTAACAAGATTCTCGGTGCGATCCTGGGTACTTGCACCATTCTGCTTGCGGTAAATATCGCCACAGACGCGATCTTTGCGCCCGAGAAGCCAGAAAAGCCCGGCTACGAGATTGCGGTCCAAGAACCGACGGCCAAAGCTAACGTCGAAGAGCCTGCTGAGCCGGAGCCAATCGAACAACGTCTGGCCAAAGCAAGTGTCGAACAAGGCAAGAGTGCAGCAAAGAAATGTGCTGCCTGCCACACATTCGACAAGGGCGGTCCGAACCGCGTCGGTCCCAATCTCTGGGGCATCGTCGGTCGGCCGCGCGCTTCGCAGGAGGGTTTCAACTACTCGACCGCGATGAAGGACAAGGGAGGAGCATGGACGTTTGATGAACTCGACAAATTTCTGGCCGATCCACGTGGCTATGTCCCCGGCACATCGATGACATTCGCCGGCATTTCGCGCGCGAGAGAGCGGGCGGACGTTATCGACTACCTGCGCACGCTGGCGGACAATCCAGTGGCCCGCCCCAAAACGGCAGAGTCTCCGCCAGAGACTCGGAGCAATGATAAAGACGTACCACCCAAACTGCATTGAATTCTGCAGAGGTTGGTTCGCTGTTTGCTGGTCACCTCCGAGGCGCCGATGAGCACATCCGATGCGATAGTGCGCATGCATCCCGACTATCCTGGCGGGTGAGATAAGATCAAAGACGTGAGAATTGCACTCGACAGGCATGCGCGATTTGCGCCTTGCCATGGAGGTCCTTCGGATGAAAGCGCGCCGCGCGCCAGTGGGACATTTGACACCGTCGTGGGTGTGTGGAGGCGATCAGTATCGCGGTGTGAAAATTCTTGCGCTGCGAGCTACTTCGCGGACGGTGCGCAGGCTTGGCGACGGCTGTTTCCAGCCGCAGCATCTTGAATAGCCACCTATCGCATCCTCGCCGAATCAACCGTCTTCTTTTTGTAATTCTTCTTATTTTAAATCCTTCTTTTGTAATGAAGTCGCGCTGCGCCGGAGAACACCCGATCGAATCGCCGATCCCAGGCAGCAAACGGCACTACCGTCGCACATGCGGCACGCCGACGGTGGCCAGCTTCACGATGTTTTCGTAAGCTTGAGGAGCTCCGACGCGCACGCCTCGGCAACTTCAGCATTCGGCTTTATGCCGCCAGGCATTGTTGCCCAGCCGTTCTTCTCGACATAGTCGCCACGTTCCCAGGAGCCTTCCTTCTGCAATGCGGCGATATGTGTCGTCTGTTCAGTTTGCGACGCGCTCTTGAATTGGGCGACGCATATCGGCGTCAGCGCAGAAATGACTGCCCTTTCCGCCTTGCGGTCCGCGGTTTGTTGGGCGGTCCCGGTTGTGACCACCCAGCCCGCGCTGAATGCGACGATCGCAATGAGAACCGCCCCCGCTGCTGCACCCCAGAGAGCTGGCTTGATCTGTTCGGGGATGTGCAAGCTCATCGTCACCTCCTATGTCATAGGAGGCCAACTGCAAAGTGCCATTCGCGATCCAGGGTGAGCACCGATTTGTACATTTCTGCACCAACTTTCCGAACACCGGCGCCGCTAAGCCCGTTTTACCAACGAACAGACCCGCATCGAGTAGAACACGTGCTGCGGCCGCTTCGGGTGCGGCGGCAGGCATGGATTTGGCGCATTGCCCGCTGAGCGCTGACTCCGCACAGGCAAGCCCGACCCGCCGATACGCTGCATCGGCCCGCCTAGACACCGAGGTGACCCAGTACGCAGCCGTACAATGCCGTGAACCTCGGGATTCCTGATCGCTTGATATGATACGTCCGGCTCGATGAGAGGCAGAGGAGTCAGGTGGTGGGCTCTCCGAAATTGGCGAAAAGCGTTGGTACGCGGAGCATGAAGAATATTTGCGGAGGACCCCGTATCGCCGTCGTGGAAACACGCCTGATGTTTCAATGCAAGGAACCTCGGCACGCTGCCCACGTTGGAGGGAAATAGTTCGCACAAGAGCAAAAGGAGGGGCAGACATCCAGGGAGGATTCAAGCATGCTGCATTATGCTACACTTGCCGGTGTGGTCGCCGCGAGTCTCGCGGTCACTCCTGCATACGCACAATCGCAGGATACGATCCTGCTCGGTGCCGCCGTGTCGCTGACCGGCAAGTACACCACGAACGGTGAACACACCCAGCGCGGCTACGATCTCGCCGTGAAGAAAATCAACGAGGCTGGCGGCGTCAAGGTTGGCGACAAGAGCTACAAGCTCCAAATCAAATATTATGACGACGAGTCGACTCCCGCGCGTGGCGCCGAGCTCGCCGAGCGCCTGATACAGCAGGACGGTGTCAAGTTCATGCTTGGTCCCTACTCCTCCGGAATGACCAAGGCGATCGCGCCGGTGACCGAAGAGCACAAGGTGCCCATGGTGGAAGCCAACGGCGCCTCGCGCTCGCTGTTCACCAATGGCTGGAAGTACATCTTCGCCACGCTTTCGACATCGGAGCAGTATCTCAACAGCGCCATCGCGCTGGTCGCAGAGAATGCGAAGCATCTCGGCAAGGAAGTGCGTGAGGTGAAGGTGGCGCTGGCCTTCGAAAACGACCCCTTCAGCCAGGATGTGCGCGCCGGCCTGCTCGAGGACATGAAGAAGTTCGGCATGAAGGTGGTTATCGACGACCAGCTGCCGCGCGAGCTCAACGACATGACCGCTACGTTGACCAAGGCAAAGGCGCTCAAGCCGGACATGCTGATCGTCTCCGGACACTCCAAGGGAGCGGCTACGGCGATCCGCCAAATCAGTGAATTGAAGGTCAAGGTGCCGGTGCTCGCCCTGACCCACTGCGACGCAGCCGACGTCATAGGCCAGTTCGGCGAGGCGGCGGAGTACACGCTCTGCGCCACCCAGTGGGCTCCAACCTTGGCGTACTCCGACGACCTGTTCGGCTCGGCGGCGGATTTCGCCAAACTGTTCGAGAAGACCTACGGCTACGGGCCGCCCTATCAGGCCGCGGAGTCGGCTGCTGCGGTCCAGGTCTATGCGGACGCATTCGAGCGCGCCGGATCGCTGGAATCGCAGGCGGTGCGTGACGCACTCGCCGCGACGGACATGAAGACGTTCTACGGGCCGATCAAGTTCGACGACACTGGCAAGAACGTCGCCAAGCCGATGGCGCTCTACCAGGTCCTCAACGGCGAGTACAAGGTCGTCGCGCCCTCCGAGTTCGCCGAGACCAAGGCGGTGATCCCTCGGCCCTCCATGTGACGGGCGCTAAAAGGTGAGGCCACCTTGGCGCCTGCCCGAGAGGTTCTACACTCGTCTGGGATATCTTCCCTCCTCTCCTGGACGCGAGCATGGTCCGCAGGAGGCAACGGCAAGGAGCGCACGGCCTCACGCTCACGCGCGGTCTCCAAGCGGGGTGACAGCCGGCCAAACCGTGCTCGCATGGCGCGCAACAGGAGGCAGACAGCATGAACGACAACCCCAACGGCGGCAGTCCCTAAAGTCATGATGGACAATATTACGATCCTTCTTGAGGCCCCGGTCATCACGCTGGATCTTGTGCTCAACGGGCTGCTGGTCGGCGCCCTCTTCGCGCTCGCTGCGTATGGCATGGCGCTCGTGTGGGGGGTGATGAACATCATCAACATCGCCCAAGGCGAGTTCGTCATGCTGGGTGGCTATGTGGCGATCGTCATGGGAGGCGCCGGCATCCATCCCCTCTTTGCCGTGCCGGTCGCCGCCGCGCTTATGTACGTCATCGGCTGGGCGCTCTTTCACATGGTGATCTTCCGGGTCGTCGACCGGGACATCTTCATCTCCATCCTCGCGACATTCGGCATCTCGATCGTACTCCAGCAACTCATGAACACCCTGTTCGGCGGTAATGTGCAGGTCGTCGACGCCGGTCTCGGTACGACGCTCCTGATGGGCGGCATGGTGACGCTCGCCCAGATCAAACTCCTCGCCTTCGCGCTTGCGGCGGTACTTGCGGTGGCGCTGGTCGTCTTCCTCAGGCGCTCGCGTCTCGGTCAGGCAATCCGGGCGACGGCACAGAACGCGCGCGCCGCGCGAGTCCTTGGCATCGACACCGACGGGGTCTATGCCGCGACCTACGGCCTCAATGCCGCTTTGTGCGGTGCCTGCGGCGCGCTGGTCGCCATGGCTTACACGATCCACCCCTATATTGGTCTGCCCTACACCATTCGTTCGTTCATGATCGTGGTGGTGGCGGGACTCGGCAATCTCGCTGGCGTCATCGCGGCGGGGCTCGGGCTCGGGGCGGCCGAGAACATCGCCGGCTTCGTGCTCGGTACGCAGTACCAGCTCGCCTTCGTGTTCCTGCTCCTGGTGGTGGTGCTGGTTTGGCGCAATTGGCGGCTGGCGAGAAGGAGGCAGTATCTGAAGTGAGCGTCGCGGCGTACAGACCCGTCGGCTATGTGGCTATCCTCGCCATAGGCATTGTCGCGCCCTTTCTGTTCCCTGCCTACCAGGCCCAGATGGCAGAGCTTTGGCTGTTCATTGTTTTCGCGCTGACTTGGGACCTGGTGGGCGGGCAGATGGGTTACAACTCCTTCGGCAATGTGGTGTTCCTCGGCGTTGGCATGTATGCCTGCGTGGTCGCCCAGGTTGGCCTGTTTTATCCCGTCTCCGCCTACAACGCTGCGCGGGGCGGCGGCGCGACCGTCTTCACCTTCGATATGATGCAATATCTCGAAGGGCTGGCCATCGGCCTGCCGGTGGGCGCTCTCCTTGCCACCCTAACTGCCCTCGCCCTGGGATCGATCGTGCTTGGGATGCGCGGGCACTACTTTGCCATCTGCACACTGGGTCTCGGCATCGCTGCCGGCGAAATCGCCAATGGCTGGGAGTGGATCGGCGCCGGTTCGGGCATGGTACCGCCCAATGCGCCTGACGCCGTGGGCGACCTCTCGCGCTTCTATTATTATTTCGCGCTGGCGCTTGCCGTCGTGACATTTCTCGTCCTGCGCTGGCTCTATATGACGCGCTTTGGGCTCGCCATCAACGCCATCCGCGACAATGAGGACAAGGCAGAGGCGATGGGGCTCAAGACCACGCAGATCAAGGTGACGGCGTGGATGATCTCGGCGTTCTTCCTCGGCATCGCCGGCGGACTCCTCGGCAATCTGAAGCGCTTCATCGACCCCATCGACACGGCTTTCGCCGGTCCAACATATGGGGTGTGGATGGTGCTCATGGCCATTCTCGGCGGCAAGGGTACGCTGTGGGGGCCGGTGATCGGTGCCGTCGTATTCCAGGTGCTCAAGGAGGCCAGCTGGACCTATCTCCTCGGCTGGCAGCGCGTCGTGCTTGGCCTGGTGATCGTTGTCATCGTGGTGTTCTTCCCGCAAGGCATCATGGGCTTCGTGCGCGAGCGCTTTCCGGACTGGTTCGGGCATCGCGTGGAAGGCGGCACGATCGCCGGCCCGGCGCGCAAGGAAACGTTGCGATGACTGCGATGCTCGAGGTCAAGAATGTCTCGAAGTCCTTCGGCGCCGTGCGGGCCAACGAGTCGATCAGCCTTGAGGTGCACGAGGGCCGCATCGTCGGCCTCATCGGGCCGAACGGATCGGGCAAGACGACGCTGTTCTCATCGATCGTCGGTGCCCATCCGGTCGACGAGGGCTCGATCCGCTTTCAGGGCCGCGAGATTTCCCGCCTGCGCGTCGCCGACATCGCCCGGCTCGGGCTCATCCGTACCTTCCAGCAGACGCGTATCTATGGCGGTATGACCTGCGTTGAGAACATGCTGATCTCCGCCTCCCAACGCGGCAGTAACCTCCTCGACCTGTTTCACATCAGAAGCGCCGCGCGGGGTCGCCAGGCGGAGGATCTCCTCGCATTCGTCGGGCTTCATGCCAAGCGCCATCTGAGGGCCGGCTCACTCTCGTTCGGCCAGCAGAAGCTCCTCGAATTTGCTATGGCGCTCATGAACGAGCCGAAGATGCTTATGCTGGACGAGCCAACCGCCGGCATCAACCCGACACTGATTGACGGCCTGATCGACCGGCTCAAGCAAGCCAACGCGGTGTTTGGCGTCACGCTGTTCGTCATCGAGCACAACATGCGCGTCATCATGAGCCTTGCCGAACACATTTACTGCCTGGCTCATGGCGAGCTGCTGGCCGAAGGGCGGCCAGAGGAGATCAGAAACGACCGGCGCGTCATCGACGCCTACCTGGGAGCGCACTGAATGGGATCGAGCAACAAGACCGAGCATAGGAAAGCGGCGGATATGGCCGGGTTCCCCGGCGACGGCGGCTCGGTCGGCCCGGCGATATCAGTCACCGACGTGGCACGCGAGGCAGAGCAGTTCGCTGCCGACGCGCCGCCCGTAGAGACGCTCGACGCGCTCGCCGGTGACACCCCCCTTCTGACTATCGACCGCTTGCGCGCCGGCTACGGGCCGATGGAGATTCTGCACGACTTTTCGCTGCGCGTGGGGCGCGCCCAGTCTCTGTGCCTTATCGGGCCAAACGGTGCCGGCAAGTCGACCGTGCTCCACACCGTCTTTGGCTTCACCAGCATCTATGCTGGAGCTGTGCGCCTTGCCGGGCATGACGTGACCCGGCTCAAGCCCAGCGACAAGCTCAGACGAGCCGGCATTGCCTATGTACTGCAGGACAACTCCGTCTTCGCCGACATGACAGTGGAAGAGAATCTATGGATGGGCGGCTATCTCATGAACACGCCCAGGGAGGCCAAGTCCGCCACCGAACGCATATTCGCCAAGTATCCCCGACTGGCCGAGCGGCGCCATATGCCTGCTCGTGTTCTATCTGGCGGCGAGCGTAGGCTGCTCGAGATCTCGCGGGCCCTAGTCATGGATCCGGAGTTGCTCCTGATCGACGAACCGTCTATCGGGCTTGAGCCGCGCTTTATCGAGATGGTCTTCGAGATTCTGGACGAGCTCCAGCACCGCGACGGCAAGACCATCCTGATGGTCGAGCAGAACGCCAAGAAAGGGCTGGAGTTCGCCGATATCGGCTATGTCCTCGTATCCGGGCAGCTCGCCCGTGCCGGCAAGGGCGCGGAGCTCGTTGCCGATCCCGATGTCGGGCGCCTGTTCCTGGGCGGATGATATGCGCTTTCACATCGGTCTTCGTTTCGTGATGCGCCAACTCGCGCAATCATAACCCGTTCGCCTCCCCTGATAGCGGCGGCCTCGCTTCGGCAGACGGCTGGATCGATGATGGCCGCAGCATCCTCATCAGCCAAACCAGTCAGCCGCGCACCTTGAGCAGTTTGGCGACGAGCCAGCAATACCAGAACATGTCTTTTCTTACGCTGTAGAAGTAGTCGGCGAGGACGATTTTTTAAAGTAGGTTCAGCCCACCGATGGCCGGGTGTTATGGGGCCTCTCGCTAAGTACGCAGCTGCGCGAGTTCATGTTCCGCATTCAGTGGCAGCGCGTTGGAGGCTTCTAAACTGCCCCGACCGGCTGATCGCTATTATCATCGGTGGGGCGACCCGGTGTACGGCATCTTTCGCAATGACACTCAACGATTCCAGAAGAATAGTCCAGCGCTACCTTTATGCAGCCATGAGATCCAACTCCTGCCATCAGCGTAATGAACGCGCGCAGCATTCCGCACGTCAGAGTCGCGAGCCGCTATGCGGTCGCCGGAGTCTGCCGACGTAGTAGAGGTTGGGCATTGCACTCGCGGCTTGGTCCTGCCCCGACGGAATGGCACTACGAAGGCTCCCCCCGAGGCTCCATCTCCGGACATGCCAGCCGCCCAGCCGCCTGATAGCTCGACTTGAACGGTCGCGAGTGTAGCTGTAACCGTCTGCGAACGTAGAATGCACGCCCCTACCGGCGCAGCAACCCGCTGTACTCGCCTATCGCTGAACGACGGCGCATGCGATCCGATTGCCCGCCTGGCCCGATGGGTGACTGCCATAGTCATCACCCTTCGCGTGAATGACGAGTGCTGACCCGTCATCATCGACCAGCGACGCTTCGCCGCTATCAAGGGTCACATAAGGATTGATAACATCGACCTTGAGGCGTCCGTCCCACTCAACATATTGGTTTGGCATATCCCCCGCGTGGGGACCATCTGCACTTCGAAACCCGTGTTTCTTGCCACGCGGCGCGAAATGATCGCCCGCAGACTTGAACTGAGTAGACGGATCGCATCGTCCCACTTCATGGATGTGAAACGCATGCTCACCCGGCGGCAAGCCACCCACGTCAGCCCGAACCAGGACGCCATTAGGCGTTTGCATCAGCGTCGCTGTCCCAATCTTGTCCCCTTTCCAGCCGACAAACGTTGCATTTGCCGTAGTTCCGGCGCTTACATTTTGGACCATCGCGAGCACCGCGCAGGCTGCGATTATACTCGTATCGGCTGGCCAATATGTCATGACTCATCCTTTCGAGTTAAGATTACCTGCACGTTTCTGACACGACTTGCAGCCTCCGGAGTTCGACCACTGCGGAGGCACTCACACTCTTACTCCGCGATCGTAGAAGCAAGATCGATCGCTCCCGTTCTGCACGCAACACCCAATCGATTGCCGCCGGGAGATGCGTGGCTAAACTCAACGGTTATCACACCGTTCCGCCGCGTATGACGGGATTTTGTGCGCTACCGAACGGAGGTTTGCTGGGACGACAATAGTGTTGAAGATCGGGATCACTTTTTCCTCCATCCCCTCGCTCCGCACTCCACAGAGTTGCGACGTACTCACACGCATGCGGCGCGCTCCAGTTCAATGTGATAGCGAAGACAGCTGCCAATGGGTCAAGCGCTTCCGCGCATGCCGCGTCACTTGATCGTTGGGACCCTCACTTGAGCTTTGCGATCGGCGACTAGTGCAGCGGCTTATACGACCAAGCAGTCAGCGCGAACCGCTGACTCGGTACTCCCAGTAAGATCGCAAGCCTGCCGTTGTGCTGTAGGTGAGCCATTCAGCTCTGACTTGAGGCAGTTTCAGTGGCATCAGTGGTTCGCAGCCAATGGCCTCGAAGCGCCTACCCGTCATGGCATGCGCATCGTGAACTTCGCCAACTGTTGAGCGAGCGCTATCTTTTGCTTGCCCTGCGCAGGCTGACCCTTGCGGCGCGCTTTCGCAAAGGCCTCGATCGGTTGCCATGAAGCGCACCAGCATTGGCGCGACGAGTTTTGACGGTTTCGAGATCGATTGCCCGGTTTCATGGGCGAGCACGTCGGCATGGGCGACGAGATCGCGATGGACGCGGCGGGCAACTCCACGGTGAGCTTCACCGGTTTGTCACCGGCGATCGGCGCCGAGCTTCAGCTTGGGCATTTTCTTTCACCCTCTGTATGGTTCAAGCACCAGGTCGCGATTGACCATCACCCGCACCGGAAACCCCGGCCGAATTGTCAGGGTTGGCTGGATGTTGAGGTTGCGCCGAACGATCTGTTGACCGGTTTGGTTCAGGGAATCCCCTGCCCCACGGCGAAGTGCCTGGATTATGGCGCTGTTGCCGTTGTCGGAGCCGGATCCGAGTTCGGCCCCGACATTAAGCAACGTCGAAAGCAGCGCCGCTTTGAACAGCTCACCCCAGTGATGGTCGACTTCGTCCTGAAGCCCGGCATTTCCCGTGGTATCGGCGCCGGGCTGCCGCTCCAGGACGATCGAACGGCCGTTGGGCATAATCAGGCGTGTCCAGACCAGGAGGACGCGTGACTGTCCAAACGCGACCTGGCTGTCGTAGATTCCGATCAATCGTGCCCCTTGGGGCACCAACAGCGAGCCGCCGGTCGGCGTATCATAGACGTTCTCCGTCACCTGCGCGGTGATCTGCCCAGGTAGATCGGAACGAATTCCGGTAATGAGAGCTGCAGGAACGCCGCCACCCGCCTGCTGATAGGCATCGAGGCCCACAAATTGCGCCCGGCGATCAGACGCGCGGACAGTGCTTTCCGTCAGCATGCGCCGGATTTGATACGGCTCATCGTAGCCAGAGCGGCTGACGTTCTCCCAGACCTGCTCCTGCCTGACCTGGTCGGCTGTAACAGAGAAGGCCATGAGCTGCTCAAGGGTCATGCCGTCTTCGGCATAGACGTCGTGCAGCTTTGGCGACACGGACGCAAGCCGCAGTCGTTGCTTCACGACGGCGGGCGTCACGAAGTGACGCGCGGCGATGTCTTCCTCGCTCAACCCGCCTTCGCGCAAGGTCTGGAAGGCTCGGAATTGATCGAGCGGATGCAGCCCGATCCGCTCATCATTCTCGGCAAGCGAGTCATCCTCGGCGATACCGCCCTCGCGAACGAGGCAGGGAACGGGCTGCGTCTTGGCCATGCGCTTTTGCTTTACGAGAAGTTCCAGCGCGCGATAGCGCCTGCCGCCCGCTGGGACCTCGAACATGCCGGTTTCGTTGCCTTCTGCATCGACGACGGCCCGGACATTCAGGCCCTGCAACAGGGTGCGTTGCGCAATGCTCTCGGCGAGTTGCTCGATCGAAACGCCGGCCTTGACGCGCCGGACGTTGGACTGGCTTAACACCAGCTTGTTGAAGGGAATATCCCGGGATGGACTGAGTTTGATCTTCTGGACGGCGCTTGCCATGTCGAATTCTCCATGACGGGCGGCCGAGACTCTCTCTCGGCCTCCAACCCGTCACAGACAAGCCGGCGCGCCTCTCACTCTCTGACGCGCAGCACCTATTGAGGACTGATACGGGCACGACGTGCGGATCCGTCATGCAGCTTCCTCGCTGCCCCCGACGACGGAATCGATCGCGGGCGGCAGAAAGCCGAGCAGGAAATCGGCGGCCTTCGATGCCGCGCTCGCCGCACGGACGACGGCGCGATTATCCTCGCGCAGCACCTCCAGCCAGGAACCGATGTAGTCAGCGTGGCGCACGGTCGGCACGATACCGAGCGAGGCACAAACGAAGGCACCTGCCATTTCGGCGACCAGCTCTTCGCGCGCGTATGATTTTGAGCCGAACGAACCGGAGTGGTCGCGATTGAGGCGGGATGCCTGGCCGGTCCAATGACCGAGCTCATGGAAGGCGGTTCGGTGCCAGTTGATCGGCTCGAAATAGGCAGCCGGCGGTGGCACCTGCACGAAATCGCCCGTCGTGTTGTAGTAGGCGCGCACACCGCCGATGCGGAAATCCGCGCCGGTCGCCGCGATCAACGCCTCGGCTCGCGGCTCGATCTGGCCTGGTGGCGGCGGCACCACCAAAGCAGCGACATCCTCGGGCAAGCCATCGCATTGATCCGTGTTAAAGACGGTAAAGCGCTTGAGAAACGGGATGGCACCCGGCTCCTCGCCGGCCTCCGCGGCGCGCCGACGTTCGTCGTCTGGGGTGAAGCGATCGGCATAGACGACGGTCGTTCCCCGCTCGCCCTTTCTGACATGGCCGCCGAGCCCGAGTGCCTGGCGGAAGGTGAGCCAGCTCTGTCCGGAAAAGCCGTGCTCGATAACGGCACCCCACAGGATCAGCACGTTAATCCCGGAATATCCGCGCTGCGTCGACGCGTTGCGCGGCATCGCGAGCGGCGCCTTGATCGCCGCCGTCCCCCATGGCTGAACCCACGGAATACGGCCGGCCTCCAGCTCGGCTATGATCTTGTCGGTGATTTCGGTGTAAAGGCTCGTTCGGTCGTTGCCGGCACGAACTCGGGCGCTATGTCCAGACATCGCGGTTCTCCGCGACGGGCGCCGGAGGCCTCTCCCCCGATCTTCAACCCGTCGCGGCGGACCTGGCCCGCACTCTCACTCTCAAAGGCGATGACGGGGAAACGGACTGCGCATTCGGACGGCTGTCTTTATCGTCGGTTTGACGTTGTTCTCCCCGTCGTCGCGAAACCGGTCACGCCTTGCGTTTCGATCTCGCTCGTAGCGATGGCCTGCTCTCTATACGGAGCCGATGCTCGGCGTTGGGCCGACACTGAGAGATGGAACGGTGGAGCTCAATTTGATCCCATAGCGTGGTGCCAGGGATTGGGTCGCCGAGTAGTCCGGTCCGACGCAAACGACGGAACTCCGCTAACGTTTTGGCACCGACGTAAGCAGCGGCTTCGGCTTCAGTGAGGGCGCCCTCACGCCGGAGAATTTTCTCTCGTATCGCTTTGGGTAAGCGGGACATAAGTGAATGGCCTAGATGAAGTTACTAATACTGCTCTCGATTTACGACGGCTTCAAGGCTCCAATGATAGTGCTCTACGTTTGGATACCGACGCGGTCGGACGGTGGTTGCGGCACGAACTCGGGTGGTATCTTTTGGACAAGGATGGACGCCCGAATGGAGTGACGCCCCGCGAGGCGGGCTTTGCTCGCAGCCGACAGAGTCTCGCCGCGAAGCGCCGGAGCGAAGCGCAGACAGCAAAAAGAGGCAGCCGACGAAGGGGCAGTGATAGCGACGCGGGCATGAAATGACCGCGGGCACCGAGGCGACTGCAGTCGCGAGACCGGTTAACAAGGCACCCGCGTTCGGGGCAGTGATAGCGGCGCCGGCATACAATGCCGGCGGCCCCTAACGCGAGTGCCTCCGGCGAGCGACACCGTATCGCGCAAGAGATCGAAGCCGGATGGCCGAGACGCGTCAGCGGCTCGGTTCACGAGAGCCCGGTCCGCGGCCAGCGGATGCGCACAAGCAGAATCCGCTTAGACTTGAGTCGGAGATCTAGATTTCCTCGCGCGCATGCGTCTGCGCGTCATAGATCCTGATCTGAAGCATGGGAAAACGCTTCTTCAGTTCTTCTCCACCTGCCCTGGCCCCGTCCTTGGTAGCAAATTCGGCTTTAAGTCGGCCGTCCACTTCAAGCGCGTAACCAAAGGCCGGCAGTTCACGGGTGGCTGCAACCATTTCATCCCTTTTGTGCAGTGAGGTGGTTGAGATTGATGGGTTAGCGTGAGTCGCCAAAGCCACGCTAGAGCCACCTGCGCGACGGTGGGGATAGGCCAACGTTCGTTCGTTGTGGATTGACGCCCGCTTTGGAGTTCCATCAATGATGCGCGTTTGCGTCGTCCGAACAGTCGGAGGGCTTTGCGCTTGCGCGGATGCAGGCGCGATAGAGCCACGGCTCGACGTAGCTGCCCTTCCAGATTCCGCGGCCGGCGTGTTCGGCGTCGCGCTGAGCGCCACCATATCGCCCTTTGGAGTATTGGGGCCAATCCAGCGCCAAGCCCTTCCGCACGAGCCATTCGCCGAGATCGATGCCGCCGACCGCACAGGTCGCAACTACCCGACCATATGGGTCAAGGCCGACGACGAGCAGCTAACCAGACGTCGGCCAATGAATGCGTCAAGTTTGGTTGCTGCCTTTCCGCCACAACGATATTGCGAACTATGCTCGCCGCGGCATAGCTGGCTGCTCTCCGGCGCATCGACACCCCAGAGCCGAATGCGCCATGAATTTCCAGTGTGTCGCCATCAACGACACTGGCTTGACCAGCAAAATCATCGGCCCGCGCGCCGCCTGACAGCAGAAGAAGCATCAATACCAATGTTCGGCGCTTGATCATGGCGTTTTGTAGCGGTGGTCATCGCAAGTCGCGCGGACTGGATTTCGGCCAGTTCTCGAGCGGCTTTAGTGATGGCAGATTCTCAGGTTCCTTGCGTCAGCTTGTTCGATGCCGTCAGCATCTAGCCGATCGGCAGCGGGCTTCCGCAACTTCGGAAAATCAGAAATTTCAATTGACTGGTCAGGCAAATCAGTGTTCTATGGGGCACCTGGGATGTTTCCACGAGAATGTAATGTCCGATCAGTATTCCGAGCTCGTCGAGATTTCGAAGCTCAATGGCGATTTCAGGAGAAACTACGGCAAAGTATTGGGCGCAATTCTTTATCTGCGCTCCATTAGCGCCGCGCGCGGACGTTCCTGGTTTTGGACCGGCTTAGTTTCTTTCGCTTGTTCGTTCGTCCTGGCCTGGTCGGCGCGGCACGGCTGGCCGATATAAATCTCGCTTTGATGTCCCGAATAAGTTCGCTTACGGTGTCGACGCGAACGGCCTGGTGGCGAGCTAAAAGGCCATCTGACAGCGTCAGGTAAGGCGTCGTAGTGTCCGCTGAGGCCAGCAATACATAGTCTTGAACCACCTCGTTGGAGTCGTTCAGTCGCAAGTAAACACACAGCTCGGATCGCTCCTTCCTCAGGTGGGCTCTCCATAGCGCAACGTGGTTTGGCGTCCTCTTCGCCATTTTCCGCACCACCTGAAATGAGATGATCTTTCTGCGTCCATTCCATGCCAGCCCTGTACCATCGCCGGTTGGATTCAAGCGAATCCCGAGGTCGGTCCTTAGCGCCTTCGCAACCTGTGTTGTGAGCTTTGACAAAACCTCGGTCCAGTGATCTCGCACGTCAAACCACCTACAGTCGCGCGAACTTTCATAGCCGATGAGCTTGTAGGCGTTTCTTATCGAGCCGAAATGCTTGACGTAACATGCGGGAGAGGGAAGTCCCGGCGCGTTTTTGATGATACTGGAGCTAAGCTTTCCCTTGCGACCGAGCGTGAGACGGAGCCTGCGCAGCATCTGGTCTTCCGGGATTGAGATATACCGCTCGGCCATGATTTTCTGGGCGCGCGCGAAGAGGTCTTGATCAACCACTGGAGCGACCACCGATGAGGTCCGAATCCACAGCTGATCAGGGTTGTTGACCTGCTTCTGTCCAAGGCGCCGCGACGTGCGGTTGTATACGAGGTTTCCGATATAGTTCTCGTTCTTGAGAATGTAGTGGACCATGAGGTAGGACCAAGGACGCCCATGGTGATTGGGGATATTCGCCCCATTGAGCTGCCGTGCGATTTCAACGTCGGTCTTTCGCTCTACGACGAACTGCTGGAATATCCATCTGACGACCGCGATCTCGTCGTCAGAACCGAGCCGAAGCCGCACACGGTCCGTTTTCAGGGCCTTGTACTCGCCCTTCCTGAGCCGACCTTTCGAGCGTTGCTCCTCATCGACCATCTCCCTGCCGAGCCCGAATGTCAGCGAGCCACCAACGCGATAGCCAAGGCCCGCTATTCGGCAGTGGCCGGCGTGCACCTTGACGCCAAGCTCCCGGCTGAACTCAGCCGCCATGACGCGCTTGATATTCTTTAAGATGCTCGACAGAAGGCTTCCGTCGTTTTCGAATTGTTCAGCGCAATAGGCGACCTTGACGCCGCTTCGCTTGCAGACAAACTCATAATGCGCGCTTTCATCGACATCCTGGAAGCGTCCCCATCGGCTGACGTCGTAGACCAGAACGTGCTCAAAGTCCGTGTTTCCTGATTGAACATCCTTGATGAGTTCGGCGAGGGCCGGCCGCCGGTTGATCCGCACTCCGCTGCGCCCTTCGTCGACATAAGTCCGAACGATAGTAAGGTTTCGTTGCTGCGCGTATGCCGCGATGGCGGCCGCCTGGTTCTGGGTCGAATAGCGCTGAAGATCGGTGGACATTCGAACATATTGCGCCGCGCGAAGCGCCTTCTGGGCTTTTGCCAGTTGGGTATTGCAGCGAATGACGAGCGCATTGACCATGGATCAACGCTCCGGGCGGAAAACGCAATGAGGAACGCCCGGTTCCTCTAGGGGCCAGGGACAGCTTTGCTCCGCCCGAGAGCGCTGGATGCGCTAATCGCTTTGTTGGAGAGCAATAGGCTGCGGCGCTCACCGTGCTTCACCAGGGTATCAATCGTATCGAGCAAGTGACGGGCCGCGGTGTCATGGTTATCCACGCACCGGTTGCTTCCAGGTGGTGGCTGCTTACCCTCGCGCCCGTCGCAACGCAGCTTCCAGTCGCATCCTCTCCTTCTCCCAACGCGCCTCCTCGGCTCGCGACTCGTCCTCGAGAGCCTCTAGCTCGGCTCGAATGCCTGCTGTTTTCTCTTCGTGCTTCCGACGGGCTGCATCCAAGGCACCTTGTGCCTTGTCGATGGCATGCTGCCGTCGCTCGCGCTCCTTCTCCCGGGCGGCTTCTTCCTTCGCGCGTTCGCGCTCGCGACGATTGTGCTCCTTCTCGAAAGCGAGGGCGGCCTTCCGGTCGGCCGCCTGATCGTTGCCTCCCTTCGGGGGCTTCTGTGCGCTGCGGCCCTGCGACTTGCGAGTCTTCGAGCCGCGGTCGCCGGCGAGATCGGTAGGCAGTTCGGCGTGCTCCTTGAAGGGCCCGCCGGACCCGACGGCGCGTTTCAGAACGACGCCCGGCGCCGCCATGGTCGCTGCGATAACGTCGGGATCCTCACTTTGCTTCGCGACACCCTGATGAAAAAGATTGCTGTCCGCACCCCAGGCTTCCAAAGCCGCCTTCATCGAAGGCGCTGCTATGGCTAAATCGAAAAAGCCCAATGATGTTTCGTAGGTCTTCAGCTTTTTCGCCATGCATGGACTCCGCAGCGGCCGCTTAGATCACGATATGATCGAAATCCATGGCAATCCGGCTGTTTGGAAACGTCTTCTTCGCCTCCGCCAATAGGTCCTCATCGGTATAACGGCCGGAAATGTGGGTTAGGACGAGCTGCTTGACGTCGCACATAGCCGCAAGCGCAGCCGCTTCACCCGCGGTGAGATGTCCGTAATCGCGCGCAATCGCCGCGTCGCGGTTCAGAAACGTGGCCTCGATCACCAGCACGTCCGCGCCACGAACCAGTTCGGCCAATCCCTCGGTGGTTTCGGCATCGCCCACGATAACGAGCTTCCTGCGCCGCTCTGGTGGACCGAGGACGCCTTCGGGATCAATTGTCCTACCGTCCGCGAGTGTCGCCGGTCTTCCTTCCGCCAGCTCCTTGCGCACCGGACCGTCGGGCACACCAAGGGCGGCGAGGCGGTCCGGCCGAAGGTGACGGCGAGCCCTACTTTCAAACGAGAAGCCGAAGCTGTCGGTATCGCGGTGGCGGACCGGGAAGCAAGCAATTGTGAACTCGCCTCCGTCAATGACCTGACCTGCCGTCAGTGGAACAAGTTCGAGTGGAATGGGTGCCCTTCCCTCGCCCCAGAGGCCGGCGAGCATCCTGACGACGATTTCGAGCGTGGCCGGGCTTGCATGAATCGTCATGACGTCAGCGCTCTGTCGCAGCCGCAGGGTCGAAAAGAGACCGGGAATGCCAAGCACGTGGTCGAAATGGCCGTGGGTCAACAAGAGCCGATCGAGCCTTCGAAAGCCCGCGCCGCTGCGCAGCAGCTGGCGCTGCGTCCCCTCTCCGCAATCCACCAGAATGCGGTGATTTCCGGCCTCGACGAGGAGACCAGGATGATTCCGTTCGGCCGACGGAACGCTTGCCGACGTCCCCAGGAATGTGAGCGCGAACATTGGAGGCCGGTTCCCCCTCTTACCGGTATTGGTAGCCGAGAACGCTCACGCCGTGGTTTTTCTCCGATCTCACGGAATCCCAATCAGGCGGACTTGCGCTGCGGCCTGGCTGCCGGCTTCTTCGCTGCCGTCTCCTTCGGCTTTTTGCCGGCAATCGGCATCAACATTTCCTTCTGTCCGGCTGCCGCCTTGCGCGGCTTTTTCACCGGCTTCTTCGTGGCCTTCGTTTCGGCGGCAGCCCCGCCGACGCTTCGTCGCAACGCCTCCATCAGATCGACCACGTTTTCGCCGCGCGGCCGCTCCTTTGGCGTGATCGGCTTGCCGGCACGCTTCTGGTTGATGAGGTCGATCAGAGCCGTTTCGTACTGATCCTCAAATTTATCCGGCTCGAAGCGTCCCGACTTCTGGTTCACGATATGCCTGGCGAGATCCAGCATGTCCTTCGTAATTTTAACGTTCTGGATATCGTCGAAATACTCCTGTTCGGAGCGCACTTCGTAGGGATACCGCAGGAGCGTCCCGACCAACCCTTTTTCCAGCGGCTCAAGCGCGATGATGTGCTCGCGATTGGTCAACACCACACGGCCGATCGCGACCTTGTTCATCTCGCGGATGACCGCGAAGGCGTCGTGACCGATCTTCCCGTCCGGACGCAGATAGTAGGGACGGATCAAGTAACGTGGATCGATCTCGGACTTCTCGACGAACTCGTCGATCTCAATGGTACGCGTGGACTCCAGCGCGATCTCTTCGAGCTCTTCCTTCGTCACCTCGATGAATTGGTCTTTCTCGAGCTGGTAGCCCTTGACGATGTCCTCATTCGGCACTTCATCGCCGGTGTCCGCGTCGACCTTGATGTATTTGATGCGGTGACCGGTCTGCCGATTGAGTTGGTTGAACGAGATTTTCTCGGACTCGGAGGTGGCCGGATACAGCGCGACCGGGCAGGTGACGAGGGACAGACGCAGAAAGCCTTTCCAGTTGGCGCGGGGGGCCATGTACGCAGTACTCCGTTTTCGGGGCGGCTCGGATTCAAGACGAACGAAAGGGGCTGGTTCCGACACTCCGTCCCTGTTTTGCGCTTCTCAATTTGGATACGCCCCCTCGCAACCAGAAAAATCATTCCCATCCGCCGTTGGTCGGACTCGACATTTGTTCTTGATATGTTCTAGTTGGACCATGAGCGATCGACCTGCGGGTTGGCGGATGCCTACCCCCAAACAAATGGAAAAGCTGGCCGCCTCGATCGGCAGAAAGACGGTGGCGACACCCCCTCTCGGTCCGCAGGACGAGATGCCGGAGGAATATTGGCATGCCGTGCTAAACGATGCCCAAGTCGACACCAGATCTTCGGAACGGCCGAACCCAGGGCAGCGCCTCTCCGAAATCCCGCAGCATGTCCTGGGGGTGTCCTGTCGCAGGTGCGCGCGCATTGTCGAAATCCAGAAGGCAGATGCCATCCGCCTGTATGGGCAGCAAGCCAGCTGGAGGGAGGTCGGGCAACGACTGCTAGACAACACTTGCCAGAACTGGACTGGCCGCCACGAGGAAGATGGCTGCTGGCCGGCCTTCGCGCCCATCTGATCAGGGCCCGGCGTCGTTCCGGATGGCCCCCAAGCATCATCCGACGCCTCTGTCCGGCGGAGTCCGCAAGGCCTTGAAGAAGGAGCTCGACAAGGCGCGGGCGATGACAGGCATTTTGGCCGCGCAGTCCGACCAGCTGCGCGCCAAGGGGGACGCACTGATACGCCAAGCCGATCGGCTCCTGGCTGAGAGCTGGAACGAGCGGATGTGGGCGGACGGAGAACCGATCGATCCCTCTCCCACCGTCGACCAGGCGATAAACGGCGGCTATCCTTGGCTTCAGATCGAGTGCTCGCGCTGCAAGGCGTCGAGCCAGGTCGATCTCGCTGCCCTGCCCCATCCACCGACAACCTTCGTTCACGATCTCGCCGGCAGGCTGCGCTGTCAGAAATGCGCCAAGGCGGGCCGGCGCCCCTCGGCGACGCTACTGCAACTAACTCAGCGGCCGCGCAATGTGCCTCCGGAGGACTGAACGTGTGCAATCTCTATTCGATGACCAAGAACGTTGACGCGATCCGCCGCCTGTTCAACGCACTCAACAGTCGCGTTGGCAACCTGCCTTCCATGCCAGGCATCTTTCCGGATTACCCAGCGCCGATCGTTCGTAACGCGCCCGACGGTCGTGAGATCGTCATGGCTCGATGGGGCATGCCGTCCTCCCAGCAGGCGCTCTTGGATGCCACCAAGAAGCGAGCCGAGAGGCTCGAGGCCAAGGGTAAGCCGGTCGATTTCAAGGAATTGCTTCGGATGGAGCCGGACGGTGGCACCACCAACATCCGAAATGTGGGCAGCGCGCATTGGAAGCAGTGGCCTGGGACCGAGCACCGTTGCCTGGTCCCCTTCACGTCGTTCAGCGAGTACGACACGATCGATGGCAAGAAGGTGCCGGTATGGTTCGCTCCGGACGAAAGCCGCCCACTGTTGGCATTCGCCGGCCTCTGGACGAACTGGACCAGCGTTCGGAAGACCAAGGAAGGAGAAGTCACGATCGACGTCTATGCCTTCCTGACCTGCAAGCCGAATGCCGAGGTGGAACGCGTCCATCCGAAGGCGATGCCGGTGATCCTGACCACGACCGAAGAGTACGACGTCTGGCTGCGCGCTCCCTGGGACGAGGCCAAGGCGCTCCAGCGGCCGTTGCCGGACGGGGCGCTGAAGATCGTTGCGACGGGCGAAAAGGAAGATCCCGCGCTGGCGCGCCTGACATTTTGCATAGGCGAACGGAACACGTGGAAAAGCAATAGGCCATGCAATTCGGAATCCCTGACCTGTGTTAGCAGCCCGGAACGGACGGCGGGGCGCGAGGATTCGGCCCCGTAGGAGCGATTTCGAATGCTGATGACGAAGGAGAGGCAACCAGCGATCCGGACGCTAGGCGGCTGGGCGATTTCGGTGCTCAGCGAGGCCGGTGCCATTCGCGAATGCGAGGAGCACGGGTGGATGCAGGATCGCGCCGACCCGCATGCCCGCGACCGCGCATTCCAGATCGCGCGGACGGATCCGCCGGCCGGCGTTTCATCGCAAGCGGCTGCGGTCGCAATCGCCGAGGTACTGGACTCGATCGGCGACATTTGCCCTGAATGCCCCTCGGCGGACTGAGGCTGACCTGGTCGCGACTTGGCTTGCGGTCCCCTGTACAATCCACCCATGGTCCCAACCGATCCGGAAATCAGCGTTTCGACCGCGCCTCACCGCAAGATCATCCATATCGACATGGATGCCTTCTACGCGTCGGTCGAACAGCGCGATAATCCGGAACTGCGCGGCAAGCCGGTGGCGGTGGGCGGTTCGGCCGAGCGCGGCGTCGTCGCTGCCGCGAGTTACGAAGCCCGCCAGTTCGGCGTGCGCTCGGCCATGCCGTCGGTCACCGCGAAACGGCAGTGTCCGGACCTGATCTTCGTCAAGCCACGCTTCGAAGTTTACACGGCGATCAGCCGACAGATTCGCGAGATCTTCGCCGAGCACACGCCAATTATCGAGCCGCTTTCGCTCGACGAGGCCTACCTCGACGTCACCGAAAACCTGCAGGGCATCCTGCTGGCTAGAGACATCGCGCTGCGGATCCGAGCGAAGATCAACGCTGAAACAGGCCTGAATGCCTCGGCGGGCATTTCCTATAACAAGTTCTTGGCGAAGCTCGCCTCCGATCACCGCAAACCCAACGGGCAGTATGTCATCTCGCCGGAGATGGGACCGACTTTCGTCGAGACGCTGCCGGTCGGGAAGTTTCACGGCATCGGGCCGGCGACCGCTGCCAAATTCAATGCCCTCGGGATTTGGACCGGCCTCGACATTCGCAAACAATCCCTCGCGTTCCTGCAGGAGAACTTCGGCAAGTCCGGTACCTATTACTACTGGATTTCGCGCGGCATCGACGACCGCCCTGTACGCGCCAATCGTATCCGCAAATCGGTCGGCGCCGAGAACACATTCTTCACCGATCTCACGGAATTCGACGCAATGCTCGCCGAGCTCCAGCCGTTGATCGACAAAGTCTGGCGGCACTGCGAGTCGACGGGCACCCGGGGGCGAACGGTGACGCTCAAAGTGAAGTTCGCCGACTTCGAGATCATCACGCGCAGCCGATCCGTGTCTGCGGTTGTCGCCAACCGCGACGATCTCGCGCGTCTGGCGATCGGCCTGCTGGAAGACGCCATGCCCCTTTCAAAAGCGGTGCGCCTTCTGGGAGTGTCGCTGTCTTCCCTGCAAGGCGAGAATGACACTGAGCCACAATTGGATTTCGGAATTTGAACCGGAATAGGCCAACGCGGTAAGCATCCAGCCAGTCTACGCGATGACATCGGTCAACCGGCGTGATTAGTCTCAAGATACAGCCACTCCTTTCGTTGAATCTTGGTTCCAAACCGTTGGAACTGCGCGCCAGAGGCCCGGGTTGTGCCGGCCCTTTCATCAGCGCCCACGTGCGCAAGCGTGGTCGTTCCGACAGCGGACACGCCTGTCTCTAAAGGTGCGTCGATAAACTCAAGGAGACAAAGGGACAGCCGACGCGTTAGCATCGCTGGACTTCTCGGTGTTTGATGGCTTGCAAGCGGAGAGACCATGCGGGTTGTGATTTGCGGCGGCGGCGTAGTGGGCGCCTGCACAGCCTACTTCCTCAGCCGACGCGGCGCCCAGGTGATCGTGGTTGAGAGCACTGAGGTTGCCGCCGCAGCATCTGGAAAGGCCGGCGGATTTCTGGCACTCGACTGGTGTGCCGGCACGCCGCTAGATGCGCTGGCCCGACGCAGTTTCCAGTTGCACGCTGCTTTGCCGCAGGAGATCGCCGACGATTGGGGCTATCGTCCCATGACCGCTTACAGTGGCTTCGTCGCTTCCGAGCGCGACCTGCGCCGCCAGAAACCTTCGGAGCTCGATTGGCTCTCCGACGGCGTTGTCATTGCGTCGCGGTTAAGCACCACTGAGACGACGGCAATTGTTCATCCCGGCAAGTTCACCTCCGCTATGATGCGCGCCGCCCAAGCGCGCGGCGCCGAATTGCGCCGCGGGCGCGCTACTGGCGTGGTGAGACATACCCACGCCACGACCGTGCGGAGCGTTGAAGTTGAGGGCGACGTCATTGAGGCCGACGCCGTGGTCGTCGCCATGGGACCGTGGTCATTGCTGGCGGCGGAATGGATGAGCTTGCCGGCCGTTTTCGGGCAGCGTAGTCCGAGCCTTGTCTACGACACCGGCGCAGACGTTCCCCCACACGCACTATTTCTAGACCATCACGATGAGACCGGTGACATGGTCAGTGTGGAGGTGTTTCCGCGCGCAGACGGCAGCACCCATATTACGGCTCTATCCGACGTGGTCCCGCTGCCGATCGACCCCGTCACGGTAAGGCCGGATCCAGAGGCCATCGGTCGCCTGCAGGCCATCGCCGAACGATTGTCGCCGGTCTTCCGCCCAGAAAGGATCCTAGCGCGGCAAGCCTGCTTCCGACCGGTCACACATGACGGCTTGCCGCTGATAGGCAAAGTTCCACGCAGCGAGGGGATCTATGTCGCTACCGGACACAATGTCTGGGGCATCCTCAACTCACCAGCGACAGGCGAAGCCATTGCCGAATTGATCGCTGACGGCGCAGCACAAAGCGTCGACCAGGCGCCGTTTGACCCGATGAGGCTCCCTGCGCTCGACCCTTCGCTGCTCCGTACGAGCTGAATTTCAGTCGGCACGATGATCCTAATTCGCGCCCGATGTTCACCTCTTTCTCTCAGTTTCGAAAGCACGAGCTATGGTCAGCAGATTCCAGTCCTCATCGCGCCCGCCGATCAACATCAAGCCGACCGGTGCGTTGCCCGGCTCATGTATCGGGATGTTTATCGTCGGTCGATCGAAATAGTTGGACGGCGACGTTTTTCTGATGATCTGCACACGGACGCGGCCTTCATCCCGCATGCAAGCCGCAATCGACGGAGCGATGATCGGGACAGTCGGCATAATCAGGGCATCGAAGCACGCAGCGAGCTGATCGAGCTCCCGCGTCAATGGTCCTCGACGCATCAGGCAATCGACTTATGCGGTCGCTGCGATCCGGATCGCTCGATTATCAGCTTGAACAGGGCCGCGTGATTCTGAGCCAGATCAGCCGTCGAGATATCACAGATCAACTTCGGGCCATGGCGGAACCGAACCAGGATACCGTCGGAGGAGGATCTCAAATCCTTTGATGATTTATGAAAGGTCCCAAAGGCGATCCCTTTGCAGATGCAAAGAACGGAGTATGGGAATGTTAAGCGCAAGGACTGAATGATGCGTTTCGGTACGGCCGGCGCATCCAGCGGCTCGAGAGTTTAAACACGGCATCAATTTCAGATCGAGCTCGCCATCTCAAGGTACCGGCAAAAGGCGTTCGCGAGCTGCATTTGACGAGGAGTCCGGCATTCCGCCTCGAACGATGTTGGCGAGGCCACAACGATGCACATGCACTTTGCGCGGGATACAGCCACGTTCAGTCGGTTGGCACTGTACAAGAATTCCATGCCGCGCGGCGCATCGGCATGACTTGAGGTCGTCATCGAGTATATGACGATCGGAGCTTCCTGTCCCTGAAACTTGTCGACCGTACCGGCAAAGGCGCTAGGAAGCCGCTCCTGCAGGGCGAACACCTGAGCATTGTAGGGAGCGATAATCAAAATGTGCTTGAGAGTGATTGGCGCTTCGACTCCGTTCCTGTCAACCCAGCTGGTCTCCGAGTTCAAGATTTCATCGACGAGCGCGCAGACGCGTTCGACTTCCTCAAGTGATGAACTTTGATTCCCGGCGTGCTCGACAGGCGCGTAGCGCAGGCCTGCTCCTTTGAGCCGGCCTTTTGACCGGATCTCCTGTTTCTCCAACTCGGGCAAGGAATGCAACCTCCCCTCGTAGAACAGTTCCGAATTGAACGCGCAAATCGACGGATGCAGCCGCCACGTCTCGGGCAGGAAAAGACCACGGTCCGGTGGAACTGTCGCATGGGTGCCAAGCAGGTGATCGAGCGCTGAAACGGCGACACCGTCGGGATGGCTGCCCTGGATTGGTTGCTCAAGTTGACGAGGATCGCCGAGCAAGGCCAAGCTGTTGGCAGATTGCGAGACGGCAAGCACATTGGCGAGTGACATTTGCGGAACTTCATCGATGAACAAGACGTCGACAGCACCTTTTGCGTCGGGTCGCGCCCAGAACCAAGCGGTGGCGCCGCCAAGCTGGAAATCGCCTTGCAGCGCGCTCAGGAACTCCGGATTGCTTGTGGTGATCCTCACACCCGGCCGGTCTGGTTCCTTGTCCGTGATTTTCTGCATGCATCGAACAACATGGCCATCCTTGCCAGCGGCGCCGACGGCTTCGTCGAGCAGTTTACCTATGACGGTATGGCTGTTTGCCGTTACGCCTATCGTCTGACCTTCCTTTGCTAGCGCGCAGATCATGCGCGCGCCCGTGTGAGTCTTACCGGCGCCCGGCGGGCCCTGGACAGGAAAGACGCTTTCGTCGAGATGAAGCGCGACGCGGAGCGCGGTATCCTTCGGGGACTCACCCGTTTGCTCGAACGCTTGGCCGCGAAGCCGTGGCGCGACGGCGATCAACAGATCCCGAGCCGCGCGATAATCACCTTCGCCCGCCACCCCATGATCAGCGACGTATTCGCCGATGCGCATTAGCGATTCGGCAAGCACCTTAGTTCCGACAAAGCTGTGCGCGAAGATGGCCTCCGGATGCAGGTCAACCGCGTCGCCGTGCTTCTTGATGTCGATCATGCGCTGGTCCAGCGCAATATCCTCGACGTCCCCGAATTTCTGCCCGCCCATGCTGTGAAGCGCATCGCCCGGACGAATATCAGTATCCTGCAAGGCGAACCTGTAGCGATGCACTGGCCTCTTGACGGTACCGCCAACGTGCTTGACAAATTCGAGGCCCGATAACCCGTCGCGCTCGTATAAGAGATCTTCGGCCGACAAGTCTCGCAGCCGGAAATACTCCCACCAGACCGCTTTGCCTTCCCGGCCGTGGTAATCCAGCATTGAAGCAAGTAGCCAGCGCGCCTGCTGCTCAGGGCTGCGCTCGCCAGCGTCATCAGGCACCCCGTGGGTCAGTCGTGCAGCAAGGGTAGCGACTTTCCTTTGCCACGCGTCGAGTTCCGGGCTGATTTCCGCCTCTGGGATCGCTGGCCGATCGATCGACGAGCCGCTCTGGATGAGTTCGGCGCGCAGGGTCTCCAACCAGTCGCGCAAGCCCTGCGTTGAAGCGCAATCGTCGCGGTTGTATCCGCAAATCGCGGCTTTGTCGGGCTCGGAAATGTTGCCGGCATCGGCGAGTTCAAGCCGGGCTTGCGTTCGTGCCATTACAACACGCACGTCTTCAAGGGGTACCGCGCGGTCGAACCCATACAGAGGCTCAAGCTTCTTGATCGAATAGCTCTCCACGCTCGCGCGAATCGCATGCCTCACAATCGCATAAAGATCGACGAAGCGCTCGGCACGCAGGAGATTGTCGACGTCGTTCTCGCGTGTTGCGTAACGGCCCATCAAACGCTTCATAGCGGCCGGCTCGTAGGGGGCGAAGTGATAGATATGAAGGCCAGGATGAGTTTTGAGCCGCTCAGTCACAAAGTTCATGAAGCGCTCGAATGCCGCTCTCTCCTCTTGGCGCGTGGACGCCCAATCGCCAGTGTAGCACAACGCACCATGGTCATCCGCGTAGAGGTACCCAAACAGGAATTCCAGGCCACCCTCGCCGACGAGGGGATCACCCTCGAAATCAAAGAAGATGTCGCCTGCTGAGGGCTCCCGCAGTCGCGACAATCCAAATCCGGCAATCTGCGGCAGGGCCTCGTAAATAACTGCTCCTTGTGCCCGACCATCGACCTGAATCCGTGCCTGTTCCCGTATTTCTTCGAAGCTTTGCACCGCGCCGCGATCGGGCCGCCACGGCAATGGCAGAGGAACCACGGCAAGCGCGGCCATGGTGTGAACGCCACGCCTATCGAGCTCTCCAGCCTGCGACTTGCTGATGCCGGCGACAAGCGACAAGTGATCATCGGCCCTGCGGCGCCCGTCGCAGTGGTTTCGCCATCGGCAGATGTCGCAATGCTCGATCGGCTCGGGGTAGGCGCCCTCGGTGGGTGACGCGATCGCGCGCTCGAGACTGCCCCTTACATGCCGGTAGTAGGCCGCTTAATCGGATATCCGGTATGGTTCTGGCTGATATTGCGTTCCCGGCGTCACCACAAAGGCCGATGCGGGTGCGCTGCCTTGCAGGGACGATACCAAGTCGGAGTAGAGTGAGATTTGGAGGACAGTATTGCCCTTCGTTTCCCGCGCGAGCTTGGTATCGGTGACCTCATAGGACCATGCGCCTAAACGGCTCGGAGTTTCGACGCGGCGCAGAACGTCGGCGCGCCCACTCCATTGGCCGGATTGGAGCGCGCCCTGGACGATGACCGCGTCGCCACGCTGCATGGCTTCCGTAGTTGCTGCGACAGCCGATACGTCAATGCCAACACCATCGATCACTGTTACTGCGGCTCCGGCCGCCTTCAGATGTTCGATGAAGCCTTGCTCATGCAGCGCGCCGCGTTCCGCAAGCGTTTCGAGGACAGGATCCCAGATCTTTGGCTTCGCGAGCTCTCCATAGGCGACCTTGAGATCAAGCTCGGTCAGGTAGTGGCAATTCAGATGGCCGACCAGATCGCTTGCGCTGAGTTGGAGCGTATCGCCCATTCGCTGCATGCCTTAACCTCGGTCCTCGCGCGAACCCGTTGACCTAAAGGCTGCGTGCGATTTCGTCTATTGTGTTGATTTCGGCAGTGTTCCGCCGAACCCATAAGGACCGCGCGAGCGGCCCGGGAACCTGATCCTTGAACTTGCCGGCTGCAACGTCCTTCACAAAGCCTGATAGTCGTACCTGATCGACCTCTCCTTCGGTCGCGAGAGCTTTCAATTTGGGCCGAGCCTCGGTCGCATTGGTCTGGGTAAGCGTCAGTCCTAAGTCGTGTACCTGGCCCGGAAGGCCGGCCATTGCGGCGGAGGCGCCGAACACTGCCGTCGTCTGCGAACCGCGCCAAAGAAACACGTGAAGGTCCCGCTCTTCCTGCACAAAGGTCGTGGTTTCAAGTTTCAGACCGAACGATCCCGTAGGTCTGAGCTGTCTCACACCGGAGTCGAGCGAGCAAGAGCAGCTCTCCACTCACGCTCCAGCGAATGTAGTCGCGGCGTCTCGACCGGCCGGCGATGAGCCAAATCGTTACGCGCAAATCTGCATAGCTTCACTAGATCCAATTGCTCTTCCGGAAGTTGAGCTGCGTATCGCAAATTCCAATAGAGTTGCCCGATTTCGAGAAGATTTGCATTCCGTATGACTTCGCCACTCTCGAGTTCGTGAGGCAGTCTAATGGCGCTACGAAAGCAGTCTATGAGATGCACCCGTATTTCCTCAAGCCAGGGAAACACCTCCGAGACGTGGGCACGCCAAAGACGCTTAGTAACCTCGTCATGATCGTCAGTCGCGACATGATGAAGAATGTGAGAGAGACTACGTGCCCCAAACATGTCTTGGGTACCCGCCTGCCAAGAAAGCCCTCGCATATCCCTGCTCCAGGCGAGCTCTTGCAATCCGGGGAGAGGATGCAGCAAATCGGCGGAGGGCCATTTGGATAGTTCGTCAGCTAAATTTGAATCCCAGCCAGCAAACTCGACAACAATTCGTTCGAATAGGTTAGTTGGCCCTAGGCCACTCCGCCCTTGCATTCGAGTAGAAACGTAGAGCTGCATATCAGACGGCCGCACCCGGCCGGCCCATTCGAAGAGACGGATCGTGTCAAGGTCCGATCCGATCTGGGGGTTTCGCAAGAGAGCCCGGGGCAAATCGAACAGCAACCGTGGCGTCGCACGCTTCGACCGAGATGACTTGCGAATACAACTAAGAAACTCCGCGAGGAATGCTACAAACTCCTTGAACCTTCCCCCCTGTTCAATGCCGGTCAATTGGACGACTGTAGCTTGAAGTCCGGGATCAACGACAATGTCATTGGCGAATGCCCTGGGTGGCCGTCGCGCCAACGGGATGAGTTCGTTGGCCAATATCTGCGCTACTCTACCCGCGCCAGAAAGATCTACCGTCTTCCACTCTAAGGTCCCGCGCAGATCGACATTTGCAATTAGATGCCCGTGCAAGCCCGTTGGGGCCGTAGAGGGCAACGCCAAAATGATGGATCGCCCCTCTTCAAGAGCATCCACCACGTCTGAAATGAAACTATGTGGGCCTGGAAGGGCCCACCATATTCGCCCCAGCTCAGTCTGCATGGTAGCTCAGATGGTCCCTAACGAGCGGATTGACGAAAATTTTCGACCCTACTTGGAAGAGCGATCCCATCCAAACGCCGTAACGAACTAAGCCATCGAGGGACATGGGTGCTTGTCCCGCGAAATCTTCGTCAACAATTACTTTTAGATCGCCTTCGTTGATCGGCGACCACCCCGCTATTGAAACGAAAATCGGCTCTAGATCTGGCGAGACGCCAAAGTTGCTTAGGAGTCCCGGCCGGCGACCGAGCTCCTTCTTAACATCAGCTGCCGCGATATCGACATTTTCGCCCCGCTCCTGGAGCGAGTTCACCAGGCGGTACACTCCCTCGCCGGAATAGCCGGCCGCCTCAAGCACCTGAGTGCGAAGCCCTGGAATATCGCAATCGCGCCGCTCTCGTTCCAAAAGATATGAGCGGAACGTGCTCTCGGACCAAAGCTCCACCGATTCGAGACCGACTTCGTCGCTCAGGTTGGGTTGCTCGGCCAAAATCCGCGCCTGAGACGCGGCACCGACAAAGACAATCCTCACGTTTCGTTCGCGAAGTTCGTCAGCAGAAGCGTTTGCGCGCCGAACCCACGACATGTCCCAAGCAAGTGTGTTCGGAACGAGAGCGACGCGAGTTTCGGCGAGTGAAGAACGCCCCCGGCCTGCGGCCTTCCGCAGCAACTCGTCGACGTTTCGCACACGCATGACTTCGACCGAGTTATCGGGCCGGATCGACCGGAGTGCTCGCTCCATATTGTCTAGTCCGGTTGCCGAACTCGCAAGAACAATCGAGATACGAGAAGAGTCCGCCTCCATAAGGCGGTACTCCTGGGCCGGTGTCAGAGGCGACGGCACTCCGCGGGTAGCATCGAGCATGCGCCGCTGCGTACTCCGATCGCGGCTAAGCGGCTCTCGACTCTCAAACTGCAACAATTCTTCGCTGATCGAATCCTTGGAACCAAGCATTGTGACCAGGTTGGGCGATCTCAGCACGAAACCTTCCCTACCCTGCTGTGACAGTACGCCGAGCCCGACGAGCTCTTCAAGAAGCGCGAGAAACGCTCCGGGCGTCCGATTCTCAAAAAGCTTTGGCGCCCATCCTAAACAAAGCCGTCCAACCTCATCCGGCTTCATGGGAGGAGCGACGGCACCGAATCCGGTCTGCTCTATCGCAGCATTCGTTATTACCAGCGTAATCAGCTTGTACCTGTCGTCGAGATCCAGGCTCAGCCGGAAGCGCTTGTTTATCTCTTCGCTAAGCGTCTGATTCTTATAGGCAGCTTCCAAATCCTCGCTAACGATGACGAAAGGGGGACCTCCGCGATCTTGCTTGTTGGTCTTCAACAGGTGATTCAGCAATTCGCGGCAATAGAGCTGGACCAATGCCGGATAGTAATTCGTCTGCGAAAGAATTCGAAGCGGCAGAGTAGAGGATTGAAACTCAAAACCTAATGCCGCCAACGGTTCGGTTACGAGCCTAAGACCTTCGTTTCTGTCCTTGTCCACGAACGGTCCGATACATATCGGCGTTCCCAAATGACCGAGGCTTTGATTGGGGGTGGTCGCGGTCCGTTGGACATTATGAAGACCGGCCATGACCACCTTGAAGCGACCTTCCGTCCCTTCGAGAAGCTGTCTTAGCCGCACGACATTGCGGTATTTGTTTTCTTCTTCCGCCAGAAGAAAAACATCGGTCTCATCGAGCATTAGAATGATTTGTCGCGAGCTCTTTCCCGACAAGAACTTCCGAATATCGTCGACAACGTCATCATCCGAAATACTGCCAGGCTGAACGCTGACCCCGGCCTCACGAAGCTCGGAAGCCAGCCTTTGCCAAAATCGCGAAGCATATTCATTCGTCTGCCCGATATCATTGATATCGATGCACTTCACGAAGACATCTTCGTGTGGCTTGTGCTCTTTCCGTTCGACGTCGCGCAATAGTGACGACTTGCCCAAACGCCGGCCGCCGAACACCAGACTTCCTCCTCGGCGAGCAAGTATCTCACGTCTTTGTTCCGCACGTCCGTAGAACATCTCGGGAGGCAGTGGCGTGATTTCGTTGTACGGATTGTAGCGAATGAACGCGCTGGAAATATTGAAAAATGCCGCCAACCTGTCGCCTTGAATGAAGGCGAGATAGGCAATCAATGCGTCGTCGACAGCGATGCTCTGGTAACCATGATTATGCGCACGATGCGCGAGCTCCACTCGATCGGCATAACCAAGAATGCTCGTATAAAGATGGAATGTGGCGCGCTGCTTGGCGGCGTCGCCCTGCATGTGCTGGAACAGCTCGATCGTCTTGAGCTGCCCCCTGAGCACTTCGACGAGATAATTGCCGTCAGCTTCAGATCCAAATAGGGGAGCGAGGAACCCATCTGGCACTAATAGGCGAGAGGAGGAAAGGTAGTAGCGGAATGATCTACCTGCCCCCTTCAGGTCGTCTACTTGTTTGACATCGAAGCTCAAGCCGCCCACGAACAATCGCTCGATTGCAGATGCGATATCGTTTGACGTACGAATGTCGCGCCAGGCTTCGAGCATTCGGGCCGCGTCTTCACGTTGGGCAGCCGTCATAGAGCCAAGTTCGAATAGGCCCGGAATTGGATCGGCTTCCCGCTTCAAGACCGCCAAGGCGATATCGATGATCTTCTGTCGGTTTGAGCTAAACTCGCGCTCTAGGTTTGGCAGGAAGTCATTCATGTAGTCGAATAGAGGGGCATTTGCGCGCGACTCTCTGGGAAGATCCTCCCCATCGCGCAGCAGCCGCAGATATTCGTTTGCGGTAATGATGTCCTTGGCTTCGAGAAGCTTGTTGATCCTGTCGATGGCGACCGGCTTTGCAAGCCCCTCGGACGCCAACTTCTCAACACTCTCTTTGAGTTGGGCGCGTACGGTTTCGAACTTCTCGTCTAATTGCTGCTCCACCCCCACAAGAGTGTCCCTTGCGGCGGGAAAGTCCGCCGCGATGCTGCCGCGCCCCTTTTGTTGCTCGAGAATGTCGTCGGATTTCATGTCCATAATTGGCAATCGATCCACTCGAATTCCGCGAACTCGGGTTTCGAGCGCTCTTTTTTCCACGTCATTGATGACATTGAGCGCGATGGCCATATTGATGTGATCCCGGGCCGTTGCTTGCAGCCCGCCCAACTCTCCGCGCAGATCACGCACATCCTCATCGCGTCGCGTATGCTTGAGGGTCAGTTCGGCCTTGGACATACCGAGCGTCTCGAGCTCGTTGATGATTCGTCCTGTCGGAATATGAGCCCCCGCAACCATATGTTCCTGAAAGGCTCGATCGAACTGCTCGAGCAACGGCTCCGGCTCGTGCTCCGCTAATTTGATAGCGCCCTCTATCAGCGCCTGCTTGTCATTCGGATCGGGATCCCAGCCGCCTGAGAAACGAAGGCTTGGAATCAGGAGCAGTTCCCGTCCAAGCCACCTGTCCAGCGGCACGTCCAATGCTGGCGGATTGTACTCATCGAACATCCCCACGAGTCGATCGATCGCACTCCGAGCAACGCGCAAGGCGGCTCGCTCGACGTTCGTCTCGGCGTTGTGCAGCTTCAGAAAGCTCTGAGCCTGAAGCAGGTGCTCCCGAAGCATCCCAGTGAAACCATCCACTCCGGAGCTAACACTTCCACCCGATTTGGCCGGCGCCCTTTGCAGATGTCGCAGGCACCTTTCCAGAAAAGCAGTAGACGCAGATAGATTGTGTAGAAGGTTGCTTCGGGCGCGCCCCTCTAGCCGGTGAGCAACCTTAGGCGCTCCGCTCTGTTCGATAAGATCGTCAATGTTGTTCTGGCGAAGAATTCCGATTGCGAGCCTAAGCTGTTCAGCGGCCCGCTCGCCCGTCCCCGCGAAGGCCCGCATAACCTTCCCGATGAAGCCTCGGTTCGAGTCCATGATAGCGGTCCACGCAATTTCAGCCGGCCTGAAATTGCCGAAGCCGTGATAGATCTCTTCATTATTCTTCCAGTCGGCGGCTGTTTCTTGTAGCGTCGCCAGGCGTTTTCTCCAGAACTCTTGCTGGTCAGCCTTGGATAGGCTCTCGGGGACCAACATTGCGCTAAATCGATCTGCTTCCGACAAGTGCTCTACGAGCCTGTGCAGCGGCGCGGCAGACCCAAACTTTCCTCGAATATGTCGCTTGACGGCGTTTCGTGCCGTTGACGCTGGCATAAACAACGCCGGAAAAAGCAAGCCCGACAGTAGATACAGGAGCGTAGCCCGCTCCCTTGAACCAGCGTGCCAGTGGATGTCCAGCGTGTGAGCCGCAAGGGCCATGCAGCAGCTCATTACCGGTTCTGGTGGCACGTCGACAACTTCTTGCGCCGCAGTCGTGAGCGCAAGAAGCTTGTAGACATCCAGATCGGCATCCTCGACGGAGCTCGGATACAATTCCTTTAGCGCTTCGGCTAGTTGGCTTGCCAGCGCGTGACGTCCTCGCGCACTGAGCTCATTGAGGGCGTTCCAACCTTGCAGGACTAGTTCAGGGGTCGCATCAGACGGCGGGGGCTCTGTCGGGTCCACCAGGGCTGCCATACCAGGCTGCTCTTCGACGTCTTCCATCGTAGAAGGTTCGTCTGGCTCCGATTTGAGCGGCTGAGCCTCCGACGGTTCATCTTCTGGAGCCTCGACAGGAACCGTCTCCGCTTCAGTCGAGAAAGACGAAACCGGCTCGCCTTGGGAAACCACAATCGCACCGAGCCGTTCGGTGAGCGCCGCACTGCCATTCGCAACTTGGACCAAGCGGCTTTGACCACTGCGCATCGGACCATCTAGTTCGGCACGCCGCGTTACGGCAGCAGCCAGGTACTCGCGTACAGCTGCATCATAGACCGCCCGCTGTTGCTTCCATTCGTCCGCCAGCGCGCCGAGCTTGGCCGCAATCGAGGCGATTTCAGTTGCTTGCTCGTCAGAGAACCTGCGCTCGTTCGCCAGCCCAAACCATGAGCTCAGCTGCGCCTTGTCAAAGGCGCCTTCCGCAACGTCGGCGTCCGGAACCACCGCGAGAAGGGCCTTGAACGAAAGTTCAACCTTAAGCGCCGCGCTAACGTTGAGCTCGCTGTGTTGCTTTGCGCGTGCCAGAAGCGCGTTTGCCCGCTCTACAAGGTCAGTCGCGAACACAAGATCGGGCTTCTCCGCGCCCGTTAAGCTTGCGAACCATGCTAGCTCTTGAAACCAGGAGAATTCGACGTCCTCGATGGTGCATATTTCCGCCATGTCAGCTTGCTGCGCCGCGTCGACACCGGTTTCAAGCGCGTCATCGCCTTCACCTGTCTCACAAACAGACTTTGCCGGCCACTTCCTCTGATATTCACGCGCGAACCTCATCAGATCAAGCCAGACCTCGGTATCGTCGTTCCACGTAATTGCATCAGCGCTCAATCGACCCCGCAGCACTGAGGCCAAGGTAAAATCCTTGAGCAGCTCCACTTGCTCCTTTGCGATTAGTATCTCAGCGATGAAGGCAGTAACTTCGTCGTTCTGAACGGCTGGCCGCGAAGCCCGCGCCTTGAACTCTCTGAGGCGGCCAGCCTGACGCAAGACCTCGATGGCTCTTTCAAAAATCGGCTCAAATAGTTTTCTCTTTCTCTGAGCTGTATTGAGAAGGCGAATTCCGCTCGGAATACCCAACGCGCGGTGCACCTGCTCGACGAACCCAGCGTGGTCGAGCTTCCCCTGGGGCCAATCGGCAATGAGCTTACGGCACTTTTCCGAAATGTGCCGGATGTCGGAAGGCTGGATGTTTCCGATATTAGTCGCGACCCAGGTAGGGGTTGCCAGAATCGGAACTTGAATAGTGGGTTTCAATACGTCGTCGACGCTTGTTTTGTCAAAATCCATTCCGTTGCCCCCTAGCCCATCTCGCTCTCTAGCAACTTAGGGACGTACTTCCAACTTATACCATCGGCTGGAAACGGGCCTAATCAACCCGTAGTTTTCCTGCGACATTCCATCCTAAAGCCGATGGAACGAACCGCAAATGCGGAGTCACGGAACGCCACCGGTGCTGATTTAAGCCGAGGCGGCTCAGAGTAAGAACCCAACCGCTGTCTCTGCCACTATCCTGCAGAGCTCCAGCCCATCAAAGTTGAAGTTCAGCCCGCTCTAGTGCAGCTTCCGTCGCTTCGCGGTTGAGCACAACGATATGCTGTGTCTTGGGATTTGACTTGCCTGCGTCGCCTAGCAATCCAAGTCGCTTCAAGACGTAAAATAGCATTGCGTATCGCACCTCTAATGTCGCGCGCCCATTTCTCATTCCGTAATCCTTCGCAACGACAGCTTGTTGGCTGGTCGTCAGCGCCGGATGCGGTCCAATTTCCACAGCGAAGGCATCTCGCCATAAGTGGTCGACAGTAGCGGAACCACCGGGTTCGCTAGGATCCCTCGCTTCAAGTATGCGCGGCAACAGGAAATCCTTGAACTTCTTGTCGAGGTGGCAAAATGCCCGCGCGTGCCAACGAAATCCGTCATAGCCAAATGCATGCGGCGTCATTCGGCGCCATATCGCATTAGCGCGTTCAGGGTTCATTGACTGGTAGTAAATTTCAATAGAGCGGTTCTCACGTATCGCATCGATGACTGCTCGCAGCACGATAGGATCGACCTCTCGTCGCGGAGTCAGAGCAATATCCATCTGCGGTGGATTGGCGATCCAGGATTGGCCAGGTTCTATAAGCCCCTCAGCGATTGCGCGCAGGCGCGACAGATAATTGTCTGGATCTGGCTTGAGGAAAATCGGCGCGAATTGCGGGCTCGCGATGTATCGCTTCGCGCTTTTGTCGTAGATCGCGTTTTGAGGCGCGCGCTCCTGGTACAACGTCAGATCCTTGGAGGCCTGCGGAACAGAGACGTCGAACATCTCAATGATGTCCGAGCGATTGACCCCGCCCTCCCAGAACAGCCGGAACTCTATGAATTCGAGCCGCCGTTCCACCCCCCATCTTAATTCCGCCGCGCCTTCTGCCATCAAGTTCACTCCGTCCGATACAGATCAAAACTATATGGACATTCAAACTATTCTAGTGTAGTTAGTATCCTCATCAGCAGGTTTCTCGTCAATAGAGACCGGCGCAAAACATGAGGAAACACAATGGCAAAGCGCGGGTCGAATCAGGAAGTCACCAGCAAAAAGGCGGCCAGCGCCGCTTCCCGGATCCTCCGGAGCCCCAGGAGCAGCAAAGCCGCAAAGACGGCGGCGGGCTCGACCCTGACCCAGCGTCCGAACAAAAAGTAATCACGGGGGAAGCGGTCATGGATCCCACCGGGATACTCGCCCGAGTTTTTCTCGTCTTAGGAATCGGAACAACGACCACTCCATAGGGTGGCCGAACGCAGGAGTCTGCAATGCCTTATGAGATTGATTTCCTCCGCGCTGGAGACAGCAACGGCGACGCCATCATCATCAAATACGGCGACACCAAAGACGGGAATTTCTCCCTTAACCTGATTGATGGCGGCTTCACCGACACCGGCGACGAAATCGTTGCCCATATCAAGAAGCACTACGCCGCAAAGGCGAAGATCGCCAATGTGGTGTTGTCACACGCCGACAACGACCACGCTACGGGCCTCATCAAGGTGCTCGAATGCGAAGATTTCACGTTCTTCGACCTGTGGATGAACAGACCCTGGGACTATGTTGATGACGTTATTGACAGCTTCCACGGTGCCTACACGCGCGAGGGGCTGATCAAGAAGATGCGTGAGATGCATCCGTATCTCGTCGAGATGGAAAAAATCGCGGCGAAGCGCGGCATCACTATCAGGACTCCGCTGCAGGGTGCGAAGATTGGCCCGTTCACGGTGCTCGCGCCGAGCCGCGAGCGCTACATCAAGCTCATTCCCGATCTGGACAAGACCCCGCCCTCTTACGCCAGCGCGTCCAAAGGCATCTTCGGCTCTTTGGTGAAAGTGGCATCGGACGTCGCTCAGAAGGTGTTGGAGCGCCTGGATTTCGAGACACTCGACGATAATCCGCCGGCAACGTCAGCCTCCAACGAGACTTCGGTGGTGCAGTGGGCCTCCTTTGGCAACAAGCGGGTGCTCTTGACCGCGGACGTCGGTCCCGAAGGCCTTGCCGAAGCGGCTGACTACGCCGAGCAGATCAGCCTACTGATCCAGCCGACGCTGGTGCAGATCCCGCACCACGGTAGCCGCCGCAACGTGACGCCGACAGTGCTCAACCGCTGGCTTGGCCGTTATCCCGCCGAGAATCAGGGACACGCCATCGCCTCGGTGGGAAAAAACGCCGACATTTACCCCCGGAAGCAGGTCGCTAATGCGTTCACGCGTCGCGGCTACAAGGTCTACGCCACTCATGGCGGCTGGATCAATTTCGTCCACGAGTACGATAGGCGCGCTGGCATGCAGGATGCCGACGTCATTCCGTTTAGCCCGGATGTCGAAGACAATGACTAAGGTCCTGCCCAAGTTCGACAAGTACACCCTTTACGCACGTCTCTTCCCGGCCGTCATCGCGGCGGCTCCGGCTATTGCACTCGCTTGGACCGTCATCGCCGGCAAGGAAGTCCGGTTGGTGCAGGCCATCGCCGGCACAGCCTTAGCCGTGCTGCTGATGGTATTCGCCGATATCGCCAGGCGCAGGGGCAAGGCGATCGAACCTCGCCTGATTGCGCGGATGGGCGGTCTGCCAAGCATCACCATGCTGCGGCACCGTGACCCGACGTTTGACGCGCCGACCAAAGCCCGGATGCATGCATTCCTGGCAGAAAAGCTGGCTGAGGCGGCACCAACCGCGGAACAGGAGGCGGCCGACCCTGAAGCCGCGGACGGCTTTTACACGCGCGCCGGCAATTGGCTGCGCGAGCACACGCGCAACAAGAAGAAGTTCGACATCCTGTTCAATGAAAACATCACCTATGGCTACCGGCGCAATCTGTTTGCGCTCAAGTGGCCGGCCTTGATCCTGAACATCCTGATCGTCGTCGGCAGCGCCGTTTATTTGTGGGTGCAACAAGGCCCGCTTGATCTGCTGCCCGTTTTTGTGATCGCCTTCCTGCACGCAGCCTATCTGGCGACCTTCTCAACCCGGTCGGCCCTCGAAGAGGCGTCCCGCACCTACGCGCGCCAGCTGCTGCTAAGCACGGAATCGGCAGAACTTCGGAAGCCGCCGCCTGCGGCCGCCAAACCGCGCACTCGCAAGAATGAAGGCTGAAGGGCCTGATGCTCTCGCGACCTAGGTCGTGAACCTATCAACCGAATTATGGGGAATGGTGGAAAATGGCTAGATGCACAGCGCCAGTAGAAGGCCATCGCTCAGCGAGCGCTGCAGCGAACTGCCCTGCATGCCGTGGCCGCTCTGGTCGCTTCGGCGGCTACAGCAGCTACCGGTCGTACTCGGCCCCGTCCTACTCCTCGTCGTGGACCAGCGGCAGCAGCGGGAGCAGCGGCGGCGGGTCCGGCGGCCGCGTCAGGGCGAGATGGTCGCGAGCGGGCTCGTCCGTGACGTACACGCCTGCCGAGGTGCGGGCGCTCACTCCGGTCCGCGAGAACGTCGAGAAGCAAGCGTCCCTGGACCTTTGGGACGTCTTTCTTTGCCATGCGTGGGACGACCGGCAGGGGGCCGCCAAGGAACTACACGACCTGCTCGAATCACGTGGTGTCAAAGTCTGGTTCAGCGAGAAGGACGTTGGCCTCGGCGTGCCGTTGCTCCGCGCCATCGACAAGGGCTTGGCGAACTCGCGGATTGGGATCGTGCTGGTGACCCCTGCGCTGCTGCGGCGTCTCCCAACAGAAGGCATCGCCGACAAAGAACTTTCGGCACTCCTCGCTGGTGAGCGTCTCGTTCCCGTTGTGCACCAGACGACGTATGAAGCTCTCCGCGAAGTTAGCCCTCTGCTCGCCTCGCGAAGCGGCCTGAGCACCGCAGAAGAGCCGATGGCAGACGTTGCATCCAAGCTCGCTGAGCTGGTCGCCCTCTAGCTCTATTGCCGGGCTGGCCGACCCCACCTCGCACTTATGTAATGGCAGACGTAAGCAAGAAGCCGCTGTTCGAGCCCCGTTGTGGCCCAACCCTGTCGATCACATTGTCGCGAATAGATGGCCCGCCGGCCGCCAAAAAAACCGTTTGAAAAACCGTTTTAGTCGGCGCTTCTCAAACGGTGAATGCGGCTAAGTACTTGAAAGGCTTGGTGGGCGCACCAGGGCTCGAACCTGGGACCCGCTGATTAAGAGTCAGCGGCTCCGCTAGCCCGCCGCCGTCGGCGACGAAACAGTTCCTCAGCGTCGACACTCAAAGCATTGGCTATCCGCTCAAGCACCAAAAGAGAAGGATTTCGCTTGCCGGTTTCGACGCCACTTAGATACGTCTGATGGAGCTTGCACATATCAGCCAGCTCCTCCTGGCTGAGTTTTTTTGCTCGGCGCAATTCCTGAATGTTTAGGCCGACTCGGTCCTGCAAGCGCATGCAGGGAAAGCAGAAGAAACTGCATCATCAGCCCATAGACTATGAGTCATAAAATGGATAGATTCGCGTGGCTGGAAAATAGAGAGATTTATGTCGCCAGATCCGGTAGAGCCGCGTCTTGGTCCCTTTGTCGAAAGTGGCCAAAGAATTACGAATGTGGGCTATCGAGACGTATTGACCGGGCAAGTTGTGGCCTCAGTCGAGATTCCGTCCGAGTTGGTCGAACGTGCCGTTCTCGATCGCGTTTCGGTGGAAATCGCGTTTTCAAGCGACGGACAGGTTGCATCAGCCGCAACTGGCGGCGGGTCGGCCTCTTCAAAAAAAGTGATCCATGTCGACGAGCTGGTCGAAACATTCTTGACCAGCAATAATCTTCACTTGGAGGAGGCGACGGTATTCGATTTGCGAAGACTTCTTGAGAGACTCGAAAAGTCGGTCCGAGCAGTGCAGCGATCGATCGCGCAGCTTGAGGAGGCGACGAATTGAACCGCCCGCGCGCTTTCAGGACGGGGAAGCTTTCGGCCTGCGCCCTCCTAACCTACTGTTCCTCCTGAAATCCGGATCGGCCTCGAGAAATGCCTCGAGCATGAACGGTATCAGCTCCCCGACCTCCTCCTTGCTGCCGTAAGTCTCCGCATAGAAATCAGCGTACTCGCGCAGCCGTTTTGCAAGGCTCGGAGCCAACACGACACTTATCTTAACCGGCATCCGGTCGGGCAATTTCGCAAGTTTCATGTCACCACCGGCCGTTAGCTACCGATTGAACGTCTCGGTATGGCTTCAGAACCAAATCCTTTGAAACAATCACCCGTAGCGGCCAACCCGGCCGCACTGTAATTGTCGGCTGCACGTCGAGCTGTCGCTCCACTAGGCGCTGCCCTGCCCGATTGGTCGTTTGCTGAGTGCTTTGGCGTAGCGCCTTGACGAGATCGCTCTCGTCGTTGCCGATCGACAGTTGGGTCCCCACTCCGATCAGCGTCGCCAGAGCTATGCCCTTGAGCATCTGCCAGGTGTGGAAATCCACCTCATCCTCAAGCCCGGCGTAACCGGCGACGTCCGTAGCCGGAAGGTTTTCGATCACAATCGAGTTTCCGTTCGGGAGGATGAGCCGTTTCCACACAACCAGGGCCCGCTTCTGGCCGAAGGCAACGACGCTATCGTACTTACCAACGAGCCGCGTTCCCTGCGGGATCAGGAGATGCTCGCCGGTCACTGTGTCATAGACGTTTTCGGTGACTTGGCCGATCGTGGCGCCGGGCAGATCTGAGTTCAGCCCCGTGACGAGGCTAGCTGGAATGATCGACCCGGCCATCACGGCATAGGTCGATGGTGCTGGTTTCAGCGCATGCGGGTTGGTGGTCTCCGTGTCGGTTCTTGCTCCCGCGAACGCGAGCTTTCGAGCCTGCGACGGGGGAATGATCTCGCTGGATCTGTCGATCATCGCCTGGGCGGTTCGAGCTAATTCGGCAGCAGACGGTCCTGTATCAGGGGCTTGAGGCCGAAACGCAGAAGGAGAGTTGGTCGGCACATCAATCGTGCTCGCCTGCTTACGGTTGTCGTGTTTCTCCGACAGCCGGAAGAATAAACCCGACTCCTTTGCCTGTTGGGCAATACGCGCCTGGCGGATCCGCTCGGCTCTTTCGGCATCCTCCTCTGGATTGGCGTGAAAGCCGCCTTCCGATGTCACGCCGGCCTTCTTTTCGGTTTCGGCAAAGGCCCGGCCTATGTCCCCTGGCGACGGCGGTCCAAGCCGCGGCGTCGATGGCGCAAGGTCTTCATAGGACTTCGGCAGCTTGTTCAAGCCTTCGGCCGTTTGCTTCCGATCGGTGTTGTAGAGTTCTGCCCGCTCAGCAGACTTGAACGCGCCCGGCGGACGGAGCGCCATGATCATCGCACCGGCAATGAGCAGTGCGACGACCGCGCAGCCCATCATGAGAGCGCGTCTATTGAGGCGCCGAATTGGCCGCGGCCGCGCCCGCAGTTCAAGTGGTTCTGGTGGATCCTGATCCAGCCCGTTCGTCATGAAGCGCTCCCGGTGCTGAAGGCCTGCGATACCGGACGGGCATCGATACGAATGATCCGGACGATGCGTTGTGGATTTTCTCCAAGGCGGAGCTCGGCGGCACCGAACATCCGGTCGACGATGTAGTAGGAGCCACGGACTCGATAATTGACGAGATTCGCGCGGCCATCCGCTCCTGCGACAAACAAGGGCGGCGCTTCACCCTGTGACAGACCGGATGGCATCTGGATGTAAACTTTGCGGCCGTCGTCGAAGGCCCGCAATGGCCGCCATGGCGGGTCGTCACCCTCGATGCGATAACGGAAATTCAGGCTGTCGAGCCGCACACCGCGATCTGCAATCCGCTCCTCGTTTTGCTGAGCGGCCGCGTTCTGCTTGTGAAGGGCAACCAACGTATCTGTCGGATACGTCCAAGAGATGGACGCCATATAGGTCTGTTTGGTCGAGACGAGTTCAAGGTGATAGGCCCGTCGGTCGGTCAGGACCACAAGGTTGGTCTGGATATCCGGAAGCGTCGGTTTGATCAGGATGTGAACCCGCCGGGCGCCGCCCTGCCCGCTCATGGTATCGCCCACCACCCAGCGAACGGTGTCGCCGGTTGAGACGTCGATCAGTTCCTCGCCCGGCTGAAGCGCGATAGTTGAGACCTTCTCGGGACTCGCATAGAGTCGGTACAGTGCGCCTTGCGTCCAAGGATACACCTGGATTGCATTAACGTATCCGGCGCGCGTCGGCTCCATCCGCGCAGCCTTGTTGGCCTTCGCGATCGCTTGCTCAGGCGGCAGTTTTTCCTCCTTGGCGCCCTTCCTCGGATGGGGCTTTAGCTGGCCGGGCAGCGGCAAGACCTTGGGCGTTTCAACGATGGCCACCTCCTTCGGCGGATTGGTTTCGGGAAGAGCTTGCTCAAACGTCATTTCATCGTAGGGCGCTTCAAGGTTGAGCTTGGTCGCGCACCCGCAGAGCATGAGGGACAGGGTAAGGACGCTGGCCGACGCGAGCTTGGTGGGGGCAGTTGCATTCATTTGATGTCTCCGATGAGGTCGCGCGACCAATTGAGCGAATGGACGTAGAGGCCTAGAGGATTCTTGCGCAGCGTCTCGGCATCCTTGGGCGGCTTGAGAACCGTGGTGACAAGGCCGGTGAAGCGCTCCGTCTTTGCGATCGAGCCGTTCTCGTAGGCATTCTCCTTCCAGCGGATCTCGAAGCTGTCGCCGGAAGCTCGCACCACGGAGGTGACTTCAGCAGTCACCGTCTTGGACCCTATTTTTGTGAACGGGTCCGTCTCCCGCGCATAGTCGTTCAAAGCCTGTGCACCGCGGTCGGTCGCGAAATCGTAGGCGCGAAGCCAATTCGCCCGGACAATGACCGGGTCAATCGAGAGCGAGCGGACGTTCTCGATAAATCGTGCGAGAAAATGCGCGATCTGCGCATCTGACGGCTTATAGACTTCCATCGCCGGTCCGACTGCACGGACCTCACCGAGGCGATCGACCTCGACCACGTAGGGTACGACGCCTGAGCGGGCGATCTGCGTGAAGATCGTCAATCCAAGCACGCCAGACAGGCCGATCGCCGCCAACGCCGCTAATCGCCAGTTGCTGGCCTGTACGCGCGCGGAGCCCAATCGCTCGTCCCAGACCTGGGCTGCTTTCTGATAGGGGGTCACCGGCTCAGGTGTCTCGCCGTATCGAACCGACGGACGTTGAAAGGGGTGCGTTGCCATATCTCATTCCTCCCCCAGTTTCGGACCCGAAGAGTGACCGCCCTTGTCGCCCTCCTTCAGGGTATGGACGGCAATCTGCGCCGCCTCCTTCGCGTGTCCTCGTCCTGGCGATGCGTATGCACGGAGCGTCCCTGAGGAGGTTGCGGTGCGCGTGGCGTCACTAGCGGCATTCGAAACTTGACCCGCCGCAAGGGCCTGGGATGACGTACTGCCAGTTGAGGATGCCCCCGCTAGCGATGCCGCAGAGCGGACCGCAGCCATCGAACCACCCGCTGCGGCACGCAGACCACCTACGGCCGCCGCTCCGCCTCCGATCGCGATGGCCGCAGCACCCGCCATCGTTCCCGCGGCTGCGCCGGCGCCGAGCTGGGGCGCACCCGAGACCAATCCCGCGGCAATGCTCGGACCGAAGATGCCAAGGCCAAAAAGCGAAAGAGCTGCAAGCAGCAAGCTCATGGCCGAAGCAATGTCGATAGGCTTCGTCAGGGTGCCTGCAAGTTGACCGAAAATGGTCGATCCGATGCCGATGATGATCGAAAGCACCATCACCTTCACGCCGGATGCGACCACATTGCCGAGCGTCTTTTCCGCCAGAAACGCGGTCTTTCCCCACAACGCGAACGGTATCAGAATGAAACTCGCGAGCGTCGTCAGCTTGAACTCGATCAGCGTGACGAACAGCTGCACCGAGAGTACGAAGAAGGCGAGCACAATCACAATCCAGCAGAACAGCAGGATCAGAATGGTCGGCATGTTGGTCAGGACGTCGAAGCCGGAGAACTGACTGGTCTCTTCCAGAAGCGGATGCGCAGCCGTAAATCCGGCGGATGCGACAAAACCCGGCCGCATCAGGTCAGCCGCGCTCAGCGAGCCGCCTGATGCCTTCAGTCCGATGCTTGAGAAGGATGCAAAGACAATATCGGCGAGGCTCTTGAAGTTACCGATAATGAACGCGAAGGCGCCGATATAGAGGACCTTTTTGGCAAGCGTGACCAGGATATGGTCATCGGGGCGGAAGCTCCAGGCAAGTCCGGCAAGCGTCAGGTCGATGCCGATCAACGTTGAACTCAGGAACGAAATTTCGCCGGACAGAAGACCAAATCCTGAGTCGATGTAGCGCGAGAAGGTCTCGGTGAAACGATCGATGACGGAAAGATCGGCCATGGCTCCCTCACCTATTTTCTGCCGCTGTAAGCATGGCCGTCGCCAATGAAGCGGATGAACCGCTCCTTTGCGGCGGTCGCTGACGCCTGCTGCTCGGCCGCTCGTAGCGTGTCTGCGCGCGCCTGGGTTGCCATCAGCGCCTGTGTCTGCAAGGACTGCTTGATTTGCAGGGCAAGCAGTTCGTTGCCCGACTGTTGCGCCTGAAGGGCACCGACCGCGCCGGACGAAGTCGCCATGAGCGTTCGAAGCGTCTGGCCGTCCTGGTCTTGAGTGCCGAGAATGACCGATTGAATCGTGAGCGACTGCTTCAAACCCTCGTAGCTATTGTCCCACCGCGTCGTCGCAGCCCGCACCATCTTGTCCGACGAGACGGTTGCTGCGTATTGGCGAGGATAAATCGCTTCAAAATCCTGCCGGGTTTTCTGAACGTCAGATGAGATACCCTTTGCCTGGGTAATCAGGCCGTTCATCTGATTGATTGTGGATGTGAGTTGACCGGCGACACTCGTTGGAAGACTCGTAAGGTTCTTGCCCTGATTGCGCAGCGACCGCGCCTGGTTTTCGAGGCTTCTGACCTGGTTGTTGATCTGTTCAAGCGATCGAGCAGCGGTCAGGAGGTTTTGGCTATAGTTCGATGGATCGAATACGACGGCTTGCGCTTCAAGGCGTCGGGCTCCATTGACGGCAATGACGAGCGACAGCGCTATGGCCGCGGCCGCTCTTAACGTACGGCGCCGATTTGGCGTGCTGAAGATAGCTTCGAGCATGGATAGCTCCGTAGGGTTGAGATGGGGCTCAGGCTTTGCGAGCCTGTTCAAAGGTGCTGATCAGGTTAGCTGCCCAGTGCAGGCCTCGTTCGGCGAGATAGCGCTCGGCAAAATGATGTGGGCCGGTACGGGACAAGACCGTTTCTATGGCGCGCTGATCATCAGGCGTGGATGCCGCAACAAGTGCGAGCGCCACCGGTCCAAGGCCCAGCTCAAAAAGGCGGTTACCGGCGCGGGACTGCAGATAGTAGTCGCGCTTGGGAAAGGCTTCGGCGATCAGGCGGACCTGAGTGTCGTTCAAACCGAACCGGCGATAGGTCTCGGCCTGGGTCGGCTCGAGTGCACGCGGGTTCGGCAGGAATATCCTGCTGGGGCAGGACTCGATAATTGCAGGCGCAATCTGGCTGTCGGCGACGTCGGCAAGTGACTGGGTGGCGAAAATGACGGCCACATTCTTCTTGCGCAGCGTTTTCAGCCATTCGCGGATGCGGCTCGAGAACAGCGGGTCGTCGAGAAAGACCCATGCCTCATCAAGCACCAGCAAGGTAGGCCGGCCGTCGAAGCGGTCTTCAAGCGTGTGGAACAGATAGGTGAGAACGGGCGCGACCAAGCCCGGCAACGCCATCAGTTCTTCCATCTCGAAAGTGAGAACGTCTGCACCCGAAAGCCGGTCGGCGTCCGCATCCAGGAAGCGGCCGTAAGGTCCTTCGAGCGTGTAGGGTTGGAACGCCCTGCGCAATGCGTCACGGGCGAGCAGCGCCACGAGACCGGTCATTGTCCGCTGGGACGCCGGTGCCGAGCCGAGGCTCTTGAGCGCTGACCAGAGCGTTTCCTTGACCTCTGGCGTGACGGTAACTCGCTCATGAGCGAGCACGCCGCAAAGCCAGTCGAGCGCCCAAACGCGCGCCCCTTCCTCCGCGACATCCTTTAGCGGCTGAAAGGCGATACCGCCTTTGACGCCGAGCTCGTACCAGGCCCCGGACAAGGCGAGCGTGGTGGCGCGTGCCGAACGGCCCTTGTCAAACGTAATCACTTGCGCGTTCGGATAGCGCCGGAATTGAAGGGCAAGCATCGAGAGGAGAACGGACTTGCCTGCCCCGGTCGGACCAACAATGATGGTATGCCCGACGTCCCCAGCGTGGAGAGACAGCCGAAACGGGGTCGCACCCTTGGTCTTGGCGATCAATAGCGGCGGTCCGTCGAAGTGCTCGCAACGCTCCGGCCCGGCCCATACATCCGACAGCGGACACATGTGGGCCAGGTTCAGCGTGTGAACGATGGGCTGGCGGATATTGGCATAGGCTTGCCCGGGTAGACCGCCGAGCCAGGCCTCCACCGCATTGATACTTTCGCGGATGACCGTGAAACCACGGCTATTGATCACGCGCTCCACCGCGCGGATCTTCTCATCCGCTTGCCGTGCGTCCTCGTCACTCACTGTGACGGTCGTGGTGACATAGCCGAACGCGACCAGATCATCGCCAAGCTCGGAAAGCGCGGCGTCGGCATCAAGAGCCTTGTTGCTGGCGTCGGTGTCGAGCAGCGCCGCTTGCTCGTTGAACATGACCTCCTTCAGGATCGCTGCAAGCGACTTCCGCTTGGCAAACCATTGCCGGCGGTAACGCGACAGCGTCGCGCTCGCCTGCGTGCGATCGAGCGGAATAAACCGCGTTGCCCAGCGGTAAGCAATGCCGAGCCGGTTCAACTCATCAAGCAACCCCGGAAAGGTGACCGCCGGAAAACCAAGGACAGTCAGCGCGCGAAGATGACTGCGCCCGATTGCCGGCGACAATCCCCCGGTCAGCGGCTCGTCGCTCAAGAAGCAGTCGAGATAGGCCGGAATTTCTGGAACGTTGACGGCATGCCGCTTGGTCGAGATGCAGCTATGAAGATAGGTCAGCGTCTCCGCATCGTTGAGGGGCGAGATTTCGGGCAAGACCGACGACAATAGATCGATCGCCCGGTCGGTTTCCTGGATGAACCGCTGGAGATGATCGCAATAGCCATGCTCGCCTCGAGGAGGTTCTTGGCTGGCCTCCATAGTGGCGCAATGGTCATCGTTTGGCTGCTCTTTCTGTTGATCAACATCAACGACAGGTTGGCGACAACGGCGTGTGTCTCTATCCGCCGCGCCTTCGCCCTTCGGGCGTTCCAAGAACATGCTTTCAAGCCGCGAGATCCCTTCGGCCGGCGGCAGATACATCAAAGTAAGATGCAGTACGCTCTCAAAATGCTGTCCGCGAGGACGCAAAGGATCCTCCCAGGCAACACCGGCAGCCCCCTCGAAAGCAGCGCGCCGTTCCTCATCGACCAACCAGGATACGGGGTCCGCAAACTGCGAGCGCGGATATTCGGAGGCCGGGATGCGCGTTGCGTCAAAGAACAGAGCCCATCCCGAACCGAAGCGCTTCAGTACGTTGTTGACGCGTGAAGCAACGCTCATCAGTTCGGCCTCGGTTGCACTATCGAGGTCCGGACCGCGGTAGCGGATCGTGCGCTGAAAGCTGCCATCCTTGTTCAGGATCACGCCCGGGGCGACCAGACATGCCCATGGCAGCCAATCAGCCAGACGGTAAGCGTGGCTGCGGAATTCTCTCAAGTTCAGCATGTAAGCCAGCCCTTGTGCTTGGTGTGGCGAATTGCGACTTCGACAAAGGCCGGGTCACGTTTGGCGAGCCAGACCGCTATGCTGTGGCCGATGATCCAAAGCACCGCGCCCGCCAGCCAAAGCCGCAAGCCAAGCGCCAGCACGGCCGAAATCGTACCAATCAGGATGGCAGCGGCGCGCGGCGCGCCGCCGATCAAAATGGGCTCGGTCAACGAGCGATGAAGCACGAGTTCGAATCCTTCCCCCCGCATCAGATCAGTGCCCCGCCACCGAACGAGAAGAACGAAAGAAAGAACGAACTGGCGGCGAAGGCGATTGAGAGGCCGAACACGACCTGGACCATCCGCCGAAAGCCGCCTGAAGTGTCGCCGAAGGCGAGCGATATGCCGGTCACGGTGATGATGATGACGGCAACGATCTTGGCGACGGGCCCCTGCACAGATTCGAGCACGCGCTGGAGTGGAGCTTCCCACGGCATCCCCGAACCCGCTGCATTGGCCGCTGAAGCCGTGAAGAGCATGCAAACGGCAGCCGTACCGAGTTCAGCCAGAGGAGATCCCGGTGCCGGACACCAGCGAAGGCGCGAACGCACGTATAGACGCAGTCGAATGGGCATTTTGCAGTCTCCGTTGGTCAGGGACGATGAGCGGTGTTTGGAAGTCCGGGCGGGGTTTCGAGCAGGTAGTCGCCTGACGGATCAAGGCCCTTGAGTTCGGCGACTGCCTCGATGCGGCGTGCGGGACCCCGCCCTTTGATGAAGACGATCAGGTCAATCGCCTCGGCGATGAGACGGCGAGGCACCGTGGCAACCGCTTCCTGGATCAACTGCTCGATCCGGTAGAGCGCGGCCCGAGCCGAGTTAGCGTGGACCGTAGCGATTCCGCCGGGGTGACCAGTATTCCAGGCCTTCAGCATGTCGAGGGCTTCGGCCCCTCTGACCTCGCCGACAATGATCCGGTCGGGGCGCAAGCGGAGCGTCGAGCGCACGAGGTCGGCAAGGCTCGCCACGCCCGGCTTGGTCCGCAGCGTCACTGCATCCCTGGCATCGCAACGCAGCTCGCGGGTGTCTTCAATGATGACCACCCTCTCCTCAAGGCCGGCAATTTCCGCAAGAAGCGCATTGGCCAGAGTCGTCTTGCCCGAGCCGGTTCCGCCGGCGACCAAGATGCTGCGCCCTTCTGTGACCGCGGCCGTCAGCACCTTCGCCAGCACCGGCGAGGCAATCTGCGCCCTGACGTAGTCGGCCAGGCGAAACGTCGTTGTTGCTGGCTTGCGGATGGCAAAGCATGGCGCGAGCGAAACCGGCGGCAGGACACCTTCGAAGCGCTCACCCGTCTCAGGAAGCTCTGCCGAGATGATTGGCGATGACCCGCCGGCCTCCGCCCGGACATGGCTTGCGACCAAACGAATGATCCGTTCCGCTTCCTGCGCTGTCAGAACCACACCGGTGTCCGACCGACCTGTTCCGTGCCGATCAAGCCATAGCTTGCCATCCGGATTGACCAAGACCTCGACGACATCAGCTGCTTCCAAAGCGAGTGCGATCGCCGATCCCATTGCGGTTCGCAGCATGCCGCGGCGGCGTTCGCGCGTTTCGGGCGAGAGGAGATCAGACATTGCCGAGCTCCTCCCGCCCCGCCGGAGACGGCTCCGGCTGCTGGCCCGTCGCATCCGGCGACCGGGATTTGGATGCGGCCGCCTGGGAAGCGCCCAATGGGGCGCCCTCCTCGATGTGCCGCATGAAGAGATCCGGATTTGAGGTGCTGACCCGCTCCATCACATCCGCAACGAGCCTGCCTCCAGAAGCGACACGCTTGCCAACCTGGGCGACAAACATCTCGAACCGCTCGCGTCCCAGTGCGCGCGCCGCCTCCTGATCTCCTGAAGGCAGCGGTGGCGTGATGGTCAGGTAGTAGCGGATGAAGAGCGCGATGGTCTCCGCCATGACAGAGAGATCGCGATCGGTTCGCTCGAGCTGCCGGCTCATCCGGTCCAGCCTTCTGATCAACGCTGCATCGCCGCTCGCGTCTCGCTCGGGATTGAGGAACCGATCCAGCGCGGCATCCACGATAGCTGATTTGTTCGTTCCCGGGCGGCTGGCGGCAAGCTCAAGCCGCTGCGCCACGCTATCGGAGACATAGGCTGACAGTTTTGGCTTCATGAGGAGAACTCTTCAGAATGAAGGGAGGAGATCGTCATCATCGCGGGTGACGGCGTGGGCCTGGCGGATGGTGCTGGACGCATCTGACGCTCGTTGCATCTGGCTGCGATCGGTGGCCGCATCAGCGTCATCGTCGAGCAATCGCTCCTCGATGAGACGCACTTCGCTCGCTTGGGATATGGCTTCCTCAAACAAGGACAGTTGCGGCTTGAGACCACTCTCCTCGCTGCCCGCCAGCATGAGCTCGCGGTACGGGGTTGTTGCGAGGCGAGGATCGACGGGACGGACCTGGCCGCCCCAATCATCGGGGCGTGCCACCGGGCGGTCGGCATATTGTCCGTTGCCAAGACGTGGCGGTCGATGCAAGCGGCTTACAAAGTTTGCATCCTCATAATGCCGGAGCTTGTAGGCCCGGACCGGTGCAAGGCCCGAGACGAGGACGATTGCCTGGTCCGGCGGCAATTGCATCACCTCGCCAGGAGTAAGGAGCGGCCGGGCAGTTTCCTGGCGGCTAACCATGACGTGGCCAAGCCAGGGGGCAAGCCGGTGGCCGGCGTAGTTGCGTTGCGCACGCAATTCGGTCGCGGTGCCCAGTGCATCCGAAATTCGCTTTGCCGTCCGCTCGTCATTTGCGGCAAAGGCAATGCGGACATGGCAATTGTCCAGGATCGCGTTGTTCTCGCCGTAGGCTTTTGCGATTTGATTGAGCGACTGGGCGATCAAATACGCCCGGATGCCATAACCGGCCATGAAGGCGAGCGCGCTTTCGAAGAAGTCGAGCCGGCCGAGCGCTGGAAACTCATCCAGCATCATCAGGAGCTGGCGCTGGCGGTTGCCCGTGTTCAGCGTTTCGGTCAATCGGCGGCCGATCTGGTTGAGGATCAGCCGGATCAGCGGCTTGGTCCGACTGATGTCCGACGGAGGTACGACGAGATAGAGCGTGACCGGCTTGCTGGCACTGACCAGATCAGCAATTCGCCAATCGCAGCTTTCGGTATTTCGGCTGACGATGGGATCGCGGTAAAGCCCTAGGAAGCTGACAGCCGTCGAGAGGACGCCCGAGCGCTCGTTCTCGGATTTGTTCAGCAGCTCCCGCGCCGTCGCGGCGACCACGGGATGAACTTTCGGCTCGGCCTCCGTCCCAAGATGGTTCGTGGCCAGCATGATCCGCAGCGTTTTCTCAAAGGACTGCGCGGGATCGGCCAAGATCTCGGTGACCCGGGTGAGCGTCTTTCGCTCTTCGGCATAGAGGACGTGGAGGATGACGCCGACAAGCAGCGAATGGCTGGTCTTCTCCCAATGGGTGCGGCGTTCGAGTGCTCCCTCCGGGTCGACGAGGATATCGGCAATGTTCTGGACATCGCGGACCTCGGCCGCGCCTTTGCGGACCTCGAGCAGTGGATTGTAGCGTGCGCTTCTTGGATCAGTCGGATTAAACAACAGGCAATGCGAGAAGCTGGAGCGCCAGCCTGCGGTGAGCTCCCAGTTCTCGCCCTTGATGTCATGCACGACCGCGGACGAGGTCCAGGACAACAGCGTCGGCAGCACAAGCCCCACGCCCTTGCCTGAGCGCGTTGGTGCAAAGCACATCACGTGTTCCGGCCCGTCATGGCGCAGATAGTTGTTATCGAGCCGACCAAGAAAGACGCCCTTTGCGGCGAAGAGACCAGCAGCCTTGATCTCCCTGGAGTTTGCCCAGCGCGCCGATCCGTAGGTTGTCACGAGGAGATTCTGGCGCGCCCGCCAAACCGAGTTGATGATCGCAAACAGCGCGCCTGTGACCCCGCCAGTCGCAGCTATGGCGCCGCCCTTTTCAAAAATCTCAGGCGCGTAAGCCTCGTAGGCGAACCACCATTCGAACAATCGCCAGGGCAGATAGACGGGATAACCGGCAATCAAGAACCACGGGGCACCCAGCCGCTCCTGAAATCCGAGGGCTGCGGCGGTCCATTGGGTCGCGCCCCAAATTGACACGACGACGATGCCGAACACGACGGTGATCTGACCGACATAGATTTTCGCTGGAAACATTCGGATCGCCCCATTCACCCACCAAGTGAACGGCACGATGAAAAGGGCGAACGCGCTCTTCGTTCAATCGAAATAAAAATTCGGACTTGGAAGAAAGAGCAATGCCGATCACGCGTTGTGCGGCGAGAAGGAACAGCGTCAAGCTTCAGCGCAAGTGATCCGACACCTCAATAAAAGGTGAACTGCCCGCTCAAATTTGATCAGTCTTCGGGCGAAACCTGATCGCAGCAAGACGGCAGGCCACGTTACCCAGACCGAGTCGGTAGACGCATAGAAGTTATGCGCAACATCACTGCCATAACCTGGCCAGCCAGGATGCACGCCGCGGCTGCCGATCATGATGATCTCGTAAGAATGAACTGAGGACTAACCCACAGTTTGTCGCGTTTTGATATCTACCCCAGGAAGCCGCGGCCGGAGTTCTGGCTATTTGGGACCGGGCTTGGAGGTTTGCTCTTTGGCGGGCTCCTCTGCGAGGTCGTAGTTCTTGGGATCCGAGCCGAGTTCGGTCACGCCCTTTGAGAGCTCTGCTCGCAAGGAGGCTTGGAAGTCGTCGTCATAGGTCGCGATACTCTGGCGGATCGCAGCCCTCCAATGATCGCCGCGATCCCATGCTTCCGTAAACGCGGAAGCCAGATCGGCGTGCTGCCGGTTCGCGATCATTGCCTCGATGATGGATCTGGCCTGAAGCCGGTCCTTCGAGCTTTTTGCGGCCGCGTCGCGATCCTCCTTCCGGCGCGATCCGATAATGAGCTTGTGGATGGCGTACCGTTCCGGTGATGGGATGAGGACCGGCACGCCCGGACCATGCAAGAGGACCGCGCGTATCGGCTGGTAGATCAGGAAGTCGAGGAAGCGCAGCGGGAACGCCGCTGCCCCGCCCAACGCGGGCATTGGGACTGGCTTCCCCGCTTGATCGTCAGACCACTGGTTCGGCGTGAGGAATTCCACTTTGAAGTTGTCCCTCGAGACGAACTGGGTGGAAACCCGTCCGTCGCTTTGGCTAGGAACCTCGCGAAAGGTGGGATCGACCTGTCGAAGCACCTCGAGGATGGGCGGGATGGAGTCCCCGATGGCCACCGAGATTTCGTGGAATTGCGCAAAGTCGGCGTCGCCTGTCTGCATGGCAACCGCGTCAAGGCGTGTACCGAGTACGGCGGAGTAACACTGGTAGGCAACGGTGCCGACGAGCACTCCCCGCAAGCGAAAGAACCCGGCCTTCGCCAGTTGCTCCACCACTTGGCCAGTCACCTGCAGGGGACGAGGCAGATAGGCCTCGCGCGTCAAGGTGGAGACGAGACGGCGACGTCCTTTCAGATCTGCCTTCAGATCCTTGAACGCCTCGACTCTCTTGGTGATTTCGGGATCGTCCACCGGACCGACGTAGCGGCGATCCTGGGCGCCGCCTTCTGGCTTGGGCGTGTCGAAGTACCAATACTTCTTGCCCTTGACCTCCACGGCCACGAATCTGCCGTTCGAGGAGAACTCGGAGGTGAAGCTCTCGTCGAGGCCACGCTGGACCAATTCGGAGTAGAGGGTCTGGTAGGTGATATCGAGGCGTTGGTTCGCCGCCATAGCAGGCCTCCTGCTATACTATTTTCGCGGAAATAGTATAGCTACCGGAACTTAGGGAGCAAGGAAGTTATACTAAAATCGCTAAAATAGTATAACCATTAGTATTTTCAATCTCTTATAAGAACAAAAAGAGCCTTACCGAAAAATGAATTGGCTCCAGCAAGCCCCCGCGTCTAGCGTCCGATACCGCGCTTAATACCGATCCGATCAAGATATGCCCTCCCCGCCGACGCTGCCGGTGACCAATTGCCTGCGCGCTTTTTCCCGGCCGCCAACGGACTAGGGCGAAGCCTGGACTAAAAAAGATCGCCGAGACCCTCGCGGTACAACCGATGAGTGACAGGGCAACCTTAACCCAGCGAAGAAAATGCCCACAGAAAGTTTTGGCAACGGCGAGTATTAGCATAGTCAAACAACCTGCAAGCGTGCAAACATCAGCCCTATTGGGGCCGATACGCATGTGCCAAGCGCGCCGAAGAAGCGAGGCTAGGCAGTTGCGCAACAAGCCGAAACATTTCTAATCAAGACTGTTGAGCCAGGAATTTTCATGGCGAAGATCGTCGTTCTGTTTGTACTGACGTTCATATTGACGCTCGCGCTCAAGTTTGTTGTAGCGCCGCGGTACGGCAAAGACGTCGAGGCACGCTTTCTGGAGCATTTGAAGGACATTCCCTCGCAAAGCGAGGTACTCAGCGAGGCTTCCCTTCGTCGGTGGCTCACTGACAAAACGCAGACCGAAGCTATCAGCGGATACGTCGTTCCCGTCCTGTTTCCCCTCGACATACTTTTCCTTATTTGCCTTGGGCTTTTTCTCGGATTTGCCTCGCTCGCATTGGCGGAGCGACTGGCATTGCTCTCGGGCCTCCCGATTTGGATCTGGTGGATCTTGCCAGTTTGCTACATGGCCACCGACATCTTGGAAGACTCCACTATCGCAGCCATTTTCAAGTCTTTTGTTCCCCTCACTGCGGAATCTTTCCGCCTGCTGAGTATCCTCACCGCCATCAAGATCGCATCCGTCACTGCCGCGATCGGTCAGGTCGCCCTACTAGGCGGACTGAACGCGCTGTCGTTTTTCTTAGGCAAGTCGATTTGAGCCGGCGCTTTGCGCCCGACTGAATTGTCAATTGTAGCCGTTTCGTTTGGAGGAGCCGATGGCCAAAAAGATTATTCTGCTTTCGGATGGCACTGGGAACTCCGCAGGCAAGGTATGGCGCACCAACGTATGGCGGGTGTTTCAGGCGCTGGAGCTGAAAGGTCCGAACCAAATCGCGATCTACGACGATGGCGTCGGGACATCGTCCTTCAAGCCGCTCGCCATCCTGGGCGGTGCGTTCGGCTACGGCCTGAAACGCAACGTGCTGAACCTCTATAAATTCCTCTGCCGCAACTACCGGCCTGGTGACAATATCTACGCCTTCGGATTTAGCCGCGGCGCTTTCACCATCCGCATCGTCGTGGGTCTTGTCTTGAACCAGGGGCTTGTCAAGTTCGCCAATGAAACCGAACTCGATAAGAAGGCACGCGCGGCCTATCGCGCCTACCGACACGACAAGTATCCAGTCTGGAATTTGCAATATCCGTTTCGGCTCGCGCGCTTCTGGCTCGACAAGCTGTTCTACGTGTCATGCGAGCGGCCGATCGACAGTATTGAGTTTGTGGGCGTCTGGGACACAGTTGCCGCCTACGGCTTGCCGATTGACGAGATGACGCGCGGCGTCAGTGAATGGATCTGGCCGCTCGAACTACCGAATCAGGAATTTAACAAGAAGATCGTGAAGGCGCGGCACGCACTTGCAATCGACGACGAACGCGCAACCTTTCATCCGGTTCTTTGGAATGAGAACGAGACAAACACCGAGCCGAGCGGTACGAGCCGCTCGACCAGCGACGAACAGCTGCTGCAGGTGTGGTTTGCCGGCGTGCACTCGAATGTCGGCGGTGGATACCCTGACGACTCGCTGGCCAATGTCTCGCTTGCCTGGATGATGGCGGAGGCGAAAGAAGCCGGTCTTGTCTTCAAGGATATGCCGGACGATGAACCCGACGCGTTGCTGAGCACGGATTCGGCAAAGGACAAGGATGGACGGCTCTACGATTCGAGAAGCGGCCTTGGTGGCTATTACCGATACAGCCCACGAAAGATCACCGACTTTTACGAGGCGATGCCGGTTACACTCGACAAGGATGGCAAACATCACCCGCGCCGCCTGCCCAAGATCCATGACGCGGTTTTTGGCCGAATAAGGATGGGCGCGCATTTCTATGCGCCGGTCGGATTTCCAAAGGACTATGAGGTCGTCAAGTCAACCGACGCCGCGGTGACTTACTCGGCAGCAGGGCCGGCGATCTCCAACGTCATCTCAACGATCGAGCCCAATTCCAAAACGATCGCGGAAGGCGAGCAGGCGAGCGCCCGACATGCCGCCCAGGAAGCGATCTGGGACATCGTCTGGCGAAAGCGGGCGATCTATTTCTTGACCGTTTTCGTGACGGGTTATCTTCTGCTCTATCCGCTCCTGAGAGACAGCTATGTCTTTCAGGAACTTCGGACTCCGCTTCGGATGGTTTCCGATACTATCCGCCTGGTCGGCTCGGTGCTCCCAGGACTCGCCTCCCGCTGGATTGACGCCTATGCCCGCGACCCGGCATGGTTCCTGATCTGGGCGGGTCTCGTAGCCTTCCTGATCTGGATCGGCGTCCGTCTCGGGCAGTCGATCAATGATCGGATGAGGCTGTTGTGGAGTGAGTATCTACCGGCGACGAACGCGCCGCCCGAGCCGAAGATGCCGTGGGTTGCCTCACCCTTTCAGAGCATTCTGTTTGTTGGTGCCATTGCCTATGTGCTGTTCTACCCGATGCTTGGCAGCATATCCGGCCTCGGCTGGTTGGTGCTGCCCGGGACTTGGAACGACATTCTACTCGCCTATACGGCGGAGCCGGTCCGCTTCGTTCTAAGCGCGTTTCTCATTTTCTATTTCTTGCCTGGGGCACTTGTCCGAAAACTCAGGCAATCGGCGATCTATCAATTCCTCCTGCGAGGCTTCAAATACTACATTGCGCCTGCCGCGTCCGCGCTCGGCATGCTGTACTTGGCGCTTGCGTTCGGTAGCCATTATCTGTTCTCGATACGTGACTCGTTTGGGAGCTTCTGCCCCGAAACTCGGGGGCTCAATGCCAACCATAACGGGTTCAAGAGTGTCGGCGGTAAGCGGCAGGCCGAGTTGGTCTTCGATACTTCTGACGACGCCGCCAACAAACCGAATAATCTTTGTGTGTCGACCGGCGTATTTCTGGAGACCGGTGTTCGATATCGCATCGTTTTCGCGCGCCTTCCCGAGGTTGAGACCGATCCGACTTCAGGCAAATGGACATTCTTTGGCGAGGATTCTTACATGGGAGGCCAGCCGGTATCCCATCTGTCCGGGTGGAAGTCCGCCATCATGACGTTGTTGTTCCCATTTCGCAGGAGCTTTGACCGCCCATGGGGCAACATCGTTCTGCGGATCGGCTCGAAGGGCAATGAGGAGGACTTCCTTGACCGTGCTCCGCCAAGGCAGAGCGACAGTCTACTCCCGGACGAGAAGGACTTTGCCGTCCCCGATAAGCCAGAGACCCTCGGCGAAGGGCTGACGCCCAAGCGGGATGGCGAATTGTTCGTCTACCTGAACAAACCGGTGGTCGGGCTATGGGGCTATGAGACGTGGCTGAGTGACCGGATCGGAACCACGGGGCGCGCCAAGATATTGATCGAAAGGTAGCGGAGCAAGACTGACACTGCTGCTGTGCGAGATCCGTTGTCAGCGCGCAAGGCCGCGCTTGGTTCCGATCGACCAGGAAATCCCCTCGCCGCCGACGACACCGGTGATCGCCTGCCCCTTGGCCCGCTCAAGCACTGGACGCCACGGTACAAGGCTGAAGTCGCGCGCGCGCTCGATCAGGGCGAAGCGGCCGCTGCTAAGCGTCAGCATGCGACGATAGGCGCCTGTGATCCGGTCGCCCGGTTTGATCTCGGCGTAATCAAGGCCGGTCTCGCGCGTGACGCGCGCGCCGACCTCGGCTAGTTCCCGCCGCTCCAGCGTTTGAAGAAGATTGCGCGCGTAAGCGATCCGTCCGCCCTGCTCGCGCGCAAGGCCTTGCCCCAGCAACCACTGGCGCCGCAAACGAAGGGCGCCCTCGAATTCCGATCCCAGCCCCGTCGATGCGATCATCTCCGGCGATCTGGCAACGAGTTGTTTGTCGAGCCAGGTCGCGCCGGACGCGCCGGGCAATTCGTCGAGGCTCTGCCAGGATAGCACCGTGATCCGCGCCGGATTGCGCGACCGCTGCGCGGCCTCGAACTGAGCTGCCCGTTCAAGATGATCCGCACCAACAGACCAGTCGCCGCTACTTGAGCGCTCGACTAGGTCTTGCCGTCGCATGGCTTCCAGCCGGCGGACATGCGCCTGAATGTACTCCCCGGAGGCCTTCGGATCGAACTCCCGATGCAGATCGGCGCTGTAGACGCCATGGTTGCGGCCAGCGACGTCGGCGACGGTCCGGTCGACGTCGCGCGGGCTGACGTCGCGTGCGCGAACCTCGACGATAGTATTTCGGACGAGGGGTTCGTCGGTAGCCTGCCGGACGCCGAGGTCGACGTAGTGGGTTCGCCCATCGATCCCGTCTACGATCACGTATCGGCGGTCGTGCAAGTCGTCGGAGACCCCTTCCGCGACCAGCCGCCCGATCACCCGCTCGGCGCCGGAATGGCCATCGAAGATCACATGCTCACCGGCCGCACGTTGGATTCCGGCGGCGGTCAGATCGCTATGCATCATCTTGATGATGTCGCCGCGCTCGCCCATCCGCCGCAACGCCGGCTCCATCTCCGGCACGATCCGCCACACGCCGGGCGCGGTCTCCTCAGCTAAGCCCATTTGCTCCAGCGCGCGCAGCCGTCCCATACGCATTGCGTGCCGCGCCGGATGGCGCTCAGGTTTGGCGGCAAGCCTCAAGGCACCCTCAGCCGCGTCCCGCAGGATGGCACGATCGAGCCGCGTGAACCGCTCGGCGCCGACTTCGTTTTCAAGCTTGCGTATTGCCTCCAGCTCGCTCTCAGGTCCCAACTCGCGGGTGATGAGCTCGCTGGCCCGCGCGCGGATGCCATGGGCGATGTAATCGCAAGCGATTACAAGATCCTTGCCCTGGTCGTCCTTGCCGCGCATCACAATGTGGCTGTGCGGATGACCGGTGTTGAAGTGATCCGCCGCCACCCAATCAAGCCGGGTGCCGAGGTCGGCCTCCATCTGCCGCATCAGGTCGCGCACGAACGGCTTGAGATCGGCAAGCTCATTGCTGTCTTCCGGGGCGACGATGAACCGGAACTGGTGGCGGTCTTGCTCTCCCCGCTCTGCGAATGCCTTGCCATCGGCTCGATTGCTCCGGGCGTCATACAACTCGCCAGGATCGCCTTCACGGGTGACGCCGTCTCGTTGGACGTAGCGCAGATGCGCTCTGACGGCACCATTGTCGCCCACCTTGATGCGGACAATGCGCGCCTTGATGACCACGCGGCGCGCACCGGCCGGACGTCGGCTCGCGGAGACCGTTCCCTGGGCATGACCGCGGCCAATCCGCGAACCGATGAAAGCCGCGCTACGGCGTGGCCTTCCTGCGCCAGCTTTCGCCGCGATCTTGCGCACGCGTTTGATATAGCCGACGGCCTTGCGGCCGCGGCGGTTACCGATCCGTCCGAGCCTGACCCTGAATTCATCGTCGTTGTCCGACATCGCCGCTCTCCGCCTTCGCGCCGGAGCATGTGCGTGCTCTCCCGCCTGGCCGCAAGACGCAGACGTGTTTCGTCAATCGCGCCAAGGCGCTGCTGCCTCTTTGGCGACAACGCTGTTAAGGCTGCCGACAAATCCTGGATGTTCAGACAACGACTTAGGCGCAATTAGGCGCCAGTACTTTTATCTTGCCCTCCCGATCTTCCTCGTGGGTTATTGGCCCATCTTAGGTATCGGAATGCTGATTAAGGATGGATTGAAGGTTGACCATCGTTGCCGCGGGACCAAATCCGACCGGATCGTTGCACCATCTCCTTCGCTTTTTTCCGCGCGTGCTTTCGAACAATCTGAGCATGAAGGATCTGCTCGACCCTCGAGACCGGCCATTTGGCTAGGCCTAAAGAGGGTTGCCGCAAGATAGCGGAGTTGGTTCAAGAACCCCGATATTTTCGTTTTCTCCGCTACTTTGGCGAGTAAAGATGCGCTAAGAAAGGACACGTCAGATCGTCTTGCGAAGCGCGGATCAGATGCTGTCACCTGGGCGCGTGTCAGAGACAAAGACATAGGCGCAGGAGAAACTTCGTGAGCCAAGTCGTCTGCATTCACGGCATCGCGCAGCAACTCAAGTCGCGCGAGTCCCTTCTCGCTGAATGGGCTCCTTCTCTCTGCGGAGGGGTTTCGAACGCGGGCGGAAATCTTGATCCCGCTGACGTGGATATGGCGTTCTACGGCATTCTGTTCCGGGTGCCAGGCTCCAAGGACGCCGCGCAAATACCCGCTTACAAGCCTGGCGATCTGGACGATCCTCTGGAGATCGCTCTGGCGGAAGAAATGTACGCTGTCATCCGTAGCCAATCCGAGCCAGGAAGCGATGAGCCGACAAAGGCTGGAGAGCGGACTGTTGCGCACCTCCTGCAAGCGATCGCCAAGACGCCGTTTTTTGGCAATGTGTCGCAGCGTGTCGTGATATGGTTTCTCAAGCAGGTCCGGCGCTACGTCACAGAACCGAAAATCCGCCAAGACGCGCAACAGTCGTTGATCGAACGCATCGGCGCCGATACGCGCGTCGTCGTCTCTCACTCCCTTGGAACTGTGGTGGCCTACGAAACACTTTGTGCACGGCCTGACTTGCCCGTGCGCACATTGATTACGCTCGGGTCACCATTGGGCATCCCCGCGCTCTTGCCGCGCCTTGCGCCCCCGGTTGGCCCTGGCACCGCACAATGGCCGGACGGCCTGAAGAATTGGGTGAACATTGCCGATCAGGCCGATCTCGTCGCGTTGCGCAAAGAGCTTCGGCCGGTGTATGGCGACCGGTTGCTGGACCAGATCGTTCACAACGGCGCCACGATGCATAATGTGTTGCCTTATCTCACGGCGAAGCAGACTGGACGTGCGATTCTTGAAGGCCTTGCTGGAAAGTAACACCCGTGCCAGCGAGGCGACACGGATTGATCGAGTGCCAACATGCCACTGATTACCGAGGCGCCTGAGTCTGCCCGTCGGCATGCCCTTGTGATCGGGACAGCTACCTATTTGGCTGGCTGGGATGATATCGGTCAGGGCGTGCGAACCGAAATGGCGGCCGCAAAACGCCTGTGTCTTCAGTTCCTAAGCTATCAATCGAAGACCTTTGCAGAAATCCACGATCCTGACTCTACTTTATCGAAAGAAGTTGCCGTCTGGCGCGCGAATATTAGCCCGGGTCCAGATGACTGGATCCTCGTCTATTACACCGGCCATGGGGTTGAGAGGGGTGGCGCGCTTCACCTTATAACGCGAGACGTTCCCACGAACATGGTTGAAGCCGCACCGACCGCGCAGACGCTGGTATCAGCGTTGCTTGGCGGTGATAAAATGCCGGGCCACGTGCTGCTCGTGCTCGACACTTGCTACTCCGCCACGGCGCAATTCGATGCCATGGGACAAGCCACGCGCCTGCGCGAAGCTGCTGGCGGCCGTGCCCGAGGAGCCGATTTTCATCTGATCACAACGACCCGTTCGGTTGAAACGGCCGTCGTTGGTCATTTCATGCAAGCGCTGAGCGACGTCATCACAAACGGGCGAGCTGCAGGAGCCGGCGAAGAATTCGTCCAGCTAAGCACGGCAATTGAACGGGTGAATCAGCTGCTGAGCCAAAGGGGCGGACAGCGCGCCAGTTACTCAGGCGCCGGTGAGACTGCGTTACGTTTCTTGCCCAATCCCGGTTGGGTTCCAACCCTCAGGCTCAATATGGGGCGGGAGGAAAGGCGCCGCGTGCTCTACAGCATTCAAGCCCATGCGCTCCGCGCTCATTGGGATCCCCGCGCGCGCGGTGTGTCGACCGAACGTGATCCCGGCTGGTTCTTTACGGGCCGGGGAAACGCGATGCGCCACTTGATACGGTGGACGACTGCCGGTGTCGGCGGTCTCATTGTGAAGGGCCGGCCGGGCTCTGGCAAATCCGCCGTCCTTGCCCGGCTTGCGACGCTTGCCGACCCTGATCAACGCGAAGCAGCGCTGAAGGCTGGTGCGCTGGACGACATCTCCGAAGACGAAATACCGCCTCTTAACGTCATCGACGCGGCCATTCACGCGCGGGCCAAGGATCCCGCAAGGATCGCGCTCGAGATCGGAACCGCGCTGAATCTGGAGCTCTCAGGCACCGATGCGGAAGTCGCTACCGCGAACGCCCTGGCTGCCCGCCCGGAACGCACAGTCCTCCTCATCGATGCTCTCGACGAGGCCATCAACCCGAATGACGTTGCGCTCTTTCTGCGTTCATTGCTCCAGGGGGCCATCAATCTGGTCTTGATTGTTGGACTCCGCGAGAGTGGTGAGCGATCGGGCCAGCTCACGGAACGGCTAGGCCGGCGTTTTGATCCAATCGACCTTGATGGCGCGCAATGGCGCGAACCCAACGATATGGTCCGCTATGTTGAGCGCTATCTGCGCGCGACGCCCGACTCAACTTATGCCGATATGGAACCGGATCCCCTGTCTACCCTTGCCGACGCGATTGCGTTACGCGCCGGCACGTCGTTCCTCGTCGCTAGTGCAACGGCTCATGCGCTCGCCGCTCGAGCGACGATCGTCGACCCAGCGAAGCTCAAGATGCCCGCAAGCGTTGGCGAGGCCTTCGAGCTTGATTTAACGCGCTTCACGGGCACCGCCGGTAAGCAGCTTCGGCAAATACTCACGGCGCTTGCTTGTGGTGAAGGCCGTGGCCTTCCCGCACCAGAATGGATTGCCATCGCAAGAGCGTTATCGGACGGGGATACTACCGCGGCTGATATCGATCGCTGGATTAACGATGCCGGCTTCTACATCGTGGCTGACAGTGAGTTCCAGACGCCGGTACGCCGCCTCTATCACGAAGAGTTCGCCACATACCTGCGCGGCGACACCAACCCTCAGTGCGAAGCAGACGTGGCAACTGCATTGGTGAGTTGCATGCCAGGTCCGGATTGGAACGCCGCGAGTTCCTATGTGCTAGCCTACTACCCTAAGCACCTCTGGCGCGCGGCAAGAGCCCGCGAACTATCCGAGCTTGCGTCATCAACGGCCTGGGCGAAAGCGAAGCGTGAGCGCTTTGAAGATCCCACCCTGATCCTTTCTGACCTCGATCTCGCAATAGACATTGCTCGGCGAGCCCAGCCGCCCGACCTGCAGACAATCATTCGCGCCTGCATGATACACGTCGGCTTCGTGACGACAGCGCCTCCGATTGTCATTGATGTTTTGGCCGGAGTTGGCCAACTCACCCGCGCTGAATTGATGGCAGAGGCCATCCAGTTTCCACTTGATCGTTGCCAAGCCTTCTCCTTTCTGGCGGCACGCTACGCCAAAGCCGGTCAATACGGGCGCTCGCACGCCTGCGTACGCGCCGCCGAGCAGGCCGCGCGGTGCATTCACGGCGGGTTCCAGAGCCTAGCGTTTTATTGGGTGCTGCGCGCGGCCCGTGCCATCGGCCAGGCCGAGCCGGAACGGCGCATACGTGACGCGGTGCATCTCACACTTGGTGAGTTGGCGGAGGCTTTCGTAAAGGGTGAGGCAAGCGACCAATTGCCGACCGGGATAATGACGAGAGAAGCCGCCGCAAAAGTGTGGGGACCGCAAACCGGGCGACTAGACACAAAGTTTATTCTTCCTCACTGGTTGTTTTGGGCTGCCATGTGCCTGCGCGAGCTTGCTGATGCTGACGGCCTCGTGCGCATTCGCGATAATTCTCAGGGCGTCACGGCCGTTCGGAAATAATTTGGCCCTGCAAACCGCTGCTGTTTCGGGTGACGTTGAATATCTTCGCGCCGTTGAGCTTTCTGGTTTCGTTAAGCCAGGCAATTTGGCACTCGCACTCGTCGAAGCCAATCTTGTGCCCGAGTTCGACGCGTTGCACGCTGCAGGGGCCTTTGCGCACCCCGGACCTGAGGACGCTGCTAAGCGTTTCGCTTGGGCATTAGCCCGACGGGGAGATTTCGAGAAGGCGCTCGAAATAAGCGCCACTATTAGCGACGATCCCGAAGAGGAGGCACGTGCCCTGTTCCATGTCGCCGAAACCGCCCGGGTAGCAGGGAATTCCGAAGCGCTCAAGCGCGTTGTCGATCAGGTTCATAGGCTTCGTGGCAAGCTAATTGTCGAGCACGGCGTTAACATTCATCTTCCGTCCAAAAGCACGATGATGCCGGAAGCCGCCATCTTCGCGCGCGCTCCCGCAAAGAAGGCGAAGGGTGTGCCCACGGGATTTTTCGTCGAGCAGTGGCGAATCGAGAGCTGGATCGCGGCAACATTGCTTCTGGCCGATGAAACCGAGCGCGCGACTGACATAGCTGAGACCGTCTGTAGTTTCGTCATTGTTCCGTCCGAGCAAACGAGCTTGGCCTTGGCGACCCCGCGAACAGCATATCTCAAGGGGCATGTGCAGTTGCACTCGGCGAGCGGCCCGGATGAGGGTCTTCAGGAACAAGTCCTTGAGGTCGCCGAACTGCAAGGAACAACAGTGGCGCGCGGGTTTCTCCATTCGCAGAGCGCGAGTGCAAACAGCCAGGCGCAAATCTTGGCGGCGCTCGCGCGCCGTGAGCGCGATCCAGTGCTATGGCTCGATGCGCTCATCGTCAGTCGCGCTGCCGGCCCAGTCACCCTGCGCGACATACTCGACGAAGGGGAGATCATATTGTCGCAAGCTGAAGACGACCCAACCTCGACTTACCTCCTCGCACAGCTGCGGGAGTCCATCGCGCGGTACGGTAGCTAGCGCTGGCCCGGAAATGGTGCCCAAGAAACGAGAATGAGCGACAAGCCGTAGAGTTGTCATTCATTCAGGCTCCATACGCCTTCTCGGCATGCACCTTTGACTCCGGTTCCAAAGCGGAGCGGTACATCCAGAATATCGCAATCGCAAGACCGGTCCGGAGCAACGTGAGCCTAACGAATTAAGGGTGCGGTTGCTTCGGGAAACCCTCCCCGTCCGCGAGGCTCATGCATCCCTTCCGGTTTGGTGCATCCCATCCAGAGCTACCAACTTGGCTGGTCTTGAGACATCCAAACCTCTCTAGCCACGTCTACCGTTTGCCGCTGTCACGCTAGATCAGCGCTCGTCTTCATTCGTTCTTAGCTGGCCGGACCACTCGCAGAACACCCTGCAGCCAAGGAGATAAAGGATGAGAATGAGCGCAGCTATGATGGGGGCGCCGAGCATACCCAAGGCCGGCACTAGTTGAACGAGATACGCCCCGAGTGTCAGGCCCCCGGCGCCCACGACGGTTTCCGGCGTGGGCGCTTTACCGAGCTTGCTGACTTTCTTGAAGGCGTCATCGACCATCTTGCGGATCTCGCGATCGCCGCAGATGTAGTCTCGCAAGACCTTCATCAGCAATGCGAAGAACCCGCTCTCATGCTGCGCCTCGAGCGCGAGCTGATAGGGATCCGACATGGTCATTCCACGCTCCGATAACTGATCGACCAGCCATTCGAGCCGTTTCCTCGCTTCCGGGTTCATCTCGCCAGCCGATTTGAACTCCTGCGGCGGTTTGAGCTGCCACTCACGGTATGCCGATGTGCGGCGAGACCTCGTTTTCAGTTCTGAAGATACCGCAAACGGCTCCTTGAGCAGCACACCAACGAGCCTTCCCACACGGCGAGCTGCCTTTTCCTTGTCCTTTTCCGCAATGATTTCTTCCAGGCTCTGGTGGTACTCTTCCCTGGCAAGCTCTTCCAGCTGCGCAAAGCCTGTTTTGATGATTTCCTCACTTGAAATCGAAGTAGCGCTTTGACTGGGAACGGTGAACGTCTCAGCGAGGCCCTCGCGACGGGTAGCAGGCGCGACGGCTGCTGGATGACCCGTCGAACTAGGCTCGGTCGAACGGATCACGACGTCCGACACACTTGTGATCTCAATTCCTTCGTCGTCCAGGCTCTCCCGTGCGTCGCGCTGCGGCATTTGATCCCAATCGGTGACCGGGCCGAAGCTGATGTCGAGATCGCGTTCGATCTGGCTGACGCGCTTCTGTCTTATCGAGAACCGCCCCGGATCGATGGCCTCCTCTCGCAAATTCTCGATCAGGTCACGCTGGCTGAGAACGAAGCCGATTGCGCCAGGTGGCTCGTTCCGGTCGCGCCAGATTACGATCTTGAAGAACGCCCAGGGTATGAGGGCGTCGTCCAACTTCTTGTCTCGATGGCCAAAAATCGGACCATTGAAGATGGACAGGCGCCTCTGTTGGCCGCCTTGCTCCGATATGAAATTCTCCAGGTCTCCCCACAGATCAAGGGCTGCGCCCGTGAATTCGGTCGATTGATTGAGCAGATAGTGTTGCGGAGCGGCATTGGTGTAGTGGAACGTATCCCAGTTCGCCGCCAGGGCGTCATCCTTGTTACTCCCCCATGCGGCATCGTCACGGCGGGTAAGGTGACCCTTATCGTAGTCGTTGTCGTCGTAGTATGGCGCCCCGAGCTGATGCTCGGGATCGATGCGCGGATCACGGCGCCACGACTTGTTGCCTTCGTCACGCCCAACCGTTTCCGGCGCGTTGAAATTCACGTTGCAGGCCGAGAAGTAGGCAAGCCGGCGCTCTTCGTTCATGATGATGCTGAAGCGATGATAGCGAAGCTCGAACGTATCCCGTGGGCGCGCCGGCCGTGGTATTCGCAAGGCGTGTCCGAAGCGCGGACGCGTTTTCATGACAGGAAGCGGGACAGTGGTGCCGAGAAACCGCCGGTCATAGCCATCGCGGTCGGCATATTCTTCCGGCTCAAGCCTCTCCTCGAGGATTTCGGCCCGCAGACCTGGGCTTCGGATAGGCGCCTGCGGCGCCTCCAAACGTCCAGCCGGGCGGCGCGGCTCGCCAATCGAGACTGATATTCGAAGCGGCACCTCGAGTTCAGCCATTGGTGCGATAGCCTGCTGGTCAATAATCGTGGCTCGCCCTTCTTGAAGCCGAGCCGGAAGTCGGCGGCTGGTCGGCTCGGCAACCTCGTGGGGTTCGATTACCTCTCTGCCAACGTCGGTGGCTGCCGGCGGCGGTGTCTTGGCCAGTACGGGTTCTAGTAGCGCCTTCTGCTGCGGCGGTAGCTGCAACTGGCTAAGCGCTGCCACCAGCGACGAGACGCGGATACCTTCGTTGGCGCGCCAGGCAATTTCGGAAGGAGACTGGGCACGTTCGTCCCAAACATGGCCTTCCTTATCCAGCCAGCGTCCGTCGGCGTCCTCGACCGGCACGCCCGTGTGATGAAGAGCGACGACTTCCCACTGGTCATTGAGGACTGGGGAGCCCGACGAACCCTTCTCGGTATCGGCCTCGTAATGCAGAAACGGACCAAGGGAATTGGCTTCCTGGCTGCTGGTTGCAAGATCGAGCAGCTTGTTATCCCGAACCACGACCTCTTTCTCGCGGCCGAGAGGATGCTGGACGATGTTGACGAAGTCATCCGGGTTGACGGCGATCTTTCCCTGGGCATCGTTGAGAGTAAACCAGCCATATTGCTCGATCGCCGCGCCCTGATTGCTCTTCGCGGCAGCGGCTACGATCGCGAAGTCAAGGCTGCGATCATTCAGAAACAGCCGATCCGGCTCGAACGCAAATAGCTGCGGTTGGGGATTAGGCGCATAGCGATTCTGTTCATAGTCCATCTGAATGAAGCTGGCTGCGGCCTGCTCCTGCGAACGAAGCACATGCTCATTTGTCAGAACGATGCCGCGCCCGATCAGAAAGCCCGTCCCGCGAGCTCGCAGGCCCCGACCCGTGTCGATCAGAATCCGGCCCACGCGACGGCTTGCCTGAATGCCGCGCGCCAAGAACTCGACAGATAGGAAATTACGAACGCCGAGGACGACCTCTTGCACGAGTTGTTCGCTGATGTCTTCCGCCGCTAGTGGCGTTGGCCGCTTGATTAGTTCCTGCAGAATGGGGTTATCGGGAGACCGGCCCTCGCCTGTCGTCTTGCGCACTTCTTCGATAAGCCTGTTTAGTCGGAGCGCCAGCCGTGGGGGCGTATCTGCCGCGAGTGCATACCCCTCTTCTACTGCTTTGGACTTCTGGTTTCGAATTTCCGTTCGCTCGCGCCAGCGCTTGGCCGCTTCCGATGCCCGCTCTCGCAAGGCCGCATCAAAGTCAGTATCATTGTCCATTTCTGCTGCCATCATCATCGCTCCCAAAGAGGCTTTCTACCGATCGCTTGTGAGGTGCCAAGGACTCTCGTGAGAGGCGCTGGTAGTGGCGACGGGCGCTCGGCATTCGACATCCGGATAGTTCAAGGGGCCACTGCTGCGGACCGCGATCTTTGGCGAAGAATTCAGACCGGGCTACCACCCGCGTCGCGAATTACCCGTCGAACCTCGGCCGGCGTCTCCGTGACGTATTGACGGTAACCCATGATCTTGATTGACGATTTTGCCCCACTCTGTCTTTGCCCAGGGGTTATTGGCAGCGGCCCTACCGCGTTAAGCGCATCAAACCAGATCTTTGAGCCGTCCATGGTGGTTGGGCTGGTGAACGAGGAGAGGCCCGCTTTCACGAGGGACGCCACTCGGTCAATGGGCTCCAAGACGAGTTGCATGATGTCCCAATCCACTCGTGTTTGAGGGTTGCCGCCTTCATCTCCCTTTTCGCCGGAAGTAGTCCGACGCGCACGAACAACACGGTTGGGGTCGATGCTGACAGTGGTGCCGTCAGGCGCAGTCAACGTAATCATCATCCAGATCCTAAATGCATTTAAAAACTAATGGTTGTGAAAACCAGTATTCGATGTATCCTAGAAAAATACAACCATTACATATGCTGACCTGAGGATTGCCGTGACGCGCTCTTTGATAGCTGCGCCCTTGATGGCGGCAGCCCTTTTCCTTGCCGGGTCGGTCTTCGGTACGACGTCGTGTGTGGCAAAGGAGCAGGAGAGCTGGCCGGTCAAGCGCAAGCTTCTGGGCAAGCAGGGCAAAAAGTCAAAGGACGTGAGCGGCATTGCCTGCAAGACCGACCGTGATTTTCCCCGCTCCTGCCTTGTGATCGATGACAATCTGCAAGACGCCCAGTTCGTGAGGGTAAAGGATGGCGAGCTCGTTGCTGGAAGGCCGGTGAAGCTCACCGACAACACGTTCAAGGGAGAACCGCTCGAGCTTGACGGCGAAGGCGTCGCCTTTGCCAAGGGGCGTTACTACGTGATCGGCTCACACGGCCACCCCCGCGACAAGCAGTACGAGCTCGATCCCAAAAGGGATGACGAGAAGATCAGGGCGCGCATTTTCGCAAGCAGCCAGATCGTCCGCTTTCGACCAGCCGGCGACAAGGCAATTGACATCGAGCGATCGGCGAGGCTCAAGGAGGTCTTCGCGTCGGACCGGGACCTCGCGCCCGTTGTGGACCAGCGGCTTGAAGAGAACGGCTTGACGGTCGAGGGAATTGCGATCAAGGACGATCGCCTGTTTGCGGGACTCCGTGGGCCCGTGCTGGATGGCAATCGTGCCGTTGTGGTCGCTGTCGACATCGACATGTTGTTCGGGGGTACGGGGACCGCTCACCGACTTTTCCGTCTTTCCCTTGGCGAGGGACGCGGCGTTCGTGACCTTGCAAGCTTTGGCGAATTGATCCTAATTCTTGCGGGACCGGTCGCAGATGGCCCGGGTAGCTACGCCGTCTATTCCTGGGATGGCGATAGCGAAAACGTCAAGCTACTGTCTGAACTATCCTTCAGTCGTTCTAGAAAGCCGGAAGCTCTTCTGCCTCTGGAAAAACGCGGCTCCAAGCTACGCGTCCTGATCGTGTTCGATGGCGACAAAGAAGGCGCTCCGACCCCGGTCAATGTCGCGGCGCCCTGATGCACCACTCCTGAGGATTCACATGAGACTGCTTTATTTCATTGCAGCCGCACTCCTGGTTCAGGCCGACGCCGCGCTGGCGTGGGGCCAGGAAGGCCATTCGATCGTCGCCGAAGTCGCGGCACGCCGCCTCGACCAAGCAACATCTGACAAGGTACGTGTCCTCCTGAAAACCGAGATTCCGTCCGACCTTCAAGACGGTCAGGTCTCGCTTGGATCTATTGCAAGTTGGGCGGACGATTATCGCGCCGAGCACGACGAAAGCCGTAACTGGCACTTTGTGAACATCCCCTTCGAGCGAGGCACCTACGATCCTCAAATCGATTGCAGGATGGATTCTAGGTATGGGGACTGCATCATCAACGCCATCGAGCGGCAGCGCACAATCCTGGCTGATTGCGCAAAAGCACCAGCCGAACGCGCCGCCGCACTCAAGTTCCTTGTTCATTTCGTGGGCGATATCCACCAGCCGCTGCATGCAGCCGAGCGGAACGGCGACCACGGCGGCAACGACGTTGTCGTGACTTTCTTCGGGAAGAGCGCGAAGCTGCACGCGGTCTGGGACAGTGAAATCATCTTGCGCACCGTTTATGCCTGGGGCGCCTATGTCACCCGCATTGAAACCAAATGGCTGCCCGGGCGGGACCTCTCGGGATTGGACGGCGGCACATCGGTCGATTGGGCACTTGAATCCCACAAATTTGCACGCGACGTGGCTTATGACCTCCCCGACGGCGCCATTCTTGAGATGAACTACTACAACAAGGCGCTTCCCATCGTGGACCGTCAGCTCGCCGTTGCCGGACTAAGGCTCGCACGGATGTTGAAGGACGCCTTGAAGCCTACGGCGTCCTGTCCATGATCAGCCTTCACTTTGGGGGATCGAGATGAAGCTGACACATCTTGTTCGGTTCGCTCCCTTGTTCGCGCTGCTGGCGCTCACTGGCACGGAGGCGCTGGCGGAGAGCACGGAATGTTCTCAGAACTCATTCTGTTACTGCGTGCATGATGACCTGAAAACGGTCATTTCCACACGTGTCGATGAGATTCGCGCGCGGATCGCAGCTCAGCGCGCGCAAGGTAAAGCGATCGGCTATCTCAGCATTCCGATCTCGACGGTTGCGGGCAGCTATTTCGGTGTCAATGCCAAGGTGGCCTTCCGAACCAAGGAGCGCGTCGAGGAACGTTTTGGGGTCCGCTCGTTGTGGCTGTTGAACACCGCGGCCAGCGAGTTCTCGCTGCCTCGTTCGGCCTCGGGAGCCGACTATATGTTGATGTGGACCCGCGTTCTTGAAGGCAGCGACGGTCTCGGGCGCGATTTCGATTTTGTCTACTTTGCGGGTCCGGCGGACTTTGCCGAGTTCTTCTCCTTGGACGGGCGCGGTGACCTTGAGAAGCTGGAACAGTACTACGATGGCCTACGAAAGACCGACCCTGGCCTTGCTTCCGTGAACAGGACCGATTTCCGCAACTATTACGGCCTTCGGGCGTCCGTCGCCTTCAGCTTTGGTTCTCACGACGAGTGGAACATCGTGCGCAAGATCAACGAGCGGCGGAAGGAGAAGAAGGACGGCGACGAAAGTTTTGGAATGGCCAAGCAGCTTGCTGTCATGTTCAACGGTTCGGCTGTTGCGCCGGGACTTTTCGAAGCGGCAACAGCACCTGGAAATGAAGGGCAGTGTCCGGTCCCAAAACAGGATAGCGCGCGAAAGTAGGACGGGCGGATCCTCCTCTTCCGCCCGGGTCTGACGTCATCGTTGATGCTACACAGCTCCCGCCAGGCTATGGGTCAAGGTCAATCCGGAAATCATGGTAGCTCGAATGGCACAAATCAGGACGAAGTCAGCTGAGCCACCCGAAGACCGCATTTGCACGCCTTCAGATGAAGGGCTATCCTTCATAACTATGGCCACCTTCGTGCCTAGAACTTGCTCGGAATTCCGCCTGTCATTCGAACGGGACTAGTGAGGCTTTCATGGAGCTCTTGGCATCTACAGCCATCAGTCTGATATCGCCGTACCTCGTGAAAAGCGCAGAGGAGTTTGCCAAAGCTGCGGGAAAGGACGCCTACGAGGCCGCCAAGAGGCTGTGCGACCGCCTGGCGAGTTGGTGGTCTTCCGATCCGGTAGCGTCCGCAGCCGCAGCCGCCATCAAGGAGGCGCCGGAGCGGAATGGGAAGTTGCTGGGGCAAATGCTTGCATCGGCGCTTGAGCAAGACAAGGCGTTGGCCGAAGACGTTCGGCAGCTCTTGGAAGGCTTTGGGCCCACCGTGCAAATCGTGCAAAAGATCGAGTTCGGTGAAGGAGTGACCGGTGCACGGATCGGCCAGCTCATCTCAGGCTCCTTTCGGGTGGAGCAAAACATCAAGGACGGCAAGAACATCACCGGTTTCAGCGCGGACCGCGTGGGCCGATAGCCGACCTATGTGTTGGTGCTTGTCGTGACGGCTGGGCGCGCGCAGGATCTGGCGGCTAGCGACCTGAGCCGCCCACGCGAAAGCCTTTTCTACGAGGAACTCGTCGCTAGATACGTCTCGGAAACACTGAGCGTCGCCCGACCGTGGTTGCGGCAAGCGGTCGAGGCTAACCTTACAGAGCCTGAGACGCGATATGTCCTGCTTGTCGGCGAGCCTGGGGTCGGCAAGACGGCCTTCATGGCTGCACTTGCGAACGCCAATCCTACATGGCTCCGGTACTTCATTCGGGCAGACAGTCTAACCCCGACAAGCGGAGGATCGGCGTCGGCCTGGCTCCTGCGGATTGGCCATCAACTTGTCGACCGGCGACCTGAGCTGTTTGACCAAGACCTCTTGGAGATCGTGGTGAAACAACGGATCGACGAGGCGGCCGAGGACGCGACCGTTGCCGGTGTGCGGATCAAGAACCTACGTGCATCACCTTTCCGTCGGACCGCCATACATGTTCAGCAGGATATCGGACGCCTTGGCGGAGATTCAGTAGCTCTCGATGTTTTGCATGCCACCACCGAGCCGAGGCTTCTTGAACCAGAAACTCTTGGGTATCTCGCACTATTGGATCCCGCCCTCGCTTTGGCACGCTTGAAGCCTACCGAGAGGATCGTAATTCTTGTTGATGCGCTGGACGAGTTGAGCGGATCGCGCAGCGAAGAGACAATCATCGATTGGCTTGAGGACAGTGAGGAGCTGCCCGCAAACGTCCGGATCGTGATATCGTCGCGGCCGACCGAGCGGTTGCGATCCTTCTGTGAGACGCGACGCAAGGCGGTGCGGAAGATAACTCTCGACACCAGCTCGCCAGAGGTGTTGCGCGATGCGCGGAACTTCGCAGTCCGTCTCTTCGAGACAATCGAGATTCCCAATGCATTCCTTCCCCTCGGGATCAAGGCGGCGGCAAATGCGCTCGGTCAATCCGCCAATGGAAATTTCGCATACCTGACCGCCTACGCGCGAGCGCTTCGGGCCGCGCTCTCATCTGGCGATGACGCCACACTCAGCGAACTGCTACGATTCGAGGCGCTCCCGGAGGGCCTCGGCTCGCTTTACGCCACATTCTTACGACGGATTCGGCGGCAGGTGGAAAGGATTGGCCGGCTGGAAGTTGCAGAACCAACGGGAGTAGACGATGAATTCGTTGCCCCTTGGGAAGGTGTTGGACAGCGCTTCGTTGGCGTGCTTTCGATCGCACGCGCTCCGCTCTCGCTGGAGCAGTTGAGCTTCCTTGGAGCCATACGGGTTTGGCCGAGCGCAGCTGAACGCGTGCTGAGCTACTTTGTACCCTACCTCGACGCGACCCCGACAGGCTTCGAGTTCTTCCATCCGTCGCTGCGCGAATTTCTGACCGCCCCCGCCACTGGAGGTAATTCGGACGTCGCAGTCTCGGCGCAGGAGTGGCACAGACGCGTGGTACGCGCGTATAAACGGAGGTTTTCAAGCCACTGGGCCGACTGCGACGCCTATGGGGCCGCCTTTCTGCTCCCTCACGCAGTCGAGTCCGGCCATGGGAATGAGGTTGATGCGCTGATCGGGAACTTTGAGTTTCTTATCGTTGCGGAGCCCGATTCAGTGATGACATCGCTACCCTATGCACAGAGCCAACGCGCTCGCGATTTAGTTCTTGCGTATGGTCACGTTGCTCATCTCTTGAGAGGTAGCCCAATTGGAGAGCGACGTTCGTATCTTGAGATGTCTCTAATGCAAAATGGTGTTGCTGACGTCGGGGAGGCAGCCATCATATGCCCGAGGGCGCCAACGCCGTGGCGGGCAGTTTGGGCCGATTGCGATCTCACCCTTCCGCACTATTCGATTGGGGGTCAACCCGAGGCCGTTTCCGCGCTTACGGGTGGTTACCTGGGCAATCAAACCTACGTCGCAACAGGCGACATTCGCGGTGGTGTCATTCTGTCTGATCTCCTGACAGGGGCCAAGATTGGTTCGGTGCCCGACAGAAGATTATTCCGAATTTCCGCCCTTGCCTCATATTCGCAATCGCGAGAATCTTTGATCGTAATCGGCGACATTGAAGGCATGATCGAATGCTGGGATGTCGGCACGATGCAGCGGCTCTGGGAAACAAATGGATACCATTGGAGTGTTAGAGGCGTAGCTATCACATCTCTTCAGGGCAGACCGATTGTAGTGTCATGCTCAAGAGATGCCATCTACGTAAACGATCTCCGGACCGGGGAAAAATTCACACAGTTGACCGGGCCACTAGGTATGGAATCTGTTCGTGAAACGCACTGCCTTGCGCCCTATGATGTCGCGCACCAAACCTTCGTTCTTTCTGGTCATGGTGACGGAGTAGTCCGCGTTTGGGACCTCGAGATTGGAAAATCAATCAACAAGGCGAAGATCGACGACTCAGATATTCGACAGATAGAAGTGATAGAAGTAAACGGAAGACGGTACGTAGTGTGCGCCACACTGGGTAGAACAATCACCGTTTTGGCGGGCGACACGTTTGAGCCCGTATTGCGCATTGCAGAGCACGCGAAGCCAAATCATCTGCCTTCGATAGCGACCGGCGTACTTGGAGCCGAACGGGTACTCTACTCAGCTACTGTCAGTGGTATCGCAGCTTATTCTCTGCCGGCAGGACGGAAACTCGCCGAAGTTTCCATCAATCGCGGTGCGATTTACCCCATTGCTCGAGTACAAGGTCACAATGGATCAGGGCTATTGCTCGGATGTGCAGGCCGCAATCTGCACGTGATCAATGAAAGAGAGATCACTCGTTCAGGATCTCGACCAAGCGGCCGAAAGAACCGCGTAAGCGCAATTGGCAACGTTACTTGGGGTGGCAGCTTTTTTGCGTGCGGACATGATGATGGATCAATCTACCTTCGAGATCCAGGGTCTGGACAGAAAATTTCCGGTAACGAGTGGTGTGCCCCTGGAGCCATCCGCTCCATAGACTCGATTGAGCATGAGGGCCAATTAATCCTTGCGTGTCGTTTCGACGGTGGAGTGTTCATCTCTCACAATGGAAGAACAACAATTTTGGCCGACCGTGATCGACCGGATGTTGTGATGAGCACAGCCCTGGGCGTGGTGGATGGGCGAGCTGTCCTCGCCATTGGAACGGACACGGGGAATATCGAAACATACGCCGTGGCACCCACACTGACACAGCTGGCCTCAATCGAGGCTGCCCATACCTGGCAATCCGCAAATCAAGCAGATCCGAAGATATATCGGTCAACTATTTCGGCACTAGAGATAGTCGCAGGCAAAGATGGCACTGCACTGGCATCAGCGGGGTGGCAGGACAAGACCATTAAGCTTTGGGAATGGGAGACTCTCCGTAGCCGCACGATCATGGCAACAAAAGGTTACGTCATGCGGCTAACCAGTGGGATGATCCGATCCAGGCCGGTTTTAATGTCACTAACTATGGACCTTCGATGTCAGTTTTGGGAGCCGGAAACCGGTGCACTTCTTGAGGGAGCATATCGACCAAAGGGTGCCCAATAGAAGAGAGCCGTATGAAAGTGACAGTCTCTGGTATGTCGACATGGCGTGCGGCCGAGCTGCAGCGGCCGACGTCGTCGTCATTGCGGCAAGGGATGGGACGATAAGCATTGTTGATGCAGAGAGCCTGGCGGTAACTGCTGTCATTTCAGTTGCTTACGGGGTTTGGGGGCGATCGATTGCATTGGATTCGTCAGGAGTAATAGCCCTTGCTGGGGCACGTGGGGTCACGGCCGTCAAGGTGCGAGCAGAGCGAGAGTAGTGAATGGAAATTAACGGCACATGTGGGGCCCAGCAACGCAATCAGATGTGTCCGCTTCTGCCCCATACGATGGACCGCAAACTAGCCCAGGCATTTCGGTCCAAAATCCCAACCGCACTTGCGTGTTCGCCTAATGGAGGCCGCGCCATATAATCGGGTGCGTGGACCGGGGAGCTTCTCGTTTGGGATGTTTATCGAGGTGAGATTGCCTGCAGATTAGAGCGGTGCTCTTGTGAAGTGATTGAGGTAACGTTCTCCGATAGCATGATCACAGGTAGATCGAAGAAGGAGTTCTTTGCCTGGCAATCCTCAGGAATGCTCCGTTGCTTCGCGTTGTCAGCTAAGAGAGCGAAACGCAGATTCACAGCGATATTGATGGCGCGAACTATTAGTATCCGAAATCTTTGCAGTATCCAGTTCGTGACCTTTCAGGCCGATCAGAATTGGGGGAGCGCTTGGAAGGCACGCCGCAATGATCGAGCTTGAGGGATTCTCATTTAATTAGAGGATCGATCTCTTTCTATTAATTCCGACGCCAAGATGCTTGATGCCCACGTCCTTACGCTGAGCGGCAGAGCCATTTGCCGCCGACCGCTAACATCAATCCTGCCTCTAGCCCGGTGGACTCCACGTCCAGACTGCCCGTGCGACGCCCACAATATCGCACCGCAGCACCGGCCCGAAATACCGCGAGTCGAACGAATATGGATGCGGCTGCAGCAGGAAGAATTCACCGTCGATCAGCTTCATGCAGCCTTTCCATGCCGGCAGCGGCCGCCCCTCCCTGTCCTTCTCAAACGTCTCCGCAATGACGTGCCCGTTGATGGAGATGGTCCCGTTTGGATCATCCGACCGGCAGACTTCATCGCCGCCTGTGGCCGCAATTCTCTTAACGAGCGGCACCGACGAGGGGAGAATTTCTCGGGCGGCCAGCATCAATTCGATGGGCGGCGGCGGCTTGATGACGGCCATCTCGCCGGCCTTGGGAAGGCGGTCCTCCAGGCGATAGAACCCAAAAGCGGCGCTGCCCGAGGCATTGTAGATGACGAGCGGCGCGTGGGGCGAAAGTGCTGTGATCGTCGAGACCATTGCCGCCGAGATCGTCGCAAGGATCGCGACCTTGCCGCGGATGCGGCCAAATCTAGCAAGCATCGGAGGTCGACCTCCGCTTGCTGGCTCTCGAGTATTCCAGGAGGTCTTCGATGTGGTAACGGACGTAGCGTCCGTGCTTGCGGTAGGCGGGACCCGTGCCGTGCACCCGCATCTTTTCCAGGGTGTTCTTGGTGAGGCGGAGCCAGGCGGCGGCTTCCACCGTATTGAGGAACGGATTTTCCCCTTCCCTGTCACTCTTGGTCGTCATCCGACGTTTCCTTCCCGCTACCCGCACCCTTCGAAGGTGCAAGAAGAAGCGTCGTCAGATTGGGAGCTGTTTGAGGAGTGGCGAAGATGGCAGGGGCTCGTTCGCCATCCCGCGCGAGCAAGTCTCGTCCAGCTGACGTGCCAGGATGGAGCAGCTCGGGAGCGTTTGGCGCAAAGATCTCCTCACCTTAAGAGATCGCGATAGCCGCCCTTCATGAGTTCGGTCCCCTTGGCGACCAGCCGCCGCGTACGGTCCTTCAAGAACTGGCTTGCCCCCAGCCATTCCTCAGCGACCATCTTCTCGCCGAAGATCGTGATCGCGATCTGCCGGTAGGTCTTGCCTTTGAGGCTTTCGTCGAGCGCGATCAGCGCATGGTGGAGGCGTTCGTCAGTTGCGGGTGGCTGCTTTTGAACGTCTCTAAAGCGCGGGTCGGCAAAGCGCTGCAGGCATTTCAAGAGTTCGGTCTGCGCCGAGAGATCGGAAAGATCATGCAGTTCGAACACGGGCGTAAACGGCGCGGTCAGGATCGAGAGACCGTGGATTTCCAGGGGAACGCAGACGCCCCTGCCCTTTACGAGGACCCGCTGGATGCCGTCGACATCGATCACCGCGTGGCGATTAGCGTGGAAGTCAGCAAGCCTGCAGACGACCGCATCAGGGCGTTCGCTCGGCTTTGTGGCCTTGACCCGGACCACGCGTTTGAGGGCATCTCTATGCCAGAACACGGCAGCCTTGTGGGCGCAACGCATCGGGTTGGCGAAGGCGTAGAGCCCCCATTTTTCGGCACGAGGAAACCGGCGCGGCAGGCGCAACAGCTTGGTCCCGTCGTTCAAGGCAAGGCATGGCAGCTGGCGCGGAATCGAACATCGCCAATCGGCGACATATTCGTCATTCCGGCGCAAGAACTCCCACGCCCAGTCGCCGCCATCAAAGCCTGTGCGATCGCAAGCCATGTGATCGCGAGCCGTCTGAGCGCCTATGCAGCCACACGGCGCAGTCCACAGATGATTCAAAGCTCGCCCCACCTCGATTTTTTCAGGGGCGCGGATCGTTCCGGCCAAATGGGGCAAGAGCACGGCCCCCGCGAAGTGCTCGCGGGGGCCGCTTGTCGCATCAGTCCGCCGGATTCCAGATCAGGGCGAACACGCTGTCGTCGTCCTGGCCGGCGGCGCGGCCGAGATTGGCGTAGAGCTTGCGGGGACCGAACTCGGGCGCTGCGAGCGAGAGGCTCACATACTCCTTGCCGCTGGTCTCGCCGCGGCGGATCCAGCCCGCCCCGATCTCGACGCCTTGGGTGAAGACCCGATAGTCGGGATGGGTCTCGGCGCTCTTGTCTCCGTTCGGCAGGATGTCGATGTCGGCCCGGATGGAGACCGTCTTGAGCTGGCCCTTGTAGCTGCCGTTGTCGTTCTTGGTGACGTATCCGATCGCAGTCATGGTCTTGTCCTCTTTCTGTTGCTCGCGAGGAGCCGATCCCCTCGCGATGGCGAGACCGTCATGGGAAGCGAAACGCCTTCGAACCCGCTTGCGGGGCGGAGCGCATGCGGAGCACCTGAGCCGACGGCTTTTTTGAAGCGCAGCGGCCGCGAGGAGCCGGATTCTTGATCCGGCGGGGAAAAAAGCCGGCGGCGAAGGTTTTGCCAGGCGGAGCGCTTCCCATAGGTCTCTTCGCCACGCGCAGGGAGATCGGACCCGCTGGAAGGGATAAGAGGAAAAGGCGCAAGGCGATCGGGCGGCACAAAACGAAGCGACCAGTTACGAAGGCCAGCTCAAGGTAGTCTCCATCCGCGCCGACATCGCTGTCGTGCCGAACCGGGACAATGGCGCGAGACTCACCCGACCGGCGGGTCTTCACCCAAGGCGTCGCGATCGGGCGCGGACCGTGTCCGCCGCGGCGAGAACGCTAGCCAAGGAGCCCATGAGCCTGTCACCGCTGGTCCCGAGTGCGACCTCCGCAAGTTCATCGTAAATCTCAATCGCGCGATCGGAGATCATGAAGATCGGTGCATTTGCCACCTCGACGGGCTGGCGGAATGCCAAGCGGCCCTCACGAGCAGTTCGCGGGCGCCATGCTCGTGCCCAACGCGCGGCGTTGTGGACGACGAGCGCGACGACTCGAAAGCTCGGGCGTGTTGGAATTGAGTGCGATGTCAATCTTGCAAGTTCGGTGTTACACTTCTTGCGTGCATACCGATTCCGGTCTGCATGATTGATTAGCTCTTAAAGATTGACGGAGGGCCCATGGCCAAGAAAGCGAAGAAGGCGCAGAAGACTACCGCGAAAAAAGCCAAGAAGAAAAAGAAGTAGGTCTTTCGCTCCTCATCGCTCATTCCCGTCAGGGCGCTCATCGATCGCGGCGTAAAGCTCGCGTGTAGTCGATGCTTTGGTGAGAATGGGTAGCGCCAGTGGCAAAGCCGGACCGTAAGCGCCCTCGGGCGCTTGCGCGGTCCGGCTTTCATTTGAGCGAAGACCTTTGTTTGGCGAATGGGAGGACCAACGGATGCGCGAGCCTTCGTGCGAGCCTTGGGCATGCGAGCCTTCGGGGTGCGAGTCTTGGACCTGAGAGTCTTGGGCCTGCGAGTCTTGGCGTGCGATGAGGACAGCTTCTCAGTTCAGCCCGCTGATGATGCCCGGCAGGACCCTCGACAACAGCACCGCGGTGGATGTCAGCGCCGACAGGCTGACGATGACTTGAGCGAGGCAAATGCGCCTTAAGCACACCGGGTATGGGTCGGGATATACCTTGTATGGGCTCGCCATTGTCGGCTCCATGATGCGGCGCGTGCGTCGCCTGGAACCGAGCTATAGGGTGAGTCGTTCGAATCGATCCCGGATAAATTTGCGGCTTGCCGATTGACTCCGAGAGACTCGGCCAGCGCAAAATCCGGGCGCGAAACAAGGCCTTCGCGCCCGAATCGTCACAGTTAAGTTCAGGTAAACAAAGCGTTAATAGCCTCGCTCATCCGGGCGATTTCGAGCGTCTTGGTAGGGTCGTAGTTGCCAATCGGAAACGCCATGTAGCGCGGCACGAAGGCCTCGATCCGCTCCCTTCCTTCCCCGCTCAAACAGTCCTGAATGATCTTCTTCTGCACCTTGCTGGGTTCGGACAGGTTGGCCTCTGCGACCGCCTGGCCTGCGAGCTCAGAGAGCATCGCGTTGATCGCGGCGCGGTCGCGCAGGAGATCGAGGAAGGTATCGTCCAGCTTCCACCAGCGGGTCACTTCGGGCTTGATGGCAAGGCCTGCCGCCTCCGTCAGCGCCGAGCCGGCGGCAAGGGTTTCTGCCATGGCAAGCGCAATGACCCGAAGCACCGCCTCGTCTGGCAAGGCGAGCAGCCGGGCAAACAGGCTCGCGCCTGTAAAAGCATCGCCGTTGCCGCGTGTGAGCGTGCCGTAGTGGCTCTTTTCGAGTTGCAGCAGGTCCAGCACCGCGTCCCGCTCGGCCTGAAGAGCGGCCTGCGCGGGGCTCTCGGCGACACTCTTGGCTGTCGCTTCCTTGTCGGCGCGTTGGGGATCGGGTTTGACGCTCCAGAGCGGCGAGCCTGCGATCATATGCGCCGCCGCAAGACGAAGCGCTACGACCGGATGCGCCAGCAGTTCAGCGCGGACGATGGCGTGCCGGTGCAGGGCCAGATAGTTCTCGGCGGCCTTGGTGAGTTCGGATTTTGCACGCGTCGCGCCGTCAGCGCCTGCACCGTCGTCGCCTTTGGCGGCACTATGCGCATCTTCATAGGCCCGATAGCCCTGGTGAGCTTCCACCTCGCCATTGGCGCGAACCTCAATGAAGGCTTCACCGCCCTCATCCAACGCGGCCTCGTCATACTGCCATGCCGGAAAGCGCGTTCCCTTGTCGAGCACGGTCACCGTCCAGCCGCTCGCAGCCAGTTCATCCCTCAGGCGCGCCAGGGCCGCGTTCTGCAAGGTCCAGAAGGCATCCACATCGGCAAATTACTGACGTCGCCAAAGAGATCGGTGGCAATGTCGCCCTTGTACTGATCGAGCGGAAACAGCGCAGCACTCGTTGTGATCTGCTCGGTCCCGAACAGCCACTGCTTCAGATTGCGCCCTCTTGGCGCGCCTGCCCTGTCATGTGCCGGATCGCTTTCGGCCTGACAGGCTATGACCCAATCCTTTTGCTGGCGCCGTGTGGCGCTGGCGAGCAGTTGCAGGTCCTCAGGCGCGATGTCGCCGCTACGATGGGCATCCTTTATGGCGCTCTGAAGTGACGCCAGCGCAAGGCGCTGTTTGACGTAGCGCTCGGTCAATCCAAAAGTTTTCGCGATATCAGGGACATTCCGGCCCTGCTTCAAGAGCTTTGCGAACGCCTCATATTCTTCGAGATCGTCCATCGGGGCGCGTGCGACGTTCTCGATCAGGGACGCTTCGACCGCATCAGCGTCATCATCGCCGGCTGCAATCGCGCAAGGCAGCAGCACCTCGTCAGCCGGTACTCCCTGCTCTTGGGCGATCCGGCTGGCGGCAAAATAGCGCCGCCTGCCTGCGACGATCTCGAAAGTGTTGCCATGGGGCCGGACCAAGAGAGGCTGTAGTACGCCTCGGGCGCGGATCGACGGCAGGATGTCGGAGACATCGGGGGCTTTCCGGCTGTGGCGGACGTTGACCTTTGCGATGCAGAGGTCGCTGAGGGCGATGTTGCGCAGTTCCATCTTATGCTTCCTTCGGTGTCAGAGCGGGGCTCGGTTGGCTTGCGTTCATCCTCAGCGATGAGCCGGTGTCGCGAGGCATTTGGATTGGGCGGGGGCGAAGCGGCTTCAGGTTTGGAGAAGCTCAAGCAGCATCCGAGACGAGGCCCGCCGCCATGGGTGGTACCCGCCTCGGCAATCGCTTAAGGCGAGCGCTGTCATCTGGTCGGCCGGTAGCCGTCACGGCTCTCCCCCGGCTTCCGTTGCGGCTGTGTAGTGGCTTGCGGCTTCGCCACCGAACGCAAGCAGGTAGTCGGCGGCCTTGCTGGCTTTGCTGGCGGCGTGGAAGATGGCGCGGCTATCGTCGCGAAGCACGTTCAGCCATGAGCCGAGATAGTCGGCATGGCGAACGGTGGGCTTGATCGAGAGTGCCGCGCAGACAAAGGCTGCCGTCAATTCCGCGACCAGTTCCTCATTGGCGTAGAGCTTCGAGCCGAACGCGCCGGTCAGGTCGCGGTTCAAGCGGCGGGGGTGGCCGGTCCAGTGCCCGAGCTCATGAAACAGCGTCCGGTAATAGTTGATCTGTTCGAAGAAGGCCGGTTGCGGTGGAATATGGACGGTATCGTCGGATGCTCGGTAGTAGGCTTCCGCGCCACCGATGCGGATATCGGCGAGCGTTGCGGTAGCGAGCCGCTCGGCTTCCGGCACGATCTCACGCTCGGGCAAGTCCCTTTGTGGCACGCGGCAATGGTCCGGCAGGTTGTCGCATTGATCAACGTTGAAGACGGTGTAGCGGCGCAGGAATGGGATGGACGCTTCTTCGCTTGTCGCCTTTTCTCTTGCCTGCTCATCCTGACCGATGGAGGCAGCGGCTGCCTGTTCGCGTTTGGGAATGAAGCGGTCGGCGTAACAGACGGTAACGCCATGCTCGCCCTTGCGCACCGTTCCGCCGAGGGATGCCGCTTGGCGAAAGGTGAGCCAGCGTTGGCAGGTGAAGCTGCCCTCAAACAGCCGCCCCCACAGAATCAGGATGTTGATTCCGGAATAGGCTTTCCCTGTTGCGGCATTCCTCGGCAGCACGAAGTCCTGATGGCTGCCGCCCGTCATTCCCCAGGGCCGGGCCCATGGGAAGATGCCTGCCTCAAGGTCAGCGATGATGTGGGCTGTAATCTCCTCATAGAGACTTACCTTTTTATTCGGCTTTTTATTCGGCTTCTTACTCGGCTCGTTACTTGGCTTCTTAGCCGCTTGGCTCTGCGTGAGATGTTTGGACATGACGACCCTTCGCTCCTCTTCCGCGCCCTGCCCCCGAAAGGCGGGGTGGGCGGCGAAGAGCGACCGGAAAGCCCCGAACGCAGAGGCAGGCCGCACCGGAACGGCCGGAGCGACAGCGGAGGACCGCGCCCACGGAAACAATCGTCGATCGAGAGATCTGACGAGGCGCGGTTGCGGCCTGCCGGTTCGGGGCTATGCGGGAGCGCCGCCCACCCCGCCTTCCGGGGGCTTCCAAAACGCGCCGGCCGCGCCCCGCGGCCGGCTCCGCAAAAGCAGCCGATCCGCTGCGACATTGTCGAGCTGTCGGTGTGAAGCGGCCTAGACGTCGTTGGTCAAAGTGCCCTGGAAACTGAGCGGCACCGGAAACTGGACGGCTCCAAGTTCGGAGTGCATGCGCCAGGGATCGAAGCCGAAGGCCGAGACCGGAATTCGGGCTCGGTTCACGAGAGCCCGGCCCGCAAGCGGACAGCTTGCGGGAGGCGCCCCGGCGATGAATGAAAGCCCTTGAGCCCTGGTCTAACCGTTGGGATCAATCGGACCGCAGTATTGTCCGTGTGCAGGCGGATAGTGCCGCCCTACTCCAGCAATTTACGGATTTCCTGCATCAACGACGCATCGCCAACCGAAACGGCCCACTCCAACAATGTCTGTCGAACGGTTGTAACGAGTACTCCGTGAAGCGCGAGGCGATCGAAGACGGCCTTGCGTTCTGCTTCGCGCCTGGCAACAGAGAGATCCGCCAATACCCGTACGTCATAGCCACGCCTGACGGCCTCCAGCGCTGCAAGCAGAACTTCCTCCTCAAGACAGGCGCCTGCCAGCACCAGGAAGCGAGGTTCGTTTCGTGCAAGCCGTTCCACGAAGCTCTGATCGTTCCAAAGGAGAAGCCCGTCGATCGGGATGATTTGGAAGGCATCCGGCGCTATCGCGGATAGCACCTCGGGCTCGCAATCGCCGAGGCTCAATGGGCACACGCCCAACATCCGACAGCCCAGCGCCAGAAGCCGCAAATTGATCTTGTGGTCGCTTCCCCCTGTCGTCTCGGCCAGGGCTAAGAGCCTGCTCGGGTTTAGCAGTAAGACTGCGCTCTGCCCTGGATGCGCCAGCATGTGTCACGTTCCGGCCCATGCGACGGTGTCACGCGGCAGCCCGAACGGACGTAACCGGAACGAGCACTGGTCCCACGAGCCCCGCGGCCTGATAGAGCGTCTGCAAAGCCGCCTCCGAGGCGTGCAGATAGCCGGCCAGCGCTGTTGTCTGTCCGATCCGGTGTGGCGGTCCCAGCCGCTCGAGTGGCCATCCCGCGCGGCGCAGTATCCGCTCCATTCGAACGTCTGTGACGGTTACGATGCTGGCGGCATTTTTCGCTCTCAGGCTTTCGATCATCGCGGCAAACAGCATGATGGTCGCGCGGTTGATGCCGTTCGCCGCAAGTTGCGGCGCCCGCTTCGTATCCACACAAAATCTGGAGCTTTCGAGGATTTTGTCGCTCCGTGGCATGGGGCGATCACCCAACAGAAGCGGAAACGTGTCCGCAAGCATCGTCGGGCCGGCCGTCGGCAACAGCCTGACACTGCCAACGACACCGCCGTCTTGAGATAGCACAAGAAGATACGTCGGATTGAGCGCGTCGAAGAGATCGATCTCCATATCGCCGGAAACCGCGACGGACCAATCCAGCCGATCCTTGAAGACAATCCGGCGCAGCCGGTACATGTCGGCAAGCAAACCGACATGCTTTCCGAATGAGTTCTGGTCGAGAGCTGTAGCGAGCATGTCACCTCCGGTTGAATCGGGAGGTCGTCACAACAGCAGAAACCGTGGGTCGCAGCGCCTGTGCTTTTTTACAGGGTTGCCGGCGAAAACCGAAATTTGAGGAAATTTCGGCAAATTGCTCCGCCGCCGGGTGGCATATCAAGCCGTGTTCATCAGTGCCGTCAGTCGGAACGACAGATTAGGTCAGCAAGCGACGACGAAGCGCCTCGGCAACGCATTGTGCAATCGAGGCTGCGTCCAGCTTGCGCCGGGCGTTCTCCAGATGAAACGTCACGGTGCGGGGCGAGATCCCCATCAGCACCGCGGTGTCCGAGGCGGTCTTGCCTCGCGCCGACCAAGCGATGCATTGCCGTTCTCGCGGACTCAAAACCGGTTCGGCGAGTGGCGCCTGCCGGGATTGCCGGGCGGCGAGATGCGCATGAAAGTACAATCCGACCAGGTGCAATATGTCCTTTGAGTTCGCGATCAGGCACTCGGGACGCAAGCCGCGATCATCGCTGGCCAGCGTGAAGGCCGCGATGCCGCCAAAACCGCCGCGAATCGGGATAGTCACTCCGCCTTGAATGCCGAATGACGCGGCTTCCTCGAAGAATCTGCGCTGATCCTTTGTGCCTTGTGGCACAGCCACGCCGCTCGTCCAGCCGAACGGGTCGTGATCAAGGCGCGCCCTCTGCACGATGGGGTCAAGTCGCTCGTAGTGCAGATCAAAATATCGACTTGTCCAGGACTTGGGGTATGAGGAAATCAGCTTCGGCGCGCCGTCAACGACCTTCAAATAAGCAAACCAGCGAAAGCCGAGTCGTGCCGCAGCGCGTGCGGCGACGCGCTCAAAGTCCTGATCATCGCGTGCGGTCACGATCGAATCCACAAACTCCTGAAAGATGTCGTCTGATCTTTTCACGACGCGTCACCCTGTGCGCAAACATCCTCGCTGCCAAGACAACGGGCTTGCACCCAAAGCCGTGCCGGGCAGCGCCACTGCCCTTGTCGGCTTGGCCCGGCCGTCGGAAAGCGACCTTCTGTTCGTTGACCGCAAGCCTTATCGCCGCCCGATCGGAGCGCACACCCGCGATGTCGGCAAGCGTTCGCCCGTTCGAGGGCGCAAGGCGCGTGTGACCCGGTTCGATTGCCTCCACAGCCGTGACCATCCTCGGAGCCAAACGAAGTGTTTTCCACCTACCCGCAACTCCGCCGGACTGTTTCTTCCACTGGCCAATCCAGACCTAATCTCCGAGCCTCAACGCTTGGGCGCGCAAAACGAAGAGTTTTCTCCAATTCAGCGACGGCCTCGATCGCACGCTGCCTGGCCGCCCAGATCCGACTGCTTTCGCGCAGGCCTGGCAGATCTTCTTGCCTTATCGTCTCAAACAGTTGGCAACATGCCGCAAAGGTGCGTTCGCTAGCACTTTCCAGTTCGGCGCTTGAACTGACCAGCAAGAGCAGCTCCTTGAGCTGGGTCACAATTCTGGCCTGGCCAACATTCAGTCGCATGCGACGCACGCCCGCCAATTCTTCGCGTAGCAGCTCAAGCTGTATCGCCAGTACGAGCGGAATACACATCGCTAGATTTTCCTGACGTTTTGACAGGCGGCCTGAAGAGATGATCCGGGGTTCTTGAGACGGGTAAATGGCGAAGTACCGGACTATCAACGGGCTGGATGCCCAATTCGTTTGTGATGATCGGATCGATCAGCACATCGAGCGGCGCTCTTCGGATTTTCATAGATTCGCATGAACGGGCTTCTCGACCGCAATCATTGCAATCGTATTACGGCTCTGACCGCGTCAATCATTTAAGCTACCACGACGCTTCCGCTGAGCTCGTGAGCCGCCAGGAGCGCCGCAGATAAATCCAGCACGTCAGGCTTCTGTAATGGTCCTGACGATCATGCCGGCCCCAGGGGCGCAAGATCGGCTGGCCCCCACCGCGAGGGGCGAGAACATCAGACATGACCAAAGAAACTTGCGTCGGCCAGAGACCCGGCTCGGCGGCCGCCTCCCCCGTGACGAGACGAGCACGTCTTCTCGCTCATCCGCGCACAAGCCGCGTTTCCCAACATCCGCGCTGTTAGCGGACTAACTTTCCAATAGATGGCATGTTTATAGATTTTTCATTCCGGGCGGCGGCAAAACGGTCGGATCGTTGCCCGGCGCCGTGGCGCCGCCCCTTGATCCAATGGCTGGATGGGGTCGAGGCGGGATGGTCCATTCCGCTACTGCTCGTTTGCTTTGTCGCTGTCTGGATGGCGTATCTGTCGATCTCATACCTGGGCGCTGGGCTTCACCCAGACGTGCTGGAAACCTGGACGTTCGGGAGAACCCTTGCATGGGGTAATCCCAAGCATCCACCCTTGATGGGCTGGGTCACCCGTGCCTGGACGACCGTATTCCCCTTGACCGATTGGTCGCTGCAGCTGATGGCGATGACTAACGCGGCCTTGGGGCTTTGGTTTGTCGACCGGATTTCAAAGCGCCTGGTCGTCGGACACAAACGGCTGATCGTGCTCCTCCTCTTGATGCTGACGCCCGCCTACCAGTTTCATGCTCAGCGCTTCAATGCCAATACAGTCTTGCTAGCGACCTGGCCGCTTGCGACCTACTGCTTCCTGCGGGCATTTGAAACGAAGAAGGCCTTTTGGGCTATTGCGGCGGGATTGTCGGCGGCGCTCACCATATTGGGAAAGTATTACTCCGTCTTTCTGATCGCGAGTTTTGCGTTTGCCGCGATTGCCCATCCGCATCGCCGGGCCTATCTCTTGTCCGCTTCGCCCTGGATTTCCGTCGCTGTCGGCTCGGTCGCGCTATCGCCACATCTGTACTGGCTCGCCACCACGGGCGCTGCGCCCGTCCATCATGCACTGACACACGCCGGCGTCGATGCATTGACCTCATTGCGTGATGCCGCCGCGTTCCTGCTGGGTCTTGCCGCCGCCATGGGCGTTTCCGCGGTCACCTGGATAATGATCGCTGGATATCGCCTAAAGCGCATGCCCCGTGAACTTGCCGCCATGAGTCCAAACCTTGTTCTCCTTGGGTTCATCGCCATCGGTACGATCGGGCTGCCGATCGCTGTGGCCCTGTTGATGAGAACAGACCTGCCGTCTTTGTGGGCGCTGCAAGGACTGTTCCTGTTCGCCGTCGTCATCGTGTGCAGCACGAGCTATCCAATCGAACGATTCTACACGGTGAATGCAACGGTCCTTGTTGCCGCAATTGCTGCGACCGCGGTCATCGTTGCAGCTCCTGTCCATGCGATCTATCGCAATAGATGCGGCTACAAGGAAGACCGGAATTTCTATCATCGGGCAGCAAAAGAGCTTACCCGCCAGTGGCGCGCATTGACAGGAAGCCGCCTCACCGTCATTGGAGGAAATGACAGCCTCGGACTTGCGACCGCCTTCTACAGTCCTGACCATCCGCACTATGGCCGGCCTGTTGCATATCAGTACGCGCTGGAACTGCCCCGCGGTATAGCGCTGGAGAACGGTTGGGCAGCCTTATGTTTCGAGCACCAGTCCGATTGCATAGACGAGATGCAGCGCATGACCAAAGACCACACTGTTATCACCCGTAAGCTTACGCTTCAGTCCCGGTTGTTCGGTATGCCCGGCGTTGTTCGAACCGTTGTGGCATTCATGGTGGTGCCGCGGGGCACTTTGGCACGAGATGCCGATCCAAAGCCCGTGAACGCCTCAGCTCGGCCTCAAGACGATTGATGTTTGAAGGGGCGCCTACTCTTCGTCACTCACTTGACTGCCGTATCAGCGTTGAGATCCGCTCACTCCGGCGATCACGCAATATCTTCGGGGATATGGGCTATACTTGACCGTATCCTGACGCCGGCATGATCTGGAATGCCTTGTTGAGTTCGCTGAAACATCTGGCCATCGGTGCTCAGTCTACCAGACGAACACACTTCCACCTGAACCCACACCTACGAAGTACGACGATCTCAATCTGATTAGAACGTTACACGATCCCTAATCTCTTTCAGGGAGAAGGACGGAACGAGCCTGCGAGCAACGAAGTCGTCCCAGTCTTTGAACGGATTGTTCTTTCGCTTCTCGATAATTGCCGACACGCTATCGCTTCCGAGACGAGGAAGGCGGGCCAGCTCCTCCGCTGGCGCGCTATTTAGATTGATCTTGTTGGTCTCGCCAAGGGTTTGGGGTGGCACCTGAAGCGGTGGACCCGGAACTGATACCGACAGTGCGGTGACACCGAGTGCCGCAAACGTCGCTAGTGCAAGCAAATTCAGCCTTGGCATCATGAGACCCCGTCCGTGACTACAATGCCACCAACCCCGGGGATGCAGATCTATAAGGGCCAGCTTGCAGCATGATTACGCCGTCTGCTCTTGATCTGCCCATCTAACGGGAGCCTGCACTGGCCTTCCAGCCCAAGCGAGGCAGGTTAAACGCAACCGTGAGCGTGGCTTGACCCAAGTCCGGCATCGGGCGATTTTGCAGACTTTAAAGCGGTTGCAGTTCAGCCCAGCACGCCGACAGCGGTCAGACGTGAACGCTCGAGGAGAACCAACCGCGATGCCGACATAACGCGCGGCCCCGCTCGCACCGGCTGCGCAGCGCCTCCTGTTCATGAAGACGTTCATCGCCCGCCTCGGTTGCAGCAGGCTTACAGCGATCCAGGGGGTGAGGACGACCGCCGTACTTGTGTTCGGTCAAAACCTGGTCAAGCACGCATGATGGATAGCGTTACAGCCCATCTGGTCATGTCTCCTTCGTGAAACTGCTCGGTAGGTGTCGTCTGGCAAGCCGCTTACACAGTGGTTCGGTCTCTCTAACGACCAAAACGACCCCTCCAGGGACTTAAGATCACGACGCACGACGATTAGACTCATTGTCTGTTTGGTCGCGATGATGCTGACCAAGGCGATGGCATATGCGGGCCTGTATTTGCGTCCATGATTTCTGGGCGCGAAACATCAATTCCGCCGTCCCAGCCGCCTCCGAGCGCCTTGCCTAATGCAATATAATCGGCTGCGAATGCCATCCGAGTTTGAAGTAAGGCTTCTTCCGCGCCATAGAGCGATCGTTGAGCATCGAGGACGTTCAAAAAGCTTGCGGAACCTGTCTGATAGAGCGATCGCGATAGATTTGCCGCTTCACGATATGAGGATACCGACGCCGTGAGCTTCCTGATTCTGGCTTGATCCTTGGCAAACGCGACAATTGCGTTCTCGACGTCTTCCAGCGCAGTCAGAACTGCGCTTTGATAAACTAGGAATTGTTGGTCCCGCCGCGCGCCAGCAGCGTCGACGGCAGCGACCAGCGCGCCGGCATTGAAAACCGGTACGCTCACGGTTGGACCGAACGACCAGCCGATCGACGAAGCCTTGGCGAGATCGCCGATTTCTGTTCCGGACGTGGCGATATTGCCGGCTAGTCTGACGCTCGGATAACGTGCTGCTTCCGCCCGGCCGATCCGTGCTGTCGCCTGTGCAAGTAAGCGTTCGGCAAGCCGGACATCGGGCCGCGAAAGTAAGACATTGGCCGGTATTCCCGCGGCAATGGGCAGCCGAGGCGAGGGAATCGGAGCCGCTTTCCCTAGCAAATTGACAACAGCAGCTGGTTCCCTACCGATCAATATCCCGATCCGATGCACGGCGTTTGCGCGCAGGATCTCGATCGTCGGAATGTTGGCTTCAGTGCTGCTCGCTATTCCCTCGGCGTTTGACAAATCGACCGCAGAGGCAGCGCCTGCTTCGAGCTTGGTCCGGGTCAGCGCGGCGGTTTCGCGTTGCGCCCGTGCGGTCCGCTGCGCGAGCAAAATTCGCGCTTCGTGTCCGCGGAAATTTACGTAATTGAGTGCGACATCGCCAATAAGAGTCAACAAGACGGCATCGAGCTGGTCTTCGGCGGCATCGACGCCATACCAGGCCGCCTCTGCATTTCGGCGATCTGCTCCGAAGAGGTCGAGTTCCCAACTGGCGTCGAGACCAGCCTGGAAAAGATTATTGATACCGCCGGCGCCTCCATAGCTGCCGCTTGGCAGGATGCCGGTTTCAGCGCCGATAGCGCCACCTAGAGGCACTCCACCGATTTGGGTCCGTCTAGCAAGCGACGTGGCCGTGATGGACGGCAGCAGGCCTGCGCTAACCTGGCGGTAGTTGGCTCGCGCCTCGCGCACACGTAACATTGCGGTCGCCACATTAAGATTTCCTGCAACCGCGTTCTCGATGAGCGTGTTCAACACTGGATCGCGCAGGCTTCGCCACCATCGTCCGGGCTGAGACGAAGCGACAGACCCCGGCAGCTTGCCGTTCCACCGCGCCGGAACCCCGACTTGCGAGGTCGTGTAGTCCGGACCTACGGCGCACCCTGCAAGCGACAGGACGATGAACGCAGCAAAGATAAAGGAGGAAGCCCGGCTCGCGGGGCAAGCCTTGCGAGCCGGCCCGCAGTTGGTACGGGTACCGTCTGCAGGTTCGGCATTTACCTGAAAGCGATTGTCGGAAACCAATTCATTCGCTCCTGCGCAACGGAGCCGATTGGTGGAGCGACATTCGATTGCGGAGCCGCGCCAAGCGCCGGACCATGTCCATGACGACGATAAAGAAGACCGGCACTAGGAGCAGCGCGAGGACTGTGGCCGATATCATGCCCCCGAAGACACTCGTCCCAATCGCCTGTTGCGTCTCAGAACTCGCCCCGCGCGCGAGCATCATAGGCACAACTCCCAGCGCGAAGGCGAGTGATGTCATCAGAATTGGCCGCAGGCGCAGACGAGAGGCCTGCACAACCGCCTGCCTCAGTCCGCGACCATCGTCCTTCAGCATCTTCGCGAATTCGACAATGAGGATCGCATTCTTAGCGGACAGCCCGATAATGGTGATCAATCCCACGGTAAAGAACACATCATTGGGCTGACCACGCAGCAACGCGGCGGCAACGGCGCCGACGACGCCGAGCGGAACGACCAGCATGACAGACAGTGGAATCGACCAACTCTCGTAAAGCGCCGCCAGAACCAGGAAGACAACCAATATCGAAAGCGCCAGCAAAATGGGTGCCTGTGCTCCAGCCTGCTTTTCCTGAAAAGACTGGCCAGTCCACTCTACGGCGAATCCGCCCGGCAACTGCGTCGCCAGCCGCTCCATCTCAGCCATGGCTGCGCCACTGGACACGCCAGGCGCGGCGTTTCCGGCTATCCGCGTAGCGGCATAACCATTGTACCGGATGAACTGGAGCGGCGATGTCTGCCAAACGGGCGTCACGACCTCCGACAAGGAGATCATGCCGCCGGCTGCATTGCGAAGATGAAGTTTCAGCACATCGTCGACCTGCATGCGCGCGGGCGCGTCGGCCTGGACGATCACCTGTTGAAGGCGACCGGCATTTGGAAAATCGTTGACATAGAACGATCCCATCGCGGTGGTCAGCGCCTGATTGATCGCATCGAACGTCACTCCGAATGCTTCGGCCTTCTGACGGTCGATCTTTAATGTCACGCTTGGACCAGTCGGCAGGCCTTCAGCATAGACACCAACAACCAGCTTGCTTTGCGCCGCCAGCTCGATCAGCTTGGTCTGCGCCTCCATCAATGCAGCGTGTCCGCGGTTGGCGCGATCCTCCAGTCGCAGCGAGAACCCCGAGGTATTTCCCAGCGCTTCGATTGCCGGCGGTTTCAGGCTCATCACGGTGCCCTCGGGAACCCGCGTCATGGCCGTCGTCGCACTCTCGACCTCCCGATCCACGGTATGCCCATTGCGCTTGCTCCAGTCCTTCAACGTGGTGAACGCAATCGCGACATTCGGACCAGACCCGCTGAAGCCATATCCTATGATCGAGAGACTTCTGTCGACAGCGTGGCGTTTGGTGATGTATCCGTCAAACATATCTATGGCCGCTCGTGTGCGTTCCGCGGTCGCATCGGCGGGAAGTTGAAAAGTCGTGAGAAAGCTTCCTTGGTCCTCCTCCGGGACAAAGGAGGACGGCAGTTGGACGAATGCGTAGCCGAGCACCACGACAATGGCGGCGTAACTCAGCATCGCGCGGCCAGTGCGCCGGGTGATTCTCGACACCCACCCTCCGTAGCTGGACGTCAGGTTGGCGAGTATCCGGTTGAACCAGCGGAAGAAGTACGAGGACTCGTGGCGCCCCTGCCCTGCCGGCTTGAGCAACGCCGCACAAAGCGCAGGCGTCAATGATAGCGCCAGGAATGCGGAGATCAGGATTGAGACAGCCATCGACACCGTGAATTGCCGATAGATTGCGCCAACGGAGCCCGTTGCGAGTCCCATCGGAATGAAGACGGCCGCTAGAACAAGTGTGATGCCGATAACAGCCCCGGTGATCTCGCGCATGGCCTTCTGTGTTGCCTCCTTAGGCGGAAGGCCCTCGCCAGCCATGATGCGCTCAACATTCTCGACGACCACGATAGCGTCATCGACAATGATCCCGATCGCCAGCACCATGCCAAACATCGTAAGAACGTTGATCGAAAATCCGATCGCCCACATGACCGCAAGCGTTCCGAGTATGGCGATCGGAGCGACAATGGCTGGTATCAGGGTGTATCGGACATTTTGCAGGAATAGGAACATGACCAAGAACACCAGCACCATTGCTTCGAGGAGCGTATGGAGCACTTTCTCAATCGATACTTTCACGAATGCGGAGGTGTCATATGAAACGGAATAGGTCATCCCCTGGGGCATCGCGGGGGCAAGCTCGGCCAGCCGCTTGCGCACAGCATCTGCCGTCCGAACGGCGTTGGCGCCAGGAGCCAATTGAATGCCGGCTGCCGCCGCGGGACTGCCGTTCTCGCGCGTTGCAAAGTTGAGGCTCTGCGCGCCGAGCTCCACTCGTGCAACATCACTCAGCAGGACCCTGCTTCCGTCCGGGTTTGCACGTAGGATGATCGCGGCAAATTGCTCCTGGGTCTGAAGCTGACCCTCGACGACTAAAGGGACAGCAACCTTCTGGCCCGCCACCGCCGGCTCTGCTCCGACGCGACCTGGCGCCACAGGGGCGTTCTGCGCTTGAATCGCAGCCGTCACATCTTCCAATGACAAACCGTAGGAGATGAGCTTGCCGGGCTCGATCCAAACACGCATGGCTCGTTCGGTGCCGAACGATTGCACGCGACCGACCCCTGGGAGCCGCTTCAATTCCTCGAGCAAGTTTCGGGTCATATAGTCGCCTAGCGCCAGCTCATCATGCCGCCCATCGCCAGCAGTCAGCGAAACGATCATGAGGAAGCTCGCGTCGGCAGACTCGACGCTAACACCGGTTCTGCGAACCGCTTGAGGCAGTCGCGGCTCGATCGCTTTAAGGCGATTCTGGACATCGACCTGAGCGAGATCGGGTGGCGTTCCGGGCTGAAAGGTCGCTGTGATCGTGGCTGTACCGGAGGTATCGGCAGTCGACTCGAAATAGAGCAGATGCTTGACGCTCGACAGCTCCCGCTCGATCAAGCTGATGACACTATCATTGATGGTCTGCGGTGTGGCTCCGGGATAGATCGCCGAGATGCTTACGCTTGGGGGCGCGATCACAGGAAAACGAGCGACTGGCAGTTGCGGAAACGCGACTAGCCCGGAGAGCGCGATGAAAATCGCGATGACCCATGCAAAGACGGGACGCTCAATGAAAAACTGCGGCATTGCCCGACTTTCCGCCTCAGTCTTGCATCGACGCCGCGGACCTCGAAGCGGTCCTGATTTCGAGGGTCGCGCCGCCCCTCACCCGATCCTGGCCCTCGACAACGACGATGTCTCCAGACTTAAGCCCGTCTGTCACGATATACTGACGGTCGACAATCTCGCCGACCGCTACCTTCCGAACTTCGCCCTGCCTTTCTGCGTTGACGACGACGACCTGCGGCTGGCCATCTGCATTGCGCACCACGGCCTGTTGCGGCACAAGCAGAACCCCATGACGGATCGCGCGCGGCACCCTTGCACGGACATACATGCCGGGCAGCAGTATCCGGCTCGAATTGTCGACGAGAACGCGCACAGCCACGTTGCCGGTTGTTGGATCAACGCTGATGTCGGAGAACAGCGCACGTCCCGACACTGGATATGGCTTGCCGCCTGCAGTGAGGATCGCCACCGGCAGCTTCGAAGCATCTTCCACTCCTCCAGACCGTGCGGCCGGAGCCACCCGATCAATCTGTGAAGCGGGCCGACGCACGTCGACGTAGACCTGATCAATCTGCTGTATGCTCGCCATGGTTTTCGCGTCGGATGCGGCGACCAATGCTCCCTCGCTCACAAGCGCTGGTCCAACTTTTCCGGAAATCGGGGCTCTTATCGTCGCGAAATCGAGCTCGATCCGGCGGCGCTGCAAGGTCGCCTGCGCGCCTGCGACATTTGCCTTCGCTTGTGCAAGTTGGGCGACCGTGTCGTCATACGACTCCCGGCTGACCGCCAGGCTCTCGACCAGCTTTTTCTTCCGTTCAAACTGATTTTGTTCGCGGATAAGCGCGGCCTCCGCATGTTCTAAAGCGGCAACGGCACTATCGACGTCAGCCTTGAAAGGCAACGGACTGATCTGGAAGAGCGGCTGTCCAGCTGTGACTTCCATTCCTTGTTCAAAAAGCCGCTTCTCGACGATTCCACCGACCTGCGCTCGAATCTCTGCAGTACGGAATGCCGAGACGCGGGCCGGCAGCTCATCAACAAGCGTTACCGTACTGGGCTCGACTACTGTGACTGATACAGTCGCTTTGGCACCGTCTCGCGCCGCTTCACCGTGACTATCTGCAGGCGATTGTCCGTTGCATGCGACCAAGACCAGCGCGAAACCCACGCTGATAAGACGTCCGAGACGAAGATTGCGAGTTGTCATGACTATTCTGAGCAATCAGCGCCAGATGCTGAGACAGACGGTGCGCTCTTCTCGGGGCTTACTATGGTCATTCCTTTAGCTCCGCACTATGTGACCGGGACAGCTTCAACTGCAACAACGGCCGCACTATCCGGCGAAGCATTGCCGTTAGATTACGTGTGTTGGTCTGCGCCACGTAATACGTCCGCAATCGATCAGTCGCAGTGTGAGATGAACTCGGTACTGTCTGAGGCGTGTCCGCGACACTTGGTAACGGGAAGATCGCACGAGCGAGACCTAAGCATCTGGTACGCGCATCCTGCGGACCGAACGCGCAAGTCGTGCCCGCGGGAAACGTTGGCTGCCTATGGACTAAGTCGAACAAGTGCTCGTAGCCACCGGCAAACCCTTTCGGGGTTGATCTATCGAAATTTCGGAATGCTGCCCTGGTCGATGAAGAGCCATCGAGTGCAGCACGCCATGCAATTAGCTGTAGAACCGTGGAGGGTAAGCAGTATGTATCTTCGAGACCTATTCCGTGCGGCTCAGCCAGGGCGCCAGGCAGCACACGATCCGACAGACAACCGTAATCCTGCTGTAATGTTGCCGTCATCTTTTGAGCATTCGGCGCCCCCGCTGGAGAACGATTTGAGAACGTTAGTCGTCGAAGATGACCAACAGTTAGGTCCTTGGTTGCAGAAAACCCTTGCGACCACGATGGGCGGAGCAGACCTCGTCGCAACGCTCGACGAGGCCTTGGCTGCCATTGCAGTTCGTCAGTTTGATCTGATCGTGATCGATCGCCGGTTGCCAGACGGCGATGGCGTCGAGATGCTTACACGCTTGCGGCAGTTGCAGCCTCGTCCGGGCATACTCGTTTTGACAGCTCTCGACGATCCTAACGATATTGCGCGAGCGCTCGACGCGGGCGCGGACGACTACTTGGCGAAGCCTTTTGAACCTATCGAGCTCATCGCGCGCGCCAAGGCAGTAATCCGACGACTTCAACTTGATCAACGGGGCCAAGTGACGGTAGCCAACTTGACATTCGACATGATGTCGAGGACGGCGTTTGTCGATGGCCAGAGCGTTATCGTTCCTCGGCGCGAGCTCGCTTTACTGGAAGCGCTTGCGCGCCGGGCGGGCCAAGTGGTCTTGCGCGATACGTTGGAAGCGGCGGCATATGGTTTTGACGATGAAATTCAGTCCAACGCCATCGAGGCGCATGTCTCGCGCTTGCGTCGGCGACTGCAGGAAAGTGGGTGTAAGGCCACCATCAGATCGCTCCGTGGTCTCGGGTATCTATTGAGTGCTCCGCGATGAGCCATCTCCGCTCGATTACTTTGATGACCACTACGCTGTTGAGCGTCGTCATCACAGTAATAGTATTGTGCGCCGGCATCCTGCTCTTCAGTATCATAGGCGACGATGGCGGTTGGGCACAATATGACGCTGCCAGAGCTGTCAAGGCAGCCATTTATCGCGATCCACACGGCAAGCTCGTCGTCGACGCGAATAGCCAGCGAGCTGCGAAAGTAACCCCAACGCTTTCAGAATTTAAGCGGGATTTTTCTGGATTCTGGTACATTGTCTCGGATGGTACCAGTGTGGTGCAGTATGGACCTACGCCAGAACACCTTGTGGCAGGCATAGCGGATCGGCGAGATAAAGGTCTTTCTTCTGCATACGAAGCCCGTGGCGACTCGATGCGTCTGGTTCGCTCATCGTCGACAGACCAGACTGAAGCTGGCGAGATCCTTATTGAGGTCGGGGGCGCGGCCTATAGTGGAATACAAGTCGCAGTCAGTATGGTTAGGGACCCGCCCTTTATCGCCAGTTCCGTCCTTGTTCTTTTGATCGCAACGGTTCTTGCCGCAGTCGTAATTCTGCCAATACTGATCGCGCGGCCGGTGCGTCGGGTCGCGGCGGCTGCCGAAATGATCGACGGCTCCGGCGAAGGGATACGTCTTCCCGAGCAAAGCGCTCCCCTGGAACTCATCCCAATGGTCAGCGCCTTCAATCGCGCATTGGAGCGCATTGATGCGGCAGTTGCCGAGCAGCGGCGTTTTCTTTCCAACGCTGCACACGAATTGCGGACACCGCTGGCGCGAGCTCGAACGCGCCTAGAAGATATTGGTGATGAGACATTGAAGGCAGCACTCGTTGCAGATCTTCAGTCGCTATCCTCTACGGTAACGATGCTGTTGCAGTTGGCGCGGCTCTCATCGAGCCCCGTAGAATCCAAGGAAGTAGATCTAGTCGCCGTAACGAAACGTGTCGCCGCTGACCACGGCCCAGCGGCCCTATCTTCCGGCATCGAAATTGAATTCTCTGGCCCCGAAGAACCGGTGAGAACCAAGGGCTCCGACCAGGCCATCAGCATTGCGCTCTCCAATATCATTCGAAACGCGCTTCAGTATTCTCGTCAATGCCAGCGAGTCCTGGTCGAGGTGGATCCGACTGCGACGGTGCGCGTCATCGATCACGGACAGGGTATCAAACCTGAGGACAGAACCAGGGTGCTTGAACCGTTCGTCCGTCGACGACAGGATGGTGAAGGCACCGGACTTGGGCTCGCTATCGTTGCGCAAGTCATGGCGCTTCACAACGGCGGCGTAACAATCGAGAGTACACCCGGCGGTGGAACGACGGTCGTCCTGAAATTCTCCTTGAGCATCTCTGCGAGCTAACTCGCTAAGTCGCGCAGACCCGCTCGAGGTTGGCATGCGCCAGTTCCTGCCAGAAGCGAATGCGGTTTCCGAACGGGTCGCGCACTTCCATGACATCACCCTCAGGGTCTTGCTCGATCCCAGGTCGGCCAAAGCCGTGCTGCTTGTCGATAAGTTCGCGATAGAATGCCTGAATGCCGTGCATTGGCACGAGTACAGTCGACCCAGGACAAGCATCGCCGTGATGCTCGGTCAGATGAAGCCTCACGCCGGCTCGCGAGACACCCATATAGAGCGGCAGACGAGCCTCGAATCGATGCTCGAACTCTACGGCGAAACCGAGAAAGTCACAGTAGAACGCGCGCGCCTTGGCCTCGTCGAAGATTCGCAGAATCGGGATTGCCTGCAAGAATTCGAGAAGACGAGGCGGTTCCGCGTCCATCTTGACTGATGCTGTGGTCCAGTCGTCGTAACCGAAGGCAGCAGCAATTAGTTCAAGCGCGGTTAGATGAGGCATATCAATGTTGCGAGTTGCAAGCGCAAAGCGCAGCCGCTGAGCCATCGTCTTGGCCTGATCAATTGTCGGCACGGTAACCTCCCCTACCAGCGAAGCCAATCGATGCTCGTGTTGACGGCCAGAAAGCGGCAAAAAGCAATCATTGGAGCGAACCGGAAGGGTCCGCGCCCGACTTATTCAGCAACCAGGATTACCGGTACATTACAAACTCGCAGTGGAGACCGACTCGGAGGTCGTCTCACTGCCAAGCATCTCGCCGCCTTCGACGTCACACGTAATACTCAGGCAATGCAATGAACCTAGGTTCCGACCACAACATGTGCAAGGAGCCCCCAATGAAAAGACAGATCGTGATCGCAGCCGCAGCACTCATCGCCGCTACCTCATTTTCGTCATCATCCGCACATGCTGGTGATGGCGCAATCGCAGCAGGCGTGATCGGCGGCCTCGCGGTCGGCGCCCTCACCGGGGCCGCCATCGCGAACTCCCACCGCGTCCCCACCTACGTGTACGACGAGCATACTTATGTCCCCGTCTATCGCTCACCTCGGCGGGTTCATGTGTATCGCTATTATGAAGCTCCCTACTACCCCGACTATGGCTACTCGTCTGGCTACCAGGACGGGTACCGCGACGCCGCCTGGGATTGGTAATCTCGGTGGCTGGCGCCTCCATGGCCGGCGAGATGTGCTTCCCCACTTCGGGCCGTGCACATGGAGGCGACACTTTCTTTGAGTCAGTGAGTAGGCTCGTTCACGACAGCATGATCAGTAAGATTCGCGTCCGACCGCGCATTCCATGAGTGCCTTGACTGCCTGCAGCAAGAGACGATGCCCTCCCAATTGAAGACAAGCGCGTAGGACGAATAACGCCGATCAGTTGCGGTTTTCGAACGCGAGATCAACAAATCCGACTTGCTGGCTTTCGATCTCGCCATCAGGCCGATGACGTCAGATTGTAGCGGCCCCGAAACATGCACCATGCCGGATAGTCGCCGCAAAACTCAAAAAAATCATCGAAATATACGAGCCCCAGCTTTGTCAAACGAAAGATCATCGTATCTGTGGCCTCTCGTCCAAAGTGTGGTCCAAACGACAGGAGATCGTCACTACCGTCAAGCGGCTCACCAACCTCCATCGCGGTGAACAAATCGCCCAAATCAACCTGTCTCTCAGACAACGCCTTCCGGCGTACGATCAAACCGAATTCACTGGTGACGATGATGCTTGAATCATTTGTCATATGGAAGCGTGATCCCATTCGGAACGGTAATGGCTACATTATGGATCGGAGTACTCTGGATCGGCTGCATTATCATGCGCCATTGAGCGTGCCCCGATTGAACTAGCGCAGATTGAGGAACCGCAAAGTCAATGCGAACCGGCCCCGATCCGCTAGGTTGCGGTGCGCCCGGCAAAGTGACGTATACGCGGTCACCTCCTAACCCTGACTGGATAGCAGTTCCACCATTTTTCAACCAAGTCCCGGCCTCTTCAGGAGAAGTCCATCTTGATACGATAGCATAGCCGTCAGGAGTAGGTTCTTCGGACGCTCCTCGTCCACGCGGGTACACAGTGTAGTATCCTCTGCTTCCTCCGATGATTGATCCATTTTCCGTTGTGCGGTTGTTGATGGATCGCAGCTTCATGCACTCGGGCATGGCTGCGCTAGATTCGCTCCAGAGCTGAACCGTTCTTTTCCAGTCTTGGCGTCCCCATAGAGAGGAGCCGTAGCCTGTTCCGGTGGCAACGATGGTACTGGCCTTTTCAGGATGCCGCGAACAAGGCTGAATCGCTGTGTATCCACCCATACTCGACCCAACTAGGCGTGCTCGTGGAATCGATTGGCCATGCTTGACCCCGGCAACGTCCTCGACCGAGACCTCCAAACCAGAGTAGCTCAGCCCTTCAGGAACGTCATTGAGTGAAAGTTCGCGCGCATTGTACGTTATGCATCGCCGGTTGCGGGCGAAGTATCCAACCTGCAAATCCCAGGCCCGAGAGTCGGATTCGAATGCATGAAGGAGGACGATTGGACAACCGTGACCGTTCTCTTCAAAGTGCGGCTTCACTTTGCTCGAAACTGTGTAAGGCATTCCAATTGTCCCCATTCGAGTTCGTATCCCGCAGCACATGCATTATGAAGGACAGACGTCCGTGTAGGTGGTGTCGATCGCCGCCCGAGTGAATTTCGACACCCGGAGCGACGTACCGGTTCCGAGGCGATGATCCGAGATGAACAGCAAAACAACGCCCTTTGATCAAGGGGAACGGCGCATGACCTGTACTATGCCGGTGACATGGCGAGGCACGCTGGCTAGCAAGGGAACCATTTCCTTTATGCGAAAATAGTCGAAGCCTGTTGAGAGCTGATGACCCGCAACGTAGGGAGCCCTGCACTGGAACCCGCGCGGGCTTTGGCTCGTGAGCCCTCGCTTTTGACTCGCGTTGTCGGGCAAATCGGTGGTTTGTATGCATACTCGGACAGCATGCCGCACGGCACTCACCCTTTGCGTCGGACATCAGACCCCCGATAATCTTCCATGTCAGCCGCCAGCCTTGAAATGATCGGCAGCGGGCTAATTTCGGAAAACCAGAAATTTCAATTGACTGGTTAGGCAAATCGCTGTTCTATGGGGCACCTGGGATGTTTCCAGGAGAATGTAATGTCCGACCAGTGTTCCGACCTCGTCGAGATTTCGAAGCTCAATGGCGATTTTAGGAGAAACTACGGAAAGGTTTTGGGCGCAATTCTCTATCTGCGCTCCGTCAGTGCCGCGCGCGGACGTTCTTGGTTTTGGGCCAGCTTGGTTTCCTTCGCTTGTTCTGCCGCGTTGGCTTGGCTGACGCGGCATGGCTGGTCGATGTGAACCTTGCTTTGGTCTCTGCAATCACCTCGTCCACCGTCTCGACGCGCACCGCCCTGTGACGGCCAAAGAGGCATCCGAAAGCGTCAGATATGGTTTCGCGATGCCTGACGCAGGTACCAGCACATAATCTTGAATCGCCTTATTGGTATCATCAAGCAGCAGGATGACGTTCAGGTCGGCGCGTACCTTGCCCCAGCGGGCTCTCCACTGCGAAGCATTGGTTGTGTTCCTCGTTCGCGTTTGCCGAATTACCTGAAATGCAATGATCTCGCATCTCCCGTTCAGTGTAAGCCCTCGACCATCCGGTGTGAGGCTTACCTGGACGCCAAGGTCGATGCTCAGGGGCTCCGCAACCTGCGCTGCTAGCTGTGATAATACATCGGACCCATGATTTCGCGCATCATACCAAACGCAGTCACGCGGTGCTTCATAGCCGATGAGCGCTTAGGCAGTTCGTTCTTCGTTATCGAGTTCGAGCATGACTTCAAGCGTCTCCTCGCCCTTTACGCCAGCCGCTTCTCTATTACTTTTTCGCAAGGGAATGCAGACCTCTCAGCCCATCGAAGCGATCGTACTACGGTAAGTATAGCCATTTAGGGTGATGCGGACAGGAGCGCGGACTTTGCCGAAGGTTTTTTTGGATCGAAGTTTATTGGAGTGAAGCACGCTTTGTCATCGCGATAGATTTGCGCGGTGAATTTTATGTTGCTCATCCAGTCCCTCTCGAAGCTCATAGTGGCAGGGTCCCGCAGCACGTTGGCGGCCTCGCCACGACTGAGATCTGCTGCTTCCCAACCTTCAGCACGATCTTCAGCACGGTGAGTGCAAGCTGCAAAGGGCTTTGTCGCAATTCTTTAGAGCTCAATGCGCCTTCGGCGTACGTAATGTTCGGGTAATCCACGTGAGGTCAGTTGTGCTCGCAGCGCGTGCTCGAAAGGAACAGAAATCATGCGGACGAATGACGATGGAGAAGCATATCGTATAGGTCTTCGCATCGCTGGCGCGAGCGCCGCCGTTTGCTGACGCGATCTCACCGACGGCGAAAGGACGTTCCCTTGTGGTCGAGCACTCGAATACAGACGGTAGTTCATCGGCTCGACGACGGACGGCCAGACTGAAGCGCGAGGATATCCGCGAAGGTCGACCTCCATTCGGATTCGGACACGTTCATAAGTCCGAAGCATCGCAACATGAAGATTCCTTCCGAAGCCAGGAACGCAAGGCGCGCGCGGCGCCCGCGTTTGGTCGAGATATCCAGCTTCTTCATGCGTCGCCGATACCATCGTTGCGCCCTTTCGCGATGTTCGGGTGTCTGGATGAGCGCTGCCATCAGAACGGCCGATCGGGCGTTGGAAACCTTGTCCATTTCCATGGTCGCTTCGATATAGCCGCGAACGTGAGTCATCGGATCAGGGTCTTTCCCGACCAGTTCGACGATCGCCTGGTCGAACTCAGCCTCCCACCGGTCAAACATAGCATTGATCAGTTGCTGCTTGGTTCCGAAGCAATATTGCACCCCGCCCTTGGTGATACCGGCAGCCTTGGCGACCGCATCGATGGTGAGGGCGGCAGCACCAATCTCACCCACGACAGCTTCCGCAGCGTCCAGCACCTTGTTGCGGTCAATTGTTCGAGGTCGACTCATTTCTCCTCTCCTTGAATTTCAATACGGACGTATTTATATCGGACCTCTCAGAATGGCAAGCGAGCTAGCCAAGCTGCTTCCACAGAGAACATCGGTGATTGTTATGGCTCTCGCAAATCGGTGGCTGGTCCTGGCCATCGTATCCAGTGCATTGCTCCTCATCGTCATAGACATGACGGTGCTCTATACGGCGCTGCCGCGCCTGACGCATGATCTTGGCGCGTCAGCCACTGAGAAGCTCTGGATCGTCAACGCTTACCCGCTAGTCGTTGCAGGATTGGTGCCAGGTCTCGGGACGCTGGGAGATCGGCTCGGCCACAGAAAGCTCTTCATCGGCGGTCTGGTCGTCTTTGGCCTCGCCTCGCTGGTCGCCGCCTATGCCTGGGCGCCTTCCATCCTGATTGCGGCGCGGGTTCTGTTGGCAATAGGCGCTGCGATGATGATGCCGGCGACCCTCTCCATCATCCGCCTGACCTTTATCGATGAGCGCGAGCGATCATTGGCGATCGGGATTTGGGCGGCAGTCGCGTCTGGCGGCGCTGCATTCGGTCCGATCGTGGGCGGTCTAGTGCTCGAATATTTCTGGTGGGGCTCGGTCTTCCTGATCAACGTGCCTATCGTGCTTGTCGCCTTGGTTCTTGGCGGGTTCGTTATTCCAGCGAGCGGAGGGCGGACCGATCGCCCGTGGGACCTGATTGCCTCGTTGCAGATCCTGACTGGTCTCGTTGGCGTCGTCTATGCGATCAAGGAACTCTCCAAGCCTGTATCCTCCTCTGGGAGCGTCGCAGCAGCCAGCCTCATTGGCGTGGTCGCGCTCGTTCTCTTTGTGCGGCGGCAAAACGGTTCGGCCCATCCGCTGATCGATTTCACATTATTCCGCGATCGTCGCTTCTCGGCGGGCGTGGCGACGGCATTGATCGCCTCTCTTGCTTTGGTGGGGGTCGAGCTCGTGGTGAGCCAGCGGCTCCAGCTCGTCCTCGGCTTATCGCCGTTGGAGGCGGGGCTGTTCATCCTGCCCATCCCTCTGGCCGCTTTCATCGGTGGTCCATTGACGGGCATTGCCCTGCCAAGGTGGGACGGTGAAGCAATCTTGTGGAGCGCCATCCTCGTGGCGGCCATCGGGCTCGCGGGATACCTTTTTCTGCACGACGCGGCGGAGATCTATCAGGTTGCGAGCCTGGCAGGATTAGGCATCGGCGCCGGCGCCGCGATGACAGCGGCTTCGAGCATGATCATGCTTTCAGCTCCGGCCGACCGTGCCGGTATGGCAGCCTCGGTCGAAGAGGTCTCGTACGAACTGGGCGGATCCCTCGGCATCGCCATCCTAGGCAGCCTCATGTCCGCCGTTTACTCCGCCTCTCTGATTTTGCCCGTGTCTTTGGGGGCGAGCGACATCGCCTATGACGGGCTCGACCAGGCGCTGATGGTGGCCGAACAGCTGCAAGGCCCGACTGCGGAGGACCTGCGGGCGCTCGCGCGTTCCGCCTTCGACCGGGCCTTCGTGGTCGTGATTGGCGTTGCGACGGCGATCCTTTTTGCCACGGCGCTCTTCCTCCGCCTGAGTGCCGGGCGCGCTCGCACGCTCGGCTGGAGATAGTCATGGCACGCGACAACGAGGAACCCGAGGATTTCTCATATCACGAGTTGGCGGCGAAGCACGTTGCGGCGCTCCGCATCCTCGGCCTGTTCAAGCCCTACATCGGCCGCGTTGCCGCGGTGCTACTTCTCATTCTGCTATCGACCATGGCCGGGGTCGCTGCGCCGTTTCTGCTGCGGGCGATCATCGACGACGCTCTCCCACACGGCAACCTCCGCCTGCTGACGCTTCTGGCGACCAGCCTGATCGCGGTGGCATGCTTGAGCGCCGCGATCACGGTGCTCCAGACTCTGGTCACATCCAAGGTCGGCCAGGCGATCATGCACGACCTGCGGGTGCGGGTTTACGCTTATCTGCAGTCGCTCTCGCTCGGATTCTTCACCGGGACGCGGACCGGCGAGGTGCAGTCGCGCATCGCCAGCGACATCGGCGGCCTGCAGGCGTTGGTCACCCACACCGCCAGCGACCTGACGCGCAACATCAGCACGGTGGTGATGACCACGGTCGCCATGCTGGTGCTCGAGTGGCGGCTGGCGCTGTTCTCCTTCGTCGTTCTGCCGGTCGCGATCTGGATCAGTCATCGTGTCGGACGCATCCGCGAAGCGATCACTTATGAGCAGCAGCTGCGGATTGCCGACATGTCGTCAGCTGTGCAGGAGTCGCTATCGATCTCCGGCATCATTCTCGCACGCACGATGGGCCGCACCCATCATCTGACTCGTCGCTTTATACGCACCTCGGAAGGCGTCGCGGCGCTCGAGGTGCGATCCCACACGGCCGGGCAGTGGGAATGGTCGCTGATCGATCTGGTGCTCCAGGCGCTGCCGGCGTTGACCTTGCTCATCGGGGGCTGGCTGATGAGCCAGGGCGCGGCGGTGACCATCGGCACCTTGGTCGCCATGATCGCGCTGCAGGAGCAACTCCTGTGGCCACTGGAGGAGGTGCTACAATCAGGAGTGGAGGTCCGGACGACGCGCGCCTTGTTCGCGCGCATTTTCGAGTATCTCGACCGGCCGGTCGAGATCACGGAGCGGCCCGATCCCGTTGTTTTGGAACGCGACCGCATTCGTGGGGCCGTGCGGCTCCACCATGTCACCTTTGGCTATGACAAAGCGCAGCCACCGATAATCTCCGGGCTCTCGATCGACATTCCCGCCGGATCCCATGTAGCGATCGTCGGCGCCACCGGATCAGGCAAGACGACGCTCGGCTATCTGCTGGCGCGGCTCTACGATGTCGATGCGGGCTCGATCAGCTATGACGGCGTCGATGTTCGCGACCTGAGCCTTGAGTCACTGACAGACATGCTCGGCGTCGTCACGCAGGAGGCTTATCTGCTCCATGCGAGCGTGTCGGACAATCTTCGCTTCGCCAAGCCGGAGGCTACGGATAAGGAATTGATCGCCGCCGCAAAGGTCGCGCAGATCCATGAGACGATATCGGCTCTCCCGGATGGTTACAATACTCTGGTGGGCGAACGCGGCTACCGCTTCTCCGGCGGCGAAAAACAGCGCCTTGCCCTCGCGCGCACGATCCTGCGCAATCCCCGCGTGCTCCTGATGGACGAGGCGACCAGCGCACTGGATACGGCAACCGAGTGGGCGATGTCGGCGGCGCTTGCCACGCTGGCCAAAGATCGCACGACCATCACCATCGCCCACCGGCTTTCCACTGTCCGGCACGCCGATCAGATCATCGTTCTGAATAAGGGCCGCGTTGTGGAGCGCGGCAACCATGATGAATTGCTCACCCTCAATGGCGCTTATGCGGAATTGGTACGCTCAGCGCTTTGAAGCCGCAGGCAGAGTCATGTCCCAGGAGAACAAACAAGGGAGGAGCGCTATGCCTCCCAGCGTTTTCTCGCAACCGATATCGATGCGGTTCGAACAGCGGCACATCGTCTGTTCGAGGCAACAAAACTGGAGCTCCTCCCTATTCTTCCGACCTCGGCGGAGATGCACCATGTCGGGGCAACAGCCATCCCTGGATGTCTGACCAAGGGCGATCTTGACATCGTCATTCGGGTTGACGCTGCAGACTTCTCGCAGGTTGACGCTCAGCTTGCCGAACGATTCTCGCGCAATTTAGGCCTGTGCACACCAAGGAATTTTCCGCTTTCGAAGACGAGGCATGCACGCCTCATCGCGGCCTTCAACTCACGGTCAAGGGCAGCAAGCTGGATGTCTTTCACTGCTTGCAATCGAGAGGGCGGACCTTCCAATCAGGACCGCGGTATCTGCATGAAATAGTTTCTGTTCGCCGGGGAGCCCAGGTCCCTGCATAGATCGCCATGACAAAAAGCTCTCCCCCATATGCACTTGTCGCTCAACGCTAAGCACGGCTCATTGTTGACGCGAGCCAAGACAAAGAGATCAGAGGCTCATTGCACCAGCCGGTGCCGCGAGCTGTACGAGGAACGATATGACCAGTGCACTAGGCTCATAACAAGACCTGAAAACGCGCCTGCCACCTCATCCACCTGAATGCTCGCGCGGTTCCGATACCATGCGCCGCGATACCCGCCGCAAAGCCCCCGAAAATCGACAGTGCCTGTGCGGTTCATCGCTGGTGCCGGCCCCCATCAGGTGATCGACGCGAACCGCCACCACCCCAGCGCGATGCGCGCTATCAGGCGCGATAAATAGCGGCCTTGGAAGTCAGCAAAGCGGCTCACCGGCGATACAGACAATCCTTAGGCAGACCGCGTGCGGCGCAGGACGTAGAAAGAATACAGTAGCACCGGCAGGGCAAGCGTCAGCCAGGAGACGCCGTCCCACCAGTCGTCGCCGACCAGCGCCGCGATCAGGCCGACGGTGCTGAGCACGCCGATGAAGATCGGCACGGCAAAGATCTGCCAGAGCGTTTTATGATTCCGCACGAGACGTCCGTCAAGAACTCGCCAGCGGCACTTCGACCGCCGAGGTTTGCGCGATGACGCGGACCGTACTGACGCCGGTCTTGCGCCGGCGCAGCCAGAGATAGACTCCGGTGCCCAGCACGATGATGGTCAGCACATCGAGGATCGCCCACAGGATTTTCAGCGGCATGCCGCCATAGTCGCCAAAGTGAAGCGGCTGTGAGATGAACAGCGTCGAGACGTACCAGGGCATGTCGCGCGTGTCGGTGAGCTTGCCGGTTTCCGCATCGATCAAGGCAGGCTTGAGAAGACGCGAGGTCAGTGGCGTCTCGCCGCGCAGGAACACCGCGTAGTGACTCTTGCTGGTGAAGATGGTGCCGGGGAACGCGACGAAGCTCGGCTTCATGCCGGGCACGGCGTGGGCTGCAACCTCCACCGCCGAATTGAGCGAGGTGAGCTTCGCCGGTACCTCGCGATCTTTGTATTGCGCCGTCATCTCGGCGAGCTGGCCGAACTGCCACATCTTCAAGACGAGGTCGGCCCAGGTGTTGATCACGCCCGTGAAGCCGACGACCACCGTCCACATCACGAGCAGGATGCCGGCAAGATTATGCACGTCGAGCCAGCGCACGATGCGCGGGCGATGCGCGCGATAGGCCCCGAAGTCGAGCTTCCGCATCGACGGCGCATAGACCACGATGCCGGAAATGATCGCGACACAGAACAGGATGCCCATCAGGCCGAGAAACATCTTTCCGGGAAGCCCTGCGAACATGTCGGTGTGCAGCTTCAGCATGATGTAGGTGAAGCGGCCGGTGACGTCAGGCGAATCGAGATAGTCGCCGGTATGCGCGTCCATCCGCACCAGGCGGTTGTCGACGGGGTTCGCCGTGATCGTCGGGCCGACGCTGACGAACATCGCATTGGGTTCGTCACGGTCCCAGATCAGGAAATGCGGCACCTGACCCGGCGAATTCGCGAGGGCATTCGCGAGCAGCCGGTCGAGGTTTGCCGTCGGTGTGCCGGGAGCAACTTCGGCCGGCTTCACCTCCGTGTGCAGGAGTTCGTCGATCTCATGATGGAAGATCAGCGGCAGTCCGGTGATGCACAGCATCAGCATGAACAGCGTGCAGCTCAGGCTCGTCCATTTATGGACGGTCCCCCACCGGCGAAGTGATCTCGTCGCTGCAGTCAATTTTGCCTTCCTAATTCCAGTTGTATTTCAGCGTGCCGAGCACCGTGCGCGCATTGCCGAAACCGCAATATGGCAGGCCGGTAAAGCACGAGGCCACATAGTAGTGGTCGAACAGGTTGGTGATATTGATTTGCGCCTTCAACCCGTTCAGGTCGGGACGCAGATAGGCGAAATCGTAGCTCACCGCAGCGTCCACCAGCATGTAGGACGGCACCACGAAGGTGTTGAAATTGTCGCCATAGGTATCGCCGACGTAGCGCACGCCTGCTCCGAGGCCAAGGCCGGCGAGTGGCCCGTCGTACCAGGTATATTTGCCCCACAGTGACGCCTGATCAAGCGCGGTGTTCATCATGTATTTGCCGGCATAACCGGCGAAGCTCCTCTCGACTTTGGGATCGAGATGAGCGTATCCCGCGACAATCTCGAGTTCCCGCGTCAGATTGCCTTTCAGCTCGAGTTCGACGCCGCGAACCCGCACGGCGTCAGTCTGCACGCTGAACAGCGGATTGGATGGCAGCGGAGTAAGGACGTCTATCTGCCGGATATCGAAAGCGGCCGCCGTGACCAAGAAGTTGGATCCGACCGGCTTGAACTTGACGCCGACTTCAGCCCCCTCGCCCGTGGTCGGCTTGAAGGAATTGCCGGCGACGTCGGCACCGAGATTTGGCGTGAAGGACGTCGAATAGCTCACATAGGGCGACAGGCCGATATCAAAGAGGTAGTTCAGGCCGACGCGGCCGGTGGTCGCTTTGTCGTCCCGTGCGTAGACGCCGGCCCGCGGAAAGATTGCGAAGCTGTCGAATTGCGTGCTGGCCCAGTCCTGCCGTCCGGTCAACGTCAACGTCCAGCGGTCGAGCTTGATCTGGTCCTGCAAATAAAGGCCGGCCTGGGTCTGCTTGTCGTTGCGAAGGATGAACGGAGGCAGCGAAGCGAACGGCGGAGCCACGGTATTGTAAACCGGAGCGTAGGCGTCGATCGGGGCGATGCCCGTGCTGCGGTAGTCGGTATTGGCGCGGAGATCGAAATAGTCGAAGCCGGCGAGAACCTTGTGGATCAACGGCCCGGTCGCAAAATCCGCCTGGAACTGGTTGTCGAGTGCGACGTTCTTCGAATTCGCCTTCACATAGTTATAGGTGCGCAGGACGTGACGGTCCGTCAGCATGCCCTCGGTGCGGACCGATGCCAGATCGTTGGAGACATTCGTGTAACGCAGGTTCTGGCGGAATTGCAGATTGTTGTCGAAGCGGTGCTCGAATGCATAGCCGACCGCGAACTGCTCGAGATTGTAACCGTCTGGTCCGGGCACTCCGAGATACCGGCTATACGGGATATTCCCGTTCGGGTTCGGCAGGAATGATACCTGTCCGGGGATGTATTGCTGGTAGCCCTTGTTTTCGGCCTTCTGATAGTGCGACAGGATCGTGAACGTGGTGTCCATCGTCGGGCGCCACGTGAAGCTCGGCGCGATGAACAGTTTGTTGTCCTGCACGAAGGCGGTTTGCGTATTGCTGTCGCGCGCGAGGCCGACAATGCGGTAGAGGAACTCGCCGTTCTTGTCGATTGGACCGCCGATATCAAAGGCGCCCTGGAAACGGTCGAACGACCCGAGCGATCCGACGATCTCGTATTGCGGCCTCGCGGTCGGCCGCTTGCTGACCATGTTCAGGAGACCGCCGGGATCGGATTGGCCGTACAGGCCGGCTGACGGTCCCTTCAGCACCTCGAGCCGCTCCAGCCCGTAGGTTTCGATACGCGGGATCGCAAAGGTGGTGACGTCCGCCGGCAGCCGCAGGCCATCGAGGTAGCGCGGCGCGTCAAAGCCCCTGAGCTTGAACGAATCGAAGAAGGCGTTGGCGCCAAAACTCGCGATGGTGACGCCCGGCGTGTAACGCAAGGCTTCGGTTGCATTCTGCGCGCCCTGCGCCTCGACCTGGTCCTTGGTGACGACCGAGATCGATTGCGGTGTCGTCAGAATGGGCGTGTCGGTCTTGGTCGCGGTGGCGCTCTGGTTGGCGAGATAGCCGACGACAGGACCCGTGGCGCGTTCGCCGGCGGAGCCGGCCGTGTCCGATTGTACCGTCTGCCGCTCGGCCGGAACCGCGGCCCGGCGTGTCGCTGTTGATCGTGTCGCTGCCCGACGCGCGGGCAGCGCCCGCCGCGCGGTTTGCGGCTTAGGCGCGTCGACGGTGACGGGCGGCAGCGACTGGGGCTGCGGCGAGCCCTGCGCCAGAGACGGAGTGGCCTCGATGCTTAGTCCAAATGCCGTCGCTAACAACAATGCCACATGCCTTGCAAGCGGCCCCACGCCCTTACGCGCCATCGCAAACTCACCCCTTAACCAACCATCCCGTTGCCGAGAGACCAGATTTGATTTCCGGATGCCTTTGCGTGTGCGCAAAAAATCTTTGATCGTATGTCGACGGTCTCCAGATTGCCACTTTTGAGACAATCGCCACGTCAGGCGGATTTATCGCGGTGGCAACTGCTCGGCACGTAGCCAAAGTGCCTGCGAAACGCTGTGGAGAAATTCGCCGGGTTGGTATAGCCGACGGCGTAAGCGGCCTCGGTGACGGTCAGGCCCTGATGCACCAAGGCCTCGCGCGCCGACTTCAGCCGGCTGATGCGCAGATAATCCGATGCGCTGGTGCCGAACAGGCGATAGAACTGGGCGTTGAAGGAGCGCCGGCTGAGGCCGGCGTGACGCGCAAGTTCCGCGATCGTCCAGGGATGACGAAGATCCGACGTGATCAGATCCCTCACCGCCTGCAGGCGCAGGCGTCTCGGATCGGTGACGGCAGCCATGTTGTGACCGGCGCGGAGCGCGGCCATGGTCCGCGCCAGCAGCTCGGTTGCCTGCGCTGACAGCAGGAGCTCACCCGCCCTGCCCTCGGCCGATGGCGAAATCATCTCGGCGGCGATCGCCTGAATTCGGGGCGGGGCCTTGAAGGACGCGAAAAAGAACCCACGGTCTTTGGGGAAGAGCATCAGGAATTCGTCGCGCAGTCCGATCCGCTCAAGGGAAGCGATCGGAAAGGCGACGCCCACCGCCCGCATCTGGGCACCGCGCGGCGCGTCACCTTCCCAGAGCATCTGCTCCTTCAGCCCCAGCACGGTGATGGAATTGTTACTGTAGCGAAATCGTTGGGTGCCCCGGAGCGGCCCGCCGCTGCCGACTCCCTGCAGCACGACCGAGAGGAACAGTCCCGGCTTGATCACGCCCTCGGTGCGGACCTCCGTGTGAAGCACAAAATTGTTGCGCTGGAACACACAACCCGGCCCCTCCAGCCATAGCGCGTTGCGGGCGACATCGTGCATGAGCGTGTCATCTTCGGAATCGATGATGTGAAACTGCTCAAAGATGCGATCATAAATGTGCGGAAAACCGGTTCGGGAATGCATGCAGCGACTATGCAGTTCGCAGCAAGCGGCCTCAAGGTCACCACCACCAATTCAATTTAGAACGCTTTGAAAATGAAGCACGAAGTCTCATGCAGATCTATCGGTGCGCGCGGGCGCTTACGAAGGACATGCTCTCCCTTCTTGTCGCACAGCTAGCTAGCTCCTCGCTATTGATCTTGGTTCGCACGAACTCAGCGCTTTGAGTCCGGATCGGCATCCGAACGGTGGAATCAAAATCAGCTCGATTATTCAGCAGTTTCAAGGCGCATTTGGAAAAAATGAGCGAAATACGCTCCAGTAATTTCAATAGCTTGGCTACTGTTTCCAAATGAAAACGGGACTCAGGGCTGCTTGAAGCGTGCTCTCGCGATCCAATCGGGGCAAGGCAAGCGCGATGGCTAGTAGGAAACCGGAGGTGACCGTGTGAGGCGGCTCTGGCCGTACAGTGCCGAGCAAGTATCGATGCGAGGCGAGCATCTCTTTCGGTCAGAATCTCGCACCGCGGCGCGACATACATCTTGCAGGGACCTTCACATCTTTCCTATGGCTTGGTTTGGCCAGCCATGGACTACGGATCGTGGTTCACACGGGAGAGGTCCAAGGTTCGATCCCTTGTGCGTCCACCATTAGATCTTTCTTTTCAATCGCTTGCTGGATTAGTTCCCTTACTGTGTGCCCCAAAAAACTTGGGGCACAACAGGGGCACTTCAGTTTCGGCGAGGAGCGATCAATAGGCCAGCCAATCGAAGTTTTCGGCCAAAGTCTCTACACCCGTTACTCCGTGGGTTACCGCGGGGCGTGCGATAGCATGATGGCGTCAGGTTCGGCCTCTACCGATCCATGTCCTCACGTCAGCAACAAAACATTCGCTCCGTCGATCGAGCACCTTTGCTTATCCTAGAGGACTCGTGAAGTGAGACGACGTCGCATCTGCTCGGGAGGCCGCGATAGACCTTCGCGGGCGTCAGATGACCTTCAGCTGCGCGAGGCGTTCGATCTCGTGGTCTGAAAGCCCGAGCCAGCGCTGGTAGATCTCGTGATTGTCCTCGCCTACGTCGCCGGCTGATCCGCTCAACTGCGTGCGGTCAACCGAGAAACGAGGCACGATATTAGCCATGGCGACCGAGCCGAAATCCCGATCGGGAACACGGGTAATCATCTCGCGCGCTTTGGCTTGCGGATCGGCGGCGATCTGATCGATCGCGTAGATGGGCGCCAATGTGCCCTCCTCGGCCGTAAAGGCGGCGAGCACTTCGTCGAGCGTATGGCAGGCGCACCATTGCGAGAAGATCGCGTTCAACGCTGCTGAATGGCCGACGCGCCGCGCGTTGTTGGAGAAGCGCGGGTCCTCGACCAGATCCGGCCTGCCGATCGCCCGGCAATTCGCCGCAAACAGTGCGTTGGTCGAGCCCGCCAGGGTGACCCAGCGATCATCCTTGGTTCGATACACGGCCGCCGGTGCGGAATAGGCGTTGCCGTTTCCAATGCGGCCGCGCACGTCCCCCAACTGGTCGAACTCGATGGGCAGGACGTCGAGCAGCCGGAAGACCGCCTCGGTCAGCGCCAGATCGATCTCCTCGCCGGGAGCGTTCGGATCTCTTGCCCGCTTCCACAGCGCCGTGAGCACGCCGACCGCGCCGAACAATCCACCGATCGCGTCCCCGATCGGATAGCCGGGATGCATGGGCTGACCGTCGGCTTCGCCGGTGATGTAGGTGAGCCCACCCATCGCCTCGAAGATGCGCGCGAAACCCGGCCTGTCACGATACGGTCCATCCTGGCCGAAGGCGGTCGCGCGCAGGATGACGAGGCGCGGCTGGATCTGCCACAGCACCTCCTTCGAAAGTCCCCAGCGGTCGAGCGTTCCGGGGCGGAAATTCTCGATCAGCACGTCGAAATGCGGCAGCATCCGCTTGAACAAGTCGACGCCCTCCGGCTTGCGGAGGTCGAGGGTGGCGAACTTCTTGTTACGGTTCACGCTCTTCCACCACAACGGCTTTCCGTTTTTGAATGGCGGAAAGGCTCTCACCCCATCGCCCTGCCCCGGCATCTCGATCTTGAGCACGTCTGCGCCGTAGTCCGCCAGCAGCGTTGCCGCAAAGGGCGCAGCAACGATCGTGGCGATGTCCAGGACCTTCAATCCTTCAAGCGGCCCACTCATTTCATTTCCTCGAACAGATGGAACTTTGTCGACGGCTCACGCCACGTCTCGCAGCAGCAGACGCGCGATGTTGTGCTGGTGAATCTGGCTGGTGCCCTCGTAGAGACGGAAGAGGCGGACGTCCCTGTACCAGCGCTCGATCGACGAGAGGTCGGCGATGTAGCCGGCGCCGCCGAACATCTGAACGCAGCGATCGGCCACGCGACCGCACATCTCCGTCGCGAAATACTTGCACATCGACGCTTCCAGGGCGATGTCTTCGCCGCGGTCGCGCTTGCGCGCGGTTTCAAGGATCATCGATTGCGCCGCAAAGATTTCCGTGCGGCAATCGGCGATCATCGCCTGGACGAGCTGGTAGTTCGCAACCGGCTCACCGAACTGGACGCGGCTGCTGGTGTGACGGATGGCCATGTCGAGCATCCGGATCGCCGGCCCCGTCGACAGGGCGGCCAGATGAATGCGCTGCTTGTTCAGCACCTTCATGATGGTCTTGAAGCCCGCGCCTTCCCGGCCGCCGATCAGATTGGCCGCGGGCACCCGGCACTGGTTGAACCAGACCGCGCTGACGGGCGAGCCTGCCTGCCCCATCTTGCGATAGGGCGCGCCGGTCGCAAGGCCGGCGCTGCCGCGCTCGACGATGAAGGCGGAGACGCCCGAAGCGCCCTTCGACTGCGGATCGGTGCGCGCCGTGACAGTGAAGACGTCCGCAAGCGGCGCGTTGGTGATGAAGCATTTCTCGCCATCGAGAATGTAGGCATCGGCTTCGCGACGCGCGGTGGTCCGCACGTTCGAAGCCTCGGAACCGGCGTCAGGCTCGGTCACGGCGAGGCAGCCGGTCCATTCGCCGCTGGCAAGGCGCGGCAGGTAGGTCTGCTTCTGCTGCTCGGTGCCGTCGGCGACGATGCCCTCCGAGCCGATGCCGGTATTGGTGCCGACGCGGGCGCGAAAGGCGACCGAACATTGCGACAACTCGAACGCCGCCAGAACCAGTTCCTCCGTGGTCAGCCCGGCCCCGCCATACACCTCCGGGATACTCCAGCCGAACAAGCCTTCGGCGCGCATGGCAGCGACGATGTCCGCTGGGACCTCGTCGCAGCTTTCGACGCGCGCCTCGGCGGGAATGGCGACGTTGCGGACAAACCGGCGGACACGGTCGAGCAGCGCTTCGAAGGCGGCAGGTTCACGGATCATGGCAACAGCCTTCCGATGCATCTCATTCCTGGAGCGCCTCCTCGCGCCGCGCACGGATCGTGGGCAGCATGATCAGGAAGACGGCGATGGCGGCTGCGGCGAGCAGGCTCGCCGAGAGCGGCGACGTCAGCAGCGCGGTGACGTCGCCGCGCGACAGCACCATGGCGCGGCGGAAGTTCTCCTCGATCGCAGGGCCCAGAACCAGGCCCAGTAGCAGCGGCGCCGCCGGCAGTTGCAGCTTGATCAGGACGTACCCGAACACGCAGAACACCGCGGCTTCGTAGACTTCGAAGGTTCCGCTGTTGATGGAGTAGACGCCGATCGAGCAGAACACCATGATCGCGGGGAACAGATAACGGTAGGGAATGGTGAGCAGCTTCACCCACAACCCGACCAGCGGAAGATTGAGGACCAGCAGCATCAGATTGCCGACCCACATCGAGGCGATCAGGCCCCAGAACAGGGTCGGGTTCTTGGTCATCACCTCGGGACCGGGATGGATGTTGTGGATGTTCATGGCGCCGACCATCAGGGCCATCACGACGTTGGAGGGAACCCCTAACGTCAGCAACGGAATGAACGAGGTCTGGGCGCCGGCGTTGTTCGCGGACTCCGGACCAGCGACGCCCTCAATCGCGCCCTTGCCGAACTGCTCGGGATGCCGCGACAGCTTCTTTTCGAGTGTATAGGAGGCAAAGGACGACATCACCGCGCCACCGCCCGGCAGGACTCCCAGAAGCGTGCCGAGCGTGGTGCCGCGCAACATCGCCGGCACCATCCGGCGGAAATCGTCCCGGGTCGGAAACAGATTGGTGATCTTCTGGGTGACCAGCGACAGCTTGTTGTCCTGCTCGAGATTTTTGACGATCTCAGCAAAGCCGAAGATGCCCATCGCCAGCGGCACGAAATCGAGACCGTCGAACAGCTGGGGAACGCCGAAGGCGAAGCGCTGGCTGCCGCTGTTGAGGTCAGTGCCGACGAGGCTCAGGAGCATGCCGAGCACGACCATTCCGATGCCTTCGATGAACGGACCGCTCGACAGCACCGAGGCTAGAATCAAGCCCAGGATCATCAGCGCGAAGAATTCCTTGGGGCCGAACAGCAGGGCCGTCGCCGTCAGCGGGCCCGCGAGAGCAGCCAGCGCGAGCGTCGCCACGCATCCGGCGAAGAACGAGCCGATCGCGGCGGTGGCGAGCGCCACGCCGGCGCGGCCTTGCTTGGCCATCTGATAGCCGTCGATCGTGGTCACGACGGAGGAGGACTCGCCGGGCAGATTGACGACGATAGCCGTGGTCGAGCCGCCATACTGCGCGCCGTAGTAGATTCCGGCGAGCATGATCAGCGCGGCTTCCGGCGGCAGCGCGTAGGTGATCGGCAACAGCATCGCGATGGTCGCGAGCGGGCCAAGGCCGGGAAGCACGCCGATCAGCGTGCCCAGCAGACATCCGAAGAAGGCGTAGAGCAGGTTGGCAGGTTGGGCTGCCGTCGCAAAGCCAATAGCCAGATTGTGGAAGAGATCCATCGGTCGGCCCGTTCAGTTGAAGAGAGACGGCCAGACGGGCAGTTGCAGCCCGAGGCCATAGACGAAGACGGCAAGGCACAGCGCGATGAGCACGGCCGCAGTCGTCAGGGCTCCGATCCAGGTGAACTCGTGACTGGCCCGGCTCGACACCATGATCAGAACGAGCAGTGCGCCGATGAGGCCCAGCGGAAACAGCAGGGCGCCGAACAGGACCACGGATCCGGTCACCCAGGCGAGCCCCTTGAGGTCCCACTTGCGCAGCGCCTGCGGCTCCGCGCTGGATTTCATGGCACCGAGGATCACGACGAGACCGATGGCGGCCAGCACAATTGCGAGCAGGCGCGGGAAATAGCCCGGCCCCATTCGCGCGACCGTGCCGGCGGGGTACGACAGCGCCGTCACGAAGAAGAAGATTGCAAAGGCTAGAAACAGAGCCCCGCAGGCAAAGGCCCTCTGATTGCGGATGGCCAATCCTTTCATTCCCTTGCTCCTCGTTCGTCTGGTCCTCTCCCGTCCCGGCCTGCACTGTCCTTCGCGGCCCGCTCGTCGAGGGCGTCCATCAGAACCGGCACGCCGATGGCACAGGCATGCACGCCGAGATGGGCGGTCATCTGGAGCACCTGAAGGATCTCACGTTGATCGATGCCGAGTCGCAAGGCCCGCTTGATCTGCACCCGCAGCCCCGGCGGATTGAGCGCCGTGAAACAGGCGTTCAGTGCAATCGAAATCAGGCATTGCGAGCGCTGGTCGAGACCGCCTCCTTCGTGCCGGTCCGCGAGGAGATCCAGCAGGGCGGCGAAATAGCCGGGATCGCGCCGCAGCCACTGCTCGCAGAAGTCGGGCCAATCGCCGAACTGCGCGACATAGGCATCCCGCAGCGCGCTCTGCTCTTTCGTGAATTCGGAGGGATCGACTGCGAGGCCCGCGTCTGCCAATTCCTCCGCGAGGATGCCGATGCCGATGTGGCAGCCGTCCAGCCCCTGGACCGTCGCGAGACGGAAGACGTCGACGATCTCCCGCGCCGTGGCCCCCTCTTCAAGCGCAAGGCGGAGGTGCAGCGCGAGACCGGAGCGGAACAGATGCGTCGCGGAGCCATCGAGCGCAACGTAGATCAGCTCCCGCATCTTGGCAGACAGCGGTCCCATCTCCGCGGAATAGCCCGCATATTTGCCATAGGTCTGGAGAAATGTTGGATCGAAGCGCAGCAAGCCTTCCGTCCACGGCCGCCAGTAGCCGCGGGCTTTGATATAGGCGTCCTTCAGTTCCTGCTGTTCCGGCGTCAGTTGGGCCATCGCGCTTCCACCATCAGGCAATGTTCGTCAGGGTGATCCCGCCATCGACGGTGAGCACCTGCGCCGAGATGAACCCGCTCTCGTCGCCGGCGAGGAAGCAGATCGCCTTGGCGATATCGTCGACCGTGCCGAGTCGCCCCAGCGGCGTCCGCGCGATTCGGCGCGCGTCGAGCTCGGCGTTGCGGTTGCGCATCGTGCCTTCGGTCGGAATCGCCGAGGGCGCCACCGCGTTGACGCGAATGTTGCGCGCCCCGAGCTCGGCCGCAGCGGCCCGCGTTATGCCCATGACGCCGGCCTTGATGCCGCTGTAGACGATGCTGTTCTTGGCCGAGATCAGGCCAGCCACCGAGGCGACGTTGACGATGGCGCCGCCGCGTTCCGCGTCCATGACCTCCGCGGCCGCCTGGATACCCCACATCACCGCCTTGAAGCCGATGTTTAGCATGCGCTCGACCGTCTCCGGGGCGATATCCGCGATCGACTGATAGCGGACCCAGGCCGCGTTGTTGACGAGGACATCAAAGCGCCCCTGTTGCTCGGCCAATCCAAGCACCGCCTGCCGCATGCCGTCGCGACTGGATACGTCCTGCGTGACGGCAATCGCGTTGCCGCCGGACGCCTTGATCGCGTCCACCGTGCCGCTGACGAATTCCGGCTTCAGATCATTGACGCCGACGATCGCGCCGCGCGCGGCGAGCTTGAGCGCCGTTGCGCGGCCGATGCCGTTGCCGGCCCCGGTGACGAGTGCAACGCGGCCGGCGAGCGTCTGATCCCTGGTCTCGGTCATGGCAATCTCCTTCAAGCTCCTGCCTCGGCGAATGGAGCAACTTCCGATATGTAACGGCGGCCGAACGCGCTGATCAGCCCGCTCGCATCACCCTGCGCTTGCAGCGTACGGATACGGCGCAGATGGCGATGCACGGGGACCTCCCATGTGAAACCCATGCCGCCATGGATCTGCAATGCGCCCTCGCTGATCGAGCTGCCATAGGTCGCTGCTGCCAGGAACGCCGCATCGCGCTGCACCGGACCGCCTTCGCCGGACAGGCTCCGGGTGATCGCATGGCGAATGCTCTCGAGTCCCAGTTTCTGCCGCGCCAATGCATGACGGATGGCCTGGTTGTAGGACAATGCGTGGCCGAACTGGCGCCGTGTCGAGGCGTGCTCCTGCGCGAGCGACAGGCACGCTTCGGCAGATCCCAGGATGGCGGCGGCACGGAGCACGTTGGCGTCCGAACTGAGCATGTCCCATGTGTTCGCCGGCAGTATCGAGCCCACCGGAACTTCGACCTTCAGTCGCATCACATGCTCCGGCACCGTCAGGTCGAGGCCGGCCGCATCCTCCATCACGACACCCTCGGCATCGGTCGGGATCAGTGCCGCTGCGCCCGTCTTCATCCGCACCAGGACGTAGTCGACCTTCGCGGCGCAGGGCGCGCGCGCCACGGTGCCGCTCAGCACCAGGGATCCGCTCGCCTGCTCCGCGAGGGCCTCGCCCTGCCAAGCGATCGTCACCAGTTTCTCGCCGGAGACGATCGCGGCGGCCAGACGCGTCAACGAAGACTGGAGCAGGCGGCCGACGAGAACGGTCTCCAGCAGCGGAAATCCGAGCAAGCCCGCATGAGCGGCCGCAATCACCGGCACTGCGAAGCCGAGCGGCAGGGCAAGCCCCCCAACTTCCTCATCCGCGACGACGCCGAGCAGGCCGTCGCCGGCGAGATTTTGCGCCTGTTCGCGCACGTCCAAGCCGGCACATGCCGTCACTGCGCGTGCCGCGGTTGCTGCGAACTCGTCGGGCTGAAGTCCTTCACCGGCCATGGTCATCATTGTCCTCTTCGAAACTGCTGCTCGCTAGGCGAGATATCCGCCGTCGACGGGCAGGATGACGCCATTGACATAGGACGCCATTGCGGAGGCGAGAAAGACCACCGGTCCTGCGATCTCGTCAGGTTGTCCCACACGCTTCAACGGCGTGCGCGCCATCAAACCGGACAGCCTGGCCGGATTGTCGCGCGTGCTCTCGCTCATCTCGGTCGCGATGATGCCAGGCGCGACGGCGTTGACCCTGATACCATCAGGCGCGAGATCGCGGGCAAGCGCCTGCGTGAACAGCCTCACCGCACCCTTGGACGGCGAATAGCCAAGCGCACCATTCATGCCGCCAAAGGCCGCGACGGACGCCACGTTGATGATGCAGCCCCGCGACTTTCGCAGCGCGGGAATGAAGGCGTGAACCACGTTGAAGGTGCCATTGACGTTGACGTCGAACACCTGGCGCCAGTTCTCATGCGCGCGTGGGCTGTCGATCGGCTCCCGGATGATGATCCCGGCATTGTTGACGATGACGTCGGCGGAGCCGAGCTCCTCGTCAACGCGCTGTGCTACGTCGGCACACGCCGAGGCATTGGTCACATCGAGCGAACAGGCGATTGCTTCCGTGCCGCCGTCCCGTATCTCGCGCGCAGCGGAGTCTGCCCAGTCCCGCCGCAGATCGGTCACAACCACCCTCGCCCCGGCAGCAGCCACGCCCAACGCGATGGCGCGTCCAATCCCCTGGCCCGCTCCCGTCACCACGACGAGACGATCGTGCAGCAGACCCGCGACCTCACCCCGGGCGACCATTATTTGCCCCTCGACAGCTGGAGGATACGATCGGCGATGATGCCGAGCTGGATCTCGGTCGTGCCGGCATAGATCGTCTCGGCACGGGCTTGGAGGTAGATCGCTTCAAAGCGCCGCCGCGCCACCTTGATCGCCGGGTTCTGCGGCAACGACGCCTGCGAGAGCAATTCGATCGCGAGCGCCGCAAAGCGCTGATGCGATTCGCTCCAATAGAGCTTTGCCAGACTGCCGCGCGCCCCGATCTTGTCGCCGCTCGCGAGCGCCTCGACGGCGGTCTCGACATGGGCTTTCAGCACCTCGATCTCGACCGCCACCTCGCCGAGCTTGACCGCGTAGTGCCGGTCCACGACCATCTCCGACAGCGCCGGATCGGCCTTGCAGGCCGAGATCAGATGGCGCAGCTCGTTCTCGAATCGCCAGGCACGATACATGCGGTTGGTTGCGCGCTCGATCTCCAGCACGCGGATGGCCGCGGCCCAGCCCTCGTCGGGCGCACCGATGGCATCGGCCTGTGCGACCTCGACCTCGTCGAAGAAGACTTCGCAAAAGCTCTCGCGACCGTCGATCGACTTGATGGTGCGCACGCGCACGCCCTTCGCATCGAGCGGCACGGCGAACATGGCAAGGCCCCGATGGCGATCCTCCAGCGGCCCGGTGCGGGCGAGCACGAGGCAGCGCTGCGCGCGGTATGCGCCGCTGGTCCAGATCTTCTGGCCGATGATCCGCCAATCGTCACCGCTCCGCGTGGCGCGGGTGCGAAGCCCGGCAAGATCGGAGCCCGCTTCGGGCTCGGAAAATCCCTGGCACCAGATGTTGCGCATATCGAGGATCGCGGGCAGGAAACGCCGCTTCTGTTCCTCGGTGCCGACCGCAAGGATAATGGGGCCGGCGAGCTCCTTGCCGATCGAATTGACGCTTTCCGGCATGGCCAGCGCACCGATCTCCTGATTGGCGATGAGATGTTCGCGCAAGGATCGGCCATGCCCGCCATAGGCCCGCGGCCAGGTGATCCCCGTCAGGCCGGCGCGATACATCGCCGCCTCCCAGGCGACAGATTGCTGGAGCGTGGGCGGCGCGAATGCGGCGCTGTCGCTGCGGAAGCTGGCAGCCAGATTGGCATGCAGCCAGCGATGCATCGCATCGCGATAGGCTTCACCCGTCAGGCTCTCGCCCGCGACTGCTTGCGTCGATACCGCTTCAAGTACACTCATCGCCCGATTCCCGTCTTCGCCATGCGGGCCGGCATGCCGGCCCGGCTGCCTGTTCCCTACTGCGACTTGAGAAGATCGCAGGCGCTCTCCGATGCCGGCCGCCACGCGTCCTCGGGCGCGATCGTGCCGGTGATCTCGTAGTAATCGTAGGTGTATTTGGATTCGGCCGGAGCCTTGATCCGCGCGACGTAGAGCGGACGCATCACTTGGCCATCGGCCCTGATGGCGACGTTCTTCATCTCGAAATCGTTGACCTGGGTGTTCTTCATCTGCCGCATCACGGCATCGCCATCGTCGGAGCCGGCGGCGGCAACCGCCTTCAGGTAATGCGTGGTGGCGCTGTAGGTGGCCGCCTTGCCCTCGTTGAGAAGCTGGCCGTTCGTCGCTTCGGCGTAGCGCTTGGCAAAGGCCCGGCTCTCCGGCGTCATGTCCCAGTAGAACGGCGTCGTCAGCCGCACGTTCTGCAGATCCTTGAGACCGATGCCATGCGTCTGGCTGATCATGAGGCCGAGCGGAACGAGCAGTTGCTTCCTGGTCAGCCCGAACTCCTGCGCCTGCTTGATCGCATTGGCGAAATCCGCGCCCGAATTGGCGAGAGCAATCGCCTTGGCGCCGCTGGCCTGTGCCGTCAGCAGGAACGAGGAGAGATCCGAGGAATTGAGCGGATGCAGCACGGAGCCGGCCACCTTGCCGCCGCCCGCCTCGATGAACTTCGTCGCATCTGCCTGCCAAGCCTTGCCGAAGGCGTAATCGACCGTCAGGAAGAACCAGCTGTCGATGCCCTGGGTGAGCAGAGCCTTCACCGTGGCCTTCGGCTGGGCATAGGTGTCGACCACCCATTGCGTGGTCATGGGCGAGCATTTGTCGTTGGTGAAGAACGAGCCCGCCGTGCCCGCCAGCATGTACGGCTTCTTGCGGTTCTTCATGATGTCTTGCACGGCCAGCGCGATCGACGAAGCCGAGCAGCCGACGATGGCGTCGACGCCTTCGTTGTCGACCCAGCGCAATGCGATGGCGACGCCGATATCGGGCTTGTTCTGATCATCGGCGATCACGAGCTCGATCTTCTTGCCGTTGACCGTTCCGCCGAAATCGCCGACTGCGAGCTTGCGCGGCAGCGACCGAGCCGAGGCCGCAATTGTCGGCATAAGGACCGTTCTGGTCGTTCATGATGCCGATCTTGACGACGTCGCCCGAGATGCCCTGCGCGGACAGCGGCGGATTCGTGAGCAGCAGGGCAATCATGCCGAGCGCAGTGACCGTCGATCTCTTCACCGTTTCCTCCTGCCTTTGCTTTCAGCGCTTCCTCTGGGCCCGTTTCTGCGACCTCTTGTGGTTTGCATTCAATGGTGCCCGTGGGCCGGAGCCTTGCCGTGCGGGATCAGCAGCGCATCGAGCGCCACGGCTCCTTCGCCTTCGGCGAGAAGCAGCAGCGGGTTGACGTCGATCTCCGCGACCGCGTCGGCATGTGCGGCGGCAAAGCGCGACAGCGCGGCAACGACCCGGGCCGCGGCTGCGAGATCGGCCCGCGGCCGGCCGCGCGCACCGTCCAGCACCGCGAATGCCTTAAGCGATTTCAGCATCGCCATGGCCTGTGTCTCGCTGACCGGCGGCTATCTGCACGGCGGAGTCCTGGAGGATTTCCGCGAAGATGCCGCCGAGACCGACCATCACCACCGGCCCGAACACCGGATCGATGCGGCTGCCGAGGATCAGTTCGGCGACGCCCTTGACCATCGGCGCTACGATCACGCCGTCGATTGCCGCGTGTGGCGCCCTCGTGGCGACGCGATCGAGCATCTGGGCATAGGTCCGCCGGACTTCGGCCTCCGAACCGACGCCGACGACCACGCCGCCCGCCTCGGTCTTATGCGGCAGGTCGGGCGAGGCTATCTTCAGCACCACGGGATAGCCGATCTCCGTGGCAGCGAGCGCTGCCGCATCGACGTCCTGCACGAGGTGCTCGGCCAGGACCGGGACACCGGCATCGGCAAGCGCCCGCTTGGCGCCGAGCTCATGACGGAATGCATCCGCTACAAGCGGCCGCGGCCGCTCGATTGCCGGAGGCACGTCCTGCGGACCCTTCGACACCGCCTGCAACCGCACCAATGCGGCGACGGTCGCACAACAGCCGTCAAAACTTTCCACCGTCGGAAATCCCAGCGCGTGCAGTTCGCTCAGCGCATCCTCCGGTCCGTCGACACACAGAATGATCGGACGGTGGGGGAATTGCGCACGGACGTTGCGCAGCGAGTCCATATAGATGGAGCGCAGGCGTGTTAGATGCAGCGAGAACGGCAGCGGCAGGATCACCGCATCGGCACGCTCGTCCGCCACGACGGCGGACATGATCTTCTCCAGGAGATCGGGCCGGCTCGACATCTGCGCGGTGGCATCGACCGGATTGCGGGCCGACGCGAACGGCACCAGCTCCAGAATCTTTCGTTGCGTCTCCTCGCCAAGCTCGGGCAGCGACAGTCCGACCGCCTGCGCGGCATCCGCGATCAACACGCCGAAGCCGCCCGATGCCGTGAGGATCGCGATATCAGGGCCCTTCGGCAGCCGGTCCGGCAGCAGGATCGATGCGGCGTGGCCGAGATCGATGAGCTCATCGATGCTGCGAACGCGCACCGCTCCGCACCGGGCAAACAGCGCGTCGAACACCGCGTCCGATCCCGCCATCGCGCCGGTGTGCGAGGCCGCGGCGGCCTGCCCGGCTGCCGACGTCCCGATCTTCATCGCGATGACGGGCTTGCCGGCATCGCGCGCCTCCTCAAGCGCCGAGATCAGACGGCCGGCATCGCGGCAGGCTTCGAGGCAGCACAGGATCACCTTGGTGGCGGGATCGCGTGCCAGCCAGGCGATGCCGTCGGCGATGTCGATGTCGCACTCGTTGCCCGTCGTGATGAAGCGGCTGACGCCGATGCCGCGCTCGCTGGCGAGGCGCATGGTGTAGCTGCCGAGATTGCCGCTTTGCGAGACGATGCCAAGCGAGCCCGCGGCGGGCATGCTGTGCTCAAGCACGATCGAGAACGTCGCGATGCTATTCTCGGCGACGCTGACCGCGCCGAGGCAGTTCGGGCCGAGCACGCGCATGCCGGTCCGGCGCGCGGCCAGCCGCAGCCGCTCCTGCATCGCGTGGCCCTGCTCGCCCAGCTCGGCAAAGCCGGAGGAGAACACGACGACGCTGCGGACGCCGCGAGCAGCGCACTGTTCCACCGCCTCGCTCGCGCGCTCCGCATCGACTGCGACGATCGCGAGATCCGGCGCCTCCGGCAGGTCGGCGACAGAGGCATAGGCCTGCAGTCCCTGCACCGTCGCGGCCTTGGGATTGACCGGATAGATGCGGCCGGCATAGCCGTGGCGGCGCAACAGGTCGACCGGCCGGCCGCCGATCTTGGTCGCCTCCTGCGAGGCGCCGATGATCGCGATCGACCGCGGCGACATCAGCGCGTCGAGACCTTCTCCCGGCCGCATCTCAGCGCCCCTTGAACACCGGCGTACGCTTCTCGAGGAACGCCATCCGCGCTTCCTTGGCGTCCTCGGTCTTGGACAATGCCATCGTGACGTTCTGCTCGAAACGATAGGCATCGCGCGGCGGCATCAGCTCGACCATGTTCGCCGCGTTCTTGGCGTATTCCATCGCGATCGGGCTCTTCGAGGCGATCTCTCTCGCGATCTTCATCGCTTCGGGAAGCAGGTTCTCCTTGGTCGTGCATGCTTCGATGATGCCGAGGCGATAGAGCTCGGCGGCCGGCACGCGATAGCCGGTGAAGAACATGCGGCGCATCAGGGAGCGGCCGAACAACGTGTTCAGCATGGCCGCACCACCGGCGAGCCCGACGTTAATCTCGGGCATGCCGAACACGGCCTCCTCGCAGGCGTAGAAGATATCGCAGGAGGCCATCAGGCCGACGCCTGCGCCGAGCGCAACGCCGTTGATCGCCGCGATCACCGGCTTCGAGCATTCGCGGATGCAGTTGCCGGTCTCGCGCGTGATCCGGTTGTGGCTGTGAAACGCGCCGATCTTTGCCGGGTCCGGACGATCCTTCAGATCCGCACCGCTGCAAAACACCTTTCCGGCACCGGTGAGGATCGCGACCCGGACGTCGGCGCGCTCAGAAATCTCGTCGAATACGGCAACGATGCGCTCGCGCATGGCGCGATCGAGCGCGTTCACGGGAGGACGGTTCAGCGTCACCAGCGCGATGTGATCGGACACTTCGAGGGTGACGATATCTCCTGACATGGCTTCCTCCTTGAGCTTCCATTCGTATTGCCTGCATGCCTGACCGATCGGTCAGCTTTCTGCGCTGATAACATCAACCACGGTGACTTGCAATATGCTGCCGATCTCCTATTGACCGACCGATCGGTCAGCCGATAGGTTCAAGGCAAGCAAGAATGACCCAGAGGAGGACTTCCATGCCCAGGATCAACCGCCGCCAGGCGGCAACCTTGATCGCCGGCGCCCTCGCCGCCCCGTTTGGGGCGCCTGCAATCGTCAGGGCGCGCTCGTCGCAAACGGTCTTCATCATCGTGCCCTACGCGCCGGGCGGCTCCATCGACAGCCTGATGCGCTCGATCGCGAAAGCGATGGCGGAAAACCTGGACCAGCCGGTCCTGGTCGACAACAAGCCGGGCGCCAACGGCATCGTCGGATCGCAATATGTGGCGCGCGCGCCGAAGGACGGATCGGTCCTGCTCGCCGGCGGCACCGGCCCGATCTCGCTGAACGTGCTGTTGCGCAAGGCCCTGCCCTACAAGCTCGAGAACTTCGCCTCCGTGGCCATGCTCTGCAACGGGCCGCTGTCGCTGACCGTGAATGCGAAGACACCCGCCACCGACGTGAAGAGCTTCGTCTCCTATGCCAAGGGGCGCGACAAACCGCTGTTCTACGCCACGCTCGGCCCGGGCAGCGTCACGCATCTGTTCGGTATCATGATGGGCAAGTCGATGGGATTTGCCGTCACCGAGGTCGCCTATCGCAACAATCCGGCCTCGATCATGGAGACGCTGTCGGGAGAATGCGATCTCAACTTTGCGACGCCCGCGGCCGTCATCGAGCACGCGCGCAGCGGCCAGCTTCGCATCCTTGCGGTGTCCTCGGAGAAACGTATGGCAAATCTCCCCGACATCCCGACGCTGTCCGAATCCGGCTATCCGGACCTGACGGCTTCGTTCTGGACCGCGCTGCACGCACCGGCGGGCACGCCGCGTGAAGTCATCGCCCGGTTGAATGCGGCCGCGAACGCCGCGATGCAGAAGCCCGAGATCGCAAAGCAGCTCGAGACCGATGGCCTGATGGTCGATATCGGCGGACCGGAGCGGCTCGACGCCCAATTGACCAAGGACGCCGCGCTCTGGGGACCTGTGATCAAGGCGCAGAACATCGTATTGGAATGAGACGCGGCGGCCGCCGCCGGTCAGCGCGACTTGCGCCGGCCTGCCTTGGGCGGCTCCTCTCCGGGAAGCTTGACAAGTTCGCCGCTTCGCAGGCCGTTGAAGATCATGTCGAAGAAGATCTCCGCGATCTGCTCCGGCGTTGCGGACTTGTTGGGATTGTACCAGCGATGCATCCAGTTGAGCGAAGACAGGATCAGCCGGCCGGTCATGGGAACATCGACCTTGCGGATCTCGCCGGCATCGATGGCTTCCTGGATCAAGCCGCGCAGAAAATTCTCGAAGCGGTCGCGGCGCGTCAGTCGTTCCTTGTGCCGGTGCCGGTCTGGATCGTTCCAGAAGGCGGTTGTGGAGGCAATCCAGGCCCAGCGGTAGCGGCGGAAATATTCCGCTGTCGCGACCATGAAGGCGCGGATCTTCCGCGACGGCGGCCCGTCGGGAATGCGGTCGCGCACGAACAGATAGAGCTCGAGGGTCGAGCCGACCGCAACCCGCGCGTAGATCTCGTCCTTGTTGGAGAAATGATGATAGAGCAGCGACTTGGAGATGCCGCAGGCGAGCGCGATGTCGCGCATCGAGGTCCCCTCGAATCCCTTGCTGGCGAACAGCCGTCCGGCCTCGGCGAGGATCTGAAGCACGCGGTCCGAGGCCTCGGCCTGGTTCGCAACGCCATCCTTCATCGTCGACAGTTCAGTCATGAGGTCCGCAATCCATTCGTCAGTGTGGCAATCGAGAGCCTTTAGAATGAAACTAGTTTTTCACCGACCGATCGGTCAAGCCCGGCGATTCCATTGCGAGCAGCCATGAGCGCGGTCCGGATCACGCGCATCGGCGCGACAAAGGACCAGCTCGGCGAGAGCCCGGTGTGGGACGAACGCCGGCAGCGCCTCTATTGGATCGACGCGCTGGCCGGATTGATCCGCACGCTCGATCCCGTCACCCGCGCGGCCGAGCAGTTCAGCTTGCCCGCGCCGATCGGTTCGATCGCCCTGCGAAGCGACGGCGGCGCGGTCGTCGCCCTGCGGAACCGATTTGCGCACTACGATTTGGATAGGCGCGCACTGACCGATGGTCCGTCGATTGGGCTCGACCATCCGAAGGTGCGGCTGAACGACGGCAAGGTCGATCCCTACGGACGCTTCCTGGCAGGCACGATGCACGGCGACCGCGCTCAGGACGAGATGCCGCTCGGCGGTCTCTATCGCCTGGACGCATCAGGCGGGCTGGATCTGCTCGAGACGGACCTTGCCGCGAGCAACGGACCGTGCTTCAGCCCGGACGGAGAGACGTTCTATCTCGCGGACAGCGCCAGGCGGATCATCTGGGCTTACGAGTACAGCCAGGATGGTCCGCTTCTGAACAAGCGCGTCTTCGTCGACACGGAGGCGCAGCAGTCCGGCTGCGACGGGGCAACGATCGATGCGGAGGGATACCTCTGGTCGGTCCTCGTGCGCATCGGCAAGATCGCGCGGTTTGCGCCAGACGGGACCATCGCGCGAACGATCGACATGCCGATCCGTCATCCGACCAGCGTGACTTTCGGCGGGCTCGATCTTGATCGTCTCTACGTGACGTCAATCTCGCGCAGCCACGCCCTCGCCGACGACCACCCCGATGCGGGAGGCTTGTTCGCCGTCGAAGGCCTCGGCGTACGCGGGCTGCCGGCGCACAGGTTTGCATTGGACTAGAGACCCCTCGGCTACTGCGCCGATCTCTTGATCTGCTTCGGCACGTTCTCCGCCATGTAGTCGATGAAGACCCTGATCTTTTCCGGCAGGTAGCTGCTCTGGAGAAACGCCGCATAGATCCCTTCGTCGAAGCTGGAGTTCGTCACCCGGAAATCCGGCAGCAGACGGACCAGGCGTCCGCTCGTGAGCTCCTCCGTGACGGTGTAGTCGTCCAGCAGGGCGATGCCGTGCCCGGTGACGGCGAGATCGCACAGGACCACGCCGTTGTTGCTACTGAGGGACGACGGCACGACGATCTCGCGCAGCCTGTTCCTGCGCATGAACTTCCAGACCACGTCGTCGGGGCCCATCCAATAGGTCAGGCAGTTGTGGCGCGTGATGTCCTCCGGCTCGCGCAATTTCGGCATCCGGCCGACATAGTCCGGCGAGGCCACGAGAATCCGTTCGCTCCGCAGCAGCCTCCGCTGCATCAGACCGGGATCCTTCGGCGCCGCGATCTGGAAATCGACGTCGAACTCGTCCTCGCGAAGCTGGGCGCGCCGCTCGGACAGGCGCAGCTCCACCTTCAGCTCCGGATAGAGCTTCTGAAAGCCCGGGATCAGCGGCGAGAGCACCTTGATGCCGAACAGCGTCCGCGAGTGCACCCGCAGTGTTCCGCGCGGCGCGGTCTGGAGCGAAAGCGCGGCGGCTTTGGCATCCTCGATACCGTGCAGCACCTGCTCGGTCCGCTGGAAGAAGATCTTGCCGGCATCGGTCAATCCGAGATGGCGCGTGCTCCGGTTGAGGAGTTGCACGCCGAGCTGCGCCTCGAGCTCGCCGATATAACGCGACACCGATGCCGGCGAGAGCCCGACGCGGCGCCCGGCCGCCGAGAAGCTGCCCTCGCGGACGGCGTTGACGAACAATTCCATGGCCTGGAGGCGGTTCATGATCTTTTCAAATTCTGCAAAGGACATGCTCAGATTACGTCAATTGTTCGAAAAACCTCAAGTCCCTAACCTGATGAGAACGCGTCGCAAGAGCGACCGAGAAGCGCATCCCAGGTGCGACCGTGGGATCGCAAGAGCGACCGAGAGGTGGAGGAAGCAATCGATGGAATTCGGCGTATTCATTCTGGCGCAGCAGCGCGGCTATCATCAGAGCTCGCAGCAGGTCATCAACAACGCCGTCGAGCAGACGGTCGCGGCCGAGCAAGCCGGCTTCGATACGGCGTGGTATGCCGAGCACCATTTCAACAATTACAGCCTGTGTCCTTCGCCACTGATGATGGTCGCGCATTGCGCCGGCCTGACCAAGCGCATCCGCCTCGGCTCGGCCGTCTGCGTGCTGCCGCTGTACAATCCGGCGCGGCTGCTCGGCGAGATCGGTTTTGCCGACACGGTCTCGAACGGCCGCCTCGATCTCGGCATCGGCTCGGGTTACCAGAAGTTCGAGTTCGACCGCTTCGGCGTCGACCTCGACCATTCGCATGCGCTGTTCGCCGAGTTCTACGACGTGCTCCAGGCCGGCATGCGCGAGCGCATCTTCTCCTATTCGGGCGAGCACCTGAAGATGCCGCCGACCGCGATCGCCGTGCGCACGGTGCAGACGCCGATGCCGCCGATCTGGGTCACCTCCGGCCATGGCGAAACGCTCGGCCGTGCCATTCGCGACAACCATAATCTGTTCGTCACCGCGCTGCTGAATGGCCTCGATGCCATCAAGGCGCTGCGCGAACGTCTCGAGGGAATCGCAGCCAAGGAAGGCCGGTCCATCGACGACACGCGCTTCGGCTTCCTGCGCTGCGCCTATGCCAGCGACAACGACAGCGAGATCACCTCCTACCTCGACAATGCGCGCTTCCAGCGCCGCCTCTCGGAAAGCCTGAAGTTCCGGCGCGCCCAGAGCGATGACGGCTATCTGATCAAGGAAGAAGCCGGACCGAACGACATGAGCCTGGAGACGATGCTGAGCAACCTGCCCGTCGGCAGTGTCAATCAGGTGATCGACCGCATGCTGGAAGAGATCAGCATTCTCAAGCCGTCGCACATCGCGCTTCAAACCCAGCTCGGCGATTTCGATCAGCGCACGATGCTGCGCCAGATCGAGCTGTGGGGCAGCAAGATCATCCCGGCGATCCGGAAGGAGCTGAGATCCGGCCGCGCCGGACGCGGCAAGACCGCGAGCGAGGCGGTCTCGGCATAGTCCAGCACCAGCGCAAGCCCGGAGGGACGTCATGGGATGTCAGATCGCTCAAATGCGCGATTTCCGCTCTGTCGAAGCTGCCGAATTCCGGCTCGCCATGCGCAATCTGGCGAGCGGCGTGGCGATCGTGGCAACGGGAACAGAAGCGACGCGGCGCGGACTGACCGTCAGCTCGGTCACGTCGCTTTGCATGGATCCACCCTGCCTGCTCGTTGGCGTCAATTCGAGCTCGGAAACGCACGCCGCGATTCTCGCCAATGGGCGCTTCGGTGTCAGCCTCCTCGGCCGGGGGCAGGAAGATCTGGCGCTGCGTTTCGCCGGCGGCGCCAAGGGCGTCGAGCGCTTCGCAACGGCGCGCTGGCAGCAAGGCGTTCTCGACGTGCCGCTGCTCGAACCGGCGATCGGCATGCTGGAATGCGTGCTGCACCATCACCAATTGGTCGGCACGCACGGTCTCTTCATCGGCAGGATCGTGGCCACACGCGGCGGCAACGGCGATCCTCTGGTCAATTTTCAGGGTGCGCTGCGAGCATTGCCCCAAGCGAGCCTTTGACGGTGTCGAGCCCTGCATTGTCGCCAGACTTACCGGGAACTCGCGGAGGAGTAGCGTCGTGATCATCGAATGCTTGGACGGCGGCGTTGTCCGGCTGGCTGAACCGCTCGACTTTGGCAGGTTCAAGCTGATGCTGCATGCCGATGCCCGGCCTGAAACGCAGAGCTGGAACGGAATCACACCTCTGAACGATCGCGATGCGCTTGTTTCGATCGGTTTGGTCCCCGCCTTGGCAGGCCGCCCTGATGATGCAGACTGGAAGCAGCGCTACGCAGAGATGGTGGCCAAAGCCCGCGAGCATGGCTGGATCGATGCCGAGCGGCACGCGATCCGGGCTCATATTGAACGAATGCCGTAGGGCCGCCATCCTGAAACCAGCAAGCACCATCCCGGCTTTGCGCCAAGGCCTGCCGCCGCGCTAAGCCGACGAGGTTCAGGCCAAGTCTTAGGATAGCTGTTCGGAGAGCACGGATTTGTCGTAACAGCCGCTGACTCAGGTTGTCGGAACACGACTCTCGCAACCTTCGACAAGTGCTTGATCTGGCTATGGTGGGCGCACCAGGGCTCGAACCTGGAACCCGAGAGGCGTATGATTTCGCAGGAAATCAAGGGCCATTCCGATAGACGTGTCGTTAGTCCTACATTGAACCAGCAATTTGATGGAATGCCGCGACAGCGAGTTCGGCGCAGTCCAGACAAGTCGAAGGGATCGGGGGTTCGAGTCGGGGGAGCGCTACCGCCTTCACACCACCAGCCAAACCTGCGATAACTCATCCAATCCCACAAGTCGGTTCATAAGTCCGACAGCCAATTCTGCTTTTGCGCTCTTACCCGAGCGCTACGTTTCCCGCCATCAGCGCCCGGCGAATTTTGGCGGGCGCTTGGCGTTGAAGGCTTCGACGCCTTCCTTGAAGTCCTCCGACTGCCGTAGTCGGCTGTAGCAATGGCCCTCGAGCTCGATGGCGATCGCGAGCGTGGAATCTTCCGTATCGTTCAGGAGCTTCTTCGCCGTGCGCTGCGCCAGCGGCGAGAAGGTGCGGAGCTCGTCAACCAGCTTGTCCGTCGCCTTTTCCAGCTCGCCGTCCGGCACGCACTCGGTCGCAATCCCCCATTCCAGCGCCTGCTTCGCCGAAATGCGCTTTGAGCGCATCACGATGTCCTTGGTGCGGGTGATGCCGACCATCTTCTGCAGGCGAGCCGAGCCGCCAGAACCCGGGATCTGTCCGAGCTTCTGTTCCGGCAAGGCATACTGCGTGGTCTCCGAGGCGATGCGGAAGTCGCAGGCGAGCGACAGCTCGAAGCCGACGCCGAAGCAATAGCCGCGATTGGCCACGATCACCGGCTTGGCGCAACGCGCGGGCGCTGCGATGTTCCAGGCCAGTTTTGACACATGCTCGGGGCTCGCTTCCATGAAGCCGCCAATATTGCCGCCACTGGAGAAATGCTCGCCCTCGGCCCGCAGCACAATGATACGCACACGCTGATCCTCATCGAGGGTCTCGAACGTCAGCCGGAGCTGGTCGCGTTGCGGCATCGCGACGACGTTATAGGGCGGCCGGCCGAGGATAATGTCGGCGCGTTCGCGCGCCTCATCGATCTCGACCTTGAATCCATCGAGCTTGGCCAGACGAGGATCGGCAAAGGTGTAGGGTGACGACATATCTTGCTTCCTTCTGTTTACGTCGTGTGATCAGGCCGCGTCCGACGGCGGCCGGCGTTCGGTTTGGTATTCTCCGGCAACGAGCAGACGCCGCAGCAGCTTGCCGACCGGCGATTTGGGAATGGCGTCTACGAACACGTAGCGGCGCGGGCGCTTGAAGTTGGCAAGGCCGGAGGCGCGGCAGAATTGCTCGAGCTCCGCCTCCGATACCGTCCGGTTGCGCTTGACAAACGCAGCGACGATCTTGCCCCACTTCTCGTCGGCGAGACCGACCACTGCCACTTCCGAAACCGCGGGATGCAGCGACAGGCAGCTCTCGATTTCCACCGGCGAAACGTTTTCACCGCCGGTGATGATCATGTCATCGACGCGGCCGGTGACGAAGAGATCGCCCTCGGCATCGATGAAGCCGGTATCGCCGGTGAAGTACCAGCCCTCGCGCAACGCCTTTGCGTTCGCTTCGGGCCGTCGCCAATAACCTTCGAACGCCTCGTCGCCTGCGAGCGAGGCGATGATCTCGCCCTCCTCTCCCGGCGCAGCAAGTTCGTCCGCGGAGCGGGCGTTGATACGGACCACCTTGATGTGTTGGTTGATGCCGGCCTTGCCGGCCGAGCCGGGCTTGGCCGGCGCATTCTGGTCGATCGTGAAGGTGTAGATCTCGGAGCTGCCGTAGTGATTGACGAATAGCTCCGGCTTGAAGACATCGGCCAGCTTCTTGAGCAATCCATCCGTCATCGAGGCGCCGGCAAAGCCCAGCTTTCGGACACTCGATATGTCGGTAGCAGCAAACGCCTCGTGATGAACGAGATCGTGGTAGAGCGTCGGCACCAGATACAGATTGCTGATCTTCTCACGCTCGATCAGGGCCAGCGCTTCGCGGGTGTCGTAGCGCGGCAGGCAGACGAAGGTCCCGCCGATCAGGGACATGGCGAGCAGAGAGCGGACTCCCATGGTGTGATAGAGCGGCATCACGCCGAGCGTGCGCTCGCCCCGGCCGTACAGATTCTGCGCGACATGCGCGACGGACGCCGCCCGCTCGGCCCGGTGACGGCGCGGCACGCCCTTTGGCCTGGATGTCGTGCCCGAGGTGTAGAGCATGATCGACCACGCATCGGCGCCGGCCTGGGGCAAGGCGTCGGACGTGCTGCCTTCCACCATCTCCGCGAAGGCCAGATCGCCGTCGACGTTTATGCCGACCGCAATGCGCAGCAAGCTGGCGGCGCGCGCGGAATTTCTGACGGCCTCGGCGGAGACGTCCTGATAGAACACGGCGCGCGCCTCGGCATTTTCGATGCAGAAATCGAGCTCGCCGGCCTTGGCGCGCCAGTTGATGGGAGTGAGGATGAGGCCTGCCAATTGGCAGGCCCAATGCAGCGTCGCCGCCTCCCAGCGGTTCTGCAGCACAGTGACGACATGATCGCCGGGTCTTAGGCCGAGATGATCGAACGATGCCACGAGCGACGAAATCTTGCGGTACCACTGGCGATAAGTGAGACGGACATCGCCATCGACCAGCGCAAGCGCATCCGGATCGCGCGCAACGCTTGCGACAAAACTGCTGCCAAGGTCAAGCATCGGACTTCTCTTCGGTAGTAGCGGCAAGCTCGGCGGCCGCTTCCAGCGCAGCCTTGATGATGGGGGTGTATCCTGTGCAGCGGCAAAGATGGCCACTGAGGAGATCGCGGATATCGGCTTCGCGTGGCGAGGGATTCCTGCGCAGATAGTGATCGAGCGACATCAGGATGCCGGCAGTGCAGAAACCGCATTGCAGGGCGTGGTTGCGGCGGAATGCCTGCTGCAGGATGCCAAGCCGGTCGGGTGACGGAGCGAGACCCTCGACGGTTTGCACTTCGCAGCCATCGACCTGCGCCGCCAATGTCAGGCAGGAGCGCGTGAGCATGCCGTCGACAACGACCGTGCAGGCGCCGCAAACGCCGTGCTCGCAGCCGACATGGGTTCCGGTCGCGCCAATCCGGTGGCGCAGGAAATCGGACAGCAGCATGCGCGGCTCGGTTTCAGCTTCGACTTGCGTTCCGTTCAGGCTGAGGCGAACCGGATAGCGACCGTGGGCGGCAAGACGCGTCATTGCAGCACCTCGCATATCAGATCGCGCCCGATGGCCCGCACGAGATCGCGCCGATAGCGCGCGGTCGCGTGCACGTCGTCGCGTGCGTCAAGCTCGTAGGCAAGACCGTTCAGCGCATCGTCAAGTGCACTGCCCTCCAGGCGTGGCCAGTCCCGCGCCACCGGCACGTCGGCGACGCCGCCAACGGCAAAGCGGACGCCCTTGGGCGTTGCCAATGCCGCACATGCCGCGATAGCGAAATCGCCATGACGGCGGGCGACCTCGCGGAACGCGCATCGGCCGCCGGCGTGACCGGGGAACGACACGGCTTCGATCAACTCGTCTTCGGCGCGCGCGGTGGCCATCATGCCGACAAAGAACTCCTCGGCCGGGACGCGGCGACGCCGCCTTTTGCTACGCAGACACACTTCGCCGCCGAGCGCGATCAGCATGAGCGGCAGCTCGGCGCTGGGATCAGCGTGCGCCAGCGAGCCGCAGATGGTGCCGCGGCTTCGCGTCTGGACGTGGCCGACCCAGGGTAGCGCCAGCGCAAGGAGCGGCAGCGTTCGTGTCAGTTGGGGCCAGGCGAGCAACGTGGCCTGCCGTACGCCGGCGCCGATCGTCACAGCGCCCGCCCGTTCCTCGATACGGCTGAGCTCCGTCAGCCGCATGATGTCGATCAGGACCTTTGGCCGGGCAAGGCGCATGTTGAGCATCGCCATCAGCGACTGGCCGCCGGCCAGCACACGGGCGTTGCCGCCCTCTTTCGAAAGTCCTTCGAGAACTTCGTCGACGGATTCGGCCCTGACATAGTCGAAGGCGGCAGGCTTCATCGTCGCCCTCCGAACAGGCTCGCGAGCTTGCCGAGCAAGCCGCCTGCAGGCGCGCCACCGCCGGCCTGGCGCGCCAGTGCCGCAAAGAACTGTCCGATGATCACACGCGTGGCGCCGTTGAGCAGACGGCCGCCGATGCTGGCAACCTTGCCTCCGATCGCCGCGTCATAGCTGTAGTGCAGCTTTGTGCCGCCTTTGCCATCGGGCGCGAGCGTGATCCGTCCCTCGGCGCCACCGAAACCGAGGGCACCCTCTGCCTGCCCGCGCAGCGTGACCGCATGCGGCGGATCGAGATCGAACAATTGGACGTCAGCGCGATAGCGTCCGGTCACGGGACCGATGCCGAGCGTCACGTCGGCGCGGAAATGCGTGTCGGAGACTCTGTCGACGCGCTGGCATCCGGGGATCACCGCCTGCAATGTCCTGACGTCGAGGAGCATCGCCCATACCTGCTCCGGCGCAGCATTGACCGATGCGCTGCCCTCGCCGTGCAGGCGGCGGTCTCCTTCGCGCGCGAGCTTGGCGCTCGATCGGCCCGCGGGCGGCTCTGGCTCCGGCCCGCGCGCCAGACCGGCGAGCTTGGCCGGCACCAGCGGCAGCGTGACATCCTCAAGGCCCAGCGCATCGGCCACGGCATTGGCAATGCACACCGGCGTCGACATACAATTGCCTTCGCCGACGCCTTTTGCTCCCAGCGGGGTGAAAGGCGACGGCGTCTCCATGTGAATGATCTGCGGCTCGGGGACTTCGGTCGTCGTCGGCAACAGGTAGTCGGCAAATGTGCCGGCCAGAAAGCTGCCGTCGACGCCATAGGCATACTCTTCATAGAGCGCCGCCCCGAGCGCCTGGGCGAAGCCGCCGCGGATTTGCCCGTTCACCATGGCCGGATGCAGGATGGTGCCGCAATCATGCATCGTGACGTAGCGATCGATGCGGGTTTCGAACGTGGTTCGGTCGACCTCGACGCCGCAAAAATCGAAGATGAAGCCGTGACAAAGCGATGAGTTGATGCGGTCTTCATCGTCGGGGGCGGTCAGCTCCGGCGGCGTCCAGAACACGGTCTCGCGGATCATCTGGCCGGCATCGTCCGGCAAGGAGCCCGGCGACCAGTGGCTCAGGGCCGCAACACGCGAGAATGCGACACGGTTCTCCGGATTGTGCTTCGAGGCGACGAAGCCGCCGGCGAACACGATATCCGTCGGCTCGGCATTGAGCTGGCTCGCGGCGACGCGCGCAAGGCGAGCCGCGATGCGTTCTGCCGCCAGCTTGGCGGTGCCAGCCACGGCCGCCGCAAACCGGCTCGCGTAATTTCCGGAAGCGATCGACCAGGCATCCTTGGCGGTATCGATCTCGGTGTTAACGCGCACATCCTGCGGCTTGAGGCCGAACACGTCGGCGACCACCTGCGACAGGATGGTGCGATGGCCCTGCCCTTGCGGCACCGATGCAACATGAACGGTGACGCCGCCGACCGGATCGAGCGCAACGGTCGCGGTCGCCTGCGCGCCGTTCTTCGGCCCCGCGTTGCGGCGCTCCGCTGCGGTAAGCACCGTCGTGATGTAGCCCATGTTGGAGACGCTGGGCTCGACCACCGCGGTGAAGCCGATGCCGTAGAGACGGCCTTGCGCGCGCACCTCCTCGCGCCGCGCCATGAGCTCCGCGAGCTTCCCCTGCTCGATGGCCCTGGCAACCGCTTCCTGGTAGTTGCCGGAATCCAGCAGGGCACCGGTGGCCGTGCGATAGGGAAAGGCCTTGGCCGGAACCAGATTGCGCCTGATGATTTCGAGCGGATCAAGGCGCAGGCCGATTGCGATGCGCTGCACCAGGCGCTCAAGCGCGAAATAGACTTGCGGCCCGCCAAAACCGCGGTTGAGGCCGGTCGGCGTCTTGTTGGTGACGACGACACGGTTGCGCACCTTGACGTGGCGGATATCGTAGGCACCAGTCAGATTGCCGTGCATGCGATAGAGCGTGGCCGGTTCAGGCGCACGCAGATGAGCGCCGCAATCCTCGACCTGGTCCCAATCGAGCGCGAGGATCCTGCCGTCGGCAGCGACGGCGGCCGACAATTTCGTGGCGCGGTTGGTGGCCGAGACCGAAGCCGTGAGGTGCTCGAGCCGGTCCTCGATCCACTTCACGGGACGACCGACAGCCCGCGAAGCCGCACCGATCAACACGATGTAGGGAAATACGCCCTGCTTCACGCCGAAACTGCCGCCGGAATCCGGCGGCGTGCGCAGCCGCAACCGGTTGCCCGGCACTTTCAGCGCGCGCGAGATGACGGTGTGGATGCTGAACGGACCCTGAAAATTGGCGAGAACGTCGAAGGCATCCTCCGCGGCCTCGTAGGAGGCGATCACGCCGTAGGTTTCGATCGGCGTGCAGGAATTTCGCGGATAATGGATATCGATCGAGAACCGATGCGCGGCTTCCGCAAACGCCTGGCCCGGATTGCCGTAGGAGAAGCTGCGATCGCTCGCGAGATTGCCGGGAAAACCGTCATGCAGAATCGGTGCATCGGCCGCCAGCGCGGCAAGCGGATCGATCACGGCGGCGCGCGGCTGATAATTGACGTCGATCAGGTCGGCGGCATCTTCCGCCCGCGCGCGATCAGTCGCGACGACGATGGCGACGGGCTCGCCGACATAGCGCACGCGATCGATCGCGATCGGCCAGCATTCGACCGGCGCCTTCACGCCGACGACGAGACTTGAAGTCAGCTCCTTGACCTGCTTGCCGGTGAGAACGGCCGCGACGCCCGGCGCCCGCCGAGCCGCCTCCGCATCGATCGAGACGATGTCGGCGTGGGCATGGGGCGATCGGAGAATCGCCGCATGCAGCGTGCCCGGCGGTATGCCGATATCGTCGATGAAACGCCCGCGGCCGGTCAGTAACGCAGCATCCTCGACGCGCTCGATCGACCGGCCGATCCAGGGCCGCCCTTCCATGTCGACAGATGATGCGGATCGAGCCGCAGCCTGCGCCATTTCCGACATTCCTCTCGATCGATCGCGCTCTGCGACGCCACGTGGAGCAGATGTAAGAATGCCGGCAAGGTCGGCCATACCGTCTGCTCTCACCACTTACCAAATCGTCTCATTTGGAAGCGCGCGCGGTAAATCAGTTGGCCAGCCGCGAGACGTTGCGGAACTCGCGCGGGCTCACGCCGGCGTGATCGCGAAAGAAGCGTGTGAAGTGCGCCGGCTCCGGAAAGCCAAAGCGTTCACTGAGCTCGCCAAAGGGCACATCCTGGTGCATCACCGCATCCAGCGCCCGCTCCATGCGTATCACGTTCAGGTAGATCTTGGGCGACACACCGAGCGACGACTCGAACAGACGGAAGAACTGTGCTCGTGATAGACCAGCGTCCTTTGCGAACTGGTCGACAGTAGCGCATGATCCCTCCCGGGTTCGCATCGCTTCGGTAATGCGCCTGATCCGCCAGTCGCAGCTCTTCGCGTTCATGCCGCGGATCGAATTCGGAAAACCGCGCCAGGAGGTGAAGCGCTCGATCACCGCGATCATCAGCTCCGAGAGCGCCTGCTCATGGTCACGGATGCACTCCGGATACTCCACCAGCTCAGCGGCCAGGCGGAGGGTAAGCTGACGAATCCGCGGCGAGATTTCGCCCGAAGGCTGCTCGAAAAAGCCAGGCGCACCGCTGGCCGCCCAGCCGGGACGAAACTCCTTCAGCCAATGCGGCTCGATGTAAAGCGCGAGAATAAGAGTCCGCGGCCGTGCCGGATCGTGAACATAGGCGTGCGGCGTCCAGGCATCGACCAGCACAGCGTTGGTATCCGTGAGCGGATATGTTCTGTCCCCGACCATGAATTGCGTGTCGGCGCCTTCGACCTTCAAGAGGACGTGGCACTGCGGGTGGGCATGCCGCACCAGGGAGCGATCCATGTCCAGGAGCGCAACCCTGCCGAAGGCGCCGTGGGCGATGCGCAGAGCTGTCGACATATTGGTCCTCCCTTCACTAGTTGCTTCGTTCAGCGCAAGACGGCGCCTCACTGCGAGGATCGTATCGTATGCCCCGATGCCCACGCACGCTGACGCAATTGCGTGAGCGTGGCGGAAGGTGTGATGGCTTCCGCATCGATCTTCAGTTCTAGGAGAGCCGGCTTGCGTCGCTCGTCTGCAAATGCCCTTGCCCTGGCAAAAGCCGCAGCAAAGCATTCGGTTTCCAGGACCTGCTCGCCATAGCCGCCGAAGGAACGGGCCAACGCGACAAAATCCGGATTCTCGAGCGCCGTCGCATGAACGCGCCCCGGATATTCCTTCTCCTGGTGCATGCGGATCGACCCGTACATGCCGTTGTTGACGACAATCACGATCACGCCGAGTCCATATTGCGATGCGGTCGCAAGCTCGTTGCAGCTCATCAGGAAACAGCCATCGCCGGCAAAGCAGACCGCGAGGCGCTCAGGGTGAACCAGTTTGGCCGCGATCGCCGCGGGCAGGCCATAGCCCATTGCTCCTGACGTAGGCGCAAGCTGCGTTCGGAAACCGCCATAGCGGTGGAACTTGTGGACCCAGATAGCGTAATTGCCTGCCCCGTTCGAGATGATGGCATCTTCCTGAAGGGCTTCGCGCAAGTGAAGCATCACCGCGCCGAGATCGACCGGGCCCGGCATGGACCCTGGAATCTGGTCGGCGACGAATTCGTCGCGCCCGGCCGCGAGCCACGCTCTGCGCCGTGCTTCCGTCTTAGGTTTGTATCGTTCCGACGGCCGCAATCCGGCCAGCGCCGCAGCCATCTCGGGCATGCCGGCGTTGATCGAAAGATCGGCCTGATAGATGCGTCCGAGCTCGTTCGGATCGGTATGCACATGCACAAAGCGCTGGGCCGGTCGAGGAATTTCAAACAAGGTGTAGCCCGACGTCGTGGTCTCACCGAGGCGTCCGCCCAGGGCGATGATCAGGTCCGCACCGCGAATGCGTTCGATCAGCTTTGGGCTTGGGCCAAGGCCGGCGTGGCCGACATAATGCGAATGCCGGTTGTCGAGAATGTCCTGCCGTCGGAAGCCGGCGGCGACCGGCAGGCTGAAGGTTTCCACGAAGCGCTTGAGGTCCGCGGAGGCACGGGCGTTCCAGCCGCCGCCACCGACGATCACCATCGGCCGCTCGGCGGCGTCGATCACCTCGACCAAACGTGACAGTTGAGCGGGCCCGGGATGGGCTGCAGCCCGCACATAACGGGCGGCATTCGCGGCCATGGCTCGCTCGCTCAGCATGTCCTCTGGCAGCGAGACCACCACCGGCCCCGGCCGCCCGGACACCGCAACATGGAAGGCGCGGCTGACCAATTCGGGGATGCGCTCGGCACGATCGATCTCGACGACCCATTTGGCCATGCCGCCGAACATCCGGCGGAAGTCGACCTCCTGCCATGCTTCACGCCCCAGCATGCAGCGGGCGACCTGGCCGATGAACAGGATCATCGGCGTCGAATCCTGCGAGGCGGTGTGAACGCCGATTGCGGCATGGCTTGCGCCCGGCCCCCGCGTGACAAAGCAGATTCCGGGATGCCCGGTCAGCTTTCCATACGCCTCGGCCATGTGCGCCGCGCCCGCCTCATGCCGGGTCACGATGGTCCGGATCATCTCGCCCGCGCCGGCGAGCGCATCGATCACGGCCAGGAAGCTTTCACCCGGCAGGCAGAATACCGTATCCACGCCGTTGATCTTCAGCGTATCGACGAGAATCTCTCCGCCGCTGCGCTGGCTCGAAGTCATCAACATCAACAGCCCTCTTCGCCTCTGGATGCATGGTTGGTCGAACAGGCCCGCCTAAATTCCCTAAGGGCCATCTCGGACAAGAACACGCGAAAGCGCTGAATCCGGATTCTTCTGCAGGGCGCGAGCCAGATCGACCTGCTCCTCACCCTTGACATGGATGCGCTTGAAATCGAGCTCCGGCGCGTCGACCGGCACGGTCGCATCGAGCCCCATCTTGGCGCTGATGCCGTCCCTGGTGGTCGGATCAAGCTTGGAGCCGAGCGCGCCGGAAACGACCAATAGATCGCGATCGGCCTGGAAACGCGTCGCTATTGCCCATTCGATTTCCTCGGAATTGCCGATGTCGACGTCCTTGTCGACGACGACAACCTGCTTGATGTCATAGTGGGCCCCGAAGGCGCTCATGATGATGTTCTTCGGCTCGCCATCAGACGTCTTGTCGATCTTGACGGCAAGATGGTAGCGGCAGGTGCCGCCGCGCGGCAGACGCACATCGAGCACATTCGGAAAGCTGCGCCGCAAATGCTGCAGCAGCGTCGCCTCGCGCGGCACGGCGCCGAGGATGAGGTGCTCATAGCCGCCGCCGACAATGGTGTGGTAGATCGGCCGCGCGCGGTGGGTGACCGCGTCGACCTCGATCACCTCGCGGTTTGCCCGCGGCCCGTAGTACTGCGGAAATTCACCGAACGGCCCTTCCGGCTCACGAACGCGGGGCAGAATTCGCCCTTCGATCACGATCTCCGCCTGGGCAGGGACACGGACGGAATTGGTCTTGCACTTGACCACATCGACGGGCTGACCGAGCAGCGCGCCGGCAATTCCCATCTCGTCCTCATCAAGCGCGGCAATCGCCTGCGACGCCAGCAGCAGGGCCGGATGAACCCCAATGACGATTGCGATCTCAAGCGCCTCGCCTGCCTCCTCGGCCATGCGGAAATAGGAGAGCGTGTGCCTGGGCAAGAGCAGAACGCCGATCCGGTTCGGACCGCTGATCTGGCAGCGATGGATCGATACGTTCTGAATGCCGTTGCGCGGATTGCGGGCGATCAGCAGCCCTGCCGTGATATAGGGCCCGCTGTCGCGCTCGTTGTGCTTCGGGATTGGTAGCTGCCTGAGAAGGTCCACCTGGTTGTGCACGATTTCCTGGACCGGCCCGCTGCTCACTTCGCGGGTTGGCAGCGGCTCGCGCGCCGCAGCGAGGAAGCGCGCCAGCAACTGTTCTACGCCGACCCCGATGGATTCGGCGACCCAGTCGCGCGCCGCGAAGAGATTCGCGACCACCGGGATGTCGTGTCCACCGGGCCTTGGAAACAGCACTGCGCGGTCGCGCTCCAGCCGCTTTGAGATGGCAGCAAGCTCGTCGGCGAGTTCCACGCCCTCGCGGGCGACAGCGAGCCTGCCCCGTTCGGCAAGATGGGCGAGCCAGGAGCGCAAATCCTTCGACGCATCCGCAGCAGCGGGTCTGGCCAAGTTTTCGGTCCTCATGATGCGCTCCTTTTCCGGGATCTTCTGCAGGCGTTCAGGGAGCATTTTTTCGCAGTGATCGACGTTTCAGCGCCTCGTCCTCGCCCCAGCGGCGCACCACGCCGATGTCAACATCGAACAGGTCGAGCACCCGCCCGACCGTGTGCTCGACCATGTCGTCAAGACTGTCGGGCTTGGCGTAAAACGCCGGCACTGGAGGCGCGATGACCGCTCCCATCTCTGACAGCGCAGTCATGTTGCGCAGGTGGCCGGTATGCAGCGGTGTCTCGCGCACCATGAGCACCAGCCGACGCCTCTCCTTGAGGACGACGTCGGCGGCCCGAGTCAGGAGCGTCGTGGTCACGCCTGACGCAATCTCCGACATTGACCGCATCGAACAGGGAGCGACGATCATGCCCGCCGTGCGAAAGGAACCACTGGAGATCGAGGCGGCCATGTCGTCGATCGCATGGTTGAAATTGGCGAGCGCCCTCACCTCCGAGATCTTCAGGTCGGTCTCGTAGGCAAAGGTCTGCTCGGCCGTCTTCGACATCACAAGGTGCGTCTCAATGCCGGCGTTGCGAAGCAACTGCAGCAAGCGAATCCCGTAGACGACGCCCGAGGCTCCGGAGATGCCGATGATCAGCCGTGAGGACGTCCGGTCCTGCATAACGGTTCGCGCTGCGCTCCCTGTGCCACGACGCAACAGACGCTTGAGCGCGTGTGAGCGCCTGGCGCCGTATGAAGGGACATTAGAGGGAATCTATGATCAGAACAAATAATGATTGATGATAAACTCGATCATCGGAAATGATAGCAGCCCACAGGCTCGTCGGGATAGGAAGGAAAACGGCGATGGAATTCAGGCAGATGCAGTACTTCCTATGCCTCGCGGAAGAGAGGAACGTGACCCGCGCAGCCCGCCAGCTCAACATCGTACAGCCGGCACTCAGCATGCAGATCGCCAAGCTCGAGGCCGAGCTTGGCCAAAAGCTGTTCGAACGAAGCAACAACGGCATGACGCTGACGACCGCCGGCGAAGCGTTCTGCCGACTCGTCTCTCCGATCATGCGCGACGTCGAATATGCCAAGCAGGAAATGGCGCGGCTCAACGGCCGGATCTCCGGGCGGGTTTCAGTCGGGCTGATCACGTCGGTGGCGCAAAGCACGATGGCGACTTCGTCGGCAACAGTCGCGCGTCTCTATCCGGAGATCACGCTCTCGGCCTGCGAGGGGTACACGGAAACGCTGACGGACTGGGTCAATTCCGGGCAACTCGACTTCGCGCTGATCAACGTGCCGCGCCGGCGCGTTTCGCTCGCCGCGCACCATGTGATGGACGAAGAGATGGTATTCGCGTGTCGAAAGGATGCGCCGATCAAGCCGCCGACAAACCTGCGCTTCGAGCATGTCGCCGAGTTCGACCTGGTCATGCCATCGAAACGGCACGGCCTGCGCATGATCCTGGAGGAGCACGCGGCCGCTGCCTGCATTGAATTGAAGCCCAGACTGGAGCTCGACACGCTACCTGCGGTTTGCGATGTGATCGCCACCACCAATCTCGTGACCGTGCTGCCCACGATTGCGCTTCAACAGTCGCTGGCCGACGGCAGGGTAAGAGCGCAGCGGTTTGCCGAACCGCGTATCACCCGATCGATCGCCTGGGTCCACCATCCGCGGCGCATGGTGTCCGCCGCGGCCAGAGCCGTGCTCGATATCATTCGGCGCGACCTGATCGAGGCAGCGACATCTGCAAGCAGTCACGTGCAGCCGCCTTCCAGCGGCGCCACGAGGCGCGGTGCTGCGCGGCGTTCAAGGTCGCGATAGCAGTGTCGCGCCGGCAATCATCCGAAATTATCGCGGGTATCATCGCTAATTATTTGCGGTGATGACCGGATGCATCCTATGAGGGCTACGCAATAAGGACGCTTTCTCATGACGGGCGATCTTCGCCGCTCTTCACCACGCGCGCATGCCTGGGGTGCAGGCAGCGGAACGACTCCCGAGGCCCGCCTGCGGCAGCGCTTGCCCACGTTGGACGACGTCGAGCGCCGCGCGCGCCGCCGCATCCCGCGCTTTGCCTTCGACTTTCTCGAGGGCGGGACCGGAAGCGATCTGAACACGAGGCGCAATCGACTGGCGCTGGACGCGGTGGAATTGGTCCCCCGCTACGGCAATCCCGGTCCCATACACACGGACGTCGATTTGTTCGGCGTACATTGCGCCGCGCCGATCGGCATCGCTCCCGTCGGGGTCGACGGCATCGTCTGGCCTGGCGCCACGCGGATTCTCGCACGCGCTGCCGGCAAGGCGCGCATTCCCTATATTGCCGGCACGCTCGCCACCGCTGCGATCGAAGAAGTCGCCGAGCTTGCAGGTCCCTATGCCTGGTTTCAACTCTACGGATTGCCCGCCAACGACCATGCCGTCACCCTCGATCTGATCAAGCGGGCCAGTGCGGCTGGCGTGCGGGTGCTGGCCGCCACACTGGATGCGCCGGTCCGCTCCAAGCGGCCACGCGATCTGCGCAATGGTCTGGTGGTGCCATTTCGTCCTACGCCCAAAACCATCCTGGACGTAGCTCTATCGCCGCAGTGGCTGCTTGCGCTCGCCACAGCAGGCATGCCGGCCTTTTCCAACATGGAGCGCTACGTCGAAAAGCCGGCGACGCTGGCGAATACGGCCGGCTTTGTGCAGGGCCAGATCAAGGGCACGTTTTCATGGGATGTGCTGAAACGGATGCGGGATGCCTGGCCGGGGGCGCTGGTCGTGAAAGGTGTCATGCATCCCGACGACGGCGAGATGGCCGTTGCAGCGGGAGTGGACGGTATCCTGGTTTCTAACCATGGAGGCCGGCAGCTTGATGCTGCGCCTGCTGCGATCGATGTCCTGCCTGCCATCGTTGCCAAAGTGGGAGCCAGGGCCACCGTCCTGTTCGATAGCGGCATCCGCTCGGGCCTCGACGTCGCCCGCGCCCTCGCGCTTGGCGCCCGCGGGACATTTGCAGGCCGCGCTTTTCTTCTCGGTCTCGGTGCGCTCGGCGAGCACGGCGCAGACTATGTAGCCGGGCTGCTAAAGGAAGAACTGGAAACCGCAATGGGGCAACTGGGCGCGCATTCTCCCGACGCGCTGCCTCAGCTCACATCTCGCCACAAGCATGCTTTCGATTTTGCCTGAGCCTGCGAGGCGCACCGGCGGCAGTAGCGGGTGTCTTCGTTCGAGCCCCATCCGCCATCGCATTCGCCCTTTTTTGAGACGCTTTGGTAAGTCGCGAGACTCGACGGAATCGAGGTGCGTCGATTGCTTGTCCAGAATTGGACCTCAAGGGCGCCCAAGTGCGCCACGAGGAAACGTTCGGGTACAGGTCGCACGAGCCCCATGGACAGGATTGTCCGGGTAGCCACGGTCCGCCGGCCCCCACCCCTTTGAGGACACCAATGCTATTCCGCTCCACCGCCATTGCACTCTGCACATTGTCCGCTCTCGTCATGCATGGCGCGTCGGCAACCGCAGACAACTACCCTTCCCGTCCGATAACATTGGTGGTGCCTTTTCCGGCCGGAGGCGCAAGTGACGCCATCACCCGTATCCTCGCCGACAAACTGGGAGAGGCTCTTCGCGGCACGATTGTAGTCGAAAACAGGGGTGGCGCCGGCGGCAGTATCGGCACGAACAACGTGGCGCGGGCCGCTCCGGACGGTTACACCCTGCTGCTGAGCTCTTCAGGCCCGCTCGCCGTCAACAAGACGCTGACAACGGATCTGCCCTACGATCCAGAGACCGCTTTTGAGCCGATCTCGCTGATCTCGACCATGCCTAATGTTCTCGTCGTCAATCCGACCAAGATTCCGGCATCGAATGTGCAGGAGTTTATCGATTTTGCGAAAGTAAGCCGAGAGCAGATCTCATATTCGTCGATCGGCAATGGAAGCTCGCAACATCTTGCCGGCGTGCTGTTCGAGCGCCGGACAGGAACGCGTTTGCTTCATGTCCCTTACCGTGGGGCCGGCCAACTAACCGTCGATCTTGTGTCGGGCGACGTGCCGGCCAGCTTTCAGCTCATACCAAACATTGCGAGTCAATTGCAGGCGGGTCAGATAAAGCCGCTGGCAGTCACCAGCAAGCAACGCAGCAAGGCACTTCCGAACGTTCCCACCATGGCGGAGGCAGGAATTTCGGATCTAGAATCCTTTGCGTGGTTCGGCCTGCTCGTTCCGAAAGGAACGCCAAAGCCGATCGTTGATCGGCTTCACAGTGAAGTTGTCAAGATCATGTCGGACCCGGCGGTGCAGAAACGGATGATCGATATCGGAGCAGATCCGATCTACACAAGCCAGGCTGAGTTCAAGGCTCTGATTTCGTCAGAGGTGATCAAATGGCGAAGCGTCATCAAGGAGGCTGGCATCTCCGGCAACTGACGACAATTCGGCAATGATGGGCGCAATTTTGCGGTTCGTCGGTGCCTGCTCCAACTTGGACAATGCATGTGATCATGTTGCAGGTTCGGCTCGGTGATCACCACCACCATCACCGATCGTATCATCGCGATCTGGGATGCATGAAGCGCAGCCGGAGATTGTAATCTTACACCTATTCGATCATCGTTCATTCGGGAATGCCATTGATAACACGGTCTGCAACGGTAGCGAGCGCTCTGGGGTGCTACCGTCCCGCGTAAGAAATCGCAGAAAATCGCAGTTCGGGCGTGCAAAATCGTACGCATGGTAGTGGGGGGAGCGCTACCGCCTTTCCCCACACCAACCAAACCTACGATATCTCGTCCGATCCTTCGCATAAGGCACTTCTTGAGCCTCGCAGCGGCTCAGCTCTTACATTTCGTGGAGACGTACGTTGAAAGGTCACGTACCTTAGTCTCGGGCGAAAGCGACCGAATTCGTGGAAACTCGAAAGTGGCGCATGTTCGGCGCCACCATCGTACAGCCGGCCGCAATCGACGGAAGCAGAGAGCCTCCACTGCCTGTGCAGTTTCGATCGGGAAGCGCCAAGTTTTCCAGTCCGTTCTCAAACTCGCGGGTTCAAATGTGGACTCGCAAGGACCGATACCGACATTCGCTCGTGGTGGCTATCTGAAGAGGATACCACCTGCGTCCCGAACGCAGTGAGTATCTTCTAAGTTGTTGATCTTTCTTGATGTGGCAGCTGTTTCCGTCCCGTTTTGTTCACGGTCGTTTCAGCCAATTCGATGCGATTTCGTTGCGGCCTTCCTGAACGAGAACGAAACGCTGAGGGATTGGAATCTTCAGATGCGCGCGGCCGAGACCGGGATCTGGGGTCGCCGACCAAGCGACGTTTCATCCAATGGCCTGCTTTCCGAATGACCGACCGGAGCGCACCGCAAGATCTTGGTTTTCGCGATCAATGTCTTTCTTGAGCGAACCTCAGAATGGCGGAATCAAAATCCGCTGCCTTACCGCTTGGCGACGCCCCAACTGGCGCCGGAGACCGCGGGAGCAAGGTGGGCTCCGAACTCCGTTCCGGCACTGCCGGTCTATCGAGAGCGGTGCGGCATTTCATCAGCCTGGGTAGCGGATTTAGCTCGCGGCTGGAGCTTTCATCCGCGGCGAAATTGGTGCTTAGTCCTGTCATGGCCTTTACGATCAGACAGCTCCAGTTCTTTGTCGCGGTGGCCGAGGCCGGCACGGTTTCCCGTGCCGCGCAAGCGCTGTCGATCTCGCAATCGTCCGTCACCGAGGCGATCAAGGAGCTGGAGGCCGATCTGAACGTCGAGCTGTTTGAGCGTCATCCGCGCGGCCTGTCTATTACCCACAAGGGCCATCAGTTCCTGCGTCACGCGACGCGCATCCTGACGGATATCTCCGATGCACGCAGGAGCTTCTCCGAGCAAGCTTCGAACCGTGGTGGCCGCCTGCAACTCGGCGTTACCTCGCTCGTCGCCGGCTACGTGCTCTCGGATCTTCTGGCGCGCTATCGCCGTGCGTTTCCATCGGTTGAGGTCCACGCCATCGAAGACAACGGCGACTACCTCGAGCACCTCTTGATCGGCGGCGAGCTGGATGTTGCCGTCATGGTGGTGTCCAACCTGCGCGACCGCCTCGCAATCGACGCCGAGATCGTCGAAGTCTCGCCCTATCGTTTGTGGCTGCCGCTCGGACATTCACTTGCAAGCGCCGACAGCATCGCGCTTGCAGACATTCTCTCCGAACCCCTTATCATGCTGACAATCGATGAGGTGGAGGAGAATACGGGCAAGCTGCTCGCCGCATTCGGAACCCGCCCCAAGGTTGCTTTCCGCACGCGATCCGTCGAGGCCGTGCGCAGCTTGGTCGCCACGGGCGCCGGACTCGCCCTGCTGCCCGATCTTGTCTATCGGCCCTGGTCTCTGGAAGGCGATCGCATCGAGTCGCGCGACGTCTCCGGCTCGCTGCCGGTCGTTCAAATCGGCATGACGTGGCGGCGCGGGTCAGGTCTCACGCAAAACGCTCGCGACTTCATAGGCATAGCGCAGGGCCAGCGCGGCGCACGGCAGCGCCCCTGACGGCGCGCTATCGGAAAAAGCGAAACCCGCCCTCTGATAAATGGATTTGCGAAAGGTAGCATTTGCCGACACGCTCTGTGCGAGGACCGTGCTGCCTCGAAAATGCAGCCGCCTGTACTTGGGAGGTGTTGATGAAGCCGATACTCGCATTGCTGAGTGGGATTACGTTGGCGCTGGCGTTTGCGAATCCATCCGCGGCGCAAATCAAGGAAATCGGGAAGGCCGAAGGGCAACTCACCATCGTCGCCTGGCCAGGCTATATCGAGCGCGGCGAGACCGACAAGAAGTTCGATTGGGTCACAAAGTTCGAACAGGCTTCCGGTTGCAAGGTCAATGTAAAGACCGCCAACACCTCCGACGAGATGGTGGCGTTGATGAATGAAGGCGGCTTCGACCTCGTGACCGCATCCGGCGACGCCTCATTGCGGCTGGTTGCCGGCAAGCGGGTGCAGCCGGTCAATATCAGCCTGATCAAGAGCTGGGGAACGATCGACGATCGCCTCAAGAATGCACCCTGGCATACGGTCGACGGCGTGCACTACGGCGTCCCCTACATGTGGGGGCCGAACGTTCTGATGTACAACACCAAGGTCTTCAAGGATCCGCCGAAGAGCTGGAAGGTGGTGTTCGAGGAGATGTCGCTGCCGGATGGCAAGCCGAACAAGGGGCGCGTACAGGCCTATGACGGCCCCATCCACATTGCAGACGCGGCGCTCTATCTCATGACGCACAAGCCCGATCTTGGCATCAAGAGCCCTTATGAGTTGACCGAAGCGCAGTACAAGGCGTCGCTCGAGCTCCTGCGCGCACAGCGCAAGCTGGTCGGCCGTTACTGGCACGATGCCTTTATCCAGATCGACGACTTCAAGAACGAAGGCGTTGTCGCATCGGGTTCGTGGCCCTTCCAGGTCAACCTGCTCAAGAGCCAGAATCAACCGATCGCATCGGTGGTCCCGGACGAGGGTGTCACCGGGTGGGCCGATACGACCATGATGCACGTCGACTCAAAGAATCCGAACTGCTCATATATGTGGATGGAGCATTCGCTTGCATCCAATCTGCAGAGCGACCTCTCGGCCTGGTTCGGAGCCAATCCGGCGGTCCCGGCGGCGTGCACGGACGGACGCGGAATGCAGACCAAGGAGGGTTGCTCGACAAATGGCTTCGACAACTTCTCGAAGGTTCGCTTCTGGACGACGCCGACAACGAAATGCGCGACGCAGGGCGACAAGTGCGTCCCCTACTACCGCTGGGTCTCTGACTATATCGGCGTCATCGGAGGGCGTTGAAGCCCGACGCCGCGGGGCTATTCCGCGGCTAAGGTGGCCAGGCGCGACGAACCTTTAACGGTCGCCGCGGCTGGCCACGAGATCTGAAGCGCGTGCTGGCCAACGACGGGCGCCGGACGCCGAGCGCCGGATTAATACAAGCAACGCGGGCAAAGCATGATCGCCGCCGTTTCATTCGAGAACATATCGCGCCATTTCGGCAGCGTTAAAGCGGTCGACCGGGTCGACCTGGCGGTGCAGCCCGGCGAGTTCTTCGCCATGCTCGGACCATCCGGATCGGGCAAGACCACCTGCCTTCGCCTTATCGCCGGTTTCGAACAGCCAACCGCGGGCGCCATTTCGATCTTCGGCGAACGCGCCGAGGGCGTTCCGCCTTATCGGCGCAACGTCAACACCGTGTTCCAGGACTACGCACTGTTCCCGCATATGAATGTACTGGACAATGTGGCCTACGGACTGAAGGTGAAAGGTGTCTCCAGGACAGAGCGGATACGGACTGCGGAGGACGCGCTGGCGCTCGTCCGCCTGCCGGGATACGGCACGCGCAAGCCCAGGCAGCTTTCCGGAGGGCAACGCCAGCGTGTTGCGCTCGCGCGTGCGCTCGTCAACCGGCCCAAGGTTCTGCTGCTGGACGAACCGCTTGGCGCGCTCGACCTGAAACTGCGCGAGAACATGCAGGAAGAGCTGAAGGCGCTGCAGAAAACGCTCGGGATCACTTTCATCTTCGTGACGCATGACCAGGGCGAAGCGCTGTCGATGGCGGATCGCGTCGCCGTCTTCAACGATGGCCGCATCATGCAGGTGGGCACGCCGCAGGACATCTACGCTCGCCCGGCTTCCCGGTTCGTGGCCGATTTCGTCGGCTCCTCCAATGTTGTGCCGCCCGATTTCGTCAAACGCCATTGTCAGCGTGACGGCTGGGGAAGCCTGCGGCCGGAGGCGATCCGCGTGAGCACCGAGACCGGCAGCACGGGCATCCCGGCGCGCGTGGTGTCGGTCAGCTATATCGGCGCGGCGACGCGCCTCGGACTGGACGCCGAAGGATTGCGGCTGCATGCGACGGTACCGGTCGGCGCGACCGTGCCGGAGCAGGGAGCGGACGTTGTCCTTTCGTTTGGCGCCAACGCGCTGCATGTGATGGAGGCCGACGCATGAGCGATACGGTTGCGCTGACCGATCGGAGCGCGCCGGCGGTCCTCACCGCACGCAACGGCGTATTGGGCGTCCTCTCCGATCTGTTCTGGCGCAAGCCGAAGCTCTTGCTGTTCCTCATGCTGCTGCCACCGGTTCTGTGGCTCGGCATCGTCTACCTCGGTTCGCTGTTTGCGCTGCTGCTGCAGAGCTTCTTCTCGATCGATGAATATTCGGGGATGATCAAGCGTGAGTTCACGCTGAAAACCTACGGCGAACTGCTGCAGCCCACCAACCTGGACATCATGGTTCGTACCGTCGTGATGGCCACGGTGGTGACGATCGCATCCGCCGTCGTCGCGTTTCCAATCGCCTACTATGCGGCCCGGTATGCCCGCGGCAAGTGGAAGGCATTGTTCTATCTCGGAATCATGTTGCCGCTATGGTCGAGCTATCTGGTCAAGGTCTATGCCTGGAAGCTCATCCTATCAAAAGAGGGCATTCTCAACTGGGCTCTTGCAAAGCTGCACCTGACGGGCCTGCTCGAGGCCTGGCTGGCGCTGCCGATCGTCGGCGGTAACTCGTTATCGGTATCGTCCACGGGTACATTCATCGTTTTCGTCTATGTCTGGCTGCCGTTCATGATCCTTCCGATCCAGGCGTCACTCGAGCGCATTCCCGTGAGCCTGATCGAGGCGTCGGCCGATCTGGGAGCCTCGCCAGCGCGGAGTTTCTGGAACGTGATCTTCCCGCTGGCGTTGCCGGGCGTCGCCGCAGGATCGATCTTCACGTTCTCGCTGACGCTTGGCGACTACATCATTCCGAAAATCATCGGCACCTCGCACCTGTTCATCGGGCAGGCCGTCTACGCCCATCAGGGAACAGCCGGAAACATACCGCTCGCTGCCGCATTCACCGTCGTGCCGATCGTGGTCATGGGCCTCTATCTGTGGATGGCCAAGCGCATGGGGGCGTTCGATGCGATCTGATCGCGAAGCACCCGCGCCGTTCGGGCTGAAGGTGGCGGCCGCCTGTGGCCTGCTGTTCCTGCACGTGCCGATTCTCCTGATCTTTGTGTACGCGTTCACCACCGAAGACAAAACCTACCAATGGCCGCCGCCCAGCTTTACGACGCAGTGGCTCGCGGTAACCTGGCATCGGCCCGACGTCTGGGAGGCGCTGACGGTGTCCGTGAAAGTCGCGGCGATCGCAACCCTGATCGCGCTCGTGCTCGGAACATTGTGCGCCGCCGCGGTGAGCGGTTCGCGCTTCTTCGGCCGCGAGGTCATATCGCTCCTCATCATCCTGCCCATCGCGTTGCCCGGCATCATCACCGGCATCTCGTTGCGGTCGGCCTTCTCGCTGATGGATATTCCGTTCTCGACGTGGACCATCGTGCTCGGCCACGCCACGTTCTGCGTGGTCGTCGTCTACAACAACGCGGTCGCGCGCTTCCGCCGCATCTCCGGCTCGCTGATCGAGGCATCGTACGATCTCGGCGCCGACGGCTTTCAGACTTTTCGCCATGTCGTTCTGCCGAATATCGGCACCGCGCTGCTCGCGGGCGGGATGCTGGCCTTTGCACTGTCGTTTGACGAGGTGATCGTCACCACCTTCACGGCCGGGCAGCAACAGACCCTGCCGATCTGGATGCTGGAAGAACTGGTGCGGCCGCGTCAGCGGCCGGTCACGAACGTGGTGGCGATGGTTGTGGTGCTCGTGACGCTATTCCCAATTATCGCCGCCTACTACCTGACGCGCGAGGGCGATCAAGTCTCGGGCGCGGGCAAATAGAAAATGCAGGAAGGAGACTGGGCCATGGATATGTCGATGCTGATCGGCTCGAAGCTCGAAAAGGGAACCGAAGCCGAAGAGCCGATCTTCAATCCGCGCACTGGAGAGACGGTGCTGCAGATGCCAGAGGCCTCGCTGCAGCAGATCGAGGCCGCAGTCGATTCCGCCGAGAAAGCGTTTGCGACCTGGTCGCGCACGACACCTGCACAGCGCTCGGCCTATCTCTTGCGCATCGCCGACCGTATCGAGGCGGAGGCCAGCGAGTTTGCCAGGCTCGAGGCGCTCAACTGCGGCAAGCCGATCAACGCCGTGCTCAACGACGAACTGCCCGCGATCGTCGACTGCTACCGGTTCTTCGCCGGCGCGGTCCGTGCCATCCCCGGGGCAATCGCCGGGGAATATCTCGCCGGCTTCACCTCGATGATCCGCCGCGACCCGATCGGCATCGTCGCATCGATCGCGCCGTGGAACTATCCGCTGATGATGATGGCCTGGAAGCTCGCGCCAGCCATCGCCGGAGGCAACACGGTGGTGTTCAAACCATCCGAGCAGACGCCGCTGACAGCGCTCAAACTGGCCAAGGTGCTGGCAGACATCCTGCCCGAAGGAGTGGTCAACGTCGTGCTCGGGCGCGGCGAGACGGTCGGCAACGCGCTGATCAACCACCCCAAGGTCAACATGATCTCGATCACGGGCGACGTCGCAACCGGCAAGAAGGTGTTGCAGGCGGCGGCAAAGTCGGTGAAGCGCACCCATCTGGAGCTTGGCGGCAAAGCGCCCGTCATCGTTTTCGACGATGCCGATCTCGCGGCGGTGGTGAGCGGATTGCGCGCCTTCGGTTACTACAATGCCGGCCAGGACTGCACGGCAGCATGCCGCATCTATGCCGGCAAGGGGATTTACGACAGACTGGTTGCGGATCTCTCGTCGGCCGTTTCGACGATCAAGTACGATCGCCCGGACGACACTGAGAACGAGATTGGCCCCTTGATCTCGCAGCGTCAGCTCTATCGTGTCGCAAGCTTTGTCGAGCGTGCGTCGGAACTCAAACATATCGACATCACGACCGGCGGCAAGGTCGGCGGGGACCGCGGCTTTTACTACCAGCCGACCGTCGTCGCCGGCGCGCTGCAAAACGACGAGATCGTGCGGCGTGAAGTTTTCGGACCGGTGGTGTCGGTCACCCGGTTCACGGATGTCGATGAGGCGGTCGCCTGGGCCAATGACAGCGACTATGGGCTCGCCTCGTCGGTATGGACGAAGGACGTGGGACGCGCGATGGCGACGGCGGCCCGGCTGCAATACGGCTGCACCTGGATCAACACACATTTCATGCTGACCAACGAGATGCCGCATGGCGGGGTGAAGCAGTCGGGTTATGGCAAGGACATGTCGCTCTACGCACTGGAAGACTACACGGCCGTGCGCCATGTGATGGTCGCGCACGGGTAGTGGCACGGCTTGAAGGCCTCGATCTCCACCTCGACCACGTCGTCTGGCTTGAGGAAGACCGGCGGCTTGCGCGTGAAGCCGACGCCCGCGGGCATTCCGGTCGCGATAACGTCGCCCGGCACGAGGTCGAAGATCGTCGAGCAGTATTCGATCAGCCCCGGGATCGGAAAGATCAGCATCGACATATCGGACGACTGCATCACCGTTCCGTTGACCCTCGTCTCGATCTTGAGCTTCGCGGGATCGCCGATTTCATCCGGCGTCACCCCTGCTACTTCGCCATGGACGCTACGCGGCCCAATTATGCAAGTGAAGGCAACTTGGGGCGCCGGTTCTGCATTATCTGCGAGGCCGACCGGTCGTTTCGCGCAGTTTCAGCGGGTCATGGCAGCGGTCGCCATCTGAAAGGTATCATGGATATTGCAAATGGGAGGCGGTGCGCGAAGAACTTCGGCAATGCGTTCCAACCTGACAGCTGGTGGCGCCTATGTGACGGCCGAGACGAAGACTTCCGTCAAAGGCTACTACCGCGTTTCAGCAAAGCAAGATACGATCCTCATACGCTCATTTTTGGCGTAGAAGATCAAGGCCCGTAGTAGCGGGGGCGACTCGAACCTCCGTTCCTATTGTTCTCGTGCCTTCGATTAGCAACCAGCCGCCGCCGCACGATCCCGCGAACATTGCCTTCCGGTCGCATGCATCGAATCCGCTGACTCAGGTTGTCGGAATGAGACTTCAACTGTCGTCTGTAAGTGCCTGATATTGCAATGGTGGGCGCACCAGGGCTCGAACCTGGGACCCGCTATCAAGAGGCGTATGATTTGCTAGGAAAATCAATGGTCGTTCCGACAAAAGGGGCAACAAACCTGCATTGAAGCCACACGAGCTTTTACCTTTGTCGGAATGACGGGTTCGATAAGCGAGGTTGGTCTTAGGGCAGGCAAGGCGACTGCGAGTTGTCGGGGGTTCGAGTCACTGGAGCGCTACATCGCGAAACCCACTATTTCGGAAGCTCTGTTTTCTTACCGGCGGGCAGCCTAGCTCGCGAGGCGGCGCATCGATAGTCCGCCAAACGCCGACTTTTTCGCGCGATTCAACCCCCCTTATCTTGGCTTCGTTTCCTCCAGTCGCGTTCGTCGCGTTGGAGCGTGAGGAAGGCGAACAGAATCCAGGCAACGTGAAAGATGGCGCCGGCTAAGATCGTTATCGCTCCTGGAATTGGTCCGATCGCGGCACGGTCCCAAAGCTGGTCGAGCGACGCGATCGGCACCGGATGGATGATAAGCTTGGCGTAGTAGGCTACCGCCTGGATGACGAGGATCCAACCGTAGTTGTGCCGCAAACGTCTCCCTATCGCGCGCGGGACGCTGATCTGGAACGTCACATGGCGATAGTTGCGGCCGAGGACGTCACTCCAGGTATCACGGCGTGCTCCACGGCCTTCGAGAATTTGTCCATAAAGGCCCGTTTCCATGAGGCGCGCCCTTGCACGATACATATGGAAATATCGGTACCGACGGCCTTCCAACATAAGAAAAACGATAACCAGCAATCCAACGATCACCAAAGGCAACGGAGATGCGTCGGAATTGCTGAAGCTTGCGGAGAGAGCAATTCCGGTCGTCACGACTGCCCAATTGGTCGTATTGTCCAATCGGGTTCGCCAGACGGTGCTGCGGTAAATCTCGGCGCGATAAAGATGAGCGAGAGCGCCCATTTCCGCCGAATCAAGTCCCGGTGTCTTTACTGCGTTATCAACCATTGCCGCACCGCCACCTCGCCACTGTGGCGGCTCAGACGCACACTGTGGACTTCCGTTTGCATCACCACACTCCGAAAAACACGCCGGCTTCCTTGTGGCGATTGGCCCTGCTGTCGACGAATTCATCAGTAAGCGTCGTGCGCCGCTTTCGGCGCCCCAGCCAATCCAAAAGCTCGGCCCGCAGTTGCTCGCGAACGGCTTGATGGGTCGCTTCGCGACCCAGGTCGGCGAACTCATTGGGGTCGGACTGCAGATCGAAGAGTTGCTCCGGCTCGTCCAGCCAATAGACGTAACGCCAGCGGTCGGTTCGCACGCTGTAGGCGCGTGCATTCTGCGCCGACTTCCCGCGAAGCGCACGGGCCAGCCGAAAGCTGTAGTCGAGCTCCGAATAGACGGCCGTCTTTTCCTTGATCGCCTCGTTCCGGATCTGAGGAAGAAGGCTGACGCCTTCGATTCGATGCCGTGGAACTGGCGAGCCAAGAAAGTCCAGGATGGTGGGAGCGATATCGACGCTTTCCACGAACCGTTTATCGACCGTGTTCCGCGTCGCAATGGCCTGTTCGCCGGGATCGACCACGATCAACGGCACACGCTGCACGGTATCGTAGAACAGCTCCTTTTCTCCGAGCCAATGGTCGCCCAGGAAGTCGCCATGGTCCGACGTGAATATGATCAGGGTGTTGGCCATGAGGTCTTTCGATTCCATGAACTCGAACAGCCGTCCAAGATGATCGTCGACCTGCTTGATCAGTCCCTGGTACGCGGGCCTAACGGTGCGAATGCACTCGTCGGAGGAAAAGCTGACACTCTCCTCGTGCTGGCGGTAGGCAGCAACCACGGGGTGGGCGTTTCGTCGCTCGCTCTCGTTGCGCACAACAGGCAAACACTGGTCCGGCTTATACATCGCGTGGTACGGAGAAGGCGCCACATACGGCCAGTGCGGCTTGACATAACTGAGGTGGAGAACCCACGGGGCGTTGCCCATGCGCTCCATGAAATTCATTGCCACCGTCGTCATGTAAGCGGTTTCGGAGTGGGCTTCGCTAATGCGTGCAGGCAGGTGAACGTTGCGCATGCTCCACCCGCTGACGACCCCGCCGTCGGCATCGAGGGCCGAGATGACGTAATCATGCCAGGGCCGGTCTCCGGCATACCCGTGAGCCTTGAGAAACGCGGGGTAGCCGCTTTCGCCGTGAGGTTCATGATGGCCGTCGTAACGGTCAGCCTCCACGAATCCACCTCTTGACAGCAGGACGCCGAGCTCGCTTTCGCCATCGATGTGCAGTCGATCAAGGCCGGCGGCGTCGGGCCAAACGTGCGTCTTGCCGGCAAGTGCGAGCGTACGTCCCCCATCGCGCAGGTATTCACCCAGCGTGACTTCATCGACGGGCAATGGCATGCGGTTCCAGGTCGCGCGATGACTGCAGGGGTAGCGCCCGGTGTAATAGCTCATCCGACTCGGCCCACAGACGCCGCTATTGACGAAGGCTCTTTCGAACCGCACGCCCCGTTCGGCCAGAGCATCGATATTGGGCGTTTGCAAATATGGATGTCCGTAGCAACTGAGGTGGTCCCACCTCAGCTGATCGCACATGATGAAGAGTACGTTGCTCATCCTGGTTTCCCGCCTGAACGACCCGAGCCGGCACGGCCTTTGTGGTCGGCGCAAGAGCCGCCACGCGGTGCACCACGACTCCTCAATTTCGACCAGCGAATACCTTTCACCGAGACGGAGCCAAGTTTCATACCGAGCTCACCGCGCGAGGCTTGACGAGAGCATCAAGAGCGCGGACGCCTCGTCCAGCCGGCAGCACCGCCAGCGGGTTGATATCCAATTCCGCCAGGTCATCGACGCGACTAACGGCCAGCGCCGACAACCGCATAAGTGTATCGACCACGGCCACGACGTCGGCTTTCGGGCGATTGCGCGCCCCGTCCAGCAGCGCGAACCCCCGCAATTCGCGCAACATATCCTCCGCGTCAGAGCGCGTGATCGGCGCCAGTCGGAAGCTGACGTCTTTCATCACCTCGGCAAAGATGCCCCCGAGCCCGACCATGATTGCGGGACCGAAAAGCGGATCGTTGTTGATGCCGAGGATCAGCTCGACGCCGTCCGTGACCATCTCCTGAACGACTACCCCCTGGATCGCGGCGTTTGGCGCGTAAGCGCGCGCGTTGGCTATGATCGCCTCAAATGCATCGTGGACCGCTCTGTCGTCACGAAGACCGATCCGAACACCGCCGGCTTCGGTCTTGTGCGGGATGTCGCTGGACTGAATCTTGAGCACCACCGGAAAGCCGATTGACTGGGCCCCTCGAACGGCCTCGTCAACGTTCTGACTCAATATTTCGCGTGTCGACGGGATGCCGTATTGAGTGAGGAATTGCTTGCTTTCGAATTCGCTCAGGTCCGTCTCTCGCCCGGCGAGGATCAGCATCTGGCTCGTGGATGGTATCTGTTCGGATTGCTCGCCCTTGGTCCGGGCCAGTCGTTGGCGCGCGCAAGTGAACGCCCACAGGGCGCCAATGCCGCGCGCACAGCGCACAGGTGATGCGTAACGAGGAATGCCGGCGTCATCAAGAATCGCGTATGCGTCTCGGTTAGAGGTCGCGTCGGCGTTCCAGGCCACGAAGATCGGAATATCGAATTCGGCGGAGATGCGCACAATTTCCCGGGCCAGGGTGACTGCCATCTTGCCGCTTGCCGCGGCGAGCGCGAGCGCAATCATGTCGACGCTTGGATCGCGTGCAATCGTTTCGAGGGCAACGCGCAGCAGATCGGCGTCACTGAACAGGCTTGCCGTCACGTCCAGCGGATTGGCAACCGAGGCGAACGATGGCAGCACCTCGCGCAGCGCCGCCACGCTTTGCTCGGCAAGAGCCGGCAGCGCCAACCCATCGGCGGCTGCGCGATCCGCCATCGCAATGCCGGCGCCTCCCGAAATGGTGATGATCGCCAGGCGGTTGCCCCGAGGCCGACGCTGCAGCAGCAGCGCCTTGGCGCAATCAGCGAGATCGCCGATGTCGTTGACCTCGACGATGCCGGCCTGGCGGAATGCGGCTCTATACAGCGCCCATCGCGCCCCCGAGATTGGCGGTATGCGAGGCGGCCGCTCTGGCTCCCGCGTCGGAGGTACCGACCTTCCACACCAGTATCGGCTTGTTGGCCTCGAGCGCACGCCGACCGATCTGCATCAGACGGCGAGCATCCTGAAAGCCTTCGACATAGGCGGCGATGACATGCGTTCCGGTGTCATCGATCATCGCGTCGATGAAGTCGAGCGACGTGGTGACCGACTCGTTGCCGGTGGACACGTAGTGGCGAAAGCCCAAACCCTCATCATTTGCAATCATCACAATCGAATTGCCGAACGCACCGCTCTGCGAAGTCACACTCACGGCTCCACGCGAATAAGTCATGCCGTAGGGAGCGCCGAAGCCCACGTGGATGTTGTCGCTGATGTTCATGTAGCCCTGGCAATTTGGGCCAATGACGTCCATGTCATATCGTCGGGCAATCTTCGTCAGCTCCCGCTGGGCTCGAGCGCCCTCCTCGCCGGTTTCTGCAAAGCCCGAGGACAAGATGACGGCAAATCGGCAACCCTTTCTCCCCAACTCATTGAGCGCGTCCGGCACGCGCTTTGCACCCACGGCGATGACCGCCACGTCGGGTACTTCAGGTAACGAGGCAACGTCGGGATAGCAACGATAGCCCGCCACTTCTTCATAGCGCGGGTTGATCGGCAGCACCGCTCCGGCATAGCCCTTGGACTTCAGGTGGGCGATGGGCTGTCCGCTGATGGAGGCGAGATCCTGCGACGCACCGACGATGGCGATCGAGCGCGGTTGGAAGAAGCGTTCGAAACTGCTCATGATCTTGCTGCCTGCGAAAGTGTCTGTTTGGCGATGTTGAGCTGATGGATCTGGCTCGTGCCCTCGTAGAGCCGGAAGAGCCGCACGTCGCGGTACCAGCGCTCGATCTCGGCGTGATCGGCGATGTAGCCCGCGCCGCCGAACATCTGCACGCATCGGTCGGCGACCCGTCCGCACATCTCTGTTGCAAAGTACTTGCACATCGAGGCCTCAACGACCACGTCTTCACCACGGTCGCGCTTGCGCGCGGTTTCAAGGATCATCGACTGCGCGGCGTAGATTTCCGTACGGCAGTCCGCAATCATGGCCTGCACCAGTTGGAAGTTCGCCACCAGTTGCCCGAACTGGCTCCTCCTGGTCGTGTGATCGATCGCCATCTCCAGCATGCGAATGGCCGGCCCGGTGGAAAGAGCCGCAAGGTGGATTCGCTGCTTGTTCAGCGTCTTCATCACGGTCTTGAAGCCACGGCCTTCGGCGCCGCCGATCAGGTTCTCGGCGGGCACGCGGCATCGGTCGAATCTGACCTCACCCACCGGCGAGCCAGCCTGGCCCATTTTGCGATAGGGAGCACCGGTCGTAAGTCCGGGCGTGCCGCGCTCGACGATAAAGGCCGAAACGCCCTTCGCGCCCTTGGTGCCCAATTCGGTGCGGGCCGTCACCGTGAACACATCCGCAATCGGCGCGTTGGTGATGTAGCACTTCAGGCCATCCAGCACGTAGCAGTCACCGTCGCGGCGGGCGGTCGTTTGCACATTGGTCGCTTCGGAGCCGGCATCGGGCTCGGTCACCGCAAGGCAACCGGTCTTCTCGCCCCTGGCCATCGTCGGCAGGTAGCGCGCCTTTTGCTGATCCGTGCCATCAACCACGATGCCTTCCGAACCAATCCCTGTGTTGGTACCTACCCGAGCCCGGAAGGCTACCGAGCACTGCGATATCTCAAAGGCGCCGAGCACGAGTTCCTCGGTGGTTAACCCGGCTCCGCCGTAAGCTTCAGGGATGCTCCAACCGAAAAAGCCGTTATCGCGCATCTCCTGAACCAGTTCGGCCGGCACCTCATTGAGCTCTTCGACGCGATTTTCGTTCGGAATGGCGCGCTGACGAACCCATGCGCGGGTCCGTTCGAGAAGTGCTTCGAGACAGGCAGCGTTTCTGATCATCCGGGCACCCGTTACGCTCAGCGCCACCGAAGCAATGTGCGCTCGAGCGTCAGCAGGGTCCACGACAGGGTGACACCAACGAGGGCAAGTATGAAGACGACCGCCCAGACGCCATTGATGTCAAAGCTCGAGGTCAAATAAGCGGTCAGTTGACCGAGCCCGTGTTCGGACGCGATAATTTCGCCGGCCACTACACCCAGGAGCGAATACATGAAGCCCAGCCGCAGGCCGCCGAACACGACCGGCACCGCGCTAGGCATTGTGATCTTCCAGAACAACTGCGTTGGCTTCAAACCGACCGTCGCAGCAAGTGTGAGATGATCTCGATCGACGCTTCTTCCACCTGCCACCACGGTCTGCAGCACGATGAAGAAGCACAGGCTCGCGCCGATCGCGACCTTCGATCCGATACCCAAACCGAACCAAAGGATCAACAACGGTGCAAGCGCGATGCGCGGCATGGCGTTCAGCGCCGAAAACAGGGGATCCAGCACCCGTTCGGCCAGCGGATAGACGACAAAAACCATTCCCAGCACCAACGCCGCGCACGCTCCAATGGCAAAAGCGAGCATCGTGCTCGAGATCGTCCACCAGAGTTCGAACCAAATTCTTCCAGTTTGAAAACATTCAACCCAAAGCGAGTGCGCGATCTGGGTGGGCTGGCCGTACAGTGAGGCTGAGGCCACGCCGCTTCTGACCGCCCCCTCCCAGAGCCCGAGCAGCGACGCAAACACAAGAATCTGTGCGAGCACAATGAATTGTGTCGAGTAACTCTTCTCCGGATTCATCTAATGAACCCCTCTTCCATGGTGGTCCAGACGTGCTTGTAGAGCTCGTGGAAGCGATCGGTGCGTTGCAGTGCCCGAAGGTTCCTTGGCCGGGGAAGGTCGATCGGAATGTCGGCAAGGACCCGGCCCGGCCGTGGAGCCATTACGACAACGCGATCACCTAGCGCTATCGCTTCGGCGAGGTCATGCGTAACGAATAGCACGGTTCGCTGCGATTCCTGCCACAACGCAAGCAGCAGTTCTTCCAGTTGGAACTTCGTCTGCGCGTCGAGGGCGCCGAAGGGCTCGTCCATCAGCAGCATCTCGGCGTCCATGCAGAACGTTCGCGCCAGCGCGACGCGCTGGCGCATGCCGTGAGACAGCGCCTTCGGGTACGAATTCTCGAATCCCTTCAGGCCCACCCGCTCCAGCAGCCTCATGGCGCGTTCGCGGCGATTCTGTTCGGGCATGCCCCGCGCTTCTGCGCCGAACTCGGCGTTCCTTAGCGCGGTGCGCCACGGCAGGAGGCTGTCTCGTGCCAGCATGTATCCGAGCTTGATATTCCCAACCAGTGGCTTCTGCGAGAACACCGTAATCGACCCGGCCTTCAAGGTGTCTGCGGGAAGCAACCCGGCGGCGTAGTTGAGAATCGTCGTCTTGCCGCAACCGCTTGGTCCTACGACCGAGACGAACTCGCCGGGTCTAACCCTTAACGTGACATTCTCAAAGGCGGTGACTTGGCCGAAGCGGAGCGTTCCGTCGATCACGTCCAACGCACCTCCCTGAATGGTCGGCGGCGCTTCGGTCTGCGCGGGTTTCGCGGCAACTGCCCGATGGTCACCCATCTATGGTTTCCCTTTGTTGGGTCGATGAGACGTCAGCTTGCTGGAGCGAATTTGGAGATCACGTCGTCGGGGCCAAGCTTCCGCGGCGTGAGCTTGGCGTCATAGAGCACGTCGATGAAGACCTGGATCGCTTTGCGGTTGACCCGAGGGTCGGAGATCTGCAGTTGGCGCTGCAGCGTTTCTCGAATGACAACATCGGCATCGGGAACGTTTACCTTCAGGTACTTTTTTCCAATGGCGATGTATTCCTCCAGGTTCACAGGGTCCTTCATCCACTTGTTGGCTTCCTGGGCGGCTGCAACGAACGCCTCCACCACCTTCGGGTTCTTCTCGACAAATTCGTCGGACATCATTGCGGTCACGCCCGCGCCCTCCAGCCGGCTGACAGCCGGGATTGTCTTTTCGGTCGGCAGGTTGAAAATGGTCTCGCAGACCGAAGAGTGGTCACAAATTTCGGCGGTGGGCGGCACCTGGATGGCTGCGTCGATCTGCTTCGACGACAGGGATCCGAATGCCGTGGGCGGGCCGCCTACCGCGACATATGTCACGCTGTCGTGCGAAAGGCCGGCATCTTGCAGCAGCAGGTTAAAGATCAATTCGGTGCTGGCGCCGCGTGCCGTCACGCCGATGCGTTTCCCCTTGAACTCCTGCATAGCGGCCGGATAGGTGCGTTCCTTACCGGTCCAGGGAAAGTCCTTTCGGGCCACGACGTAGTATGGCACGCGGTTACCCACGCCAAGTACGAACTTGACCCGAGCGCCGCCTGTGATCGCGCGGATGCCGGCGTCGGTACCGATAAAGCCCAATTCGAGGCTGTTACCGAGCAATGCCTGGATGCCCAGAGGCCCATTCGTGATGCGGATTCCTTCGCACTTCAGGCCGTACTTCTCGCAAAAGCCCTTGTCCTCCATGACGCGAAACATCATCTCGCCTGGCGACTCGTAGATCTGATAGCGGAATTTTGCGCCACCGCCGTTTGGCGTTTGCGCTGCCGCTCCACCCGAAGCAAATGGCGCCATCGCCGACAGCAGGACGACGAGGCAAAGCAACTTTTTCGCATTCAATTTCATGTTCCCTCCCCTTGGTGTTAGTCTTTCATTGTCCAGGCGCTGCGTGGTCAGACCGCCTATTTCGGCAACAAATGTGCCGGCAGCCGGCTATCGTCGCCCAGCGCGACCCTCATGACCTCAGAGCTGCCGTTGGGTTGATGACCAACCGTTGCCCGGGGTGCGGGCGAGGCGACCACGCGATTGGATAGTCGCCCGATACCTGCCACTTCGACTTCGATCACGTCACCCACATCAAGTGGACGGGAGTTCGCCGGCGTCGCCGTCAGGATAAGATCGCCGGGCATCAATGTGATGTGCCGGGCAACGTCGGCGACGAGGTAGTCGAAACCGAAAATCATGTCATCGGCGATTGCCGCCTCCTGCACGAGACGGCCGTTACGCCAAGTGCGCAGTGTCTGTTGTCGGATATCCATGCCGGATACGATGCCGGGACCGATGGGACAGAACCCGTCCGCGCCCTTCACCCGCATCATCGAACCTGCATCGGTATCACGCATGTCCTGAAGCCCCATATCGAGCGCACAGGTGAAGCCGGCGATATGGTCCCAGGCTTCGTCAGGCGTGACGTTGCGGGTAGGCTTGCCGATAACGATGGCGACTTCGCCCTCGTAGTTGAGGTATTGATAACCGTCCGGGCGCACGATCTCGCCGCCGTGCGCGTTGATCGAGGTGACCGGTTTCATGAAGTAGGTTGGCGTACCGTACAACGACTTGTCGTCATGCCGTTTGCCGCGCAATTCGAAATAGCGCGACATGTAATTCAGATGAAGGCAGATGATCTTGCTCGGCGTGCATGGGGCGAGATGAATGGCCTCACCCATGGCAACCAGGCGCCCGTCGTCGAGCCGCAATCGGTCATCCTCCGGGACAGCAAAATGCAGCGAACCGTTGAAGATCACCCGGCGCAGTTCGCGCCTGGGCCCTTGAAGGACGTTCATGCTGCTGTTCCCATTTGAGCGGTTTCAAACCAGATGTGGACGTTGCCGGTCCCCATCGCGTTCTCATACTCCGACACTCGTTCGCCGCGCGCCCGGCAATCGCGTCCGCCAAGTGCACCGACCATCTGCAGGTAGTGCCCGCCAAGGCCCTCGTACGCCGCCGCGCGCAGTTCGGGATACCGGTCAATGACGGCAGCGTGGTCCCCGCTCGCCCATGAAGCCATGACCTCATGATCGAGCACGACGTGCTTGGGATCGCTGATGTTGTCCGGATGCCACCAGCGCGGATTTCTCGGCTTGAAATCCAGATCGACCATGCGATGGCTCAGGGCACCCGAGGCCAGCAGCACCGCGCGGGTGTCCACATTGGCTATCGCCTTGCCGATGACCTCACCCATGGCCAGGAAATGATGCGCCCGGGCGTTCTGGCAGATGCCGACACATAGTATTCGCTCGCCACGCCAAAGCGGTCCCAGCAGGTTGAAGGTCGGATATTCCGGCTCGATGTGCGTATTCCGGGTGTTTTCCACCGGCACCGCAGCTTCTGCACCGACGCGGGCAATCTCGGCCGCGAGTTCTGGCGCCCCGCGATAGTCGAACGGAATGTCGTGCAGGATCCACGGCATCTCGTTCGACGTGTACGTCCCCTGGTAACGATCCGCGCCGGCCACGACATGCCGGCCGCTCGTGAACCAGTGCGTATCGAAAATGATCAGCGTGTCGGGTTTCGCCACGTCGATCTTCTTGCGCAGTCTCTCGAACCCTTCGATCAGGTCGGAATCCCGGCCATTGCCCATCGCAATGCGATCGGCCTGCGGTCGGAATAATCCAGGATGATGCGAAACAATGGCGGCACCAACGATCTGTCCCATTCGGTTTCCCTTCGGTTATATGTCTAGAATGAGCATGTCGCTCCTTGCGCGAGAGACGCAGGGCAGCATTCGGTCGCACTTGCGTTCCTTCTCGCTAAGAAACGAGTCTCTGTGATCCGGCTGGCCTTCGATTACTCCGGTCAGGCAAGTGCCGCACACGCCTTGTTCGCACGACACGTCGATATAGACGCCATACTGCGCGAGCGCCGCGACGATGGTCATGTCCTCGGGAATGACGTAGTCGCCGCCGGTTCGTGCCAGGCGCACCACAAAGCTCGATTTTGGCGCCGACAGCGCATTCACGTCTGCCGAGAAGTACTCGAGGTGAACGGCGTCGTTCGGCCATGTTGCGGCCGCGACATCCTCAACCGCGTCCATAAATGGCCGCGGGCCGCACAGATAGAGATGAGCATGCGGCTTGCGCTCCTGCAGGATCTTGCGCAGCTTGGAACGCACAGCGGCAGGTTCCAGCGCGTAGTGGAAGTCAACGAGGCCCGCGAACTGTGATTCCGACAGCTCCTTGTGAAAGGCCGTGGTCGCTATCGATCGCGCAAAGTAGTGCAATTCAAACGACCGCTTGCACGCCAACAGATGCCGCGCCATCGACAACAAGGGGGTGATACCGATGCCGCCTGCGACCAGCACGTGGTGCGCCGCCGAGTCCCGCAGCGGAAAGTTGTTCCGCGGCAGGCCAATTTGCAGCAGATGGCCTTCGCGAATGCTCTCGTGCAAGGCGGCTGAACCACCCCGCGATGCGGGCTCCCGCTTCACGCCAATAACGTAACAGCCGGTGTCATCAGGCCCGTTGCAAAGCGAATACTGGCGCACCAGGTTGTTTCCCAGGTGGATATCAATGTGGGCGCCGGGGCCGAACGGAGCGAGCGGTGCCGAGTCGACGGGAACGAGTTCAAACACCCGGACGTCGTCGGTCTCCACCCGGATGCGGTCGACCCGCATCGATCGAGTGCTCATGCCGACCTCCCGTGCTTGTGACGCTTACCGAGGCGAGACGGCAGGGAAAACGGCCCGTTGATGAAGTTGCTGCGCAGACGGTCTACCGGACCGGTGGCCTCGATCTCCGGATACTGCTTGAGCAGCTCGGAATAGGCGATGCGGATCTCCAGCTTCGCCAGATGTGCGCCAAGACAGAAATGCGGTCCGCCCATCCCGAACGCCAGGTGAGGATTGGGAGAGCGCGAAATGTCGAACTCGCGTGGTGCCACAAATTTGGTCTCGTCGAAGTTTCCCGACGCGTACCAGACAGCAACCTTGTCGCCGGCGGCTATTTTTTGGCCGCGCAATTCCACGTCACGGGTAGCGGTGCGACGCATGTGCATCGTCGGCGTTGCCCAGCGCACGATCTCGTCGGTAGCAGCGGCCGCTTTTCCTTCGATGTCCTGCAACCACAACTGTTTCTGCTGCGGATAGTCCGTCAGGCCCTTCAGCCCGTAGGAGATCGAGGAACGGGTGGTATCGGCGCCCGCGGCGCCCAGAAGACCGAAGAAGGCACCCAAGTCGGATGGCGTCAATTGCTCACCATCGATCGAGGCCGCCACGAGGGCGCTCATCAAATCATTCTTCGGCTCCTTCCGCCGCTGTTCGGCGAGCCAGCGTCCATAGGCCTGGATTTCGCGCCCCGCCTCCCCTATGCCCTGCTGGTCCGCTCCGAATCGCGGATCACCCGAGAAGAAGGTACGATCGGCCAATTCAAGCATGCGACGCTGGTCGGCTGCGGGCACGCCCATCAGATCGTAGAAGACACCGAGCGGTAGTGGCGTCGCGAAATCGCGGACAAAGTCGATATCGTCTTTGCCGTCGAGGCCATCCAGCATCGTCAGCACGCGCGCGCGGATCTGCTCCTGCATCCTGGCGACGGCCATCGAGCCGAATGTCGGTCCCACAAGTCTGCGCAATCGCGTGTGCGCGGGCGGGTCCATTTCGATCATCGACCCTTCGCCGGCGTGAGGAAGATCGCCTTCGAAAATGACCTGGATGCCCTCACGATTGCTGAAGGTGGCGGTGTCCTTGCTTACGGAAACGATGTCGTCGTAGCGAACGACGGCCCAGAAGCCCTTTTTTCCGGAGTCCGGATGCTGGTGCCAACTCACGGGCGCGTCGTTACGCAGCCTGGCAAACAAGTCGGGCAAATCCGGTCGCAGGAACGTATCCAGTGACGCCAGATTGATCCCCGGGACGGTACTCGTCTCTCTCACTATGGCGCCTTGCTCGTCCATCGTCTGTCTCTTGGAATGAGGCCGTCTGTCTCTCTGTCTTGTCTCAGCTGCCGGCGAACACCGGTACGTAGGGTCTCTGCGGAACCATGACGTCCTTGATGTCGCAGAAGAATTCGAAGCTCCACTGCCCGCCTTCGCGGCCGATACCGGAATCCCCGATCCCGCCGAATGGAGCCTCCAGGTCACGCAGGAAGAAGGAGTTCACCCAAACCATTCCCGTGCGCAGTTGCTCAGCCACTGCTACCGCCCGTTCCTGTTTTCCGAATACGACGCCGGCCAGTCCGTAGCGGGTGCTGTTGGCCAGGCGCACAGCGTCCGCATCCGTCGAGAAGCGCTGAATGACCAGCACCGGCCCGAAAATTTCATTCTGCACGACTTCATCATCGTTGCTCACGCCGCCAATAAGCGTGGGCTGATAGAAGAGACTGCCAGCAGCGTGCTCTTCGCCACCCCAGTGGATCGTCGCGCCTCGCTGCCGCGCGCGATCAACCATGCCCGCGATCTTGTCGAACTGGCGCTGGTGAATTATCGGGCCGATCTCCGTCTTTGGATCTCGCGGATCACCCACACGAAGCCGCGCGACGACCTTCTGCATTCGCTCAAGGAAATCGTCGGCTATACTGTCCTGCACGAGCAGACGGGTACCCGCCAGGCAAACTTGACCGGCATTGCGGTACTGCAGCGCTGCCGTTGCAGCCGCGAGGTTCAGATCGGCGTCGTCAAGAACGATGAAGGCCGACTTGCCACCCAACTCGAAGCTCGCCGGCACCAGGTTGTTGCCCGTGGATTGCGCGATGGACTTCGCCGTTGGCACCGAGCCGGTAAACGATACACGGGCAACGCGCGGATCACGTACGAGCGCGGCGCCGGTGACTGCTCCGATTCCCTGGACCACGTTAATAACACCCGGGGGAATGCCGGCCGCGGCTGCGATGTCGGCCAGCATCGAGCAGGTCAGCGGTGCCCATTCGGGCGGTTTGATCACTACCGTGTTGCCCGCAGCCAACGCCGGACCGAGTTTCCAGGTCGTCAACATCATCGGCGAGTTCCACGGCGTGATGAGCACACACACTCCGGCGGGCGCGTAGTGCACATGATGGCGGGCGTTGCGCGCTTCGATGCGATGATCAACCAGCTTGAGTGCCTCGTCCGCGAAGAATGTGAGGTTCAAGGCGCAGCGCTCGATCTGGTGCCCCTTGAGACGGCCGAGCAGCATTCCGTTGTCCTCACACTCGACCCGGGCGAGCTTGTCGCCCCAGTTCTTCAGCTCGGCTGCAAAGCGCTGCAGATGCTCGCGCCTCTTGACCGGACCCAGTCCAGCCCATCCGGGAAATGCGGACCTCGCGGCCTCGATTGCCGCGCTGCAGTGCTCGGGCAATCCAGCGGCCACACGACCAATCAGACGTCCATCGATGGGGCAATAGTCATCGAAGTGTTCGGTTGATGCGACGCGCTCACCATGGATGAAGTGGTCGGTCGAAACCTTAATGCCGTCGATGTTGATGTGTCCGTTCACAACCGCGCCTCAATTGATGAATGGTATGGCGATCGAACCCAGAGGGCCGTAGTCGATATGAAAGACATCGCCTGTGTTCGCCGCTATCGGTCGCGTGAACGAGCCTCCCAGCAGTAGTTCGCCCGGCCTCAGCGACACCTCACGCAAGCCCAATCGATTGGCCAACCAGGCGACGCCCGCGGCTGGATGCCCCAACACGGCCGCGGACATGCCGCTGTCCTCAATGACGCCGTTCTTGTAGACGACCGCTCCGAGCCATCTCAGATCGACGTCCATTGGGCGTACGGGGCGGCCACCTATGATGACGGCCGCACTGGCGGCGTTGTCTGCCAGCGTGTCGACCAGCTTGCGCGGAAGAACTGTCCTGGAGTCGATCAGTTCGATCGCCGGAATCACGTGCCTAGTGGCGCTCAGCACGTCGGACACGTTGACCCCGGGTCCTCGCAAGGGTTGTTCGAGCACGAAGGCCAGTTCGACCTCGATGCGCGGTGAGTGATAGCCAGTCAGTGAGATCGGCTGGCCGCTCTCAAAGATCATGCCGTCGAGCAGATGACCGAAATCCGGCTCCGCGATGCCGACTGCGTCCTGCATCGCCTTGGACGTCAAACCGATCTTGTAGCCTCGTACTTTCGCCCCTGCCTCAACCTTCAGGGCTACCACCCTGGCCTGCACGTCGTATGCATCGTCGATATCGATGCCCGGGTAGGTGTCGGAGAGCCGCGGCAACAGGGTACGATCGCGCTCCGCGATAAAGAGCTTTTCGGCCGCCTCTTTCCGTTGAGATTCTGTAAGAGCGATCATGACGATTGCTGCGGATTGGCTTGTGACAGGGCCAACCATCGACTATCGTCACTTTTTAGACAAACAACATTTTCTGACAGAGTTTTAAGAAATGCTGAGCAATCTTTCCCTCCGCCAGCTGCGGGCTTTCAGGGCCGTCGGCACGTCGTGCAGTTTCACGACAGCCGCCGAAATTCTGCATTTAACGCCCGCTGCCGTCAGCGGCCTCATCAAGGAGCTGGAGAGCCAGCTGGGCGTACGTCTATTTGACCGCAACACGAGGGCTGTAAACCTGTCGTCGGTGGGCAGCGAGTTCTTCCCGCTGGTAGAACGCGCCTTACAAGACCTCGACGGCGCCGTCGCAAGCCTTAACACCCTAAAAGAACTCCGCCGCGGTATCGTTCGGATCGCTGCACCCGAGGTGTTGTCCTGCACCCTTTTACCCAGGGCGATGGCAGCATTTCGCAAGCAGTTTCCGCATATCGAGCTGCAGTTTCTCGACGTGCAGCTCGAAGACGTCATTGCACGGACGCGGTTGGGAGAGGTCGACCTCGGGATTGCCCCTACGCCCATCAGTGATCAAGAACTCGAGCAGGCACCGATCATGCGGGCGCCATTGATGCTGGCGATCCGCAAGGACGACCAACTCGCGAACCGTTCAAGGGTGACTTGGAAAAACATTGAGGATCGAACCTTCATTAGCTTCTTTCGACAGTTTAGAGAGTGGGGCCCGTTCGATGGCAGAGCGGTCGGTCCTCAATTCTTGCCCAAAGAATTGAAAGTGGTGCGGCGGATCAACACTGCGTTCGCAATGGTTCAGGCCGGCTTCGGCGTCTCGGCCTGCCCTATCATTGCCAAGGATCTAGCAACCGGCTTCGGACTCAAACTGATACGCGTGGATGGACCTGAGTTGATTCGCGATTATTCTGTCTTCACCCTAAAAGGGCGCTCGCTCCCACCGCCAGCGGAGGCATTTCGAGGCTTCCTCATCAAGTTTGCGCCGGTATGGGTTCGCAATCCTGATACCTAAGCGATTCCATGGGGCTCTATTCGAGTGCTCGCATCATCCACCTCGCGCTGATGTTGCTGACACGACTCTGCGGTAACGAAGACTATCGCGCTGAATGAGCTCGGATTCACCACGCTTTTCGTAAGTACATTGACCGCTCGAAGCGCTACCGTCGGGAGCATAGAATCGCAGAAAATCGTAGTCCGGCGTACAAAATCGCAGCCCGTAGTAGCGGGGGAGCGCGTCGAACCCCCGACATTTGTTTTTATCCTCACCGCAGTTCTTCGCGATCGACCGGAGACTGAACTCTGCTCAAGAGACGCTGTCGGCTCCATAGTCGGGCGTGATTTCCCTGCCCTCGCAACGTGGCTCTCCTGGCTTGCCATGTTTCCGCGGCGTCGCACCAATCCAAAGAACAACCGTTACGCTTGCCCTCGGTAGATTTTTCTAGATTTCCCGGTGCACATGTCGCGCACACGAGGCCTTCTAACCGATTGAAATTCCTAAACTCTCGCTCCAATTCATCATGGGAAAGTTTGAGCTAACTTTAGGAAGTGTGATCGAATATTGTACAAACAATTGTGCAGTTCTCAGCCGTGAGGCCGCGATTGGCTCAATCAGGGAAATGCACCATCTCAAATTGGTATTTCAGTCAGTCGCCTAGCATTGCCCTCCGAAGGCAAAGGTCACACGCTTGAATCGCGTCCGACGCGCCAGAAAATTCAATAGCTTGCGCAGCACCTCGAAAGCGCCCGCGGTCTCATTCATCGATGGCGTCGTCCTTGATCCCCAATAGCGTAAAAGTTGATCGCATCCGCGATAGAGACCGACTACGTCGCGAGCACGATTATAATGCGATAGCGGCGGTGACGAAGCATCAAGAATTAAGTCTAAGCTCCTCGAATAATGCAACAATTTCGGCCCCGGGTGCTATGCACAGAGTTCTATAAGTATCCAAGAACCCCAGCCAACCGCGCTCTCACCCGGCAGCCACCACCGGCAACTCCGCGATCATGCGAATGCCCGGCCGTTTCCGCCAATGAATCTGCGCCGGCTCAACCGCCAGCTTCAGCCTCGGCCAGCGCGTGAACAGCGCCTGCAGCGCGCAGATTCCTTCGATCCGCGCAAGCTGGTGGCCGAGGCAGAAATGTATTCCCGTCCCGAACGCGAGATGCCGGTTCGGCCGCCGCTCGAGATCGAGGCGTTCGGGACCATCGTTCGCCTGCGGGTCGAGATTGGCCGCGACGACCATCGCCATCACCCGATCACCCTTCTTCAATTTCACGCCGTCCACATCGACGTCATGGCGCACATAGCGCGGCTTTGAAAATTGCACCGGCGAGACGAAGCGCAAAAATTCTTCCACCGCAAGGCCAGCGCGGCTCCAATCCGCCGCCAGCCAATCGCGCCGCGCAGGATCTTTCAGCAATTCGAACACCGATCCGCTGATCAGATGGGTGGTAGTCTCGGAGCCCGCCCCCAGCAAGAGAAACACCATCGAGACCATTTCGTCCGGCGTGATGCGCCCGCCTTCCTTCTCGACCCGCACAAGCTCGGCAATCAATCCTTCGCCGCCCTGTTCCCGGGCGACCTGCAGACGCACTTTCAGATAGCGCCGCATCTTCATCATTCCGCCGATCAACCGCAGAAGGCCGAACGCGTTGGTGAGATTCGCGATTGAATTGGCCCAGGCGATGAATTTCGGCCGGTCGGCCGACGGCAGGCCGAGTAGTTCGCAGATCACGGCAAGCGGCAACATCCGCGCATAACGCTGCACCAGATCGGCGGGACTTCCCGCCGCAAACAATTCATCGGCGAGGCGATCGGCGATGGCGCGGATGTGTGGTTCCATGTCCATCACGGCTCGGCGACGGAACGCTTCGTCGACAATGTCGCGCAGCCGCGTGTGATCCGGCTCGTCCATTGTGAGCATGTTGTTGGCGAGTGCCCCGATTAACTTCGGCATCCACCAGGGCAAGCCGACGAGGGAGCCACCCTCCTTGCGCAGCGTGAAGGTCGTGCTGTCCTTCAGCACGCGCGCCGCCGCCTCATAGGTCGTGGTGACCCAGAGCCGGCCTAGAATGGGAAACTTTGTTGCTACCACAGGGCCGACGGCGCGCAGTTGCGCGACGCCCGCCTGCGGGTCACGCAAAAAAGCCTCGCTGGTGAAATCCACAAGCTCTGCCATCGGCCACCCACGACGTCATTCGCACGTTCGCATCAAGATGGTGCGCAGCATCGCGGGCGCAAGGCCGGTCATCTTCCCCATTCTTTAGACGTCCGCTGACCGAGGGCGGGCAAACGTCGCCTCACACCGGCGGCGTGCCGTGGGTGTGAAACGACTCGATCGTCTTCAGCCCCCAGGCCTGCCCCTTCTTGCGCTCCTCCTCGGTCCAGACGATCGGCTTCCAGTCGGGCGCGAGAATGAGCCGGGCCCCAGCATTGGCGACTTCGACGCGGTTGCCGCCGGGCTCGTAGACGTAGAGAAAGAAGGTCTGCTGGATCGCGTGCTTGTGCGGACCGGTCTCGATGTGCACGCCGTTCTCCAAAAATATATCGGCAGCGCGAAGAATCTCCTCGCGGCTGTCGAGCGCGTAAGTGACGTGGTGAAAGCGGCCGGCCTTGCCGTAGTGGTCGCGGGTATAGGCGAAGTCGTAACTCTTGTTCGACATCGTCATCCACATCGCGGCTTCCGTGCCGTCGTTCAGCACGATCTGTTCGGTGGTGCGCAAGCCTAGATAGTTTTCGAAGAAGAGCCGGTTCGCCTTGATGTCGACGGCGAGGCAATTGAGGTGATCGAGCCGGCGAACATTGACGCCGCGCGCCGGAAAGCGTTGCGCCTGGTTCTTCAACGCCGGCTTGAGTTCGGGCGGCGCCTGATACCATTCGGTTTCGTAGTAGAGCTCGACGATATGGCCGTCGGGATCGCGACAGCGGAATGTCGGTCCCTGTCCCATATCGCCATCGATCCAGCCAATGTCGAAGCCCGAGCCCTTCAGCGCGGCGACGCGACGCTCCAGCGCCTGCGGGCTGCGCGCGCGCAACGCCATGTGCTCCATTCCGGCAGTTTTCGAGGCCGTCAGCTTCAGCGAATAGCGCTCGTAATCGTCCCAGCCACGCAGGTAGACCGAATCGCCCTTCTGGCCGCTGACGGTCATGCCCATGACGTCGACGAAGAATTTAAGGCTCTCGTCCGGCTTCGGCGTCAGCAATTCCATATGGCCGAGATGGGCGAGATCGAAGATCGGCTCGGGGGTCATTGTCGTCTCCATCCTAGCGCAGCGCCCGCGTCACGTCGTCGAACAGTTCGTCCACGCTGAACGCATGTGGAATGAGCTTCTGCTGGGTTGAATAACCGATAATCAGCTCTAGTGAGCGCCGAATCTCATCCGCGGTGAAGCGCGGCGCTGCCGGCGAGACCGCGGCGGAGTCGGCAAGCAGCCGATGCACCTCCCGCACAGCATCCGGATGTTCCTCCGACAATCTCCGGCTCACCACCACCATATGGTTGATCGGCACCACCCTGTGCTTCCCAAACCAAGCCTTCTCTTCAGCAGCGGCATCGGCAAACAGCGGCTTCAAATCCGGATGATCCGATTTTTCGCCGAGCACCGCATCGAGTTCGCCGTCGATCAGCATCTGGACAATCTGCTTGCCCGCAGGCGCTCGTCTGGTCGTATCCACGAATTCGGCGACATGGGCCTCCTCGAACGTCACCCACTCGATCGAATCGAGATCGACGCCATAGTCATTGGCAAGGATGCCGCGTAGCCATGCGCCGGTCGTCGTGGTGAAGGAACGAATACCAACGCGCTTGCCCTTGAGGTCGCGTGGCGTAATCTTGCCCGCCTTTGCATTGTAAAGCGCGTGCCCATGCTGAAAGCGGGCCAATACGACATCGGGCAGCAGCACCATCGGCTTGCCGAAAGATTTTGCCATTAGATAAGTGACGATCGCCATCTCCGAGACGTCGAACGCTGCTTCGCGGACCATCGGCTTGAAACCCTTGTTGGTCGGCGAATACGGCGCGAAATCGAACGCGACCAGATCCGATCTGATAGATCCATTCTTGAGCGCGGTCGTGCCGGGATGGTCGCCAAGCAAGGTGCGCAGGTGCATCGACACCTCAGTCCTCCTCCAGCTCGTCGACATAGATGAGCCCCGCCTTCGCCAGCGGCTCGCGCATCTTGTACATATCAAGCCCGAGTACGCCCGCGGCGAGTTGCTTGCGCTTACCGTCTTCGTCGGCGACGCGCTTCTCGCCCTTGGCAACGACATCGGCGGCGTCCTTGCGTCCGATCACCACGACGCCATCGTCATCGGCAACAACCACATCGCCTGGCACCACATTGATCCCGGCACAAACTACGGGAATATTGACGGCGCCAAGCGTCGCCTTCACCGTCCCCTTGGCCGAGATCGCCTTCGACCACACCGGAAAACCCATTTCGCGAAGCGATTTGGCGTCGCGAACACCGGCATCGATGACAAGGCCTCTTACGCCGCGCGCCATCAATGAGGTCGCCAGCAGATCGCCGAACATGCCGTCGGTATTATCCGTCGTGCAGCCGACCACCAGAACGTCGCCGGGCCGGCACTGCTCCACCGCAACATGGATCATCCAGTTGTCGCCGGGCTGCGCCAAAACGGTCACGGCGGTGCCTGATGTCTCGGCCCCGCTCCAGACCGGGCGCAGATAGGGCTTCATCAGGCCGAAACGGCCATAGGCCTCATGCGCGGTGGCAACGCCGAGCGCGCCGAGCCGTTTCACGAGCTCGGGCTCGGTACGCTTGATATTGCGGACGACGACCGTCTTCATGCCAGTTCCTCCATCGCCATCGGGAACAACCGCTGATAGGCCTCGCCATACGTCATTGGCTTGCCGGTGTTGCGGCCACCCTGCACGCCTCGCTGCAGCGCGACCCGCTCGTAATAGGCCCACAGGTGCTTCTGGGCGGCGAGAATTTCGAACGTCTTGCGCTTGATATCCCAGACCTCGTCGATGTTGAGGATCACCTGCGGCTTGAAGTTGCACATCTCCGGCTGATGCGGCTCGAACAGGAACACCGGCGGTGCCGCATAGGTGTATTTCGCGCCGGGTTTGTGGCCCATCGCCTGCGCGACCACGCGGGTTTCCTGCGCGAAGTGCGCCGCGTTCGGATGATCGAAATTATAGGGATCCTCCAGCGCATGGGTCAGCACGAAGGACGGATTGAGCTCGCGGTAGATATCGACCATGCGGTCGAAATGCGCCTCCGTCAGCCGCAGCGGATAATCTCCTGCGTCGAAGAACTCGATTTCCGCGCCCAGCATCTCCGCTGCGCGCTGCGCCTCGTCGCGCCTTCCGGCCTTCACCTTCTCCATCGTCGCGCCGGATTCTTTCCAGGCGAACTGGCTTTCGCCGCGCTCGCCGAACGAGAGGCATGCGATCTTGATGCGATAGCCCTTCTTGGCGTGCAGCGCGATCGCGCCGCCCGCGCGCCAGACGAAATCGCCGGGGTGCGCCGTAACCACAAGGCCCGTTTTTCCAGCATTGCTCATGATCGGGATTTCCTCCTTCGATTGTTGCACGTTGCCGGCCGCACCGGCAGCATGACTACTGTTTGGCAATTCCTGCCCGCTCGATCACATCAGCCCACTTGTCGATATCGGCCTTCAGCCGTTCCTGGATTTCTTCCGGCGAGCTGGCCTTGGCATCGATGCCGAGATCGAGCGCGCGCTTCTTCAAGTCGGGCATCTCGAGCACTTCGCGCAGCGCGGCGTTGAGCGTCCTGATCACCTCCGGCGGCGTGCCCTTCGGCGCAAAGATCGCGTTCCAGGACCGCGCCTCGAAATCCCCGCCGCCGGCTTCCTTCACCGTCGGCACCTCTGGCAGGAACGTCGTGCGCACGGGCCCCGAAGACGACACGGCAATCGCCGCCTTGTCGGCAATATGCGATCGCACCGCGCTGTAATTTTCGATCGCCATCTGGATATCGCCACGCAACAGCGCGATCAGCACCTCGGGCGAACTGCGGAACGGCACGATCGTAACATCGACGCCGGCGGTCGATTTGAACAATTGCGCGGCGAGGTTCTGGGTCGATCCGACATTGATGGTGCCGACATTGAGCGCGCCGGGCTTTTGCTTCACTGCCTTGATGAAGTCAGCCAGCGTCGGATACGGCGAGCCAGCCTGGGTGACGAAGATGAAGTCGAAATAGCCCATGCTCGAAACCGGCACGAAATCGGTCACCGGGTTGAACGTCAGGTTCTTGAACAGCGATACGGAAATCGCGGTGCCGTTGCTGAACAGCGCCAGCGTATAGCCGTCCGCGGGCGCGGACAGCACAGCGCGTGCCGCATTGATGCCTCCGGCGCCCGGCATGTTCTCGATGACGAAGCGCTGGCCGAGCTTCTCGCCGAGTTTTTCGGTAACGAGCCGCGCCGTGACGTCGGCGACGCCGCCCGCGCCGAACGGCAGGATCAGCCGGACCGGTCGGTTCGGATAGCTTTGCGCGTGGGCCATTTGCGGCAGCAACAGCGCTGCCGCCAGCGCGGCCATGCCGGCGATCAACGCGCGGCGTCGACTCAGGCTATGCTGCTTTCGTTTGTTCGCCATCGCACGGGCTCCTTCAAAACTCGAACAGCCGCGCCGGATTATCGACCAGAATCTTCTGCTGCAGTTCCGGTTCCGGTGCAAACAGCGGAATGAGATCGACCAGATCGCCATCGTTGGGCATCACCTTCACATTGGGATGCGGCCAGTCGGTCCCCCAGATCACGCGGTCCGGCGCCGTCTCGACGATGCGGCGCGCGAACAGCACCGCGTCGTGAAATGGCGGCCCGCCGGAGGACACCCGCTCGCAACCGCACACCTTCACCCAGCATTTCTCGTCACGCTTCATCAGGTCGATTAGCGTCCGGAACGGAAGCTGGTCGAGACCGTCGGATGCCTTGACGCGCCCCATGTGATCGATGGTGTAACGCACCGGCAATTTTGCCAGCATCTCGGCATATTCGGGCAAGTCGATCGCGTCGAAATGCAGGTCGATGTGCCAGCCGAGCGGCGCGACCATCGCGACGATACGATGGAACGCCGCCATGTCGGGCACCCCGCCGAGATGGCGCACGAAGTTGAAGCGGCAGCCGCGGAAACCTCCCTCGTGCAGCTCGCGAAGGCCGCGCTCGGTGATGCTATCGTCGATATTGGCGACAGCGCGAAAGGTCCCGTTGCTGACGGCAATGGCGTCGAGCGCCACGCGATTGTCTGTGCCGTGCACGCTGGCATTGACGATGACAGCGCGGCCGATCCCGAGCTTCCTGTGCAGCGCCCGGAAATCCTCGAGCGGCGCGTCCGGCGGCGTATAGGGCCGTCCGGGCGCGTAAGGGTATTTGTCGCCGGGGCCGAAGATATGGGTGTGCGCGTCACACGCCAGCGCCGGAAGCTTGAATTTTGGCGTTCGCGTGTTGGGATCGGGTCCGGGAATTGTGGGCTTGTTCATGATGCCTTCTGCAGTGCTCGGTTCGGGCGGGTACTTAGTCGGGTGAATTTTCCTTCCGCTTTCGAGCGGTACCCACCGCGTGCGGTTGCATTGACTTGGTCCGGCGTGACGCGCCGTCGATGTGATTGATGTCGGATGCCTGCAGTGAGGCGACCGTCGCCGAGACGATTTGCTCGATCGCTTCCGCCATGTCGGTGCCGTCGGCTTCGCCGCGGGACAGCCGCGTCACGCGCTCCGGATTGACGAGGGTGTAATAGAGCGCGCCGAGCAGGAACTGCGACCGCCAGACGATCGTCGTGCGCGGCAGATGCGGCAGGCTTTCCGCGATGGCATCGATGAATGCGTTGGTGGTGTCGTCGAAGATTTCCGCGATGATGCGCCCTACCACCGCGTTGCCTTCGGCCGACATCACCGCACGCAGCCGCGTGAATCTCGCCCCGCCGCCGGCAAGATCGCTGCTCGACGAAAACGCCGGCTGCACATAGGCGCGCACGATCGCTTCCAGCCGGTCCTGAATGTCGCGCACGCGCCTTGCCGCCACCAGCATTTCGATGCGGCGCTTGTTCATGGGGCCGCAATGGCGCTTGTAGATTTCGAGCAGCAGCCCGTCCTTGCTCTTGAAGTGATAGGTGATGCTGCCGGGATTGGCGCCCGCCTCCAGCGCAATGTCGCGGATCGACACGGCATTGAAACCGCGCGTCGAGAACAACAGCTCGGCCGCGCTCAGGATGGCTTCCCGCATGTTGGGGTTTCGCGTCATGGCATTTGCTTTCCGCTCTCGAGCTTTGTACAGTTGTACAAAATATCAGGTCTAGTCAACAAACATCTAGGTGGACGAGCCAACCACCGCGACAGACCGAAACGACAAGGGTGCTGAAGGAGGCGAATATCAAGGTGCAGTGAGATCGGCGTGCCGGCGTTGCGCGGTCAGATCACCGCGCATTCGCCGGTGCATGCACGTGCCAGAGATCGGCGCGCCAGTGCAGCACGATCGCCAGCATCAGCGCGAGACCGGCCGCCGCGTAGACTGTGCCGGTCGCGGCAAATCCGATCTCGTCGATCAGGCTGCCGGCGGCCAACAGGCCGATCGGCAGGCCGTAGATCACCATCATGCGTACACCCATCACCCGGCCGCGGAAATTCTCGCTCGCGGTCCGCATCAGGATGACGGCGATCGAGATCATGGCGAGGCTTTGCGAAAAGCCCGCCACCACCAGGCACACGATCGCGGTCGGCACCGTCTGCATCTGCACAAACACCAGCAGGGTCGCGTACCAGACGACGGTCGCGCCGATCATCAGCCGCGCCACCCGGATATCGTGGATCAGGCTCAACACGATCGAACCGGCCAGCGAGCCGATCGCAAAACTCGCCGACAGATAGCCAAGCCCGGTCTGGTTGGTGCCGTAAATCGCCTTGGCGATATAGGGCAGCAGGCCGTTGGAGAGCGGATACGCCGTCAGGTTGGCCAGAAATGCCACCCAGAGCGCGGCCTGCATCCGCGGCGTGGTCCAGACATAGGCGACCCCCTCCTTGAGGTCGCGCAGCGGCGAGCGCTGCAACGCCTCGCTGGCAGCCTCGCCCGCGAGTTGCGGCTTTGCCGGCGCCACGATGCACAGCGTCAGCGCGGTTGCGGTGAGATAGAGACAAACGATCGCCACATAGGCCGGGCCCATGCCGAGCGAGGCAAACAGGCCGGCACCGCTCAGCGCGCCGGCGATCCGCGCGGTATCCATCGTGGTGCGCGAGATGCTGATCGCCCCAATCAATTGGCCATGCGGCATGATGGTCGCAACCAACGCGCCGCGCACGCCGAGATCCGACGGACGGACGATGCCCATCACGGCCGCGATGACAAAAACAAATATCGGCGCGAGGTGGCCGGACAGCGCCAGCGCCATCAGCACCGCGGCCAGCACCGCGTAGGTCGCGCGCATCATGCCTAAGAGATCGCGGTGACCGATCCGGTCGCCGACGACGCCGAATATCGGCGCAACCAGCGTACCGACATAGCCGAGCGAGGCGAACACGGTGAGCAGCAGGACCGAGCCGGTCTCGACCAGCACATACCAGCCGAGAATAATCAGCTCCATCTCGAACGCCCAGGAGGTGAGCAGATCGGCCGGCCACTGAAAACGGTAGTTCCTGACGCGGAATGGTGCGAGCGCGGAAGATCGCGCGGGCTCGCTCAAGATTTGTTGTCGCGATTCATCGCGGTCCACCCTGCCCTGCTTCTTGTTTTTCGTTCTCCGTCGATAGCAAGCTGTGCCCAGCGTTTCAAGCAGCAGACATCGCTCTGCCGGTATGCGTTAGCAACAGCCGTCTCACCTCCGCGGCCGGTATCGCAGGGCTGAACAAATAGCCCTGCATCTCGGTGCAGCCGAGGATGTATAGCAAGTTCCTCTGCTGTTCGGTTTCGACACCCTCCGCCGTCGTCATCATGTCGCTGGCGGCTGCGATATTCACCACGGCCTGGACGATCGACGAGGACGCGCCGGGGCCTGCGATATCCCTGATAAACGAGCGATCGATCTTGATCTTGTCGAACGGGAAACGCTGGAGGTAGCTGAGCGAGGAGTAGCCGGTGCCGAAATCGTCCAGCGCGATCCGGACACCCAGCTTGCGCAACTGATGCAGCATGTCGAGCGCCGCCTCGTCGTCGCGAATGAGGACGGCCTCGGTGATTTCGAGCTCCAGCCTGCTCGCGGGAAGGCCGCAGGCGGCCAGCGCCGCGGCCACGTTCAGCGCCAGCGATTGGCTCCTGAACTGCACCGGCGAGACGTTGACCGCGACGCGGACATGGTCCGGCCAGGTAACGGCCTCGGCGCAGGCAGCATTGAGCACCCACAGGCCGAGCTGATTGATCAGGCCGCTATCCTCCGCGATCGGGATGAATTCCGCCGGCGAGATCATGCCGCGTTCGGGGTGCCGCCACCGCAACAGCGCCTCGCAGGATGAGATCTTGCCGTCCTCGATATTGACCACCGGTTGGTAATAGGTCTCAAGGCTGCCGTCGCTGATCGCCTGGCGCAGCTCGAACTCCAGACTTCGCCGCGTTTTGGCGCGCTGATCCATGCCGGCCTCGAAGAAGCGGTAGGTTCGCCGTCCATCGCCCTTGGCGCCGTAGAGCGCAAGGTCCGCGTTCCTCAACAACTGGTCGAGGTCCACCCCGTCGCTGGGAGTAAGCGCTATTCCGATGCTGGCATCGGTGGTGATCAGGTGCCCCATGCATTCAAAGGGCTGCCTGATCGCCGAATGGATTTCATCAACGAGCCGAGTGGTTTCCGAGCGATCCTTGATGGGCATTTGAATGACGGCAAACTCATCGCCGCCAAGCCGGGCCGCCACGTCGGTTTCCCTCAAGCAACCGCGCAGGCGATCGGCGACGCCTTTGAGCAATTCATCGCCGATCGGATGGCCGAGCGCGTCGTTGACGCTCTTGAACTCGTCGATGTCGATATAGAGCACCGCCAATTGCTCGCCCGGCCGGATCGCTGCAAGCGAATGTTCCAGCCGCTCGCGGAGCAGGATCCGGTTCGGCAGGTCTGTCAGACCGTCGTAGTGCGCCAGATGTGCGATCTTCTCTTCCGCGCGCTTGCGCTCGGTGATGTCTTCGATCGTAGCCACCCACCCCCCACCTTTCAGCGGCCGGTTGATGATCTCGATCGCCCGGCCGCCCGGCGCTTCCGTGAGTTGGCGTGTGGCCTTGCCGAGCGACACTTTCTGAATGATCGCGTTGCAGAATGCATCGATGTCGCCATCGAAGGATCCGGTTTCCTTCCGGTGGGCGATCAGCCGCTGCATGGTGCAGCCGGGCTTCGCCACGTCGGGCGACAATCCGAACATGTCGAGATAGGGCTGGTTGCAAATGATGATCCGCGCGGATGCATCATACAGAACAAGACCTTGCGGGATGTTGTTCACGGCGATCGAGAGCTGGCGCCGCTCGGCCAGCAGCCTCTGATCAGTCAATCGGTCGCGCCGCAGCAAGTATCCAGCGACTGCGGCTAGAGCAGCGACGAGCGCCAGCAGGACGCGTTCGCGCAGGCTCCATGTCGAGATAGCAAATTGCGCGAGTACGGCCGCCGCGAGCAGGACGGCGCAGACAGCAAGCAGCGTAAATAGTCCGGCCTTATCGGCGGGACCGCCAGGCAATTTCTGGTCGCTTTCGATGCTCACCCGAGATGCTTCTCCGCGCGAAATCGCCAATCCGCGGGCGGTTGGCGATCGGTCATGCAGACGCAAGCCGGAATCCCGTTTTTCCCGCCCAGCGATATTGGTACGAAGGACAATGGAAGGCGCGTTACAACTTGCGGTTAGCAATCGGTTACGTCGATACACGGGCTGGCTCCAATCACCATCGCCACTAACAGGTTATCGAGAGGTGACCCTTGGCTGGTCCTCTCCTTCGAAATGGTAAACGAAAGATTAATTCGCAGCAGAGCTCGCGCGACCCAACAAATGCGAGAAAACCCTGATTTTCCAAGCCTAACTCGCAATCGGAGCGTGAGATCGGACTCCGCTGCAAATACGGATCCTGACCGGGATGCCGCTGATTTAGCTGATACGGAACCACGCCGGTTTAACCGTTTCGCTAGTCGGGGCCGCCCATAATGCAGGCCAGACCCCAATTCATGAGATCCAGGTTCAACACCGTGACATCCTTCGGACGTGTGATTTCCGTGCGCGGCTCCCTCGCCCGGGTCGGACTTCTGGCGACAGGCCAGATGCCCCTTTCCGAAGTGCGCGCCACCGTCGGCCGCTTCATCAGTATTCGCTGTGCGACATCCACCACCATCATCGCCATGCTTACCGAGGTGTCGTGCGAGAATCAGCCAAGTTCTGATGAATACATCGCGACCGCATCGGTCGACCTGCTCGGCGAAATTTTCGGCGGCGACCGCCCGAAATTCCAACGCGGCGTCACCAATTATCCGACGATCGGCGACGCCGTCGACATCGTCACCGCCCAGGACCTTCGCACCGTCTATGCACCGAGCGGGTCGGACCAGATCAATGTCGGCACCCTGCAGCAGGACCGCTCGGTGATCGCCTATGTCGACGTCGAGGAAATGCTCTCCAAGCACTTCGCGGTCCTCGGCTCCACCGGCGTCGGCAAATCGACCAGCGTGTCGCTGCTGCTCAACGAGATTCTGAAGGCGCGGCCGAACCTGCGGGTTTTCCTGCTCGACGTGCACAACGAATATGGTCGCTGCTTCGGCGATCGCGCGGTCGTAATGAACCCGCGCAATTTGAAACTGCCGTTCTGGCTGTTCAATTTCGAAGAGATCGTCGACGTGCTGTTCGGCGGCCGCCCGGGCGTGCCGGAAGAGCTCGACGTCCTCGCCGAAGTCATTCCGATGGCGAAGGGCATCTATACCCAGTATCAGAACTCCGACCGGCTCGGGCTCAAGCGCATGGATCCCAAGTCGGGCGTCTACACCGTCGATACGCCGGTGCCGTATCGCCTTGTCGACCTGATCTCGCTGATCGACGAGCGGATGGGCAAGCTGGAGAACCGCTCCTCGCGCATCATCTATCACAAGCTGATTTCGCGCATCGAGACCGTGCGCAACGATCCGCGCTACGCCTTCATGTTCGACAACGCCAATGTCGGCGGCGACACCATGGCGGAAGTCATCAGCCATCTGTTCCGGCTGCCTGCCAACGGCCGGCCGATGACCATCATGCAGCTCGCCGGCTTCCCCGCCGAAGTTGTCGATTCCGTGGTGTCGGTGCTGTGCCGCATGGCGTTCGATTTCGGCCTGTGGAGCGACGGCGTGTCGCCGCTGCTGTTCGTCTGCGAAGAGGCGCACCGTTACGCCTCGGCCGACCGCAACATCGGCTTCGGGCCGACGCGCAAGGCGGTGTCGCGCATCGCCAAGGAGGGGCGCAAATACGGCGTCTATCTCGGCCTCGTCACCCAGCGCCCGGCCGAACTCGACGCCACCATCATTTCCCAGTGCAACACGCTGTTTGCGATGCGCCTTGCCAACGACCGCGACCAGGCGCTCCTGCGCTCGGCGGTCTCGGACGCCGCAGCCAACTTGCTGTCGTTCGTGCCCTCGCTCGGCACCCGCGAGGTGCTGGCCTTCGGCGAAGGCGTGGCGCTGCCGACGCGGCTGCGCTTCAAGGAGGTTCCGGTGCATCAATTGCCGCGCAGCGAAGCCACGATCGCCACCGTGCCGTCGGTTTCCGCCGGCCATGACATGCATTTCGTCTCGGCCGTGCTGGATCGCTGGCGCGGCGCCACCTCGCACCGGGACGTTCCGAACGATCCCTCGATCAACGATCGCCCCGCTGCCCGCGTCATGACGCCGGTCGAAGCGCCGATGCTGCAGCCCTCGATGGGGCTCGATCCCGACCGGTTCTCGCTGCTGAAAAAGCCGCTGCGCTGAGGCATAACAGTTTCGCGCGATTGCTCCGCGCGGGGCGGTGTCCACTTCCCCCGAAAACGCGATATGGTTCCGGCAACGCCGCATCCCGCGGCCATCAGCCGGAACCCTTTCATGTCCAAGCCTGCCGCCACACGATTTCAGCCGCCCGCCATCGACAAGCTGCCGGAGGATATCCGCACGCGAATTCTCGCGGTGCAGGAGAAGTCCGGCTTCGTGCCGAATGTGTTCCTGACGCTGGCCTACCGGCCCGACGAATTTCGCGCCTTCTTTGCCTATCACGACGCGTTGATGGAGAAGGACAGCGGGCTGACCAAGGCCGAGCGCGAGATGATCGTGGTGGCGACGTCGGCCGCCAACCAGTGCCATTACTGCGTGATTGCCCACGGCGCGATCCTGCGCGTCCGGGCGAAAAACCCCGTGATCGCTGACCAGATCGCGGTCAATTACCGCAAGGCCGACATCACGCTGCGGCAACGCGCCATGCTCGACTTCGCCATGAAGGTGAGCCGGGCGGCGAACGAGGTCTCCGAGGCCGATTTTGCCGAGGTCACCAGCCACGGCTTTTCCGAGGACGACATCTGGGACATCGCGGCCATTTCGGCCTTCTTCGCGCTGTCGAACCGGCTGGCCAACGTCACCGCGATGCGCCCGAACGACGAGTTCTATATGATAGGGCGGCTGCCGAAGCAGGGCTGAGCCCGGCGTCGTTACGGTTCCATCAGACGTTGCGGAGATGGATGGCTGTCCTGCGGTTTGCAAGATTTCATGTTGGAAGCGCTGCCGCCGTGCTAAAAAGACCGCAGGATTTTTCGTCGGACGAGCGCAGTGAAAACCCAGCGGCCCATTACCACGGACGATGAGCACGTGGTGCTCAAGTTCCGGCCGCGTACCTCGGCCCACCCACCGGGCGGGCGGGAAGAACCTAGCCAGGTCAAGGGGCCGCAAACCGCGAACGATCTGTCCCGCTACGAACGGTCGCGCGACGAGGGCGACGACTTCCGTCACCGCATGCTCGCCAACATCGCAGCGCTCGCCTTCACCGTGGCCCTGACCGCGATCGGCATCTGGCTTGCGGTAAGCATCGCCGATCTCCGCAAGACCCAGGATTGCGTCCTGATGGGCCGCCGCGACTGCGCAAGGATTTCGGTGGCGCCGCAGGGGTAATGAGAGGTCTTTCCAATCGGCCGTGCATGCGCTGTATGGAGCGCCGCGGCCTCTCCGCGTCATTGCGAGCAGAGCGAAGCAATCCATCTTTCCGCGCATGAGGTGACAATGGATTGCTTCGCTACGCTCGCAATGACGTGGATGCGATTTCGCGTTCTCGCGACGCATTGCGCCCGAGGCTTGCACGACTCTTCTCCCAACGAGAGGGAGCAGGGAATGCCGGGTGCTTGCTGCACCCGCGGTCTCGTGTGCAGTATGCGCAAAGCAAAGCGCACACGAGCATACAGGTACAGCCGGGGCACGCCGGCATTCCCTGCGCAATGGGTTGACGGCTTATGCCGTGCTCTCCCTGGAGACGAATTCCTTCTTGCCTCCATCGCTGCCGGCTTGATGGCTCATTCGATCCGGTCGGTTCGAATGCGCCACCGGCAGCTTGGCACCAGCCACGGGTGTCAGGACCACACGGTTTTGCCGTACGCTTCAGCGCCGTACGTCTTGCGCGCCGTGTTCGCTCACGGATCGATGCCGCCCTGCGAACAACCTCTCGCGCCTGACGCTGCTGCGTCCACCGCATCCCGCCCCACGTTCGTGACGATGGCCAACGCCCCTCTTGTCGGGACGGGACGGCGAAACTTACGGCTGATTTGGGCCTGCGGAGAAGCGAAATATTTTTGATTCCCGACCTTGACATGATTTCTGAAAATCAGAAGTTATTTGCCACGGGTTGATATGTCACAGGGCACTTCCCAAGATTGCGCCTGCGCAAGGAGCAAATCAGTTCGCGGCGCACCCGTTCGCCGTCGCACCGAACGGGAATAAAGTGTAGGGTGCACAACGTCCTGCTACGTCAAAATCACAAACAAGACGAAGAATACGAGGGAGGCACCATTGAGACTTTCAATCGCTGTCACAAGCTTTCTTCTCGCAACGCTCCTTTCGATTCCGGCGCTGGCGCAGACGAGGGCTCTGGTGACCGAAGAGATGATGGTCAAGACTTCAGATCCCGGCATCGAGATCTACGTCCGCAACAAGCGACCGGCGGATATGACTACCTTCCACCCGGAGCAGACCGTGCTTTACGTTCACGGCGCGACCTATCCTTCGGAGACGGCGTTCGACCTCAAACTGGATGGCCTGTCCTGGATGGAATACATCGCCGCGCGCGGTTACGACGTGTGGCTTCTGGATCTGCGAGGCTACGGCAAGTCGACACGTCCTCCCGAGATGGCCGACAAGCCCGAAGCCAATCCGCCAATCGTGACCGGCCAGACCGCGGTCAGGGATATCGGCACCGCCGTCGACTTCATCCTGCAGCGCCGCAACATTCCGCGCCTCAACCTGCTCGGCTGGTCGTGGGGAACTACGCTGATGGCGACCTACACCACGCAGAACGCTTCGAAGGTCGAACGTCTCGTGCTCTACGCGCCGTCCTGGATCCGGCAAACGCCCTCGCTCGTTCAGGCCGGCTCCGGCAAGCTCGGCGCGTACCGAATGGTCAACCGCGATCAGGCGAAGGAGCGCTGGTACACCGGCGTGCCCGAGGACAAGAAGGCCAGCCTCATTCCCGCCGGCTGGTTCGATGCCTGGGCCGACGCGACCTTCGCCACCGATCCGGTCGGCGCGGCGATGAATCCGCCGGTCGTTCGCGCCCCCAACGGCGTCGTGCAGGACGGCGCCGAATTCTTCGGCGCCGGCAAACCGTACTACGATCCCGCCAAGATAACGGTGCCAACGCTATTGGTCGGCGCCGAATGGGACCGCGACACGCCGCCTTACATGGCGCAGACGCTGTTTCCGCTGCTGGTGAACTCCCCGGGCAAACGCTACGTGGCGCTGGCGGAGGGCACGCACACCATCATCATGGAGCGCAATCGGCTGAAGCTGTTCGAGGCGGTGCAGGCGTTTCTCGATGAGGCGAAGCGGTCGTGAGGAGTGAGGTAGATGGGGTAACGGGCCCCTGGTCCCACCTTCCAAGCGAGCCGCGCTTGCTACGGCGCTTTTGGTAGGCGCGCTTCGCGCGGCTCGCTTGGAAGGTGGGCGGTCGTCCCTCACATGGATGGTGTGACGGAGTCGAAGGATGAGCCTCGCTCCAAACATCGAGGAGAGACGACCATGGACCATTATGCCGGAATCGACGTTTCATTGGAATGCTCGAGCGTGTGCGTGGTTGAGGCAACCGGCAAAATTTTGCGCGAGGCCAAGGTGGCCAGCGAGCCGGAGGCGTTAATCGCCTGGTTCCGTTCGCTCGGCTTCGGCCTTGAGCGGATCGGGCTGGAGGCCGGACCGCTGTCGCAATGGCTGTTTGCGAGGATGAAGGCGGCCGGACTTGCCGTGGAGCTGCTGGAGACACGGCACGTACGCAAGGCGTTCGAGGCCATGCCGGTGAAGTCCGATCGCAACGATGCGCGCGGGATTGCGCAGTTGATGCGGCTGGGCTGGTTCCGGCCGGTGCATTGCAAATCGATGAGCGCGCAAGAGACGCGGGCAATATTGACGGCCCGCAAGCTGGTGCAATCGAAGCTTCGCGATGTCGAGAACAGCCTGCGCGGGATCCTGCGCGGTTTTGGCCTTAAGGTTGGCAATACGACGGAGCGGGAGTTTGCAGGACGGATCAATAAACTCGTTACAGCCCACCCGCATCTTCAAAAAATCGCCGATGCACTGTTGTCGGTGCGCGAGGCACTGCGGAAGGAGTTCACGGCTTTCGAGAAGCAGACCCGCAAGATGGTACGATCCGACATGCAGGCACGGCTGCTGACGTCGGTCCCGGCGGTTGGCCCGATCATCGCACTCACCTATGCCAGCGCCATCGACGATCCGGGACGGTTCACGTCGTCGAAGCGGGTGGGAGCGCACTTCGGGCTGACCCCGAAGAGGCATCAATCCGGCGAGACCGACTACACCGGCCGGATCAGCAAGATCGGCGACGGCTCGGTGCGCACGGCGCTCTATGAGGCCGCCCACCTCATGTTGACCAAGCCGATCAAAGGCTGTTCGCTCTTGAAGAGCTGGGCGATGCGGATCGCCAGGCGCGCCGGCATGAGCAAGGCCAAGGTGGCACTGGCGCGCAGGCTCGCGGTGATCATGCATCGCATGCTCGCCGACGGAACCCCCTTCAACGCCGCCGCTGCGGCAATCTGACAGGAGAACGCAAAACAGTTTTCGGGCAGGTCACGACACCAGGCCTTCTCGAAGCGAAGTCCCATCGCCGGGACGATGGATCAGGTCAGACCGCTAATCCGCCAGTGGCATCACGACCACGCGTCCGTAGATTGGTCGGCCTATCCTCTTCCAACCCCATCAGGTGGCGGCCTTGCGCCGACCCCGTACAGAAGCGAGACCCCGGCGAACGGACAACGCAAAAAGGGATTGACTGATCGAGGCCCGTTACAGAAGGGCGGATTAGCGACAGCGTAATCCGCCGTTCGACGGCGACGCGTATTGGTGCAGTCGCGTAGGATGGGTGGAGCGAAGCGATACCCATCAATTGCGGCCCGAGACGCGATGGGTTTCGCTTTCGCTCTACCCATCCTACGGGCTCAGTCTGCTGCAGCAAGTAGCCCGCATGAGCGCATGCGATATGCGGGGCCACGGGCCGCGGATTTTGCTTTGCTCCATCCGGGCTACGCTCGCTACGAGGGCGTTTGCCGGGTCCGTTCGTTCACGATGAGCGTCGCCGTTCGTAGCGCCTGTTCATAGCTCTTCAACTGGGTCTGCGAATATGCCTGCATGGTTCGCAGTCCGTCCGGCGTCGTGTTCTTCAACTGGGCGAAGCTGGGCGATAGCGACATTTCGCTGTCCGCTGCCGACCCCTTTTCGCGAAGCGCTAGCACGCTCGCGATACGTTGCAATGCGAGCCGGTTGCGCTGCGCTCCCTTCTCTGCGTGTGCGACGTAGTGCTGCAGCCTGTCGGTCGACATGTCGCGAGCGCCCTCCTCGTCGCCTTCGATCAGGCGAAGCAGTTGCTCGTCGACGATGTCGGTGCAGAGCTCGATACATTCGTCGCAGATGAACACGGCAGGTCCCGCGACCAGCTTGTTCACCTCGTGCTGGTTCTTGCCGCAGAACGAGCAATATAGGAGTTGTGCTGCCGGATTCTGCAGCCTACCCGGCCAGTTGGACGGTGGCCGGGCCGCCTCGATCTTCGCGGGTGGCTGGGCTGCATCGATCTTGGCGGAAAGGATATTCCAGTTGTCGTAGCCGAACGCTTTCGCGATCAGCTCCAAAGACTCGCTGTGCGTGGTTTGCACAGCTTTGGCAGTCAAGGCATCGCGCAGGGAACGCGCCATGGCTTTCGCGTCGCGGAAATCGCGCATGAGAGCACCCGTATCGACGAACGGAGGAGATCGGTGCCTGCCTTGCCGACCCGTTCGCCAATAGCGAGGGCCGAGATATCAGATACGTTCACCATCCCAGAGGGCGCAGGCGGCCGGTGTATCAACCGATCATTATTGTTGGCTCGGCCGCGGTCATTGTCAACCCGACGATGAACGCGCCTCATCGTCTTTCATCGGCCCGCGCTTCCTCACCGCAGCTCCGCCTCCCGCAGCGGCGCGCGGCTCAGTTCGTTGCCGGCGGTGATCGCCTTGCGCAACAGCCGCATCAACTCGGCGCCCTCCTTCTCCGTGAGGCCGCGCAGCATGAGGCGCTGGGCGGCCTCGACGGCCGGCGTAATTCCGCGCAGCGTTCGCTTTCCGGCTTCCGTAATCTTTAGCTCGCGGGCGCGGCGGTCGCGAGTACTGGGGTGACGCACCAGCAAGCCCTTCTGCACCAGGCGGTCGACCACGCCGGTGATGGTGGTTCGGTCATAGGCGATCAGGCCGGCGAGCGTCACCTGATCGATCCCTGGATTCATCTTGATGGCCGCGAGCGCTGCGTATTGAACGGGCGTGAGGTCGAAGCCCGCCTCCTCGACCTCGGCAAGGAACACGGCCACCGCGATCTGCTGGAAGCGGCGTGCCAGATGGCCGGGCATCTCACTGTTATCTCTCACCGATCGCTCCAGGGTCGTTTTGCAATCAGATTTGGAATTGACAAGTATACTGATAATCAGCATGCTGATCAATATCGTCGATGCGCTTTAGTCGAGCATCTGGCGGGGTCAAGTGAGCGACGCCATAGATGAAGGGCAATTCGATCGGTCAAAATCAACTCCGGCCGGCCAGGAACGGGAGGAGCAGGTCTCATGCAGTTTCACTTGAACGGCTTCGAGCCGGGCGACCCGGAAATCGCCGATCCCGTCGAGCGGGTTTTACCGTCCGGCATGTCTGGATCGGTTCCGGCGGAAGTCGACGTCCTGATCGTCGGCTGCGGACCGGCGGGCTTGACGCTGGCGGCGCAGCTTGCGGCGTTTGCCGACATCAAGACCTGCATCGTCGAGCAGAAGCCGAGCCGGCTGCTGCGAGGCCAGGCCGACGGCGTCGCCTGCCGCACCATGGAGATGTTCCACGCCTTTGGTTTCAGCGAGCGCGTGCTGAAAGAAGCCTGCTGGATCACCGAAACGACGTTCTGGAAGCCGGACGATCGCAAGCCCGAAAATATCGTCCGCAGCGGCCGGGTTCAGGACGTCGAGGACGGGCTGTCGGAAATGCCGCATGTCATTCTCAACCAGGCGCGCGTGCATGATTGCTATCTCGATGTCATGCGCAAATCGCCGGCAAAACTCGAGCCATATTATGCGCGGCGCCTGCGCGACCTTCAGATCGCTCCTTCAGCGCGCTTCGAAGACCACGCGGTGACCGTGATCCTGGAGCGGCTCGATGCCGGGCACGCGGGCGAGATCGAGACCGTCAAGGCGCGCTACGTCGTGGGCTGTGACGGCGCGCGCAGCACGGTGCGCCAGTCGATCGGGCGCGAGCTGCGCGGCGATTCCGCCAACCATGCCTGGGGCGTGATGGACGTCCTTGCCGTCACCGACTTCCCCGACATCCGCTTCAAGGTGCTGATCCAGTCGGCTCGCGACGGCAGCATCATCGTCATCCCGCGCGAAGGCGGTTATCTCGTCCGGCTCTATGTCGAACTCGCCAATCTCGGCGCCGGCGAGCGGGTCGCCAGCCGCAACATCACGTCAGACGACCTGATCGCGAAGGCGCGACGAATTCTCAATCCGCATCCGCTCGATGTGAAGGAAATCGCCTGGTGGTCGGTCTACGAGATCGGTCAGCGGCTATGCGACAAATTCGATGACGTGCCGGCGGAAAAAGTCGAAGCACGCCTGCCCCGCGTGTTCATTGCGGGCGATGCCTGCCATACCCACAGCCCCAAGGCCGGCCAGGGCATGAACGTCTCGATGCAGGACGCCTTCAATCTCGGATGGAAACTCGCCTCCGTCCTGCGCCAGCGCAGCGCGCCGCATCTCTTGCACAGCTATTCGGCAGAGCGGCAGGCGGTCGCGAAGGAATTGATCGACTTCGACCGCGAATGGGCCACGATCCTCGCTTCCGCCAAGGGCGACAACAAGGGCGCGGATGCTGCGAAAACCCAGGACTATTTCGTCCGGCACGGCCGCTATACCGCGGGAACGGCGACCCACTACCGCCCGTCCATCACCACCGCCGAACCAAGCCACCAGCATCTCGCCAAGGGTTTTGTGATCGGCACCCGCTTTCACTCCGCGCCGGTCGTTCGCCTCTCGGACGCCAAGCCGGTTCATCTCGGCCACGTCGCCAAGGCAGACGGCCGCTTCCGGCTTTTCGTCTTCGCCGGCGCGGGCGATCCCGCCGCCAATTCCCCTCTCCGCTCGCTGTGCGATTTCCTGAGCGAGAGCCCCATATCTCCCGTCAGACGGCACACGCCTGCGGGCGCAGATATCGATTCCGTAATCGATGTCCGCGCCATATTCCAGCAGGCCCACACCGAGCTCGCCATCGATGCGATGCCCCCGCTCCTTCTCCCGCGCAAAGGACGCTACGGGCTGATCGACTACGAAAAAATGTTCTGCCCCGATCTGAAGGCCGGCCACGACATCTTGTTCGATGCGCGGCATCGACCGGAACGCAGGCTGCATGGTCGTGGTGCGCCCGGACCAGTATGTCGCGCATGTGCTTCCGCTCGATGGCCATGCTGAGCTTGCGGCATATTTCGACGGATTCATGCTGCGGGCGGAGTAAACGTAGCCCGCATGAGCGGCGGCGATATGCGGGGACACTCTCCCGGGGTCGCTTCGCTCGCCCGGGCTACGCTTGCTGAGTGAGAGACGGTGATTTCTTAGGCGACTCCCCGGAACCAAAACCGCCATCTTTGCCCCCAAATCCCTCTCTGCCCGGACCGCCTCCCTCCATTGAACTCAGCGCCCCGCTCCGATATACGGGCACTCGACTCCGGCCGAGGGAATGGGCCTTCCGGGGCCGTGCACCCGCCTCCTCCAAGCCGTTCCGGATTTTCTCCAGTATATCAAAGGCTTAATGATGTCTTCCACATTCGATCAGATCGCCAACATTATCGCGGAGACCTGCGACATCCCGCGCGACACGATCAAGCCGGAGAGCCACGCCATCGACGATCTGGGCATCGACAGCCTGGACTTCCTCGACATCGCCTTTGCCATCGACAAGGCGTTCGGGATCAAGATGCCGCTCGAAAAATGGACCCAGGAGGTCAACGACGGCAAGGCCACGACCGAGCAGTATTTCGTGCTGCAAAATCTCGCCGATCGCATCGACGAACTGGTCGCCGCCAAGAATGCAGCGCCGGGCGCCTAATCGCCCGCCATGGATCTTGATTACTTTAAGCTAATCGACCGCGTCGTCGACCTGAACCTCGACGAGAAGAGGATCACGGTCGAGGCGCAGGTGCCGGCCGCGCACACCATCTTCGAAGGGCATTTCCCCGGTTTCCCGATCATGCCCGGAGTTTTGCTGACCGAAGCGATGGCGCAGAGCTCCGGCTGGCTGATACTCGGCGTCCTGAAGTTCCAGCGCATGCCGTTCCTGGCCATCGTGAAGGAAGCCAAGATGCGGGGTTACGTCAGTCCCGGTCAGTTGCTGACGATCGATGCGAAGCTCGAGCACGAAGGCTCCGGCTTTGCCGTCACGAAGGCAAAAATACGCATCGGCAAGGAGTTGAAGTGCAGCGCCGAACTAACCTTCGGCCTTGCCCCCTTCCCCGACCCGGCCTTACGCGTGCATATGGACGCGATGGCCAACAAGATCGGCTTCCCACTGCAGGCAATCACGAATGACTGAGCCAAAATCCGCGGGCGCGAAGGAAGTCTGGATCACCGGCATCGGCATCGTCTCCTCGCTCGGCGAGGGGCTCGACGCGCACTGGGATGCGCTCAACGCCGGCAAGATCAACGTCGACGACAAGCGGTTCGCGCCCTACATCGTGCATCCGCTGGCGCCTGTTAGCTTCGACGCACAGATCCCGAAAAAGGGCGACCAACGCCAGATGGAAGCCTGGCAGCGCATCGGCACCTATGCCGCCGGGCTGGCGCTGGATTCGGCCGGCGTCAAAGGCAACAAGGAAATCCTCGGCCGCATGGACATGATCGTCGCCGCCGGCGGCGGCGAGCGCGACATCGCAGTCGATGCGGCAATCCTGTGCGCCGACGCCAAGGGCAATTCCAGCCCCGGCTTTCTCAACGAACGGCTGATGAACGATTTGCGGCCGACGCTGTTTCTGGCCCAGCTCTCCAACCTGCTTGCCGGCAACATCGCCATTGTCCATGGCGTCTGCGGCACGTCGCGCACCTTCATGGGCGAGGAAGCCGCCGGCATAGACGCGGCGCGGATTGCGCTGGCGCGGATCGAAGCCGGCCAAAGCGACATCGCGCTGGTCGGCGCGGCCCATAATGGCGAACGGTCCGATCTTTTGGTCCTCTATGAATTCGGCGATTTCAACCTGACCGAAAAGTTTGCTCCGGTGTGGCAACGCGAGGAGAGAGGCGGGTTCGCGCTCGGCTCCGCCGGCTGTTTCCTGGTGCTGGAAGCCCGCGAGCACGCCGAAGCCCGCGGCGCCAAGCCTTACGCCAAACTGACCAAGGTCGTTGCCGACCTTGCGCAGCGCAAGCAGCCGGGCACGGTGACCAAATCGCTGGAGGCGCTGTGGCCGAAGCTCGGCGTCGGCGACAGCGGCACCCTGATCACGGGCGCAACCGGCGTCGAGCCGGTGACGTCGGACGAGAAGGCCTTTTTGCGCCAGCATCCCGGCTTTGCGGTGCGCGCCACCGGCACGATCTTCGGTCACACGCTGGAGACGCAGTTTCCGCTGGGGCTGGCGCTTGCCGCACTCTCGATCTCCCGTGGCGCGCTGTTCCCGCCCAACGACCCGACCGGCCTCGAGGTTGAAAAGCCAGGCAGCCCGGACCAGATTGTCGTGGTGGGGGCCGGTCACTGGCAGGGCGAAGGCATGGCCCTGGTCGAGGCCATCAAGTAGAGCGTGGCCGAAAGACCGCTTTCGGCACCGCCAGAGCAAGCAATGAGCGCGAGCGCACTTTCAGTTACGGCGCAACATCGGGGGAACCATGTCAGCACCACGCGATAAACTCGGCAGGCCGATCGTCGTCGTCACCGGCATGGGCGTGGTGACGTCGCTCGGCGCCGGCAAGCAGGACAATTGGGCAAAGCTGACCGCGGGTGAATCCGGCATCCGGACCGTGACGCGCTTTCCGATCGACGGCCTGAAAACGACCATGGCCGGCACCGTCGATTTCGTCACCGTCGATCCGTTCTCGTCGACCGGCCTCAGCGAACGTCTCGCCGAGATGGCGACCGGGGAAGCGCTCGAACAGGCGGCGATCGGCGCCAAGGCCGACTTTCCCGGACCGCTGTTTCTGGCAGTTGCGCCGGTCGAGGTCGAATGGCCGCAGCGGCTCGAGCTCGGACGCGCCGTCGGCAGGACCGAATTCGGCTACGAGGATATGCTGCGCGTCAGCGGCGGCGGCCGGTTCACAGCCTACCATCGCCGCTTCATGTTCGGTTCGATAGCGAGCCACCTGGCCGAAACGTTCGGCACCAAGGGATCGCCGATCTCGCTCTCCACCGCCTGCGCCTCCGGTGCCACCGCGATCCAGCTCGGCGTCGAGGCGATCCGCCGCGGCGAGGCCGATGCCGCGCTGTGCGTCGGCACCGACGGCTCGGTGAACCCGGAAGCGATGGTGCGATTCTCGCTGTTGTCGGCGCTATCGACGCAGAACGATCCGCCGCAGAGCGCCTCAAAGCCGTTCTCCAAGAACCGCGACGGTTTTGTCATGGCGGAAGGCGCCGGCGCGATGGTGCTGGAGAGCTACGAGTCCGCAATCGCGCGCGGCGCGAAAATTCTCGGCGTGGTGGCCGGCTGCGGCGAGCTGACCGACTCGTTCCACCGCACCCGCTCCAGCCCGGACGGCAAGCCGATCATCGGCTGCATGCGCAAGACACTGGCCGATGCCGGCCTCGAGCCGGAGCAGATCGATCACATCAACGCGCACGGCACCGCGACGCCGGAAAACGACAAGATGGAGTACAACACGACCGCGGTCGTGTTCGGCGAGCATTTGCCGAAGATTCCGGTGTCCTCGAACAAGTCGATGGTCGGGCATACGATTTCCGCGGCCGGCGCGGTGGAAGCCGTGTTCTCGCTGCTGACGCTGGAGCATCAGCGAATTCCGCCGACCATCAATTACGAGATTCCGGATCCGGCCATCCTGTTCGACGTGGTTGGCAACAAGGCGCGCGACGCCAAGGTCACCGCCGTGATGTCGAACTCGTTCGGTTTCGGCGGGCAAAACGCCTCGCTGATCCTGACGCGCGAACCGGTGTAGCGAGCTGGCTATTTCTTAAATGAACCGCCTGCTCCTACGCACCAAGGCGCGCCTGCGCGACGCCGCCAAGCCGGTGGCTGAAGCCGCTGTCGGCGCGCTGACGATCGCGCTGTTGCGCACCACGCGCTATTTCGATCCGGACAAGACCGCCGATTTCTTCGGCCGCGTCACCCGCTTCATCGGGCGCAGGCTGCGCGAGGACCGCATCGGCCGCGAAAATCTCAAGGCCGCCTTCCCCGAGAAATCGGCCGAAGAGATCGAAACCATTCTGGCCGGCGTGTGGGACAATCTCGGCCGCATCGGCGCCGAGTTCGCCCATCTCGATCACATCTGGGATTACGACCTCGATCATCCGGAGAAGCCGAGCCGCATCGAGTTCCCGCCGCGGACCAAGGAAATCTTCGATTCGTTGCGTGACGACGGGAGGCCTGCGATCATCTTCGCGAGCCATCTCGGCAATTGGGAAATCCCCGCGCTCGGCGCCGTCGCGCACGGGCTCGATTGCGCCATCCTGTTCCGCCGGCCGAACATCGAGGCCGCCGACCGCGCCATCGAAAAAATCCGCGCCGTCAAGATGGGCACGCTGGTGCCGGCCGGCCGCGAGGCGCCGCTCAAGCTGGCGGAGGCCCTGCAGCGGGGCCAGCACGTCGCGATGCTGGTCGATCAGTACCTGGGCAACGGCGTCGAGGTGACGTTCTTCGGCCGCAAGACCAAGGCCAACCCGACGCTGGCGCGGCTGTTGCGGCAGGTCGAATGCCCCGTGCACGGCGTGCGCATCATCCGCCTGCCCAACCACCGCTTCCGCGCCGAACTATCCGAAGAGGTCAAGCCGGTGCGCGACGCCTCCGGCCAAATCGACATCCAGGGCACGATGCAGGCGGTGACATCCGTGGTCGAAGGCTGGGTGCGGGAATATCCGGACCAGTGGCTGTGGCTGCACAGGCGGTGGCGGTAGCGGCGCTTTCGTAGCCCGGACGGAGCGCCAGCATAATCCGGGGGCGGTCGCTCCGTATCGCGAGCAGCCCCGCTACGGGGCCTATCCGCCGAACAGGCCGAGGCTCCAGGCCTTCATCGCGACCGTCGATGCCAGTACGACGATAATCTGCAGCAGCGTGCGCGTTGAGAAGAAGGTGAGGATGTTGGTCATGTGATGCTCCCGGAGCGAGCTATAGATTCTGCCTCGGGTTTCGGCAATAGGAGTTTGTTGGCGACGGAGTGCGGACAAGGCCATAACATCCGGAATATTACGACACCTGCATACTGGTTCGTCATTGCGAGAAGCGAAGCGACGAAGCAATCCATCTCTGCGCTTGCGGCGCTATGGATTGCTTCGCTTCGCTCGCAATGACGGGTGCGGCCACGTCCGCGCCCCCACCCATCACCTCCCCGTCTTCACCCGTGTCCACAGCCGGTTGATCACGCGTTGCGTCGCGGGATCGCGGGCCTTGATGACGAACAGCTTCTTCTGCGTCGCTTCGTCCGGATAGATGTTGCGGTCGTTCAAAATCTTCGGATCGATCAGCTTCTGGCTCGCGAGATTGCCGGTGGCGTAGGACAGGAAATCGGAATTCTTCGCCGCGACCTCGGGGCGGTAGAGATAGTTGATCAGCTCGTAGGCTTCCGCGACGTTCTTCGCGTCCGCAGGAATCGCGAGATTGTCGAAGAACATCTGCGCGCCCTCTTTCGGGATGGTGTAGCCGATCTCGACGCCGTTCTTCGCTTCCGCCGCGCGGCTGCGCGCCTGCATGATGTCGCCCGACCAGCCCACCACGAAGCAGATCTCGCCCGACGCCAGTGCGCCCAGATATTCGGAAGAGTGAAACTTGCGGACGTTGGGCCTGATCTTGCTGACGAGATCGGCGGCCTTTTCCAGATCGGCCTGCTTGGTGGAGTTCGGATCGATGCCGAGATAACTCAGCGCCGCCGGCAGAATGTCGTCGGCTGAATCAAGCATATGGATGCCGCAGTCTTTGAATTTTGCGAGGTTCTCCGGCTTGAAGACGATATCCCAACTGTCGATCTTGGCGTCGGGTCCGAGAATCCTCGCGGCCGTCTTGACGTTGTAGCCGATCCCCGTGGTGCCCCACATGTAATTGGCGGCGTAGTTGTTGCCGGGATCGTAGGTCGCAAGCTGGCTGGTCACCACCGGCCAGGCATTGGCGAGGTTGGGCAGCTTCGACTTGTCGAGCTTGAGGAAGACTTTTGCGGTGATCTGGCGCTGCAGGAAATAGCCGGTCGGCACCACGACGTCGTAGCCCGACTTTCCGGCCAGGAGGCGCGTCTCCAGCGTCTCGTTGGCATCGAACGTGTCGTAGACCACCTTGATGCCGGTTTCCTTGGTGAAATCCTCCAGCACCCCCGGCGCCATGTAGTTCGACCAGTTGTAGAAGTTCACCGTGCGCTCCTGCGCCCAGGCGGGCGAGAGCGACAGCGCCACAGCCATCGCGCCGATCAGGCGCAGCGAACTTCTAATTTGATCGCGCATGCTCTACCTCCTGCGGCGGCCGTGAACTGCGTCCGACAGGCGTTCCAGCGCGGTATCCAGTGTTTCGTCCTTCTTGGAAAAACAGAACCGCACCACCGACGTCACCGCATCCTGTTCATAGAAAGCCGACACCGGGATCGCGGCGACCTTGTAGTCGCTCACAATGCGCTTGCAGAACTCGACGTCGGTCTCATTCAGGCCCAACGGCGACAGGTCGACGGTGAGAAAATACGTGCCCTGCGACTTCAGCACGGGAAAGCCGATGCTCTCCAGTCCCTTCGTCAACCGATCCCTGCTCCGCGCCAACTCCTTGCGCATGTCGTAAAAATATTCGTCTGATTTGCCGAGGCCATAGGCCACCGCCGCCTGCAGGTTCGGCGCGGTGGTGAAGGTCAGGAACTGGTGCACTTTGGCCGCCACCCGCAACAGCGGCGGCGCGGCGCAGACGAAGCCGACCTTCCATCCCGTCAGCGAAAAAATCTTGCCGGCGCTGCCGACCTTGATCGTGCGGTCGCGCATGCCCGGGATCGTGATCAGCGGGATATGCTCGCGGCCGTCGAAGATGACGTGCTCCCAGACCTCGTCGCAAATCGCAATGGTGTCGAACTTCTGGCAGAAGCGCGCCAGCAGTTCGAGGTCTTCGCGGGGATAGACGACGGCTGCCGGATTGAGCGGGTTGTTGAACAGCACCGCCTTGGTCTTGGGATTGAAGACGCTGGCCAGCATCTCTTCCGTCAGCCGCCAGCCCGGCGGCTGGAGCCGCAGCAGGCGCGGAATGCCGCCGGCCTGGCGGATGATCGGCAGATAGCTGTCATAGACCGGCTGGAACACGACGACCTCATCGCCGGGTTCGACCACGGCAAGAATGGACGCGGTCAGCGCCTCGGTGCCGCCCGAGGTCACCATCACTTCCGTCATCGGATCAAGCGAGAGCTTGTGCCAGCGGCCGTAATGAGCGGCGATCGCCTGCCGGAGTTCCGGAATGCCCATCATCGACGGATACTGGTTGTAGCCGTTCAAGGTCGCGTCGGCCGCCGCGCGACGGATGTCTTCCGGCCCGGGATCGTCGGGAAAGCCCTGGCCGAGATTGATGGCGTTGTTGTCGCGCGCCGCCTGCGACATCGCCTCGAACACGGTGACGGGAAGGTCGGCAAAGACCTTGTTCATGGAGGTCATTGGCAGATCAGCCGCCGGTTTTGGTCGGCAATCCCGCGGCCTTCCAGCCGATGATGCCCCCTGCCAGATGCTTGTCGTAAGGCAGCCCCGCCGCCTGCGCCGCAAGCGAAGCCGTCACCGAGCGCTTGCCCGAGCGGCAGGCGAAAACCACCTGCTTTCCCTGCGGTTCCGGAATGGCCGCCGGATCGAAGCTCTGGAGCGGAATGACCACCCCATCCGGATAGGCCTCCACCGCCACCTCATTGGGCTCGCGGACATCGACCAGAAGATAGCGTCCCTCCGCCATCCCCTTGGAAACGTCTTCCGGCGTCAAATCGTGCACCTGATGGTCCGCCACGCAATATCCTCCTGACAACCCGCCGCGCGGGCTCCGACAGGCCCGGCCAAGCGGGCGCCAAAGTCGCCCCTCGCGCGGTGAAAATCAAGCGCCGCGAACGGTTTAAAGCGCCGTTCGAACCTCCGGCCTCAGCTTCGCCGAAAGGCGGCTATAGAAGCTCCTTCGCGATGGGCCAAGCCCCATTTGGCGATCGAGGATCATTCGCCCGGTAACCTCGACGAAGGTAGAATGCCATCGCGTTCGAACTGGCTTCGGCCCGCACCGCCCGAATGCCTCGCTCACGCATCAGACGCTCGAACATCTCCAGCAACCCCGCGCCAACACCCCGGCCGGCAAATTCCGGGTCGGTATAGAGTCCCTCCAGCCAGTCGCCGCGAATGGCCCCCCACCCGGCTACGATGCCGTCCAGCTCGGCCACCCAGACTTCCAGCTCACGCAGCTTTTGCTCCATTCCGGCGCGCGTGAGCTGCACAGCCCACGCCTGCGCTTCGGCGACGGGCATTTTTGGCGGCGCGAGTCCAAGGATCGATCGTCGTCGAATATCGTGGAGACCGCTTGCGTCATTGAACATCGCCCGACGGTAAACGGCACTCATGTCATCTGCCTCGAGTCAAACCGACCTGCCGAACCAACAGGGCAACGGCCGCTATTGAGAGAGTTCAAAATCTGACAGATCGCCGGTTTTCTTTTGTCGGATCGTTGCGCGATCCGTCGTGTACCCGCCGGCAGCGACATCCTCGACCCGGAGGGCGACGATATCGCAGCCGCGAAGTTTTGCAGAGTGGGTACCGTAACCGTTCTCGGTCGCCAATCAGCGCTACGTTCGATTACCGGAGGGCCAGCGGCCGCAGCGTCGTGCCGGCCACGGTACCGCGGATGGCGTTTGTGGTCAGGATATAGGCGAACTCGTAGACACGATCGGCGGCGAGCCGCTCGAGGTTATTGAACTCCAGGATGTGGACGCCCTGCTGGACGAGCAGGTAGACATGGACCGGGATGAAGCTGCCGCCAACGGCCTGAGAGTCGGCTGGCTTCGGCGGCCCATATTCGAGCCCGGACGTATCGGAACCGAGCATAAGCGCGCCCTTCTCCTCGACGAGCCACTTCGCGGCTGTCAGGCCGATGCCTGCCGAGTCGTGCTGGCCGATCTTGGCGTGGTCGCGACCGTTCTCGCCCCAGTAGCGGGCGGTTCCCGTGCGTAGCAGAACGACCGTGCCCGGGGTGACGTCGACGTTCTGCGCCCTCAACGCGCCCTCGATATCAGCGACAGTGATTTCATAGGAAGACGGAAGGGCTTCCACGTTCTTGAAGCCCGCAACGTCGACCAAGACACCCCGCGCGACGATCGGCGGGATCGTCGTCACGTCGGCCTTGCGAACGCCGAAGTCGCCGCCCCACTCGTCGGACGTGAAACCGTTGTAAAACTCGTTCTTCGGTCCATGCGTGACGTGACCGAGTCCATCAATCTGGGTCGCCACGTTGTCGTTCATGAAGATCGCGTTGCTATGCCAGGCGGTGATCCCCGTATTGCCGCCCTCCGGCGTGGTGAACGACAGATCCTTCTGGCTCCTCACGCCCGCGGGCGAGCGGAAGCTCATGATTTCCCCCGGGCTGTGGCCAGGCCATTTGTACGAATAGCGGTCGTACGGAAGGCCGAGATCGTAGACACTACCTTGTGTCACAAGCTTCAAGGCGGCCAAACGTGATGCATCGGTCATCTCGTTGAGATTTCCGACCTCGTCCTGAGGCCCCCAAACCCAGCCCCACCCTTTTCCTTTTGTCCACTTCTTCATGCCACCGTCCTGCGCATAGCCGTCGCCGGCTGCGAGTGCGAGTGCGAGAACGGTCACGGCGAGCAGGAATCGCGAAACTACCTTCATGGAATCCTCCTGGAACGACATGGATAGCTCAGCTTGGACAGTCTAGGCCTGAGCTGACCGTGGGATCAACGTGATTGTCGGCCGGCGCCGCCCCGCTCGGCCACCCACACTTCCAGCTCCCGCAGCTTTTGCTCCATTCCGGCGCGCGTAAGCTTCGCAGCCCCGCCTGCGCCTCGGCGGCCGTCATCGTTGGATGCACGAGCTCAAGGATCGATCGTCGTCGAATATCGTCGAGATCGCTTGCGTCCGTGCGCGTCGCCCGACGGTAAACGGTCTCCATCGTAACCTGCCTCGAGTTAAACGAACTGCCGAACCAGCGCGACAATATCAGCTATCGAGAGATGAGCGGACTTGATCGCCGCGTACGCCGACGTCTGAGGACCCTGAGCGGACTTCAGGGTCGAGACAACGGCAGGTAACCTTCAGCGTTTGGCTGAGAGATGAGCCTTGATGACCGCGACCATCCGATCCGAGGGGGTGCCCGGCGGGAAGAACCCGAGATACTTGCCGTCGCGATCCATCAGATAGATGAAACCTGAATGATCGATGGTGTATTCTGCGGCGCCTTCGATCGCGACCTTCGCGTAATAGACCCGATACAAGCGCGCGGCGTCGCGAATCTGCGCAGCATCGCCTGTTAGGCCGAGCAGGCGCGAGTGAAAGAACGGCACGTAGTCGGCGAGATGCGCAGGCGTGTCGCGGTCGGGGTCGACTGTGACGAACAACGGCTGTACCGCGTCGCCGCCAGGGCCAAGCTTATCGACGGCCTGCCCGATCGCCATCAGATCGGTTGGGCAGATGTCCGGACAGAAGCTGAATCCGAAATAGACGAGCATCAGCTTGCCACGGAAATCGGCGTCCGTACGAGGCTTCCCGGTGTGATCGACGAGAGCAAATGGGCCGCCGATCGGCTCCTTGCCCCACATCACCGCGTCCATCAGTTCGCCGGCGCTGCGTTCGCTCTGCGCATGCGCCACGGGCACTGCACCGAGCAGCCCCGCGGCCACCACCGAGCTGACAAGCATCCGACGATTCCTCATGCGCCCATAGTCATACGGACGCCGGTGGTCGAAACCAGAAGCTTGTCCGGCATCTGCGCGCGCACGGCGCGAGCGAAGTTGTCGCCGCTACAATGCATCGGGATAATCACGTCCGGTTCGAGCTTCTTGATCTCGCCGACGACTTGATTGAGATAGTCCTCGGGTGCCGGCCCGAGATGGAAGCCACCGACGATAGCATGAATCTTCTGCACGCCGGAGACTTCCTGTGCCTGCCGGACCGAATTGACGATGCCGACGTGACCGCAGGAGCTGATCACCACGAGCCCGCGATCTTTTACATTGAAACAGGTCGCGTGCTCGTGGATGTGCTCGTCCGGAACGATCTTGCCCAGCATCTCCTCCGGCAGGTAGTGGCTCGCGTTACAGCCGAGACCGTCCTTCACAGCGAAGCCGACGTGCGTGTTCGGCAACACTCTTTCGATGCCCGACCTCTTGATCCTACCCGTCGTGAAAGCGTGGTCGGCGATAACCGTCGGATTTTCCGCCAGAACGACTGAGACCTTGTTCGCAACCAGCTCGCGGCGATCGAGCGCGCCAAATTCGGCAAGTGTGCCGGGCGCGCCGCTATAGCGCTGACAGAAGTTGTCCTCCCCGCCAGCATAGAGTTTCACATCGGCGGGCAACGCACTGCGGTATTTCTGCAGGAAGCCGATGAGGCCGCCGTAGTGATCGAAGTGGCCATGGCTCACGACCATTGCATTGATCTTACTGGGATCAGCGCCGGTCAGTTCGATATTGTTGAGCAGCGCTTCCGGCGTATAGCCGAAGTCGAGCATGATAGTGCGCTGCTCATTGCCGCGCTGTGACTGCAGGTACAGAGACAAACCCCATTGATTGTGTAGTGCGCGACGATAGTCCTGCTGCCGTGGTGCCGGCTCGATCGAGACGTTCCCCACCCTGCCCGGGCGCTCGAAAATATTCTGGCTTCCATCGACCAGCACCCGGATCGAGAGTTTGTCCACCACGGGAATGTCGATCACGGCTGCTTTGGCGATTTCGATGCAGGTGAAGCTGCCGGCGGCGAAGGCTCCTCCAATAGCCACACAGCCCCTCAGAAAATCGCGGCGTTTGAATTGCTCGATCATCGATCCCTCCTACAATGGAGCCAGCGTTATCAGAGCCAAGCGTTATCCTTGGCTGGATGACTCCAAAATGGCGAAGTATAGAGGGCGCGAAATCGCGCCCCCCAAATTCAATATCAATGAATGAGTAATGCTTGCCGGCCGAAGGCTGGTGCTACGCTTAACTACAGAACTCCGGCACGGCCCATTGGCAACCCCTTGAAGGATACACCACTTTCGGTGCAGCCAAAAGAGCAGGTTCACTTCCGTTTTTGTGAAGGGTTTCGGATGCCGGCCCCATGACGGTAGGGCCGCGCGCACGGGGCCGGCGTCCGAAACCCTTCACACAAGCAGACATGCGGCGAACAGGACCAAAATAGGCGGCGTAAATGACCCAACACGCTCTAAGTGGTGCTCGCGGCTGCCGATGACCATGCCTCGTCAACGCCTCTGACGATCGCGAGCTTCACCGCCCACGCCACGCGCTCCGTCGCCCAGTCGCTGTCGTGCAGCCTGTGTTCATCGTTCGGGTCTACCATCCGGTCGAACGAGACCTGCTCGACCTGATGCAAGCCCTTCATGAATGCGAAGCGGCGAAACACATTGACGCCGGCCTCCCGCGCCAGTTCGCTGATCGCCCCGACCATCGCCATCGCCTTGTCCTTCTTGGCCGGCGTGAGCACGGCCGGCACATATTGGAGGTCCATCAGGATGACGTCGGCCTGCGTTTCGTCACGCAGCTTGACGAGTCCATCGCGGATAGCCCGGCATGTTTCGTCGAAAGAGGGAGGCGGAGGATTGTGGTCCAGCCTTTGCCAGACTGCATTCGTCCCGACCTGCCAGATCACCAGATCGGGCTTTTCGGCGATGACGTCAGTATCGAACCGCTCGAGCTCGATCGGCGCTTCCTGGCCGCCGACTCCCTGGTTGACCATGGTGATCCTGCCTTTCGGATATTGGACCTGAAGAAGCGACAGCAGCCTTTCCGGATAGGGTTTGATCTTGCCGTCGCCGGCCGTCGTCGACGAGCCGATCGCGACGATCTTGGCCCGTCCTCTGGCGAGACTCTGCGCAAAGTGGGTCAGGCCGTGCATGAAGGGGTTTGGCTCAACGGGGATCTGTGAGGGATCGCTGTCCATGGGTCACCAGTGTGTTGCAGCCGAGACAACGTGAGGTGGAAGAAGAATAGCGCGCCTCTGCGCGATCGCCTAGCTTTGCGCGCGTGGATCAGCCGCGCCGCTGCGATGAGACGCCGCGCTGGACCTTGATGGTACATCGGGCTGCTGACGTGCCGAGGCCCGCTCGGATATCTCGCACCACAGGTGAGCCAGTTCACATCAGGGCAAAATAACGAGGAATAAAGTGCCCGACGCCCACCTGGCGTGAAACAACACCCCATCGCGTGGGCGGCAAAAAGGAGTCTTCCGATGAAATCCGATTTAGGAATGTCGGCAGCTACTCTGCTGCCGGGCATCATCGCTGCCGCGCTATTGGGCGCGCCAGCGCGCGCCGATGTCGTCACTGACTGGAACGTGACCACCGGTACCCTGGTGGCCAATGACCTCGGCAACAATCCCAAACTGCGCACCTTGGCCATGGTGCATGTTGCGATGTCGGATGCGATCAATACCGTGCATAACCGCTACACCCGCGTGATCGCGACGGTTCCGGCTGCACCTGGCGCATCGGCAGAAGCCGCGGCCGCGACGGCCGCGCGGCAGATCCTTGTTCAGATCTACCCCGCAAAGAAAGACAAGATCGAAGAGACCTACGCGGCATCGCTCCAGGCGATCCCGGACGGGTCGGCCAAGACCGAAGGCATCGAGCTGGGTATGGCGGTCGCCGACGCAGTACAGGCCGACCGCGCAAACGACGGCACCAACGCTCCGGACACTTACCGGCCGCACACTGCCCCAGGGGTATGGGTGCCGACCACGCCGCCGATGCGGGAGCAATACGCGCGCGCGAAGCCATGGGTGTTCAAGAATGCCGACCAGTTCCGGCCCGGCCCGCCGCCGGCACTGTCGAGCGCCGAGTGGGCGCGAGACTACGACGAGGTCAAGGGCCTCGGCGGTACCAAAAGCACGGCGCGTACCGCTGAGCAGACCGAGGCGGTTAAGTTCTGGGAAAACATTAATTTCGGCCCGGCATGGCAGGCGGCGGCGCGCGAGCTCGCCATGAAGCAGGAGATGCCGCTTGCCGAATGTGCCCGCCTGTTCGCGCTGCTCAACATGAGTCTGGCGAACGCCTACATCGTCAATTGGGACGCGAAATACACCTACAATGTCTGGCGCCCGGTCACCGCGATCCGCAATGGCGACCAGGACGGCAATGATGCCACTGAGCGCGATGCCGGCTGGACCTCATTCAATCCGACCCCGATGCATCCGGAATACCCCTCGCAGGCGACGATCAACGCGACGATCGCGTCGGCAATTCTGGAATCGGTGTTCGGTCCCGTGAAGGCCATTCCTTTCACGGCAACCGATGTGCGGGATGCGAAGCGAACGCGGCCGTTCGCCAGCCTGGCCGATATGGCCGAGGAGCAGAAGAATGTCCGCGTCTGGGGCGGCGTGCACTATAGATTCGCGATCCGCGTGAGCGAGGACGTGGGCCGAAAGGTCGCGGCCTACATGATCGAGAACACGCTCAAGCGGGCGCGTTGAGCTCTTGTGCCGACCGCGCGAAGCCCCGGATGCGAATCCGGGGCTTGGTCGCGAGCATCGAGGTCCGCAAATCACCGTAGCCGACATTGTCGAAAGAAACTGTGCTCACATTCGGGAAACGGAATCGTCGCAGCCAAGCAGCGCGGCAAGAACGTCGCTATTCCAAAGAAAGGAGGTGAACATTTGAATCTGCGACAGCTTCATTGTCCGACTATGGCTTCGCGCACTTCACACATGTCGCATTGCTGTTGAACCTTCGCGAGGTTCCCGTGACCCACGTCAAGGGCTTCCAAGAACCGCAGGAGGTTCTGATGACAAGGCACCGAACGATTACCGGGTTCGTGGCTGTCGCTCTGCTCGCTGTTGCTGCAACTGCCGCCACCATGAGGTCGCATTCGCCTTTGACCGAGGGCACTGTCGTCTCCGCCGGCCCGACGATGTCGAAAGACCTCGCAGTTGACGCGAACGAGCTCCCGACTGCCAGTTTCGACGAGCGCTGGTCCGCGATATCTGCTTCGAAAACGGACACGCCTGAGCGGTAGGCGCGACGTTCGCCAAGCGCCGCTGCAATCGGCCTACTTGGCGAAAAGCATAATAGACCCTTGATAATAGACCCTTGGCAGTTGGGCGACGCTTTCGCGTGACGGGCGCGGATGCGGCTGCGCGCATGAGATCATCTCGGAGGTACATTCACACCACATTGGCATTTCGAAAACCTAACTTTTCGAAGGAGGCAACGATGAACGTGCTGAAATCTGTAATCGTCGGCCTGGTCCTAATCTCAGCCGATACACCGGTCCGCGCGGACGTCATCAGCGACTGGAACAACACCGCAATGGGCGTGATGAAGTCGGCCAGCGTGGGCGGTAATCCGTGGACGCGCAGCATGGCCCTGGTGAACGTGTCCATGTCTGACGCGGTCAACTCGGTGCAGAACCGATATTCGCGTTACATACCAGAGCTTCCGATTGACCCGAACGCCTCGGCCGAGGCCGCGGCAGCGGCGGCTGCCCGCGAAATTCTGATGCGCCAGTATCCCGGCCAGAAGGAGCGGATCGACGCGGCCTTCGCAGAGACGATGAAAACCATTCCGGACAACTCCGCACGGGTTGCGGGCATTGATTTAGGTGAAAAAGTTGCGGGCGCCATCTTCGCGGAACGTCAGAGCGACGAGACAAACACGCCCGACACATATCGCCCGCTCACTACGGCCGGCGTCTGGGTGCCGACCACCCTGCCGCTGTTTCCTCAATATGCGACGGCCAAGCCGTGGGGCTTAGCAAGTGCGAGTCAGTTTCGCCCGGCTCCGCCCCCGCTCCTCGACAGTGCTCTTTACACGCGCGATTACAACGAAACCAAGGAAATGGGCGGCGTGAAAAGCACCAAGCGGACCGACGCGCAGTCCGACGCTGTTCGCTTCTGGACACAGGCCAACCTTGGGTCCGCATGGTTCCAAGCCACCAGGCAGGCTTCCGCCCATCACGATCTCCCTGTGGCAGAAAGCGCGCGAGTGTTTGCACTGATGTCCATGGCTTTCGCCAATTGCTTCATCGTCGATTGGGACGCCAAATTCCAATACAATTTTTGGCGGCCGATCACTGCGATCCGTAACGGCGACCAGGACGGCAACGATGCCACTGAACGCGACGCAGGCTGGCAGCCTCTGAACACCACGCCGATGCATCCGGAGTATCCATCGCAGGCGGGGATCAATGCGGGTGCGGTGCGAGGCGTTCTTGAAGCTGTTTTTGGCAACGGGCCGGAGAACTTCACCGTGACCGATACTTCCGACCCCCGCCTTTCGCGCCAATTTGCCAGCTTTGCGCAGATGGCCCAGGAGCACAAAGAGGTGCGCATCTGGGGCGGCATTCATTTTCGCAATTCGCTGGAAGTCGGAGAAGCGATGGGTCGCAAGATCGCCGACCATCTCGTGGCAAATTACATGAAGCCGGCGCGGTAGTCGCGCATACGCGAGGTCGGCGCGAAGCGCCGGGTGGGACTCTCTCCGGGCAGTGTCGCCCGCGGAGACACCCCCACCCATAGCCGATGCTGCGCATCGGCGTTCTTAAACCAAGAACGGCGGCCGTAGGCCGCCTGCGCCTCCCCCGCAAGCGGGAGAGGGAGCGCACCTTCTTCGTGGTCGCAATCAAATCTAATTTCATGTTTTAGGCCGCGATGCCCCAGCTTCCGGCACCTTCGCCTTGATTTCTGCACTTTTTGAGCAAACAAATTGCGTCCATGCGACTTTTGGAGGACACGCGATGATGGGGCGTGGGCTCGCGTTGTTACTGGTGGGGTTACTCGGCGGCTGCATGCAAGCGACGCTTGCGCCGTCATCAAATGCCAGTTTGACCCCGAGGGACCGGCAGTTACTTGGCCACGCGCGTTATGCGCAGGCGAGCATTCCGGAAACTTATCGCCGACATATCGTCGACTATACGCGCAAAGAACAGCCGGGCACGATCTTGGTCGATAGCAACGCGCGTTATCTCTATTACGTGCTGCCGGGAGGCAAGGCGATCCGTTACGGCGTGACGGTGGGAGAGGAAGCGCTGGCCTGGGCCGGCGTTGCAACCGTTGGCCGCATGGCTGAATGGCCGGATTGGATCCCGACGGCAGAGATCCAGGCTCGATTGGGCCCCTACCCGAAGCGCGTTGCCGGAGGTCCGGACAATCCGCTAGGCGCGCGGGCGATCTATCTTTACGAGGGCAACAAGGACACGCTGTACCGCATCCACGGCACCAACCAGCCGGAATATATCGGTCAGGCCATATCGTCCGGCTGCATCCGCATGACCAACGAAGACATCATCGATCTCGTCAATCGGGTGAAACTCGGCGCGATCGTCGTCGTCCTCCCGCCGGGCCGGAGTGCGTAGCGAGCTGCGCAAACGTCATTGCGCGTGAAGCATCTGCAGCTTGGCAATGCGATCGTCGGCGCGGCGGAGCCGCCGACAAAGCTCGCGGTTGATGTTCTGCATTACCATCACATACGCATGGATGTCGGTTTTGTAGCACGTGTAGAGTTTTTGGGCTGTGAGCTCGTACAGCACCGTTGAGCTCTCCGCGACGACGGTAGCTGATCGGTTCTGCATTTCGATCAGCGTCATTTCGCCGAAGAAATCACCGGGCTCGAGACAAGCTATGCGAATGACGCGTCCGGCATCCGCCAGCTTGCTCACCACGAGCTGGCCGGAGTGAACAATGAACATGGAGCGCCCCGGTTCTCCTTCCGCTACGACAGTGGCACCGGCGTTGAACCGGCGCTCGACCAGCATAGAGATCAGGAGATCGAGGCCTGCATCTGAAAGGCCACCGAAGAAAGGCGTGGCGAGCAAGAACGCTTTCAGATCGGGGGAGCTGACAGCCATCGATAAATATACTCCCGCTCATAGAGGCAGACCGAGAGCACCGTTTGAACGGGACGTCCCAAGCCTTGCGGGTGCCGACCGATTCCTAACTTGGTATCGAATCTTCAATCGGCCGCATAGAACGCCTCCCGGACGGCATTCGAAATTGGACCGGAGCCGATAATCGCGGTCTGGGTCATGACTACGCCGATGACGCGGTTTGTCGGATCGATCCAGAACTGCGTGCCATAGATGCCGCCCCATCCATAGCTACCGGCCGGAAGACGGCTCTTGGCTGCGGCGGGATCAGTCAGGATCCCAAAGCCCAGCGTGAAGCCCCAACCGGGCCCGCGAATCGTCGGCATGTTGCCGGTCGCATTCTGCGTCATCTGCCGGACCGTCTCAGCGCGGAGCACCCGCACGCCGTCAAGCTCGCCCTCGTTCAGCAGCATCTGCAAGAACCGCACGTAGTCACCGATAGTGGCACTCATGCCGGCGCCGCCGGAATTGTAGGCAGTCGGAGAGAAGGCGCGGTTCGGGTCGAGGCTGGCAGTGCCCTTGGTGGGTGGGAACGGCACTGCCTCAGGTCCCATCACGGGAACGTAGCCTGTGCCGAGTGCGCCCGTGACCTGTGCGGGTCGCGTCACCTGCACGAAGCGTGAGCGAAGAGCCTCAAGTGGGTTGAACACAAAACTCTCGATGCGCAAGGGCTTTGCAATGCGCTCGGTGACAAAGGATTCCAGGCTGTTTCCCGTCACCTTCTCGATGACGGCGCCGAGCACGTCCGTCGCAAGCGAGTATTCCCAGCCCGTACCAGGCTGATAGCCAAGCGGAACGGAGGCGAGACGCTGCATTGCTTCAGCGGTGGTTACTTCGGGCTGATCCAGCCCGTCGGTCACGCGTGCGTCGCGATATGCATCCACAAGCCGAGCATTATTGATGAAGTTATAGGAGAGCCCGGCGGTATGGGTGAGCAGTTCGCGGATTGTCGGGGGCCTGTTGGCCGGCCCCTCGGCGCCGTCGGGCGCTCGCACCCGCAGCTTGGTGAACTCGGGGAGGAAGCGGCTGACCGGATCATCCAGACCAATCTTGCCCTGCTCGACAAGGATCATCGCCGCCACCGAGGTGACAGCCTTCGTCATTGAGGCAACTCGGAACATGTCGTTTGCGCCGATCGGCGCGGTACTCCCAACCTCGCGAACGCCGACGCTGCGGCTGTAGACCGGGCGGCCGTCTTGGAGGATCAGCACCACGATACCCGGAGTGCTGCGGCCTTCCACCAATCCCCGAAGGGCTTCATCGAGTTTGGCGTGGCGCGCCTCGGGCGAAAAAGCCAGGGCCACCGGGATGGGGCTGAGCGCGAAAGCTATTACTGCGGCCCCAAGCAGTCGGATGACAAGACGACGTGAGATCATGGTATCCCTCCCGTAGACCTGTTCTGACGCGCCATTCTGCAGCTACTTGAGATCGAGAGCAATGTCTCGGACGTCGCCTATTTGCCCTTTGGCCGAGCCGCTGCAATCAATGTCCGCTTTCAGGCGCAACGCCCGCGCCGCCACGCTCCACCAACCCTGAAAAGACTGACCTCAGTCCGCTGGGTTCAAGCCGCCACGCCTGCTTTGCTCGGCCGCTCCGCCGGCGTAGGCCGCGCCGAACACCGGGCCAGCAAAGAAACACGAATTTGCGGCAAAGGTTCGGACCGGGACCGAAATGAGGCTGTTCCCGTCGTGCGCCCAGGAGGAACCCAACACGATGAGCGCATGAGTCGCGGCTGCCATTTGAGAGAAGGCACCATATGTCCCGGATGACGCTTGGGCGACGCTCGCGCCATGCATCGGATCAAGGAGGACGGTATGAATGCGGACTACGACGTAATTGTAGTGGGAGCACGCTGTGCCGGATCGCCAACCGCCATGCTCCTCGCTCGCAAGGGATACCGTGTGCTCCTCGTCGACAAAGCGACATTTCCGAGCGACACGATGTCGACGCACATTATCCACCCTCCCGGCGTCGCCGCACTTAAGCGGTGGCATTTGTTGCAACGGCTTCAAGACACCGGCTGCCCCGCAATCACAAAGTACTCGTACGATTTCGGGCCAATCACCATCTCCGGACCTCTCCGCCCGACGCAGGGCGTGTCGCAGGCCTACTGTCCGCGGCGCATCGTCCTCGACAAGTTGCTCGTCGACGCCGCCATCGAGGCAGGTGCCGAGCTGCAAGAGGGCTTTACTGTCGATGAGATCCTCATCGAGGAAGGCCGGGTCATGGGGATACGCGGCCGTTCCAACGGCGGCGCGCCCGTCACACGGAGGGCTCGGGTAGTCGTTGGAGCGGACGGACTGCACTCGGTCGTAGCGAAAGCTGTCCGGCCGCAGCAATACAACGAGCGACCGACCATTTCCGCGCAGTACTACGCGTACTGGAGTGGACTGCCGACTGACGGCCTCGAAGTCTACATCCGTCCGGATCGGGCCTTCGGGCTGGCCCCTACCAACAACGGCCTGACGATGGGGGTCATTGCTTGGCCGCGCGCCGAGTTCGAGACAAACCGCAGGGATGTGGAGGGCAATTGCCTGAGGGCATTCGAGCTCGCGCCGAACGTCCACGAGCGCGTGCGCAGCGCTAGGCTCGAGACGCGATTCGTGGGCACGGGAGTTTTGCCGAACTTCTTTCGCAAGCCCTACGGCGCGGGCTGGGTGCTGGTCGGGGATGCCGGCTACCACAAGGATCCTGTGACGGCTCAGGGAATCAGCGACGCCTTCCGCTCCGCCGAGGCCGTAGCCGACGCTCTCGACGATTCGTTCGCTGGAAGAATCTCGCTGGACGATGCGATGGCCTGCTATCAGCGCGTTCGGGACGACTCAGCGATGCCGATATTCCAGCTCACCTGCGAGTTCGCGAGAATCGAGCCGCCCCCGCCGGAGATGCAGCAGCTCCTCGGGGCGGTGTGCGGCAATGAGGAGACGATGAGCGACTTCGTCAGCGTCCTCGCCGGCACGGTCCCACCACCGGAGTTCTTCGGACCGGAGAACGTCGGGCGCATCATGGCTCAGACCGCGCACAGTTGAGCGGCAGCAAGCTCCATGGACAAGATAGGAGAAGCTCAACGGAAAGTCGCTCGTCGGCGCTGCGGCAGCCACGCAACAGGCGTCGCTGTGTGAGCGTTAGCCAAGCGGCCGCGAAGGCTCCGGTCGACCCATCGCTCACGCGGCCGGGTTGGACCGGATCTGCCGGGCTTGAACGCTCTCGTCTTGTTCCAGCGGCAGAGAAAATTGAAACACGGCGCCCCGCGGTTCGTTCGCGCTCGCCCACATCCGTCCCCCGTGAGCCTCGACCATCGACCGGCAGATTGCGAGGCCCATGCCCATGCCCTTGGCCTTCGTCGTATAGAAGGCCTCGAACACGCGCTCGACATCCGCCGGGTCCAGGCCCGGGCCGGAATCGCGAACCGTGACGAGCACGCCGCCCGCGGCCTCCCTCTCGCTGTTGATCCGCAGTGCGCCTGCCCGCTCGCCGACGCCCTCCATGGCTTCAATGGCATTGAGGATCAGGTTCAGAATCACCTGCTGCAGTTGGGTGCGATCGCCTTTCACCATAGGCAAGCCCGGCGCGAGGTCGGTCTGCAGCAAGATGCCGTGTTTGAGCATTTCGCTCCGGGTCAGCACGACCATTTCGAGGATGGCTTCATTGAGGTCGAACCGATCGTTCCGCGGCGGCACCTTGTTGATGAGGGCCCGGATCCCGTTGATGACGTTGCCGGCGCGCTTGCCGTCCTCGACGATACGGCGAAGCGAATCCCGAACCTCACCGAGATTGGGCGGTTGAGCGCTGAGCCAGCGCAGGGCAGCCCCGGCATTGGTAACCGTTGCCGCGATCGGCTGGTTGACCTCATGGGCGATCGAGGCCGTCAATTGACCCATCGTGGTGACGCGATTGGCGTGCGCGAGCTCCGCCTGCATGGCGCGCAAGGATTCTTCGGCCCGCCTGCGTTCGGTGATGTGCCGCCCGACGCCGCGGTAGCCGACGAAGCGCTCCGTCTTGTCAAACACCGGCAGCCCGGAGACGGACACGTAACGCTTGCTGCCGTCGGGGCCAGCTCGCGCAAGCTCAAAATCGCGAAACGGCAGGTGGGCATCGAGCGTTTCCCGGTGCTTGCGCCAGGCCTCTTCATCCGGCTCCAGGTAAGGCACCTCCCAACGGGTCTTGCCGATCTCGGCGCCCGGCGCCGGCGCGTCGGCAAGGGTCTCTGCGAACTCCTGGTGCGTGAAGCGATGTTGCGCATCAGTCTCCCAGTACACGTCGAAGGAGAACTGCACGAGGGTGCGAAAGCGTTCCTCGCTCTGCCGCAGCGCCTCTTCCGCCCGCTTGCGCTCGGTCAAATCGAGGACGAAACTAACACCTTGATCTGAGCTTTGTTCGAACATCACCCCGCCGAGCAGCACGGGCACACGACTGCCGTCCTTCCGAAAATACTCCTTCTCGAACGGCTGGACGGTCCTCATCCGCTTCAGGTCCGCCACCGTGCGTGCGTCGCGGTCGTGCCATTCCGCCGGCGTCAGGTCGGTCCGGCTCAGGCGACCGGAGACAAGATCCTCCCGGTTGTAACCCAACATACGGAGAAACGCGTCGTTGGCCTCGAGAATGCGACCTTCGAGATCCCAAATGATGATGCCAACGATGTTGGCGTCGACCAGGCGCCGGATCATCTTGTCGCGCGCCAGGAGATCGCCGTGGAGCGCGATGTTCTCCGCGATCGCCTTACGCCGCCTTATCGCTTCGAGCCGTGCAAGCGCCAATGCCACCACCGCCAGGACTGCGACAACGACGATGGCGGTCGCGATCAGCCTGGCTTTGCGTTGTTCGAGTGCCTCGGCGCGCTTCTCCTGATCCACGAGCAGCAAACGCTCGTGGTCCACCATCTGGTCGATTTGCGACCTTATCTCGTCCAGGCTGCGGATCATGGTCAGCGCCGCCAGCCCGGAGGTGCTGGCCGTCTTGACGATGTCATCGATCTCACGCAGCTTTGCTGCAACTGTCAGCGCCAGATGTCCGGCACGATGGTTCTGCAACGGATCGTTCGCGACCAGAGCCTGGAGCGCCTGCGCCTCTCGCCGTACGCTTTCGTCGGAGACGCCGTAAGCCTTGAGATATGAGGGGTCGAGAGTCAGCAGATACTCGCGTCTTTGGGCCTCGACGTCGGCGATGACCGCCCGCAGCCGATCCAGCGTGTCGAGTACCTGACGGCTGCGCTCGTGTGCAAGACTCGCCGCTTGTCGCTCCTGCCAATATCGAAGGCCGAGAAACCCGGTCGAGACCACGACAGCCAGAACCACCGCGACGACTAGCGTCAGCGGACGAGCAAACCACCGAAAGGACCGGGTCAGAGGGACTGACATTAGCCTTAAGTCTTCGATGCTCGCGTGAGCAGCTCTTTTCTGATGCCGACGAAGAGTATTGCCAGTATAGTAAAAATACAGCCGCGGTCTGCGTAGTTTAGATAGGAACCGGCACGCTCCAACCCTGCAGATTGCACCGGCTTAGAAGCCCGTCAGTCCCCTCGCAAGGGGCCAGAACGTCACGGGTGGGGTCGCTCGCCTGTTGTGAAGGCCACCCCCGCCAGGAGCAACCACATGGCTCCAAATGAAATGGTGCAGGGTGAAAGGCTTCCGAGCCGTCCGGGGTCGGCCAGCCGGCGCGGCTTCGTCAAGGGATTGGGCGCAGCGGGCGTCGCCCTGCCGGCCCTCGCCATCCTGCCGCGGTGGGGTTTCGCAGAGGATGTCGCCGGTGTCTATGCGCACGCTGCGATAGATTGGAAACAATTTGCCGGGCAGACGATCACGCTCGCAGGCGCGATCCATCCCTGGTCGAACGCGATCACTCCGCTTTTGTGGGATTTCACCAAGCTCACCGGTATCAGCGTCGTTACCGACTTCCGATTGGAGACCGCGTACATGGGCGCGCTGCCGATCCAGCTCGCCCGCGGCAGCAGCACACCCGACGTCTTCATGTTTACGGCCTATGGCCAGGGCATCTCAAAAGGATGGCTCGAGCCGCTGAACGCCTATTACTCCGACAGGTCGCTGACCGATCTCGGCTGGTATGACGAGAACGATCTTCTCAAAACAGCTCGAACCTTTCCGTTGTGGCGGGACGGCGAACGCTACGCCTGCCCAATCACTTCCGAGGCCGTGACCTTGTTCATCAACCGCGACGCGCTGGCAGCCAGGGATCTGCGCGTCCCCCAGACTTTCGACGAGCTGCTCGCCACCGCCAACGCGGCCAAGACCAATGAGATGTCCGGGATCGCCATGCGAGCGCAGGCCGGCGGCAATTCGTCCGTGCCGGCCATGAGCTTCGTGTTCTCCTACGGCGGGGACATGGTCAAGGACAACAAGGCCGCTTTCGCGAGCCCGGAGGCCATCGCGGCCGTCGAGATGTACGGTCGATTGCTCAGTCAAGCCGGACCTAGCGGTGTGAGCGGCTATGAATGGTACCACGTGCTGGACGATTTCCTGCAGCGCAAGACGGCGATCGCGATCGACAGCAGCAACTTCGCCACCGACATCTCCAATCCAGCCAAAAGCCAAGTTGCCGGGCGGACTGTGTTCGCCGCCTTTCCACATGTCGCCGGTCGCACGTCCGTGCCCTTCATGTCGCACTGGCAGGCCTGCATCAATTCCCATTCCCGAAACAAGCGGGCGGCGTTCTTGTTTCTGATGTGGGCGACAAGCAAGCCCACCTCGCTGCGGACTGCCGCAGCCGGGCTGGCGACGACACGCGTGTCGGCTTGGTCGGGCGAGGACTTCAAGAAGGCGTTCGGCGCACAAGCAGCGGAGGCGGCGCTGACCAACTTGCAGAATGCCGATGTTGACCGCGCAAAGGCGATTCTTTTCCATCCGCTCTCGAGACCCATCCTGGACGCATTCATGATCGGCGTGAATGAAGTGGTCACCGGAGCGAGACCGGCAAAGATCGCGATGACTAACGCCGCCGAGAAGGCCAATGCAGCGATCCGCGGATAGCGGAGCTATTGGCGCCTATGTTCCCCCTCCATACGTGTAATCAGCATTCAGGCGCGGGATTTCAGGGTAATTACCTTTCGAACAAGATCGGCGAGGCTGTTGGCGCCCATCTTTTCCATTACCCAGGCACGATAATTCTCGACAGTCCGAGTGCTGATCCCCAGCTTGTGCGCGATCTCCTTATTTGACAAACCCTCCGCCACAAGTTGCATGACTTCAACCTGGCGCGGCGAAAGCTCGGCCACACGCGCTTGAAGGGCCGCACGTTCTTTGTGCTCGCTTCTAAGGCGGTTTCCGCTTTCGATCGCCTGCGAGATGCTGGCAATCAGCCGCTCGTCGTCCAACGGCTTCTCGATGAAATCGAAAGCGCCTTGCTTGATCGCCTGCACAGCCATCGTGACATCGCCGTGCCCTGTAATGAAAATGACCGGTATCGCTCCTTCATCCTTCAGCTTCTGTTGCAGCTCGATACCTGACATCCCCGGCATGCGAATGTCCGAAACGACGCATTGGGGCACTTCAGCGGCCAGGGCATTCAGAAAGCTCTCTGCTGACGAATACGCTCGCACCGGTATCCCCCGCCCCTCAAGGAGCATGCTCAAAGAGCGCAAAATTGCGTCGTCGTCGTCGATCAGAGCTATTGTCATGCACCCGAGTCCGAACTGTGCACGGCTGGCAGCGTAAACGATGCTGTAGTGCCGTGCTTTGTGCTTTCAATTCGAAGCTCCCCGCCATGAGCTTCGACGACCGATCGTGAAAGCGAGAGACCTAGTCCCAGCCCATCTGGCTTCGTCGTGGCAAATGCAGCGATTGCGTCGTCCCCGAGATCGGGATCAATCCCTGGACCATTGTCACTCACGCGGATCGTGACCTTTCCATTCGGTCCTGTCAGACCCTCGATAACGATCTTGCCATCATACCGGCCCGCGCCGGCCAACGCTTCGGCGGCATTGCGGACAAGGTTTAGAATGACCTGCTCAATCTGCAAGCCATCCGCGAGCACCGGCGGAACATCCCGTCCAACGGACGTTTGACACCCGATGCCCCGCCGCTCCAGCTCGGGCCCGAACACCGCGACTGCCTCCGCTACGAGCGTTGTGACACTAACGGGGCTCGTCTCGATCCTTCCAAGCCGGATGAAATCGCGCAAGCGATTCACTACGGCTCCCGCTCGATCGACTTGCACGATCGCCTCCGCTGATGCTGTTGCGGCGGCTGCAGTATCAGGAGGCGTTTTCTCGACGGCCCGCTTGGCAAGCCGGGCATAGTTGCCGATCGCGGTGAGCGGCTGGTTGATCTCGTGCGCGACCGCGGCAGCAAACTCTCCCATGGTTGCGAGCCGCCATGCTCGATGAAGGGCGTCCTGGTGTATTCGGAGCTGATGTTGTGTGCGCCGCTGCTCCGAAACCAGTACTCCAATGGCAAGGCCGGTCGCCGATAGAACAGTCATCAGCGCCTGATAGGCAACGACATCAGTCGCACTTTCATGTGACAGCTCGATCGCAGCGATCAATCCAATCTGAATGACGGCGAGGCCAAGCGTCACGCCTTCCAGACCGAACCGCACTGCGATCCAGACGACCGGAACGAAAAACACATAGAATAGCTGGAAGCGGAGCGCCTCGGTGACGCCGAATACGCCCCAGAGTCCGACAAGAACCAGGATAAGAATGGCCGCGGCTTCCCACGAGACCACCGGAAAGCTCCGCCGCGTGAACACGATAAGAGCAAACGGCGTGAAGACGATCACGCCGATCAAGTCGCCGATGAAACCTCGCAGCGATACCTGTGCGAAATCATGTGATGCAATGATCCCATGCAGCACAAGAACAAGCGCGTGTCCAATCGACACGAGCGCAATGCTGGCGACAGCTATCGTTACGAGCCACAGCAGGGAGCTGCGGGACGACAATGAACGATCGAAGCCGAAGCGACGGTGCAGCAGCAGAAGCGCAGCCGAACCATATCCGAGGCCGGTAATCGCCACGACAAGCAACTCGACGCCGGGCGGAAGAGGCAGGTCGCGAACAATCAGATCGGCGATCAGCGGCGCCGCAAACAGCCAAGGCATGTACGCGCCGCCGAACAGCAGGATCAATGCGAAGCTGAGGCCGGTTTGCGGATTCCAGGGTGTGATGCCGAACGTGGCGAACGGATGGACGTAGCTGATCCAGTCGAGCAGCACGTAACTGACAAGATAGCCCAAGCCGATCGCAAGATACCAGCGCGACATCCGAAGCACCAGCGGCCTGCCCGAGCTCATGTTTTCGAAACTCGGTTGCCGCATGATCACAATACTCCGGGACGCACGACGTCCGCGATTAGGTAGTTTTACTCTGGGAACGACCACACCGCAAAAGCCCCGACGGTTTCGCACCGAATTGTTCGGAGGCAGCGTCGTCGTCAGTCTAGCCCGAGCGTAATGCGCACAAAAGGCGAGATTCGGTGCCGAACGAAACGCCCTTCGAAGTCGCGGCGGCGGCCGCGGCAATCTTTGCGATAGCTGTGCTGCATACATTCTCGACGCGGTCGTTCGAACGCATGGCGCATATTCAACCGCGCCATGCCGGGCTTTGGCATCTGCTCGCAGAAGTCGAGGTGGTGTTCGGGTTCTGGGCGGCGGTTCTGATTGCCTTCATGGTCGTGAAGATAGGCAGCACCGGCGCGCTCGCCTATCTTGAAAGCCGCAATTTTACAGAGCCGGCGTTTGTCTTCGTGGTTATGGTCATTGCCGCGAGCCGACCGGTCATCCAGATGGCGGCGGCGCTGCTTCGCCTCGTCTCGCACCTGATCCCCCTGTCGCAACCCACCGCCTACTACCTCTCGCTGCTCTCGGTAGGTCCATTGCTCGGCTCCTTCATCACGGAACCCGCTGCAATGACGCTGACGGCGCTGCTGCTCCGCGACCAGTATTTTGCTGGCGGAGCACCGAGAAGGTTCATGTACGCCACGATCGGTGTCTTGTTTGTCAATGTGTCCATCGGCGGTACGCTGACGCCCTACGCCGCTCCTCCCGTGCTCATGGTTGCAGAGCAGTGGGGCTTTGACCTTCCGTTCATGTTGCGAACATTCGGATGGAAGGCGGCACTCGCCGTGGCAGTCAATGCTGCAGGAGTCACATTTCTGTTCCGAGACTATCTGCGGAAGCTCGCAGTGTCGCCGGCAAAGCTGGATGTCCCAGCCTGGAGTTCCGGAGTTCATCTCGGCTTTCTCGGCGCGGTGGTCGCCTTCAATCATCATCCGATCGTTTTTCTCGCGCTCTTCATGTTCTTTCTCGGCTTTGCCGAGGCGTACAAGCGCTATCAGTCGCCGCTCATCCTGCGGGAAGGTCTGCTAGTTGCGTTTTTCCTGGCCGGCTTGGTGGTGATCGGCGGCCAGCAGAAATGGTGGCTGCAACCGCTTCTCAGTGGCATGGGGCCCACCATGCTGTTCACCGGCGCCACCCTGTTGACTGCAGTAACTGACAACGCAGCCCTGACATATCTTGGTTCGCTCGTCGACGGCGTTTCCGACGAATTCAAATACTCCCTGGTCGCGGGAGCGGTGACGGGCGGTGGGCTCACCGTAATTGCAAACGCACCGAATCCGGCGGGATTCGCAATCCTGAAGAACAGCTTCGAAGACGGAACGATCAGCGCAGGCGGCCTTGTCTTGGCTGCACTCGCTCCAACCCTCGTCGCCGCTGCGGCGTTTCAGTTGCTCCCGTGAATCCAGACGGAGATGTGCATGACAAACCAGGCTACGACAACTGCACCCGGCGGCATCGGGCATGAGGTCGCCAGTTCGGCAACAAGAGGCATGCGCTTTCTCGCCGTCGTGGATGGCAGCGAACGCACCAATCGCATTGTCGATTTCGTGGCCGCCATAGCCGAAGGCAAGGACAATGTGGAGGCCATCATTCTGAACGTGCAGGATCGACACTATGAGGGGCGCCTGCGCGGCTATCAGAGTTTCAAGAAGGAAGAAATCGAGGACCGTCTGATCAACGATGTCGGGCTGCCCATCGTCAATGCTGTGAGCAAACGGTTGGGCAAGGTGGGCGTGGTTTGCCTGTCGAAGGTCAAAATTGGCGATCCGCTGCCGATAATTCTCCGTTGCGCGGCCGAAGACAAATGCGACGTTATCGTCCTGGCGGATCCGCAACCGCAATACGTGCGGCGTTGGTTACGCGCCATAGGCTTGCCGCTTGTATCTTCCCTGATATCCCGCGTCATCACGGCCGCCTTGGTTCCGGTCGTGATTGTGAAATAGGAGTGCACGTCACCTAGCGGAACTCGATCTGCCCGACGCCCTCCTCCGCGTCTCAAGGATTGTGGTAGTGTCCCAGCACGAAATCGCGGAGGAGTTGCCATGAAAGCCTTTGAGATATTCGCGATCTACGTAACGCCTTTCGTCATCATTGCGGTGGCAATCAAGCTTTTGATGAAGCGCTATGCCGTCGATCTGACCGACGCCCGAAATCAGGGCTCCAAGCCGAGGCGCAGATTTCTGCTCGGAGCTTGGTATTCAGACGAATAAGTACCCCCTTAGCCGCACGTGACCACGTGAACTCCTGACCCTATGAGGCTCTGACACCAGAATATCCCCTTGCAAGGGGCGCGACGACAACGCGGCACGACGCGCAATTACTTCGGTGTTTGCAGCACAACCCCGTAGCGCTTGTAGATTCGATCGATTGTGCCGTCGGCCCGCAACCGCTCGACCGCCGCGTCGATGGCTTCGCGCAGATTGTCATCGGGGCGGACCATGCCAACTGCGACATCCCAGTTCAGGTTCGCCTCGCTCTCGTCGCGATCCAAGATACGGAGCGCCTTGTCCGGATGCGTCAGATTGAAATAGCTCGCCGCCGTCGGCGTGACCGCCGCCGCGTCGATCTCATGGTTGGCCACGGCCTCAAGGCTGTCGACCTCAAACCCGAAGGTCGATGTCGGTACGCGCCGCTGACTGATGATCATTGCTGCGAAGGATCCGACCAGGACTCCGACCTTCGTCTGCCCGTCGAGACTCTTGAACGACGTGAGCTTGCTGGCCTGCGGCACGGCCAGGACAACGCCAGTGCGATAATAGGGTTTTGAAACCCTCAAGTTGGTCTCGCCTTGCGCCTCGCGATCGGCAATCACATCCAGAAGGATGTCGCAACCGGCGCTGCGCATCTGGTACCGGGTGATAATCCAGTCGAGCTCCAGCGAGACGCCGAGCTCACGTGCCAGAGCCTGTCCCAATTCGACCTGAAATCCTGGCGGATCGCCGGCCTTGTTCGCGAATGGAAGCGAGTTGGGATGAGCACATAATCCGAGCACGCCGGTCGAGCGGATGGCGTCGAGGGGTCGCGCCTGAGCCGAGCCGATCAGCCCGATGACGGCGCCGACCATGAACGGGAGAATTGTCTTCATTCCGTGTCCCCGTGTGGATGGAGCGGGTCTCGGCAGCTCAGCCCTCGCGCGGCTTCAAGGCCCGGATGTACTTGACCATCTGGTCAATCTGTTCGTCGGTGAAGGCCCCAGCGAATCCAGGCATCGCGCCTTCCTTGCCGTTCTTTATGCGGTCACGCAAAAAATCGTCGTCTCGTGGTGAATTCATCAGTTGTGGCCCCTTGCCGGCAGCTCGGCCGCCACTGGAGTGACAAAAGCCGCAGGTCCCTGCGAACAACTGCTCGACGTCGAACGTCCCGTTGTCGGGCGCAGGGCTCGCAGGCTGCGTCCGGACCGACCCGGCACACGCCAATGACGCGCCCAGCACCGCCGATAGCAGTGCGATGTTCTTCAAGTGCAATTTCAAAACGTCCGGCTCCATTTCCCTGAAAGCCACCCAGCCGCTTCAACGCACGGGGAGCAGGCTTGCGCCCGCCCCCCGGCAGATCGTTTGCGATCGCCTATTTGAGGCTGAAGACGACGAGCATGCCGTCGTCGCGCGGCATGCTCTTGTAGATGCCGCCGAAGTTTGGCCCATACTCGTCTGCCAACATGCCGCCGAAGCCCGCTGTCACGGCAATGTATTGCTTGCCGCCGACAGAGTAGCTGACGATGCCACCCTGATGGCCGGTGCCGTTGTTGTGATTCCACAGCTCGGTCCCTGTTTCGGCATCGTAGGCGTGAATGGTGCCGCGCGAATCAGGCACGAACACGAGATTGCCTGCGGTCGATAGCACACTGCCAAGCGGCGGCTCGGGGTAGCGAACCTCCCATTTCTTCACGCCGGTCACGGGGTCGCGCGCGTCGAGATGACCATAGATCTCGCCGCCCGGAGGAGGCGCCATCTTGAAATCGGCGCCGATGTTAAGCTGTGCCTGTGGAGTCGTCACCGGCGTCGTCTTTTGGACGTCGAGCGTCATGCACCATTCCTGGCCGATCTTGTAGTAGAGGCCCGTTTTCGGACTGTACGACCCGGCATTCCAGCTAATGCCGCCACCAATGAATGGGCAGAGCGGCGGGTCCGTGACCTTCCCCGCAGTGAAGTCGCGACGTCCGATCAGCGCGCCCGTCTTGGGATCGATGTCCTTGACAAAATTGATGTTCTGAACGAGCCGCCAGACGTTCTTCACGGCAAGATTGCGGTCGTAAACAAAGATGAAGCCGCCCTTGTTCGGATGGACGATGAGCTTCTGGCCGTCGCGCTCCAGCATCACGAACTCGCCGACGGAGCTGTCAAAGTCCCAGGCGTCGTGCGGCAGCTCCTGATGGTAGAATTTCAATTTGCCGGTATCGATGTCGAGACCGATCACTGAGCTCGTGTAGAGATTGTCGCCGGGACGCGCGCCTTGCGTCTTATAGTCCGCTCCCGACCAATCGTAGAGCGGCGCCGGGTTGGCAGTGCCCCATAGAATCGTGTTGGTCTCGGAATCGTAGGTGCCGGGCATCCAGCCGCCGCCTCCGCCGGTGCGCCAGGAGTCACCGCCCCAGGTCTTCATGGCTTCCTCGGTGCCAGCAACCGTCAGGAACTCCCATTTCTTTTTCCCCGTGGCGGCATCGATGGCGAAGATCGGGCCGCGGCCGGGCCACTCACCGCCCTGCGCGCCGATGATCACCAAGCCCTTGGCATAGAGGGGCGCACCAGTGAAGCCGACCGTCAGCTTCTGGGAATCGATCAGCTTAGTGTCCCACGCCACCCTGCCGGTCTTCGCGTCCAGCGCGATGAGCCGACCGTCCACTGTGCCGACGTAGACTTTGCCCTCTCCGAGGGCGACACCGCGATTGTAAGGCGAGTGCGTCTGCCGCTTGACCAACGCCTCGTCCAGTTCCGGGAAATAGTGCCAGATCAGCTCGCCGGTGGCGCCGTTCAGCGCGAAGGTTCGACTGTAGGAGCCGGTGTAGTAAAGCACGCCATCAGCCACGAGCGGCATCGACTGCACGCCGCGGGTGGATCTTCCCGGAATATGCATCCAGGCGACACCCAAGTTTCCGACGTTGCTGGTGTTGATCTGAGCGAGCGGGCTGTAGTGATGCGACTTGTACGACCCGTGATAGGTCAGCCAGTCATTCTGGCCGGCGGCCTCGATCCGCGCGGTATCAACCGTTTGTGCAAAGGCTGACGATGCGGCAAGCGTCGCACCGATCGCAACTGCAACGGGTAGAGAAAAATAACCTAAATGCTTCTTCATCCGCACTTCCTCCCCTTTGTCTTGTTGTTGCGCTGGTCACTGCACCGCCCGGCCCGCGTACCTGATCGTCTCCCGAGGCGATCATTTTGTGCCACGCGCCGGACAATTCCGATTTCCGTTTTCATGAGACGCCCCATCCCGCTCAGGCTCCATCCGGAGCGCAAGCCAACGGCTTCCAGGCCGCGGTCGGCTCGCATCTCAGCAGCCGCTTCCTGAACAACTGTCCGACACGATCGTGTTCCCTTTGTGGGCGACATCGATGCTGACAGCGACATAACCGATACCACGATTGATGCATCGCACCATCGGCTGTCGGCCTACCCTCCGCGCGCGTGGAGCATTCGCAGCACCACGTCCAATTCCTTCCCGGCCTACACGGGCTTTGCTGCAGTTTAGCGTAGTTTCACGGGATCCGCACCCGTTTCGGTCTTGTAAACCCTGACCGAACGCCAGGTCTCCATGACGCTCGCCAAGGGCGGCATCGCCACCTCTCCGTTCGTATACGAGGACGATATTGTCGCAGCATTGGCCAATCACGAGATCGAGGCGGCCGCCGTCACGCCGATGACGGTCGGCTGGTTCAACCTGCAGCATGCCGACAAACCGTTGCGCCTGATTCCAGCGTTCGACAACGATTCTGATTTGAACTGGAATATTGCGGCGGGGCTGCTCCACCCCGACGACAAGCTGCAACAGCGTGTCGATGCGGCGATCGAGGCGCTGCTGGCCGACGGCACCATCGCGCGGATCTATGCGCGTTACGGCATCGAGCTGCGGCCTCCGCAGTGAGGCTACGTGCGCCCCACGCACATGGGCCGCGTGTTCCGCACCGTGATGACGCGCTTCACGGTAAACTGAGACCTGCCACAGGGCCTTTGTGCTAGTCTGGCGAATGCAGGTTCTGCGTGTGTGCGGTCCAGAAGCATGCCAAGGGAACCAAAAAGGCAATGCATCTTTACCGAGCGTGGTTGGCTGATTGCGCTGGCCATCGCGGTGGGAATGTTGCTCGGCTTGGCCGGCCCCACCTCTGCACAGTTCTTTAATTTCGGCGGATATCAGCAGGGGCCACAACAGCAACGCGGCGGCGGCTGGTTTGGTAACGAACGCGGTGGCGGCTGGTATGGTAACGACACGTTTGCGCCGTACCAGGAGCACGCGCCGCAGCCTCGTTGGAATGGGCGGCAAGCGCCTCCGGCGCCGCGCGAGGATTTTTCAAAGGCGCCACCGCCCGAGAAACGCAACACTGTATCGGAGCGCCACATACTTGTGCTCGGTGACGCCATGGCAGACTGGCTCGCCTATGGACTCGAGAACGTCTATGACGACCAGCCTGAGGTGGGTGTGATCCGCAAACACAAGACAGTTTCCGGCCTGATCAAATATCAGCCGAAGGGCGATCCAGCCGATTGGGCCGCCGCCGCCAAAGGTATTCTTGCCGCCGAAAAAGCGGATGCCATTGTCGTCTTGCTCGGGCTTCATGACCGCGCTGCAATCCGCGAGCCGGCAGCCGAAAAATCCGACAATAAATCGGGCGACAAGAAGGACGCCAAGGCCAAACCTGAGGGCAAGCCCACGAGCGCAAAACCCGCGGCGAAATCAGATGACGCAGCCAAGGTGCCGGATCCCGAATTGTCGCCAGACGATGCCGCCGAAAAAAGTGAGAAGAGCACGCGTTCGCCGGACGGCATCTACGAGTTTCGCGAGAAGCGCTGGGTCGAACTCTACATGCAAAAGATCGAGGAGATGATCGGCGTACTCAAGTCCAAGGGTGTGCCTGTGCTTTGGGTGGGTCTGCCAGTGGTACGTGGCGCCAAGTCGACCGCCGACACCGCGTTTCTGAATACGCTCTATCGCGATGCGGCCGGCAAGGCCGGCGTCACCTATGTCGATGTCTGGGACGGATTTGTCGATGAAACCGGCCGCTTCTTGCAGCACGGCCCCGATTTCGAGGGGCAGACCCGCCGGCTGCGCTCTTCCGATGGTGTGTACTTCACCAAGGCCGGCGCGCTGAAGCTCGCGCATTATGCCGAGCGCGAAATCAACCGCCTGTTGGCTGCGCGTTCCGCGCCGATTGTGCTGCCCACCGAGCCGGCTACGCCCGACGCCAGTGCGCGGCCGGATCAGCCGGCGCCGCGTCCGCTGGCCGGGCCGATCGTTCCCTTGACGCCCTCCTCTGTCGGCACGAATCAATTGCTCGGCGATCCGGGGGCACGGCCTGTGACGATGGATGCGCAAGCGGCGCGGGTTCTGATCACAGGGGAGCCCTTGTCGGCGCCAGCCGGTCGAGCCGACGATTTTGCCTGGCCCCGACGCGAAATCGGACGCGAAGGGGCCAAGGGCGAGACGCCAGTGGCATCATCAACATCGCTCGATGCCAACGCACGGGCGCCGGCGGCATCGCTAAAGCCGAAAAAGCAACGCCCCCGAAGTGGGACCAACAATCGCTTTTGACGGTTTCCAAGAAATGGCCGAAAGCCTGTTTCAGTGCATAGCCATGTGGCTCAATGACAACACTGACATGAAATCCAGCGATTGGATGCCGTAATCGCTCTCATCCGACTTGTATCCGCCTTCATTGGATTGCGACCCTTGCGTGTCGAATTCGGTAGGTGGGGTACGATATGTTTTCCATCGGCTGTGCCAGGACTTCGTTCGTCGAAATCAACGCAAGCCACATTCGCACTAGCGCGCTTTCGGGTTCGGTCGCTGGGCGAGCATGAAGCGCCGCGCGTTCATTTATGTTCCCGGCGCTTCGCGATTTTGGCGCCGCGGCCGCATCATCATTGCCGCAATGGCCGCAATGATGCTTCTGCCGATCGAGGTCAGCGACGCGGGCTGGCTGTCGGACGTCTTCAAAGGCTCGTCAAAACAGGCCAAATCGCCAAAACAAGGCAAGCCGTCAAAGCACGTCACTTCGCGCAAGCCAGCCGCTTTGGCGAAGCGAGCCACCTCGTCAAAGCGCCGCACCGTGAAGCTTGCCGCCCTGGGGCCGGTCGCCTTGCCCTCTGCAGCTTTCAAACCGGCCACACCCCTGTGCGATCCCTCCAAGTTTCGGATCGTTCTGGATGTGGGACATACCGCCGAATCAGAAGGCGCGATCAGCGCCCGCAACGTCTCCGAGTTTGTCTTCAATCTGCGCCTTGCGAAGCGGATCGAGGAGAAGTTGAAGGCCGAGGGCTTTACTGAAACCAAGTTGCTCCTGACCGAGGGCAAGGCGAGGCACAGCCTCTTCAAACGCGTGGCCGCCGCCAACAATCTGCGCGCGGATCTCTTTCTGTCGATCCACCATGATTCCGTGCCCAACAAATTCCTCGAGGACTGGGAGTTCGAGGGAAAGAAAAGCCATTTCAGCGACCGCTTCAGCGGATATTCCGTCTTCGTCTCCCGCAACAATCCGGACTTCAAGACGAGCCTTTCGTTCGCCGAACTGATCGGCAAGGAGATGAAGGCCCAGGGCCTTGATTATGCCAGGCAATATTCCCAGGCGATCATGGGGCGGCATCAGCGTCCGTTACTGAACAAGGAAACCGGCGTCTATCGCTACGATGAGCTCATCGTGCTGAGAAAGACCCGGATGGCTGCCGTCCTGCTGGAAGCGGGCTCGATCATCAACCGGGACGAAGAACTCAAGATGAGTTCGCCTGAGCGCCGGGATATCATCAGCAGCGGTGTTACGGCGGCCGTGAAGGAATTTTGCGAACCCCGATGGGCCATGCTCGGTCCGCTCTGATGGCGGGATGGTGGCCCCTCCTCGCATCCGATTCCGACCTGCCGACTTCAACCTTTTGACCGCGCCTTGATCTCGTCGAACTTGGAAAGCGCTCGTTCAAACTTGTCGTTGAAGAGCCACATCGCATCAAGAATTTCGCGGAAGGTTGCAGATGTTTTGGCTCTGTCGGCTCGTCCAAACGTGAAAATGCTGTTGTTTCGCAGGTATGCCATGATCTTCGGGTCGGAAATTCTATAGTCGACCAGGTTGCGTGACCCGAGCGCGGACCTGGTCGGGCTGGGAATAATCTGGATGAGTTCAAAGAGCTTCATTTGATCGATCGGATTCGGCAGTGTTTTCACGATCGCCGGGACTTGCGGGAAAAATATCCGCGTGTGCGTTCATCAGAGCATCCCGCACGGCGGTCCAGTGGTTGAACCGATGATCCAGATTGCCAACCCGGGCCTCTTCCTTGTCGTCGCGAAGGCTCATTGCAGGATCAAAGGCTGCTATCGATTTTTTTATCGCCGCCCATTTCTTCCGTCCATTTTGATCTTCGGGTACGCCTGTTTGCAAGCTGCCCTTATATTTGTTCGAGCGCGCATTCCCGATGTTCTGATTGCCATTTGTCTCGGCAAAGAACAGGCCCAGGCTGATACGGCCTGCTGCTTCGGCATTGGCCGCATCAAGGCCCTTGGCTCGCGCAATGGCCGTGCCCAGATCGACAACGTCCTTGAAGGGAGTCTCTGAGTTTTGCGCGTTGGCGGGCGGCGCTTGCATCAGGTCGAAAAGTCTCCTGTACTCGTCGAGCAGCGGCTCATTGTCGGCACTAAAATACGCCGGTGGGATTCCGTATTTGTTGGGCCCGCCTATCTTGGACGGAAGAGCGTCGGTGAGATCCTTGTACGCGCTGATCATGTTGTTGCGTGCAAGGTAGAGTGCTTGTCCTGGCAAGTTCGGTAGTCGCTGGTTCGAATTGATCTGCGCGCGCCGCTGGCCCAGGATCGACTCGAAGTTGCTCCGGGCATTATTGTATGTATTGAGCGCATCCGATTGGTTTTTCGTTAGTGTGGCCGGCTCACCCATTGCAGGCGACATGAAGCTGAGATTGCCGATGGCGGCAGCCACGAGCGACGCGACCGTGGCGACGGTCGCATTGATGGCAACGGAACCCGGCGCAGTGAAGAAGATTCCGAGAGCAAGGGCTGCCGTGGGCGCAGCAGTATGGCTTTTTATCCCCATGGCGATTTTCCCATGCCCAAGTTCATCGGATCGCGACCGACGCGATCGTAAACAATGAATGTGCAGCTTGGCGAGGCGAAAGCTCCAAATCCGATGCAATGTCGACAGGGATCACCTAAGCGAGCCAGCGCTTGCGTCGCTTGTAGTGCTTCACATCGCGGAATGATTTGCGCTTGTCCCCGGCGATGCCAAGATAGAATTCCTTGACATCCTCATTTGCGGCGAGCGCCCGCGCCTCGCCGTCCATCACTACGCGCCCATTTTCGAGGATGTATCCGTGTCTGGCGTATTTGAGCGCCATATTGGTGTTCTGCTCGGCGAGCAGGAACGTAACATTTTCCCGGACATTGAGATCCTTGACGATCTCGAAGATCTCTTCGACGATCTGCGGAGCGAGGCCCATCGATGGCTCGTCGAGCAGGATCATCTTCGGGCGCGACATCAGCGCACGGCCGATTGCGCACATCTGCTGTTCGCCACCCGACGTATAGCCCGCGGTGGAACCGCGTCGCTCCCTGAGACGGGGAAAAAAGGCATAGACCCGCTCGAGATCCTCTGCGATCGCGGACTTACCGTCCACGCGCGTGAATGCGCCGGTCAGGAGATTTTCTTCGACGGTGAGGTGGGCGAAGCAGCGCCGCCCCTCCATCACCTGAATACAGCCTCGCCGCACTAGATCGTTTGGCGACAGCGACTGCACTTCGACACCGTCAAACAGGATTGAGCCCTTGGTGACCTCGCCGCGCTCTGAATGTAGCAGATTGGAAATCGCCTTCAGAGTCGTTGTCTTGCCCGCACCATTGGCGCCGAGAAGTGCGACGATTCCGCCCCGCGGCACATCCAGCGATACGCCCTTCAATACCAGGATGACGTGATCGTACACGACCTCGATATTGTTGACCGACAGGAACGGCGCCGCCGCTTCTGTCGTCGTGGCGGCCTTGGGGGTTGACACGCTGCTCCCTCCGAACTGTTGCGGGCTTCCGGAATATCCGGGAGGAAGCGAACGCTCCTCCCGGATCTCGGAGATGTTTTCAGCTCTCTTTCGAGCAGTCGCGAGGCTGAATCTTCTTGTCCGCGGCATACTTTGCGGAAATTTCGTCAACGAGCGGTTCGGTCTCGGATTGGTTGGCCGTGTACCAGATCGGAGATGATCTTCCAACCCTTGCCGTCCCACTGCTGTACGCGCCCGTCCCGCGCGCCCTCGTGATCAGAGCAGGAAATCTTGATCGGCTTCAACATGCCCTCGAAGCCGAGTTCCTTGAGACGAGCTTCAGAGAGATTGAGGTTCTCAAGACCCCAACGGACCTGCTCGCCCGTCAGCGGCTTCTTGCCGAACTTTTCCTGCGCCTTGCGGATCCCCTCCACCCCGAGCATGGCGTTCACCATGCCGCGGTTGTAGAGAACCTCGCCGACCTTGCCGGGCTCCGACGCGCCCTTGCCCTTTGCATAGACGTGCTTCTCGATCTCGGCATGCACAGGGAATTTGCCCGCACCATGCTGAAGCATCAGCGCCTTGTAGCCGACGGCTTGATCGCCTGCCGGCTGCACATCCGGCTCTGCGCCCGACCACCAAACACCGATCATCTTGTCGCGCGGATAGGCAACGGCCGCCGCTTCCTTGACTGCCGTCCCATTCATGACGCCCCAGCCCCAGACCAAGACATAGTCCGGCCGGTTCTGGCGAATCCCCAGCCATTGCGACTTCTGTTCGACACCGGGATGCGTAACCGGGATCGGCGTGAACTCAAAGCCGTGCTTCTTGGCCAGCACCTGCAGCATCGGGATCGGCTCCTTGCCGTATGGGCTGTCGTGATAGAGCAGCGAGATCTTCTTGCCCTTCAGCTTGTCGACGCCGCCCACCTCCTTGGCAACGTGCTGGATCGCGATATCGGCCGCGGACCAGTACGTGCCGAGCAGCGGGAAATTGTAGGCGAACACGGCGCCGTTCTTGGAATCGGCGCGGCCATAGCCCATGGTGATAATCGGGATCTTGTCAGTCGTGGTTTTCTCGGTCAGGGCGAACGTGATGCCAGTCGACAGCGGATTGACGAAGGCCGCGCCGGTTGGACCCTTCCCTTTGAGACGCTCGTAACATTCAACGCCCTTGTCGGTGGCGTAGCCGGTTTCGCATTCCTCGACCAAGAGCTTGACGCCATTGATGCCGCCGTCGCGCTCGTTGACAAGGTTGTAATAGTCGGCCACGCCATTTGCGTACGGCACGCCATTCACGGCGTACGCGCCCGTTCGGTAGGATAGTATCGGGATGAATTGCTCGCTCTGCGCTGCAGCAGGAGAGGCAAACGCCCCGCCTGAAAGTATGGCTGCAGCAAGTAATAGTTTGTTGCGTACCATATAACTCTCCTCCTCGTTCAGCCCGTTTTTTCTGTACCGGGTCTTGTTTTCGCGGGCTTCCTCCTATTGCCAACGACCGCCGCTCCGCATTGCGATCTTCGGCTTGCTTCGCACTGCCTGCCCCTTCAGTAGGGAAACGGCCACAGTCTGAGCTTCTCCTTGCCAATCGATATGAGCCGGGCAAACCCATGTGGCTCCTTGATGAGAAGATAGCAGATCAACGATCCAAAGATGATGAATTCCAGATGAGTAATCGTCTCTGTCGACAGCGGCACACCGAGCTGGGTTGGAAGCAGGTTCAGCATGATTGGCAGGATCAGGATAAAGGCCGCACCGATGAATGACCCCATGATCGAACCCAACCCGCCGATGATCACCATGAACAGAAGCTGCAGCGAACGCTCGATCGAGAAGGCGAGCGGCTCCCACGAGCCCAGATAGACGAACGCCCAAAGTGCGCCCGCCACGCCGATGACAAATGAAGAGACCGCGAAAGCTGTAAGCTTCGCGTAGAGTGGCCGGATACCGATGAGCTCCGCGGCTATGTCCATGTCGCGGATTGCCATCCATTGTCTGCCGAGATTGCCGCGAACGAGATTCTTCGCCAGAAACGCGAACACCGTTACGAAGATCAGGCACAGCATATAGCGCTCGATCGGCGTGCCTACGTTCAGACCGAAGAAATCCAGCGTCGGTGCACTGACCGACCCCGACGGCGCATAATTGGTGAACCACGGCACCCGCAGGAACACCCAGTCAAAGAAGAACTGCGCCGCGAGTGTTGCGACCGCCAGATAGAGGCCCTTGATCCGCAGACTGGGAATACCGAAGAGGATGCCGACAACCGCCGCCGCCAGCCCGCCGAGCAAAATAGATAGCAGTACGGGCAACGGCGGGATCGAAATCGCAAAGCCAAGCCAGGCGAGCGGAATATGAACGCCGGTCCCCAACTTGTAGGCCGAGTAAGCGCCGATGGCCATGAACGCGCCGCTGCCGAGCGAGATCTGGCCGCAATAGCCGACAAGGATGTTTACGCCGATAGCGGCAAGCGCGAGGATCAGGAAGGGCAGCAGAATGGCGCGAAGCAGATAGTCACTGCCGAACGGCCAAATGTCGAAGTCAGCCAGCAGTGGCACGCCAATGAAGGCGATACCAAGCAAGATCGCGAGCGCCATACGGTCCTGGCGGATCGGAAAGATCGCCATATCCTCCGCGTAGGTCGTCTTGAATTGGCCTGCCTCGCGATAAAGCACAACTAACTCCTCATCTCAGATGCGCTCGATGATGCGCTCGCCGAACAGCCCCTGCGGCCGCACGAGCAGCACCGCCAGCGCCAGCACATAGGCGAACCAATATTCGATACCGCCGCCAATATGCGACCCCAGGAACACCTCGGCGAGCTTCTCGCCTGCACCTACAATAAGCCCGCCGACGATCGCTCCTGGGACCGAGGTAAGGCCCCCAATGATCAGAACCGGCAGGGCCTTCAGCGCGAGAAACGTGATCGAGAACTGCACACCCAGCTTGGTACCCCACACGGTCGCCGCAACGAGCGCAACGAGACCGGCAACAAGCCAGACCACAAACCAGATCCAGCCGATTGGAATCCCGACCGACTGCGCTGCCATGTGATCGTCGGCAACCGCCCTGAGTGCGCGACCAGTCTTGGTTTGCTGGAAGAAGATCGCGAGACCCGCGACCAGAATGCCGGCGATAAAGCCGCCCCAGACATCAAGCTGGTTGACCAGAATCCCACCCGGAAAGTGACTTTCGAACAGGAGCCAGATGTCGGTCGGGAACAGCCGCAACGGGTAAACATCGGAACCGAAGATCATCTGCGCCGCACCCTCGAGGACGAATGTCACGCCAATGGTGGACATGAACAGGGTGAGAGCATTCTGATTGACAAGAGGTCCAATCACGAACCGCTCGATCAGCCAGGCCGTTATCGCCATGATCACGGCGGCAAAGCCGATGCCGAGGACGATCGCAATCCAAAGCGGGAAGCCGTTGGCCACGAGGAGATCGAGCGAACGAACCAGCGCCAGCCCGGCGAGCAACACCATTGCGCCTTGGGCAAAATTAAACACGCCGGATGCCTTGAAGATCAACACGAAGCCGAGCGCGACCAGCGAATACAAGAAGCCAGACATCAATCCGCCGATCAGCACCTCCAGAAATTGACCCAATGCGATCACACCATGCTCCCTAGTGCGCGATGCCGAGATAGGCGTCGATGACGCCCTGATCCTTCTTGACCTCATCCGGCGTTCCGTCGGCGATCTTCACGCCATGATCGAGCACCACCACGCGATGGGAGAGATCCATCACCACAGCCATGTCATGCTCGATCAGCGCGATCGTCGTGCCGTAATAATCGTTCACGTCGAGGATGAACCGCGACATGTCCTTCTTCTCTTCGAGGTTCATGCCTGCCATCGGTTCGTCAAGCAGAAGGAGATCGGGCTCCATCGCAAGGGCACGGCCGAGTTCGACGCGTTTCTGTAGGCCGTATGGCAAGCGCGCGACCGGCACCTTGCGGATCGGTTCGATCTCCAGAAAGTCGATGATCTCTTCGACCCGGTGCCGATGCTCGATCTCCTCCGCCAGCGCAGGGCCGTAGCGCAGCATCTGCCACAGAAGGCCCCGCCGCATCTTCAATGTGCGCCCAGCCATGATATTGTCGAGCGCGCTCATTCCCTTGAACAGCGCGACGTTTTGAAAGGTGCGCGCAATGCCGCCACGGGACGCCTCGAACGGCTGCATCTGGGCGCGGGTTCGTCCCTTGAAGGTGATGGCACCACGATTGGGATGATAGAAGCCGTTGATGACGTTGAGCATCGAAGTCTTTCCGGCGCCGTTCGGTCCGATGATGGCGCGAATTTCACCTTTCCTGATGTCAAGCGAAACATCCCTCAGCGCTTTCACGCCGCCAAACGCCAGCGATACCCCCTCGACCTGAAGCAGGATTTCGCTCGTGTCCGGCATCCTCATGCGGCCCTCCCCAAGGGCTCCGTCGCACCAATTGCCGGCACGTCGCGGATCTTTACCCGCGCCGCGATCACGCCTTTGCGGCCATCCTCAAAAGTGACTTCGGTGGAAATGTCGGCTTCATGCGAACCGTCGTAGAGCGCTGTGACCAATGGCGCATAGCGCTCGGCGATGAATCCGCGGCGAACTTTCTGCGTGCGTGTCAATTCGCCATCGTCGGCGTCGAGCTCCTTATGCAGAATCAGAAAGCGCCGAATCTGCGCGCCGGCCATCACCTTTTCCTCCGCGAGGGAGCGGTTCGCTTCGGCAACGCTTTTCGTCACCAGGTCGTAGACCAGTGGATGTCCCGCCAGTTCCTGATAGGAGCCGTAGGCGATGTTGTTGCGTTCGGCCCAGCTCCCCACCGCAGTCAAGTCGATATTGAGAATGGCGCAAACGAACTCCCTGGAATCGCCGAAGGCGACCGCTTCCTTGATGCTTGGAAAGAACTTCAACTTGTTCTCAAGATACTTCGGCGCAAATATCGTTCCGTCGGCCAGCCGGCCCACATCCTTTGCGCGATCGATGATCTTCAGATGTCCCGTCTTCTCGTCGAAGAAGCCGGCATCACCGGTCCTGACGTAACCGTCAGGCGTCAAAGCCTCCGCGGTTTTCGCCTGATCCTTGAAATATCGGACAAACATGCCGGGTGAGCGGAATTGCACTTCGCCCGATTCCGCAATGCGAATGTCGACGTTCGGCGCCGCCGGCCCCACAGTATCGGAGTAGATCTCCCCGTCAGGCTGACACGTAACGTAGAGGAACGCTTCAGTCTGCCCGTAGAGCTGCTTCAGGTTCAATCCGATCGAGCGGTAAAACGCGAAAAGATCCGGACCAATGGCTTCACCTGCAGTATAGGCAACGCGCACGCGAGACAGGCCGAGAACGTTTTTAAGGGGCTCGTACAGTATCAAGCGTCCGAGCGCATAGAGTAGCCGGCCTGACACCGGCACCGGCTTTCCGGTCAAAATCGATTCGCCATGCCGTCGCGCAATGCGGAGGAAGTAGTCGAACATGCGCCGCTTGATTGGCGCAGCATCCTCCATGCGGATCGTCACCCGCGTCAGCATGTTCTCGAAAACGCGCGGCGGAGCGAAATAGAAGGTTGGTCCGATCTCGCGCAAATCCTGCTCGACCGTCTCACCGCTCTCGGGACACGCCATGCAGAAACCGGCGGCAAGGCCCTGCGCATAGTTGAGGTAATGATCTCCCACCCAGGCGAGCGGCAGATAGGCAAGCGCCACGTCGTTCTCGGTCAACCTGTCGAACCTGACAGTATCCGTTACAGCGTCGATGCATCCTCGCGCCGACAGCATGACGCCCTTCGACGCGCCGGTCGTTCCCGAGGTGTAGAGGATGATCGAGACGTCAGAACCTTCACCCTGACGGATGATTCCATCGATCTGCTCGCCAAGCGCAGCATTAGCCGCAAGCGCGGCCCGGCCGTCTTCGATGACATCGTGGATTGCGACCAACTGGCTGTGATCGTAGTCGCGGAGTCCACGCGGTTCATCGTAGACAATCTTCCGGAGATGCGGCACCCGGTCGGATACGGACAAAATCTTGTCGACCTGCTCCTGATCTTGCGCTGCAACAAACTTCACGTCGGCGTGGGCAAGGACGTAGGCAAGCTCGTCAGCCACCGCATCCGAATAGACCGGGACCGGAATCGCACGCAGCGCCTGCGCTGCCATCACGGACCAATAGAGCTTCGGCCGGTTTGAACCGACGATGGCAATCGTGTCGCCTGGCTGTAATCCAATCCGCTGCAAACCCGCAGCATAAGCACGTACGATCCCGGCGACTTCGGTCCAGGTCCACGTCTGCCAGATACCAAGATCCTTGTGCCGAAACGCCGGACGGTTGCCAAACTGCGCCGCGTTTCGCAGAAGCAACTTGGGGAACGTATCAAACGATCCGCCATCGGCCACGTCGGTCTCCACCCAAAAACCGGCACGTTGGTTCGCGCCTGCTTATGGTGACCTGCGCCCTTCAGGGAGCAGCCATGCGAGTTCCGCATGCTTCTCTCCACAATACAATTGATCGAAAGTCCTACAAGCCCAGTTTGGCAGCCGGAATGCGGCTAATTGTGTTGCCGCATGTCGCGACCCAATCACCTTATGATTGTGGGCTCGAAGACGGACCTCCCGAGAATGTGGGCTATTGGGGCCACAAGCAGATATCGCACGAAGTGTTTGTTTTTATCCGAAGCCGAAATTGAATTTGTCGATATAGATCCTGGTCAACACAGTCGCGCATCGACCGCGCCCGCGAAGCTGCTCCGCCGGCGCGGCCGCTCGACACTACGCAGCGCGAACGTAGCCGTAGCGCAGGTTCGAGGGCGCCTTGGCCGCCTGCGTATACTCGTTCTTGAGCGAAGCGAGGCGGTCGTCGGAATAGGCCGGCATCCTGGAGTTGTCGGCCGCTCTCAGCTTGATCTTGTAGAACCTGGTGGCGTTGCCTGCGAAGATCAGTTGCTTGGTGGCGCTATTGGCATCGCCGAGCGGCGCAAAGCCGTACTTCTTCTGCATGTCCTCCGGGATTTCGAGCCGGCGCATCGCCTCGATCTGCCACTGCGGTGAGCCATACCAGACCGAGTCGGTGCCCCACATCACGTGGTCGACCCCCATGCCCTTGATCAACGTGCCGACCAGCGCGGCGCAGAACTTGGGATGCGCCACCGCCGAGTTGGCAAAGGACGTGCCGAGCTCGGCATAGACATTGGTGACGCCGAACTTCTGCGGGATTTCCGCGAGATCCGTGGCCCACTGGATGCGGCCAGTCTGCTCGAACTCCGCCCATGCCTTGTCCGGCAGTTCGAGGAACGCCCGTAACGCCGAGTGATAGATCACGAAGTTCATCTGCGGCCAATCCTTGGCAGCTTTTCCGATATCCCATGCGGTGGCGTATTCCCACACGCCGGCGAACGACTTCTCGTAATCCGGCGGCAGCAGCCCCTTGTGGATACACAGCGTGTTGATGCCGGCCTTCACGGCTTTTTCGTAGAACGGATACATCACCTGCTCGTCGTCGAGCCGCCACGGGAACTTGGAGGGCGCCAGCGGATCGCCGATCGTATAGGACTTCCAGGAATCAGGCTTGTAGACCTCGATCGCCTTGTCGACCTCCTCCATCCAGCCGGGCTGCTTTGGGGTGATGACGCTGTGCGCCAAGAGGCGGCGCGAGCCGGCGAAGTCGTTGATGAGTTCGCGCGCCTTGACGATCTGCTCATTGGAAAGAAGCCACCAACTCGGATCGTCGAACGGCGCGCCGCTCAACAGCGCCATATTGGTGTCGCTGTCGTAGTAGATCTCTTTCACATAATTCTGGAACTTGTAGCGGCCGAGCGAGGAGACGCCCTCCTCCTTCATCTTCGGATTCCAGTGCTGGCTGGCAAAGTCCGCCAACCCCAACAGCTCCTTGTGATCGAAGTCGTCGCGCACGAAGTGGGTCTGAACGTCGAAAATGAACTGGTCGGCGAGGCCTTGCGCGCGCGCCCGCATCAATTCGGGCTCTCGCGCCTCCGCGGGCGCAACCTGGAAAACATTGCCGTAGACGTCGTTCATGGCGAGGAATGCCGCCGCCATGCCGCAGCTCGTGTGCAGGAACTGCCGGCGGCTCAAGCCGAGGTGCTTGCCGTTCGCGTCGGCGAGCTCGTTGATCCGCGCCTCGACTTTCTTTTGCACGGCGCTCTGCGGGGGCGGCAGATACTCGCCGTTGGAAACAATCTGCGTGGGAATCGGCGTTGCCGCCGATGCCGCCTCCGCGCCTGCGACAAGACGCTGCTCTCGCTCGCTAAGCCAGGTGCTCATTGTTCTCCTCCCTGTTTGTTGGGCCACGACGGCGCTGGTCGGTGCGCGCCTCAGCTTCCCGCGTTTGGCCACTCGCGATCAGTCAGGTCGACGAAGGATACCTCCATTCAGCCACGCATGAGGTCATCGCACTCGCCTCATGCCGAAGCCGAGTCCCTTCATCACTTCATTCTGTGAGGGTACAGACACACTTGAGAACTACTTACGGTAGTGGCGCATCTTCGCCGAATTCAATGCTCAAATTTCCAATGGCGCAAGCAAAGTTATCGGGCAGTCATGCTGTCCCAAAACGCCCATTGCGAGCGGATGGTTTGCCCGAGGATGCGCAAAGCGCCTGTCGACCCCACGAGGCGCTCGTTGCAAATGTGAAGCATCGTCCTTCGCGGGCGGATGGGGGGACCCAGATCGCGCCAACTGCCCGGGCCTAGATTCGATCGCGTAGCCCTTTGACGCCTTCACCTTCGGCGCAATGCTCGCAACAGAAGAACGTGCCGGACTTCTCCAATCCGTGCCCGACGATGCGGATGCCGCAATGATCGCAGGTCGGCGCGAGCGCATGAATGGCGCACTCGAAACTATCGAAGGTGTGCGCCTTGCCGTTCATTGTGACCTGAAAGGCCTTGTCATAGTCATTGCCGCAGGTTTCACATGTAGCCATGATATCCGCCTTCACTTATGACGCGGTCGCCCTTCGCATTGATTGAAATTCAATAACCGTGTTTCCAAAGGTTGGTTCCTCATCCTGAGCGCAACATCGACAATCCCGGTGTCCGTTGACGCGGATTAGTCGAGACGTCTCATGCTCCGGAATCAGACAGCATCTTCTGGAGTATTGCCTCGACCGAGTGTGGCGATATCCCAAGCTCGGCAAATCCGGGCATATCCGGTGATGACACGGTGTCGATTTGCATAAGCTCCACTTGATTGCGCGTCAGGAATGGAATCCGGAGCGTTTCGGAGGCCCATGCGAGTGCATGCCAGGCGGCAAACGGGACTGGAAGCAGTCGAGGCGCAAGTCCGGCTTGATGCGCCACGGCTCTAAGCAACTCCTCGTAAGAGTAGACGCGAGGGCCGCCGAACTCGAAGATATCAGGCGCCTCGGCGCGCTGCATGATCCGGCCAATCGCGTCCGCAACATCATCCACATAGGCCGGCTGCAATCTGGTCACGCCGCGGCCGAACATCGGATAGACGGGAAGCTGGCGGAGCAGCTTGAGGATGACGACGAGAAACGCGTCGTCCGGTCCGAACATCACCGCCGGACGGATCAAAGTTGCCTCGGCGAAAGCGGCCCGGACCACCTGCTCGCCCTCGCCCCGCTTTCGGATGTAGTGTGATGGCGAGGTGGCATTGGAGCCGATTCCTGAAAGGTGGACGAGTCTTTTGACTCCGGCCCCGTGCGCTTGAAATGCTACCCGCCGGGCGGCCTCGACATGAACGGAATGAAAAGTCTCCGATCCGCGCTCGACGTAGAGACTGACCGCATTCACGACGCCGTAAGCGCCGGCAAGCGCATCCGCCACCGACCGCTCGTCGTGAATGTTGGCCTCTACGGATTGAAGTTTCGGATCGTCAGCACCAGGCAAGGTGTAGCCGTGATCCGGATGCCTTGACGCGATCCGAACCGGAAATCCGCGTGAGCGCAGACGTTGAACGATGCGGCGGCCCAGAAAGCCGGTTCCGCCGAACACAGTGACGATCTGATCGTTCGTTGCCACCATGGCCCATTCGCCAATTCATGTCGCAACCGCGCCATTATAGCGGCTTCGAACCCAGCTGCGAGGAATAACTGCAAGTCTATGAATGACGGAATCTCCCAGCGGTCCTGCAGTACGGACGCACAAAGGGGCGCGCGGGGGCGCCGACGTTAGCAGCAATCGCTCTACAGGCAGGGCAATCGCTCTGGCGCAGCCACAGCTCCGATCCGCTAGATCATCACGGTGCCCACATCGAACCGGACGGAGAAAAAAGATGATCTGGAAAAGCATCGTCGGCCCCCGTGCGATTGCACCCGCTTCTGCGCGCTGGTCCGCAATATCTGATTTTGCTCGCAAGACGGCTGAGACAGCCTCTGACTTCGCCAGCATCGTTCACAACCTGGCTATGGACGTACGCGATAGCTACCGGCCCGAGCTGCACTACATGCGTGGCCCCGGCCCGAAATGGCGCGCCAAGCATCAGCCGTGGCTAAGATTCCATTCTGACCGCCCACGTTCCCCTGTATGCTAGAAAGGGTCCCCTCATGCGCAACCTGAGCTTCGGCCAAGTCGGCCTTCTCGTGACCTTGCTAGCCCTGCTTGGCCTCACTGGCGTATGGGCTGTATCGGTGTGGAATGCCACGAGCGACGCCGTGATGGATAAGCACGGCTGGATCGCCCTTGGACTCGGAACGTTCTTTTCACTCCTGATCGGCTGCGGGCTGATGGCCTTGATGTTCTTCAGCAGCCGTAGTGGTCACGATGACGCCGCCGACCCGTTCAGGGAAAGGCGTGAGCCACCCGCTGAATGAGTTGTAACGGGGGCCAAAACAAAAAGCGGTCCCGGATCTGCCGGGACCGCTAAAGTTTGTGAGTGTTGTCCCTGCGGGGCGACATTCCCAAAATCCGCACGCGGCGTGACGCACAAGCGGCCGCTTAGGATACTCCGCGAAGCGCCTCAAAGGGCACCGGTGGACTCAGCCCAAATTTGGATTTGGCGGTGCGCCGCACACGCCGCCGGACCATCCTTGTCGCATCATTGTTTGCGAAGTGCCGGCGTCTTGCTATGATCGAAAAAAAATCAATCAACAGCGATAGGGAGAAGCGTCATGAGGACCGTGCTCCGCAGTTTGGCGGCGACAGCAGCATTGGCCGCGATGGCCATGCCGGCCGCAGCTCAGAACTATCCTGAGCGCCCGATCAAGATGATCGTGCCGTGGGCGGCAGGCGGCGATACGGACAACATCTTCCGTCCTTTTGCGCCGCTTCTACAGAAGCACATCGGTCAGCCGATCGTGATCGCCAACGTCACGGGCGCCTCCGGCACCGTCGGGGCGCGCGAAGCCAAAGGCTCACCGCCGGACGGCTATACGCTTTATGCGGTGCACGACTACATCCACCTTGTGCACTATGCCGGCGTCACAGACGTCAAATACAGCGACTTTGAGCCGATCTGCCTGCTCTCTGCGACGCCATCGGTCCTGACAGCGAGCCCCAAGACGCCCTGGAAGACCTGGGCCGAGCTTGCCGAAGACGCCAAGAAGCGTCCGGGCCAGATCACCGTGGGGGCTACCCTTGGATCGACCAGCCACATCTTCCCGGCGCTCATCGAAAAGGCAGCCGGCGTCAAGTTCAAGTACGTATCGTACGAAGGCCTTGCGCCGCGCATGAATGCCATTCTCGGCGGCCATGTCGATTTGACGGATTCCAACCTGACGCAGAAGGGCAAGGTCGATGCCGGGCAGCTCAAGTTTCTTGCCATTGCTGCCGAGAAGCGCGATCCCGAAGCCCCTGACGTGCCGACGCTGAAGGAGCTCGGCATGGACATCGTCTACGCGGTTTTGCGCGGCCTGATAGTACCGAAGGGCACGCCGGCCGCGGTGCGCGCCAAGCTGGACGAGGCCTGCGGAAAAGCCGCCAAGGAGCCGGAATTCGCGGACGCGATGAAGAAGCAGGGCACGCGCGTCTCCTATCTCAACGCCGCCGAATACGGCCCATTCCTCGACAAGCTCGACCGGGAGAGCAAGGTGATCATGACCGACCTCGGTCTCGCCAAGCAATGAGACTTTAAGCAATGAGACTTGGCCGCGATAGCTTTGCCGGGCTGATTTTCCTCGCGGTCAGTCTGATCCTGCTTGTGCAATCGTTTGGACTGCCGCAGCTACCGCTGGTGCCGGTCGGTCCCGGCTTCTATCCGCGCATCGTCCTGATCTTCATGGCCGTGACCAGCGCGGCGCTGATTATGCAGGACCTGCTCGCGCGGCGCGCTGAGCCGGCCGACGTCCCTGCTCCGGCGCAGCCGCGACGGGCCTATGGCCTTGTCGCGCTCGCCTTCGTCATTGTCGCGCTCTATTTGGTACTTCTGCCTCTGCTCGGCTATCGCATCGCCACCGTCCTGTTCGTCGCCGCGCTGCAAGCGACGCTCGAAAGGCCGAGGACCTGGCGCCAATGGGTGGTCCTCGCGGCAATAGCGGTCGGCACATCGGCGGTGACGTACCTGGTCTTCGAGCGGTATCTCACCGTGCTGCTTCCTCGCGGTAGCTGGACAGACTGGTAGGCCATGTTCGAGCTTTTGGGACATGGGCTGCTGACGGTGCTGCAGTGGAATTATCTCGTTCCGCTGTTCGCCGGCACGCTCATTGGCGTGATTGGCGGCGCGCTGCCGGGCGTCACCATCACGATGACGATCATCGTCATCCTGCCGTTCACCTATGGTCTCGATCCGTTGCAGGGGCTGGCCGCGATGACCGGCGTCTATGTCGGCGGCTCCGCCGGCGGCCTGGTCACCGCCTGTCTGCTCGGAATTCCGGGCACGCCTTCGGCTATCGCCACGACCTTCGACGGCTTTCCGATGGCGCGGGGTGGCGCGCCGGGCCGGGCGATCTGGCTCGGCGTGTGGTCATCGTTCTTCGGCGGCCTGCTCGGCGGGCTGTTCCTGATCCTGGTGACCGGGCCGCTCGCGGCCATCGCACTTCAGTTCGGACCGTGGGAGTATTTCTCGCTGTTCGTGCTGGCCATGGCGATGGTGGCGGGCCTGGCCGAGTCCTCGTTCATCAAGGGCCTGCTGTCGACCGCCATCGGCCTCCTGATCACCGTCATCGGCACGGACCCGATCGGCAGCGTGCCGCGCTTCACCTTCGGGTCCGAGTTCGTCAGCGGCGGCTTCCCGTTCCTGCCGGTGCTGATCGGGATTTTTGCGTTCGCGCAGATCATGTCCGACATCGAGAAGGCCCGAGCGCCAAAGACGCCCGAGGCCGTTCTGGCCGCGCAGCCGAGTCTGCGGGTTTCCCACCTCAAGGTGATCGGCGAAATCCTCGGCCGTCCGTTCCTGCTCTTGTGGTCGACGATCGTCGGCATCCTGATCGGCGTGCTGCCGGCGATCGGCGGCAGCGCCGCCAATATGTTGGCCTACGACCAGGCGAAGAAGTTGTCGCGCCACCCCGAGCGTTTCGGCACAGGCATCCCCGAGGGCATCATCGCTTCTGAGTCATCCAACAATGCCAATGTCGGCGGCTCGCTGGTGACCATCATGGCGTTCGGCATCCCGGGCGACGCCGTGACCGCCGTCATGCTTGGCGCCATGACGATCCATGGCATTCAGTCGGGGCCGCTGTTCGTCTCCCAGCAACCCACCCTCGCCTACGGTATCTACGCCGCATACATTTTGGCACACCTGCTGATGGTGCTGATCCTGGCCGCTGGTGCGCTATTCATGCTTCAGATCACCCGTGTGAGGCTCGCGGTGCTTGCGCCCGTCGTGCTGGTGCTTTGCGTAATCGGTGCTTACGCGCTCAACAACACGATGCAGAGCGTGTATGTCCTGCTCATCTTTGGTGTGTTCGGCTATGCGCTGGTGAGGTGCGGATTTCCGCTGGCTCCGCTGATCCTCGGCCTCATCCTCGGCGATCAGATCGAGATCAACCTTATTCGGGCGATCATGACGGACGACAACCCGCTGCTGTTCTTCACGCGGCCGATTTCCGGCGCGTTACTGCTCTGCGCGGCGCTCTCGGTCGCCTTGGCCGTCTGGCAGCACATGCGTCATCAGGCGCGAACCGCGCATGAGGAAGCGCCCGAGTTCTGACGCCGAGTTCGACTTTGCGATATCAGCTTCCGACCCTAGGCCGACTTCTGCAGACTGTATGCGCCACTCGGGCCTTCTGAAACGACGTGATTGCTGCCGTCTTTGCGCGCGATGCCTTGGTCTGCATGATTGCTTACAAGGAACTTTCAGTCCTGTGCGGCGTCATAAGTAACGCGGCGAAGGCTTGGCACGGGAGGTGCCATGTCGAAGTTCAGCGTTACAGTAATCGCTGTCGTACTGGTGACCGCGCTGTCGAGTGCCGCCACTGCGAAAAGTCGCGGAAATTTTGGTCTCGGCCCACTTGGCAGCGTGAAATCCGCGTTCGCCCGCGTGCTTGCGCCAGGGCTGTTTCATAGCCGCCTCAGGCATCACCGCCGGGTGCACGTCCGTCGGATCAAAAGCGCTCCCGTCGCTTTAAAAAACGCACCCGTCGCTTTACAAAACATCCCGTCCGCGGCGAACCGGCCCTCCGGCGAGGAGGAGCTGGTTGTTGGCAGGCTTTTCACTGACCCTGCGGCACGCAAACAGATCGCCGCGACTGCCGCACTTGCTCACTGGCATGGTGACCGTAACACTACAGACGGGTGGTGGTTGCATGGCCATGGCGGATATGGCTGGGTTGGGCCGCTGTTCTGGCCGTTCGCCTACAATGATATTTATGGTTATGCCATCTTCGGCGATGCCATGGGCTTCTGGGACTACGGGTACCCCGACATCTATGCCGGAATTTTTGGGCCTTACGGCAGTGACGAACTGGCGGCTTATATGGCACCGGGCTCTTCCGGCCGAAGCGAACGAAGGATCCCGCCGCTGCAGCAGCTCTGCGGTGATGCCGGCCGCGAGATTACCAGTCTTGCCATTGATCAGATTCAGCGGGCGATTCAGCCGACCGAGGCGCAACGGGCCGCGCTGGACCGTCTTGCCGACGCGTCGAACTCGGCCGCTCAGATCATTCAGGCATCTTGTCCGATGCAGCCCGCATCAACGGCGCCGGCCCGATTGGCCCTGATGCAGCAGCGCACTGCGGCTATTCTCACTGCAGTAATATCCCTGCAGCCGCGGCTGGGGGAACTTTATGATCTGCTGGATGACGAGCAGAAAACACGGCTCAACGCACTCGCTGATGATCAGCTCAAGACGGCGTCCGCAAACGGGACCATGAAGGCGCTGGCCCAGGGCTGCGAAGCGTCCCTGCCGGCCGCGTTGCAATGGCCGGCTGGCGAGATCGAGGCCAGGCTACACCCGACCGATGCCCAACGCGACGCGCTTGAACGGATGCAGCGTGCCAGCGCCAGAGCTGTCGAGATGCTGAGTTATGAATGCCAGCCGAAAGACGCGATCACGCCGCCCGCTCGCCTCGCCGAAGTGGATGGTCGGCTCGATACCATGCAACAAGCCATCAATCTGGTGAGCGACGCGCTGGAAGACTTCTATACTGCACTGAGTGATGAGCAGAAGTTTCAATTCGAGCTGATCGGACCAAAACGAGCGCCGTGATTGCCCTCCGATGGTCTTGAAGCGCGTCTTGGTCTATCATGAAGCTTGGGCGGCATTCGAACTTTATCCCGTGTGGACGGCGATCGTGCGGTCCGACCGCGAAGCTCCAGCGCATACAACGGGCGGAGCCGCCTCCTTGCGCGGCGTCGCGTCCCCGTGGGCCGTGCTGGCGTGGGCCTCGCTGCTGGTGGCGATCGCCGTGTCGTTCAGGCCGGCGGTCCCGATCATCTGGGGCGACACGCCGTCCTTTGTGGAATCTGCGTTTCGCACGCTCGAGGCAGGACGGCCGACCGTGGCAGGTGGGCGCGATCCGGGCTACCCGGCGTTTCTGGCCGTGACGTTCGCGTTTGGAGGCGACCTCGGGACGGTGGTGCGCCTGCAGCAGGCGGCGTGGGTCGTCCTGATGCTGGCGCTTGCAGCAACTGCCCAGGCGGCGACGCGCAACGCCGGTGGGCTCGTGCCGATCATCCTCGTGGCGACGTATCCGGGCCTGCTGCTGTTCAGGAACGTCCTCACCGCAGACCTTCTCTTTGCGGTCTTCCTCAATCTGGCAGTGGCTGGATTGCTCGTTGCCACCTTCGTCGGCAAAGCGGCACGGTGCTGGGCGGTCGCGGCCGCTATCCTGTGCGCGGCGCTCGCGGCGTGCTTCAGATCGCAGGGAGTCCTGGTCCCAATCGCCGTCGTCGTGGTCGGCACCTGCCTCGCCCGGCCAGATACATCCGGGCGCCTCGCCGTAATTGCCGTGTCCGTCGCGGCGGCGCTGGCGCTCCTCGCCGCCGGTTCCCGGTTCGGGGCTTCCAATTCCGACCAAGCCTCGGCCGTGTTCGTCCCCAAGACACTGTTCTGCAATCACCTGAATATCGTGCTTGCAAGCGATGCAGCGCGACACGAGATCGTATCGGCGGCCGGCGACCGCGCCGACGCCACGATGGCGCGGCTTGCCGCCGACTTCGCCGCGGAGCCAGGTCGCTGGCCCGTCCTCGGGTTCTTCGGCGACGCGTGCCTCTTCGACACCGCACTGGATCGAGACCTCGCCGACGATACCGGGAATGCCGTCGGCGCGGCCGCAGCCTATCGGCGCATCTTCCTGGCCGCCGTGCGCGACCGGCCGCTGGCCTACGCGGGCAAGTTCGTCCGTCAGATGGCCTATGGGGCCTCGATCGCATGGCCGCCCTACGGACTCGATCCTGCCATACCGGTGTCGACCGACGACGTGCCGCACGTGTCCGACATCATGACGCGGCACGGCCGCTCGGTTCAGCCGATCGATCTGCAGGGCGGACCAGTTCGGATCGGCCTACTGTCCGATTTCCCAGGCATCTCCGCCTATCTGCACAGGGCATTGTCCACCGCCTTCGTTATTGCCGTCATATTTTGGACAGTGATCGCTGTGCGGCACCGGCGCTCCAGATTCTTGACACGCGCAGGTATCGTGATCGTGATGTGGGCTGCTTCGATCGCGACCGCCGCCGGCGCCCACACCCTCGACGTCTGGCGTTACCTGATTCCCGCAGTGCCGATGGTGGGCCTCATGCTGTCGCTTTTCGCCGTCGAACTGGCCGAAACGGTCGCATGCCGAGATTGTCGACGGACTTACGGTCTCCGCCGATCAGGAATAGAATGAGCCGACGTGCGAGGGCGCTCGTGCCCGTAGACGGGCCGGCTAGACATCGTGGCAACTCTCCGTCACGCCCGTTGGCAAAAAGCTGAGGTCTGCCACACACGACGAATTCCATGACCGATCTCGAGCGTTTGGAAGGTGTTCCTGGCCGCTACTGGCACCGGCTCGAAGACGGGCGCATCCAATGTGATGTCTGCCCGCGCTACTGCAGGCTTAACGAAGGCCAGCGCGGCCTGTGCTTCGTGCGTGGCCGGCAGGACGACCGGATCGTGCTCACGACCTACGGCCGCTCCTCGGGATTCTGTGTCGATCCAATCGAGAAGAAGCCACTGAACCACTATCTGCCCGGAACTCCCGTGTTGTCGTTCGGTACCGCCGGGTGCAACCTGACTTGCAAGTTCTGCCAGAACTGGGACATTTCCAAAGCGCGCGAGTTCGACCGGCTCCAGGACGCAGCCTCGCCGGAAGATATTGTCGAGGCCGCGATTGCCACAGGCTCGCGCTCCATCGCCTACACCTATAATGACCCCGTCATCTTCCTTGAATATGCCGTCGACGTCGCAAGGGTGGCGCGCCGGCGCGGGATCAAGAACGTGGCGGTCACGGCCGGCTACATTGATCCGGCGGCACGGGAGGAGCTTTACACCTTCATGGACGCCGCCAATGTCGATCTCAAGGCGTTCACCGAGGCGTTCTACAATCGGCTGTGCACCGGGCGTCTCGGTGCCGTCCTCGAGACGCTCGAGTATCTGAGGCACAGGACGAAGGTCTGGTTCGAAATCACAACGCTACTGATCCCGGGTCACAATGACAGCCCGGAGGAGCTGAAAAAGCTGAGCGAATGGGTGATGACAAGGCTAGGACCCGACGTGCCCTTGCATTTCACCGCCTTCCACCCTGACTACAAGATGCTGGATCTGCCCCGGACGCCGGCCCTCACCCTGACGATGGCCCGCGACATCGCGCGCAAGGTCGGGCTGCAGTTCGTCTACACCGGGAATGTCCATGACGAGAGTGGCCAAAGCACGTACTGTCCGGGCTGTGGCGAGCGGATCATCGGCCGAGATTGGTATGACATCACCACGTGGCGGCTCACCAGCGACGGCCGTTGCGGCATTTGCTCCACCGCAATCCCCGGCTTGTTCGAGGCACGCCCGGGCAGCTGGGGACAGCGGCGCGTCCCGATCCGGATCGGCAGACTGGAACGCTCTGGAGTGAGATGATGCCGGCGTCGGGGCGCCGCACCGCTGCGCGTTAGCGGGAGCCTGATTAGGAGGTCGCGATGAAGATTGACAGCACCATATTCGGCGCGATTACGATTGACGGAAGGACGTATGAGCACGACGTGGTCGTTCGCCTTTCCGGCGAAGTTGTGAAGCGGAAAAAGAAGCTGTCAAAGAAGCTGTATGGTACCTCGCACGTACTTTCAAAAGACGAGGCAAAGTTTCTCTTCGAGAAGGGGTGCGACCAGGTCGTCATTGGCTCGGGTCAGATGGGTAACGTGCACCTATCGCCGGAAGCTGAAGCCTATTTCGAAAGAAAGGGCTGCGAGGTCGTGTTGAAGCCGACACCCGAGGCAATACGGATGTTCAACCGGTCGCGCGCAAAGAGAATCGGCCTCTTTCACGTGACCTGTTGAAGAAATGCCCTGGTGAAGCCATGAACTCACGTTGGATCAGCCGGATCGCCGCGCCACTCATCGCTTTTGTTTTGACCGTTGCGCCATCGGTTTCGACGGTGCACGCCGTTGAGGATGCTCGCAAGGTGAGCGTGGTATCCTTCGGCCTTTTCGGCGATCAAGGCGTGTTTAGAAGCGAGGCGACCGGCGCAGCACGGGTCGTAGCAGGCCGTTTCGAGAACACCTCGATCAACGTGCAATACAATTCGAAGAAAGGCGGAGGTGCCACGATTGAAGGCCTGGCCATGTCCTTGCAAGCGGCAGCCAACGGGATCGACGCCGACAACGACATTCTGTTTTTGATTCTCACCTCGCACGGCTCCCGCGCCGGCCTCGCAGTCAAAGCGGGGCGGCTTACGCAAATGCTCACTCCGTCTAATCTCGCCTACATGCTGGCGCGGACCGGTATGCGATACAAGGTGGTGGTCATCTCGGCCTGCTATTCCGGGGTCTTTATCCCTCGTCTCGCGAACCCCGATACGCTGGTAATCACCGCGGCCGATGCCGACCATCCATCGTTCGGCTGCCGGGACAAAGCCAAGTGGACCTATTTCGGCAACGCCTTTTTCAACATAGCACTCCGGCAAGCCAGGAGCCTGAAGGACGCCTTTGTTGTTGCGCGCTCGCTCGTCAAAAAGCGAGAAGTGCGCGAGCGCTTCGAGCCGTCGAATCCCCTAATGGCAGGCGGCGAAAACGTACACCCGTTGCTCATTGCGCGTCCTTGAGCGACCGGCCGCCTTCGCGGCCGATGCCTGTCTGCCGAAAATTTCGTCGAGCGCGAGCTTTGGCGATCGCAACTTATCGATTCTCGCCCTAGATCGTGACCTGCGTTCCGACTTCCACCACGCGGCCTGTGGGGATCTGGAAATAGTCCGTGGCGTCGTTGGCGGCGCGGCTGAGGCGGATGAACAGCAAATCCTGCCAGCGCGGCATGCCGGAATGCGCGGCGGGTTTCAGCGCGCGGCGGGACAGGAAGAACGACGTCGACATGATGTCGAACTGCCAGCCGAGCTTGCGGGCGATCGCCAGCGTCTTCGGCACGTTAGGCGATTCCATGAAGCCGAACCGCAGCGTCACCCGGGAGAAGGTCTCGCTGAGCTGCTCCATCCGCACCCGCTCGGCATCGTCGATCCGCGGCGTCGGCGCGGTCTCGATGGTGAGGATGACGTTCTTCTCATGCAGCACTTTGTAGTGCTTCAGGCTGTGCATCAGCGCCGTCGGCGCGCATTCGGGATCGGAGGTCAGGAACACGGCCGTGCCGGGGACCCGCTGCGGCGGACGCTTCTCCAGCATCGCGACCAGTTCGGCCAGCGGGAATTCCAGCTTGCGCGATTTCTCGAACAACAGCCGGCTGCCACGGCGCCACGTGTACATCAGGAGCATCACGATGCCGCCGAGCGCGAGCGGCACCCAGCCGCCCTCGAACACCTTCAACAGATTGGCGGCGAGGAAGGTGATGTCGAGGAACAGGAACGGGGCGATCAGGGCTGCGGCCGCGATCGGCGACCATTTCCAGACCCGCCAGATCACGACAAAACCCATCAGAGCCGTAACCACCATGGTCCCGGTCACGGAGATTCCGTAAGCCGAGGCCAACCCGCTCGACGAGCGGAACAGGACCACCAGCAAAATCACCGCGAGCAACAGCAGCAGGTTGATGCGCGGGATGTAGATCTGGCCGGAATGCGCTTCCGAGGTGTGGCGGATTTCGAACCGCGGCAGCAGCCCTAGCTGGATCGCCTGGCGCGTCAGCGAGTAGGCGCCGGTGATGACGGCCTGGCTCGCGATCACCGTTGCCGCTGTCGCCAGCGCCACCATCGGGATCAGCGCCCAGTCCGGGAACATGAGGAAGAACGGGTTTTCGATCGCCTTGGGGTCGGCGATCAACAGCGCGCCCTGCCCCAGATAATTGATCGCCAGCGACGGCAGCACGATGAAGAGCCAGGCGGTCTGGATCGGCCGCTTGCCGAAATGGCCGAGATCGGCATAGAGCGCTTCCGCGCCGGTGACGGCAAGAAACACCGCACCGAGCGTGATGAAACCTATCATGCCGTGATGGAGCATGAAGGAAACGGCGTAGAGCGGATTGAGTGCCTGCAGCACTTCGGGATGCCGCATGATCTGCGGAACGGCTGCGACCGCAATGACGGCGAACCAGACGCACATCACCGGTCCGAAGAACGCGGCGACGCGCGCGGTGCCGCGGGATTGCACGGCAAACAGCGCCACCAGAATGATGACCGTCAGCGGCACCACATAGTGCTCGAAGGTGACGGTGACGAGCTTGATGCCTTCGATGGCCGACAACACCGACAGCGCCGGCGTAAGAACCGCGTCGCCGTAAAACAGCGCGCCGGAGATGATGCCGAGCAGCACGATCGCCGCCCCGCCCTTGCCGACCGCGCGCTGCGCCAGCGCCATCAGTGCCAGCGTTCCGCCCTCGCCATTGTTGTCGGCACGCAAGAGGATGACGACATATTTCAGCGTCACCACCACGATCAGCGCCCACAGGATCAGCGAGAGTACGCCGAGCACGGCCTGTGGCGTGGCACCGGCCGCAGTCTCGCTGGCGGCGACCACCGCTTCACGCAGCGCGTACAAGGGGCTGGTGCCGATGTCGCCATAGACGACGCCGATGCTGCCGAGCATCAGCGCCTTGAAGGTGGCGGTGGAATGCGCTTCGCCATGACCATTGGCCGCGGGCGTTTCCGCCGCGGGGATCGCAAACTGGACTGACATGAGATGGGGGCCTCGGTTCCTTACCGCACTGCACAAGTGCAGAAGCGCAGCCCTATACTCCCGGGACGAATGCACAGGTTAGCCGGAATCCAGGCCTCCGGTATGCGCTATCCGCATAGATCGTGGCGAAGGCTACGGCCAATTTTTCATCTGAAATCAGATGGTTACTTGGGTACCGACTTCCACGACCCGCCCGGTCGGGATCTGGAAGTAGTCGGTGGCGTCATTGGCCGACCGGCTCATAGCGATGAACAGATGGTCCTGCCATAGCGGCATGCCCGACTGCGCCGATGGCTTCAGCGACCGCCGCGACACGAAGAACGAGGTCGCCATGATGTCGAACTGCCAGCCGAGCTTGCGCGCGATCACCAGCGCCTTCGGCACGTTCGGCGATTCCATGAAGCCAAACCGCAGCCGGACGGTGGAGAACTTCTCGCTGATGGTTTCCATCTTGACGCGCTCTGAAACGTCGACGCGCGGCGTCTGGGCGGTTTCGATGGTCAGGATCACATTGTGCTCGTGCAGCACCTTGTTGTGCTTGAGATTGTGCATCAGCGCGGTGGGCACGAAGCTCGGATCGGAAGTCAGAAACACCGCCGTACCCTTGACGATGTGGGGCGGACGCTTTTCCAGGCTCTTGATCAGGTCCATCAAGGGCACCTCGATGCGCCGCGTCTTGACGACCAGGATCGCGGCGCCGCGGCGCCAAGTCCAGATCATCACCGCGACTGCGGCGCCGAACAATAGCGGCACCCAGGCGCCCTCGAGCAGCTTCAGCAGGTTTGCGGCAAAGAAGCTCATGTCGACGACGACGAACGGCAGGATCACGGCGGCCGCGGTCGCCGCGCGCCAGTTCCACAATTTCCAGATCACGACAAAGCCCATGATGCCGTCGACGACCATGGTCGTGGAGACCGCAATGCCATAGGCAGAGGCAAGACCGCTGGAGGTGCGGAACAGCAGCACCAGCAGAACCACCCCGATCAGCAGCATCCGGTTGACCCGCGGCAGGTAGATCTGGCCGGCATGGGCCTCGGAGGTGTAGCGAACCTCGAAGCGCGGCAACAGACCGAGTTGCACTGCCTGGCGGATCAGGGAAAAGGCGCCTGTTATCACCGCCTGGCTCGCGATCACGGTGGCGGCGGTCGCCAGCACCACGAGCGGGATCAACAACATCTCCGGGACCATCCGGTAGAATGAGTTTTCGATCGCCGCCGGATCGGACAACACCAGCGCGCCCTGTCCGAAATAATTGATCAGCAACGACGGCAACACGAAAAAGAGCCATGCGGCCCGGATTGGCTTGCGCCCGAAATGCCCGAGGTCCGCATAGAGCGCCTCGCCGCCGGTCACCGCCAGAAACACCAGGCCCATCGTCACCAGGCCGATGACGCCATGGGACAGCATGAACTGGATCCCATACCAGGGATTGATCGCGTAGAGCACCGTGGGATCGTCAGAGATATGGACGAGGCCCAGCACCGCCAGCGTCACGAACCAGACCACCGTGACCGGGCCGAAGGCCGAGGCGACGCGCGCGGTGCCGCTGCTCTGCACCGAGAACAGCACGACAAGAATGAAGATCGTCAGCGGCACCACATAGTGTTCGAGCGCGGGTGTGACCAGCTTGAGACCTTCGACCGCCGACAAAACCGAAATCGCCGGCGTGATCATGGAGTCGCCGATGAACATCGACGCGCCGACCACGCCGAGCGCCAATAGCGGCCAGCTCCGCCGGCCCAGCGCCCGCTGACCCAACGCCATCAGGGACAGCGTACCGCCCTCCCCATTGTTGTCGGCGCGCAACAGCAGCAGCACATATTTGGCTGTCACCACGATCAACAGCGACCACAGGATCAGCGAGAGCACGCCGAGTACAATGATACGCGATACCGGCTGGCCTTCGGCAGCGTGGGTGGCGGCCTCACGGAATGCATACAGCGGCGAGGTGCCGATATCGCCGAACACCACGCCGATACTGCCCAGCGTCAGGGCCCAAAAGCCGGAGGTGGCATGCCCATCATGGGCTGCTTCGGTAGATGTGACGCTGACAGTCATGATGGAGAAGGAACGTTCTCGTCGTTGAATTGATCCGCGCGGCTATCGGCGCTTCCGCGTTGCCTGTCAATCATCGGGCGACCATAGCACCACGCGCGATGCGCGACTGGCGCAAAGTAGCCACAGCATCAGACTGGTATTATGGTAGTCTATCCAAACTACGGCTTCAGGTTGGGCGGAAGCGGTGGATTTTCGCGCATCAACGTGATGGTAACGCGACGGTTTGCCGGCAGCGTCGGATCGTCGGGAAACAGCGGCTGGCTGTCGGCCTTGCCGCCGACGGCGTAGATGTGGGATGCGGGCAGCCCTTCGCGTTCGAGGATCTGGCGGACGGCGTTGGCGCGGTCCGCCGACAGATCGAAGGCGCCATATTCGCCGCGTGACGGCAGGAAGCCGGCGGAGGTGTGGCCGACAATGTTGAGCCGCAGCGGTGTCGCCTTCAGCGGCACCGCCAGTTTCTGGATCAGCCGGCGGGTACGGTCGTACGGGACCTTGGAGCCGTCGGCGAACATCGAGCGGCCATCCTGGTCGACGATTTCCAGATTGAGCCCTTCTTTGGTTTCCTCGAACATGATGTTCTTGGACATTTCGGTCAGTTCCGGCATGTCCTGCAGCGCCTGGCGCAACGAGGCCGCGGCGAGCGCGAACTCGCGATCGACTTTCAAGCGAGCGCCGTTTTCGCGCTGACGGTCCTTGTCGTCGGGCGTCGGAGTATTGGAGGCATCTTCGGGCGGAATATGCTCGACATTCTTCAGCTTCGGCCGCGTCGGCAGGCCGTCGGATTCGACGATTCCCGAATGCCGGGACTCGGTCTGCACGCCAAATGCCTCGCGCATCGAGCCGGCGACGATCTTGAGCTTTTGCTGGTCCTGGCTGGAGAACGCAACCAGCATCACGAAGAACGACAGCAACAACGCCATCAGATCGGCGAACGTCACGAACCAGCCGTGACCGCCATGCGCCTCTTCGCGTTTTTTCTTGGCCATGCTTTATGTCCGCGCCTTGATGCTATCAGCCGATCAGGCCGGAACCAGTTCGCCTTCCTCGTGGCGGTGCTTTTCGGGCAGATAGGCCAACAGCATTTCACGCACCAAGGCCGGGCTCTTGGAATCGCGGATCATCAGGATGCCGTCGATGATCAGCGTGCGGTTGGTTTCCTCGTCGATCAGCTTGCCATGCAGCTTGTCGGCGATCGGCAGGCAGATCAGGTTCGCCACCAGCGCACCGTAAAGCGTTGCCAGCAAGGCGACCGCCATGAAGGGACCGAGCTTCGAGGGATCCGACATGTTCGAGAACATCTGCACCATGCCGAGCAGCGTGCCGATCATGCCGAACGCCGGCGCGCAGTCGCCGATCGCCCGATAGATCTTCGAACCCTCGTTCAGATGCATCAGAAAGTTGTCGCGATCGCGCTCCATGTTGTCGCGGATGAACTCGAGGTCGTAGCCGTCGGCGACGTAGCGGATGCCCTTGGCGAGAAACGGCTCGTCGGTCTCGACCTTTTCCAGTCCGACCGGGCCCTGCTTGCGTGCGATTTCCGCGATGCGCGCCAGTTCGTCGACCAGGTCGCGCGCCGAGAGCCGGCTCATGGTGAAGGCGAATTTCGCGCCGAGCGGCATGCCGTGCAGGATCGCGCTGAGCGGAAAGCGGATCAGGGTTGCGGCGAACGAACCGCCGAAGATGATGATGACGGCGTGGATGTCGTAGAACATCCGGAAGTCACCGCCCATCAAGATCAGCGTCGACAGGACAATAATGCCGACGATCAGGCCAACGAGCGTGGTGATATCCATTCTGAACTCCAACGCGTACGCGAACTACCGGACATCCTGACCGGTCGCGCGCTCCATTCGGAGCTGGCGCAGAGGAACCCTACGACCGCGCAATTAAAGAGCCGTAAAGGTTAAACTCGAACAGGGATCGTAAAAATGCGGGGCGGCGGGCACACGGTCGCAAGGATTCGCTAACCATGCCGACTTGCGCTCACTGCGCCTGGGTGCCGATGCCGGCTGACTTGATGATCGGCCACCATTTTTCGATCTCGGCCTTCTGGAAGGCGGCCAATTCTTCCGGCGTCTGCTGCGCGCGCGGCGCGACGTCGAGGCCGAGTTCGGTAAAGCGCTTCTGGATCGCGGGGTCGGCCAGCGCCTCTGTTGTCGCTGCGTTCAGCTTGGCGATGATCTCTTTCGGCGTGCCCTTCGGCGCCCAGAAGCCGAACCAGCCGGACATATAGAGACCGGGCACGCCGCTCTCGTCCGCGGTTGGAATATCCGGCATCGAGGCCGAGCGCGTCGGCGAAAGGTTGGCGAGCGCCTTTATCTTGCCGGCGCGGATTTGCGGCAGCGCCACCGCGCCCTGCACCACCAAGAGATCGACCGTGCCCGAGACGAGATCGGTCATGGCAGGCCCGGCGCCGCGATAGGGAATGAACTGCACCTTCTGTTTGGTCAGGTTCTCGAACAAAACGCCGGTGACGTTCGCCGCCGCATTCTGGTTGACGAAATTGATCTTGCCGGGGTTCTCCTTCATCCACGCCACGAGTTCGGCGAGCGTATTTGCCGGCAGGTCTTTCTTGGCGACCATGAGCTGCGGATTGTTCGAGACAAGCGCGATCGGCTCAAAGTCCTTTTCGAGATCGTAGTCGAGCTTGTAGATGATGCTGCCGACATGGGTATCCCACTGGCCGATGTCGAAGGTATAGCCGTCAGGCGCAGCGCGGGCGACGCGACCGACGCCAATGCTACCGCCGGCGCCGCCGACATTTTCGATCACGACCGACTGCCCGAGCGTTGCCCGCATCCGCTCGCCCATGATCCGCGCGGCGGTGTCGGTCGATCCGCCCGGTGGGAACGGCACGATCAGCGTGATCGGCCGCGAGGGATAGGTTTGTGCCTGCACGGCTGCGACGCCGAGAAGGAACGATAATGACAGTGCCGCCCAGAACCGTCTCATAGCGCTCCCCCTCGCCCGTTTTGTTAGATCCGACTTTTCGTCAGTGAATCTCCGCCGAGCGCTTCAGCGCCTCTTTCAGTTTTTCCAGCGTGAAGTCCGGGCTGCGCGCGATCTCCAGGATCGGCGTTTCGCGCCGGCCGCAGAGTTCGGCGGCCTCCGGAATCTTTGCCGCGAGGTCGATGGGGATCACGATGGCGCCGTGCTGGTCGGCGTGGATCAGATCGTCCGAATGCACCGTCATGCCGGCGACGCGCACCTCGCCACCCCAATGTTCGGCATGGACCCAGGCATGCGACGGTCCGATCGAACCGGCCAGGGCCTGGAAGCCCGGCGCCCATTGCGGGATGTCGCGGATCGAGCCGTCGGTGATGACACCGAGGCAGCCGAGCGCCTTGTGCACATTGCTCTGCACCTCGCCCCAGAACGCGCCATAGCCGACATCGGCGCCGTCGATATCCTGAATTACGGTGATGCGCGGGCCGAAGCCGGTGCCGACATATTCGTAGTAGGCGATGCGGCGCTTCGCCTGCTCGTCGGCGGGAAGCGTGGATTTGAGCACCGAGCGGATCGTCACCGTGCGGGCGTAGCCGACCATCGGCGGCAGATCGGGAAACGGACAGACCAGCGGCTTGGTGGTGTAGCCGATCAGGCGGCGCTCCGGCGCCACGATCTCCATCGCATTGCAGATCGTCGGGGTGTCGTAGCGCGCCAGAGCCTCGAGGACGGAAGCAGGCAGCGGGGCGGTAACGGCTTTGTTCACGGCGTTCTCTCCTGATTTTTCGGCCCGGCTCTTTGAGGCCGTAGGTCGCTAAGCCCTATAGCCGAGATTGGGGGAGAACCCAACTCGGCGGCGGCTCATGGCAGCCATATCGGAGAGTGGCGACGAGGACGCTCAGTTCAGCCGCGCCGGCCGTTCGTCCTCGGTGTCGCTGGGGGTCGGCGAGAATGTCGCCGGAGATGACGGCGTGGTTTCAGCCGTCGGAGCCGGCTGTGCGGCAAGGGCGGCGTTGCGCTCGTGGTCGCGATAGGATTTCCAGCCCCAGGGCAGGCTCACGAGGTAGAGCACCGAGCCGATCGACAGGATGTGCCAGGGGTAGCCGATCAGAAGCGCGACGAAGAACACCACGGAGACGAAGACCGGCAGCACCATTTCCGGCGGCACGCGCATCTTCACCGTCTTGCCGGAAAATACCGGCAGCCGCGACACCATCAGGAACGCGATCAGCAGCGTATAGGCCGCGGTCAATGTTGCCGGCGGCTTGGGGACGCCGAGAAACGCCAGATAGAACGGCAGCATCGCAAGGATCGCGCCGGCCGGCGCCGGCACGCCGGTGAAATAGTTCGCCGCAAAGGCAGGCTTGTTCGGATCGTCGATGCTGGCGTTGAAGCGTGCAAGCCGCAGGCCGCCTGCGATCGCAAACACCATCGCCGCGATCCAGCCGCCATTGTTCAACTCCTGGAGCTGCCAGAAATACAGCATCAGGCCGGGCGCGACGCCGAAATTGACGAAATCCGCCAGGCTGTCGAGCTCGGCGCCGAATTTCGACTGGCCCTTGATCATGCGTGCGATGCGGCCGTCGACCCCGTCAAGCACCGCCGCGAATACGATCGCGGCGACGGCGAGCTCCATCCGCCCTTCGATCGACAGGCGGATCGCCGTCAGCCCGGCGCAGATCGCGAGCAAGGTGATGACGTTGGGCACCAGCATCCGCACCGGGATCGGGCGAAACCGGCGGCGGCGCAGTTCAGGGTATTTGGGGTCCGGGATCAGCATGCCAGCCATTATATAGCAAGCGCCGGCCCGGTTTGCCATTGGCAGCCGCCTGGCCATTTAGGCGCCGAAGGTGGTTAATCGGCGCGAAAAGTCCGGCCCTGCTCGGTCGAGCCGAAATCGGCCAAAATCGTCTCGCCGGCAATCGCCGTTTGGCCCTCCGAAACCAACGATCTCGTGCCTTCGGGCAGATAGACGTCCAGACGCGAGCCGAAACGGATCAGGCCGAACCGCTCGCCGGCGCCGATCGACTGGCCTTCGCGCACGAATGAGACAATCCGCCGCGCCACCAACCCGGCGATCTGGACCACGCCGATCCGGCCGTTCGTGGTCGAGATCACCAGCGAATTGCGCTCATTGTCTTCGCTGGCCTTGTCGAGCTCGGCATTGATGAAGGTGCCGGGCCGGTAGGTGATACGGTCAATCCGGCCGGTCACCGGGCTGCGGTTCACGTGGCAGTTGAACACGCTCATGAAGATCGAAACGCGCGGCAGGGGCCGGTCGCCGAGGCCGAGTTCGGCCGGCGGCAGCACCTGAGCAACCATCGAGACGCGGCCATCGGCCGGCGACACCACGATGCCGTCGCGCACCGGCGTCACGCGGACGGGATCACGGAAGAACAGCGCGCACCACACGGTCAGGATGGTGCCGATCCAACCCAGCGGCGTCCAGATCCAGAACAGGATCAGGCTGACCAGCGCAAAGCCGCCGATGAACGGATAGCCCTCCGGATGGATCGGTGGGATCTGCGCGCGGATGGAATTCGCAATCGACATTAGGGCTCGCTATTATCTGGCCGACTTCGCTGCCTTCGGAAGTAGCGCCGGTTTTGGATTATTCCACGGCAGTTGCCAAGGGATCTTTGGCCAAGGAATCTTTGGGCTGGTCTTTGGACGGCTCATTGAGCGGATCATCGACCGGCGGCGGGGCGCGGTTCGGCGCTTCGTTGCCGTCGTCGATCTGCGCGAGCTTCTCCCGCGCCGCCTCGGCTTCGCGCTGCCTGTTCCACATGCTGGCATAAAGCCCACCGGCAGCCAAAAGCCTGACGTGGGTGCCGCGCTCGGCGATGCGCCCTTGATCCAGCACGATAATTTCATCGGCGCCAACGATCGTCGAGAGCCGGTGCGCTATCACCAACGAGGTGCGGCCGCGTGAGACGCGCTCCAGCGCTTCCTGGATTTCATGCTCGGTGTGGCTGTCGAGCGCGGAAGTCGCCTCGTCGAGCACCAGGATCGGCGGCCCTTTCAGCACCGTGCGCGCGATCGCCACGCGCTGCTTCTCGCCGCCCGACAGTTTCAGGCCGCGTTCGCCGACCTGGGTTTCGTAGCCCTTGGGCGAGTTGCGAATGAAGCTGTCGATCTGCGCCAGTTGCGCCGCCTCTTCCACCTCGGCATCGCCGGCGCCCCAGCGGCCGTAACGGATGTTGTAGCGGATGGTATCGTTGAACAGCACGGTATCCTGCGGCACCATGCCGATGGAGGCCCGCAGGCTCGCCTGCGTCACGTTCCTGATATCCTGGCCGTCGATCAGGATTTTGCCGCTGGAGACGTCGTAGAGGCGGAACAGCAGCCGCGAAATCGTCGACTTGCCGGCGCCCGAGGGACCGACGATCGCGACCGTCCTGCCGGCGGGGACCTCGAAACTGAGGCCTTTGAGGATCGGCCGCTCCGGATCATAGGCAAAGCGCACGTCCTCGAAGCGCACGCTCCCGGCGCCGACCACGAGCGGCGCGGCGCCGGGGACGTCCTTGATCTCCGGATTGCGCGACAGCACGTTGAACATCTTCTCGATGTCGATGATCGCCTGCTTGATCTCGCGATAGACCATGCCCATGAAGTTCAGGGGCTGGTAGAGCTGGATCATCATGGCGTTGACCATGACGAAATCGCCGACCGTGTTGGTGCCGTTGCGCACGCCCAGCGCGCACATCAGCATGGTCGCGGTGAGGCCGATGGTGAAGATGACCGCCTGCCCGGTGTTGAGCACCGCGAGCGAGGTATAGGTCTTGACGCTGTTATGCTCGTAGCGCTCCATCGAACGGTCGTAGCGTTCGGCCTCGCGCTGCTCCGCGCTGAAATACTTCACCGTCTCGTAGTTGAGCAGCGAGTCGATCGCCTTGGTGTTCGCTTCGGTGTCGGAATCGTTCATCTTGCGGCGGATTTCGATCCGCCATTCGGTCGCGACATAAGTATAGTACATATAGATCACGACCGTGATCGCGGTGACCAGCACATAGCGCCAGTCGAACTGCCACAGCAGCACCGCCATCAGAAGCGACACCTCGACGATGGTCGGGATGAGCTGCAGGATCACCATCCGCACGATCACCTCGATGCCGGTGCGGCCACGCTCCAGGACGCGCGTCAGGCCGCCGGTTTTGCGCTCCAGATGAAAGCGCAGCGACAATTCGTGCATGTGAACGAAGGTGATGTAGGCGAGCTTGCGCACCGCATGCATGGCGACGCGGGCGAAGATGCCGTCGCGAAACTGCGTCAGCACCGCCATCAGCACCCGCACCGCGCCGTAGCTTGCGGTCATCAGCAGTGGCGAGGCGATCAGCCACAGCATCCAGTTCGAGGCCTCGACCGGTGCCGTGCCCATGCCGTTGAGCGCATCGATCGCCCATTTGAAGGTGAACGGCACCGTCAGCGTCGCGAGCTTCGCGGCGAGCAACAGCACCATCGACCAGACGACGCGCATTTTCAGGTCGGCGCGGTCGCCGGGCCAGATATAGGGCCACAGGTGAACCAGCGTCCCGATCAAGGTCGCCTTTTCGGGAGCGTTATCGGCCGGCAGTTCGGCGATATCGGTGTGCGAATCAGAATCAGCCATCGCTGTCGCGCCCAACGCAAGATGGCGCACCGGCCGCCGTCAGATGGTTTCTGATGATCTGCATATGCCCGTCATATAGAGCGTTTACCTCTCCCGTACAGCCTTGAAAGATAAATCTTTCCTCGTTTGGTTTGATTTCGGGCCTATTTGTGCTGCATTACCGAAGTCAACCGGACTTGAGCTTTACTGGGTGCAGTGCCACATGGTCAGCATGGATCAAATCAAAACTGTCTGTGTCTATTGCGGCTCCGGCCCTGGTTCCAATCCCCGTTTTGTCGAAGCTGCCCAAGCCCTGGGAAAAACCTTTGCCGAGAACAGTATCCGCCTCGTCTATGGCGGCGGATCAGTCGGGCTGATGGGCGAGATCGCCAAGTCCACCCTGGATCATGGCGGCCTCGTCACCGGCATCATCCCGGATTTTTTGAAATCGCGTGAACATGCGCTGTCGCGTGTCCAGGAAATGATCGTCACGCCGGACATGCACGAACGCAAGCGGCTGATGTTCGAACACTCCGACGCCTTCGTGGCGTTGCCCGGCGGCATCGGCACGCTGGAGGAGCTGGTCGAGCAGATGACCTGGCAGCAGCTTGGCCGTCACTCCAAGCCGGTTCTGCTCGCCAACATCGACGGCTTCTGGGAGCCGCTGCTCTCGCTGATCGCGCATATGCGCGCGACCGAATTTATCCGCCCGGCGTTCCCAATTGACGTGCTGATAGCCGACCGCGTGGAAGACATCCTGCCGCGCCTGAGTGCCCATGCCGCCCGTACGCCGGCGGCGACAAAGGAGCTTGCGCCGGAAGTGGCGCGGAGGCTTTAGGCTCCTCAGCTCATTCGCTGAGAAACGTCACAGCCTCGATGCGGTTGCCATCGGGATCGATGACGAATGCCGCGTAATATTTTACCCGATCGTGGGGGCGAATGCCCGGTGCGCCGTCGGAACGGCCGCCGGCATTGAGGGCCGCGGCGTGAAACGCATCGACATCGCCGGTCGTTTTGGCGCGGAGGCAGATATGGGTCCCGCTTTCGGGCGCGACCGGCGCCATGCCGGCACGCAGGTTGATCCAGAATTCGGAGTAGGTTTTGCCGAAGCCGATGGTTGCGGGACGGGTGACGAGGCGTGAGAGGCCAAGGGCCGCGAGGGTTGCTTCATAGAAGCGTGCTGAACGTTCGAGTTCGCTGACGCCGACGGAGATGTGATCGATCATCGATTGCCCCTACTCTCTCCCCGTCATTCCGGGATGGTCCGAAGGACCAGACCCGGAATCTCGAGATTCTCTGATGTGCAATTGCACATCAGAGTTCGATGCTTCGCATCGCCCCGGAATGACGACATCAATCACCTCACGCCGGAGCGCCTGATTTCACCAGCTTGTAGATCACCGAATCCATCAGCGCCTGGAACGAGGCGTCGATGATATTGGGCGAGACGCCGATCGTGGTCCAGCTCTCGCCGTTCTCGTCCTCGCTCTCGATCAGCACCCGCGTCACCGCTTCCGTGCCGCCATTGAGGATACGCACGCGGTAATCGATCAGCTTCAGGCCTTCGATGTATTTCTGGTACTTGCCGAGGTCCTTGCGCAGCGCGACGTCGAGCGCATTCACCGGGCCGTTGCCTTCGGCCGCCGAGATCAGCCGCTCGCCGGCGACATCGACCTTCACGACGGCGAGCGCCACCGTGATGCGCTGGCCGTTGGCGTTGTAGCGCTGCTCGACATTGACGTCGAACTGCTCGACCTTAAAGTATTCCGGCACCCGGCCGAGCGTGCGCCGCGCCAAGAGATCGAACGAGGCGTTGGCGGATTCATAGGCGAAGCCTGCCGCTTCCCGCTCCTTCAGCTCCTCGACTAGCCGCGCCAGTTTTGGATCGCTTTTCTCGTAAGGGATACCTGCGCGGTCGAGTTCGGCCATGACGTTGGAACGGCCGGCCTGATCGGACACCAGCACCTTGCGGTGATTGCCGACGGATTCCGGCGAGACGTGTTCGTAGGTCTGCGGATCCTTCAGGACGGCGGAGGCATGAATGCCGGTTTTGGTGACAAACGCGCTTTCGCCGACGTAAGGCGCATGGCGGTTCGGGGCACGGTTGAGCATGTCATCCAACGTGCGCGACACCTTCATCAGCGTCGCCATCTTCTCGTCCGTGACCCCGATTTCCAACGTGTCGGAGAATTCGTTCTTCAGCCGCAGCGTTGGGATCAGCGAGCAGAGGTTGGCGTTGCCGCAGCGTTCGCCGAGCCCGTTCAGCGTGCCTTGGATCTGCCGCGCACCCGCGCGCACCGCGGCCAACGAATTGGCGACCGCCTGCTCGGTGTCATTATGGGCGTGGATGCCGACATGGCTGCCCGGGATGTGCTTGGTGACAGCGCCGACGATGGTCTCGATCTCGTGCGGCATGGTGCCGCCATTGGTGTCGCACAGCACCACCCAGCGCGCCCCGGAATCATAGGCTGCCTTGGCGCAGGCGAGCGCGAAATCGACATTCTCCTTGTAGCCGTCGAAGAAGTGCTCACAGTCGACCATCACCTCACGCCCGGCAGCCTTCGCAGCAGCGACGCTGTCGCAGATCGAGGCGAGGTTTTCCTCGTTGGTGGTCTCGAGCGCCACCCGCACCTGATAAGCGCTGGACTTTGCGACGAAGCAGATCGCATCGGCCTTGGCCTCGATCAGCGCCGCAAGCCCCGGATCGTTCGAAGCCGACCGGCCGGGACGGCGCGTCATGCCGAACGCGGTGAACTTGGAATGTTGGAGTTTTGGCTTTTCGGCGAAGAATTCGGTGTCGGTCGGATTGGCGCCGGGATAGCCGCCTTCAACGTAGTCGATGCCGAGTTCATCCAGCATCTGCGCGATGATCTGCTTGTCATGCAGCGTGAAATCCACGCCGTTGGTCTGCGCACCGTCGCGCAGCGTGGTGTCGAACAGATAAAGACGTTCGCGGCTCATGTCGGCGCTCCCGGCGCGGCGCTTGTCGCCAGCGTCTTCTGCATCGTGGTGTTGGCGAGCCATTCGCCGTTGAGCGAAACCGTGTTGCGCTGCTTGGCGGCATAGCCGCGCTTTCTGAACAACGGCTCGGCCGTATCGCTGGCATCGACCGTCAGGGTTTTGGCGCCGCGCGCGCCCGCCAGTTTCTCCAGCGCATCGACCAGCATCGCGGCCACGCCCTGCCCGGCCACGCTCGGATGCACGTAGAGCATATCGATATGGTCAGCGCCCTTCAGCGAGGCGAAGCCGACCGGCGCGTTCTGGATAGTCGCGATCAGCGTCAACTGCCCGGCAAGCTTCTTGCCGAACGCGGCTTCGTCGTCGGCCGCCTGCGCCCAGGCTCCCTGCTGCGCCTCGCTATAGTCGTCGCCGGTCAGCCCCTCGATGGCGGCAACGAAGATCGCCGCCAGCATCGGAACATCCGCCGGCAAAAACGGCCGCAAGCCGGGTTTTGGCAATGCCTGTCCCATCGTCCCTACCATAATCCGTACAGCTTCGTCGCCAGCGCCACGGCGGCGACAATCAGCACGACCTTCAGCGCGATATAATAGAGCCAGTGTTTTGGGAAAGGCGTGTCGGGCTTTGTCATCACGCAATCTCCCAGGTGGTCACGGGCTTACCATCGGCATCCTTGCCGTCCTTGATGGCAACGCCCATCGCGGCGAGCTCGTCGCGGATACGGTCGGATTCCTTGAAATCCTTCCGCGCGCGCGCGGCCGCGCGATCCGCTATCAGGCGGTCGACCTGCTCAGCATCGATGCCGCTCGCCTGCTGCTTCCGCCCCTTCCACTCCGCAGCGCTCATCGAGAGGAAGCCGAGCAGGCGAAGCGACGCCGCAAACTCGCCGCGTTCCCGCGTGCCGCCGGACGCCGCCGCGTTGCGCAGGCTGTGCAGGACAGCCATCGCCAGCGCCGTGTTGAGGTCGTCATGGAGCGCCTCGATCATAGCCGGCGACGGCTCGCTGGCGACGGCGTCGGCTGCGATCGCATACCAATCGTCGAGCGTCTTCGCGCTCTCTTCCACACCCTTCAGGGTCCAGTCGAGCGGTGAACGATAATGCGTCTTGAGCATGCCCAAACGCAGCACCTCGCCCGGCCAGTCGGCCAGCAATTCCCGGATCGTGAAGAAGTTGCCGAGCGACTTCGACATCTTCTCGCTCTCGATCTGCAGGAAGCCATTATGCATCCAGACATTCGCCATGCGATCGGAATGGAACGCGCAGCAGGTCTGCGCGAGCTCGTTTTCATGGTGCGGAAACACCAAATCGATGCCGCCGCCATGAATGTCGAACTTCTCGCCGAGATGCTTCCAGGCCATCGCCGAGCATTCGATGTGCCAGCCGGGGCGGCCTTCCACCTTGATCCCGGCGGGTGACGGCCAGGAAGGTTCACCCGGCTTCGACGGCTTCCACAGTACGAAGTCGGTATTATCGCGCTTATAGGGAGCAACATCGACGCGGGCGCCGGCGATCATCTCGTCGAGCGAGCGTTTCGACAGCGCGCCGTAGCGCGGCATCACGGAATTGGCTTCGTTCATCGCCTGCGGCGAAAACAGCACGTGATCTTCGGCGACATAGGCAAAGCCGCCGGCGACCAGCTTCTCGATGATCGCCCGCATCTCCGGGATGTGTTCGGTCGCGCGCGGCTGCGCCGTCGGGGCCAAGCAGCCGAGCGCGGTGACGTCGTCCTGGTATTGCTGATAGGTCTCTTCAGTGACCTTGCGGATCGCCTCGTTCAGTGGCACGCCGGGATAGTCGCGCGCGGCCCGCACGTTGATCTTGTCGTCGACGTCGGTGATGTTGCGGACATAGGTCACGTGATCGGCGCCGTAGCGATGGCGCAGCACGCGAAACAGCACGTCGAACACGATCGCCGCGCGGCCATTGCCGATATGGGCGAAGTCATAGACCGTCGGTCCGCAGGCATACATGCGGACGTTATCGGCATCGAGCGGCACAAACGGCCGTTTCTCCTTGGTCAACGTATCGTAGAGACGCAATTCCATGGCGTACCCATCCCTTGCGGCCGGGCGTCCAGTGATCTCATTTTTGAGAAAAGACGGCCTCAGCCAGCGAATCGCTAGCTAATAATCTCGCGGCAAATGGCGCAGATGGCGAGGAGACCGTTCATGGTTCCACCATTGCGGTATCGCAAGCACGCCGTCAAGGCCTTGCTTGTGCCCGATTTAGGGGCGATCAGGCCGCCGAACCCCGCCATTCGCAGCCGCCCTCGGCCCTCATGGTTAATCATTATTAACACTTTGGGCCTATTTCTAAGGGCGGTCTCTTCCCGCCGCCGGTGCCATCCATGCGACTTTCCTCCGCACTCATTGCCTGTGCCTTCCTGCTCGCCGCCTCGGCCGCTGCCGCCGACAGCCGCGTCTTCATCGTGGCCAACCAGGCCGATGGTTACGGCGTGGACGAGTGCCTCGCCAGGGGCGACAAATGTGGCGCCCACGCCGCCCGCTCCTATTGTCAGTCACGGGAATTTGCGCAGGCGATCGCCTATCGTCGCGTGGCGCCCGACGAAATCACCAGCGCGGTTCCGATCAGCGGTGGCGACCGCTGCTCAGGCCCGGCGTGCGGCGAATACGTCGCCATTACCTGCCAGCGCTAAAGAGACCTAATCCCGGGATTTCAAGGGCCCGTTTGCCACACCCGCGCCCCGGAAACGACGTGACGCTGCCCCGAGAAGCAGCTATTGGATGCGGCCTTGGCCGCAGAACGCCGCCTTGGCCGCGTCATCAGGCTTTTTGAGCCGCGCGGATCAGCCCTCAATGGCCGGATATGCTGGAAATTCGCAACGCTTCCCTCTCCCTCCGAATTTTGACCTGCGCCATCCTGGTCGGCATCGCTGCCCCGGGCGCACCCGCTTTGGCGCAGACGAACGAAGACGCCATGGCGCAGATGAACCAGGACGCCCCGCCACAACAGGGCGCGCAGGCCAATCCGATCTGCATCCGGCTCGAAGGACAATTGGCGACCATCGACCGTGGCGCCGGCACCGGCGACCCCGCCAAGGATGAACAGATCCGCCGCTATCAGGACGCGGAGGCCAAGCAGCAGGCCGAGCTCGATCGGGTCACGCTGCAGGCCAAGCGGATGGGCTGCGAAAGCTCGGGCTTCTTCTCGCTGTTCAGCGGCCGCTCCGCCCAGTGCGGTCCGGTGAACAACCAGATTCAGCAGATGCGCGCCAATCTCGACCAGATCACCACCAGCCTGGAGCGGCTGCGCAGCGGCGGCATCGGCGGCGCTGACCGCGAAAACCAGCGCCGCTCGGTGCTGGTGGCGCTCGCGCAGAACAATTGCGGCCCGCAATATGCCGCTGCCGCGCGCGGTCCGGGCAACTTCATCGACAACCTGTTCGGCAACAACAACACGCTGCCGCCGCCGAGCGCCGATCTCGGCGCACCATCCGGCACCTACCGCACCGTCTGCGTCCGCACCTGCGACGGCGCCTATTTCCCGGTCTCGTTCGCCACCGTGCAGGCCCGCTTCCAGGACGATGAGAGGACCTGCAAGGCGCTGTGCCCGGCAGCCGGAGGCGAACCTGTTCGCCTATCGCAATCCCGGCGAAGACATCAACCAGGCGGTCTCGATCAACGGCCAGCCATATTCATCGCTGCCCAACGCGTTCAAATTCCGCACCGAGTTCAACGCGTCCTGCTCCTGCAAGCCTGCGGGCCAGACCTGGTCCGAAGCGCTGAAGTCCGTCGACGACAGGGCGGCGGTCGAACAGCAGGGCGACATCATCGTCACCGAGGAAAGTGCGAGGCGGATGCAGCAGCGCGGGCAGTCGAAAGCCGCGCCGCCGCCCAAGAAGGGCGCCGCGCCCGCAGGCACCACCGCCGCCGCGCCTGCACCGGCGACGGCTCCGGCTGATACGACGGCCGCGACCAACGACAAGGACAAGCCGATCCGCACCGTCGGCCCGACCTTCATCCCGCCGAAGCAGTAGGCGCCTCGGCACAATGGTTGAAGCAACGCGCTCGCGCTAATTCCGAGACGACGCCCTACCCTTCGAACGCATCCGCCGAGGCGCGACCGGCGCGGGCGACCAGTTTTTCGTCGGGTACGGGCAGCGCCTTGCCGTTGTCGCGGAAGCGGTTGGTGATGGGATAGCGGCGGTCGCGGCCAAAGTTCTTTTCCGTTACCTTGACGCCGGGCGCGGCCTGCCGCCGCTTGTATTCGGCGACGTTGAGCAGGCGATCGATCCGCGTCACCATTTCAGCCGGGAAACCGGCCGCGATGATCGTGGCCAGCGGCTCCTCGCGCTCGACCAGACGCTCCAGTATGCCGTCCAGCATCTCGTAGGGGGGCAGCGAATCCTGGTCGGTCTGGTTCTCGCGCAGCTCCGCCGTCGGCGGGCGCGTGATGATGTTGACGGGGATCACCTCGCCCGACGGCCCGAGCGCGCCGTCCGGCTTCCACTCGTTGCGCAGACTCGATAGCCGGAACACTTCGGTCTTGTAGATGTCCTTGATCGGATTGAAGCCGCCGTTCATGTCGCCATAGAGCGTGGCGTAACCGACCGACATTTCCGACTTGTTTCCTGTCGTCACCACCATCGCGCCGGTCTTGTTGGAAATCGCCATCAACAGCGTGCCGCGGGTGCGCGCCTGCAAATTCTCTTCGGTGATGTCGCGCGGCAGGCCGGCAAATGGTCCGGAGAGGATTTTCTCGAAGCCGTTCACCGCATCGGCAATCGGCAGCACCTCGTAGTGGATGCCGAGTGCTTTGGCGAGTTTCGCGGCATCGTCGAGCGACACCTGCGCGGTGAAGCGGAACGGCAGCATCACGCCGCGAACCTGGTCGGCGCCGAGTGCATCGACGGCGATCGCCGCGCACAGCGCGGAATCGATGCCGCCGGAGATGCCGAGCAAGACGCCCGGAAAGCCGTTCTTGCGGACGTAGTCGCGCAGGCCCAGCACGCAGGCGGCGTAATCGCCCTTGTCGCCCTCGAGCAACGGCACTACGGGGCCCGAGCAGCGCCAGCCGTCGGCGCCCTTGGTCCAACGCAGCGTGGTGATGCTTTCTTCGAACGCGGGCAGTTGCGCCGCCACCGAGAGGTCGGCGTTGAGCGCGAACGACGCGCCATCGAACACCAGTTCGTCCTGCCCACCGATCTGATTGAGATAAACCAGCGGCAGCCCGCTCTCAGTGACACGGGCAACTGCGATCGACAGCCGGAGGTCGTTCTTGTCGCGCGCGTAGGGCGAACCGTTAGGCACCACAAGGATTTCCGCGCCGGTCTCGGCGAGGCACTCGACGACGTTCTCGTATTCCTCGGACTCTTCGAGCCAGATGTCCTCGCAGATGGGGACGCCGACGCGGATGCCGCGGACCGTCACCGGCCCGGCGGCCGGACCCCGCGCGAACAGACGCTTTTCGTCGAACACGCCGTAGTTCGGCAGGTTCGCCTTGAAGCGCAACGCGGCGATGCGGCCCTGATCGAGCAGCGCGCAGGCGTTATAGAGCTTGCCGTCCTCGACCCAGGGTGTGCCGATCAGGACAGCCGGACCACCGCCCGCAGTCTCGCGCGCCAACTCTTCGACCGCTGCGCGGCAGGCGGCCTGGAAGGCTGGCTTCAGCACCAGGTCTTCCGGCGGATAGCCGCAGATGAACAATTCGGGCAGCAGCAGGAGGTCGGCGCCATCGGCCACGGCCTTGTCGCGCGCGGCGCGGGCCTTGGCGGCGTTACCCGGCACGTCGCCGACCGTCGGGTTCAACTGCGCCAGCGTGATCGTAAAGGTGTCGGTCATGGGAGCGATGGTGCCTTGCACAAGAGCAAACTGCAATTGCTCGCTTTAGATCGCGCCTATGCGTTCCGCGAGGGCGAACAGCCAGAACAGGCCGGCCATCAACAGCGCCACGCCGACCGCCGCCGACCCCATATCCTTGACCTGGCCGATCTTCAGATCGTGATCCGTGGTCAGGCGGTCGGCGAGCTTTTCGATCGCGGTGTTGAGCAGCTCGACCACCAGGACAAAAGCGACGGCCGCGACCAGTTCCACGCGCCGCATCGTGGTCGTGCCGATCAGCCAGGCCAGCGGTACCGACAGCGCCAACGCGAACAGTTCCTCGCGGACGGCCTGCTCCGAGCGGATCGCAAAAGCGAGGCCGTTACGCGTGTTGATCGTGGCCCGCCAGAGTCGCAGCAAATCAAAGTCCCGCTGCGGCCGGCATCGGCTGAGCTTTCCCGGCGCGTTCCTGCTTCAGCAGTTCGGCAATCAGGAAAGCCAGGTCGATCGATTGTTCGGCGTTGAGGCGGGGATCGCAGACCGTGTGGTAGCGGTCGTTGAGGTCCTCGTCGGTGATGGCGCGCGCGCCGCCGATGCATTCGGTGACGTCCTGTCCGGTCATCTCCAGATGCACGCCGCCGGCATGCGTGCCTTCGGCGGCGTGGATCGCGAAAAACGACTTCACCTCCGACAGCACCCGGTCAAACGGACGAGTCTTGTAGCCTGATGTCGAGGTGATGGTGTTGCCGTGCATCGGATCGCAAGACCAGACCACAACCCGCCCTTCCCGCTGCACGGCGCGGATCAGCGGCGCGAGATGATCGCCGACCTTGTCGGAGCCGAAGCGGTTGATCAGCGTCAGCCGTCCCGGCTCGTTGTCGGGATTGAGGATGTCGATCAGCTTGAGCAACTCATCCGGCTTCAGCGAGGGGCCGCATTTCAGGCCGATCGGGTTCTTGATGCCGCGGAAATATTCGACATGGCCGTGGTCGAGCTGGCGGGTGCGGTCGCCGATCCAGATCATGTGGCCTGAGGTCGCGTACCAGTCGCCGGTGGTGGAATCCACCCGGGTCATTGCCTGCTCGTAGCCGAGCAGCAGCGCCTCGTGGCTGGTGTAGAAATCGGTGGCGCGCAGTTCGGGATGGCTTTCGAGGTCCAGCCCACAGGCGCGCATGAAATTCAGCGCATCCGAAATACGATCCGCCAGCTCCTTGTACCGGCGGGACTGCGGGGAATCCTTGAGGAAGCCCAGCATCCACTGGTGCACGCTGCCGAGATTGGCAAAGCCGCCGGTCGCGAATGCGCGGAGCAGATTGAGGGTGGCCGCCGACTGCCGGTACGCCATCAACTGGCGCTGCGGATCGGGGATGCGCGCTTCCGGGGTGAAGGCGATGTCGTTGATGATGTCGCCGCGGTAGCTCGGCAGCTCGACGCCGCCAACCTTTTCCGTGTTCGACGAGCGCGGTTTTGCGAACTGCCCGGCGATGCGGCCGACCTTCACCACCGGCAGCGCGCCGGCATAGGTCAGGACCACGGCCATCTGCAGCAGCACGCGGAAGAAGTCGCGGATGTTGTTGGCGCCGTGCTCGGCAAAGCTCTCGGCGCAATCGCCGCCCTGCAGCAGGAAGGCCTCGCCGGCCGCGACGCGGGCGAGCGCCTTCTTCAGGTTACGGGCCTCGCCGGCGAAAACCAGCGGCGGAAACGTAGCAAGCTGCGCCTCGACGTCGGCCAATGCCTTGGCATCGGGATAATCGGGGACCTGCAGCACCGGCTTGGTGCGCCAGCTATCGGGCGTCCACCGCTCGGACATGACGTTAACTCCTGAGCAAAAACCGCAACTTATCAAAGGTTACGAAGGCCGGGTTATACACAGGCCGCGGGCCGACCGCCAGTTAGATTTCCAGTAGTCCTGACAAGCTCTTGCGGCGAAATCCGAATTCGCATTTGTTATGGCCGCCCGCAAAGCTGGCAGGAGAACACGGTGGCCGAGCCGGGGCTGGACGACGTATTTTGCGACGACATCACGGTGCCCGCGACGGATGGATATCCCCTTGCCGCGACGCTGTTTCTGCCCCGCGGGGCCAAGCGCCACGCGGTCCTGGTCAATTCGGCAACCGCCGTTCCCCGCAAGCTTTACCGCGGTTTTGCCGGCTATCTCGCCCACCGCGGATGCGCGGTTCTGACCTACGACTATCGCGGCACCGGCGACTCGAGGCCGCAGGCGCCGCCCGGCTCCATCAGGCCGAAATCGCTGGTCGGCTTCAAGGCCTCGATGTCGGACTGGGCAGCCCAGGACATCGCCGCAGCGGTCGCCTGGATGCGCGAGCGTTACAAGTCGCTGCCCTTCGCCTATGTCGGGCATTCGTTCGGCGGGCAGGCGCTCGGCCTGTTGCCGAACAATTCGGAGATTTCGCGCGCACTCCTGATCGCCGCACAAGCCGGTTACTGGAAACTGATGACGGCGCCGGAGCGCTACCGCGTCTATGCCCTGCTGAATTTCGTCGGCGCCCCGTTGACCCGCGCGCTCGGCTACATGCCCGGCAAGGCCGGCCTCGGCATGGATCTGCCGAAGGATGCATTCCTGCAATGGGTCCGCTGGGTGATGAGCCCGCGCTATCTGTTCGACGATGCCAGGCTCGAAGCCGCGCAGAATTTCCCGAAATACCAGGGCGCGTTGCGTGCACTCTGCATGTCCGACGATCCCTGGGCGACACGGCCGGCGGTCGAACTGTTGTGTTCGGGATTTACCTCGACTGCGCCTGAGATCATCACGGTGAGGCCTGCGGATACCGGCGTGAGAAAGATCGGGCATATGGGATTTTTCCGACCCGAGCATCGCGACACGCTGTGGCGCGGGGCCGCGGAATGGATCCAGGCGGAGGAGTAGCTCACCTCACCACGGCAGCCGCGTCACCTTCGTCGCCGGGCAAGACGTATTCGACCGCCAGCAGCCCGCCTTCAAGGATGAGAAACGCAACCGCACCGCCTAGCCAGCCGAAGTACGCAATTGCGAAGGCCAACAGGAGCAAGGCACATACGACGTCCGCCAGTATCTTGCCGCTCCGCTCGATCGCGTCCTGTCCTCTGGAAAAGTAAGCCATGGCCTCTCCGTCCACGCGCCATCAACCACGAATGCAACGTGGCACAAAGGCGGGAGTTCCGTTCACCCTCGGCTATCGCCGAACCTCGGTCGCGACTTTACGCGTGCCCGGCAATCCCCGCCGGCTGTTGAAACCAGTTCCCATTTTCCGAATTAGCCCTCTCAATGAGGCGAGAGGCCAGCCATGGAAGGAATTCGCGACGGCGCGCATCTGTGCATCGATATGCAGAACATCTTCGCCAGGGGCGGCGTGTGGGAAACGCCATGGATGGAAAAGGTATTGCCGGTGATCTCGCAGATCGCCGCACGATATCAGGAGCGGACGGTATTCACGCGCTTCATCACACCCGAGCGGCCGGAAGACCGTCGCGGCCAGTGGCGCGTCTACTTCACCAAATGGGAGCGCGCGACGCGCGGCGATCTCGCGCCTGGCGCGCTCGATATCGTGCCGGCGCTAGCACGATATTCACCGCCGGCTCTGGTCGTCGACAAGCCCGCCTATTCGGCGTTCTTCGGATCGCGGCTCGGTCATCTGCTGGTCGAGCGTCATGTCGGCACGGTGGTGGTGTCAGGCGCGGAGACCGATGTTTGCGTGCTTGCCACGGTGCTCGGCGCGGTCGATCTCGGCTTTCGCGTCGTCATCGTGCAAGATGCGCTCTGCAGTTCCTCGGACACCGGCCATGATGCGCTGATGACCATGTACCGGACGCGGTTCAACGAGCAGATCGAACTGGTCAGCGCCGCGGAACTGTTCGAGATCTGGCGTCCGGACTAGATGCTCTGGCTACGCCCCGGAACCGCCGCTCCGGCTCCAACGTTGAGACGGCAGCCATCATCCGCGAAAGGATCGATCCATGGCGGCGCCGGACATTCGCAAGGAAATGCCGCCCGTCAAATTGCCGCGCGAGGAATTCGAGAGACGCTATCGCGGCCGCTTCGTCGATCCGGTCTTCCAGCCGCTGCAGCGCGAGCTCGACGCCGTCGTCGCGGCGGCATGGGACGCCTATAGTCATTCCCGCAAAGCCCCGCTGACGCGCAAGGCGGGCGCGGGCTTCGCCGATCCCGAATACGAAATCGCGGTGGACTGGCTCGCCGCACGCGAGGCCATTCTCGAAGCGCAGCGGCGCCACGACGATGCCGCTGCGCAGCCGCGCATCCTCATCATCAACGGCTCGGCGCGAAGCGAGCATACCTGCCCCGGCGAGGCGTCCAAGACGTGGCGTCTGGTCAAGCTCGCCGAGCCGGTGCTGGTCGAAATGGGATATGCGGTCGACATCCTGGATCTCTCGCGGCTAACGTCGGAATATGGACGGCAGATTCATCCCTGCAAATCCTGCGTCGCCACCGCGATGCCGCTCTGCCACTGGCCCTGCAGTTGCTATCCGAACTATTCGCTCGGCCAGACCGACGACTGGATGAACGAAATCTATCCGCTCTGGGTGGCAGCGCACGGCATCCTGATCGTGGCGCCGGTGAATTGGTATCACGCGCCGACGCCGCTGAAGGCAATGATGGATCGCCTGGTCTGCGCCGATGGCGGCAATCCCGATCCGACCTCGACGCACGGCAAGCACGCCGACCAGGCCAAGGCGCTCGAACTAAAGGGATGGCCCTATCCGCGGCATCTGGCCGGCCGGCATTTCGGCCTTGTGATTCACGGCGACAGCGCGGGCACGGAGACGCTGCGCCGCTCGCTTTCGGACTGGCTAACCGACATGTCGCTGATCTCGGCCGGCCGCACCGCCGAAGCCGAGGGCTATATCGGCTACATGGAGCCCTACGCCACTTCGCACCAGGCGCTGGATGAGGACCACGAATTCCACGACGAGGTGCGCAATGCGGCACGCGCGCTGGGGAATGCAGTGAAGCTAGCGCGTGAAGGCAAATTCGAGAATCCGGCGAAGGGTCTTGCCGATCCGAATCCGAAATGACTTCGTCGAGTACGTAGGATGAGTGGAGCGAAGCGATACCCATCACCCCTCCGCGCAAGGAATGATGGGTTTCGCTTACGCTCTACCCATCCTACACCTCTCACTTCCCGTAACTATAAAACCCCTGCCCGGTCTTGCGGCCGAGATGACCGGCGGCGACCATTTCTTTCAAGAGCGGCGCGGGGCGGTATTTCGGGTCGTTGAAGCCCTGGTAGAACACCTCCATCACCGACAGCATGGTGTCGAGGCCGATCATGTCGGCGAGCGCCAGCGGGCCGATCGGATGGTTGCAGCCGAGCTTCATGCCGGCGTCGAGGTCTTCCGCCGTCGCCAAGCCCTCCTGCAGCGCGAAGATCGCCTCGTTGATCATCGGGCAGAGGATGCGGTTGACCGCAAAGCCCGGGCTGTTCTTCGCCGTGATCGACACCTTGCCGATCCGTTTTGCAAAGGCTTCCGCCTTGGCATGGGTATCGTCGGAGGTTTGCAAGCCCCGGATCAATTCCAAGAGCGCCATCAGCGGCACCGGATTGAAGAAGTGCATGCCGATGAAGCGGTCCGGCCGGTCGGTCGCCGCCGCGAGTTTCGTGATCGAGATCGAGGACGTGTTGGTGGCGAGCAGCGCCTGCGGCCGCAGTTTTGGACAGAGGTCCTTCAGGATTTTCACCTTCAGATCCTCGTTCTCGGTCGCCGCCTCGATCACGAGATCGCAGGTGGAAAACTTCGCCGTGTCCGTGGTCGTCGTGATGCGAGCCAGCGCCGCCTGCCGGTCGGTGTCGGTCATCTTCTGCTTGTTGACGAGGCGCTCAAGGCTGTTGGCGACCACAGACATGCCGCGCGTGAGGGCGGCATCGGAGATGTCGGTCATGACCACCGGTAGGCCCGCCGCCGCGCACACCTGCGCAATCCCGTTGCCCATCGTGCCTGCGCCTACGATGCCGATCTGCTCAATCATTGTTCGCCTACCTCTGTTCTTGAATACTGAATGATGTCGTTATCAGAATGTGGCGGATGTCGGTAGCCCGAGCCCGTAGGATGGGTGGAGCGACTTGTCCGCCGTCGTTCAACGAGCGTAGGCGGAAGCGATACCCATCATTCGCGTTGCGCAGCAGATGATGGGTTTCGCAAGGGCTCAACCCATCCTACGATTCTGCCCTACTCCGCCGCTTGCCTTACATACCGTGCCGTCGGCGTCCGCATGGTCACCAATTCCTCGGCCGCCGTCGGATGCAGCGCGATCGTCGCGTCGAAATCGGCCTTGGTGGCTTTCATCTTTACTGCGATCGCGACCGCCTGGACGATTTCGGCGGCGGTGTCGCCGACGATGTGACAGCCGAGCACGCGGTCCGTCGTGCCGTCGACTACAAGCTTCATCAGCACGCGGGTGTCGCGGCCGGACATCGTCGCCTTGATCGGGCGGAAATCGGCCTTGTAGATGTCGACATGGCTTACTTGCGCGCGGGCCTGCGCTTCGGTCATACCGACGGTGCCGACCTCGGGCTGCGAGAACACCGCCGTCGGAATGGTGGCGTGGTCGACCGCTACCTGCCGTTTGCCGAACACGGTATCGGCGAAGGCATGGCCCTCGCGGATCGCGACCGGCGTCAGATTGAGGCGATGGGTGACGTCGCCGATCGCATAAATGTTGTCGACCGAGGTCTTCGACCACTCATCGACGGCGATGCCGCCATTCGCAGGGTTGATGACAACACCGGCCTTCTCGAGCCCGAGATTGGCGACGTTCGGGTGGCGGCCGATCGCGAACATCACCTTCTCTGAGGCGATGCTCGAACCGCTGGATAGATGCGTGGTGTATTCGTTGCCGTGCTTATCCACTTTATCGATGGTGCAGCCGGTGATAATCGTAATGCCCTGCTTCTCCATCTCGGCGCGCACGTGCTTGCGGACGTCCTCATCAAAACCGCGCAGAATATTGTCGCCGCGATAGATCACGGTCACGTCGGAGCCGAAGCCGGCAAAGATGCCGGCAAACTCCAGCGCGATATAGCCGCCGCCCTGGATCACGATGCGCTTCGGCAGTTCGGTGAGGTGAAACGCCTCGTTGGAGGAAATCACGTGCTCGATGCCGGGGATCTCCCGCCCGTGGTTGGGCGCGCCGCCGGTCGCGATCAGGATGTATTTTGCGGTGACCGTTTCGCCGGTCAACAGGCGCAGCGTGTGGGCGTCTTCCAGCACCGCGCGCGTCTTGACAATGCGCGCGCCTGACTTCTCGACATTGGCGGCGTAGATGCCTTCGAGGCGAGCGATCTCCTTGTCCTTGTTGGCGACCAGCGTCGGCCAATCGAAGGAAAGTTCGGGGATGGTCCAGCCGAAACCTTTTGCGTCCTCGATCTCGTGGCGGACGTGCGAGCCGAGCACAAACAGCTTTTTCGGCACGCAGCCGCGGATCACGCAGGTGCCGCCCATCCGGTATTCTTCGGCAACCATGACCTTTGCGCCATGGCCGGCAGCGATGCGGGCGGCGCGAACGCCGCCCGAACCACCGCCGATGACGAACAGATCGACGTCGAACTCAGCCATCTCAACCCCGCCCGAAGCCGCTTCTGGTTTGGATCAGATATCCTTGCCGCGCTTCTTCATCTCGGCACGGAACTGGCCGTTGATGGTTTCGGCAAAGGCCTGCGCCCACTGGTTCATGTAGGACATGCTGAACTGAATGGCGCGAGGCTCGCTCGCGAGCAGCTTCTGGCCGAGCGGCGACTTGTAGAAGGTCACAAGGTCCTTCAACTCCTGCTCGGTGAACTCATTGGCGTAGACCTGCGCCATGCCTTCGCCGATCTCCTTTTCGCGGCCGGCGAGATTCTTGGCCACGATCACGGCGACCTCATTGAGATCCTTCTGATAGTTCAGATTGCTCTGCATCAGCACGTTCTTGGTCTGCTCGACGAGATTGGGAACGGCGTTGGCGTACATCGCCGCCGCGTTCTTCATCGCCAGGATTTCCTTGGCGGCGGCGATCGCCGCCGGTGAACCGGGCTTGAGTTGCGTGGTCCCAGGCGCCGCGGGCGCGTTCTTCTGCTGCGCGCCAGCCGGAGCGCCGGTCAGGGCCAGACCCACCGCAAGGCCGGCCGCCGACAAAATCCGTGAAAGCCTCTTCATTCCAATTCTCCTCGATTACCGGCGTTACCGCCGCTCAACTACGCGAATTCCCTGGGCACCTGCCAGGACGGCGGTGCTGGCCAAGCCAATGAACAACCCGTGTTCGACGACACCCGGGATCAGGCTCAACAGGCCCGCCAGACGCGGCGCATCGGCGATGCGCCCGAGATGGGCATCGACAATCCAGTGGCCGCCATCGGTGACAAAAACGTGGCCGTCCTTGCCCTTGCGGAGCCCCATTTGCCCGGAAACTCCGCTTTGGGCAAATGCGGCGGCCATGGCCCGCTGGGTGGCGGCCAGCCCGAACGGAATCACCTCTACAGGTAGGGGGAAGCGGCCGAGAACATCGACCCATTTGGTATCGTCGGCAATCACGATCATGCGATCGGACGCCGCCGCCACGATCTTCTCCCGGAGCAGCGCCCCACCGCCGCCCTTGATCAGGTTGAGGGCGGGATCGACCTCGTCGGCACCATCGACGGTGAGGTCGAGCCGGTCGACTTCATCGAGCGTGGTCAGCGGAATTTTGCAGGCTTCGGCCTGGGCGCGGGTCGCTTCCGAGGTCGGCACGCCGATCACCTTCATCCCGCCGGCAACCCTCTCGCCGAGCAGTTCGACAAAATGCCTGGCGGTCGAGCCGGTGCCGAGCCCGAGCTTCATGCCATCCTGCACATGCTCCAGCGCCCGTGCCGCCGCTTGCCGCTTCAATTGGTCCATGTTCACGTGCTGACTGCTCCCAGGAATCCGCCAATCCGCGGGCGCATGTCTAGCGTCGTTTTGGCCTTGGGAATAGCGCCGCGGCCCGTCTAAATTGCCAGAAATTGGTTGTTCGCTGTGTCGGGGCGGCACTTGCATGAAGGTCCGCCTGCCGCTAGCGAATTCCGGATGAGCCTTCCCCGCACTGTAGTCTTCGACCTCGACGGCACGCTGGTCGACACCGCGCCCGACTTGATAGCCGCCCTCAATTTCGTGCTCGATCGCGAAGGATTGCCGCCGGTGCCGCTGCGCGCCGCGCGCAACATGATCGGCGCGGGCGCCCGCAAGCTGATCGAACGTGGGCTGGAGCTCGAAGGCCGTGCGATAAACACCGACGACATCGACCGACTCACCAGGGATTTTGTCGATTATTACGGCGCCCATATCGCGGTGGAATCGCGCCCCTTCGAGGGGCTGGAGGCCGCGCTCGACGATCTCGAGGCGCAGGGCTGTCGTTTTGCGGTCTGCACCAACAAGCTGGAATGGCTGTCGAAGCGGCTGCTCGACGAACTGGGCCTGAGCGGACGGTTCGCCGCGATCTGCGGCGCCGACACGTTCGGCGTCGCCAAGCCCGACCCCGTGATCCTGCAGCAGACGGTGGCGCGCGCCGGCGGGGATATTGGCGCGACCATCATGGTGGGCGACGCGGGACCTGACGTCGGCGTCGCCAGGCGGGCCGGCGTTCCCGTGATCGGGGTCGAATTCGGCTACACCGACGTTCCGATCGCCCAGCTTAAGCCCGACCGGCTGATCGGGCATATGCGCGAATTACCGGCCGCCGTGGATGGGCTCAGCAGCCGCTTTACGGACTTAACTGTTTGATTTTATAGTCGTTATTGGACCGATAATCTGCACCGAGGACTTTGCCTCGCCGCCGGCGACCATCATCGAGCCCAGCCCGGTGTTTGCGGAACTCAAACCGACCGCGCCGCCGCCGAAGCTGCGCAAGCCGATGCGACCGAAAAAGCCCAAGACTGCCGCTGCGCCGGCGGCCGCCACCCCGGCACAGCCCGCCACGCGCTAGGTCCCCGCCCCGCGCCACGGCCCCCTCGAGAGGTTGCGATTGTAGGCGCCTTACAAGGTGCCTACATTGTGCTAGCGAACCAGCACGCGGCCCTTTTAGAGGCAGTTTGAATGAGCGGCTCCCCGTCACCCGATCAACTGATACGTCCGATGGTCGATCCCTTCGGCCGGACCATCCGGTATCTGCGCGTATCGGTAACCGATCGCTGCGACCTGCGCTGCTTCTACTGCATGTCCGAGGACATGACGTTCCTGCCGAAGAAGGATCTCCTGACGCTGGAGGAACTCGACCGGCTGTGCTCGGCCTTCATCGCCAAGGGCGTGCGCAAGATCCGCCTCACCGGCGGCGAGCCGCTGGTCCGGCGCAACGTGATGTCGCTGGTGCGCTCGCTGTCGCGGCATCTTGGAACCGGCGCGCTCGATGAGCTGACGCTGACCACCAACGGCTCGCAACTGGCGCGCTTTGCGGCTGAACTGCGCGACTGCGGCGTCCGCCGCGTCAACGTCTCGCTCGACACGCTCGATCCCGCAAAGTTCCGCGCCATCACGCGCTGGGGCGATCTCGACCAGGTTTTGGCCGGCATCGAGGCCGCGCGGGACGCAGGGCTTGCGGTCAAGATCAACGCGGTGGCGCTGAAGAACATGAACGAGGAAGAGATCCCCTCGCTGATGGAATGGGCGCACGGCAAGGGTATGGCGTTGACGCTGATCGAAGTCATGCCGATGGGCGACATCGGCGAAGGGCGGATCGACCAGTATGTGCCGCTGTCGCTGCTCCGTGCCCGCCTTGCGCAGCACTACACGCTGACCGACCTCGACGACGATACCGGCGGCCCCGCCCGCTACGTCCGCGTCACTGAGACCGGCGGCAAACTCGGCTTCATCACGCCGATGACGCATAATTTCTGCGAGTCCTGCAACCGGGTACGGATCACCTGCACCGGCACGTTGCACACCTGCCTCGGCCATGAGGATGCTTCCGATTTGCGCAAGCCGTTGCGGGCCTCCGCCGACGACGACCTGCTCTCAGCAGCGATTGATCGCGCCATCGGGCTGAAGCCGAAGGGCCACGACTTCATCATCGATCGCCGGCATAATCGCCCGAGCGTCTCGCGCCACATGAGCGTGACCGGCGGCTGAATAGCGCCGCGCCGGACCGCCGTCCCCCGGGTTTCGTCCGGTGCATTTTCCGATTGACGCTGTTGCGACGCGCTGAAATGGTGCGGCGGCTTCACGCCAGCATGGCCGGACAGGCCACCGCACCTTGACGGAGCGGCAAAGACGGCGGAAGCGCAAAAAGGGGGAGGACGATCGATGCAATCGATCGCTACATCGGCGATGGCGTCGTGGCCACCGCCCGGGCAGGCATGATGCGGCCGTTGTTAGCGCTCAGTGCCGGCATCGATCTGCTCAACGAAAAGATCGGCAATCTCTGCAATTTTCTGGTCCTCGCAGCGTGCACGGTCAGCGCCGGCAACGCGATGATCCGCTACGCGTTCGGCTATAGCTCCAACGGCTGGCTCGAACTGCAGTGGTACATGTTCGCCATCTTCGTGATGTTCGGCGCGTCCTACACCTTCAAGCGCAACGAGCATGTTCGCGTCGAAATCTTCTATTTGATGCTCTCCGAACGCGCCCAGCTCTGGCTCGACCTGATCGGAACGCTGTGCTTCCTGATCCCGGCCTGCCTGCTACTGACCTGGCTGTCCTGGCCGTTCTTTCTGCAGGCCTACGCCGTCGGCGAGGAATCCAGCAACGCCGGAGGCCTGTTGCGCTGGCCGATCAAGCTCGTCGTGCCCGCAGGCTTCGTGATGCTCGCACTGCAGGGCGTCTCGGAGGTCATCAAGCGCGTCGCCGCGCTGCAGAATCTCGTGACCATCGACGCCAGGTACGAAAGACCGGTGCAATGATCACGCTGGAAATGATGCCGCCGCTGATGTTCGGCGGACTTATTCTGGCGATGCTGATCGGCTTTCCCGTCGCATTCACGCTGGCGGCGGTCGGATTCTCGTTCGGCTTTCTCGCGATCCATCTCGGCTTTTTCGACTTCAGCTTCATGCAGGCGATTCCGGGCCGCATCTTCGGCAGCGTGCTGGCCAACGAATTGCTGCTGGCGATCCCTTTCTTCACGTTCATGGGCGCCGTCCTCGAGCGATGCGGCCTGGCCGAAGACATGCTGGATTCGATGGGCCAGTTGTTCGGCCCGGTGCGCGGCGGACTAGGCTACTCCGTCATCATCGTCGGCTTCATTCTCGGCGCGATTACCGGCACGGTGGCGGCTCAGGTCATCGCCATGGCCCTGATCTCGATGCCGGTGATGATCCGCTATGGCTACAACATGCGCTATATCACCGGCGTGCTGGCGGCCTCGGGCACCATCACCCAGCTCGTGCCGCCTTCGCTTGTGCTGATCGTGCTGGCCGATCAACTCGGCAAGTCGGTCGGCGACATGTATCTCGGCGCCTGGGGGCCGTCGCTATTCCAGATCGCGCTATTCGCCGGCTACACCTTTCTTCTCGGCATCATCAAGCCGGACCACGTGCCGCCGGTGCCGAGGTCGGCGTTGACGCTGACCGGTTGGCCGCTATGGCGAAAATGCCTGATGGGAATCATCCCCTCGGCGGTGCTGATCTTCGTCGTGCTCGGCACCATGATGCTGGGCCTGGCGACGCCGACCGAAGCCGGCGCGATGGGCGCCGTTGGCGCCGTCGTGCTTGCCGCAATACATCACAAGGAATTCAGCGCGGCCGGCAACAGGATTCTGCTGATCGGCATCGTCGCCGCAGGGGTCGGAACGATTCTCGGAATCCTCTACACGGGCAGTTTTCTCTTCAAGATCGCCTTCGCAATCACCTATCTCGGCGTGATCTGGATTTGTCTGGAAGCCGTACGGATTCCCGACCTCCGCGAGCTTATCCGGCAAGGCTATCAGACGACGATGCGGATCACCTCCATGGTGGTGTTCATCCTGATCGGTTCGACCTGCTTTTCAGTGGTGTTCCTCGGCGTCTCCGGCGGCGTCTGGCTGGAGCACATGCTGACCTCGGTACCCGGCGGGGTCTGGGGCTTCCTGATCTTCATCAACCTGTTCATCTTCTTCCTGGCGTTCTTCCTCGACTTCTTCGAGATCGCCTTCATCATCCTGCCGATGGTTGCGCCGATTGCGCAAAAGGTGCTGGCGCCGGTGGTCGGCGCGGATGCGGCGCTGATCTGGTTCGGCGTGATGCTGTGCGTCAACATGCAGACGTCGTTCCTGCATCCGCCGTTCGGGTTTGCGCTGTTTTACCTGCGTGGCGTGGCGCCCAAGGAGGTCAAGAGCTCCGACATCTATTGGGGGGCGATCCCCTGGATCGGCCTGCAGGTCATCATGGTCGTGCTGGTGATCGCCTTCCCCTGGACCGTTACCGCATTGCTGGACAAGCCGGTGAGCGCGGAGGATCTCAGCAAGATCAGGATTGAGGTTCCGCAGATCGAATTGCCGCCGCTGGATTTAGGTCCGCTCAAGCAACAGTAGAAACTGCTCCGGCAAACAATGACTCGTTGACGAAATCCTGCCCACAGCCTGCCGCCCGGGCCAAGGCGCAATGGTGTTCCGCAGACGAAATATTCCCCTTCAATATCAACAAACTTCCGATTGACGGCGGCAACGAGCGCTGGTTTGGTGCATCGGCTTCATGCTAGCTCGGCAGGATAAGCCGGCTGCGCCCAACGGCGCAGTCAAGACGGCAGAGGCGTCAGTCTGGGAGGGTCATCGTTGCAATCGCTCTTGAAATTGAGCCGGGGAATCGACGCGTTCACGCGGTGGACGGGCAAACGCCTGGCGTGGCTCATTCTGATAGCCGTGCTCATCTCGGCCACCAACGCGATCGTGCGCAAGACTTTCGACGTGTCGTCGAATTCCTGGCTGGAGCTGCAGTGGGTGCTGTTCGGCGTTGTCTTTCTGCTGTGCTCGCCGTGGACGATGCTCGACAACGAGCACATCCGGATCGATATCGTAAACAACCTGTTTTCCAAGCGCTGGCGGGATATCGTCGACATCATCGGCCACGTATTTTTCCTGCTGCCACTCTGCATCGTGATGATCATCACCGGCGGTCCATTCTTCATGCGCTCGGTTGAAATCAACGAACAGTCCGGCAATGCCGGTGGTCTGCCGCAATGGCCGGCCAAATCGCTGATCATCATCGGGTTCGTGTTCCTGTTCGCTCAGGGCATTTCCGAACTGATCAAGCGAATCGCCGTGATGCGCGGCCTGATTCCGGATCCACACGCATCGCAGATGCATGCTCTCGAAGCCGAGGTCGAACACCTCGTCGAGGCGATCGAAAAACGCTGATCGTCGGGCGCGATCTCAGGGGGACTAGATGACTGCTTTTCTCATCGCCAACATGGCGCCGATCATGTTCGCGTCACTGGTGATTATTCTGCTGCTGGGCTATCCGGCGGCATTTTCGCTCGGCGCGGTTGGACTGATCTTCGCCTTTGTCGGCATCGAGCTTGGCGAGTTCCGCCCTGACTTCCTGCAAGCGCTGCCTGAGCGCGTCTACGGCGTGATGAACAACGACACGCTGCTCGCCATTCCGTTCTTCACGTTCATGGGACTGGTGCTCGAACGGTCGGGCATGGCCGAGGATCTGCTCGATACGATCGGACAATTGTTCGGCACGATCCGCGGCGGCCTCGCCTATGCCGTCATTTTCGTCGGCGCGTTGCTCGCGGCGACCACCGGTGTCGTTGCCGCTTCCGTCATCTCGATGGGCCTTATCTCGCTGCCGATCATGCTGCGCTATGGCTACGACCGGAGGATGGCGTCCGGCGTCATCGCCGCTTCCGGTACGTTGGCGCAGATCATTCCTCCCTCTCTCGTCCTGATCGTGATGGCCGACCAGCTCGGCAAGTCGGTCGGCGACATGTACGAGGGCGCGTTCGTCCCGGGAATGGTGCTTGCTGGCCTGTATGCCGGCTACGCATTCCTGGTAAGCATGATCTTTCCCAAGGCTGCTCCGGGTCTGCCAGCGGAGGCGGTCGGTTTTCGCGAGCCTGACGGCAGCCGCGGACTTTGGTCGCTCGGCGTCCTCTTCATCGTCAGTTGCGTTTTCGGCTGGTTCATGATGCGCTCTTCGGAAGCGCGCGGCGCCGATTACGTCGTGCTCAGCATGTTCTATGGCATCCTGTTCGCCTTCTTCGTGGCTGTGGTGAACTGGTTGATCCACAAGGTCTCCGGCTTCCGCTTTCTCTCCGCGATGGCGCAGCAAACCACGTTCGTGATGGTACCGCCGCTGTTCCTGATCTTCCTGGTGCTCGGCACCATCTTCATCGGTGTCGCCACGCCGACCGAAGGCGGCGCGATGGGCGCGGCCGGCGCACTCATTCTCGGCGCCGCCAAGCGCCGGCTGAGCTGGGATCTGATCCGGCAAGCGACGGAATCGACGGCCAAGCTGTCGGCCTTCGTGATCTTCATCCTGATCGGCGCGCGCGTTTTCTCGCTGACGTTCTACGGCGTGAACGGCCACATCTGGGTCGAGCATCTCTTGACCTCCCTGCCCGGCGGCCAGATCGGCTTCCTCCTTTTCGTCAACGCCCTCGTCTTCGTCCTGGCCTTCTTCCTCGACTTCTTCGAACTGGCCTTCATCATCATTCCGCTGCTCGGACCTGCGGCGGAAAAGCTCGGCATCGACCTGATCTGGTTTGGCGTCATTCTCGGCGTCAACATGCAGACGTCGTTCATGCACCCGCCGTTCGGATTCGCGCTGTTCTATCTACGCTCGGTGGCGCCAAAGGAATCCTATATCGACCGCGTCACCGGCAAGCGCATGGACCCTGTGACGACCGGCCAGATCTATTGGGGCGCGGTGCCGTTCGTCGTCATCCAGGTCATCATGGTGGTGCTGGTCATCATGTTCCCGGCGATGGTGATGCACTACAAGGGCGCGGCGTCGACGATCGATCCGAACTCGATCAAGATCGAGGTGCCGCAGATCGAATTGCCGCCGCTCGATTTCGGGCAGCCCAAACAATAGCGCCCGGGCTCACATCATCCGTTTCCCCCAAATAAAGAACCCCGGAGCTTTCGCTCCGGGGTTTTTGCTTGCTTTTGGCAGGTTCGACGAAATCAGCCCTGCGAGTGCCGCGCCATGAAGCCGTCGTATCCGAGTTCGGCCACCTGGAACCACGAATAGCCGTTGTTCGAGAATGACGTCAGCGATTCATACACCTTCTTGAAATCGGCGTTACCGGCCGCAACTTCGCTGTGCAATTCCTTCGCCGCCTTGTAACAGGCTTCCATCACCGGCGCCGGGAACGGGCGCAGCTTGGCGCCGGCTGCGATCAGCTTGCGCAACGCAGGCGGATTGGCCTGATCGTACTTCGCCATCATCCAGTTGTTGGCGTAGTGGCCGGCCTGTTCGAGAACCGACTGGTAGTATTTCGGCAAGGCATTCCACTTGTCGAGATTGACGAAGGCCAGCAGCATCGGGCCGCCTTCCCACCAGCCGGGATAATAGTAGTTGGGGGCAACCTTCGCGAAGCCAAGCTTCTCGTCGTCGTAGGGGCCGACCCACTCCGCGGCATCGATGGTGCCCTTTTCGAGCGCTGGGTAAATGTCGCCACCGGCGATCTGCTGCGGGACGACGCCAAGCTTCTGCAGCGCACGACCGGCAAATCCGCCGATGCGCAACTTCAGCCCCTTCAGATCATCGGGTGTCTTGATCTCCTTGCGGTACCAACCGCCCATCTGCGCGCCGGTGTTGCCGGCGAGCAGCGAGGTCACGTTGTACTTCTTGTAGAATTCGTTGAGCAGATCCCTGCCGCCGCCAAGCATGTACCAGGCTTGGTTGAGACGCATGTTCGGCCCGAACGGCACCGCAGAGCCGAAGGTGAAGGTCGGATCCTTGCCGAAATAGTAATATGACGCGGTATGGCCGATCTCGACGGTGCCGTTCTGCACGGCATCGAGAACCTGCAGGCCGGGGACGATTTCACCGCCGGCAAATGTCTGGATCTGGAACTTGTTGTCGGTGGCTTCGCCGACCATCTTGGCCATCAATTCGGCACCGCCATAGAGCGTGTCCAAGGACTTCGGCCAGCTCGTCGGCATGCGCCACTTGATTTCGGGCAAGCCCTGCGCAATCGCGGGCGCTGCGATCGTTGCAGCACCTGCCGCACCCAAGCCGGTTACTTTGAGAAAATCTCTTCGCTTCATATTTCATCCCTTTTGGTTGTGCCGGTCAGCCTTCGTGTCGAGGCTTGGAACTAAGCATGAAGCATCCGGCCGCCAATTTCCATAAGTAATTGGATGGAAACGCGAAAAAGCCCGACCTTCCTAACGAAGGCCGGGCTTTGCCGTATCAATTTGGGATAGGTATCCGGCTCCGATCAGCCGCGCGTGCGCGAACGGATCATGAAGCTGTCATAGGTATACTCGGCGACCTGCCACCACAGATACTGATCGGAGCGATAGGCCTGCATCGCGTCGATGGCTTTCTTGAAGTCCGCGTTCTTGCCGGAGATTTCGGCCCACAATTCGTTGGTCGACTTCAGGCAAGCTTCCAGCACCTCGTTGGTGAAGGGACGAAGCTGCGTGCCGCTGGCGACGAGGCGCTTCAGTGCCGCGGGGTTCAGCATGTCGTAGCGCTGATTCATCCAGGCATTGGTGTTCGCCGCCGCGTTGGTGAGAATGCCCTGGTAGCTCTTCGGCAGTTCATTCCACTTCTCCAGATTGGCGAAGGCGTGGACCGTCGGGCCGCCCTCCCAGAAGCCGGGGTAGTAGTAGAACTTCGCAACCTTCTGGAAGCCGAGCTTCTCGTCGTCATACGGACCGACCCACTCGGCGGCGTCGATGGTGCCCTTTTCGAGCGCCGGATAGATATCGCCGCCGGCGATCTGCTGCGGCACTACGCCAACCTTCTGCAGCACTTGGCCGGCGATGCCGCCGATGCGCATCTTGAGGCCCGACAGATCAGCAACGGTCTTGATCTCCTTGCGGAACCAGCCGCCCATCTGCGTGCCGGTATTGCCGCAGGGAAAGCCGATCACACCGGACTTCTTGAAGAACTCGTTGGCGAGGTCGTTACCGCCGCCCTGCGCCAGCCAAGAGTTCTGCTGGCGCGCATTGAGACCGAACGGCACGGCCGAAAAGATCGCAAAGGTCGGATCCTTGCCGACGTAGTAGTACGAGACCGTATGACACATCTCGACGGTGTTCTTGGAGGTCGCGTCGAGTGCCTGCAGACCCGGAACCAGCTCGCCGGCCTGGAAGACCTGGATCTGGAATTTATTGTCGGTCATTTCGGCGACCTGCTTCGCCAGGTGCTCGGCACCGCCATAGATGGTGTCGAGCGACTTCGGGAAGCTCGATGTCAGGCGCCATTTGATCTCAGGCGACGATTGCGCGATCGCCGGCGAGGCAACGGCTGTCGCGGCAGCACCGGCCGCTGAAACCTTCAAAAAATCACGACGCTTCATTCAAGCTCTCCTTCGGGTCGTTCCCCAAATTTCCTCGAGCGTTCCTCCGGCGGGACGAATTCCACGGCATCCGGGGCGCTCTGGCGGGGGCGCTTTAACACGGAAGTTCGCGTTCGAAAACGCGACAAAGGCATGACTGCACTGATTAAACGAAAGTCGTATGGGCGAGGACAAGGCAGCTTCAGGCCGCGGCAATCGCGCTCTGAAGCTGGTCGCGAACCTTGGTCCCAATGGCCCGGTAGATCGCGGCATGCGGGCCATCAGGCTCGCTTGCGACCACCGGATTACCTTCGTCCGAGGTGGTCCGGATCGACATGTGCAGCGGGATTTCGCCCAGGAATGGGACACCCAGCCGCTCCGCCTCATGGCGCGCGCCGCCATGGCCGAAAATGTCCGAGCGCGTGCCGCACTTGGGGCACTGGAAGTAGCTCATGTTCTCGACAATGCCGAGCACCGGCACGTTGACCTTCTTGAACATCGCAAGGCCCCTGCGCGCGTCGATCAGCGAGAGATCCTGCGGGGTTGAGATGATCACCGCCCCCTTCAGCGGGACGTTCTGCGCCAGCGTCAGTTGCGCGTCCCCCGTACCGGGCGGCATGTCGACGACGAGAATATCGAGCGTGCCCCACGCCACGTCGCGCAGCATCTGGGTGATCGCCGACATCACCATCGGCCCGCGCCAGATCATCGCGGTGTCTTCCTCGACCAGGAAGCCGATCGACATGATCGAAAGCCCGAAACGCTTGATCGGAATCATCTTGCGGTCGTCGTTGAGCTGCGGCTTCTCGTTGATGCCGGTGAGCCGCGGCACCGAGGGGCCGTAAATGTCGGCATCGAGCAGCCCGACGCGCAGGCCGAGGTCGCGCAGGCCGAGCGCCAGATTGAGCGCGGTGGTCGACTTGCCCACACCGCCCTTGCCCGAGGCCACGGCGATGACGGCGGCAACGCCAGGAATCTCCGCCTGCTTCGACATCGGCGAGGCCGCGCCCTGCGGCGGGCGGTGGGCGGAAGCCGGTTGCACGCCATGCGCATGCCGGTGCGCCGTCGGCGCGGCCTGCGGCGCACCGGGCTTGCGCTCGGCCGTGAGCGCGATCATCGCCGTGCTGACACCGGCGATCGCGCGCACTGCAGCTTCGGCTTGCGCGCGCACGCTTTCCCAGGCTCTAGCCTCGGCGGCGTCGACATTGATGGAGAAGAACACCTTGCCGTCGGTGACCGAGATCGCCGACAGCACGTTAGCATTGGTCAGTGGCACGCCGCGCGGCGAGGCCACCCGGCCAAGGGCATCGAGAACCTGTTGCTGTGTTACGCTCACTCGCGCATCTCCTGAAGCCCTTGCGGTTCCGAGTGAGAACCGGGCTCTACTCGCTTGTTTTGACGCGCATTCTTGACGCGAACCCGACCCGCTGTGGACCAAGTCCGAAAGCGGAGCCTCGTTCCAATACGCTGTGCCAGTCTGATGCGACCCATAGAGCGGTTCAGCGCAAAAGGCTATCTCGCTCCTACGTCATCCTGCCGCTCCGCAGGGGCGGCAGCCGCCTGCTCCTTGGCCGCCTCGTAATTCAGTTCGATCATGACGCCATTGGGGTCATTGACGAAGATCTGCCAGAGGTCACCCCCCGGAACCTGCCGGGAGTCGTACGCCATGCCCTTCTGCTCCAGCCGCCGCTTCATGCCGTCAAAGCCGTAGCTGGCAAACGCAACATGGTGGACAACGCCGGAATCGGGTTTCTGCGGTTCGTCGGTCTTGGAAATATCGACGAGGTGCACCACCGCCTTGCCTTCGCTGTACATCCAGGCCCCGGGAAATGCGAAGTTCGGCCGGGCGCCCTTTTCCAGGCCCAGAATGTCCTCATAGAACCGGACCGTATCGGCAAGGTTGCGGGTCCGGATGTTGAAATGGTCGAGCACGCCCACGCTGACGCCCATACGATGTCACTCCCTTTTTTGTGAGGTTCTTGAGGAACCTATCCTAGCACGAATCCGGCCCCGCCCACCAATGAAGGCGTTGCCCTCCCCTGCGCAGCAGTTATGGTGCGGCTCCTCCAAAAACACCGTCCGGCCGGCCCAACGTCGCCGGGGAAAACTCCAAGGTAACACACATGGCTAAAGTCGCTTTTCTCGGTCTCGGCGTAATGGGCTTCCCCATGGCAGGACATCTGGCGAAAAAAGGCGGCCACGAGGTCACCGTGTACAACCGGACCGGGGCCAAGGCGAAGGAGTGGGCGGACAAATTCGGCGGGCGCACCGCGCCGACGCCGAAGGCCGCGGCGGAAGGTCAGGATTTCGTGATGTGCTGCGTCGGCAACGACAATGACCTGCGCGCGGTCACGGTCGGCACCGATGGCGCCTTCGCCGGCATGAAAAAGGGCGCGGTATTCGTCGACCACACTACCGCCTCTGCCGAAGTCGCCCGCGAGCTTGATGCTGCCGCCGTCAAGGCCGGCTTCAAGTTCATCGACGCGCCGGTGTCCGGCGGCCAGGCGGGTGCGGAAAACGGCGTACTGACGGTGATGTGCGGCGGCAAGGAAGACGCCTATGCCGCTGCCGAGCCAATCATTTCCGGCGCTTATGCGAGAATGTGCAAACTTCTCGGGCCCGCCGGCGCCGGACAGCTCACCAAGATGGTCAACCAGATCTGCATTGCAGGTCTTGTCCAGGGACTGTCCGAGGGCATTCATTTCGCCAAGAAGTCAGGGCTCGACGTCGCGGCCGTGATCGAGACCATCTCCAAGGGCGCGGCGCAGTCCTGGCAGATGGAGAACCGCTACAAGACCATGAATGACGGCAAGTTCGACTTCGGCTTCGCCGTCGAATGGATGCGCAAGGACCTCTCGATCTGCATCAGTGAGGCCCGCCGCAACGGCGCCAACCTGCCGGTGACCGCACTCGTCGATCAGTTCTACGCCGAGGTCGAGAAGATGGGCGGCAAGCGCTGGGATACGTCGAGCCTTTTGGCCCGACTGGAGCGGTGAGTTAAAGAAACAGGTTAAGACAAAGCGCAAGGCCCCCGCTTCTTATCCAGTCAGAAGCGGGGGTTCCGTCTGCCCGACAGGTTAATTTTAACTTCCTGTTTACGAGAATTTTTAGCTCTTTAAGTCATCGCTTAATGATTTAGCGGCACAGATAGACAATGCAAAAGCCCGCGCAGTTCGCGGGCAGGATTTTGTGTTGTTCAATGAGTAAGCCCGCAGAGAAGCCCGAGGTTGTCCAGCTTCCGGCAGAAGCGCCGGTCGCATCAGCGGTCAACACCCGGCGCGTGGCGGCGCAGCGGGTGCGCGAGGCGCGGGATCGGTTAACGTCGACCAGCGGAACCCGCCCCGCCTTCGATACCGAATTGCTCCGACAATACGCCCAGACCCGGGTATCGGCTTCCTTCGTGGTCATGCTGCTGGTGGTTGCGACCGGCGTGCTGTTCGGCCTGTGGAAGTACGCCGTGCCGGCCGCGGTCTGGACCGTCGGCATGCTCTGCATCCATGCCGCCATCATTCGCAACTGCAAGCGCTTCCTCAGCGAGCCGCCTACGCTCGCCGCCACGCGCAAATGGCAAACCCGCTTCGTGCTGCTCGACCTGCTCTACGGCCTGAGCTGGACGGCGATCCTGATCCACCCCGCCGGCCTCGACGTCGTCTCGAACACGATGATGATGTTCCTGATGCTGCTGGTGATCGCGGTGTCAAGCATGCTGGCCGCGACGCTGCCCATTGCGGCGGTGGCGGCAACCGCTCCGGTGACGGCTGCGATCGCGCTCAACTTCGTGATGGGCGGAACCTTCGACAATTACGCGCTCGCGCTGCTGGCGGTTGCCGCCGAATGCTATTTTGCGCTGCTTGCGCACCAGCTTCATTCGACGACGCTGGAGACGATCGAAGCGCGCGCCGAAAAGGACGCGCTGATCGGCGAGCTCGAACAGGCCAAGGCGATCTCGGACGAAGCGCGGCACCGCGCCGAATCCGCCAACGTCGCCAAGTCGCGCTTTCTGGCGCAGATGAGCCACGAGCTGCGCACGCCGCTGAACGCGATCCTCGGATTCTCCGAGGTGATGAAGAGCGAAATCTTCGGCGCGCATGCGGTACCGGTCTACAAGGAATATTCCGCCGACATTCACAATTCGGGCGTCCACCTGCTCAATCTCATCAACGAGATTCTCGATCTGTCGCGGATCGAGGCCGGCCGCTACGAACTCAACGAGGAAGCAGTTTCGCTCGTGCATGTCGTCGCCGACTGTCATCATCTTCTGAAGCTGCGCGCGACCAGCCGCGGCATCACCATTCACGAGGTGTTCGAGCACGGCATGCCGAGAATCTGGGGCGACGAGCGCGCCACGCGCCAGGTCGTGCTGAACCTCATATCCAACTCGATCAAGTTCACCCCGCCGGGCGGCGATATCTGGCTCAAGGTCGGCTGGACCGCGTCCGGTGGACAATATCTCAGCGTCAAGGATACCGGCTCCGGCATTGCCGAGGATGAAATCCCGATCGTGCTGGCTTCGTTCGGCCAGGGCTCCAACTCGATCAAATCGGCCGAACAGGGCGCGGGCCTGGGCTTGCCGATCGCCAAGAGCCTGATCGACATGCACGGCGGCACCTTCACGCTGAAATCGAAATTGCGCATCGGCACCGAAGTAATCGTCACCTTCCCGCCGGAGCGCGTGATGAGCGCGCTGGCGCCGATGGCCGAGGAGGCTCCGCCCCTACAGCCGGACCCCATTGTCACCGCAGCCGTCGAGGACAAGCGGCGGCCGCGTCACAAACCGATCATGAGTGCCGGCACGGGGTTGTAGCCGCAAGCGCTTGCGCAAAGGACACAAAGCACCTCACTATCAAGGAATGAGCAAAGAAACGCCGTGTATCGCAGTCTGTATGATGGATCCCAAAACCAAACTCTGCTTCGGCTGCGGACGAACGTTGCCGGAGATCGCGCGCTGGCACCGCATGGAAACGGCGGAACGATTGGCCGTGATGGAAGGGCTTGCGGCGCGCATGGTGGATGCGGGCCTGATTCCGATGCCGCCGCGCACCGAACGCGGCTGATCACCGGAGGAAACGGCGGAGGCGCCCAGTGATCCGCATCATGCTCGTTCTGGCGATGCTCGCCGCCACAGCCGGCGCCGTCGTCGCCTATGGCGATCCGAACCAGATCGCGCGTGCCGGCAACTCGGTATCGAAAATGCTGTGGCAACGCAGCCTGGAGCCGGCGCCCGCCGTGGAGATCGCGCGCGGCAAGGCCGGCGAATTCGCGCTGCACGCCAAGATCAACGGCGTCAAGGCGCCGATGGTGATCGACACCGGCGCGACGTCGGTGGTGCTGACCTGGGAGACGGCGAAGGCGATCGGCCTGCCGATCGAGATGCTCGAATACAATGTCGATGTCGAAACCGCCGGCGGCCACACCAAGGCAGCGCGGCTGACGCTCGATCGCCTCGCCGTCGGCGGGCTCGTCGAGAAATCTATCCCGGCGCTGGTGGTGCCGCGGGGGCAGTTGAAAACCAACCTGCTCGGCATGAGCTTCCTGGACCGGCTGGAAAGCTGGGGCGTGCAGGCCGACAAACTGAAGCTGCACGGCTATCCCGAAGTGGCGGGCCGGAGCAAGCGCCGCACGGCGGCGAACTAGCGCCCTCGCATCGCGTGACTGAAATGACTATCGTCAACGGAGACAGAGGTGACGAGTAGATCGCGCCTATTTCTGGAGGCCATGGAAGCCAATAACCGCGACGACAACGTATCCGCTCTTCGACTGATGGAGGCCGCCGCGGAGGAAGGTGATCCAGTTGCTTGCTCTGTTGCAGCGTTCTGGCACGCAGGGAGAGAAGTGGGGTTTCCAGTTGACCCAGCGCGGTGCAAATTCTGGCTTGCCAAGCTTGAAGATTTGGCAGAGGCGGACAACGCAGAGGCCCAGTGGGAGCCAGGGATGAATTTTCGCTTTGGCAATCTCGTAAGCCAGAATACGGAGCTCGCCAATTCTTGGCTGGAACGTGCGGCCGAGAATGGATATGGCGAAGCGCAGCACCATTTGGCGTGGTGTTTGGAAACCGGGCAATACGGCTATCCGATCGATCTCGACGCCTCGGAGTCGTGCAGCCGGGCCTTTGAGCAAGATCACCCTGAGACGCTATACCTGTTTGCCATAAGACAGTTCGTCGATGGCCGCCCGGCCGAAGAGGCGGTGCGGCTGCTGAGGAAAGCGGCTGACAAGGGCTTCAAGCAGGCTGGCTACGTCTTGCATGATTACCTTCATTGAGCCTGCAAGAATTAGCGTACGGCAGCCGGTTGATGCAACGCTATCCCGACGTTGCAGGCCGCCACAAGCGCGTCCGCGAACTAGTCAAAGCGTATCGCGCAGGACATGACGCCGCCTCGCCGGGCAAGCGTCACGCTTTCGCCTTTGCCGCCTTGCGCGCCTTGTTGGCTTCCTCGATTTCGGGCTCGATCGAATTCAGGCTCTCGTAGATTTCTGCGAGCACTGTCTTCAGATCCAAAACGTTCTTTGACGGAAAATTGCGGACGGCCACTTCCTCGAAATGGATGGCGATCGGGATCAGCTCCTCGACCAGCGTCCGCCCCTTCGGCGTGAGATTGATCGCAACCGTGCGCGCGTTGTCCTTCAGCCGCGTCCGCGTAACGAGACCTCGCCGCTTCATTTCCCCGATCAGGCGCGACAGCGTCGATATCTCGATCGTCGTCATGTCGGCGAGATCGCCGAGGCGCTGATCGCCTTTCTCCCAGAGCGCGGCCATCACGCGGTACATCGGTAGCGTCACGCCATAGCCCGCGATGCGCCGGGAAAACAGGTCGCCCATCCGCACGCCGACGCGGTTGAGCATGTAGGGCAAGGAATTCGTCAGCCGGTACAAGATCTTGCATCCCGCTTTGGTGCAACTTTTGCGCTCATCCAATAGCCCGACAGTGATCACTTTTCAAGGCAATTGTTGCATTTGAAAATTTCCGATTGACTTGTCATTTGCAAATGCAATTATTGTCCACGAAAATTAAGCCGCCGATCAAGAGCGGATTGTTCAGTGGAGGAAACCATGTCGCTGGATTCGGCATCCGACGAATTGCGTGAAACGTTCAAGCGCGCGTTGCGGCGATTTCCCGCGGCGGTGTCGGTGATCACGTCTGCGGACCAGAACCGCCGCCACGGGATGACGGCGACCGCGGTGACGTCGCTATCGCTCGACCCGCCCTCGCTGATCGTCTGTGTCAACCAACAAACGCTGCTGCACGACATCATGCTGCTGGCGCGCCGGTTTTGCGTCAACGTGCTGCGCCGCGACCAGATCTCCCTTTCATCGGCGTTCAGTGGCGCGGTCCCCGCCGAGGAACGGTTCGGGCTCGGCCAATGGATGACCTCGCCCGAGGGCGTCACCTATCTCGCCGACGCACAGATCAACATCTTCTGCAAGAAGGCGGCCGCGGTGCCGTACGGCACGCACACGATCTTCATCGGCGAAGCCGAGACCGTGAACGTCCGCGATCCGATCGAGCCCCTGATCTACCAGGACGCCACTTATTGCTTTTCGGTGCCCCACGACAGCCAGGCTGCGTGATCTGCCAAGGCGCGCCGCCTTCCAGCCCATCGAAGATACGGAGCTAACCAATGGTATCAGTCGCCCAGTTGAAGGATGTACCTGCGCCGCCGGCCCCTCGTCCCGACCTTGCCGAGTTGCGGAGCCGCGTGGCGCAGATCGCGCCGCAGATCAAGGCGCGCGCCCACACCACGGAAAAGGCCGGGCGCGTGCCGGAAGAGAACATCACGGCGCTGCGCAACATCGGCTATTTCGATATCGTCAAGCCGGCAATGTTCGGCGGCTACGAGCACGAGTTCGACGTGCTGGTCGAACTGAACATTGAGCTCGCGAAAAGCTGCGCCTCGACGGCGTGGGTCGGCGGCCTGCTCGCAGCCCATCAATGGCTGATCGCGGGATTTCCGGAAATCGCGCAGCGCGACGTCTGGGATGATAATGCCGATGCACTCGCGTGTGGCTCCTACGCGCCGGCCGCCAAGGCGATCGAGGTCGAGGGCGGCTATCGCCTCACCGGGCGCTGGTCGTTTGCGAGCGGCTGCGACAACGCGCAATGGTCGTTGTGCGCAGCGCTGTTGCCGTCGAAGACGGAAGCCGGCCAGTTTGCGCCGGCCTTCCTGCTGGTTCCGGCCTCCGACTATGTCATTGACGACACCTGGAATGTCGTCGGCCTCAGTGGCACCGGCAGCAAGACGCTGGTCCTGAATGACGTATTCGTGCCGGCGCACCGCCTGCTGTTGTTCGCCGACACCACATCCGGCAAGACGCCGGGCGCCGCGCTGTATGCCGCCAACCCCACCTTCTCGATTCCCATGCTCTCGAACATTCCTTCCTGCCTGGCGTCCACCGCAGTCGGCGCCGCCGCCGGCGCGCTGGAGGACTATCTTGCCGTTACCTCGAGGCGAATTACGCGCGGCGCGGTGGCCGGCCACAACAACCGCATGGCGGATTTCCCGACCATCCAGTTACGTGTTGCGGAAGCGACCGCTTCCGTCGATGCGGCGCGCGAAGTGCTGTTGCGCGATCTCAGGGACCGTGCGGCGACGATCCGCGACGGCAGGCCCGTCTCGATCGAGGACCGCATCGTCAGCCGCCGCGGCCAGGCCTTCTCGGTTGCGCTCGCCATCCGCGCCAGCGAAGCGCTGAACGCATCGACCGGCGGGCTCGGCCTCGATCTTTCCAACCCGGTGCAGCGCGCGTGGCGCGATGCCAATGCCGTCGGCCGCCACATCAGCATGAACTGGGACGCCGTCGGCACCATGTACGGCCAGCTCGCGCTTGGGCTGACGCCCCAAGGTCAATACTAAGGGACAGTACTAACCAACACCAGATATCAGCGAGGACGACATGCAGGGCAAGATCGCATTAGAGGAACATTTCGCCATCCCGGACACGCTGATGGACTCAGCGGGCTTCGTTCCGGACTCCTATTGGCCGGAGTTGAAGGACCGCCTGCTTGATATCCAGGACAAGCGGCTCGCGCAGATGGACCGCCACGGCGTCGAGATGATGATCCTGTCGCTGAACGCGCCGGCGGTTCAGGCAATTCCCGACGTCGCCCGTGCCAACGAGATTGCGATCCGCGCCAACGATTTCCTCGCCGAACAGGTGGCAAAACGGCCGTCGCGATTCCAGGCCTTTGCCGCACTGCCGATGCAGGACCCCGATCTCGCGATCGCCGAACTCGAGCGCTGCATCAAGACGCTCGGCTTCCGTGGCGCGCTGGTCAACGGCTTCTCGCAAATCGGCGACGGCAAGCGGCCGGTCTATTACGACCTGCCGCAATACTGGCCGTTCTGGGCGGCGGTGGAACAGACCGGCCTGCCCTTCTATCTGCATCCGCGCAATCCGCTGCCTGAAGACTGCGCGATCTATGAAGGGCATCCCTGGCTGATGGGCCCGACCTGGGCATTCGGACAGGAGACCGCGGTTCATGCGTTGCGGCTGATGGGATCGGGATTGTTCGATGCCTATCCAAAACTGAAGATCATCCTCGGCCATATGGGCGAAGGCCTGCCCTACAGCATGTGGCGCGTCGATCATCGCAACGGCTGGGTCAAGGCGCCGCCGAAACACAAGGCAAAGAGGAAGATCTGCGACTACTTCAATGCCAACTTTTTCCTGACCACGTCGGGTAATTTCCGCACCCAAACGCTGATCGATTCCATTCTCGAGATCGGAGCCGATCGCATCCTGTTCTCGGTCGACTGGCCGTTCGAGAATGTGGACCACGCCTCCGACTGGTTCAACAGCGCCAGCATCAGCGAGAACGATCGCCTAAAGATCGGACGGCGCAACGCCATCGACCTGTTCAAGCTCGATCTCGGCGAGCATGCCGTCGCCGAGCACGGCATTCATCAAGCTGCGGAATAAGCGGCCTCAAACGACATAATCATCATCTGGGAGGGACACGGCCATGGCCGCGCAGGCAATCGATCTTCACGAAGAACTCGCCGAAGCAAAGGTAGGAAAATTTCACTGGCGCCTCGGCGCCATCATGGGACTGCTAACGCTGTTTGACGGATATGACACGTTCAACCCGGCTTACGTCATTCACTACGTCGCCAAGCCCTGGGGCCTGCAGGCCGGCCAGGCGGGATTATTGATTTCCAGCGGCCTGGTTGGATTCCTCCTCGGGGCCGCCATCCACGGCATCATTGCCGATCGGCTCGGCCGCCGCGGCACCCTGCTCGGCGGCCTGTGGATCACCAGTATCTTTACGCTGCTCACCGCGACCTCGGCGGACTCGTTCCTCTCCTTCTGCATCCTGCGGCTCCTGACCGGCATCGGCCTCGGCGTGCTGCTGCCGCTCGCGACCACCTACATCAACGAGCTGGCGCCGCGGCGCGTGGCGAACACGTTTGCGCTGTGGGGCGTCGCGCTTGGCTGGGCGCTCGGCGGCACCCTCGCCGGTGTCGCCGGCGTGTTTGCAACCCCGGTATTCGGCTGGACGTCGCTGTATTGGATCGGCTCGCTGTCGTTCCTGCTGCTTCCCTTCATGCACATGATGCTGCCGGAATCGCCAAAGTTTCTTGCACTTCAGGGCCGCATCGATGAAATCCGCGACATGCTGACAAAGCTCCGGCCGGAGCGCGCCGGCGTTTACGCGTCGGCCGAAATTGCCGTCGGGCAGACCGAGAAGCCGGTCAATTCGGTGGCGGCTCTGCTGCAGTCCAAATATCGCCGGACTACGTTCGCGATCTGGGCATCGGCCTTCCTCAGCCTGTTCTGCATCTTCGGCCTGTCAGGGTGGATTCCGACCGTGATGATGCAGCGTGGAGAAACCTTTGCTGCAAGCTTCGGCTTCGGCGCGCTGATGCAGATCATGTCGTTTGTCGGCGCTCTCGTGCTTGGGCATCTCGTCGACAAGTCCGGCAGCAGCCGTGGGCTGATCGCGACCTGGTGGGCGATTGGCGGCCTCGCCGTGCTCTCGCTCGTGGTGATGAACGACCACATCGTCAACATCACATCGGTCGCCGCCGCCGGCTTCTTCATCATCGGCGCACAGTTCGTGCTGAACAATTTCACCGCAGCTTCCTATGAGACCGGCGTGCGCGCCACCGCGGTCGGAATGGAGCTCGGGGTCGCCCGCGTCGGCGCCATTCTCGGACCGTTCGTCGCCGGCGCGCTGCAGCAATATTACCAGAGCCCGACGCCGATGTTCCTGTCGATCGGCGTCTCCGCGATTGCCGCCGGGATGATTATCTTGCTGGCCCGCCGGCCCGTGAGCGCACCATCTGGTAGCCTTGAAGAGGCTGCCGGCTTGCGCAAGGTTGCACAGCCGGCCTCTTGAGCCGGAAGTCCGGCTCTGGGGCGATCCGATCCTGGAGCCGGCCATTTCGTCCGCAAGGAGCAACCATGCAAGACTTCACCTACCAGAGCGCACCGATGCGGGTGGTGTTCGGCACCGGCACGTTGCGTCAATTGCCCGATGAATTGTCCCGCCTCGGCGTGACCCGCGCCCTCGTGCTGGCGACCCCGCGGCAGAAAGATCTGGTCGCCGGCATCCGGGAGATGATCGGCGAACGCTTCGCCGGCGTCTTCACCGGAGCGGTCATGCATACGCCCGTCGAGGTGACGGAACGGGCGATGGAAGTGGTGCGCGAGATTCAGGCCGATGGCGTCGTCGCGATCGGCGGCGGTTCGACCACCGGCCTCGGCAAGGCGATCGCTTTGCGCACCGATCTGCCGCAGATCGTGCTGCCGACCAGTTACGCCGGCTCGGAGATGACGCCGGTGGTCGGTCAGACCAGCGGCGGGATCAAGACCACACAATCGAGCCCGAAAATTCTCCCCGAGATCGTGATCTATGACGTCGACCTCACCATGACGATGCCGGCAAAACTATCGGCGACATCGGGCGTCAACGCCATCGCGCACGCGGTCGAGGCGCTCTACGCGCGGGACCGCAACCCCATCATATCGCTGATGGCGCAGGAAGGGATCGGCACGCTGGCGCGGGCGCTGCCGAAAATCTGCGCTGAGCCAAGCAACAAGACGGCGCGCACCGACGCGCTCTATGGCGCCTGGCTCTGCGGCGTCTGTCTCGGCGCGGTCGGCATGGCGCTGCACCACAAGCTCTGCCATACGCTGGGCGGGCTGTTCAATCTGCCGCATGCCGAGACCCACACCGTCATTCTCCCGCACGCCCTCGCCTACAATGCGCCTGCCGCACCTGAGGTGATGACACGCATCGCCTCAGCGCTTGGCGTGAGCGATCCGGCGCTCGGCCTCCACGATCTGGCGCGAAAGCTTGCCGCGCCGCTGTCGCTGCGCGAGATCGGCATGCCCGAGAGCGTCGATCAGGCCGCCGACCTCGCCGCGCAGAATCCGTACTGGAATCCGCGCCCGATCGAGCGAGAGGCGATCCGCGAATTGATCTCGCGCGCGTGGCACGGAGACGCTCCGCAAACCGCCCAATGATCCATCTGAACTACGATTTCGGCCTGAAGGCGGATTCCGAAACGCGCCGCGCCGCCGAGCGCGCCGCCTAAGCTTTACGCCGCGACCGGCTCCGCCGCGCGCTCCTCGACCAGTGCGATCGCATCGCGCAGCACGTCGACGCCGGCGCCCGGCCTGACGCCTTTCTCCGCGAGATGGCGGCGAAAGGCGCGCGCCCCGGGGACGCCGTGAAACGCGCCGACAAAGTGCCGCGCCATCGCATGCAGCTTTGCGCCTTGCGCCAACTGGCCTTCGATGTAAGGCAACATCGCTTCGAAGACGTCCTTCATCGTCGCGTGAGGTGCCACCTCGCCGAACAATTCCGGATCAACATCGAGTAGGCGCCACGGCTCCTGATAGGCCGCCCGCCCCAGCATCACGCCGTCGACATGGTCGAGGTGTTGCTTCGCCTCGGCAATGCTGCCGATGCCGCCATTGATGATAATGGGCACATCCGGCAGCACGGTCTTCAGCCGGTAAACCCTGTCGTAATCGAGCGGCGGGATGTCGCGGTTTTCCTTCGGCGACAATCCGTTGAGCCAAGCCTTCCGGGCATGCACGATCAGCGCGTCGGCACCGGCCGCGACCACGCTGCGCGCCAGCACGTCGAGCGCCAGTTCGGGGTCCTGGTCGTCGATGCCGATCCGGCATTTGACTGTAACCGGAATCTTGACCGCGCGCTTCATGGCAGCGACGCCCTCGGCGACCAGCGCCGGCTCCGCCATCAGGCAGGCGCCGAAGCGGCCATCCTTCACGCGGTCGGATGGACAGCCGACATTGAGATTGATTTCGTCGTAGCCAAAATCCTCGCCGATGCTCGCAGCGGTCGCGAGATCATCCGGAACGGAACCGCCGAGCTGCAGCGCCACCGGATGCTCGCTTGGATCGAAGCCGAGCAGCCGCCTACGGTCGCCATGAATAATGGCGCCGGTCGTCAGCATCTCCGTATAAAGCCGCGCGCGCCGGCTCATCAGACGATGGAACACGCGGCAGTGCCGGTCGGTCCAATCCATCATGGGTGCCACAGAAAAGCGCCTGTCTAACATATTGTTTTCAATTCGCTTTGTAGTTTGAGTCGGTCCAATCGATTTCGGTCTGACGAATGATCAGAGTGATAGAGCTAACGCGTTTTCCTTTCTTTTCAACGAGTTAAATCTCAATTCCGACTTCTCGATGTAACTTGCCTTCGCTGATTTTGCTCGACCAGTACTGCATTGCCGTACCGGCGGAGCGCGTGCAGTACCGCGTTGCTACGCACCACCGTTTGGATACTCCCACTATGACTTCGATCGCTTAGATCCTGCTAACGTCGAATAAGCCAATAGAAAAGCCGGTCCAAGTCAGATGCAAAGTAGCGGTGCACTTTACCCTTGCCCAGACCCGCAACGGTCCGGTCGTAGTTTCGGCGATAGCAGAGTAAGAGAACTTGCGTACGGCAAGACATGCCGCGATAAATCTTCCGTTGTGAGATTTAAGCCAGCAAGGGCTCTAGAGTCTCTATTCATCTTCGCAATTCGCGGTCGAGGCGACCTCCTATTCAGCACCGGGATTTCCTGCACATCCTGACCAATTTTCAGTTGCGTCGGTAAAAGCGGGGTCCCGCTTGGCTAATCGAGCGGCGACCGCTTCCTGGTGATTGATATCCTGTACCAAAATGTTGCGCCCCCTTAGTTCCGAAAGCAAACGTTCGGTCATGTCCGCGTGTCACAGGATCATTGAGGAGGCGCCTTAATGCTCGAATTGCATCTGAGCTCTCTGGAGCGATGACGCGCGCTAACGTGAAGCTCAATTCGTCCGGCTGATGATTTCTTTCATGATCTCGTTGGTGCCGCCGTAAATCCGCTGTGCGCGGGCATCGACGAAAGCGCGGCCGATCGCATAATCGCGCATGTAGCCATAACCGCCGTGAAGCTGAAGGCACTCGTCGACGACCTTGCATTGCAGATCGGTCGTCCAGTATTTGGCCATCGCCGCCGTCTCAACGTCCAAGTTCGCCTCCAACGACAGACCAATACAGCGATCGACAAAAACGCGGGCGATCTGCGTTTCCGTTCTGAGCTCGGCGAGCTTGAATTGCGTATTCTGGAACGATGCGATCGATTCTCCGAAGACCTGACGCTCCTTGCAATAGTCCGTCGTCCAGCGCAGCGCGGCCTCGCAGGCGGCGACCGCCACGATCGCAAGCTGAAGCCGCTCCCAGGGCAATTCCTGCATCAGACAACGAAACCCCTGCCCCTCCTCGCCAATCAGATTGTCAGCGGGAATCCAGACGTCTCCGAAGAACAGTTCCGACGTGTCAGCCGAATGCAGGCCGATCTTTTCGAGGTTGCGGCCCTTACTGTAACCGGCGCGCTCGCCTTCGACCAGAAACAGCGAGATGCCCTTTGCGCCCTCGGCCGGGTCGGTCTTGGCGGCGACGATGGTCAGATTGGTATGCTGGCCATTGCTGATGAAGGTCTTCTGGCCGCTCAAACGGAAGCCGTCGCCTTCGCGACGAGCTACCGTCCGCATCCGCTGCAAATCGGACCCCGCCGCCGGTTCGGTCATGGCAAGTGCCCCGATCCGCTCGCCGCGGATCAACGCGGGAAGCCAACGCGCCTTCTGCTCGGTGGAACCGTATTTCAGGATATACGGCGTGACGATCTCGGAATGCATGGCGAAGTTCAGTGCCATGCCCATCAGTCCGAGGTCGCTGAGTTCCTCGAGCATCACCACGGCGCTTAGCTTGTCGGCGCCAAGCCCACCGTCCTGCTCCGGAACGGACGTGCAAAGCAAGCCGGCATCGCCCATCAGCTTCCACACACCATGCGGGACGATGCCGTCGCGTTCCCATTGCGCGTGAAAGGGTGCTAACTCCTTCTCGAACAACGTCCGGCACTGCTCCCGGAAGATGCGGTGTTCCTCGGCAAAGATCGTGCGTGGAATCACAGCCCCACTCCGCGCGTCTCACGCACCATCACGAATCTCGCGTCGCAATTCAAGGCGGGAGAGCTTGCCGACGACGGTCTTCGGCAACTGACTGCGGATTTCGAGCTGGCGCGGCATTTCTATCGGCGAAAGTCGGTCCTTAAGATGGGCCTGGAGGTCTTCCAGCGTCAGCGTCGCATCGCCGCGCAGCACGACAAATGCCTTGACCGTCTCTCCACGGTAAGAATCCGGTACGCCGATCACGATGGCTTCGGCGACCGACGGATGCGAGTAGATCGCGGCTTCCACATTTGCGGGATAGATATTGTAGCCGCCGGCGATGATCATGTCCTTGAGGCGATCGACGATGAACAGATATCCCTTCGCATCGAGATAGCCGATATCGCCGGTGCGAAAGAACCCGTCGACCATTGAACGATCGGTCTCCCCTTTGCGGTTCCAGTAGCCTTTCATAACCTGCGGGCCAGCCACCACGATCTCGCCGGAATCGCCATCCGGCAAGCGTTTGCCGGGTTCTTCTGTATCCCGAATTTCGATCGTTGTACCTGGAAGCGGCAATCCCACAGAGCCGCGCGGCTCATCGGAATTGGCAGGCATGATAGTCGCGGCCGGCGACAGCTCGGTGGAACCGTAGATCTGCCGCACTCTTTCGCCGCTCACGCTCTCGAATTTGCCGAGCACGTCCGGCGGCAGCGGCGCGCCGCCGCACAGGATCGCTTTCACGGATTTCCAGTCATCCGGCGTCATCGTATTGGTCATCAGCAACGCGATGAAGATGGTTGGGACGCCGCCGAAGAAAGTCGGCCGGCGCTGGCGCAGCAGCGCAAGCGCCTCGTCGGGCGCAAACCGCGGCACCACCATCAGTTCGGCGGCCAGCAGCACAGCGAATGTCATGCAGACCGTGATGCCCGTGATGTGCGAGTACGGCAATGGGATCAGCAGCCGCTCCGATCCATCCTCAAGAAATGGAAACCACATCCGTGTCTGGCGCGCGTTGGTCGTGAGGTTGGCATGCGTCAGCATGGCGCCCTTGGGCGCGCCGGTGGTGCCACCGGTGTATTGCAGTACCGCGAGCGTCTCGGTCGGATTCAAGGAAGGTTTGTCGTAGCGGCCATCATTGTTCAGCAGCGCCTCAAACGGCAGAACGCGCGCGCTGGGATCAAGGGCGGGACCAGTGGCTGGCGCGAGTTCGCCGGCTCCCACCGAGGCCGTCACGATCCGGTCTAGCAATCCCTTTTCGAGAAACGGCGTCGCCTTGGCGATGGTATCGGGGCTGTCCAGCGTCAACAGGATCCGAGCCCCGCTGTCCGACAGCATGTTCTCGATCTGAACTGCCGCAAACAAGGAATTGATGCTGACCAGTGCAGCCCCGATCGACAGCGCGCCGAAAAACCAGATCGGAACCGCGGGATGGTTGGGCATCATGACCGCCACACGATCGCCCTGGCCGACACCCGCTTGCTGCAGACCACGAGCGGCACGCGCGACCAGTGACTGCATCTCGGCGTAGGTCCAGCGCTGCTCGCCCAAGGACAGTGCGGCGCTGCTGCCAAAGTTTTGCGCGGCCTGTCGCAGCAGGTCGGGCATGGAAAGCGGCACGCTCGAATCAAGCTCCACCGGAACGTCGCGCGGATACTGCGCGGTCCACGGCAACCTCGCATCAGTTTTGGACCTATCCAGCATGCCAACCTCCCTTTCAGCGACTGCATTTCCTGCAAGGCGCCTTCGCCTGGCGCTCTGTTATCGATTGGAGATCGAGACTCAGGCCGCCCGCAACAACCCGCCGCGGGCGGCACAATCCCGCAGATTGGGCGGCGGCAGAAACCGACTGCCGTAAAGCTGTGCCATCCGATCGCATTCGGCGACAAAGCGCGCGATCCCGACGGTATCGACCTGGCTAACGACGCCGCCTAGCGCCGCCGGAAATCCCCAGCCAAGGATCGATCCGACATCCGCGTCGCGCGCGCCGACGATATTTTCGGCGAGCGCGCGCGAGGCCTCGATCGACTGAATGTACATCAGGCGCCGCCCGACTTCCTCGACCGATGGCTGGATCTTGGCACGCGGAAAATGTGTCGCGAGTTCGGGCCACAAGCGTTTGCTGCCGTCGACCGCGTAATCATAGAACCCGCCGCCGCTCTTGCGGCCGAGACGCTTCAGTTCCTCGACCATCTTGATTAGCACCGGATCCTGCGGCTGGGCCTTATAGGCCGCGCCGAGATCGGCTTCAGTCTGCCGCATCACCTTGTGCATCAGTTCGAGCGAAACCTCATCCATCAGCGCAAGCGGTCCGACCGGCATCCCAGCATCGGTGCCAGCGCGCTCGATCATTGCAGGATGGACGCCATCGTTCAGCAGCGCCATTCCCTCGTAAACATAGGTGCCGAATACCCGACTGGTGTAGAAGGCGCGACCGTCGCTGACGACGATGGGCGTTTTGCGGATGCGCTTCACATAATCCATCGCCCGCGCGATTGTTGCCTCCGACGTTTCGCGGCCCCGAATAACCTCGACGAGCGGCATGCGATCAACCGGCGAGAAGAAATGCAGGCCGACGAAATTAGCAGGCCGTATCGACGCTTCGGCCAGACCGGTAATCGGCAGCGTCGAGGTATTGCTGGCGAAAATCGCCGACGCAGGCAGCGCATGCTCTGCCGCTCGCGTGACCGCGGCCTTCACGCCACGATCCTCAAAGACGGCTTCGATCACGATATCGGCGTCCTTGAGCCGGTCGTAGCCGGTGGTCGGGGTGATCCTCGCCAAAATGCCGTCGCGCTGTTCGGCGGTCAGCCGTCCCTGCTGAACCCGCTTGTCCAATAGCATCGCCGAATAGGTCTTGCCCCTCTCAGCCGCCTCTTGCGACTGATCGATCAGGATGACGTCGAGCCCGGCTTCGGCCGAAACATGCGCAATGCCCGCTCCCATCATGCCCGCACCGAGAACACCGATCTTGCTGTAAGCCTGCACGGGGACGGAGGCGGGTCGACCGGTCAGCTTGTTGGCCTCGCCGATCGCATAGAACAGCGTCCGGATCATGTTCTGCGCCTGCGGCGAAATGGCGAGCTTTGCGAACTGGCGATTTTCGATCTTCAATCCGGTATCGATATCGACATGGCACCCGTCATAGACGCTTTCCATGATAGCCGCGGGCGCCGGATAAAGGCCCGCAGTCTTGCCGCGCATCGCAGCGGCAGCGCCCATGAACAATTGCCATGATGGCGGGCTTTGTACGTTGCCACCAGGAAGGCGAAAGCCCTTCTTATCCCACGGCTTGACCATGTTGGCGGCCCCGTCGGACAGTAGCCATTGCCTCGCGCGCGCCATCAGGCTTTCGGCTGGCACGACTTCCTCGACCAGTCCCATTTCCTTAGCCTTGGCGACGCCGATCTTGCGGCCTTCCATCAGCATCGGCAGTGCGTTCTTCAACCCGATCATCCGCGGCAGGCGCTGGGTCCCGCCAGCGCCGGGAAGCAGCCCGAGTGTTACCTCAGGCAATCCGATCTGGGTTTTCGGGTTGTCGGCGGCGAGCCGGTAATGACAGGCGAGACAGATTTCGTAACCGCCGCCAAGCGCCGAGCCATTGATGGCCGCGACGAAGGGTTTGCCCGCGGTTTCAATTTCGCGAAACAGCAGCGACAACCGCCCGGCGATCTTCATGGCGGCCGCCGGGTCGCTGATGCCGCGCAGCGTATCGAGATCCGCACCGACGACGAATTCAGGCCGCGATGACGAGATGATGGCACCCTTGATGGTCTGATCGGCAATGATCTTTCGCATCGCCGTTTCAAACGCCGCAATCGATACGTCATTCAACACATTCATGGGACGATCGGCAACATTCCAGATGATGATCGCAATGCCGTCGTCGATGCCAAGCTCAATCACTGCATGCTCCCAGACAAGGAATAGGAACGATCAAACGCGTTCGACGATCATGGCGGTGCCCATCCCGGCACCGACGCACAGCGTCACGACGCCCGTAGCCAGGTCGCGCCGCTCCAGCTCATCAATCAGCGTCCCCAGCAACATCGCGCCGGATGCGCCGAGCGGATGCCCCATGGCGATTGCGCCGCCATTGACGTTGAGCTTGTCGTGACCAACGCCGAGTGCTTCCATGAAGCGCAGCACCACCGCAGCGAATGCTTCATTGCATTCGAAAAGATCGATATCGGCCGCGGTCATGCCGGCGCGCTTAAGCGCCTTCTCCACCGCAAATGATGGGCCCGTCAGCATGATGGTGGGTTCGGATCCGATCGAGGCAAAGCCCTTGATGCGCGCACGCGGCTTGCAATCCAGTTTCGCCATCGCCTCTGAACCGCCGATCAGAACGGCCGCGGCGCCATCCACAATGCCGGATGAATTGCCGGCGTGGTGAACATGATCGATGCGCTCGACCTGCGTATAACGCTGCAGCGCGACGTTATCGAAACCAAACTTCTCGCCCTGCAGGGCAAAAGACGGCTCCAGCGCGCCGAGCGTTTGCATCGTGGTTTCCGGCCGAAGGTGCTCATCACGATCGAGAATAACGATGTCGTTGTCGTCGCGAACCGGCACGACCGAACGCGCGAAGCGCCCCTCCGACCAAGCGGCGGCGGCACGTCTCTGACTCTCGACCGCGTAGCTGTCGACGTCGGTGCGCGAATAACCGTAAACGGTCGCGATCAGGTCGGCGGAGATCCCCTGCGGTACGAAATAATGGGGCAGCGTGAAATGCGGATCGGAAACCAGCGCGCCGCCGGACGAGAACATCTCGATCCGCGACATGCTCTCGACCCCGCCCCCAATGACGATATCCGACTGGCCGGACATCACCTGCGCTGCTGCCATGTTGCAGGCTTCAAGACCCGAAGCGCAGAACCGGTTGATCTGCACGCCTGGCGTGCCCTGATCGTAACCCGCCACCAGAACGGCGGTCCGGGCTATGTCCGCGCCCTGCTCGTTCACCGGGTCGGCGACGCCAAGGATGACGTCATCGACCAAGCTGGTGTCGAGATCGTTGCGATCGCGAATGCACTTCAGCACACCGGCGGCGAGCCGCAACGGCGAGACCTCGTGAAGCGAGCCCGACGCGCGGCCACGGCCGCGAGGCGTACGGACGGCGTCAAAGACATAAGCGTCGCTCATCAGGACCAGCCTCTTGCGGATTGCTAACATGGCTATACTATAATCCGGACGGCCGGTCAAATTATTCCAGAACTCTTGCTGGTTCGCGGCGACTTACATAAGCGGATAAGTGGTGCGCGATCGCTTCCGCGCACTGGAGCACCGTGACTTTCTGAACGATCAGCACAGCGCCGGCGAGCGGTCGCTCTTCATCGGCGGCTGCCATTCATGTCCAACCAACGGGGCATATTGTCGCGAGATGTTTCCACAATTTGCGACCGGGCCTGCTGTCGACAATTGAGCAGCAACGTGTACTCGGTCGTGCTAGGCCTTCTCGCGCTTGTTAGCCACGGCAGACCTCGCAGCACTATCGGGCGCGAAACCGTTCAGGAATAATTCGACCGCGATGTCGGCGAATTCCTTCGGGCCGATCCCGCCTTTCGGGTCATACCAGGTGTAGGTGTAGTTGATGATCCCGAACAGGATCATCGTGTAGATCTTCTTGGTGCGCCTGACGATCCGCCCCTCGGCGTCGAGCCTGACCAGCAGATCGGTGACGATATCGACGAGCTGCCGCTCGAGATCCTTGATGGCCTGCTGCTCATCCTCGCTCAGGAATGAGAGGTCGTGAATCAACACGCGCTGCTCATGCGGCGATTTGGCGTTGACCTCGACAATCGCACGAATGACGTTTTGAAACTGTGTCAGCGTCGGACCGCCGGTAGCCACAGCGGTTTCGACATGCTGGATCATTTCCCGGATATGGGCGTCAAGGATCGCGAACAGGATCGCTTCCTTGGAGTCGAAATAATGGTAGAGCGCGCCACGCGACAGCTTGCAGGCATCGGCGAGGTCGGCGATCGAGGCGCGCATATAGCCCTGGGCCGAAAACAACCTGGCCGCATTTGTCAGTATGCCGAGGTGGATACCGTCGTAATTTTCAGAGCGTGTTCGCGCCATGGGATGTTGTCCACTTCGAATTCAGCTTTTAGCTCGTATTCCCAAAGACATGCTTAGCTGATTCAGCAGCCTTCTTTACATATCGATGCTTTGGCCGGGGCCGCCGGTCCCGCGCGGACCTGCGACCGATTGACCCTATCGTCCTTATTGCAAGAAATTATTTGAACGGCCAGTCGGATTATAATACAATGAGCTAAATCAAAGGACAGCCCGGATCAACCGTGCAGCGCGCTTTGGGAGGTGGGAATGACGGTCGTTCGTGCGGATGCTGTCGTGATTGGGGCCGGTGCCGGCGGACTTTGCGCTGCCGCGCGGCTCGCCCATGCCGGGCTATATACTGTGATCGTCGAGGACAAGGACCGGCTCGGCGGGCGGGCCTCGACCGAACAGATCGATGGCTTTACAGTCAATATCGGCGCCATCGCGATCGAACTGGGTGGGGTCTTCGAGGAGACCTTCAATACCGTCGGCGCGCCGCTCGATATCCGCGCCCCCGAGCCCGCCAGTTCCTTCTTCATCGACGGCAAGCTGATCGATGTCGGCCGCGGCGGCTGGTCGCTGCTGCTCGGGCAACTGACCAAACAGGCCTCGCGTATCTTGGAGAAATTCGCCGACGCCCGGTCCGGCAACCTTCCCGACGGGCGGCAATCGACCGAGGACTGGCTCAAGACCTACACCAGCAACGCCTCGGTACACGCCATCTTCCGCAACCTTTGCGCCGCGATCTTCGCCTGCAACGCCGCCGAACTGCCGGCGCGGGCCTTCCTGACCTATTTCACCAGCAAAGGCGCCTTCAAGCGCTTTGGGTTCTGCCCAAAGGGCACGATCGGCGTCTGGAATACGCTCGGGACCGCGATCAAGCGTCATGGCGATATCTGGCTGTCGACCCCGGCGGTGCAAATTCACACGACCGACGGCCGCGTCGAAGGCGTGACGGTCGTACGCGATGGTCAGAGATTGCGGATCGAAACCGATCTCGTCATCAGCAATGCCGGCCCCAAGGCTACCGTGGCGCTCGGTGGTGAAACCGCTTTCCCGCCCGCCTATGTCGCAGAGGTACATACCGGCCTGCGGCCCGCCGCCAACATCGTCATCAATATCGCGAGCCGGGAGCCGCTGATCTCCCATCCCGGCATCGTGACCTTCGGCAAGACGCGGCGGCTCTGCAACATGGCGAATCTCACCGCCACTTGCCCTGAGCTGGCGCCACCGGGCTGGAACCTTTACGTCGCCTACGCGGTGCCGGTCCCGGCGCTCGGCGATTTCGATTCCGACGCGGAAGTCGCCCTTGCGCTGCAAGATTTGCGTGAACAATTCCCGAACTTCGATCAAGCCAAAATCCTCTCGATCCGGGTAATGCGCGACGACTGGCCGGCGCAACGCAGCTGCGCCGGTTACGACCTACCGCGCGAGACCGGCATCGAGGGCCTGTGGTGCGTCGGCGACGCGGTCAAGGAATATGGCAATGGCGGCACGCAGGCCTGCGCCGAGACGGCAAAACTAGTGACCGATGCGATCCTCGCCAGGCGGCCGCGTATGCCGCAACCGAGCCGGGCTTGAGAACGATGCCGACGACGATCCCCACCCAGGCACAAGGTCCCGGCTCCCATGCAAGACCCGAAGCCTCCTGCCTGCTCGAATTCCGCAACATCCGCATCGTCTATGACAATGCCATCGAAGCGATCCGGGACGTGAGTATCGCTGTGCCGGACGGGCGCATCGTCGCCCTGCTCGGCTCCAACGGCGCCGGCAAATCGACGCTGCTGAAGGCGATGTCCGGCATCCTCTATACCGAGGAAGGCGTCATCGAAAACGGCTCGATCCGTTTTCGCAACAAAGAGGTTCACCGCCTCGCGCCCGACGAACTGGTGCGGCGGGGCATCGTGCAGGTGCCGGAAGGACGTCGGGTCTTTCCGGCACTGACGATCGACGAAAACCTGCAAATGGGCGGCTACACGAGATCCAAGGCAGAGGCGCGCGACCGGCGAGAAAAGGTGTTTGCGTTGTTCCCCCGGCTGTTCGAGCGCCGCGACCAGATCGCGGGCTACATGTCGGGCGGCGAGCAGCAGATGCTGGCGATCGGCCGCGCACTGATGACGGACCCAGTGCTGCTCGCGCTGGACGAACCGTCGCTCGGGCTCGCGCCCCTGATCATCGACCGCATCTACGAGGTGATCGTCCGCCTGCGCGACGAGATGAAGGTGACGGTGCTACTGGTCGAACAGAACGCGCAGCGCGCGCTCGATATCGCGGATTATGCCTACATCCTCGAGACGGGCCGCGTCGTGTTGGACGGCTCGGCGCAAAAGCTCGCCGCCAATGAGGACGTGCGGGAATTCTATCTCGGTGTCTCCACATCAGGCAGGAAGAGCCTGCGCGACGTCAAGCACTACAAGCGGCGCAAGCGGTGGCTATCGTGACCCAGCTTCTCGCGATCGAAGACCTGAGCAAACGTTTTGGCGGCCTACAGGCCGTCGCCGACGTCAGCCTCGGCGTGACGCAGGGCGAGATCTGCAGCGTGATCGGGCCGAACGGCGCCGGCAAGACCACGCTGTTCAACATGATCTCCGGCGTGCTGAGGCCGAGCGGCGGACGAATAATGTTCGATGGCATCGATCTCTCCACCGTCTCGCCCTGGCGCTTCGCTGCGATCGGGATCGGCCGCACCTTCCAGAATCTCGCGTTGTTCAAGCACGGCACCGTGGTCGAGAATGTCCTGACCGGGCGCCATACCCATTTGCGCTCCAATGTGCTCGATGCCGTGCTGTTCTTCGGTCGCACCCGCAAAGAAGAAATCGAGGCGCGGCGGCGGGTCGAGCACATCATCGAATTCCTCGAGATCGAGCCCATCCGCGATGCCGTCGTCGGAACGCTCTCCTACGGTCAGCAGAAACGCGTCGAGCTCGCACGGGCGCTCGCCTGCGAGCCAAAGCTGCTGCTGCTCGACGAAATGGTATCTGGCATGAACCAGGAGGAGACCGAGGACATTGCGCGATTCGTTCTCGATATCCGCGACGAGCTCGGCATTACCGTTCTGATGATCGAACACGAGATGCGGATTGTAATGGACATCTCCGATCGTGTTCACGTGCTCAATTTCGGTCGCAAGATCGCCGAGGGAAAGCCCGCCGAGGTGCGCCGCGATCCAGCGGTGGCGGAAGCCTATCTCGGCGGCCACCGCACTGAAGCTGCTGCAAAGGTGGGGACGTGATGACGACCCTCGACACAATGCGAACCGCACGGCTGGTGCTGCCGGCAGCTTCTGCGCAAACGGCGTCCATGACCGACAGCCATTCCCTGCGAAAGGCGCTGCAGGACGCCGCGATCACGATTCCCCAACTGCTGCGCCAGCGCGCCGCGATGCATGGTGGCGCGCTTGCGCTGCGCGAGAAGGAATACGGGATCTGGAACCCCTATTCCTGGAATCATTACTACGAAACCGCGCGCGCCGTCGCGTTTGGCTTGCTGTCGCTGGACGTCAAGCCGGGCGACCGCGTCGCGATCGCCGGCGAGAACACGCCAGAATGGTTTTATGCCGATCTCGGTGCTCAGATGATCGGCGCCGTGGCCGTCGGCATCTATCCGACCAATCCATGGGTCGAGCTGCAATATATCGTCAAGCACTCCGGCTCGCGGGTCGTCATCACGGGCGACCAGGAACAGACCGACAAGGTGTTCGACGCGATGGCGAACAATGACGGCCTGCCGGCCGTCGAGGCCGTCGTCTGCGTCGACATGAAGGGCTTGCGGAACTATCGCCAGTCGCAGTTGATGTCGTTCGACCAGCTCTGCGACCGCGGCAGGGTCTTTGCGCGCGAGAATCCCGAAGCCAACGCCACGCTGGACCGATTGATCTCGCAAGGCGCGCCCGACGACGTCTGCATCCTCGTCTACACCTCAGGAACGACCGGCCCGCCCAAGGCCGCGATGCTCACCCATCGCAATCTAATCTACGCGGCCTATGCCTACGCGCAGGCGGTCGGCATCGCCGACAAGCCCTTCGAGGCCGTCAGCTATCTGCCGCTGTGCCATGTCGCCGAGCGCTGCTATGGCGAGGTGACGCATCTGGTGCTGGGCGGCGCCGTCAGCTTCGCGGAATCGATCGACACAGTCGCCATCAACATCCGGGAGATTGCGCCCACCTTCTTCGTCGGCGTACCCCGCATCTACGAAAAGCTGCAGCAGAATTTTCTGTTCCGGCTCGGTGAAAGCGGAAGATTGCGGCCGGCCTTCACAAAGACCTGCCTCGCCTGGGGACGAAAACTCTCGGACCGCCGGCAGGACGGAGCGGGTAACTGGCTCGACCGCATTGCCTACGCGTTGCTCTACCTGTTGATGTTCCGCAACATCCAGCGCCATCTCGGGCTTGCCTATAGCCGCCACCGGCTCTGCGCCGGCGCATCGATCTCGCCCGAAACCCTGCGCTTCTTCGACATTATCGGCCGGCCGGTGTCGCAAGGCTACGGCCTCACCGAATCCGGCGGCGTCGCCTTCATCCAGACGGAAAGCCATCACGGGCTCGGCGGCTGCGGCCTGCCCCTGCCCCGCACCGAATGGAAGCTGGATAGCGATGGCGAGATCCTGCTGAAAAATCCCGGCGTCTTCAAAGGCTATTTCCTCGACGAAAAAGCCTCGACTGCCTCGCTCGAGAGCGGCGGCTGGCTACGCACCGGCGACATCGTCGAGGTGATGGAGAACGGCGAGATCACCGTGGTCGACCGCAAGAAGGCGATCATTATCACCGCCGGCGGCAAGAACATCGCGCCATCCGAGATCGAGAACGCGCTGAAGGATAGCGCGTTCATCAAGGAGGCGATCGTGGTCGGCGAAGCCAAAAAGTATCTCGGGGCGATCATCCAGGTTGACTACGACAATGTCGGGCGCTGGGCGCGCGACAAGGCGCTGGCCTACACCAACTACAAATCGCTGTCGCAACTCCCCGAAGTGCATGAACTGGTCGACCGGATCGTCAATGAGACGAACAGGCGCTTTGCGCGAGTCGAAAACGTCCGCCGCTTCGCCATCCTCGAAAAAGAGCTCGACCATGACGATGGCGAGCTCACCGCCACCCAAAAGGTCCGCCGCGCCATGATCGAAAAGAAGTTCGCGCGCGAGCTTGCCATCATCTACAAGGCGGAGGGCTGAATGCAGTATCTCATCCAGCTCCTGATCTCCGGCCTTGCGATCGGCGCCATCTACGGCCTGATCGCGATGGGCTTTGCCGTGATCTACAAATCCACCGGCCTAGTCAATTTCGCGCAGGGCGAAATGACCATGATCACGGCCTATATCGCCTGGACCATTTCGACCACGGTGAGCGGCAACGTATTCGTCGTGACCCTCGGCGCGATTCTTGCCGCCGTGCTGCTCGGCCTTGTCATCGAGCGTGTAGTGATGCGGCCGATGCTGGGCGAGCCGGTGTTTGCCACCGTGATGGTGACGATCGGACTTGCCGTGATTCTGCGCTCCTCGATCAACTTCATCTGGGACGCCTACCCCCACGGCCTCGACATCGGCATGGGGCGCGACATCGTGCGGATCGGCGGCATCGGCGTGCGGACGGGACAGATCGCTGTCATCGTGACGTTGCTGACGCTGCTCGCAGCGATCTGGGCCTTCTTCCGCTACAGCAAGATCGGGGTGGCGATGCGCGCGGTGGCGGCCGACGACCGCACCGCGCTGCTGATGGGCATCAGCGCCACCCGCGTCCACGCGCTGGCCTGGGCCGCCTCTTCCGTGATCGCCGGCATCGGCGGTGTGTTCTTTGCCCTGTCCTACGATTTGTCGCCGGCGATGTTCCAACTCGGCCTGAAGGCATTCCCCGCCACCATCCTGGGCGGCCTCGACGCCGTGCTGGGCTCCGGCCTCGGCGGCCTCCTGATCGGCATCACCGAAAATCTCGCCGGCGGCTATCTCGGCTCCGGCATGAAGGAGGTCGCGGGCTTCGTCATGATCATCGTGGTGCTGATGGTCCGTCCGTTCGGCATTTTTGGCGAACGGGACATCGAGAGGGTCTAGGCGATGCGTACCGGCGATTACAAGCAAACCTACGGCGAACTGGTGACGCTGGTCGATTCACCGCCGGTGTGGCTGTGGTCGGTGCTGCTGGTCGCGGGCCTGATCGTCGCGCCCTATCTGTTGAACTCCTATGCGCTGTCGTTCCTGATGATCATCCTGATCACCGCGACCGGCGCGCTCGGCCTCAACATCCTGACCGGCTATACCGGCCTGATCTCGCTCGGTCATGTCGGCTTCCTCGTCACCGGCGCCTACGCCTATGCGGTGCTGGTCTCCAAATATCAGATGCACCCGCTGGTCGGTTTTCTCGGCGCCGGGCTGGTGCCGGCACTCGCCAGCCTGATTGTCGGTGCGCCGTCGCTGCGGCTGAAGGGTCTTTATCTCGCCATCACCACGCTGGCGTTCTCCTTCATCATCAACACCGTGATCCTGGAGGCGCGCTGGCTCACCAACGGCGCCCGCGGCATTTCGGTGCCGCGGCCCGAAATTTTTGGCGTCAGTTTTGACAGCGACCCGGCCTTCACCCATCTTTGCCTTGGCGTCGCCATCCTGACGCTGTTCGCGACGCTCAACATCCGCCGCAGCCGCGTCGGCCGTGCCTTTGTCGCGATCCGCGACAACGACACCGCCGCGCGCGCGATGGGCATCAATCTGCACGCCTACAAGCTGTTCGCCTTCGTCACCTCGGCTTTCATCACCGGCATCTCCGGCGCGCTGTACGGCCTCTACCTTTCCTTTGTCAGCGTCGAGGGCTTTCCGTTCCTGCTCTCGATTGAGGCGCTGGCGATCCTGATCGTCGGTGGGCTCGGCTCCGCGGTCGGCGCCGTGCTCGGCACCGTCCTGATCGTGCTGCTGCCGGAAGGGACGCGTCTTGTATTCAGCCTGTTCAGCACGCATCTGGACGCGATGTTCACGACCGGCGCGCAGGAGCTCAAGAGCATGCTCTACGGTCTCGTCATCATCCTGTTCCTGCGCTTCCAGCCGCGCGGGCTGGTCGGCGCCTGGCATGACATCAAGCGGGCATGGGTGCACTGGCCGCTCCGTTACTAACCAAAAGCAATCGAAACCAAGGGAGGAGACCATGAGGAAATATCTGGCGGCGGCATCGCTGCTGGTTGCGGGCGCTTATCTCACCGGCGGCGCATTGGCCGCCGATCCCGGCATCACCGACACCGAAATCCTGATCGGCGACGTCGAGCCGCTCACCGGCCCGCCGGCACTGCTCGGCGTCGCTGCCTCGATCGGCCACAAGATCGCGATCGCGGAGGCCAACAATTCCGGCGGCATCAACGGCCGCAAGATCAAATATGTGCTGGAAGACGACGGCTATGTCACCGCACGCACCATCCAGGGCGTCAAGAAGGTCATCGACGTCGACAAGGTGTTTGCCCTGCTCGGCATCTCCGGCTCGGGCCAATCCATCGCCGTGATGCCGGTGCTGGAAAAGGCCGGCATTCCCACCGTGATCGATGTGGCGCCCGTCAAGTTCCTGTGGGAGCCGCCGCGCAAGAACGTGTTCGTGGTCGGCCAGTCCTATGAGGAAGGCATTATCCATCTCGTCAAGTATCTGGCCGACAAGAATCCCGGCAAGAAATGGGGCCTGATCACGCAGGATGACGATTACGGCATCACCGTGCGCGACGGTTTCGATACCGTTGTGAAGGAGAAGAAGCTCAGGGTCGTCTACAGCGGCAATTACAAGAAGGGCCAGCAGGACTTTTCGTCCGACATGCTGCAATTGAAGGACTCCGGCGCCGAGGTCTTTCTGGCCGGCGGCATCATCGCGGAAAATATCGCGATGATGAAGGAACTCGAAAAGCTCAACATCAAGCCCGCGGTCGGTATCTTCTGGCCCGGCCGTGTCGAGCCGGTGCTGAAATTGATGGGTCCGGCCGGTGACGGAATCTACGCCGTCGATTATGTCGAGCCGTTCGCCAGCCCGGCCGGCAAGGCATTTCTGGAAAAGGCAAAGCCGCTGGTCTCGGAAGCCGAGTTCAAGGGCATCAACCGGTACACCATGACCGGTTATGCGGCGGCAAAGGTGCTGATCGCCGCGATCGAGCGCTGCGGCAAACAGCCGACCTGGGCCTGCACCATCTCGGAGCTGGAGAAAACCAAGAATGTCGAGACGGGCGTGATGGCCTCGATCAGCTTTGGCCCGGGCGTGCGCTTCTCGAACCAGAAGCTGCAGATCATGCAAGCGGAAACCACCACGCTCAGCTTCAAGCCGGTGAACTGAGACAAGAACCCGCTGACCGGCGCATCGGCGCCGGTCAGCATCCCCTTACATCCGCTTGGCGACTTCTTCCAGCATGACTTCGGTAGCGCCGCCGCCGATCGTCAGCACCCGGGCGTCGCGCACCATCCGCTCGATCGGCGTCCCCCGCATAAAGCCGGTGCCTCCATGCAGTTGCAGGCAGCCGTGCACGACCTCATGCAGAACTTCCGGCGACAACGCCTTCACCATCGAGACCTCCCGCTCGCAGGGCTTTCCGGCCTCGGCCAGTTCCGCAGCTTGATAGGCCAGCGCCCGCGCGGCGGCGGCCTTGCTTGCCAGCATCGCCAGCTTGAGCCGCACGCCCTGCTGATTCCATAGCGGGCCGCCGAACGCCTGCCGCGTCTTCACATAATTCGCCGTCAACTCGATCGCCTTGGCGCATTCGCCGGCACAGATGCCGCCAATGCAGATCCGCTCGTTCTGAAACGTTTCCATGATGCCGTAGAAGCCGCGATTCTCCTCGCCGAGCAGGTTCTCGAGGGGAATGCGCACATCCTGGAACGCGATCTCGGCGGTGTCGGAGCAGAGCCAGCCGTGCTTGTCGAGCTTCATCACGGATATACCGGGCGTGTTCCGCTCGACGATGAACAGCGAAATGCCCCGGCTGCCCTTGGCATTCGGATCGGTGCGCGCGGCCACGATCAGGATGTCGCCATAAACGGCGTTGGTGATGAACATCTTTGAGCCGCTAATCACCCAGTTATCGCCGTCGCGGCGCGCGCGGGTCTTCAATCCGGCCACGTCGGAGCCGGCGTCCGGCTCGGTGACTGCGATCGAGCAAATGGTCTCGCCGCGGATAATCGCGGGCAGGTATTTCTGCTTCTGCTCCGCCGTGCCGCGCAGGGTGATATGGACCGCCGACATGTCAGTGTGCACCAGCACGGAGGACGTGAACCCGCCGAAAGTTGAGCGGCCAAGTTCCTCTGCCCACACCATAGAGGCCAGCGGGCCCATATCGGTTCCGCCATACTGGGACGCATGGCGCATGCCGAGAAAGCCCAGCGCGCCCATGCGGCGGTAGATCTCGCGCGGAATCTTGCCATCGCGCTCCCAGGCTTCGCCATGTGGAACGACCTCCTTTTCGACGAAGCGGCGGACCTGCTCGCGCAGCATCCGCAATTCCTCGGAAAGGTCGGGCTGTTCCGAGAAATGGAATCCGCTCTCGACGTGGCTGCGCGGATCGGATGGCATGATATTCATTCTGGCGCCCTCTCAGGCCGGATGTGAAGATGCCCCCGCAAGAATTTTGCGATGGAGGCGATGGCTTCCCGCGTTTGCGGAATTTCCGGAAACATCTGGAACACGTGGATCATGCCGTCCCAGATCTCGAGTTCAACATCGACGCCGGCCTCACGCGCGGTGTCGGCGAGCATGATCGAATCATCAAGCACGGTTTCGCGGTCGCCGGCCTGGATGAGGAGCGGCGGCAGGCCGGCTAGTTCAGCATAAAGCGGCGATGCCAGAGGATCGTAGGGGTCGCCCTCCTCACCCAGATAATTCTTCGCCAGCGCCAGAACCATGGCGCGCTGATGGATCGGATCGGCCTTGGCCCGGCTTTCGTAGCTCGCGCCGGTCGCGGCAAGATCGGTCCACGGCGACATCAGGACAGCCGTGGCTGGCAAAGGCTCGCCGCGGCCGCGCAACGCCAGCATCGCCGCAAGCACCAGATTGCCGCCGGCGGAGTCGCCGGCGAAAGCGATGTTCTCCGCTTTCAAGCCTTGATCCAAAATGTAGCGATATGCCGCAAGAGCATCCTCCAGCGCCGCCGGAAAGGGATGCTCCGGTGACAGGCGATAGTTGATCGCCAGCACGCGGCATCCACTGCCGTCCGCAATTTGCGCGATCAGCTCGCGATGGGACGTGACGGAGCCGATGCGAAAGCCGCCGCCATGAAAATAGAGGATGGCCTTGTCGGGTGGCGCATCGGCAGGAACGATCCATTCGCCGTCGACGCCGCCGGCGGATACCAGCCCGCACGCAACGGCGACAGTGCAGCCGGCAAAGGCCGCATCCCAATCGCTTCGCATCTGTGCCACGGAAGTCCCGCGATCCCAGCTTCGGTAGACCGACCGGATGCGCTCGATCGCGCGGTCGACCGGCGTCACCGAAACATCGTCGTGCGCATCCGCCATCTCAGGCGCCTATTCCCATGCCGCCGGAGACGCCAAGCGTTTCGCCCGTGATGTAGGCGGCCTGATCGGAGGCCAAGAACAGCGCCGCTGCGGCAATCTCCTCCGGTTCGCCAAGACGCTGAAGCAAGGTTGCGTCGGTCATGGCGCGCAGGATTTTTTCGCCGCCCTTTGCCACCGCTTGCTCCAGCATCGGCGTGCGGATCGGGCCCGGCGCGATCGCGTTCGCCGTGATGCCGTAACGCGCGTTCTCGCGCGCGATGCTCTTGGTGAAGGCGATCACGCCGCCCTTGGCGGCGGAATAAACCGCACCGCCCTTCGAGCCCAGCCGCGCAGCTTCCGAAGTGATGTTGATGATGCGCCCGAAACCGCTCCCCTGCATCGCGGGCAACGCAGCGTGGGTACAGGCAAGCACCGAGACCAGATTGACTGCGAGCAGCTTCGTCCAATCCTGCGGAGTGGTGTCAGTGAAGAACGCGTGCTGGTCGATGCCGGCATTGTTGACGACGATGTCGAACGGACCATGCTGCGCCATGATCTGCTGCACCATGGCTGTTTCGCCGACATCGAGCCTGACTGCGATCGCGCCCGTCTGCCCGGCCAGTTCGGATGCGGCCGCGATATCGATATCGGCAATCACCACCCTGGCGCCGGCGCCGGCCAGGCTTTGCACGATCGCAGCACCAATGCCTTGCGCGCCGCCCGAGACGAAGGCGCGGCGGCCGTCAAGGCGTCCAAAGGGCAGCGTGCCGGAGGCCGCCACGCGCTAGCGTCCCGTAAATTTCGGCTTGCGCCGTTCGATCACCGCGGCGAGACCTTCGCGCGCGTCAGCCATGCCGGACAATTCGGACACTGTCCGTGCTTCCTCCGACAGGCACTGTTCGACGCTGGTGCCGACCCCGGCCCATACCAGCCGCTTGGTCGCGGCGAGCGCCTTTGGCGCGCCCTCGGCTAACTCGCTCGCCAGCGCCAATGATGCACTGGCAAGTTCTCCGTCCGGGACAACCTTGGTGACGATCCCGAGATCCAGCGCCTCGGCCGCGGAGATCACCGGATTGGTGAGCAGGATCGACATCGCCCGGCGCAACCCAACCAGGCGCGACAGCGTGACGGAGACCCCGGCATCCGGCGCCATCGCCACGCGCGTCGCGCCCGCCAGGAATTTTGCGGACTCAGCGGCAATCACGATATCGGACGCGCACACCAGGCCAAACCCGCCGCCACCGGCAGCAAATCCGTGCACGGAAGCGATCACCGGCGCCTCCAGCCGCAGCAAGCCCGTCACTGCGTTCTGCAAATAGGCGGTCGCCTGCCGGATATAGTCCGGCAGCTTCTCGCCCTTTGACGCAAAGGCTCGCACGTCCCCGCCGGCGCAGAAATTGGCGCCCTCGCCGCTGAGCAGCACCACGCGCAGATCCGCCCTCCCATGGCAGATCATGATGGCGTCGCACAGCGCACTCAGCAATTCCAGGCTCATGCCGTTAGCGGCATCGGGCCGGTTGAGCCGCAGCCGCGCAATGCCGCCGGCGATATCGAGCAGAACAGGTCCCTTGTCGATCATGGCCAGATTCCCGACGGCTAGATAAGGAACGAGAGCGTGAACAGCGCCTTGTCGTTGTTGACCAGGATCACTTTCTTCCAGGCCATCCGCAGTTCGCCATCGACATAACGCAGCCGATACTCGTTGCGGGCGGCCCAGATGGTGTCGTCGCGCAGGCTGGATTCGAAGATCAGGCTGTTGCTGGCGACCGCGATATCGCCGCCCGGCGGGGGATCCATCAGTTCGATGTTGGAGACCAGCCGGCGCAGCCGCGACTGCGGCGTCTGGGTGTGGTGCTTTCCGGTGAGCAATTGCCTGACCCGCAGCGAGATGCGCGAACGGTTGTCGTAGATGATCGACATTTCCTTTTCGGGATCGATGTCGGCGCCGTTGGCCGGGACCCAATAGACGCCGTCATCCGTCCACAGCGCCTCCCAGGCTTCGTACTGGTGCTCGTCCTGCAATCGCGCCTCCTTGTAGATGAAGGCGGTCACGGCATCGATCATCGTGGCGGTGCTCTCGCGCGACAGCATCATTTGGACTCCATCAGGCTGCGATAATGCCGCCAGATGCCGCGCGACGGAATCTCGTCCGTGACATGGCCGACCTTGAAGCCGAGTTCGTCGTGACGCTCGCGCTTCTCGCCGCGGCCAAGAAAGATCCATTCCGGGCTGCGCGCCAGCACGCCGCGATGGCAGCGTTCATACATCTCTGAATCGTCGGCCAGCAGAAATCCGGCGGGACCTACCGATCCCATGGTTTGCTGGCGTAGCCGCCTGTTGAGGTCCGGCGCGCCCTTGAACTGGAGCGCCGTGACATGCTGCACGCTGTCGTCGACCGCCAGCGGCTGGATCACGAACATCTGGATTTCCGCGATGAACAGGTTCGGAAAGATCATCACATGCGGCGTGCCGTCGATCATGATCTCGCGCGCCTGCTGATCGCCATAGGCGGCCTTCATCCGCGCCGCGTAGTCCGGCAACCGCTCCTCCGTGGTGCCGAACCAGCTCATCGGCTGGCCGCGCTTGCGAAATTCGGGGCGCAAATCGATCTCGGTATGCCCGTTGCCGTAGTCCCGCGTCAGTGCAGTGGAGGCGCCGCCATAGAGCTTTCCGATCGCGCTGTCGGCCACGCCAAAGATCGAGGAATGCACGAAGGCCGGATGATAGCCGTCGCATTCGTTTTCGAGAATGAATTTCCAGTTCGCCTTCACGCGATGCTTGAGGAATCCCGCCGTAATCTCGACCTCACCTTCCGGCGAGGTCCGGACCAGACGATTGATGGTCTCGGCGGCGCCGCCAAGGTGCTCTTCCAAGGTCGGGCCTTCGGCCGCGAACGATCCGAACACAAAGCCGCGATAGGACTGCACGCGGGTGACGCGGCCGAGCGCCAGCTTTGACTTGTCCTGGCCTTCATAACCGTCCGGGAAGGCATAGCCGACCAGGCGGCCGTCATTGGCAAAGGTCCAGGAATGGAACGGGCAAGTGAAGGAGCGCGCGTTGCCCCTGTCATAGGAGCAGACCTGGTTGCCCCGGTGCGAGCAGCGATTGAGCAGGAGATTGACCTTGCCCCGCTCGTCGCGCGTCATGATCACGGACTGTGGGCCGATCGACTTGACGACGTAGTCGTTGGCGTTCGGCACCTCGCTTTCGTGCCCGACATAGACCCAGCTGCGGTACCAGATGTTCTGCAGCTCGGCCTCGAAGATCGCGGGATCGCTGTAGAGCGAGCCGTGCACCCGATCCGGCCGGATCAATTGATCCCACTGCGACGCGCGCGGCACTACGTTCATCGCTGCATCTCCCATAACTCCGCCCGCGGCCCCTCTTGCGCAGGCCTTCGGCATGCGGTAAAAATAATCCGACCGACCGTTTAACTAATAGCACCGAGACTCGGCCGCTTCAAGGGCAAATTTTCGACGCGCGAACCCGATCCGTGTCAGGCCCGGCGGGAACAAAGCACCTGAAAAAAGGATCAGAGGATGGAACGCCAAAACGCAGCCGACCTCGCCCGCGCGCTATATGCGGCGCTCGCTTCCGGTGACCGCGAGCAACTCGACGCCCTGTTGCATCCGGATTTCTCCGGCCGCATTGCCGAGGGCATGCCGTTCGGCATTGGCGGCGAACGTGCCGGCCCAGCGGCGATGCGGCGGGACGGCTGGGGCGCCATCGCCCGTCATTTCGAGGCGCACGCCGAGCCTGAACGTTTTCTCGATCTCGCCGATGGCCGGCTGCTGGTGACCGGGCGTTATCGCGGACGCGGCAAGCAAAGCGGCGCGCCGCTCGATGCCGCCTTCGCACATCTCATTACGATCGACCAGGGACGCATCAGATCGCTCGAGCAATATACCGACACCGCGCGCTGGCATGACGCGGCCGGGCCGCTGCGGACCGTGCTGCTCGATTTCAAGGACGGTATCGCGACATTGCGGCTCAACCGCCCCGACAAGGGCAACGCGATCGACGCGGAGATGGCCGCCGATCTCGCGGAGGCCGCAACGCAGATCGCCGAGCGAGCCGATGTTCGCGCCGTGCTAATCGCCGGCAACGGAGCAAATTTCACCGTCGGCGGCGATCTCGGCCTGTTCGCCGGCACCGCGCGCGAGCAATTGCCGGACCGGCTTCGCCGCATGATCGACGCCTATCATCTGACGATCGAACGGCTGACCGGCATCGATGCGCCGGTCGTGGCGGCCGTGCGCGGCGCCGCCGGCGGCGGCGGGCTCGGGCTGCTTTATGCTGCCGATATTGTTGTCGCGGCAGATGATGCGAGATTTGCACTCGGGTACGGCGCGCTCGGTTTGACGGCCGACGGTGGCAATACCTGGTTTCTGCCGCGCATGGTCGGAATGAGGCGCTCGCAGGAATTATTCCTGCTCAACCGCCGCCTCACCGCGCAAGAAGCGCTTGAATTTGGACTGGTCACGCGGCTCGCTCCCTCCGAGGCGGTGGAAACCGAAGCCGCGGCGCTCGCAGCGTCGCTTGCTGCAGGACCGACGCGCGCCTATGGCGCCGTGCGGCGCATGCTGCGCCAGTCGTTCGAGACCAGCCTCTCCGATCAACTCGACGCCGAAAAGGATTCGATCGTGCAGGCGAGCCGTTCGGACGATGCGCAGGAAGGCATCGCCGCCTTCGTTGCCAAGCGCCGCCCGACGTTTCTCGGCAGGTAAGGGTAAAAACATGGCGAACGTACGGATCACAGTTCTTCAACCCTGCGGATGAGCGTCGTGATTGACTTGTCAGTTTGCGTTGCGGCGAGCAATCAAGCGGGCGTCTAGCGACATTCCGTCGCTGCTCATTCCGCGAGCATCGCGCGTGCGTGTTCGATCGGCTCTCTATTCGAAGAGGGCAACTAAGTAGCTTGGCCCAGTCCGCTGCGATACGCCACTGCCGCCGAACGTAACAGGAAGCCGAACTTCGTCGGCTAAAGAACGCTCATCAACGGTGCGGTACTTCATTCGGTACGACACGGGCGATGGGCTCAGGCCTTAAGTGCTGATTGTACTTCGCTTTTTGAGATGTCCCGGTCCAATTCATCATGGGGGCAATGCAAAATCGATGCGCTAACATGTTGATGTTATTTCGCTTTATCGTCCGATCGGGAATAGCTGATTTTTGGGCCGACAGAAATTCGAAGCTGACTATTGGGTCATTTTCCTTTCATTTCAAGTGCTTAAGTCGATCATCTGTTCGTCCCTCGATGTGCCGCGCCTTCTCCGGTACAGCATTGCAGTACCCAATGAGCTCGTGCAGTACCGCGCTAGTTCCGACCCTCTCTACCAATCCCGTTTGCCTCGACCGCAAAGTAACGTGCTGGTCTGGCTACGCATAGGATAGAACAAGCACCATCGTAGTTTTGGCGGTGATAGAGCAAGGAAACCTGCGGGCGGCGATTCCGAGGTTGGCATTGCGCTATCAGACCGCAGGCTTGCGAAAGCTTCGGCCCATATTGGGCTCGAAGAATGAGCATCACCCTCCGAAGGCAAGGTCACACGTTCGAATCGTGTTGGATGCCCAAATCTCTTTGCTCTGCAGATCGATGCGTATCACCAAGGCGAAACTGCAGCTTTGACATGTTCGCGCGAGTAAGCGACCACGCTCTCACAACCGATTTTTGAGGCATGCGCGCCATAGCTGCTGTCAACTCGCCTTCGCTTTCACATATCGCCCGGGTGCAGATTCGCCGGGCGGATAGAGGTTGCCGCCGAGTTGCGTGCGCGCCGGCTGCTGTTCTTCCGCCCACGGCTTTAGCCAAGCGATCCAGTCGTTCCACCAACTGCCTGGCTTCTCATCCGCACCTGCGAGCCACGTTGCCGGGTCGTCGCATCGATCGGCAGATACCCAGTAGCTTCGCTTGTTTTTCGATGCCGGATTGATCACGCCCGCAATATGCCCGCTCGCGCCAAGGACAAAGCGAATGTCGCCGCTGAACAGGCCTGTCGTTCGATAGGCCGATCGCCAGGGCACGATGTGATCCTCGACGGTAGCCAGGACATAGGCAGGTAGATCGACCCGCCCCAGATCGACTGATGTGCCGCACATCGTCAGCCGGTTCGGCTCCCGGAGATTGTTCTCCAGGTACATGTTCCTGATGTACCAGCAATACATCGGTCCCGGCAGATTGGTGACGTCGGCGTTCCAGAACAGAAGATCGAAACGCTCCGGCGGCTTCCCCTTGAGGTAATTGTTGATCACGTTCGGCCATATCAGCTCTTTCGAACGTAGGGTCTGGAAGACGAAACCCAGTTCGGCGCCGCGGTAGATGCCGCCGTTTCCGATCGTCTGCTCGCGCTGCCGCACACTCTCCTCGTCCACGAACACGCCGAGATCGCCAGGCTCTCGGAAATCCAGCATGGTCGTCAGCAACGTCACGCTAGCGACCGATTCATCGCCTCGCGTCCGGAGAATGGCGAGTGCCGATGACAGGATGGTTCCTCCAACGCACCAGCCGACCACGTTGACCTTGTCGGCGCCGGAAATCGATCGGGCGATCTCGATGGCGCGCATTGCGCCATGCTCGACGTAGTCATCCCATCCAAAATGGCCGCAAGAGGCATCCGGATTACGCCAGGAAACAACGAAGACCGTCAGGCCGTGCTCGACCGCAAAGCGGACGAAGGAATTGCTCGGCTGAAGGTCAAGAATGTAGAACTTGTTGATGCAGGGTGGCACGATCAGCAGAGGCCGCACAGCGACCTGCTCCGTCGCTGGTTCATACTGAATGAGCTGAAAAAGATCGTTCTCGAATACGACCGCCCCTCTGGATGCCGCGACATCCCTTCCGACCTCGAACGCGCTCTCGTCCGTGATCGTCAGATTGCCTTTCCCGAGATCTGCGATCAGATTGTCGAAACCGGCTTTGAGGCTCTTGCCTTCGGTGTCCGTCGCCAGCTTGATGACGTCGGGATTGGTGGCGACAAAGTTCGTCGGGCTCATCGCCTCGAGAGCTGGCGCGTGAAGAAGCGCAGGCGGCGTTTTTCCTTCTCCTCCAGATCCAGCGCTTCGACGAAATCGACGCAATAGCGCGAGTTCAGCAGGTAGGCCTGCTTCAGCACACTGTAGAGCGCGTTGTCCCGCCATTCCGTTGCGCTGAACCTGCGATCGCCGCGCGGTGGTTCGAGTGCGGCCTCGGCCTGAACGCCTGCGGCCGATTTGATGACGTGCTCGGTGAGTTGGTACATGCGCATCAGATGCTCGGCCTGCAATTCTGCGATGCGTCCCGGCGAACCCAGGGCGGAAGTTAACTTCGTACCATCTCCATCGGCGCCCGGTATCCACCCCAGAGACCGCCACAGGCTCGCGCCCGCCTTCATGAACCCGTCGACAAATTCGTCCGGCATGTTGAATGGCCGATTCATCAGTTACCCTCGCTGCAAACTGGATGCTTGTTGTTTCCTGTCCCCGGGCGCTTCTAACCCGGCGCCCTTCCGTCTGTTAGACGCCATGCGCCCGCATGTCGGAGCGATCGCGTGACATCGGCCGGCAAGCCCATCGGGATGGCGCGCCTGGCTGACTCATCATCGTCAGGATCCAGAGCGAATGATTGAGCCCTCGCGGATACCATCAACATTCACCGAAAGACGCTTGATCTTGTCGTACAATGTCTGCTTTGGGATGCCCAGGAGAGCCGCAGTTGCCTGGACGTCGCCCTGCTTGCGCCGCAGCCCGTCCTCGATGATAGATCGCTCGATGTTCTCCAACTGTCGAGGCAACGACACATCCGATGTGCCAAAGCCGGACTTGTTGATCGCCTTGCTATCGAGAACGCCAAGCACAAACCGATCGGCGACGTTGCGAAGCTCCCGCACGTTTCCCGGCCACGAATAGGCCAAGAGCGCGGACATGGTCTTGTCGTCCAAAATCGGCGCGTCACGCTCGAACCTTCGGGCGGCATCCAGCGTGAAATGCTCGAACAGCAACGGAATATCCTCGCGCCGCTCCCGAAGCGGCGGCAGCTCGATAAAGGCGACGCCCAGGCGGTAGTAGAGGTCGGCGCGAAAAACCTTCTTGTCGCTCAACTCGAGCAAGTTCACCTTGCTCGCCGCTACCACGCGGCAATCCACGGCGATCGGCTTGTTCGAGCCGACGCGCTCGATAGATCGATCCTGCAGCGATCTCAACAGCTTCACCTGCACGCTCAGCGGCATGCTTTCGATTTCGTCGAGGAACAGCGTTCCGCCATTCGCGTATTCGATCTTTCCGATCCTCTGACGCGTAGCGCCGGTGAATGCGCCTACCTCATGGCCGAACAGCTCGCTCTCGACCAGCGACTCGGGCAGCCCCCCGCAGTTCACCGGGACGTAGTGTCCGCCCCGTCGTACGCTGTGATTGTGCAGGCAGCGCGCGACGACATCCTTGCCGGTTCCGGTCTCGCCATAGATCGTGACGTCAACATTGGTCGAAGCCAGCGTGGAGACCAGCCTGCGCACTTCCTGGATCTGCGGCGATCGGCCCAGCAGGCTTGCCTCGATGCCCTGGCGATCCGCCAAGGCGGATCTCAGCGAACGGACCTCGAGGGTCAGCCGTCTCTTTTCGACTGCCCTACGCACAACAGAAACTAGTTGTTCGGAAGAGCATGGCTTCTCGATGAAGTCGTAGGCGCCGTTACGCATCGCCTGTACGGCCATCGAAATGTCGCCGTGCCCGGTGATCAGGATCACCGGCAAATCCTGATCCAGCCGCCGCAGATCAGACAACCATTCAAGCCCGCTCTTGCCGCGCAGGCGCACGTCGCAGACCACGACGAATGGCATTTCGAAGCGAAGAGCTCCATCGGCGGCTTCGACTGAGACAAAGCCCGAAACCGAAAATCCCGCAAGCTCGAGGGCTTGAACGCCGCCGATCCGGACATCGTCATCGTCCTCGACGTAGATCACGCCAATGGATTGGTCATCGCCCATGCGAAGCCCCTGCTACGTCGGCTAGTGGAAGGATCACAATGAATTCGGCTCCGGATGGCCCGAGATTTCGCGCGCGCAATTCGCCGCCGAAAGAGCGCGCGATGTGGTTGGAGAGCATCAGTCCAAGGCCGAGCCCTTTTCCTGCAGGCTTGGTCGTCACAAAGGGCTCGAACATGCGCTGGAGAACATCGGGCGCAATTGCCGGACCGCTGTTGCTGATGGCGATGCGGCAACGGGCGGGCTGTCCGTCTTCTCGCCTCGCCCGGATCTGGATGGACTTCTGGTCTATGCTCTCCACCGCGTCCAGCGCATTCGCCACGATGTTGCACAACAGTTGCTCAAGTCGCGTCTGATCGGCGAGCACGCAGAGATTCGCCTCGATGTCCGTCACAACATCGACTCCTCCCTCTTTGACACGCCCGGCCAGTATCTTGAGGGATTCAGCCAGCGCATGTTCGACGGAGACCGTATCGAGCGGGCTGCTCGACTTGTAGGCGAAGACCCGCAGCTGGCTGGTCAAGCGCCCGAGCCGACGCACCAATTCGCCAATCCGGGTGAGATTGCCACGGGCATCGCCGATGGAACCGCGGTCAACGTACGAGATCGCGTTGTCAGCGGCAGTCTGCAGGGCCGCCAATGGCTGGTTCAATTCATGCACGATGCCGGCGGACATCTGGCCGAGCGCAGCCAGCTTGCCGGCATGGACAAGTTCATCCTGTGCAGCCCGCAGTTCGGCGGTTCTCTCCAGCACCCTGGTCTCAAGCATGTCGTGCGCGGCCTGCAACGCAGCCTGATTGGCCAGGCGTTGCCTGATCTCTCTCCGGCGCTGGAGCACGAGCCCAGTTGCCAGCAACGCAACCATGGAGGCGAGGCCCGACATCGCACCGATTACCAGCGCGGTCTGCCGTATCGGCGCCTCGTCGTCGAGAAGGACGAGCTTCCAGAGACCTCGGTTAGTTGGAAGCTCGCTGACCGCATAAGCGGTTCCGCTCTCGGTCGTGACACGCGCGCCGCCTTTGGATTGCGCGACCACGGTCCATCCGAGCGGCGTCAGGTCGTGGTTGCCGTAAGGTTTGGATCGAGAAATGTCATCACGCATCTGAACCGACAGCGGCGCCATTGGCCGATAGCGCCACTCGTCACGGGAGGCGAGTATAGGGACCTGACGCTCGTCGAGCAGAAGAATGTCGCCTTCAGCATTGCGCCACTCACGCTCGAACGAATCCAGATTGACCTTGACTGCGGCGACCCCGCGGGTCGCCCCGCCATCCTTTAGGGCATAAGAAAGATAATAGCCGGCGCGCGCGCTCGTAATACCGATACCGAAGAACGCCCCTCGGCCGCTGGCGAGAGCTTCGCTCACATATGGGCGGTACGAAAGGTTTCGGCCAACCGGCGTGCCTGGCTGCTCGAAATCGGCCGCCGCCAAGGTGTCGCCCGAAACACCTAAAACGTAAAGGTTGTCGGCTCCTGCAAGCAGATTGATCGATTTCAAGTACAGGCTGACCGATTGCTGCAGCGCGGCATCCTGGGAAGAGCCAAGCAGCTGGAAGACGCTCGGTGATGTCTCCAGCAATGACGGCAAGAATTCAAATCTCGAAAGATGACCGTCTAATCTTGCTGCTTCCATCGCCAGCCGCTGCTGCGCGGCAATGTGCACATGATCCAGTCCACGCTGGAAAGCAACGGTATACCCGAGCCACGAAGCGGCCACGACCAGCGCGAGGGCGGCTGTTCCGCGAACCAGCCAGCGCGTCGAATTGGGGATCGCCGACCTGACTTCGGGCTTCCCCTTGACGTCCACCAGGGATGGAAGGTCCGTCATGCTGTGAACCAAACAAATCCGGGGAGTGTCGGCTACAACCGACGACCACTCAGGCATAGTCCAACTCTATGGTTTTGCCTCGGAATACGCGATAGGAAAATCCCGTGTAGGCGATAATGACGGGCAGCGTGATGCAAACCCCGACCAGGATGATCTTGAGCGATTCGGGGCTGCTGGCGGCCTGCCAGACGGTGAGCCGGTCGATCACGATGAAGGGATAGATGCTGTAGCTGAGCCCGAGGAAGCTCAGGAAGAAGACGAGCACCAGCAGCGCGAAAGGCAGCCAGCACAGGCTGCCATGCACGGCTTGCGAGCCGAGCAGGAGCCGCACCGTCAACAGCGCAATTGCGGCCGTGATCGGGATCGACGCCACCGCGATCATCGCCGGCAGGGTGAACCACCTGACGCGAACGGTCTCGCTGATCCACGGTGTTGCCATCGAAATCAGGATCAGACCCAGCACCATGGGCGGCCAAGCGATCTTGCTCCATTGGATCGCCTTGTCCTGGAGCTGCCCATCTGTCTTCATCACCAGCCATGTGGCACCGAGCAGCGCGTAGGCCATCGGCAGCGCCACCGCGATTGCACCGGCAAAGACCGGATAATTCCAGCCCTCGCCGAAGCCGCTGATATAGCGGCCGAGCATCCATCCCTGACACACCGATGCCAGCATCGACCCGGCAATGAACAGGCGATCCCACATCGCTTTCCGGTTGGTCTTTGCCTTGACCCTGAAGTCAAAGGCCGCGCCGCGCAGGATCAAGCCAATCAGCATGAGAGCGGTCGGCAGATAAAGTTCCGACAGCACCAGCCCATGCGCCTTCGGAAAGGCAACCAAAAGAAGGCCGACGCCGAGCACCAGCCAGGTTTCATTGGCGTCCCAGAACGGGCCGATGGAGGCGACCATGGTATCTCGCTCGTCAGGCGTCGCTCGATGCATCAACATGCCGACCCCAAGGTCGTATCCGTCGCTCACGACGTAGACGAGCAGCGAGACGCCCATCAGCCCGATGAAGATCAGCGGAAGCAGTTCGTCGAAAGACATCGAGATCATGCGAATTCTCCCTCGCGCTGATACTGGCGCGGGCCGCCAGCGAGGTCCTCCGGACCGATCACGCCCTTCGGTTTGTCCGCCGTCTCCGCCATGTATTTCAGAACGCCGACATAGGCGACGAGCAAGGCAACATAGAGCGCAATATAGATACCGAGCGTCAGGGCAATGCTCGACGACGGGACACGCGAGGCGACGTCGCTCGTTCGAATGAGGCCGGAAACGATGAAGGGTTGGCGTCCGATCTCCGTGACGTACCATCCGGCAATGGTCGCGACCCAGCCGGCAAAGGTCATCGCGGCGAACAACTTGAGCATGGGCCGCGGCATCCGGCCAAAATCCAAGCCATCTCGCCAATGTCTCCACAGGCCGATCCAGCTGACCAGCAGCATCAGGATGCCGATCCCCACCATGATCCGGAAGCACCAGAACACCGGAAAGACCGGCGGATGGGCCGATGGAAACTCGTTCAGTCCCTTGATTTCGCCGTCAGCGTCGTGTCGGAGGATCAGGCTCGCGAGTTTTGGTATGGCCAGCTCGAAACGATTTGATCTCGTTACGTCGTCCGGGATCGCGAACAGGAGAAGCGGCGCTCCCCGCGTTGTTTCCCAGACACCTTCCATCGCTGCGATCTTCTGCGGCTGATATTTAAGTGTATTGAGCCCATGAAGGTCGCCGGCCACCATCTGTGCGGGCGTGGCCAGGGCAGCGAAAACGAGCCCGGTCCGCAGCACGCGTGATGCGCTCTCGGTCGCGACGCCCTTCAGAAGTTGCCAGCCGCTGATCCCGATGAGCAGGAACGCGCAGGTCAGCGCGGAGGCCAGCACCATGTGGGTCAGGCGATACGGGAAGGACGGATTGAAGATGATTTCCAGCCAGTTCCTGGCGTGAAACTGGCCATCGATGATTTCGTATCCCGCCGGCGTCTGCATCCAGGAATTTAGAGCAAGGATCCAGAACGCGCTCAGCAGCGTACCGAGGGCGACCAGAAAGGTCGATCCGAGGTGAACCATCTCGCCGACGCGGCGGTGGCCGAACAGCATCACGCCGAGAAAACCCGCTTCCAGAAAGAATGCGGTCAGCACTTCATAGCCGAGCAATGGGCCGGCGATATTCCCGACGCGCTCCATGTAGCCCGGCCAGTTGGTGCCGAACTGAAAACTCATGGTGACGCCGCTGACGACCCCGAGCGCAAACGTCAGGGCGAATACTTTTGTCCAAAGCCGGTAGGCACCCAGCCAATCCAGCTTCTGCTGCGGATCGGTCGCGCGCAGGTGCTTCAGGCGAAAAAACAGCAGAACCCACCCCAACGCGATCGAAATCGAGGGGAACAGAATGTGGAACGTGATATTGGCGGCAAACTGGATGCGCGCGAGGAACACGACGTCCATCAGCATTCCCTCCGGGTTCGGCGCAGCACCTTCGCATCACTCGAGCTTGCATCGACCGGCACGGCATCCCTCCCCGCGACCCGATATCAATGAAGCTTCACATGCGGCTCGGTGCGCCGGGTGATCAGGCGTGCCAGCGTGTCGAGCGCAACCTTCACCGAACCGTGCAGCGCGTGTTCGTGCATCTTGTAGAGAGACAGGTACATCATCCTTGCGAAGATGCCCGCGAAGACGAGATTGCCGCCGACCAGCGTTCCCATCATCGAGCCGACCGTGCTGAATTCGCCGAGCGACACCAGTGATCCGAAATCCCTGTACCGATAGGGCTTGAGCGGCTCGCCTTGCAGATAGCGCGGAATCTGGGAATAAAGATGCGAGGCCTGCTGGTGGGCCGCCTGCGCGCGCGGCGGCACGTTGCCGCGCTCGCCCCATGAGCAGGCAGCGCAGTCGCCGATTGCAAAGATGCCGTCGTCGCGCGTCGTTTGCAGCGTTGGCCGAACGACGAGCTGATTGATGCGGTTGGTTTCGAGGCCGGCGATATCTTTCAGGAAATCGGGCGCCTTCACTCCTGCAGCCCAGACGATCAATTCGGCGGGGATCGTCCGGCCGTCCGTCAGGTTCACACGGTCGGAGCCGACCTCGGAAACCTTGGCGCCGACCAGCAGATCGACGCCCAGCCTGACAAGCAACTTCTCGGTCTCTTTCGAAACCCGTTCGGGCAGTGCGGGAAGCACCCGCTGGGCGGCTTCGATCAATGTGATCCTGATGTCCTTCTGGGGATCGACCTGATCGAGGCCATACGCCACCACTTCACGCGTCGTTCTGTGGAGCTCGGCCGCAAGTTCGACGCCCGTCGCACCGGCCCCGATGATCGCGACTTTCAACTGGTGCGCTCCGAGAGGCGACGATTGTGCATGCGCGCGAATACATGCATTGATCATTCTTTCGTGGAATCGCCGTGCGTCCGACTGCGATTCGAGCTTGATCGCGTGGTTGGCGACTCCAGGCGTGCCAAAATCATTGTTCTGGCTTCCGACGGCGACGACGAGAACATCATAGTCAAAGGTCCGCTTCGGCGTGACCTCGCGGCCTTCAGCGTCGAAATACGGCGCCACCAGCACTTGACGACGATCCCGATCGATCCCGATCATGTCGCCGATCCGGTAGCGAAAGCCGTGCCAATGGGACTGAGCGAGATAGTCTACTTCGTGAGCTGAAATATCCATACTGCCGGCGGCAATTTCGTGCAGCTTCGGCTTCCATACATGCGTGCGGTTTCGCTCGATCAGCGTGATGTCGAGCCTCCCCTTGCGTCCGTATTTGTCGCCCAGACGCGTCGCAAGCTCCAATCCGCCGGCTCCGCCTCCGACGATCACAATCCGGGGTTTTCCCAATTGCGGCTTACTCATGATGGCCTCAACCGATCGAGTTCACTATCCGTCCAAACGCGTCCTCCCAATCATGCTCTCTCGGAGACCGCATCTGCGACCGCGACGGCGGCCATGTTCACGATTCGCCGGACCGTGGACGATGGCGTGAGGATGTGAGCCGGCTTTGCCGCCCCCAGCAGGATGCCCCCGACCGTCAATCCCTGGCCCGCCGCCATCCTGAGCAGATTGTAGGAGATGTTGGCGGCGTCGAGATTCGGCATCACCAGCACGTTCGCCGGTCCCTCGAAGCCGGAATCGGGAAACTCGTGGTGAAGCACGGATGGCGACAGCGCGGCGTCGCCGCGCATCTCGCCTTCGACCGCCAGATCGGGAAACAGATGGCGAATGATCGCCCGCGCCTCCCGCATCTTGTTGGCTTCCGGAACCGCAGAGCTGCCGAAGCTCGAATGCGACAACAGGGCCACCCGCGGCGTGATGCCGAACCGCCTGACCTCCGCCGCCGCCAGCAAGGCAATGTCGGCGACCTGATCGGCGGTCGGACTAAGGTGACAATGAGTGTCGCAAATGAACAGCTGATGCTGCGGCAGAATCAGCATCTGCATCACGGCGAGCGTCCGCACATCGTCGCGGGTGCCGATCACGTTGCGGATGGCGGCCAGATGGTCGGCAGTCCTGCCGATGACCCCGCACAGCATCGCATCACCAATGCCTCTCGCGAGAAGAAGCGAGGCCAGTACGGTTGCATTGCTTCGGGTCTCCGAGAGAGCGAGGCCAGCCGATACGCCGTCGCGCTTTCTGCGCGAATGGTACACTTCAGCGCATTTGGAATAGATCTCCGCATCATGCGGATCGATGATGTCGCAGTCCATGCCCGGCCGTAGCCGGAGATCGAACGACTTGATCCGATCCTCGATCGTCGAGGGCCGGCCGACCAGCAATGGTCTTGCGATCCTCTCGTCAACGACCACCTGGGCAGCGCGCAGCACGCGCTCGTCTTCGCCCTCAGCCAGAAGCAGGGACTTGCCGCTTCCCTTCGCCACCGAGAAGACCGGCTGCATCGCGTTGCCGGATTGATAGACGAACCGGCTGAGCTGCTGGCGATAGGCTTCCATGTCCGCGATCGGACGCTTGGCGACACCGCTGTCGGCCGCGGCCTTGGCCACCGCCGGCGCGACGACCTCGATGAGCCGCGGGTCGAGCGGCTTTGGAATGAGATAGTCGCGGCCGAATCGAAGCTTCTCCCCCTTATACGCAGCGGCCACCACCTCGGGCACTTCCGTCATGGCCAGATCCGCCAGCGCACGGACGGTGGCAAGCTTCATTTCCTCGTTGATCGTCGTCGCTCCGCAGTCGAGCGCGCCTCTGAAGATGAACGGGAAGCACAGGACGTTATTGATCTGGTTGGGGTAGTCCGACCGCCCCGTGCCGATGATCGCATCCGGACGGACCGCCAATGCGTGTTCCGGCATGATTTCCGGGATCGGGTTGGCCATGGCGAAGATCAGGGGATCTCGCGCCATCTTCTTGACCATGTCTGATGTCAGAACATTGCCGGCCGACAAGCCGAGGAAGATATCCGCGTCCTGAATGATCTCGTCCAGCTTTCGCGCATCCGTTTTCACCGCATAGCGCGCCTTGTTGTCGTCCATACCCTCGGTGCGGCCCGCATAGACGACGCCTTTCGCGTCGGTCACGATGATACGGTCGTGCCGCAGGCCAAGGCTGACAATGAGATCAAGACAGGCCAGCGCCGCTGCGCCAGCGCCGGAGCAAACCAGCTTGACCTCGGCAATGTCCTTCTTGACCAGCTTCAGGCCGTTCAGGATTGCCGCGGCGGCGATAATCGCGGTGCCGTGCTGGTCGTCGTGAAACACCGGAATCTTCATTCGGGTGCGGAGCTTCTGCTCGATGTAGAAGCATTCCGGCGCCTTGATGTCCTCCAGGTTGATGCCGCCGAAGGTCGGCTCCATCCTGGCGATCGTCTCGATCAGGGCGTCAGGATCCTCTTCGGCAAGTTCGATGTCGAATACGTCGATTCCGGCGAACTTCTTGAACAGGCACGCCTTGCCTTCCATGACCGGCTTGCCGGCCAGCGCGCCGATATTGCCGAGACCAAGCACGGCGGTGCCGTTGGTGACGACAGCCACGAGATTGCTGCGTGCGGTCAGCACATCGGCCTGCAAGGGGTCCTTGGCGATGACCAAGCAAGGCTCCGCCACGCCCGGTGAATACGCGAGCGACAGATCGCGCTGTGTCGCCATGGCCGTGGTCGGCACCACGGAAATCTTTCCCGGCCTCGGCAGGCGGTGATATTCGAGTGCGGCTTCCCTCAGATCCTGGTTCATCGTATTCCCCGATTCTACCCTTGTTCGAGAGGCGGACGCTTCCGCCCCTCTTCCCGCTGCCGGTCAAGTGACCTCAGACGCTCCCATCCCGCGTACGCATGGTCGCCATTCCGTCTTCGAAACGCCGGCGCAATATCTCAATCATTTGCTTCTGCTGTTCGGTCGCTGTCTCGGCGAGCTGACGCATGTTGGCGAGAGCTTTCTCGAACCCCTGCCGGGCGATTTCAGTGCGCCGTCCCGCGACCGTTTCGTTGCTGGCCTCTGCGGCGATCGCCTTCATGGTTTCCTGGAACACCTCGGTCTGTCGCGCCATCAAGCTTCGCCAACTGTCATATGCCGAACGGTTGACCTCAATCAGCGCATCGATGTTCTTCTTCTCCGTATCGATCAGGGACGTCATGTCGACACCGCTGATCTGGCAGGATTCGATGAGCTTGGCGAAGTCGAACCCGGCGAAGCCCCAGTCAGTATCGTTTGCCTTCGATTTGCCGTCGGACATTTCCCTCTCCTTCATTGGTGGTTACTGCGATGCTTGTCCTTGTCGATCCGACCCGATCGGCGCCGGTCGCCCTTCGTTATCCAGCGCGACGAACGTGAAGATGCCTTCAGTCACCTTGACGCGATCACCCAGCCGGCTGCGCAGGGCCCAGGCTTCCAGCCGGATCGCCACCGAGGTGCGCCCGACACGCTCGGGCGCGGCGTAGACGCACAAGACATCCCCGACATGCACCGGTTTGATGAAATGCATAGCCTCAATCGCGACCGTTGCGACACGCCGCTGCGCACGTTGTCCGGCATGAATTCCTCCGGCGATGTCCATCTGCGAAAGGACCCAGCCACCGAAGATATCGCCGCTCGGATTCGCATCCGCAGGCATGGCGAGCGTTCGCGTCGTGAGATCCCCTCGTGGCTGTATCGACATGGCGGCGGCTCAAACCATGCTCTGGCCTCCGTTTGCGGATATCGTCGAACCCGTGATGAACCCGGCATCGTCGGATGCCAGGAACAGGACCGTACGCGCGATCTCGTGCGGTTCACCCAAACGGCCGACCGGGATCTGGGGAAGGATGTTCTTGGCCACCACGTCCGGGTTGATCGCCTTGACCATTTCGGTGGCGATATAACCGGGACAGATCGTGTTGACGGTAATGCCGGAGCGAGCTCCCTCTTGGGCAAGCGCCTTGACGAAGCCCATGTCGCCAGCCTTGGCGGCGGAGTAGTTAACCTGGCCCATCTGGCCCTTCTGGCCGTTGATCGATGAGATACAGATCACGCGGCCGAACTTGCGCTCGCGCATTCCTTCCCACACCGGCCGCGTCATGTTGAACAACGAGTTCAGGTTGGTGTTGATGACCGCGTACCATTGGTCCGGGGTCATCTTGTGGAACATGCCGTCCTTGGTGATGCCAGCGTTATTGACCAGCACGTCCACCGGGCCCAGATCGGCTTCGACCTGCTTCAGACCAGCGACACAGGCATCGTAACTAGACACGTCCCATTTGTAGGCATTGATGCCGGTCTCTCCCTTGAACTTCGCGGCCGCTTCATCATTGCCGGCATAGCTTGCGGCCACCTTGTACCCGGCCGCCTTGAGCGCGATCGAGATCGCCTCACCTATGCCTCGCGTTCCACCGGTCACCACCGCAACTCTGGACATCGTTCCCTCCTGATCCTGATCGGCTCATTCTGTATTTGCTGGCTCTCATGGAGCCGTTATCGTTCGCTGACGGCCTGGTTGCTGTCCGCGACTGGCTCCGGCAACGACCGGGCTCGTCCGCTGGCTTAGCGCTCAACCGTGAGGGCGACGCCCATGCCGCCGCCGATGCACAGCGTGGCAAGGCCTTTCTTCGCGCCTCGCTTCTGCATCTCGAACAGGAGCGTCGTCAGAACGCGCGCGCCGGATGCGCCGATCGGATGGCCGATGGCAATGGCGCCGCCGTTCACGTTGACGATCGAGGGATCCCAGCCCATATCCTTGTTGACGGCGATGGCTTGCGCCGCGAAGGCTTCGTTGGCCTCCACGAGATCGAGATCCCTGACCTTCCAGCCGGCCTTCTCGAGCGCCTTGCGCGAAGCAGGGATTGGCCCCGACCCCATCACCGCCGGGTCGACGCCCGCGGTCGCCCAGGAGACGATCTTTGCCAGCGGCATGAGACCACGCTTGCTCGCTTCGTCGGCGCTCATCAACACCATCGCGGCCGCGCCGTCGTTGAGCCCGGAGGCGTTACCGGCAGTTACCGTGCCCTCCTTGTTGAAGGCGGGCTTCAGCTTTGCCAGCGCATCCAGCGTCGTGCCGGGACGGATATACTCATCCTGGTCGACGACAACGTCGCCCTTTCTGGTTTTGACGGTGACGGGAACGATCTCGTCCTTGAACCTGCCGGCCTTCTGCGCATCTTCGGCCTTGTTCTGCGAGCTGGTGGCGAACGCGTCCTGCTCTTCCCGGGTGATCTGCCATTTGGCGGCGATGTTCTCCGCCGTGACCCCCATGTGATAGCCGTGGAACGCATCCATCAGGCCGTCCTTCAGCATGGAGTCGACGAACTTGACGTCGCCCATCTTGGTGCCGCCCCGCATGTGCGACAGATGCGGCGCCATCGACATCGATTCCATGCCGCCGGCGACGATGACCTTGGCATCGCCGTTGGCAATCTGCTGCAAGCCGAGCGCAACCGACCGCAGGCCCGAACCGCAAAGCTGGTTCATGCCCCACGCCGTCTTCTCCTGCGGAATGCCGGCCGCCATGGCGGCTTGCCGCGCCGGATTTTGTCCCTCGCCACCGGCAAGGACCTGGCCCAGGATGACCTCGTCGACCTCTTCGGGCGAGACCCTGGCACGGTCCAGCGCTCCCTTGATCGCCACCGCTCCAAGTTCATGGGCAGTTAGCGATCCGAACGCCCCATTGAAGGAGCCAACCGGCGTTCGCGCGGCAGACACAATTACCACTTCAGTCATGATCAACTCCTCGTTTAGCGTTCCCTGCACTTCGGTTTTCAACGTCAAGCAATGACTGGACGGGGCGCGCCTGCCTCGATCTCGTCATCCGCAATCTTCACTGACTCCGGATTATCAGCTTCGACATCGCTCTCCTGGTTCAGACGTCGATGGAGCATTTTTTCATCGAGTGCCCCTTCCCATTTGGCGACGACGACTGTCGCAACGCCATTTCCTATAAGGTTGGTGAGCGCGCGCGCCTCCGACATGAAGCGGTCAATGCCAAGGATCAAGGCGATGCTCGCGACCGGAATCGTCCCGACGGATGCAAGTGTTGCGGCCAGAACGATGAAGCCGGATCCCGTGACGCCGGCAGCGCCCTTGGATGTCAGAAGCAGAACGCCAATGATGCCGAGCTCTTGCCAGATCGTCAGGGGCGTGTTGGTCGCCTGCGCCAGGAAGATCGCGGCCATTGTCAGGTAAATACAGGTGCCATCGAGGTTGAACGAGTAGCCGGTAGGAATGACCAGACCGACGACCGACTTTTCGCAGCCAAGATTTTCAGTCTTGGCGATCATGCGCGGCAGCACGGATTCCGATGACGAAGTGCCGAGCACAATCAAAAGTTCTTCCTTGATGTAACGGATGAACTTGAAGATCGAAAAGCCGCTAAGGGCAGCAACGGCGCCGAGCACGACGAAGACGAACAACAAGCACGTGACGTAAAACGCCAGCATGAAGTTGGCCAGCGAAACCAGCGTCGCCACGCCATACTTGCCGATCGTGAACGCCATTGCGCCAAACGCTCCGATCGGGGCCACTTTCATGATGTAGCCCACGATCTTGAAGAACACGTGGCTCACGACATCAATCAGCCGCAGCACGCCCTCACCGTGCTGACCGAGAGCTTGCAAACCAAATGCAAACAGGATTGCAAAGAACAACACCTGCAAGATTTCACCTTGGGCAAAAGCGCCGACGACCGTCGACGGAATAATGTCCATCAGGAACTGGACCGCGCCCTGCTCCTTCGCTTTTGCGGTGAAGGCCGCGATCGATTTTGTGTCGACGGTCGACAGGTCGACGTTCATGCCGGCGCCGGGCTTCCACAGATTGATAACGATGAGTCCGATTATCAGCGCAGCTGTCGTCAGCACTTCGAAATAGATCAATGCCTTCAAACCAACACGTCCGACCTTCTTCATGTCGCGCATGCTGGCAATACCGTGCACAACCGTGAAGAAGATGATCGGGGCGATGATCATCTTGATGCATTTGATGAACGCGTCACCGAGCGGCTTCATCTGCTCGCCAAGATGAGGATAGAAATGGCCCAACAGTATGCCGGCCGTGATTGCAGCCAGAACCTGCACATAGAGGTGCTGATACCATTTTCCGGAATGGTGACCTTCTGTCGTTGCTGCCGCTGTTGCCATGCCTCATTCCTTCTCTGAAGATTGTTTCTCAGTCCGAATGCACAACCCCGGGCGTAAGCCTGCTGCGATACCAACTGACCGCGCCGCCGTGCAGCGGAATGAAATTGTTGCGCGTGATGTTGGAGGGGATCGTTTCCGCCGCCGCCGGATGAAATTCGATCATCTGGTCGTTATGGGCGAACACCGTGTTGACGATGGCTGTGACCAGATCGTCCGGCAGATCCTTGTGCGCTACGGCAAAATTGAACAGGCCGACCGTGTCGTAACGGCGCCGCAAGGTAGGATACGAACCCGCCGCGACAACGGATGCGGAGAGTTCGGGCATCGCCAGGCGCAGCGTTGCGATCTCCTGCCGCGTGAGAGGGAGGTAGCGCACCTTCGCCTTTCGCTCGATATCAATAAGGAATGGAGCCGGTACGCCGGCGCCAACCGCGAGCGCATCGATGCTTCGCGCCAACGATTTCTCGGCGAGCACCGCCCAATCGCCGGAAACCAAGGTGGCCTCTACCTTCAGCGCCTTGAGGAACTCGGGAAAGTAGGTGGCGGTGGTGCCGCCCTCGGGCCCGACACCGATACGTTTGCCGGCGAAATCGGCAAACGATTGAATCGGCGAGTCACTTAGCACCTGAAACTGAAAAGGCGTATCGTACATCGCGAACATGGCGCGCATGTTTCGGTATTGCCGCCCACCGGTCCAGGCAGCGTTGGCGTTCCAGGCTTGCAACGCCACGCCTTGTGTGACGAAGGCCAGTTGAATTTCACCCGTCTCAAGCAGCTTGATATTATCAACCGGGCCACCCGTTGGTCGCGCCACCACCACGATGCCGAGTTCTCGCGAGAGCAATCGAGCCAGCCCTTCGCCATAGGCGTAGTAAGTGCCGCCTTCCGACGCGGTGCCAAGAGTAAGCACCTGGGGCCAATGCGCCTCCGCCGCCGACGCCAGTTTGGGCGGAAGCAGAACAAATGCGAGAAGGACAAGAACTCGCCACGCTCTTGAAACCATGGCTGTCTCCGGCGTCACTTTTTCTTCTGCGGCGGAAGATCCGTGCAATCGCCCTCGAACACCTCGGCCGCCATGCCGATGGACTCGCCGAGTGTCGGATGCGGGTGAATGGTCTTGCCGATATCGGCCGGCTCGCAGCCCATCTCGATCGCAAGGCAGACCTCGCTGATGAGATCGCCGGCATGCGTCCCGACGATGCCGCCGCCGATGACGCGGTGCGTCGTCGTGTCGAACAGCAGCTTGGTAAAACCCTCGTCGCGACCGTTGGCGATGGCGCGGCCGGAGGCTGCCCATGGAAAGACCGCCTTGCCGACCTTTATGCCCTCGGCCTTGCACTGCTCCTCGGTCTTGCCGGCCCAGGCAACTTCAGGGTCGGTGTAGGCGACAGACGGAATCTGTCGCGCGTCGAAGTATGACTTTTGGCCGTGCGCGACCTCCGCAGCCACATGACCTTCGTGCACAGCCTTGTGCGCCAACATCGGCTGACCGACGATGTCTCCGATCGCGAAGATGTGCGCCACATTGGTGCGCATCTGCTTGTCGACGTCGATGAAACCTCGCTCGGTCACGGCAACGCCGGCCTTCTCAGCGCCGATCTTCCTGCCGTTCGGGCTTCGGCCGACCGCCACGAGAACGAGGTCATAGACCTGCGGCTCGGCGGGCGCCTGCTCGCACTCGAACCTCACCTCGATCCCGGTCTCGGTTGCTTTCGCGCCCGCCGTCCTGGTCTTCAGCATGACCTTCTCGAAGCGGCCCGCGTTCGCCTTCTCCCAGACCTTGACCAGATCGCGGTCGGCCCCCTGCATCAGGCCGTCGAGCATCTCGACCACATCTATCCGGGCACCAAGGGTCGAATAGACCGTCGCCATTTCGAGCCCGATGATGCCGCCACCGATCACCAGCATGCGCCTGGGGATCGACTTCAGCTCCAGCGCGCCGGTCGAATCGACGATGCGCGGATCGTCAGGCAGGAACGGCAGTTTCACGGCCTCGCTGCCGGCGGCGATGATGGCGTTGGCGAACTTGACCGTCTTCTTGCCTGCGGTCGAGACAATCTCGAGATGATGCGGGTCGAGGAAGGCACCGACGCCGGTCACGACTTCGACCTTGCGGGCCTTTGCCATGCCGGCAAGGCCACCCGTCAGCTTCTTGATGACGCCGTCTTTGAATCCGCGCAGCTTGCCAAGGTCGATCTGCGGCGCGCCAAAGGAGATGCCATGGTCAGGGAGATGACGGACCTCGTCGATCACAGACGCCGTATGCAGCAGCGCCTTGCTTGGGATGCAGCCGACATTGAGACACACGCCACCGAGCGTATCGTAGCGCTCGACCAGCACAGTCTTCATGCCGAGATCGGCGGCGCGGAAAGCGGCCGAGTAGCCGCCAGGACCGGCACCCAGCACCAGCATATCGCATTCGATATCCGCCTTGCCGGAATAGGATGCCGCGGAAGGCGCAATCTGCGGCGGAGCTGCGGCAGCCGGTTGCGATGCCGGCGCGGGCTTCGGCGCAGTCGCGGCCCCTGCTGCCTCGAGCACCAGAATGGCCGAACCCTCGCTCACCTTGTCGCCGGTCTTGACCTTCACTTCCTTGACGACGCCGGCGTGCGAAGATGGGATCTCCATCGACGCCTTGTCGGATTCGACCATGATGAGACTGGTCTCGACCGCGACGGTCTCGCCGGGCTTCACCATGACCTCGATCACGGCAACGTCCTTGAAGTCACCGATATCCGGGACCTTTACTTCGATCTGCTGAGCCATGCTGCTGCTTCCCCCGATCTCAGAACAGCACGCGCCGCAAATCGGCGAGCACGTTGGCGAAGTAGACGTTGAAGCGCGCCGCCGCCGCGCCATCGATGACGCGGTGATCCCATGACAGCGACAGTGGCAATGTCAGCCGCCAGTCGGCCGTCTTTCCATCCGACGAGTGCTGCTTCCAGTAACCCTTGCAGACGCCCATGATCGCAACTTCGGGCGCGTTGATGATCGGCGTGAAATAGATGCCGCCGATACCGCCGAGCGAGGAGATCGAGAACGTGCCGCCCTGCATCTGGTCGGGCTTGATCTTGCCTTCGCGCGCGAGCTTGGCGAGGGCGTTCATCTCCTTGGCGATTTCCGGCACCGATTTCTTGTCGGCATCGCGGATCACAGGCACCATCAGGCCGTTCGGCGTGTCCGCGGCAAAGCCGATGTGCCAGTAGTTCTTGTAGACGAGCGCGTCGCCGTCGAGGCTGGCATTGAATTCCGGGAATTTTTGCAGCGTCGCTACCGCAGCCTTCACCATGAACGGCAGGAGCGAGAGTTTTGCGCCGCTCTTCTCCAGCTCCTTGTTCATCTGGACCCGGAATTGTTCGAGATCGGTGATGTCGGCCTCGTCGTGCGTGGTGACGTGTGGGATGACGACCCAGTTGCGGTGCAAGTTGGCTGCGGAAATCTTCTTGATGCGGCCGAGCTCCTTGCGCTCGACCGGTCCGAATTTGGCGAAATCAATCTTCGGCCAGGGCAGAAGATCGATGCCGCCGACGTTCCCGCTTGCAGCTGCGGTTTGCGGCTTTGAAGGCGCCGCCCCGCCCTTGATGAAGGCCTCAACGTCTTCGCGCAGAATGCGGCCATGATTGCCAGTACCCTTGATCTTGCCGAGATCGGCACCCAGTTCGCGCGCCAGCTTGCGCACCGCCGGGCCGGCATAGGCGAGCGCAAAGCTCTTTTCGTCAAAGGTGCCGACCACCGCCGCTTCGGCAGCGGCGGCCGGCGAGACCGCAGGCGGTGACGCGGGAGAAACGTCGGCCTGCACAGGTGATGCTCCGGTTGCGAGCGACAGGATGATCGAGCCCTCACTGACCTCGTCGCCGGTCTTGACCTTGATCTCGCGGACTGTGCCCGCGAGAGGAGCCGGCACCTCCATCGTCGCCTTGTCCGACTCCAGTGCGATGAGCGGATCTTCGGCCTTCACGCTGTCGCCGGGCTTCACGAATATCTCGATGACGGGAACATCCTTGAAGTCGCCGATATCGGGAACTCGGACTTCCGCGACACCCGCCGGTGCGCTGACAGGCGACGGCGGAGCGCTGACGACCGGACGTGTGTCGGCCTGTTCCGCGCCCGCGCCCACGAACTGCACGATTACGGTACCTTCGCTGACCTTGTCGCCGACTTTCACGACGACCGACCTCACCACGCCTTCGCGAGGCGACGGCACCTCCATGGTCGCCTTGTCGGACTCCAGCGCGACCAGCGGATCTTCGGCCTTCACCTTGTCGCCGGGCTTGACGAAGACCTCGATCACGGGGACATCCTTGAAGTCACCAATGTCGGGCACCTTGATATCGATCAGACCACTCATCGCTCTGTCCTCGGCTCCGCTCACACGGTCCAGGGCGCAGCACGCCCGGAGTCGATCTTGTATTTGGCGATGGCTTCGGCCACGATCGCCGGCTTGATCGCTCCGTCGTCGGCGAGCGCTTTGAGCGCCGCGACGGCGACGTAATGCCGGTCGACCTCGAAGAATTTTCGGAGCTTCACGCGATAGTCGCTGCGGCCAAAACCGTCCGTGCCCAGCACGACGTAGCGACGGCCAGCCGCCTGCACATATTCCCGGATCTGGTCGGGATAGTTGCGCATGTAGTCGGTCGACGCCACGACCGGACCGGGATGTCCCTCGAGCTGCGTCTCCACCCAACTCTTGCGGCGCGGCTCGGTCGGATGCAGCAGATTCCAGCGCTCCGCCGCCATGCCGTCACGGCGCAGTTCGTTGAAGCTGGTCGCGCTCCAGACGTCGGCGGTGACGCCGAAGTCCGCCTTGAGCAGATCGGCGGCCGCGATCACCTCGCGCAGGATCGTGCCCGAGCCGACGAGCTGGACGCGCAGTCCTTTCTTCGGCGTCTCTCCGCCAATCTTCAGGAGATACAGCCCCTTGAGAATTCCCTCCTCCGCGCCCTTGCCTGCCTCGGCGAGCGAGGGATGCGGATAGTTCTCGTTCATCAGGGTGATGTAGTAGTAGACGTCCTCCTGCGCCTCGTACATGCGGCGCATACCTTCGCGCACGATCGTCACGACCTCATAGGCAAAAGTCGGATCATAGGAGATGCAGTTCGGGATGGTGCCGGCAAGCACGTGGCTGTGGCCGTCCTCATGCTGCAAGCCTTCGCCGTTGAGCGTGGTGCGGCCGGCGGTGCCGCCGAGCAGGAACCCGCGCGCCCGCATATCGCCCGCGAGCCAGGCGAGATCGCCGACGCGCTGCAGGCCGAACATCGAGTAGTAGATATAGAACGGGATCATCGGCACATTGTTCGTGCTGTAGGACGTCGCGGCGACGATCCAACTCGACATCGCGCCGCCTTCGTTGATGCCCTCCTGCAAAACCTGCCCGCTCTTGTCCTCGCGGTAATACATGAGCTGATCGGCGTCCTGCGGCCGGTAGAGCTGGCCGACCGACGAATAGATGCCGAGCTGGCGGAACATGCCCTCCATACCGAAGGTACGGGATTCGTCAGGCACGATCGGCACGATGTGCTTGCCGATCGCCTTGTCGCGCACGAGGGTGCCGAGCATCTGCACGAACGCCATCGTGGTCGAGATTTCGCGGTCGCCCGTAGAGTCGAGCAGCCGCTGGAACGTCGATAGCGGCGGAATTTGCAAGGAAGCAGACTTGCGCCGGCGCTGCGGCAGGCTGCCGCCGAGCCTTTCGCGCTGTGCGCGGAAATACTTCATCTCCGGGCTGTCTTCCGGCAGGCGGAGGAAAGGCACCTTCGCCAAATCCTCGTCGGCGACCGGCACCTGAAAACGGTCGCGGAAGCCGCGCAGCGCGTCCTGCGTCATCTTCTTCGCCTGATGCGCGATCATCTGGCCTTCGCCGGACTCGCCCATGCCGTAACCCTTGACGGTCTTCGGCAGGATGACCGTCGGCTGGCCCTTGTGCTTCACCGCCGCTGCGTAGGCCGCAAAGACCTTTTCCGGATCGTGGCCGCCTCGGGCAAGCTTCCAGATATCGTCGTCGCTCATGTCGGCGACGAGCTGTTTCAGTTCATCGTACTTGCCGAAGAAGTGTTCGCGGATATAGGCGCCGCTCTTGCTCTTGAAATCCTGGTACTCGCCATCGACGCACTCTTCCATGCGCTTCAGCAGCAATCCGCTCTTGTCCTTTTCGAGCAGCCGATCCCAGCCCGAGCCCCACAGCACCTTGATGACGTTCCACCCGGCACCCCGGAAAACGCTTTCGAGCTCCTGGACGATCTTGCCGTTGCCGCGGACGGGCCCGTCGAGCCGCTGGAGGTTGCAGTTGATGACGAAGATCAGATTGTCGAGATTTTCGCGTCCAGCGAGCGCAATCGCGCCGAGCGATTCCGGCTCGTCCGTCTCGCCGTCGCCCATGAAGGCCCAGACTTTGCGGTTCGATGTCTCGGCCAGCTTGTGGTTCTGAAGGTACTTCAGGAACCGCGCCTGATAGATCGCCAGCAGCGGTCCCAGCCCCATCGACACCGTCGGGAACTGCCAGAAGTCCGGCATGAGCCATGGGTGCGGATAGCTCGACAAGCCCTTGCCGCCGGTCTCCTGCCTGAAGCCGAGGAGCTGCTCCTCGCTCAACCGTCCCTCGAGGAAGGCGCGCGCGTAGATTCCGGGCGAGCAATGACCCTGAACAAAAATCAGATCGCCGCCATGCGCGTCCGTCGGCGCGTGCCAGAAATGGCCGAATCCGATGTCGTAGAGTGTGGCCGCTGATTGAAAGCTCGCGATATGACCGCCAAGCTCTGAGCTTTCCTTGTTGGCGCGCAGAACGATGGCGAGAGCATTCCACCGGATGATCGAGCGAAGCTTGTGCTCGATCGCGCGATCACCCGGCAGCGCCGGCTGCTGATGCGGCGGGATCGTGTTGCAGTAGGGCGTTGTCAGCGACTGCTCTACCTGAAGCCCGCCACGGCGTGCGGCGTCGAGCATCGTATTGACGACGAACTCGGCTCGTTCATTGCCGCGATGTCCTCGGACTGCCGACAAGGCATCCAGCCACTCCCCGGTTTCCTGCGGATCCAGATCTTTCGCGTCCGCGACCTTCATTGCTCTCTCCCTTGCATGCCGAGCCGACGTCAAGCGTCAACGCTCATTGCGTTCCGCGCACATGCGAAAGCGCAACGCCACACAGGCGATATCGCCTGGCGCTCTAGGTGATGAGTTGGATACTGGCTGGCATCTGAACGTCCCCTCGCGTTGTTTATTCTCGAGCTATTGCTTCTTCTTTTGCAGATACCCAAGCAGCATTCGTGCCAGACGATGAAAAGCGCGGCCATTCGCGCGCATGCCATTCATTTTGCTTGAGATTGCGATGCAAGCCGTCGCATCCTCGGATGCGATCAGCCCGGATCTGTCCGAAGCTCCGGAAAACCGGGCGGGAGGATCACCCGAAATGTCGGACCGGCGCGGCGACGGGTTCCAAAATGCAAGGCTCGAAGTCGGAAACCGGCCTGCGCGCTCGAAGCCGGAGGGCCCGCGCAACGCAGCTCCGGTCACGACACGGCCGCTCGTGGAAGACAAAGAATCGAATTGACGAAGTTCGCTTAGATAGCTGAATGTCCGCGACCGCGCATTCACGGGGCTGACCAAATGACAGTCTTACTCGATCTCCTCAAGAACGATCCGCGAGAGAGGATGCAGAGGCAACGCCACCCTGAAAAGGCTAACCGACCCGACACGCCCATACAGAGCAAGCCTGCGTGGATCCGCGTGAAGGCTCCCGGCTCCGCCGAATGGGCCGAGACGAAGCGCATCGTGCGCGAGAACAAACTCGTGACCGTCTGCGAGGAAGCCAGTTGTCCCAACATTGGCGAGTGCTGGGCGAAGAAGCACGCGACCTTCATGATCATGGGCGATACGTGCACGCGCGCGTGCGCGTTCTGCAACGTGCGCACCGGCCTGCCCGGTCCGCTCGACGCCGATGAGCCGGATAAGGTCGCCGAAGCGGTGGCCAAGCTGGGACTGGAACATGTCGTCGTCACCTCGGTCGATCGCGACGACCTTGCCGACGGAGGTGCCGCGCATTTCGCTGCGACGATTGCGGCCATCCGCGTAGCAAGCCCGGGTACGACGGTCGAAATCCTGACTCCGGATTTTCTCCGCAAGAAGGGCGCGCTCGAAACCGTCGTTGCGGCGAAACCCGACGTGTTCAACCACAATCTGGAGACGGTGCCGTCGAAATATCTGACGGTGCGGCCGGGCGCGCGCTATTTCCACTCGGTCCGGCTGCTGCAGCGAGTGAAGGAACTCGACCCACAGATCTTCACCAAGTCCGGGATCATGGTCGGGCTCGGCGAAGAGCGGAACGAGGTGCTGCAATTGATGGACGATCTGCGTTCTGCCGACGTCGATTTCCTGACCATCGGCCAGTATCTCCAGCCCACGCGCAAGCACCACGCCGTTGTACGTTTCGTGCCGCCCGACGAATTCGAAGCCTACGAGAAGGTCGCCTACGCCAAGCGCTTTCTGCTCGTATCGGCCACACCGCTGACACGCTCCTCGCACCACGCGGGCGATGACTTCCGCAGGCTGCGCGAACGCCGGCGGCAACAAGCAGCCACTGCGATCGAACCCGCTGCTCTGCCCGAGGATCGGAACTGATCCGAAGCCGAAATTATCCTTCCGCTCGCCACAGTTTGTTGCAGCGACCGCGATTAAAGGAAATCGCCATTTGGCGGAGAAAATCGCAGAACTGGTAGCGGCGGAGCGCGCTACCAACAACATCTTCTCCAACCTTTGTCGTGAAGTTCACGGCAAGATCGACCGCTCAGATTCGCGGACGCGACTACAAGTCTCTGTGGCCGCCGTACGCCGCCTAACGCAGAATTTTGTTCGCTAAAGGGAAATCGTCAGTCGGACGGTACAGCATTTGGTACAGCATGACTCGCAACGCGCGTGCTTAAGTGCTGATCGTGCTTCGCTTTTTGAGATGTCCCGGTCCAATCCATCATCGGCGCGACGGAAAATTTCCATTCCATCTCAATTGCTTACCCGCAACGCCGGCTCAATGCAACATGATGCTTTTCATAACCTTGCCCGTCTGATCCAACTAAAATATCGAAAACAACCCCATGCAAAGTAGCACCCCAGTGCTTGCTTCAAAGCTCAGACTTCGCGATTTCACTGCACCCGGTATTTGCTCATGTAGTGTTTGCGCAGGATCTTGCGGGTCTGCTCAGCAAGGCGCCTGTTAGCGTCAGCTTGCGGCTTGTCGCGGCGCTCCGGCGGCTTCGGCCGATGCGGATGTGGGCGCTGCTTGGTGGAATGTTGCCTTCGGGTCAAAACGGCACGCCTTTGTTCATGCGACGATCTCGACCGGACTGCCGATGGCAAGACCGAGATCGCGGTCCGCCCGCCCCTGATTGACGGCAATTTCGGCAAGCCCGTTGGAGTTCTCATACCAGAAAGCCGCGCCTGGCGGCAGATCACTGAAGGTCCTCGCGCGGTCCAGAACCCGCCCCGCCGCGGTGAGCCTTGCGCCGGGCGGCAGCGTAGCCGCCCTCAGTCCGGTCATCGCATTGCCGTAGTGATCGACGTAAACGATCTCGCAGAGGTCATCCGGCCAGTCTGCCCGGCGATCTGCGCCGTCGTGACGTGGCTGGCCGGGGGGCGGATCACCGCGCGCCAGCATGGCTGCCACCGGAGCGAAGAGGTCGCGCCCGTGAAAGCTGGCCGAGAGATGCTTCGGCTTCCAGTCGATGTCCCAGCTGCGCGTCTCTTGGGCTCTGCGCTGGATCAGCTCAAGCAAGCCGTTGCCGGGACCGATATACCAGCGGCCATCGGCTTCGACAAAAATGGATGGCCGCGTCCCGCCGACGCCGGGATCGACAACGCAAAGAAAGACGGTTCGTACCGGAAACCATGCAGCATAGGCGGCCAACAGATACGCCGATGCCTTGGGATTGCTGACTGGCGCATCGGCGAAGAGGTCGACAACGGGAATGCGCGGCGCCATCTGGTGCAGCACCGCCTTCATCTGACCCGTATACGGGCCGTGCAACCCAAAATCCGTGAACAGGGCAATCATGGTGTCAGCCTGCCCAACTGTGTGTCCGCTTCGCTCGAAAACGCTATACTGACCCATCCGAGCCGTGCGACGGACCGCGGTCACAGCAGCACGCCAAATCCTGCTTGCTCTCCCTCAATCGGCTCGCCCACTGTGATCGTAGGCTCGGCGCAATGTCGATCTCGCGTCTGCTCATCATCTTCGGCTTGTCGCTCGTTGCGCTTGGGCTGCTATGGCCCGTGATCAACAAGATTGGCTTAGGCCGGTTGCCCGGCGACATCGTCATCGAGCGCGACAACTTCCGCGTTTATATCCCGCTCGCAACATCGCTGCTGGTCAGCGTGATCCTTTCCCTGATCCTTTGGCTCGCTAACCGTTAGCCGTCGGCGCCTCTTGCTCAGGGTGGACGACGCTCGGGAGCGTTCGCGGCCGGCCTGCCGGCAGCATCATCGTCTGCGCCGTGAGCAGCCACGGCATCCACATAAATCGCGTGGCCTGCGCCCAAAACGTGAAAGGGTTGGCCGCCTCGAACGAGGACCCGAGCGCTTCGAACGATGGCGTTGCCCGGAGGTTGATTGATATCTGCTCCCAATCACCAGTCGGCGATTGCCGGTGAATGATGTCGATGTCGAGGCCGGCCAAACGAGCGCTTGCTCTCGTGGCATCGATATCGCTGCCTCGACTGTACGTTCGCTCAGGCATCGGCCTTTACCATCTTCGTGCACCGATTCCGTCCGCTTGGCACTTGCCGCCGCGCCGGCTTATTGATTATCGCTCATTATTTTCGGCAATGAAAGCTCGGAAAGTTGCTGCCACGAACCATGGCTGCACCTTGCGGAACGATGGAACCCCGCCTCCTTGAGGCGCGCGAGGAGCTACATCTGCTGAATTGGCCAAGCTTTCGGAACTCATGGCCTGCTCGCGTGCAGACCTCGCTGCTATCCATGATCGCGACGAGCAGCATCTACCGAATATTTGCCGGCACCATAATAAGCGACCAGGGCAAGTCCGCCAATCAACCCGAATGTTCAACAATACTGCTGCGCCGGCCTGAACTTCGGATATTTCTACGCAAACTCCCCTATCATCGCTTATGATGGCGCCACGGCACCGGAATACACGATGGGAAGCTTCATCCCCTCGACAGTGCCCGGGGCGCGACTGCTGCATGTCTGGCTGCCCGAGGGCCAGTCTGTCTATGACAGGCTGGGTCCTTACTACACGCTGGTCCGATCGGATCCTAACGTGGACGTGGCCTCCCTGTTGATGGGCGCGAAGGCACACAACGTGCCGCTTGAGCTTCTTGACGTTGGAGGAGAACCGTCTGAGCTGGACCATAAGTTGATTATTGTTCGCTCTGACCGGCACGTAGCGTGGCGGTCCAATACATCGCCCGCGGATTCGTTAGGCCTCCTCAAAACATTGGTGGGTAGTGGTTCTGTCAACGCTTGCACTGATCCGACACCTCAGCGGCAAACGTCAGCGAGCGTGAAGGGCTCCGCTGGATGCAGGACCGTACCGTAGCCGGGATTGATCGGCGATACCTGCCCGGAGTGCCCGCCGGCCTGAGTGCGGGCCGCGCGAACCGGGTCTTCCGATTGAGGTGTTCTTCTATTGAAAGTCCGTCGGGTCGGTCCGATACTGGGTGCGGTCCTTTGGCTATCATCAATCCGAGGAGGACGATCATGGCAATCCAGATCGTGATGGACCGCACCGGCGACAGCCGTCACCCTTTCAACCCCGAAGACGTACAGGGCGTGGCGAAGGCGGAGCAGCGGTTCAATGAGCTGACGAAGGCCGGTTTCACCGCCGCGGTCCGGACGAGTTCCGGTCAGACCTCACAGATCCGAATGTTCGACCCCACTGCGGAACAAACCCTCTTCTTCCCCAGGTTGGTCGGCGGTTAGTCGCTATGTTTGGTTTTCGACCGTTACTGCCGGGCGCCCGCTCCCGCCTGAGAGCGACGCGAAGCCTCTTCATCAGGCACGGCGCCGAGGGCACGCCGGAGGGCAGGTCGCTGCGGCTATTGCAAAAATGGCTGTCGCCGAGCCAGCGGGAGCAGTTCGGCAGAAGGGGCTACTTCGAGGTCGTCGGAAGCGACAGTGGAAAGCGGTACAGGATTCACGCCGGAGCCTCGGTGAACGTGTGTGAGATTGACGAAAGAGGCCGCTTGCAGGAGGGTTTGTGTTTCATGCCGATCGGCGCGCTGCCGATCGGAGATGTCATGCTCGCCCAGAAGATCGCGCTGGAGACCTGCGAGGACAAGGCGCGCGCCGTGGCCCGCAGGTTCACTCCGAACGGCTTCCAGTTCAGACAAACCCGACCTCTCGGCTGATACCGCCGACCTCATCGCCGCTGCGGCGGAGCCGTTCTATGCCGACTTCCGCTGCGGCTTCGGCGTCGTCTTCTTTGCGGCGTTCTCCTTCGCCGGCTTCTCACGTGAGATCGCGAGCAACATCTCGCCAGATGCCAACACACACAATCACTCGAGTCCGATACGTAGGAGGGCTCGTGCCACCTCGAGCTCGCTGATGGCTGCACGTAGTGCTTTTCGCGCTGCTGTCTTGTCGCCATTTTCGCAGGCCGCAGACAGCTCTTTGAGATGGTCGGCCGCCGATTCCGCGTGCGCGACAAGCTCCGCAGCACCAGCAAAACTGCTTCGGCGTTTTGTGTCCATCATAGTATCCAATTCCGATCTCGTCTGCCCGCCGTATTGGCGGCATTCGCCAACGTGCTATGCGCGCAGCATTCGTCACAGGCTGCCCGGGCCCTCGGTCCGCCTCGTTCGGTCGGCGACTTATGTTCCCCTTATCGGGTTCGCGATGGTCGGTTGCCGCAGCTCCCGTCCCGTCGATCCGCAGGAAGACACTCCGTCGCGTGCGAGGTCCGCGAGCACGCTGCGCTCCCGCTCAACTGAATGCTCGCCAGCATTACACTTATGAGCACCCCTCGACGCATTTCAAGAAGGCATCGTTCTGGCGATGAGCATTCTGCAAAGCAGCTTAGCGAAGATCAACCGACTGGCTCATCGGTGACTGCAATGAAAGCGGTACGACCGCATACCTTCGGTGGTTCCGAAACGGCTGCGGCCCCGACGAAGTTCCGATGCTCTCAGCCACACGGCGACGCTCAACTGAACAAAGACGGCCGAGGTGAACGATTCTGGCGCGAGCGCATTTCAATTTCGCCGCGCGTTCCAAGAAATGTCAGTTTCATGTCACCAGACCCTGCCCTGGGCAGCGGCAATCGATCGTAGGATTGGTACGAAACTCAACGCTCGGTGACCTCAGTCCGTTCGAAAATCTGCGGCGCGCCACACAGGGGTCTCAACATCGGCTCGACGCTCGGCAGCCGCTCATGCGCTCCAATGACGAGATAGCCGTGCGGCGCAAGGCGATCCATGATGCCCCTCAGCACATGACGTTGCAGCGGTTCCGCGAAGTAGGTGAACGCGATGTTGCGGCAAAGAACGAGATCAAACGTCCATGCTGGCCCTCCTCTCCGCAAGTCCTGAGGCAGGAATTCAATCCCTTCCCGATGTTTCGGCTTGATGCAGTAGAGGAGCCCGACCCGGTCGAATGCCTGGTCAATCAACCGTGTCGGGAATTCGCCGAGGCTGGTTGGCTCAAAGCACCCTCGCCGCGCCCTTGCGAGAACGGTCTCATCGATATCGGTCGCCACGATTGACACCGATGCATCGGGAAACTCACGCGCTACATCGTAGTCCCAGATGACTTTCAACGTGTATGGCTCTTCGCCAGACGCGCAGCCGGCAGACCAGATGCGGACCATTCTTCCTTCGCGAACGGCGTGCGCCGCGATCTCAGGAAGCACGCGTTCGCGCAGGGTCTCGTACACGCTCCTGTCGCGATAGAAACGGGAAATGATCACCACGCAGCAATTATCAAAGGCCATCCACTCGGCAGGATCGGCCTCGAGGCGGCGGCGGTAGGCCGCAAAATCAGCAAGTCCGAGTTCGCGGACTCGCCGGTTCAGGCGCTTGCAGACTTGGCGGCGCACCTTACGAAAACCGGGCCAGCGGAAATCGCGCTGCGCGAGCGCCCACTGGAGAAAACCGGTGCAATCTCGATCGTCCATGGAACTGCCGATCAAGCGTGCTCAAACTCCTTGGCGGACCGCACCTACGTCATCCTCAAGGCGGACAATTCATCCTCAAGCCGGACAATTCGCTATCGCTCGGCTGGCACGACACTTAGATAGCGGCAATATTGCGAATCCCGTCTGCAATCACTTGGCTTGCGGAAAGGATCGTGACCTTCTCCGTAACCAGGCGCGCGTCGAGACGGAAGGGCGGTATCGTATCCGAGATAATAATGCGATCCACCAAGCCGCTCGCAACGAGTTCCTCCGCGCCGCGTAGGAATAAGCCGTGTGTAGCCGCCGCGATGACAAAGGCCGCCCTGCCCTTGCGACAGGCCTTCACTGCGCCCAGCATGGTGGAGCCGGTGGCGATCATATCGTCAAAAACAACCACCGTTCGCTCGCGGACGCCGCCCGGGATCTCCTCGGCACTGACGACGTGATCTATCCGCCGTTTGCCAAGCGCGCCCAAATCGACGTCTTCATTCATGATCGTGCTAAGGGCGTCCCGGAAATGTTCGGCGCGTTTCAGGCCGCCGATATCGGGCGAAATGACCTCGATCTCCTGATCGGCGAGGGCTTTCCCGAAATGCGTGGCGAAGAGCTGAGCGCACTCGACGTTCACTGCCGGTATCCGAAACGCGTTCTCGAAAGCGGCGGGATTGTGCACGTCCAGTGCGACAATCGCATCCACGCCGGCTGCTTCGTGTACTTGCGCAACATATCTCAGAGATAGTGGCTCTCCCGATTTCGTGCGCCTGTCCTGCCGCGCGTAACAAAGATAAGGCGCGATCAGAATCACGCGCGCCGCGCCGGAATCTTTCAGAGAGCCTGCGAAAAGCAGCACATCACAGAGCTTGTCATGCACGCTGCGCGAAGGCCCGTCATACAACGACTGGACGACGAGCGCTTGCCCGCCGCGTATGTCCGCAACCGGCCCCAGCTTGCGCTCGCCATCATCGAATCGCTTTTCTTCATGTTCGGCCAGACCAGCACCCAGGCATCTGGCGATGCCTTCTCCTTCGGCGCGGCTGGTCTCGAGAGCGAAGATGACCGGGGTATCCATCAGGGCCCCGCAGCGATGCGAATGCCCATGACCAGAAGAATGCAGCCCACAAGACCGGCTATGAAAACCACACGCATCCACGGCTTGCGCAGAATGATCTCGCCCTGACGTGCCCACTCGCCGGGATAGGTCCGGGGACCATCCGAATGCAGACGTGTTGGATTTTGCTTTTCAGGCATTGGCGTATCGCCCTGACAAAGACCCGCCGGATGGTCCACGAAGCAGTTCCTGACGGAACGTCGCCCCGCGCCATCGCGTTGCGGATAAAGCTAGTGGAATAACTATCCATGCCACGATTTGATCCCCGAATCCGTATTGGTTTCGCGGTCAATGTGCTGCGAGACGCCCTCGCGATGACCAGCACGCTCCACGTGTCCGTTCAGATCGCCACGATTACTTATCGTCGAGAGCCAACTATTGTTGAGAAAGTCGCAGCGCGTTCGTTAGTGCAGAAAGCGCGGCCGGTTGATGCTGACGACTGGGGTAATACATGAAGAAGCCGGGAATTGGCGGCGTCCAGTCCTCTAACACACGAATAAGGCGCCGCTTCGCGAGATACTCTGAGACTTGCTCTTCATATGCGAGTCCTAGGCCGGCGCCAGTGAGTGCGGCCTGGATCACCAAGTGGGTATCATCGATTATGAGTGGGCCGTTCACGCCGATCGTAACCGCCTTTCGTCCTTTCTCGAATTCCCACCGATATGGACCGCCCGGAAGACGCAAACCTATGCATCGATGATCGTTTAGATCCTTGGGCTTCCGAGGAATGTTTCGTGATGCAAAATAACCAGGCGATCCGACCACCGCCAATCGCAGCTCCTTCGTGACCCGCACCGCGATCATGTCCTTTTGAATATACTCGCCGAGTTGAATACCGGCATCGAACTCGCCCGCAACGAGGTCTACAGGGCCAGTGACAGTAACAAGGTCAAGAACGATGTCGGGGTAGGCCTCGGCGAATGCCGTGAGCCGGGGTAACAATACCATCACAGCAGCCGACCGGGACATTACAATTCGAAGGCGTCCGGCAGGCCGGTGCCGAACGCTTCGGGCATTGTTGATAGCACGCGTAATTTGGTCGAGTGCCGGAGACAATTCTTTCAAAAGAGCAGCCCCTGCAGCGGTTGGCGCGACGCTCTTGGTCGTCCGAGCAAGAAGCTGCAACCCGAGCCGTTGCTCAAGTCCCCGAATCGTGTGGCTCAGGGCAGACTGAGATACACCAATCTTTGCCGCAGCCCGCGTAAAGCTTCGTTCACTGGCGACGGTTGCAAACGTAGCGAGGTCGTTCAGTTCGCTTTTCATGATTTATGAATATTACTCATAACCCCATGCCATACAACACGACTAGTTTCATAAACCACTTTGTCCTAGTTTTGGCCAACAACGAGACGCGGCAACTTTCCGCACCTTTGTGGCCGGCTTGACGTTCGGCACAGGTAACTGGGCCTGAGAGTTTCGTTGTAACAACTTGAGCGCCTGTAGCCGGCGATTTCAGTCTTCATCTGAAGAACGCAACTTGGACTAACGCGGGCCTTTAGGAGAGCAGAATGTTCAAAATGGATCGACGAGCATTTTTGAGTCGATCTGCCAGCGCAGCTTTTGGAGCTGCGCTCGTCAGCGCTCCCGGTTTGATGCTTGGAGATCGAACGATCGGCCATGCACAATCTCCTACCGTTCCAAATAACAACCTTATGGATAACAACCTTATGGATACCGATATTCGCGCCTTGCGCGCTCTAGCGCAGACCTATTTCGACGGTGCCTATGAAATGGATGCCGACAAATTTGCGTCCATATTTCACCCATCCAGTTCCGTGACCAAGGTCGGCGACGATGGCAATGTGAGCGTGACGCCAATTGCGACGTGGCTAGCAGCCGTCCGGACCCTGAAAGCTCCGAAACAACAGGGCTTGGAGCGTCACGATCAGATCCTATCGATAGACGTTGAAGGAGAGCTCGCACTCGTGAAGTTGAAATTGCAGATTCCGCCACGTTACTTCACCGATATCTTGTCATGCCTAAAGGTCGACGGAACCTGGAAGATCGCTCAGAAAGTGATGACGTCGAAAACCTAACGGCTTCGGTGCCGTTTTGAAAACATGACCCGCACGCTTGGCAGGTGTCCATGGAATTTCTGTCACAAAGCGCCAACGCCTTGGGCTGCGCCTCTGGATCATGGAGGATTTGGTCACTCTCTGATGGATATGTCGACCTGCCCGCCGAATCCCTCAGATATCCCAACAAAAAAATATGTAAGCGGACCGGATCGCCTCAGCGGGACAATTCGCTAGTTCGATTGTCGGTCAACTGCTTCCTATTTGATCGCTCTGGCATGGACCGCGTTTTGATTGATTGTGGAGCTGGCGGGAGTTGGGACCCGTCCATGGGTCACCTCATGGAGGCGATGGCGGAGGCAGGCATCGACACGTCATCGATCACTATGATCGCCCTCACTCATGCTCATGGCGACCACATCAATGGTCTCCTAATGCCTGACGGTCGACGAGCATTTAACGGCCTGAGGAAGATTGTAATAGGGCAAGACGCGGTTGAGGAGTTTCTTGCGGAGCCAGAGCTAGAGCAGTTTCGTTCAGTTCTTGTCCCAATTAACGGAGGAGACCGGCTGGCCGATCATTTACTGGCAGTGGCGATACCTGGGCATGCTCGAGGCCATATGGGTTATCTCCTCAACACTGACGAGGACGATGTCCTATTCTGCGGCGACCTGATCCACGTTCCTGCTGCACAGTTTGCCCGTCCCGAGCTTACCTGGGCCTATGACGATGACGAAGCCATGGCGAGGGCTAGCCGGATCACGTTACTCAAGGACGCAGTCAATACACATACGTGGCTAGCCGGCACTCACCTGGGTCGGCCAGGCATCGGTAGAGTAGTCGAAGAAGGGCAAGGATATGTATTCATTCCGGCCGCGTAGCCGCCGGTGAGCCCGCCGTCGCCTTATGCAGGCTCGACAACGGCGCTGACCGCCAGGCGCCTGATCAGTCGAATTTGACTTTGTGGTCGAAGCCAAGCTGGGCCGTGAGCACGCGTGTTGCGCCTGCGCACCCTGCCCGCCTCCCGGCCAGCGTCGCAGATCTGGCGTGGCGCGCAGGCGAAGCCGGAGACGCGGATCAATTGTCTCTCATGTAGATGAGTCGTCACCTTGATCACTCGTCCAGAAGGTCGAGGAACTCTTCGACCTTCCTAAGCGGTCCCTCGCGTCCGTTGCTGATGTAGACCACCCGATCGCCATCACGTTGCAGGGATCGCGCCTTGGATTTCCGAAGTCGTCCCGGCAGGAACGTCGCGGCTACGGCATCCGTGCCGACATCAAGTCTTATGATTCCTCTTCGCCTGCACTCGATCCTGAGCCTTGCTGCGGCAAAGAAATCGCGGGCCGCCGGAGGCAATTTGCCGAAGCGACGGAAGGTCTCCTCCTCGAGATCGTTCAGTTCATCTTCGCTTCGGCATCTGGCGACGCGGCCATAGATTTCCAGCCGAACCGCCTCCGATTGCACGTAACCCGCGGGCAACATATCCCCTACCGGCAGATTCAGGTCAGGCACCCACAGGTCGGCCGTTCTATCGTCAGCTTTCTCCGAGGCCAATTTCAGAAGGTGGCTGTAGAGCACGGGTCCGAACACCTGCACATGGCCTGACTGCCGTTCGGAAAGCAGGTCCCCCGCTCCCCTGAGGTCCAGATCCCGCGCACTGATCGCGAAACCTGCGCCCGGTCTGTTAAACTCCTCCAGAACGGCCAATCGCTTCTCAGATCGCTCCGAGCCAGAATCGGTCAGCAAATGCGCAAACGCGCGTATCCCGCTGCGCCCCACCCTTCCTCTGAGTTGATGAAGTTGCGCAAGACCGAACTTTTCGGGCCAACAGACCACGATCGTGTTTGCACGTGGGATATCTAGACCGCTCTCCACGATGTTGGTCGCCAGCAGCACGTCCGCCGCGCCTTCGACGAAGCTCATCATTCGGTCGTCTATGTCGTCGGCAGGCAACTTGCCATGCAGACAGACGATGCGGAGATCCGGGGCCATCGATTGAACACGCGCCAGCATCGGATCGAGATCCTGAATTCGCGGACAGATCAAGAAGCTTTGCCCGTGGCGCCTTTGCTCGCGCAGCAATGCCGAGGCAATAGCAGCATCCGAAAGCGGAGCGACCTTTGTGACGACCGGGAGTCGATGAATGGGCGGAGAGGCAATCACGCTGAGATCCCTGAAGCCAGCAAGACCGCCCGCGAGAGTCCGTGGAATCGGCGTGGCGCTCATCCAAAGCGCATGAATACTCTTGGCCAGCCCGGAAAGTCTCGCCTTCTCCGTCGCCCCAAAATGCTGTTCCTCATCGATGACGACAAGGCCGAGGCCGGCGAACTTCACGTCCTTCGAGGCGAGAGCCTGCGTTCCGACTACAACCTTCAATTTTCCACTCTTCAGCCCCTCCTTCACCTCTCTTGTCTCCGCGCCCGAATCGGTCCGCGACAAACTTCCCACTTCGATACCAAACGGAGCGAAGCGTTTGCGGAAAGTCGCGACATGCTGTCTTGCCAGGACCGTCGTCGGCACCGCGATCGCCACCTGCTTCCCTGACAACACGACGGCGGCCGTGGCTCGCAACGCCACCTCGGTCTTGCCGAACCCAACGTCGCCGCAAACGACCCTGTCCATGGGGTGGCCGGACGCAAGATCATCCAGGACGTCCCGAACGGCCTTCGCTTGGTCGACCGTCGTGAAATACGGAAAACGCGCGACGAACCTCTCATAGGCGGGACCAGGGGGTAGAAGTTTCGGAGCTCGCCGGCGGCGTCGCTGGCCGATATGTTTGGAGAGCTGCTTGCCGGCGACTTGGATTTCGCGCTCCGCCTCGGTACGCCGAGCCCACCATGTACTTCCGTCCGCTTTGTCCAGCGTCAGCTCGCCGCGCTCCGACGCGTATGGCCAGATCAGGGCGAGGTCAGCGGGCGGAGCGAGAACGGCATCGTCTCCCGCAAATACCAGCCTGATCATTTCGCGAGACGACCCGCCCCCCGTTGCCACGGTCTGCAAGCCGTCGAGCAAGGCCAGTCCCCGCTGCAGATGAACGACCGCGGTGCCCTGCTCCGGTACATCTGCGTGGTCGAAAGCCGCATTCCAGCTTCTGGCCAGGGGTTGCGGATGATGAGCCCTGCTGCCGAGCACATCGGAAGCCGTCACGACGACAAGAGGTTTCCGGCCAGGTAAGACAAACCCTCTATCAAAGTCGGCCAGAAGCGCCCCTTCGCGACTACGTCCGGTCGCCGCCTCGTTCCAATCCGTAAAGCGATCCACCTTGAGCCCGCTCATCCGCTCGATCACGCGCAGGTCGTCCTCCTGCGCTGCGACGAAAACCAGTCGCGAACCGGCGCGTTGCGTCTCGTCGACGAATTCACGGAGCGCCTTCCTCGGCGAGGCGACCTGCGAAAAGTCCGGTGTGGGAGCGAAAGATGCCCTTTGCGACAGCACGTTCATACGCCTGGTCGCCTGCTTCCATTCGCGCCTCCCAAGGTACTCGCGCTCTCCGTCCGTGCGACCGGCCGCCTCCTCGATCGTGCTAAGCCAGCTATCAGCGTGCGCTGAAACTCCTGCATCCGCAATCCACTTGGATCGGCCACAATAGTCGAACAGAGTCGAGCGCTTTCCGCGTATGTTCCCGAACGCCAGCCGCTCCGACATCGGGTCGATGAGAAGCTCTTTCGTCTCAAAAACGATGTCATGTTCTATCGGATCGAACGCCACGATCCGACGTAGCACCCCACCGGAATGCTCTACCCTGAACGGACCAAGTGCGCCGGCAGGAAAAATCTCGAATGTCTTCCCGTGAAACAGCGCGCCACCGGGATAGTCCGCCTCCTCACCGAGGTCGTATCCGAGGGCCTCAAGCCGCGCCCGGAGATCTTGTTCAGAAAACGCGGCGCCCACTTTCAAACGGAGGATTACGCGGAACCAACTCGTCGGCTTCGGGAGGCGCTCCATCACGGCCTCTGCCGTGGACACGAGCAGGATCGGCTTCTCGGGCTTGGCAAGGCGCCTCAAGACCGAGCTTCGCCTGCCCGCGATCTCGTGCGACGGCTCCAGCTGATCGAACGGCAACGTATTCAGTCTTGGAAAAACAAGCACATCGCACGAAGGATCGAGGGCATGAATGACGGCACCGAGCCGCTCGGCCCTATTCTCGCTTTCAGCAAGAAAGACGACGCCTTTGCGGCCCGACTTCTTCCACTGCGTGAGCAGATGGAGAGCCATCATGCCCAGCGGGGATGAAGAAGATATTGCAGTCCGCGATGAAGATTTCTTTCGCTTCGTTGCCCTACCGGCAACGCGCGCTTTGCTAGAACGGCCCACCTTGAACCCGTCATTGATTCGCGACCAGCTGAGGCTGATGGCGAGTGTTGCTTCGAACAGGCCCGCTCCGATGTGGGAGCTACGCCTGGGGCTGTGTACATATGCGAATTTCGTAGGGGACGCACGTTTCCAATCTAATCGTCCCGTGAAACATCGCTTGGGAGCGGAGGCGCCTCGATCATCCCCCCTTCTCCGCTCGACAGATCGCGGTCCTCAGCATCGGCTCATTTCGGTTCGCCTTTCAGATCGCCTTCGGTGGGCGCTTGTCTTCCCCTGGCCCTAGCTGAACTTTGGCTTGTGGGCCGCTTTGCGCCAATATGGGCAAAACTATTGGGGATGAAGTCGGCGCATCCGGTCAAAAACTTGAGATCATTTCGATTTCATAGCAAGTCCCACGCCGGACGCAGCTGCAGGGGCCCAAATCAAGCTATGCGCGCCGATACACCGGCCCTTCCAAGAAAGGTACTCGTTGCTGCAAACTGTACAGCATGTCTGCGATTCGAGAGACGTTTTGAGGACCCATGAACGAGACTCTGATATCTGCCTGCACGATGTTTCTCGTTCCGGCAACGCTTTTGTTCGGCGCCTTAGGCGTCGCGAACTCGTCCTTCCTCAAGGTATTGGTCTGCTTGCTTGGCGTGGCCACGACGGGAATATGGCTTTACCGGGTATGGTGGTGGACAAGTCTGTCTTTGATTGATCGAAGAACGGCTCTTGGTCTTGCGGGCATGTATGTTTGCGCGTGGCTAATAACGTTCTTCGTGCAGTTGAAGAATGTGTTCTCGCCGCGCTGACTGACTCCGTTTTGCTGAATTGACTATTAGTAGCATCGGCGATCATGGCGCGTGCTGAGAGTCGAGACCAGCCTGTCGGAGATCATGTGCGGGTTGGTGTCGTCAGGGCTTGGGGTTGCGATCTGCGATCCATTCACCGCGAAGGAGTTCACGAATCGAGGGATCGTCGCGCGCCGGTTCGTGCCACGAATCGATTTCGAATTTGCAGCCGTTTTTCCGGCACAACGCAGTCCCTCGCCTGTGGCTTTAGATCTGGTGGAGACTATGCGACGGACGCTCGACGAATTGGACGGGCTAGCCGCTCGCTAGATGCACAAGAGTTTGCCCGAGCTACAAAAGTGACCATTCATGTAGTCATCGTTCACGTTCCCCAACGGCTCATTGCGCGTCGCCACGCTGCGGGTGAGCGCTTCGCGCCTCCCGCGCTATCAAGTGTAGGAAATCGCCGAAAATCTCAGGCTGGCGCGCAAAATCTGCCTGACAGACACGTCCGCATTTACCTGATCCGAACCCAGGCGCCATTGCTTGCGGATGAGTTTACTGCAGCTTCGATGAACTTCACGCCGGCGAGGCCATCCTCGACGGTCGGGAAAATCACCGCCGGATCGGGCGGTTTGCCGGCCTGTGCTGCGCGGATAGCGCGCGCTGCCTCAGTATAGATTGTTGCGAACCCCTCAAGGTAACCCTCGGGATGCCCCGATGGCACGCGGGTGAGACGGCCCGCCTCGACCAAGGCGCCGGCACCACCGCGGGTGAGGAGTTGCTTGGGCTGCCCATAGCGGGTGAACCAGAGATGGTTCGGATTTTCCTGTACCCATTCGAGGCCGCCCCTGGTCCCATAGACGCGCAGCGTCAGGCCGTTCTCATTGCCGACCGCGACCTGGCTCGCCCAAAGCATACCTCTGGCACCTCCCTTCCACTTGAGGAGAATCTGGACGTCGTCATCGAGACGCCGGCCGCCGACAAAGGTCGAGAGCTGGGCGAGCAGTTCGTCAAGCTGAAGTCCAGTGACGAAGCAGGCGAGATTGTAGGCGTGGGTGCCGATGTCGCCGATGCATCCGCCAGGGCCGGATCGGGTCGGGTCCGTGCGCCATGCGGCTTGCTTGTGGCCGCTTGCTTCTAACCGCTCCGTCAGCCAATCCTGCAGGTATTCGGCCTGCACCAGCCGGATCTCGCCGAGAGCGCCGTTCGCGACCATGGCGCGGGCCTGTCGGACCATGGGATAGCCCGTGTAGTTGTGGGTCACGACGAAGACCTTGCCCGTCTTCCTGACCAGTTCCACCAATTCCTCTGCCTCGGCGACGGTCGTCGTCAGCGGCTTGTCGCAGATGACGTGGATGCCGGCTTCAAGGAAGGCCTTGGCGACCGGGCCGTGCAAGTGGTTGGGGGTCACGATCGAAACCACCTCGATCCCATCGGGACGCGCGGCTTCCGCCTTCGCCATCTCTTCGAAGGAGCTATAGGCGCGGTCGTTGGCGATACCGAGCTCCCTCGCCGAGGCCTTGGCTCGGGCCGGATCCGACGCCAACGCGCCGGCTGTCAACTCGAACTGGTCGTCGATACGCGCGGCAATGCGGTGGACGGCGCCAATGAAAGATGCCTGGCCGCCGCCAACCATGCCTAGCCGGATACGACCATGACCGCCGGCTTCGCTGCTTGCCTCAATAGCCATTGTTCTTCCTCGCTCAGGAGATACCAAGCATCTTGCGGTTCATCTGGTCGTCCGTGCCGGAACCTGCGAAATCGTCGAAGGCCTTCTCCGTCACCCGAATGATATTTCTTTTGATAAATTCGGCGCCCTCGCGCGCGCCTTGCTCAGGATGCTTCAGCGCGCATTCCCATTCCATCACCGCCCAACTGCCGTAGTCGTACTGCGTGAGCTTGGAGAAGATCGCGCCGAAATCGACTTGACCATCGCCCAGTGAGCGGAATCGGCCAGCACGATCGACCCAGCTCTGGAACCCGCCGTAGACGCCCTGGCGGCCCGTCGGGTTGAACTCCGCGTCCTTGACGTGGAAGGCCTTGATGCGTTCGTGATAGATATCGATGTAGTCGAGATAGTCGAGCTGCTGTAGCACGAAGTGCGACGGGTCGTAGAGCAGGTTCGCGCGCGTGTGGCCATTCACTCGCTCGAGAAACATCTCATAGGAGACACCGTCGTGCAGGTCCTCGCCTGGATGGATCTCATAAGCGAGATCAACGCCGTGCTCCTCCGCATAATCAAGGATCGGCTGCCAGCGCCTGGCGAGCTCGTCAAAGGCAGCCTCGACGAGGCCGGCCGGGCGCTGCGGCCAGGGATAGACATAGGGCCACGCCAATGCGCCGGAGAAGGTCGCCTGAGCCGTAAGCCCGAGGCGCCTTGAGGCGCGGATCGCGCGCTTGACCTGGTCGATGGCCCACTCGGTGCGCGCCTTCGGATTGTCCCGCACCTCGGGCACGGCGAAGCCGTCGAATGCTGCGTCATAGGCCGGATGAACCGCGACGAGCTGGCCCTGGAGATGGGTCGAGAGTTCGGTGATGGCAAGGCCGTGACCGGCTGCGATCCCCTTCACCTCATCGGCATAGTCCTGGGACTCCGAGGCCCTGCGGAGGTCGAAGAGCCGCCCATCCCAGCTCGGGATCTGAATCCCGTCGTAGCCGAGCGAGGCGGCCCATTCGCAGATCGCGTCGAAGGAGTTGAACGGCGCGGCGTCGGCAGTGAACTGAGCGAGGAATATCCCTGGTCCCTTGATCATCTTCATGAAATGCTCCTTCGCCTCTGGATGCTCCAGAGCGCTCGATATCCTACCAAAACTCTGCAGCGCTCGCATTTCGGGAGGAAATTGAGGAGATTGGCCCCTGAGCCACCTTGCAGCAAGGCCCCGAGCACTTCTGATTCCTCGTGGGCCGTGCGGGCCAAACGCAGAAAGCGGGTGGAGCCTCGTTTGACCAAAAGAACGCGGAATAACGGACCAGCGATCGCGTTATTCCCGCGTGGTCATGCTTATGAGGAGCCGCCGATGCTATTCCGTTCCAATCGCCGCACGCCGGAACTCGACACCGGATCCCGCCCGCAAACAGAGGCCGAGCTGCGGGTCAACAAAGGCAGCTCGATCGAATTTCTATGCCAGGCGGACGACTTCGGCGTTATTGCCGAGCCTGCGCCGGCCAAGGCAGCGCTGCCGGAGTGGTTTCGACGCATTCCACCTGTCGATCAATCGGTGCTTTCGGCTACGAACAACGGCCTGACCATCAAGCGATGCATGCCTTTTCTCGATGCAATGACGCTTGGCTTTGTTCTGCCGATCGCTGCGACAGTACGTCTGCAAATCAGCGAGCAAGGCCGCAAGGTTGATGCCGGCTGGGAGTTCGACCGCGTGATGGTGAGCAATCACGGCAGCTACCAGATCGCCGGACACCCCCTCGCAGACAGACCGCCCATGAAATTTCATAACTACTGGACCATCAAGACGCCGCTGGGCTGGAGCTGCCTGTTCATCGCACCGCTCAACCGGCATAACCTTCCCGTCGAGATCCTGGCCGGCGTCGTCGATACCGACACCTATGCTTCGCTGATCAACTTTCCCTTCATCGCGACCGGACCCGATGGGATCCACGTCATTGAGAAGGGTACGCCGCTGGTGCAGGTCATTCCATTCAAGCGTAGTGAGGCCGACCTCGAACTACGCAAGGAAAGTGCGTCACGCGAGCGCCTCGGGCCTGTCGTTGCGGCAGAGACCGCAGTTGAGAGACGCGAGCGCCAGCAGATTCTGCGGAACACCCAGGCCTCCGAGGGATGGTATCGAAAGTTTGCACGCGCGAGGCGATGAGGCGATGGCGACACTGTAGACGAGGCGCCGGAACTTTGGCGGCATTCGGAATAAGCTCTCGTCGCGCCTCGTTTCATTCTGGGGTCGAAAAGAAATCGGCCCCGTATCGCAACCAAGGAAAGAGGATCTTGCCATGAAACGAGAAGCTATCTTCACCGCCAGTGCGATTGTCCTGGCGCTCGGGACGACCGGCGCGCAGGCTGCCGTCGGCGCACCGTTCGACACTGCGGTGAAAGCCGTGAAGGCCGAGCGGGGCCAGATCATTCTGGCCGGCAACAGTTCGTCGAACTCGAGCTCCAACAGTTCATCGAACTCCAGCTCCAACAGCTCTTCGAACTCAAGCTCCAACAGCTCTTCGAATTCCAACTCGAACAGCTCGTCGAACTCAAGCTCCAACAGCTCTCGCTAAGCGAGTCTTGGCCAGGTTCGGCCAGTCGACGCCAACGGAAAGGGCCCGGGCTTCCGGGCCCTTTCTGCGTGTCTCATTGCGTGCAGGCAGCCATCGACCGGCAACATGACGAGCCGCCCCTGGCCCCTCGGCGCGGCAACGTACGACTACTCGCGGGACAACGCTTCAATCGGGTCAAGCTGCGCAGCCCGCGCAGCCGGCATGTAACTGAACGCCAGTCCGATCGCGCACGATGCGGCCACCGCGATGACGACGGTTGCGGGATCCACGACGAGCGGGATCCGAAGCCAAAGGCGCGCGGCCGCTGCGAGAGCCAGCCCGGCAACAATGCCGGCCAGCCCGCCTCCAACTGCCAGCAGAACCCCTTCGGCCAGCACTTCCGCCTTGATCTGGCGCGGCAGCGCCCCGATTGCGAGGCGGATTCCGATTTCTGCAGTCCTGTCCGCGACCGAGACCAGCATGATGTTCATGATCCCTATGCCGCCCACCAGCAGGCTGATCGCTGCGATAGCGGTCAGCAATGCGGTCAGCGTTCGCGACGTGCTCGCCATAGCCTCAGCGACCTGGCGCATCTCGAGCAGATGGAAGTTATCGGCCTGCCCGGGGGCAATACCGCGACGTTCGCGCATCAGTTCCTCGATCCGCTCCTTCATGTGCGAGGTATCGACGTCATGCCGGACCAAGACATTGACTGACTGGATGTCCATGGTGCCCTGAATTCTGCGTTGATAACCGGTGAGAGGCATGACCACGATGTTGTCGTCGTCCTGCGACAGCCCCGACTGCCCTCGCCCTCGAAGCACTCCGATCACTTCGCAGGGCAACGTCTTGACGCGAATGGTTTCGCCAACTGCGGCACTGCCGCCGAACAGCCGCTCATGGATGGTCGCTCCGACAATGCAGACATTCTTGCCGGCCTGAATTTCGTGACCGGAGAAAAGCCTTCCCGCGGCGAGGCCCCATCGCTTGGCGATAAAAAAATCATTGTCTGCACCAGTGATACTGGCGACCCAGTTTGACTGTCGCAAAACGACGCGAACCGGTTGCGAAGCGACGGGCGCGACCGCCTGTGCGCTGCGAAACTGACGGATCGCGTCAACGTCGGCGTGGGTGAATGGCTTCGCCTCGATCTGCGCGCCCTTGCCGCCGCGAGTATCCTGGCCAATGCGGAGCGACAGCAACTGCATGCCGAGTTGGTCGATCTGTTCTTTCACCTTGGCATTGCTCCCGCGCCCGATCGTGACCATCCCGACCACGGCGCTCACGCCGATAACGATACCGAGCGCGGCCAGCGTCGAACGCAGGACATTGCGCTGCAAAGCGGAAACGGCCAAGCGCAGAATCTCATGGGCCATCACTGCACTCTCCATCGAAGTGTCTTCGCCGGATGCGGCCGTCGGCGAAGCGAATGGTGCGGCGCGCATGCGCGGCGATCGAGGGGTCATGCGTCACCATGACAATCGTGGTGCCTGCTTCGCGATTGAGTTGTTTCAGCAGTTTCATGATTTCGGCACCTGTCGTGCTGTCGAGCGCGCCTGTCGGCTCGTCGGCGATCAGCAGGTCGGGCCGGACAACCAGGGCGCGGGCGATCGCGACGCGTTGCTGTTGGCCGCCGGAGAGCTGGTCCGGAGTGTGGTGCTGGTGTCCGGACAGGCCGACCGAGATCAGGGCCGCTGCGGCGGCCTCGCGGCGCACGCGCCGCGAAACGCCCTGGTACAGCAGCGGCAGTTCGACATTGTCCAAAGCGCTGGTGCGCTTGATGAGATTGAACCGCTGAAACACGAATCCCATGCTGCTTCGCCGCAGCAGCGCCCGGCGCGCGGCGTCGAGCGCTCCGGTATCGATCCCCTTGAAATGATAGCGTCCGCTGGATGGTGTATCGAGACAGCCGATGATGTTGAGAAACGTCGACTTGCCGGAACCGCTAGGCCCAACAACCGCGACGAATTCGCCCGGTGCGATCGACAGATCAACACCTGCGAGGGCGGTCACCGAAGCAGGTCCACGACCGTGAATGCGCGCAACATTCTCCAACAGGATCAGGGGCTCGATGCCGCCATTTGAGGCGTGCTCTCTCGCCTTGCTTTCGACAGCGCCGGAGCTCATGGCTGAACCGCAGCCGTGTCGATGACGACGCTATCGCCTGCTGCAATGTCGCCATCGAGGATTTCGCTGTGCGTGCCGTCGGTCTCGCCAATCCGCACGTGAACGGATGTGAGCACGCCGCGAACCAGCTTGTAGATCTGCCGACGCCCGGGCAGAGAAGAATCAGCGGCGCGCGCCGTTGCGGGCGCCGCGGCGATGGCCGGTTGGGGCCGGGCCGCCGCATTCATCGCCTGAGCGATCGCTCCAGGCACGCTCTGCGGAGCAGGCACCTGGGCCGGCGGCACGAACCGCAGCGCAGCGTTTGGCACCAGCAGCACGTTGCGGCGCTGTGCGACCGTGAGGTCCGTTGTGGTCGTCATGCCGGGCTTGAGCTGAAGCTCGTCATTGTCGAAGCCGAGAATCGCCTTGTAGGTAACGACGCCCTGCACGACCTCGGGACCAAGATAGATTTTTTCGACAACAGCCGGGATGGTGCGATCGCGCAAGGCCTGGCCCTTGAACACGGCAGGCTGTCCCGGTCGCACGGCGAGAGCATCGGCTTCATCGACATCGACCTTGACCTGCATGTGCTTGAGGTCGGCTGCAATACGAAACAACACCGGCGACTGGAACGAGGCTGCGATCACCTGGCCACGCTCGACGTTGCGCCGAAGCACCACGCCGTCGACGGGTGCGACGATCCGCGTCTTGTTGAGATTCGAAGCCGCGAGATCGATCTCCGCGGCAGCGATCCTGAGTTCTGCCTCAAATATCTCGACCTGGGCTGTTGCTCTCATGAAGGCGCCGACCGCCGCCTCCAGTTCGCGTTCGCTGACGGCTTGCCGCTCCGCGAGCTGCTGCTTCCGGTTTCGTTCGCTCTCGGCAAGCGCGAGATTGATGCGTCCTTCACGCAACCGCGCTTCGGCAAGACCGTGCGCGGCACGGGCGCGGGTGAGCTGCCTTGCGGGCACGGCGTCGTCGAGCGTCGCCAGGAGTTGCCCAGCCTTGACCCTGTCATTGTAGTCGACAGCGATGTCCCCGATGGTCCCGGACAGTTCGGTCGAGACTTCCACGATCCTGACCGGCTCCACGGTCCCGGTTGCAGAAACCTTGGCCTCAAGATCCCCGCGAAAGGCTGCCTGTACGACGAACTGTGTGTCGATCGCCTGAGACCCATCTCCCTTGCTGAAGCCAATCACGATCGCGGCCGAAACAATGGCGATCCCCGCCAGCCCGGTTGCGATACTGCGCCTTCTGCTGCGAAGCTGCAGCTCGGCGAGGCTCCATTCGGCGACCGCGCGTCGAGAGCCGGTCCAGGCCGAGTGAAGCTGGTTGAGTTTTGGAGTTTGCCACATCAGCGCTGCTCCGTCGGGCGTTCCAGGTGAACCTCAACGCCTTCAACGAACGTCTTGGCAGCTTATTCCGGCCTTTGCTTCGCCGAGGTCTTTCACTTGCCGCGCCTTCGCCTGTAAAAGCGGATGATTCCCCGCCTCGCGGACCCGCGGATGCAGGAAGCAGGGATAACCGTGCTTCCTGCCCGAGGCAGACTCAGACGATAAGGAAGTCGCTGACGCTGAGAGTCTGAACACCCTGTAGCGTTGCAATCAACTGGGCACTCTGGTCGCCGGCGCCATCGGCATCCCAGCTCAGCGAGCCGTTGTCGGTGTCAAACAGAAACGTCCCGACTCCGGAACTTGTCGCAACAGGTGCTGAAGATGCGACGAGCTGGCTTGCGTCGAGCGAATTACCACTGCGAATTCCGCCGCCGAACATGGCCGCTTCGATCTGCAGTTCGTCGCTACCGATCAGGAAATCAGTGATCGTGTCGCGGTTCGCGGCGATGTTCGATAACACGAACGAGTCCTGATCGGCTCCGCCGGTCAGAGTATCGCCGCCCAGCCCGCCGATCAGCACGTCGCTGCCGATGCCGCCGATGAGGTTGTCGGTTCCGATACCGCCGTCAAGCCGATCGTTGCCGCTATCGCCGATGAGCTGGTCGTTTCCGGCATCGCCGATCAGCCAGTCGCTGTCTTCGCCGCCGAACAGACGGTCGTTACCGGATCCACCCGCGACCAGGCCGTCGCCCGAACCTCCGGAAACGATGTCGACGCCGTCACCGCCGTATAGCCGATCGGCGTCCTTGCCGCCGTCGAGACGGTCGTCACCGAGACCGCCGTACATTTCGTCCTCGCCCTCCTCTCCACAAAGGACGTCGTTCGCGTCGCCGCCTTCGACCAGATCGGCGTCCTCCCCGCCATAGAGCGTATCGGCTCCGCTGCCGTTGCCTGCGGCCAGCGTATCGTCTCCGTCCTCGCCTTCGAGCAAATCGTTGCCTTCGCCGCCATCAAGGACGTCATTTCCGGCCCCACCCAACAGCTCGTCATTGTCCTTGTCGCCGTAGAGCCGATCGTCACCGCCGTCGCCATACAAAATGTCGGTGCCTTCTCCGCCATTCAACGTATCGTTGCCGTTGAATCCTTCCAGAATGTCGTTGCCCTTGAAGCCGAAAATCGTGTCGGCCAGATTCGTGCCGCGCAGCCGATCGTCAAAGTCAGTTCCATTGATCTGCATGGACCACTCCCGTTGTTCGGCCGCGATGCGGCCTATTCGTACGGCTCCAACAGGAGACGGTTCGATCCGCTCCTGCGCCACGCGAAGCTAAACGGAAGCCCGCAGTGCTTATTCCCGGATGAACCGAAAGGGCTTGCACGGCTCAGGCCATCCTGAGATGATCTCCAGGATGTTGCTGTTACCGGAACATAAATAAAGATGGTAGCTTTCGGAATATGCGAGAGAGCGCCGCGTTATTCCTTTACGACTACGGCCCTCGACGTCGAGACGTGAGGAATGAGTTATGCCGTCGACGTCGAGACATGAAGAATGAGCGGCTTCGGTGACGAACTTGTGAGCTTGCTGCCTCGTCTGCGCCGATTCGCGCGCTCGCTGACCGGGCGAGCCGACGAGGCTGACGATCTTGTACAAGCTACGTTTGAGCGCGCGCTGCGCGCCCAAGCGCTGTGGGAGCCGGGCACACGGCTGGACGCATGGCTATTCAGAATCATGAAGAATCTCTGGATCGATCAGATCCGGCGCCGGAAGATCGAGGGAGCTCAGACGGCGCTTGAGGATGCGGAGCACCTTTCCGGTTCCGATGGTCGAGCCGTGGCTGAAAGCCGCATTGTGCTTGCGGACGTCAAGGCGTTGCTCGCGTCGCTGCCGAGTGACCAGCAGGCCGTTGTTCAGTCCGTTTGTGTTGAGGAATTGAGTTATCGAGAGACCGCCCAACGCCTCAAAACTCCAATCGGAACAGTGATGAGCCGTCTGGCTCGCGCCAGGCTTGCTCTGTCGGCCGGACTCGATTTCGATCAACTCGCCGAAGCCCGCCACAACGCGAATAAACCCTGATGACCGCGATCACCGACGAAACCCTGATGGCTCTGGCGGACGGCGAACTTGAACCCGCGGAGGCGGCCCGCGTGCGCGAGGCGCTTGGCCGCGACAACGATCTTGCTGCGCGATTTGCATCATTCGCAGAATCGCGGGCGCTTTTTTCTGGAGCAGCCAGTCGCGCCGACGATGACGCAGTGCCCGAACATCTTGTCGGCATGGCCCGCAGGCTCGGGAATGCATTGTCGGAATTTGGCCGAGGCACCCAGCACGGCTCCACCGATGTTCCGCGGCCTGAAACGGGCGCAACCAACGAAGCCGACGACCGTGCCCGAAAAGACGATACCATCGCGCCCGCCAACGCATGGCGCGAACAAGCCTCGCGCAACTTGCGTCGGTCCGATCGCTTCAAGGCCATGGCTTTGGCCGCCTCAATCGCACTTTGTGCCGGAGGCGTGCTCGGCTTTGCACTCAGCGCGCTTCGACAGCCCGACAACACGTTCGCGAACAAAGTGCCGCTGAACAGCATTGCTGTATCGCCTGCAGAAGCGGAGTTGCTGTTCCAACTCGCGAGCGGCGAGTCGCGGCAAGTCCCAAGCATCTTGGGAACGGCGACGGCCAACATCACCATGGTATCCACGCATCGGATGGAAGACGGCTCCATCTGTCGCGAATTCACGACGGCGATCGTCGGCACGCAGCAGACACGGGTCGCCTGCCTACGGGAACGAGCGTGGTATGTCCATCTCGTCGTGGTTTCGTCGTCGAGCGGCAGCTTCACGCCTGCGAGCGGCCACGAGACGGCGGATCAGTTCATCGAAGCGCTCGGGAGCAAGGGAATCCTGACCGGCGACGCGGAGCGCAAGGCTCTCGTTCAGCCTTAACGCCGAGCCTGTAATTCGGCGGCCTCCTGGCGCGCTTTCAGGCATGGTGCAGGCCCGATGATGCGCCGGCTCCTGCAATCTCGGGCCCTCCGCGCAGCCGTTATGGATCGCGGCCGTTGGACGCACCGTCGTCCAACGTCCTCAGATGATAGATGAAAGCCGAAGTTGTTGTGCGCAACCGGACGCCACTGGAACTCATCCGTTCCATGAACGTTAAGCTCCTTGCCGATCAGCTGACGTGAAGTGCTTTCGTTTCCGATCGCTCCGGCGCTTTTTTTACGCCGGGCGGGAATAGGCGGGGAGCATCCTCCGTTGTTGTAAGGCGACGAAGACGCAGTCAGTGTATCACCACGGATAGCGAATGTGACAAGAGGAAGCCGCCCGTATGGCCACGAGCGGGCGCGCGCCTAGCGCGAGCGCGCACACCCAGAGCAACAATTCTAGTGATCCGCCCATGAGAACCGTGATTGCCTGCCGTTCATTCGCGACCGTCGTCGGCCTATTTCTGGGCTTCGCCGTGGTCGGCCAGTCCCCAACACACCCTGCACTGTTCCCGCCTGCATTCGCTGATGACGGTGGTGGTAGTGGTGGCGGCAGTGGTGGCGATGGTGGTGGCGGGGCCGGCGCTGGCGGAGGCCCCCCGATCGGCAGCCATTGGACCCCTGGCGGAAGAGGTAGACACTTCTCGCTGTTTCGCGGCTTTCGGTTGCCGTGGGATGCAAGACCGCGTCGTGCCGTGAGGGCGCGTGCGAATACACCTGAATATGTGCTGTCCGGATTAGAGGCTACTCAAACCCAGACATTGCGCGACCGCGGGTTTCGCGTCGTCGCCGAACGCTCGCTGAGCGGCGGCAGGGGTTCGCTGCTGCGCGTCGCTGCGCCGGGCCGGATTTCGAAACAACGCGCGCTCGCATCATTGCGTGAGATCGCGCCGGGACGACCTGTCGATGAGAACACCTTATATCTCCAGCGATTCCGGATGCAGGGCGGCCGGTCAACGCTACGCAACGCGTTCCTCAACCCATTGGCGACCGTGGATTGGCGATCGCTGGAAAATTGCGGTGACCTGGGTGCCATCGGGCTGGTGGATTCGGGTATCGATGCGGACCACACAGGGCTCGCCAGCAAGCGACTAGAAGTGATTACGCAGCGCGCGCCCGACCGACAGGCGTCGAGCAAGCGCCACGGAACGGCGGTCGCGACGCTCTTGCTTGGCGATGGCGTATTCCCTGGACTGACGCCGAAGGCCCGGATTGTAGCGGTGGATGCGTTCCATTCGCAAAATGGCGTGGACCAGATCGACACGTTCGATCTGGTTTCCGCGATGGATGCTTTAGTGGAGCGCGGCGTCGCCGTCATCAATCTGAGCCTGGCCGGATCGGCAAACGAGGTCCTGGACGCGGAGGGAAAGCGCGCGCAGGCCCGAGGCGTCATCGTGGTTGCCGCGAGCGGCAATGACGGCGCCGCCGCCAAACCGCGCTATCCTGCAGCCTATCCATGGGCGATCGCGGCAACCGCGGTTGACAGGAATCTCGTCGTCTACAAGCGAGCGGTTCGTGGGCCCCATATCCGACTTGCCGCTCCCGGCGTCGATCTTGTTCTTCGCGATGGTGACGGGAGGCTACGACAGCACACCGGCACCTCCTTCGCCGTACCGTTCGTCGCCGCGCGGCTGGCGCTGGCTCACTTGGGAGAACAGACCCGGCGCGCCGAGGCAGCAGGCCTACCCACCGGTGATCTCGATTCCGCGCGCACTGCGGAAGCCAGCGTCGCGGCACTTGGCAGCCAGGCGATCGATCTCGGCGAACCCGGAAAGGACATCGTCTACGGAGACGGCCTCGTGCAGTTTGGCTCCGCATGCCGCTCTGCAACGAGTGCGACACGATGAAACTTGCCGCAACCAAGTTGCGACCACAACTGAAATCGCCGAGCTAGAAACGGACGCGATGCTATGATCCCGCCAACTGACGAGCTCGCCCATAGTTAGTTTGTAAGCGCGGGGTAGAGTTGAACCAACCATCATGCGAAGTGGTTCTAATGTGGTCAGATGCCTTCGCTCAGGAGTATGCGCTCAGGTTCGTGGTAGGAGCGTGCAGCCCCGCAAGATCTGCCATGCTCCTCATCCTGGGGACTCTGCAAATGAATAGCCCCTGATAACATCGTCGGCGGCGCTACAGTGTCCGACGAGCCGAGCGGACGGCGTCGGGCTGCGTCGAGGTCCGTGACGACCGTGCGCAAGCGGTGGCTATGGCGGCCCGCGGGATCAAGCAGGCGCATGCCGACCAGGACCATGCGAATCGTATCTTCGGTCGCGTGGCGGAGCAGATGAGACGCCGACGCCATCGCCTCGTCGAGCGTCCAGGGCCGCATCTGGATGCTCGCGAACGCGTCGATACCGCAATCGAGATTAACTTTGGCGCCTTCGCCGATTGAACCGGCAAGGGCGATCACTGGAAGGCCGCGTGCCTTCGCGCGCCGCGCGACTTCCGCCGGCACCTTGCCGAACGGCGTTTGGTTATCGAGAGTGCCCTCTCCGGTGAGCACGAGATCGGTCTCGGCCAACAGGGCGTCGAAGTTGGTGTAGTGCATGACCATGTCGAAGCGCGGACGCAGCACCGCGCCGAGGAGCGCATGCAACCCCGCGCCAATGCCCCCGGACGCTCCGCCGCCCGCCACCGTCTTGACATCGACGCCGGTTGCGACGCGCACGCACGCTGCATAGTTCCCAAGCGCCGCCTCAAGCATCACAATCTGTGCGGGCGTCGCACCCTTCTGCGGACCGTAAACGCGCGTCACGCCATGTTCGCCGAGCAACACATTGTGCCAATTGACCGCCGCCTCAATCTGCACGCTGTCGAGGCGCGGATCTCGATTCGACAGGTCGACGGAGGCAAGCCGCGCCAACGCGCCGCCGCCGCAGCCGATCGCCTTGTCGTCCGTGTCAAGTAAACGGATGCCGAGCGCTTCCGCCATGCCGGCGCCGCCGTCGTTGACGCCGCTGTCCCCACATCCGACCAGAATGTGCTCGGCTCCGGCATCGAGCGCCGCGCGGATGAGTTCGCCGACGCCGCGGCTCGTCGTCACCGCCGGATCGCGCGCTTCGCGCGGCACTAGCCGCAGGCCGGCCGCCGCCGCAATCTCGATCACGGCCGTCTTAGGCCCGGAACCGCCAAGGAAGCCGATCGGCGCGCGCACCGGCGCGTTGACGGGACCACTGACCGTTACCTGTCCAAGCGTGCCGTTCGTCGCCGCTACCAGCGCCGCCGTGAAGCCTTCGCCGCCGTCGATCATCGGCGTGGAGAGCACCCGAGCATCGGGCAGCGTGCGCCGTACGCCCGCTGCCATGGCTCCGGCTACTTCGGTGGCGCTCAGGCATTCCTTGAAGCCCGAGGGAGCGATCAGAACGGTAAGGGCCATCTTGTCCTCCGTTGTGGGGTGGCAGAAGAGCGTGCGAGGATAACGGATGGGATCCAGGATTATTCCCATGCATGGAAGAGCACACTTCTGATTGCCATGTGGTGCGGCCGATGATCATGGTTGTAGCGAGATACCGAGAAGCGGCCAGACGACCAGCGCGAACGCCACCAACAGAAGGAGGTGTATCGGCAAGAGCACAGCTGAAAGGAGCATCAGATCCCTCGGCGCATAGGTCGGCTGCGTTAGCGTGGCGTAGAGTGCCACCGCTTTCGCGCTCACTGGCAGCGTCTGGCAGAAGCCAGTTCCGACTGCGACGAGCAGAATGAGCGCGGCCGGATCGTATCCGAACCCGGCGAGCGGCAACGCGAGTATCGGAATGAGAACGACCGCTCGAGCGGTCCGCGACGTCACGACCAGATGCGCGCAAAGTGCGGTCGCGGAGACAACTGTGGCGACCGCGAGCGGGCTGCCGAATGCCTGCCAGTCGATCCTCATCACAAGATCCGCCGCAACCACGCGCGCGGCGCCGGAGACGATCAGCGCGTCGCCCATCAGCATGGTAGCAGCCAGGAACACCAACAGCTTCCATTCGATCGCTTTCAGGGCCGTGGCCGGCAAGAGCGCGGGGGATGGTCCGATCACGAGCAGTGTGGCCGCCACCAAAACGACAAGAGCGGGCTCGATTCCGACGGCCGTCGCGCTGAGAAGCGCGACCAGCATGACGGCGACGATCATTGCGACCGCGCGCTGCCGTGGATTGAGCGGGTCTCGCGGAATACTTGGCAGCTTGGGCGCCGCCATGCGCGTCTCGCGGTCGAGGAATAGCCAAAGGATCACACTCGTTGCCACAAAACTGCTCGCGACCGCGAACGGCAAACACAGCACGGTCCAGCGCGCGTAATCGAGGAACGCTCCGCCGGACCGCGTGATGAACTCGGCGGCGACCAGATGCGCGCCCGCGCCAGTAAGCGAAGCGCATGCCGAGAGCAGAACGATACTCGGGATAAGAAGCGCGAGTGCACGCACGACCTGTAAATCCCGGATCGAAGCGGCGAGCGTCAGAAACACCGGCAGGAACAACACAGCGCGACCGGTCGTCGAGGGAATGACAAAAGCGGTTGCCAAGATCAAGAAGGCGAGCCGATGGAACAGGCGCGTGACCGATCGGACATTGCCAATCGTGGCGATCACCACGCGTTCCGCGAGTCCCGATCGCGTAAGTGCGGTGGCGATCACGAAGGCTCCGACCAAGAGTCCGATTAGTGGGTTTTTCAGCGTCGTCGCGATGGTGGAGAGGGGAACGGCGCCACCGACAAGGAGCGCGGCCACGGCTGCGAGCGCGACTACTGTGTCGTCGATTTTGAACAGGGTCCATCCTAGGATCGCGAGCGCAAACACGACCAGCACGAAGCGTGCCTCGGCCGGATAAGGCAACCCCACCCCGAGGACAGCCACCGCGGCGAACGCGACCAGGATAGCTATCACCGACCGCGGGCTTGAGCCGCCAGCCGCATCTGTCGGCTCTCGAGCAATTTTCTTACTGACCGATACGGTTTGTTCATGGGCCATGCCACAACAACGGATGGCGTAGGGGATTATTCCCGGATTGACATCGCGTCGCTCAGCGCATCCGTTAGCGGCGGACTTGACCGGCAGACTACGAGATCGCGGCGGATGCTCAAGGACTCCCGACCTTTCAGTATTGCCGGCCCACCTCTATGGAAGCACTACGCCAGCACACCGCGTCGACCGGGGGCGTGGATAAGATGGTGGGTGCGCCCATCAACGCCATCCACGATCGCATAGGAGGCGCCTCGTCACTGACGCCAATGGCGTTCAGGAGCGGCGCCGTTGTCCGCCTTGACCAGCGTAGAGAGCCTCAACATCGTTCGCGGCACGCTCGCAAAATGCGATAGGCCAGCACTATTCCTCGCGGAACGCGCGGTTGAACTGATCCCGCAGCGGCTTGACCAGATAGGAGATGACCGTTCGATCGCCGGTCTGAATAAATGCCTCGGCCGGCATCCCCGGCACCAGCGCGAGCTTGCCGAGACGCGCAAGCTCCCGCGGCGGCACGGCAATGCGAACGACATAGTAGGATAGTCCGCTCTTCTGATCTTGCGTCAGATCGGCAGCAATGCGGTTGACCTCACCGTTCAACTCCGGTGTAGTTCGCTGATTGAAGGCCGACATGCGCAAAACCGCCTTCTGGCCCAGCCGAATCTGGTCGATATCCTGCGGCTGTATCTGTGCTTCCAATGCCAGCCTATCGCTATCAGGCACGATCAACATGATCGTATCGGCCGGAGAAATCACGCCACCAACGGTATGAACTGCGAGCTCGTGCACCAGACCGCTTTGCGGCGCGACGAGATCGATGCGTTTCAGTTGATCCTCAGCCGAAACCTTGCGTTCGACGTACTCGGCCGTTTGCGCTTCGATCTCGCGCAGGCTGTTGGCCACTTCGCTGCGAAGGTCCTGATCGATCTGGATGACGTTATAGATGATCACCGCCGGAATGGCCGCGACAAGGCCGATGGCGGTCGCGAGCAATGCTTCGGCGATTCCGGGCGCAACGACGGCAAGGTTCGTCGTCTTCGATTGCGAGATGCCGATGAACGAATTCATGATACCCCACACCGTGCCGAACAGGCCGACGAACGGCGCCGTTGCGCCGATCGTCGCGAGAAGTCCGGTGCCCCGCGCCATGTCTCGGCTCGCTTTTGCCTCGATGCGGGACAGCGCGATCGCGAGACGCTCCTTGATCCCTTCCGCGGACAGATCGGTCGAGCGCTGCAGTTCCTGAAGCGCAGCATTGACCAGATCGGCGACGCGGCCATTCTTCGCCCATCCGGCATTGATCTCTCGTGATGCGTCTGCGAGGCTTTCGGCGCCACTAAGCTTGCGCGTGGCGCTACGGGCGTTGCGTTTGGCGCCTGTGAGTTCGACGCCCTTGGCCAACCACACCGTCCAGGTCAATAGCGACGCAAAGGCAAGGCCGACCATCACCGCCTTCACGACCATGTCCGCCTGCATGAACATGCTCCACGGCGACAGATCGTGCGGAAGCGTCGCGGAGCCGGCTGCCGGGGCGACGACTGGCGCATTCGATGGTACCGGCGCAGCGGCCGGAGGTTCGGCCATTGCCGGTGACACTTGCGGCAGCGGCGCCGCCGATACCGCGGCGTCAGCGCCGACAGATGTCGCTGATGATGGCGATGTCACTGGCCGCTCCACACCGGGCGCGGGAGATGCAGGAGACGACGGCAGCGGCGATGCGGGTTGCGCCTGGGCCGTCGGCTCCCCTTCCTGGGCCGCCACTGGGCCGACAACACCGGCCGACACGACAAGCGCCATCAACGCCATCCGCCCAAACCTGCACCCTGTCTGCAGCGCTTCGGCCAGTTTCGTCATCTCGCCCATCATCGTTCAATCTTCCATTCTCGTTCAACCGCGCACGTCATGAGGCGCGTAAGCGCCTCTCACCGGCAGGGCCTGTATCAATATTATCGTCACGCCAGCCGCGGCCTTGCGGCTCCTCCAAAGTAAGACGTTTAAGGATGATGTTTTTCCCAGCGGTCGGGGTACTATTTTCGCGCCGCCGCCATTTGACGACGGCACGCCTGCGTCAATTCTAGGCGCTGCGTACACTTATGCTTCGCACCAGCGAAATTTTAGAAACGCTCAAAATCGAGAAGACGAGCGACCGCGCCGAGATGGATTATTCCGGCAGCGGAACCGCCGCAATATTGGTCGTTCGGCCGTGAACATGAAAGGGACTTCCGGAGCGGGCCGTGGGCTCAATGTAGACGTCGAACCCCACCGATATGTACGAGAGCTGCGGGGCTCGCGCGCATCATGGCTTATGCACGTCCGACAGCCTGCATGATACGCAGATCAGCAGATGGGATGGCTTCTATTGACGCGGCCAATGTCGCCTGCAGAACCGCGATATCGGTACGCGGATTTGGCTTCCAGCCGCAGGGACAACCGCCATCGGTGCCATGCTGATCGGCGACTTCCTTGTAGATTGCTCCGAGGGCGGACGCGGCGAGGTTCATCACCGTCATGGGCGGAAGCTGACTGGTACGAAGAACGTCGCAGAAGGCGGCCATCATGGACCGGTGCATCTCTGCGCCTGCAGACTCGTTGTCAGGGCTTGACTGCGTCACTGCTCGCCTCCTCTTCTTTAGTCTCGTCATGACAGGCGGCCGCGGTAATCCCGATGCGCTCAGAGAAGAGCTCCGCGCATCGACCCCATCAATGCCGAGGACCGTTACGCCCTGTTATAGCCGCCATCAAGCCATCGGGCGTCTATAGCAATTTGAAACATTCGAAATCTGGAAGCACAGGTGCCTTGCCGTTACATGTTAATCGCTTAGACAACTTCTAAGTCTGATTCTGCTTTGTGAACGGACGGCGCCTCCGCCGCCGGCGTCCGAGCCGCACGATCATGCGATGGGAATTGTAGTAACGGGAAGACTAACGCGTAGCGACCGCGGGCATTGGAGGCGTCGGGCCGCCGCGGTTGGCGCATTGACAGAGCAACAAGCTAGGCGCGTTTTCGTGTAGCGGCCGGGGAATAGAGCGCCTCCTGCTCGCGTCGGATACGCACTGCGGGCAGCGTCTCGTCGATCGCTACATCGGCCCAGGTGATGCAGGAGTCTTTGGCCACTGGCCGGATCAATCGCACATTGTGAGCAAGGCCCAGCGGCAGATATCCCTTCGCCAGCGATGTGCTGGCAGGCGTTAGCTTTCCGAAGACGGTGTAACCTCCTTCCCCATCGAGCATATCCCCCGGACGCAAATCCTTCTTCGCGGTAGCGGCAACATCGGCATTGAAGCTAGTTGCAACACCCGTCGGTTCACCGCGAAGCGCTATGGCTGCAACCGAAATTCCGAGCTCCAGACCAATCAGATGCCATTTCTTATAGGAGCTCATGTAACGGCCAGTCGGATCCGTGACGACCTTGTACTCCTCGAAGCAATTGCGGATGTACTCGCTATCACCTTCGAAGCAAACCCAGACGCCCTTTCGGATGTCGTTTGGGATCAGAGCGCCGTCGGCCGTGAGGCAGGACACGACCTCGACTTGCCCCTTGGCCTCCAACACTCCTCCTTCCGAGCGGGGGCGCATCAGCGTAGGAATGTCGTCGACTGATCCCGGAGGGAACGCAAGCCCCTGCGAGGGCGCCTGTAGGCCGGTCGCGTTCGCTATTGCAGCGGATTCGATCGCCGGCTTCGATCCGTCAAGGAAAGCGTTGAACATCTTCGGGTTCATGCCACCGCGTGCAGCCTGCTCGGCGGTCAGCCCCCAGTGATCCCAGACCGTTTCAGGCGTCGATTCCCGATATTGCGGCAGCCATTTGTGACCGCGACCAGCCGCGACCACTGGGAAGCCGCATGCTCTCGCCCAGTCAACGAGATCACAAGCCAAAGCCGGTTGATCGCCATAGGCAAGGCTGTAGATCACACCTGCCTGCCTGGCTTTATGCGCCAGGATCGGTCCGCAGAACGCATCAGCTTCGACCGTCACGTTGATGATCGGCTTGCCGGCCGAAAATGCTGCCAGACAATGTTCGACGGCAGCCACCGGGTTACCGGTGCATTCGGCAATCAGGTCAATGCCGTGGTAATTGACAAGCGCTTCCCAGTTGTCGGTCAGGAAGGTCGAGCCATTCTCAAGGGCATCATCAAGAGAGACTGCGCCATACCGCTCCTCGGTCCACCCGACGCGCTTCAGGTTCTCGATCGCACGAGATGGCGATAGATCGGCGATGCCGACGAGATGCACGCCGGGCGTACGCAGAACCTGATGAAGGTACATCGCCCCGAACTTTCCCGCACCGATCAACCCCACCCTTACAGGGCGTCGCTCTGCTTCACGCTCGAGGAGTTTTGCGTAGAGGTTCACGATGTCTCTCCAGTCATTAGGTGGCGCTGCCTTGTTTCAGATCTTTGGCGGAGGCAGGCTCAACTCCTGCGTCAGCCAGTGCGTGAACATCCGAACCGATCGGCGGGCCTTGGCCACACGTGGAAAGACGAGGTAGTGCCCGACATAGCCCACGTCCTTCGCCCGCCCAGCGAGCGGAGCGACGAGCTGGCCGGCCGCAATCTCACGCTCGGCCAGCCGTGTCGATTCCAGGGCGACGCCGAGTCCGTCGACGGCTGCGGCGATGGCCATGAAGGACCGGTCGAAGCGCGAGCCACGGGGAGCCGGAGGAGCGATCTCGTTCGCATCGAACCAGCTATTCCACCGCACGCGCTTGTTGTCGCTTTCGATGAGCTTCGCGTCGAGGAGATCCTTCGCTGAAGTGATCTGCGCGGCAAGATCCGGCGCGCAGAGAGGAGTGACGGTCTCCTCGCCGAGCGGGATGACGATCAATCCCTCCTGCCGCGGTGGCCCGTAGCAGATGTCGGCGTCGAACTCGTCGTGCTCAAACCGCGGATAGTCGACCCCGGCCGCAAGCCGCACCTCGAGCCCGGGTTGCTTGGCCAAAAGATCTCGCAGGCGCGGCATGAGCCATTGCGCGGCCATGGACGGCGCGCAGTGCAACCGCAGCAGGTTGCCGGAGCGCGAGCCGACGGTCTCGATGCCTTGCCGCATCTCGTCGAAGCCAGACGCGACGTGGCGCATCAGCGCTTCGCCCGCCGTGTTGAGATGGACGGCACGGCTCTTCCTGTCGAACAGCACCGCACCCATCAGGCTTTCGAGCTTGCGGACCGCGTGGCTGACCGCGCTCGGCGAAATGCCGAGCTCCTCGCCGGCTGCCCGAAAGGAGCCCGTCCGGGCTGCGGCCTCGAAGGCCTGGAGCGCGGAAAGCGGCAAGCGTCTCATGTCTTCCTCAGGAGCCCGATTCCCCGACGTTTGATGATTGCGGACACCGGCCGACCAGCGCGAGGACGCCGGCAGGATGAATTCAATTCATCAAATAGCGCAATTTTTGCGTTTCTCCCATGGAAAAAGGCGAGTCAGTATCACGCAACAAAAATCACACCGTTCGAGGGATGGAATGTTGCTTCAGAACAAGACCGCCGCGATTTCCGGCGCCGCCAGCGCTCGCGGCATCGGCTTGGCCACGGCGAAGCTTTTCGCGAGCCATGGCGCGCGCATCGCCATCCTCGATATCGACGAGGCGGCCGCGCAAAAGGCCGCCGCCGAGCTCGGCCCGCAGCATATCGGCCTCGGCTGCGACGTCGCGAACAAAGCGTCCTGTCAGGCCGCCGCGGACAAGGTCATCAAGGCCTTTGGTCAGCTCGATGTCCTGATCAACAATGCGGGCGTCACCCAGCCGGTGAAGACGCTGGAGATCGACGAGGCAAGCTGGGATCGGATCCAGGATATCAATTGCAAGGGTGTGCTGTTCCTGAGCCAGGTCTTCATCCCGCATATGCAGGCGCGCAAGCAGGGTTCGATCGCCTGCATGTCCTCCGTCTCGGCGCAACGCGGCGGCGGCATCTTCGGCGGGCCGCACTATTCCTCGGCGAAGGCGGGCGTACTCGGACTCGCCAAGGCGATGGCGCGCGAATTCGGGCCTGACGGCATCCGCGTGAACTGCGTGACGCCGGGCCTGATCCAGACCGACATCACCGGCGGCAAGCTGACCGACGAGATGCGCAGGGAGATTATCAAGGGGATCCCGCTCAACCGGCTCGGCGACGCAAGCGACGTGGCGGGCATCTACCTGTTCCTCGCCTCCGACCTCTCGGCCTACGTCACGGGCGCGGTGATCGACGTCAATGGCGGCATGCTGATCCACGGCTGAGCGGCAGCCACCGGCTCCGGCCGGCAATCCTCGCCACTGTCGCCAATGCTTACCTTCAAGAAGGCTCAGTACTCATGAGAACCGCTCCACTCGGCCACAACGTTTCGCTCGAACGCCGTGCCTGGAATATCCGGCGCCATGCCGTCCTGATGGGCGAGGTCCAAGGGCAAGGATACATCGCGCAGGCGCTGGATGTCGCCGACATCCTGGCCACCGCCTACTTCCACGCTATGCGCTACCGGCCCGACGATCCCGGCTGGGAGGAGCGCGATCGTTTCCTTCTCTCCAGTGGCCATTACGCAATTGCCCTTTACGCAGCGTTGATCGAGGCCGGGATCATTCCGGAGGAGGAGCTGGAGACTTACGGCTCGGACGAAAGCCGCCTGCCGATGTCCGGCATGGCGAGCTACACGCCCGGCATGGAGATGTCGGGCGGCTCGCTCGGACTCGGGCTGTCCATCGCGGTCGGCAAATGCCTCGGCCTCAAGCGGAAGGGTTCCGACAGTCGCGTCTATACGCTGTTCTCGGATGGCGAGCTGGACGAAGGCTCGGTCTGGGAGGCGATCATGTCCGCCGCCCATTACAAGCTCGACAACCTTATCGCCATCGTCGACGTCAACAACCAGCAGGCCGACGGTCCGTCGACCACAGTCATGGGCTTCGAGCCGCTGAGCGAGAAGCTCAATGCCTTCGGCTGGTTCGTCCAGCGCATCGACGGCAACAATCTCGCGGCGGTGCGCACTGCCTTCGATGCAGCCAAGGCGCAGCACGGCCAGGGCAAGCCCAGCATGATCATCGCCGACACGCTGATGGGCAAAGGCGTGCCCTTCCTCGAGGCGCGTGAGAAGAACCATTTCATCCGCGTGGAAGCCCATGAATGGCGGCTTGCGCTCGACGCACTCGACGAGAGGAAGCCTTCATGAAGCCCGCAGCTCCGAAGACCGACGCCGGCAAGCCGCGCCTCACCACCTCCGCGATGATCGCCTCGATCGCGGGCGAAGGGCAACGAACGAAGCCAGCTCCATTCGGCCACGCGCTCGTCGAGTCGGCGAAAGAGGACGGCTCGATCCTCGGCATGACCGCCGATCTCGGCAAGTACACCGACTTGCACATCTTCGCGCAGGCCTTTCCCGATCGCTACTACCAGATGGGGATGGCGGAGCAGTTGCTGTTCGGTGCCGCCTCGGGACTGGCGGCGGAAGGCTTCACGCCCATCGCGACGACCTATGCCGTCTTCGCCTCGCGTCGCGCCTACGACTTCATCCACCAGACGATCGCGGAGGAAGACCGCAATGTGAAGATCGCCTGCGCGCTGCCGGGACTCACCTCTGGCTACGGCCCCTCCCATCAGGCGACCGAAGACCTCGCGCTGTTCCGCGCCATGCCGAACATGGTGGTGATCGATCCTTGCGATGCACACGAGATCGAGCAGGTCGTGCCGGCAATGGTGCGCCACAACGGGCCGGTCTACATGCGCCTCCTGCGTGGGCAGGTTCCGCTCGTGCTCGACGAGTACGGCTACAGCTTCGAACTCGGGAAGGCCAAGCTGCTGCGGGACGGGTACGAGGTCCTCTTCATCTCCTCGGGCATCATGACGATGCGTGCGCTGGAAGCCGCGAAGGCACTGATGAGCGACCGGATCGATACCGGTGTCCTGCACGTGCCGACAATCAAGCCGCTCGATGCCGCAACGATCTTGGCCTGCTGCGCAAAGCCCGGCCGACTCGTCGTGGTTGCCGAGAATCACACGGTCAATGGCGGCCTGGGCGAGGCCGTCGCCGGCCTGCTGATGCGCGAAGGGGTGCATCCGGCCTTTCGCATGGTCGGCCTGCCGGACGAATTCCTCGCGGCGGGCGCGTTGCCAACGCTGCACGACCGCTACGGCATATCGACGGAAACGCTCTGCGCCAGGGTCAAAGGGTGGCTGAAATAGCCTCAGAACGCTGCAGTATGAGTACGCTCCAAGTCAGCCCGCGAGCGGGCGCCCATTCGTCAGAGACTCTCTCGGCAGAGGGTGGGCAAGTGGCGAAATCTGATCAAGGAAGCCAGATCTCCAGCAACTGACGACAATACGAAAGAATAGCGGCGCATCGTCCCGAGTCAGGCAATGCACTCGTTCAACTTGAAAACCAAACGCATTACGCCGTCACTGACTATTGTGCACGCTGGCCCGCGCGCCAGCCCATCTCCCAGAAGTCCGCCTCGAGTCGGGTGGCTTCCTTGAAGATCGCGATCAGCTCGGCCTCGCGGGCGGGCGTGGCGTAGAGATCGGCGAGATTCTCCAAGTGAGCCCGCGCTTTCGCCGCGACGTCCTGGTATGGCGCGCCGGCATATTCGGTGATCCAAACGCGATATGGGTTCGTTGCAGCGAGCGCATCTGGTCGCGACGCAAGCCGCGTCGCAATCTCCGCGTAGCCGATCACGCAGGGAGCAAGCGCCACCTTGAGTGCCAACAGATCGCCGCGCATTCCGGCGTCAAGTACGTAGCGTGTGTAGGCCAGCATCTCGACGGCAGGCGGGGCCTTCTCGAGATCGCCAGGCGACAGGCCCCAGCCGGCGCAGAGCTTCACATGCAGGTTCATCTCGACGTCGAGGATGGCCGAGAGGCCGGCGGCTGCTTCACGCATGTCGGCAAGCTCGGGCGACTTGTAGACGGCGAGCGCGTAGGCGCGGGCAAACTCGATAAGGAAAAGGTAGTCCTGGACGAGGTAGTGGCGAAACGCCGCCTCGGCGAGCGAACCATCCGCCAACCCGTTCGTGAAGGGATGCTCGGCGTAGGCCCGCCACTCGGCGGATGCTGCTGTCTTTAGGCGTTCGAAAAAGCTCATGATCGTTCGCCGGCTCCGGGTAAATCCAAGCTTCGGTTGCGAACACACTGTACCAGTTTCGTACTAGAAGCGACCCGGCGCGATCTTATCCCCGGCCCTTTGCGCCCAAAACCCCTGCGGTGGCCGACGAAGTCCGGCAAGCGAGCCTGCTTCTGGGCCGGGAAGGTTCCCTTGCCAAAGCCTCCCCAGGGCGGGTCGAAGATACTACGTTAGGGCCATGAAGAATCACGGCCGTCCCCAAGCCATCGGGCCAATAGCCACGCCAGAGCCCTTCGTGCGGCAAAGCTTCGACGACGCGCGCAAGGCGGTCGCAGCTTTGCGATCACTTTATGCTCGAAATACCCAGTTCCTGCGCGATTCCTTCGCCGCGCTCGCGGCTGGCAGCGACAGTAACCGGCGATACCGGGCGTTCTATCCGGAAATCAGCGTCACCACGAGCTCATACACCCAGGTCGATTCTCGTCAGTCCTATGGCCACATGCCGACGCCCGGGCACTACTCGACCACGATCACCCAGCCCGACCTGTTCGAAACCTATCTCATCGAGCAACTCGATTTGATCATGCGCAACCATGGCGTTCCGGTCATCGTATCGGAATCGGAAACCCCCATCCCGCTGCATTTTGCTTTTCAGGAAGGCACCTACGTTGACGGCGCCGCCGCCAGGAACATCAAGCGACCGATCCGAGACCTGTTCGACGTTCCAGATCTTGATGGAACCGACGATCAGATCGCCAATGGCACATACGAAGCACCGGTCGGCCGGCCGAGGCCGCTGGCGCAATTCACGGCGCAGCGCGTCGACTATTCCCTGCATCGCCTGCAGCACTACACGGCCACCAGCCCAAACCACTTTCAGAACTTCGTGTTGTTCACCAACTACCAATTCTACATCGACGAATTCTGTGCTCGCGCCAGGGACCTGATGGCGAATGGCGATACCGGCTATACTGAATTCGTCGAGCCCGGCAACGTCATCATCAGGCGCGGCGAACAGCGACCGGCCGCCGGCGTCACAACGGCGCGTCTGCCGCAAATGCCGGCATATCATCTGAAGAGGCCCGACTACGCAGGCATCACCATGGTCAATATCGGTGTCGGGCCCGCGAACGCCAAGACGATCACCGACCATATCGCGGTGCTCAGGCCGCATGCGTGGCTCATGCTCGGGCACTGCGCCGGATTGCGCGACACCCAGGCGCTGGGCGACTACGTGCTGGCGCATGCTTATGTGCGGGAGGATCATGTTCTCGACGACGATCTCCCGCTATGGGTGCCTCTTCCCGCGCTGGCCGAAATCCAGGTCGCGCTCGAGGAGGCCGTGGCGGAGGTGACCGGGCTATCCGGATATGATCTGAAGCGCGTCATGCGCACCGGCACCGTTGCTTCCATCGATAATCGCAATTGGGAATTGCGCGACCGGCGTGGTCCGATTCAGCGGCTCTCGCAGTCGCGCGCCATTGCGCTCGACATGGAATCGGCGACCATCGCCGCCAACGGGTTCCGCTTCCGCGTACCCTACGGCACCTTGCTGTGCGTGTCCGACAAGCCGTTGCACGGAGAACTGAAGCTGCCCGGCATGGCCACCGAATTCTACAAGCGGCAGGTCGCCCAGCATCTGACCATCGGCATCCGGACGATGGAGAAGTTGGCGGACATGCCGTTGGAGCGGCTGCACTCGCGCAAGCTCAGAAACTTCTCGGAAACGGCCTTCCAGTAAGGCGCGCCGAGAGCTGTCGGGGCCTTATCGCGTCCCGTAGGCGCGATCCCCGGCATCACCAAGGCCAGGCAGGATAAAAGCGTTTGCATCGAGCCCCTCGTCGATACCGGCCGTCCACAACCGCACGTCGGGATGCAGGCCGCGGAAGCGCTCCACACCTTCCGGCGCGGCAAGCAGGCATACCAGCCGAATATCCTTCGCGCCGCGTTCCTTCAGCCGATCCACCGCCGCCACAGCCGTGTTCGCCGTCGCAAGTACCGGTGACACCACGATTGCCAGCCGCTCGTGAAGATCGGACGGCGATTTGAAGAAGTATTCGACCGCCACGAACGAATGCGGTTCGCGGTAGAGCCCGATATGCGCGACGCGGGCGGTCGGAACGAGGTCCAGCATTCCGTCGACAAAGGTCACCCCTGCCCGCAACACCGGCACGAAAACCAGTTTCTTACCCGCGATCTTGGCGGAGTGCATTCGTGCAAGCGGAGTCTCGACCTCCACATCGGTTAGCGGCAGGTCGCGCGTCACCTCGTAACAAAGCAGCATCCCGATCTCCTTGAGGAGCTCGCGAAAAGACTTGGTCGAAATCGTCTTGTCGCGGATCAGCGTAAGCTTGTGCTGGACCAACGGGTGATCCACGATCGTAACGCCTTCCATGCTTTTGCTCCCTGCGGGTAATCGAATCGCGTTCCATAGCATTTTTGAGCGAACCGGATACGCTGTTCGCATGAAGAAAAACGCGTCAAACAGATACTAGAAAACCGTACCGTCGCTACTGACCTTGACGGGCGGCGAACCATCGGACCGGCGCGCGAACGCCAGCGCCCTGCCCGCCGCCCAGGTGCCGCCTTCCAGAATCTTCGCCAGTGGAAGCGAGACCGCGTCAAGGCCAACGCGTTGCCGCAACAGATCCGCCAGCCGGTCCAGCAGCGCGACGGTCAGCGCCCTCCACTCGACCACGAGCATCGAGGCGACATCATGTTCGCGTTGCGCGTCCATGGGGTCGCGCAGCAGCAGTACCCCGGCGTCGACGAACAATCCGCCGTTGCGGTATTCCGCCAGGCCCGTCAGGCCGTCGATGTCCGTCACCCGCAGGCCCGTCCGCTGTATCGGCTCGATCAGCGAATACGATAGCCACTGCGACAATTTGTGCAGCGGCACCAGCTCGCTGGTCGCATCCTCGGTCTTGAGCGCCGGATGACGCCAGCAATCTCCTAACGGAATTCCGCCGAGCGTTATACGCGACGGCCAGATCGGCCCCAGTTGGCGCAAAAGTTCTGACAAAATCGTCGAGGCAGCGATCACCCCCGCCTCGGCCGTCCCTGTGAGGTGATCGAACAATCCACCCGGCCGAGCCGTGTCGTCGCGGGCGAAAATCTGCGGCAACGCCGATGCTACTTCGCCGAGTCGGCGAAGAAGGTTGATGCGGCCCTCGAGACCAACCAATGGATTGTCGTCCGCAACCTGAAAGCCAGTCTGCAGATCGGCAACGGTCAGTCGTTCAAGGCTAACGGCATCGGCCCGCAGCGGCTCGTCAGCCTTCGCTGAGAACACGCCGCGCGCAAACATATCCAGACTGGCAAGCGCCAGCCCCTCCGAACGGCCGATACTTGCGCCCGTCAAGGGATCGCGATAGCGCCACGACGGACCCGCTCCGGCGTCGAGCAGCACGCTGATTATGGCAAGGTCAAACTCGGCGCGGGCGCGCTCCTTGCTATCGCGCCAGTTCCTGGCGCCGGCAAGTGCCGCCCAGCGATCGATGCCGCCGACGACAAAATGGCGCCAGCGCGAATGAAAGGGAACATCGAACGTCGGATAGGCTTTGCGTGTTGTCGCAAGCACGAGATCAACCGCCTCGTCGAGCCGGCCAAGATCGACTTGGAAATGCTGAAGCTGGTCGTTCAAGCCGATTTCCAGCATCCGGTGCGCGCGATTGCGCACCGCTCCCGCACTTAAGAGAGATAAGCCGTCTGCCGCCGCGTCTGCTGTCACGATCAATGGCCCTGGCTCGCCCTAGTATTTTTCGAGCGGCCGACCGGAAGCGATCAGATCCTCAGGCTTCGTGTCAGGTGAAAAATATCCCGCGGCTTTCTTGGCGGCCATTTCCACATGGGCGTCGGCGGGAATCATGTAGTCGGGAATAGCGACGCGCTCGACAATGTCGATACCCTGCCCCGTAAGCGCATCATACTTCATGTCGCTCATCGAGATGAAGCGATCGATGCGCTTCAATCCCAGCCAGTGAATGACATCCGGCATCAGTTGCTGGAAACGCGCATCCTGCACCCCGGCAACGCATTCCGTTCGTTCGAAATAGGCGGATGCATCGTCGCCATCTTCCTGACGCTTGCGCGCATTGTAGACCAGAAATTTCGTGACCTCGCCGAGCGCCCGGCCTTCCTTGCGGTTGTAGACGATAACGCCCAGACCACCCGATTGTCCGGCGCGCGCGCATTCCTCGATGCCCTGAATGAGATATGGACGGCAGGTGCAAATGTCCGAGCCGAAAACATCCGAACCGTTGCACTCGTCATGGACGCGACAGGTGATTTTGGTCCGATGGTCCGGAAGCTTCGTGACGTCGCCGAACAGATAGACGGTCGTTCCGCCGATCGGCGGAAGAAAGACTTGCAAATCGGGGCGCGTGACGAGCTCGGGAAACATGCCCGCAGTCTGTTCGAACAGCGCGCGCCGCAGATTGGTCACGCTCGTGCCGAAGCGGTGCGCGATCCCGGGCAAGTGCCAGACCGGATCGATCGCTATCTTGACAACGGAGACGGAGCCGCTGGCGTGAACGAACTCGCCGTCGGGCACCAACCGCTTGGCGGCCAGAGCCGCCTGAATTTCCGGCAGGTCGAGCCGGGCCCGCGTGATCGCGATGCTCGGCCGGATATCGATGCCTTCCGTGATTTCGGCGCGAAAGTTCTCCGCGACGAGATGTCCCCACGGATCGAGCGCAACGATGCGTTCCGGATCTATCCATTGCGAGAACGGCCCAACGGTCGCGGCCGGGTGTGTATTGGTCAGATCGGGGCGACGGATCGGATCCAGCGCACCCGAAGAAACGGCAAGTGCGCGGTAGACCGCATAGGAGCCCCCGTGACTGCCAATCACGTTACGATCCTGCGGACGCGATACCGTCCCGATGATCGGACCACGTTCACGCGCGGTCGGCGCTCCCCATACGATCGGGAATTCATGCGTCGCACCGGGCACCGGATGCGATGTCAGGCGAATATGGTCGATACGATTGGAATGGCTCATCGTTCGGTAGTCCCAAAACGGCAACGGCCCGCCTGAATGACGGGCCTGACCGGAGAACCAAATGAATTATGCGGGTCAGTGACCCCGCAGTACTATATAGGTAAACTGTGTGTATTTACAATAAGGAAGGAAATCCTCCCCTCTGGAAATACCGGCGCAAGAAAGCCCGGAGCGCTACAGCGTCAGACCGGGCAGATCGAGCCCGTTGGCGCGGGCACATGCAATCGCGCTTTCATAGCCGGCGTCGGCATGACGCATGACTCCCGATGCCGGATCGTTCCACAACACGCGTTCAAGTCGACGCGCAGCCTCCTGCGTTCCGTCGGCGACAATGACCATGCCGGCGTGCTGCGAATAGCCGATCCCGACGCCGCCGCCATGATGGAGCGAGACCCAGGTGGCCCCGCTGGCACAATTGAGCAGCGCATTGAGCAGCGGCCAGTCCGACACTGCATCCGAGCCGTCGCGCATCGCTTCGGTTTCGCGGTTCGGGCTCGCAACCGAGCCGCTGTCGAGATGATCGCGACCGATGACGATCGGCGCCTTCAGTTCGCCGCGCGCCACCATGTCATTGAACGCCATGCCGAGCCGGTGGCGATCACCCAGACCGACCCAACAGATTCGTGCTGGCAGCCCCTGGAACTTGATCCGTGCTTTCGCCATATCGAGCCAGTTATGGAGATGCTTATCGTCCGGCATCAGCTCCTTGACCTTGGCGTCGGTCCGAAAAATATCTTCGGGATCTCCTGATAGCGCCGCCCACCGGAACGGGCCGACGCCGCGGCAAAACAGCGGACGGATGTAGGCCGGTACGAAGCCGGGAAAATCGAACGCGTTCTTCAGTCCCATGTCCTTCGCCATCTGGCGAATGTTGTTGCCATAGTCGAGCGTGGGAATACCTTGCGCGTGGAAATCCAGCATGGCCTGGACGTGGCCGACCATGGAGGTCTTCGCCGCGACTTCAACTGCTTTCGGGTCGGCCTCGCGTTTCGACTCCCACTCGGCAAGCGTCCATCCCTTCGGCAAATAGCCGTTGATCGGATCGTGCGCGCTGGTCTGGTCGGTAACGATGTCGGGCCTGACGCCGCGGCGCACAAGCTCGGGAAAAACTTCGGCGGCATTGCCGAGAAGGCCGACGGAGACCGGCTTCTTGTTCTGCGCCGCCTCCGTCATGATCGCGAGCGCCTCGTCAAGCGAGCTTGCCTGCCGGTCGAGGTAACCCGTGCGCAGCCGCATCTCGATGCGGCTCGGTTGGCATTCGATCGCGAGCATCGACGCCCCGGCCATGGTCGCGGCGAGCGGCTGCGCGCCGCCCATGCCGCCGAGACCCGCCGTCAAGATCCACTTGCCCGCGAGGTTGCCGCCGTAATGACGCCGCCCGACCTCGACAAACGTTTCATACGTCCCCTGCACGATGCCCTGGCTGCCGATGTAGATCCACGAGCCGGCCGTCATCTGGCCGAACATCATCAGCCCTTGCTTGTCGAGCTCATTGAAGTGATCGAGCGTCGCCCAGTGGGGCACCAGATTCGAGTTCGCGATCAGCACGCGCGGCGCATCGGCATGGGTGCGGAAAATTCCGACCGGCTTGCCCGACTGCACCACCAGCGTCTGGTCGCCTTCGAGCTTGCGCAGCGAGGCAACGATCCGATCAAAACTGTCCCAGTCGCGGGCGGCACGGCCGATTCCGCCATAGACGACGAGTTCGCTCGGCCGTTCGGCAACATCAGGATCGAGATTGTTCATCAGCATTCGAAGCGGCGCTTCCGTCAGCCAGCTCTTGGCGCTGATCTCGGGCCCGTGGGGCGCCCGGATGATGCGGTCGTTGTCCAGTCGGCGGTTCATGACAAAGAGCCTCTCTCGGCAAGGATTGGAAACGGGTTACTTTCAAGCACCGACATAGCGGCCGTCGGCAACGCGCCGGATTCAACCAGCGCCGTTGCCTTCGCGAGGTCATCGGCCATGTAGCGATCGCTACCGAGCGCCGGCACCTGCTCGCGCAATACAGTAATCACAGCAGCCAGCGCGGGACTGGTCGAATGCGGTGCGCGCAGCCCAATGCCTTGCGCTGCAACCAATAGCTCGATGCCGAGGATGATGGCGAGATTGTCCGCCATGTCAGACAACCGCCGCGCCGCGTGTGCGGCCATCGACACGTGATCTTCCTGGTTGGCGCTGGTCGGCGTCGAGTCGATCGAGCAGGCCGAGGCGCGCTGTTTATTCTCCGCATAGAGCGCGGCTGCCGTCACTTCGGCGATCATGAAGCCGGAGTTGAGGCCGGGATCGGGAGTCAGAAACGGCGGCAGGCCAAAGTTGAGCGCGGGATCGACGAGGGTCGCGATGCGTCGCTCGCTGATCGCTCCAATCTCGGAGAGTGCCAGCGCAATCTGATCGGCGGCAAAAGCGACCGGCTCGGCGTGAAAATTGCCACCCGAGACGATCTCTCCGGTCTCGACCAGGACCAGCGGGTTATCGGTGACGGCGTTCGCTTCGATCGTCAGCGTGCGGGCGGCTTGCGTCAGCAAATCGAGCGCGGCGCCGGCGACCTGCGGCTGGCAGCGCAGGCAATAGGGATCCTGCACGCGCTCGTCGCCTTCGAGATGCGAGTTCCTGATGTCGCTGCCGTCGAGCAGTGCCGTTAGCGCAGCGCCGGCGGCGATTTGCCCGGCATGCCCGCGCAGTTGCTGGATCTCGGGACGAAACGGCGCCGTCGACGCCATCGCCGCATCGACCGACAACGCGCCCGTCACCAAGGCCGCACTGGCCAGGCCATGGGCGCGCAGCAATCCGGAAATGGCGTAGGCGGTCGAAAACTGCGTGCCATTGATCAGAGCAAGGCCCTCCTTCGGACCGAGCGCCACCGGCGCAAGACCGGCGGCCGCCAGTGCTTCGCGGGCCGGCACAACGCTTCCGCCGATCAGCGCCTGCCCCTCGCCGATCATGACCGCCGTCATATGCGCAAGCGGCGCCAGATCGCCGGACGCTCCGACCGATCCCTGCTGCGGCACCAGCGGACAAATGCCCTTCGCCAGCATGGCCTGAAGGTGCTCGATGATTTCGCGGCGCACGCCCGATGCACCTCGCCCCAGCGAGACGATCTTGAGCGCCATCATCAGACGAACGATCGGCTCCGGCGTCGGCGGCCCTACCCCGCAGCAATGCGACACAATGAGATTGTGCTGCAGCAGCACCGTCTGGTCGGCAGCAATCCGTTTCGACGCCAGTTTTCCGAATCCGGTATTGATACCGTACGCCGGGGCTTCCGCGCGCGCGGCCGCCGCAACAATCGCCGATGCAGCTTCAACGCCGCGGCCAGAACGATGGATCGAGCACGACCGGAGCGCCGGCAAGGACTTGCGCCAGATCGTCGAGGCTGACCCTTCCAGGCGAAACCACAATGGGGGCATCGGGGCGGCTCACTGTCCCCTCCACACCCGGCTATGCAACGGATTAAAACCGATCCGGTAAACAAGCTCGGCCGGCCGCTCGATCTCCCAGATCGCAAGATCACACCATTTGCCCGCCTGGAGCGTTCCTGTCTCGCCGAGAATTCCGAGCGCGCGCGCACCTTCCCGCGTTACGCCAGCGAGGCATTCGGCAACGGTCATCCGGAACAGCGTTGCACCCATGTTCATGGCCAAGAGAAGCGACGTCATCGGCGAACTGCCGGGATTGCAGTCGGTCGCAAGTGCCATGTTGACGCCGTGGGCGCGGAATAGTTCGACCGGTGGCTTCGTCGTCTCGCGAATAAAATAGAATGCGCCCGGCAGCAGCACCGCCACCGTCCCTGCCCGCGCCATCGCCGCGGCGCCGGCGTCATCGGTGTGCTCCAGATGATCGGCCGACAAGGCCGCGAATTCCGCAGCAAGCGCGGCGCCGCCGAGATTCGAGAGCTGATCCGCATGCAGCTTGACCGGCAATCCAAGCGCCGTTGCCGCGCGGAACACCCGTGCCGTTTGCTCTTCCGAAAACGCAATACCTTCCATGAAGGCATCGACGGCGTCGGCCAATCCGGCCTGCGCCACCGCCGGCAACATCTCGCGGCAGACAAGGTCGATATACCGATCCTTGTCACCGTCAGCTTCCGGTGGCGTCGCGTGCGCGCCGAGAAACGTCGTCTTGATGGCGACCGGCCGCTTATCACCCAGCGCACGCGCCGCCGAGAGCTGACGCATCTCGGTTTCGGTATCGAGGCCGTAGCCGGATTTGATCTCCAGCGTCGTCACGCCCTCGCCGATCAGGGCGTCGAGCCTTGGCAGCGCGCCGGCAACTAGCTCGGCCTCGCTGGACGCCCGCGTCGCCGCGACCGTGGAGACAATGCCGCCGCCTGCGCGCGCGATCTCTTCGTAGCTCGCTCCCTGCAGCCGCAGCTCGAATTCATGCGCACGGCTTCCGCCAAACACCAGGTGGGTATGACAATCCACCAGTCCCGGCGTGATCCAGCGCCCCGCGCAATCGATCCGCTCGACCGCATCGGCGTCCAATGGAAAGTCGGAACGGCTGCCGGCGAACGCGATGCGGCCGTCGCGCGCGGCGATCAGGCCGTCCTCGATCACACCGAGCCCCGGCAGATCCTCGCGGACCGTGGCGAGCCGGGCGTTGAGCCAGATTCGATCGAAGCGCTCGGCCATGCAGCTCTCCTCACAGGCAGGAGCTTGACGTCTCTATATGTCTATACATAAAATCGCGTGGGTGTTCTGTCCAGCCGGTTTCGAAACATGTCGATACTGCATTTCGCATCAGCGCTGCTCCCCTCGGGGTGGGCCGATGACGTGCAGGTGGTGGTGGCGGACCAGACCATCACCAAGGTTACGACCGGCGTGGCGCCGGGACGGCATGACGAACGCCACAAGCTCGCAATTCCCGGCATAGCGAGCCTGCATAGCCATGCGTTCCAGCGTGGCATGGCGGGGCTCGCCGAAACGCGCGGCAATTCCGCGGATACGTTCTGGACATGGCGCGAGACGATGTATCGCTTCGCGCTCGAAATGACGCCGGAAGACGTCGAAGCCGTCGCCACGCTGCTCTATGTCGAGATGCTCGAGCGAGGCTATACGCGCGTGGGCGAATTCCACTATCTCCACCACGACCACGACGGCGCGCCCTACGCCAACCCCGCCGAGATGGCGACGCGAATTGTGCGCGCCGCTGAAATCTCCGGCATCGGGTTGACGCTGCTGCCGAGTTTCTATGCACACAGCTCGTTCGGCGGAGCGACACCACATGCCGGCCAGCGCCGGTTCATCTGCTCGGTCGATCAGTTTGCCAAACTAACTGATGCCACGCGGGCAGCCGTCCGCGCGTTGCCCGGAGCCAATGTCGGCATCGCGCCGCACAGCCTGCGCGCCGTAACGCCTGACGAATTGGCGGCCCTCGCGCCATTGGCCGAAGCCGGGCCGATGCATATCCATGCCGCCGAACAGACCAGGGAAGTCGAGGAATGCATCGCCTGGTCGGGCCGGCGGCCGGTTGAGTGGCTGCTCGAACATGCGCCCGTCGATCAGCGCTGGTGCCTGATCCATGCGACCCATATGACCGAAGCGGAAACCACCGCGCTTGCAAGAAGCGGTGCAGTCGCCGGACTCTGCCCGGTCACCGAAGCCAGTCTTGGCGACGGCATTTTTTCGGCCCGCGAATTCCTCGATGCCGGCGGGCGGTTCGGCATCGGGACGGACTCCAACGTGCTGGTCGGCGTCACCGACGAACTGCGTCAGCTCGAATACGGCCAGCGCTTGAAACATCGCGAGCGCAATGTGCTGTCCGGCGGTCCCGGCCTGTCGACCGGCCGCGCGCTGTTCGACGCCGCGCTCGCCGGCGGGACGCAGGCGCTCGCACAGCCAACTGCCGGCCTGCAGGTAGATGCACGCGCCGACATCGTGACCCTCGACACCACCCATCCTTCGCTCGCCGAACGTCGCGGAGACGCTGTCCTCGACGGCTGGATTTTTGCAGCAGGCGCAGGTGCCGTCGACGCGGTCTGGGCCGGCGGCGCCAAAGTCGTTGAGAAAGGACGTCACAGGCTCCGCGAGAGCGCACGTGAGACGTTCAACGCAGCGGTGCGGAGGCTCGTGGCATGAGCCTCGCCACCGATCGCGGCAAACTCCAATCGGCCGACAAGCCGACGCTGTACAAGCAGATCCGGATCGACATCGAGCGCCGCATCCTGACCGGAGAATGGCCGCCCGGGCACCGCATCCCGTTCGAGCACGAGCTGATGTTGCGCTATGGCTGCTCGCGCATGACAGTGAGCAAGGCGCTGTCGGAACTTGCGCAAGCCGATCTCATCGAGCGACGGCGCAAGGCCGGCAGCTTTGTCCGCCGCCCCACATTTCTGTCAGCGGTGCTCAAGATCGTCGATATCCGCGCAGAGATAGGCGCGCTCGGCCGCAGTTACGGCTATGAGTTGATCCAGTGCTCGCGGCGCACCGCAAACGCCGCCGACCGCGCCCGTCTTGGCGCAGGGAAAACCGGAAAGGTGATCGCGATTGCATGCCGTCACAGCGCCGATGGCGTGCCGTTCGCCATCGAGGACAGGCTGATCGATCTCGACGCCGTGCCCGAAGCGGCTGCGGCGGATTTTGCGGCCGAGCCGCCCGGCTCGTGGCTGCTGCACCATGTGCCATGGACGGAAGCCGAGCATTCGATCAGTGCCATCGTGGCTGACGAACAGGCTGCGGCGGCACTGGATATCGCGATCGGCGCCCCCTGCCTCGTGATCGACCGGCATACCTGGCGCAGCGCCCGACCTCTGACGGCCGTACGCCTGCTCTATCCGGGCGAGTCCCATAAACTGATTGCTCGCTTCAAAGGCGGCTTGGAGGGATAACAATGCACGCAAGATCTGGCACAAGCTATGCAGCAGTTTTGGTAACGGCTTTGCCGCAACCAGTCTGAAGACCAGTCGATGAACCAGCAAAGGGATATAGCCATGCGTAGTTTTGGAATTTTCGCGGCAACGGCCGCCCTCCTGATGGCCGCACCGGCCGCCGCCCAGGACGTGAAGGTCGGCATCGGCATTTCCGGATGGACCGGTTTCGCCCCGCTCACGCTCGCCAATCAGGCGGGCATCTTCAAGAAGAACGGCCTCGATGTGACGATCAAGAAGATCCCGCAGAAAGACCGCCATCTGGCTATCGCGTCGGGCGACATCCAATGCGCGGCGACCACGGTCGAGACCTGGATATCCTGGAATGCCAATGGCGTCGCCACCAAGCAGATCTTCCAGCTCGACAAGAGCTACGGCGCCGACGGCATGGCAACGCGAAACACTATCGCCTCGATCAAGGACCTCAAGGGCAAGACGGTTGCCGCATCCGCGCCCGGCACCTCACCGTATTTTGCTTTGGCTTGGATGCTCAAGAAGAACGGCCTTTCGGTCAAGGATGTCACGATCGTGAACCTGGAGCCGGCGGCGGCGGCACAGGCATTCGTCTCGGGCCAGAACGATGCGGCCATGACCTATGAGCCTTACCTCTCGACGGTGCGCGCAGCGCCGGACAAGGGCAAGATCATCGCCACCACGCTCGACTATCCGATGGTGATGGACACGTTCGGCTGCACGCCGAAATTCCTGACTGAAAACCCGAGAGCTGCCAAGGCGCTGGCCGACAGCTATTTCGAGGCGATCGCCTTGATCGAAAAGGATCAGGCCAAGTCGTACGAGATCATGGGTGCCGACGTAAAGCAGTCCGGCGAGCAATTCGGCAACTCGGCCAAATTCCTGCGCTGGCAGGACAAAGCCGCGAACCAGAAATTCTTCGCGGGCGAATTCCTGACCTTCAACAAGGAAGCTGCAGACCTGTTGCTCGAGATCGGCATCATCAAATCGGTTCCGAAGATCGACGACCTCTTCGACGCAAGCTTCATCAAGTAGTTTTGCGTGTACCACGCCAGTCCCGCTCTCGGTCATGAGAGCGGGACGACGGCGATCACCGCACAGCTTTTTAGGATATGCCTGTGATACGTCCCCTGGATCCCGTGACATCGAGGCAGCGCGCGGCCTATGGCCTGGCGTTCTTCGTGCTTTTCGTTGCCGTGTGGGCTTGGGCGACCTTTGGCGGTTACGTCTCCAAGACGTTTCTCGCCAACCCGCTGACGATGCTGCAGGAGGGTTGGGAGCTGCTGACAAAGCACGGCTTCCTGTTCGACATCGGCATGACGGTCTGGCGTGTCGTCGGCGGCTTTGTGCTGGCGGCCATCATCGCTGTGCCGCTCGGCGTTCTGATGGGGGCTTACAAGCCGATCGAAGCTTTCCTGGAGCCGTTCGTCTCGTTCGCACGTTACTTGCCCGCCTCGGCCTTTATCCCGCTGTTGATCCTGTGGGCGGGCATCGGCGAGTTGCAGAAGCTCCTGGTCATTTTCATCGGTTCGGTCTTCCAGATCATCCTGATGGTCACCGTGACAGTCGGAAACACCAGGCGCGACCTCGTTGAAGCCGCCTACACGCTGGGCGCCAGCGACCGCGGCATCATCAACCGTGTGCTGCTGCCCTCCTCCGCGCCCGAGGTTGCGGAGATCCTTCGACTCGTTCTCGGCTGGGCGTGGACCTACGTCATCGTCGCCGAGTTGATCGGTTCATCGTCAGGCATCGGCCATATGATCACCGACAGCCAGGCCCTGCTCAACACCGGCCAGATTATCTTCGGCATCATCGTCATCGGGCTGATCGGGCTCGTATCGGACTTCCTGTTCAAAGCCTTCAACGCCTGGCTGTTTCCGTGGAAACTGGCATGACCGAACTGAAAATCGATCAGGTCGCCCGCACCTTCCCCGCGCGCCAGGGGCATGCGCCGACACGCGCGCTGGAGCCGATCGACCTCAACGTCCGCAATAATGACTTCGTCACCATCCTCGGCCCTTCGGGTTGCGGAAAATCGACGTTGCTGCGCATCGTCGCCGGGCTTGACCGGCCGACCAGCGGCCGGGTCATTCTTGATGGGCAAGAGGTCGTTGGCCCCGGCGCGGATCGCGGCATGGTGTTTCAGTCCTACACCCTGTTTCCATGGCTGACCGTGCGCGAAAACATCGCGTTTGGCCTGCGCGAGCGCGGGATTTCCGAAGCGGATCGCGGCAAGATCGCCGACGGCTTCATCCAACGGGTCGGCTTATCGGGCTTTGAGAATCATTGGCCGAAGCAACTCTCCGGCGGCATGCAGCAGCGCACGGCGATCGCACGGGCGCTCGCCAACGATCCAAAGATCCTGCTGCTCGACGAGCCGTTCGGCGCGCTGGATAACCAAACCCGCGTGCTGATGCAGGAAATGCTGCTCGGCATCTGGGAACGCGAGCAGAAAACCGTGCTGTTCGTCACCCATGATATCGAGGAAGCGATCTTTCTCGGCAGCCGCGTCATCGTCATGAGCGCTCGTCCGGGCCGTATCAAGGCCGAGATCGCGGTCGATCTAGCCCACCCGCGATCCTACAAAATCAAGACCACGCCCGAATTCGTCAGCCTGAAGGAACGGCTCGTCGAAGAGATCCGCGCCGAGGCATTGAAGGTTGCGGTTCATGCCTGACGATCGAGCACTGCGAAATCCGCTCCGGATGCGGTGAAATCAGTCCCGAATTTTGCTACGCTGATCCCTGATAACGTCAACTGGAGCCGCTGGATGCGATCGCATCCATCACTCCTGATCGCTCGCGATTGCGCACCCCCAACGCAGTGCGGCGTTCCGCATCCCGGCAGGGAGACAGCCCATGGTGAAACCGTTTCCGTCGAAAACCCACATCGGCAACCACATGCTGCATCCGGAAACGCTGATGCTGAACTACGGCTACGATCCGCAACTGTCGGAAGGAGCCGTCAAACCACCGGTCTTCCTGACCTCGACCTTCGTCTTCAGGACCGCCGAAGACGGACAGGACTTCTTCGATTACGTTGCGGGCCGGCGCGAGCCGCCCGAGGGGATGGGCGCAGGTCTGGTTTACTCGCGGTTCAATCACCCCAACAGCGAGATCGTCGAGGACAGGCTGTCGGTGTACGAGCGCGCCGAGAATTGCGCACTGTTCTCTTCGGGCATGGCCGCGATTTCGACGACAATCCTGGCCTTTGTCCGCCCTGGTGACGTCATCCTGCACTCCCAGCCGCTGTATGGCGGGACGGAGACTCTGTTTGCGAAGACGCTTGCGAACCTCTCCATCGGTGCGGTGGGCTTTTCCGACGGCATTGACGAAGCGGCGGTCAGAGCGGCAGCGGGTGACGCCATGCGCAAAGGCCGGCTTGCGATGATTTTCATTGAGACACCGGCCAATCCCACCAATGGCCTGGTCGACATAGCGATGGTCCGCCGGATCGCCGAGATGATCGGCCAAACCCAGGGGAGTACGCCGATCATCGCATGCGATAATACGTTGCTCGGACCGGTGTTTCAGAGACCGATCGAACACGGTGCAGATCTTTCGCTGTACTCTCTGACCAAATATATCGGCGGACATTCCGACTTGATCGCAGGCGCTGCGCTCGGCTCAAAGGCGCTCATGAAGGAAGTCAAAGCGTTGCGAGGCGCGATTGGTACCCAACTGGACCCCCATTCCTGCTGGATGATCAGCCGGTCGCTCGAAACACTGGGCATCCGCATGGAGAAGGCTGACGCAAACGCGCGCCTCGTCGCAGATTACCTGCGCGACCACCCAAAAGTGGCAAAGGTCCATTACCTTGGTCACCACGATGAGGCATCTCCCGCCGGCCGCCTGTTTGCGAGGCAATGCACCGGTGCGGGCTCCACATTCTCGTTCGACATCGTCGGCGGCCAAGCCGCCGCGTTCAAATTCCTCAACGCCCTGCAGATCTTCAAGCTGGCCGTGAGCCTGGGTGGCACTGAATCGCTTGCCAGCCTGCCCGCAAGCATGACCCACTCCGGCGTTCCGGCTGACATCCGCCAAAAAATAGGCGTTCTCGACTGCACGATCCGGCTGTCGATCGGCATCGAGCACCCATCCGATCTGATCGCTGATATCGCGCAGGCCTTGAACGCGACTTAGCAGCACGTTGGGAGGTCGTTCCCGTCTGAGGGCCGCAGGCAATTGCTCTGCCGACAAGATCGATTTAGCGTGCAATGAAAAGACCGGGTGGAAACACAATGGCGCTTATCAAGACAACCGAGGCCGGACTCTACCGGATCCCCCTGCCCGTTACCCTCTCCGACAGCACGCACGGCGAACTCAAAGCTTTCGAGCTGGTGACATGCCGTGTCCGCGATTCCGACGGGGCCGAAGGTGTCGGCTATACATACACCGTCGGCCGCAATGGCGGCGCGATTGCCGACATTCTCTGGCGGGAGATCCCCGAACTGATTGAGGGCCGCGAGGCCGACGACACCGAAGCCATCTGGCATCACGTCTGGTGGAGCTTGCATTACGGCGGGCGTGGCGGACCGCCGGTGCTTGCGCTCTCGGCGCTCGATATCGCCCTGTGGGACCTGAAGTCGCGCCGCGCCAATCTGCCGCTGTTTCGCATGTTGGGCGGCTTCGACGCCCGCGTGCCCTGCTACGCCGGCGGCATCGACCTCGATTTGTCCATCGAGCAGCTTTTGAAGCAAACCGACGACAATCTCGCCAGGGGCTTTCGCGCCATCAAGATGAAGGTGGGCCGCCCCGATCTCGCATCCGACGTCGCACGCGTGCAGGCGATGCGCCAACATCTCGGCAACGGCTTTCCCCTGATGGCGGATGCCAACATGAAATGGACGGTCGAGGAAGCCATCCGCGCGGCACGTGCGCTGCAACCCTACGATCTCACCTGGCTCGAAGAGCCGATCATTCCCGACGATATTGCCGGTCACGCCCGCATCATGGCGGCCGGCGGCGTCCCGATCGCGGCCGGCGAAAACCTGCGAACGCTCTGGGAGTTCAAGAACTATATCGCGGCCGGCGCGGTGTCCTATCCGGAGCCCGACGTCACCAATTGCGGCGGGGTTACGGCTTTCATGAAGATCGCCCGGCTGGCGGAAGCGTTCAATCTACCGGTGACCAGCCACGGCGCACATGACGTTACCGTGCATTTGCTCGCGGCGTGTCCGAACCGTTCCTATCTCGAAGCGCACGGATTTGGGCTCGAAAGTTACATCGAGCACCCGCTTGTCCTCCAGGAAGGCATGGCATTGGCGCCGACGCGGCCCGGCCATGGAATCGCATTCGACTGGAAAGGGTTGGCGCAGCTCGCAAAGTAACGGGACAGGCTAGTCGGCGACGCAGTGCTGATCGCACCGGCCTGTCCGCGAACCCTTGCAAGGCAGGTTCTGCATGACGGCCGGCAGGAAAAATTGGCAGTCGATGAGGGCGGCCCTGCTTTCGTCCAAAATTGAGTGCAAAGACAACACGTTGTGAATTCGATCTGGCGTGCTTTCTGATAGCGTCCGCTAGGCGCCTGTCTCGCCGCGCCGTCCTGTAAACACGGATAAATGTTTAAGCAGGAGGATGGCCCACCAAAATTCAAAGCAAATCGTACAATTCAGCCAGCGGTTGCCAAGCAAGGCCGGCTCTCCGGCCACGCGATCAAACTCGTAAAGCAACGGCGTTGAGCGGTTGGGAAATATGTTCTCGCTCACGTCGAACAAACATCAGCAGCTTATGAAGAGCGAGGAACGATCATGATCAAGGTGAAGATCAATAGCCAAGAGCATAGCTGGGACGGCGACCCGGATCTTCCATTACTCTGGTTTCTCCGCGATGAGGCCGGCTTGACGGGCACGAAATATGGCTGCGGCCAGGCCTTGTGCGGTGCATGCACGGTGATCGTCGACAAGCAGGCCGTCCGCGCCTGCGTCACCTCGGTTTCCGACGTGGTCGGCCGGGAGGTCACGACAATCGAAGGCCTTCATCCCACCGGGGATCACGCGGTCCAGAAGGCCTGGCGGCAACTGAACGTCCCCCAATGCGGCTTTTGCCAGGCCGGCCAGATCATGCAGGCCGCGGCACTCCTCATCGAAAATCCAAAACCCAATCACGACCAGATACGCGAAGCGATGTCGGGCAACATTTGCCGTTGCGGCGCTTATCAACGCATCGAGAATGCCGTGCATCTCGCATCGACGGGGGTGTGACCATGAATATCCTCACCAATCCCAACAAGCTCCGTGGCTTTGAACGGCACATCAAGGTCGACAACGTTTCACGCCGCAGTATCCTGAAGGGCCTCGGGCTGGCCGGCGGTTTTGTGCTCGCCGCTCCCGTGATGTCACGCCCGGGCTTTGCTGCATACCAGACCGGTGCGGACAAGATGCCGCACGGCACCGTGGTGAACCCGCGCGTTTTCGTTTCTATCGCATCCGATGGAATAGTGACGATCGTCGCGCACCGCGCCGAGATGGGAACGGGTGTCCGCACCAGCCTGCCGATGATCGTCGCCGAAGAGATGGAAGCCGACTGGTCGCGCGTTCGCGTCCAGCAGGCGCCTGGCGACGAGGTCAAATACGGCAACCAGGATACCGACGGATCGCGCAGCACGCGGCACTACCTGATGCCGATGCGCCAGATCGGCGCTTCGGCCCGCACCATGCTCGAAACCGCAGCGGCGAAACGTTGGGGCGTGCCGGCGACCGAAGTGAAGGCGATCAATCACGAGGTCGTCCACAATGCGAGCGGACGCCGCATCGGCTTCGGCGAGCTGGCAGCCGATGCCGCCAAGGAGTCGGTACCGAGTGTCGAAGGCCTGAGGCTGAAAGACCCAAAGGATTTTCGCTATCTGGGCAAGGGCCAGATCGGCATCGTCGACGGTCGCGATATCACGGTGGGCGCCGCGCGCTACGGCGCCGACGTTCGCCTGCCCGGCATGAAATATGCCGTCATCGCCCGGCCGCCAGTGACCGGCGGCAAGGTGGTCTCGTTCGACGGGGCGGAAGCGATGAAGGTTTCCGGCGTCGAGAAGGTCATGGAAGTCAGGGGCTGGCCGTGGCCTTCAAAATTCCAGCCGCTCGGCGGGATCGCTGTGATCGCGCGCAACACCGGCGCGGCCATCAAGGGCCGCAACGCGTTGAAGATCGTCTGGGACGATGGCGCCAACGGCAAATACGAGTCGGTCGCCTACCGCGCCGAACTGGAGCAAGCCGCACGGAAACCCGGCCTGGTGGTACGCAAGGAGGGCGACGTGGAGGCCGCCTTGAAGGGCGCCGACAAGGTGATCGTCGGTGAGTACTACGTGCCGCATCATGCCCATGCCAGCATGGAACCGCCGGTCGCGGTCGCGGACGTCAAGGGCGACAAGGCGGAGATCTGGGCACCGGTGCAAAGCGCGGGCGGAACGCGCGAAGACGTCGCCAAGACGCTCGGCATACCCCAGGAGAACGTCACCGTTAACGTCACGCTGCTCGGCGGCGGGTTCGGGCGCAAGTCGAAATGCGATTTCGCCCTCGAGGCGGCCCTGCTTTCCAAGGAGCTCGGCGCGCCCGTAAAGGTGCAATGGACGCGGGAAGACGACGTTCGCAACGGCTTCCTGCACACCGTCTCGGTGGAGCGCATCGAGGCCGGCCTCGACAAGAGCGGCAAGGTGACGGCCTGGCGGCATCGCAGCGTCGCGCCGAGCATCGCCTCGACGTTTGCCGCCGGTGCAAAGCATCAGGCGCCGTTTGAACTCGGCATGGGGCTTGTCGACATGCCCTTCGAGATCGCCAACGTCCAGTGCGAAAATCCGGAAGCGGCCGCGCATACCCGCATTGGCTGGTTCCGCTCGGTGTCGAATATCCCGCGCGCCTTTGCGGTGCAATCGATGGTGGGCGAACTCGCCCATGCCACCAACCGCGATCAAAAGACCATGCTGCTGGAGCTGATCGGCTCTCCCCGGATCCTCAAGCTAGATTCCGTGAAGGACCTCTGGAACTATGGTGAGCCCTATGACAGCTATCCAATCGATACCGCGCGCCTTCGCAAGGTCGTCGAGCTGGTTGCGGACAAGGGCGGTTGGGGGCGGTCCGTGCCCAAGGGCCACGGGCTCGGCATTGCTGCGCACCGCAGCTTCGTCAGCTACATCGCGACCATTGTCGAGGTAGCTTTCGACGACAAGGGCAAGCTCACCGTGCCCCGGGTGGATACCGCGATCGATTGCGGAACCCACGTCAATCCGGAGCGAATCCAGGCGCAGATGGAAGGCGCTGTAATCATGGGCATGAGCTTCGCCAAGTATGGCGAGATCACTTTCAAGGACGGCAAGGTGCAACAGAGCAATTTCGACGATTTCCCGGTAATTCGGATCGACGAAGCCCCTGCTGTGACCAACGTCTATATCGCGCCTGCCGGCCCCGACACGCCGCCCAGCGGCGTTGGCGAGCCAGGGCTGCCGCCCGTTGCGCCGGCGCTGATCAACGCGATCTTCGCCGCGACCGGCAAGCGCATCCGCGCGCTGCCGATCGGCAAGCAACTTGAAGCCTGAGGCGGGTTAGCCTGTTGCAGCAAAAGAGCGGCGGGCATCTCGTCCGCCGCTCTTCTTTAGATTATCGCCAGTTACTTCTTGACGGCGAACACCCAGACGACGCCGCCCTGGGGCACGTTATTCTCAAGACCGACATTGTTCTGGGTCACCAATGAGTCCTGGATGCGCTGCGCGTCTACGCCCCAGCCCGACTGGACAGCGATATACTGAGTCCCGTCCACTTCGTAAGCAACCGGCATACCCACGATGCCGGAGTTGGTCTTCTGTTCCCAAAGCAGTTCGCCTGTCTTGGCATGAAAGGCGCGGAACATCCGGTCATTGGTACCGCCCACAAAGACGAGATCGCCCGCGGTCGCCGTCACCGAACCAAACAGCTGCGATCTGGGGAAATTGTGCGACCAGACCTTCTTTCCCGTGCCCGGATCCCAGGCCTGCAGCTCGCCAAAATGAGTGGCGCCGGAGCGAACCTTCAGGCCGATATCTTCGGGCTTGGTCCCGAGCCAAAGCTGACCGGGAACCAACGGCACCTTCTCGCCGGTAAAGCCGCCGCAGAAATTCTCGTTGGCCGGAACATAGACAAAGCGGGTCTTCGGACTATAGGCCGCCGACGGCCAATCCTTGCCGCCCCATAATGACGGACAGAAGTCAACCCGCTTGCCCATAACTGGCTTGTGAGCCGGATCGACAATCGGCTTGCCCGTCTCGGGCTCAATGCCCTTCCAGACGTCGGTATAGACATAAGGCCAGCCGGCTACATACTTGATGCTGTCCGGCTTGCGCTCGAGTACCCAGAAGATCGCGTTGCGTCCCGGATGGATGAGGCCCTTGAAGATGCGTCCATCCCTCTGCACGTCGACCAGCATTGGTGCTTCCACCTCGTCCCAATCCCAGGAATCGTTTTGATGGTACTGGAAATAGGTTTTGATCTTGCCGCTATCCGGGTCGAGCGCTAGCACCGAGGTTGTGTAAAGATTGTCGCCGGGGTGAGTATCTCCCGGCCAAGGCGCGGCGTTGCCAACGCCCCAGTAAATGGTCCTGGTGTCGGGATCGTAGTTGCCCGTCATCCACGCAGAGCCGCCACCCGTTTTCCAGTCGTCGCCGCTCCACGTTTCGTTGCCAGGCTCGCCTTTTCCGGGAATGGTGAAGGTCCGCCACAACTCTTTGCCGTCATTGGCATCATACGCGACGACATAGCCCCGCACGCCGAATTCGCCGCCGGCGGCCCCGACGATAACCTTTCCGTCGACAATCAGCGGCATCAGAGTCAGGTACTGGCCCTTCTTGTAGTCCTGGACTTTGGTATCCCAGAGGACCTTGCCCGTTTTGGCATCGAGCGCGACCACATGGTCATCCGTTGTAGCCAGATACAGCTTGTCTTGCCACAATCCCACCCCGCGGTTGGTCGGATGCAATTGGAAGAGATCGTCGGGGAGCTGGCGTTTGTAACGCCAGTACTCATCGCCTGTCTTGGCGTTGAGGGCGATCACCTGACCCATTGGGGTCGAGACGAACATCACGCCATTGTTTACGATCGGCGGAGCCTCGTGCCCTTCAATCACGCCGGTCGAGAAGGTCCACACCGGTACCAGATCTTTCACGTTCGAGGTGTTGATCTGATCGAGCGGGCTGTATCCCTGGCCGTCATAGGTTCGGCGATAGAGCATCCAGTTGCCGGGTTCCGGGTTCTTCAGGCGATCGGCTGTCACCGGAGTGTATTTCTCAATCGGGCCGGCAAAGGCACCGATTGAAAACAGGCACGTGGACGCGACAAAGCTCGACAATAGCCATTGCTTCATGGTCATAGACGCTACCTCCCGTTTGTTTCTTCATCTTTCTTGGTGGTTGTGCGGCATTTGATGCGGGCTGCGATCACCCTCCTTGCTGTGCTCCTACCTTTCCAACGAATGTTCCAGCGACGGTGAGCGAACCGTCAGCTATCGCCAACGGAAGTGCCGCAAGGCGTCGAGGCGCCGGTCCAAACACCACTTGCGCGTTTTGCCGGGGGTCGAACTCGGAATTATGGCAAACGCATTTGAGCACGTCTTTTTCGCCCTGCGCCGCCTTCCCCCAGGCAGTGATAGGGCACCCGGCGTGGGTACAAATCACCGAATACCCAACGATGCCGTCAGCCGACCTCGCGCGCGTGTCGTCATCAAGTTCGGCCGGATCAAGTTTTACGACCACCACCTCATTCAACCGCGAGCCTTTTCGGACCACCGAGGTCGTGGGATCCTTTGGCCAAGCGCGCACGAACGGTCCGCCGGGCGTTAGATTCTCCGGCTTGATCACCTCACCCGCATGATCCCCCTCGGCGAAGACCAGGACGTCGGCTTTTTGCGGTCGCAGGTCGCTGCCAGGGGCGTCCTCCTCGGCAGCGGACGGTCTGGGCGCTGCTGCGTGCACCGCGGTGGCAAGAGCGGTCAGGATAATCGTGCGCCGGGTCTGATCTGAAGGCGATGACATTTTCGTCTCGCGTTCTGCATTGATGCCATCGGGCGATGGTGTAGTGCGTAAGTGGATTCAGATATCACAAACTGAAAGGGCGAACCCGACCAAAAAGAGGCAGCGGACAAATTGTCACGTGCAGCCTTCCTGTTTTCACACCACTCGGATTGTCTGACCCAATCGCAGCAAATTGCATTTTGCCGTGTTCCAGGCGCTGCGCGAGATCGGCAAGCCTTCGCCGCCCGAAAGCGGGCAGTCAGTTCGAACGCAACCTCGGTCAGTCCACCGCAATCGCCCTCGACTTGGCGTTCAATGCAGTCGTTTGCTCTTGGTGATCGCCGCGCCAGTGCTAGTTATCATCAACATCGGATTCTCCCGATACACGAAAATGCACGCGATGGTCTCCCTGCTCCACACCCCGTCCTCTACCAGACTTTGCGGTGAACCCTGCCCTCGCGCCTGCCCAGCCGCACGTTTGCACTGCCATAAGCACCCCATGACGAGCATGCGCGCAGGTTGACTTCTCGCGGTATTCTCCAAATACTTGACTGAAAACCTGGAAGAACCAGTCCCGGCGATAATAATAATTCAGTGGGAGGAGACGATGCCGACTTCACGCAGAACACTGCTGAAGACTTCTGCGGCGGCCGCCGCGGCATTCAGCTTCGATTGGACCCGCGCGCAGGCACAAGCCGAGACGGTGCGCATCGGCCTGATCTACGACTTGACCGGCCCCTTTGCCGCCGGCGGGTCGGTCGCCTCCTCGATCGGCGCGCAGATTGCCATCGATCTCGTCAACGAAAAGGGCGGCATCGGCGGCAAGTACAAGGTTGTCCCTGTCGCTGCCGATTCCCAGAGCAAGCCAGATGTGGCGATCAATGAGGCCAATCGCCTGATCGACCAGGAGAAGATCGACATCATCAACGGCGTCTATGCGAGTTCGCACGCGGTTCCGCTCTCGGCCAAGGTCGAACAGCAGAAAAAGATTCTCTGGATCACGACTGCGGTTTCGACTGCCGTGTTCAAGGACAAGAACCTGCAATACGTCTTCCGCGCACAGATTCATTCCGACCAGTATGGCCAGGCCTTTGCGAGCTTCATCACCGAGCACGCCAAAGCCAAGCTCGGCATGGAGCCCAAGGACGTCAAGGTCGCGCTGATACACGAGGATGGCCCATACGGGGTCGGTGTTGCCGTCGCCGACGAAGCCTATGCGAAGGAGGCCGGCCTGCAAGTCGTGCTCAAGGAAGGCTATTCGGCATCCGCCCCCGACCTGTCGGTGCTGGTGACCAAGATCAAGCGCGCCAGAGCTGACGTGATTTCCCATGCCGGATACAATCCGGATATCACTCTTTTCCTGCGCCAGGCGCGCGAGAACGGCCTCAAGTTCAAGATGCTGTTCGGCGCCGGCGCAGGCTACAGCCAGCTCGACAAGTTGCGCGCGACCTTCGGCGCGGACATCGACAACTTCTGCAACATCGATCCGGTGCCGGCGCAATTGCTTGATCCCGCGAAACTCGCGCCCGGCATCGGCGATCTCACCAAGGTCATGGTCGCCCGCTACAAGGAAAAAACCAGCGCGACCGACGTTCCGCCGCATTGCTCGATGGGTTTCAACCAGACCTGGATCCTGCTTAACAACGTGCTGCCCGTGGCCAAGGAGAAATACGGCGGCTTCGATCCCGAAGCGGTTCGCAAGGCGGCACTCGACGTGGACATCCCGCCGGGCGGCACTATCCAGGGCTACGGCGTGAAATTCTATCGGCCCGGCACGCCGCTCTCCGGGCAGAACGAGCGCTCGACGCCGGTCGTGATGCAAAATGCCGGCGAGCATATCTCGGTGGTCTGGCCCACCAACATCAGGACGCGGGATCCGGTGTTCCCGCTGCCGAAGTCATCGGTCTACGCGGCGTAAGTCATCTTTCACCCTCTCCCCTTGTGGGAGAGGGTGGCTTCGATGCTTCGCATCGAAGCCGGGTGAGGGGTCTCTCTCCGCGAGTGAACCTCTCGCAATTGAGTCAGCGGATAGTACCCCTCATCCGCCGCGCTGCGCGCGCCACCTTCTCCCACAAGGGGAGAAGGAAGAGAGGGGTCGCCACTAAAGCGTGACGCGCCGTCCCTCCTCAGCCGCCCAATAGCCGGCGTAGTTGACCTTGATCGTCTCAAAGGCCAGCGCCAGATCGGAGAGCGGCTGCCGGCCGCTGGCGACGCACTCCATGAAGTCCTGGATTTCCTGCGTATAGCCGCGCGTCCATTCCTCCTCGAGGCAGACATATTGCCAGCCGGTCTTGCGGTCGACCTTTTCGGTGATGTAGACGCCGGCGAGCTTCTCTTCGCTGGTCTGGTAGCTCATCATCTGCGTGTTCGGCGTGATGTTGGCAAACAGCGAGCCGCCGCTGGTATAGGTCTCGATCAGGTTGCGGACGCCGCCCATGATCATGTCGCCGGAAAATACCGTCGCCTTGGTGCCGTCGGAGAAGGTCACCGTGAGCATGCCCCAATCCTCGACGTCGACCGGATTGGCCTTGATGCAGGTGCGCTCCTCCGGTTTGAGGATAGCCGTGACATTGCCGACGTCACACGTCACGCTCGCAACCCCGATCGTCTCGCCGCGAGCCTTTGCCTCAACCTGCTTGAGATAAAGCACCGCCGAGAGCGGATGACATCCCATCCGGATCAGCGAGCCGCCGCCGGTCATCGCCCATTGCGCGGCGTGCGCCGCGTGCGAGCCGGAGTGGCTCTCCTCCCCCTTCATGAACAGGATTTTGTCTTTCGTGGCCTTGAGGATCTCGACTGTCTTGGTCACCGCCGGCGCGTAAATCCAGTCCTCCGCATACATGAAAAGCTTGCCGGTCCTGTTGATCGCCGCGCGGGTCTCCGCCATTTCGTCCAGCACGCGCTCATACATCAACGCCTTCGGCACATGTTTACCGATCGGCGCCTTGTCGCCATCCCGGCCGAAATAGCCGGCGAACGGCTTTTCGCAGATGACGTGTTTGCCGGCCTGCATCGCATCGATAATCATTGAAGTGTGCAAGTTGGGCGGCGTGCAGATGTCGATCACATCGATCTCACTGTCGGCGATCAGATCGCCAAAGCTGCGGTGCACCGCCGGGATCTGGTGACGATTGGCAAACTCGAGGACATAACTGCCCCTCGCTGCAACAGCCCTGACCTCGACATCCACGCCATAAACGCGCCGATAGGCATGCATGTGCAGCTCGGACACGAAGCCGCAGCCGGCCAGACCGATCCTGATTTTCGCCATTGCGGATACATCCCAGGTTGTCGTTAATCGGGATCGTACAACAGGGAATCAGGGCGAGTCACTCTCTTGCCGAGAGCGGTGCCGTCTCACATGAGACGGCCCGCGGCTGGGTGCGGCCGCCCGACGGTGGGCTCAGCTATGTAGACGCTCCAGCTTCCGTACAAAGCCGGAGTCCGTATGACGCCCTTCATATTCGTCATCGATTTCCTTCAGGAGGCTGTCGCCTTTCTTCGGCTCCACAGCAAGCAATATAGCGTCGATCTTGGCCTCTATCCGGTCCTCACCCTCCTTGGATTGCGGCGAGCCGACGTGCAACAAAATGGCCAGACCGGCGACCTGCCAAAGCAACTGCAAAAACTCAGATTGCCAGTTCTCCAGCATGTCACGCATCATCTGCATGGTGTAGTCGCTGATTTCAACTGGCTGCTTGAGCGCAAGCTGCTCGTTGGCGTAGGTATACCAACCGAATATCCAGTGACCGGTCAGCGTGATCAGAAATAAAGCCCCAGTAACCCAAGCGAACCCGTACCGCGTCCAGATCGATCTCCGAGCCATATCATGCTCCTGCTTCGCGTCTGCGAGCCATGAACGCCGCATCTTTCAATGCCGTTTTGTTCCGTAAGTTCCTTTAGGTGCGCTGCTGCTGCTGCTGCTGCTGCGCCAAGCGCCGCCGCGCGAAGGGGAACATCTTTGGGAACTTAGACTTGATGCTTTGATGCCCGTTGAGGGCGATAAGCCAGACGGTTGAACGTCCGGATGACCAGTCCCGCCATCGCGAGCGCTACTGCCGTTCTCTTGACTGGGGCGGCGGTGCTTTTGGTTTACGATCTTGGTCATTTCTCGACCCATATGATGCTGCATATCGCGTCGATGAATATCATCGCGCCCTCGGTCGCCGCGCTGATCGTTGCTCGCCGCCCCATCGGCGGCACCCGACCAATCTGGCTCTGGACTGCGACTTTCCTTCAGATTGTTCTGCTCTGGACGTGGCATTCCCCCGCGGTCCATCACCTTCTCCTCCAGTCTCCGGCGGCTGGTTTGACGTTCCACGCAGCTCTATTGCTAGCTGCGCTCTTCTTCTGGTTGTCCCTGCTGACAACGTCCGCCGCATCGCGGTGGCAGACAATTCCGGCGCTCCTGCTTACTGGAAAACTGACATGTCTGCTTGCGGCGCTGCTCATCTTCGCGCCGAGAACACTTTATGGATTCACGGGCCATCTTGCTGACGCTCCTGGACATTTCTCATTGCATTACGCGCTGGAGGATCAACATCTAGCCGGCCTGCTCATGATCACAGCCTGTCCACTCAGCTATCTGGTCGCGGCCGTGATCATCACCGTGCAGTTAATAACACGCGCGGAGATGTCGGCAGCAGCTCCCATGCCGGACGGCAGGCTCCCCATCGGGCGTTAGCGATGTCCCTGCTTTCACGCCCACGCCTGATACGAAGCATCCGTTTCATTCTCTATGGCCTCATCGCAATCGTGCTCGGCGGCTTTCTCTTCGCATGGTCCGGTCTTTACAGCGTTGCGGCAAGTCGTGGCCATTTCGCACTGACCAACGCCATTCTTACATTCGGAATGCGTAATTCCGTAAAGACTCATGCGCTTGGCATCGAGGCCCCGCAAACCTACAGCGACGATCTTTCGGCACTCGGCGCCGCTCATTTCCACGATGGATGCGCCTATTGCCACGGCGCACCAGGCGTTCCGACCGATCCGATCGCGCAAAGCATGTTACCTTCCCCACCTGAGCTTTCGAAGGCGGTGCGGGATTGGCGCGACCGGGAGCTGTTCTGGATTGTCAAACATGGCATCAAGTACACCGGCATGCCGGCCTGGGTCGCGGCACAGCGCGACGACGAAGTATGGGCGATAGTCGCATTTCTCAGGAAACTTCCCACCCTTGATGCGGCGGGCTATCGCGAATTGGCGCTTGGCGGCTTGTCAATTCGGCCGCAGATTGGGAGAGAGATCGCCACCACCGAGGATACGTCGGAGGCGATGAGCGCCTGCGCGCGTTGTCATGGTGCGGACCGCCGCGGACCCAAGAGCCACCTGGTACCGGTGCTGCACGGCCAGCCCGCCGAGTTTCTGATTGCGGCGCTGGAAGACTTCGCCGTGGGCCGCCGTGCGAGCGGCATCATGCAGCCGGTGGCAAGCGGGCTCTCTCCCGCCGAACGCGAACGGGTGGCACGCTACTATGCAGGGCTTGCGCGGCCGGGCGCGCCGAACCGATTGGAGAACGCTGCGGCCGTCGAGCGTGGGCGCGAACTCGCGACGCGGGGGGATCCGAACGCAAAAATTCCTGCATGTATGGATTGTCACAGCGCGTCCGCGCTCAATGTCTATCCGCGTCTCTCGGAACAGCATGCCACCTACATCGTCAATAGGCTGCGGAACTGGAGGAAGGGAATCACATCCTCCTCAGCAACCGATCCGATAATGGCGCCTATCGCCCGGTCTCTAAGCGAGCAGCAGATCGACGATGTCGCGGCCTATTTTGCGTCGACAAGCGCGTCGGCTTCGAAAGAAGAGAAGCAATGATACAGGCCCGACCATTCTGGTACCTGTTCGGCGTCTCTATACTTCTCGGCGGCTGTACCAGCGATGTTCAATCGGTGATGAATCCGAGCAGTCTCCAGGCAGTGCGGATTGCTGAAGTAGCCTGGTTTCTGTTCGGGTTCGGGACATTCGTGCTCGTCCTCGTGATCGTGACGTTGTTGCTCGCCATCCGCGGGCCATTGCGAGCACGCCAAGCGCTGGCGCGAGAGAGCACCGTGATCTGGCTCGGCATCGCATTTCCTGCCGTAACGCTGACGGTGCTTCTGGTCTATGGCGTTTGGGTGACGCGTTCGCACCTCAACCTGCCCCGCGGTGGCAGCAACGTCAGCATCGAGGTGGTCGGAGAGCAATGGTGGTGGCGCGTCATGTACCACGCCCCTACTGGTCCACAGATTGCCAGCGCCAATGAAATTCGTATTCCGGTTGGATCTCCGGTCACATTGAAACTCAAGGCGGCTGACGTCATTCACAGTTTCTGGGTGCCGAACCTTGGTGGAAAGGTCGACATGATCCCGGGGCGCATGACCCAATTGCAGCTCACAGTCGATCGCCCGGGGATCTATCGCGGACAATGCGCCGAATATTGCGGCGGGCCTCATGCCCTCATGGCCATGGACGTGATCGCTATGTCTTCATCCGATTATGCGGCCTGGCTCAAGCGCGCGGCGACGGTGCCCGCGACGCCCGAGACCGACATCGGCCTGCACGGAAGATCGATCTTCCTCGCGGCCGGCTGCGGCGCATGTCACACTGTGCGCGGCACCGCTGCCGCAGGCTCGGTTGGTCCGGATCTGACGCACATCGGCGCGAGACGCTCAGTCGGCATCGATACCCTGCCGCTGACCCGCGAAAACCTGATGCGCTTCATTGTCGATGGCCAGCACGTCAAGCCCGGAAATTTGATGCCTGAGTTTCGCGTCCTGCAGCCACAGCAACTGGAAGCGCTTGTCTCCTACCTTCTGAGCCTCAAGGCAGCAGACTAGATGGTTGACGCAGCCTCCTACCCAAACACATTACCCCGGCCAAGCGAGGAACTGGCTCAGCTCGAAGCAGTATGGGCTATGCCTAGAGGCTGGCGTATTGTCACTGACGTCAACAACACGGTGGTCGGCCTTTTTTATGCCGCTACTGCGGTTCTGTTCTTCCTGCTGGCCGGCATTCTCGCACTGCTGATGCGCCTTCAGCTCGCGGTGCCTAGCAATACCTTTCTCAGTCAGGAAGCCTACAATCAGATCTTCACGATGCATGGCACCGTGATGATGTTTCTGTTCGCCGTTCCCGTCGTCGAGGCAATGGGTATACTTTTGCTTCCCCAGATGCTCGGTGCGCGCGACCTGCCTTTTCCGCGACTCGGCGCTTACGCGTTCTGGGCCTATCTGGTCGGCGGACTGATCTTCTTCAGCACGTTGTTCTTCGACCTCGCGCCATCGGGCGGCTGGTTCATGTATCCGCCGCTGACCAGTTCGCGGTTCTCGCCCGGACCGGGGGCGGACTTCTGGCTCCTGGGTATTGGTTTTATCGAGATCTCAGCGATCGCCGGTGCGATAGAAATCATCGTCGGCGTGCTGCGCACCCGGGCGCCCGGCATGACCCTCGACCAGATGCCGATGTTTGCGTGGACGATGCTGATCTTCGCCGGCATGATCGTCTTCGCATTCCCGGCCGTGATCCTGGCCACGCTGCTGCTTGAGCTGGAACGCGCGTTCGACTGGCCTTTCTTCATCGCCGCGAGGGGCGGCGATGCGTTGCTCTGGCAGCATCTTTTCTGGTTCTTCGGACATCCGGAAGTATACATCATTTTCCTGCCGGCTGCCGGCATGGTGTCGATGATCGTGCCGACCATGTGCGCTACACCACTTGTGGGCTATCGGCTTATCGTCGTGGCGCTGATCGCAACCGGCTTTTTCAGCTTCGGCCTGTGGGTCCACCACATGTTCACCACCGGGATTCCGGCGCTGTCGCTTAGTTTCTTTTCGGCCGCCAGTATGGCGGTGGCGCTACCCAGTGGAATTCAGGTTTTTGCGTGGATCGCGACAATCGCATCAGGCCGCTTACGGTGGACAACGCCGTCCCTGTTCGTGCTGGGCTTCCTCTTGATTTTCAGCCTCGGCGGCCTCACTGGCGTAATGGTCGCGATGGTCCCGTTCGACTGGCAGGCGCACGACACCTATTTCGTGGTCGCGCATTTCCATTACGTGCTGGTCGGCGGAATGGTGTTTCCGCTGTTCGCCGCATTTTACTACTGGGCGCCGGCATTTAGCCGTGTGGCACTGTCCGAGCGACTTGGAAAGTGGATCTTCTGGCTGATGTTCGCGGGCTTCAACGTCGCGTTCTTTCCGATGCACCTCACTGGCCTGAAGGGGATGCCGCGGCGCGTCTATACCTATCCGGCAGTTATGCAATGGGACGTGCTGAACATGATCTCCACGATCGGCGCCTTTCTGCTTGCCGCCGGCATTGCCATGTTTCTGGTCGACATGATTCGAAGCCTGCGTCCCGCCATGGCGAAAACGGCCGGCAATATTTGGGGAGCAGCAACCCTCGAGTGGCTGCCCAATAATGTCTATGGGCTGCGCAGCATTCCGGCCGTCACCAGTGCATATCCGCTGTGGCATCATCCGCAGCTAGCTAGGGAGATCGAAGACGGACGGCATTTCTTGCCCGGCTCTATCACCGGTCTGCGCGAAACCATCGTCACCTCGCCTTTCGATGCGACGCCGCAATACCTGCTCCGCCTTCCCGGCCCGGGCTGGCCGCCGCTTTTGGCGGCGGTACTCACGGCTGCCTTCTTCATGCTGCTCACCGTCAAGGCGGTGGTGCTCGCGCTGATCTGCGGGCTGCTCGGAATTGCGATGACGGTCGTGTGGATGTGGGGTAGCGACTTGAAGCCGCTGCCGTCAGTCGATATCGGAGCGGACCTCAAACTCCCAACCTATGCAACCGGTTCGTTGTCGCATGCCTGGTGGGCCATGATCGTCCTGTTATTGGTCGCCGGTTCGCTCTACCTCTCCTATGTGTTTTCCTACCTCTATTTGTGGACTGTCTCACCGCAGGTTTGGCCGAGGCTTTCAGCGCTTGCGCCGATCGCATACCCTGTCGTATCGGCTTTGCTGCTTGTTTTTGGCAGTGCAATCCTCGAAATCGCCCGACGTGTTTTGCTTGGCCGGTCTCGCAGCAGTGGCGCTTTCGTAGGACTTGCCGGGCTCGCTGCGGTCGCGTTGACCTGCGCACTGGTGATCGACGTGCTCGCGCAATGGCGGGCCGGGCTGCGCCCGGAATCCGATGCGCATGGTGCTATGGTCTATATGGCCGCCTTCCTGCAGGGGCAGTTGACCCTTGCGGTTCTAGCCATGACGGGATTTGCGATTGCGCGGAGCTTCGCTGGCCGCCTTGATCGGAAACGACGCGTGGTCTTCGACAATCTGGGCCTGCTATATCACTACACGGTCGGCCAAGGCCTGCTGGGGCTTCTCCTCGTGCACGGATTTCCGAGGCTTGCAGGATGAGCGACACTTTCAAGCCATCCCTCGGCAATCTTCTGCCGGTGCTTGCTCCGCCCCTTATCTGGTTTCTGCATCTGACGACCGTCTATGCCGCCGAAGCGCTGATCTGCATTGGACCAGCGGCCGCAGCGGCTACCATGATGGCCTGGACGATTGCTCTTGCCACTGCCGCAGCTTTAACCGCCCTCCTCCTGACGGCATGGACGCTCTATCGTGGTGGTAATGCCCGGCACACCCAGAGCCTCGGCAGCTCTCGGTTCCTGCATGGCGTATCGCACCTTCTGATCCTGCTTTCGCTTCTTGGGATCGGGTGGACGATCCTGCCGGCTATCTTTCTGCCCACTTGCGCATAGATTCCCAACCCGTTTCTATCTGCTATTGCTGCTCCGGCCGACGCCCTTACGGCGCATCAATGAGGCGAAGAGATCGGCCAAGCCGAACTGCCAGGGCTCGCAATCGCCGCTGTGGCGCATCCGGTTGGTCAGCCGGCCAAGTTTCGGCGTGGCGACCGTCACCAAATCGCCTTCGACATGCGTGAACCCCTGCCCCTTCGCGACACGATCCTGGATCGGCGCGAACATCGTGCCGAGGAACAGCACAAAGCCGTCGGGATATTGATGGTTCTCGTTAATCGTCTGCCCCACGATGTCGGCCGGGTCGCGGCTGATCTGGGTCAGCGAGGATGCGCCGTGCAGGACGAAGCCTTCCGGCCCCTTCACCTCCAGCGAGATCTCCATGCCCCGCACATCATCGAGCGTGAAGCTCGCGTCGAAGAACCGCACGAACGGCCCGATCGCACAGGAGGCGTTGTTGTCCTTTGCCTTGGACAGGAGCAGCGCCGAACGCCCCTCAAAGTCGCGCAAATTGACATCGTTACCGAGCGTGGCGCCAACGATGCGCCCATCGCTCGCCACCACCAGCACGACCTCCGGCTCCGGATTATTCCAGGTCGATTTCGGATGCAGGCCTGCATCCACGCATGTACCGACCGCCGACAGCACGGGCGCCTTGGTAAACACCTCGGCGTCGGGCCCGATGCCGACCTCGAGATACTGGCTCCAGGCGTTCTGGGAAACCAGCACGTCCTTCACATGCTGCGCTTCGGCCGAGCCCGGCTTCAGTTGCGAAAGGTCGGTGCCGACGATCCGCGTCACCTCGGCTCGGATCGCCTCGGCCGAATCCGGATTGCCGCGCGCCCGCTCCTCGATCACCCGCTCCAGCATCGACACGGCGAACGTGACGCCGGCAGCCTTGATCACCTGCAAATCGATCGGGGCGAGCAGCCATGGCCTGGTCGGATCGCGGGTGTCGGGCGGCGTGTTGTCTAGGAGATCCTGCAGTGCGCCGACGCGCTCGCCACGCGCGGCGCGCAGCGCTCCGGCCGGATCGGCAGCGGCGGCAAGCTGGCTGGCCGTGGGGAAGTCCTCGGTGATGTCGAACACGCCGTCCTGGCGGATCGCGACCACCGACGGGCCGGCAAGATCGGGCCGCCAGACGCGCCCCATCAGCGCGGCACCGGCGAAATCGTCGGGCAGAATGAAGGCGGCGTCTGTGACGATCGGCATCGTGGGAATCCTCGCGAGCATCTATGCGGTCAGCACCGTCCATAGAAGGGAACCGCTCAATGGGTCAACACCTCCCGGGAATGTCCTTCTCCGGCATCGCGGCCCCATGACAGACCACCGCACCGCAGCATGCAAAATCGGACGATCGGTCAAATGCAGCCGATTGCACGCCCTGCAACGACCATGGCGGCATGGCGACTGCGCGAAGACTTCGAAGGGCTTCGATGTCTGGGAATTAGGCGGGACGCACCACCGGCCCGATCGCTGAATACTAGAGGCCGGCAGGCCTGCTCACCTGTCGGTCCAACGGAAAGGCATGGGACCGCCTCGCCGTACGCTCGAAGCGCGGTTGCGCTGACGGCGGCCGCCATCAGCGCAACTTTGGTACCGCGCGAACTCAGGCCAGCGACCGCTCCAAGCCGCCTTATTCAAGTTCAAGCAGCCTTGGCCTTGGACTTGGCCACGTGGCTTGAGATCGCATCCATCAAGGGCGGCGACAGGCAATCATACGGCTCCAGTCCGAGTTCCTTCAGCCGGGCCCTGATGCCATCCATCTCACCCGGCTGAACACCGGACTCCAGCACGGACGACACGAACGCAGCAAACCCCGGAGCTGCCCATCCGCCTTCCTGGAACAGTTCAGGATGGATGAAGTCGAGCCCGTAGAACGGATGCCCCGTGTTCTCGATCCGGCCGTACATATGCGTACCGCAGGCCTTGCAGGCGTAACGCTGAATTGCCGCCGCCGAATCGACGATCTGCAGCTTGTCGCCGTTCTCGGCTACTTTCACATTGTCGCGCGGGACGACGGCGACGACAGAGAAGATCGCCCCTTCGGGCTTCCAGCATTTGGTACAGCCACAGGCGTGGTTGTGGGCCACGTCGCCCTTGATGGCGACCTTGACCGGCTTGTCTTTGCATTTGCAGACCAAGGTGCCGCCGGCGAAGCTGCCAGTGCCCTGCTTGACGCCGCTGTCAATCGATGGGTGGATATGAACAGTCATAGGCCTATCCTCCTTGTGTTTGAAGTTCCCCGACTCAGAACACGACAACCGAACGGATCGACTTGCCTTCGTGCATGAGGTCGAAACCCTTATTGATCTCCTCCAGCTTGAGGACGTGGGTGATCATCGGATCGATCTCGATCTTCCCGTTCATGTACCAGTCGACGATTTTCGGCACATCCGTACGGCCCCGCGCGCCGCCAAACGCCGTGCCCTTCCAGACGCGGCCGGTCACGAGTTGGAACGGCCGGGTGGCGATTTCCTTGCCGGACTCAGCGACCCCTATCACGACCGAGACGCCCCAGCCGCGATGGCACGCTTCGAGCGCCTGCCGCATCACGGTGGTGTTGCCGGTGCAGTCGAAGGTGTAGTCGGCGCCGCCGTCGGTGAGCCCGACCAGATGCTGAACGATGTCACTGACCTTGGTCGGATTGACGAAATGCGTCATGCCGAAGCGGCGGCCCCAATCCTCCTTGGAATCGTTGATGTCGACGCCGACGATCTTGTCGGCGCCCACCATCTTCGCGCCCTGGATGACGTTGAGCCCGATGCCGCCGAGACCGAAAACGACGACGTTGGCGCCCGGTGTCACCTTTGCGGTATTCACCACAGCGCCAACGCCCGTCGTCACCCCGCAACCGATGTAGCAGCTCTTGTCGAAGGGCGCGTCCTCGCGGATCTTTGCCACCGCGATTTCCGGCAGCACGGTAAAGTTCGAAAACGTCGAGCAGCCCATGTAGTGATAGATCGGCTTGCCCTGGTAGCTGAAGCGCGACGTGCCGTCCGGCATCACGCCCTTCCCCTGCGTTGCGCGGATAGCCGTGCAAAGGTTGGTCTTGCCGCTCAGGCAGCTTTTGCACTGGCGACATTCCGGCGTGTAGAGCGGAATCACGTGATCGCCGGCCCTGAGCGACGTCACGCCCGCCCCGACTTCGCGGACGATGCCCGCGCCCTCATGACCGAGTATCGAAGGAAAGATTCCTTCGCTGTCGAATCCGTCGAGCGTGTAGGCGTCGGTGTGGCAGATTCCGGTCGCCTTTATCTCAACGAGGACTTCACCGGCCTTCGGGCCTTCCAGATCGACCTCGACGATTTCAAGAGGCTTCTTGGCCTCGAATGCGACAGCAGCGCGGGTCTTCATTCTAAACTCCACCTTAGCTTTTCAAATCGCTGCACGGACGTACCAGGATGTGCACCTCGCATGTTCGGCATGATCATTTGCTTCCCATGCAGGACTTTTCGGTCTCGGTGTACGCGTCGGGTTTGTCTTCCTTCTTGGCAGGGCGGACGCGCCCGACGGCGTCATGGGCGCGGGCACGCAGATACACATAAAGGTCGTCCATGTAGCAGGCGACATTGGGATTATCGCCGAGGGCTGGCATGACGGAATTGCCGTTCTTGCGGCCGCTCGCGACGACTGCGACGAAGTCGCCATAGCTCATCGTCTTCAGCGAATCCTGTAACGCCGGCGCATAGGTCGATCCCATCCCGTCAGGGCCATGGCAGACGTGGCATTCGGAATGATAACGACGGTATCCGGAGTAGGTGTACCAATCGACCGTGCCATCGGCCCCGACTTTGTAGGTCGGGTTTCCTTCCTTGTCGAAATATTTGCCGTCCTCGGTCTTGACCGCGGCAGCATCATCCGCAGCGAAGGCAATTGTTCCCGGCGCCACCAGCGTGAGAGTGGCCGCAATCAACCAGATTTTACGCAAGAGTTCATCCTCGACATCAGATGCAGGCCACAACCGGCGCGTGGAGCGAGCCACGCGCCGGACGAGGTGGTCCTGCTTTACTGCGGCAGCGCGAACACGGTGAGCGTGCCGCCAAGCGCGGTATAGTTGCTCAGCGCGGCATAACCACCGACGGCACCGAGGCCCGCAGTCGGATCGGTCAGACCAGCGGCAAGGCCGATACCTGCCCAGCCACCGACGCCGGACAGCACGGCCACATACTGCTTGCCGCCCTGCTCATAGGTCGTGACGTTGCCGATGATGCCGGACGGCGTCTTGAACTTGTAAAGTTCCTTGCCGGTCTTGGCATCGACTGCCTTGAGATAGCCTTCGAGCGTTCCGTAGAACACCACGCCGCCAGCGGTTGCGAGCGCTCCCGACCACACCGAGAACTGCTCCTTGTTCGACCAGACGATCTTGCCGGTCTTGTTGTCCCAGGCGATGAAGTTGCCCATATGGCTCTCGCCCTGAGGCGGATACATCGAGAGCGTCGCGCCGACATAGGGCTGGCCCGCGGTGTAGCTCACCTTGAACGGCTCGTAGTCCATGCAGACGTGGTTCGTCGGCACGTAGAAGAGCTGCGTGTCCGGCGAATAGGCTGCCGGCTGCTCGTCCTTGGTACCGAGCGCGGCCGGGCAGATACCCTTGGTGTTCTTGTCTTCGCCGCCCTTTTCCGTCGAATACTGATCGACGACCTTGGGACGGCCGTAAGTCGGCGAGCTCTTGTTCATGTCGACGCCGGTGGTCCAGTTGACCTTCGGATCGTACTTCTCGGCGACCAGGAGTTCGCCGGTTACGCGGTCCATGGTGTAGGCCAAACCGTTACGGTCGAAATGGGTCAACAGCTTGCGTTCTTGGCCGTTCATCTGCTGGTCGCTGAGGATCATTTCGTTGACGCCGTCATAGTCCCATTCGTCATGGGGCGTCATCTGGTAGACCCAGCGGGCCATGCCGGTGTCCGGATTGCGCGCGAAAATGGTCATTGACCACTTGTTGTCGCCCGGACGCTGCTTCGGGTTCCAGGTCGAGGGGTTGCCCGAGCCGTAATAGACGAGGTTCAGACTCGGATCATAGGACATCCAGCCCCATGTGCAGCCGCCGCCGATCTTCCACTGATCGCCCTGCCAGGTCTTGATGCTCGAGTCCTTGCCGACCGGCTTGCCGAGATCGGTCGTCTTTTCCGGATCAAACATGATCTGATCATCCGGCCCTTCGGAGAAGGCACGCCAGACCTGCTTGCCGCTCTTGAGGTCGTAGGCCGTAACGTGACACTGCACGCCAAACTCGCCGCCGGAAATGCCAACCAGGACCTTGTCCTTGATGACGAGCGGGGCCGAGGTGCCCGTGGCACCCTTGCCCGGATCACCATTCTTGGCGCTCCACGCGACCTGCCCGGTCTTGGCATCGAGCGCGACCAGGGTGGTGTCGGCCTGATGCAGGAAGATCTTGCCGTCGCCATAGGCTACGCCGCGATTAACCGTGTCGCAGCACATCACCGGAATGACGTTCGGATCCTGCTTCGGCTCGTACTTCCAGACGATCTTGTTCTCCTGCGAAAGGTCAAGAGCATAGACCTTGTTGGGGAACGGCGTATGGACGTACATCATGTTGCCGATGATGAGCGGGCCGCCTTCGTGGCCGCGCAGCACTCCGGTCGAGAAGGTCCAGGCGACCTGAAGCTTGCCGACGTTGGATGCGTTGATCTGATTCAGTTTCGAGTAACGTGTGTTGGCGTAATCGCCGGCCGGCTGCACCCAGTCCTTTGGGTTCTGCGACATCTTGATCAGTTCTTCGTTGGCGTATGCGACGCCGACAACGAATGTCGCCATAGCGCCAAGACAGGCTGCGGATAGCACCTTGCGCATAGTGGTTTCCTCCAAGATACGAGTTTTGGGTTTCCGCCGAAACGGCCCATTCTTCCATTATTGGTCCCTATTCCTATCCCGCCCGGAGATGGGAAACTTGCCCAAGAGCGAAGCGCGTTTGCTCAATAGCGAAACCCAACTGAATTTTTTAATTTCGCGCTGGCACGCTGTTTCGGCTCTGCCGTGATGCTGCGAAGCATCATGCCGTGGGCGTGTTCCCACGGCCTTCCCTGCGCGACTCCCGGTCTAGGTTTCCCTTGACGCCGCCGAAACTAAGTTGGAGGATTGTCAAAGGGATATTCGGAAGAATCTGCGCGCTTCCCTGACGACTGCCTAAATTGGGGCCAAATGTCGCGACCATCTGACCGACGCCTCGGCGGAGGTTGCAGCCTGTTCTCAAATCGGTGGCTGGGCAATGCCTGATACAGTTCGTTCACTCAGCACTTCCGGGTTAGCGCCGAAGAAGCAGATCCAAACTTGGTCAGACGCACTGACCGATCTATGTGGCCAGTTTGATGTCGATCCGCTGGAAGGTTCCTCGCTGGAGGGGCGGATAAATTACACGACCGTCTCGCAGCTCAAACTCTGTCAGATCGAGGCGAGCCAGCATCGTATCGCGCACACGATCTCGGGCACAAAGCTGAGCGAACATCCCTACGTCAAGATACTGTTCCAGACTTATGGCATCTCGCATTTCGAACAGAACGGCCGCCGCATCGATATCATGCCTGGCGATTGTCTTGCCTATGACGTCTCCTGTCCGCACACGATCGTCAGCCCCTCGCTGACGCGGCACGAGGTCGTGATCGTCCCGAAGGAGCTGCTTCACGAGCGAGGCTTCCGCACGGCGAAGATGTTGCCTTGCAAACTCTCCGCGCGCAACGGCACCGGCCGCATCGCCTACGACTTCGTGCACACCGCGTTTGATGAAGCAAAGAGACTGTCGCCTCACAACGCCATCGGCGTCGCCGATTCGCTCATCGATCTCTTGCTGCTACCGCTGCGCGAAGCCGACACGATGTTCGATCGCGTCGGTCCCGAAGCGATGTACATTCGCGCGCAAGCCTTCATCCGCGAACATTTGCGCGACCCGGATCTTTGCATCGACCAGATATCCGCGGCATTGGGCTGCACCAAGCGCTATCTGCACATGCTGTTCAGCGACAAGGGCATGACCGTCAGCGATTACATCTGGCGGGCGAGACTGCTGCACTGCCGGCAGGAGCTGGAAACCCAGCACGGAAAGACGATCACGGATGTCGCATTTTCGTGGGGCTTTTCGAGTTCGTCGCACTTCAGCCGCGTGTTCCGGAAGCATTTTGGCTTCGTTCCGTCCGCGATCCACAAGGCGCACTGCGTCGATCCGTCGCCGGATGTTTCCTGACGAGAACATCCCGGTGGCGCGGCAGGCTGAATACCCTGCCGCCATCATCGCTGAGCCGCCTTTACGCCCCCCATTCTCTAGAAAGTTGCCTTCAGGCCCGCGTAAAAGGCGCGCGGCCGCGCCGGACTGACCGAGCGGGCGTCGGTAAATTCCAAGCCGCCGTTGGTGAAGTTGGGGATGTCATCTTTCTCGAAGAACGTCCCATAGACCGCATAGCGGTTGTCGAAGATGTTGTCGACGCGGCCGTAGAGCTGGAACGTTTTGTTGATCTGATACGAGGCGTGCAGGTTGAAAACGGAATAGCCCGGCAGCCTCGGCGTCTGATTGGATTCGTCACCGACAAAATACTGACTGCCGACGAACAGCGCGTCGCCGCCGATCTTGAAGGCATCAGTTACCGAATAATCGATGCCAACCTTGAACCGGTTGCGGGGTATCGCCGGAATTCGATTGCCTGGCAGGACCTGGATTAGGTCGTCAACGGCGAGCGGGCTGTTGGAGGTGAGCGTCAGGGCGTCGAGGAAGCGCGCATCCACGAGGGCATAGCTGGCATAAAGTTGCAGTGTCTTCGACGTCAGATTGACCTGGGCCTCGATACCCTGGCGGCGCGTCCGGCCGACGTTCTGGAAATAGCCAAATCCCTGCAACTCCGGGCTCGGGATCGCCAGGATGTCATCGGCATTGGTTGCGCGGAAAGCGCCGACTTTCCACCCGAGCATTCCGATATTCAGCTCCTGCGTTCCACGGAAACCTGCCTCTATGGTGCGGGAGACGACCTGTTTCAGCGGCGGGTCCGCGATCAGGAATGCCGCAGCGATACAGGGGCGCAGAGGGTCGGCGCATGCGAGCTCCAGCGGCGTCGGTGCGCGATTAGCTTCGGAGTATCCCGCATAGGCCGTCAAGCCCGGGGTGATCTTGTAGGTGCCGCCGATCATCGGATTGAAGCGACTGAATGTGTGATTGCCGTTGAGGTCGGTGCCAATCAGATCCTGAAGGACGATGTTTGCATAGTTGAACCGGCCGCCGCCCGAGATAGAGAACGCATCCGTCACGTCGAATGTGTCGAGCGCATACAGGCCCGTGTACCGGTTGGTGGCTCGAAGCGAGACCGGGCCGATGGATACAGGCTCGCCAGACCGCCCGAGAAATATGCCGCTGCCGCTGACGACGTAGTTTGAGCCGATCGTGCCCAGTTCCGCGCTGGCTCCGAAGCGGGTGACGCCGGAGTCGAAACTGGCGCCAACCATGAACTGGTTGTTGTGTCCGAACAACTGGTCGGTGTTGGTTGCCTGCAGGGTCGCGCCAGTCGTCGTCGAACGGGTTGTTGTCCGGTCGATCTGCCCCAGCACCGCGGTGTCTGGGAACGGATTTACGATCGGAACTCCGTTGACGCCATTTGCAAACGAGGTGTCGTCGTTGAAGCAAAGCAAGGCGTCGTTGGGGGGCGCACACGGCTCCGTCTCGGTCGGGTTTCCGTCCACCGTCTTCTGCCGGAATGCCCGGACGCGCGCCGAGCCTTCGATCGTCCAGGTCGGCGTCACCTCGACCTTTCCGGTCAGATTGGCGTAGGCAACGCGGTTGTCGTGGGTCTGCGGCGTCGTATAAGTCGCCCCCCAATATTTCTGGAGCAGTTCGACCGGAACAGCCGCCGCCGCGCCGAAATTGTTCTTGGCGACGCCCACGTTGAGGTGAAATTCGCTGCTGTCGGTCCGGTAGCCGACGTCGCCGTAAAACCGGCGAATCGCCGACTCCGAAAAATTGCGATAGCCATTGTCACGCACGCCTTCGAGCGCGCCATAGACGGAAAAATTGTCGATCTGCTTGCCATACTGTGCCGAGCTCTGGATCCGTCCGAAAGATCCACCCATCGTGTTGATTTCAGCGCCTTGATAATTGAAGCCATCCTTCATCAGTACGTTGACAGCTCCGCCAAGGGCGTTGAGGCCGAACGCGGGGTTGTTGGTTACGACGGTGACCGATCTGATTGCGGCGGTCGGGATCAAGTCCCAATGGACGGTGTCGCCGAACGCTTCGTTGATACGCATCCCGTTCTGGTAAACCGCCAGTCCCTGGGGAGTCCCTGAGACCGGAGATGCAACGAACCCTCGAAATTGTACGTCAGGCATGAAGGGATTTCCGGTCGTATCACTGAGGACGATACCCGGCACCTGTTGCTGCAATGCGTCCGCGATGTTCGGTGAGCCGGTGCGCGCGATTTGCCCCGCACCAACGGCATTGATCGCTGCCGGTACCTTATCGACATCCATTCCCGATCGCGCCGTCGGCGTAGGCGCGGTCGGGTAAACATAGACCCTGCGCACATTTCGGGTGGCTCGAGGTGCGGTACTGCCGCGGGCTGGTCTGGCCGCTGGTCTGGCTGATGTCGGCGGGGCGACTACCTCGATGGCGGGCAAGACCTCGCTCTCGCCAGATGCGGTTTGGGCCTCGGCACGGTCGATCCCGGGAACCAGGCATAGTGAGATTGTCCCGATCACCAGTACGCGTACGCCCATGTCCCCACCCCACTGCATTCCGGCACATTGGCGATGCCGGTTCGATGCGGACGATACTAGTGAGAAGACATCGACACGCGCTAGCCGCAAAAGGTCGGGCCTCCTAAATGTCCTCATTCCCGAAGAAACCGGGAAAAATTCCCGCCCATCGCTTCGCCGCCTCACTGCAATCCGTGGGGAACGACCGCCTCTACCGTGAGGCCCCCGTTGCCGGAGACGACATTCAGCGTACCGCCCAGCGCCAGTATTCTCTCGCGCATGCCGATCAAGCCGAAACCGAGCTTGTGATCCGGCGCCAAACCGCGGCCGTTGTCGCTGACGCGCACCAAGGCGCAGACGCGACTTCCATGCATTCCTGCAGCGTGTTCCACCGTGACGCTGACGGCGGTCGCCTCAGCGTGGCGGAAGGCGTTCGTCAGGGCTTCCTGGACGGTACGATAGATCGTCAAGTCCGCGACTTCTCCGGTCTCGCCCGGCGCGCAGGCAATGTTCGCCTCAATGGCAACGTCGGGACGGGACTCACGCCACAAACGCAAGAGCACGCCGAGTGCCTCGCGAAGTCCAAGCTCTGCAAGTCCAACAGGCCGCAGCTTTTCCAGTATCCTGCGGTTGAATTGCTGGAGCGCGTTGATCTGCTCCATGATTGCGGTGCCATGCTTGCGTAACGCATCCGCGCTCGGCGCGCGCCCGTCTTCCGCTAGCCGCATCAGCGCGCCGGCGTGGGCACGCAGCGTAAAGAGATAGGGCCCAAACTCATCATGCAGCTCGCGCGCAATTTCCTTGCGTTCCATATCCTGCAGCGAGACTGTGCGCTCGGCGAGCCGCCGCTTGTCCTCGATGGCTTCGCCAAGGGCGCCCGCGAGGTGGTTCAGCTTGGCACAGATCGCCGCCAGCTCGGGCGTGCCGCCGGGCTCGACGCGTGATCCATAGTGCCCGGCCTCGATATTTGCCATGGTCTGCGAAAGCGCCTGCAGCGGCGCCAACGCGCGGCCAACCACGACTATCGTAACCAGAAAGAGCGCGATGGCGAGCGCGGAACTAACCGCTAGCTGGGTGACGATTCCGTCCCAGATTTCGGCCATTTCGTCGTTCGGATGCGAGGTGATCAGGAGCGACTGCGGCTTTCCGTGGATCGTGATCGGTACGCTTACGGTCGTCGTTTCGGGATGCACAAGCGCGATAAACCATGCCGGCGGCGATCGTTCGTCGCCGCCATCGGCCGAGCGCTCGGCCACGCTTGCATCGCCCTGCCGCGTGATACTGACGTGACGGAGCCTGCTGAGGTCGTGGACGATCTGGTTCAGCCGTGCCTCCGGATCTGCCGCCTCGTTCAGGCCGGGAACGATCGTCTCCACGAATTCGCGTGCCAGCCGGATGACGCTTTGATCTTCGGCCCGGACACGGGGCGCCGCTTCGACCACCAGCCGCGCGATATTGATGGCCAGGCCAAGCGTGAGCCCCAGCGCCAGCAGCAAATTGATCCGCCCGCGCAACGATAATTTCTGCCACATGACGTCTGCCCCAATCGCGTCGCAATCTGTTCCTCGTCGAGAGGACCGTTGACAGTCGAAAAACCGACGATCAGATTGAAGCGTACAGCAATCCTGTCGGCGTTGCATGATAGGCCTTGCGCCGAGACCAGCGCAGCCTGACGCGATGCAGCAACGCGACCGAAGCAGATATCGGGGATCGATGCCATGCGAGTACTGATCGTCGACGATCACCCCATCGTTGCTTCGGGCTGCCGCACCGTATTTGCGGACGAACCGGAGGTCGTGCTGCTGGAGGCCGCCGACGCGGAGAGCGGCGAACGCGTATTTGTCGCCGAACGCCCCGACATCTGCGTGATCGATATCAACCTTCCGACCGTCTCGGGGTTTGAACTGGCGCGGCGCATTCTTGCGCGCACTGCGTCGGCACGAATCATCATGTTCAGCATGAACGACGATCCGGTCTTCGCCGCACGCGCCATCGAGATAGGCGCCAAGGGCTATGTCGCGAAGACGGGCGACCCGCAGGATCTGGTCGAGGCCATCCGTGAAGTCGGCAAGGGCGGAGTGTATCTGCCCTCCGCGATCGCGCGAAGCATCGCATTCGCCGGACCCGCTTTCGCTCGCAGCCCGCTTGCAAAACTCACCTCGCGGGAGATGGAGATCCTGCGCCTGCTCAGCGCGGGCAAGAGTCTTTCCGAGATCGCGTGGCTGGTTCATTCCTCGTACAAAACAGTTGCCAACACATCCTCGATCATGCGCCAAAAGCTCGGCGTGCGAACTTCCGCAGAACTGGTACGGCTGGCAATCGAAAGTGGCATTGGCGTAAGCGTGCCGCACGGCGCCGGAGTAGCAAGGCTATGAGCATGCAGACAGTTTCACTGAACAAGGCATATGGCGGAACGCAAGGCGTCTACCGGCACGCCAGCCGCGAAACGCGAACCGACATGACCTTCTCGGTGTATGTGCCCCCGCACGCCGCCGGCACCAGGCTGCCGGTCGTCTGGTATCTCTCAGGCCTGACCTGCACCCACGCCAACGTGACGGAAAAGGGTGAATTCCGCAGCGCCTGCGCCGAACTCGGCCTGGTCTTCGTCGCGCCCGACACCAGTCCGCGTGGCGAAGACGTGCCGGGCGATCCTGCCAATGCCTACGATTTCGGGCTTGGCGCCGGCTTCTATGTCGATGCGACGCAGGAGCCGTTCGCCCGCAATTACCGCATGTGGAGCTATATCACGGAGGAACTGCCCAAACTGGTCGCCGAAAACTTTCCTGTCGACGCAAGCCGGCAATCCATTCTTGGCCATTCCATGGGCGGGCACGGCGCACTGACGATCGCGCTGCGCCATCCCGGCCGCTACCGCGCTGCCAGTGCCTTTGCGCCGATTGTCGCTCCCTCGCAGGTGCCATGGGGCATCAAGGCGCTCGGCGGCTATCTCGGCAGCGACCGGCAAGCATGGCGCAAGCACGATGCGGTAGCCCTGATCGAGGACGGCGCCAGATTACCCGATCTGCTGGTCGACTATGGCGATGCCGACCAGTTTCTGACCGAACAGCTCCGCCCGGAGCTGCTGCAAGGCACCTGCGAGAGAGCCAAAATCCCCCTCACCTTGCGCCGACAGCCCGGCTACGACCACAGCTACTACTTCATCTCCTCATTCATGGCCGATCATCTGCGTTGGCACGCCGCGCGCATGAAGGGCTGAAACGACGCGAAGTCGGCGCAACAGAATTGAGTTGCAAGCCCATACAATTCGGTCATGGTTCAAACTAAAGGTCTTCCATACCAAGTCGAGAAGACCTGTCAGGGAGAAGCCATGATCCGATGCCTGGTCGCTGCGATCGGCTTGAGCATTGCAGCTACCTCCGTGCTCGCTGCCGCCCCTATCGAGATCGGCGTCGGCTATCTTGGCCGCGCCGGCATCAAGGCGAAATTGTCCCTCGTCGAACTGCCGGCGGAGAACGACGGGCTTGCCGGCGCACGCCTTGCCATCGAGGACAACAACACCACGGGCAAGTTCCTCAATCAGCGGTTCACGCTGGAAGAGGTCCGTCTCAAGGACGACGAGGACGTCGCGAAGGCGGCGGCGGCGCTTGCCGAGCGCACCGGCTTCATCATTGCCGACCTTCCGGCGGATGACCTGCTGAAGGCCGCCAACGCGCTTCGCGAACGTGGGACGTTGCTATTGAACGCCGGAGCGATCGACGATCGCCTGCGCGAGCAGGATTGCCGCGGCAACGTGATTCATGTCGCGCCCACTCGCTCGATGCTTGCGGATGCGCTCGCGCAATATCTGGTGTGGAAGCAATGGAAGCGCTGGTTGCTCGTGGTCGGCTCGCATGACCAGGACAAGCTCTACGCCGACGCACTGCGGCGCGCGGCCACGCGCTTTGGCGCCAAGATCGTTCAGGAGCGAACCTTTGAAGACACGGGCGGCGCGCGCCGCACAGACAGTGGCGTCACCCTGATCCAGCGGCAAATTCCGGTATTCACCCAGCAAGCACCGGCCTATGACGTCCTCGTGGCAGCCGACGAAAGCGAGGTGTTCGCGTCCTACCTGCCCTACCGCACCTGGGATCCGCGCCCGGTTGCCGGCTCGGCGGGTCTCGTTCCGACCAGCTGGCACGCCGCGCAGGATCAGTGGGGCGCGATCCAGATTCAGAACCGATTTGCCAAACTGAACTCGCGACACATGACCGCATTGGACATGCAGGCCTGGACGGCAGCACGCATGATCGGCGAAGCTGCGTCGCGCACGAAGTCCGGCGACCCAAAGGCGGTGTCGGATTTTCTTAGAGGGAAAGACTTTTCCGTTGCTGCGTTCAAAGGCCGGCGGTTGACGCTGCGGGACTGGAATTTGCAGCTTCGCCAGCCGATTCTGCTGGTCGATGGACGCATGGTGGTCTCGGTTTCGCCGCAGGAGGGTTTCCTGCATCAGGTGTCGGAGCTCGACACGCTTGGCGCCGATCGACCGGAAACCAAATGCAAGCTGAATTGAAGGAGGATGGATTGCATATGTGGCGTCATTGCCTGCTTTTCGGGGTGGCTGCATGGCTCGCGGCGGCGACGCCCGCATCGGCCTTCATCGCCTATGTGTCCAACGAGAAGAGCAACACTGTATCGGTGATCGATACGAACAGTTGGACCGTCATCAAGACTATCAAGGTCGGCCAGCGGCCACGCGGCATCGAGTTCACCAGGGACGGCAAGTTTGTGTTCGTCGCGGTCGGCGACGATGACAGCATTCAGGTCATCGACGTCGCGAAGCAGGAGGTCGTCGATTCCCTGCCCTCCGGCCCGGACCCCGAGCTGTTCGCCTTGGATGCAGACGGCAAGATCCTTTACGTCGCTAACGAAAACGACAACACGGTAACCATCATCGACGTCGAGAAGCGCGCCCGTCTCGGCGAGATCCAGGTCGGCGTCGAGCCGGAAGGCATGGCCATCAGCCCGGACGGCAAAATCCTGATCAATACGTCCGAGACGACCAACATGGCGCATTTCATCGACACCACGACGCGCGAGATCGTCGCCAACGTTCTGGTCGATGCGCGCCCGCGCTTCGCCGAGTTCAAGCGTGACAATTCCGAAGTATGGGTGTCGTCCGAGATCGGCGGCACCGTTTCGGTGATCGACCCGGCCAAGCGGGAGGTGACGAAGAAGATTTCATTCGAAATTCCCGGCCTGCGAAGCGAAGCCATCCAGCCGGTCGGCATCGGCATGACCAAGGACGGCAAGACCGCTTTCGTCGCACTCGGCCCGGCCAATCGCGTAGCCGTCGTCGATGCCGTCAGCCACAAGGTCACCAAATATCTGCTGGTGGGCCAGCGTGTCTGGCACATGGCATTCACGCCCGACGAGAAATATCTGCTGACCACCAACGGCGTGTCGAATGACGTCTCGGTGATCGACGTCGCAGCCCAGAAAGTCATCAAGACGATCCAGGTCGGCGAACTGCCCTGGGGTATGACGATTGCACAACCATGACGGCCACTGACGCCTTTTCCGCCGGTCAGAGCACGCAAGATTTCCCTCCCCGGCCCAATGCCGTGGAGATGCCTGCGCTGTCGATCGAAGGCGTCAGCCATGCCTATGGCACCCGGCGCGCGCTGATCGAGATCGGCTTTTCCGTCGCCCCGGCAAGTTTCACCGCATTGCTCGGCCTGAACGGCGCCGGCAAGAGCACCCTGTTCTCGCTGATCACGCGGCTGTTCGGAATCCAGCACGGGCGTATCGGGATCTTCGGCCATGACGTCGCGCAGGCACCCGGCGAAGCCTTGCGGCTGCTCGGCGTGGTGTTTCAGCCCCGCACGCTCGATCTCGACCTCTCGGTGACGCAGAATCTGCTTTATCACGCCGCCTTGCACGGCATCGGCAGGCGCGATGCCCGCGCGCGCAGCGGTGAGGTGCTGGCGCGCATCGGCCTTGCCGATCGCGCCAGCAGCAAGGTGCGCGATCTCTCCGGCGGCCAGATGCGACGATTGGAAATCGCGCGGGCGCTGCTACATCGCCCGCGCCTGCTCCTGCTCGACGAGGCAACCGTCGGCCTCGACGTCAAGGCGCGCGCCGACATCCTCAACCACGTTCGGCAGCTCGTTGCCGAACACGGAATAAGCGTTCTTTGGGCGACGCATCTGTTCGACGAGATCAGTTCGAACGACGATCTCGTCGTGCTGCATCAGGGCCGCGTATTGGCCCATGGCAAAGTGGCGCAGGTCATCGCCGATGCGGGCGGCAGCGATATCAACACGGCGTTCATGCGGCTGACCGGCTCCACCGCTCAGAGCGGGAGTTCAACGTCATGACATCGGCAGCCATGACGCCAATCCAGCGCGGCTTCTCGGCGGCCGAATATCTGATCTGCCTGAACGGCATCGTGTGGCGCGAGGCGCTTCGCTTCCTGCACCAGCGCGAACGCTTCATCTCCGCGCTCGTGCGCCCCCTGGTGTGGCTGTTCATCTTCGCCGCCGGCTTTCGTCAGGTGCTCGGCCTCTCCATCATCCCCCCATATGAGACCTACATTCTTTACGAGGTCTATATCGCGCCCGGGCTGATGGCGATGATTCAGCTCTTCAACGGCATGCAGTCCTCGCTTTCCATGGTCTACGACCGCGAAATGGGCAATATGCGGACCTTGCTGGTGAGCCCGCTGCCGCGATGGTTCCTATTGTCCTGCAAGCTTCTGGCGGGAACCGCGGTTTCGCTGCTTCAGGTCTATGCCTTCCTGCTGATCGCCTGGTTTTGGGATATCTCAGCGCCCCCGACCGGCTATCTTACGGTGCTGCCGGCGCTGGTCCTCTCAGGCCTGATGCTCGGCGCGTTGGGGATGCTGATCTCGTCCGGCATCAAGCAGCTCGAGAACTTTGCGGGCGTGATGAACTTTGTCATCTTTCCGATGTTCTTTGCTTCCTCGGCGCTTTATCCGCTATGGCGCATCCTGGAGAGCAGCCCGATGCTCTACTATGTCTGCTTGTTCAATCCGTTCACGCATGCGGTGGAGCTGATACGTTTTGCGCTGTATGGGCAAATGAACTGGATCGCGCTTGCGGTCGTCGGAGGCTGTACGATCGCCTTCATGATCGGCGCCATCCTCGCCTACGATCCATCGCGCGGCATGATCCGCCGCGGGCCGGCCGGAGGCGAGACATGAGATACCGGACCGCGATCTCCGTACTTGCCGTTGCGGCCATGAGCGGGTACGGCCATGCCGCCGATCCACGCTATCCGGACTGGCCGTGCACGCAGGCCAAGGTACCCGAGATCTCCGTCGCCGCGGTGTGGGCAGGCCCGCCACTCGACGACGTCTCCAGCAAGTGGAAGGACGATGCCAAGGTCAGCGCGCTGATTGCAAAACTCGCGGCAAGGCGGACCCCCCTCGAGGAGGCGCAAAAGGCAATCGCGGAGTATCTGAACAGTGCAGCCGACAAGACCGCAAGCGGGAAACTGCTGTTTGCCGGCCTGTTTGAATCCCTCAATGCCCAACGCTCCCAGGTTATGAACGGGCTGGAGCGTGTCACCCGCAAGCAGCGCGAGGCAGCGGATAAAATCCGCACCGACACGCTGGCCTTGCAGGCGCTGCAGGGCGAAACGCCGCCCAACCAGGCGAAGATCGACGAACTCGGCAATCAGCTTGTCTGGCAGACGCGCATCTTCGAAGACCGGCGGAACGTCATCAAATTCGTCTGCGAGGTGCCGACGGCGATCGACCAGCGGCTGTTCGCGCTCGGACGGACGATTCAGCAGGAGATCGAATAGTCGCTAACGCGGCGATGCGATCTCCTCGCCTGTCCGCGGCTCAGGTTGCGACTCCACCAGCGCCAGACCGGCCCGTTCCCAGCCATCGGTTCCGTCAGGGTACCATGCCACGTTGGAATAGCCGTAAGTGAGGATGCGCTTGGCCGCGTTCCATGACATCCAGCAATCGGCAAGGCAGTAGACCACCACCAGCGCAGCATTGTTGCCTGCTGTCGCGCGGACAAGCCCGCGCTGCAGATAGTCTTCCGTTACAGCCGCGAGCTTTCCGTAGCCGGTGTCTGGCAGCCACACGCTACCGGGAATGTTGAGCCGCGGCTTGTCGCGCCAGATGGTGCCTTCGGGAAGATTTTGCGGCTTCGGCGCGCGAGGCATCACGTCGATGAATGCGCCGGCCTTGGCGCGCCAGATCGCCTCGGCCTCTGCGGTGGTCAGCACGCGCACACCGGCAAGGGTCGCGGGAACCGGCGTACGGTAGTCCTCCATGCGATACCCGTCGGGCTCGGGAGGCCTCTCCTGCGCGAGGGTCGAGACGATGAATGGGAATGCCGCAAGGATCAGGCCTGCGAGCGCTTCTCTCATGGCGTTTTGGTTGCCGTCTCCGCGCCGATCGGTCGGTCATTCTCGTCGAGCAAGGGAACGCCGAAGTCCAGCAGTATCTTGTTGACGGCCGGCTGGTTTTCCTGGATCAGGCGATTGAGCTGCCGCTTCCAGTTCTGGTCGGCCGCCCGCACTCCCATGCCGATACGGTACGCCAATCGAGGGCCTGTCTTTTCCTTCACGAGGGGCGTGACATGGAGCGGCGGGTCCGCCTTCTTCGCATAGAAGCCCGCCATCGGCCCCCAGAGAATGCCGGCGTCGATCTTACCGGACTTTAGGTCGGCTATCATGGCCTCCGCTGACGAATCCAAACGGGTATCGACCATCAACTGATACGGCTTGGCATTCGCCATCAGGCCGTTAACCGCCATATTCGTGGCAGGCGGTGTTCCGGCCACGATGCCGATATGCTTGCCCTTGAGACGCTCGTCTTCCAGCGTTGTCACTTCGTCGAGGCCGCCGCCCTTCTTAGCAACCAGCGCGTAGGCGGTGCGGTAATAGGGATTGGTGCCCTGGACCAGGTCATCTCCCTGGGGGAAGCCCATGATGACATCGCAACGATGGGCGCCAAGCGTCATCCGGACGAAACCCGTCGCCTGCGGGAAGTACATGTAGTCCAGCTTCTTGTTCAGCTTCTCGGCGAACAGTTCGGCGAGCTTGTTCTCGAATCCCTCGCCCTTGTCGTTGGAAAACGGCAAATTGTGCGGGTCGGAGCAGACGCGCAGCACCTTGGGATCGACGAGCTCAATCGACAGATCGCCGCCTTCCTTGATCTGCGCGCACGCAACATCGCGCCCGAAAAACGCCGCGAGCACCACCAAGGTTGAAATCGCCAGCCAGCGCTTGTGTCCGGCACATGTCATCGAAAGCTGCAGCACTTCCGGCTCGCTATTGTTGCCAACTCGCAAAAGATATCGGCCACCTCGACGAACGAAGTTCCGTTGAAGCCGCAGACAAGCAAAAATGCTATGCTTGTCAATTGGGGCGCGCAACAGGAATAATCCTGGCGAACTCGCCGCCCGTGCTGCGATGCAAACGCAGCCGCAATGAAACGTTGAATTGCCGGCTGCGCTTCGTGGAGAGACGAAGGCCGAATTATGGCTCATCCCGCATGGATCCTTGCCGCGCTCGCGATGATCGCGACGATCACAGCTTCTTTCGCGCAGCAACAGGAGCTGCCCGTCAACTCCATTGCGGATGGCGTACTCGTACACAACGGCCAAACCGCGCAGATGACGCGCGAGAACGCGGGCGCGATCGCCAATGTCGGGTTCATCGTTGGCCAGGATGCCGTCGCGGTGATCGATACCGGCGGCAGCCTTCGCGAGGGACGGCAATTGCTGGCGGCGATTCGCGCCCGGACCGACAAGCCGATACGCTACGTCATCAATACGCACGGCCACCCCGATCACATCTTCGGTAACGGCGCTTTCGTGCAGGACGGAACGACGTTTGTCGGCCACGCGAACCTGCCGCGCGCGCTGGCGGCGCGCGGTCAATTCTATCTCGACGCATTTCGCCGCACGATGGGCGATCAATTGATCGACGAAATACGCATCGTGCCGCCGACGCTGCTCGTCAGTGGCACGCTCCAGCTCGATCTCGGCGGACGAACTCTTGCCGTGCGGGCATGGCCTGCCGCGCACAGCGATTGCGATCTCACCGTGCTTGATGAAAAGACCGGAACCCTGTTCGCGGGAGACCTCGTGTTTCTCGCCCACACGCCCGTGCTGGACGGCAGCATCGGCGGCTGGCTGGCCGTCATCCGTGAGCTCGGCGCCTTGCCCGCGGAGCGCGTGGTTCCCGGTCACGGTCCCGTGAGCGGATGGCCGGCCGCCCTCGCCGACCAGCGTCGTTATCTCGAAACGCTGGCCTCAGATATACGCGGGCTCATCGCCCGCGGCCAACCGATAGGGGCAGCGGCGGGTACTGCAGCAAGCTCCGAGCGATCCCGGTGGGAATTGTTCGACGACTTCAACGCCCGCAACGCAACCGCAGCATTCTCGGAAATTGAATGGGAATAGCGCGCGCATTGCCCTATATTGCGCGCGTTGCTTCCATCGGCGTGAAGGTCGTGACCATGTCCGGATATCTGTTCCGCCTCTTCGGCGTCGTTGGCTTGCTACTCTGCGGCGCACCGATGGCGCTCGCGGCAGAGACGAGCGACCTCTGGCCCGGCCTGGTGCAGGACATCTTCAACAATCGTCCGATGAACGACGGCAGTGACGTGATCGGCATCGAAATGCCGTCGCGTGCCGAGGATGCCGCAATCGTCCCGGTCACCTTGCGAACGAAGCTCTCGCCCGGCGATAGCCGGCAGGTGCTGAGCATTACGCTGGTCATCGACCAAAATCCCGCGCCGATGGCGGCGAAGTTCCAGCTTGGACCGGACGCCAACGTCTCGGAAATCGCCACCCGCGTCCGCGTCAACAATTACACCGATGTCCATGCGGTGGCCGAACTCAGCGACGGCAAACTTTACATGACTAAAACCTATGTGAAGGCCTCCGGCGGTTGTTCGGCGCCTGCCGCCAAAAACGCCGACGAGGCCAAGGCGAGGCTGGGCCAGATGCGCTATCGGCAGTTCGCGAAGGCCGGCGAAAGCCCGGCCAGTGGCGCGCGCGAAGCCCAGATCATGATCGGCCATCCCAACAATTCCGGCTTGCAGATGGACCAGGTCACGCACCTGTATGTCCCGGCTTTCTTCGTCAATGAACTGCGGCTCTGGCAGGACGACAGCCTGGTGTTGACGATGGAAGGCGGCATTTCCATTTCAGAAGACCCCAATATCAGGTTCACCTACGTCTCCAATCGCGCGAAACGTTTCCGCGCCGAGGCAAAGGACACCGAGGGGCACGTCTTCCAGCGCGAATGGAAGGTGGATGATTCGGGGACTTGATTCGACTGTCAGGCGTCGGCCATTTCTCTCGTGCCCCGGACGCAGCGCAGCACGGAGTGATGCGCTGCAGAGCCGGGGCCCATGTCAGCAGAGCGTAATGTCGGCAATAGGTCCCGGCTCTGCGGAGCAGCGCTGTCGCGCTGCACCGCGTCCGGGACACGGATGCTACTCTGCCCCTGGACGCGCTTTCGAAACGGCGGTCCGCCTTCAGAAGCAGCGCACCTCCGCTTCGGCCTGCGCTCGCCTAAGATCGTTGAGTGCGCTCGCCGCTTGTTCGGAGGTGCGGAACGGGCCGCCCAGATCGCTCCGGACCTGCGACATGCTGAGCACGGTTTCGGCCGTGACATAGCGCTCGTAGGGCAAGAGTGAAGCCACGACGTCGACCGAACAGGAACATTGCTCGATCGCCTGCCGCGTCTCGCCATTCGCCTTGAGGCACCCGAAAACATATTCGACGCGCGCCGACGTCGGATAATCATTGATGTCCTGGGCGTGCGCGACCACCGCAATCGTCATCAGCGCTGTCAACGTGGCGACAATACGTCGTACCCATCCGACAAGCGTCATAGTCTTCCTCCCGCTGTTAACCGTGGAAGCTATGCTATGACTGGCCCGCTGAAAAGCAGACGTTCAAGGATACGGCTCACGGCACCATGACGCATTTTGTTCGCACGCTGCTTGCTACGATTGTCTTGGTCTCGCTCGGCACGTGCTGCAGCGCCGAGGCTTTACGCGTTGCGGTGCAGAAGACCGGAACATTCGCCTGGGAACTTGCAGTGATCCGCGCGCACGGCCTCGACAAGCAGGCCAACCTTTCGGTCCAGGTTCTCGAACTGGCGAGCCCCGAGGCGGGCAAGATTGCGCTTCGCGCCGGGAATGCCGACATTGTGGTCACCGACTGGCTTTGGGTGTCGCGCGAACGCGGGCTTGGCGCCAAACTGACATTCTATCCCTATTCGAGCGCGCTCGGCGCCGTGGTGGTCCCTGCCTCATCACCGATCCAGACCTTGGCCGATCTTAAGGGCCGCAGGCTTGCCGTCGCGGGCGGGCCGATCGACAAGAACTGGCTATTGCTTTTGGCATGGTTGAAACAGGGCGGCATCGACCTGAAGTCGGACGCGACAATCGCTTACGGCGCGCCGCCGCTGCTGGCAGCCAAGACGCTCAGCGGCGAAATGGATGCGACCGTGAACTACTGGAATTTCTGTGCGGCACTGGAAGCAAAGGGCTTCCGCCGCATCGCCGGCATCGAGGACCTGCTGCCGAAACTGGGCGCCAAAGGCCGCACCGCGATGCTCGGCTACGTCTTCGACGAAAAATGGGCGAACGCAAACCAGGATAAAATTGCCCGCTTCATCGCCATGACCCGGGCGGCGAAGGAGATTCTGTCGACCTCGGATGCCGAGTGGGAGAAAATTGCGCCACTGACCGGCGCTCCCGACGCCGCAACGTTGCGCGCCTATCGTGATCGCTATCGAGAGGGAATTCCGCGTCGCCCGATCGCCGACGAGGAAGCCGACGCACGCATTCTCTACCGCGTGCTGGCTGAAATCGGCGGTCGCGAACTTGTCGGGCCAGCGCCTGAACTGGATGCCGGAACATTCTATCACGCGATCCCGGGAGATTGAGGTGGCACGCCTGCTGTCATTCGCCGTGTTCGTCGCAATCTGGTGGATCGCCTCGCTGTTTGCCGGTGACGCGAAGCTGCCACCTCCGCCCGCCGTGCTCACGGCCATGATCGCGGAAGCCAGGTCGGGCAACCTGTTCTTTCATCTTGGCGCGACATTAGCGCGCGTTACGCTCGCCTTCACGCTGGCGATGGCGCTGGGCGCGGCCATCGGATACCTGATGGGCCGGGTACGGCTTGCCGATCGGCTTGGCGACCCCTGGCTGATCCTGCTGCTCAATCTGCCGGCGCTCGTGGTCATCGTGCTCGCCTATATCTGGGCCGGATTGACTGAAGTCGCTGCAATTGCGGCAATCGCCATCAACAAGCTCCCGACCGCCGTCGTGACGCTACGTGAGGGCACGCGTGCCCTCGACGCGGCGCTCGACGAAATGGCGACGGTGTTCGCGTTGCCCCGCTGGAGCAGGTTTCGACACGTCATTTTGCCGCAACTGTCGCCCTACATCGCAGCCGCGGCACGATCAGGACTTTCCCTGGTCTGGAAGATCGTACTAGTTGCGGAATTGCTTGGACGTCCGAACGGTGTTGGTTTCGAGATTGGCGTGGCGTTCCAGCTATTCGACATTCCTTTGTTGCTTGCCTACTCGCTGAGCTTCGCCGCGGTCGTGCTCCTCATTGAAACCTTGTTGGTGCAGCCATTTGAGGCCCGGTCATCCCGGTGGCGTCCCCGTGCGGCTTGAGGTCGAAATCGCCAGCAAGACGTTCAAGAGCGCGGCGGGCGAACAGCACGACGTGATCGCTGGCGTCGCCTTTGCGCTTAATGCAGGAGAGGTTGGTGTATTGGTCGGCCCATCCGGCTGCGGCAAGAGTACGATGCTTCGGATCCTCGCCGGCCTCGACCCCGACTTTCAAGGGCGCGTCTCGCGACCCGCCGGCGCGCGGATCGGCTTCGTATTCCAGGAGCCGCGGCTATTGCCGTGGCGGTCGGTCGAGGAAAATGTGCGACTTGCCGCGCCTCTTGCCGATGAACCAAAGCTTTCAGCACTCTTCGAAATTCTGGAGCTGAAGGCACATCGCAACCATTTTCCCGGCGAGTTATCGCTCGGCCTCGCGCGGCGCGTTGCGCTTGCCCGCGCGTTCGCCGTCGAGCCGGAGTTGCTCATTCTCGACGAACCGCTCGCCTCGCTAGATGCCGCCCTTGCGAGCCGCCTGCGCGATGAGATCGCCATGTTGATGGACGGTCGCTCCGTGATAACGCTGCTGGTCACCCATGACGTAGACGATGCGGTTCGTCTCGGCGATCGCGTGATCCTGCTGTCGCCGCGCCCGGCCCGGGTTCTCGCGGACCTGCCTATCCGCACGCCGCGAAGCGCACGCGGAGAGGTCGAGATCGCGGCAATCAAATCGGAAATCATGCGGCGGATCGATGGCTGTCCCACCAAGCAGGATGGGTCATAGGCAGTACCTTAGGCCGGTGCTAGGATGCGTGATCGGTTGGGGTTGACGATGAAACGCTCGATCGGAACTGCAGCGCTCGGTCTTGCTCTTGTGGCGATGACGGCAACGGCCCAGGACATGATGCGTCATGTTGACCTGTCGTCGCCCGATATGGTCTCGGCCGAATTGACCCGCGGAGAGGTCGAGGCCGCGCTCGCCGCAGCGACCATCGCCGCGCCCGCCGATTTCACCGGGAAGAGATTATCCGGCCTCGACCTGTCGGGACTCAACCTGTCCGGCGCAACTTTCCGCGCGGCCCGGCTCAACAAGACAAAGCTCGCCGGCGCCAGACTCGACGGGGCAATCCTCGACCAGGCATGGCTAGTCGAAGCCGACCTGACCGGAGCAAGCCTGAAGGGCGCAAATCTCTTCGCTTCGCAGATGGCTCGCGCCCGTCTCGACGGCGCCGATCTTTCGGGAGCACGCGTCGCTGCCGATCTCACCGGTGCGAGCCTCGTTGGCGCTTCGATCGCGGGCGCAAATCTCGGTGCCGACATGCGCAACCAATCGATGGGTTTGATGCGCGCGGTGCTGAAATCGGCCAATCTGGAACGTCTGAACGCGCGCGGCGCCGATCTGTCTCGCGTCGATCTCGAATTTGCGGTGCTGAAGAGCGGCGACCTCACCGGCGCTTCTCTCAAGAGTGCCCAACTGGGCGGAGCCGACCTGACCGGCATCACCGTCGTCGATACCGATTTCGACGGTGCCGATCTCGATACGGCCCGGTTGATCGCCCCGATCGGTCTCGATCGGGCAAGAAACTTCGATAAAATCAAAAATCGAGACCGTCTGATCAGGCAATGACGGCTCCAGGAGCCCCGCGACGAAAGGATGACCGATGCGATGGATACTGGCTTTGGTGGCACTGCTGTCAACGAGCGCCAACGAGGTGGCCGCGCAGGGAAAAGGCATCCGGTTGTGGAATCTTACGACGGCGACCATTTCCGAGTTTCAGCTTTCCCCGCCCGGCAAGAACGATTGGGGTCCCAACCTCACCCTGAACGACAGGGACAAGGAGGTCGACCACGACGAACGCCTGCGCATCACGGGCGTCGAGCCTGGACGTTATGATGCCAAGGTCGGCTATCGCGGCTCAAGGCACTGCTTCGTTCGCGACGTCGAAATCAAGGCTGACGCCGTGTTTTCGATCGCGGACAAGGATTTAAAGGACTGTAACAGATAGCCGCCACTGGACGACCATTCAGCCTGCCGACCACACGGCGTCGCCGGATGCCTTTCGGTTGGTGCCTGGATATTCGCAGTGCCACTTGACCGCGGTCCATTTCGGGTGTTCGCCAATCCACTGCGCGATGTAGGGCTGCGCAGTCATGGCACATTGCTGCAACGAAGTATTTGAAGAAAAGACCAAATGGGTTTCCTCGCAAGTGGTGGGCGAGAGCACCGCACAGACGGTCACGACCAAATCTATCGGAGTCATTTCTGATATCCCTTGCATTGTTCCCGAACAGATAACGCAAAGAGCTACGCAATGGGCGGCCTGACGTTTCACTACCCCGTGAAAAAGTCGGAACTCGGGCCGTGCGCGCAGCCGCCAGCCCTAAAAGTTGACGCCAAATACCAGCCGCGCCTGGTGACGTTCGAAATTGACGAGATCAAGGCCGGCAGTCGACCCCGCCGGACGCCCCCACGCTTGCAAGCTCCAGCTCGCGGTCAGCCGCGAGCTTTTCGACAACTGGAAATATGCGGTCGGACCAACAAACAACGCCTGCCCTGCAAGTTTGTCCAGACTGATCCCCTCATATTTTCGCAGGTAACGCGCCTCTCCGCCTAGCAAGAAACCGGGATACAACTGCGCCATGACCCCAAGCGCCGTGCCGGCGGTGGACTCCCGCTCCATCGCGCCACTGCCGATCAATCGTGTCCACTCTGGTTCGTAGATCAGGTTGAACGCGGCGACGACGCGATTCGGTACGAGCTCGCGATCGAACGCCAGCCTGAATTCAGTCCCGAAACTCCGGACCGCTTCAGCGGTCGTCTCCTCGACACGATGCGCGTGCGCTTCCGTCGCGAACGTAACTCCGAATGGTGCCGTTTCCCGATCGAGAAAGCGGTAGCGCAAATCGATCGACCCGCCCTGCCATGACAGCCGGCGCTGGTCGTCAATGCCCGGCACGCCACTGATCAGATGCGACGCAAACGTGCTTCCCACCTCGATTCGAAAATTCCGGACCGGCACAAATTCCAGTTCAAACTCCTGGCCAACCGCCCGATAAGTACCCCCGTTCCTGCCGAAGCGCCCGGTCGTCTCGCTCTGAAACTCCCGTTCGCCGACATTGCCGACATTGGTGCCGATCATAAAGCCGAACAGATGCTCGGTGTCGATGCCCTCGGCATAGCCACAAGCCGGCAGCAGCGCAGCAAAGAACACGACCGCCGCCTGGAAGGTCCTTGCACGCATAGACATTCGCATTCAGCGGGTCATGGGGTTGAACAGGTGATTCCCGGCGGTGCCGACCGGTCATACCCTAGCATGATGCGGCGACCATTCGCGAGCCATGGGAAGACACGGAATGCAGGTGGAGCGGCACAGAAACTGGACTGGATCGGCGCACCATCGGCAGCCTACAGGAGATCCCGCTGGCTTTGGCAGGATCCGCGGGCTCACTCGTGGTGCAATGGAGGACTTGAACAGCCTGCCCGGCCCGCAGCAACAGGCTGTTGCCGGAGCCGGGCGGACCGCTTCGACGCTCTATTTACGCGCCGCGCAGGCGTACATGTTGATTTCCATGCCCACCGACACTTCCACGATCTTCGGAGTCTTCCAACTCATCAGGGTCCTCCCAAGCAGTGCTGACACGACGTTCGTGCCGGGACGAAAACTAGGGTCACGGTGGACAGAGCGCAAGTACGGAAGGTCGAAGGTCGCACTAAGCGCACGATCTCCGAAGGAAGAAGTTCGCTCTTGGGCAAGCCTACTTCCCTCTTGGACAAATCCTGCGGATGAGGGGCGCGGAATCGACGCATGCACCGCGAGGGTTCGTCCAATCACAGTTCGAACGACCTTCTATTACGCATCCGCGCTTGTCTGCCGAAGCAGTATGACGACCAGTGTCGATACGTATCTTCAGCAGTCCTTATCTGCCTCTGTGACCTTGTCGCCCTTGGCGCCTTCAGCCTGCTGTGCCGCCGTCGGTTCGCCTTGCATCTGCCGCTGCGTATCTTGTGAAGATGCAGCAGTGTCTCCCGCCGCTCGATTCATCTTATCGGTCGGCGGATGTTGATCGGTGCTGCCGGCCATACCGGTTGTCTGGCTGTCGCCCATCTTGGCCGGTCCGGAGCCAGCATCCTTCAGGTTGGCCGCGCGTCCCGTCTCGCAAGGACCCGCAAGTGCTGCGCCGGTGCTCAAGACCAGGATCGAGCAACCAGCAAGAATGAGCCGTTTCATTTTCATCTGTCTCTCCTTCCTTTTCTTGTGAAGCGCGCGCAACACGATGAGAGGCAACCGACCCGCTGTCCGCAGGTTCCGGGTGGCTATGCTAATATCGACACGTTTAATCTGACGCGTGCGTTACTAGTGAGGACAATCCGATGGAACCGATTCACCGAGGGTTGATCAGTTTTCTTTTCGCGCTGTGCTTGGCATCGGGGGTGTTTGCGCAGGAAAGGCAGCCTGGCCAAACCGCACCGAATGCGGAAACCGCCCTGCCCGCTGACGGGTCACCGCTGACCGGAAAAGAGCGCCTAGGAAAAAAGTGGATGGACGAGCAACGGATCGACAATTGCAACGTGCCCATCGACAAGCGCGGCAGCAAGCCGCGATCCATGACCTGCCCGCATGTTCCGGCAGGATGATCAGCGGCGACGATCAGCGCCCTCACCACATCGTCTGCCGCGCGCGCTCCGGCCATTCCCGATCGTATTTCTCGCCACCGACGGCGTTGTCGCTCATTCCGGCAAGGATCTGGCCGGGCGTCGGCAAGCTTCTCGGGTCGACGCGCTTGTCGGGATTCCAGAGATCGGAACGCACGATGGCGCGCGCGCACTGGAAGTAAACCTCCTCGACCGTCATGACGATGACGGTGCGCGGCGCCTTGCCTTCCATCTTGAACGACGCGAGCAGTTCCGGATCGGCGGAGACGTGTGCGCGACCGTTGATGCGCAGCGTGCTGCCGGAGCCGGGGATGAGAAACAGGAGCGCCACCCGCGGATCGCGCACGATATTACGCAGCGAATCGCAACGGTTGTTGCCGCGGCGATCCGGCATCATCAGCGTTTTCTCATCGTGGATGCGAACGAAGCCCGGCAGGTCGCCGCGCGGCGAGCAGTCCAGCCCCTCCGGTCCGCAGGTCGCGAGCGCTGCGAACGGCGATTTGTCCATCAACGCCCGATAGGCTGGCGTGACGCGGTCAGCGACTTTGACCGTCGAGGCATCGTTGGGAAAGCCGTAGATGGCCTCGAGCTGCTCGATGGTAGCGATAACAGTCACTTTAGCTCTCCCGTCGATCGTCCCATTTCTCGCCCTTGATGACGCGGACGAGCTGGCGGGCATGGTATTCGGCGCTGCCGGTGTTGACGATGGTGACGTCGGGCGCGGCCGCCGCATCCTCCACCGTGCGACCCAAGCGGGCTTCGAGCCTGCCGTCGCTGCTCCGCCGCCGCATCGCCAGCCGCTCGGCCAAAACGTTTGGCGGGGCCGTGATCGAGACCACCACCACGTCGGCATAGGCACGGCGTATCGCGCCGATCACGGTGCGCGATACGTTGGCAACGATGGTTCGCCCGGCGCGGATTTCGTCGTCGATCGCGCGCGACAGTGCGTAGCAATGACCGTGGGCTTCCCAATGCATGGCGTATTCGCCACGCGCCAGCGCCTCCCGGAACGTTCCGGCGCTGACCTGTTCGTTTTCTTCCGACGCCGACGCCTCGCGCGTAATCACGCGGCGTGGAAACACAATTTTGCTGTCATCGGCGCAGGTGGCCTTGGCGAGGCCGAGCAGCGTGTCTTTGCCGGCGCCGCTTGGGCCAACCACCAGGATCATACGGCCCGGCCCGATTGCGACGGCCTGGCCTGGCGCTGTGGTTGTCAAGGTTTCCGTCATGCCACGCGCCGCCCTTCCCGCCAGACGCTGCGCACCACCGGAATGTTGCGGGCGACATGCACCCGGATGACATCGGCCCGCTTGCCGGCTGCGATCTCGCCACGGTCCGCAAGGCCGACGGCCTCGGCTGGTGTCTTGGTGACGGTGCGGACGGCGGAGGCCAGATCAATCGCCGGCACATGCTGCGGCAATTGCAGGGCTGCCATCAAAAGACTCGAAGGGATGTAGTCGGACGACAGGATGTCCAACAGTCCCTCGCGGGCGAGATCGATGGCGGCGATGTTGCCGGAATGCGAACCGCCGCGGACCACGTTCGGCGCGCCCATCAGGATGCCGATGCCGGCCTGATGCAGGCCGCGCGCGGCTTCCATCGTGGTCGGAAACTCGGCGACCGAAACGCGATCCTGGATCGCATCGGCGACATTTTCCTCGGTCGTGTCGTCGTGGCTGGCGAGCGGGATTTCATATCGATGCGCAAGCGCCACGATTTCGCGCAGATTGGTCGCGGCATAGGCCTTCTGATAGGCAAAGCGCTTCTCGAACAGTGTATCGAGCTCGGCGTCGGTCTTGCCGCCGCCCTTGCCGCGGTAATAATCGCGGAGCTTGACCTCGTCGCGAAACTGGCGTTGGCCCGGCGTGTGGTCCATCAGCGACATCAGCCGCACGTCTGGCCGATCGATCAGCTCCCTGGCCTCCTCGACCACGCTGGGCATCGGGATTTCGCAGCGCAGGTGCAGGAAGTGGTCGGCACGCAGCAGGTTCGCCTCGCGCGCGGATGTGATCGCCTCCGCCAGTACGCCTGCCCTGCCGTCAACCTCCTCGGCGCCGTCCTCGCGCCAGACCCGGAGCGAATCCAGAACCGTGGTGATGCCCGAGGTTGCCAACTGTCCGTCGTAGGAAACCACCGCCGCGATCGGATCCCAGAACACCTTTGGGCGCGGCACATAGTGCATTTCGAGATGGTCGGTGTGGAGCTCGATCAGGCCTGGCATGATCAGGTCGCCGCCAGCGTCCTCGCTGCCGGACGGCGCAGTGCCCTCGCCGTATTCGGCAATACGGCCATCTGCGAAAGTGACCCAGCCGTGCTCGATCACACGATCGGCCAGTACAAGGCGGGCGTTGCCGAGGATGGTTTCGTGCTTCGAAGTCATCTCACATCTTCCTTCATGCCGCGGCGGCAAACGATGTCACGTCGACGATGCGGTCGGCGATCAGATGGCGAATTTCATCGTCATGGACGATCGCCACCATCGCGACGCGCTGTCGCTTCTTCTGTTCAATCAACTCAACGACAACGGCGCGATTGGCCGCATCGAGCGAGGCGGTCGGCTCGTCCAGCAGCAGAATCGGCAGCTCGGAAATGAAGCCACGCGCGATATTGACGCGCTGCTGCTCGCCACCGGAGAACGTCGATGGCGGCAGCGCCCACAGGCGCTCGGGAATGTTGAGGCGGCGCAGCAGCGCGCCCGCCTTCTCGCGGGCTTCCGCGCGTGCAATTCCGTTCGCAATCAGCGGCTCCGCCACCACATCGATGGTAGCGACCCGCGGCACCGCCCGCAAGAACTGGCTGACATAGCCGATTGTCGAGCGGCGCACGCTAAGCACCTGCCGCGGCTCGGCCGTGGCAAGGTCGATCACCGTGCCCTGATGCCGGATGCCGATCCGGCCGCCATCACAGCGGTAATTTCCAAAGATCATTTTCAGGATCGAGGATTTGCCGGCGCCGGAAGGGCCCGACAGCACCACGCATTCGCCCGGCTCGACCTGAAACGAGACGCCGCGCACCACGGGCAGCTCGACGCCGCCCTGCAGATGCATGGTAAAAGTCTTTTCGGCGCTGGTGATGTCGATCATCGCAGTCATTGGCGTGCTCATGCCGGCAAAATCGAGGAAACGAGCAATTGGGTATAGGGCTCGCGGGGGTCGTCGAGCACCTGGTCGGTCAGGCCGGTTTCGATGACGCGCCCCCCCTTCATCACCATCACGCGGTGCGACAACAGCCGCGCCACGGCGAGGTCATGGGTGACGACGATGGCGGCAAGGCCGAGCTCGCTGACGAGATTGCGCATCAGATCGAGTAGCCGCGCCTGCACCGACACGTCGAGCCCGCCGGTCGGCTCGTCCATGAACACCAGCCGCGGTTCGGTGACCAGATTGCGCGCGATCTGCAACCGCTGCCGCATGCCGCCGGAATAGGTGCGCGGCGCGTCGTCGATACGCGCTGTATCGATCTCGACGCGCTCCAGCCAGGACGACGCGGTATCGCGGATGCGGCCGTAATGATTCCGGCCCACCGCCATCAGCCTTTCGCCGACATTGGCGCCGGCCGAGACCGCCATCCGCAGGCCCTGCGCGGCGTCCTGGTGCACATAGCCCCAATCCGTACGGAACAAGAAGCGGCGCTCGGCCTCGCCGAGGCTGCCGAGATCGCGCAACACGCCATCCCGCATCCGGTATGACACCCGCCCGGCGCTCGGCGCGAGCTGCGCGGACAATAGTTGCAGCAGCGTAGACTTGCCCGAGCCGGACTCGCCGACGATAGCCAGCACCTCGCCGGGATAGAGCGCAAAGGATACGTCGCGGCAGGCGATCAACCGGCCGTAATTCTTGCCGAGATGTTCGGCGACCAACAGCGGCTGGTCGTCTTGCATGGGGTCTTGCGGCTCAGCCATGCGCCCTCTCCTTGTGCGGCGCCGCGCTCTCGCTGCCGCGATGGCCGGCCAACTGGCGAGACTCGCAATAATCGGTATCCGAGCAGACGAACATCCGGCCGCCCTTATCGTCGGTGACGATCTCGTCGAGATAGGAATCGCCGGCGCCGCACAGCGCGCAAGGCGCGTCGAACCGGTAGCGCGCGAACGGGTGATCCTCGAAGTCGAGCGATACCACGTCCGTGTGAGGCGGGATCGCGTAGATGCGCTTTTCGCGCCCTGCGCCGAACAGTTGCAGCGCTGGGCAATTGTCCATCTTCGGATTGTCGAATTTCGGCGTCGGCGACGGATCCATCACATAGCGCGCATTTACCTTCACCGGATAGGCGTAGGAGGTCGCGATATGGCCGAAGCGCGCGATATCTTCGTACAGCTTGACGTGCATCAGGCCATATTCGCCTAGCGCATGCATGCGCCGCGTCTCGGTCTCGCGCGGCTCCAGGAACCGCAGCGGCTCGGGGATCGGCACCTGATAGACCAGCACCTGCCCGGCATGCAGCGGCGCTTCGGGAATCCGGTGCCGGGTCTGGATGACGGTGGCATCCGACGTAGCGGTCGTCGTTGCGACGCCCGCGGTCTTGCCGAAGAATTTCCGGATCGAGATCGCGTTGGTGGTGTCGTCCGAACCCTGGTCGATCACCTTCAGCACGTCGTCGGGCCCGAGGATCGCCGCCGTCACCTGCACGCCGCCGGTGCCCCAGCCATAGGGCATTGGCATCTCGCGGCTGGCGAACGGCACCTGATAGCCGGGAATAGCGATCGCCTTCAGGATCGCGCGGCGGATCATCCGCTTTGTTTGTTCGTCGAGATAGGCGAAATTGTAAGCTGGCGCGTTCATTCCGCGGCCTCCTGCATGTCCGGCGCCTCATTGGCCTCGGCGAACTCCTTGCGCAGCTTGCGCAACAGACCGAGCTCGGACTGAAAGTCGACGTAATGCGGCAACTTGAGATGCTCGACGAAGCCGGTCGCCTGAACATTGTCCGAGTGCGACATCACGAATTCCTCGTCCTGGGCCGGAGCGATCACTTCCTCGCCCAGCTCGCGGGCACGCAGGCTGCGATCAACCAACGCCATCGACATGGTCTTGCGCTCGCTTTGCCCGAAGGCCAGACCATAGCCGCGCGTAAAGCACGGCGCTTCCGTCGCCGATCCCTTGAACTGGTTGACCATCTGGCACTCGGTCAGCTCAATTGAGCCGAGCGGGACGGCAAAGCCCGCATCCTCGGCGAAGAATTCCACCTCCACCTCGCCGAAGCGGATTTCGCCGGCAAAGGGATGGTTGCGGCCATAGCCGCGCTGTGAAGAATAGCCGAGCGCCAGCAGGAACCCCTCGTCGGCACGCGCAAGATTTTGCAGCCGCAGATCGCGGTCGGCCGGAAAGCTGAGCGGCTCGCGCGTGAGATCGCCGACCGGCGCGTCGGCATCCGCTGCCGGCGAAGGTTCGATCAAGCCATCACGACCGAGAATGTCGGTGACGCGCGGCGTTGCCGCCTGCGTTACCTCCGACGTCGCCGGCTGCTCCGGCACAAAGCCGTCCGCAAGCTGCGGGTCCAGCAAGCGGTGGGTATAGTCGAAAGTCGGCCCCAGGATCTGGCCACCCGGAATATCCTTGAACGTCGAGGAGACACGCCGGCGGACCTGCATCTCGCCGGTGTTGACCGGCTCGGTCGCGCCAAAACGAGGCAGCGTGGCGCGGAAGGCGCGGACCAGGAAGATCGCCTCGATCAGATCGCCGCGCGCCTGCTTGATGGCGAGTGCCGCCAGCTCGCGGTCGTAGAGCGAGCCTTCGGTCATGACGCGGTCGACACCGAGCGAGAGCTGCTCGGCAATTTGCTCCAGCGAGAGTTCGGGCACATCACGGTCGCCACGCCGCTCATGCGCCAGCAGGCGGTGGGCGTTCTCAATGGCGCGTTCGCCTCCTTTGACGGCTACATACATGGGCTACGCTCCGCTTGCGACCAGCCGCGTGGTTCGGGGGATCGCGACAATCAAGTCGTCATGGACCAGCACGACATCGATGCCGCGCGGGAACAGGGCTTCGTTGATGGTGAGCCGCTGAAAGAGGTCGCGCGGCTGGAGCATCGCCTGCAGCAGCGCTGTACCGTCGATGCCCGACCCCCTCATCTCGAAGGTGGGTCCCTGCGTCAGGCTCTCGGCCTGCAAGATCAGCGTCGTCGACCTGTCAGGATATTCGTTGCTGCCGAACGCGAAGCGATCGAGCGCCGGCAGGTTCTTGGCGTCGCCGACCAGGGCGAAGCTGGCGATCGATGAATCCGCGACCACCGGCGCGCTGGTATGGAACTTGAGCCACTTCGCCACATCAGGCGTGGCCGACATCGCGGCATCGAGCCAGATCGGCGTATCGTGATCGAACAACGTCAGCGCGATCGCCGCCGCGCCGCGCATCATCCCGGCCGGCGCGCCGACAGCCGCCGTGACCCGTTGCACGCTGCCGGGACGCGCCATCGCATCCATCACGGAGCGGAAGGTCGACTGCGCCGACAACACCTTGTCGGCAAAGCCTGCGGGCAATTCTGCAACCGTCGTCATCGCATCACCCCTCGCCGCGCACCATGGTGTAGAAATCGACCCGCGTCGCCGCAGCCTCTGCCGCCTTGCGGTTGCGATCGGCGATCATGGCAGCGCGCAAAGGCCCGATCACCTTGGTCTCGACTTCACCCGAAAGCGCCGTCGACTGCACCATGGCATCGCATAGCGCGACCATCTGCGCCTTCTGCCTGTCGCGGCCGAGCACGTAGCCGAAGCCGATCTCGCCGGTCGCAAGACGCACCGCCGCGCGCGACACCGTGGCCTCGCCGAGATTGAACGGCGCACCGTCGCCGCCGATGCGGCCGCGCACCATCACGAGGCCATTCTCAGGCTCGCGCAGGTTTTCGTGCGCGGGTACCGCGATCGCCGCGAGATGGCCCGCAATGTCGCCAGCCTCGGAATGCGCCAGCACCGCCATCGCGGCCTTGCGCTGCGCTTCTCTGCTGTTCCGCCCGGTCAATCCCATGAGCAACCTTGCCTGAATCAAGTTGTCTATGATAATAGACAACTTGATAGCGGAACGCTATGACTGTTTCGTGACAAACGGATAATTTCTGGTATCACCACGCCATGAGCCTGCAGGAGAGTTCCGGCGTCGCCTTGTGGCGGCAGGTTGCCGACGGTATCGAGCGCGGCATTGCCGACGGCCGCTTTGCTGCGGGCGAAAAGCTGCCGGGCGAGATCGAGATCGCCGATACCTATCGGGTCAACCGCCACACCGTGCGGCGTGCTCTGGCTGCGCTTGCCGAACGCGGCCTGGTGCGCGCCGAACGCGGCAGCGGCACCTATGTCGAGGCGCAACGCCTCGCCTATCCCTTGCGCTCGCGGACGCGATTTTCCGAAATCGTCGGCGCCGGCGGCCGCGAGCCGCGCGGCCAATTGATAGATGCCTCCGAAGAGCCCGCGACGCGCGAACTGGCCCGTGAGCTTGGACTGAAGACCGGTGCGCCCCTGATCCGGATCGAATCGGTGCGGCTCGCTGACCGCACGCCGATCTGCGTCAGCACCAATTGGCTTTCCGCCGATCGCTTCCCGGGCGCCGGAGCGGTCTTCGCCAACGCACGCTCAATGACCAAACTGCTGGCGCATTACGGCGTTCGCGATTACCGTCGCGCCTCAACCCGCGTCACCGCCGGGATTGTGGACGCCACCGACGCGGCAAGGCTCGATCTCGCGCTCGGGCGTCCCGTTCTCGTGGTCGACAGTACCGATGTCGATACCGACGGCAAACCGCTGGTAACCAAACGCGCGCGCTTCGCCGCGGAGCGTGTCGAGTTTCTGGTAGAGAACAGCTAAGGAGTTACCCGACGGCGCGCCGCCCGATGATCGCGAAGCGGAGACGCGATGAAATGGCGTCAATGATCGCCACAGTGATCAGGATCATGATGATCAGAAAAGCAACGCGATCCCAGTTCTGCTGGCTGATCTCGTTGGAAAGATAAAGACCAATCCCGCCTGCCCCAACGATGCCGATCACCGTCGCGGAACGCGTATTTGACTCGAAGTAATAAAGCACCTGGCTCAGGATCACCGGAAGCACCTGAGGGACGATGCCAAATCGAATCTTGTGAAGGCTCGACGCGCCGGCCGCAGTTATACCGTCGACGGGTTTGGTGTCAGCCGTTTCGATCGCCTCGGAGAACAGTTTGCCGAAGGTTCCGAGATCAGACATGGCGATCGCCAGGATCCCGGCAAAGGGACCGAGCCCCACCACATTGATGAAGATGAGCGCCCAGATCAGCGTGTCGACACCGCGGATCGTGTCGAGCGCACGACGTGAAAGAAAATGAATGATGCGTTGGCCGACGACATTCCGGGCCGCAACGAATGCCACGGGATAGGCAACAATCGCCGCCAGGAGGGTTCCCAGAAAGGCGATGGCAAGCGTTTCCGCCAGGCCCTTCAGATAGAGGTGAAGCAGGCTACCGGGGTTCGGCGGAAACATCAGGCCGACGATCACACCAAGGCGGCCGATCCCGGTCGCCAGCTTTTCGAACGAGAAGCCGAGCCATATCATGCCGAAGATGAACAGCCCGACGAGCGCAGCAACCACTGACAGGGTCTGCATTCGTTTGAGAAGCGATGGCCTGAAGATCTCCGGATAGGCCTGGACAAGGCGGGTGCGATCGGTCTCGGTGAGGCTTGAAAGGTTCGACATCACGCACGCCCTTCCATGCCAATGAGACGGAAGCGCAGACGCTCGGTCAAGAGATCGATTGCAAAAACGGTTACAATGATCATCAACAGGATCGCGCTGACATCGGAATAGTAGAATTGTCGAATCGAGCTCAGCAACTCCTTGCCAATACCGCCGGCGCCGACAAACCCCATGACAGAGGCCCCGCGCACATTGATCTCGAAGCGCAACAGCGTATAGCTCACGAAATTCGACAACACCTGCGGCAGGACCGCGAAGCGAATCTGTTCAAACCAGTTCGCGCCTCCCGCCTTGACGCCGTCGATCGGGTTCATGTCGATATTCTCGACGACCTCGGCAAACTGCTTGCCTAGTGCGCCGACGGTATGGATCGCAATCGCCAGGACGCCTGGCACCGGGCCGAGGCCCAGCGCATATACAAACAACAGCGCAAACACGATGTCGGGAACGGTTCGACAAAATTCAAGCGAGCGCCGCACCAGCGTCCGTGCGACCACACTCTTGACGAGGTTGGCGCTCGCGAAAAAACAAAGACAGAATCCGATTCCCGCACCGAGGAACGTGCCGACATAGGCGACCAGAAGCGTCTCGCCCAATAGCGCGAGCCAGCCGTCCCAGTTCCAGAACCACTCTGCGAGGTCAGTGGTGAGATTGGCGGGCCGCAGCTTCGGCAGAATATCGTAAAGGTAGCTCCAAAATCTTGGCAGCCCTTCCGCGAATTTGTGCAGATTGACCTCGCCACCCCAGGCGGCAAGCGCCGCACAGAGCGCGACCGCAATTGCAAGGAGCCAGGAGCGGCGGCGCTTCGCAGCCGTTGCCGCAGCATATTGCTGCAGGAGCACCGCGGCTCGTGGCTCCGAAATGCGATAAAGATGACTGCTCAACGAGCTAACTCTTCCGGGCGATGCGCCCTGAGGATGAAACGATTTTCGCGGATCGGTGGCGAACGCCTCCGATCCGCTACGAATACGATGGTTTCGAGCTATGAAGCCTTTTTCTTGCGCTGCTCATCAAGCCAAAGGTTCATCTTGACCGACTCTTCGTAGTCCTTGGCAGTCACCTCTACGAAACCCAAATCCTTGCCATCCGAAAGCTTTGCGAATGCATCCTTATCTTTCTGGGGCGCCTCGACGAACGCCTTGGCGATTGCCTTTTTCAAGTCTTCCGGCATGTCGGCAAGATATGCGAACGGTGAACCGGGCAAGAGCGGCGACTTCCATGCGATGCGGAAATCAGCCTTAGTCATCGGCGATCCGTCTGCTTTCTTCACCATGCCCTTGTTCAGCATGCGGGTGAGGTTCGAATCGTCCTCCGAATTCCACCAGTTCACGGCGGCATCCACGGTGCCGGCGGCGAGTGCCAGCACTGCGTTTTCGTGACTTCCGGTCGTTTGCCCGACCTTGAAATACTTGTCGATCGGGAAGCCCTGCTGCGTCAGAAAGAAGTTGGGCGCCTTGAAACCGGACGTCGATTCGACATCGACGAAGCCCAGCGTCGTTCCTTTCAGATCCTCGATCGATTTGTACTTGCTGTCAGCACGGACATACATAACCGAATAATAGCCGATCGAGCCATCGCTGTTCTTTGTCGTCACGAACGGCACGACCTTGCCGCCCGAGACGGTATTTGCGCGCGCATACGAGCCCGGCCCATAGAAGCCGATATGAATTTGCTTGTTCTTCTGCCCCTCGATCACCGCGGTGTAGTCGCTTGCCACGCGCAACGTAACCTTCACGCCCAACTCCTTCGAAAGGTTAATTTGCGAAGGGCGTGTAACGTTCAAGCGTTCCGGTCGCGTTTTCCGCGGGGACCAGCGCCATCACCAGTTCGGGGTACTTCTCTTTCCACGACTGGGCGAAGGCGGGCGTTGCAACGATAGCCAGGCCGGACGCCAACAACAGCAATGCACGTCGGTTCAACATTTCTCTCTCCTCTGATTTTCTGAAATGGCCGCAAGCTGAAAGACGACGACCCGAACAAGATCAGTTTGTAGGTTTGCGTTTGCGTTGCTCATCAAGCCACAGGTCCATCTTGACCGACTCGACGTAGTCTTCCTTCGAGACGCGCGCAAAATTCTCAACCTTGCCGTCGGTCAATGCGTCGAAGGCAGCCTTGTTCTTTTTGGGCGCAGCCAGGAAGGCCTGAATGATCGCGGACTTGAGGTCCTCGGGCATGTCAGCAAGCAGCGCAAAGGGTGACCCCGGCAGCAGCGGTGATTTCCAGATGACGCGGAAATCGGCCTTCGTCATCGGTGTGCCGTCGGGCTTCTTCAGCATGCCCTTGGTGAGCATTCGGACCAGATTCGAGTCGTCCTCGCCGTTCCACCAGTTGGCCGCCGCGTCGACCGTTCCGTTCGCCAACGCGAAGATAGCGTTTTCGTGGCTGCCGGTTGGCTGAGCCAACTTGAAATGCTTTTCGATTGGGAAGCCCTGGTCGGCCAAAAAGAAAGTCGGCGCTTTGGAACCGGAGGTCGATTCAACATCGACCAGCCCCAACGTCTTTCCTTTGAGATCATCGATGGATTTGTATGGGCTGTCGGCGCGCACATAGATCACGGAGTAGTATCCAATCACGCCACCCGAACTGCGCAGGGTCGCGAACGGGACAACGTTGCCGCCGGATACGGTGTTGGCTCGCGCATAGGAGCCGGGCCCATACTGGCCGATATGGATTTGCCGGGTCTTCTGGCCCTCGATCACCGCCGTATAGTCGTTGGCGACACGTAACGTGACTTTCACGCCGAGTTCATTCGTTAGATACTCAGCAAAAGGTCCAACGCGCGCCAGAACCCCGGTTGCGTTCTCGGCCGGCACCAACGCCATCACCAATTCGGGATACTTCGCTTTCCATTCCTGCGCCGAAGCCGCGGAAGCTATTGCGGCCAGCGCAGCGGCGAGAACAAACCGACGATTGAACATCATGAACTGGTCCTATTACGAGTTCGAGGTCACATGGATCGACGGTCGAAACGGATGCCAGCTTCAGGCCGCAGCAGCGGTGCCGAGTTCCGGAACGGCTACTCCATCGGGCGCCGGCGCAGGCGCGATGCCCATGACGTCATTGGCTTCGAGGTCATAGAGCTCGCGCGCGATGCGATCGGTCAGCGTCTCCGGCGCGCCGTCGAACACCACCCGCCCGGCCGCCATGCCGATCAGGCGGTCGCAGTACGTCCGCGCCAGGTCGAGCGAATGCAGGTTGCAGATCACGGTGATGCCGAAATGCTTGTTGATGCGCAGCAGCGCGTCCATCACGATCCGCGTGTTGCGGGGATCAAGCGAGGCGATCGGCTCATCGGCGAGAATGATGTCGGGCTCCTGCACCAGTGCGCGGGCGATCGCGACGCGCTGCTGCTGACCACCGGAAAGCTGGTCGGCGCGCTGGGCGGCGATCGCCGCCATATCGAACTGCTCCAGTGCCGACATTGCCAGCGCCCTGTCCTCTTCGGGCCAAAGCTGGGTCAGCGAGCGCCAGGACGGAATTTCAGCCAACCGCCCCATCAGTACATTGGTTAGGACATCGAGCCGGCCGACCAGATTGAACTGCTGGAAGATCATCGCGGAGCGCGCGCGCCATTGCCGCAAATCCTTGCCGCGCAGCGCGGTCACGTCGACGCCTTCGAACAGGATGCGTCCCTCGGAAGGCTCGGCGAGGCGGTTGATCATCCGCAGCAGCGTCGACTTGCCGGCGCCGGAGCGGCCGATCACGCCGACGAAGCTGCCGGGCTGGATCGAAAATGACGCATTGTCCACCGCGGCCTTGGTGCCAAACCGGCACGTCAAACCCTCTACCACCAGCATGCACTGCTCCAGAATTCCGATCGTGAAGCATCGCTAGCGGCTCGATCTTACAGTTGTGTGACACGAGTGCTGCGCTGCGGCGTTCGTCCACAGCAGCGGCTGGCGTCATGTGTCCGTCATGATCCTGTCATCAAGCGCATCGAAGACGAGCGGGTGCCCCTTTCCCCCAATTGTTGATGGACGTTACCGATGGCCGGCAAGATGCTTTCCACTGAACCATTGGTCGACCCCACCGCGTCAGTGCGCGACTGCCAGCTTGGCGCCTACACCGAGGTCGGCGCCCGGACCATTCTGCTCGAAGTCGCGATGGCCGATTATTCCTACGTCGTGAACGACTCGCAGATCACCTACACGACGATCGGGAAATTCTGTTCGATCGCGGCGATGACACGCATCAACCCGGGTAATCATCCGATGCACCGGGCCTCGCAGGCGCATTTCACCTACCGTGCCAGCAGCTACTTTTCGGGCGAGAGCGACGATGCCGAGTTTTTTGCTTGGCGCCGCAAGCATCACGTCCATATCGGCCATGACGTCTGGATCGGCCACGGCGCGGTTATTCTGCCCGGCCGCTCGATCGGCACCGGCGCGGTGGTCGCGGCCGGCGCCATCGTGACCAAGGATGTCCCCGCCTATACGATCGTTGCAGGCAATCCGGCACGGCCGATCAAGCGGCGCTTTCCGGAATCCATTGCCGGGCGGCTTGCGGAACTCGCGTGGTGGGATTGGGGCCATGAGATGCTGCGCTACGCCCTGCCCGATTTCCGCAAGCTCGATGTAGAGGGCTTTCTCGAAAAGTACGAAGCTGCCGCAGCAGCTACGCGCCGTCCATTCAACCAGAGCGCCGCATCGTGACCGAACTGTTCATCGAAGGTGGCCGGGCCCTGCTCGGCCACGAAATCGTCGAAACCTCATTGCGGATCGCTGGCCGCGAGATCGCAGCTGTAGCTGCGTACAGCAACCACAGCATCGGCGGCGTCAATGCCGATGGCCTCCTGGTATTGCCGGGCATTGTCGATCTGCATGGCGATGCCTTCGAGCGGCAGATGATGCCGCGCCCCGGGGTCGACTTCCCGATCGATGTGGCGCTTGTTGACAGCGACCGGCAGGCGATCAGCAACGGGATCACGACCGTCTACCATGCCACGACCTGGTCGTGGGAGCCCCGCCTGCGCAGCGCCGACAATGCCAGGCGCTTGCTGGAGGCGATCGAGCAGATGCGGCCGCAGCTCGCCGCCGACACTCGCTTCCACTTGCGTCACGAGACCTACAATCTCGACGCAGAAAGCGAAATCATCGACTGGCTGTCGGAAGGACGCGTCGACCTGTTCGCCTTCAACGACCATATGGACTCGACGGTCGCCAGCCTCGCCAAGCCGCAAAAGCGCAGCCGAATGGTCGAACGCACAGGCCTCAGCAATGAGGCGTTCGATCGCCTGGTGGAACGTGTGGTTTCCCGCGGCCACGACGTGCCGGCTTCGATCACCCAGCTGGCGCAGGCAGCGCGCGCGGCGGGTGTCCGGATGCTCTCGCATGATGACGAGAGCCCGGCGAAGCGGCAGGCCTTTCGTGCGCAGGGCGTTGCAATCGCCGAATTTCCGGTCAACGAGGAAACCGCACGCGATGCTGCCGAGGCCGGTGACTTCATCGTGTTTGGCGCGCCCAATGTGGTGCGCGGCGGCAGCCATACCGGCTGGACCAGGGCCTCCGACATGATCGCCAAGGGCCTCTGTTCGGTGCTTGCGTCGGACTATTATTATCCGGCGCCGCTATTGGCGGCATTCCGGCTTGCGACCGACGCCGTTCTGCCGCTGGGCGCGGCATGGCAATTGATCTCGGCGGCACCGGCACGCGCCGCCGGCCTCACCGATCGCGGCACGCTCGCCGCGGGGCAGCGTGCCGACATCCTTCTCGTCGATGACACAGTGCCGCTGCGGCCGCGGGTAGTCGCAGTCATTGCCGCGGGGCGTCTCGTACATCTGACGGAGGCGAACCGTCTCGTCCATTCGTCCACAGCACCACGCAAGGCGGTTGCAGCCGCGTGAGGCGGCCCTATTCTGGCGCAATGGCAAATTACCCCCGTTACGCAATCTATTATACCGCCTCGCCCGGCAGCGCGCTCGACCGGTTAGGCGGCTCTCTGCTCGGCTACGATGCCCTGAGCGGCGAAGACCTGCCCTTTCCGGACGGACTCCCATCGGACTGGCGCGAGCTGACGCGCGATCCGCGCAAATACGGCTTTCACGCCACGCTGAAGGCGCCGATAGCGCTGGCCGACGGCAAGGCCGAGGCACAGCTTGCTGCGGCATGCGAATTGTTCGCCGATCTGGCCCGGCCAGTGCCCGTGATCCAACCGGTCGTCGATTCGATCAGCGGTTTCATTGCGGTCATTCCCGCCGAACCGTCGGCAGATCTCGACCTGCTTGCCGCCCAGGCGACCAGGGCATTCGATCCGTTCCGCGCTCCCCTCAGCCCGGAAGATCGCGCGCGGCGAAGTCCGGAGGCGCTGACGCCACGGCAGCGCGACTATCTCGACCGCTGGGGCTACCCTTACGTCTTCGAAGAATTTCGCTTCCACATGACGCTGACGGGGCGGCTTCCCGCCGAACGGCGCGAGCCGGTTGTGGCAATGCTACGCAGCAGGTTTTCAACAACCGGCATCGGCCCGCTCGCGATCGACGCCATCGCGCTGTGCCGTCAGGACAATCCGAATTCGCACTTTCGGGTCATCGGTCGCTGGCAATTGCGCGACTGACGCCCACACCGCTCATTCCGCCAGCGCCTCTTTCCGCGTTCTCAGAATTGCCGGCGAAAGCATTGCCAGCAACAAGGCGGCGACGACTGCGAGGATGACCGCGCTGATCGGCCGCGACAGAAAGACGGTGAAATCGCCGTCCGCGATCAACATCGCGCGCCGGAAGTTTTCTTCCAATTGTGGACCTAGCACGAGGCCGAGCAGGAGCGGCGCCGGCTCGACGCCGATCTTGATGAAGAAATAGCCGATCAAGGCGCAACCCATCATCAGCCAGACATTGAACAGGCTGTTGGCGATTCCGTAGGTGCCGATACAGCAGAACAGCACGATGGCGGGAAACAGCAGGCGGTAGGGAATCTTCAGCATCGAGACCCACAGGCCGATGAGCGGCAGGTTGATGATCAGCAGCATCAGGTTGCCGACCCACATGCTGGCGATGACGCCCCAAACCAGCTTGGGCTGCTCGGTCATGATCTGCGGGCCGGGCTGGATGCCCTGCATCATCAGCGCGCCGATCATCAGCGCCATCAGGGCGTTGGCGGGAATGCCGAGCGTCAGCAGCGGAATGAAGCTGGTCTGGGCGCCGGCATTGTTGGCGGCCTCCGGACCGGCAACGCCCTCGATGGCGCCCTTGCCGAAGCGTGAGGGATCGCGGGCGAGCTTCTTCTCCAGCGCGTAGGAGGAGAACGGCGGAAGCGCGGCACCGCCGCCGGGCAACACCCCCAGCACAGAGCCCAGCGCCGTGCCGCGCACCACGGCCGGAAAAGCCGCCCGCAAATCCTGCCAGCTCGGGATAAGGCTGCGGATCGACTGGCTGACGACGCGGCGCTCGGCGGGTCTTTCCAGATTGGCGATGATTTCACCCAGCCCGAACAGGCCCATCGCGATCGGCACGAAATCAAGACCATCCGATAGAGCGGCGATGCCGAAGGTCATGCGCGCGACGCCCGAGGAGACATCGATCCCGACGAGGCCGAGCAACAGCCCCAGCAGCACCATTGCCAGCGATTTGGCGACCGAGCCATGCGCGAGCACGACCGCGGCAATCAGGCCGAGCACGAGGAGACTGAAATATTCAACCGCGGTGAATTTGAGCGCCAGCACCGACAACGGCACGCTGAGTACCGCGATCACGATCGTCGCCATCGTGCCGGCAAAGAACGAGGCAATCGCGGCAATGGCCAGCGCGGTTCCGGCCCTGCCCTGCTTGGCCATCTCGTGACCGTCGATACAGGTGACGACCGACGACGTCTCGCCCGGCACATTGACCAGGATGGCGGTGGTCGAACCGCCATATTGCGCGCCGTAAAAGATGCCGGCCAGCATGATCATGGCGCTCGCAGGCGACAGACCGAAGGTGAAGGGCAACAGCAACGCCACCGTTGGAATCGGACCGATACCGGGCAGCACGCCGATCGCAGTCCCGATGACCACGCCGATCAGGCAGAAAATCAAATTGTTGAGTTGAAGGGCCGTCGAAAGCCCCATCAGCAGATTGTCAAAGAGTTCCATATGCGTCTGCCTGCGAAGCGTGCCGCCCTAGCGGGGCCAGATCGGGATCGGCAAGCCCAGCAACTTGACGAACAGAAGAACGGCGGCGCCCGAAAGCACGATGGCAAACGCCACGGTCTCGACAAGCCGGCCTTCTCGCGTGGCGAAGCTGGCGAGCATCACGGCGGCGACGGAGGCGATCGCAAGGCCCAACCGCTCCGCCGTCAGCGCGAAAACGCCGACAGAAGCCAGGATCGCCAGCAGCGGCCGCAACTGAACGGGTGCGATGCCGCGACCCGCGCGCCAGAGCCCACGCCCAGTAAAGAAGATGCCGAACGCCATCAGCGCGAGTGCGACGACGCGGGGCATGTAGCCGGGGCCCATGTCCGCGGCATGACCGACCGTCAGATTGCGCGTGGCGACGAGCGTACCCGTCGCCACCGCCACGAGGAACAGGCCAAACAGTAGGTCCTGCAGGTCGGTCCGGGAACGCGTCATCAGCCCGCCCTTAGCTGCCCTTGATGCCGGCCTCGCGAATGATCGTGCCCCAGCGCGTCGTCGCGTCCTTGAGCCAGTTGCGGAATTCCTCCGGCGATTGGCCGCGCACCACGCCACCCTGCTCGGCGATCTTCTGCTGAATCTCGGGCAGCTCCAGGATCTTGCGGATTTCGGCGTTCAATCGTGCGACCATGGCGGGCGGCGTGCCACCCGTGGTCAGGATGCCCTGCCAGGTCCCGGCGTCGCCGCCGGGCAGGCCGGCCTCCTTGAAAGTCGGCAGATCGGGAGCCGAGGCAATCCGCTGCTCGCCGGTGACAGCAAGTCCGACAAGCTGCTTGTTTGTTACAAAAGGCATCGTCGCCGCAGCGCCGTTGATGATCACGCCGCTCTCCCCGGACACGACGGCGCGCGAGGCGGCGGCCCCGCCCTTGTAGGGAACATTCTTCCACTGAATTCCGAGTTCCTTCGCCATCACCACGGCGGTGATATGATTGGCACCGCCGACGCCGGAATTGGCGACGGTGAGCTTGTTCGGATTGGCCTTGGCGTATTCGATCAGCTCCTTGGACGTCTTCGCCGGGACCGATTCGTGGACGGCCAGGACGTAGGGGCCGAACATCACCATGGAAATGGGCGCAAGGTCCTTCTGAACATCGAAAGTGAGATCGGAGAACAGGCTGGGCGCCGTTGCCAGCGATCCGACATCCATCAGCAACAGCGTGTGGCCGTCGGGCTGCGCCTTGGCGACGGCGTCGGCCCCGAGATTGCCCGCTGCGCCCGGCTTGTTCTCGACCACGACCGACTGACCGATGGCGGCGGATAGTTTTGGGCTGATCAGGCGCGCCAAAATATCCGAGGTGCCGCCGGGGGCGAACGGCACGATCAGCCGCACGGGCCGCTCAAAATTCTGAGCGCCGGCTCCGCTTGGCGCCAAGGCACACACTGTAAGGACAGCGGCGGCAATCGCCCGGGCGCGAGATGGCATAGACATCGGTCGTTCCTCCGTTTCAAAGCGCAATTCAGCGCGATCCCGCCGTTTTCGCCGGCAGGCTGCAGACCTTCGAGGCAGCGTTGGGGAGGAATGATAGGTCATGGGCAGGGTGGCCTATGAATTAGTCTGCGGATAGGTCGATACCTTTTTTGGATGGATCGTCCGCGCATCAGCCGGTAGAAGTCGGACATCCGGCCGGTCACCGGCCCTTCGTCTCAGGTTGAAAATACAGATTTCATGTTTGAGTTGAGCCAGTTGCGCTGCTTCGTTGCAGTTGCGGAAGAACTGCATTTCGGGCGCGCGGCGCTGCGACTGAACATGACGCAGCCGCCGCTCAGCCGTCAGATCCAGATTCTCGAACGCGTCCTTGACGTGACACTGCTGGAGCGCAGCAACCGAGCCGTCCGGCTGACGCCGGCGGGGCAGCGTTTTCTGGTCGATGCGCGGCACCTCCTCAAGCTCGCGGAAAGCGCGGCCGTGCTGGCCCGGCGGATGGCAAGCGGCAAGGCCGGATCGATCAATATCGGCTTCACGGCCACATCCGCCTACAGTTACGTGCCGGCGCTGGTCGCGGCCTGCCGGCGTGAACTTCCCGATATCGAGATCTCGCTGAAGGAAATGGTCTCCAGCGATCAGCTCAAGCGGCTCGATTCCGGCGAGATCGATATCGGCTTGCTCCGCCCGCCGATACCGCGCGGTGGTCTTGACGCCTTCCGCGTGACGGCGGAACCGCTGGTCGCGGCACTGCCGAGCGACCATCCGCTGGCTCAGGCGGAGGAGCTACGCCTGGAGGATCTCGCAAGCGAGCCCTTCATTATGTACGAGCCCTATGAAGCCCGCTATTTCCACGATCTCCTGGTCGAGCTGTTCTCACGCGCAAATCTAGTGCCGAATTACGCGCAGCATCTTGCGCAGATCCATTCGATCCTCGCCATGGTGCATTCGGGTGTCGGTGTGGCGTTGGTCCCCGAGACCGCGGCTAACCTGCGCTTCAGCGGCGTCGTGCTGCGGCCCGTCTTGATGCAGTGGCAGCGGCCGGCCGAACTGTTCTTTGTCCGGCGCAGCGACAATGACAATCCGCTTCTCCCCGTCATTGCCGGCATTGCCCGAGACCTTGCCGGCCAACCCGGCTCGATGCAATCAATGGATCGATCGATACAGTGATTGGGTCTCCGTCCGTGGGCATCTTGCATTAATCCTTCGGCGTAAGCCGCTGAAGGATCAGAGCATGAGCAAGATGACCCCCAAGGAGATGGCCAGCCGGATCGGCGATGGCCTGCTGTCGTTCCCCGTCACACCATTTCGGCCCGACAACACGTTCAACGAGACCCGCTACCGCTCCAATCTCGACTGGCTGTGCGGGTATGAGGTGGCGGGTCTGTTTGCCGCCGGCGGCACCGGCGAATTCTTCTCGCTGAGCCCGGCCGAGGTCGCGAAGGTCGTGGCAACGGCTGTGGACGAGACCAAGGGCCGCGTGCCGGTGCTCGCCGGGATCGGCCATGGCACCGCGATGGCGACGCAACTTGCCGTTGGGGTAGAGGCGGCCGGCGCCGACGGCTTGCTGCTGCTGCCGCCCTATCTGGTCTTTTCCGAACAGGAAGGACTGGCGGCCCATATCGAAGCGGTGTGCAACGCGACCAAGCTCGGTGTCATCGTCTACAACCGCGATAATGCGATCCTGAACGAGGATACGCTCGAGAGACTGTGCCAGCGCTGCCCCAACCTGGTCGGCTATAAAGATGGTATCGGCGACATCGAGCTGATGACCCGCATCCACCTGCGCATGGGCGACCGGCTGACCTATATCGGTGGATTGCCGACGGCCGAGACTTTTGCACTGCCTTATCTGGAAATGGGCGTAACCACCTATTCCTCCGCGGTATTCAACTTCGTCCCGGAGTTCTCGACCAAGTTCTACGCGGCCGTGCGCCGCCGCGACCGCGAGACGGTGCAGGCCGGGTTGCGCGATTTCATCCTCCCCCTGATCGCGATCCGCAATCGCAAACGCGGCTATGCTGTCTCGATCATCAAGGCGGGGATGAGGGTGATCGACCGTGACAGCGGCCATGTGCGTTCGCCACTGACGGACCTGACGCCCGCCGAGACCGAGGAAGTGGCGGCACTCGTCGCGCGTCTCAAGACCAGCGAGTTCGCGAAGCGGGAGCTTGCGGCTGCGTAGCCGCAGCGCCCTATCTCCGCTGGTTGTAGACGTCCAGGCAGACGGGCGCCGAGCAGCACCAGGCCCTTGATCACCTGCTGGTAGTCGATGCCGATGCCGAGGATGGACATGCCGTTGTTCATGACGCCCATGATCATGGCGCCGATCACGGCGCCACCGACCTTGCCCACGCCGCCATAGGCGGACGCGCCGCCGATGAAACAGGCCGCGATGACGTCGAGCTCGAAGCCGGCGCCGGCCTTCGGCGTCGCGGTATTGAGCCGCGCGGCAAATACGAGACCCGCGAGAGCCGCCAGCACGCCCATATTGACAAAGGTTAAAAACGTCAGCCGTTCGGTCTTGATGCCGGACAGGCTGGCGGCCCTGGCGTTGCCGCCGATGGCATAGATGTGGCGGCCGATCACGGTGCGGGTGGTGACGAAGCCGTAGAGCGCGATCAGCGCCGTCATGATCACCAGCACATTGGGCAGGCCGCGATGCGAGGCGATCAGGCCGGCGAAGAACACGATCACGGCGAACAGCACCGCGCTCTTGGCGACGAAGAAACCAAACGGCTCGACCTCGATGCCGTGCGAGGCCTGCCGCGCCCGGCTCTTGGCACTGGTATAAACCAGAGCCACCGCCAATACCGCGCCGATCAACAGCGACGTCGGATAAAGCGTGCCGGCGCCGGGAAACAGTTCGGGAATGAAGCCCGAGGACAGTTTCTGGAAGGTCGGCGGAAATGGCCCGACCGACTGACCCGCCAGGATGGCAAGCGCAAGCCCCTTGAACACCAGCATGCCGGCCAGCGTCACGATAAAGGACGGGATCTTGAAGTAGGCAACCCAATAACCCTGCGCGGCGCCGATCAGGGCGCCCACCAGCAGGCAGGCGATGAAGGCCAGCGGATAGGCGACGTGATAGCGCACCATCAGCACGGCTGCGACGGCGCCGACAAAGCCCGCCACCGAGCCGACCGACAGGTCGATGTGACCGGTGACGATGATCAAGAGCATGCCGAGCGCCATGATCACGATGTAGCTGTTCTGCAGCACCAGATTGGTCAGGTTCAGCGGCTGCAGCAGCGTGCCGTCAGTCATGACCTGGAAAAACAACATGATCGCAAACAGCGACAGCAGCATGCCGTAGTTGCGCAAATTGTTCTTGATGAAGCCGGCGTGCCCGGGCAGCGCAACCGTCTTGTCGGTCATGGCCGCAAGTCTCCCTGAAGTACCTTCTTGTGCATTTCCTTGTTGCGCATGATGGCGCGCATGATCCTTTCCTGGGTGGCTTCCGCAGCGGCGAATTCTCCGACGAAGGCGCCGTCATTCATCACGCAGATGCGGTCGCAAACCCCGAGCAGCTCCGGCATTTCCGACGAGATCATCACCACGCCCTTGCCTGCCTCGGCAAGCTCGTTGATGATACAATAGATTTCGTATTTTGCCCCGACATCGATGCCGCGCGTAGGCTCGTCGAGGATTAATACTTTCGGATCGGTCATCAGCCATTTCGATAGTACGACCTTCTGCTGATTGCCGCCGGAGAGCTGCCCGGTCTCCTGATAGACGTCGGAACAGCGAATCCGCATCCGGTTGCGGTATTCGCTCGCGACACGCAGCTCGGCCATGTCATCGATCCTGCCCTGGCGCGCCACCCGGCTCAGGCTCGCCAGCGTGATGTTCTTGCGGACGTCGGCATCCAGGATCAGGCCAAGCTGCTTGCGATCCTCGGTGACGTAAGCAAGGCCGGCGTCGATCGCCGCAGCCACGCTCGTCAGGTTGACCTCCCTTCCGTCGAGCCAGATGCGCCCGCTGATCCGCTCGCCCCAGGCTCGGCCGAACAGGCTCATGGCGAATTCGGTACGGCCGGCGCCCATCAGCCCGGCGATCCCGACCACCTCGCCGCGCCGGACTTCGAAATCGACGCTCTTGATAACCCTGCGGTCTCTGTGCAGCGAGTGATGCACTGTCCAGTCCTGCACCGCGAAGACCGGTGCGCCGATGGCGGCGGTGCGTTGCGGAAAGCGATGCGCCAGGTCGCGATTGACCATGCTTTTGATGATCCGGTCCTCTTCCACCGGCTCGACCCGGCAGTCGATGCTGTCGACGGTGCGACCGTCGCGCAGCACCGTGATCCGGTCGGCGACGCGCGCTACCTCCGACAATTTATGCGAGATCAGGATCGAAGCGATGCCCTGGGCGCGGAAGGCAAGCAGACGGTCCAGCAATGCAGCGCTGTCGTTCTCGTTCAGGCTGGCGGTCGGCTCGTCGAGGATCAGCAGTCGCACCCTCTTGGACAAGGCCTTGGCGATCTCCACCAGTTGCTGCTTGCCGACGCCGAGGTCCGTCACCAGCGTATCGGGCATCTCCGTGAGGCCGACCTGGGCCAGCAGTTCCTGAGTGCGGCGGTAAACCGTGTCGCGGTCGATCACGCCGAGCCGCGAGGGCGGATGCGACAGGAAGATGTTCTCCGCGATCGACATCAGCGGAATCAGCGCCAGCTCCTGATGGATGATGATGATGCCGAGAGCCTCGGAATCATTGACGTCGCGAAAGCGCCGCTCCTCGCCGTCGAATATGATGCTGCCTTCGTAATCGCCATGGGGATAAACGCCGCTGAGGACCTTCATCAAGGTCGACTTGCCGGCGCCGTTTTCGCCGACCAGCGCATGGATCTGCCCCGCCTCTACCGTGAAGTTGACGTCGCGCAGGGCCTGCACGCCGGCAAAGCTCTTGCTTACGCCGCGCATTTCGAGAATTGCGGTCATCGCACCATCACGTCCTTATCTGCGGTCGGATGCAGGCAAGTGGCGGCGCCGGCGATGACCGGCGCCGCCCTCCCTTTAGTCGATCTGCGATTTCTTGTAGTAGCCGCTGTCGATCAGCACCTTCTCCCAGTTGCTCTTGTCGACGACGACGGGCTTCAGGAGATAGGACGGCACCACCTTGACGCCGTTGTTGTAGGTCTTGGTGTCGTTGACGGTCACTTCCTTGCCGCTGAGGGCCGCATCCACCATGTCGGCGGTGACGCGGGCGAGATCGCGGGTGTCCTTGAAGATGGTCGAATATTGCTCGCCGCGCAGCATCGATTTGATCGACGGCACTTCGGCATCCTGGCCACTGACGATCGGCATCGGCATGTTGCCGCTGCCGTAGCCGACGCCCTTCAGCGACGAGAGAATGCCGATGGAAAGGCCGTCATAGGGCGAGAGCACTGCATCGACCCGCTTGCGGCCGTAGAACGCGCTCAGGAGGTTGTCCATCCGCGCCTGGGCGGTGGCGCCGTCCCAGCGCAGGGTCGAGACCTTGTCCATGCCCTTCTGACCGCTGCCAATGACCAGCTTGCCGCTATCGATATAGGACTGCAGCACTGACATCGAGCCGTTGTAGAAGAAGTAGGCGTTGTTGTCGTCCGGCGAGCCGCCAAACAGTTCGATGTTGAACGGGCCCTTGCCTTCCTTCAGTCCCAGCTTCTGCTCGATCGATTGGGCCTGCAGCACACCGACCTGGAAATTGTCGAAGGTGGCGTAGTAATCGACATTTGGCGTGTCGCGGATCAAGCGGTCATAAGCGATCACGCTGATCCCCTTGGCCTTGGCTTGCTTCAACACGTCGGACAGTGTGGTGCCGTCGATCGCCGCGATCACCAGCACCTTGGCGCCCTTGGTCACCATATTCTCGACCTGCGAGAGCTGGTTCGGAATGTCGTCCTCGGCATATTGCAGGTCGGTGCCGTAGCCGCGCTCTTTAAGGATCTTGACGATGTTGTTGCCATCGTCGATCCAACGCGCCGACGATTTGGTTGGCATCGCGATGCCGACGGTCCCCTTGCTTTGCGCAAACGCGCCGGTCACCGCCGTCGTGGCCATGGTCGCTGCCAGCGCCAAGGCCGACAATGTGGTTTTCAGACTAATCATGCTTCTCTCCCTTGAACACCGAGGATCTGTGATTCCTAGATTGTCGGACCGCTGGCTGCGGTTTCTTGAAACTCAGTCGCTCCCGCGTTTGTGCCGCGCCTCGTATTCCTCCATCAAGCCGTTGCAAGTTTGACGTCTGGTTCAGGGCGGCCACGCGCTGCAACGTCGAGCAGGAAGGTGCGGCCATGATCAGGATCGGCGCGTTTCGCGTCCTCCCCCATCCCCTGCCAGGCCGAGGTAACGAGCAGGCGCGAAAAATCTTGGCCGACAAAAGCGGGACAACTCGATTGCCGTGCCGGAACGCCGAGGCTGCGCAGATGCTCGCCTTGCGGACTGTAGACGTCAACGCAGCCGCCACCCCAGCGCGCGTTCCAGATCAGCCCGTCGGCATCGACCACCGCACCGTCGATGCCGCCGCCGCCTCGCCGGGTGATCAACGGGGCGGGCGCACCGCGCGGCAGGCCGGTCGCCGCATCGAGCTCGACGCGGAACAGCACGTTCTCCCCGGTGTCGGCGAAATAGCCGATGGTTCCATCCGCCGAGAAGCAGATCGCGTTGGGAATCGTGATGTGATCATAAAGGCGCGATAGCTCGCCGCCGTGCAGCGCATAGATGGCGCCCAGTCCGCGCTCAGCCTGGCGGCCCATGGTGCCGATCCAGAAGGTGCCGGACGGGTGCACCCGTGCATCGTTCGAACGCGTCGCGGCATTGTCGGCTTCCAGCGGGCGGTACAGCGTCATCCGTCCATCCGCGGTATCGCGGATATAGAGGCCGTCATCGGCGACGAGCAACTGTCGATGCGCGTCGATCCGCCCAAGCGCGCTGCCCATCACGCCGAGGGAATGGATGGTGGTCCGCCCGGTATCGAGCCGCGCCTCGAACAGCCGGCGCCCGATGATATCGAACCACCAGGCGGTATCGGTGGCGATGTCGTAGGTCGGCCCCTCGCCAAGATGGCACCGCTCGCTGCAGAGAACGGTCGTCGGCACCTCTTCCTTCTTGCAACCACCAATCATCGCCCGCTCTCCCCGGGCAACTCTACCACGGATTGTGTCCCGATTGCGCCTTGGATCGCATGCGTGAAGCGATACAGCGTGGAGTGGCGATAGACCTCGCCCGGCGAAAGCCGCGCCGTCGGGAAGTCCGGCCGGTTGGGCGTATTAGGCCAGGCGTGCGGCTCCAGGCAAATGGCGTCGGACTGGCGGTAGAGACGGCCGCCCTTTCCGGCGGTGGTGCCGTCCAGGAAGTTTCCGGAATAGACCTGCAGGCCTGGCTGGTTGGTGAACAGTTCGAGCACGCGGCCCGATATTGGCGCTGCGAGCCGCGCGGCGAAGCGAGGCTCGCCACTTGGCGGCGCGAGACAGAAATTATGATCGTAGCCGCGCCCCACGCGCAATTGCGGATGATCGTTGCGGATCCGCGCGCCAATTTCGAAGCCGTCACGAAAGTCGAACGGCGTACCCTCCACTGCGCTCGGCGGCTGCGGCAACGGGATCGCGCCGGCATCAATAGCGAGGAAATGATCCGCCGCGACGGTCAGGTGATGATCGAGAATGTCCCGGCCCGAGCGCGCACCGGACAGATTGAAAAAGCTGTGATTGGTGAGATTGACCACGGTAGGCCGATCGGTCCGTGCGGTCATGTCAAGCCGGAGCTCCATCGGCCCAGCAAGGCGCCAGGTTACCTCCACATCCAGCCTGCCGGGATACCCCTCTTCGCGATCAGTGCTCGTGTAGGCAAGCGTCACGGCCGGATGATCTCCATTATCGATCCGGACAATACGCCAGTTACGGCGATCGAAGCCCTCCAGCCCACCATGCAACGCATTGGCCCCGTTATTGGCCGCGAGTTGCACCTTGGCGCCATCGAGCACAAAGCGCGCACCGGCGATGCGGTTGGCATAGCGCCCGACGGTTGCACCGAAGAACTGGCGGCGAGCGAGATATCCCTCGAACGCGTCGTGGCCAAGCACGACGTCGTCGCGACGTCCGGCGGCATCCGGCACCAGCAACGCCTGCAAGCTCGCGCCATAGGTGATGATGCGCGCCTCCAATCCGTCGGCGCTTTGCAGGACGATGCGCTCGACTTCGCTGCCGTCAGGCATCACACCGAAGCGAGAACGCGCCACGCGAGGGACAGACGGACTGTTCATGTCTCGTCCTCGAATGGCTCAACCGCGCGGCGGCGCCCCAGCAGAAACGCGTCGGCGACGAGTTGCAGCGGCGCAAGATCGACGTCGCTGTCGCCGGTTGCGGCGAGTTCGCGAAAGCGGCGATAGAGCCCGGCATACTCGGCCTCAGCGGCATCGACGAGCTCGATGCCCCCTGCCCTCAACCTCGCGCCACCCAAGGAAAGTGTGACCGGGCCGCCGTCGGTATCGAGATCAATGTCCCAGCTCTGCGGACCGGTCTGGCGGAAGTCGAACTCGGCCGTGATCTTCAGTCCCTGCGCGTCACTGAGTGCAAGGGTCGCGGCGATCGGCGCGTCGCGATTGGCGGGGAACGCGAGATCGGCCGAGGTCACAAACAATGGCTGCGGCAAAATCCGCGTTAAAATCGAAAGCGCGTTGATGCCGGGGTCGAACACACCGAGCCCGCCCGGCTCAAAGATCCAGACCTGTCCGGGATGCCAGACCAGCACATCTTCCTTCCAGGTAATTTTGACAGCCGTGACCTTCCGGCCGGCCAGCAATTGCCGCGCAGGCTCGACAGCCGGAGCGAAGCGCGAGTGCCATGTGGCGAACAGCGTGCGTCGCGCGGTCCTGGCAGCGGTCACGAGCGGATTGATCTCAGCCACCGTGGCGCCGGGCGGCTTTTCCAGCATCACGTGCTTGCCGGCGGCAAGCGCCATCGTCGCCTGCGCCTGGCGAACCTGCGGCGGGGTGCACAGCGCCACTGCGTCGATCGGTGGACCGTCGCGCAGGAGTTCATCGAGCGTCGCCGCATGCGACACGCCGGGAAGCGAGGCATTGCGGCTCGCGACGGCAACCAGCTCCACGCCGTCGGTCGCAGCGATCGCCGGCACGTGCTGGTCGCGCGCGATCTTGCCGAAACCGACGATGGCGACGCGAAGCGGGTTCATGATTGCTCTCCAGGCTCGACCACCGCGGAGACCGCAGGCGCGGCGCCGGACAATGGCGAAACGTCCTCATGACGGCGCAATCCGTTGTGGATCACCTCGGTCATGGCTGCGGTGGCTGCCTCCGCATCGCTGCTGGCGATCGCATCGACGATGCGCTGATGCCACAGCAGCACGGTCTCGCGGTCCTGCGTTTCGACCGGGGCGCTGAGCAGGAAGGAGGCCCGCAACGCCGCCTCGATGACGTTGCCGATCGAGCGCATGAACAGATTGCCGGAAGCGTTGGCGACGGCCAGATGCAGGGCAAGATCGCCGTCGGCAAAACCGACGGAGTCGGAAGCCTCACGCCGCATCCGCTCCATGCTCCGATTGAGTTCGGCGATGTCGGCCTCCGAGCGGCGGCTAGCGGCGAGCGCAGCCGCCCGCGGCTCAACCGCAAGCCGGATTTCGGCGAGATCGTTGAGAAAACGCCGGTCGATGCCGGCATCAAGATGCCAGGCCAGCACGTCGGCATCGAACATGTTCCAGGCGCCGCGCTCGCGCACCACGGTGCCGACCCGTGCCTTGGTGGTGAGCAGGCCCTTGGCAACCAGGGTTTTGACGCTCTCGCGCAACACCGGTCGCGACACGCCGAACATCGCCGTGAGTTCGGCGTCGCCCGGAAGGCGGACGCCTTCGGCGTAACGGCCGGCGATGATGTCGACGCCGATGCTGCGGGCGACCTCGGCGTGGTTGGAATGCGCGCGCCGCGTCGGGATGACGACAAGCCGGGAGGTCATGATTTGAGAACTCCTGCCTTACGGGGGCCGGCGCGGCGGGCGCTGCCGAGCATGGCCTGCTGCAGGGCGATGAAAGCGAAAAGCAGGATACCGGTCACGATCTTGGTCCACCAGCTCGACAAGGTTCCATCAAAATTGATGTAGGTCTGGATCAGGCCCTGGATCAGCACGCCGAGCAACGTGCCGACCACCGAGCCCTGCCCGCCGGTCAGCAAGGTGCCGCCGATCACCACGGCCGCGATCGAATCGAGTTCGACGCCGACCGCGGACAAGGAGTAGCCCGCCGCAGTGTAGAAGGAGAACACAATGCCGGCGAGCCCCGCAAGCACGCTCGACAGCATGTAGATGCGCACCGTCATCGATCCGACCGGTATGCCCATCAGTGCGGTGGTCGCGCGGCTGCCGCCGAGCGCATAGACGTTGGCCCCGAAGCGGGTGAAATGCAGCAGCACGGCGCCCACCGCGACCACCGCGAGCATGATCAGGGCAATGGCGGTGAGCCGGCCTCCCCCGGGCAGCCGCAGCGCGAAATCCGATACCGTCGAATAGAGCGGCGCGCTGATCGGCGTCGATTCCGTCGACATCAGAAAGCTGGCGCCGCGGGCGAGGAACATGCCGGCCAGCGTGACGATGAAGGGCGGCATGTCGAAGACGTGGATGATGGCGCCCATGGCCGCGCCAAACGCGGCGCATAGCAAGAGGATCGCCGCGAAGGCGACCAGCGGCGGCACGCCGAGGCGCTCGATCGCCAGCGCGACGAAGACGGTGGTAAAGCCGATCACCGAGCCGACCGACAGGTCGATGCCGCCGGAAATGATCACGAAGGTCATGCCGGTAGCGACAATGCCGAGAAAGGCATTGTCGGTCAGCAGATTGGCCGCCACGCGGGTGGAAGCGAAATTGGGGAATTGCGCCGTGCAGAGCGCAAATCCGACGACAAAAACGATGGCCGTTATCGCGACCGGCGGCAGCCGCCTCATTGTCGCGCCCTCCCCAGCACGGCCCCGGCGCTGGCGAAGCGCGGCGACTGCAGCAGCAGGACGATCAACACGACAGCCGCCTTGACCAGGAGATTGAACTCCGGCGGATAGCCTGACAGCAAAATGCCGGTGTTCATGGCCTGGATGATTAACGCGCCGACCATCGCCAGCACGAGGCTAAAGCGTCCGCCGAACAGCGAAGTGCCGCCGATCACGACGGCCAGAATGGCATCGAGTTCGAGCCAGAGCCCGGCATTGTTGGCGTCCGCGCCCATGATGTCGGCGGCAGCGATAACGCCGGCAAGCGCCGCGCACAGGCCGCACCAGACATAGACCGCGAGGATCATGGTGCGGGTGCCGATCCCCGCCAGTTCGCTCGCCCTTGCGTTGCCGCCGGTCGCCTCGATCAACAGGCCGAGCGCCGAGCCGCGAACCACCGCGCCGGTGACAACCAGCATGCCGAGAACGACCGCGACGGGCGTCGGAACGCCGAGCACGGCGCCGTTACCGAGCCAGACCAGGTCGGGCGCCGTGAAGGTGACGATCCGCCCCTCGGTAATGAGCTGCGCAACGCCGCGGCCCGCCACCATCAGGATCAGAGTGGCGACGATCGGCTGGATGCCGAGCACCGCAACAAGGAAGCCGTTCCACAACCCGCACAGCAACCCGGCGCCGAGCGCGGCGGCAAGCGCCAGCGGCAGGCCGTAGGCGTCGGCCAGGCTCGCGGCAATGGCGCCGGCAATCGCCATGACCGCCCCCACCGACAGATCGATGCCCCGCGTGGCGATGACCAGCACCATGCCGAGCGCAAGCAGCGCGACCGGCGCGCCGCGGTTCAAGACGTCGATCAGGCTGCCGAACAGCCGTCCATCCTGCATCCGCACATCGAAGAATTGCGGCGAGACCGCGCGGTCGATCGCAAGGATCACCAGCAAGGCGACAATCTGAGCGAGGCCACGGCTTTGCAGCAGTCTTTGCATCATGCTTGCCCGGCTTCCACGCCAATGGTGCTGCTAGCGGCAATCGCCCCAAGAATGTTGGAGATGTCGATGGCCTCCCCTTCCAGCTCATCGACATGGGCGCGATCGCGCAGCACGATCACCCGGTCGGAATAGGTCACGATCTCGTCGAGCTCGGAAGAAATCACCAGGAGCGCCAGGCCGTCGTCGCACAGTTCGCGGATCAGGCGGATGATCTCGGCATGCGCGCCGACATCGATGCCGCGGGTCGGCTCGTCCAGCACCAGAACGCGCGGCGCGGTGGCGAGCCAGCGGGCGAGCAGCACCTTCTGCTGGTTGCCGCCGGACAATAGCCCGATCGGCCGCTCCGGCTCCGGCGGGCGAATGTCGAGCAGGCGGATGAACCGCGTCGCGATCTCGTCCTGTTCGGAACGAGACAGCGGTTTTGCGAGGCCGCGCTTGGCCTGCAGCGCCAGCACGATGTTTTCGCGCACGGTCAGGTCAGCAATGATGCCCTCGGTCTTGCGCTCTTCGGGGCAATAGCCGAAGCCATGGGCAACCGCATCGCGCGGCGATTGCAGCCGGACCGGCTTGCCGTCGACCGTGGCGCTGCCGCTGTCGGCGCGCTCGGCGCCAAACACCAGCCGCGCGGTTTCGGTGCGCCCCGATCCGAGCAGGCCGGCCAGGCCAACCACCTCGCCGCGGCGAAGCTCGAGATCGAACGGCGCAACATAGCCGGCCTTGCCGTAGCCCTCGAAGCGCGCGCAGAGCTCCCCCGCCTGCCGTACTTGCGCTGCCGCGCGCTCACTCGTCGTCTCGGCGAGTTCGCGGCCGAGCATCATGCGGATCAACTCGATCCGCGGCAGTTCGGCAGTTTTCCGCTCGCCGATCAACCGGCCGTTGCGCAGGACCGTGATGCGGTCGCAGATCTCATAGACCTGATCGAGGAAATGCGTGACAAAGACGACGCCGATCCCGCGCGTGGCCAGCTTGCGCATCACCGCGAACAGGATCTCGACCTCGTGGCGATCGAGACTCGCGGTCGGCTCGTCGAGGATCAGCACGCGCGCCGACTGGTCGACGGCGCGGGCGATCGCAGTGATGTGCTGCACCGCGACCGAATAATTTCCGAGCGGCTCGGCGACGTCGATATGCAGATCGAACTCGGCCAGCAGCGCGGTGGCGTTCCGGCGCATCTCGGCCTCGCGCACCAGACCGAACCGCGTCGGCTGCCTGCCGAGATAGAGGTTTTGCGCCACCGACAGGTTCAGGAGCAGATTGACCTCCTGATAGACGGTCGCAATCCCCGCGTCGACCGCTGCCTTGGCCGAGCGCAGCGCAACCTCGGTGCCACTGAGCCTGACGATGCCGGCATCGCGCGGGAAGACACCGGTCACCGCCTTGATCAGCGTCGACTTGCCTGCGCCGTTCTCGCCGAGCAGCGCGTGGATTTCACCGGCCCGCAAGGTGAAATCCACCTCCTGCAGAGCCCGCAGCGTGCCAAAACTCTTGCTCAGGCCCCGCACTTCCAGCAGAGCCGGGCCCGGGTCGGAAACTGCATTCATGCCGGCATTACTCCCACCGACGTTCGCGTCGACCGCGAACGCCTGGCATGTGCGCCTCATGAGGCGGATTCGTCGAGAAGGCTTTTGCCGCCGGGACCGGGGCTGGCTTGGGACCCGGCGGCATAGCGTCGGCCGATCAGTAGCCGAGGCCTTTCTTGCTGTCGTAGATCTTCTGCGGATCGTCGGCCGCCGTGTAGAGCTTCGATTCTGTCTGGATCCATTTCGGCGGCACCGTTCCCTTCGCCTTGTAAGCCATGATGGCGTCCAGTGCCGGCCCCGCCATGTTCGGCGTCAGCTCCACGGTGGCATTGGCCTCGCCGGCCGCGATGGCCTTGAAGATATCAGGCACCGCATCGATCGAGACCGTCAGGATGTCCTTGCCGGGCTTGAGGCCGGCCTCCTTCATCGCCTGGATCGCGCCGACCATCATGTCGTCGTTGTGCGCATAGACCGCGCAGATATTCTTGCCGCCGCCTTCGGCCTTGATGAAGCTTTCCATCACCTCCTTGCCCTTGGCGCGGGTGAAGTCGCCGGTCTGGCTGCGCACCACCTTCAGATTGGCGTTCTTGGCGACGACGCCGTCAAAACCCTTCTTGCGGTTGGTCGCGACGCTCGCGCCGACCGTGCCTTGCAGCTCGACGACGTTGCATGCTTTCCCAGCTACCGTCTTCGCCAGCCATTCGCCGGCGACCGCACCCTCATGCACGCTGTCCGAGGTGACGGCAGTGAGATACAGCTCCTTGCCCGACGGATCGATGTCACGGTCGAGCAGCACGACCGGAATCTTGGCTTCCTTGGCCTCCTTCAACACCGCATCCCAGCCGCTCGACACGACCGGCGCGAGGAAGATCGCGTCCACGCCCTGGGCGATGAAGGAACGGATCGCCTTGATCTGGTTCTCCTGCTTCTGCCGGGCGTCGGCGATCTTGAGCATGACCTTGCGCTTGGCTGCCTCCGATTTGGAGACCGAAGTCTCCGCCGCCCGCCAGCCGGATTCGGATCCGATCTGGGAGAAGCCGACGGTCAATTCAGCGGCGGTTGCCGGGAGCGAGAGGGTGATGGCGACCAGAGCGGTGGCCGCAAGGAGGGCTTTGGAGGTCATGAGGCGCATTCTCCCAAAAATGTTGTCAGGGTGCCTTGCATCACCGAAATCGGTATCGAAGCACCTTTAGCGCTGTCCATTGGCGGCAGCGCGGGGAATATTTCACGGAAGATTAGGCCTGACTAGTCATATTATTTTACTATTTGGTTCCAAACCCGCGCCCCGTCAGCCGAGCATTTGCTTCCCACAGGAGGCAGGTGCCCTCACCGCCCGGCGTTTTGCCCGGCGGCTGCTTGATCACGCGCGCGGTTTGACCTTGATTGCCTCACTCACACAGCGCAGCTACGCGTTGTCTGATACCGCCCGCGAACAAGGATTCGATATGCAGCCTGTGACCGCGAAACCGCTCTACATCCGCATGCACGCGGACGATAATGTCGCGATCGTCGCGAACCGCGGAGGTCTGCATCCGGGCGCTGAGTTCTCGTGCGGTTTGCGGCTGATCGAACAGATCCCGCAAGGCCACAAGGTTGCCCTCGCCGATATCGGAGAAGGCGAAGCCATTCGCCGCTACGGCGAGGTCATCGGCCATGCCGCAACGCCGATCGCCAAAGGTAGCTGGGTCAAGGAATCGCTGGTGCAAATGCCCGACGCGCCCTCGTTCGATAATCTGCCAAGACCGAACGGCGGCGCGATCCGGCTGCCGCCGCTGGAAGGCTACACGTTCGAAGGCTATCGCAATGCCGACGGTTCGGTCGGCACCCGCAACATCCTCGCGATCTCGACCAGCGTGCAATGCGTCGCCGGCACGGTCGAATTCGCACTGGAGCGGGTTCGCAAGGAGCTGCTGCCGAAATATCCCAACGTCGACGACGTCGTTGCGGTCACGCATGCCTATGGCTGCGGCGTTGCGATCAACGCACCGGGCGCCGCGGTCCCGATCCGCACGCTGCAGAACCTGGCGCGCAATCCCAATTTCGGCGGCGAGGTGATGATCGTTGGCCTCGGCTGCGAGAAGCTGCAGCCCGAACTGCTGTTGCCCGAGGGCATGAGCGCCGATGACGAAATCATGCGCATGCAGGACGAAGGCCTCACAGGCTTCGGCGAGATCGTCGAGGATATCGTGCAGATGGCCGATGCGCGCCTCAAGATTTTGAACCAGCGCCGCCGTGAAACCTGCCCGGCTTCGGCGCTGGTGGTCGGCATGCAATGCGGCGGCAGCGATGCCTTCTCGGGTGTCACTGCCAATCCTGCACTGGGTTTTGCTGCGGATCTGCTGGTGCGCGCCGGCGCCACTGTGATGTTCTCTGAAGTGACGGAGGTGCGCGACGCGATCCATCTTTTGACGCCGCGCGCGGCGACCCAGGACGTTGCCGACGCGCTGGTGCGCGAGATGGCCTGGTATGACCGCTATCTCGCCGGCGGCGAAGCCGACCGCAGCGCCAACACCACGCCAGGCAACAAGAAGGGAGGCCTCTCCAACATCGTCGAGAAGGCGATGGGCTCTGTGATCAAGTCCGGCACCAGCCCGATCGCGGGCGTACTGGCGCCGGGCGAACGCGCCAGCCAAAAAGGGCTGATTTTTGCGGCGACTCCGGCAAGCGATTTTGTCTGCGGTACGTTGCAATTGGCCTCCGGCATGACGCTGCATGTCTTCACCACCGGCCGCGGCACGCCCTATGGACTTGCCGCCGTGCCGGTTATCAAGGTCTCGACCCGCAGCGAGCTGAAGCAACGCTGGCACGACTTGATCGACGTCGACGCCGGCAGCATTGCGACCGGCGATGCGACGATTGAGGACGTCGGCTGGGAGATATTCCGCTTGATCCTCGACGTGGCGAGCGGCCGCGAGACCTGGGCCGAACACTGGAAGCTGACCAACGCGCTCGCGCTGTTCAATCCTGGTCCGGTGACCTAAGTCAAAACTGAACCGTCGGTGGCCGGCGTTCCCCGGATGCTGCGCAGCGCGCCGCCGTAGCGGCGTGGTGCGCTGCTGATCCGGGGTCCACACGCTGCGGCGGTGGGTCCCGGCTCTGCAGTGCAGCGCTAAGCGCTGCGCCGCGTCCGGGACATGCGAGAGCTAGGCCGCCATCAGCCTTTCGATATCGGGTATCGGATGGGAAGTTAGTTGCTTCGGAATCTCGCCCACGACCCGCTCCGCCACTTCGGCATGAAAAGCCTGTCGAAGATTGCCCAGAACTTTTGCCGGTGCGACCACAACCAATTTGTCGAAATGATTGCCATGGGCCAGCCGATAGAGCGCGTCGGCAATGGTGCCAGCGAACCGCTCTTCGGCGATATAATGCCAGTCGGCTTGCTCCATTGCGCTTCGGGCCGCGCCGACGCTCTGGACGGAGCGCCCGGGACGATCGGTTCCCTGTTCGCGTGTTGCCGGATTTTCCTGCTCAAGCACGTGCTCGACTTCCAGATTGAGCTGCTGCGGGGTGCCTTTGTTACGGAGAAAGAGGGCCTTTTGGCCATCGCCGATGAGAACAAGTGCGTTGTGAGAAATGCGGGGTTTCGCTTCAGAGGTCATATTCGGTGCTCCATGTGGCCCAACGCGCGAATTTCTGGCTGGTTGCGTCTATCGGAACTTTCTCCTCCATTGACTTAGCTCCCGGAACCAAAGTGGGTGCGACGCTTTGTGCCCGCGGGCAGCATTCGAACGAGGAGGAACTTATGAGGAAGATCGCAATCGGCCTTCTGGCCGGCACGGGTCTGCTCCTGACAGGCAGTGCAAATGCGTCTGACATCTACACCGACAGCGAATACAAAAACTCCGACCTGATACAGCAGGTCCGCATGGTCTGTGACGATAGCGGACGCTGTTATCGCACCCGCGGCAGCAGCCGCGTCATCGTCCGCGATTCATACGCCTATGCACCGCGCGAGCGATATATCGAGCGTCGATACTATCGCGATCGCGATTGGGACGACGGGCCGCGAGCCGGCGTTGGTTTCCGGGCGCCTGGCGTAAGCGTGGGCGTCGGCGTGGACAGCAACCGCTGGTAGGACAATCGAGGAGAGACTTCGGGCTCGTCTGAGGTCTCTCCACCAGTGTCGGATTATTTCATTTGTCCCACTGGAACAGCGATCCGACGTGCCTGTTAGCGGGTGAAGAACCGGCAAGCGGAGAGACTCACATGAAAGTTTCCGATGCGATGACACCCGAGGTTCAACTCTGCATTCCCGATGACACGTTAAGAGACGCCTCGCAGGCCATGGCGGCGCTCGGTGTCGGGTTGCTCCCGGTAACGGACAATGAACGCCTGGTCGGCATGATTTCCGACCGCGATATCGCGATCCGCGGGATCGGCATGGGCCGAGGCCCGGAGGCGCGGGTCGGCGACGTGATGACGGCCGACGTCAAGTACTGTTACGAAGACCAGGATCTCGACGAGGTGTGCGCCAACATGGGTGACATCCAGGTCCGTCGCCTGCCCGTGCTCAATCGCGACAAGCGGCTCGTCGGCATCATTGCGCTGGGCGACATCGCGCTGGTGCAAAGCGGCAATAGGACCGGTGCGGCGTTGAGCCGAATTTCACGTCCCGGCGGGCAGCATGCGCAGGTTTGATCTGGGAAAAGCCGGTAGAGACGTCCCCGTTGATTTTGCGCGGGGTAACAGGAACCCTGGTCAACCGCTCGCCGTTCTAATGGTCGTCCTGCGGACGGGGGCGCCGACGGAGCGGCGTAGACCGATGACACGAAAGCCAACGTTTCCCCGAAGCCGAAAAATGTCGCCGTCCCGAAATCCCGAGCGCTATCGGCCTCGTGCACTCGACGATTTCGGGGATGAATTGCTTGACGATTGGATGGTAGCGTATCCCGCCGCTGATCTGGCCCGATTGGACTAAGACTTCTTCTTCGAACGCTTCTTGGGCACCTTGGCGCCCCTTTTCCGGGCTTCGGACAGGCCGATTGCGATCGCCTGCTTCCTGCTCTTTACCTTCTTGCCGGATCGACCGCTCTTCAGCGTGCCGGCTTTACGCTTCTTCATGGCGCGGCCTACCTTCTTTGCCGCGCCCTTTGAGTATTTGCGCTTCTTCGCTTTCTTCGCCATCTCTGCTAGTCCCGCAACAGCTCCGTATCAATCAGCGATACTCCCTATGGTTCCTTTGCACCCCGCTTTCGATCCCGGCGGTTCGGCCACCTTTCGCACTGCAGGAAATTCTCCTGCGTTTCGCTCCGCGTCGCAGCAAGGGCATATGTCAGGGATCAGACAGACGACTGCTCGTCGGGGGGGTTAGTCTCGCAACGAGGTTAGCCAGATGTTCGCCGCCCTCTTACCCATCGAATGCCCGCGTTGCGTCAGATGTCTGACTCGAATGCGATTGGCCAACGTTGTCTTGGGTGCCGACCGTTCCGAAAAGCGAACCTTCGAATGCGCAAAATGTAACGCTACCGAAATCAGGTTCGTTGCAGATCCGCTCGATTCAAAAGAACTCAACCGCCTGACAGACAACATCAGGCCACCGGCATGAACCTGACGCGAACTGCGATGCGGATCGGAATCTCCTGCGCACGTGTGGCCTTCAGCGCCGTCGGCCCCTTCATCAGACATATGGCTTGACTTGGATGACGTTGCTGCCCGCGATTTTTACCCTGGATATCGGCGGAAGACCCACCCTCGCTTTCGAAGCCAAGAACTTGCGGGAATCCCAGCAGCTTTGTCACGAGCATTGGCTGCGTCAGGACATCGCCGGCTTGACCTCGAACGGTGCACCTCTCTGGGATGGCAAGGCGCGGCTCCGGGCCCGACGCTCGACCGAGAACGAAATTGCCCTGTACCGGGAAGCTGCACGGGATGCCGCGCAGCCGCGGGAAGACCTGCTGCTGGCCTTTCTCGTGGAGCTGGACGACCTCGAAGAGGCGCCGGACCACGCCTGATGCTCACTCAGGTCGCGTTGTCGAAATGGCTGCAGCCACTCCGCCGCAGTCACCTCTGCCGCATGTCTGGTTGCTCACACTGATCCGATGCCGGAACAACTCAGCATCGCCGATCATTCTCATCATCAACCGATACGGAGGACTTTGGAATGAAAGCGCTGGCGTGGCATGGCAATAGCGACGCTTGCTGCGATCCCAAGAAGGACGGCTTCATCAAGGTCGTCGTGAAGCCGTGATGCCATGCCGCGGGTCCTGATCGGCACGTCGGGTTGGCACTACGATTCCTGGCGCGGGCCGTTCTTTCCCGAGGGACTGCCGCTCAAGGAGCAATTGCAATTTTACGCCGATCAATTCCCGACCACCGAACTGAACGGGGTGTTTTACCGGACGCCGACGCCGGAAGCGGTAAAGGGCTGGCGCGCGCAGACGGGAAGCAATTTCGTATTCGCCTGGAAGGCATCCAAATTCATCACGCATTGGAAGCGGCTCTCGGAGAATTCGGTCAACAGCCTCGAACTGCTCGAAAGCCGCCTCTCCCTGCTCGGCAGGAAGGCAGGACCGGTGCTGTTTCAGCTACCACCGAATTTCCAGGCCAACGCCGACCGGCTTGCCTCGTTCTTCAAGCTGCTTTCGAAGAAGCGCCGGTACAGCTTCGAATTCAGGCATCCGAGCTGGTACGAGCCCAGGATCATCCGGCTGCTGCGCGAGCAAAACGTCTCGCTTTGCATTTCCGATCATCATGACGCACCGGCGCCGTGGAAGCGCACCGCCGATTTCGTATACGTCCGCGGGCATGGGCCCGGCGGCCGCTATAGAGATCACTATGGCGAGGCCGCCCTTGCCGGTTGGGCCCGTCGCATCAGGGCCTGGAAAAGGCAGGGCTGCGACGTGTTCGTCTATTTCGATAATGACCAGAAGAGCGCCGCGCCGGCCGATGCCCGACGCCTGATCGAGCTAATGTGACATGCCTGATCGCGGGGTGCCCGGGGATTGATCTATCGCTCGCCGATCGCGCAGCAGGTCGCTGTGGATGGACGGAATGCGACGACGTCGTCATCGGCACGGGCATCGCAGGAATCTCCACCGGGCTCGCGATCGAAGGCTCACGCGTCGTGGTGATATCGCCGGCGGCATGACGGCGCGAACCACGACGCATCTCGGCTCGCCTTGCGACGATCTGACATCGGAGATGCTCGGACGCGGCGGGTTCCGATACAAGACGCCATCAGGCCGAGGCGAGCACCGGATGTTCGGACTGCTGCCGCCTGAATTGCTGATAGGCCGCGATTGCCTTGTTGGCCAGCATCAACCGCCGCCGCTCGCCACGCCGCACCATCAATTCTATCGTGTCGCTGAGGAAGCGGCCGGCCACCATCGCATCACCCAACTCTCCCGTACGCTCGAGATAGTCCCAGGCGATTTCAATCGAACTCTCTATCAACAGAGGCAGCGGTTCCGTCATCTTTGCGTCCAACCATTTTTGAAAGAACGTCCGGCGACAATCTCCGTTCCTGCAGTAGCGGATGGCAGCCTGTGCGGAAACGCTCACGGTCCTCCGGCAACAGCTCCCGCGATCACCATCGTCAGATCGTCCAAATCGATCTTGCCCTTGACGACGAGGCCTTCGGAGTCATCGATGCTGAGCGCCCGCGGATCATTCGCTGCCTGCCGTTTCAGTTCAGCAACGATTGCTTCCTTCAATTTCTCTTCAAGCATCTGCAGCGTCTCCATTTATCCCGCAGCGCCGGGCTAATGGGTGTTGGTCTCATGCCACTTTTCCAAGTCTACTTTCGACGACGACCGCTGCTCCTTCTCCGGCTTCTCTTTCCACGGCTTGTCAGTCTGCTTGTGTGATCCCCAGTCGGTCTGCTGGCGCGGATCATCGGTGGGCTTTTCCTTGCTCATTTGGACACCTCCAGAATTGGAAGCGGAATGCACGGGATTTAGTTCCGATAAATCGGTGGATCAGGGTTCCAACGTCTAGAATCGTACAGACAGGCGATGTTCCCGCCTCCTAATCTTTCCGAATGGACAAGAAAAAGGTCGAAGATCGGCCCCAACGGGACCTGCATTCCGAAGCGCTGGCAGCGCTGGAGAAGGCGCGGGCCATGCCTCATGGTCCTGCACGAAGCGAAGCTTTGAAGCGCGCAGGTCTTCTACAGAACGCGGCCGACATGCAGGGACTGACATTTGCCAAGCGTGGACGTCCCCCGAAAACCTGACCGTCCCCTGCAGGGATGTCCCCGGAGCCCGGCACAGCGCGCGTAACGCCCTGCCAAAGCGGTCACGCGATCGGAACCCGGCAACCGTCTCGACGTTGGCCTTGCGAACCGCAAGGGAGGCTCCGATGGGATTGGCCGAATACATGATCGTCTCCGAGCCGGACGGCTGGACGGTCCTCCATGACGGGAATGCGCAGAATAGATATGACACGAAGGAAGCAGCCTTCGAAGCGGCCGTCGCCGCCGCGTCGCTGGCAATGCGCGAAGGGCACGAGATTCATGTCAGCGTCCCCGGTCGCGACGGCGGTTACAAGACCCCACTCGGCGCCGAGGACGCGCAAGACGTGCTGTGATGCCCGCAGTCCAGCGAAGTCGGATGTAGATCGTCGTAGTCGGATGTAGAGTCATTACCCGGATGAGGAAGCGTCATCCGGGTTACGAAGATGCTCCCCTTAGAGAATCGAATTTTTCCCGACCTCAGCCCTGGTTCTCCCGATACCGCTGCTTCACGATTTCATCGCCGGCCCGCGTCGCAGCCCTGTTGCGATAACGATAGCTCAGCGTCCCATAGATCAGCGCGGTAAGAAGCACGAACGCTCCGATGAAATAGACTGCTTCGAGTCCCATCACGTTCTCCCAAAATCTGTTGTGTGCGACTACGCTTTTACTTCGTCGCGGCCATGCACTTGCGCGGGCGGCGCGGTCGCTTCCACGGCCGTAAATGGTTCGAGAATGCGATAGCTGTGTTCGGCATGCGCAGGCACCAGCCACGAGTCGCCCGGCTCCAGCCTTATCGTCTGGCCCTCGATAACAAGTTCAGCACGTCCATTCACGACATAGCCCACCGTTTCGTAATCTCTCGGCCGGGATATGTCGGTGTGCGGCTGTTCGTTTTCCCATAAGCGCATCGAAAGGTGTTTGCCGGAAACGAGATAGGTTTGACCCATCGTTCCCTTGGGTGCGGTCTTGCTGGATACCTTCTTGACGGTGCTGTCGCTCATCTGCCGCTCCATCTCGCTTCACCTGGAGTCAATTGGGCGTGGCACTGCCGGTTCCATTCAATGCTTCAATTTAACGGCGCCTTCCGACGGACGCAGGAGGAACCTGACTCTCCGGTCCGCGTTTCCCGAACGTGCGGATTTATGGAAGTCGGGGAGGATCTTGTGGACGACTTCAGGGACATTCAACACGGCGTCAACGATCCCGTTGGTGGCCTCGACGTCAAGCGAAGGTTCAAGGACAATCAGACTGAGCACGAACGCGCCCAATCCGCGGCGGACGTTCGCTCTATCGCCGTTGCCGCTCCGGACGAAAAGTTCTTGCCGGAAGCCTTGAGGCGCCGACCAACGGGTCCGCTCAACCCGCGAACCGGCCGTCGTCCTGCTCCGTGAGCAGGACGCGCGTTTTGTTACGCGCAAGGGAACCGGCCCGATCGTCAAAAACAAGATCGTGATAGGTGACGCAGACCACATTCGCGCGTGACCGTTGGCCGTAATGCAGTGGTGCAAGCCACACTGCATATCGAGCCAACGGAGTTTTCCATGAAGCGTCTGTTGATTTCCGGATTCGTGGCAGTCGCCCTGCTCGCTGTCGCAACCACGATGCGCTCGTACTCAATTTCCAATGAACGTTCTACCGTAACCACCGGCGTGGCATTGTCGAAGAAATCTCCGGCCTCCGCGGGCGTAACCAGGCTTCCGATCGAGGAGTTCGAGGATATGTCGCTGGTCTTTTCGGCGCCCGAGAAACATACGAAGCCGGAATAGCCGCTACGCCGCGCCGCTCTATCGTCTGGTCGCCCGCTCGAGGAATTGCACCAGCGCGGCGCGGTCCTGCTCCGAGCCGATGCGCTGCTCCGGCATCTTGGTGCCGGGCGTGTAGGCCTGCGGCCCGACTTCGAACAGTTTGGAAACCGTCTCCGGCGTCCAGACGATATCGAGGCGCTTGAGCGCTTCGGAAAAATTATATCCGGGCTCGGTTGCAATTCGTCGGCCGAAGATGCCGGCGAGCGTGGGGCCTGCGCGGTTGACCTGATCGGCACCAAGCGTATGGCAGGCCACACAGGCGCGAAAGACCTCCGCGCCGCGATCGCCGGCATAGGCGGCGAGCGGATCTCCTGCCGTTTCCACGAGAAGCGGATCGACCGGCTCGCCCGTTGCGGCGTTCCAGCGCCGGATGATGTTGTCAGCGCCGCCCGTGAGCAGCGTGCGGCTGTCGGGTGCGAATACGACCGACCAGACCGGAAGGCCCGGGCCGACCAGCGTGCGCGCGAGCGTACGCGCCTTGCGGTCGATCACCGCGACCGTACCACCGATGCCCGCGGCGGCCACATGCGCGCCATCAGGTGAAATCGCAATCGAAATCACCGGCCTTGGCCCTGCCGCAACCTCGCCGGCGCGCGCGCCGACGGCGGTCAGGAAGTAAACCTTGCCGTCGGCACCGCCGACCGCGATTTCACCGTCACGGCCTACGGCCACGGCGTTGAGCGGTGTCGGCATCGGAACGACGGTCGGCGGCTGCGCGCTCGACAGCGGCCAGATGCGGACGCTGAGGTCGTAGCTGACGCTGACCAGTGTGCTGCCATCGGCCGTAAACGCCACGCCGTTGACGTTCTGCGTATGCTCATCGAGCACGCGCGGCGCGCCGCCTGCGAGCGGCCAGAGCCGCACCGTGTGATCCCACGAGGCCGACGCGAGCGTCGCGCCATCAGGCGATACGGCGAGCGCCACGATCGGCGCCGTGTGGCCTTCGAGTACCGCGTCGGGCTCTGCCTTGCCAAAGGTCCATATGGCGATGCGACCGTCAGCGCCGGCGGTCGCTGCGCGTCCCGCCCCGAGCAGCGCGACCGCGTTGATCGCGTCGGAATGGAAACGAAGCACCTGCTCGGCGGCATTGCGCGTCATCGACCAGCGGATCGCGGTTGAATCGAAACTGCCGGAGATCGCGCTTTGGCCATCGGCCGAGATCGCCAGCGCCCGAACCGGCCCGCCATGCCCGCGCAGTTGCGCGACGGCGGCCGTTGCGCCGATCGGCAACGCGATCAGCACGGCCGCAAGCGCCAGAAGCGCCGACCGGCCTGCCTTGCGACGTGAAGCTTTCGCCGAATCGCTGGATGCCATTCCTGCCGGCCCTCAGCGTACGCCCGGCCTGTCGCGGTCGAGCCCCTTGGCCTGCAGATCGTCGAGGTAGTCCTGAAAGCGCCGCTCGGCATTCTCACCGAGATCACGCAAAAACACCCAGGAGTAGATGCCGGTCGCGTGCATGTCGTCGAACCCTATTCTGACGGCATAATTGCCGACAGGATCGACCGAAAGAATGGTGACATTGCGTTTGCCGCCGACGGTCTTGCGCTCGGCCTCGGAATGCCCCTGCACTTCGGCCGACGGGCTGGTGACCCGGAGCAACTCGGCGGAGAGATCGAATGTGCGGCCATCGTCAAAAGCAACGCGCAACGTGCGGCGATCCTTCGGCAGGCGAATTTCAACCGGCCACACCAGCGTGACGTCAGGCACGCCCACCGCCAGCGTCAGCCCGGGCCGGTCAGATTATGGCCGGGATCGCTGACCCTGGCGCCCGTGGTCGTAAAGGCGACGGAGCTCGACTGCTGAATGTTGTTGAGCACCATCGCGACGCCGACGGCAGCGACGATGGCAAACGCCAGGGCCGCAATAAAGGATCTCATGTCACTTCCTCACGTTTTGCTTGCCCTGACCGGACTATTCGGCCGGTACTGCGCGGGCCGTGCCATCCGATGGAGCTTCGCCCTTTGCCTGCTGTTCCTTGACCCAGATCGCGTGATGCTCCTTGGCCCAGTTGAGATCGACCTCACCGGTTCCCATTGCGTCAAACGCCCCCTCCATGCCGATCGAGCCGATATAGATGTGCGCCAGCATGGCGGCGATGAAGAGCATCGCGATCACGGCGTGGATCACGGTCCAGAACTGGAGCGCCGTGACGTTACCCGGAAGATACGGGAATAGCAGGAACCAGCCTGACACCGACATCAGCACGCCGCCGATGATCACGATCCAGAAAATGCCCTTTTGACCGGCATTGAAGCGCTTGGCTGGCGTGTGGTGCCCTCCCTTTGAGAAAAGACCGCCACCTTGCTTGATCCAGTCAATGTCCAGCTTTCCGGGGATATTATCCTTGATCCAGATCACGAACATGATCGCAAGACCCAGCATGAATGGGAATGCCAGGTAGTTGTGCGCGAGCTTGGCCCAGGCCGACATGGCCGCAAAGGCGTCCGGGCCGAACAGCGGCAGGACCAGGGTGCGTCCGAAGCTGACGTTCAGACCCGAGAGCGCCAGGATGATAAAACAGCTTGCCGTCAGCCAGTGGGTGAAGCGTTCGAAGCTGGCAAACCGCAGCATCGTCTTGCCCGAAAACCCGTCCTCGACGCGAATTCGGCCGCGCACCATCAGGAAGATCGCGAGCGCAGCCAGCATTCCGAGAATGGAGATGCCGCCGATCCAGGGCAGCTTGCTGCGCTGGAAATCGCGCCAGTCGCGCCCTGCGGGCTGGATCAGATTGGCCGCAGTTCTGTCGGGGATAGATACGCGCCCGGTGATCTTGTCGCCCTCCTTCAGCGCGTTCAGAAGCTTGTCTTCCTGAACGGCCTCGGCGGTCGGCTTGAAGGAAATCTGTGCGGCCGCAGGCTGTGCGAACACGAACAACAGCGCGAGCGCGGCAAGCAGCGGCTTGAAAACCGCGAATTTGAGATTTGAAAGAGAGCCTGGCATTTGCACAACGCCTTTCGGTTATCGGAATTACCCTGATGCCGCCGCGCCGAAGCGCGGCGGCCGTTGCATCAGCCGGTCGGCGAATCGCTGTAGGCGGTCTTCCAGCCCCACATGCCGGAGCCATAGCCGCGCTTCATCACCCGCTCCTTGTAGATCTCGGCGATGATCGCGCCGTCGCCGGCGAGTAGTGATTTGGTCGAGCACATCTCGGCGCAAATCGGCAGCTTGCCTTCGGCCAGACGGTTGGCGCCGTATTTGGCGTATTCGGCCGGGGTGGAGTCGGCTTCCGGCCCGCCCGCGCAGTAGGTGCACTTATCCATCTTGCCGCGCGATCCGAAGTTGCCGACCTTCGGATATTGCGGCGCGCCGAACGGACAGGCGTAGAAGCAGTAACCGCAGCCGATGCACAGATCCTTGGAGTGCAGCACGACGCCGTCGGCCGTGGTGTAGAAGCACGACACCGGGCAGACCGCGGCGCACGGCGCATCCGTGCAATGCATGCAGGCCATGGAGACCGAGCGTTCGCCGGGCTTGCCGTCATTGATGGTGACGACGCGGCGGCGATTGATGCCCCACGGCACTTCATGTTCGTTCTTGCAGGCGGTCACGCACGCATTGCACTCGATGCAACGGTCGGCATCACAAAGAAATTTGACGCGAGCCATGATCTATTCTCCTCTCACGCCGCTTGAATCTGGCACAGGGTCACCTTGCCCTCGTGCATGCCGGTGACCGGGTCGTAGCCGTAGGACGTGATCGTGTTGACGCTTTCGCCCAGCACGATCGGGTCTGAGCCCTTCGGATATTTGCCGCGTTGGTCGACGCCCTGGAACCAGCCGGAGAAGTGGAATGGCATGAACGCCACCCCCTTGCCGACGCGGTCGGTGACCAGCGCCTTGACGCGGGCCTTCGAGCTGTTTTCCGGACCGTAAACCCAAACCCAGCCGCCATCCTTGATACCGCGCTCGGCGGCATCCGAGGTGTTGACCTCCACGAACATGTCCTGCTGCAATTCCGCGAGCCATTTGTTGGATCGGGTTTCTTCGCCGCCGCCTTCGTATTCAACGAGGCGTCCCGAAGTCAGGATGATCGGGAATTGCTTGGCGAGCCCCTTCTCCACCGCGGCCTTCTGGATCGAGAAGCCCACATTGGCCATGCGGAACTGACGCCCGTCCGGACGCGTCGGATATTTCGCGACGAGATCGGGCCGTGCGGTGTAGATCGGCTCGCGATGCACCGGCACGGGATCCGGCAGATTCCACGCCACCGCGCGGGCCTTGCCGTTGCCATACGCCATCACGCCATGCTCCAGCGTGACGCGGATGATACCGCCCGACAGATCGACCGCCCAGCCGACGCCATCAGGGTTGTTGCCGCCGATCTTGTTGATGGTCGCAAGCTCGTCCGCGGTCAGGTCCTTGTCCCAGCCGAGCTTCTTGAGCACACCATAGGTGAACTCGGGATAGCCGTCGGTGAGCTCCGACCCCTTGCTGTAGGAGCCTTCGGACAACAGGTTGACCTTCTTGACCGAGCCGTCCGGCTGCTTCTCCTCGTAGACCACGCCGAAGCGCGCGCGGAACGTGCCGCCGCCATCCTTGGCGTGCAGGTTGGTGTTGTAGAGCGTATGCGTGCCCGGATGCCGGATCTGCGGCGTGCCCCAGCACGGCCACGGCAGGCCGTAATAGTCGCCGCCGATCTCCGGCTCGTCGGCCTTGGCGCGCAGGGTCACCAGGTCGAACTTGCCCTGGTTCTTCATGTGCGCCTTCAGCCGCTCCGGCGACTGGCCGGAATAGCCGGTCGAGAAGCCGCCGCGGTTGATTTCGCGGAGCAGGTCTTCGGCAGACGGATGATTGTTTTCCACCTTGATGTTCTTGAACATCGGATCCGCGAAACCGAGCTTCTTGGAGAGCAGGTAGATGATCTCGTAGTCGTCCTTCGATTCGAAGATCGGCTTGACGATCTGCTCGCCCCACTGCAGCGAACGGTTGGACGCCGTGCGCGAGCCGGAAGTTTCGAACTGGGTGCAGGCCGGCAGCAGGTAGGTGCCGTTCTTGCGCTCGGAGATCGCGGCAAAGGTTGTCGGATGCGGATCGGCGACCACGAGCAGCTCGAGCTTCTCGAGACCCTTCACCATTTCCGTCATGCGCGGCACGGTATTGCCGCCGTGCCCCATGACCACCACGCCCTTCACGGCATCGCGCTGGTCGACGTCATCAGGGTTGGACAGAGTCGCATCGAACCAGCGGGTCCACGGGATGCCCGGCAGCTCCATGTTCTGCTTGCGGGTGCGCGCCGGACGGCCCGCCTTCGCCGGGACTTCGTCGAAGCGCGACTGCAGGTAGTCGTATTCGACCTCCCAGACCCGTGCCCAGTGCTTCCAGGCACCTTCGACGAGGCCGTAGTAGAGCGGCAGCGTCACGATATCGAGGCCGATATCTGTCGCGCCCTGCACGTTGCAATGGCCGCGGAAGATGTTGGCGCCACTGCCGAAGCCGCCGACATTGCCGGTCGCCAGTAGCAGGTTGCAGTAGGCGCGGACGTTGGCAGTGCCGACCGTGTGCTGCGTGCCGCCCATGCACCAGACAAAGGCCGATGGCTTTTGCTTGGCAAAGGTCTCGGCGACCTTTTTCAACTGCTCGCCGGGAATGCCGGTAACGCGTTCGACCTCTTCCGGGGTCCACTTCGCGACTTCGGCGCGGATCTGGTCCATGCCGTAGACGCGCTGCTGGATGAATTCCTTGTCTTCCCAGCCATTGTTGAAGATGTGGTGCAACATGCCCCAGATCACCGCGATGTCGGTGCCGCCGCGGAAGCGGACATATTCGGTGGCATGCGCTGCGGTGCGGGTGAAGCGCGGATCGAGCACGAACACGTTGGCGCGGTTCAGCTCCTTGCCGGAAAGGATGTGCTGCAACGAAACCGGATGCGCTTCGGCAGCGTTCGACCCCATGAAGACGATCGTCTTCGAGTTGCGCATGTCGTTGTAGGAATTCGTCATCGCGCCGTAGCCCCAGGTGTTGGCGACGCCGGCGACGGTGGTCGAATGACAGATGCGGGCCTGGTGGTCGATCGAGTTGGTGCCCCAGAACGCCGCGAACTTGCGGAACAGATAGCCGCCCTCGTTTGAGAACTTCGCGGAGCCGAGCAGATAGACCGAATCGGCGCCCGACTTGGCGCGGATCTCGAGCATCTTGTCGCCGATCTCGTTGATGGCCTGGTCCCACGAGATCTTCTGCCACTCGCCGTTGACCAGCTTCATCGGATATTTCAGCCGGCGGTCGCCATGGACGAGTTCGCGCACGGCTGCGCCCTTGGCGCAATGCGAGCCGCGGTTGATCGGGCTGTCCCAGGCCGGCTCCTGGCCGACCCAGACGCCGTTCTGCACTTCGGCGATCACGGTGCAACCGACCGAACAATGCGTGCAGATATTCTTTCTGATTTCGGTGGGCGCACCGACCTTCTCGGGCCCTGCCTGCGCCTTGCGCACCGAGCCGAGTGGCATCAGGCCGATCGCGGCGCCCGCGCCGGCCGCCAGACCGGACCGCCGCAGAAACGTACGGCGGTCGAGAACTCCCGACGCGAGGCCGGCGGCGATACCCTGCAAACGCGCCTTGCCCGCGGATCCGTCTCTTCGCTTCATCAACATGTGCGTGGTCCCATCAGTAGCGGTTGACGCGATAGAAATTCTTGACGTGATCGGTTTCCTTGTAGCGCGGCTTGACGCGCTCGGCCTGCGACTCGTCCGCCGCCGCCTCGCTGCCCGCAAGCGGCACAACGGCTGCTGCAGCGACCGCCGAACCGCCCATCAGAAACAGGCTGCGCCGATCCACTCCTGTGGTCGGTGACTTACCGTCAGATGGCTTGCTCATTGCGTTCTCTCCTTGTCACGTTGCCTCATCGCCGTCACTCGGACAGCGTGAAGGCCTCAGATTCCAATTCCATGAAGACACGGCCGGTGCGGCCGACGGCGCGGTAGAAGCGCGCCGATTGCAACATTTCCAGATCGGCGAACATCCGCGCCGCCCACGGCTTGAGATGACGCTCGAAAAAGCGCGCCTGCTCGGTGAACTCGGCTTCGAAGTCGCCGCGTGCGAGGCCCGCCATGACCTCGAGCAGGATAGCTATATGGTCTTCCGGCTCCCGCGAGGTGCCCGCGCGCTCGATTCCGAGCGCACGCAGATCCTCGCGCACCCGCGCCAGCGGACGCTCGTGAAGAAAGCCGGTCAGATAGTAGGAGGCATAGGGCAGTAGTTCGCCGCGGCCGAGTCCGATGAAGAGATCGAAGAACTCCTTGCTGACGGCGCGATCATCCGTCGCCGCAGCGGCAGATGCGAGTTCGACATGCGCCATGCCGAGATCGGATCCGTCGCCCTTCAGCGTTGCAACCCGTTGCAGCGTTTCCGCATCCGGCGCCTTGCCGAGCAGCAACGACAACAGCCCGTATTCCGCGGCACGCAGTTGGTCGATCTCGTCGATTTCGGATTTCGATGTCACCTGATCCTCGGACGATCCGTAGAGATCGGGACGCAGAGCGAAACGGTCCACCTGCGTCAGCGTCTCGACCGCGAGAACCCGCTCGGCGGGAATGCGCGACCATGCGGAAACGGAGGGCTGCGCAATGCCGAGCCCTCGCGCCAGCGACCCGACGCCGCCTGCTGCCTTGATTGCTAGTTCCAGCCCGGCATCACGCATGGTGCTACCGAATTCTCCCCGCCCGCCTGTGTGCCTCTTATTCAGGCACACACTTTAGAACTGGAATTATTCCAGGGAGAAAATTAGTAGCATAGGCCTCGCCTATGTCCGCAATACTTTTGTCTAAACGATTGGTTTTGCTGTGCCATGACGTCGCAGTGGCTGCTGCGGTGCAGCAGGTCTCGCCGACCGGGGCTCGTGGGTCGACGCGGGTTCCTCGACATGGTCTTTCGCCTTTGCAGCGCCTTCCATTTCCGCTGCCGCTTCCTCAGACCGTCTCAGAGACCCCTCCGGGAGGTCCTTTTGCGGTTTGGCTGGCAGGTCGCCTTCGAACGGCTCCACCGCAGAACCTGCCACCTCGGTTCCGGAATTTGCGTCGGAACTGGTTGTTTCGGCCCTGGATTCGCCCATGATTTGAGCGACCAGCCTCGCCACGTCGACGCCTGCGCCGAGCTCGCCGCCGCCGGGCACCCCGCCCGGCGTATTCCAGTCATAGGCATATTCGAGCGCCGGGCTGACATAGTTGCGAATCGCGGGATCCAGCGCCCAGGATTTTCGCAAAGCCGCATTCCGCAGGTGTTCGGGAACGCCTTTGCGAAGGAAGGCGGTGATATCGCTGGTCTCCGTCAGTTCCTCGAGGTTTGGCAGCGTCGAAAGATCGAACTCCGGCACGACCTCTTCGGGCTGCGCTGAAGGTGGAGCTGACGAATCGCCGCTTTCGGCAGCCGGCGTATCCCGCTTCGGCTCGGTCTGCTTGGCTTCCTGCTTGCGCTGCGACCATCGCGCCAGAAAGCCCTTGTCCCGATCGGCTTCGTCCGGACCACTCATTTGCGACCCATCTTCTCGTCCGGCCCGCCGCCCGGCACGCGCGGCCGATCGCCGCTGGCGCGATCCCGCTTGCGCTTGTGAAAGACGCGCTCGACATGGAATCGATCGACGAAGGCGGCAATCCATGACGCGATCTCAGGCGGCATCGGCACGGTGCCGATCACGTCGCAGCCGCTTTCGAACATCGCCTCCCCTTCGGTCGGGTCGGCGGTCACTTTCGTCAGCTCAAGCTCAGGGCCACCGTCCTGGCGCCGCAACGCGACCCAGATTCGCGGCTCGCCGTCGGCAAGGTTGTCGCGATAATTCGCCGTCTCCGAGCTGAACAGATCGATGCTGGCCGAGCCCGCGTAATAAATCGTCGCATCGGCTTCGGTGGACAGCGCAGTCCAGGGTGCGGTCGCGGGTACCTCATCCAGGATCATTGCCGGCGACCACAACTGGTCGATCCAGGGATTGTCGATCGAACGGCGCCGCACCACCACGCCGACCTCGCGGGATGCTTCCGTCATCGCCATGTCCCATCCTCCATTCGGTGGATCATGTGGCATTCGCGGCCGCGGCCAGCGGCAACCCCGCGACCAGATTTTGCGGCTTTAGTCTCACAACCTTGTCCGCGCCCATGGCGAGGATGAGGTAGACCGGCTTGTCGCCAACCCTCTCGTCCACCAGCCGCGCATCTTCGAATCTCAGGCGCATCAGCGCTACGATACGTTCGCCAATACCGCCCTCCAGCCGCTCGCCGCGCCACAGCGCATTGCCGATCCGCGTCGCCTCGCTGTCGAGGCCGATGAACCAGCGCCAGTCGCGATCCTCGATCGCGGCGATGGTTTCGACGCTGACGGCGATGCCGAGCAGATGAGCGATCCACCGCTCGATGACACGGCAAAGCCCGGCCCGCGCTTTCTTGTTGCCGCCGATGTTCATCACCATCGCATGCGCATCCGACCGCGACCAGTAGGTCCAGGCGTTTTCGTCGTCCATGACGTCCATCTCGCCGAACGACTTCGGCTGCTGCAGCATGGCCGTGAGCGGCGATGAATGCAGGTCGTGCTGGGCATGCTGCTCCGCTTCGATGACTTCCGCATCGGCCAGCAGCAACGTGCCTTCGTGAACGGCGGCCAGTTGGCCGCGATAGAACAGCTCCGCGGCACGCAACATATAAGGGTCGTTGCAGCCTTCGAGCGCGTTGCGCAGGATCAGGTGGCACAATTGCGACAGAAAGATCGGCGGCAGATCGCCGGCCCCCTTGCGGGCGAGCGCGACATAGACCGCCTCCAGCGACGGCGCCGCCATCAGCCGGTCGCGGAAATTCACCATGAAGGACCAGTTTTCGCGCGCATCGGCATCGGCGAGCGCGGCGATATCTGCGTTCGAGACCGGGCGCAGCGGATCGGCCATCAGACTCGCATGCAGATGGCGCTCGGCCTCGCAGGCATCGGCCGGCGGCATCAATTCGGGCCGCGCCAGATAGGCCATGATGAGTTCGGGCGTCGCGACCAGTCCGCCGTGATCGGCGCGGCGCGTGAGGTGATGGCCCGAGGCGACCCAAAATTCTCTCATGTACGATCCGTCGTCCTGGCGTCGGTCCTGATCAGCCCGAGAAGATCGACCTCTTCGGCAGGTTCAACATCGCCTTCGACTTCATGGAAGGTAAAGGCGCTGGCATGGGCGTGCAACCGGTCGGCATCCGCGGCAGCCGGGCGGGCTTTAAGGGTACGAAAGCGTTCGCGGATTTCGCCGTTTTCGATGCTGCGCTGAACAGCAAGCAGCGTCTGCGGCGGATGTTCGCACAGGGAAGCTGCGAACGCGATCTCTTCCTCGGCGGCAAGACGCGCGGCATCCGCATCGGGCGCCCCGAATTTCTCCAGCAACTGGCTTGCAAGCCGCTCGATCATCGCCTCCCGTTCCGCTTCGCTCGCTTCGGTGACGACGGCAAGGGTCGACCATCCGAGACTGTCGATCCCGAGAAAGCCGGAACGCAGCGCCACACGCTGCTTTTGGCCGAGCGTGGCTGGATCCCGGTTCCAAAAAACGAACGCGCCGGAAACCGCCCATTCGCCGGGTTCCGCCGCCCGTTCGAAGACGAAGGTATCTGACGGGTCCAGCCTGATGGTTCGCGGAAATTTCAGCATGTCCGCCTCATCCGAATTTCGGACCGCGCGCCTGCGGATCATACCAACTGGCTCTTGCCAGCGCATCCACAAGACTGCTCCGCTCCGGCGCTCCGCCGCCGGCCGGCATGCTGACCAGGAGATCGCCGTTAACGTCGATGCCCCGGCGCTCGCCGGCCTTACTCTTGGGAAGCCGCTCCAGATAATCCCGCGCGATCGCCTCGAAGCCGCGCTCTTTCCAGCGATCGAACGCGGTCATCAGGTGCCTGGTGAAGCTTTCGATGATCGCATCGGTATCGACCATCTCGAAACCTTCGCTCAGCAGGGACACGCCCGAGGCCGCCTGCACCTCCGGAACATGCGCCATGGCGGCCGCGCGCAGGATCACGCCGAAAACGAGCCATGACGGTATGTCGTCTTCGGTGCATTCAGCGGGCCAGCCGAGCCGCCCGCCGCCAAGCAATCCCGCGTCAAACCGGATCGCGTCGGGCCAGTCGAAACTGACCTCTCGTTCCGGCGGACAATGAGCCGCAATCGCATCCGCCAGCGCATTCATGCCGGCAAAGAACGCCCGCCGCGCCGACCTGAGCGGCTCGTCGGGTTCAAGCACCACCGCGAACTCGACCAGATCGTAGCGGCGTACCCATACCAGCGTTCCGGCCCCCGCCTCCGCCGCGATCTCGCGAGCATGGGCAAAGGCGTCGCCGAGCTCGCGCAACGCGACCAAAGTATAACCGGGTGGCAAATCGAGCGTCTGTTCCATATCTCTTGGACGAACGATCACGAGCGGCTAATCCCTAATTGCTCCACGAGCCGCTTGTGTATGCTATTCCGTGCAAGTTGGCCACGTGAGCGGCCTTTGTATCTTGCAGATATCCGTCCGAGCGGTTACCGCAGAACCGTAGGATGAAGCAACAACCCGCTTGATGCTCCGGGTTCAAGGTATTTCAAAATGAGTGCGGCGACGTCGCGCCTCCTGATTTGCAGTTGCGAGAAGACCATGCCGCTCGATGCGGAAGCGATCGGTCGCGGCTGCACGAGCAAGATCACGCAGGCCAATCAGCTTTGCGGGCTCGACCTCGACCGCTTCAAGGAGGCGCTCGCCGAGGGCGCGCCGATTACGGTTGCCTGCACCCAGGAAGCGCCGCTGTTTCGGGAAGTGGCGGAGAACACCCCGCAAGCCCAGCTCACCTTCGTCAACATCCGCGAGACCGGCGGCTGGTCGAAGGATGCCGCGTCGGCCGGTCCGAAAGCAGCCGCACTGATTGCTGCGGCGGGCGAAGACATGCCGCCGCTCTCGCTGGTGACGCTCGAGAGCAGCGGCGTTGCCCTGATCTACGGCCGCGACGAAATCGCCATCGAGGCGGCGCAGCGTCTCGCCGATCGTTTGGACATTACCGTGCTGCTGACAAAGCCCGGCGATGTGATCCCACGCCGCACGAATGAATTTCCGGTGCTCAAAGGCACGATCCGCAACGCCCGCGGCCATCTCGGCCAGTTCGAGCTTGCGATCGACGACTACGCGCTACCATTGCCCTCCTCGCGCGCCAAGCTCTTGTTCGGATCGTCGCGCAATGGTGCGACGTCGACCTGCGATCTGATCCTCGATCTCTCGGGCGGCACGCCGCTGTTCCCCGCGCATGAACTACGCCCCGGCTATCTGCGCGCCGATCCGCGCGACAAGGCCGCCGTCGAGCGCGCGATCGCCGATGCCAGCGGCTTGGTCGGCACCTTCGACAAGCCGCGCTTTGTCAATTTCGAGCCGTCGCTCTGCGCGCATTCCCGCTCGTCCATTACCGGATGCACGCGCTGTCTTGACCTCTGTCCGACCGGCGCGATCACGCCGAACGGGAACGCGGTTGCGATAGATGCCAATGTCTGTGCCGGCTGCGGCTCCTGCGCGTCGGTATGTCCGACTGGTGCTGCGTCCTATGCATTGCCGAGCGCGGACGCGCTGATGCGGCGGCTGCGAACGCTGCTGCAGACCTACCGCAAGGCCGGCGGCAGCGACGCCGTGGTCTTGTTTCATGACGGCGAGCATGGCGAGGACATCATCGATGCGCTGGCGCGGTTCGGCGAGGGCTTGCCGGCCAACGTACTGCCGCTGCGCGTCAACGAAGTAACGCAGGTCGGGCCGGAAATCATCGCTTCCGTCTTCGCCTATGGCGGCAGCGGCGTCGCGCTGCTAACGCGAGCCAAACCCCGCCACGATATCACGGCGCTTCGCCGCGCGGTCGAGACGTCCGATCGGATCATTGCCGCGTTGGGTTTCGGTGCCGGGATCATCCAGATCATCGAGACTGACGATCCGGACCAACTGCGCGCCATGCTGGATGCCGCTCCACGCGGGGTCATGACGCAAAAGCCGGCCGGCTTTGTGCCGCGCGGTGCGAAACGCGGCGTGCTCGAAACGACGTTTCGCGAGCTGCACCTCGCGGCCCCCACGCCCGTCGAGGTCGTGCCGCTGGCGCCAGGCGCTCCCTTCGGCACCGTGAACCTGAATGTCGAAGGCTGCACGCTCTGCCATGCCTGCGTCACCGCCTGCCCGACTGGCGCGCTATCAGATAACCCTGATCGCGCGATGCTGCGCTTTACTGAAAGCCTCTGCGTGCAGTGCGGGCTCTGCCAATCCACCTGCCCGGAAAAGGTCATCAGCATCGAACCGCGTCTCGACTTCCAGGCCTGGAACACGCCGCAGCGCGTGCTGAAGGAGGAAGAGCCGTTCAACTGCATCGCCTGCGGCAAACCGTTCGGCACCAAGAGCTCGATCGATCGCGTGCTGGCCAAGCTCGGCGGCGAGAGGCACTGGATGTTCCAGGGCGCCAACGCCAGGCGCCTCGACGTCATCAAGATGTGTGCGGATTGCCGCGTCGAAGCGGTCGTAAACGAAAGCTTCGACCCGCATGCGGTGCCGCAGCGCCCGCCGGTCATGTCGACGGAAGATTATCTGCGCGCGCGCGAAGTGAAGAAGGACGATCCGCTTGGATCGTGAGCAGCAAGTGTCCGCCACCCCTCCGGATCTCAAGGCCCGCGCGACGTCGAAGGCATCAGGCATTCCCGGCGTCAAGCACGTCATCGCCGTCGCCTCCGGCAAGGGCGGCGTCGGAAAGTCCACTACCTCGTGCAATCTCGCGCTCGGCTTCGCCGCGCTCGGGCTGAAAACCGGCATTCTCGATGCTGACATCTACGGTCCGTCGCAACAAAAACTGTTCGGACTGCGCGGCAAGCCGCGGCAACTCGGCCCGCGCATGCTGGAGCCGTTGGAACGCTTCGGCGTCAAGGTAATGTCGATCGGCTTTCTGGTCGAGGAAGACAATGCCATGATCTGGCGCGGGCCGATGGTGATCTCCGCGATCACGCAGATGCTGCGCGAAGTCGCATGGCACGATCTCGATATCCTCGTCGTCGACCTGCCGCCCGGCACCGGCGACGCGCAGCTCACCATGGCGCAACAGGCGCCGCTGGCCGGCGCGGTCATCGTCTCGACGCCGCAGGACATCGCGTTGATCGACGCGCGGCGCAGCATCGCCATGTTTCAGAAGGTGAGCATTCCGATCCTGGGCCTGATCGAGAACATGTCGAGCTTCTGCTGCCCGACCTGCAACCACGTCACGCCGATCTTCGGCCACGGCGGCGCGCGGACGGAAGCCGAACGCCGCGGCATTCCCTATCTCGGCGAAATTCCGCTGGATATGCAGATTCGCCAGACCTCTGACGATGGCCGGCCGATCGTCGCCGTCGAGCCCGACGGCGTTCACGCCAAGCATTATGTGAGTATTGCGCGTGAAGTCTGGACCGCGATCGTAACCGGCGCGGCGCACCGGCCACGGCCGCGCATCGTCATCGAATAGGCGCCCACGTCACGGGCTCATGAAGACCGGATTGATCCGCTCTGCTCCACCGACAAGACCGAGCGCTTGCAATTCGTCGCGATGCAGATCGATCACGAGGATCGACAGGATCAGGAAGAGAACGGCGGTGACGTACATCAGAAGCGGCGAGGCCGAGCTACTGGTCGCATCGCGCCGCGCAGCCGTCCGCTCTCGGGAATAGCTCCAGAACGGAGCCACTAGAGCCCGCAAAGCATAGAGCATTCGGACCGTTCTTCGTTGCATTGCGCCCTGAGCCTAGATCGGCTCCTGGCCGATGTCGAGATTTGGGCAACAGGACATCGTGCCACACCTGCAGGCAGGCGTGGCAGAAGCCGATGCGTGAGCTAACGCGCCTCTTCGAAGCCGCCGAGTACAGCCGTGAGATTGGCGCCGAGAATATCCGAGAGATAACCGCCCTCCTGAACGAAAACCGTCGGCAGGCCGAGCCGGGCGATCGCGGCGCCGATGCGGCGGAAGCCGGCCGTGGTGACCGCAAGACCGGCGAGCGGATCGTGCTCCGAGGCATCTAGGCCGAGCGCTACCACCAGCGCGCCGGGCGCAAACGCGCGGATGGTTTTTTCGGCGTCGCCGATCGCCCTGATGTAATCGTCATCCCCGGTGCCCTTCGGCAGCGGGATATTCAAATTGGCGCCGAGGCCTGGACCGGCACCGCGCTCATGCGCATATCCCCACACGAACGGATAGAAGAAGACGGGATCGGCGTGGATCGACACCGTCAGCACGTCGGAGCGCTCGTAGAAGATGCCCTGCGTGCCGTTGCCGTGATGCACGTCGACGTCGAGGATTGCGACGCGCTCATGCTGCAGCCGAAGCTGCGCCGCTGCCACCGCGCTGTTGTTGAAGAAACAGAAGCCGCCCGACATGTCCGCATAGGCGTGATGGCCCGGCGGCCGGCACAGCGCATAGACAGCATCTTCGCCGTCCATGACGAGTTGCGCCGCAGTCGTGGCGACATCGGTGGCGGCACAGGCGGCGGCGTAAGTGCCCTTGCCGATCGGAGCTGCCGTATCCGCCGCGTGCCAGCCGAGGCGGCCGACGATATGGGTTGGGTATGTGGCGCCGTAGCGAACCGGGTGGATGTTGGCGATCATCTCCGAACCGGAATCGCCGAGTGCGACCCAGGCGTCCCAGGCTTCCTCCAGAAAACGCAGATATTCCGCGCTGTGAACACGCGCCCGCGGGCCCTGGCCGAACACCGTCGGCTCGACGAGGCTGTGCTTGCCGGCCTTCAACCCTGCCAGCAACCGGTCGGCGCGTTCGGGCTGCTCGGTGGTGCGCTTGATGACGCCGCGCACCAGGAAGAATTGCGGATCGTGGCTTCGATGCAGTTCGGTGTAGACGGCCTTCACGCGGACACTCCGTTGGTTGGAAATAGGATGCTGCTCGGCTCGGCGGCATTGCCGAGCGGCGTGAGCTCTCGCACCAGCCTGCCGACTTCGCGCCAGGCGTGGCCGATATGGTAGTCGACATGCGCGGTGATGCGCTCGGGATGACCGGCTTCGATCGCTGCCAGCAGCGGCTCGTGGGTTCGCGCGATCTCATGCGGGTCGTCGTAAAGGCGGCCGATCAGGCCGATGACCATGCGCAGCTCTGCTGCGAGATCATCGAACAATCGCAAAAGGCGGCGGTTATCGGCGATTTCAAAAATCAGCCGGTGAAAGCGATAATCCTCTTCCACCTGCCGGGCCGGATCGTCGAGATCGGCGGTCCGGTGCAGAACATCAATTTGCCGCCGCAACATATCGCGCGACTCCGGAGTGAGCCGCCGCGCCGCCAGCACACTGGCGTGCCGTTCGATGCACAGACGCAGATCGTAGATCTCGTCGATATTTCTGATTTCGAGTTTGCGGACGAAAAAGCCGCGTCGCGGGCTCGCGACCAGCAACCCCTGTTTCTCCAGAAGGCGCGCCGCCTCGCGCACAGGCGCACGGCTGACGCCCAATTCCCGGGCAACCCCTGCCTCCACAACTTTGGAACCAGGAGGCAGTCGCCCCTGAACAATGGCCTGCATCAAAATTCGAGCGATCTGGCCGACCAGATCGCTGTTCGCAAGTGCCGGTAATCCAACCGGAAGAGACATAGGCCGCATCGGCTAAACCCGCGCCAGTCCGTGGTTATTTTTTAATCGTCGATTGTCGACACTTTAATCTTGCCCAGATGCTGCCTCGCACGCAAGCTGAAAAACTTGAAAATGGACAAGGCGGAAATGACAAGCGCAGCCCACCACACCGCGAAGGCCTGGCCGGCGGTGGATGACCAGACCCAGCAAATCCGGATCGACCTCGCGGCGGCCTACCGGCTGATTCACCGGCTCGGTCTCGACGACAGTATCTACACCCACATCTCCGTCCGCCTTCCCGGCAGGCAGGACCGTTTTCTCATCAACCCCTACGGCCTGCGCTTCGAGGAAGTCACGGCGTCCAACCTGGTGACGGTCGACCTCGACGGAAACGTTATCGACGATCCCACAGGGCTCGGCATCAACCCGGCCGGTTTCACCATTCACAGTGCGATCCATGCCGCGCGCCATGATGCCATCTGCGTCCTGCACACGCACACGGTCGCGGGCATCGCCGTTGCCTGCCAGAAGCAGGGGTTACTGCCGCTCAATCAATGGTCGCTGCAGTTTACTGATGGCCTCGCCTATCACGACTACGAAGGCATCGCGCTCGATCTCGACGAGCGGTCGCGCCTGGTCGCCGATCTCGGCGACAAGTTCGTGATGGTGTTGCGCAACCACGGCATGCTGACCTGCGGGCGCTCCGTCGCCGAAGCCTTCAAGCTGATGCACAATCTGGAGCGCTCCTGCCGCGCCCAACTGGCAATCCAGTCGTCGGGTGCCGAGGTCATCGAACTATCCGCAGCCGTCGCCCGCAAGACGGCCGGCCAATACGCAAGCTTCTACGACGCGATCGAAACCAATGGCGTGCCCGACAGCGAATGGGCCGCCTTCAAGCGGATGCTCGAGCGGACCGATCCCGACTTTGCGAACTGACGGACCCGCCCTCGCCGAAGTGAGAGCGCCAAATCCTTTTTTCTTTAAAACGAGGTATGCGATGTCCAAGCGTAAGATTTTGATGAGCTTTGCTGCGATGTGCATGCTGAGCACCGCAGCGGTGGCCGAGGGGCCGAAAGCAGGCGGCGTTGTCAACGCCGTGATCCAGCCCGAGCCACCGAGCCTGATGATGGGTCTGGTGCAGAACGGCCCGACGCAGATGGTGGCCGGCAATATCTATGAAGGCCTCTTGCGCTACAGCCCCAAGCTCGATCCCCTTCCCGGCCTCGCCGAAAGCTGGTCGATCAGTGAGGACGGCAAGGTCTACACGTTCAAGCTCGTGAAGGGCGTGACCTGGCATGACGGCAAGCCGTTCACCTCGGCCGACGTGCTGTTCTCGATCGAATTCCTGAAGCAGACCCACGCACGCGCCCGCGGCAATCTCGTGCAGCTCGAAAAAGTGGAAGCGCCGGACGAATCCACCGTTGTCTTCACGCTGAAGCAGCCGTTCGGCCCCTTCATCGGCATTTTCGAGGTCGGCTCGCTGCCGATGATCCCGAAGCACATCTATGAAGGCACCGACTTCAAGACTAATCCGGCCAACAACACCCCTGTTGGTACCGGCCCCTTCATGTTTAGGGAATGGCAGAAGGGCTCGTTCATCCGCCTCGTCAAGAATCCGAACTACCACGTCAAGGGCAAACCCAACATCGACGAGATCTACTGGCACGTCATTCCGGACGCTGCCGCGCGTTCGGTCGCCTATGAGACCGGCAAGGTCGACGTGCTGCCGGGCGGCTCGGTAGAGAATTTCGACGTGCCGCGCTTGAGCAAGTTGAAGAACACCTGCGTCACCGGGGCGGGCTGGGAATTCTTCAGCCCGCATTCCTGGCTCTGGCTCAACAACCGCTCAGGTCCCACAGCGAACAAGAAATTCCGCCAGGCGCTGATGTTTGCGATCGATCGCAACATGGCCAAGGACGTGGTCTGGAACGGCCTCGGCAAGATCGCGACCGGTCCGTCAGGCTCGGCGATCAAGTACTACACGAGTGCGGTACCGAAATACGACTACGATCCGGCCAAGGCCAAGGCCCTGCTCAAGGAATCCGGCTATAAGGGCGAGAAGCTTCGCATGCTGCCGCTGCCCTATGGCGAGACGTGGCAGCGCTGGGCCGAGATGGTCCGCCAGAACCTGCAGGACGTTGGGATCAACGTCGAGATGATCGCGACCGACGTCCCCGGCTGGAATCAGAAAGTCAGCGAGTGGGACTACGACATCGCGTTCACCTATCTCTACCAGTACGGCGATCCCGCGCTTGGCGTCGGCCGCAACTATGTCTCGAGCCAGATCGCCAAGGGCTCGCCGTTCAACAACGTCGAAGGCTATTCCAATCCCGAGATCGACAAGCTGTTCGCCGACGGCGCGGTCGCCTTCCCCGATTCAGCGCGTGAAGAGATCTATGCCAAGGCGCAGAAGATCCTCGTCGAGGACGTACCGGTCGCTTGGATGCTCGAGCTGCAATTCCCGACCATCACCCGCTGCAGCGTCAAGAACCTGATCACGACCGGCATCGGCGTCAACGACGGTTTCCGCGACGCCTGGATCGAGAAGTAACCGCCGCCTCGTCGGGCGTCAGGGTTCAGGCCTGACGCCCGGGATATCCGCGCCTCCAACGCAAGCGACTGCCCATGATCTCCTTCATCGCCCAGCGGATCGCGAAAGCCATCGTCGTCCTTCTCGCGCTTGTCGTCATGAACTTTTTCCTGATCCGGATGGCGCCGGGCGATCCGGCGGTGGTGATGGCGGGCGAAGCCGGCGCGGGCGACCAGCTCTTCATCGCCCAGCTCCGCGAGAAGTTCGGCCTCGACCAGCCGCTGCCGGTGCAACTGTTCCTGTATGTCAAAGGCATCCTCAGCCTCGATCTCGGATTTTCGTTTCGCCAGCAGATGCCGGTCTCGAAGCTGATCCTCGATCGCCTGCCGGCGACGCTGTTGCTGACGGGCACCGCATTCGCCATCTCGCTCGCGTTCGGCATCCTGTTCGGCGCATTGGCCGCGCGCTTTGCTGGCACCTGGGCGGATACCGCGATCACGGTCGCGGCGCTGATCTTCTACGCCACCCCGCTGTTCTGGGTCGCGCTGATGGCGATTCTGTTGTTTTCGGTCACGATGGATTGGCTGCCGAGTTTTGGTTACGAGACGGTCGGCGCGGGCTACACCGGCCTTGCGCATGTCCTCGACGTCGCCGCCCATCTGATCCTGCCGGCGACGACGATCGGGCTGTTCTTCATGGCGACCTACGCCCGCATGACGCGCGCCTCGATGCTGGAGGTTAGCCGGCTCGACTTCGTCAAGACCGCGCGCGCCAAGGGCCTGTCTGATACCGTGATCCAGCGCCGTCACGTGCTGCGCAACGCGTTGTTGCCGGTTGTCACTTTGGCCGGCCTGCAGGCCGGCACGCTGGTCGGCGGCGCCGTGCTGACCGAAACCGTGTTCGCCTGGCCCGGCATCGGCCGACTGATGTACGAGGCGCTACTGCAGCGCGACTACAATCTGTTGCTCGGCGTCTTCGTCGTCTGCTCGGCCATGGTGCTGGCCTTCAACCTGATCACGGACCTCGTCTATCGCTCCGTCGATCCCCGCATCGAGTTCGCCGCATGAAACAGGTTTCGCGAATGCTGTTGCGCAATCCCGGCGGCATGATCGGCATCATGATCCTCATCGTTGCGGTGACTGTCGCCCTGATTGGCCCGCTGCTGTTTCCGACCTCGCCGTGGCGCATGGTGCAGCGGCCGTTCCTGCCGCCGTTCACGCTTGCCGGCTTTCCGCTCGGCACCGATGTGCTCGGCCGCGACGTGATGGCCGGCATCATCTACGGTGCCCGCGTCTCGCTGCTGGTCGGCCTGATCTCGACGCTGGCCTCGCTCGCGGTCGGCATTCCGCTCGGCGCGGTGGCCGGATACTTCGGCGGCAAGATCGACGATGCCCTGATGCGGTTCACCGAGTTCTTCCAGACCGTTCCGAGTTTCGCGCTGGCGATCGTGCTGGTCGCGATCATGCAACCGTCCATCGTCTCGATCGTGGCCGCCATCGCCATCGTGAGCTGGCCGCCGGTGGCGCGGCTAGTGCGCGGCGAAGTGCTGTCGTTGCGCACACGCGAATACGTCCAGGCGGCGGTCGTGACCGGCCAGACCAACTGGTGGATCATCTGGCGCGAGATCCTGCCCAACGCGCTGTCGCCCGTCATCGTGCTGGCCTCGCTGATGGTTGCAACCGCGATCCTCCTGGAGTCCTCGCTCTCCTTCCTCGGCCTCGGCGACCCCAACCTGATGTCGTGGGGCTACATGGTTGGCGCCGGCCGCACCGTGATCCGTCAGGCCTGGTGGATCACCGTATTCCCCGGCATCGCAATTCTGGTTTCGGTGCTGGCGCTGAACCTGATCGGCGAAGGCCTCAACGACGCGCTCAACCCTCGCCTCACCAAGGGAGGGCGATGAGCATGACCGTCGTCGTCAAGAACCTGAAGCTGGCGTTGCCGCCGGGCGGTGACCGTGCCCACGCCGTGGACGACGTTTCGTTCGATCTCACCGCCGGCAAAATCCTCTGCGTGGTCGGTGAATCCGGCTCCGGCAAATCGATGTGCGCCCATGCGCTGATGGGACTGCTGCCGGATACGGTGACGGCGGAATCCGGAGAGATTCTGTTCGAGGGAAAGAACCTCTTGGCGCTCAGCCCGGCGGAATGGCTGGCGTTCCGCGGCCGCGGCATCGCGATGGTGTTCCAGGAGCCGATGACGGCACTCAATCCATTGATGCGCATCGGCGAGCAGATCGCCGAGATGTTCGAGGCGCATGGCCTATTGACGCCGAAGGAGCGGCAGCAGAAAGCACTCGCCTTGATCCGCGAAGTCGGCCTGCCCGATCCCGAGCGCGCGGTGCGCGCCTATCCCCATCAACTGTCCGGCGGCCAGCGCCAGCGCGCGATGATCGCGATGGCGCTGGCGCTCGAGCCGGCCCTACTGGTTGCCGACGAGCCGACGACGGCGCTCGATGTCACGACGCAGGCGCAGATTCTTAAATTGATCCGCGACCTGCAGCGCCGCCGCAACATGGCGGTGATGTTCATCACCCACGATTTCGGCGTCGTCGCCGAGATTGCCGATCGCGTGGTCGTGCTTCAGCACGGCAAGGTCGTCGAACAGGGCACTGCCGACGACGTGCTGCTCCGCGCGCAACATCCCTATACCCGTGCGCTGCTCGCCGCCGTTCCCACGCTGCAGCCGCCGCAGCGGGCGCTTCTGCTCGACCGCAGCAAGGCGGTGGAAGTGATCGGGCTTGGCAAGACTTATGTCAGCGGCGGCGGCTGGTTCCGCAGCGAGCGCCGCGTGCAGGCGGCCAAGGACGTCAGCTTCGACATTTTTCGCGGCGAGACGTTGGGCCTGGTCGGCGAATCCGGTTCGGGAAAATCGTCGGTCGCGCGGCTCGTCATGCGCCTGATCGAACCCGACGCCGGCACCGTCCGCATCGGCGATGTCGATCTCACCCGGATCGGCGGCAAGGCTTTGCGCGAGCAGCGCCGTCGAATCCAGATGGTGTTTCAGGATCCGTTCGCTTCCCTCAATCCGCGCCGCAAGGTCGGCAACATCATCACCGATGGGCCGATTGCGCATGGAGTCGATCCGGCGACAGCGCGAAAGCGCGCCGGCGAGTTGCTCAGCCTTGTCGGCCTCAACGCCAGCGCGATGGAGCGCTTTCCGCATGAATTCTCCGGCGGGCAGCGGCAACGCATCGGAATTGCGCGGGCGCTCGCGCTTGACCCGGAAATCCTGGTCGCCGACGAGGCAGTGTCGGCGCTCGACGTCTCCGTTCAGGCGCAGGTCCTGGACCTCCTGGAAGATCTGAAGGCCCGCCTTGGCCTGTCGATGCTGTTCATTACTCACGATCTGCGCGTGGCCGCGCAGATTTGCGACCGCATCGCCGTCATGCAGCAAGGCGCGATCGTCGAGCTCAAATCCGCATCGCTCCTGTTCGCGGCCCCCGAGCATGCCTACACGCGCGAGCTGCTTTCCGCGGTACCCGGGCAAACGTCGTCGTCCAAGGCTGCATGAACAAGGCAGCATGAACAAGGCCGCTTGAACGATGCGTTGTGTTCTCGTCAGCAAGAGCCTCGATCTCCGCTTCTATCTCGGCCCGCAATTCATGCGCGCCGCAGAACGCATCGAAATCGTCAGCCACCCCCACGATGGTCCGGCAACGGACGTGCGGCTGGCGGTGGCCTGGCATCCGCCGGACGACGCCTTCGAGCGCTACCCCAACCTGCAGGCGGTGTGCTCGATCGGCGCCGGCGTCGACAACATCTTGGCATGTCCCAGCCTGCGCCCTGATGTCGATGTGATCCGTGTCGTCGATCCGGCGCAGGCGCAGATGATGTCGGGCTTTGTTGCCTGGCACGTGATCGGCCATCAGCGGCGCTTTGCAACCTATCAGGCGCAGCAACGCGAGGAACGCTGGCAGCGTCTCGGCCAGCGCCGGGCGCAGGACGTGGCGGTCGGCATTTTGGGCTTTGGCCAGATTGGCCGCCGGGTCGCCGCCGATCTCGCTTTGCTCGGTTTTCCGGTGATGGCGTGGAGCCGGACCGCGAAGCCGACGCCGCAGGGCGTGCGCAGCTTCCATGGCGCGGCGGGCCTCGAAGCCATGCTCGGCCAGACCGAGGTTCTCGTGAACCTGCTACCACTGACGCCGGAGACAAAAGGCATTCTCAACCGCAAGACATTCGCCCGAATGTATCGCGGCAGCTACCTGATCCAGGTCGGACGCGGCGAGCATCTGGTCGAAGCCGATCTGCTCGCCGCGCTGGAGGACGGGCAATTGGCCGGCGCTGCGCTCGACGTCTTCGCAACCGAGCCACTGGCGCCGCGCCATCCGTTCTGGCGGCATCCCCGCATCGTCGTCACGCCGCACGATGCCTGCGAGGTGAGCGTGGAAGCGATCGGCGCGACGTTTCGCGCGACGGCGGAAGCGATACGGGCCGGCCGCCGGCCACCGCACTCGATCGACCGTGAACGGGGCTATTGAGGACCTGCTCGTCCAGCGCCTCGATCAGGCGCTGACAGCGTCAGACGTGATTTCGGAGCAGCGAAGGACGCCCGCGCCTCAAGCGCCGGCGGACGGCAAGCTGGCGGCGGCAATGGCCACGATTTGGGAAAGCCGGCGCCCGATCCGGGAGGACGCCCTGCTCAGCAATGAACGAACCTGTCGCATCTCTTCGTCTTTCCCTGTGCGCCGGGGGGCAAGGCGCACAGGGAAAATGGTCTCAGGCCGCTAGCTAGTCGAGATGTCAGGGAAAATAGCAACGCCGGCTTCGTCCGGAGGCCGTCCGGCAGTGGAATTATTGCCGCAATCAGCTCGCCCGCGGATGAAATTTTCTCCCCAGATTCTGACCTCAGAGTCCGGTGATTCCGCTATCGACCGCCAGCTCAGCCTCTGGCGCCCCGAGAAACCGTCGCAGCGACGCCAGAACCACATCGAGCCGGTCATGATGGAGCCAGTGCCCGGCGCCCGCGATCTTTTCCAACTCGGCGCTCTTGAAATGCGCGAGCAGGCTGGCGGGATCGGGGAGAAAGCTTTCGTCGCCCCACATCAACAGGGTCGGACAGGTGATGCGCGACCATAGGGCGGCATAGTCGTCCGGCGACAGCCGGTATGGCGCCCGCGCCCGCTGATAATGATCGAACTTCCAGCGATAGAGGCCGTCGGAGCCTTGGCGGACACCGTGGCGGGCAAGATGCAGCGCCAGTGCCGATGTCAGCCGTTTGTTGCGCGTGGACAACCGCTTCGCCGCCTCCTCGATCGTCCGGAACGTGCTCTCTTGATGCTCCGAGATGCGGTCGAGCTGGTCGATCCAGCGCGACATCTGTTCGTGGAACGGCACGCGTTGGGAGCTCGACAAAAAGGCGCCGTCGAGCACCGCCAATTGCGATACCCGCTCGGGATAGGTGCCGGCATAGACCAGCCCGACCATCCCGCCCATCGAATGACCGACGATCGCAGCATCCTGCAGTTCAGCGAAACGCATCAGCCGGTTGAGGTCATAGACATTGTCGGAAAGGGCGTAGCTGCTTCCCTTCGCCCATTCGGAATCGCCGTGTCCGCGCAGATCGGGAGCCATGACGTGGAAGTGGGGCTGCAGTGCCTGCGCAATCGCGTCCCAGCTACGGCAATGATCGAGCCCGCCATGGACCAGGATCAGAGGCGGCGCGGATTCATTGCCCCAGTCGACATAATGCAACCGCAGCCCCTGGGACTCGTAAAAGCGGTCTTCCGGTTCGGCCATCGTGGATCGTCCCTCGCGGAGGTGATGGCCTATTTCGGCGCAAATCCGAACGTCCGCTCGAAGCGCTTGGCGTAGTCGGACCACACCTCGGGATTGACGATGCGCGGCGGTCGCTTGCCGTCGAGCGCATCGAGAATTTGTTCGGCGGCGATCCGGCCCATGTTGATGCGCGCTTCCCTGGTCACGCCGGCCGTGTGCGGGCTCGCCAGCACATTGTCGAACTGCAGCAGCGGATGCTCCGGCGGGGGCGGCTCCTTGTCCCAGACGTCGAGGCCGGCTCCCGCAATGCGTTTGTCGCGCAACGCCTCGTACAGCGCCTCCTCATCGTGAATGAAGCCGCGCGCCGTGGTGATGAAGAAGGCGTGCGGTTGCATCAGCGCGAACTCGCGGGCGCCGATCATGCGGCGATTGTCCTTGGTCAGGGGACAGGAGATAGAGACGAAATCCGAGCGGCGCATCAGATCGTGAAGCTCGACCTTTTCGCCACCGCGGGCGGCGATTTCTTCCGCGGTCAGATAGGGATCGTAAGCGATCACCTTCATATGCAAGAGGCCGTTGCAGAGCTCGGCGATACGGCGGCCGACATTGCCGATCCCGACGATGCCCACCGTCTTGCCCTGCACTTCGTTGCCGATCAGCGCGTTCCGATTGACATTGGCCTGGCGGCGCAGCGCGCGGTCGGATTCGAGGATGCGCTTGGACAGCGTCAGCATCATCCCCAGCGCATGTTCGGCGACCGAATTGGCGTTGCCGCCGGACTGGTTGACCACGAGGACGCCGGCCGCTGTGCAAGCGTCAACGTCGACGGGGTCGAAGCCCGCGCCGTTCGAGGAGACGATCAGGAGGTTCGGCGCCCGCCGCAACAAATCCTGGTCGACATGGAAATGCCTGGCGATCTCGTCGCGCGCCGCGCCGACCTGATAGGCATGTGCCGCCGACAAGATCGGCGCTGCGATGGCATCCGGGGTTTCGTTCTCAAGCCGGTCGAGCCGCACATCGACGCGGGCTTTCAGGATATCGATATAGATCTCGTGGGCGAGATATTTGACGTAGAACACGCGCTTGTTGTTGACGGTCATGTTTCTTGGCAACTTTCAGTTCGGAAACCGTAGAGTTTGGCGGGATTGGCGACGAGGATGCGGTGCTGCGTCGCCTTATCAGGCGTCCACGTCTGAAACAACTCGAGCAGGTGCCCGGCATCCGGCATTTCGCCCTCGACACGCGGATGCGGCCAGTCGCCGCCCCACACCAGCCGCTCCGGATTGGTCTTCACCAGCGCTTCATGAAACGGCCGCGCATCGGGATAATCAGGCGCGTTCTGGCTGAGGCGATGCGCGCCCGACAGCTTGGCCCAGCACCAGCCTTCGTCGACGGCGCGCAACAAGCTCTGGAATCCCTCCGTCCAGATTCCGGCGCGGGCGTCGGTGCGGCCCATATGGTCGATCACGACCGGCAGCCGCAGCGTTTTCAGTAGCGGTATCGTCTGCGGCAAATCCTTGACGTCGATCCACAACTGCAGATGCCAGCCGAGTTCGGCCATGAGCGGCGCAAGTTTCTCCGCTTCGCTCAACGGAACGCCGCCGCGATAATGCAACTGCCCACCGCGAAAGAAGTGGTTGAAGCGCAAGCCACGGACGCCAAGCGCATTCCACGCGCGCAGATCGCCTGGCGATATTTCGGCGTCGGCCACCGCGACGCCGCGCAGGCGCTGCGGTTGCCGCTTCAGCGCATCGAGCATCGCCGAATTGTCGCGGCCGTGCGCACTGCCCTGCACCAGCACGCCGCGCGCAAAGCCGATCGCATCGAGCATGCCGAGGTATTTTTCCAGCGGCGCGTCCGGCGGCGTGTAGCTGCGATCGTCCGCATAGGGGAAACGATCCGCCGGTCCGAACACATGCGCGTGCGTGTCGCAGGCGCCTGGCGGCAACGGCACGCGCGGACGGGTGACTTCGCGTGGCGGCAGGCAGGCCGGAATTATTGGAGGCGCCACGTTATTATTCCGCTTTCATTCCGGCGGCCTTGATGATCGGCCCCCATTTCTCGTAGTCGGCACGGATTTTGGCATCGAATTGCTGCGGCGTACTGCCGATCGGCTGGGCGCCGAGTTTGGCCAGCCGCTGCTTGACCGCGTCCGTGTTCAACGCCGCGACAAAATCCTGCGAGAGTTTGGCCAGCACATCCGATGGCATTCCGGCCGGTCCGAGCAGGCCCCACCAGACGCCGGTGTCATAGCCCGGCACGGTCTCGGACATCGCGGGTACATCAGGCAGGAACGGCGCGCGCGCAGCCGTGGTGACCGCGAGCGCGCGAAGCGTGCCGGCCTGGAGCTGTCCGACCGATTCCGGACCGTTGTTGAACGACATCGGAACCTGTCCGCCGAGCAGGTCATTGATCGCAGGCGCGCCGCCCTTGTAGGGGATGGCGGTGAGATCGACCTTGGCCAGGTTCTTCAAGAGCTCGCCGGCGAGATGCGTCGACGTACCGTTGCCGGCATGCGCAAACGACAGGCTTCCAGGTTTGGCTTTTGCCGCCCCTATCATCTCGGCCAGCGTCTTAAAGGGAGAGTCCGCTCTCACCAGCAGGATATTGGGTGACGACGCCAGCAGCGAAATCGGCGTGAAATCCTTGAACGTGTCATAGGGGATCTTGGAATACAGGAACGGATTGGTGGCGTGGCCGCTCGCCACCATGATCAGGGTGTAGCCATCAGGCGGAGCGGTTGCGACCGCCTGCGAGGCAATCACGCCACCGGCACCCGGACGGTTCTCCACCACAACCGACTGCCCCCATTGCTTGGAGACGACATCGCCAAGCGTGCGCGTCAGGACATCGACACCGCCACCGGCGGGATAAGGCACGAAAACATGCACGGGCCTGGACGGAAACGTCTGGGCGAATGCGCCGCCGCATACGACATGCATGGCCGCCGCAACAGCAGCGATCCGGAACCACCTGCCCATAGCGTCCCCTCCCGATATTTTTCTTACTTATCTCACATCGTCGCATGCCGAGTGTAGCGCCGCGCGGCGCAGAGCCGGATACGATCGGGACATGTTGACAATCCCGCCGATGACGTCAAGTTTCGCCGCTCCAGGGATGAGCGCGAACGAAAGACGTCGCGGGTTAAGGAGACCAAAATGGCGGTTGCGGAGGAAAAAACCTCGCCCGAAACCTCTGACAAGAGCTGGCACGGTATCGTGCTGCAATCCCTCAAGCGCAACGATATCCGCCTCGTCCCCTACGTGCCCGACCGCGTCCTGACGACGCTGATCAAGAACCTGCACGCCGATCCCTTCTTCACGACCTTCCCCGCGGCGCGCGAAGAGGAAGCGGTCGGCATCGTCTCCGGCGCCTGGATGGGCGGCATGCGCGGCGCGGTGCTGATGCAGACTTCGGGATTCGCCACTCTGGCAAACGTGCTGGCGTCGCTGGCGATCCCCTATCAGATCCCGCTGATCATGTTCGTGTCCGAACGCGGCACGCTCGGCGAGTTCAACTACGGCCAGTCGCTGGTGTGCCGCACCATGCGGCCGGTGCTGGACTCGCTTGCGATGGAGCATCACACCGCGACAAGGCTCGACGAGTTCGAATTCATCGTTGACCGCTCCATCAAGCAGGCCATCAGCACACAGGCACCGGTGGCCCTGATCCTCTCGCCGCTTCTGACCGGCGGCAAAGTCTTCGACAAGTGAGCGACTCATGAACAGCGCCAACGATACCCCTGCCCGCAATACCAAGGTCATGAACCGCTTCGACCTCACCTCGCGGCTGATTGCGAAGTTGAAGAACGAGGAAGCCGTGATCGGCGGCATCGGCAACACCAATTTCGACCTGTGGGCCGCCGGCCACCGGCCGCAGAATTTCTACATGCTCGGCAGCATGGGTCTCGCCTTCCCGATCGCGCTCGGCGTCGCGCTCGCGCAACCGAATCGACGCGTGTTCGCGCTGGAGGGGGACGGCTCGCTGTTGATGCAACTGGGATCGCTCTCGACGATCGCGACATTGGCGCCCAAAAATCTCACCATGATCGTGATGGACAACGGCATCTACCAGATCACCGGCGCACAACCGACGCCGGGTGCCGCCGTGGCCGACATCGTCGCCATCGCGGTCGCGAGCGGCCTCGCCAACAGCGCCTGGGCGGCGGACGAAGAGGACTTCGAGCGCCTGATCGAGCAGTCCATGTCGGCCGCGGGCCCGGCACTGATCGGCGTGCGCATCGACGACAAGCCAGGCGTCGGCACCACCCGCCGCGATCCCGTACAGATCCGGGAGCGCTTCATGCACGGTATGGGCGTACGGGAGCCGCTCTGAGGGGCGATTAACCACAGACATCGCCAATGCCGTGTGCATGGGATGGCCGGCACGGAAATCGTGCTATGCCATTCCGATGACGATCATCCTTCGACTATTCGCCTGGGGCCTTGCCGCGGCAATCGCCTTCGTAACACTCGGTCCGGCGGAACAACGGCCGCATTCAAACCTCGGGCAGAACGGGGAGCATGCGCTTGCCTTTGTGCTGCTCGGACTCGCCTTCGGATTGGCCCACACGCGCAACCGGTTGCACACGGCGTCCTTCGTCATCGCTTACACCGGCCTGGTCGAGATCCTGCAGTTCTGGGCGCCTGGCCGGCACGCCCGCCTGGAAGACTTTGTGGTCGACGCGCTGGCGGCATCCGTCGGGCTTGCGGCTAGTATGGTTCTCGACTGGAAGATCAGGCGATCGCGCCATAGCGCATCCTGACAAGAAAAATCCTCGCGGGACGATCGCCCGCGAGGATGGCTCGGTAAAAGCTGCGTTCGTTAGAGCGTTTTCCAGCGAAGTGAACACCGGTTCGCATCAAGAAAACGCGTCAAGACAAAAATCTAGAGCCCGGTTCTGATTTCAATCAGAACCGAAACGGCTCTAGTCGAGAACCCTGACGACGCGGCGCGTGCGCGGCTCCACGATCACGCGGCGATCGTTGACCACCGCATAGCGGTATTCGGTGTATCGCGGCACCGGACGCAGTTGGACGGTCGGCGGCAGCGGCTCGCCCACCACCACATGCTCACGAACCACGACAGAACGGTCTCGTGGGACGGAATTGATCACGGCGTTCGGAATTTCCACGGCCGCGCCAAGCGCAGCACCCACCGTGCCGCCAACGATAGCGCCGACCGGGCCACCGACTTCAGCGCCCGCGGCGGCGCCGTCCGCGGCGCCTTGCGCGGTTGTCGATTGAGCGAATGCCGCGCCAGAGGTCAGCAACGAAGCCGCAATCAGTGAAACGGCCAAACGATTATTCATCACATTCTCCAGTAAATTGATGATGTGTCTCAACCACGGGAGGCGTGAGAAGGTTCCGGTTCCAATGCGGCAGCAAAAAGGGCCGCGCCGAAATTTCGGCGCGGTTCCAGTCACAGGGAGAAACAGAGATCAGGCTTTCGCGATTTCGTGGCTTGCCATCATTTCGAGCGCGCGCACCATTCCCGAATGGTCCCATGCCTTGCCGCCATGAGCGGTGCAGGCGCTGAACAATTGCTGGGCCAGCGCCGTGCTCGGCAAGGAGAGGCCGAGCGCACGCGCGCCCTCCAGCGCCAGATTGAGATCCTTCTGGTGCAGCTCGATACGAAAGCCGGGCTCGAAATTGCGCTTCACCATGCGCTCGCCATGCACTTCGAGAATTCGCGACGATGCGAAGCCGCCCATCAGCGCCTTGCGCACCAGCGCCGGATCCGCGCCGGCCTTCGATGCAAACAATAGCGCCTCGCCGACGGCCTCGATCGTCAGCGCGACGATGATCTGGTTGGCAACCTTGGTGGTCTGCCCGTCGCCATTGGCGCCGACCAGAGTGACGTTCTTGCCCATCTTGTCGAACACCGGCTTCATCGCGTTGAACGCGCGCTCCGGTCCGCCGACCATGATGGTGAGGCTCGCCGCCTTGGCGCCGACTTCGCCGCCGGAGACCGGTGCGTCGAGATAATCGGCGCCGAGCGCCTCCACCTTCTTGGCAAACTCCTTGGTGGCGAGCGGCGAGATCGAACTCATGTCGACGACGATCTGCCCCTTGGAGAGCCCCTCGGCGACGCCGCCGGGCCCGAACAAGACCGCCTCCACATGCGGCGTATCAGGCACCATGATAATGACGACGTCGGCCTTCTCGGCGACTTCCTTGCCCGATTTGCAGACTTCGCCGCCTGCTGCAACAAGCTCTGGTGCAATGGGTCCGACATCGTGCAGGAACAGGCGATGGCCGGCGACCTGGAGATGGCCCGCCATCGGGCGCCCCATGGTGCCGAGGCCGATAAAGCCGATATCGATCATTTCAACTCCCCTTACTTCGTTTCTTGTTTAGGTATCGGCCGTCAGCGCCGCGTGCCAACCAAGGCCCTCGACCGTCGTCGTCCTCGGCTTGTATTCGCAGCCAATCCAGCCGCGATAACCAATAGCGTCGAGATGGCGGAACAGGAAGGGATAGTTGATCTCGCCGGTGCCGGGCTCATTGCGGCCGGGATTGTCGGCGAGTTGCACATGGGCGATGCGCGGCAGATGCTTTTGCAGGCTTCGCGCGATGTCGCCTTCCATCACCTGCATGTGGTAGATGTCGTATTGCACGAACAGATTGCTCGAGCGCACATCGGCCATGAGCTGAAGCGCCTGTGCGGTCTTGTTCAGGAAAAAGCCGGGGATGTCGATGGTGTTGATCGGCTCGATCAGGAGTTTGATCTGCTGCTTGGCGAGCGCGTCCGCCGCAAAGCGCAGATTGCCGATCAATGTCTCGTTGAGATCGGTCGCATCAGCATCGTCAGGCGTGATGCCGACCAGACAATTGAGCTGGCGGCAATCGAGCGCCTTGGCGTAATCGATGGCGCGTCCGACGCCGTCGCGAAATTCGTCGACGCGATCAGGCAGGATGGCGATGCCGCGCTCGCCGGCTGCCCAGTTGCCGGCAGGGAGATTGTGCAGCACCTGGGTCAGGCCGTGCTGGTGCAACTGCTCGCGCAGATCGGCCTTCTCGAAATCATACGGGAATAGATATTCGACCCCGTTAAATCCTGCCGCCTTGGCGGCCGCAAAGCGATCGAGGAACGGCTGCTCGCCGAACAGCATGGTGAGATTGGCGGCAAATTTCGGCACGATTCATTCTCCTCGCGTTATGCCGGCAGCAGCTTGCCGGATTGCGACGCGCTCGGTTTGGCCGGCGTGTCGTCCAGCGGCAGATCGAGCACCTCCTCGAATTCGACGATGTTGTCGATCTCGGTGCCCATCGAGATGTTGGTGACCCGCTCGAGAATGAACTCGACCACGACAGGCACCTTGAATTCCGCCATCCATTCGCGTGCGGTCGCGAACGCCGCCTGCGCATGGTTCGGATCGGTGACGCGGATCGCCTTGCAGCCGAGCCCCTCGGCGACTGTGACATGGTCCACGCCATAGACCCCGATCTCGGGTGCGTTGATGTTCTCGAAGGAAAGCTGGACGTGATAGTCCATGTCGAACCCGCGCTGCGCCTGGCGGATCAGCCCGAGATAGGAGTTGTTCACGACGACGTGGATGTAGGGCAGCTTGAACTGCGCGCCTACCGCAAGCTCCTCGATCAGGAACTGGAAATCGTAATCGCCCGACAGCGCGACGATCTGGCGCGACGGATCGGCCGCACGCACGCCCAGCGCCGCCGGCAGTGTCCAGCCGAGCGGGCCGGCCTGCCCCGCATTGATCCAGTTGCGCGGGCCGTAGACACCAAGGAATTGCGCGCCGGCGATCTGCGACAATCCGATCACGCTGACGTAGCAGGTATCGCGTCCGAACGCCTTGCTCATCTCCTCATAGACGCGCTGCGGCTTGATCGGCATGTCGTCGAAATGGCTCTTGCGCAGCATCGTGCGCTTGCGGTCCTGGCATGCCGCCGGCCATGCCTGCCGCTCCCTCAGCTTACCGGCCTTGCGCCACTCTCTGGCGACCGAGACGAACAATTCCAGCGCCGCCTTGGCGTCGGAGACGATGCCGAAATCGGGATTGAACACGCGTCCGATCTGCGTCGGCTCGATATCGACATGCACAAATTTGCGGCCCTTGGTGTAGGTCTCGATCGAGCCGGTGTGCCGGTTGGCCCAGCGGTTGCCGATGCCGAGCACGAAGTCGGATTGCAGCATGGTCGCGTTGCCGTAGCGGTGGCTGGTCTGCAAGCCGACCATGCCTGCCATCAGCACGTGATCGTCGGGGATAGCGCCCCACCCCATCAGCGTCGGCACCACCGGAACGTTGACCGTCTCGGCGAACTGCACCAGCAGCTCGGACGCGTCGGCATTGATGACGCCGCCGCCCGCCACGATCAGCGGCCGCTCCGCCGCATTGAGCATCTCAAGCGCCTTCTCGATCTGCTTGCGGGTCGCGGTAGGCTTATAGACCGGCAGCGGCTCATAGGTCTCGTCGTCGAATTCGATTTCCGCAAGCTGCACGTCGAGCGGCAGGTCGATCAGCACCGGCCCCGGACGCCCGGAACGCATGATGTGAAACGCCTGGCTGAACACGCGCGGCACCAGCGCCGGCTCGCGCACGGTCACCGCCCATTTCGTCACCGGCTTGGCAATCGATTCAATATCGATTGCCTGAAAGTCTTCCTTGTAGAGCCGCGCCCGCGGCGCCTGCCCGGTGATGCACAGGATCGGGATCGAATCCGCGATCGCCGAATAAAGCCCGGTGATCATGTCGGTGCCGGCCGGCCCCGAGGTACCGATGCAGACGCCGATATTGCCCGCCTTGGCGCGGGTATAACCCTCGGCCATGTGCGAAGCGCCCTCGACATGGCGCGCCAGGATGTGCCCGATCGAGCCGCGCTTCTTGAGCGCGGAGTAAAGCGGATTGATCGCGGCGCCCGGAACGCCGAAGGCGATGGTCACGCCTTCCTTCTCCAGGATCCGCACAGCCGCATCGATCGCCCGCATCTTCGCCATGTCGCGCCTCGCTCAAACAGTGTTGGCTCTGGCGGCGATCTTCGTGGCGACGAGACGCAATCTCAACGCGGGTGATTTTATTTCCCGCGGAGTGGGAGGGATCGACGAAAGGAACAATAAATCAACGGGTTACTTCCATCACGAGATGGAAATGCGCGCATTAAGAAGACTGGTTTGCTTGGCAACAATACATGCTAACGTTGTATCAGGGTTCGGCGGAAGAAATTGCGAAATGCTTTGGTTGGGAAGTCGTGAAGTGCTCGGCTCGTACGCGGACAAAAAGTTCTGGCGTTGGCATCACAGGCTTCCCCTTCAAACGGCCTCGTTCAGGCAACTGGCCTTCACCCTGCCGGCATGCTTGGTCATCATTGGTGGAATGGCTGATCCGGCTCAGGCAGAGGATCAGCAGCGACAGCGGATCGTCTCGGCCTGCCGCAGCAATAGCCCACCCTCGGCCGCGGGCAAGATTCCGGATGGGCCGCCCAAGAACAGAGAGGCAGGCCGCCTGGCCGCAAGCGCGGCTCCAGTGATGTTCGCCGGCGGCTTTGAAAAGGCGATCGAACGGTTGAACCAGGCTATCGAACTCGATCCGGACAACCCTCACTTCCGCTTGAACCGAGGTTCGGCCTACGCCGGAAACCGGCAGTTCGACAAGGCCATCGAAGACTATGATCGTGCGATAGCCATCGACCCCAGCTCTTCGCTCGCCTTTCTCGCTCGCGCAGAGGCCTATGTCAGAATGGCCGACTATGAACATGCGATCGAGGATTTCGGCGAAGCCATCAGGCTGTTCCCCGGTAACGCTCGCGCCTACCTGACGCGCGGTACTACCTACGCGAACAAGCGCGAATACGACCGGGCCATCGAAGATCTTGACCAGTCGATCAAGCTCGATCCCGAGTGCCCAACCGGCTATCTCACAAGAGCGCTGCTCTTCAAGCTGAAGGGCGATCGTGGTCGCGCCGACGCCGACTATGACCACGCGATCAAACTGGACCCGGATCCCGGAAATGCGAGGACATTCTTGCGTCGGGCCGGCGCCTATGGAGGTAAGCAAGACTACAATCGTGCCATGGAAGATCTCGGCCAAGCGTTGAAGCTTGAGCCCCGTAATGTCTATGCCTTGAACAATCGCTGCTTGTTCCGAGCGATCCTCGGCTCGTTCGACGCCGCGCTGGCCGATTGCGATGAAGCGCTGCGGATACGGCCAGACGACGCCAACATCCTCCACACCCGCGGCATTGCCTACCTCAAAAAGGGAGCGCTCGACAGGTCCATCGGCGACTATGACGCCGCACTGCGGATCGATGCGAAAAAGGCGGCCTCTTTGTACGGACGTGCAATAGCCAAACGGCAAAAGAGTGATGTCGAGGGCAGCAAGGCCGACATCTCCGCGGCGCTGGCCCTCAGACCAAACGTCGCGGACGAACTGGCAATCTACGGCATCAAGTGACTGCTTTCGCCCGCGCATGCGCGTCCGGAACTCAGTCCAGATTTTTCCGCTTCAACTTCATTTGCATGTCGAACTTGAGGTCATACTTCTTGCCGTCTGCGCAGACGGCGTCATCGACCTCAAACTGCTGGTCGTCTTCATCCATCTCGAACTTGCCTCCCGAACATCCCTCGACCTGAACCGCAGCGACAAGCTTTGCGCGCTCGTCTTCGGTGACCGCGCGATCGGCGAGCGCAGGAAGCACCGATAGGACCAGTATCGCCGTTGATGTGATCAATCGCATGATCCAAGTCCTCCTGAGATCGGCTTCGAGCCAGCCAATTGAATGCCTGTAACTGGCAATGGTTCCGGCGTTCAGCCAATTCGCACCGCCGGACCCCAGGCAGAATTATTGCACAAAGCCTTCAACTACCAGTAGACTGCGCTGGCGCCACCGATAAAAAGGACGTGCGATGACCGATGTCCCCATGAACGCGGGTACTCAATCAGTCGCCACTGAACCCAGCCTTCGTAGGGTCATGGGTCCCTGGCTGCTCTTGCTGTTCATCGTCGGCGATATTCTCGGCACCGGAATCTATGCGCTCACAGGCCAGGTGGCGAAGCAGGTCGGCGGTGTCGTATGGCTGCCTTTTGTGGTTGCGTTTGTGGTCGCCCTTGTGACCGCGTTCAGCTATCTCGAGCTGGTCACGAAATATCCAAAAGCCGCGGGCGCGGCCCTCTACACTCACAAGGCTTTCGGCATCCATTTTGTCACGTTCATCGTTGCATTTGCGGTGATGTGCTCAGGTATCACCTCGGCATCGACCGCTTCCCGGGCTTTCGCCGCGAACATGTCGAACGCAATGGGCCTCAACCTATCGGCCTTTGCCATCACGATTACCGGTCTCGCTTTCATGGCAGTCGTTGCTGCAGTCAATTTCCGCGGTGTTGGCGAAAGTCTGAAAGCTAACGTCGTTCTCACCTGTGTGGAGCTGACGGGACTGCTGATCATCATAGTGATCGGCCTTTGGGCGATCGGGTTGGGCCAAGGCGATGTCTCGCGTGTCATTCAGTTTCGTTCGACCGCTGACGGCGGCATGTTCTGGCCGGTGATTGCCGCGACCACGCTCGCATTCTTTGCCATGGTAGGCTTCGAGGATTCGGTCAACATGGCCGAGGAATGCAAGGATCCAAGTCGTCACTTTCCAAAGGTGCTGCTTGCAGGCCTTGTGATTACCTGTCTCATCTATGTCCTTGTCTCGGTCTCGGCAATCACCCTGGTGGCGCCGGAGCAATTGGGCGAAGGCGAAACACCGCTTCTGAAGGTCGTCCAACAGGGCGCGCCAAATTTTCCGATTTGGATCTTTGGATTCATCACGATGTTTGCCGTGGCCAATACCGCTCTCATCAATATGCTCATGGCCAGCCGCCTTGTGTATGGCATGAGCCGCGAGCATGTGCTTCCGCCAGCTCTCGGGAGAGTACACAGGATGCGGCGGACGCCCTATGTCGCCATCGGCTTCACGACCTTGCTGGCATTTGCCCTGATCACATTCGTCGGTGAGGTGCCGGCACTCGGAGGCACCACCGCGCTCCTTTTGTTATGCGTTTTCACGGTGGTTAACGTTGCGGTGCTGGTGCTTCGGCGCGATTCTGTAAGTCATCAGCACTTTCGCACACCCACCGTTCTGCCGATCCTGGGCGCTGTGTTTTGCGCTTTCCTCGCCAGTCCCTGGACCGGCCGTGACCCCGTTCAGTACCGGGTCGCCGGTGTCCTGATCGGGGTGGGCATCGTTCTGTGGCTCATCACGATCATGCTCAACCGGATGACCGGGATAACGAGAATAGAGCCGGATATGGAACATTTAGGTCGCGGCGGGCCCATCAACTAGACGACATTCAATTCATCCGCAGTTCCGTAATGTGCCGCGGATCGGGGCTGAGTTCGCCACGCTCCACGCGCTTGACGATATCGGTCAGCGCCGCGTTTGCCGTGCAGGCGATGCCGAGCTTCTCGCCCTCTCGCACGACAAAGCCGTTGAGGAATTCGATCTCGGTGCGGCGGCCCTTCTGCATGTCCTGACCCATCGAGGGGCGCTGCTGGGAAGACGTGCGCTTACTGTCCTTGAAGCGCTGCTCGTCGCAGATGCGCATCGCTTCCTCGTCGCCCTCGCCGGCCCGCGCGATCATCTCCGGCGGCAGATGCAATATCTCTTCAAGCTGATAGCCGTGCGCCTGCCCGACGCGGATCGCTTCGCTGCCGAGCCGGGTGGAGAACCGGCGCAGCGGATCGCTTTGCAGGATTTCTCCGCCCGGCAGGCCGGTGCAGGCCGAGAGCCCGTTGCCCATGACGTTGGCGACCAGCTTCGACCAGCGCTCACCCCAGAGATTCTCCGTCACCTTTGCGCTGTCGGAATAGCCGACCAGGCGGCAGACTTCCTCCGCCCGCGGCGTGATACGGCCGTGCACCTCGCCGGCGCGAAACACCGTGTGCGCCGCCCCGCCCTTGCCGGCGCCGCGGTGGATATGGCCGGGCTCGGGCAGGTTCACCGTAATGCTGCTGGCAATGCAGCCCAGCGTCTTGCCCCAGCCGACGATGCCGGCAATCGTCTCCTCGTTCATGCAGTTCTGCAGCGATACCACGTACCCGTCCGGCGCCAGATATTGCTGGATCAGCATGGTGGCCCAGGCGGTGTCGTAGGATTTCATGCAGACGAAGGCGATGTCGACCGGCCTCTCCTTGGCGAGCCGCTGCGCGTCCGTGACGTGGAGCGCGCGCACCGGCACCGAGAATTCCGCGACGTCCATCGCGTGGGTAACGCGCAGCCCCTGCTTCCTCATATGCTCGACATGCTCGGGCCAGGGATCGATGAACGTAACGTCCTCGCCCGCCTGCATCATATGGGCGCCGGCATATCCGCCGACGGCACCCGCTCCGACGATCGCGATCTTCCGGCCCATGCTTTCTCCCCTCGCATTTTCTTGCGTTGAATTGTTCAGCTTCCCGGGCAAATGTCCACGGCCGATCAAATTGGCATCCGGCATATTCTTCTGTACGTATTCTTTACGTACTTCATCTTGGTCTGCTTAGGAACGAATGCCGTAGCAGTAGCCAACCAACAGCATCCGGACGTTGCGATTTCTTGAGCGTCCTCGTGGCCGTCTGTAGGCGGTTATGTCAGGTTGAAAACGATCATGCACCCTGGAGTTTGTCGGCCGACGCAAAATGCGGGCGCGACCCCACGGCTTCATGGGGGACGATCCGATCGGTTGCACAACGTATGATGTCGTAGCATTCACAGGTAGCTTCCTCGAGCCGCGCCCTGTCGATTTCGACCAAGCCCCGCCGAGCGGATCTGATGGCGCCTAAGGCGCGGAGTTTTGCAATCACCTGCGTCACGGTCGTTCGTCGGACCCCGAGCAACTGCGAAAGCGTTCCCTGCGTTAATGATAGGATGTTGTTGTCCTCCGTTCGATCGTGGAGGTGAAGCAGCCACCGGGCCATGCGGGCCTCAACCGAGTGCAGTCCGTTGCAGGCTGAGACGTGCTGGAACTGCATGAGTATCGACCTCGTGTGCGCCTCGACCACATGTCTGATGGCGCCGCTCTCCATGTAGGCTGCATGAAACCGCGACACGGAGATTTGCGATGCCGTGCCGCCCACCCGCACGACCGCGGTCACGGACGACAAGAAAGAGGGTCCCAGCACTGATAATGCGCCGATCGCTCCCTCACGCCCGATTACCGCGGTTGCGATGGTTTCTCCGTTCGGAAGGCCGAGCATGAAGGAGATGGCCCCGCTATGCGGAAAGTAAACATGCTCGCGTCGATCTTCCGCTCGTATCACCACGGCGCCCTGTTCAAGCGACACCTTCTGGAGATAAGGGGCGAGCAACGCGAGGTCTGCCGGCGGCAACGCGGTGAGGAGACGATTACCGGCGCTCGCCGGACGTCCCATCACGAGAGACTTCCTCCCTCAGAAGAACACGCAGCTCTCCTGGAAAGTCTTTGGCAGGAATGTCTTCTGCGCTGCGCCGACACTAACTCCACTTTCATCCGGCTCTGAACTGCCTTCTTGGATACGATACTTGCTGGGTACCTTAACGTGCCGCGCCGGTAAAGGTAAGGCGAACCCTTGACGGGCGTCGCAGGTGATCGGGGAACCGCTCAGACACTACCCTCAGGACCGCTGGAGAGTTCCCGCCAAGCGGCCTGCCACCGGTTCTGGATGCGCGCTCCCTTGGATGAAGGAAAGTCCCTGCAAAGACCGCTTCGAAGCTATTGTTTTTCTTGCTTCGAAAATCGTTTCCGTCCCGTTTTGTTCACGGTCGTTTCAGCCAGTTCGTTGCGGCTCGCTGGAGTGAGAACAGCATTTCGTTCGACAATGTTGCTCTTCGCGGCCAAGGTTCAGCCAGCCCTCGCCACCGGCATCACGCCGCCGAGCGCCACCGTCAACTCCGCCGCCACTTCCCGCACCGTCTGGCCGAGCGACGGCAGCCGCTCGTCGGTCAGCCGGCCTGTCATGCCGGAGACGGAGATCGCGGCCAAGGGCTCGGCGCAGTCGTTGTAGACCACGGCGGCGATGCAGCGCAGGCCCATGCAGGCCTCCTCGTCGTCGATCGCAAACCCCTGGCGGCGGATTTTTTCGAGTTCCTTGAACAAATCGCTCGGCCGCACGATCGATTTTTCGGTCAGCCGCGGCATGCCGTGATGGTGGATGATCGCGCTGACGTCCTCGTTGGAATAGGTCGCCAGCACCGCCTTGCCGACGCCGGAGGCGACCATCGCGACGCGGCCGCCGACCTTGGTCAGCGAACGCATGATTTCACGGCTTTCCATACGGGTCAGCACGATGATGAATTCGTCGTCGACGACGGCGAGATTCGCTGTCTCCCGCGTCAGGTCGCGCAGCTTGCGCAAATAAGGCATCGCCTGTGCCGTGAAATTGCGGCGGCGGGCGAAGGTTGCTCCCACCGTGAAGGCGCGCGTACCGACATGCCATTTCGATTCGGTGCGATCGAACTGCACGAAGCGGCGGCTTTCCAGCGTCCCGAGCAGGCGGTGCACGGTGGAGGTGGAAAGGCCGGTGCGGATGGCGAGATCGCTGAGGCGATAGCCTTCGTCGTCTTCGGCAAGCGTTTCAATGATGGAGAGTGCGCGATCGACGGACTGGACGCCGCCGTCGCGGGCGTTCTCGTCCTGGTCCGCACCGGATTTCGGCTCGATCGCCTTGCGCCGGATCACGTCTCTCTTCATCGCGACCTGCATCCCGTCAGTCAGACAAAAGCGCTAGCCGACTCCCTCCCCGCTCTGGCGGGGAGAGGTGATCGCAAAGATGCTATCTAGAACGCCGTCATTGCGAGAAGCGAAGCGACGAAGCAATCCAGCTTTCTGCGCGATGGATTGCTTCGCTTCGCTCGCAATGACGACTCAGTCTCAGAGCAAGCCCGCGCCGCGCGCCCACTTGTACTTGGCCCCTAACACCTCGACCGGCAGTTCGGTCGAATAGGCATAGGCGGGGATGCCGTTCTGGTAGAGATATTCGGCGGCCTCCTCGACCTCGACGTCGCCGGCGAGCGAGGCGACGATCGGCTTCACAAAGCCCTTGGCCTCCATCTCCTTCTTCACCTCGACCATGTTGCGGGCGAATACCATCGGCGGCGTCACGATCGTGTGCCAGTAGCCGAGGATCAGCGAATGGATGCGCTCATCCGACAGACCGAGCTTGACGGTGTTGACATAGGTGATCGGCGGCTCACCGCCGGTGATATCCACAGGATTTCCGGCCGCGCCGAACGGTGGGATGAATTTTCGGAACGCCGCGTCGAGATCCGGCGGCATCTGCATCAGTGACAGGCCGTTATCCACACAGGAGTCCGATAGCAGCACGCCCGAACCACCGGCGCCGGTGATGATCAGCACGTTTTCGCCCTTTGGCGTCGGCAACACCGGCACGCCGCGCGCAAACTCGAGCAATTGCCGCAAGGACCGGGCGCGGATCACGCCCGATTGCTTGAACACGTCCTCGTAGATCTTGTCGTTGCCGGCGAGCGCGCCGGTGTGCGACGAGGCCGCCTTGGCGCCGGCCGAGGTGCGGCCCGCCTTCAGCACCACCACCGGCTTCTTCTTGGAGACGCGCTTGGCGGCTTCCGCAAACGCACGGCCGTCCTTCAGGTCCTCGCAGTGCTGGGCGATCAGGTTGGTGTTGGGGTCCTGCTCGAAGAACGCCAGCAGATCGTCCTCGTCGATGTCGGACTTGTTGCCGAGACCGACGATCGCCGACACACCCATTTTCGCCGAGCGCGAAAAACCGATGATTGCCATGCCGATGCCGCCGGACTGCGACGACAAAGCCGCATGGCCCTTGACGTCGTAGGCGGTGCAGAACGTCGCGCAGAGATTCGACCACGTATAGTAGAAGCCGTAGATGTTCGGCCCCATCAGGCGGACGTTGTACTTCTTGCCGACCTCGACGATTTCGGCCTGCAATTCAGGCGCGCCGGCTTCGGCAAAGCCCGACGGAATCAGCACGGCGCCTGGAATTTTCTTCTCGCCGCATTCGGCCAGTGCGCCGGCGACGAACTTCGCAGGGATCGCGAACACCGCTGTGTCGATCACGCCCGGCACGTCCTTGACGCTCTTGTAGGCTTTATAGCCGAGGATGTCGGCGGCCTTCGGGTGGATCGGATAGATCTCGCCCTTGTAGCCGCCGTTGATCAGGTTCTTCATGACGGAGTTGCCGATCTTGCCGTCCTCGGCGGAGGCGCCGATCACGGCAACGCCCTTCGGCTGCATGATGCGGTTCATCGCCGCGACGATTTCTTCGGTCGGGCGCGGCGCCGGACGCGGCTTGTAATCGAAATCGACGACGATGCGCACGTCGGCGGCAATCGCGTCCTTCTTGGTGGCGAATACCGGATTGAGATCGAGTTCGACGATTTCGGGAAAATCGCTGACGAGCTGCGAGACCTTGACGATGACGTCAGCCAGCGCATCGCGGCTGACCGGATCGCCACCGCGCACGCCCTTCAGCATGTCGTGGGCCTGGATGCCGTCGAGCATCGACAGCGCATCGTCCTTGGTCGCGGGCGCGAGACGGAAGGTGATGTCTTTCAGCACCTCGACCAGCACGCCGCCGAGGCCGAAGGCGACAAGCTTGCCGAACGAACCATCGGTAATGGAGCCGACGATGACCTCGGTGCCGCCCGCCAGCATCTGCTGGACCTGGATGCCCTCGATCTTGGCATCGGCCTTATACTTCTTCGCATTGGCGAGAATGGTGTCATAGGCCTTCTCGGCATCGGCCGCGGTCTTTACCCCGACCATGACGCCGCCGGCTTCGGTCTTGTGGAGAATGTCCGGCGAGACGATCTTCATCACCACCGGGAAGCCCATGCTGGATGCGATCTTGGATGCATCAGCGGCAGACTTGGCCACGCCCTCTTTGGGAACCGGGATGCCATAGGCATCGCACACCACCTTGCCTTCCGGCGCGGTAAGGCTCGTGCGCTTCTCGGCTTTCACCGTATCGAGCACCCGGCGGACAGCCTCTTGGGCGCTGGGCTCGGCGATCTTGCGGGCCGCATCTGCAGAATTTGACATTGGCTTCCTCCTGGGGCTAGTTTTATGGCATTTGGTATGCCAGAGATTAGATTGTCAAGACAAACTATCGCGCGGAAACAGCGAAAACACGGGCATCTTGACATCCTGGTATTTGGTATGCCAAAAATCTTCGGGTGTTTCTTCTGCTAAGAAGACGTCTCCAAAACAGGGAGGAGACGAGTCGTGCCCGCACGTAAACAAACCAAGGCGCCGCCTGTCATGGCTGAGGCAGATATCGCAATCGTTCGGATTGCGCCTGAGACGAGCTTCAAGAACAAGGCCTACGAGGCCTTGAAGGAAGCTATTCTCAAGATGGATATCTATGCGACACCCGAGCAAGTGATGCTCGACGAGCGCGCGCTGTCCGAACGCCTCGGCGTAAGCCGCACCCCTATTCGCGAAGCCATCGCGATGCTCGAACAGGATGGCTTCGTCAAGACCGTGCCGCGTCGCGGCATCGTCGTGGTCCGCCGCACCAAGACCGAGATCGTCGACATGATCCGCGCCTGGGCCGCACTCGAGAGCATGGCCGCGCGCCTGATCACGACCACCGCGCGCAAGAAGGACATCACCGCGCTGCGCGATTTCTTCAAGGATTTTGGCAAAGACCGGCTGCCGCAGGATCATGTCGAGGAATACTCCAAGGCGAACATCGCGTTCCATCAGGCGCTGATCTCGCTTTCGGAATCGCCGGTGCTGGTCGATCTGACCAACGATCTCCTGCTGCATGTGCGCGGCTATCGGCAATTGACCATCGGACGGAAAGACCGCACCGCGACCTCGCTGCCCGAACATCTTGGCATCATCGAAGCGCTGGAAGCACGCGACACCGAACTCGCCGAGAAGCGCGCGCGCGACCACACGCTGGGCCTTGCCGCCTACGTCGAAGCGCACGGGCAGGAACTTTTTAGCTAGACGAACCTTCGCACCAGAAGACGACGAAAAATCGTCCGAACCAAAACGATCAGGGAGATGAAGCCCATGCTGAATACCGCGACCAAGTCCGAAGCACCGGGCACCGAGCAAGAGCTGACGGATGGCTTTCATCTCGTCATCGATGCGCTCAAGCTCAACGGCATCAATACTATCTATGGTGTGCCGGGCATCCCGATCACCGACCTCGGACGCATGATGCAGGCCGCGGGCATGCGCGTATTGTCGTTCCGTCACGAGCAGAACGCCGGCTATGCGGCCTCGATCGCCGGCTTTCTCACCAAAAAACCGGGCGTCTGCCTCACGGTCTCGGCGCCCGGCTTTCTCAACGGCCTCACCGCGCTGGCCCACGCCACGACCAACTGCTTCCCGATGATCCTGATTTCGGGTTCCTCCGAGCGCGAGATCGTCGACCTGCAACAGGGCGACTATGAAGAGATGGACCAGCTTGCGATCGCCAAGCCACTCTGCAAGGCAGCATTCCGCGTGCTGCATGCCGCCGACATCGGCATCGGTCTCGCCCGCGCGATCCGCGCCGCGGTGTCGGGACGTCCGGGCGGCGTCTATCTCGACCTGCCGGCGAAGCTTTTCGGCCAGGTGATGGACGCCGGCGCCGGCGCGAAGTCGCTGGTGAAGGTGATCGACGCAGCCCCCGCCCAGATCCCTGCCCCGCCGGCCGTCAAGCGCGCGCTCGACGTGTTCAAGGGCGCCAAGCGCCCCCTCATCATTCTCGGCAAGGGCGCGGCTTACGCGCAGGCCGACAACGAGATCCGCGCCTTTGTCGAAAAGACCGGCGCGCCTTTCCTGCAGATGAGCATGGCCAAGGGCCTGCTGCCGGATACGCATGCGCAGTCGGCCGGTGCCGCGCGCTCGACCGTGCTGAAAGACGCCGACGTCGTGATGCTGATCGGCGCCCGCCTCAACTGGCTGTTGTCGCACGGTAAGGGCAAGACCTGGGGCGATGCGCCGAAGAAATTCATCCAGGTCGACATCGAGCCGAAGGAGATGGATTCCAATGTCGAGATCGCGGCCCCCGTGGTCGGCGATATCGGCTCCTGCGTATCCGCTCTGCTCGAGGGCATGGGCGGCAACTGGCCGGCCGCGCCGGCCGACTGGGTCTCGACCGTCAACAAGAAGCGTGACGACAACGTCGCCAAGATGGCGCCGAAGCTGATGAGCAACGCTTCCCCGATGGATTATCACGGCGCACTCGGCGCACTGCGCACAATCATCAAGGAGCGGCCGGATGCCATCCTCGTCAACGAAGGCGCCAACACGCTCGACCTCGCCCGCGGCGTCATCGACATGTACAAGCCGCGCAAGCGGCTCGACGTCGGCACCTGGGGCGTGATGGGCATCGGCATGGGCTATTCGATTGCGGCCGCGGTCGAAACCGGCAAGCCGGTGCTCGCGGTCGAAGGCGACTCGGCGTTCGGTTTCTCCGGCATGGAGATCGAGACCATCTGCCGCTACCAGCTTCCGGTCTGCATCGTCATCTTCAACAATGACGGCATCTACCGTGGCACCGACGTCAATACGGGCGGTTCAGATCCGGCGACGACGGTGTTCGTCAAGGGTTCGCGCTACGACAAGATGATGGAAGCCTTCGGCGGCGTCGGCATCAACGCCACCTCGCCCGACGAATTGAAGCGTGCCGTCAACGCGGCGATGGATTCCGGCAAGCCGACGCTGATCAACGCCGTGATCGATCCGGCGGCAGGCTCGGAGAGCGGCCGCATCGGCAACCTCAATCCGCAGAGCGTCCTGAAAAAGAAGTAACCGACTTCCATCCATTCAATCTGCATCACGCAGTACAGACACAGTACGGAGCAATAACGATGACAAAGGCGCTCACGGGCGTTCGAATTCTCGATTTCACCCACGTTCAGTCGGGTCCGACCTGCACGCAATTGCTGGCGTGGTTCGGCGCCGACGTGATCAAGGTCGAGCGCCCCGGCGTCGGCGACATCACGCGCGGCCAGTTGCAGGACATCCCGAACGTGGACAGCCTGTATTTCACCATGCTGAACCACAACAAGCGTTCGATCACGCTCGACACCAAGAACCCGAAGGGCAAGGAAGTCCTCACCGCGCTGATCAAGAGCTGCGACGTGCTGGTGGAAAACTTCGGCCCCGGCGTGCTCGACCGCATGGGCTTCCCCTGGGAGAAGATCCACAGCCTCAACCCGAAGATGATCGTGGCCTCGATCAAGGGCTTTGGTCCCGGCCCGTACGAAGACTGCAAGGTGTATGAGAACGTAGCCCAGTGCACCGGCGGCGCCGCCTCGACCACCGGCTTCCGCGACGGTTTGCCGCTCGTCACCGGCGCGCAGATCGGCGACAGCGGCACCGGCTTGCATCTGGCGCTCGGCATCGTCACCGCGCTCTATCAGCGCACGCACTCGGGCAAAGGCCAGCGCGTCACCGCAGCGATGCAGGACGGCGTATTGAATCTTGCGCGCGTAAAGCTGCGCGACCAGCAGCGCCTCGCCCATGGCCCGCTGAAGGAATACAGCCAGTATGGCGAAGGCATTCCGTTCGGCGACGCCGTGCCGCGCGCCGGCAACGATTCCGGCGGCGGTCAGCCCGGCCGCATCGTCAAGTGCAAGGGCTGGGAGACCGATCCCAACGCCTACCTCTATTTCATCACCCAGGCGCCGGTGTGGGAGAAGATCTGCGACGTGATCGGCGAACCGGGCTGGAAGACCCATCCCGATTACGCCAAGCCGCCTGCCCGACTGTCGCGCCTCAACGAGATCTTCGCCCGCATCGAACAGTGGACGATGACCAAGACCAAGTTCGAGGCGATGGAAATCCTCAACAAGGACGATATCCCGTGCGGCCCGATCCTTTCGATGAAGGAGATCATCGAGGACCAGTCGCTGCGCGCCACCGGCACCGTGGTCGAGGTCGATCACCCGACCCGCGGCAAGTACATCTCGGTCGGCAATCCGATCAAGCTGTCGGACTCACCGAGCGAGGTCAGCCGCTCGCCGCTGCTCGGCGAGCACACCGACGAGATCCTGCGCCAGGTGCTCGGCTTCAGCGATCACCAGGTCGCCGAAATCCACGACTCCGGCGCGCTCGAGCCGCCGCGGAAGCAGGCGGCGGAGTAACGACGCCATCCGAACAGCACGAAAGGCCGCCGGTTTCGGCGGCCTTTTTGTTAGGGCGGGAGGAAGTCAGGTTGAATCGGTACGGCAGCCACCCGCTGCACCTCTCCCGCTCGCAGGGAGGTCGCATCGAAGATGCGGTACCTTTAAAGGGCTGGCAGCTTTATGAAGGCAAGCGGACGTTGGGGATAGCAGAAGCAAGGTCGGCTATGGGCCCCAATAGGAGTCACCTCCGCAATGCAATAGCGCAGGCGAAAGCCAGCGCCCCGCCGAAGGCTAAAGTGCAAAAAGCCAGCCCCCACGATACAGAAGCGGGCGTCATGTCGAGCGCCATGCCGAACACAATGGGCGACACGGACCCCGCCCCAACGCCCAAGATTGATCGCAGGCCAAGCGCCCGGCCCAGTTGCGATGCCGGTACTGCGTCAGTCATGGCGGACGAAAGCACCGACGAGTCGCCAATGATCGCGAAGCCGTAGACCCCGACCACAGCAAGCAGCAGCGCGACATTTAGCTCATTCAGCCAGCCTACGACGAGGGAACACGCGGCACCCACCAACGCGAAGCCCACCAGGACCGGTTTCGCGCCGAAGCGATCGGCTGCGTACCCGGACAGGAAAGAGCCAAAGAAGCCCGAAACGTGGAGCGTGACCGCTATCCAAAGGCCAATCTCCACGCCGGTCATTCGACCTTGTGATAGCAACGACGCGGTCAGGAACGCAGGGATCCATGCCCACGCTCCGAGCAGCTCCCACGTATGTCCAATATATCCGAGGGTAAGTAGCCGAGCCTGACGCTTCCAAGGACTATCAGACGACGTCTTGCCCGGGTCAATTTGCACGACCTGATCGCGTGCATTCCAAGTGGCGGCGATGCTGAGCGCCGAGCCTACAACTGCGACGCCGGCTGTTACGGCAAAAGCCAGTCGGTAGTCTGCGGTCGCAAGCATCGCGTTCGCAAGAACGATGGACAGCACGTAGCCGGCCGACATGCCTGCGAGGACCCACCCGACGGCCGAAGCCTTGCGATCTGGTGGCGCGTTGGTCGAAACAAGCATGATGGCAGGCGTGTAGGTGGCACCCTGCGCCAGCCCCAGAAGCGCCATGCATACAAGTGCGCTCTCGAAGGATCGTGCGAACGTCGCAAAGAAGAGAGCGGACGCAGCGCACGAAATAGCTGCCCAGGTGAACACGGTCTTTGCGCCGAACCTGTCACACAGAAAGGAGACGACGAGTAAGGAGACGGCAAACGAAGCTGTAAATGCCCCCTGAACCAAACCGGCCCGGGTTGCTGTCATTTGCCAAGCGTCCATGAGCCAACTCAGACACGCGGGATAAGTCATGAATACCGCGGTCGTGCATGCCCGAGCCAGGACAAGCAACGGCATGTTCACGGAAGACTGTGGCCCCGGCCGGAACGGTTCGAGTTCATAGGTCATGGATGCTTAAAGCCGAACGGCCCGGTCAGGATCAATTGTGAGTTTCGCGGCTCTCGCTCGCCGCTGAACAAACCGACGAGATCCTCCGCAGGTCCTCGGCTTCAGCGATCACCAGGTCGCCGAAATCCACGACTCCGGCGCGCTCGAGCCGCCGCGCAAGCAGGCGGCGGAATAAGCAGTCTGGGATTCTGGAATGCAAAGGCCGCCGGTTTCCGGCGGCCTTTTTCATTCTGGAGTGCCAGCACATCGACCCGTTGCTGCAATGCAAACGTCCGATTGCTGCTATGCAAACAAAGCCGTTGTTGGTGGTATCTGGTATACATAAATTGTCCACGTATCACGAAAGCGGAGCTTCTCCGCTACTTCAGAAAGGGGACATCCATGTCCAAGACTGCATCCATCGGCCTCCTGCCCTCCCCCACCCTGTTCGGCCGCCTGATGGCTTCCATCGACCGCCTGCTGATCGCGAGCAGCCGCATTGCGGTTCGCAACGGTGACCTCCCCCCTTTCGGGCTCTGATGCTTCTACAATAAGGGCTTTTTTGCGCGATACCTCGCGAAGACCCACAGCAATCATCGGTTGTATTTCGATCAACGGCCCCGGTTTCCGGGGCCGTTTTCGTTATCCACTCACCGATTGCCTGTTTGGGCGCCACCTGCGACAAATTGGCCTAGGCTTCTATCAAAACCAAAAACCATTTGCGTTGTGGCATATCATATACAACAATTCTTAGAACGCTCATACCAGAACAAGGGCGCATACCAGGGGGGAGCTAGGCCGTGCAGTCCGCAAGGGACAGCGAAGGCGATATCGCAGAAACAGGCAGCGTGAGCGTGCCTTCCCCTCTTCTTGCCCTTCTCAGACTCACAATTGGCCGAAAGGAGCGGATGCCGCCCGATCAGGCCCCTCGTACAATTCGAACCTGCGGGAGTCGCGTTGAGGCAACCATTGCGGCGCGACGATCATGGGTGCATGAAGACCCGAACGTTTGATCGGGAATGAACTTAATAAGCCGGCAAAGAACGGCGTAACCACAGTTCGACGGGAGTGAAACACATGAGGCGTTCTACACAACTTGCGTTAGGGACGATTGCAGCGCTGTGCGCAAGCAGCGTCACGGCTCCTGCAATTGCAGCGTGGGAACCGGTGCGGCCTGTCGAATTTATTATTCCCGCCGGCACAGGCGGCGGCGCCGATCAGATGGCGCGCACGATCCAGGGCATCGTCACCAAGCACAATCTGATGAAGCAGCCGCTGGTCGTCATCAACAAGTCCGGCGGCGCCGGCGGCGAAGGCTTCCTCGACGTAAAGGGATCGGGCGGAAATCCGCACAAGATCATCATTACGCTCTCCAATCTCTTCACCACTCCGCTTGCCACCGGAATTCCGTTTAGCTGGAAAGATCTCACGCCCGTCGCGATGCTGGCACTGGATGAATTCGTGCTGTGGGTGAACGCCGACAAGCCGTACAAGACGGCGAAGGAGTACATCGATGCCGTGAAGGCCGCGCCCGCCGGCTCGATCAAGATGGGCGGCACCGGCTCGAAGCAGGAAGATCAGATCATCACCGTCGCCGTGGAAAAAGCCGTCGGCACCAAGTTCACCTACATTCCCTACAAGGGCGGCGGCGAAGTCGCCGTTCAACTCGTCGGCAACCACGTCGATTCGACCGTCAACAATCCGATCGAGGCGGTCGCGCAATGGCGCGGCGGCAAGCTGCGTCCCCTCTGCGTTTTTGATGCAAAGCCGATGGCCTACGACGAGCCGATCGCGGACGGCAAGGCCTGGAAGGACATTCCGACCTGTAAGTCGGCAGGTCTCGACATGGAATATCTGATGCTGCGCGGCATCTTCATGGCGCCCAGGGCCACCAAGGACCAGGTCGAGTATTATGTCGAGTTGTTCAAGAAAGTTCGCGCCACTCCTGAGTGGCAGGAATTCATGAAGAGCGGCGCCTTCAACACGACCTTCCTGACCGGCGCAGAATACGCCAAATGGGTCGAGGCCGAGGACAAGCGTCATCAGGCTCTGATGAAAGAGGCCGGTTTCCTCGCTCCGAGCAACTGACCGAGAAGCACTTATCGATTGGGGTAGCAACGCAGACGGCGGGCTCGGTTTCCGCGGGCTTGATTGCGCATGGAGTTTCGATGACAACAGGCAGTTCGAGCAACACCGGCCCGACCCACAAGCTCGTGGAAGCAGGCGTCACCCTACTGATCGCTCTGTTCGGAGTGATCGTGATCGCAGGCAGCCTCAAGGCGGGGATCAATTGGGGCGCTGAGGGCCCCCGCGCCGGGTTCTTCCCGTTCTATATCGGGCTCTTCATCGTCGCTTCCAGCGGGATCAATCTGTGGCACGGGCTGCGCGAAGACAATGACGGACTGTTCGCGGAATGGGGACAGCTTCGTCAGGTTCTGAGCGTGGTCATTCCCACCGCCATTTATGTCGGCTCGATGCCGTTCATCGGGCTGTACATCGCTTCGATGATCTTCATCGCATGGTTCATGCGATGGCTGGGCAAATACAACTGGATCACCGTCCTGGCGGTGGCAATCGGCATGCCCCTCGTCACCTATTTGATTTTCGAGCGCTGGTTCATGGTCCCGCTGCCAAAGGGACCCGTGGAAGAGTGGCTCGACCTGTAAACAACGACGCACAGTCAGGATTGGATTATCGGGATGGAAGAACTCGTCAATCTTTTTCACGGCTTTGCGGTCGCACTGCAGCCGTACAATATCATGCTGATGGTTATCGGCATCGTGCTCGGTGTCATCATCGGCGTGCTGCCGGGACTGGGCGGCGCCAATGGCGTCGCCATCCTGCTGCCGCTGACATTCAGCATGTCGCCGACGTCGGCCATCATCATGTTGTCCTGTATTTACTGGGGCGCGCTGTTCGGCGGAGCGATCACCTCGATTCTCTTCAACATACCGGGCGAACCATGGTCGGTGGCCACGACGTTCGACGGCTATCCGATGGCGCAGCAGGGCAAGGCCGGCGAGGCGCTGACCGCCGCCTTCACCTCCTCCTTCGTCGGTGCGCTGTTCGCCGTGGTCATGATCACGCTGGTCGCTCCCCTGGTCGCCAGCTTTGCGCTGCAATTCGGGCCTGCGGAAAAGTTCGCGGTGTATTTCCTCGCATTCTGCAGCTTCGTGGGCCTGAGCAAGGAGCCGCCGTTCAAGACCATTGCGGCCATGATGATCGGCTTTGCGCTTGCCGCGGTCGGACTTGATTCCATCACCGGGCAGTTGCGGCTGACGTTCGGCGTCACCCACCTGCTCAACGGCTTCGACTTCCTGATCGCCGTGATCGGACTGTTCGGCATCGGCGAAATCCTGCTGACGATGGAAGAAGGGCTGGCCTTCCGCGGCGGCAACGCCAAGATCAACTTGCGCGTGGTGCTCCAGACCTGGAAGGAACTGCCCGCATACTGGATGACCTCGCTGCGTTCCTGCTTCATCGGCTGCTGGATGGGCATCACGCCGGCGGGTGCAACGCCAGCCTCGTTCATGAGCTATGGCATTGCCAAGCGCGTCGCGAAGAAAGGCAACAATTTCGGCAAGGGCGAGATCGAAGGCGTCGTTGCGCCGGAGACCGCGGCGCACGCCGCGGGTACAGCGGCCCTGTTGCCGATGCTCTCGCTCGGCGTGCCGGGCTCTCCGACGGCTGCAGTGTTGCTCGGCGGCCTCTTGATCTGGGGCCTGCAGCCCGGACCGATGCTGTTTGTCGAACAGAAGGAATTCGTCTGGGGCCTGATCGCCTCGATGTATCTCGGCAATATTGTCGGCCTGCTCGTCGTGCTCACCTGCGTACCGATTTTCGCAGCTATCCTGCGCGTGCCTTTCAGCATCATTGCACCCCTTATTCTGGTGCTATGCGCGATCGGCGCCTATTCGGTCCATAGCAGCACGTTTGACGTCATGCTGATGCTGGTGTTTGGCGTGATCGGTTATCTGCTCAAGAAGTGCAACTATCCCCTCGCCCCGCTGGTGCTGGCGATCGTGCTCGGCGACAAGGCCGAAGAGGCCTTCCGCCAGTCGCTTCTGGGATCCCAGGGCTCGTTTGGGGTGTTCCTTTCCAATCCGCTGGTCAGCACGATCATGATCCTGGGATTGATCGCGCTGTTCTGGTCGGTCATCCAGGAAGGATATAGCCGCCTGCGATCCGCGGCGACCGCATGATTAAGCTCTAAGCAAAGCAATAGTTTAAGACGCTTCCGACGATTGGGCCGCGCAACCGCGCGGCCCTTTTTGTTTGTGCAGCTTTTTCACCGGCACGGGGAATTCTTAGAACACATGCAATTTTTCCCTTGTCTACTGGCATAACATATACCACACTCGCGCCGAGCTGTCGGGCAACGATAGAACAGCAGCCCTTTGGAGGAAAAAATGACGGATACAGTGCACGGAGCAGCCCCCGTCGCGGAGGCGCGAGTGAGCGATGCCTATCGCTGGACTCAATTGGCCATCGGCGTCGCCGCGATGGTGATGATCGCGAACTACCAATATGGTTGGACGTTCTTCGTCCCCGACATCCAGCAGAAATTCGGATGGGATCGCGCCTCGATCCAGTGGGCATTTACGCTGTTCGTGCTGTTCGAGACCTGGCTGGTGCCGGTCGAGGGATGGTTCGTCGATAAATACGGCCCGCGCCTCGTCGTTCTGATCGGCGGCATCCTCTGCGCCATCGGATGGGCGATCAACGCCCATGCGACCACGCTCAACGGCTTCTATCTCGGCATGATCATCGCAGGCATCGGCGCGGGTGGCGTGTACGGCACCTGCGTCGGCAACGCGCTGAAATGGTTTCCCGACAAGCGCGGCCTTGCGGCCGGCATCACCGCCGCCGGTTTCGGCGCGGGCTCGGCGCTGACCGTTGCGCCGATCCAGGCGATGATCAAGGACTCCGGCTTCCAGACCACCTTCCTCTATTTCGGTCTCGGCCAAGGCATCATCATCGTCATTCTCGCCTTCCTGATGTTCTCGCCGAAGGCGGGACAGGTGCCGACGGTGCAGAACAGCAACGTGATCCAGACCCGGCGCAACTATCAACCCACCGAAGTGATCCGTCAGCCGATCTTCTGGCTGATGTATTTCATGTTCGTGATCGTCGGCGCCGGCGGATTGATGGTGACCGCCAACCTCAAGCCGATCGCCGTCGACTGGAAGGTCGACAGCGTGCCGGTGACGCTGATGGCGGTGACGATGACGGCCGTGACGTTCGCAGCCACTATCGATCGCGTCCTCAACGGTCTGACGCGTCCGTTCTTCGGCTGGATTTCGGACATGATCGGCCGCGAGAACACCATGTTCATCGCCTTCGGCATGGAGGGCATCGGCATCTGGGGCCTCTACATGCTGGGCCACGACCCGGTCTGGTTCGTGCTGCTGTCGGGCTTCGTGTTCTTCGCCTGGGGCGAGATCTACTCCCTCTTCCCATCGACCTGCACCGACACCTTCGGCGCAAAGTTCGCCGCCACCAATGCCGGCCTGCTCTACACGGCAAAGGGCACCGCGGCGCTGTTGGTGCCGGTGGCAAACTACATGCAGCAATCGTCAGGCACGTGGGACACCGTGTTCATCGTCGCGGCCGGCGCGAATATCCTGGCCTCGCTGCTGGCGATCGCGGTGCTGAAACCCTGGCGCAAGATGGTGGTCGCCAAATCGCAGATTGCCGCCTGATCCCAAGATATCGACTGCACGAACAAGGCGCGCTCACCCTCCGGGGTGGGCGCGTTTTCTTTTGGCGATCAGGAGTTCTGGCATACCTGACGCCCATCTGAGGCCGACAAATCCGGGGCCCCTCTTCCTGGAGTGTTCAGGTGAACGCCAGAAACGTCAATAATACTGCCTATTTATCTCGATTGCGACTGCGAGAATTCCACGTTCCGCGTGTTGACAATTGGCATTATGTATACCAGACTTGGGGCCAATAGTTCACCCAAGGAGGTTGCCATGCAAGTCGGAGATATCCTGCGCAAGAAAGCCGCCCGTGTCGCAACGGTCCGCATGAACGAGACCGTCGCCATTGCCGCGCAACTGATGCGCTCCGGCAATATCAGCGCGCTGGTCGTCAAGGATGTCGTCCGCACCGAAGGCAACACGGCGGTCGGCATGTTCACCGAGCGCGACGTGGTTCGCGCGATTGCCGAACATGGCGCGGCCGGCGTGAACATGCGCGTCTCGCAATTCATTTCGGTGCAGCAGCTCGTCTCCTGCACCTCGGCGGATACGCTCGAGCATGTCCGTCACCTCATGAGCAAGCATCACATCCGCCACGTGCCGGTGATCGACAATTACAGCCTGATCGGCGTCATCAGCATTCGCGACATCACGACCGCATTCGACGACGAAGCAACGCCCTACAAGCTGGTCGCGTCGGCCTGACCGGTCGCTTCGAACTCCGCCGGCATTTCCTAGGCGCACTCCCAGGGAAGCCGGCGGTATCGCACCGAAAAATTCGGCTTAACTCCTGTCGCAAAGCAGGCGCTTGCAAATTGCGCCGGAGGTGTGGCGCGCCGGAAAGCATTATCTGTGGGAGGGCGCATGGCGCGTGACATTCTGATCCTTGGAGCCTCGTATGGCTCATTGCTGGCGACAAAGCTTTTGATGGCGGGTCACAACGTGACCCTGGTTTGCCGGAAGCAGACGGCAGAACTCATCAATCGCGATGGCACCGAAGTTCGCATCAAGCTGCGCGACGAGGCGGCGCACCGGCCGATCTTCTCGCGCGATCTGCCCGGGATCCTGGACGCGGTCGAGCCCGCCGGCGTCGATCCTTCCCGTTATGATCTGGTTGGTCTTGCCATGCAGGAGCCGCAATACACCAACCATGCGATCCTGGCTCTGATGATCAAGATCGCCGAGGCGAAGCTGCCTTGCCTTTCGATCATGAACATGCCGCCCTTGCCCTATCTCAAACGGATCCCGACGCTTGCGAAAATGGAGCTGGAGGAGGCCTATACCAACGCCGCGGTCTGGGAACGATTCGAGCCGGGCCTGGTGTCGCTCTGCTCCCCTGATCCACAGGCCTTCCGTCCACCGGAAGAGGCGGCGAATGTTCTTCATGTCGGCCTGCCGACAAACTTCAAGGCAGCGTCATTTGCGGATGAGAAACATAACTTGCTGCTTCGGGAGCTGGAAGCCGACGTCGATGCAGTGAGGCTGGATGGCCAGGACGTTCCGGTGAAGCTCAAAGTGTTCGATTCAATGTTCGTCCCTCTGGCCAAATGGTCGATGCTGCTGACGGGGAATTACCGCTGCATCACGCCGCAGGAGCCGCAATCGATCCGCGACGCGGTGCACGGCGATATCAATCTCTCGCAGTCGATCTACGACCATGTCGATGCCATCGCCCAGCGTCTGGGCGCCGATCCCACCGATCAGGTACCTTTCGAGAAATACGCCAAAGCAGCCGAAAGCCTTCTCAAGCCCTCGTCGGCGGCCCGGGCGGTCGCTGGCGGCGCGCCTTCCATCGAGCGCGTCGACCTGCTGGTGAAGCTGATTTCGCATCAGCTTGGCGTACCCAATGCTGAAATCGACCGCACGGTCCAGATCGTCAATCAGAAACTGAATGGGAGCATCGTGGCGGAAGCATCCGACGCGCCGCGAGGCGTTCCAGTCTCAGCAAAGTAGAGCCTTATCGGTTCTGACTGAGCTAAAAGCGGCTCTAGTCTCTTGTTTCAACGCGCTTCTTTACGCGAACGGTCCCTGCTTCGCTCAAAAACGCGCTCGATCATTGGCCGCCGACAGGCCAATTCGAGCCCATCCCCCGCATTACGCACGGGCCCACCGCTGCGGCGCGGGATGGCGTTTAGCAACAGTTAAGACTTTTGCGCAAATGATAGACAACCAGCGCAACACTTTAGATCGCCGCAAGAATTGCGAGCGGACCTCAGGCCCCTTTTTGAGGGATTAGCATGAGAACGCTTCTCATTGGTGTTCTGGCTGCGACCCTGGTTGGCTGTAGCTGCCTTTTACCGCCGCAAGCGAGCATGGAAGCATGCACCGACGCGAGTGGCTTCGGCTGTCTTAACGGGATGGCGGCCAGTCGGCCGATTGAACCGGCGCCAGCGTCATCCAAGACCAATTCCGCGACAACAAAAGCCAAGTCCACGATCGCGACGAAGACGGAAAAGCCGTCGGTTGCCGACGTCCGCGACAGGCCTCAGCCCGCTGAGAAAAGGACGAAATCCACCACGATCGAAGCGAAAGTCGAAGCTCCTGGTCGGCCCGCCGAGACGTCCGATCCGGTCATGATCAAGGCGAAGACCACGATTGCGGCGAAGTTGGAGGATCCGGCGTCCGCCGAGTTCGGTGAGATGAAACGGGCCATCCGCAAAAATACGCTTGGGCAGTCCATCGACACCATTTGCGGCCGTGTCAAAGGAAAAGACGCGTCGGGCGAAGATACCGGAGATAGGCCGTTTCTGTATCTCGTAATGGAAGATGAAGCATACGTCGTCGATGGCCCCGCGAAGTCGGCTGCGGCGAGCGCGTATCGCAATATTTGCAGCTAGCCTGGAACAACAGAACCGCTGCCAAGATCTATTGCGACGGACCAGAAGGTCCGTCACGACGTTGCGAACGAACTCGAAGCTCGGAAGCAACGTCGCGATCAGAAGCAATTCGCTGCAGAGTGTGTGGGGCAGATCCTGCTCCATGGAAAATGGAAATCAAAACTGGTGGAGACAGCTAACCTCTGACTTCGGGGACATCATGGACGATTTTTCTAATCCCGCGGAACTGGCCTTGGCATCACAAAATTCGCCGGTGCTCGTGATCATCGAGCAACATGTCCTGGCGCGTACGTGCATCCTCAATATCCTCAAGAGAGAACTCACTGGATTCGAGATCGTCGAGATGGCAACGACTAGTGGCCTGAACTGGCTATCGGGCAGAGACATCCGCTTGATTGCGCTGAATATCGGGCACAAGCAGATCACTGATCCTTCGATCGAGGAGAGCCTCGCCCTCCTTGCAGAAACCTGCCCGAAAGCCTCCGTTGCTGTGTTGTCAAACCGCGACGACGATGCGACGGCTTCGGCCGCGATGCAACGCGGAGTGCGCGGTTTCTTTCCGACATCGATCCCGGTCGAACTCGCTATTGCCGGATTACGCCTGGTCCTTGCCGGTGGGGTCTACCGACCGTTACCGATCGTGGGGCAAAACGGAGCATCGAGCCACAAGGCGATATCGGGATGCCCCGACGCGTCCGAGCTATTCGGAACTAACGAGGGCAACGGCGACACCAGGATTGTGCCGGAGAAGGCGATGGTCGACCTTACGCCGCGCGAACAACATGTGCTCGAGGCGCTGCAGCTTGGCCTTCCGAACAAGTTGATTGCCGTCAGGCTCAACCTATCGGAAAACACCGTAAAAATGCATATTCAACGTATCATGCGAAAATGCTCCGCGCATAACCGCACCGAGGCGGTCGTTCGCTGGAGCCGGCGAGCCAACGGTCATGCCTAGAGCATGATCCGGAAAAGTGGGAACCGGTTTTCCATCGCGACAAACGCGAACGCGTTTGCGCGGAGATCATGCTCAAATCAAAGAGAGAGCGAGATGACGATTCGAAGAAAAGTCATCGCGCTCTAGCCCTCACGCATGCGATCATCCTGAGAGCTGCCCGAGCTCGCCGTCCGGGTCGCAGCTTAGTCCTCACGGAACGCGCCGTGGAAGCTGTCGAGCAGAGGCCTGAGAGCGTAGAGCGCCACGGTGCCGCGACCCGTCTTGATGAATACCTGGGCCGGCATTCCCGGAATAATCTGGACACTATCGATCCCGGCGCCGACCAGATCCTGAACTCGAATCTTCGCTGCGTAGTACGGCTGATCAGTGCGCTTATCGATTAGACGGTCGGCGGAAACATGCGTCACGGTCCCATGGAGCCGTGGTACGCGGCGCTGATTGTAGGGTAGGAGATTCACTTCGGCGCTCAGTCCGAGACGGACCACATCGATGTCTTCGGGCCTGACGCGCGCAATCACGATGAGCCGATCCTGCCGGGGAACCAGATCCATGAGAGATGCGCCGGCACCAATGACGCCACCTGGCGTATGGACCTTCAGGTCGGTTACCACGCCGTCCTCGGGTGCCTTGACCGCCGTTCGCGAGAGTTGGTCACTGGCCGTCTGCAGTCGTTCCCATATCTGAAAGATCTGGTTCTGTACCTCACGCAGCGACTGCGCGATCTCGTTTTGACGGTCATGCTCCTGTTTGAGGAGAACTGCCTCGGATTCACTGATAACCTGCCCCGCGCGCGATATCTGCGCGACAATCTCCCCCCGCCTTCCCTCGATGTCAGCGATCTCCCGCTCGAGGTTCAGAAGGCGCGGGCGCCGCTCAAGTCCCTTGCTAACGAGCGTGGCGACGGTTGCCGCTTCCTCGCGGACGATGTCGATGCGCCTTGCGGCCGCGCTTTCCTGCGCCCTGAGGCCCTCGATCTCTTTTTCCACCTGCGACCTTTTCTCCCGGTTTACGGCCGCTTGCGATTGAAAGACCTGCCGGCGCGTTTCGAAGATGGCTTGCTGACCCGCAAGGACATCCGCGACTGAGGGACTGGCCATCTGCGCCATCTCCAACCTGGCCGGAAACGACACCCGCTCCTCTCCGCGCTGTTCCGCCTGCAGCCGCGCCTCGCGTGCCGTCGCCTCCCACAACTGGCCTTGCAGGCTCTGCGCGTCGGCACGGGCCTTGGTATCCTCCAGCGAGATCAGCGTTTGTCCGGCACGGACAATGTCACCGTCCGCGACCAGAATTTCCCTGATAATGCCTCCCTCAAGATGCTGAATCGTCTTGCGGCTCGACTCGGATTCGACGGTGCCGACAGCAATCGCGGCACTCTCGAGGGGTGCGTAAGTCGACCAGGCTCCGAGACCAATGACGAAGCCGCAAACCAGCAGGTTTCCAGTCCAGGTGACGCCGCGCAGCCGGTCGCGGAGCGCCGGCGGCGCCGATCTCAGCCCCCGTGGGACCTCCCAGATATCTGCGCGAGCGAATGCAATTTTCAGACGATTCCACCCTGATCGGGCAAAGAGACGGTGAAGACGTTTGATGCGGTTCCAGGTGACACCAAGCAGCCGGTCGCGAAGCGTCGCCGCCAATCTCAGCCACCGTGCAACGTTCTGAACGTCGGCGTGAGCGAATGAAATCTTCATGAGGCAAATCCGCGCGAAGCAACTTGGGGTCTTGCCAAACACCTTTCGAAAACTTCCCTGCTTTCACCGAATGCGCTGACCGTGCCGCCCTGCATGATGGCAAGCTTGTCCGTCGCGCCGAGGATCCCGATCCGATGGGTGATGATGATCACCGTCGTATTGGCCGCCTTCATCCGTTCGATGGCGTCGAAGAGCATGCGCTCGCCGAGACTGTCCAGGCTGGAGTTCGGCTCGTCGAGGACCACGAGATGCGGGTCGCCAAAAAACGCCCGTGCAAGGCCGAGGCGCTGGCGAAACCCGCGTGGGAGATTGGCCGCTGCGCCATTGACGACCGTATCGTATGCCTGCGGGAGACGAATGATCGTCTCGTGAAGGCCGGCCAGCTTCGCTGCTTCAATGATCTTCTGCAGATCGGCGTCGTCCAGCCGTGCGATGATGTCCTTTACTGTTTCTCCGACGATATCGATATCCTGCGGCAGATATCCGAGGCGCCCGCCGCCGCGCGAATCGTGCAGGGCTAGAATATCGATGCCGTCGAGCAGGACCGAACCTGCCGTCGGCGCGGAGATTCCGGTGATGATCCTGCCGAGCGTGGATTTGCCGGAGCCGGATGGACCAATGATGCCCAGGCATTCACCGGGTGCGAGACTGAATGACACATCCTTCAGCACCCAATGGTCCGATCCTGGCACGGTGACGCCAACATTGTTGACGATGAGGCTGCCCTTCGGCCTCTCCGCGAGGGCTCGGACGTTCGCAACCGTGGTGACAGCGGACATGACGTCGTTGAGCCGGCCGTAGGCGGCCAAGGCCATCGCGAATGCCTTCCAGCCCGCAACCGCCCCTTCAACGGGCGCGAGCGCGCGTCCGAACAAAAGCGTCGTGGCAAAGATGATGCCGGGACTTCGGCTTTGTTCCAGGACGAGCCAGGCGGCAGTGCCCATGATCAGGACCTGCGCCAGCGCCCGCGCGGGTTTGGAAATCAGCATGATGGTTTCATGGCGGCGCTGGACCACCTCTTGCTCGCTCCTCGCATCCTGCGCAGTCTGGCCGATCAGGCGCGCGGCACCGTCGAGCATTCCCATGGCCCTGATCACGTGGAGGTTTCCGACGGCCATGCCGAACCATCCCTGGCTCCTCGTCGCCGCGGCAGCCGACCGCGCCCGCGGTGCTTCCGTGAGCCTGTCTTCGGCAAGCCCGAGCCCAAGCAGGAAGAGCACGCTGAGCACACCTATCGCTCCGAGCAAGGGATGCACGAGGAAGAGAACGCCGAGGAAGAGCGGCGTCCAGAGCGCATCAAACAGAGTCGAGCAGGCTCCGGACTGGGCGAGCTGACGCAGGACCGCAAGGTCGCGATAGGCTTCCGATGCTCGCGCCCGATCGACATGGGCGCATTTGAGGCAGGCGGAGAGCGCTGCCGGATGAAGTTCTTCTTCAAGCCACTCGCCCATCCGGCCCAATGCGGCGCGGCGCAGCGCATCAAGCACCCCGCCGACCACGACGGTAAACGCGACGATGAGCGTCAGCATCAGAAGCGTATCGCCGCTGCGGCTCGACAGCACGCGATCATAGATCTGAAGCAGATAGATGGAAGGCGCGAGAAGAAGGAGATTATAGCTGCAGCTATACGCGAAAACGAGTCCGAACGACCCCGCGCAGGCCCGCAACGCCGACTTCAACGGCGTCCGCGGCGGCGACATTGTCTGCAGTTGGAGCGGTGGCATCAGCATTGCGGTCCCGCCAGATCTGAAGTCCGAACCTTCCGCTCACTCCTCATCGACTCCGCGACGAATTGAGAACCGGCGGCATTACGCCGCCGGTCTCACCCCACACAGGCATCGATCAGTTGAACATGCCTGAATCGTCGATATGGAAGTACTTGGAATCGTTGAGCACGTCGTTCAGGTTCGCGGATTCGATGCTGGCCTTGAAGTAAATATCTCCGCCTTCGGCCTTGTTGTTGTTTCCGCCGTCGCCGCCGACGCCGGCCATCACGGTCTGACTCTGGTCCGCAGCGAGCCAGTTGTCCTGATAGGCCTTCGTGTTGGCATCCACGTCGGATTTGTTATGGCCGCTGTCGGATTTCTGGTCGCCATTCGAGACGGCCTTGCCGCCCTCTGCCTTGGAATGCTTCTCCGCCTTCGCATTCGCGCCCCCGGCGTCCCAGTATGCCTTCTGATAGACGTCATCGCCATTCTTGACGTGGACGTCGGCGCCTTCGGCCTTGTTGGTCGGGTTGAAGTGGATACTCGGGTTGCTGATGATATTACCCTCGTTGTAACCGTCTCCGCCGTTCCCTGCGCTGTTGCCGCCGGTCGACGCCTTGAACACGATCGTGTCGGAAGGAAATGATGCCTTTGCCATGTGAGACTCCCTGACTTGGTTTGTGCACTGTGCGTCCCAATGTGGACAGCAATGATCTTGGATTTGGACACCGGAGCGGTCTAGCCGCCAAAGCTGATGCCACCCAGTGGCGACGGTGTACGCCCGAAATGCTACCGTCGCGCCGCCGAGATCTGGGCAGCTCCAGTGCTGCTCGAGCGTTTTCGAGTGAAGCGAAGAGGTTCGCGCCAGGAAGACGCGTCAAATCAAAACCTGGAATCGCGTTTCGATTCTATCGAAACGGAAAAGGCTCTAGCTAGGCATGATCCAGCAGGTGAAGGTCCGACAACAGATGCATGGCGAAATCGCCGCCAAGCGCAGCATTGCCGTGGCCGCCGTCGCCACCGATTCCGGCAATCTGGATCACGCTCTGGTCGAACACGACATTGTTGCTCTGATGAGCCTCGGCGGTTGAATTGTAGCCGGCGACCGCAATGTTGATCGGGGCGTAGATCGCCACGTCGATGTCGACCATGCTTCCCGAGAAGTGGCCATTGCCGCCGTTGCCAGCGCTGTTGTTGCCGGTCGCTATTACGTCAGAGCCGATCAATTCGAAGATGGAAGAAAACAGGTCTGCAGTTCCGCCAATCGCGGCATTGCCGTTCCCACCATCACCACCGACGCCGGCCATCTGAAAAGCGGATTGATCGAACACCACATTGTTTGTCTGATCGGCGTTGGCGGTGGAATTATATCCCGCCACGGCGACGTTGATCGGATAGTAGAACGCAAAGGTCGCGTGAACGATGCCCCCGTAGGCGTATCCGTCGCCACCATTGCCGGCGCTGTTGTCGCCGGTGCCTGTCGCGCCAGAGCCGGTAGACCCGATCGCGCTGACATTTCCGCCTGATGCGGCATTTCCGTTGCCGCCATCGCCGCCAACTCCCGCGATCTGGGTCGCGGATTGATCGAACACCACGTTGTTCGTCTGATGAGCGTCGGCCGTCGCATGGGGACCCGCCACCGCAATGTTGATCGGGCTATAGACCGCGACAGGAGCATGCACCATTGCTCCGAAAAAATAGCCATCGCCACCATTGCCGGCACTGTTGCCGCCGGTCCCGATCACGCCAGGGCCGGCAGGCCCGAACGCGCCGACGCTTCCGCCCGATGCAGCGTTCCAATTGCCGCCATCACCACCAACTCCCGCGATCTGGCTTGCGGACTGATCAAAATAGGCGACGTTCGTCTGATGGGCGAGGGCTGGCGCATGGACGCCCGGCCACGCCACATTGAGCGGCTCGAAACCCGCGTGGCTGCTATGGATCAGGCTCCCGGCAAAATGACCTTTGCCGCCATTGCCGGCGCTGTTGTCTCCCGTGTGGGTCAGGAAGCGTGGCGATGAATCCGCTAGCCACCACCGGTCTGGCAGATCGTGCCCGAGCAGATCCTTGCGGTCGAGGGGAACGCGGTGAACAGGGTCCGGTACACTCGGATGATTCATGACTGTTGCCCTACCGAAATTGTTTCGCGCCGACCGGACGGACGCCTCCCGCACTCAAGAGAGAATGTCACCTCGGCAAGCGAAAAGCCGAGTCGTCAATTCGGATCGCAAACATTCGGGCGATAGACACGATATCAGTTACACCCGTTCGGGTATGGGTGGGTACCTTGCGTGAATCTGGACACCTCCGCGGAAATGAATTGTACCGGGAATTAGAGGGCAGACATGAGTTCGTCGGCGCCGAGCACCCGATCGCGTCCAGGGCGGCATGAACTGATTATCCTATCACTTCTGGCATGATCATTACGGTGATCATGATCCCGGCTACCGGAATGAGCCCGAGCTTTTCGAGAAGGTCATTTGCGGAACCTAAAGGAACCTCAGACGTTCTGTTTCGCGGAAATGAGCAGCGCCGTCGCCCCGGCGCAGCAAGCGCAGACGCCGAGGCGTTGCGCTGCGCTGGTCGGAGGGAACGCTCATGAGACTCACCCTTTCAGTCATCAAGGCTGACATAGGCTCCGTCGGCGGCCACACGAAACCGTCTACTCGCATGATGGCGGCTGTCGAGGGCGAGGTCGCGAAGGCGATCTGCGATGGCCTGCTGATCGACGCTTTCGTCTGCCACACCGGCGACGACATTGCGATCATCATGACGCACACACGGGGCGAAGGGAGCTCCGAGGTGCATCAACTTGCCTGGAAGGCGTTCCTCGCGGCCACCTCGGTCGCGAAAACCTCCGGGCTCTATGGCGCCGGCCAGGATCTTCTCGTCGACGCACCGTCCGGAAACGTCCGCGGCGCCGGCCCGGGCGTCGCTGAGCTCAGCTTCGACCACAGCCTCTCGGGCGCGAGACCTGCGGAGTCCTTCATGGTGTTCGCCGCCGACAAATGCGGCCCCGGCGCCTACAACCTGCCGCTCTACCTCGCCTTTGCCGATCCGATGTATTGCGCCGGGCTGATGCTGCCCCCAATGATCAAGGGATTCCGTTTCCATGTCATCGACATGGACAACACGGCCGGCGACAGCGTGATCGAACTCGACGCGCCCGCGGACGGCTACCACATTGCCGCGCTGCTCCGCGACAACGAGCGCTTTGGCATTGATCGCATCGTTTCCAGGACCCATGGCGAGGTCGCCGTCTCCGTTTCGGCGCAGCGTCTTCACGCGATCGCAGGCAAGTACACCGGCAAGGACGATCCGGTCGCGATCATCAGGAACCAGGGGATTTTCCCGGCGCCTGAAGAAATCGTCTCGCCGTTCGCGAAGGCGCATTTCGTAGGCGGCGATGCGCGCGGCTCGCACGTGATGCCGCTCATGCCGGTGCCAATTAACACACCGGTGACAGGCATGTACTGCCTCCCGATCGTTTCCTGCGCCGGCTTTTCGATCGACAAGGATGGCCGCTTCTCGGAGTCCTACACCGATTTCTTCGACAACCCGGCGTGGGACGAGGTCCGCCGGCGCGCCCAGCGCAAGGCCATCGAGATGCGCAGCCAGGGCTGGTCCGGCGCCGCGATGCTGCCCTATTCCGAGCTGGAGTATGGTGGCTTCCGCGACACCGTGTCCTCACTGCTGAAGCGCTTTCAGGTGCGCAAGGAGCGCAAGCCGGAAGCGGCCGAGTAAGGCATCGCCTGCGAGGTGGGTATGGCAAAAAGACGCATCGGCATTCTCACGGGCGGCGGCGACGTTCCCGGTCTCAACGCAGTCATCAAGAGCGTGACATATCGCGGCAGCGAGAACGACATCGAGGTCGTCGGCCTCCGCCGTGGTTGGGAGGCCCTCACGCACGTAAACCTCGAGGACCCGGCCAGCAGGTCCCACTACATCATCCCGCTGAACCGTGACAACACGCGCACCATAGACCGGAGCGGCGGCACCATGCTGCACTCCAGTCGCACCAATCCGTCCAAGATGAAGAAGCTGCCGGATCATCTCGTCAGCAACGACTTTCCAGCCTCGCTCAGCACCAAGGGCGGCATCGCAACCAGGACGTGGGACGTCACCGGCCAGGTGCTGGCGAACCTCTCGGGGCTCGGCATCGAACACCTGATCGCCATCGGCGGCGACGACACGCTCAGTTACGCAGCCAAGCTCAACGACCTCGGCGTCAAGATCATCGCCATCCCGAAGACGATGGACAACGACGTCCGCAACACCGAGTACTGCATCGGCTTCTCGACCGCGATCACCCGCGCCAGCGACGCCATCCAGCGGCAACGCACCACTGTCGGATCGCACGAGCGAATCGGCATTTTCCGCGTCTTTGGCCGCGATGCCGGATTTACAGCGCTCTACACCGCGTACGCCACCTCGATCCGGTGCGTCATACCGGAGTACAAGTTCGATCTCGACAAACTGATCCAGTTGCTCGTCGAGGAGAAGCGCGCCAACCCAAGCAACTACGCGCTCGTCGTGCTCAGCGAGGGCGCCGCGTGGGAGGGATACGAGGTGCAGGAATACGGTGAACCTGATGCCTACGGTCATCGCAAGAAGGCGAGCGTGGCGGAATCGTTCGCCGACGAGATCAAGCGACGCGTCGGCGAGGAGACGATCACCTCCGATCTCACCTACGACCTGCGATCGGGCAATCCGGACTTCATCGACAAGCTCGTGGCCCTGACTTTCGGTAACATGGCCTACGATGCCATCCTGGAAGGCAAGACCGGCCGCATGTCGGCGCTGGTGGAAGGGCGCTACGACCTCGTGCCCATCCCTGACGCCAAGCTCGGGCCGCGCAAGTTGGACGTCGCCAGCACGTACAACACGGAGCGCTACCGCCCCATCTACGGCAATAAGCGAGGGCTGCCGATCTTTCTCACCCGCGCGTCATAGGGTGGCAGTGGTAATCCCCAAGAACGGTCTGCTGCGGCGATCTCGGAAATGCCGGACTCCATGTGGAATTGTTCGCACTGCGGAAACAAGCCGCGCTTTTGCATGATGGCGTTGCCCCGACTGCCGCCCGCCCCTGGTAGACTTTTGCGGGGGGTAACGGCATCCTGCCCTTAAATCTCACAAGGGCGCGCGGGCATCCCGCGCCGGGAAACCAGAGGGCAGGACATGATCAAGACGCGATTCACCGAGCTCGTGGGCGTCGAGCACCCGATCGTCCAGGGCGGCATGCAATGGGTCGGCCGCGCCGAGCTGGTTGCGGCCGTTGCCAATGCCGGCGCGCTCGGGCTGATCACCGCGCTGACGCAGCCGACGCCGGAAGATCTGACCAAGGAAATAGCGCGCTGCCGCGACCTGACCGACAAGCCGTTCGGCGTCAACCTCACCATCCTGCCCGCAATCAAGCCGCCGCCTTACGCCGAATACCGCCAGGCCATCATCGAGGCCGGCATCAAGATCGTCGAGACCGCCGGCAACAAGCCGCAGGAACACGTCACCGAGTTCAAGAAGCACGGCATCAAGATCATCCACAAATGCACCAGCGTCCGCCACGCGCTGTCGGCGGAGCGGATGGGCGTCGATGCCATCTCGATCGACGGTTTTGAATGCGCCGGCCATCCCGGCGAGGACGATACGCCCGGCCTGATCCTGATCCCGGCCGCCGCCGACAAGGTGAAGATACCGATGATCGCCTCGGGCGGCTTCGGCGATGGCCGCGGCCTGGTCGCAGCCCTCGCGCTCGGCGCCGAGGGCATCAACATGGGCACGCGCTTCATGTGCACCAAGGAAAGCCCGATCCATCAGCTCGTGAAGGAGCGCATCGTCGCCAATGACGAGCGCGAGACCGAATTGATCTTCCGCACCATGCGCAACACCTCGCGCGTCGCCAAGAACACGATCTCGACCAAGGTGGTGGCGATGGAAAGGGAAGGCGCGAAATTCGAGGACGTGCGCGAACTCGTCGCCGGCGCCCGCGGCAAGATGGTTTACGCCACCGGCGACGCCGATGAAGGCATCTGGTCGGCCGGCCAGGTCCAGGGCCTGATCCACGACATCCCGACCTGCGCCGAACTGATCTCGCGCATCATGCGCGACGCGGAAGCCATCATCCGCAGCCGGTTCGAAGCCATGCTGTCGGGCGCGCAGCGGCAGGCAGCAGAATAAAAGCGGTCTCCGCCAACAACGAGAAGAGCCCATGAAAGCCTATGTCTACGGCGCCAACGGCGCCGAAATATCAGAGGTCACAAAACCCTCGCCGAAGGGCACGCAGGTGCTGGTCAAGGTCCATGCCTGCGGCCTCAACCGCGCCGACCTCGGCATGACCAAGGGCCATGTGCATGGCGCGGCCGGCGGCGTCGGCACCGTGCTCGGCATGGAATGGGCGGGCGAAGTCGCCGAGCTTGGGCCCGACGCAAAAGGCGTCAACGTCGGCGACAAGATCATGGGCTCCGGCGGCGCGGCGTTTGCCGAGTATACGTTGGCCGACCATGGCCGGCTGTTCCGCGCGCCCTCGAACATGAACTTCGAGGAAGCCGCCACCCTCCCCGTCGCGCTCGCCACCATGCACAACGCCGTCGTCACCAACGGCGCGCTGCAGCCGGGCCAGAGCGTCCTGATCCAGGGCGCGAGCTCCGGCGTCGGCCTGATGGCGATGCAGATTGCAAAACTGAAGGGCGCCAAACTCGTGATCGGCTCCTCGACGGACGCGATGCGCCGCGGCCGCTTGAAGGAGTTCGGCGCCGATCTCGCGATCGATTCCAGCGACCCCGGCTGGGTCGATCAGGTGCTCAACGCCACGAACGGCGAAGGCGTCGACCTGATCGTCGACCAGGTGTCCGGCAAGGTCGCCAACCAGAACCTCGCCGCCACCAAGGTCAAGGGCCGCATCGTCAATGTCGGCCGGCTCGGCGGCACCCACGCCGATTTCAATTTCGATCTCCACGCCGCCCGCCGCATCAACTACATCGGCGTCACCTTCCGCACCCGCACGATCGAGGAAATCCGCGAAATCTTCGACGAGGTCCGCAAAGACATCTGGCCGGCGGTGGAATCGCGAAAACTGCAACTGCCGATCGACAAGGTCTATCCCTTCGCCGAGATCGACAAAGCGTTCGAGCACATGGAGGCCAACAAGCACCTCGGGAAAATCGTGGTGGCGATGTAGCCGATGAAGCCACGCTGCCTGCTCGACGGCGGACGCTACTACGAAGGCCCGCGCTGGCATGCGGGCCGGCTCTGGTTCGTGGACTGCATGGAGCGGACGCTGCTCAGCCTCTCCCTGTCAGGCCAATGCGAGCAGCATGCGAAACTCGACGACGATACGCCCTGCGGCCTCGGCGTGCTGCCGGACGGCACGCTGATCGTGCTGACGATGTTCCGCAAGCGCCTGCTGGCCTACCGCGACGGCGCGCTTACGCTCTACGCCGACCTGTCGGGGATTGCGAGCGGCACGATCGACGACATGACCGTCGACGGGCTCGGCCGCGCCTATGTCGGCGACCTCGGCTTCGATCTGCCACCGCCGCCTGACCGAGGCGCTCCCGGCCGCATCATTCTGGTGATGCCCGACGGCGCCGCCCGCGTGGTCGCGGAAGGGTTGAGGTTTCCCAATGGCATTGCGGTTTCGGCCGATCACAGCCGGCTCGTGGTCGCGGAAATGGATGGCGCATGCCTCGCCGATTACGACATCGAGCCGAATGGCGACTTGAAGTTTCGTGGCCGCTTCGGGAGCATGAAATCGCCCGACGGCATTTGCCTGGATCGCGAAGGCGGCGTGTGGGTCGCGGCGTTCGAGGAGGATGCCTTCATTCGCCTCGACCGCAGCGGGCACGAATGGCAGAGAATAGAAGTCCCCGGCCGTCGTGCCCTCGCCTGCGCTCTCGGCGGCACGGAACGAAAAACGCTGTTCTGCCTAAGCGCGGCGACTTCCTACGAAGAATTGCGCCAACGCAAATCGTCCTCCCGGATCGACGTGGTCGATGTCGAAGTAGCCGGCGCCGGCTATCCCTGACCTCCGTCCTGCGGGATCGTCGAACTCCCTGGATCAAGGCACTGCTCCGCACCACCAGGCACCAGAACGATCCGCGCGTTGCCGTCCAGCAAGTTATCCTACGGCAGCGACCCTCTCAGGTCTGCGACACCAATATCGAGGGTTGCTCGGCCACCATTCTCGGGGCTAGTGCGCGCGCCCACCTTACTGTGTTCGGACACAGCAGTGACACGGCCACCTTTCTCAGCCAGTCCGAAACTTTGAACGACGATCGCGCCAAGCACGAGCAGCGCGACCATCACCAGCCCACTCAGGGCGGGAGTTAGATGTAGATTGGACCCAAAGCGCATCATTGCTGCACCCACGCGCATCGCCCGCAGCCCGCTGCAATAGCGTCGTTGAGTCGTTAGGCGATTTGGTGACGCGGCGATGGCGATCCGGCGTTCACTCTCTTGCGCGCACCGTACACTTCAACCGAAGCGTTCGCATGGATGAGGCCGAGCACCGACGCCGGTTCGGACGGGAGCCCGCATCCTGTTACGGACGTGATCGAGACATTGCGCGCGATTGAGCAAGCCGAGAAGGAGAGCCCGACGGCGACGTGACCTTGGCCTCAAGGAATTCGCAATCTTGTTCCGGCTTACCGAACCCGCAATATCGGCCGGGCAACGCGCGCGCCGCTGCTACCCGACGCGACTGCGTTGCTCAATATTGGCCGCCGGTCCTCCCGCGCGGACATTGCGGGTACCGGATGGCAGTGTTTGTGAGCCCGCGATACTTTTCCACGGACTAATCGTTTCGACTATGATATTGATTCCGGCCAACGCGCTGTCGATTTGGCGCTGCACATTGTTGACCTCGGCCTGCAGGAAGTCTTGCATTTTTTGGAGTTCGGAAGCTAACCCCTGAAGGTCGCCTATCGAATTTGAGGTCAGCCGGGCGACGGAGGAGTTGATTCGTTCGGCGCTGATCTCCAGCTCGCTAGAGGGCTGCGGCTTCTCTTGCGTTTCCGATTTGCTGTGTTGTGTCGCCAAAGCCAATTCCGACGGAGGCGTTTTTTCGTCGGGTGCGGCAGACGTTCGGGTATCCATCAGGTGCTCCCTTGGTGCCGGTTGGTCGCGACGCCAATCCCGAACCAGATTGGTTAATAATCCGTTAAGCCTGATGCAGATTGGTTAATAATTCGGTAAGGGGAAGCCGAGACATCGCGATCATCGCGGTTCACCGGAGAATGACTGCCGCAATTCCGACAGCCGATCGAGCGCGGCCTGCGGCAGCGGCCCCTTCTCCACCGCCGCGAGCGCGTCCTCGAACTGCGCCGGCGTCGCCATGCCGACCAGGATCGTGCCCATCGCCGGATGCGAGATCGCAAACCGCGTCGCGGCCTCCGTCAGGCTGGCGGCAAATCCCTCATCCACCAGCGGCATCAGACGGCGCGCGCGATCGACATCGGCATCGTAGCTCATGGCAGAGCCGATCGGCTCCGGCGCGGCACCCGCAATCGGATGCCGCTCCGCCGAACCCGACAGCGCACCGCCGGCCAGCACGCGGATGCCGACGACACCAACGCCGGCCGCCTCCGTGTGGTCAAACAGCCGTCCATAATCCTGCGCCGGATAGCGCGCCGGCGATTCGCCGGCCGCAGACGGATTGAGCATGTTGCAGACGACCTGCGCGCTGTCGAAGACGCCAGCATCGATCACCTGATGCAGCGCCGCCGTATCGCCAAGCGCCGTGATCCCGAGAAACCGGATCTTCCCCTCTCGCCGCAGCCGCTCGAACGCCGGCACCACCTCGTCCAGCACCTGCCGGACGCCCAGCGCCGGCCCGCCGCCTTGCTCGGTGATGGGATTGTGTAGATGAAAGATATCGACCCGCTCAAGCCGCAGCCGCGCCAGACTGCCTTCGAGCGAAAGCCGCACCGCCTCATCAATACGGCCACGATCGCCAGGCGGCAACCGCACCTTGGTCCCGACAACCACGTTGGCCGGCTTCAGCTTCTGCAAAACCCGGCCAAGGTTCCTTTCCGATTCCCCGTCGCCATACTGCACCGCCGTGTCGAAGTAATTGACGCCGGCCGCAATCGCCCGCGCGATGGCGCGCTCCTGATCGGCCGCATCGCCGCGCACCATCAGACCGCCGACTGCGCCGCAGCCGAAGCCGAGGATCGAGAGCCGCATCCCGGTGCGGCCAAAGGTCCGAAATTCCATCGCGTTTCCTCCTGAGGTGGATGACCTGCGCGCTAGCCTTTTTTCGGCGACCAGCCATAAGCCTTGATGCAAGCGCCGCCCATCAACATGGCCCGCTCGCTCTCGCTCAGGCGGCTGGTCCTGACGAACGGCTCGACCGCCTGCTCGTAGTTGACGACCGCGAATGCCCGCGTCCAGTCCGTGCCCCACAGGCAGCGCTCAAAACCCCAGGCATCGAACACGCGCCCGAGCGGGTCCCAGATATCAGGGAACGGATACGGCTCGCGCGACAGCGTGCAGGCGCCGCTGACCTTGATCACGGCGTTCGGTCGTTCAGCGAGTTCCAGCACTTTCGGAAGCTCCGCCCAAGGCTCTGGCGGCGCCGGGGGAACCCGTGGCTGAAGGATGCCCAGATGATCGATGATGAACCGCGTGTCGGGGTGGCGATCGATCAGCGCCCTGCCCGCGTCGAGATTGTCCCAGCACAGGATATTGACCGGAAAATCATGGCGAACCGCCGCGCGCGCAATCCGGTCGAGGCCGGGATCATCAGGCGCGCGCCGCGCCTCCTTGGTCAGCATGATGCGGATTCCGACCGCGCCCGGCGTCTTCTTCCAGTCGGCGACGACATTGGCCACATCAGGGTCATCAGGGTCGACCGGCTTGACGATCGCAAGCCGGCCGGGATGGGCCCGCTGCACTTCCACGGCATAGCTGGCGTCGTAGCGGTACAGCGAAAAGGCGGAGATGAAGATCGCCCCGTCGACGCCAACCTTGTCCATCGCCGCCACCATCTCGTCGCCCGTAACGTGATCGGGCCAGTTCGGCACACTGTGCCAGGGCCGCATCGGACTGTTCGCCTCATAGGCATGGACCTGGGAATCGATGATCGGCATCGGGGCAGTTCCTCTGTACCGAGAGATTTTGGACAATGCCGCAGGCTCGTGTCCAGAGCGCAAAGGCGAGGGCCAACAGCGGAACTGAGGCGGCCTGTTCGATCACCTCGGCTCTGCCGCGCCCGCAATAACGTGGTGGCGCATTTTTTGTCGGGAAAAAAGCGCAGCGCCCTTTGAGCGCCGTATTTTGAAGCGTAACTTGGGACGCCAAGAAATAAGAAAAATCGATCGTGGGAGGCACGCCAATGTGCAGCACGAAAAGTTTCGTTTGGGCATCCCTCGCTTGTTTCCCTCGACTGACCGCGCATTTGCAGGATTGCCCTTCGGCCGAGACATAGCCGATGACCGCGACAGCGACATCAGGTGCTGATGGCGCACGGCTTGATCGCGGCGGCCGGATTACGTTTCTTGTGTTCGGACTGGTTGCTGTTGGACTTTGGCTGACGGGCGGGCTCGCCACGGCAGGTGAAGCGTTGCAAGTGACGAACGCCCGGGTGCCGGCGTCCGATCAGATCGGTATCGATCTCCCGCTTGTGATGACGATCAGGAACGATGCGGCCGAAGCCGACGCCCTGTTGCGCATCCGCTGTCCGTTCGCGAATTTCGCCGTAAAGCACACGGTCGATCGCGGCGAAGGCGCGCCAGCCATGCGCGAGATCAAGTCCATTCCAATCCCGGAGAGCAAGACGACCGAACTCAAGCACGACGGATATCACGTGATGCTGCTGCAGACGCGGCAGAAGCTTGTCGACGGCGAGACGTTTACATGTGCCGTCGTTTTCCAGAAAGGTGGAACCAAAGAAACGGAGGTGCAGGTTTCGCGAACGCCCTGATCGCGACAGCGGACCGGTGAGCCGCTGAACGAGGCTTCTCAGCTGAACGCCCGGATGTGCCGGACGCTCGATCCAACATGAACTGCCAAAGGAGGGCATTACTCATGGAGCGATTTTCAGGTCACACAACAATCTCCACGCGAGCGCGCCTGCTCGCCGTTGCAATCGCTGCCGCGGGCATCACGGCCGCACTGCCGGCATCCGCCGCCGACGAGGTCAATCAGGAACGGCTGCTCAATGTCGAGAAGGAGCCGGGCAACTGGCTTCATCATCATCAGAATTACGCGGCTCACCGGTTCTCCACTCTGAAGGAGATCAACCGCGATAACGTGAAGAACCTGAAGGTCGCCTGGACCATGCACCTCGGCGGCATCGAGGGCGGCGGCATCTGGAGCCATGGCGGGCTGGAAGGAACTCCGATTGCCGAGAACGGCTTTCTCTACGTCACCGATGGATGGGGTTCGGTCTACAAGATCGATGCGCATGGTGGCCGCGGCGTGCTGGTCTGGAAGATGGATCCCAAGACGGACCGTGACTGGGCTGGCGCTGTGGCGTGCTGCGGCGTCGACAACCGCGGCGTCGCATTGTGGGGTGATCTCGTCATTTCCCATACGCTTGATGGCCGGCTGATCGCGACCAACAAGGAGACCGGCCAGGTCGCCTGGCAGCGCACGGTGGCCGATCCGGACAAGGGCGAGGTGATCACCGGCGCGCCGTTGATCGTCAAGAACATGGCGATCACGGGCGTCGCCGGCGCGGAGTACGGCATCCGTGGCTGGATCGCCGCCACCGACCTTGCGACCCAGAAGGAGGTCTGGCGCACTCACACAATCCCGGGCAAGGGCGAGCCCGGCAGCGAGACCTGGAAAGACAGTAACAACGCGGCTGCCGCCGGCGGCGGTTCGACCTGGGTAACAGGCACCTACGATCCAGCAACCGACACCATCATCTGGGGCATCGGCAACCCCGGGCCGGACTGGGATAATGAATATCGGCCAGGCGACAACCTTTACACCGATAGTTCGCTGGCCCTTGATGCCACCACTGGCAAGATCAAGTGGCATTATCAGCACACGCCAAATGACCCCTACGACTACGACAGCGTGGCGGAAAACGTGCTGGTCGACGTCCCCGGACCCAGTGGTCCGCGCAAGCTCGCGCTCGAAGCCGACCGCAACGGGTTCGCCTATGCGATCGATCGCACCACCGGCAAGTTCGTCTGGGGCCTGCCGTTCGTCAAGAAAGTCACATGGACCAAAGGGCTCGATCCGGAGAGCGGCAAGCCGATCGAGTATGACCCGAACAAGGCCGTGCAGACCTATATCGCGTCGGTGACGCCAAGCCGCACCAACATGGAAACCGATATCTGCCCCGGCAACATGGGCGGCAAGAACTGGCCGCCGACGGCCTACAATCCGGATTTGAAGCTCTGGTACATCCCGGTGATCGAGAGCTGCAACCGCATCAAGGTTGAGGTGATGACGCCGGACAAACTGAAACCGCGTGAGTTCTGGACCGGCGGCGGCCCGAGCCAACCATTCAGGATCACCGGCAGCGTGACTGCGATCGATGTGACGACCGGCAAGATCGCCGAAAAAATGGAAACGCCGTTTCCCAATTTGGGCGGCATGCTTGCGACTCCCGACCTCGTCTTCACCGGTCAGCCATCCGGCGAAGTGATGGCGCTTGACGCCAAGTCGTTGCAGAAGCTCTGGGAGTTCAACACGGGCGGCGGCGTCAACGCACCGCCAATGACCTTTACGGTCGATGGCAAACAGTACGTTGCCATCCTGGTCGGCCTGGGCGGCGCCTGGGACAAGTGGTTCATCGATTCGACGCCCGAACTGAAGAAGATACAGCCGGGATCGATGCTCTACGTATTCGCACTCTGACATCCCAAGAAACGGAGGGTTCGCCAACTGCGGGCCCTCCCGCTTCTTCGACAAGAGACGCAATGATGATCTTCAACAGCTTCCCGGCGGCGCCTAGAGCGTTTTCCAGCGAAGTGGAGACCGGTTCGCGTCAAGAAAACGCGTCAAATCAAGAATCTAGAGCCCCGTTCCGATTCAATCGGAACGGAAAAGGCTCTAGCATGCTGCTCGTGAGCGTCGTCGCCCTGAATTTCTCGATTGGTACCACAGCTTACGGTCAATCGGCGCAAGCGCCAGCTTCGGATCCGACCAATGCCGGCAAGGCCGTTTTCAGCAAGGCCAATTGCGTGGGCTGCCACAAATGGCACGGCAATGGCGGCGGCGGCTACGGCGGCGATGCGCTGTCGCTGCGCAAGACCGAGCTGACACGCGATCAGATCATTGAAATCGTCGGCTGCGGTCGGCCGGGCACCGGGATGCCGTTCTTTATGCGCGGCGCCTACGATGAGGTGAGATGCCACGGCATGAACCGCCAGGACGCGGCGGCACAGATGCCGCCCGAGGGCGGAACGTTTCTGCGCCCGAAGGATATTGAAGCCGTCGCCGACTACGTGATCGCCCACATCAAGGGAGCCGGCGAACCCACTTACGCGGAATGCGTCACCTTCTTCTCAAACACCTCGCGGGTATGCGACGTCTACAAAACCCAGACGCAGAAGCCAGATGATGCGACCACCAGCACCGGGAAGGGCCAGTGATGCGCAGACTGAAGAAGCCGGGAGTTCTTGCTGCGGGCCTGCTTGCCTGGCAGGCCGTCACGCTCGCGAGCTCTCCGGCTGGTGCGGAAGAATTCAGCGGTAACGATCTGCGGGACATTCGCCTCGGAATGGCTGCGGCCGAGTTGGCGGATACCGGTTACGTCGACTTCTACTGCGCGGCGGATCCGAAGCGCACATTGGCTGGCTGGCAAAACTGGCGTGACTGCCCCGCCGACGCGAATGGAACACGGGCGATCCGATTTGGTTACGATCCATCGACCAGCCGCGACGGCACGATGGTGGCGGGTCATCCGGCGATCCTCACCCTTCTGATCGACGATACCGCGCATGTTGCCGGTTTGCAGATCGAGACCGATCCGAAGGCGCGTCTCTATATCCGGAAGAAGGCGTTTCTCCTGGGGCTGCAGGCCAAATCGCGCTACGGCTCGGACGGCTGGGCATGCACCGAGGGCCAGCCTGATGCAGGAGACCAGCCGGTGGGAGGCATCTACCTCAAGGAGCGCTGCACCAAGACGATCAGTGGTCGTTCACTCGTTGTCGAACGCAACCTTTTCCGCCGGTCCGATCAGGACAGCAAGAATTTTGTCGACGAATCCCGAATCAGCATCCTGCGAGCCAAGAACTAGCAACTCTCGATGAATGCCGGTGCGGTGCTGAATTCGCGGCGTTCGTCGCCAAGTAAGTGACCTTACTTTTCCACTATGCGATGCTGTCTGGACTTCCGAGCGCGCACCATCGCTGCGCATGCCCGTTTCGTGTGCCTTTCAGCCTACGGATACGCCTGCCTTTGCCCGGCTTATTCCGAGGGCCAGAATGCGATGCAGCAGGTCCGGGTAATCTAGGCGGTCATGCCGAGCCGCTGTAGCGAACTCCTGGCTCTTTGCGATTTCGGGATTGGGGTTCGCTTCAATGAAATACGGTGTGCCGTCGGCAGAGAGGCGAAAGTCGATGCGCGCGTATCCATCGAGCCCCAGCGTTCGGTAGATACGTTTTGCTATTCGCTGAATACGGGCGTGTACCTCCGGCAGGAGATTCTTGGCCGGCCCATCTTCAATTCCGACCCGCTCCTGATAACTGGGATCGTGTTTGACCTTCTCGGTGGCTATGTGCCGTGCACCCTGGCCGCCCATGCTGCCGAATTTCAATTCCCAGACCGGCAGAGCCCGCAATCTATTGTTGCCGAGTACGCCGACGTAGAGCTCACGTCCTTCGATATATTGCTCGGCGATGGCGGCAGTTCCGACCCGCTCGTGAATGAAAGCGACGCGCTCTGCGAGCTTCTCGTCCGTATCGACGATCGATGCTTGCGAGATCCCGAAGGATCCATCCTCGTTCAGGCTCTTGACGATCAGCGGCAGCGCCAAGCGCGCTGGCCGTTTGACCTTGCGGCGCATCGGAAACACGGCGAAGGCCGGCACCGCGATCCGGCGATGGTGCACCAAGGTCTTGGATAGATCCTTGCCGCGCGCCAAGATCAGGCCACGCGGATTGCACCCGGTATATGGGATCTGCATAAGCTCGAGATAGCTTGGAATGTGCTGGTCATACACGGGCTCATGGTGAAACTGCTCGAGCAAGTTGAATACCACATGCGGCTTGAAACCTTCGATCTCGTCGCGCACCGGCCTGATTTCCTCCTGCACGCCGAGCGGGCGCACTTCATGGCCAGCCGCACGCAAAGTGCTCACGACGTCGAATTCTGTTTTCCATTCATTGATTTGCCGCGCGGTGTATCCGTCGGTAGAATCCGGGGGCACGAAGTCCGGATGCATCAGCACTAGAATGCGCAGGCGTCTCATAGCGCAATCCACTTGCGCCGCGAGGGGCCGAACAGCGCGTGCATGGTTTTGGCGGTCAACAGTATACTGAAATTGATCACTAGCTTCTGTTTAGAGCCGGCGGCACGCAGATTAAGCTCGCGGCAGCGGGAGATCATATCGTCAAGTACAGCATCAAGCGTAAGTTGGTTCTCGCCCGTCCACCGGGCAACCAGCTGCCTGATTTGGGCGCGGTGTCGCCTGATGAAGAGGGAAGCCGGTTGCTCCCGGCGATGCCGTGGATCGGCGGAAAAGAGCCGGGAGAGGTCGCGGTCGTAAGTCTTCGGTGGCTTGAATGCGTAGAACGCCTGCTTTTTCTGATAGTGGTCGCCAAGCGTCTGACTGAGCTCATGCAGCGGATCGACACGCTCCCGCGTCGTAATTGGCGGCCGCTTCCCGGCGATTTCGTCCATCAGTTCGTCGACATATTCGAGCTTCTTCAGCGCTGGCCAACCGGCATAGCGCGTCCGCCAGTTCGAACGCGGCCGCAGCCACACCGCGAAGGTTTCGGCAAAATCCTCGTCCGGATGGCTTTGCGCGTACCAGAGCCGAAGATGCTGGACATAACTCCGGCTGGCCGGATTGGGCCGGTAGTAACGCGGGTAGTGCTTCGAGGACGGGCCGAACAGCTGCTGCCAACGCCGACGACGTTGCAGCTGATACGCGTGCTGCACGGCATGGCCTGCCTCATGACGGAGAATGGCCATGCACTCGGACCAAGTGCCGCCCTCGACGTCGAGCATCATCTTCTTCTCGATTTTCATCAGGCGGGGATGGGTAAGATAGAATGGGATGGCAATACCGGGCACATCTGCCGGGCTAAACCATTCGCTCGATACCCATGCGTGTGGCCGCAGCCGGATGGCCCGCCCTTCGAGCTCTTCATAGAGAGTGCTGAGACAATCCTCGAGCCAAGTTCCTTCGACCGAAACCTTCAGACTACTGAGAGGTTGCTTGAGCAACTGTTCATCCGATAGCTTTTCCCAAGGATATTTCCGACGTGGCATAGGCATCCAGAAGTCATAAGAACTCGGTACTTGGATGGTGTCATAGGATACGGCTGGCAACAACCGTCGACCCTTCGCGGCGTGCCGCTGTTGGCCAGCGTCGGCTTTGGGCCTAGCTACCAACTCATGCAGCACAGCACTGTAAGTTGGCGTCAGCCCCTGTGCGCGGCCGACGTTCCTCGGTGCGCCACCCTGGTTCTATTCGTTCAGACGCCAGCATTCTGTCCTGTCTCCAGGCAAATAACTCGCGTCGCAAAAAATCGATTTTTCTTGAATAATCTATTTTCCATAACAACTTCAACGTGATTTGCCCCGTCCAGTCGTGCCCGCAAAAATATTCCGCTTCGCCGCAGACCCAAATCACGCTTACAAATTCCGCCGTCCCGTCCCGACAAGAGGGGCGTTGGCCATCGTCACGAACGTGGGGCGGGATGCGGTGGACGCGGCAGCGTCGGCGCGAGAGGTTGTTCGCAGGGCGGCTACGGCCGTGAGCGGACACGGCGCGCAGGACGTACGGCGCTGAAGCGTACGGCAAAGCCGTGTGGTCCTGGCACCCGTGGCTGGTGTCAAGCTGACGGAGGTGCGTTGAACCCAACCGGGTTCGACAAGCCTTCAATCCGTCAGCGATGGAGGCAAGAGGAATTCGTCTCCAGGGAGAGCACGGTATAAGCCGTAAAGCCACTGCGCAGGGAATGCCGGAGTGCCTCGGCTGTACCTGTATGCTCGTGTGCGCATCTCTTTGCGCTACTTGCACACGAGACCGCGGGTGCAGCAAAGCACCCGGCATTCCCTGCGCCCTCTTCCTATAGGGCGAATGAATTTGCAAAGCTCGGGCGCAACGTGTCGCGAGAACGTAGACACACACCTGGTTGTCGTCACCCGCGCAGGCGGGTGACCCAGTATTCCAGAGGCGCCAATGATTGAACCGATAGGCCGCGGCGTACTGGATCCCCCGCATGCGCGGGGGACGACGACCGAGTGTTGCGTCGCTATCTCGGCGTCATTGCGAGCGCAGGTCGAAAACAACAATGCGCTCCTGCAAGTGAGTTGCGATAGCACCTCAAACCCTCGCCTTTCATGTTAACTGCCCCCCTGCTAAACCGCCGGCCATGACCACTATCCCCACCATAAAAACCAACGTCGCCGCGATCTCGATCTTCGCCAGCGCCGGCATGGCTGCGGCGAAGTTCGCGGTTGGTATCGCGATCGGCTCGCTCGCGCTGATCTCGGAGGCGCTGCATTCCTCCGTCGACGTGATCGCCACCGTCATCACCTGGCTCGTGGTGCGGGTATCCGACCAGCCGGCCGACGAGGAACATCACTACGGCCACGGCAAATTCGAGAGCCTTTCGGCGCTGTTTGTCATCGCGCTGCTCTACGTGCTGGCCGGCGGCATCCTGGTCGAATCCTGGAGCCGGCTGCGCGAAGGTGCGCCGCCGCCGACGGTATCGGCTGTCCCCTTCGTCGTGCTGGTGATCGATATCGCGGTCAATTTCTGGCGCGCGCGGGCGCTGCATCGCACCGCGCGGCAGACGCGGAGCCAGGCGCTGGCGGCGGACGCGCTGCATTTCGCTTCCGACGTGCTCGGCTCCCTCGCCGTCATCGCCGGCCTCGTGCTGACCGGGCTCGGCTATGCCTGGGGCGACTCGGTCGCCGCCATCGCCGTCGCCGTCATGATCTCGATTCTCGGCCTGCGGCTCGGTCGCTCCACCGTCGAAACCCTGCTCGACCGTGCACCCGCAGGCGCGTCCGAAAAAGCGACCGCCGCCATCCGCGCGGTGCCCGGCGTGGTCGGCGTCGAACGCGTTCGCGTGCGCATGGTCGGGCCGACGCATTTCATCGACGCCATCGTCAAAGTGCCGCGCACCTACCCGATCGACCGGGTCGAGGCGATCAAGAAGACCGCGCAGGCTGCGGTCACGCAAGCGCTCGGCGACGCCGACCTCACCTTCACCGCGGTGCCGGTTGCGCGCGACAATGAGAGCGTGCGCGAGCGCATCATGGTGATCGCCCGCAATGCCGGTCTCGCCGTTCACCATGTCACCGTGCACGATCTCGGCGCACGGCTGATTGTCGGCATCGACCTCGAAGTCGATGGCGACATGGAACTCACCGCCGCGCACGCCATCGCCCACGACCTGGAGCGCAGCATTCGTGAGGAATTTGGCGAGGACGTCGAGGTCGACACCCACATCGAGCCGCTCGAGCCGGAGCTGCCGCACGGCACCGACGCTGCGCCCGAGCGCGTCGAAACCATCAAGGCCGCGCTGTCGCGCTTTGCCGGCGGCAACGGCGCGATCCATGACATTCACAATGTGCGGGTCCGCGACACCGATGCGGGCGAAATCGTCAACTTCCATTGCCGCGCTGCGCCGTCGATGAGCGTCATCAAGGTGCATGAGAATGTCGACGAGATCGAGCGCGCGCTGCGCCGCGCGTTCCCGTCGATCAAGCGCGTCATCAGCCATGCCGAACCGCCGCGCGCGTAGGTTTGCGGGCCCGTTCCCGTTTCGGACTCGCATCGAGCGTGCCTTAATTCGCGTTGGACAAGATTTATTTCTAATTAACGAATCGTTGACTCTCGACAGCCCGAAAAAAGTGGATTCAAATCGGCATGATTCGGAAGTAATGGGGTGCTTCCGGACAATGTGCAAAAGAGCCTTCGGCGGGGGTCTAAAGCATGGCGCGCGCGCATGCGGCGAATGCGGCGAACGCGTGTGTCCAATCCGATTCGATCAAAGGATTGGCGCAGTCGATCGCGAAACCTGCCTACCACCGGCTGCTCACCGCAGAGCCGGCGCTTCGCCGTGCCGTGCCCACGCTCATCATCGCCTTCCTGATCACGATCTGCCTCGGCGCCTTCGTGCAGGTGATCGACCAGAGCCGGCAGAAGCGCGCCGCCATGAAGCGCGACCTCTCCGCGCTCACCGAGCTGTTGGCCGAACGCCTCGACCGCTTCGCTTCGGTCCGGCAGGATCGCGCCGCCAATATCGAGCGGCTGCAGAGCCTGCTGCCCGACCTGATCCCGGCCTGGGGCGTTGCGAGCGGCCGCCACGTCATCATCACCGGCGCCGATCACCGGATTATGGCCCGTGTTCCCGTCGAAGGCAGCCTTGGCGGCGATCGCATCCTCGACGTCATCAGCACCGCGCAACTGCTCGCCACGCCCGGCCAGCAGGGCGTCGTCAACGACATGACGCTGCCGAATGGCAACGGCGCCATGGCGATCTCGCGGCTGGTCAAATCGCTGCCGGGCATGGTCATCGTCATCCAGGAACGGAACGAGCCGCTGTGGGGTTCGGATGCGGCCTTGTCGGTGACGCTGTCGGCCACCACGGGCTTCGTCGTGCTGATCCTCGGCTTCGCCTTCCACTGGCAATCGACCCGCGCCCGCGAGGGCGATCTGATCAACGACGCGGTGCGCGGCCGGATCGATACCGCGCTCAACCGCGGCCGCTGCGGATTGTGGGACTGGGATCTCTCGCGCGGCCGCATTTTCTGGTCGGCATCGATGTTTACGATGCTCGGCCTCGACTCCCGCAACGATCTCCTCACCTTCGGCGAAGTCAACGCGCTGGTGAAATCCGACGACATCGACCTGTTCGCGATCGCCGACCAGATGATCGCCGGCAAAATCACCCACATCGACCAGAGCTTCCGCATGCAGCACACCGGCGGCCACTGGATCTGGCTGCGCGTGCGCTGCGAGCTCAGTCACACCTCGGCCGATGGCGGGCTGCATCTGATCGGCATCGCGGTCGACATCACCGAGCAGAAGAGCCTCGCCGAGAAGACCGTGGAAGCCGACCTCAGGCTGCGCGACGCGATCGAAACCATTCCGGAAGCCTTCGTGCTGTGGGATGCGGAAGATCGCCTCGTGCTCTGCAACTCGCATTTCCAGCGCCTGCACAAATTGCCCGATACGGCGGTGACCCCCGGCACGTCGTACGAGACCGTGATCGAGGTCGGCAGCATGCCGGAGGTTCGCACCAGGCTGCAGGAGACCGGCGCGCAAGCGCCGGGAGCCCGCACCTTCGAGGCGCAGCTCGACGACGGAAGCTGGCTGCATATCAGCGAGCGCCGCACCAAGGACGGCGGCTACGTCTCGGTCGGCACCGACATCACCCGGATCAAGGAACACGAGCAGAAGCTGATCGAAAACGACGCCCGCATGCGCGCCAACGTGCTCGACCTGAAGCGCTCGAAGGCGGAACTGGCCGATCTGGCGGAAAAATATTCGCAGGAGAAGAACCGCGCCGAGGAGGCAAACCAGGCGAAGTCGAAATTCCTCGCCAATATGAGCCACGAGCTGCGCACCCCGCTGAACGCCATCATCGGCTTCTCCGAGATCATGGGCAGCGGCATGTTCGGCGTGCTCGGCTCCGACAAGTATCAGGAGTATTGCCACGACATCCTGACCAGCGGCAAATACCTGCTCGAAGTCATCAACGACATCCTCGACATGTCGAAGATCGAGGCCGGCCGCATGAAGCTCGACATGGAGCAGCTCGACCTGTCGAAGATCCTGGCGGAGTCGCTGCGCGTGGTGTCCGGGCGCGCCGAGGACAAGAACCTGACGCTCGACGCCGATATCGAAAGCACCATCTCCGTGGTGGCCGACCGCCGCGCGGTCAAGCAGATCTTCGTCAACCTGTTGTCCAATGCCGTGAAGTTCACCCCCGACGAAGGCAAGGTCACCGTGCGCAGCCACGTGCTGCCCAACTCGATCGTGCTGATGATCGCCGATACCGGTATCGGCATCGCGCCCGCTTCGCTGCGGCGGCTGGGCAAGCCGTTCGAGCAGGTCGAGAGCCAGCTCACCAAGACCTACCAGGGCTCGGGCCTCGGACTAGCCATCGCGCGGTCGCTGACCAGCCTGCATGGCGGCACGATGCGGCTGCGCTCCACGCTCGGCACCGGCACCGTCGTCCGCATCGTGCTGCCGCGCGAACCGCAGCAGCCGAGCCCGACAGCAAGGGCGGAGGCCGAGGCGGCCTGATCTTACGCCAGCGTCGGCGCCACCTCGCGGGCGACCTGCACCAGCGCCGCGATCAGCGGCGTCATCGGGTCGCGCTGCGGGATCACCATGCCTATGCTGTAGTCGACGATGGGATCGACGATCGGAATGCTGCGGACGGAGTCGGCGAGCCCCAGCGTCTCCGCAAGCTTGGCCGGCATCACGCTCGCCCAGCGCCCGGTCTTCACATGCGTGTAGAGCACCAACAGCGAGTTCGAGGTCAGCGTCGGCGTGGCCTCGGCTCCGACGGACGCCAGCGCGCGATCGATGATGCGGCGGTTCTGCATGTCCGGCGTCAACAGGCACAGCGGCACCTGCCCGACCTCCTTCCAGGTGACCTGCTTGCGGTCGCCGAACATGGCGTCGGGCGCCGTCAGCAGACGATAGCTTTCGTTGTAGAGCGGAATGGTGCGAACCTTGCCGATCGGCTCGTTTTCGATATAGGTCAGCCCAGCGTCGACCTCGAGATTTTCGAGAAGGCCCAGCACGTCGGCCGACGTGCAGGACTGGATGCGAAAGCGAACGTCCGGATAGCGCGCGCGGTACGGCGTCGTGAGCTGCGCCACCATGCCGAGCACGGTCGGGATCGCGGCGATCCTGATTTCGCCGGAGAGCTTGTCCTTGAGGCTGTTGATCTCCTGCCGCATGGCACGCGCGTCGCCGACGATGCGCCGCGCCCAGTCGAGCGTGCGCTCGCCCTCCGGCGTAAAGCCCTGAAAGCGGGAGCCGCGCTGCACCAGCATGACGCCGAGAATTTCCTCGAGCTGCTTGAGGCTGGTCGACATGGTCGGCTGGGTGACGCCGCAGGCTTCCGCAGCCCGCCCAAAATGCCGCTCCTTTGCCAGCGCCAGCAGAAGTTCAAGCTTGTCGATCAAGGAGCAAATCCCGAGAAAATATGGTGACAAAAAGGGCAATTGCCCGGTTGCCATAAATAGCACGGACGGGCGGGTACCAATACTTCAAAAACGGCGTCCGATACCTGCGAATTCAATATAATGTTGATCGTGCTCGATCCCCGGCGCACCGAGATGTTGCCGAGCACATCAAGAAGTTCTGGGACCCGGGGATGCCCAAGGCGATCTTTGCGCATCTGGATTCTGGGGGCACCGGGCGCGAAGCCAATGTCCGCGACGCGCTCGAGGCGCTGAAGAAGGCGTAAGCCAGCGATACGTCTGAGGATCGACCCTGGCGCGGGATGCGCCAGGGTCGAGGCACCAGGCAGCAGGAATCCGCTACATGCCCATAATCGCGATATCCTTCACCGTATCGCTGACGCCGGCGATTTTTGCGGCCTCGGTGGCTTTTCCGGTAGCGAGGTCGACGCTGTAGAGCGTGCCGTCCGCCATCAGCCAGGCTTCGTTCTTGCCGGCACCGTCGGACCAGATGTCAAATGCGACGGTACCCGCCTTGATCCCGAGCTTGCCGATCGCGCCGAGCACGCCGTCATTCGGCGGCGCCTGCTTGATCAATCCGCCGATGGTCGCATCGATGTTGAACAAGGCAGTCTCCTTGGCGCCTTTCACCGAATTGGTGTAAGCGCCGGCAACGATGTTCGGCTTCTCGCCCTTGTGCATGTCGCTCTCGGCATATTTGTGATCGCCGTCCTTGGTCACCTTGCCGTCATCGACATTCGCCCGCAGGTTCATTCCGTCGGCGCCCATCACGCGCAGGCGGTCCGCCGCCGGGTTGAAATCGACAGTTGCGGCCACGCCCTTGGCGAGCATGGTGTCAAGCTTGGACTTCATCGTGGCCTTGCCGTCCATCGCAATGGTCACGACAGTTCCATCATCGACCAGCCCATAGAGCATGCCGTCGGCCGGACGTACGTCGATGCCGACCAGCGCCCCGGAAATGCCGGTGACCTTGACCGAACCGGTCGCTTTTTTCTGCGCGGCATCGACCATGGCAATGGTGTCACCGCCGATCAGCGCGGCAATCTGCGCGGCGTTGGCGGCAGCGGACGACAGCAAGAGTGCGGCCGAAGCGGCGAAAATCGAGCGAAAATTCATCGTAAAGTCTCCCTGTGTTCCTACGATCCTCTCGGGACCGACACAGCGGGTACCGGCGGCACGGCGAAACGGATGCAGCACACTGAAAATAATTTTCGGCACATGCATCCAAATGCCGCATCTCAAGGTAGAACAACTATGCAAGGGCATAGACATGACCGGAAATGGCACGATCACGGCTGGCTGGCGCAACCCCGCCGTTCTCGATCAGGAGCGCGAGTCGCAGCTTGCCGCCGCATTGGCGCGTTGTGCAGCCGGCGACCGTGCTGCGTTGCAGATGATCTACAATAGCGAGGCGCCGCGCATGGTCGGCGTCGCTCGCCGCATTCTGTTTCGGCAGGATCTTGCGGAAGAAGCGGTCCACGATGCCTTTATACGGATCTGGCGCGGTGCAGCCGGGTTCGACCCGCATCGCGGCAGCGCGCGCGGCTGGCTCTATGCGGTGGTGCGCAACCGCGCCCTGAGCATTCATCGCAATGAGCACCGCTATGATACGTCAGACGAAAACGCCCAAAATATCGACTGCGAAGCCACCCTGTCGCGAATGCCGGAAACCAGCGCGCTGCGCCGATGCCTCGAGCGGATCGACCGCCCGCGCCGTGATGTCGTGGTGCTGGCCTACGTTCACGGGATGAGCCACGGAGAGTTGGCGGGAAGACTCAGGGTTCCGCTCGGCACGGTCAAGAGCTGGGTACGGCGCAGCCTGTTTGCGTTGCAGGAGTGCATGGGATGAACCAGCCCGATGCAGATGCCGATGACGCAATGGCCGCCGATTATGTCATGGGCCTGCTGGATGACGCCGAGCACGCCGCGGCCGAACGGCGCATCGAGACCGACGACGGCTTTGCCCGGGCCGTCAGCGCGTGGCGGCAACGGCTTGCAGACCTCGATTCCACCGCCGAGGAAACGCCGCCCAGCCCGGCGCTTTGGCAGCGCATCGCGGATGCAACCAAAATCGCGCCGATCGACGCCCTGCCCTCCGCACGCGCCGCGCTGCGCGGCGCCACGCTGTGGGACAACGTCCGGTTCTGGCGCGGCCTCGGTATCGGCGGCGCGCTCGCCGCGCTGCTGTTTTCGGTGATCATGGTCGGCGCGTTGACAACGTCGCGTCACCTTCGCAACGACCTGATTGCGCTGGCGCAGAGCAAGCCCGTCTACGTCGCCGTGCTGGTGAACGATGCGACCCAAGAGGCCGGAGCCATCGTCAACGCATTTTCAAATGGCCGGGTCGAGCTCATTCCGCTACGTCCGATCGAGGTTCCCGCCGGCCGCACGCTGCAGGTCTGGACGCTGTGGGATCGCGCCGTCGGCCCGAAATCAATCGGCCTCACCGGTCAGTCGCGCACGCTGCAGCTGAATTTGGAGTCGTTGCCGGAGACCGTGCAAAATCAGCTGTTCGAGATCACGCTGGAGCCTGAAGGCGGCTCTCCCATCGGACGACCGACAGGCCCAATCCTGTTCAAGGGTAACGCGGCGCGAACCTTGTAATGGTCGAGCCGTGCCGCTCGTACGTGACGGCAGCGGTTCAGTTTCAGCACCAGCCCTTCTTCCAGTGACCGGGCGGGCAGCCACGGCCGCGCCAACCGACCTTCCGGCCGCGGCTCCAACCAAACGGACGGTAACCATGCCCGCGGCCCCAACCATGCCCGCGGCCGTGCCCGCCCTTTACTTCGATTAGATCGCCCTTGACCAAGGAGTCGTGGATTAACAGGTAGCCGCGGGGCATCGCCGTTGCCGGGGACATAAAAGCCATTGGTAGTGTGAGCACGATTCCAAACAGTAGTTTGCGCATGGGCCATCCCGTTCCAGGGTCGAAGACACCGCTCTCAAGCAGGAAAAAGCGGCAATAGTTCCGCGCGATTGAGGCGGACTCCCGAAAGCCGCCATTGGCGCACCGTTCCCGTCAAAAATCAGGAGGGCCGTCGATCGGCGGGCCAAGCCATTCTTTCGCCCGCAACCGAAAAGATCGGGAACGATATCCATCGTCCGGCGTTGCAGATTAGAGCAGGTAGTTCAGGAAGGAGAAATCCACCGGAATTATCAGCTCAAAAGCCCCGTCAGTTATTTAGATAGCTGGCGGGGTTTTGATTGGGGGAGAGGTTTGTGCCCTACGCGCTGTTCGCCGACGATAGGCAGATCGGTCCCGGCCTCCCGACTGAGGCAGAGGTCTGGAAGCAGGCCCTCGACGCTTCCCTGATTTCCGATCTTCCCGTTACTGACGAAGCAGGCGGGTCGGTTCTGTTGACCCGCTATCACGTGAAGGAAATCAGGGAAGAGCGTTGCGCGCCGGATCCGGCCTGGAGGCTGCCGGACGAAATTTCCTGACGCCGCCTTGCCAGGGCTTCACGCAGATCCCTCTTGTGTCTGCTTGACGAAGGTCAGACCGCTCACGGTCAGCCGTTCCTCGCTGGTTTCGCCTTCGGCCACCAGCCTTTCAAGGTAGGTTTCGAGTTCCGGCAGCTTGCGGTCGAAATCGGCGCCAAGGTCCATCAGCTCGCAGGCTTTCCTGATGCGCTCGATGGGTTTGTCGAAAATATTGATCTCGGTATGCATCCCGGCCTCCTATTCCCGCGACAATTCATAGTGGCCCCAGGAGTTCCAAAGCGCTGCCCAAGTGTGCTACAATCCAACGGTCATGCTGAAGCAACTAATTATATGCGCACTGCGGGCCGCGATCGTCCTGATCGTGCTTTCAATCGCGCCTTCTGTTGCCCAAGCCCATGTCGGCCATACGCACCATGCTGCCGCTGATATCCACGGCGCCCCTGGTCATGCCGCCTCTAATCCATCCGAACGGGCGGTGACGCAAGTAGTGTTGCAACAGGCTCAGCGGGGACAAACCGAGACACCCGCCTCTTCTGACCGGAATTGCGTCGGCGCCTGCTGCACCTTGACATGCGCCGCTTGCTGTGCGGCCGGGTTGCCGAGCTTTGTGCAACTCGTCTCTCTCCCCCGGTCGACAACACGTGTGGCATTTGTCCCGTCCCCGATAGGGCCAGACCGCGCGCCTGCTTCCCTCAGGCGCCCTCCCAAATACTTCATCTGAACGCAAACGATCCGTGAATTTGCGCGGCCCGCGTTACGGCCGGCGGCTGACGGTCATTCAGACTGAAGGATTCTTGGTATGCTTTCCTATTTCGGGCGCGCCCTGCGTGCTCTCGCGGCAGTCGCAGCTCTGTGCGCTGCGATCGCTCCCGCTTCCGCCCATGAGGGTCATGACCATGGCGAACAACCTGCCGTCTCGGCAGGCGCGTTGCCGCGTGGCGAGGCCGATTCCAACGCATTCGAGATCGTTGCCGTCGCCCGCGGCGACCATCTTGAGATCCATCTCGACCGGTTCGCTACGAACGAACCGGTGACCGGTGCAGTACTTGAAGTTGAAACTCCCGGCGGCTCCGTAAGGGCTACCGAGAATGCCGACGGCACATACCGACTAGCGGCGCCGTGGCTGGCAAAGAACGGACGTACCGAACTCATTTTTACCGTTACGGTGGCAGACGCCACCGACATTTTGCCGATGACGATTCAGACTGCGCGTGAGACGGCGCAAAGTGCCTTGCCAGGTGCAGCGACTCATGGCGAACGCATTGGCCAGACTTCGATCCTTCTCGCTCTGGGCGGCCTGATGGCGGGCGCGCTGCTAACGGCCGTGGCGCTCCGTGGGCGACGAGCGGCGGCCATCATCGCCATCCTTGCTGCGCTCACCGGGGTCCGCGAGACGAAAGCGCATGAAGGCCACGGCCATGAGGAAGACAAGGCGCAAGTCGCGATCAGCGCCGTTTCAGGAGAACGCGCCCAGCGCCTGCCGGATGGGACGGTGTTCGTGCCCAAGACGGTGCAGCGGATATTTGCGCTGCGGACGCTCGTCGCCGAACAGGCGAAGCACAGGAAGGTCACCGAACTTCCAGGCAGGATCATTCCCGATCCCAATGCCAGCGGGTATGTGCAATCCGCCGTGGGCGGCCGGCTTTCCGCGCCGGCGGAGGGTTTTCCTCGACTGGGCACACGGGTCAAACAGGGCGATATCCTGGGCTATGTCACGCCGCCGATTCAGGCGATCGATATTTCCGACATGCGGCAGCGCCAGGGTGAACTCGATCAGCAAATCTCGATCGTGGAACGCAGGTTCGCACGTTACGAACAACTCGCGCCGTCGGGCGCTATTTCCCGGACCCAACTCGAGGACACGCGGCTGGAGTTGGAGGGGCTTCGCGAGCGGCGCGCATCGATTGAAAAATCGCGCCGCGACCCCGAACCGCTGATTGCCCCGGTCGCGGGCGTCATCGCTGAAGGCAGCGCCGTGGCCGGCCAAATCGTCCAGCCAAGCTCCGTGGTCTTCAACATCATCGATCCCGCGCGGCTTTGGGTCGAGGCGCTCAGCTTCGAGACCGTCGAACCATCGCAGGGTGCACGGGCGTCGACCTATACGGGCAGAAATTACGACCTCACCTATCGCGGTACCGGCTTCGCCGATCGCAGCCAGTCGGTGCCGGTGCATTTTGCCGTAACGGGCGACACGGCGGGGCTCAGGGCCGGCCAGTTCCTGACTGTACTGGCCGCCACCGACGAAACAAAGGAAGGCCTTGCGGTGCCGCGCAGCAGCGTCGTACGCGGATCGAACGGCCAGGATTTCGTGTACGAGCACGTCACGCCCGAGCGGTTCGTGGCAAGGAGCGTGCGCACGGAGCCCCTCGACGGCGACCGGGTGCTGATCGTGTCCGGTTTCGCTCCGGGCAAGCGGGTCGTGTCGCAAGGCGCGGACCTGCTCGATCACGTGCGCTGAAGGAACACGTTCATGTTCACATTCCTGGTCAGCGGCTCCCTCCGCAACCGCCTCCTCATTCTTGCGATCGCGGGCATCCTCGTTGTGCTCGGCGCCTATACCGCGCGCCGGCTGCCGGTCGACGTGTTCCCCGACCTCAATCGTCCGACCGTCACGATCATGACGGAATCGGAAGGCTACGCCCCGCCGGAAGTCGAGCAGCTCGTCAGCTTCCCGATCGAAACCCAGATGAACGGCGTGCCGGGCGTCAGCCGCGTGCGATCGGTCTCCGGCATCGGGCTTTCGATTGTCTACGTGGAGTTCGACTGGGGCACCGATATCTACCGCAACCGTCAACTGGTCGCGGAACGTCTCGCGCAAGTACAGAGCCAACTGCCGTTGAATGTCACCTCGCAGATCGGGCCCATCAGTTCGATTATGGGTCAAATTCTGCTCGTCGCCGTGACTTCGAAGACTGCCTCCCCGATGGAGGTCCGCGAGATCGCCGATTTCACGATCAGGCCGCGGCTGCTTGCCATACCCGGCGTCGCGCAGGTGATCCCGATCGGCGGCGAGGTCCGCCAGTACCGGATTGCGCCGCTGCCTTCTGCGTTGCGCGCACTCGGTGTGAGCTATGAGCAGGTCGAGCTGGCGCTGCGGCAGTTCGGCACCAATACCGGCGGTGGATTCACCGATCAGAACGCCCGCGAATATCTGATCCGGAATATCGGGCGCACCACGAGCCTGGAAGACCTTCGTAACATCGTCGTTACTACCATCGAGGGACGCCCTATCCTGCTGCGGCAGGTGGCGAACGTCGACTTTGCGCCCAAGGTCAAACGCGGCGATGCAGGTTATATGAGCAGGCCCGCTGTGATCGTCTCGGTCGAGAAGCAGCCTAACGTCGATACAGTGCGGCTGACGCAACAGATCACGCAGGCGCTCGCCGAGCTGGAGCCCAGCCTGCCGTCCGGCGTGAAAGCCAATGAAATCATCTTCCGGCAGGCTGACTTCATTGAAAACTCGATCCAGAACCTCGAACGGGTATTGCTCGAAGCAGCGCTCGTCGTAGCGGCCATCCTGTTCGCATTTCTCCTCAACTGGCGCACCACGGCAATCTCGCTTACGGCGATCCCGGTCTCGATCCTGACCACAGCCATCATCTTCACGCTGCTCGGTCTCTCGATCAATACGATGACCCTGGGAGGACTCGCTATCGCCATCGGCGAACTGGTCGACGACGCCGTCGTCGATGTCGAGAATATCTTCCGCCGACTGCGCGAGAACAGGGAGCAAGGCAATCCCCGTTCAGTCTTCGACGTGGTGGTTTCGGCATCCAACGAAGTGCGATCGGGAATTGTTTATGCCACGATGATCATCGTCCTTGTGTTCGTGCCGCTGTTTGCGCTCTCGGGCATCGAGGGACGACTGTTCGCACCGCTGGGCCACGCCTACATCATCTCGATCCTCGCAAGCCTGCTGGTTTCGATCACGCTGACGCCCGTGTTGGCATACTACCTGCTACCGGGGATGAAGCGGCTAACGGAACGGGAGAGCTGGCTTGTTCGCAAGCTCAAGTCCGCCAACCATGCCGCGCTCCGGTTCGCTTTCGCCCGCAAAGGATTGCTGCTTAGCCTGACGGCGCTCGCCGTGTTGGGCGCCGGCGCGGGCGCATTCGCCTTGAAGCGCGCGTTCCTGCCGGCTTTCAATGAGGGTACTTTCACGATCAACATTGCGTTCGCCCCGGGAGTTTCGCTCTCGGAATCCAGCCGGGTGGGATCGATCGCGGAACGCCTGCTGCTCGATGTGCCGGAAGTAATCAGTGTTGGGCGGCGGACAGGGCGCGCGGAGCTGGACGAGCACGCTGAAGGCGTCCATTCCTCGGATCTTGAAGTCGATCTCAAGCCCTCGCGGCGGCCAAAATCCGAGATCGTCGCGGATATTCGTTCCCGGCTTTCGGTGCTGCCGCTCTCGATCAATGTCGGGCAGCCGATCTCGCACCGGCTCGATCACCTGCTCTCGGGCGTTCGTGCCGAACTCGCCCTCAAACTGTTCGGCGACGACCTCGACACGCTGCGAAACAGCGCAGAGGAACTCCGTGCACGGCTCGCCAAGATTGACGGCATCCAGGACCTCCAGGTCGAAAAGCAGGTGCGTATTCCGCAACTCGAAGTCCGCGTCGATTATACGCGGGCGGCATTGTATGGCGTGCAGCCCGGTGCCGTTACGGAACAATTATCGCGGCTATCGAGTGGGCGCGTCATCTCGCGCGTGGTCGATGGCTACAAGCGCCACGACGTGGTCATGAGGCTGCCCGAGCGGCTGCGCACGACCGAAAAGCTCGGCGAACTCCTGATCAAGACCCCCTCCGGCTGGATACCAGCACGTCAGATCGCGGACGTGAAGGAAACGGATGGGCCGAACCAAATCCTGAGAGAGAACGGCCGCAGACGCATTGTCGTGCTGGCGAACTCCGACGGCAAAACCGACATGGCCGAGATCGTGCGCCGCATTCGCGCCGAATTGCAGGCGACGAGCCTGCCGCAGGGCGTCACCGCGAACCTTGAAGGCACATTCCAGGCTCAGGAGGAAGCCAGCCTCAGAATCGGTATCCTTTCAGCCATTTCTCTCGCGCTGATCTTTGCGATTCTCTATAGCCGCTATCGCTCCGCCGTGCTGGCCTTGATCATCATGGGTGGCGTCCCGCTCGCGCTGGTCGGCTCGGTCGCGGCGCTGGCGCTGACCGACCAGCCGCTATCCGTCGCCAGCATGGTCGGATTCATCACGCTGACGGGAATCGCGACACGCAACGGGATTCTGAAGATAAGCCACTACATCAATCTTGCTTTGCAGGAACGGATGCCGTTCGGGCCGGAGCTTGTGATCCGCGGAAGCCTCGAGCGCATGACGCCTGTGCTGATGACCGCGCTTTCCGCGGGACTTGCGCTGCTCCCGCTGCTTGTCGCGGCGGACGAGCCGGGCAAGGAAATCCTGCACCCCGTCGCGGTGACGATCTTCGGTGGGCTTATCAGCGCGACCCTGCTCGATGCGCTGATTACGCCGGTCCTGTTTCTCATGTTCGGCAGAAAGCCGCTGATGCGGCTGATGCAGCGGCAGTCCGACGAGTCTCTCGGGAAACATGCTGCCTCACATTCCTATTGATCGCTCAAGTCTTGAAAGGAGACCGCGCATGAAGTTCAGATATCTCGCTCTCGGCGCCGCCCTGCTGGCGGGGATTCCGGCATACGCACACGAGCCGAAAGCGTCCCATGGCGGGCGTCTCGCCGAAGCCGGTCCATACCATGTAGAACTCGTCGCGAAGGACAAGGCGATTGAAATCTTCCTCATAGGCGAAAACGACAAGCCGGTTGACCCGAAGGGCTTCAAGGGCGTTGCCATTTTCAATCTTGGAGGAAGGGCCGAACGCATAACGCTCGCTCCTTCGGAAAAGAACAACCTGAGTGGAACAGCGGCCACGGCCCTACCGGCCAATCCCAAGGGTGCGGTTCAGCTCACAGCGCCCGATGGCAAGACTGCAACGGCACGGTTTGACTGACGCGCCCGTCGCGGCCATGGGCGCGCCAGTAACCTAGCCCCCGCCCATCAGTGCCCGAAACACCCGCCTTACCTCGCCTTGCGTCTCGCGCAGGCGGGCTTCCAGCGTCGAGAAATCCGGCGTGTCGCCAGCGCGCGCCATGACGCGCAAGAGGTTCTCTCCCGACGTCTCCGGCCTGAATTTGCCGGTGACGCAAAGCCTGAGGATCTGCGTCAGGTCGTGATAGAGCCGCGCCGCCGAACGCAAAATCTCGGCGTCGGATGGCGGCAGCACGCCGAGGCGTGCGGCGTTGTCAAGCACCTGCAGCGTGGAGACGCTGAGGATCTCGGGCTTTTCCGAGGCGTGAACGAGCTGCAAATACTGCGCGATGAAATCGATGTCGACCAGGCCGCCGGCGGCCTGCTTGAGGTTCCAGATGTCGTCCTCGCCCTTCTCCAGCGCAATCGCCCGGCGCATGTCGGCGACGTCGCCGGCGGTAGAGGCCGCATCGCGCGGCCGCGTCAGCACGTTGCGGATCGCGTCCTCGATCTCTTTCCGAAACGCCGGTGAAGCCGAGATCACTCGCGCCCGCGTCAGCGCCATGTGCTCCCAAGTCCAGGCTTCGCGTTCCTGATAGTCGGAAAAGGAATCGATCCGCGACGCCAGCGGCCCGGCGCGGCCCGACGGCCGCAGCCGCATATCGACCTCATAGAGTACGCCGTAGTTGGTCCGCGTCGTAAACGCCGAGATCAACCGCTGGGTTAGCCGCGTAAAATATTGCGCGCCGTGCAGCGATCGTTCGCCGTCGGAATCGGGATTGTCCGCGTCGAAATCATACAGCAGGATCAGGTCGAGATCGGAAGATGCCGTCATCTCGCGGCTGCCGAGCCGGCCCATCGCGAGGATCGCGGTCTCCTGTCCCTTGATGCGGCCGTACTGGGTCGCGAACTGGTCTCTCACCAGGCCGTGCACGGTATGCACGATGCCCTCGGCGACGTCGGCAAAGGCGACGCCGGCGTGCTGGGCGGAAACCGTGCCGGACAGGATCCGCGTGCCGATCAAAAACAGGCTCTCCTGCCCGAACAGCCGCAGGCGATCGAGAAAGTCTTCGTAGGAGTCCGCGTCCTTCAGCGTCGCCGCCAGCCGCGCCGACAATTCCTTTCGGTCCGGCATCGCGCCGAAGAAACGGGGATCGATCAAGCCGTCCATGATCTGCGGCTGGCGCGCCAGCATGTCGCCGAGCCGCGGCGCGGCGCCGAGGATCAAGGCCACCAGCGCGACCAGGTCGCGGTTCTGGCTCAACAGTGAAATCAGCCGGCCGCCGCGCTGCAATGCGCCGAGAAAGCGATCGAACGTGGTCACGGCGTCGTCAGGGTCTTCGGCATGCGCGAGACCGTGGATCAGGCCGGGCACGAATTCGATGAAGGCAGCCTTGGTCGCCTCGTTGCGGAGCGCGCGATAGTTGCCCTGCATCCAGTGCTGCAGGGTGCCAGCCACCGCGACGGGCTTCTTGAAGCCGAGCATCGTCAGGTGATCGAGCAGACGCGCATCCTCAGGCCCACCGGCATAATTGAGCTGCGGCAGCTTCACCGTGCCGGTCGGATCGCCTTCGAACAACTTGCCGTAATGTCCCTGCACGATGTTGAGATGGCCTAGCAAGTCCTTCGCAAAGGCCGCCCGGCTCTCATAGCCGAAGAAGTTTGCAAAGCGCTCCACGGCCTCGGCATCCTCGGGCAGCGCATGGGTCTGCTCGTCCGAGATCATCTGCAGCCGGTGCTCGACGCGGCGCAGGAACTCATAGGCGGCGGTCAACTCGTCGTGGGCCTGAAAGCTGATCCAGTTGCTGGTCGCCAGCACCTGCAGCGCATGCAGCGTGGGGCGCACCCGCAGTTCCGGATGGCGACCGCCGGCAATGAGCTGTTGCGTCTGCGCGAAGAACTCGATCTCACGGATGCCGCCGCGGCCGACCTTGACGTTATGACCTTCGACCGCGATCTCGCTCTGGCCGCGATAGGTCTGCATCTGCCGCTTCATGTCGTGGACGTCGGCGAGCGCGGCAAAATCCAGATGCTTGCGCCAGACGAACGGCGACAGTTCCGCGATCAGCGCCTCGCCCGCTTTGGCGTCGCCGGCGCAAACGCGCGCCTTGATCATCGCGGCGCGTTCCCAGGTCCGCCCTTCCCGCTCGTAGTAATGCAGCGCCGCCTCGGTCGAGATCGCCACCTGCGTCGAGGCCGGATCGGGCCGCAGGCGCAGATCGACGCGGAACACGTAACCCTCGCCGGAGCGTTGCTGCAACAGGCGGGCGAGCGCCTGCGTCACCCGCACGAAGAACGGCGCGGGCTCGATGTCTGTTACCAGCGAGGTGCGGGTGGGATCGAAAAACACGATCAGGTCGATGTCGCTGGAGTAGTTCAATTCGCCCGCGCCCATCTTGCCCATCGCGAGCACGATCAATCCGCTGTCCTCCTCCGGTCGATCATGATTGAGCGCGGTCATGCGGCCGCGCGCGACCTCCTGACGTAGCAGGAAGCGCAGCGCCGTCTGCACGGACACGGTTGCAAGATCGGTCAGCGCCGCCGTCACCCGCATCACCGGCCAGACCCCGCCGATATCGCACAGCGCGATCAATAACGCGGCCTCCGATTTCATGCTGCGAAGCAGATGCATCACGTCGGCCTCGCCCGCGGCAGCGAGTACGTCGCGCGTGCCTTTCTCGATCAGCGAGGTGAGATGTGGTTCCGGGTCGCATGCCAGCAAGCGCAGCAGCCGAGCGGCGTCAGCCCGGATCAGGTCGAACAGGTATGGCGAGAACTCGGCGATGCCAAGCAGGATGGTCCTGGCGAGCGGGCGATCCAGCCACGCCTTGATCTCAGCCGATTGCTCCGGCTCCAGTTCGGCGAGCCAGTCTCCCAGGCGTTGTTCGGCGTTACTGCTGGCTGCGACATGCGGCCCGCTGACGAACCGCGCGGCCAAGGCGGAGGAATTCATGCCACCTTCTGTGGCACATCCTGCGTTTGAGCCGCAAGCCTGTTGGCCGCGGCAGATAGCGCCGGGACGACCAGCGTCGCGGTCAGGCCGGGACGGGAATCGCCGAGCCTGAGTTCGCCGCCATGCAAGGTCGCCACCGCGGACGCCAGGCTGAGCCCGAGGCCGGAACCCGGCAGCGTGCGGCTCGCCTCAAGCCGCACGAATCGCTCGACCGCGTGCTTGCGATCGCCTTCGGGAATGCCGGGTCCATGATCGGTGACGCTGAGCAGCACGTGGTCGCCTTCGCGTCGCGCCTCGATCAGGATCTCCCTGGTGCGCGCCGCGGCGGCAGGGTCCAGCGGTTGCACCACCGGCGAGGGCTTGCCGTACTTGATGGCGTTCTCGACCAGATTGGCAAGTGCCTGGCTGATCAGTTCGCGGTTGCCATGCAGCCGCGCGGTCGCGGTTTTGACGCGGAGCGTCATGCCGTCGTCCTCGGCCAGCGGCTCATACAATTCGTGGATGCCCCTGGCGACGTCGGCTGCGTCGAAATCATCCATGTTGCCGCGCGCCTGCCCGGACTCGGCGCGCGCGATCATCAACAGCGCGTTGAAGGTGCGGATCAGGCCGTCGGATTCCTCGATGGTCCGCTCCAGCGCCGCGCGGTATTCGGCCTCGCTGCCCGAACTCGCCAGCGCCTCCTCGGCACGGTTGCGCAAGCGCGTTAGCGGCGTCTTGAGGTCATGGGCGATGTTGTCGGAGACTTCCTTCAGCCCCATCATGAGGGTCTCGATGCGCTCCAGCATGGCGTTGAGGTTTTCCGCGAGACGGTCGAGCTCGTCGCCGGAGCGCCCGACTGGCAGCCGCTCCGAGAGGTCGCCCGCCATGATGCGTCTTGTGGTGCCGGTCATGGCGTCGATCCGTTGCAGCACCCGCCGCGCCACGAAGATACCGCCGCCGATGCCGAGCACGATGACGACCAGCAGCGACCATTGCGCGGCCTTGGCGACGATGCCGAACAGCCGCCGCCGTTCCTCAAGATCGCGGCCGACCAGCAGCCTGAATCCGTTGTCAAGTTCGGTGACACGCACCAGCGCGCGATGATTGGTGGTATCCTGCTCGTCGAGCCTGCGATACATCGTCTCCGACCAGCCTGTGGAGGCCATCACGCCCGGGGACAGCGATTCGACATTGCCGCCGAACGCTTTCCCCTCAGGCGTGGTGACAAGATAGAGATTGGCGCCAGGACGCAGCGCGCGGTAGCCGAGCGTGTTGAAAAGGCCGCGCAGGCCGCGGCGCGTGTAGATGGTCTGGATCTCGGCGATCTCGGCATTGACGATCGTAGTGATCTGCTCGTTGATCATCCGCCGCGTATTCCAGGCGAAATAACCCAGCAGCGACGCGGCAAACAGCGCGAACAGAAACAGATAGACCAGCGTCAGCCGGAACGCCGTGGTGCGGATCAGTTTACCGAAGGCCGTCACGGATCATGTATCCGGCGCCGCGGATCGTGTGCAGCAAGGGCCGATCAAAGCCCTTGTCGATCTTGGAGCGCAGCCGCGAAATGTGCACGTCGATGACATTGGTCTGCGGATCGAAATGATAATCCCAGACGTTTTCCAGAAGCATGGTGCGGGTCACCACCTGACCGGCGTGCTTCATCAGATATTCGAGCAGGCGAAACTCGCGCGGCTGCAGCGTCAGCTCGTCCTTGCCGCGGGCGACACGATGAGAAAGACGGTCGAGCTCGAGATCGCCGACGCGGTAGGTGGTCTCCTCGGCCGGGCCGACATTGCGGCGCGACAGCACTTCGACGCGGGCCTGCAATTCGGCGAATGAATAGGGTTTTGGCAGATAGTCGTCGCCGCCGGCGCGCAGGCCCTTGATGCGGTCGTCGACCTGGCCGAGCGCGGAGAGGATCAGAACCGGCGTGCGATTGCCCCTCTCGCGCAAGCTCCCGATCACGGACAGGCCGTCGCGCTTGGGCAGCATGCGGTCGACCACCAGCACGTCGTAGTCGCCGCTCTCGGCCATCGATAGCCCCTCCTCGCCATCGCTGGCGAGATCGGCGACATAGCCGACTTCACGGAACGCCTTGACCAGATAGTCGGCGGACTCGCGGTCGTCTTCGATGATCAACAGGCGCATCTGAGTGACGGGTGTGGGGATTGCTGCGGGGGCGCTCACAGGATTTGGTTCCTCTCACCATGGCGCGACCGCCCTGCACATGCAAGGCGACCGCGCGTTATCGCAATCAAGTGAAAAGAGCGGGCGATGAGGCTGGGGGACCTCACCGCCCTTAGGCCCTTCCGACGGAGGGGGGCGTATTCCGAAGGAAGGTTGCCAGAGGGAGCGAGTTTTGGACCCGCTCCCCGGAAGGAGACGTCGGCGGGGGCGACGAATGCCGGCGTGACCCTCCATCTGGTATCTAGTCCTCGTTTAGCCCTTTGCCAGCGGCACCGCGACGAAGCGCGACGAACCGCCGCTCTTCACGCGCATGAGAACGCTGTTCTTGTTCTCGGTCCGCGCGGCGTCGATTGCCTCACGGACTTCGCTCGGGCTGCCGACGGTCTTGCCGGCGACCTCAAGAATGACGTCGCCTTCCTTGAAGCCGCGCTCGGCCGCCGCACTCTTCGGGTCCACCTCGGTAACCACGACGCCTTCCCTGCCGGCGCCGGCCACGCTGTTGGCGGGCGCCACCGTCAAGCCGAGCTTCGGCACGTCAGTTCCCTTGGTCGCGCCGCCCTTGTCTTCCTTGCCGATGTCGGCCTTGGTTTCGACCGTGTTCGGCAACTGGCCGAGCGTGAGGTTGACGACCTTGTCCTGGCCCTTTTGCAGCACGTTGAGCTTGACCGCGGTGCCGGGTGCGAGACCGCCGATGGTGCGGGCGAGTTCCCTGGCATCCTTGACCGGCTCGCCATTGACGGCGGTGATGACGTCACCGGACTGGATGCCGGCCTTGGCCGCCGGACCATTCTGCTGCGGTTCCGCCACCAGCGCGCCTTGGGCCTTCTTCATGCCGAGGCTGTCGGCGATGTCGGAGGTCACCGGCTGGATCTGGACGCCAATCCACCCGCGGCTGACCGAGCCCTTGTCCTTGAGCTGGGCGACTACCGACTTCACCGTCGAGGCAGGGATCGAGAACGCGATGCCGACGCTGCCGCCGGACGGCGAATAGATCGCGGTGTTGACACCCATCACCTCGCCATTGGTGTCGAATGCCGGACCGCCGGAGTTACCCTTGTTCACGGGCGCATCGATCTGGATGAAATCGTCGTACGGACCGTTGCCGATGTCGCGGCCGGAGGCCGAGACGATGCCGGCGGTTACGGTGCCGCCGAGGCCGAACGGGTTGCCGACCGCGAGCACCCAGTCGCCGATCCGCGGCTTGCTATCGGACAGCTTGGCGAACGGGAAATCGGTGCGGCCCTCGACCTTGATCAGCGCCAGATCGGTGCGCTGATCGGTGCCGATCACCTTCGCGGTGTAGGTCTTGCCGTCTTCCATCGTGATTTCGACCTTGTCGGCGCCGTCAACCACGTGGTTGTTGGTCACGGCATAGCCGTCAGGCGAGATGAAGAAGCCGGAACCCTGACCCGTTACCGGGCCACGGGGACCACGCGGTCCGCCGCGCAGGCCCGGGGGCAAGCCATCCGGACCACCGAAGCGGCGGAAGAAGCGCTCCATCGGCGAGCCCGGCGGGAACGGCGAGTCATCGTCCTTGTTGGCGCTATCGTCCTTGGAACTCTTGTCGGCGATGTTGATCTTCACCGAAATCACCGACGGCTTCACGCGCTCGACAATGTCGGCAAAACCGATCGGCCGCTCGACCTTGCGGACCTCGGTGTTGACCTGCGCGTGCGCCGCGCCGGCAAAGATATCAGCCGGGCCCTGTTGCGGCGAGAAGCCATACACGGCGGCGCCAAGGCCGGCGACAACGGAGGCCATCAGCGCGAACTTGCGGGCGGAGAACAGCGAACGGCGGGCTGCGCCGTTGGACGGTAGCGAGGAAAGATCGACGGGACGTTCGGTCATGTTTGTAAAATCTCCAGAGCGAGAATTCTTCACTTCTACGGTGCGGGGGTTGGGGCACCTGTCACATCGGAAGATGGGGCCTGCCGCCTTACCGCGCGCTGGCTAGGGAATTAAACTTTTGTAATGCGGCGGCTTATGGATGCGGCGGAATAGCGCAGGCAAATCAGCCGGTTAAGACGACGCCTGGAAGCTTCTTCGCAACCAGTCGCGAAAGGCGATGAGACCCGGATCGGTTTCGCGGAACGGACGATACACCAGGTACCAAGCCCGTCCCTTGGGAACAGAAATCGCAAATGGCGCAACCAGGCGCCTCATCGCGAGGTCGTCTTCCACATACGGTCGCAAGCCGATGGCAACCCCGACGCCATCGAGCGCAGCCTGCAAGGCCATTCCGTAATTGGCAAAGCTTGGGCCGAGCGCTTTGCGGCGCAGTTTGACACCCGCTGCGGCCAGCCATAACGGCCAGTCTTCCGGCGAATGCACGACCTGCAGCAAGTTCTCGTTGGCCAGATCCGACGGCTTGCCAAGCCGCCGTGCCGTCGCGGCGGTGCATACGGGAAAGAGGTCAGCCGAAAACAACGGCTCGGCCGCCAGCCCCGGCCAATCGCCATTGCCGAGCAGGATTCCGCAGGTCCAGTCGTCCTTGAAGGGATTGATCGCGCCACCGGTCGCGAGCCGCACCTCGATGTCGGGATGCGCGCCGTAAAAGCTCGCAAGGCGCGGGATCATCCAGCGCACCGCGAAGGAAGGTCCGACGCCGATCGTCAAGACCGGCGTGGTCCGCATCGCTGCAACCTGCTCGACGCTGGCAGCGATCGAATCGAACGCCGCAGTGAGGCTCGGCTGCAGCGCCTTTGCTTGCGCGGTGAGCGCAAGGCCGTTGGGAAGCCGCTCGAACAGCTCGAGACCGAGCCGGGCCTCGAGCAACCGCACCATGCGGCTCACCGCCGCTTGCGTGACATTCAGTTCCTGACTCGCACCCACGAAGCTTCCATGGCGCGCCGCGGCCTCGAAGGCACGCAAACCATTCAGCGAAGGCAGACGGCGCATGAGGAGCCAATCCTTAGACTAACTTTTCCTTAGCCTGTGGCTGAACTAAACGCGTTTGCGAAGCTCCTGTCAAACGCGCATTGAACGGCATCGGATTCAACCGGACGACGCCCATGCTCAGCCTCCCGCTCGCGGCGGGATTCGCCGCCGCCATCGTATCGACCTCCTTCATCTCCGGCATCTTCGGGATGGCCGGTGGTATGATACTGATGGGAATTTTGCTGATTTTCATGCCTCTTGCGCCGGCCATGATCTTGCACGGCCTGGTGCAGGTGGCCTCGAATGGCTGGCGGGCCTGGCAATGGCGCGCGCATATCGATTGGCGGATCGTTGCCCATTATGCCGCCGGCGCCGTCGTCGCAGCAGCCGCGGTCGGCGCCATGGCGCTTGAGGCGAGCAAGGCGATAGCCCTAATTATCGTTGGCGTGAGCCCCTTCCTGGGACTTCTGCTTCCCGGCCGGCTCGCCCCCGACATTGCAAAGCCCAGCCATGGTCACGGCTGCGGCGCCCTGTGCACCGTGCTGCAGCTCCTGGCCGGGGTTTCCGGTCCCATCCTCGACGTGTTCTTCGTGCGCTCGCAGCTCAACAGTCGGCAACTGATCGCCACCAAGGCCGCCGCGCAAGTGATCGGGCACTTCCTGAAGGCCGCCTATTTCGGCCACCTGCTTGCCGGCGGCGAGACCCTGTCGCCGATCGCCGTCATCGTGGCGATTCCGCTTGCGATCACCGGAGGATACCTTTCCCGGTTCGTGATCGAGGCGATCAGCGAGACACGATTCCGGACCTGGTCGCGCTACGTGATCGGCGCGGTGTCCACCGTCTATCTGATCCAAGGCGTGGTGCTGCTGTGACCCGCGCTGTGCAGATTGACAGAAAAACCGGTGTCCTCCCTGCCAATTCACTCAGGTCTTCATCTTCATACGCACCGTCAAAATGGAGGGCTCCAAATGACTATCGCCATCCGACACATCATCCTGAGCGCCAATGCAACGTTTCTCCTCGCAGCGTCCGCGGGCGGCTTTGCAAGCGACGTGCGCGGAATCTTCTTCGGCCTTGGGCCGGTCGCGCGTGTTGTGGCCGAGGCGCCCTATGCCGGACTTGGTTTTATCGAGGCGCACGGCCTGGCCTTTATCCTGGGCATCCTGATGTGGCGCGCTCAGCCAGCGCGCGGCTGGCACCTCGCGGCTGCAGCCATTCATGGTCTGCTGGGGACCGCCAATCTGATATTCTGGCAGCTCTTCATTGTGTCCGACATGCTGCTGGTCGGTTACGTCACCACGGCGCTGCATGGCCTGTTCGTCGTGCTGCAGGTGTCTGCCGTGATCTCGGCCCGGATGCCGGACAGCGCTGCGGTTCACGCCGGTCCGATTTCGCCCGGCTGTCGATAGTGGAGACGCCCCATGACCCATGAACAGAAAACCGTTGCGATCGGCGCCGCCAGCGGCGTGTTGAGCATGGTGGCCGCAATAGCCGGCATCTCGCAGATCTGGGCGGATACCTCGGCCCTGACCGATGTCGCCGGTCGGCTTGCCTATACCCTGAAGGCAAACGCCCTTGCCGCGGTCCCGCTGATGGTTGGCACCATCACCGTCGCGAACAACCGCTTCCTCAGCGAAGCGATCGATCCGACGCTGCACAAGGAGGATCAGGCAACACTGATCAACGGACGTGTGCTCGATAACACGCTGCAGCAATATGTGCTGTTCGTGATCGGCACATTGGCTCTGAGCGTCAGTTTGCCGGCCAGCCAGATGAAGGTCCTCGCTGCGGCGGCCATCGTGTTCATCGTCGCCCGGTTTGCATTCTGGATCGGCTACCGGATCCACCCGCTGTATCGGGCGTTCGGCATGGCGGCCACGATGTATCTGAACATCGGTATCCTCGCCTGGGCGGGCTGGAACACCCTGCGTGGGTGAATTGCGTCAAAGCGAGTTTTCCGCAGCCAGCGGGCGCCGCCTTTGTCATCCTCAGCCTGCCGATGAAACCCCGCGCGGCGCTGCTCGCACGGCGATCCATAGCTACCCCGCGGTATCGCTTATCGATACTTCTAGAAGGCCTTAGGCTGCGCTTCGATTGCAGTGAAGTTGTAAGAGCATTTCACGCGACCTTATGTTGCGCAAGATCAAAATCATCTTTCGAGCATTCACAACGTCGCAGGCACTTGAATTTTGAAAATTTGCGCGCACGGAACGACGTCCGCGAGATCATTTCATTTTTATTTCATTTGCGCGCAGGGCTGAGGAGCCGGCTACCGGAAAGCAACAAGTGAGCCCGAACAATCGGCTCGCATTTGCGATTGACGATATTAACTTGTTGTCAACATGTCGAACTCGACAGCCGTAGACCGAAGCCATCATAAGGCTTTCGTTAGCCATTTCCATGCAACAACCTCTGCACGAACAGTGAGAGCGAGGTTGCGGGTCGCCGAAGGCGAACTTCGATCGCCGCCGTCAACGACAACGATCAGGAAGAAAACCATGGTCAGCGCCGTTTCCAGCCAAGCCGCCACATTGAATCCCCTCGCCTATACGGCTCCCGATACGCCCGACAACGCCAAACAGCTCGCATCGAACGCCGCGCTGGACGACAGCGATCGTGGCCCGGCCACGCAGGTGTCGTTGTCACAGGACGCGCTGGATCGCGTGAAGGCAGCATTCAAGCAAGGCCCGGACGCCGCGCAGCAAGCCGTGGATGTCTGGTCACTAGCGAGCGAGGATCGTTTAGCTACGGTCCATGCAGAGATGGAGGCAAGACACAGGCAACGCGAGATCGATCAGATCAACTATCAGCTCAACAGGCTCGACTGGCAGGAAGCCACAAACAACTCCATCGCGTCCACGATCAAGTCTATGCAAGAATCTGCCATCAAATGGCAAAATACGACGCCGGTGCCGGCGGTACAGCTGTCGGATGCCGAGATCAGCGCGATTCTGAAGAAGGTCGCGCCGCGCGGCATCGATCCATCCAAGATCGGTGGCGCCGACACCTACTCTTTCGGTGACGATGGAAAAATTTACACCTTCCTGAAGGATGGAACGGCTTGGGTGAATGAGAGCGGGGTGCCCACCTCCGAGGAGCAGAAGCAACGAGGCTATCAGGCCTTCCAAGATACGATGCTGTATTTGTCCACCAGGATTGAATATCCCAGCGTCTCGCGTGCTGACCTGATCGCCAAACGCGACGCACTGACCGATCAATAACGGCATCAGATCGTCGCGGGGACGCGCAACAATCGCACCCCTCGCCCGAAGACCGCCTCAGCTCTTCTTCATCTTCAACCGGCCCATGAAATCGCGCTTGCCGAGCGGCACGCCGTTGGTGCGCAGGATGTCGTAGGCGGTGGTGGCGTGGAAATAGAAATTGGGCAGCGAGAACGACATCAGAAAGCCTTCCGCGGTGAAGGGCAGCTTGTGATCGCCGAGGTGAAAGACGACGTCGCGGCCGCCGAGCGCGTTGACTGCCTCCGGAGTCCAGCCCTCCAGGGCTTCGCGGGTTTGCGCGACCAACCCTTGCAATCCCGCATAATCGTACGGCGTCTTGGACGCGGGCGGACGAAACTCTCCGCTTTGCACGCCCTCGATGGCGCCGCGCGAATGCTGGGCGACGGAGATGATCTGGAAGCGCAGCGGCAGCATGTCGGGAGCCAGCCGAGCCTCGACCATGCTATCCGGATCGATGTTCTTGTCGCGGAAATGAACGAGGCCGCGCTCGAGGAAACCGCTGACCGCGCCAAGGGTCTGCAGATAGTTCGCCACGCTGGCGTCGTAGAGTGAAAAGGCCATGTCCGGTTTCTCCCTGGTTATGTTTATTTTGACAGGGGAGTCATAGCTGAAACCTACCCGCTTGCAACGGCGAGCTTAAGGCTTCTTGTCCGGCGCATCGGCTGCGAGCAAGCGCTCCAGCCTCGTCTGTTCTTCCTCCGTCAGATGCAACAGCGAAGGATCGGTCGCGCTGCCGGTATTCGAACGGCGGCGGTTGTAGAACCAGAGCGCCAGCCCGCCTCCGGCCAAGGCGAGCGGCGGCAGCAGCCACAGCAGCAGCGTATGCGGCGTGAAGCGCGGCTTCAGCAGCACGAACTCGCCATAGCGCGCGACCAGAAAGTCGATCACCTGGCTGTCGCTATCGCCGGACGCGATCCGCTCGCGCACCAACAGCCGCAGGTCGCGCGCCAGCGGGGCGTCGGAATCGTCGATCGACTGGTTCTGGCACACCATGCAGCGCAGCTCGCGCGACAGGTCGCGCGCTCGCGCCTCTTTTGCCGGATCGGCCATGATCTCGTCGGGCTGCACGGCGTGAGCCGGCCCGCAGAGCGTCGCGGCGACAACAAGCACACATGCTGCAATGAGGCGCTTCAAGGCCCTACTCCGCTGGCTGCAGCGCGCGGGCAGCCTTGGCCGGCTTCGGCGCGCCGACGCGCAGGCGGCGATCCGAGAGCGACAGCAGGCCGCCGAACGCCATCAGGACAGGGCCCCACCAGATCAGGAGCACCAGCGGCTTGTGATAGATGCGCACCGCGATGGCGCCCTCCGCATTGGTGTCGCCGAGCGAAACGTAGAGCTGGCTGGCGCCGCGGGTCAGCAGCGCGGCCTCGGTCGTCGACGAGCCCCGCGTGGTGAAATTGCGCTTCGACGGCGTCATCACCTGGAGCGTTTCGCCGTCGTGGCTGACCGTAAACTGCGCGATCATCTCACGGAAGTTCGGTCCCTGCCGTTGCGTGATGTCGTCGAGCTTCAACCGATAGCCGGCGACGCTCGCGACATCGCGCGGCTTCATCGTGCCGATATATTCGCTGTTCCAGGTGGTCTCGCAGACGATGCCGATCAGCGCGACGCCAATGCCGGCATGCGCGAACGCGGTGCCCCAGGTCGCGCGCGGTAGCCCACGCGCACGGGCCATCGCAGTGGCCAAGGGAACGCGGAACAGCGCCATACGTTCGGCGAGATCACTCAAGGCGCCGCCAATCACGAATATCGCAAGCCCGATCGCCAGCGGGGCGAGCGTGGCCCCGCCATGGGTCCATGCAAACAGCACCGCAATCGCGACCAGCGCCGCGATGCCGGCCGCCGTCAGCCGCTGCGCCGCGCCGAGGAGATCGCCGCGCTTCCAGGCCAGCAGCGGCGCAAACGGCATGGCGACCAGGAGCGGCACGAACAGCGGCCCAAAGGTCAGGTTGAAGAACGGCGCGCCAACCGAAATCTTGTCGCTAGTCAGCACTTCCAGCGCCAGCGGATACAGCGTTCCGATGAACACGGTGGCGCAGGCGGAGGTGAGAAAGAGATTGTTGAGCACCAGCGCGCCCTCGCGCGAAACCGGCGCGAACAGCCCGCCCTGCTTCAGCGCCGAGGCGCGCCAGGCGTAGAGCGTAAGACTGCCGCCGATGAACAGGCACAGGATCAGCAGGATGAACACGCCGCGAGAGGGATCGGTCGCGAACGCGTGCACCGATGTCAGCACGCCCGAGCGCACCAGGAAGGTGCCAAGCAGCGACAGCGAAAACGTCAGGATCGACAGCAGGATGGTCCAGACCTTCAGCGCGTTGCGCTTTTCCATCACGACGGCGGAATGCAACAGCGCGGTGCCGGCGAGCCAGGGCATCAGCGAAGCGTTCTCGACCGGATCCCAGAACCACCAGCCGCCCCAGCCCAGCTCATAATAGGCCCAGTAAGAACCCATCGCGATGCCGAGCGTGAGGAATATCCACGCCACGAGCGTCCACGGCCGCACCCAGCGCGCCCAGGCCGCGTCGATCCGGCCTTCGATCAAGGCGGCGATCGCGAACGAGAACGAGATCGAAAAGCCGACATAGCCGAGATAGAGCATCGGCGGATGCACGGCCAGCCCAATGTCCTGCAGCACCGGATTGAGGTCACGGCCCTCGATCGGCGGGCTCGCGATGCGCAGAAACGGGTTCGACGTGACCAGGATGAACAGATAGAACGCAGCCGCGATCCAGCCCTGCACGGCCAGCACATGGGCGCGCAGCGACAGCGGCAAATTGTTGCCGAATGCGGCAACCAGGCCGCCGAACAGCGCCAGGATCGACACCCACAGCAGCATCGATCCTTCGTGATTGCCCCACACGCCGGTGATCTTGTAGAGCAACGGCTTCATCGAGTGCGAATTCTCGAACACGTTGACGACGGAAAAATCCGAGTTGACGTGCAGCATCACCAGCGCCGTGAACGAGGCCGCCACGAACAGCAATTGCGCCAGCGCCGTGGAGCGCGCGACATTCATCAGCGCAGGATCGCCCCAGCGCGCGCCCAGCATCGGCACCGTGGACTGGATCAGCGCAAGCGCGAGCGCCAGCACCAGCGCGTAATGCCCGGCTTCCGCGATCACTTCGCGGTCCCCTGCACCGGCGCAGATGCGGCCGTGGCGCCGGGCTTTGCGCCATAGTCGTCCTTCCAGTGCCCCTGCTTCTTCAGGGCATCGGCGACGTCCCTGGGCATATAGGTTTCGTCATGCTTGGCCAGCACGGTATCGGCCTTGAACACGCCTGACGCATCGAGCGCGCCCTCGGCGACGACGCCCTGCCCTTCGCGGAACAGGTCCGGCAACATTCCCTTATAGGCGACCGGCAACGTGGCACTGCCGTCGGCGATGCTGAAGTTCACGGCGAGGTTGTCGCCGCGCACCAGCGAGCCCGGCTGCACCAGGCCGCCGAGGCGGAACCGCTTGCCGGGCGGGATCTGCTTTTCCGCCGCCATGGTCGGCGTGGAAAAGAACACAATGGAGTCGCGCATCGCGTTCAGCACCAGCGCCGCCGCAACCGCAAGCACCGCGAGCGAACCGCCGATCATGGTCAAACGCCGCTGCTTGCGCGTCATCAATATCCCCTGCCTTCGTTTTTGGGTTCCGCCATACGGGCTCTATCCATCAAGCCCGAGATTTTTCAGGCCTTCATTGAGCTGGCGCAAGCGTTCGGTATCGCCCGCGACCGCCTGGCGCGCTTCGGTGCGCGCGCTCGTCGCCTTGTCGCGTTCGCCCATCACCATATAGGCCCGCACCAGCCGCAACCAACCCTCGACATCGCTGCCGTCCTGCTTCAGCCGCGCCGCCAGCCGATCGACCATGCCGCGGACCATCGTCCCGCGTTCGGCCTCGTTCATGTCCCTGGCGGCGGCCATTGCATCATCGGAGAGCGCCGGCGCGACGGGGGCGCCGACCCGGGTCAGCGCCGCCTCGATCAGCGGCCGCCACGGCGCGTTGGCCGGCGCCTTTGACAGCATCGCCCGCCAGATCGCCGCAGCGTCGGCCTTCCGACCGTCCTGTTCGGCAGCGAGCCCGAGGAAATAGCTGGCCTTGGGATCGTCGGCGTTTTGCGCAACCGCGCGCTCGAATTCGGCCTTGGCCTCCGCCGTGACGACGCCGCCCGCGCTGCCAACCAGCGCCTCACCGAGATCGGAGCGGCGTTCGGCGCTGTCGCCGGCATGTTGAATCGCGTTGCGGTAGGCCCGGATCGAGTCATCGAAGCGACCGAGCCGCGCCAGCACCGGCGCCAGCACGGTCCAGCCGCGGCCGTCGGTCGGATTCTTCTCCAGATGCGCCTCGACCTGCGCCACCATGTTTTCGAGCGGCTGGCTGGCGTCCGCCATACGGGTGCGCGAGGCGAGCGGGAAATCACCAAGACGCGGCGATCCAAGCGCGAGGTAGAACGTCACTGCCGCGATCGGCAACCCCACCAGCGCTACGACGGCCGAGGCGCGGCGCAGGCCAAGGTTGGCGCGCGCCGGCAGGTTGCGCTCGCCATCCGCGGCGGCGAGCAGGCGGCGGCCGATTTCGACACGCGCCGCCTCAGCTTCGGACGAGCCGATCAGCCCGGCCGCGACATCACGGTCAATTTCGGCGAGCTGATCCTTGTAGACGACCGCCTCGCTGCCGCCGGGTTGTGCAGGCGAGCTGCGGCTCAACGGCCAGAGCACGGCAAAAATCGCCGCGACCGTCATCAGCGCGAACACAAACCACAGCGTCATCAAGTAGTTCCCGGGGGCGGAACGGCGCTTTCCCAAGCCAGCGCCGATGCGCCGCTTTACACCACCGGCGGCAACCCCGGCAATTGACAATTGCGGCAGAAAAGCCGGGAGACCGGCCTGCCACAGCCAGCGATCCGGAGTTCCTCGGCGCAGTTCGCCCTGGCTTCTCCGCCGGATCGCGGCTCGCAAATCCATCAACGGGAAATTGCGGCTGAGCTTTCATGCGCCCAGCGAGACCTCCTGCCCTGGCCTATAGCGTTTGCACCAAGACGTAGGCGATGCTACACAATGGGGCTGAGACATTAATTGCGTGCAGAGGCAGATCGATGCGATCCTGGAAAGCATTTCGACGTGGCGCTGTTCCGTCCAACCCTGTCAAAACTCCATCTGGCCTGAAACTCCGCCGCAGCGTTCCGCTTCTGTCACTTCCGCTTCTGTCACTTCCGCTGCTATTGCTGTCATTTCCGGCCACCGCCCAGGACGCAACGGAAAGGACAGTGATCGCGGCTGCAGCGCTGCCCCGCGATCTCAGCCCCTGGGGCATGTTCATGCAGGCCGACGTCGTCGTCAAAGCGGTGATGATCGGTCTGGCCTTTGCGACCGCGGTCACCTGGACGGTGTGGCTCGCCAAGACGATCGAGCTGATCAAGGCGCGACGGAATGCCCGACACGCCCTGCGCGAGCTCGCCAACGTCCGGAACGTGGAAGAGGCCGTGCGGCAGGTCCCCGAAGGCGCGGTTGCCCAGTTGCTCGACGGGGCCCTGGCAGAATTGAGATTGAGCACCGATCGAATGGACAAGGAGGGGATCAAGGCAAGGATCGCTTCCCGGCTGCAGCAGATCGAGGCGGCGGCAAGCAGGCGCATCGGACTAGGCACCGGCGTGCTTGCGACCATCGGATCGACCGGCCCCTTCGTCGGACTGTTCGGCACGGTCTGGGGAATCATGAACAGCTTCATCGGAATATCGAAGTCGCAAACCACCAATCTCGCCGTGGTCGCGCCTGGAATTGCCGAGGCGCTGCTGGCGACGGCGCTCGGGCTGGTGGCGGCGATTCCCGCGGTGATGATTTATAATCTCTTTGCACGCCAGATCGCCTCCTACCGGGCGCTACTCGGGGACGGATCCGCAGAGATCACGCGACTGGTCGGCCGCGACCTCGATAGCGGCACCGTGCTGGTGCGGCGGCACCTCGCAGCGGCGGAGTAGCAGCCATGGCCGCCAGTCTGAACCAAGGCAACGGCGATCTCGCCGAAGTCCATGAGATCAACGTGACGCCGTTCATCGACGTCATCCTCGTTCTGCTCATCATCTTCATGGTTGCCGCCCCGCTTGCGACCGTCGATATCGCCGTCGATCTTCCGGCGTCGAACGCGCAGCCGCAGCCGCGGCCGGACAAGCCGGTCTATCTGACGGTGAAGCCGGACCTGTCGCTTTCCGTCGGGAACGAAACCGTGGGGCGTAACGCACTGCCCGGCGCGCTCGATGCGAGCACCAGCGGCCAGAAGGATACCCGCATTTTCCTGCGCGCCGACAAGCTCGTCCCCTATGGCGAGGTGATGCAGGTCATGAACATGTTGCGGGCCGCCGGCTACCTCAAGGTCGCCCTGGTCGGGATGGAGCAAGCCTCATCGCCATGATGCAGCTTGCGGCCGAAGATCGTTCCGACCTTCGACGATGGATGTTCAGCAGCCTCGCGGTGCTGTGCGTCTACGCCGGATTGACTGCCACGCTCGCCACCTGGCGCGACGCGGACGATACCGTGGCTGCCGAACCTTCGGGCGCGATCGTGGTCGACCTGGCACCGTTGGCCGCAGCACCAGCGACGACGCCGACCGACATTGCGCCCGGTCCGGAGCAGGTGATGTCGGAGGCACAGCCGGTGGCGAAGCCCGAGGAGACGCCACCCGATGAAACGCCCGAGTTGCCGCACGCTCCCAATTCGGACGCGGCTGTGGCTTTGCAGAGCAAGCCGCAGCCTGACGTAACGCCGCAGCAGCAGGCGGCGGCCACGACATCAGCACCGCCCGCGATCAACGAGCGGATCGCACCGGTCGCCGTCGCGCCGACCCAGGGTGTGCCGAATGACAAAAATTCGGAGGTCGTCGTGACATGGCGAACCCAGGTCCTCGCTTTGGTTGAAAAGAACAAGCGATATCCGGAAGCCGCGCGGTCGCGGCGCGAGCAAGGGACGGCGCAGGTGTCCTTTACGCTTGATCGCAAGGGAATGGTTGTCAGCGCGCGTGTAACTCAAAGTTCGGGATCCGGCGCCCTTGACGAGGAAGCGCTCGCGCTCCTCAAGCGCGCGCAGCCCTTCCCTTCGCCGCCCGCTATGTTTCCCGGAGAATTCGTTGTCGTGAGGCAGCCGATCCGCTTCACGGTCAAATAGAGGCGACGACCGCGGCACCTGGTCGTCTGGTCGCGGGCTTCAGTTCGACGACTAAATTAATCCGCAACGATCGCGCCGCCGAATCGGTAGTTCATTCCGATCCTGACACCATCACTGGTCACACGCGTGTTGGCGTCGAACGCAACCGCCGTATTGACCGCCACAGGCGGCGTCGAACGCACCGAGCCGAAATCCATGTGGAGATATTCGAGCTTTGCGGTCCAGTTGCCTGTAAGCCGCGTCTCGAAACCGGCGCCGACAGCCCAGCCGAACCGATACAAGTGCCGATCCAGAGACGCCGTCGTCGCGACACCCGCATTGTCGAAACCTGCAACAGCCGTTGACGTCGTTATCTTGCCGAACGGAACGCCCGCGGTGGCGTAGGCAAGCAGGTCCGGCGTCACAAGCGTTCCGATGCGCCCGCGAACCGAAGCCGCCCACCCCAGACGATAGTCCAGGCTCGCCGTCACGGTGGCATCGAGCGGAGCGAGCGCCGGGTTGCAGATATTACCGGGGCAAGCGGTGGCGCTGCTTCCGCGCTGGTTGCGATATTCAAAATCGCCTTCAATGCCTGCCAGCATCCGGCCCGACGTCCAGTTATAGCCCGCCTGTCCACCAATACTGGCGGTGTCGTGCGTGGACGACAGGCGGGATCCGGCAAGCGAGGCACCGGTTGCAACATCGTTGAACGCAGCGTTGGTAACGCCCTCGCCCCTCAAATATCCGACATTGCCGCCGGCATAGATGCCCGCCCAGTTCCACGCCGCCGCTTCGAGCGCGGGGCTCTTGTAGTAGCCGTTGCCGGCCGGCCGTCTCGCCGTGCCGATCCAGGTGCCGGGCGGGCCGCTTGGCCGGTCGACACCGTATTTGACGTTGAGAAAGAGCTTGAAGCCACGACCCGGCTGCAGGATCTCGTCCTTGTGGAATTGAACGGAGTTGCGAATGTTGGCGTTGAGCAGATTGTCGCCGACTACCCCGGTCGCGACCTCAACCGCGCCCCACGGCGAATCCTTCCAGAATTTCCGGTGCTCGAGTTGTACCTTCACCAAATCATATCCGGCGGTCGGCGTGTCGAATTGCGGAATGTCGTTCTGCGCAAACGCGTGCAACACGCCGACGCGCGCGAACCAATTGTCGTTGCGCCAGTAGACGCCGCCGCCGAGGCGCATCGGAGGAATGCGCGGCACGTTGCTGCCATCGGTGAAGGTCGCCCGCACCACATCATATTGGCCGTCGAGGCCAAGGGTGCCATTGCCAAGTTGTGTGGCGTCCCACTGCCACGCCAGTTCGCCGCCGCGGAAAGTCGCATCACGCTGATCGTAGTTGACCTGGATGTAATCGGTGCCGGCTCCGCATGAAGCAAACGTTTCCTGACAAAAGATGCCGGTGGCGCGCGAGAAAATGAACTTGTCGTACGACGTGTAGTAGGCATTTACGGCGAACCTGAAATCGCCATCCGTACGTTTCAAGCCGATTTCCGCGGTCTGCGCGGTCTCAATACCGAGGTCCGGGTTGCCGATCTTGAACGTCTTCTCCGAACCGTCGGGACCCTGGGCGAACAGTTCGAGCGCGCGCGGCGCACGTTCGATCCGTTGCAGCGTCAGGCTGGCGACCAGCGAGGATGGAAGATCCTTGATGATGCCGAAGCTGACGCTCTTCGGCATGAAGTCGAGCTTGGCGGCGGCCCTGCCCGGCTCATCCGGTGGTGGGAGAAAACTCGGCGGAAAGGTGAACGCCGTTCCCGCGACATTGACTCCCTCGATGCGGCCCGCCAATTGCGTGCGCAGCGTGTCCGTGTGCCTGACTTCATTGAGGAAGTACGCCGCCGCCGTTCTGGTCTGGGCCGGAAGCAGGATCGCCTGCCCTGCCGTATCCAGTTGCTGGTAGGCGCCCTGCGCGCCGAAAATGCTGGTTAGCGGACCTAACGGCGTAGCGAACGGCGCAAGTTCGAACTCGAGCTTGCCTTCGGTCTGCCGGTTCTTGAAGGTGGCGGTAATCTCCTGGAAGCCGGTGGTGGCGAGCACCGTCTCGTCGTGCCGGTACTCCGAATATCCGGTCCAGTACCTGATCGCGGCAAGCGCGCTTGCGTCCGGGCGATATTCGCCCTTGGAGCTGATCTTGGTTTGCTCGAGGTCGTTGTGCTGGCGGGCTTCCGCGGTCGCAATACCGGGGACGTAGTAGTCGCTGGTGAAACGGGAGACGGCGATGCCGGCATAACCGCCGTCGAAAAGCCAGGAGCCGCCGACCGCTGCGCCTGCGCTTTGCGAAGCGGAATTCGGCTGCTTGCCGTTGAAGGCAGGCGCAGGGATTGGCGGGACCAGGTACGGGTAACTCGGGACGCTGTAATCGCTGGAGGAGCGCCCGTAGATGTCGGCATGAACGGCGGCGTTGCGGCCGCCGGCATCCAGCAACAGGCCGCTCTCCCATCCCTTGTTGACGCTCGTCACGCCCGATCTCAGTTCTGCCGCCACTCCCCCGAGCGGCGCAGCGGTCGGAATCCGGTTGTTGTTGACGTCGACGACGCCGCCGACGGCTTGCGAGCCGAAGCGGAGCGCACCCGGTCCGCGAATGACGTCGACCTTCTGGATGGCGAGAGGATCGATCGGTACCGCGTGGTCCTGCGCGATGTCAGACACGTCGACCGCGCCGACGCCGTTCTCCTGAATGCGGACCTTCGCGTCCGACAGGCCACGCAAGATCGGGCGCGACGATTCCGTGGCAAGCCCCGCCGACGTTGCGCCGGGCATGTTGGTGAACAGGCTGCCGAACCCACCGTTGCTGCTGCCGGTCTGGATCTGGCGGCTCCCGATCGTCGATAGCGGCGCGAATGGCTGATTGAAGGGTGACGTGGGCGCGGGCGCGGGCGCGGGCGTTGGGCCCGGCAGCGGTGCCGCCACGGTCGTCGAACGCCGACCGGGCTCGCTGCGCGCGGCCCGCCGCGCGGGTTTAGGCTGACGCCCCTCGACAGTCACTTGCGGCATGTCGATTTCCGCCGGCGCGCCCGGCGTGGCTTGCGGTCCGGCCGCCGGGGCCGGCGCGGTCTGCGACGGAGCCGGCTCCGCCGGGGCTTGCCCCGCTGCCGGCGGCGCCGGAGCGGCTGGTTCGGCAGACGGCGCGGCCTGGGGCGCCGGTGGCGCGGGCGCTGCGGTTTGCGCGAGCGCCGCGGCGTGGCTCAACCAAACCACGGCCAGTGCCGATGTGCCTGCAAGGGCCATTCGCGTCGCGCGCATATTCATCCCCAACCGATCGCGCTTCAGCAACAGCCACTTGATAAGCCGCAACACGTAGGTAAGGCTACATGTTAATGCTGGACCGTTAACTGTCAAGATGCTGCGAACGAGTCGCAAATGCCAGGCGCCGGCCTGTTGCAGATCGGCGACAAGCCGCCAACTTGCAATGTGGTCGGCAGCACGCCATGGTCGCGCCTCGTCCGGATGGATTCGCCTGGAAGGTGCAGTGGTGCGCAAGCCCTCGACAAATCGGGCCAAACCGATGCAGCCGCTGCCCGCGGAACAAACGCAGGCGCGTCGTTTCGGAAAGGCACGATCGGCGCGATCGACCGCGGTTCTGGAAGACTATGTCGAATTGATCTCTGATCTGCTCGGCACGACCGGCGAGGCGCGCCCGACCGACATCGCGCGCAGGCTAGGCGTGTCGCATCCGACGGCGATCGACACCATTGCGCGGTTGAAGCGCGAAAACCTGGTTACGGCCCGCCCCTATCGCGGGGTGTTCCTGACCGAAAAGGGTGAGACCCTCGCCAAGCGCGTCCGCGCCCGTCACCGTCTGGTGGTCGACGTCTTGCTGGCGCTGGGCGTTCCGCAGGAAGCCGCGGAGGCCGACGCCGAGGGCATCGAACATCATGTTTCCGATGTGACACTGAAGGCCTTCGCCGAATTTCTTCGCCACGCCAAGGATCGACGCAAGGCATGACGCGATAGATCGAGAGGCGGCGCTAGCCGGCTTTCGTCGTTTTCCGCTCGCCGGTCACGGCATTTTCGGCCGCCCGGTTCATCAGCGACGCGTAGTCATGGCCGAACAGGATTTCGCAGAAGCGGATCGCCGCCTTGGCCTGCATCTGCCGGTAGGCGCGCGCCCTGGTGTCGGCGCCGCGTAGCGCCTGCACCAGGCTCTCGGTGGAATGCTCGACGTAATGCTGCAGGTCGGAATAGGTCCGCAGGGTGACTTCGTTGATGGCGAGTTCGCTGGCATAGGTGCGGCACACCGCCACGAAGTCGATCAGGGCGGCGATCTCTTCGATCTCCGCGGCGTCGATCTTCGGCGCCGAAGCGATATCCTTGTCGGCGCGCTGACGCAGGATGCGGCGGACCCGGCCGGGCACGCTCTCGATCTCAGACTGCAGCGAATTGGAAATATCGGCGCGGATCGACGTGAGCTGGCGGCCCCACGCGGAATCGTTGCGCAGATCGAGCTCGGTGCGCAAGCCCCGCACGCCATCGTGCAGGATTTTCAGTTGGTCGCCGACATTATCGAAATGGCCGCGCCTGATGTCCGTGCGCAGGCAGGCCGTGAGAAACGAGAGATCGTGCAGCGCGATCGTGACGGCGATGCCATAGGGCGTGGCCGCCACGCGAATCTCGTCGTCGGAGGCCGCCATCTTGACCGCGAGACGGATGATCTGCCACGGCGCCGCCAATCGCTGCATGATCAGCGACAGCGCGAACGGCAGCAATTGCGGCGTCTGCAACGACGGCACGTTGAGCGCCGACGTCGCCGTCTCGAGCTGGGAGGGCGTCAGCGCCCGAATCTGGCCGGGAAGCCGACTGCCGAGCGTCTCCATCGCCTCACGGGCCCGCAGCACCGCGCCGATCGACAATAAATCCTCGACAACGTTCGGCGGACCGATCCGGGAGAGCGCACGATGCCTGTCCTCGCCCTGCACCGGAGTGGCGATCTTGACGATCGCCTCGGCTGCGGCGAGTTGGAACTTGCGGGTCGCGGCTTCGAGACCTGCGGTGGAGCCGCTCAGCCTGATTTCGCTGAGCGTCGTTTCGAATGCGCGCACGGCCTCGGGCGCGCCGTCGCGGCCCAGCCATTGCCAGACCGGCAGCAGCGACGCGCGCCGGATCTGCCCGGCGCGCACCGGAAAATTGCCCTCGATGAGAAATGGCTCGAGCGGACCGTACAACAGCCGCGCCGGATCGTCGGTGCGCGGACGCGCCTCGTCGTCCTCCTCGGTCCCGCGCACGACCTTGCGCAACTGCTCGAGCACGAAATTGGCGACGGCGAGGTCTTCCCCGCGCTCGATGGCGCGCTCGAACTCCCGCATCAGCAGCGCCTGCGATTGAGGCGGGAGCTGGGCGAGATAGTCCCTCAGCCGCTCTGTCGATGTCTGGCTCATTCGCCTGGTGTGGATATGTTTGTGTCACGCGGACGGCAAAGCGCGTCCACCGCCAATTTTAGAAGTGTGCGCGTTAAGAAGCCGTTTAGGAATAACGAAATCGCCCGGGCAGTGCCGGGTGCCGCCCCTTCAACGCCAGGTATTCAGGACGTTCATATCCCCGGCAATACCAGCTCTGCCCGCAGCCCGCCGATCGGGGCGTCGCCCAGGACGAGGCTACCGCCATAGAGGCCGGCGAGATCGACCACGATCGAAAGCCCAAGCCCGGAGCCCGGCTTGGATTCGTCCAGGCGCTGGCCGCGCCGTGACACCTGCGCGCGCTCGGCGGCGGATAGTCCGCGGCCATCGTCATCGACAATGAGCCGCAGCCGCGGCCCGGTGCCGGGCTCGGCCGGCGCTTCCGCGCGCACCTCGATGAATACCTGCGAAGCCGCCCATTTGCAGGCATTGTCGACCAGATTGCCGGCCATCTCCTCAAGATCCTGACGCTCGCCGCGAAACTTTGCCTGCGGGTCCGCCTTGACTGCGATCTTGACGCCACGATCCCGGTGGATCTTTTCCATGGTCCGCCGCAGCGCCTCGATGGCGGGCGCGACCTCGGTGACGGTGCCGACGATGGTGACGCGGGCGGCGATACGTGCGCGCTCGAGGTGATGCGCAACCTGATCCCGCATCACAAAAGCCTGCTCCAAAACCTTGTTCGCAAAGGGATCTACCGTGTGGGCGGTGGCCTCGTTGACGATCACGGACAGCGGCGTCTTGATGGCATGGGCAAGGTTGCCGACATGCGTGCGGGCGCGCTCGACGATCTCGCGGTTGGCGTCGATCAGCGCGTTGGTTTCGCGCGCCAGCGGCGCGATCTCGACCGGAAATTGGCCCTCAAGCCGTTCGGCGCGTCCGGAGCGGATGTCGGCGATCGATTCCGAAATGCGCTTGAGCGGCGCCAACCCGAAGCGGACCTGGAAGATCGTGGTCAGGAGCAGCACGATGCCGAGCGCTGCAAAGGTGCCGCCGAGGTAATAATCGAAGGCGCGGATTTCGTCGAAAATCTCGGATGCGTCGCCAGCCACGCTGACGAGAAACTTGCCGTCGGCGCCGAGGTCGACCGGCCGCTCGACCACCCTCAGATCCTGGCCCTCCGGACCGTCGACGTAGCCGAGACGGATTCCGGCCGGGGTCAGCTCCGCGCCGATATCCTCGAGCTTCGGCAGCTTCTTGTCCCACAGCGAACGCGAAGCCTTTGTTTCGGCCTTCTCGTCGGTCCGGACGATCTGCCAGTACCAGCCGGACAAGGGCAGTTCGAACAGCGGTTCGCCGAGCGACTGGAACTGTTGGTCGGGCGGCTCGTCCGGCGTTGCGACTTCGGCGATCAGGGTGCGGAGGTAGAGGTTGAGGCGGCGGTCGAAGGCGCGCTCGGTCGCGTTCCGGTAGACCGATGACAGGATCACGCCGGTGATAACCAGGATCACGACCACCCACGCGGTCGCCGACAGGAACAACCGCGTGGCGAGCGAACTTCCGCGCATCAGAACAAGATCCCGAAAAGCGTATCCCCAGGCTCCAATCCTGCGGATGGAGACCGGCCTTCGGATAAGATCATGCTCGAATAAAAGAGCAAGGCTCATCAGGCGCCCGGTGACGGCGGCGTCAAGAGATAGCCGAGCCCACGCACGGTCTGGATGATGTCGACGTCGAGCTTCTTGCGGATGCGGCCGACGAAAACCTCGATGGTATTAGAGTCGCGGTCGAAGTCCTGGTCGTAGAGATGCTCGACCAGTTCGGTGCGCGACACCACGCGCCCGGTGTGATGCATCAGATAGGCCAGCAGCCGGTATTCGTGCGAGGTCATCTTGACCGGATTGCCTGAGACGCTGACCCGCCCGGTGCGGGTATCCAGCGAGACCGGGCCGCAGGTCAGTTCCGACTGGGCATGGCCGGTGGAGCGGCGCAGCAGCGCGCGAATGCGCGCCAACACTTCTTCGAGGTGAAACGGCTTTGCGACATAGTCGTCGGCGCCGGCATCAAACCCCTGCACCTTGTCGCTCCAGCGGTCGCGCGCGGTGAGGATCAGGACCGGCATGGCACGGCCGTTGCGGCGCCACGCCTCCAGGACCGAGATGCCGTCCATCTTCGGCAGCCCGATGTCGAGCACGACGGCGTCATAAGGCTCGCTGTCGCCCAGATAGTGCCCCTCCTCGCCGTCGAACGCGCGATCAACCACATAACCGGCATCCGTCAAAGCCGTCGTAAGCTGACGGTTGAGATCCGGATCGTCCTCAACAACAAGCAGGCGCAAGCTGGCCTCCAATAGTGAGCCCTACAATATCAGTTCTCATGATGAGGCTCAGCGGGGTGAACGGGCCATGAACGAGGCACACCGGCAGTGCGACTTTTTCGTCATGACGCTTTCTGCGGCCCCGGGTGCGCCCGCAAACCGCAGGCCAAACGCCTAACATGCCCGATCGGATGCCCCAAGGGGCCGGCAGGTTGCTTATGGCAACGACTCCCGAAAAAAGCGGGACCCACGTCTCAGCCGCGCGGATCCTGGTCGCGCAGCCTCGGTCAGTCCCTTACGTGCGGAAGAATATGAACCAGACGATGCCAAGGATCAGAATCGCGAGCCCGGTCGATACTGTCAGGAGCGCAAGCACGGACGGACCGGGTTCGGCTTGGCGCGCCTCGGTCGGGGTTTCGACGATCTGGCCATGTCGTTTCGTTGCCATGGGGACCTCTTCGAGTAAGTGCCTGTAATGTCAGCGAATGCTCCGACATCGGCTGTGAAAGCAACGCACGATCGAAAGTGATGTTCCGGGTGCTTGGGCCGTGTCGCGCGGCCGCCATGTTCAAAAGGTCGCAGGCCTGCCGCAGAACGGGCCCCTCGACGGTTAACGCCGTTCCGAGATTCCGCAGCCCGGCATGTTTGAGACAGGGACATCCGATGGTATTCTTGCCGGTCGTCTGTTGCGTTTTCGGAGTATCCCCATGGCCCCCCGCGCCAATTGGAAGGGTTTTCTGCGCCTGTCGCTCGTGACCTGTCCGGTCGCCCTCTATCCGGCGACGTCGGACACCGAGAAGGTCTCGTTCAACCAGATCAACCGCAAGACCGGCCACCGCATCAAATACGCCAAGGTCGATGCCGAGACCGGTGAGGAAGTCGCCAGCGAAGACATCATGAAGGGCTACAAGATCGATACCGACACCTACATCGAAGTGTCGAAGGATGAGCTAGACGACATCGCGCTGGAATCGACCCGCACCATCGAGATCGACGAATTCGTTCCGAAATCCGATATCGACGGCCGCTATCTGATCCGCCCCTATTATCTGGTGCCGGACGGCAAGGTCGGCCACGATGCGTTTGCGGTGATCCGTGAAACCATCCGTAGCATGGACAAGGTCGCGATCGGCCGCGTGGTACTGACCAACCGCGAGCACATCATCGCGCTGGAGCCGCTTGAGAAGGGGCTGATGGGAACGCTGCTGCGCTACCCCTATGAAGTGCGCAACGAGCAGGAATATTTCGACGATATCCAGGACGTGAAGATCACCAAGGATATGCTTGATCTGGCAAGACATATCGTCGAGCAGAAATCCGCCTCATTCGAACCCGAGCAGTTCGAGGACCGCTACGAGCAGGCGCTGATCGATCTCATCAACCAGAAGCGCAACGGCCTGAGCACGAAGGCCAAGGCGGCGCCGAAGACCAGCGGCAACGTCATCAATCTGATGGATGCGCTCAAGCGCAGCCTTGCCAGCGAACAGCAGGCCGCCCCTGCCGCCGCCAAGACCAAGGGCAAGAAGCCGAAGAAGGCCGCCGCCGGCCAGCGCGAGATGCTGTTGCCGATCAGCGGTAGCGGAAAGCGCGCCGCCAAGGAGACGGCGAAGGAAGCGCCGAAGAAGGCGGAAAAGCCGGCGCGTACCGCCGCCCGCACCAAGAAGGCCGGATGATCGGGTAAGGAGCGCGATAGATAGCACCATCTAGCGCGCGATGCCGTGGTCGACCCCGTTCGATGATCCGATACCGCTTCGCGGCGGCCGTAAGCTCGCGACGCTGCAGCAGGCCGCCGACTATGTCATGACATTGCCGGAAGAAGTGCAGCACGAGGCGCACTGGCAGGTCGCGGTGGAAAATCTGATCAACGCGGCCGAGACCGGCGGCGGCTGGCTGATGTTCGCGCGGATCGCGATGCTGCGGGCCCTCAATGCGGACCCAAAAGACAAATAGCGCCGGTTTCAATCCCCGCCGCCGTCCCCGTCCCCACTGCCAAAGTCCAACCCGCCATCGCAACCACCAGACGACCGGTCGTTGACCATCCAATCGATCAACAAGGCTGCGACCAATATCGCGGAGAACACGCGCCACGGATTTTGCTGGACGTAGGCTAGAATTGGCGGCCCCCAGGACACCAACAGCGGCCCAAACAGCAGTTCCAGCATGTGTCTGTGCGGCCTTGCCGCTACTTGAGCGAGGTGCTGATGTCGTTGAATTTCGTGCCGAGCGCGATACCGACGCCGTTGACGGCGGTGACGATCACGATGCTGATGCCGGTCGCAATGAGGCAATATTCGATGGCGGTAGCACCGCATTCATCGTCGACAAATCGTTCCAGTAATCGACGCATGGACAAACTCCTGTCGACGCTCCCCGAAATTCTCCCGCGCCGTACTGCTTAAACTCTAGGTCGGAACGGTTGAAGAGGCCTTGCGGAACAGAATGAACGACTGATTAAGACTGATGAGGAATCCCGCCCCGGAATCATACGGTACGGAAAATTTACCAGCGATTGTGTGCCGACCGGCCACCCTCGCCCGACCGGCGTCTTGCGGAGTGAGCGCACATGATTGCGCAGAAGCGCGAAGCGGGAAGGAATTACATCGGTCTCTTGCACGACGAGACCGAGGAGCGGCGCGTCGCCGACATCTCGGCGGCCGTGAACTACGCTATCTTGGATGAGGTACTCGAGCTGATTGCGTCGATGTTCGGCCGCCGCAGCGAAGCGAGGCAGTCACCCCGCCCGCCATGGCGTTGAGTTGAACTCGGACCGGGCAGGAGCCCGGTCCGAGAATCGTTCTCAGAAGTTACGCTGGGCACGGAACTGGAGCAGGACGGTGTCCTGATCCTTGAACTCGTACAGCGCGTTCGGCTTCGGCGCGGTCGCCGTGAAAACCGAAGAGCCCGACATCTTCTGATCGAGGTGGAACCACTGGACTTCGCCCGAGAAGGTCAGGTTCTTGACCGGGGTCCAGCGGGTCACGACGCCGAGCTGCGAGACGTTGAAGTCGGGGTTACAGCTATAGGTGCCAGCCGCGGAGGCAACACCCGTCTGGCCGGCGTGGCTCGCGGCGAAAGCGTTGCAATAAGCGCCCTTGGCCGTCGTGGTTCCCGCACCTAGCAGGTTGTCGTCGGCTCCGCCGTCATACCTGACGGCGGCATAGCTGCCGAACAGGCTGGTCGACCAGTACGGATTCCAGTTGTGATTGAATGCTCCGCGGACGCCCCAGGCCGTCGTCAAAGCGATACCGCCAGTGCCGGCCGCGCCCGGGAAGTAGACGCCGTCGGTGGTCGCGCCGAAGCCGACGCTCTGATAGCCGAAGCCGCTATCGCCGAACATCGCAAAATTCGGTGAGGAGCCGCTGGTGGAGATGACGTACTTGGTGGCGCCCTTGGCGTAGGAAACGTCGAGCTTGATGTCGTCGCCTGCACCGGTCGGAATGTTCTTGATCTGCAACGCCGCCATCACCGCGCCGCCCCACTTGCTCTCGGGGTGGCCGCTGATTTCGGAAAGCGCGTTCGGGGCAGCGCCGGCGCCCAAGGTGTTGTACGAGCCGTTCACCTCATGCGCGGCAGCCGAAAGCTGGAACAGACCCCAGGCCTGATCGACACGGATTCTGCCGACGATGTCCGGAGCGTGCACGCCGGCATAGGCATTCGACCCAGTTCCGTTGGCGCCGATCGCGCTGGGGATGCTCAGATTATAGACGGCAGTGCGCTCCCACACGGTCGGGTCGTCGAGACCGATCGAGGCCGATACGCCGTTGCCGAACTCGGCGGTGTACTGGATGTTGTTGACGCCGGTGTCGGTATTCTGACCGCCGAGCAAGTTGGAGTTGATGTTGCCCGGGAACCCCTGCCACGGCGTGGAATAGGCCGATGCGGACTTACCGAAGGTGAAACCGGCGAACTGAATGAAGAGGTATTCGACTGCGACATAGCCGCCGCCGGCGGTCGACAGCGAATTCGAACTGAATGGCAGAGTCGGATTGGCGCTGCCGCCACCGATATTGTTGAACTGGAAGTCGCCCTGGCCGAAGGTGCGGACCACGCCATACTCGGTCGCGGTGCGGGTGTCGACCGTCAGCGCCATACGGGAGCGGGCGACGAAATAATCGCGATAGCGGTTTTGCTGGCCGAGATCGCCGCTCCAGGCCGGCGTACCGTGAGCCCCGCCATTGAAGGTCACGTCCGCACGCAGGTAACCGCCGATCTTGATGCAGGTATCGGTACCCGGGATGTAGAAGAAGCCGGCGCCGTAAAGCGAACAGATCCTTACGTATTCGACTGCCTTGGCCTTGACCGGAAGGTCGGCCGCCTGTGCGCCGCTCAGGACCATCAGACTTGCCGCTGAGCCGAGAATGAGTGTGCGCGCCCCAATCATTTTAAACTCTCCTGCGATTCATGCAGTTGCATGCTGCACTGGTAATCCAAAAATCCTTACTGTGAATGACAAGCCCGTGATGCCGCTTCACTTGGGCCGCGGCTGTGATGTTTTCGCAACGCAGTGGGATCGAACCGCAGGTCAGACGATACTTTTTCAGTCAGATAAGCCGCGCTTATAGCAACAACGTTCTCACCCTGTTGACGGTCGATCGCGGCCAAAGGTTACGAAACGCATATCAGCACTTCCGCGCGCACGTGCCGCTTCGCTTTACCGCGCGCGGAAATCCTGTTCCTACTGTCGCAAATCGGCCGGACCCAAGCCGGCCTGCATCCAGGGGGAGAGACCGTCATGAAACTCGGCGCCGCCATCGCAGAAATCATGAAGCGCGAGGGAATCGAAATCCTCTGCGGCTATCCGGTCAATCATCTCATCGAATATGCCGCCAATGCCGATATCCGCCCGGTGATGGTGCGGCAGGAACGCATCGGCGTTCACATGGCGGATGCGATCTCGCGCGTTACCTCGGGCCGCTCGATCGGCGCGTTCTGCATGCAGCACGGGCCCGGCGCCGAGAACGCGATGGGCGGCGTGGCGCAATGTTACGGTGAATCCGTCCCCGTGCTGGTGCTGCCGATGGGCTACGCGCGAAGACTTGCCAATATCGACCCGAACTTCAATTCCAGCCAGGCGATGAAGGCGTTCTCGAAGTCGTCCGAGCCGATCAACATCGCGGCAGAAGTCTGCAACATCTTCCGGAGAGCGTTCACCAAATTGAAGAACGGCCGCGGGGGACCGGTCATTGTCGAAATTCCCGCCGATATGTGGAACGAGGAAGTGCCGGAGCCTCTCAACTATACGCCGGTGCTGCGCACCCGCTACGGTGCAGACCCCGTGCATGTAAAGGAAGCGGCGGCCCTCCTCGTCGCAGCGAAACGGCCGGTGATCTATGCCGGTCAGGGCGTGCATTACGCAAAGGCCTGGCCGCAGCTCCGACGGCTGGCCGAGCGCCTCGCCATTCCCGTCACGACCAGCCTTGGCGGCAAGTCGTCGTTTCCGGAGACGCATCCGCTATCGCTGGGCTCGGGCGGCCTCGCCGTGCCACGCGCGGTGCCGAAATTCTTGGGCGACGCCGACGTGATCTTCGGCATCGGCTGCTCGTTCACCGAAACCTCGTTCGGCATCGCCATGCCGAAGGGCAAGACCATCATTCATTCGACGCTCGATCCCAACCATCTCAACAAGGATGTCGAGGCCAAAATCGGTCTGGTCGGCGATGCCGCCCTGGTCCTCGATGCCTTGCTGGAAGAGATCGGCAAGACCGTTACGTCCGATCGGGATGCAACCGCGGTCGCCGCCGAGATCGCCGCCTCTCACAAGGAGTGGCTGGCGAAATGGATGCCGAAGCTGACGCATAACGAGGCGCCGCTGAGCCCCTATCGCGTGCTGTGGGACCTGCAGCACACTGTCGACATCAACAACACCATCATCACCCACGACGCCGGCAGCCCGCGCGACCAGCTCTCGCCGTTCTGGAAATCGGTCGAGCCTCTGTCCTATATCGGCTGGGGCAAGACCACGCAGCTCGGCTACGGCCTTGGCCTTGCGATGGGCGCCAAGCTGGCAAAACCCGACAAGCTCTGCATCAACGTCTGGGGCGACGCCGCGATCGGCTTCACCGGCATGGATTTCGAAACCGCGGTGCGCGAACGCATCCCGATCATGTCGATCCTGCTGAACAATTTTTCCATGGCGATCGAATTGAAGGTGATGCCGATCTCGACCGAGAAATACCGCTCCACCGACATTTCCGGCGACTACGCCGCGATGGCGCGCGCGTTCGGCGGCTATGGCGAGCGGGTGTTGAGGCCGGAAGACATCATCCCCGCCATCAAGCGCGGTATCCAGAAGACGCAAGAAGGCGTGCCCGTGCTGCTGGAGTTCATCACCAGCAAGGAGACCGAGGTGTCGCGACCGGGGACTTGAGGCCCGAGCAACCGCCTCGCCGATGCCACGCGTTACCATCATCGAAGCCGGGCTTCGGCAGTGCACCGGAGGGGCCCAAACAAAATCTCGAAAACAACCCCATGCAAAGTAGAGGAGGCTCGGCGGCCGCCGTAACGCCTTACTCCGCCGGGCCGGCGAGCGGCCGCTCTTTCATGAGGACATCACCGCCCGGCAGCAGGCGTGTATGACGGATTCGAGTGGATCGCGCCGCTCATTCCCGATGGTCGCCGAAAGGCCACCTTTAGACCTCCATGAGCGCTGGCTCTAACGCTTCCAGGATGAAATAATCCGGTTGGAACCGCGGCGTGAGGGACCAATCGGTCATGCGCCGCGCTCCGGGCATGGACAGTTGGAATGGCGATGCTTCCCGAGAACAGGTCGGTCGCGATCGATGAGCTGGAATCAGCTATCACCGAGATGGAGTCGCGCCTCGAATCCGCCCGCGCCGAACGCAACGAGGCGAAGGCACGCCAGGTCGAGCTCGAGATCGAGAATGCGAATCTGCGTCGAGAACTGAACCTCGCGCGTGAGCAGCAGAAGGCTTCCGCCGGCATTCTTAGTGTCATCAGCAGTTCGGTGGCCGATACCAAACCGGTATTCGAAAGCATCCTCTCCAGCATCAAGCATCTTTTTGACAGTGAGGAGAGCCTGATTTTTCTCGCCAGCGAAGAAGGCCTGTTGCAAATTACCGCCGCGCGCGGGGCAAACGCCGAGGCGGCGCGCGAGCGGTTTCCAATTCCGGTTGAAGGAACGGCAAGCGAGCTTGCGATTCGCGAGCGACGCCTGGTGCGTTCTGCCGACGTCCAGAACGATCCGGACGTGCCGATCGACCTGCGCGAGACCGCTCGCAGCATCGGGCAAAACTATTCGATGGCCATTGCACCCATGCTCTGGAAAGACCAGGCAATCGGCACGATTTTCGTGGGCCGTACCTCGATGGTGCCGTTTACGGACCGGGAGTGCGAACTGCTGAACAGTTTCGCTGACCAGGCGGTCATTGCAATCCAGAACGCACGGCTGGTCAACGACGCCCGCGAGGCGCTGGAACGGCAGACCGCGACCGCCGACATCCTCAAGGTGATCGCCTCCTCGCCTTCGGACGTGCAACCGGTTTTCGACGCCATCGCCGCGAGCGCGAAGCGCCTGCTCGGGGGATTCTCGACTACGGTGCTGCGCTTCATTGGCGACGAGCTGCATCTTGTCGCCTACACCCCCATCAATCCCGAAGCCGATGAAGCGCTGAAATCATCGTTCCCCCGGCCTCTGGCCGAATTCCCAACGTTTGCGCTGGTACGCAATGGCGAAACGATCCAATTCCCGGACACCGAGGCCGAAGCCGTGCCGCCCAAGAACCGGGAATTGGCCCGGCTGCGCGGCTTCCGCAGCGTACTGTTCGCGCCGCTGATGAACCAGGGCTCGCCCGTTGGCATCATCAGCGTCACCCGCGCCGAGCCCGGCGCCTTCGCGCCCCACCACGTTCAATTGCTGCAGACCTTCGCCGACCAGGCGGTGATCGCAATCGAGAACACGCGGCTGTTCAACGAGACGCAGGAGGCACTCGAGCGGCAGACCGCGACCGCCGACATTTTGAAAGTCATCGCTTCGTCGCCCTCCGACGTGCAGCCGGTGTTCGATGCCATTGCAGACAGCGCCAACCGCCTGATCGGCGGTTTTTCGGCCGCGGTGTTCCGCTATATCGATGGCAAGATCCATCTGGCTGCCTATACGCCGACCGACGCGGTCGGCGATGCCGTCCTGCAAGCCTCATTCCCGGCTCCCCTCGACAAGTTTCCGCCCTACCACCTGACGCGTGAAGGCGCGCCGGCGGAATTGCCTGATACCGAACGCGAACCGGCGGCGCGCGACATTGCGCGGGCGCGCGGCTATCGCAGCATGTTGTTCGCACCGCTGATGAATGACGGTGAGCCCGCCGGCATTATCACGGTCACGCGGGTGGCGCCCGGCCCGTTCGGCGAGCAGCATACCCGCCTGCTGCAGATGTTCGCCGACCAGGCCGTGATCGCGATCAAGAATGTCGGGCTGTTCGACGAGGTGCAGGCCAAGACGCGCGACCTCGAAGAGGCGCTGACCTACCAAACGGGCAGTGCGAACATTCTGAAGGTCATTGCGTCCTCCCCGACCGATGTCGGGCCGACGCTCAATGCGATTGTCGAAAGCGCCTGCGAGCTCTGCGACGCCAACGATGCCGTCGTGTACCTCAAAGAAGGAGATCACCTCAGTTACAAGGCACATCATGGCCCGATACCGGTGATTTTTGGTGAGAAGCGCGCGATCAACCGCAGCTATGTCGCCGGACGTTCGGTTATCGACAAGGAGCCGGTACATGTAGGCGACGTGTTTTCGCAGGAAGGCGCTGAGTTTCCTGAAGCGCGGGAGCTATCGCACAGCGAGGGCATCCGCAGCATCTTGAGCGCACCGATGCTGCGCGAGAACGAGAGCATCGGCGCGATCCTGCTCAGGCGTACCGAGGTGCACCCATTCACCGACAAGCAGATCGCCCTGTTACAGACCTTCGCCGACCAGGCGGTGATCGCGATTGGCAATGTGAGGCTGTTCGAGCAGGTGCAGGAGCGCACGCGCGAGCTATCGGAAGCCCTGACCTATCAGACCGGCAGCGCCAATATCCTGCGCGTGATCGCCGCTTCGCCGACCGACGTCAAACCGGTGCTACGAGCAATCGTGGAAAGCGCCTGCGAGCTTTGCGGTGCATATGACGCCACGGTACGGCTGAGAAACGGGGACTCGCTTGATCTGGGCTCGCACCACGGCCCGATTTCAGTGAATCCGCAGACTTGGCCGATTAGCCGGAACTGGACGGCAGGGCTCGCCGTGATCGAGAAGAAACCGATTCATATCCACGACTACCTTTCCGCCGAAGGTGACGCATTTCCCGAAGGACAGGAAAGCGCGCGTCGGCACGGGCATCGTACCATCCTTAGTGTGCCAATGTTGCGCGAGGGCGAAGCGATCGGCGCCATCATTCTTCGTCGCACGGAGGTCAACCCATTCACCGACAAGCAGATCGCCCTGTTACAGACCTTCGCCGACCAGGCGGTGATCGCGATTGGCAACGTACGCCTGTTCGAACAGGTGCAGGAACGCACGCGCGAGCTGTCCAAATCCCTTGACGACCTCCGCACCGCGCAGGACCGGCTGGTGCAAACCGAAAAGCTTGCCTCGCTCGGCCAGCTTACCGCGGGCATCGCGCACGAGATCAAGAACCCGCTGAACTTCGTCAACAATTTCGCGGCCGTTTCGACCGAGTTGACCGAGGAGTTGAACGATGCGCTCAAGCAAGCCGAAGTCGGCGAGAAAATCCGTGCGGAAGTCGACGAGTTGACAGGGCTCTTAATGGGCAACCTTGAAAAGATCGTGCAGCACGGCAGGCGCGCCGATTCCATCGTTAAGAACATGCTGCTGCATTCGCGCGAGGGCGGCGGCGAGCACCGCCCGTCCGACATCAATGCGCTGGTCGACGAGAGTCTCAACCTTGCCTATCACGGCGCCCGCGCCGAAAAACCCGGCTTCAACGTGACGCTGGAGCGCGACTTCGATCCCGCCGCGGGCCGGGTCGATCTGTTCCCGCAGGAGATTACCCGCGTGCTTCTTAACCTGGTTTCCAACGGATTCTACGCCGTGACCAAGCGCAGCAAGGAGGCTGGGGAGCCTGGTTTTGAGCCGACGCTGCGGGCGAGCACGAAGAACCTGGGGGACGCCGTCGAAATCCGCATCCGCGACAACGGTGCCGGCATATCACCGGATGTGAGAGAGAAGATGTTTGATCCCTTCTTCACCACCAAACCGGCCGGCGAAGGGACCGGCCTGGGCCTATCCATGAGCCACGACATCATCGCGAAACAACATGGCGGCACAATTGACGTGAATACTGAACAAGGCCATTTCACCGAATTCCGCATCGTGTTGCCGCGAACAAGCAATTTTGCAGAAAAATCCAGAGGATAGCCGTGAGTGTTCTGGTTCTGGTTGTCGATGATGAGCCCGACATCGAAGCGTTGTTCCGGCAGCAATTCCGACGTGACCTGCGCGCACAGCGGTTCATCATGGACTTCGCCAATTCGGCGCCGGATGCCCTGGCGCGCGTCGGCTCGAACACCGAGCATTCGCTGATCCTGATCCTGTCGGACATCAATATGCCTGGGATGACCGGCCTGGAGATGCTGCCGAAGGTCAAGGAGATGCGGCCCGAGGTGCCGGTCATCATGATCACGGCCTATGGCGACGCCGAAACAAAGCGCAAGGCGCTTGAGAACGGCGCGACTGGCCTTCTGACCAAACCGATCGACTTCGTGACGCTGCGTCGGGAGATCGATGCCAGGGTCGAGCAAGCCGCATGACTGCAACCATCCTCGTGGTCGACGATGAGCCGGATCTGGAGGCATTGATCCTCCAAAAATTCCGGCGGCAGGTTCGCGAGGGTTCAGTCAGCTTCATGTTTGCGCGTGACGGGCTCGAGGCGTTGCAGTCGCTCGAGGCGCATCCGCACGTCGATCTGGTGGTCTCCGACATCAACATGCCGCGAATGGACGGTCTGTCGCTGCTCGCCAAGCTGCAGGAATCCGAAGACAAGAAATCGACCATCATCGTCTCGGCTTACGGCGACATGAGCAACATCCGCACCGCGATGAACCGCGGCGCGTTCGACTTTGTCACCAAGCCGATCGATTTCGCCGATCTGGAAGCGACGATCGACAAGACCCTGCGGCACATCGAAGTGCTGCGCGAGGCACGTCGTCGCCAGGCGGAAGCCGAGCGCGCCCATGCCTCGCTCTCCCGTTATTTCTCGCCCGAACTCGCCAAGCGGCTTGCGGCCGGCGTGGGCGACAGCACAGAGGTGACCTGGCGCGACGTTGCAGTCATCTTCACCGACATAACCGGCTTCACCTCGCTCGTTGAGACTGCCGCGCCCGAACTCCTCGGCGAGCTACTCAACGAATATGTGACCGGAATGACCGATGTCGTCTTCGCCCATGAGGGAACCGTGGCAAAGGTGATCGGCGATGCGATCGAGGTTCTGTTCAATGCACCCAGCGATCAGCCCGACTATGCGATGCGCGCCGTCGCCTGCGCGCAGGAGCTTGACGAATGGGCGGAAGCGTTTCGCGAGCGGTGGAAAGCGAAAGGCGTGAATTTCGGCGCGACCCGCATCGGCGTTCATGCCGGATCTGCGCTGGTCGGCAATTTCGGGGGCAGCCGCTTCTTTGACTATACGGCTTACGGCGATACCATCAACACGGCGGCGCGGCTTGAAGCGGCGAACAAGTTTCTCGGCACACGCATCTGCGTCAGCGCGACGGTTGTAAACGGGGTGGAGAATTTCAGGGGCCGGCCGATCGGCGATCTGGTGTTGCGTGGGCGCAGCGAACCATTGCGCGCCTACGAGCCATTGTCGGCTGCGAGTTTCGGGACGCCGTCGACATCGCAGTATGGCGAAGCCTTCGCCAAGCTTGAGGCTGGGGATAGCAATGCAATGCCGGCCTTTGCTGCACTTGTCGGCTCGCATGCCGAGGATCCCCTGGCCAACTTTCACCTCAAGCGATTGCTGAACGGCGCGAAGGGCTCCCGCATGCAAATCGAATAGCCGCCCTACTCCGCCATCTCCGCCGGTGTCGACGGGCCGGCCAGCGGCCGCTCCTCCATCGCAACAATGCAAAGCGCGGCGCAGGCCAGGAGCGCGGCGGCGGCGCCGAACACGTAGCGGAATGCGGTGATCATGTCGGCTATTGGTATCGCATTCGCCGGTCCCCGGTGTTCGCCGAGCGAGATACCGGCGCCCAGCGCCATCAAGAGGATCGCGCTGAAGGCAGCGACCGTGAACGACGACATCAGCGCCCGGAAGAAGTTCATCGCCCCGGTGACGGTGCCGATCTGCGGGCGCGCCACCGCGTTCTGCAGCGAGACCACGCTGACCGGGAACGTCGTGCCAAGCCCAAGCGCGAACAGCGACAGGACGATCAGCAAGCCCCACAGCGGCAGCGTCGTCACGGTCAGCACCATACCGAAGATCGCCGCCGCCGAAGTGCCCACGATGGCCACACGCTTGTAGTGCTTGGCGCGCGCCATGGTCCGTCCGGCGATCGCGGCACCACAGGTGGAGATCGCGGCGAGCGGAATCAGCGCAAGCCCCGCTTCGCTCGCGGTCAAATGATAGACGACCTCGTAATACAGCGGCAGATGCACGGTCAGCCCGGTGATGGCGCCGAGCGCGCAGGCGCCCGCCACCATGGCGTAAGGCACCACTGTTCCGCCGAGAAGCGGCAGCGGCAGGAACGGCTCTTCGGCATTGCGCGCGTGCCAGACAAAGGCGAGCGCCAGCGCCACCGAAGCGCCGATCATGGCCATGATCGCGGGCGACAGCCAGGCATAACGGTTGCCGCCCCAGGTGAGCACCAGCATGACCACGACGGCTGACGCCATCAGCAGCACGCCGCCGAGCCAGTCGACCTTGCGGCGGCGGTGGAACACCGGGATCTTGCCCATCTTCGGCAGCAGCAGAAACATCGCGCCGACCGCAAGCGGCACGTTGATCCAGAAGATCATCGACCAGTGCAGATGCTCGGCGAACACGCCGCCGAGCACAGGGCCCATCAGCCCAGCCGCCATCCAGACGCCGCTGAAATAGGCCTGATACTTGCCGCGCTCGCGTGGGCTAACCACGTCGGAGATCACGGTCTGCACGACCGGCATGATGCCGCCGCCGCCAAGCCCCTGCAGGCCGCGCGCAACGATCAATACCGGCATGTTCGGCGCCACCGCGCAAAGAATCGAGCCGACCGTGAACAGGGCAAGCGAAACCGTGATCATGACGCGGCGGCCGTAGATGTCGCTCAGCGTGCCGAACACGGGTGCAACCGCGGTCGAGGCCAGGAGATAGGCGGTGATGACCCAGGATAGATTGCTGACGTCGTTGAACTGGCGGCCGATGGTTGGCAGCGCCGTCGCCACGATGGTCTGGTCGAGCGCCGCCAGGAACATCGTCAGCAGCAGGCTCATCAGGATGGTGCGGACCTCGTCCTGGGTCAGCGGCGCGGGCGGCGCGAGCGGCGGCGCGTCGCTGACCTCGATGACCTCTGTCGTGATGCGCGAAAGCTCGCCGCCGATATCGTCGGGCAATGTCGTCTGGTCGGCAGGTTCACGGCCCTGCCGCTGGTGCTGGTTCATGTCGGACGTAATATTGTTCTGCGCGACCAAAGCCGCCGAGATGGATTCGCCATATAGCGAGCACCTTAGAGGGCAAATTCCTCTCGGGGCAGCGCCTCGTGCGCATGGGTGCATCCCGCGAGAATATCGTCGCGTTTCCGTGATCGATCAGGGCGGGAGGGTCAGGCTTTGGGCCGCTTCTTGAGCCGCGCCCGCTTCGGCAACAAGGCCGGCCATTGCACGATGTGGTCCTCGAGCTCTTCGTCGGGGATCTCGTCCTCGGTGCCCTCGACTCGCCCGCGCACCGAAACGCCGGCTTCATGCACGGTATTGGGATCGCCCGAGATCAGCGGATGCCACCAATAGAGATCGCGTCCCTCGGCGACCAGCTTGTAGCCGCAGCTCGGTGGAAGCCAGGTCAGGGTGCGGACGTTCTCGGGCGTCAGGCGGACACAATCCGGAACCTTGTCGGAACGGTTCTGGTAGTCCTTGCAGGTGCACAGGCCGGAATCGAGCAGCTTGCAGGAAACATGGGTAAAGTAGATTTTCCCGGTATCCTCGTCTTCGAGCTTTTCCAGGCAGCAGCGCGCGCAACCATCGCACAGGCTTTCCCATTCGGCGTTGGACATCTCCTCCAACGTCTTGGTTTTCCAGAAGAAACCCTCCTGGCCGGAAGGCGATTTGCGCGGCGCGGTCATGCAATCAATCGTTTTCTCGGGTCGGTCGGCTGCGGCCCTTCTAGGAGGTCCGGCAACGGAAGCGCAAGCGGGGCTCACTACGGAGCCAAAAGCCAACGGCAGCGTTAGGCCTGACCGTCAAAATGGTGAGCGAGAGCATTGGTTTATAGCCCCCGCTCGGATAGAACAATGGCGAGTCCCCGAGGCCGTAAAAGCGCCTTGGGTTTGCCGCAACGTCCAAGCAAGACGTCTCGACCGGCCCCGCCGGACGCGACCAGAACAGATCAAGGGCCCCGGTGCGCCAGATCGTACCTCCAGAATTGAAGCAGAAGATCCGGAACTTCCTTCTGGATCTGGATGCGCGTATCGACTCGACGCTGTTCTCGTCGGGCAAGGGCCTGCGCGAGCTGTACGAGCGCTACTCCACCTTCATGGACCGCTTCTATGTCGGCCGCTGGAAGCGCTGGGTATTCATCGAGCCATTTTCGGAAGCCGCCACCATCGGCCTTGGTGGCCTGATCGTGATGCTGGCGCTGGCGATCCCTGCGTTTCGCGAGACCGCCGACGACGACTGGCTGAAGAAATCCGATCTCGCGGTGCAGTTCCTCGACCGCTACGGCAACCCGATCGGCAACCGCGGCATCAAGCATAACGACTCGATCCCTCTGGAAGATTTTCCGGACAATCTGATCAAGGCGACGCTCGCGACCGAAGACCGCCGCTTCTACGACCATTTCGGCATCGACTTCCCCGGTACCGCGCGCGCGCTTGTGACCAACGCGCAGGCCGGCGGCGTGCGCCAGGGCGGTTCTTCGATCACGCAGCAATTGGCGAAGAACCTGTTCCTGAGCAACGAGCGCACCATCGAGCGCAAGGTGAAGGAAGCTTTCCTTGCGATTTGGCTCGAGACGCGGCTGACCAAAAACGAAATCCTGAAGCTATATCTGGACCGCGCCTATATGGGCGGCGGCACGTTCGGCGTCGACGGCGCGGCGCATTTCTACTTCAACAAGTCGGCGCGCGACGTCACTTTGGCGGAATCGGCGATGCTGGCCGGGCTGTTCAAGGCGCCGACCAAATACGCCCCGCACATCAACCTGCCCGCCGCCCGCGCCCGCGCCAACATCGTGCTCGACAACCTCGTCGATGCCGGCTTCATGACCGAAGGCCAGGTGTTCGGCGCCCGGCGCAACCCGGCCTTCGCCGTCGACCGCCGCGACGAAAACTCGCCGAACTACTATCTCGACTACGCCTTTGAGGAAATGCGCAGGCTGGTCGATACCTTCCCGAAATCCTACACCGAGCGCGTCTTCGTGGTCCGTACCTCGATCGACATCAACGTGCAGCGCGCCGCCGAGGAAACGGTTGAAAACCAGCTCCGCCAGTTCGGCCGCGACTACCACGCGACGCAGGCATCCGTCGTGGTTGCCGACCTCGATGGCGGCGTCCGCGCCATGGTGGGCGGACGCGACTATGGCGCGAGCCAGTTCAACCGCGCGACCGACGCCTACCGGCAGCCGGGCTCCTCGTTCAAGCCCTATGTCTATGCGACGGCGCTCATGAACGGCTACACCCCGAACTCGAAAGTGGTCGACGGCCCGGTCTGCATCGGCAACTGGTGCCCGCAGAATTATGGCCACTCCTATTCCGGCTCGGTGACGCTGACCCAGGCGATCACCCGCTCGATCAACGTCGTGCCGGTGAAGCTGTCGATTGCGCTCGGCGGCAAGGTGGCGAACCCGGCCAAGGCTGGGCGTGCCAAGATTACCGAGGTGGCACGCCGGTTCGGCCTCACGGCGCCCCTGCCCGATACGCCCTCGATGCCCATCGGCTCCGACGAAGTCACCGTGCTCGAACACGCGGTCGCCTACGCGACCTTCCCGAACAAGGGCAAAGCGGTGAAGCCTCACGCGGTGCTGGAAGTGCGCACCGGCGCCGGCGACCTGGTCTGGCGCTTCGACCGCGACGGCAAGAAGCCGGTGCAAGCCATTCCCGCCTCCGTCGCCGCCGACATGTCGGAAATGATGAGCCATGTCGTCAGCGAAGGCACCGCCCGCCGCGCCGCGATCGACGGCATCCCGACCGCGGGCAAGACCGGCACCACCAACGCCTACCGCGACGCCTGGTTCGTCGGTTTCACCGGCAACTTCACCTGCGCGGTCTGGTACGGCAATGACGACTACTCGCCCACCAACCGCATGACCGGCGGCTCGCTTCCGGCACAAACCTGGCACGACATCATGGTCGTCGCGCATCAGGGCGTCGAGGTGAAGGAGATCCCAGGCTACGGCATGGGCACGAAGCAGCCCCAGCCCACCCAATCCGCCAGCGCCGCGGCCAATGGCGCGGCACGGGTGCTGGATACCAAGCCGGGGCCGCCGCCAGTATTGACCAAGCGCGGCGCGGATATTCTGGTGCGCGTCGAGAAACTGCTCGACGAGGCCGGGAGGGCCGCGGGCAAGACCTCGTCCAACGACCAGAAGCAGCCCTCCAAGCCGATCACGTCAGGCGCGCTGGCGTTCCCGGAGAACTATGTGGCAGCCGCTGGCGAGCGGGCCGCGCCGGCGGAGCGGAAGAATTAAAAGGCATGATCCGGCAGAATCTTAACCGGCGTTCCTCGGAACAGATGCGAAGCGTCCGCCCCGACATGTTCGAAACAAGAGCAGCGCTTCAGGTTTCGGATGAAGCCGGTTCAAGCGGAACCTGACGCCGTGAGATTTCGGAGCACTGGCCTGTGCGGCTGATCTTCATCACCTTGCTGGCATTGGCGCTTGCCACGGCCGTAGGTCTCGGCTCGACCTACCTGACGGCGACGCGCGGCACCGATCTCGGCACGCTCACAATCGGCGCCTGGACCGCGCGGCCCAAGGCCGGCAGTTCCGAAATCGATCCCTATTCGCGCGCCTCGATTGCCCGCAGCGGCGAATTGCCTGTTGGCACCGGCGACGGCATCGCCTTCACGGCCACCACCGACGACAAGAATAAGCCGCTCGACGGGCGCTGCGACGTCATCGTCAGCGGGGTGACGCCGGCGGCCCGGTTCTGGACGCTGACGCTGTTCGACCGCAAGGGGCATCTGGTCGCCAATTCGCTGCAACGCTACGGCTTCACCAGCCAGGAAATCGTCCGTGGCTCCGACGGCGGGTTCGAGATCCGGGTGGCGGCGCGCTCGCGGGCCGGCAACTGGCTGCCGACCGGCGGCATCGAGCGCTACGCGCTGATGCTGCGGCTTTACGATACGCCGGTCGGCGTTGCGACGCGCACGCAGCGCGACGCCCCGATGCCCGCCATCACCACGGTGAACTGCCCATGATCCGGCTGGCATTCACCATCATCGCAGGCGTGCTGCTGGGCGGCGTGGTGCATCTCGTCAGCGTGCTCGCGCTGCCGCGCATCGCGACGCAAGACGCCTATTCGCGGCTGACGCCGATGACCAAAGAGAACGCCGTCACGGCGCTGCCGCTCGCCGAACCGAACAACGCGCCGATGCCGTTCATGGACCCGGCCTTTGCGGTCGCGATCTGCCGCTACGACCTCTCGGGGGGACCGCTCAAGCTGACGGTGCCGGTCAGTCAGGCCTATACGTCGGTGTCGTTCTATACCCGCAACGAAGTCGCCTACTACGCCATCAACGACCGCTCGGCCGGCCGCAAGGTGATCGAGCTCGATCTGATGACGGAGGAGCAACACGGCGAATTGCCGGAGGATGAGGAAGTCACCGCTGCCGACCGGCTGATCATCGACTCTCCCACCACGACGGGCCTGATCGTGCTGAAGGCTTTGGCGCCGGAACCCGGCCTGATGCCGCAGGCGCAAGCCGCGCTCGCGGCGTCGCGTTGCGCCGTAGAGACCGAGCCGACGCCGGCCAAGCAACCCGAACCGCCCCCGCCGGCGCCGCCCCCCGCGCCACGGTCCAAGCGCTGATCACGGGCTGCTGGTGAGCAACACATCCCCGTGTTGCCCGCAACGGCAGCCCTCGCAATCCATGGGATCGTGGCTGTTGAAGACCGTCACGGCATCGCCGTGCTCTGTCTTGAGCGTTCGTAGCCGTTCCTGGTTTTCGATGCGCATCGCACGATCCATGTCGGCGCGGCGCTGAAGCATCCGAACGTTTGCGTAAGCCTTGATCACTGCGTGGGAATTGCCGATCCCTTCGTATGACCGATCGCGCCTGCCGCATTCTGCGGAACAAATCAACGTGCTCGTGCGTCGCGATGGTGACATAACGCCGTTGTTTATCGTGCCTGCCCTTTAGGAGCGAAGAGGAGCCGATCGATGAAAGCCGAAGACGCCGCCGACATGATGGATCAGGAGAAGGCGAACGACCGCTTCAAGCAGCGCGCGGCGGTCGGCATCGCCATTCTGGCGATGCTGCTGGCCATCACCGGGCTTGGCGGCGCCAACGCCGACAAGGAGGCGACCAACAACAACATCTATGCCGCGAACCACTATGCCTTCTACCAGGCCAAGAACATCCGCCAGACCGACTACAACCTCGCGGCCGACGCGATCGAACTGGCGTTCCTGCAGGACGGAAGCCTCAACGCTGAGGCCAGGACGGCCCTGAAGGCAAAAGCGGAGGCCTATCGCAAGACGGCGGCACGCTACGAGTCCGAGCCCGAGACGCAGGAGGGCAAGAAGGAATTGATGGTGCTGGCCAAGGACTACGAGAGCAGGCGCGACCATGCGCTGAAGCAGGATCCCTACTTCGACTATGCCGAAGCTCTTCTGCAGATCGCCATCGTGCTGATCTCGGTCTCGATCGTCGCGACGCTGCCCTGGCTTGCGATCGTCGGCGGCATCGTCGGTGCCGCGGGTGGCCTGCTGATGGTCAACGGCTACACGCTGGCGGTCGAGATACCGTTTCTGGCAGCATAGAGGTCCCCACGCGGATAGTGGTGCAAGTGCTGTTTGGCAAGAACGAGGGGAGCGACGACAATGTGACGCAGGCACAAGCCGCGCTCGCGGCGTCGCGTTGCACCACGGAGATCGAGCCGCCACCGGCCAAGCAACCCGAACCGCCCCCGCCGGCGCCGCCCCCCGCGCCGCGGCCCAAGCGCTGATCACGGGCTGCTGGTGAGCGACACATCCCCGTGTTGCCCGCAACGGCAGCGCTCGTAATCCACGGGATCGTGGCTGTTGAAGATCGTTACTTGATCGCCGTGCTTTGCCTTGAGCGTCCGCAAGCGCTCCTGGTTTTGGATGCGCATGGCGCGATCCATGTCGGCACGGCGCTGAAACATGCCGAGCACCAGCGGCATTCGCGGCGGGGTCTGCATCTGGGCATGGAAGAAATACGCATCGCCCGCGTGCAGCAGCCATTTGTCTCCGCTCCGCACCGCGATGCCGCAATGACCTGATGTATGGCCGGGCAGCGGGATCATCAGGATATCGGGTTCGCGGTCGCCGAGCGCGCGCACGCCCTTGAAACCGAACCAATCCTCGCCACCCTCCCCGTAGAACGCCCAATCCGGACCGTGCTTCCACTGATCGGTGATGTAGCGGCCCTTCGGCGCGGGCGCCGTCCGCGCCACCGCCATGTCGTATTCGCGGCGATGGACATGCACCTTCGCATTCGGGAAATCCGAAATGCCGCCGGCATGATCGCGGTCGAGATGCGTCAGCAGCAGATGCCGCACGTCGCCTTTCGAATAGCCGAGCGCCTCGACCTGCCGCACGGCTGTCTCGGCCGGGATCAAGCCGCGGTGTCGTCTGCCGGACCCATTTGGGACCGAGCCGCGGCGGGTTCGCGATGTCGTCCAATCCGATGCCGGTATCGACCAGCGCCAGCCCGTCATGGGTCTCGACCAGCAAGCAATGACAGACCATCCGTGCCCGCTGGAAAATGCTGCCGGTGCCGTTCACCAGACGCCGGCCGATCGGGCACATGGTGCCGGTGTTGAGATGATGGACGCGCATACGGGTGCTCCTCTGCTCGGATCGAGGTGCTGGCTTGCCATCCGATCTCTCATAGGTAAAATATTGATATCCGATAGTATCAATAGGATAGGCCTATGGATATCCGCGAGCTCCGCTACTTCGCCGCCGTGTTCAGGGAGCGCAACCTGACAGCAGCCGCCAAGCGCTGCTTCATCTCGCAGCCCTCGATCTCGGCCGCCATCACCAATCTGGAAGCCGAGCTCGGCACGGCGCTGTTCATCCGGCACAAGAAGGGCGTGGCGCCGACGGAAGCCGCCGAACAATTCCACGCCGTTGCCCGCCGCATCATCGACGAGGCGGACGCTGCGAAAAACCTGTTCCGAAAACCTGCAACGCGAAACGAGCTGACGCTCGGCCTGATGCGCACGCTCGACCGTCCGCGAACCATTGCGCTATTGAAGCCGCTGACCGGGACTTCCGACATCGCGCTGCGGCTCGTCGGCGTCGACGATGCCGCGGATGCGCGGATCATCTCCAAAAACCTGCTGCGTGCTGATGAGCATTTCGTTCCGCTCTGGGTGGAGCGCTACGTCGCAGCCCTGCCGCCGTCGCATCCGCTGACGCTGAAGGAGCGGCTGCGCACCTCCGATCTCGCCAGCGCCGCCATGGTCGATCGCTGCCATTGCGAGCAGAGCGAATTCTTCAGTCGCGCTGCATCGCCGTCGCGCGTGCCCGCGGCGATTGCCGAATCGGAAGACTGGGCGATGGCGCTCGTTGCCGCCGGCGTCGGCATTGCCATCGTTCCCGAAGGCGTGGCGCGCGCCAATTCCGACGTCGCCGTGCGCGAGATCGATGTCGACGTGAAGCGCGAGGTCGGCCTCGCCTACAGCGCGGCGCGACCGCCGTCGGAGGTGCTGCAGAATTTTATCGCGAAACTGCAGCGGCAACGGCCCAAAGCGAGCCGCACCAAATCGGTGAGGAAGACTGATTCACCTGGTTGAAGACCCCTGTTGCCGGCACGGTGAAAGAACCCTACTTCGTGTCGAAGACTCGTAACTCCGCCGTAGCGTTAGCAACTGTCACACCTTCGGCATCGATAAGATCAGCCTCTACAATGAGGTCGCGATCTGTACGGGCGACAATCCTTGCCTTGGCCGTTATGGGTCCCACACCTGCGGGTCTGAGAAAGCGCGTGTTCAAACTCTTCGTAACTACGGTCTGATTTGAGGGAAGCGCCGCCAACGCGCCGATCCCCGTGGCCGAATCCAGCATTGCTGCCAAAAAGCCGCCCTGGATTGTTCCATGCCTATTGGTGAACGAAGGCTGAGCCTGGAAGCGAATCAGGGCTACCTCACCAGTATCGTCAAATCCAAGCCATTCCCGACCAAGCAGTTGAGCACCGGGTGGACAATGCGCCAATTGATCACCCAAGTCGCCACTCCTCTTAAGTATCCGGTACATCGTATCAGCTTGTCCCGCTATTGTAAGGCGCTTCGCCTGAATTGGAATCAGGTAGCACCTCTTAGCTTGGCAGGGTCACCGCTCAATGAACGAAGACTATCTTGAAATCGAACGGCTGACCGCGGAGTCAGGCCTCGCAGCAACCATCGCCGCGCTGCAGTTCAAGTTTTGGGGTCCTCTCACTGGCTTCAATTCGACAGAAGAATACGAGCGCTTTCTATTTGACGCAGCTCGTTCAAGCCCGCTCCCGGCCGTTCTGGTGGCTAGGCGCGGCCCACGTTTCCTTGGATCTGTTAACTTGCTCACTTCCGAGATGAAGATACGTCCCGCATTTTCACCTTGGATGGCTCAGTTGTTCGTCACTGACGAAGCACGCAGCCGAGGTGTCGGAAATGCGCTTGTTGGTGCTGCCGTCACTCACGCCGCAGACTTAGGATTTCGACGCATTCATCTCTATACGTCCGGAACATTGCCTTCGTACTATGCCAGGCTGGGTTGGAAGCAGATCGAAGAGATTGAGTACCTTGGTAAGGTGCGTACGGTGATGGCATTCGATTTGTGCGCCGACAGAGTGTCGAATGAATCGCAGTCATAACTCATAGAGAGTGTGCGCCTACCCCTTCACCGTCACCGCGCGCCCGATCACGGGCTGGGCCGCAACTGGCGGATTGGCTGTTTGCGCGGCGAGTTCGCCGATCAGACGGTCGGCATCGGCGGCGATACCGTCCGGCGCGTGAATCACCAGCCGCTCCAGTGCCCAGCGATACGACGAGATACGCCGCTCCAGGCATTGCTGAACCCACTGCACGATTAGCGTGTTCTCTTCCATACGCGCGATCGCATCCGCCTGTTCGCGCGGCGACAATTCCGACACCATCTTCAGGCTGGCGCTGCGCTTGCGGTCGAGTTCTATGACGCGGATGGCGGAGGCGAAGAACGGCTCGAACCTCGTGATGTCGTTGCGAACGTCCTCGATCAACTGCTGATAACGCGATGTGTGCGAGCGGTGCGGCTCGTCGATCAGTGCGCGTCCGTAGGTGGTGCGGTCGAACACCACCTTCTGCCGCCATGGCGAGGGCAGCGGCTGGTAATCGCCGAACACGCTCTTCCAGGCCGGCCGCGAATGCGGCGGTTCGATCAGGGGATAGGCGAGATCGCGAAGCTGGCGTTCGTTTTCGGTGAGTTGGAAGTGTGAAGGCTTGAGGCCGATGCTGGCCGTGGCCTCGGCGCCGAGCCAGCGGTGCATGTCGTCGTTACGCATATCGGCGCGGGTGCGGCCGAAATCGCCGCCGCTGCAACCGCCGAGCGCTGCACCTACAACAAGCAGCATGAGAGCCGGGAGTGACCGAAGCCCGGTGGTCCGGATCGGGAGGCACTTTTCCGGCATTGCAAACGTCCGTCGTTCAGGGGCGCCGACGGCGACGGCGACCGGGCGCCGTCCCCTCTTCCGGCCCGCGCCCATCACCGGTTCCGCCGGCTTCGCGTTCGATACGGACAACAGGAAGAATCAGCACGGTACCCAGGCCATCGCGTGGAGCGCCATCCATGGCTGAGCCCGGCCGTCGCGAAGCCGCATCCGCCGGAAATTCAATGATGGTGCCCATATTCCGTTCTCTCTGGTTGCCGCCGACACCACTTGGCCGGCGACACGCCATCATTCAGAACAGAACGTGGTTAACGGCATCTTAATTTGTGCAGACGGTACAGTTACGGGTTCGGCGGCTCTACTCCGTTCGAAAAGCTCGCATTTTATCGAATTCCTTCACGGGCTGTTTTCCTTAACCAACCATTAAAGCGCGCTGCGTAGCCTGACGCGAGGGATTACCGAAGTCGCGTACACCTGACATGACTGCAGCTCCATTGTTTCCGGGATTCGACGGGCTGATGACGCTCTCGCGCCGCGAGGGCGTCGATATCCGCCCGACCTTGCTGCGCGTGCTGACCGACCTCTATGTCCAGGCCAGCGCCCATTCCGCCGACGAGGAGCGGCAGTTCATCGAACTGACGTCCCGCCTGATCGACCAGGTCGACGACGCCACCCGCGCGGCGGTGCGGGCGCGGCTCGCGATCTATCCGGCGACACCGGCCGAGGTCATGGACAGGCTTGGGCTGCGGCGTGCGCACCCCGACCAGCCCCTGCCGCTCGCGGCTGCAATCACCGCTCCCCGGACCGACGCGCCAACGGTGAAGGCGCCGACCGAGGCGCAGTTGCGGATGGCATCCAATCTGGCAATGCGGCCCAACGATGCTGCCGAAATCAGCGACATGTTCTTCACGGCCGGCCCCAGCGAGCGCGCGCTGATCCTGCACAATCTCGCCGATACGCCGCTGAAAGCCTCGGCGCGAATTCCCGCAGCCCGCGCCGCCCGCGCGCTTCATATCCTGGAAATGGCCGCGTTCGCCGAGGACGCCGAAAGCTTCGCGCTCGAACTCGGCGACGCCCTGATCCTGCCATCACGGATCGCAACGCAAGTTGTCAATGATCCCGGCGGCGAGCCGCTGGCATGCGCAGCGAAGGCGCTCGACATGCCAAGTGCAATCTTCCAGCGCGTGCTGTTGTTCCTTAATCCGGAATTCGGCTCATCCGTGCACAACGTCTATCGCTTGTCGCGACTTTACGACCGCTTGAGCGAACGATCCGCGCTCGTCATGCTGGCCGCATGGCGCGGCTCGACCATGGCAGTCAGCCGCGCCAAATATCGCGCCGCGCTGTACGACGAAGAACGGCACCGCGCGCGTGCGGCGGGTTCGCAAACACGTTCCGCGGTGCAGCCTGGAACCGCGCCGGCCATACGCACCGGCACCGACGGCTCGAAGCGCTAACCCTTCGCCAGATCCAGGAAGTGCCGCCCTGCGCGATCTTCGGTCTCGACGATCCAGGCGTCGGGATCGAAACGGAGTTCCTTGGCGAGACGCTCCTCCACCGATTGCTCGGGCACCGGCTGCGGCGAGGCCGGCGCGAACAGCCGCTCGGCTGGACGACTCTCGTCATAGACGGTCTGCGGCGCAGGCGCATACAGCATGGCGTTGCCGTCGAGCAGCGCCACCTTGACGAAAACCGCCCCCGCCTCCTCAGCCCCGCGCTTGCGCACGGCGCCAAAAATTCCCTCGTTCTGACAGCGGCGCAGGTAAGCGGCCACCCAGATGCTTGATTTCAATCGCATGTGACGAACGATAGGCCAGCGACCAGGCGGAAGCTAGTCGATCGGGTGCCCGATCATCGCCGTGAGCTCCTTCACCAGGCGATCGGACATCTGGCCGGTCACCGGCAGCTTGCGGTCGCGTTCGAATTTCGAGATCGCGGCCTGGGTGTCCGCACCGACCGCGCCGGTCGGCTTCAACTGGCCGTAGCCATATTGCGTCAGCGCGCGCTGCACCGCCGCCACGCGGCGCGCGCCGGCGCTTTGTCCATTCGCCGGAATCGGCGCCGGCGGACGCACCACATTGCTAGGCGGCGCGGCGGGCGCGCCGGTCGACTTGACCACCAGATTGGTCATCGAATCGGCGTTCTTGGAATCGTTGTTCCTGGAATCGTTGTTCTTGGAATCATTGTTCCTGGGCTCGGCGCTCTTGGCCTCGACGTGTTTGGGATCGGCGCCCCTCACCTCGACCGGCCTGATTTCCGGCGGATCGGAATCGACCGGCCTTGTTATTTCGACCGGGCGCGGGCGCGGCAGCGGGCTCACGACGGCAGCTTGCGGCGCCGGCAGCGTCACGACCGAGCCGAACATCGGCGAGGGATGGCGGCCGGCCTGCAGGAACAGCGCATTGGCGACGATGGCGCAGATTGCGGCAGCCGCGAGCAGACCCGCGATCATGTCTTTCGGACTGTGCAGGAGAATGCGCGTCACGAGGCCGCGCTCTTCCTCCGCTGCTTCGATCGCAACCGCTTTCGCGCCGCGACGGCGGCGGCGCGGCATCTCGTCATCGTCGTCAATACGCCTAGGCACTTTTCTTCACCTGATGGACTTCATCCTGAGCTTCGGGAGATTCGGGTCGCAGCGCCGGCTTCAGCGTCGCGACGTTGTTCGAAGTGGTCAGCGACGGCGCAAAGTCAAGCGGCAAGGTAACAGCCACCGTGGTACCCTCGCCGACTCTGCTCTGCACGTTCATCTCGCCGTTGTGCAATCCAACCAGACCTTTGACGATCGACAGGCCGAGGCCGGTGCCTTCGTGCTTGCGCTGATAGGTCTTGCCGGCCTGGAAGAACGGATCGCCGATCCGCGCGAGATCCTCGGCGGCGATACCGACCCCGGTATCGGTGACACTCAGCATCAGCCGCGATCCCTCGACCGCGGCGGAAACCGTCACGCTGCCGCCGCGCTCGGTGAACTTGATGGCGTTGGTGATGAGGTTCAGCGCGATCTGCTTGAAAGCGCGGGGATCGCCGTTCATCACAGGCAGGTCCTCTGCTGCTCGGGTGATCAGGTCGACGCCATTGTCGCGCGCCTTCAGCGCCAGCAAATCGCAGCAGTGCAACAGTGCCGCACGCGGCGCGAACGGCTCCGGCGAAATTTCGAAATTGCCGGTTTCCATCTTGGACATGTCGAGGATGCCGTTGACGACCGACAACAGATGCTGGCCGGAATCGTTGATCAACTGCGCGTATTCCCTGCGGCGCGCGGCGTCGAGCATCATCGCCTCTTCGTGCACGATCATTTCGGAGAAGCCGATGATGGCGTTCAGCGGCGTGCGCAGTTCGTGACTCATGGTAGCGAGGAACCGCGTCTTGGAGGCATCCGCCTGCTCGGCGGCGGTGCGCGCCGTTTCAAGGGCCTGCTCCTGGATCTTGCGGTCGGTGACGTCGCGCATCACGGCGACGACGTCGGCCTCGGGCGAAACCTGCTCGAGCGGTCGGCAACGCATCTCTACCCAGATGAAATCGGCGGAAGCGTTCTGGCCGCGGACCGCGTCGCGGCGCAGGCGGAATTCGACGCTGCGCTGCTCGCTGCCGCGCGCGGCATCGGACAGTGCCGTGAGATAGGCCGGACGATCGGCGACATGGACGCGGTCGAACAGGCCATGGCCGGTGAGCCGGGCGCCGGGCGTGCCGAGCATGGCTTCCGCCGCCGGCGAAATGAACTCCACGGCGCCGCTGCGGTTGTGACGCGAAATAACGTCGCTCATGTTTCGCGCCAGCAAGCGATAGCGGTCTTCCTCGAGATAAAGCAGCGACACGGAAGTGCGCGCCAGCGATTCCGCGCTGACGGCCAGTCCCGCCGCATAGAGCGTTGCCGAAGCAACGCCGGCACCCATCAAGACGGTGCGCAGCGCCGCGTTCGGCTCCGCCATCGGCAGCAGGTGAAAATGCCCGAGCGCGATCAGCGAGGCGGCGCATGACAGCGCAAGCGCAGAGGCAAACACGACCACGCGGCGCGAGGCCGACAGCGCCGCTTCCAGGGGAACGACGATGAGCCAGACCGCGGCGAACGATTCGATGCCGCCGGTGGTCACGGCGACCATCATGACAAGGCCCGCCAGCGCCAGCGCGGACAGGATATGCGCGCCCTCGTAGCGGCCGGTGCGCGACAGGAACCAGGACAACAGGATGGGTGCGATCAGCCAGGCGAAGGCAGCGACCTCGAGCGCCGTGGGCGCACCGCGCATCGCCAGATAGACCGGAAAGGCCGCAAGCGCCACCAGGCTGCCGAGCAGCCGCGGCGCCATGAAAGCGCGATGACGCGCACTCGTCAGCGCATCATATCGTGCCGAGGGATGCAGCAGCGCATCGAGACAATCGCGGATGATACTCAAAACAGTCACGGCTCTCGCGCTTCGGCTTGTTCGTCAGACAGACGCGCCGGAACGCCCCCTTAATCTTTGCGTCACCGTGTCAGAGTGAGCTTAAGCGAACGCTAAGGCCCGGCGCATGGCCGACCAACAACGCGCATCCGCGGAGTTTTGACGTCTCACACGACGGTCATTCGACCCGGATGGTGAACGACAGGTTTCCAGCGCGATCGATCTATGGTTTCGAAATGGTGGACGCGCGAGCGGCGCGAATTTTCGCGCGGCGGTGATCGTCAATCGAAAATTTACGCCGAATCGAATCGTTGCGGTTTTCAGAAAATTTTCGGCGATTTTACCTCAATGCAAACACTTGCGATTTATCGAGGGCTGTTAGTCAGAAACAAAGCTAGCGGACTTAACCGCAACACAACCATAAGAGACGACCGGGGTCGCGAGATGTTTTTTCTGCTTCGCATGGCATTCTGGCTCGGGCTTGTGCTCGTGCTGTTGCCCAGAGAAAAGACGCCTGAATCGGACAAGGTGTCGCAGATCGGCGCGTCCGAGGCCGTATCGGCTGCGACCGCCGCCGTCTCCGACATGGGACAGTTCTGCAAGCGCCAGCCGGCGGCCTGCGAGGTCGGTGGCCAGGCCGCCACCGCGCTCGGCCAGCGCGCCCAGGACGGCGCCCGCCAATTGTACAAGATCATCACCGACAAGAAGCCCGAGCCGCCCGCCGTCCCCGACAAGAAGCCCGACCATACCAGCTCGATCGGCACCGCCGGCGACGCCGAGGCCGTCATCGCGGCCGCCTCGCCCGCTGATGCGCTGACGGAGGACGATATGGCGATCGAATGGCGGATGCCGCGGACGCCCTTGGCTTCAAAATAAGGCCGCGGAACCGGTTCCGTTTCCGTCGCTTTCGTTCAATCCGCATCCTATATAAGGCTTACGAAAACGGACGTGGGCCAAGATGACGATCGACGAAATCAGGGACAATTTCGAACTGCTTGACGAGTGGGACGACCGCTACCGGTACGTCATCGAACTCGGCCGCACCCTCGACCCGATGCCGGAGGCCGAGCATTCCGCCGAGAACAAGGTCAATGGCTGCGTCAGCCAGGTCTGGCTCTCCAGGCAGATCGACCGCAGCGGCAACGGCGAACCGAGGCTGAAATATCTGGGCGACAGCGACGCTCACATCGTGCGCGGCCTGATCGCAATCCTGCTCACGCTCTATTCCGGCCGCACGCCGCAGCACATCCTTTCAACCGATGCGCTCGAGGTATTCGACGAATTCGGATTTCGCGAGCACCTGACGCCGCAGCGTTCCAACGGCCTACGTTCCATGGTCGAGCGCATCCGCGCCGACGCGCGTGAGGCGCTTGCCGCGGCCTCGTAATAGATAGGCCTATATTTGGCGCGTTTTCTTCACGCGAACCGGTTCCCACTTCGCTTGAAAACTTGGCTTACTTCCGCTTCCGCGCCTGCTGGCCAAGTCCCATCTTCTTGGCGAGTTGCGAACGCGCCACCGCGTAGTTCGGCGCCACCATGGGATAATCCGGCGGCAGCCCCCATTTGTCGCGGTATTGCTCCGGCGTCATGTTGTACTGCGTGCGCAGATGGCGCTTCAGCGACTTGAAGCGCTTGCCGTCCTCCAGACAGACCAGATATTCCGGCGTCATCGACTTTTTCACCGATACGGCCGGCTTGGCTGGCTCGAGCGGGGTCTCGGGCCGGCCGCTCGACACCCGCATCAGCGCGGCATGGACCTGGGTGATTAGGTTCGGGATTTCCGAGGCCTGGGTCGGATTGTTGCTGAGATAGGCCGATACGATATTGGCGGTCAGTTCGACGGGCGTCTTGCCTGCGGGATCGGTCATGGCTCAACCTTCTGGGATCACTATGCATCTGTACGGTTCGGACAGTATCCAACCGCACCTATACATCGGCGGCATCCTATACAACTTGGCGTATATGAACGAAGTGCCGGGAAATTGACAAGAACGGCGCTGCTTTATTTCCAATAGTCGCCGTCCGGCAAGTATTGCCGGTTCAGGACCGCTGATCGAGATGCGCGCGCAGTTCGTCGATCGAGGCGAAGCGCATCATCCCCTCGGGCATCTGGGCCTCGATCGAACCGTCGGAGTAGAGGGAGTAGGCCATGCCATCGACGACGCCGGACTTCAGCACTGTCACCGCCGGCTGATCCTCCGTGCGCGGCGGTCCACCATTGGCTTCCGCGGGCGCCGGGGGAGTGCGGCCGCCGCGGCGCTGCAGCGGGGTTTCGCTGGGCTTTGCGCGCTCCGCTTTCGGCCAGGTATCCTCGAACGACGGCCGTGGCGGTTCGGCCGGCTCGACCGGCGGCACGGCGGGTGGATTGGAACGAAGGTCCGATGACAAAAGGTCCGGCGGCAGCAGCTCACTGGCGCGCCCCTGCGTGCGCTCGCGCTCTCTTCGTGACGTCGAGGAAAACAGCAAATTGCGCTTCGGTTTCGGAGCCGATGGTGGGGTTTCGGGGTGTGTCGGCTCAGGGATCGGATGATCCCGCAGGACAGCCTCGTTCTGCCAAGGCGGCGGTGCCGCTGGCGAGAAAGGCGGCGGTGCGGTTGGGGAGAATGGTCCGGGACCAGTGGGCTGCTCGGCGGCCGGGAAACCGCCGCCGAATGCAGCGGAATCCCGCGTCGCCGCAGCAGGAAGCACCGGCCGCACCGCAGCCTCGCCGCGCGCTTCAGGCATACTAGCGCCGAGCCGCCGCGCAACGTTCTTCAGCTCCCGGACCGCTATCCAGAGCGCGAGCATGATCGCGCCGGTGCAGACGCCGATCACGCCGGCGATGATCAGCGTGTTGCCGGTGCTGAATTCCTTGATCGGTATCCCGAAGCCGATCGCCAGTAGCCCCGCCAAAACGAGGCCGATCCCGGCGACCAACATAACAACCATCATTGAACTAACCCCTCAGCCGCGCCCGAAACGCTCGCAAGCCGCCCAAAGCCACGATACCGTCATATTATGCGCATCGCCACCCCGCCAATTGCACACCGGGTTCCGTATGGCGTTGTTCGGTTGCAGGAATTCTGACAGGAATCCTGGTCGCAGGTGTTTCGTGCCATTCAGGTGCCGTTCACTCCGGCACCCGTAACTTTACCGCCTACCAATTACTGCCCTTTTGTTGCATTGCATCAGGGATTTACGCCACAATTCCCAATTACTTGGTAATGGAACTGCGCTATATGGGTACCCGGGGAATGAGGCTCAAGAATATCCAAGCTGGGCCATAGGGGACGCTGGGTTACCAATCGCCATGTCATCCATTACGACTTCTGCTCTCGATACGCCTGCGCGGCGCTCGGTGGAGCGGACCTGTGACGACCTCGCCATCTTCGCGTTGGCCGTTGTCACGCTCGTTGCTGGCCTGACCTTCCGCGACTATGGGCTGGGCTGGGACGACTACACGCACGCCGAATATGCCGATCTGCTGCTGCGGATGTACGGTTCCGGCTTCACGGACACCGGCGCGTTATCGTTCGCCAATCTCTACATGTATGGCGGCGGCTTCGACATGGCGGCGGCCCTGCTGCACAAGGTCATTCCACTCGAATTGTTCGAAACGCGCCGCCTGCTCGGCGCCGTCGTCGGCCTGATCGGCCTTGCCGTGACCTGGCGGCTGGCGCGGCGCGTCGGCGGCCCGCTTGCCGGGCTCGCGACGCTGCTGCTGCTGGCGCTGTGCCCGACCTTCTACGGGCACATGTTCATGAACCCGAAGGACGCGCCGTTTGCCGTCTCGATGGTGATCCTGATCCTGGGTCTGGTGCGCCTCGCCGAGGAGTATCCCGCGCCCTCACCGCGTACCATCCTGATCATAGGCCTCGGCGCCGGTCTCTCGATCGGCTGCCGGATTCTCGGCGGGCTGGCGGTGGTCTATGCGATGGTGGGCTTCGTCCCGCTGTTGATCGAGGACGTTCGCACGCAAGGCTGGCGCGAGGCGATCCGCCGCTTCGCCCATGTCGTGTACGTCCTGGTCCCGGGGCTCGTGTTCGGATACCTGATCATGGGCCTGGTGTGGCCGTGGTCGATCATGGAGCCCGGCCATCCGTTCCAGGCGCTGACCTATTTCTCGCATTTCTTCGAAAAGCCCTGGAAGGAAATGTTCGACGGCGCGCTGGTCTCGGTGCCCGACATGCCCTGGTCGTATCTGCCGACGCTGTTCGCGCTGCAGCTTCCCGAGATATTGCTCGCACTTCTGATTGGCGGTGTCGTCGGCACTTTCATGTCGCTGTCGCGCGCTGACGTAGCTGCCCGCCGCAAAACCATCCTGTTGATGCTGACGCTGGCGGCGACACTGCCGCTGGTGATCGCGATGGTGAAGCGGCCGGCGCTCTACAACGGCATCCGGCATTTCATCTTCGTCGTTCCGCCGATGACGGTGCTTGCGGGCGTCGCGTTCGCCTGGGGAATGAAATGGCTGAAGCAAAATCGCCGCAGTTGGCAGCCCGCCGCGCTTGCGGTGTTCTCGTTCGGTTTGCTGTTGCCGCTCAGCGAGATGATCCGCCTGCACCCTTATGAATACACCCATTTCAATCACATTGCCGGCACGGTTCGCGGCGCCGACAAGATGTTTATGCTGGATTACTGGGGGCTGGCGCTGAAGCAGGCTTCCGACGGTCTGCGCGAGGATCTGGTCGAACGGCAGGAATTTCCGCCACTGGGACGCAAGTGGAAGGTCGCGGTGTGCGGCCCGCAGCGTCCGGCGCAGGTGGCGCTCGGCCCGGACTTCACGATCGGCTGGGACAGCCAGTCGGCCGACTTCGCGATGACGCTGGGCGAGTTCTACTGCAAGGGCCTCACCGCGCCCGTCATGGTGGAAATCAAGCGCGACGATGTCGTGTTCGCGCGCGTCTACGACATCCGCGGCCGCGCCATCTCGACGTTGCTGGCAATCCCGGCGCCCTGATCCCGCATAACAGCCGCGCCCGGCCCGTGCCTTGCTGCTGAGCTGGCGCAGGGCTACGTTCGTTCCCGAAAATCAACAACTCTCGAGCGCGCGAAAGGTTATGGCGGCGTGACGGTACTGGTGACCGGCAGTTCCGGCCATCTCGGCGAGGCGCTGATGCGTACGTTGCAGGCGCAGCGGCGCAAGGCCATCGGCATTGACGTTCCGCCCGGCGTGTTTACGCACCGTTTGGGCTCGATCGCTGACCGCGCTTTCGTGCGCCGTTGCATGAAGGGCGTGACGACCGTGCTGCACGCCGCGACGCTGCACAAGCCGCATGTCGCGACCCACAGCCGCCAGGAATTTGTCGACGTCAACATATCAGGCACGCTTAATCTGCTCGAAGAGGCTGCCGCAGCCGGCGTCACGGCGTTTGTCTACACCAGCACCACAAGCGTCTTCGGCGAGGCGCTGGTGCCACCGCCGGGCGAGCCAGCGGCATGGATCACCGAAAACGTCACGGCGGTGCCGAAAAATATCTATGGCGTCACCAAGGCTGCCGCGGAGGATCTGTGCCAGCTCTTTGCGCGAAATCACGCGCTTCGCACCATCGTGCTGCGCACCTCGCGTTTCTTCCCTGAAGAGGATGACAATCGCGCGACACGCGAGGCCTACACCGACGCCAACATCAAGACCAACGAGTTCCTGTATCGCCGCGTCGATATCGAAGATGTGGTCAGCGCGCATCTGATGGCGGCCGACCGCGCGCCATCGGCCGGTTTCACGAAATACATCATCAGCGCCACCACGCCGTTCTCGCGTCACGACACGGCGGAACTGCGCAACGACGCGCCGCGTGTGGTCCGCCGTTACGTGCCGGAGTTTGAGGCTGAATTTGCGCGGCGCGGCTGGACGATGGTTCCAGGCATCGATCGCGTCTACGTCAACGACCGCGCACGTGCCGAACTCGGCTGGCAACCGCGCCATGATTTCCGCGCACTGATTGCGCGGCTGCGGGCCGGCGAGGATATCCGCAGTCCACTCGCGCGGGAGATTGGCAGCAAGGGCTATCACAACCGCGTCTTTCGCGAGGGACCCTACCCGGTAGAGTGAGCGCGGCGAGAGTATCCGGTGGACAAGCCGCGTGGATGCGCTAAACTGCCTGTTACACACCCTCTACACGTCTGGAATCAAACGCCGTCCAATCCCGGGCGGCGTTTTTATTTGTTGGCCTGTAGGGTGGGCAAAGCGAAGCGTGCCCACCATTCAAAGGCTATGGCTCGGAGAGATGGTGGGCACGTCGCTAGCGCTCCTTTGCCCACCCTACATGCTGGCGGGTCTCACGAAACGCAGCGCGGAGGGTTTCGACGTATTCCGTCAGCAGCCTCAACCGCCGGTCGGCAAGATTGACCGTAAAGAAGAAACAACCGCCGGGGATGAAATTGCGACGGTAACTGGTCATCTTCATTTACCCATGCGGTGAGGTGATGGGTTTCGCTTCGCTCTACCCATCCTACACGCTTACTTAGCGCGGCGTCTCCGCGAACGCGCCCAAAATCCGCGCCCAGGAGCGGATGCCCTTGTGATAGCTCCTGAGATCGTACTTCTCGTTCGGCGAATGGATGTTGTCGTCGTCGAGGCCGAAGCCGACCAGCACGGTGTCGAGGCCGAGCGTGCGCTTGAAATCCGCCACGATCGGGATCGAGGCGCCGGAGCCGATCAGGAGCGCTTCCTTGCCCCACTCGTCCGTCAGCGCGCGCTTGGCGGCGGCCAGCGGCTTCATGTTCCAGTCGAGCGCAATGGCCGGCGCGTTGGAGTGGTCGGTGAACTCGGCCTTGCAATCGGCAGGCACGCGCGCCCGAACGTAATCTCGGAAAGCCTTGCGGATCTTTTCCGGGTCTTGTCCCTCCACCAGGCGGAACGAAACTTTCGCGGAAGCTTCCGCCGGGATGACGGTCTTGGAGCCTTCCCCTGTATAACCGCCGATGATGCCGTTGATGTCGCAGGTCGGGCGCGAGGAAACCTGCTCGATCAGCAGGCGATCCTTTTCACCGGCCGGAATCGAAAGACCGATCGGCTTCAGGAATGACTCCGGCGTGAGGTTGAGGTTCTTCCACTGCGCCAGGATGTCCGGCGGCAGGTCCTTCACACCATCGTAGAATCCGGGAATGGTGATGTGGCCGTTCTCGTCATGCAGGCCGCCGAGAATGTTGGTCAGCACCCGGATCGGGTTGCGCGCGCCGCCGCCAAAAATGCCGGAATGCAGGTCGCGATTGGCAGCCTTGATCTTGACCTCGTCATAGACAAGCCCGCGCAGCGAAGTCGTGATCGCCGGCGTGTTCTGATCCCACATGCCGGTGTCGCAGACCAGCGCGAAGTCGGCCTTCAGGTCGGCCTTGTTCGCTTCCAGGAACGGCACGAAGTTCTTCGATCCGATTTCCTCTTCACCTTCGATAATGATGGTGATGTCGACCGGCAGCGAACCTGTGACCTTCTTCCAGGCGCGGCAGGCCTCGACGAAAGTCATCAACTGGCCCTTGTCGTCCTCCGCACCGCGCGCGACGATGATCTTGCGGCCGTCGGCATGGTCGGTGACGACGGGCTCGAACGGCGGCCGGTGCCACAGATTGAGCGGATCGACCGGCTGCACATCGTAATGCCCGTAGAACAGAACGTGCGGCCGGCCGTCGGTGCTGCCATTGAGCTTGGCAACGATCGCCGGATGCCCAGCCGTCGGCCTCACCTCGGCCTTGAAGCCGAGTGTGGCGATATCCTTCGCCAGATGATCGGCGGCCGCCTTGCAATCGCCGACAAAAGCCGGATCGGCCGAGATCGACTTGATCCGCAACAGCGCGAACAGCCGCTCGAGACTGTTGTCGAAATCGGCGTCGATGTGATCGAGGACCGGCTGAATCTTGGCGTTGGACATGGCTTGCTATCCCTGGCTGTGAGCCTTGTTGTTAGCGTCAAGTTGTAGCTTGCCCGCGGCCTGAGGCAAGGCAACATCCGCGGCAGGCGGATGCAATATGTGCCAGACCAGCCCCGCCGCGAGCAGGATGGTGGCGGCGAGATTGTTGCCATAGGCCTGCAGATCAACAGGGAACAGCGGCAGCGACAGGCACAGCAACCCGCCCGCGACGGCGAGCAACGTCCATGTCCCGGTTTTGACCGCCGGGCGCGGATCGTAAGCGGCGCGGTGGACCAAAACAGTGATTGGGAAGAACAGCCACAGGAAGTAGTATTGCCGGGCCAGCGGCGAAGCTACCGTGATCAGGCAAAACAGGATGCCGATCTCTTCGGCATCCGACCGTTCCGTGCGGCGCGAGGCCGGCGGCATGACAGCGAGATAGCCGAGCCCGATCGCGAGCGAGATCGCCACCACGATCCAGTTCGCCGTCCTGAAATCGACGTCGATGATGTTCATCGTGCGCACGGGCTTGGCCGGATTGTCCTGGTTGTAGTTGACCGGCCGCGTCAGCCGGTGCGTCACCGCGATGATCGACTGGTTGACCCACGACCAGTTCTGCGTGTCGCGCTGCCCGAACCCCTTCTCCGAACTCGAACCCACCATGCCCTGGTACCAGGTCCTCAGTTCCGTGAAATTGTGCTGGAAGCCGCGAAACGGCGCCGGCAGCACGAACAGAAACAGGCCGATGAAAACCAGCATGCTCGCGGCTGCCGCCCACTGTCTTCGCCACACCAGATAAGGCAACACCGCGACCGGAAACACCTTGATCGCGGTAGCGAGCGCGAACATGCTTCCCGCCATCCAGCCACGGTGATCGCGCAGCAGCCAGAATCCGTAGAGCATCAGCGCCAGCAGCAGCAAGTTCGGTTGGCCGAGGTCGAACATGTCGAACACGAAGGTGACGGTGACGAAGCCGGGCAATGCTTCCAGCCATGGCCCGGGCTTATGTCCTGATCCCGCCATCGCGTGCGAGAATTGCGCCGTCATCCACCACGCGACGATGTTAAGAAACGACAGGCAGAGATAGAGCGGGATCTTGCCGAACCAGCTCGGGATCGCCAGCAGCACCGCCGACAGCGGCGGATAGATGAATTCGAAATAGGCGGCGGGGTTGTCAGGGTAGAGATTCTTGCCCTGCAACACCTGCTGACCGGCCCAGAACCAGAGCGGATAGTCCTTGGTCTTGCCGTTGCCCCAGAGTTCCGGGACGAGGACATCGGCGGTCAAAGCGATGCAACATACCAGAAACAGGATATCGAGCGGCCTTCGTAGCGACGGATATCTCAGCACACGCTCGTTCCGGATTCAGAGGAGATTACGTCGCAGCTCTTCACGCGAACCGATTAACACCTTCGCTCGAAAAAGTCCTAGCGCCGCAGCAAGCCGCCGAGCGCGCCGCGCACCAGCGCGCGACCAACTGAACCGCCGAGCGAGCCACCAACCGATTTGCCGAGATCGGCGACGATGCCGCCGACCACCTTGTTGGTGACGGACCGCGTAACGTCTCGTGCAATCACCTGGCCGGTCGACAGCCTGCCGCGCCTGACGTTGGTGCCGAAGATCGTGCCGACGATCGAACCGATCTGGCCGAGAATGCCGCCACCGCCACCATCCTGCCCCTCCGCAGGCGCCGCCGTCGTGGCTACCCGCTTCTGCAGCATCTCGTAGGCGGATTCGGCGTCGACCGCGGTGTCGTATTTGCCTTTGACCGGGCTCTTGCCCATGATCGCCTTGCGCTCTTCCGGCGTGATCGGCCCGATCCGCGCCGTCGGCGGCCGGATCATGACGCGCTCGACCATGGTCGGCGTACCACCACCTTCAAGGAACGACACCAGCGCCTCGCCCTTGCCGAGCTCCATGATGACGCGAGCGGTGTCGAGCTTGGGGTTCGGCCGGAAGGTCTGCGCCGCCGCATTCACTGCCTTCTGGTCACGCGGCGTGAAGGCGCGCAGCGCGTGCTGCACGCGGTTGCCTAACTGCGCCAACACCTTGTCCGGCACGTCGATCGGGTTTTGCGTGACGAAATAGACGCCGACGCCCTTGGAGCGGATCAGGCGGACCACCTGCTCGATCTTGTCGAGCAATGCCTTCGGCGCATCGTTGAACAACAGATGCGCCTCGTCGAAGAAAAAGACCAGTTTCGGCTTCGGCAGGTCGCCGGCTTCCGGCAGCTCTTCGAACAGCTCCGACAGCATCCACAGCAGAAACGTCGCGTAGAGCCTCGGGTTCTGCATCAGCTTGTCGGCGACCAGAATGTTGACCATTCCCCGGCCGTCGCTATCGGTCTTCATGAAGTCTTTCAGCAAAAGCGCCGGCTCGCCGAAGAATTTAGTGCCGCCCTGGTTTTCCAGCACCAGAAGCTGGCGCTGAATGGTGCCGATCGTTGCCTTGCTGACATTGCCGTAACTCTGCGCGGCCTTTCGGATTTCGGCCAGCTCATCCTCCTCGGCATCCGGCCCCCTTTTGCCGCCGGCGGGCGCGATCGCATCCAGCAGCGACCGCAGATCCTTCATGTCGATCAGCGTCAGGCCGTTTTCATCCGCCACACGGAACGCGACGTTGAGGACGCCTTCCTGCACGTCGTTCAGGTCGAGCATTCGCGACAGCAAAAGCGGTCCCATTTCCGTGACCGTGGCGCGAACCGGATGGCCCTGCTCGCCGAACACGTCCCAGAACACGGTCGAGAACTGGTCGGGCTGGAAATTGAGGCCCATCTCGCCGGCGCGTTTGAGGATGAAGTCCTTGGCCTCGCCGATCTCGGAAATTCCGGACAGATCGCCCTTGATATCGGCCGCGAACACGGGAACACCGGCACGGGCAAAGCCCTCCGCCATCACCTGCAGCGACACGGTCTTGCCGGTGCCGGTCGCTCCGGTGACGAGGCCATGCCGATTGGCAAGCGCCAGCGTCAGCCAAGCCGTCTGTTCGCCCTTTCCGATGAAGATCTTCTCTTCGGTATCGGCCGTCTTGTTATCGGAAGTCGCCATCGCATCGCCTCTTCGCGCGCCGGGGGATTTGGTGGGCGATCATATCGCATCCTGCCCGCCGATTGAAACCGTCGGCGGTACATACGTGAGCATTCGCCCGCCTCTTCGTTCATGCTTCTCATACTTTTTTCCAACCTTCGGCAGAAAAATCGAGAGCGCAGCGCAACAAGTCAGCGTGGATCCGGCCTTCACTCTTGCATTGCTGCAACACTCGCGACTCGATCTAGGCCTTCGCACGCGCGGATCGCTTGTATTTCAGGTCGCAGGCGCTCAAGATCAATTTGCAAGCAGACGACCCGGTAAAGCCGGTTTGGGGACGGGGCAAATATGGACGAACTGGTAGGGCGACTGGCCTCCAAGGCCGGTATCGATCGCGCTGTCGCTGAAAAAACCATCGGCATCGTTCTGGGTTTTCTCCGCACCGAGGGCCCCTCCGACAAGGTTCAGGCCCTGATCGACCAAATTCCGGGTGCCGAGGCTGCGATTGCGGCTTCCAGCAGCAATAGCGGATTCGCGCGGCTGATGGGCGGAGGCTTGATGGCGGTTGGCACCAGGCTGATGGCGCTCGGTCTTGGCATGAGCGAAATTCAAAGCGTGGCGCGTGAACTTTTCAGGTTCGGTCGCGACAAAATCGGAGCAGATCAAATGGGCGAAATCATTTCGGGGACACCGGGCCTCAGCCAGTTCGCATAGTCAACTTGGTGAGCACATTCGGCCCGGGCACATTCTCTTTTCATCTGGTATCATGACTTATCCCCTTTCCGAGATCGACGGCCTGACCGCCTACTCTGCCTCGAAACTGAAATCGTTGGGCATTCGCACGACCGATGCGCTGCTGGAAGCCGCTCGCACCGTGAAAGGGCGCAAGTCGCTCGCAGCGAAGACCGGCATCAGCGAGCAGCAACTGCTGGAATGGGCCAATTTTTCCGACTACATGCGCATTCCCGGGATGGGCAAGGCCAAGGTAGGCCTGATGCGCGCCGCGGGCGTCACCACGGTACGCGAACTCGCCCATCGCAATCCGGCGCGACTCGCCCAGAACATGAAAGACGTGAACACGAAGTGCAAACTCGTCCGGGTTTTGCCCTCGGAGCGATCGGTCGAGCTACTGATCGAGCAGGCGCGCAAGCTGCCGCCCAAAATCAGCTATTGAAGATCAGCGACTGAAGCGCCCGGCCCGCCCCGCAGTGCCGGCTCTCACGCCTTGACTCGGCGGCGCGGACCGCGCAAAGCCACCGCATGATGGCAGCCCAGCCCAGACCTCCCGCTGCGTCCGGTCCGGCCGGTCAATCGGTGCTGCCTGCGCTGCTGTCCAAGCCCTATCCGGCGGTGATGGGCGTGCTGAATGTGACGCCCGATTCATTCTCGGACGGCGGTCAATTCGCTGCCCCAGAGCGGGCGTTGGCCCAGGCCCGGCGGATGATCGCCGAGGGCGCCGACATCATCGACATCGGCGCGGAATCGACCCGGCCCTACGGATCGGAACCGGTCTCGGCGGAAGACGAATTGAAGCGCCTGCAACCGGTACTGTCCGATGTCGTCGCGCTCGGCATTCCCGTGTCGATCGACAGCATGAAATCGGCCGTCGTCGCCTGGGCGCTCGATCAGGGCGCGACAATCGCCAACGATGTCTGGGGGCTGCAGCGCGATTCCGGCATGGCCGGGCTGGTCGCGGAGCGTGGCGCGCCGGTCATCATCATGCATAACCGCGAGCGTGCCGATCCTGCTGTAGACATCATGCAGGATATCGCCGCTTTCTTTGCGCGTTCGCTCGACATCGCAGCAAAAGCCGGAATTTCATCCGCCAACATCGTGCTCGACCCTGGCATCGGCTTTGGCAAGACGCCCGAGCAAAGCATGACCGCGCTGGCGCGGCTCGGCGAGTTGCAGTCGCTCGGCCTGCCGTTATTGGTCGGCGCCTCACGCAAGCGTTTCATCAGCACGGTGACGCCGTCGGAACCGCATCAGCGCCTCGGCGGCTCGATCGCCGCGCATCTGTTGGCGGCCCAGAACGGGGCGCGGATCATCCGGGCTCATGACGTCGCCGAAACCGTACAGGCACTGCGCGTGGCCACGGCAATCAGGGAACAGGGATGAGCGATACGATCTTCATCACCGGCGTCGTCATCCATGCCCGCCATGGCGTGATGGAGCATGAGACCAAAGTCGGGCAGAGGTTTGTGATCGATATCGAACTCTCCATCGATCTGTCGGAGTCCTCGCACACCGATCGGCTGTCCGACACTGTATCCTATGCCAGCGTGGTCGAGACCGCGACCGCCGCGTTCACGAACACCAATTACAAGCTTTTGGAGCGTGCGGCCGGCGCCGTTTCGGACGCGATTTTCGCGGCGTTCCCACGCGTCCATGCGGTCAAGGTCACCGTGCACAAGCCCCATGCGCCGATCGCCGAGATCTTCGAGGATGTCGGCGTGGTACTCATGCGCAAACGGCAATCGCCCTGACATGGCGGACGTGCTGATCGCGCTCGGCGGCAATGTCGGCGATGTCCGCGCGACGTTCAAAAAGGCCATCTCCAATATCTGCGGCATGACCCAGGCTGCGCTGCTCGCGCGTTCTTCTGACTACATCACCCCGCCCTGGGGCGAGGAGCACCAGGCGCCCTTCATCAACGCCTGCATCGAGATCGAAACCAGCCTCGATCCGCATGCGCTGCTGTTTACGCTGCACAAGATCGAGAAAAAGTTCGGCCGCGACCGCGCCCATGAGACGCGCTGGGGTCCGCGCACCCTCGACCTCGACCTGATCGCCTATGATGACGTTAGCCTCGACAAGCCGGAACTGACACTGCCGCATCCGCGGGCTTTCGAGCGCGCCTTTGTGCTGGTGCCGCTGGCCGAGATCGTTCCCGACCGTGTCATTGCGGGACGCCGCGTGCGGGATGCGCTGGCACAATTGTCGACCGAGGGGATTGAGCGGTTACCCGACCTCGATTGACCCCGAAACGACCCAAAACACCGTTTGGCTTGGCGGCCGCCCCGTGGCAATTTCCGGCCAAATCAAGAGACGACCAGGGATTAATGGGCCGGATGACTGATAATGATGAGCTGACATTGGCCGCGGAGTTTCCGCAAGCGACCTACGAGGATTGGCGCAAGCTGGTCGACGGGGTGCTGAAAGGCGCGCCGTTCGAGAAATTGGTCAGCAAGACGTCCGACGGGTTGAAAATCGATCCGATCTATCGCCGCGCGAAAGGCGCCACGCCGGCCGCCGGCCGTGCGGCCGCCGCGCCCTGGCAGGTTATGCAGCGGATCGATCATCCCGACGCAAAAGCGGCCAACGCGCAGGCACTGCATGATCTGGAGAACGGCGCCACCGGGCTGACGCTGGTGTTTGCCGGCGCCAATGGCGCCCACGGGTTTGGACTGGATCCTTCGGCCGAAGCCGTCGAAGCGGTTCTCGACGGCATTTATCTCGACGCAGGCATCAGTATCGAGCTGCAGATCGGTCCGCAGTCGCGCATGGCGGCCATTCACGTCGCCGAATACATCAAACGCAAAGGGCTTAATGCCACGGCCTGCGATATCCGTTTCGGTCTCGACCCGCTCGGATCCTGTGCGGTTTCGGGCGCCAGTCCCTATAGCTGGAACGAAATCGTGCCCGCGGTTACGAGTGCGATACAGGGCCTCACCGCCATGGGCTTCAAGGGACCGTTCGCGGCCGCCGATGGACGGGTGATCCACGATGCCGGCGGATCGGAAGCACAGGAGCTTGCATTCGTGCTCGCCTCCGGCGTCGCCTATCTGCGCGCGATCGAGCAAGCGGGAATCGCGCTCGAAGATGCGCAAGGGATGATCTACGCGCGGCTTGCCGCAGACGCGGACCAGTTCCTGACGTTGGCAAAATTCCGCGCGCTGCGGCTGTTGTGGGCGCGGATCGAGCAGGCCTGCGGGCTGACGTCAAAACCGCTGTTCATCGCCGCCGATACCGCTTGGCGCATGCTGACGCAGCGCGACCCTTATGTGAACATGCTGCGCGCGACGATGGCGACCTTCTCCGCCGGCCTCGGCGGCGCCAACGCCATCACCGTATTGCCGCACACGCTGGCGCTGGGGCTGCCTGATCCGTTCGCACGGCGCGTGGCGCGCAACACGCAACTGGTGCTTTTGGAAGAATCCAATCTCGCCAAGGTGAGCGATCCGGCAGCCGGCTCCGGCGGCATCGAAGCGCTGACGTGGCAACTCTGCGAAGCTGCATGGTCGCTGTTCCAGGAAATTGAGAAGGCCGGTGGCCTGTTCTCCGCGCTCGAACAAAATGTCATCCAGCGCAAGGTCGCCGTAACCCGCGAGGCGCGCGAGGCCAAAATCGCCAAGCGACGCGACGTGCTGACCGGCGCCAGCGAATTCCCGAACCTGCATGAGGACGAAATCGCCGTGCTGGAAGCTGCGCCAATCGCGCTGCCGCCCTATGGCGAGGCAAAGTTCAAATTCGATCCGCTGCATCCGATGCGGCTGGCCGCGCCGTTCGAGGCACTGCGGGACAAATCGGACGAAAAGCTCAAGGCGTCGGGCGCGCGGCCGAAAATCTTTCTCGCCAACCTCGGCACACCAGCCGCTTTCACGGCGCGTGCGACCTTTGCCAAGAGCTTCTTCGAGACTGGCGGAATCGAGGCGCTGGACACTCAGGGGTTTGCCGACCCGGCGGCGCTTGCCAATGCCTTCGCGGCGTCCGGCGCGGCAATGGCTTGTCTGTGTTCCTCCGACAAGGTGTACGCGGAACACGCTGAACACTCCGCCAAGGCCCTTCAAGCCGCTGGCGCCAAGCATATCTATCTGGCAGGGCGGCCCGGCACACAGGAGGCCGCGCTGCGTTCCGCCGGCGTCGGCGATTTCATCTTTGCCGGCGGCAACGCGCTGGCGATGCTGCGGGAAGCCTGGCAGCGGATGGAGCGAGTATGACGGAAACCAACCACAAGACGGTCCTGACCGGCGGCTGCCAGTGTGGCGCCATCCGCTTTGCGGTGTCGAAAGTGCCGCCCAAGGTCAGCATCTGCCATTGCCGGATGTGCCAGAAGGCATCGGGTGCGCCCTTCGCCTCCCTCGCCGATATCGAGCACGAGCATTTCACCTGGACCCGCGGCAAGCCGGCGACGTTCCAGTCGTCCTCCATCGCCGAGCGAGATTTCTGCGCGGCCTGCGGCACGCCCCTAACCTACCGGCTGATTGGCGGCCCCCGGATCGAGATCATGACCGGCGCGTTCGACCGCCCAGACCTGGTCGTGCCGACCCGGCAATATGGCACCGAATCCCGGCTCGGCTGGGTGGTCGGCATCGCCAACCTGCCGAGCCAGACCACGCAGCAGAATTACGGCCCGGAGAAGATGGCGACCATCACGAGCCACCAGCATCCGGACCATGATTAGGGGTGGCGATCTCGGCCAGCCAGATATGGTATAATGGGTAACATGAGCCGCATACCGAACTTTGCGAATATCGCCTTTGAACCCACCGCGCCCGCGCAGCCCGCCGGCAATGCCGAGCCGTGGCTGACGCCGGAGGGCATTCCGGTGAAGCCCGGCTATAGCGAGGCCGATCTCGAAGGCATCGATTTCCTGGAGACCTGGCCGGGCAGCGCGCCCTATCTGCGCGGCCCCTACCCGACCATGTATGTCAACCAGCCCTGGACCATCAGGCAATATGCCGGCTTCTCCACGGCAGAGGATTCCAACGCATTCTACCGCCGTAATCTCGCGGCCGGGCAAAAGGGCCTTTCGGTCGCGTTCGACCTCGCTACCCACCGCGGCTACGATTCCGATCATCCGCGCGTCTCCGGCGACGTCGGCATGGCCGGCGTTGCGATCGATTCCATCTACGACATGCGCACGCTGTTTGCGGGCATTCCGCTCGACCAGATGAGCGTGTCGATGACCATGAACGGCGCGGTGCTGCCGATCCTCGCGCTGTTCGTCGCAGCCGCCGAGGAACAGGGCGTTCCGCCCGAGAAATTGTCAGGCACCATTCAGAACGACATTCTGAAAGAGTTCATGGTGCGCAACACCTACATCTATCCGCCGGCGCCCTCGATGCGGATCATCTCCGACATCTTTGCCTACACCTCGCAGCGGATGCCGAAGTACAATTCGATCTCGATCTCCGGCTATCACATGCAGGAAGCTGGAGCTACGCAGGATCTCGAGCTCGCCTATACGCTGGCCGATGGCGTCGAATACCTACGCGCCGGGCTTGCGGCGGGCCTCGACGTCGACCGCTTCGCGCCGCGGCTGTCGTTCTTCTGGGCGATCGGCATGAACTTCTTCATGGAAGTCGCCAAGATGCGCGCCGCGCGGCTGCTCTGGGCAAAACTGTTGAAGCAGTTCAACCCGAAAGACCCGCGCTCGCTGTCGCTGCGCACGCATTGCCAGACCTCCGGCTGGTCGCTGACCGCGCAGGACGTCTTCAACAACGTGATGCGCACCACCATCGAGGCGATGGCGGCGACGCAAGGCCATACCCAGTCGCTGCACACCAATGCGCTCGACGAGGCGCTCGCGCTGCCGACGGATTTTTCGGCCCGCATCGCCCGCAACACGCAATTGTTCCTGCAGCAGGAAAGCGGCACCAACCGCATCATCGATCCCTGGGGCGGCTCCTATTACGTCGAGCGGCTGACGCGCGATCTTGCGTCCAAGGCCTGGGGCCATATCCAGGAAGTCGAGGCGCTTGGCGGCATGGCGAAGGCGATCGAGGCCGGTGTGCCCAAACTGCGGATCGAAGAAGCTTCCGCCAAGACGCAGGCGCGGATCGATGCCGGCAAGCAGGCCGTGATCGGCGTCAATAAGTACAAGCCGGTCAACGAAGCGCCGATCGACGTGCTCAAGGTGGAAAACTCCACCGTGCGGCGGCTGCAGATCGACAAGTTGAAGCGGCTGCGCTCCGAGCGCGACCAGAAGGAAGTCGATTCTGCACTGGCCGCGCTGACGCGCAGCGCCGGCGAAGGCAACGGCAATTTGCTGGCGCTGGCGATCGACGCGGCGCGGGCGAAAGCCACCGTCGGCGAAATTTCGGACGCGATGGAAAAGGTGTTCGGGCGGCACCGCGCCGAGATCAAATCCATCACCGGCGTCTACAAGCGGGAGGCGTCCGCCATGTCCAACCGGGTCGAAAAAGTGCAGGCGCTGATCGATGCGTTCGAGACTGCCGAGGGCCGCCGGCCCCGCATCCTCGTCGCCAAGATCGGACAGGACGGCCACGACCGCGGCCAGAAAGTGATCGCATCCGCCTTTGCCGATGTCGGCTTCGACGTCGATATCGGGCCGCTATTCGCCACCGCCGACGAAGCGGCGCGGCAGGCCGTGGAGAACGACGTGCACATTCTCGGCGTCTCCTCGCTGGCAGCCGCGCATCTCACCGCCGTGCCGGAGCTCAAGGCCGCACTGAAGAAGCATGGCCGCGAGGACATCATGATCATCATCGGCGGCGTCGTCCCGCCGCAGGATTATGACGCGCTCTATGCGGCCGGCGCCGAAGCGATCTTCCCGCCCGGCACCGTAATCTCGGACGCCGCCGAGGAGCTGATCCACAAGCTCAACGCCCGGCTCGGCCATAGCGAGGCGGCGGAATAGTCCTCCGCTGTTTCAAGCTTTTCCAAAGGATCGCTCTTGCGCGGCATTGCATTCCTCACCCGGACAATCGGTTTGGCCGGCGCCCTCGCATGTACTGTGGCGCTGGGCATGGCGTCTGCCGCCGAGCCCAAGCCGGACTTCGCCATCAAGACCAAATGGCTCGAGGCCAGCGTCTTCCTCGACGCCAAGATCAAGGCCGATCCAGCGCTGGCGGCGAACTGCCTGGCGGAGGGAAGCGCGTGGGCGCAGAAGAACCGCGCCGATGCCGACAAGGAACGCAAGCAGGACCCGGACCTGTTCCGCAACGCGTGGTCATATGAACGGAAATACGAGACGCGGTCGGTGGCCGATGGCCGCTATGTCAGCATCGTCAGGGCCGATTACGAATATACAGGCGGCGCGCATCCCAACAGCTCGTCGGACACGATCCTGTGGGATAAGTCAGCGGGCAAGCGCATCAGCATCCGTCCGTTCTTCACCGAAACGGCCGACAACGGCCCCACGCTGAAAGCGATGCGGCAAGGCGTCATTGCCTCCCTCACGGCCGAGAAAAAGAAACGCGGCGCGGAAGACACGGACGCCAGCGCCATCGAGGGTATCGAATCGAAGCTTCTCAAGATCGGCCCGATCGCGCTGGCGCCATCGACTGAGGAAGGCAAGAGCTCCGGCCTGAACTTCTACTACCCACCTTACGCGGTCGGCTCCTATGCCGAAGGCGAGTATGTCGCCTTCGTGCCGTGGGAGACGTTGAAGCCATATCTGACGCCGGAGGGCGCCAGAATTTTCGGCGGCGCGCGACCGAAGGAGGACGAAGACCGGCCGCACTGACGGCGGATCAAGCAGCAAGGCGCTCGAGCGACCGTTCGAGCGAATGCGTCCAATCCGGAATCCATGACTCGAACAACGCTTGCCAGCGATCGGCATCCTGCGGCGCGGTGTCGAGCTTCACGAACCATTCGATGAAGGTCCGGTTGCCCTCGACGACCGGAAGCAGGTGCATCGTTCCCTCATAGCGCACCGGCGTGGGTGCGTCCGGAGTAAGCCCGGCGGGAAACGGCAGCGGCTCGATGCCCGCATAGGTCAGCGAATGCGCTTCATCGGAGTGGCCCGCCAGCCGTTGCCTGATCCAGTTGCCGAGATAGCAGAAGCGCCTGACCGCGCCGATTTCGTCGCCGCCCTTGTCATCCTCGATCACGCTCTCACTGACCCCTTCGATATAGGCCGGATAATTGTTGAAATCGCGGATCAGGGCCCACACGGTTTCCATGGGATGGTCCAGCACGGTGCTGTAATAGGCTGTCGTCATGGCTCTCTCTTCGCAATTGATCGCGGCGCGATGACTGGGCCGCACATGGATACCTATTCCGGGTGGCCCGATCGCCGCCACCCGATTTCCGGCTGTGGCGAGATGCCTCCCGGCGGCGATCCCCATCATCCGCCAATGCCTTGCGACCCCAACGTAAAGCCGCCTAGAATGTCTCATCACAAGAGCGCCCGGCATCACGGACGCCGCAGGGAGGACCATCAATGTCCAAAAAGATCACGCGCCGCACCTTTGCGGCTTCATCCGCTGTTGCCGCGGCCGTCGCAGGCTTCGGTTTCAAGCCGGCTTTGGCGCAGGCCTATCCGGCCCGGCCGGTGACCGTGATCGTGCCCTGGGGTGCCGGCGGCGGTACTGATGCGACCGCGCGCATTGTCGCGGCGCTGTTGGAAAAGGATCTCGGCCAGCCGTTCAACGTGGTCAACCGCACCGGCGGCTCCGGCGTGGTCGGCCATTCCGCGATCGCGACCGCACAGCCCGACGGCTACACCATCGGCATGCTGACGGTGGAAATCTCGATGATGCACTGGCAGGGGCTCACCGAACTGGCGCCAAAGAGCTATACGCCGCTGGCGCTGATGAACGAGGATCCGCCCGGCATCCAGGTCAGTTCCACCTCGCCCTACAAGACCGTGAAGGAACTGGCGGATGCGATCAAGGCCGCCCCCGCCGGCAAGTTCAAGGCCTCCGGCACTGGCCAGGGCGGCATTTGGCATCTCGCGCTGGTCGGCTGGATGCAGGCGATGGGACTTGCCCCCAATCACGTGGCCTGGGTGCCGTCGAACGGCGCCGCGCCCGCGATGCAGGATCTGGCTGCCGGAGGTCTCGACCTCACCACCTGCTCGGTGCCGGAAGCCCGCGCGATCATCGAGGCCGGCAAGGCGCGCAGCCTCGCCGTCATGGCTACGGCCCGCAATCCCGCATTCCCGGACGTGCCGACGCTGAAGGAAGCGATGGGCATCGACTATTCGACCGGCGCGTGGCGCGGCATTGCCGGCCCCAAGGGCCTGCCCGCCGACGTGGCCACGAAACTCACCGCGTCGCTGAAGAAGGTCTACGACTCCAAGGAGTTCAAGGATTTCATGAGCAATCGCGGCTTTGGAACGGTGTGGGGCGATGCGGCGCAGTTCGCCGCGTTCATGGATAAGGGCGACGCCCAGATGGGCGTGGCGATGAAGGCCGCCGGCCTCTCCAAGGCCTGATCTTGATCGGCTGACATCGCCCGATATCCGCGGAGCCAGTTCATGCGTCTACCCGATCGCGTCACGGGATTGTTTCTCGTTGGCCTCGGCGCGGCTGCCGCCTATGGCGGCTGGCAGTTGCCGCCGGTGCCCGGCCAGCCGGTCGGGCCCAATGTCTTTCCGCTGGTGATCGGAACGGGCCTGGCCCTTTGCGGGCTCGCGATTGCATTCGGGATCGGCCGCAGCTTCGAAGAAGAAGAACACCTTATTCCGGTCGAGGGCGGCCAACCGACGCCCCCGAGCGGAAAGCTCTATGGCCTGCGCGCTTTGCTCCCGCCGGCACTGTTGCTGTTCTACGTGGCGATCGCCGACCGGCTCGGCTTCATCCTCACGGCGGCGATGATCGTCTACGTGACCTCGACCGCGCTCGGCGCCCGCTGGAAGGTCGCACTGCCGCTCGCGCTGCTGGCGCCGATCGGCATCCACCTGATTTTCTCAAAATTGCTGCGCGTGCCGCTGCCGCCCGGCGTTTTGCCGATGCCCTGGTGATCGATGCTCAATACCCTGACGCAAGCCTTCGCGCTCATCACCACTTGGGAAGTCATCGTCGCGATGTTCGCGGCATCGGTCTATGGCCTCGTCATTGGATCGCTGCCCGGCCTCTCGGCTACGATGGCGACCGCGCTACTGGTCCCCGTCACCTTCTATCTGTCACCGATCGCCGCGATCGCTACCATCGTCGCCGCATCCACGATGGCGATCTTCGCCGGTGACATCCCCGGCGCGCTGCTGCGCATTCCCGGCACCCCCGCCTCGGCGGCTTACGCAGACGAAGCCTATGCGATGACGCGCAAGGGCGAGGCCGAACTCGCGCTCGGCGCCGGCGTGTGGTTCTCCGCCGTCGGCGGCATCGCCGGCACGCTGTCGCTGATGATCCTGGCGCCGCCGCTGGCTGAAATCGCGCTGTCGTTCTCGACCTTCGAATATTTCTGGCTCGCTTTCCTCGGCCTGATGTGCGCCACGCTGGTCGCGCGGTCTTCCCCGGTGAAGGCGATCGCCAGCATGTTCATCGGTCTGCTTGTCGCCTGCATCGGCATCGAAAACCCCGGCGGCGTGCCGCGCTTCACCTTCGGGATGACCAATTTGTTCGGCGGCATCGAACCGATCCCGGCGCTGGTCGGCGTCTTTGCCGTGGCGCAGGTGATGCGCGCGATGCTGACGCCGGAACCGCCGCCGATCCCGCGGCGCAGATTCGGGAGCATCTTGGCAGGCCAGTGGAAGCTCACCAAAAAATACAACTGGCAGATGACGCGCGGAAACATCATCGGCATCATCATCGGCGTGCTACCGGGCGCCGGCGCCGACATGGCCGCCTGGGTCAGCTACGCCATGTCCAAGCGCTTTTCGAAAGAACCCGAGAAGTTCGGAACCGGCCACGTCGAGGGCCTGGTCGAAGCCGGCGCCAGCAACAACGCCAGCATCGCCTCGGGCTGGGTGCCCTCGCTGCTGTTCGGCATTCCCGGCGACACCATCGCGGCGATCGCGATCGGCGTGCTCTACATGAAGGGCCTAAACCCCGGCCCGACGCTGTTCACCGAAAAAGCGTCGAGCATGTATGCGATCTACCTGATGTTCATCATCGCCAACATCATCATGATCCCGCTCGGCATCGTCATGATCCGCCTGGCGAGCCACGTGCTGCGCGCACCGCGCTCCACGGTGATGCCGGTCATCATGCTGTGCTGCGCGGTCGGCTCGTTTGCCATCGGCAACAACATATTCGGCGTGGTTATCGTGGCGACCTTCGGGGTCATCGGCTATGTCATGGAAGAAAACGGCTACCCGGTCGCCGCGATGGTGCTCGGCATCGTCATGGGCACCATGATCGAGCAGAGTTTTGTCACCTCGCTGATCAAGTCTGACGGCAGCGTGTTGCCGTTCTTCGAGCGGCCGATCGCCGCTATCCTCGCCGCCATGGCGATCGGCGCGCTGATCTGGCCGGTGCTGGTCTGGGTATGGCGGAAGCTCAAACGCGCGCCCGTCCCCGCCGCGTCGGCGCGCTGAAGGACTGCGCAGGGCCCCCTCGCCTGCATGGCGCGGGCGTTGTAAACCAAGCCATGACCCTGCCGAAGAATCCTTCCCCCGATGTTGGGAAACTCGCCAAAGACCTCCGCTCAGGCCACCGCGCGGCGCTGGCACGCGCGATTACCCTGATCGAAAGCAGGCGTTCCGATCACCAGGCCGCGGCACGCGATCTGGTGCAGGCGCTCTTATCAGACACCGGCAAGGCGGTCCGTGTCGGCATCACGGGATCGCCCGGGGTTGGCAAATCCACCACCATCGACGCACTCGGCATGTTCCTGATCGAGCGCGGCCACAAGGTCGCGGTGCTGGCGGTAGACCCCTCCTCGGCCCGCACCGGCGGCTCGATCCTCGGCGACAAGACGCGGATGGCACGGCTGGCGAATTCGGAAGCCGCCTTCGTCCGCCCCTCGCCCTCGTCAGGCACGCTCGGCGGCGTCGCCGCCAAAACCCGCGAGGCGATGCTGCTCTGCGAGGCGGCCGGCTTCGACGTGGTGCTGGTCGAGACCGTCGGCATCGGCCAGTCCGAAACCGCAGTCTGCGACATGACCGATTTCTTTCTCGCCCTGATGCTGCCCGGCGCCGGCGATGAGCTGCAAGGCATCAAGAAAGGTCTGGTCGAACTCGCCGACATGATCGCGATCAACAAGGCCGACGGCGATAACGTCAAGCGCGCCAATCTGGCGGCGGCCGAGTATCGCAGCGCGCTGCATATTCTCAGCCCCCGCTCGGAGCATTGGCATCCGCCGGTCGTGACCTATTCGGCGCTGACCGGTATGGGCATGGACACGCTGTGGCAGAAGATTTTGGATCACCGCACCGCCATGAACGCCTCGGGCGAGTTCGCCGGCCGGCGGCGCGAGCAGCAGGTGAAATGGATGTGGTCGATGCTGGAGCAGCGGATGATGGCGCGGCTGCGCTCCGATGCCACGATCCGCGCCAAGGTAAAGAAGACCGAGGCCGAGGTCGCCGACGGCCGCATCACGCCGGCGGTCGCCGCCGAGCAGATCGCGGAGTGGCTCCGGTGAGCGACAAGCTTCGCATTCTCATCACCGGATTCGGTCCGTTCCCCGGCGCGCCTTACAATCCGACGCAGCCGCTGGTGGCGCGGCTGACGCGCTTGCGACGTCCGGCCTTTGCCGGAGTTGAACTGTCCAGCCACATCTTCCCTGTCACCTATAAGGCGGTCGACCACGAGTTGCCGCTGGCGCTGCAACAGCACCGGCCGCATGCGCTGTTGATGTTCGGCCTCGCATCTCGCACGTCGCATCTGCGGATCGAAACCCGCGCCCGTAATGCCGTCACCATGCTCTGGCCCGACGCCGCGCAAACCCGCGCGCGCAAGGGGTCGATCGCCGACGGCGCCGATGCGCAAAGGTTCGGCCCGCACACGGCCAAATTATTGCGTGCGGCCAGGACCACCGGCCTCGATGCCCGCGCCTCGCGCGATGCCGGAAGCTATCTCTGCAACTATCTGAGCTGGCGCGCGATTGAAGCCGTGGATGCCGGCAACGGCCCCCGCCTCGCCGCCTTCATCCATATCCCGCCGCTCGCGCGCAGCGGCACGGTCAAACGAAAAGGCTTTCCGCGGATCACGCTGGAGGAGCTGGTCGATGCCGGCGAAGCGATGCTCATTGAAACGGTACGGCTGGCGCGACAGGCTGCGTAATCTCGTAGGGTGGGCAAAGCGCAGCGTGCCCACCATTGCGGTCCGCAAATGGAAATGGTGGGCACGGCGCAAACGCGCCTTTGCCCACCCTACGGGTCAGCGCCGTACCCAACATTAACCCTACCCCTAACAATCGCTGCTCTTCTTCCCGGTCTTCATCATGCTGCACTGCATTTTCGCGGTACCTATGAAACGCGAATGCCACGACCTGCATCGCGCTAGGGTCATCAGCCATGGACATGAACCGCCGCCATCTCATTGGAGCATCCGCCGCCGGTGCAGCCGGTGCGCTGGCGATGTCGCCTGACGCTGCGCGCGCGGCGGCCCTCACCTCCACGCTCGGCCGCGACGTCACGCAATATGGCGTTCGCCCCGGCAGCCCCGACGATCAGACCGTGAAACTGCAGCGCGCGATCGACGAGGCGGCGCGCGCGCAGGTGCCGCTGGCGCTGCCGCCGGGGGTCTATCGCACTGGCATGCTGCGGCTTTCGAACGGCACGCAACTGGTCGGTGTCCGCGGCGCGACCAAGCTGGTGTTTATCGGCGGCGCCTCGATGCTGCAGAGCGAAGGCGCCAACAGCGTCGGTCTGACGGGCATCACCTTCGACGGCGGCCGCATTCCGCTGCCGACGCGCCGCGGGCTGGTGCATTGCCTCGGCGGTCGCGACGTCCGCATCGCCGACTGCGAAATATCAGGCAGCGGTGGCAACGGTATCTGGCTCGAGCAGGTCTCGGGCGATATTTCCGGTAACATCTTCACGAAAATCGCGACGACCGCGGTCGTATCCTTCGACGCACTCGGCCTGATCGTGGCGCGCAACACCATCACCAATACCAATGACAATGGCATCGAAATCCTGCGCACCGCGATCGGCGACGACGGCACGCTGGTTCTCGACAATCGGATCGAGGACATCAAGGCCGGCCCCGGCGGCTCCGGGCAGTATGGCAACGCCATCAACGCCTTCCGCGCCGGCAATGTGATCGTGCGCGGCAACCGCATCAAGAATTGCGATTATTCAGCCGTACGCGGCAATTCGGCGTCCAATATTCACATCACGGACAACAGCGTCAGCAATGTCCGCGAGGTTGCGCTCTATTCGGAATTTGCATTCGAAGGCGCCGTGATCGCCAACAACACCGTGGATGGCGCCGCCGTCGGCGTCTCCGTCTGCAATTTCAACGAGGGCGGACGCATCGCCGTCGTCCAGGGCAACATCATCCGCAATCTCCTGCCGAAGCGGCCGATCGGCACCGCGCCCGACGACGACGCAGGGATCGGCATCTACGTCGAGGCGGATTCGTCCGTGACCGGCAACGTGATCGAGAACGCGCCGTCGTTCGGCATCATCGCCGGATGGGGCAAATATCTCCGCGACGTCGCGATATCAGGCAACGTGATCCGAAACGCCTTCGTCGGCATCGGCGTATCGGTGCTGCCGGGCGCCGGCACGGCCCTGGTCAACAACAACATGATTTCGGAGACCCCGCGCGGCGCCGTGGTCGGGCTCGATCATGCCCGCACGATTACGACCGATCTGTCGGCCGAAGGCGCGCAGCGTTACGCGCAGGTGGTTGTCGGCGGCAACGCCGTGCGACGGTAGTTCGCCCTTCTCGCCCGCCTACAGCGCGTTGCGCAACGCCGGATAGCGTTCCTTCATCGCGTCGAAATCGATCGCCGGGAATGGCATTTCCTCCAGCACCAGCACATCCGGCACGGACGGCGCCTCGTCCGCCACGATGAGTTGGCTTTCCAGCGCGACCAGAACATCAGCAGGAATATCGGGCGGCGGCGCGGGCGCGGTCGGCGGTGGCGTCACGGCCATCGGAGCCGGTTGCGGCTGAAGGTGCACGACCGGCGGGCGATAGCCCTCGTCGCGCGGCAGCGGCGTCAGCAGTAGCGGCGTCGTTCGACGGCGGCCAAGCCAGGCCATGTCGATCTGCGTGTTGTCGAGCGAAGCTTCGCGGCTCAACAGGTCACGCCAGGTTGCGACGGCGGCCTTGGCTTCCTGGATGTTTTCGAGGAATTCGCGTTCGGTGTGAAAGCGGCGCCAGCGCCCGGTCTCGAACAGTTCAGTGAGGTATTCCAACCGTTGCTCGGCAAGGCTGCACCAGCGCGCAACGATGTTGCGGCCACGTGCCACGTCTGCAGGATGTGCCATAAATCAGCCCGTAAGAGAGGGACGGACGCAGACGCAACCGAGACGAATCAGTGGGATGTGACTGGGATATTCTGTGGAAAACTTTTTCGTTGTCCAGTGCGTGAAGCTACGGGAGTACGCAGCAATCGAAGAAACCCGCACAAATACGGTTAATCCGCTCTTCTGTAACGGGCCTCGATCAGTCAATCCCTTTTTGCGTTGTCCGTTCGCCGGGGTCTCGCTTCTGTACGGGGTCGGCGCAAGGCCGCCACCTGATGGGGTTGGAAGAGGATAGGCCGACCAATCTACGGACGCGTGGTCGTGATGCCACTGGCGGATTAGCGGTCTGACCTGATCCATCGTCCCGGCGATGGGACTTCGCTTCGAGAAGGCCTGGTGTCGTGACCTGCCCGAAAACTGTTTTGCGTTCTCCTGTCAGATTGCCGCAGCGGCGGCGTTGAAGGGGGTTCCGTCGGCGAGCATGCGATGCATGATCACCGCGAGCCTGCGCGCCAGTGCCACCTTGGCCTTGCTCATGCCGGCGCGCCTGGCGATCCGCATCGCCCAGCTCTTCAAGAGCGAACAGCCTTTGATCGGCTTGGTCAACATGAGGTGGGCGGCCTCATAGAGCGCCGTGCGCACCGAGCCGTCGCCGATCTTGCTGATCCGGCCGGTGTAGTCGGTCTCGCCGGATTGATGCCTCTTCGGGGTCAGCCCGAAGTGCGCTCCCACCCGCTTCGACGACGTGAACCGTCCCGGATCGTCGATGGCGCTGGCATAGGTGAGTGCGATGATCGGGCCAACCGCCGGGACCGACGTCAGCAGCCGTGCCTGCATGTCGGATCGTACCATCTTGCGGGTCTGCTTCTCGAAAGCCGTGAACTCCTTCCGCAGTGCCTCGCGCACCGACAACAGTGCATCGGCGATTTTTTGAAGATGCGGGTGGGCTGTAACGAGTTTATTGATCCGTCCTGCAAACTCCCGCTCCGTCGTATTGCCAACCTTAAGGCCAAAACCGCGCAGGATCCCGCGCAGGCTGTTCTCGACATCGCGAAGCTTCGATTGCACCAGCTTGCGGGCCGTCAATATTGCCCGCGTCTCTTGCGCGCTCATCGATTTGCAATGCACCGGCCGGAACCAGCCCAGCCGCATCAACTGCGCAATCCCGCGCGCATCGTTGCGATCGGACTTCACCGGCATGGCCTCGAACGCCTTGCGTACGTGCCGTGTCTCCAGCAGCTCCACGGCAAGTCCGGCCGCCTTCATCCTCGCAAACAGCCATTGCGACAGCGGTCCGGCCTCCAGCCCGATCCGCTCAAGGCCGAAGCCGAGCGAACGGAACCAGGCGATTAACGCCTCCGGCTCGCTGGCCACCTTGGCCTCGCGCAAAATTTTGCCGGTTGCCTCAACCACGCACACGCTCGAGCATTCCAATGAAACGTCGATTCCGGCATAATGGTCCATGGTCGTCTCTCCTCGATGTTTGGAGCGAGGCTCATCCTTCGACTCCGTCACACCATCCATGTGAGGGACGACCGCCCACCTTCCAAGCGAGCCGCGCGAAGCGCGCCTACCAAAAGCGCCGTAGCAAGCGCGGCTCGCTTGGAAGGTGGGACCAGGGGCCCGTTACCCCATCTATTCGCGGTCAAGCCGCACGGCAGCATGGCCGCACCGCGCGGCGAGCCTCGATCATTTCATTTGAGAAGATGCACGGGAAAATTGCGCATCGCGCAGACGAGTCGGAAAACTTGCAGTTGCAAGCCGTCGCGGTGCCGCACGCAACGCAGCTTCGTCCAAAAACCTGCGCTGAAAATGAAAGACCCGTCCGGGGGGACAACCGGACGGGTCAAGCTATATGGGCGCTTGGGGTGGATGGGCGCTCGCGCCGAATACAGCCTATGGGGAGGGATTACCGCTCCCACATAGATAAGTCGCAGGACCCTCGCCTGACGTTCAAAACGCCGGACGGTTTTTTAACCTTGTGCTCGGGGACGATCGTCGGAAAATCGCTGCGCGGCAGGCTATTTTGCGGCGTTTGCCGCCGATTTGTCCGCTGCCATTGAGGGCAAGGGCTCGTTCAGTGCGCGGCTCACGGAAGTGTTATCCGCAGCCGGGTCATGCGCCGGCGCTTTCTCCCCCGCAGGCCTACCGGAAACCGAAGCAAGCGGAACCGCCGGTGCGGCGGCCGTGGCGGTAACGGCGGCAAAGGCGTCCGCTCCGCCTGCCCCAAACTGATCGTCACGGCCGGGAGTGCCGAGATCGCGGGCGGTCTTGGTCAGGATTGCGCGAACATCGCCCGGCTTTAACGAAGGATTACGCTCCAGCATCAGCGCCGCGACGCCGCTGATATAGGCGGCGGAGAACGAGGTGCCCGACGTGATCTGGTATTTTTCATCGGGCGCCGGCAGGAAGATATCCGCGCCCGGTGCGGCAACCGCGATGTGGTTGCCCCGGTTCGATGCCGCAAACAGTCTTTCCTGCGCGTCGGTGCCACTCACCGCAATGACATTGGGATTGGCGGCCGGATAGAGCGGCGGCGATTTCGCGCCGGCATTGCCGGCCGCAGCCACCATCAGGATGCCACGGGCCGCCGTCGCGGCGATGCCTCGCTCGATCAGCGGATCCTTCGGACCGGCAAAGCTCATGTTGATGATCTGCGCGCCGTGCTCGGCCGCGTAGTCCAATCCCCGGAGGATGACATAGGATGTGCTCTCCGCACCCTTCGATCCCGCGCCGAACGCGCGGATCGCGATCAACCTCGCCTCCGGTGCGCTACCCATCAGCTTGGCATGCGCCACGATCGCGCCGGCAATGCCGGTGCCGTGGACATGCGGACCTTCCTTGCTGCCAAGTGCGTCGAAACTATCGGCGACCGAATTGGCGAGTTCAGGATGCTTGGCGTCGACACCTGAATCGATCACCGCAATGGTGACGTTCATGCCGCGGACGAGCGCGTGCGCCTGAGGCAGCCGAAGCTGGGTGACAGCGTATTGCGCGGCATCGCCCGCAGTCGAAGCCTTCTTCTGATCCTGCAGGAAGTATCGCAAATTGAGCTGCACCGAACGCACGCTGGCGTCGGCCGCGAGTTCGCGGCGCACGGTGTCCACCGGCCGGTTATCGACGATGCGGAACAGACCGATGGTGCCGCCGAGCAGCGGGAAGTTCTGCGACGCGATGCGCTCCAGGCCGTGACGCCGCGCCAGTTCGTCGGCTTCGGCGGTGGATAACGCGCCGTCGATTTCGGCGACGAGTTCGTTCTTGACCGCGCGCAGATTGACCGCTGCCTGTGCGTTGTTGTTGCCCGATCCGCCCTTACCCTTCTTGGCCGAGGCGCCGCTGCCGCCGCCGACCGACATCACCGGACGATCGAAGCACTCGCCGTCGGGACCGCGGAGCGCATATGCGCAAGCCGGATAGAGGTTGGGCGAAAACCGCGCATGGGGAAGCGTCGACTGCACGCCGGCCCCCGGACGGACTCGCAGGGTCGAACTCATGGTGCCGATCCGGGACGGCGGCGTCCGTGCGACGGCATCGGCGCGCACGGCCGGTCGCGCCGCGACGGTCGGACTGATCCGCGGCGTCACCGTCGGATTGATGGTGGGTACTCGCGCGCCGACGTTGAGATTGGGGGTGCGCATGATGCTTTGCGCATGCGCCGCCGAGGGTCCGATAGCGATCAGTGGCAACAGCGCGGCCGACACCACCCATGCCGCACGCTGGGTCCTTGTCCACCAACTCACGCCATCATGAACCATGGGACCTCAGCTTGCCCTGACAGCGCCAGGCGGCCTTACGGAGTTGCCACCGCCAGGCTGACGATTTTCTCGCGCTGCAGCCTGCTCAGCAGGCCAGCAACCTCGTCCTTGCTCATCGCCTTGTTGCCGAACTGCAGCCGGAACATGCCGCCCTTGGCGCCGTCGATCGAGGCCTGGTAGTTGTCGAGCAGCGCCGTGATGTCGGCGATGCGCGCTTCAGGCGCGAACCGCACCAGCGCGCGCGGCGGCGCGAGGCTGCCTGCGAGATCGCGCGTAATCGGCGCCGATGGCCGCTCGTTCAGGCTTAGCGACGCCGTCTCGAACAACGCGGTCTGGCTCTTCATCAGTACGGCGCCGATCACGCCGGCCTGCAGCACGAGCGCCACGGCGCCAAGGCTCGCCGACCAGGCGAGCGTACGCGGCGACAGGCTTGCGAAAAATTCCGATACGCGCGTGGACAGGCTCACCGAGCGTGAGGGCTCGCGCACAGGCTCCGCGTCGATTGCGGCAAACAGCTTCTGCATGGCGCGCGTGGACGGTGCACCTAGGCTCTCGTTGAGGCTGATCGTCCCGGCGTATTCTTCGCGGATGACGGCATATTGCCGGGCAAGCTCGGGATCCCCGGCAAGCGCTTCCTCGACGCGGCGTGCATCGCGCGCGCTCAGGGTGCCGGCCGCGTGGAAGGGCAACAGCATCTCAACTTCGCTGGGCTCGTGATCCAGCATTTTCTTGCTCGCTGCCATCATGGCCAACCTCGCTCTATGCCTGCTGCCTTGAGCAACTCGGCCAATTTCTTGCGCGCATAAAACAGGCGCGTCTTGACGGTGTTCTCTGGAATACCGACGATTTCGGCCACCTCTTCCACGGACTTCTCGTGGTAGTAGACGAGATCGACGATCTCCCGATGCTCTGCCGAAAGCGCCGTCAGGCACTTGCGCAGCGCTTCACCCGTATCCTTCTTCTGCACCACCACTTCCGGATCGTCGGACGTATCCTCGATCGCGTTCGCGGCTTCCTCGTCCAGCCCAACGTCCTTGCGGCGCCTGAGTGCCGAAAGAGCCTTGAACCGCGTAATCGCCAACAGCCAGGTGGTAACGGCGGATCGGCCTTCGAACTTGCCAGCCTGACGCCACACATCGAGAAAAACCTCGCTGATGAGATCTTCCGCGACCTGTTCGTCCCTTACGAGCCGAAGCCCGAAACGGAACACCCTGACATGGTGCCTTCCGTAAAGCACCTGCATGGCGAGCCGGTCGCCTTGAGCGATCCGAGCGATCAGAATTTCGTCTGAAGCCGCCTGTGTCGCGCTCAATGGCCGTCTCGCAAGGTTGGTCTGACGGGGGTGGCCGGCGGTTCGATGTGAAGAGTGAGATTCTTCACATTACGGCAATGTCCGAATCGCATGTGTGATTTACCCCACAGATGGCCATTGCCAGGCCATTTTGCCGCCAGAAAGGAGCTAAATCCCAGAATTGGTAGCATAATACGGAAACACTTTCGTGAAAACGCGCCCACAACCTTAGCAAGGCTTCGCCGGCAGGGCAGCATTTGCGTGACGCCCCAGGGTTCCCGCACAGGCAGGCTTCGCACTATCGGAATTCGGCAGATTTCCGTTGCGAAATCAGTGCAATGGCCGGGTTTTAACGGAGCCGATTCGGCTGCAAAAGATACCAAACCTAAAGGCTTTGTTCCCTAAAGTTTCGTCCGGCATCACCAACAGCGGCGGGACATGAGCGGCGCGGCATCATTGCTTCAGGGGCAAGGCTCTCACAATGCGACCGCGCGCGTCGCCCGCCTGCCGCTGGAACTATTGAAGCGCCGGGCCGGCCAACGCCGCCAGATGCTGGCCGTGCAAGGCGTCAGCTATTTGCTCATCACCTCGGTCCTGCTGGTCTATTGCTACGCCGGCACCGTCCCGATCATCATTCCATCGACCTATTTCCTTTCCGGCATCGGGTTGGTGTCGGTCTTTGTCGTGTTGTCGGAAGCTCACTTCAACGACCGGTTCGAGGACCATTATCTCACGATCTTCCAGGTCGCCGGCCACGTCGCGCTCCAGCTCTGTTTTCTGCTGGCCGCGCCACAGATCGGATTTGCCTTCCTGAGCGTCGTATTCCTGATCTTTGGATTTGGCGCGCTGCGAATGACGTCCTGGCAGGCGATCATCACCTGGACCCTCACCATCGTAGGCCTGGCGCCGATCTTCCTGTTTGCCAGCACCCCGATCGGCCTGCCGATTACCACCCAGACCGAACGCGTCGCGGCCATGCTTTCCTTTGTCCTCACCATCGGACAATGCGCCTTCGTGGGGCTGTATGGCTCTACCATGCGCAAGATGCTCTACGACCGCAGCTTCGAACTGAAGGCGGCGTACAAGCGGATCGAGGAGCTTGCCGAACTCGACGAACTGACCGGGTCGTCCAACCGCCGCAGCATCATGCGGATGCTGGAGGAGGAGATTGCCCGCGCAAGCCGCAGCGGATCGCCCTGCTCGATCGCGCTGATCGACCTCGACTGGTTCAAGCGCATCAACGACGCCTACGGTCACCCGACCGGCGACGAGGTGCTGCGGACATTCTCGATCACCATGTTTGCCAACATCCGCAGCATCGACCGGTTCGGCCGATATGGCGGCGAGGAATTCCTGCTGGTGCTGCCCGACATGGACGTCGACCAAGCCATGCAGGCGCTCGACCGGTTGCGCGCCATTATTGCCGATCTCGACTGGAGCGCATTCTCGCAGGGCATGAAGGTGACGATGTCGGCAGGCGTTGCAACGCTGAACCCGAACGAAACATCAGACACATTTCTCGCGCGCGCCGATAGCGCGCTTTATGCAGCCAAGGCGCAGGGACGTAACCGGATTACCAGCGCCTGATCCGACATATTTCAGCTCCGGCGGCGAAGAAGCTCCGCCGCTTTTTGCTCCAGGACAGAGTCATGATTTCGAAGACCGCCACCTCTCCTTCTCCCGGAAACTTGCTCGACGAACTGCAGTCCACGCTTGCGCACGGAACGGTCGCTCGCCGGGTAGAGACGCTGCGCCGAGTGACCGATCTCTTCATCAACGGCGCGGTGGATTATTCGGACGAGCAGGTCGGGCTATTCGACGACGTCTTCCAGTGCCTGATCGACCACATCGAAACCTCGGCCAAGATGCTGCTGGCCAACCGTCTCGCCCCGATCGACACTGCCCCGCCGCTCACCATCCGCGCGCTTGCATTCGACGACGTCATCGAGGTTGCGGGTCCTGTGCTGTCGCAATCGATGCGGCTCGACGACAAGACCTTGATCGAGAATGCGCGCAGCAAGAGCCAGGCGCATTTGATGGCGATCTCGACCCGCAAGACGCTGAGCGGCGCGGTCACCGAGGTGCTGGTCCAGCGCGGCAACGATCAGGTGATCCAGTCGACCGTCAACAATCCCGGCGCGCAATTCACCGAGCGCGGCTTTACCCGCCTCGTCAGCCGCGCCGAAGGCGACGACGATCTCACCGCCTGCATCGGCATGCGTCCGTCCGTGCCGCGGCATCTCTACCTGAAACTGCTCGCCAAGGCCTCCGACACGGTGCGACGGCGGCTGGAGGCCGCCAATCCCCAGCAGGCGTCCGAGGTCCCGAACGTGGTCAAGGAGGCAACGCGGCGCGCGCGCTCGGCGACCTCTGACATCACCAAGGACACTGAGATTGCGCACGCGCTGGTCAAGTCGCTGTACGAGCACGGCCGGCTCGACGAATCCGAACTGGCGTCATTTGCCGATGCCGGGAAATTCGACGAGGCCAACGCCTCGATTGCGGCGCTCGCCAACGTGCCGGTCGCAATCGCCGAGAACATGATGATCGAAAGCCGGGCCGAAGGCGTGATGATTTTGGCGAAGGTCGCAGGGCTGTCATGGTCGACGGTCAGGACCATCATCAGGATGCGCGACGAACTGTCCGGCGGGGAGCCGACGGATCTTGGCGCCTGCAAGGACACCTATGAACGGTTGCGGCCCTCGACGGCGCAGCAGGTGCTGCGCTTCCACCGCATGCAGCAGAACGTGCCGGCGGCATGAGCTTTCTTACCCTCCCCTGGAGGGGTCCGAGACGAGCGAAGCTCGCTCGTGGGTCGGCTCACGTTGAGCGCAGCGACACGTGAGACGGGGTGGGGTGATCTCTCCACTCGGGCACTGTTGGATGTGGAGAGACCGTCACCCCACCCCGCCGCTCATTTCATGAGCGTCGACCCTCCCCCTCCAGGGGAGGGTAAAGAGAGCAGCTTCAATATCTGAGCAGCTTCGCTCCGGCGAGCGCGCCGATCGCGGCCACCAGCGCGGTCGCGATCGTGTACCAGGTCGCGACGAACAGCGGTGAATCATCCGTGCAATGCGAGGCATAGAGCGTTGCCGCCAATCCCGCCGACAACAGTCCGGCGATGGCGCCCGCCAATGCAGGCCGCGACGGGGCACCGTGACGCAATCCGAGCAGCGCGCCGGCCAGGATGGGCAGCGACAGCAGCAGAATCGCCGTCAGACAAACCCACGAATTCTTGCCGACCAGCCGCGTCATCATCGGCAGCCGTTGCGGCATCATCATTTCGCCGCCGATCCCGGCGGTCAAAATTCCCACCGGTGCCAGCAGCAGCCAACCAAATCCGCGCAGCGAGGCTTCGGGCCGCGACAGATGCAGGCTGACGGCAATTGCCGAGATCGCGAGCGCCAGCGTCACCGCGAATTTCAGGTCGAAGAACGGATTGCGCATCGCAACCATCACGTCGGGCCTGACGCCGAGTTCGGTGAAGAACATCAACAGCGAAACCGGTGCCGCGGCCAAAAGCGCCAGCATCAGCGCGAAGCCGACCGGCCGCGCGCGGTGCGCGTTGTCGGCCGCCAACGTTCGAATGAGCTGATCGGTATCCATGCTCAATTTTCCCGCAACTTCGCCGTCAAGCTGGTCAGCCCCCGGTGCAGCGCCACCCGCACCGCGCCCTCGCTCATCGAAAATTTCGCCGCCGTATCCTTGATCGAGGCGCTGTCGACCGCGATCGACTGCAGCACGTCGCGCTGCCGGGCCGGCAGCGTCTGGAGCTGGGCGGCAACTTCGCTTGGCGAAGCCGTTTCGGCCGGCGTTTCGCCCGGCAGGGTCTCGGCGAAATCGTCAATATCGACGAAAATCCGCCGGCCGCGGCGGCGCAGCGCATCGATCAGCTTGTTGCGGGCGATCGCGAACAGCCATGGGGCAAGTGGGGCGGTGACATCCCAGGTATGCCGCTTCAGATGGACCGCCAGCAAAATGTCCTGCACGATGTCCTCGGATTGATCGACCGGTTGCCCTGCCCGCGCCAGACCGCGGCGCGCCGCGGCCCGGAGCACCGGCGTGACGGCCTTGAGCAGGCGATGATACGCCGCGCCGTCGCCTGCAATGGCCGACCGCATCAGGCCGGTCCATTCGTCATCCCGTTCGCGCACCCGCGCTCCTACCCTGCAATTCGATCGATCTTTCAATTTGTTACATCAGGACAACCCGATCACGAACTCGTGATCGAAGGTCCCGCCGGCAGCTTGGGGTAGCTCCCTATCCGGGGAATCGGGGGACAACCGGCTGCGCGATGGCAGGCTCATAACATCGATTGCGCAGGCTCGCATCCGGCGTAGCTCGCTAATTCCGCGTCGGCAAAATGCCCGCCAGCACGTCGGCTGACCGACATTGCCCAGCTTTTGCCCGGTGTTGCCCGAAGATTCCCATTTTCCGCCGTGCTGTGGACACCTCAGGGGTCTCATTTCGCCGCCGGGCGGCGGCCAATGGGGAGATTCCACATGACGATCCGAGCCAGCGCGGGGTCGGCCTTCATTCTTGCGGCAGGGCTTTTGTTGGGGTTCGCAGCACCATCGCCGACGATGGCCGCCGGTGCCGATGACGCCGCGGTATCGAAACCGGAAGGCGCGACGTCCGAGAAGTCCGCCAGGCAGGGTTCGCGTTCCCTGAAGAAGCGCTCCGCCCATCGCAAATCCACGCGTGCGGCATCGAAACCTGTCGAGGACAAACAGCCTGAGGAAAAGCAGGTGGCCGATGCGAGTGGCGGCACTCCGTCCGGGATGCCCGAATGGCTCGCCAACGCCAACGCGCAAATGACGGCAGCCGATGCGCCGGCCGACAGCGCCAAGGGGATGTCGGCGGCGATGTCTGAGAAGGCCAATACCGTCCTGCAATCGGCCGCGGACAAGCCGGCCGATGCCGAGGCGCCGGCCGATGCCACCGTAGTTGCCTCCGACGAGCTCAACGATGTCGATCGGGCGCTGCAGGCGACACCGCCCGAGGGCTCGGCCACGCAGACGGTCGCGATGGCTTCGACCAAACCTGCATCGGAAACCTCCGATCAGGTCGCCAGCAACGAGAGTTCCACCCTGGACAAGACCTCGCTGATCGGAAAGATCTTCATCGCCTTCGGTGCCCTGCTGACGGTGGCCTCGGCCGCGCGCATGTTCATGGCGTAGCTATCGGACCACGGGACGCGGCATCCCCACATCCCGGCATCCGGGATCCGTTCCAGCCCACTTGAAGCCCACCCCGGCAGCGGGCACATTGCCCGCGAAAAGGACTACCCGGGGTGGATCATGGCAACGTTCGAAAACATCATTGTCGAGAGCAAGGGCGCGGTCGGCATCATTACGCTGAACCGGCCGAAAATGCTCAACGCGCTGTCGTTCGGCGTGTTTCGTGAAATCGCTGCCGCGGTCGATGACCTCGAGGCCGACGACAAGATCGGCTGCATCCTGCTCACCGGCAGCGAAAAGGCGTTCGCCGCCGGCGCCGACATCAAGGAGATGCAGCCGAAAAGCTTCATCGACATGTTCTCCAGCGATTTCACCGCCATTGGCGGCGATCGCGTCGCCACCTGCCGGAAACCGACGATCGCGGCCGTCAGCGGCTATGCGCTCGGCGGCGGCTGCGAGCTCGCCATGATGTGCGACATCATCATCGCTTCCGATACCGCCAAATTCGGCCAGCCCGAAATCACGCTCGGCACCATCCCGGGTATCGGCGGGACGCAGCGGCTGACGCGCGCGATCGGCAAATCCAAGGCGATGGACCTCTGCCTCACCGGACGCATGATGGATGCGGCCGAAGCGGAGCGTTCCGGCCTCGTCAGCCGCGTCGTGCCGGCCGACAAATTGATGGAAGAAGCGCTCTCGGCCGCGGAAAAGATCGCCTCGATGTCGCGGCCCGCGGCTGCGATGGCCAAGGAAGCCATCAACCGCGCGTTCGAGACGCCACTGTCGGAGGGCATGAATGTCGAGCGCAACCTGTTCCACTCGACCTTCGCGCTGGAAGACCGCGCCGAAGGCATGGCGGCGTTCATCGAGAAGCGCAAGCCGGTGAACAAGAACAGGTAGGGCTGGCTCGGTTTCGTAGGGTGGGCAAAGGCGCGCAGCGCCGTGCCCACCATTCTTGCGCTCCGCACAAAGTGATGGTGGGCACGCTACGCTTTGCCCACCCTACGGGACCTCCCGCTCCGCGCCAGCGCCGCGTTGACCAGCGCGCGATAGGCACGCTCCGCAAACGTCGTCGGACGATCGAGGCCAAGCCGCGCCAGGCATTCGCGGTTCGGGGCATCCGGCGGCTGGGTCATCCCCTGCCACAGCAATCCCGGCAGAAGCATCGGCCTCCGCTGCGCTTCCCGCAGCAACTGCAAGGCCGGTATCAGCCGCTGCTCGACCTCGGTAAAATCGCTACCGAATGGAAACGGCGGCAGCAGTCCGTCCTCGCGCGCAGGCTTCAAGGCATCCGCGATCCGCTCCGGAAAATTCTCGCGATGCGCGCGCGGAATTTCATGCTCCTTCGGCAGCTTGCCGGCATCCTTGGCGATCTTCACCAGTTCATCCTGGAAACGGGAATCCGTGATCGCGAGCATCGCCGCGATGGTCTCGGCGTCCGATTTGCCTCTGACATCGGCAACACCGTATTCGGTGACGAACACGTCGCGCAGATGCCGCGGGATGGTCTCGTGACCGTAGTTCCAGCGGATGTTGGAGTGCGTCCTCCTGCCCGCCTGCCGCGTCGCTTCCAGCGTAAGAATCGACCGTGCGCCTTGAAGCGCGAACGCCTGCGCGACGAAATTGTACTGGCCGCCGACGCCGCTGACGACCTGGCCATTGTCGAGACCATCAGAGACCGCCGCCCCCATCAGCGTTGCCATCATCGCGTTGTTGACGAAGCGGGCATCGACACGCGCGCGACGCTTGGCGTCCTCGTCGCCATAGAGCTCGTTGGTGAACGATACCGGCATCATCTGGATGCGCGCGAGCTGGTCGGGCGGCATCTCGCGCAACGCGCGATAGAACGATTTCGGCCCGAGGAAAAATGCGCCGTGCAGCACGACGCCGTCGAACTCGCGCTTGAGAATATCGGCCTCGATCAGGCTGAGAAACGCCTCGATCAGCATTTCGCTGACCCCATACAGCCCCTTCGCGAACGGCGCGCTCTCCACCGGCTCCACGCCGGGCGCGAGCCGCTTCATGATGGCGCGGAACTGCGCACTGTCCCGATGACGGACGATCAGCCCCTGCGCCAGCGCATCGCCGACTTGCCCGATGCCGATCTGCAGCGTGCCGCCATCAGGCACGAGACTCGCTGCGTGAAGCCCGATCGCGTATTTGGTGTCGCTGACCGGCTCGGCCGGCGGGGCGAACAGCGGGAAATCCGTCGCGGGGCTGTCGAGCACAGCGGAAAATTCGTCCCCCGGCAGGTCGCCCGCACCCGGCATGAATGGCAGTTCTGAATTGACTTGCGCGAACACTTTGAACGAAGCGCGCCCCTCGGCGCGGGCACGCAGCAGATCAAGCGCTGTGTCAGTGTTGCAGCTCAAGCTGTAACGCGTCACGCCATCGACGACGCGCTTGGCCACCAATGGCGTGACGACATTGAGCCCGCGCGCCAGCAAATACGATGCAGCATGGGTATAGTTTGCGGAGATGTAATGCTGCTGCGCGAACGGCACGTGCAGCCATTTGCCCGCCAGGAAGAAAAACTCGATCACCTTGACGTTGGGCGGCAGTTCTCCGGCGTGCAGTGCATTTGCATAGGCGAGGTCGGGATAACCACCAAAGAGGCGATCGATCACCGGGCTGATGAAACGTTGTTCAAGCAGGCTCGAGGGCCGCGGCTTCTCCAGCGTCAGTGCCGAAAATAACGTCAGCTTGATCGAACGATCGGCAGCGGCGCGTGCGTACACCGCGTTGATGATGTGGTTGGCCTTGCCAAGCCCGAGCGGCAATCCGACCACGAGATTGGTTCCGACATCGCGGATGATATCCTCCGCGATCGCTTCGGGATCGGAAAACAACTTTTGCATCACATGCGAACCTGGGCGTAGCTAGCAGGCAGCCGCCCTGGAATCGGACGCCAGCCACGAGAGCTATAGCCTATCTTCACCCAAGATTCGTCTGTGACGAACCGGCAACAGCCAAGCACGGACTTTCACCGAATTAATGTACTGATGTCGCGCGGCAGTTTGCCTGTGGCCATGGCGCCCCCTAAACAGGTAGACGACTGTCGGCGGGGGCGGACGGACAGTGCATGATCCGGATGGCGGGCAACCGGCACTCCTGAAGGTCATGCTCAAACTGGAAGATAGAACGGGATGGCTCGAAGCAGGGTTATCACGTTCTTGTGTTGACTACGGAATCAAATGACCAGGCGCGCCGCTAAGGTTGGCTACGTTGAAAGACGGTTGCTTCGATCGGGCATTTGCCTTGCTGCAGCTTGCCTCGCATTTGCGGCGCCGGCCGCGCATGGTGAAAGTCTTCCCGATGCGCTGGCCAAGGCCTACCAAACCAATCCCGCGCTCAATGCCGAACGCGCCCGCCAGCGCGCCACCGACGAGAACGTGCCGCAGGCACTTTCGGGTTATCGGCCGCAGATCGTCGCCACTCTCTCCGCCGGCTTTCAGGCGGTGCGCAACCTGCTGCCCGACAACACCGTCCAGTCGGCGAATCTGAAGCCCTGGACCATCGGCGTGACCGTGTCCCAGACGTTGTTCAACGGCTTCAGGACCGCCAACAGTGTACGCGTGGCGGAGTTGCAGGTGCAGGCGGGTCGCGAGGCGCTGCGCAATGTCGGTCAGGGCGTGCTGCTGGATGCGGTCACGGTGTACACCAACGTTCTCGCCAACCAATCGCTGGTCGAAGCCCAGCGCGCCAACGTGGAATTTCTGCAGGAAACGCTCGGCATCACCCAGAAGCGTCTGAATGCCGGCGACGTCACGCCAACCGACGCTGCGCAGGCCGAGGCACGTCTGAGCCGGGGTCGCGCCGATTTGAATGCCGCTGAGGTCAATCTGGCCGTCAGCCAAGCGACTTATCTTCAGGTCATCGGCAACGCGCCCACCGTGCTCCGCCCTGCCGAAGCCGTGGATCGCCTGCTGCCGCGCAGCCGCGATGACGCCACCGGGCAGGCCTTCCGCGGGCATCCTGCCGTGATGGCGGCAAGCTTCGATTTCGACGTCGCCACCACCTCGATCCGCGTCGCCGAAAGCAGCCTGATGCCGACGATCACGCTGCAGGGAAGCGTCAGCCGCAGCAAGGACTCGGATCCCACGCTTGGCACCCTCGGGACCGACCAGGCTTCCGTGACCGGCCAGCTCACGCAGCCGATCTATGATGGCGGCATGGCCGCCTCACAGACCCGGCAGGCTAAGGAAATCGCAGCGCAAAGCCGGCAGGTGCTGGACCAGGTCCGCAACCAGGCTCGCACCGCCGCGGTCGGCGCCTGGGTCGCCAATGAAGGTGCCAAGATTGCGGTCACGGCATCCGAAGCTGAAGTGCGCGCTGCCACCGTCGCGCTGCAGGGCGTGCAGCGAGAGGCGGCGGGCGGCCAGCGCACCACGGTCGACGTGCTTAACGCGCAGCAGGACCTGATCTTGGCAAAGGCGCGGCTGATCGGCGCGCAGCGCGACCGCGTCATCGCTTCCTATACGCTGCTGAGCGCGATCGGCCGGCTCGACGTCAAGAATCTCGGCCTCAAAACGCCGGACTATCTGCCGGAAGTGCACTACCACCAGGTGCGCGACGCCTGGCACGGCCTGCGGACGCCGTCCGGGCAGTAGTTGTTTAACGTACCCTCCCCTGGAGGGGGAGGGTCGACGCTCATGAAATGAGCGGCGGGGTGGGGTGACGGTCTCTCCACATCCAACAGTGCCCGAGCGGAGAGATCACCCCACCCCGTCTCGCATTTCGCTTCGCTCATGCGAGCCGACCCTCCCCCTCCAGGGGAGGGTAAGCAAGACCGCGCGCAAATGATGTAGCTACCTCCGCCATCGGTCCTGCCAGATCATTCCGCAAATCGAGGACCCCGGCCTGTTCAACGACGCCCTGCTCAAGACAATTGGAAAACTCTAGACTGGCCCCGAGATTCGAATCGGCCGGAGACATCATGGACATCATTAGATTGTGCGCCTGGGGCTACGCCGCCCTGCTCGGCTTCGTCATCCTCACCGGCTACATCCCGGCCTTCATCGACGCCAATGACATGATCTTCGGCCTGTTTCGCCGCACCTGGTATGCCGACGGGCTGCATCTGGTGTCGGCGCTATGGGCCGCAATTGCGGCGATGACCTCGCGTCGCGCCTCGGAATTATTCTTTCAATTGTTCGGCGTGTTCTATTTTGCCGATGGCGTGCTCGGCCTGCTCACCGGCAGCGGTTATCTCGACTTCGGCATCCTGATCAACGGCGTCCTCAACCTGCCGCTCTCGACGCGGTTTTTCGCCAACGCGCCGCATCTCGCCCTCGGTGGCGTCGCGATCGTGATCGGCTATCTGCTCGCGCCGCGGACGCGGACCGCCGTTCATGCTTAAGTGGCTGCGGCGCATCCTGGCTGTCGTCGCGATCCTGATTGCGCTGACGGTGCTTTTGCCACTGGCCTATATCGAGGGCACGTGCCGGCCCGCGGCCAGCACATCAACCTCGACTGCGCCGGCCGTCACCCTGCCCGCCATCGATGAGCCGGGCTACCGACGGAAGCTGAACAACACGTTCTTCACGTTTCCCGAATGGTACATCGTCTACTCCTTCGAGGATTTCGGCAGCTTCCTCGACCGCTCCAGCGAAAGCCATTTCAACTATCTCGGCCACATCTTCGGCTTCTGGCGCAGCTTCTGCACCATCAATCACGCCGTGCCCGCAACGGGAGAATCGCTGGCCGAAGTGAAGACGATGATTTACGTGATCGGCATCAGTTATTCCGTCGAATACGCCGTCAAGGGATTCTACGAGAATACGATCGGCCGCGCGTTCGAATGGATCAGGGGCGAGAAGCGCACCCCGCAGGATGAGTTCGGCCGCGCCGTGCTGCAGGACTATGCCTCGTTCCTCTACACCGTTCCCTGGTACAAATACCCATTCAGCGAGAAGCTCGATGGCCTGATGGCAATTTCGACGCCGACGCCAAGCAGCTTGCGTAGCCGGGAGCGCGACTTCGCGCTCGGCGCGGAATACTTCGTCAAGATCGGTTACGCCGCGCTGATTCAGAAGGCGCTAGACGCCAGCAATGACAATGAGCCGCGCGACATCATGTTTGCCGTCGCGACGCTGCCGCCGGAGGTGCTGGCAAAAGAACCGCGCATCAAGCCGATTCGCGCGCTCAACGCACAATGGCAGCTCGTGCAGACGCCGCGCTACAAGGCGTTCACCGACATATTGCAGCGGCTGCTGGATCAGGGTTATGGGGTTGCAGAGATCGCGGGCAATCACGACATCCTTATCACCGTGATTGCGCCCGACGCCGCCAAGCTCGATATCAAGGGTACGACGGAGCTGTTTTCACTGGAAGTCGATGCGAAGCCCGGCTTCCGCCGGGCGGGTCTGAAGGCAAGGATCGACCGTCTGGTCGATATCAACCGCGAGCTCAAGGCCAGGGGTGCAAGCATTGAGCACTTCTATGACTACTGACGGACGTCAGCGCGGCGGTGGGCGTTGGGGCCAGATTGCCGGCGCGATCGCCCTCGTCGTGTGCGGCTGGCTTGCCGTCGTCACCGGGTTGACCTTCGGCTCAGCCCCCGGCAAGTCGATGGCGGTCATAGGTCCGCCGTCCCAGGCCCTGGCTGCGATCGCCAAGGCCAACGGCCGCATTCTTGCGTCGAATAACTACGTCACCATCGCGCGTTCCGACGACGCCGATTTCGTCGGCCGTCTCTACGCGGCCGGCGCGCTGCTGGTGCTCGACGCCGAACAGGCGAGCGGCTGTAGCGGCCTGCCGCCGAATCGGTTCACCGCGCAGCTTTGAGGGACTAGGGTTCCAGCCGTCCCCGCCCCGCCCGGCTCGAACGGCTTAATCCTTCGGTACTTGCAGCCTGTCTCCCGGCTTTAGTATCCATTTCGGTCGAAATCCCTGTATAATGAAGGCGGGCCGATCTTCCGGCCGATGGGCTGAGACCATGATCAAGACACCAATGAACCGAGTGGTCGTGCCCCTGATAGGGCTTGTTGTGGCGACGAGCATCGCAGCGCTGGTTGCCGTCCAGTACATCCGGCGCGAGCCGATTGCTGACAAGACCGCAAGCGTCGCGCCGAAGCCGGTCACTGACGAGCGGCTTAAGGGGCCGTCGCTCGCAAGCGCACAGGCGGAGGCAAACGCCGTGGCAGCCGCGCTGGCTGGATCGACCACCGCGCCCGAGAGCGGCGATGGCGGACCGGCGTTCGACGTCGCGCGCGTCGAGCCGACCGGCGAAGCCGTCATCGCGGGACGCGCGGCGCCGGGCGTCACCGTGGAACTGCTGCGCAATGGCGAACTGCATGATCGCGCGGTCGCTGATCAATCCGGACAATTCGTGATGATCCCGCGCCCGCTTCCGCCAGGCACCTACGATCTGACGTTGCGCGCCAAGCAGCCCGACGGCAGCGAGATCATGTCCAAGCAGAGCGTGACGGTGGCGCTTGAGCCGAGCCTGAAGGAACGGCCGGTCGTGGCCCTGATGACGCCAAACAAACCTACCGTCGTGATGTCGCAGCCGGCCCAGGCGAAGTCGGAAACCGCGGCGGTGGTCGTGGAGGCGGTCGAGATCGAGGCCGGCGGCAAATTCCATGTGAGCGGCCGCGCGCGCTCGGGCGCTCCGGTGAGGCTCTATCTCAACGACAGCTTCATTGCGTCGGTAACGGCGGCGGCGGACGGACGCTTTGCCGTCACGATCAATGAAGGAATCGGCCCCGGGAACTATCGCGTAAGGCTGGACGAGGTTGATTCGAAGTCCGGCGTGGTGCGTGGACGCGCCGAGGTGCCGTTCAACGCGCCCGACCAGGTGGTTACCGCGTCGGTGCCGCCGCGGACCTCACCGTCCAAACCAGACTCCGTCGCCCTGCCGAAGTCGCAGGTGGCGGATGCCACGGCTGCCACCCTGCCGGATGTCACGAACTCCTCCACCGTCGTGGTGCCGAAGATCACGACCACGACGGTATCGCGCGGCGACAGCTTGTGGCGCATCAGCCAGGCTACCCTCGGCGCGGGCACACGCTACGCGACGATTTACAAGGCCAACCGAGAGCAAATCCGCAATCCCAACCTGATCTATCCCGGCCAGACCTTTGTCATTCCCAACCGGGAAGCCAATCCTTAAGGAGTGCTCAAACGGACTTTCACGCTCCTGCCGTTCTAAAAAAATGGCCTTCGAAAAACAACGAACGCGTCAAAGACGCTGCCTGGTCGATCCCGTACTCGGTGCTTGATGGCACCTTGGACGAATGCATCACCAAGTTTCTGAAGCAACCGCTCAGCCAACGTCATCTCTACGAGATTCACACCGCCCCACAGGGCGATTTGATCCCTAAAATAATCTCCGCCGAACTCGTCGTTGAACTTGCGAGGCTGCGCGATTTCTTGTGACGTCCATGATTACCATCTCGCTTTTGCCGAGCGATGCACGATGCTCGGGATGGCAGACAGGCATCACGACGCGTATTTCTGGTAAAACGTATTGGTGAACAACTCGCCCGGATCATACTTCCGTTTCGCTGCGAAGAAATCGCTGATCTCCGGGTATGAGCGCTGCAACTGGTCCTTCGAATAGTAGAGTTGGTAAGGCAGGAAGAACCGGCCCTTGTGCGCGATGGTGAGGTCGATCAGTTCTTCCGTCGCCTTCTTCATCCGCCGGTTGCCCTCTTCGTCCGTCGTCTGGTTGATGTAGAGCACCAGCGAGAATGCCGGCTCCGGCGAATAAGTCAGGAAATTATTTTCCTGATGCACGACCCGCACCGACGCGTTCAGCAGATTGGTCTTGTTGTCGATCAGCACCTTGCGCATGCCGTCGACAAACGAGACGAACTGGCTGCGCGGGATGAAATATTCGTGCAGGATGTCGGTATCGTCAGGCAGCGAGTTGCGCAAATAAGGCACGGAATCGTGCATCGGGTCATTGCGGTTGACGAGACAGGCCTCCGCCGATCCGATCGCTTGCGCGCGCGTCACCGTGCAATTTTCCATCCGATGCTCGATGTGCTTTTCCGACAACCACTTCATTTCCTGAAACAGCGGCCCTTGCTTGGACAGGTTGATGGTCAGCCGCCGCAGCTTGGTGCCGCTGACCTCGCCGAGCGGCTGGCGCTTGAAATCGGTGCCGTCGATCTTGGTGTAGGTATAGAGCAGCAATTCCCTTAGGAACGTGCTCGGCGCGGTCGAGAGATGGCCGTACATCAGGCCGACATTGCTGTCCTTCTCGATCTCGCCGGCGAATAGCGCCGGAAATTCCTTGTAGTCCATCACGCGACGGCCGGTCTGGTAGACGAGGTTGTCGGCAATATCGAGCTCGGCATCGACGATCACGCCGAACAGGCCGTAGCCGCCGACCACGAGGTTGAACAGATCCGCATTCTCGGTCGACGATACCGTGCGCAGCGAACCGTCCGCCAGCATCACCTTCATCGACTTGATCGATTTCGCGAGCGCGCCGGCCTGATGGTCCATGCCATGGGCATTGACAGAGATCGAGCCGCCGACGGTGAAGATGTCGGTCGACTGCATGGCGCGCACCGCAAAGCGCGGATGCAGCACGTTCTGGATGTCGTGCCAGGTCGCGCCCGGCTGCACGGTGACCGATCGCGTACTCTCGTTGAGCACGATCTTGTTGAAGCCGCGCATGTCGAGCACAATGCCGCCCTTGCGGAAGGCGTGCCCACCCATGCTGTGGCGGACGCCGGCGGTGGTGACGGAGAGCTTGTTGTCGCGCGCAAAGGCCAGCGTCTTCGCAATATCCTCGACGCTGCGCACCTCGACCACGCCGTAGATTTCGGTCTTGTTGAGACAGCTCGCATCATTGATGCTGCCGCCAAGCTGCGACCATTTCACGTCCTTGAGCGGCGCTATCGCCTTGATCCGCTCCAGATCGATTTCGCCTGCTCGCCGCCGCCGACCGCCGGGCCGCAATCCTTTTCGCCCGCGGGATCGGCCGCCAGCGCCTGAAGCCTGCGATAGCTGTAAACGCCGAGCAGCACGACGACCACGGCCGCCACGGAGACGCCGGTTTTGAATTTTTGCGAAAATTTCTTCATGAATTGATTCCAGGGATTGCGAGATATTCCGGGAGGGCGAATGTTTAGTCAAATTTGGGCGGCTTCTGGTTCGATAGACCGGTTGCGTTACCGAAGCGATAAGCCGGAGCTGACAATTGCGGAGCTGCCGAATACATGTGAGAGGACACCAATGCTGACGCGACGCAGTATGATGTTCGCCTCCATCGCAGCCGGAGTGATCATGAATAATAGAACCGCCTCTGCCAAAGCGGCGCAGCCGGCGACGCCGGTGAATTTCGACGTGCCCGCGGGCGCCTGCGACTGCCACACCCATATCCACCCCGATCCCGAAAAATTCCCGTTCTTCTCCGGCCGCGTCTACACGCCCGAACTGGCCTCGCCCGAGGAAATGACCGCCCTGCACAAGGCGCTGCACATGGAGCGCGTGGTGATCGTCACGCCCTCGATCTACGGCACCGACAACTCGGCCACGCTGGTCGGCATGGCGGCACGGGGGCCGACCGCGCGCGGGGTAGCCGTAATCGACGACAAGACGTCGGAAAGCGATCTCGATGTCATGGGCAAGGCCGGCATTCGCGGTGTCCGCCTCAATCTCGCAACCGGCGGCGTCAACGATCCGAGCGTCGCCCGGCCACGCTTCGCAGCCGCAGTCGAACGCATGAAAGCGCGCGGTTGGCACGTGCAGATTTACACCAACCCGGCGATGATCACCGCGATCAAGGATCTGGTGATGGCCTCGCCGGTGGCGGTCGTGTTCGACCATTTCGGCGGCGCCAAGGCAGGCCTCGGCGTTGAGCAGCCGGGTTTTGCCGACCTCGTGGATCTCGTCAAATCGGGCAAGGCCTATGTGAAGATTTCCGGCGCCTACCGCGCCTCCAAACTCGCGCCCGATTACACCGATTGCATCCCGCTCGCCAAGGCGCTGATATCAGCCAATCCCGACCGTATCGTCTGGGGCACGGACTGGCCGCACCCCAACTCGGTCACGCCTGCCGACAAGAAGATCACCGACGTCACGCCGCTGTTTCAGATCGACGACGGGCGGCTGTTGAATCAGCTTCCGGTGTGGGCGCCGGATGCGGCGATCCGCAAGAAGATCTTGGTCGACAATCCCGCACAGCTCTACGGGTTCTGAAGCCCGGCAGTCGACATCGCGGCCTGCTGCTGTCCGAACGGATCGCGGTCGTAATTGCGCAGCCAGTCGCCGGCCTTGCGCAGGCCGCCGAACGGGAACAGATGGAATCCGGCGATCGGCGCGGTTGCCGCCGCAGGCGCCGCTCGCAATCCCCTGACGACGTCGTCAGGTCCGGTGTCCGTCAGCAGGCGGCCGAACCGGCCGATCTGGGCCCGCAGCGCACGCATGGAATTGCCGATGCCGCAGCGGAGCGCGAACTTTGTCAATGTCGCCGGCGTTGCCGGACCGGCCAGGCCGACCATGACAGGCAGATCGATGCCCGCGCGATCGAGGGCGCCGATCCATTGCAGTATCGGCGTGCTCTCGAAGCAGAATTGAGTGACGACATCGACCCGCGTTCCCGTCCGCCGCCCCCAGTCGCGCCACGCCTTGAGGCCGTTCAGCGCGTCCGGCAGATCGAGATAGGGGTGCCCCTCGGGATGACCGGCAATGCTGACGGCTGCAATCGCATGCGCCTCGAGCAAGCCGCTGGCGGCAATATCGCGCGTCGATTTGAACGGGCCTCTCGCAGCAACGACATCGCCGGCAATCAGGAGGATGCGCGAGACATCGGCTTCGCCGCGCGCCCTTGTCAGGAAATCGTTGAATGCCTCCCGCGAGGCCATTTCGCGCGCCGCGATATGGGGCACCGGATTGTAGCCGGCACGGCGTAGCGCGGCGGCCGTTTCAATGTTGTGACGGTAATTGTCGCCGGGCAGGAACGTAATCGTGACATCGGTGCCTTCAGCGAAATGGTCGCTCAGTTCCGCGATCTGATGTCCGCGCGAGGAAATTTCGACGGAGGCCTTCGACAGTAGTGCGGCTAATCTGGCGGATGCTTGATCGGAGACGATCACGAGCGCCTCCCTTTGTCATGCCGGCGCGCGGCGGCGCGAGATCACATAGGTCTCGTCGTTGAACCACAGGCCGCCATGTTTCCTCAGCACGCGATCGGTGGCTTCAAGATAGCGGCCATCGCGAACCACTTCTGACAACCTGTTGTCCTCGATCTGCGCCACGTAGATCGCGGCGTTCCAGGCGGCGAACAGCGTCGAGGTGCCGATCGGGCCGCTGACCTCGTCCGGCAGCGTGTGCATCTGGTAGCGGAAGATCGAGCGCGCATCGGAGGACGCATTGAAATTGTAGTGGCGTGCGGCCGCGCCAAGCTCGTGCTTGACCTGGCGCAGGATCGCGTAGCGGTCGGTCTTGAAGGGGTCGTCGCCCGGCCAGACCTGATCGATGATCTCGATGCCGGGATCCTTGCCATGCGAATGGATGCCGATCAGCCGCCCACCCGGGCGCAGGGCCTTGACCAGCGGTGTCACCACTTTCGAAGCCTTGAACTCGACGCTCGCCCGCGCCCGATAGGGTTGCGAGGCGATGACCAGATCGTAATCGGCCATCACGCGGCCGGGCCGCGGCATGATCGGATCGAGCAGGAAGGAATGATCCTCGCGCCGCAGCGTCAGGATCACCGGGCGTTGATAGACCGGATTGCCCGTGGTCGGGCTGATGCCTGCGCGCCAGTTCTCGGCGAGGAAGCTTTCGAGCTCGCCGATCTGCTCGGCGAAGCCGTGCGCGGTGTTGCCTGATAGCGTGACGTCTTTCCAGATCAGGCCTTGCGCTGACGTGACCGAGCGTGGCGTCAGCCATGGTGCCTCGGCGTAATAGAGGTTGGTCACGACCAGCACGGTGGCGGGATGCTCGAACAGGCGGTCCGCCATTTTCTCCAGCATCAGGCGGACGTCTTCGTAAGAGATCTCCTTCGCCACGACATAGAGCGGCATGGTGGGAAATCGCGCATGCACCGCCCGCATCACCCGCGACAGCACGGTGCCGTCGCCGACGCCGGCATCGAAAATGCGTAGCGCCGGCGGTGCCGGCTGCAGATTGCCGAGCTCGAGCGAAATACGGTTGCCGACCTCGGTCTTCTCGCTGCAGGTCGAAACGAACAGCAGGTATTTTTGGCGGTTGTCGAAAAATCGGAAGCCCGGCGGCGCGACGGCATTGGCGGCCGCCGCGTCCTTCAGTGGTTTGGCCGAGAGCGAATTGGCCGGCGCGCCGTCCGATTCCGGCCGGTGCTCGGCGAGATACGCGCGGACCTTGTCGAGCGTGCCTGTCGTGATCCGGGCGCCATCGCGCAAGCGCGACACCAGCTTGCCATCATTGACCACCAGCCGCCCGAAGGTCGATTCGGCCGTGCGCGTCTGGCGGCAGTAGTCGCGGATCTCTCCGAGGATCTGCTCGGCTGTGGGCGCCGATTTCGCCGGCGCCGCGTGGCCGTTTGGTTGCCCCGTAGATCCTTGGCTAGATCCTTGGCTGGATCCTTGGCTTTCCTCGATCCGCATGGCTTTCTCCTGCGGTTATCCCTGCCGGCATCAAGGGACGGCCGCCGGATCGCGTCAACCACAAACCGAGTGGGCAGGAAACATGGGCATGTGCCCACACGGATTTAGCGCGCGCGGCGCGAAAACACCGAGATCAGCACCGGCAGCGTCACCAGGATCACCAACGGCGCCAGCATCATGCCGGTGACGACCACGATCGCCAGCGGCTTTTGCACCTGCGAACCGATTCCCTCCGACACCGCCGCCGGCAGCAGGCCGACGCCGGCCACCACGCAGGTCATCAGCACCGGCCGCAATTGCAGTTCGCCGGTGCGGATCACCGCCCGCATCCGCTCATAGCCTTCGTCGATGAGTTGATTGTATTGCGACAGGATGATGATGCCGTCCATCACGGCGATTCCGAACAGCGCGATGAATCCAATTGCCGCCGAGACGCTGAAGGGAATTCCCGAGATCAACAGCCCGAGCACGCCGCCGAAGATCGCCATCGGGATCACGCTCATCGCGAGCAGCGTATCGACCATCGAGCCGAAGTTGAAGAACAGCAGCACACCGATCAGCGCCAGGCTGATCGGCACCACGATCGACAGCCGCCGGATGGCGTCCTGCAGATTGCCGAATTCACCGACCCATTCGATCCGCGATCCCGGCGGCAGTTGCACCTCGGCGGCGACCTTGTCCTGCGCTTCATGGATCGCGCTACCGAGATCGCGGTTGCGGACCGAGAACTTGATCGGCAGATAACGCTCCTGCTGTTCGCGGTAGATATAGGCGGCGCCCGAGATCAGGTTGATCGAGGCGACCTCGCTGAGCGGGATCTGCGTGATCGTGCCGCCCTGCCCGGCCACGCCGATCCGCAAATTATGGATCGCTTCCGCGCTCTTGCGATAATCCGGGGCGAGGCGAACGATGATCGGGAAATGCCGGTCGCTGCCGGGCTCATAGAGATCGCCGGCGCTGTCGCCGCCGACGGCGACCTTGATGGTGGCGTTGATATCACCGGGCGATAGGCCATAGCGTGCCGCGCGGGCACGATCGATATCGATCTGGATTGTGGGTTGGCCGAGCGAAGTGAACACTGCGAGGTCGGTAACGCCCTGCACCGTGCCGAGCACGGATTTGATCTTGTTGGCGGTGTCCGTCAGCGCCTGCAGGTCGTTGCCGTAGAGCTTGATCGAGTTCTCGCCCTTGACGCCCGAGACGGCCTCCGAGACGTTGTCCTGCAGGTATTGCGAGAAGTTGAACTCGACGCCCGGGAAGTTGTCCTGCAACTGCCCCAGCAATTGCGCTGTCAGCTCGTCCTTGTCATGGGTATCAGGCCACTCGCTGTTCGGCTTGAGCGGCGCGAAAAACTCCGCATTGAAGAGACCGGCGGCGTCCGTTCCGTCGTCGGGCCGGCCGTGTTGCGACACCACCGATTCCACCTCAGGACGCGCGCGGATGATCTTGCGCATCTCGTTGACGTAGGCATTGCCCTCCTGCAGCGAGATGGTCGGCGGCAGCGTGGCGCGGATCCACAAATTGCCCTCTTCCAGCTTGGGCAGGAATTCCAGTCCGAGCAGCCGCGTGAAAGCAATGGTCATGAGGACGAGAACGGCCGCGCCGGTGAGCACGATCCTGCGGTTCGCAATCGCCCAGTTCAGCACCGGCACATAGAGCCGATCGAGCTGCTTCACGACCCAAGTCTCGGTCTCATGCAGATGCGATGGCAGGATGATCGCGCTCAACGCCGGCGTCACCGTAAAGGTCGCGATCAGCCCGCCGGCCAGCGCATAGGCATAGGTCCGCGCCATCGGCCCGAAGATATTGCCTTCGACGCCGCTCAGCGTGAACAGCGGCAGGAAGGCTGCGATGATGATCGCGGCGGCGAAGAAGATCGAGCGCGACACGTCGGCAGCCGCAGACAGGATGGCGTGGCTCTTCATCCCCATCGTGGTGTCGAACGAGATGTCGCTGCGCTCGGCTTCCGACAGCGAGGTGGTCTGCGTCAGCCGCCGGAAGATCGCCTCCACCATGATCACGGTGGCGTCGACGATGAGACCGAAATCGATCGCGCCGACCGACAGCAGATTGGCGGATTCGCCGCGCAACACCAGGATGATCACGGCGAAGAACAGCGCGAAGGGGATCGTTGCGCCGACGATCAGCGCGCTGCGGAGATCGCCGAGAAACACCCATTGCAGCAACACGATCAGGATGATCCCGACCACCATGTTGTGCAGCACCGTATGCGTGGTGATGTCGATCAGATCCTTGCGGTCGTAGATGCGCTCGATCTGCACGCCGGGCGGCAGGATCGAGGAATGATTGATGTCGTGAACGAGCTTTTCGACCCGTGCAATGGTCGGCGAACTCTGCTCGCCGCGTCGCATCAGGACGATGCCCTGCACGATGTCGTCGTCCTGGTCGAGGCCGGCGATGCCAAGCCGCGGCTTCTCGCCGATCGTGACATGGGCGATGTCGCGCACCAGCACCGGATTGCCGCCGGACTGCGATACCATGGTGTTGTTGAGGTCGTCGATCGAGCGGATCAACCCGACGCCGCGCACCACGGCGGATTGCGCGCCGATATTGACGGTGTTTCCGCCGACATTGATGTTGGCGTTGCCGACGGCCTGCAGCACCTGCGGCAGCGTCAGCCCGTTGGCGACGAGCTTGTTGAAATCGACCTGCAGCTCGTAGGTCTTGGTCTTGCCGCCCCAGCCAGTGACGTCGATGACGCCGGGCACCGCGCGGAAGCGGCGTTGCAACACCCAGTCCTGCAGCGTCTTGAGATCGAGCACGCTGTAATTCGGCGGGCCCTTCAGCCGGTAGCGGAAGATTTCGCCGGTCGGGCTGAGCGGCGAGATGGTCGGCTGCACGTTGCCCGGCAGTGGCGCGAGCTGCGACAGCCGGTTCAGCACCTGCTGCAGCGCTTCGTCATAGGTGTAGTCGAACGAGAACTGCAGCTTGACGTCGGACAATCCGTACAGCGAGATGGTGCGGATGGTGCGCAGGTTCTTGATGCCGGCGACCTGGGTCTCGATCGGGATCGTGATGTAGCGCTCGATCTCCTCCGACGACAGGCCCGGGCTTTGCGTCACGATGTCGACCATCGGCGGGGTCGGATCGGGATAGGCCTCGATGTTGAGCTGCTTGAACGCGATCAGGCCGCCGACCAGCACGGCTATGAACATGCCGACCATCAAATAGCGGCGGCTGACGGCTAGGGCGACCAGGCGATCCATTCAGATCGAAGCTTTCAATGAGCGAGGCATCAGCTTCCGGATGCGGCCCGGTCGATGAACAGTGCGCCCTTGGTGACGATTTGCTCGCCGGGCTTCAGATTGCCGACCACCTCGACGAGATCGCCATTGGTGAGGCCAGGCTTGACCTGACGCAGTTCAATCGTCTTGTCCGGATTCGCGACCCAGATCCGGACCTGATCGCCTTCATAGATCAACGCCTGCTTCGGCACGCCGACCGCCGGACGGTCGCCTGCCGAATAGATCGTGACGTTGGCGAACATCTCAGGCTTCAGCGTACCGTTCTTGTTGTCGATGGTGGCGCGGACGAGCAGCCGCCGCGTCGCAGGGTCGATTGCGGTTGCGACGTAGTTGATCCGCGCCGAAAGCGAACGGCCCGGCAGCGCTAGCACATTGAACGTCACCTCCTGCCCGACCGCGACGTTCGCGCAATCGCTTTCGCGGACGAAGGCCGTCATCCAGACGGTGGAGAGATCGCCGATCACATAGACGGGGTCGCTGGCGCCGGCGTTGACGTATTGCCCCGGGCCGATCTTGCGCTGGACCACGGTGCCCGCGATCGGCGCGAAGATGGTGATTTCGGGATTGATGCGGCCCTTCTCCTGGAAGGTCGCGATGTCGTCGTCGGTGAGGCCGAGAAGGCGCAATTTGTTGCGCGCTGCCTGGACCGCCGTTTCCGACGAGCGCACGTCGTTCTGCGCCTGGATCAGCGTCGCCTGGCTCTGCTGATAATCCTTCAGCGGAACGGCCTTGCCCTCGAACAGATCCTTGGCGCGCGCTCCCTGCAACTGCGCCAGATCAAGCGCGGACTTCGCCTTGTTCATCGCGCTCATCGCTGCAACGAAATCGTTTTGCGCCTGAACGTTGTCGGCGGCCTCGATCACGAATAGCGGCTGGCCCTTGACGACGCTATCGCCTGGCTTGGCTAGCAACCTGGTGACGCGGCCCGCATAGGGCGAGAACACCGGCGTCGAGCGATCCTCGTCGATCGCGATCTTGCCTTCGGTGACGCGCTCGGCGCGGAAGTCGCGTTCAGCGACGGGCTGAATGGTCAGGCTGGCCCATTCGGCTGGGCTCGGCGTGTAGCGCTGCAGTCCGCGCTTGCGGGACTGGCTCGAGATTTCCGAATGCCCGCGTTTTGGGCCGCCGAGATAGGCGCTGCCGCCGTAAACGGCCGCCCCCGCCAGTACCATCAGGGCAATGGCCACGACCCATTTCTTTGAGTTAACCATCTGTAATCGCTTGCAAAATCCGCCAAACATACAACATGGGTTCCAGCGACAATTTGTCCCACCGGCGCTATAGTGCCCAATTGGCATCCCGCACAACCCAAAAAAGCAAAATAGCCGTACCGGACGCGATTAAAATTTGGAGAGGCAGGCTCTGAGGAGGGGACCTCCTATTCACGTAGGGGCCATTGCGGCAGATGGCTGCCGAGCGGCATTGCCGGGACCGCCCAGAAGGCTGGCGTTTTCGACAACAGCGCCGAGTGCCTCACCGACCGCAGCGGCCCGAAGCCCGAGCCCATCTCCTCGATGAACGGCGTCACCGCCTCCGCTTTGAGATCCTCCACCGCAAAACCGTTGCTGACCCGGCCGAGATTCCACAGCCAGCGTCCGGTTTGCGCCAGCGATACCTGGACGTGCCAACTGCCGCCTTCGCGCGCCTGGCGCACTTTGGCCATCATGGCGCCGAACGCCATGAAGTAACCGGTGGCGTGGTCGAGCATCTGCGCCGGCAGTTCCTTCGGTCCGTCGACACCGGCGGCCTGCCCTTCTGCATGATTGAATCCGGTCGCCGTCTGCACCAGCGAGTCGAAGCCGCGCCGCTCCGCCCACGGCCCGGCATGACCATAGGCCGACAACGTGACGCAAATGATACCGGGATTGATGCGCGCGGCATCCTCCGGCGAGAAGCCGAGGGCGGCGAGTGCGCTGGGTCGATAGCCTTGCGAAAAGATATCCGCCTGCGCCAGCAGATCGCGCAGCACGCCACGCCCCTGCTCGCTCTTGAGTTCGACAAAGCTCGTCAGCTTACCCCTCCCGGTGTCGATGACGAGCCAGGGGATCGCCGGCAAATCGGGTCCCGAGATCAGCAGCACGTCGGCGCCATGCGCGGCGAGCGTTCGCCCCGCAACGGGACCTGCGATGACGCGCGAGAGATCAAGCACACGGATACCTGCGAGCGGCCGCTCGCCCTTGGGCCACTGCTTTGGCGGAGCCTCGCCGATCTTCGTGATTGAGATCAGCGGCAATCCGGCGAGCTCCTTGGCCTGTGGTGTCGCCAGCCATTCGTCATGCGAGCGCATGAAGGCGACAACGCCGCCGCTCGCATAGGCCGCGGTCTCGAACGCCTCGCCGTCCCATTGCAGCAGCGCGGCCTGCACAGCGTCACGCTCGGGCTTGCAGTTCAGCACCTTGCAGACAGCATCGCGGTGATGGGGAAAATTGGTGTGCAGGCGCACGAAGCCGTTGTCGCGGGTTTTGTAGATACCCGCGATGGCGTCCCAAGCCGGCGGCGGCGGCTTGCCGTCGACGCGCAGATAACGTTCGCTCCGGCATTCGACCACGGCATGGCGCATATCCACCGCGACGTCCTGCGCCTCGCCGCTGCGCATCTTCCAGATCTCGGCGGCTGCAAGCCCGGTTGCCGCGACGCTGACCTGCGCCGCGGCGGCGACGCGAAACGACGACGGCAATTGCGGTTCGTCGCCGGTCAGCGTGAGCGCGCCAAGCGCGGACGGATCGCCGCCGATGGAGGTCCAGATATCGGAGAGGATTTCTCTAGGGCTTTGCATCGGTGTGTCTCTCCCCTAACCTTCAAGTTCTGCCCGCCAGCGTAGCCCGGATGGAGCGCGAGCGAAATCCGGGGACGGCTTCTCGGTTTGAGCTTTCGTCGTGACCACGGTCGCTACAATATGGTCGGATCAAACGAAGGAAAAACAAAATGGACTTGGGTTTGAAAGGCAGGAACGCCGTCGTGCTCGGCGGCACGCGCGGCATCGGACGGGCGATTGCGGAAACGCTGGCGGGCGAAGGCTCGGGCGTCGCCGTGTGCGCCCGCAATGCGGATCAGGTCGCGGCCACCGTTACTGAACTGAAAGGGCTTGGCGTGCGCGCGACCGGCGCGCCGGTTGACGTCACCGACGCGGCCGCGCTGAAATCATGGGTGTCGGATGCGGCCGCCGAGCTGGGGAGCATCGACATGCTGTTTTCCAATGCCGGCGCCATGGCGCAAGGCGGCGATCCCGCCTCATGGGAGCAGAATTTCCGGCTCGACGTGCTCGGCGCCGTCAACGCATTCGAGGCCGCGCGGCCATTGCTCGAAGCGAGCGCGCAGAAGACCGGCGACGCGGCCTTCATCATCATATCGTCGATCTCGGCGGCGCAGGCGGATAGCGCCAGCTCCTACGGCCCGATCAAGGCGGCGCTGATCCACATGGCCAAGGGACTGGCGCGGCAATACGCGGACAAGAAAATCCGCGTCAACGTGGTGTCGCCGGGCACGGTCTATTTCAGGGGCGGCATCTGGAACATGGTCGAGCAGAACATGCCGAAGCGTTACCAGGATGCGCTGGCGCGTAACCCGACCGGCCGCATGGCGACACCGCAGGAAATCGCCAACGCAGCCGTGTTTCTGGCGAGCCCGGCGTCCTCGTTCACGACCGGCTCGAACCTCGTCGTCGACGGCGCGATTTCGAACCGCGTGAATTTTTGAGGACGGGTTGTAGGGTAGGCAAAGGCGCCCTTGCGCCGTGCCCACCGTTCCAGCGTCCGGTGCAAGTGATGGTGGGCACATTGCGGAGGCCTTAACATCTCGACGGGACTGGCAGAGTTGTGAGAGCTCGGCTTACAACTCGCAAACCAAACCGGTCAATTTGAATCGATAAGCTAACTGAACTTTACGAACTTTCCCTCACTGTGACGCCTGCTTCGATGACCCAGCCACTGGGTCCAATGACGGATGGCCACGATGATTGTCGACGAGCAAAGGACAAAAGTGCAGCGCGAACCGCGACGCGAGCTCCGCAAGCGGCCGACATGGATGACGACCGACAACGGGATCACGAGGATTGAATGCTTTGTCCTGGACGTCTCACCGGGTGGCGCGAAGATCGTGACCGATGTCGCGTTCGACGTCAGGGATAGCTTTCAACTGGCGCTGGTGCCCGACCATACGACGCGCCAGTCATGCGAGGTGGTGTGGCGCCGGGGCAAGACCTACGGCGTGAAATTTTTATCCTGAGCAGCGGCGTCTTCGCTCGCGTCTTGAAGGCTGCAGGCCCGTCTGTCGCCTCATGGCCCTCCTCGCCGGCGGAGTGCCATCCCGCCCCGCCCCACTCTCGTCGCCATTGGCTTCGATATGTGACTGTATTATTACAGTCAGATGTCAGTTCGATTACGGCGGAGCGTCGAATGAGCTTGGAATGGCAGGCGCGGTCAGGTTCCCTGGCCTGGTCGAATCCCGTGTCCTGGTGGTGGGGCCTGCTGACGCTGGTGAGCGGCGTGAATATCGCCATCTGGTTCGCGCTGTATCGCGAGCTTCCCGTCCAGTCGACCGGCGCTGCCGGCGGCTCGTCCGGCATCGGGATGATGCTGCTGTTCTGCGCGGCCTATGTGTTCGGCTGCGCCTTCAGGTCGTTTCTGCCGCGCGCCGATGTGCAGCGGATCTGCCTGGTCGACACCTGGCTGTCGAGCGTCATGGTCGGACGTTCCGTGGCGACCGTGGCCGAGATCTGCTTCGTGGCGCAATGGGCGATTATCCTGCACCAGCTCGGCACGATGACCGGCGCGGAAACGACGGTAAATGTCGCGTGGGTGATCGTGCCGCTGATCCTGATCGCGGAATGCCTTTCATGGTATGCGGTGCTGACCAGGAATTATCTCGGCAACGCCATCGAAAATTCGCTGTGGGCGGTTGCCTTCTTCGCCGTCGGCGTCGGCCTTTGCCGCCTGCTTCCGGAATTCAATGGTGCGGTTCGCATAGGCCTCGTCGTCGCCATCGCGGGTATTGTGGGCTTCCTGGCGTTTCTGATGACGATCGACGTCCCGATGTACCTGAAGCGCTGGCGAACCGGAGATGCCGACGGCGACAAGCGCCTGACGCCGCGCGAGGGCCTGCGCGACGTCAGCACGCGCTGGGTCGTGACGCACGACCTTGCCGAGTGGAAAGACGAGATTGCCTGGATGTCGCTTTATTTCAGCCTGGCTGTCTGGTCCAGCCTTGCGCTGTGCGTCTTCTATTCGCTCGAACATCATTTGCCGCAGTATCGGACCGAGGCAGCGATCACGAGCGCAGCGCCGAGCACGACCATCGTCGGCAGCGCCCGGTAGCACAACCGCCGCCGCGCTGAAACTTGCGCCGCTTTGCGGCGTTACACGCCTGCGTCGCGGGTTGGGCGACCTTTGTTTCAGAAGGGCGTGTTTTGGACTGGACTCAGATAGGCATCCATTTTCTGGCGCTGGCCGCGGCTTTCGCGCTGGCCATACCGATCGGATGGGATCGCGAGAAGCGGGCGCGCAGCGCGGGCCTGCGAACGTTCCCGCTGGTCGCCCTGGCAAGCTGCGGCTTCGTGCAGGCCAGCGAACAGTTGATGGTGAATTCCCCCGATGGCATGTCGAAGGTGATCGAGGGTGTGATCACCGGCATCGGCTTCATCGGCGGCGGCGCGATCCTCAAGCACGGCACGACCGTGCAAGGCACGGCGACGGCGGCGAGCCTATGGGCCACCGGCGCTATTGGCCTCGCCGTCGGGCTAGGCAGTTATGACGTCGCGGTGACGATCGCGGTGATTACGTTCCTGACGCTGCGGCTGCTGACTCTGGTGAAGGACGAAAAAGACATCAAGATGGATTGAGGTCCAAAGGAAGGGCTGCGGCAGCCAACGTAAGGGGAATAACAGTCACGGCGCCGTGAAGGTGTTTCGTCGCCCGCGGGCGCAAAAATATTCCGCCCTCCTGGCGAAGTCATTTTCCCGACCGACGAAGAAGTCCGGAAACAACATGGTGGTAGGCTGGCGCAATGATCAAACTTGGAGTTCGATCATGTGGAACCTCATCAACATACTATATCGGGAATATTGCCTGGCTCGGCTAAAGGACATGCGCAGGATTCACCTCTCGCACTGAACACCAGTGGCGCGAGCAATCTGTCGCCGCCAACATCCAAGGCGTGTGACTTGCGGTGAAGCGGCATCAGGAGAATTCAATCGGGATCGAGATCGAAGGAGGAGGATATGCAGCCATCGACAGACGATCTGCTGATACGCCAAATCAGTGCTCTGATATCGGCGACCGCTAATGCGGTGTCCAGCAACAGAGAACACGCCCCATTCGTGGAGGCAAGGATATACGAAAAGCTTGCTGCACATTGCGCCGAAAAGCAGATACTTGCAGCAGCATTTGCGAAAAACGGAGTCGGGGCGACGCGGAGCGGATTGATCTACTGGTAAAGGGAGACGTGTCCAGACGAAAGAGGCCGCAGGTTTCGGCTTCCGATCTCGGACCAACCGGAAAAACGTCACGCCTGGGCAGCTTCTGATCCCCTCCGGCGATTTGCGGTCTCGCGCTGTATTGTCGCCGGCGCTGCCAGCGCTTGAAGAAACTCGACGGGCACCGGGAACACGATCGTCGAATTCTTCTCACCCGCAATATCCTGCAGGGTCGACAGGTAGCGCAATTGCATGGACTCCGGCCGCCTTGCGAGCATCTCACCTGCTTCCACCAGTTTCTCGGCGGCCTGCTGCTCTGCTTCGGCGCCTATGATTCTCGCGCGGCGGTACCGCTCGGCCTCGGCTTGACGCGCAATGGCACGAATCATGCTCTCGTTGATATCGACGTGCTTGATTTCGACATTCGCGACCTTGATGCCCCACGCATCGGTTTGGCTGTCGAGAATTTCCTGAATGTCGCGATTGAGCTTGTCCCGCTCTGCCAGCATTTCATCCAGCTCGTGCTTGCCAAGCACGGACCTGAGGGTGGTCTGTGCGAGCTGGCTGGTGGCCGCCATGAAGTTTTCCACCTGGATAACCGATTTGTCCGCATCTACCACGCGGAAGTAGATAACCGCGTTGACCTTTACGGAGACATTGTCGCGAGAAATCACGTCCTGGCTTGGAACGTCGAGCACGATCGTACGAAGATCTACTCGAACGAATTGTTGGACGATCGGCACCAATATGATGAGCCCAGGACCTTTCACGCCGGAAAAGCGCCCCAATGTGAAAACTACCGCACGCTCGTATTCCCGCATGATGTGAATCGCCGACAGGAACACCGCTATGATTATGGCTCCGATCACGATGTACGGGAGGGTGTCTGTTACGAATGTTGGCATGGTTTCACTCCTCATGATTTCGGTGGGGCGTCAGGATCTGGCTCGACAAGCAGCTTCAGGTTTTGACGTTCGAGAACACGCACGCGGTCACCCCGGGTGAACTCGCTTTCCGATTTCGCCGCCCAGCGTTCTCCTCCGACCAGGACCTCGCCTTTACCGTCGGCCCACCACAGCACCTGCCCCGCGCTGCGAAGCAGAGCTGCTTCGCCCGTGACCACGTCGCGCCGATGCGCCCGCCAGACCGCCGCGAGTGCAATCACCAGGAATCCCGCGCTGGCAATGGTGGCGGTGGCGACCACCGCCCATGAGAGACGGAAACCCGGCACGTCGCCGCGAAACAGGAACAGCGAGCCGACGGCGAACGAGATGACGCCGCCAATTCCGAGCACGCCAAACGAGGGCAGAAACGCTTCTGCAATCATCAGCGCGATGCCTAGCAGCAGCAGGCCGGCACCGGCGTAGCTGATCGGCAGGAGATTCAAGGCGTAGAGGCCGACCAAGAGAGCGATTCCGCCGATCACTCCGGGGAAAACAGCGCCTGGACTGATGAACTCGAATAAAAGTCCGTAGAGCCCGATCAGCATGAGTATGTAAGCGATGTTCGGATTGGTAATCGTAGCCAGAATGCGGTTGCGCCAATTGGCCTCGATTGCCGTTGTGCTCAGGCTCCCGGTATGCAGCGCGACCTGTTGATCATTGATCGTTACGGTTCGGCCGTCGGCTTGGGACAACAGATCGGCTAAGTCCTTCGCAACAATCTCGACGACACGCTGCGACTGGGCCTCGCTCGCGGTGAGAGTGGCGGCTTCCCGGACGGCTTTCTCCGCCCAGGAAACATTTCGTCCCCGAAGCTCTGCCAGTCCCCTGATGTAGGCAACCGCATCGTTGATCGCCTTCGCCTCACCTGCACTGGTCGGCGACGGGGCTCCTTTCTTGTCTCCGTCTTTCTTGTCTCCGTCTTTCTTGTCATCATCTTTTTTGTCATCGGTGCGCCAGCCGGAACCACCGCCGCCAAGCTGAACGGGCGTGGCTGCACCGAGATGCGTGCTCGGCGCCATGGCGGCGAGGTGGGTTGCATAGACGATGTAGGTGCCGGCGCTGGCGGCTCGCGCACCGCTCGGGGTCACGTAGGAGACCACAGGAATGGGGGACTTGAGTATTTCTCCTACGATCTCGCGCATTGAGGGATCGAGACCACCAGGCGTATTCAGTCTCAGCACGATGAGCTTCGCCTGTCGCCGACGCGCCTCCTCAAATCCATCGCGGATATATTCAGAAGTCGCTGGCCCGATCGCTCCATTCACATCCAGAAGGATGGCGACGTTCGCCGGCTCGCTACTTTGTCCAAGTGCTGCTCCGGAGCCAAATACGAGCAATGCTACGGTAATAAGCCTGTAAAGAAAGTGCACCATGGTAAGTCGCTCAAAAGCTTGCGCGACGAGACAGTCACAACTGTGTGGCCCATTCGCAGGTGAACCTGACTGTTACGGCTGGAGCGCAGGAATCGGTGCCGCACGGGCGGCGTGACATGCGCTGAAGCCCTGATAAGCAAAGCGTGCTCCACAGGTCATGTGAAGCGAACGCGCATCCGAAATCCCGGTTCCCCAAACATATGCTTCCAGAACGGATTTCATCCGTGCCGGCAACACCCGGATGATGCACGGCGATCACCGTCGTGCGAAGAGAGCGGCTCAATGAAAATCGCGGGACGGCGGCAGGATGCGGACGTCGCGGGGGTGACGGATTTTCTGCGCGGGTGCGTCAGGGTGATCGCGGCGGTCGTCGTTGAGCGGTTCGACCAGCGCGGGCCCTGCGGGCACCGGGTGCTTGCGGCTTAACGCATCGTTGGCGAGGCCGATCAGGTCGTGGGAGCGGTCGAACATCCGCTGCGCCACCAGATGCGTCACCTGCTCCGGGCTGCTCTGGATGTAGCCCTCGATCAGGATCAGGCGGGCACCCATCACCTCTTTCCGGTACTGCTCCATCACCTTGGGCCATACCACGATATTGGCGATGCCGGTCTCGTCCTCCAGCGTCATGAAGACGACGCCCTTGGCGCTGCCCGGCCGCTGCCGCACCAGCACCACGCCGGCGCAGCGGACGCGGCGGTGGTCGTTGCTGTGATTGACGTCCTTGCAGGCAACGACGCGCTCTTTCGTGAACCGCTCGCGTAAGAATTCCATCGGGTGGCCCTTCAGCGACAGCCGGACCGTCTGGTAATCGGCGACCACCTGCTCCGGCAGCGGCATCTGGGGCAGCGGCTTGGCATTCTCGTCGGGCTGCTCGCGGGCGATCGCGGCCTGAAACAGCGGCAGCGGCACGTCGTCAGGCAGCCGCCGCACCGCCCAGAGTGCTGCGCGGCGATCGAGCCCGATCGAGCGGAAGGCATCGGCGTCGGCGAGCAGGATCAGCGCGCGCTTGGGCAGGCCGGTATCGCGGGCGAATTCCTCCAGCGAGGTGAAGGGCCGGCGTTGGCGGGCGGCGACGATGCGGTCGGCCCAGTCGATCGCTTTCTCCACATTGTCATTCCGGGGCGCGCCTCTTGGCGCGAGCCCGGAATCCATTAAGCCGTTTATGCGTGGAAGAATGGATTCCGGGCTCGCGCTTCGCGCGCCCCGGAATGACGACTGAAGCTGCTTCAACCTCTCCTCATCCTCATCGATCCAGCTAAACCCGTCGATCTGGCGGAAGCCGAGCCGGACGGCGCAATATTTCCCACTCCCCTCCTCCAGCGTGTTCTGTGCAAAACTGTAGGAGACGTCGATCTCGCGGACCTCGACGCCGTTCTTGCGGGCGTCGCCGACGATCTGTGCGGGCGCGTAAAAGCCCATCGGCTGCGAATTGAGCAAGCCGCAGCAGAACGCATCCGGATGATAATGCTTCAGCCATGACGAGACGTAGACGAGTTGCGCAAAACTTGCGGCGTGGCTTTCCGGAAAACCGTAAGAGCCAAAACCCTTGATCTGGTCAAAACAGCTCTTGGCGAATTCCGGGTCGTAGCCGCGCGCGATCATGTTGTTGATCAGCTTGGCCTCGAACTTGCCGATGGTGCCGACGTTACGAAATGTCGCCATCGCGCGGCGCAAGCCGTTGGCTTCCTCGGGCGTGAATTTTGCGGCTTCGATTGCGATCCGCATCGCCTGTTCCTGGAATAGCGGCACGCCGAGCGTCTTGTGGAGCACGCGGTACAGTTCGTCCGAAGGGCCGTGCTCGGACGCCGGTGAGGGATAGCTCACCTTTTCCTGGCCGTTCCGCCGCCGCAAATAAGGATGCACCATGTCGCCCTGGATTGGGCCGGGGCGGACGATCGCGACTTCGATGACGAGGTCGTAGAAGGTGCGCGGCTTCAGGCGCGGCAGCATGTTCATCTGCGCGCGGCTCTCGACCTGGAATACGCCGAGGGACTCGCCTCGCTGCAGCATTTGATAAACTTCGTCGTCGTCCTGCGACTTGATGTCGGCCAGCTCATAACGCCGCCCCTTGTGGTCGGCGATCAGATCAAAGCTCTTGCGGATGCAGGTCAGCATGCCCAGCGCCAGCACGTCGACTTTCATCATGCTGAGCGCATCGACGTCGTCCTTGTCCCATTCGATGAAGGTGCGGTCGTCCATCGCGGCGTTGCCGATCGGCACATAGGTGTCGAGCCTATCCTGCGTCAGCACGTAGCCACCGACATGCTGCGACAAATGACGGGGGAATTCGATCAGCTCGGAGGCGAGCGCAACCGCGAGCTCGACCATCGCATTCGCAGGATCCAGCCCGGCCTGGCGGACCTGCATCTTGTTGAGGCCCTTGCCCCAGCTTCCCCACACGGTGTCGGCGAGTGCTGCGGTGACATCCTCGGTCAGCCCTAGCGCCTTGCCGACGTCGCGGATCGCGCTGCGCGGGCGATAGTGGATGACGGTCGCAATGATCGCGGCGCGGTGGCGGCCGTAGCGGCGGTAGACATATTGCATCACCTCCTCGCGCCGCGAATGCTCGAAATCGACGTCGATGTCGGGCGGCTCCAGCCGCTCCTTGGAAATGAAGCGCTCGAACAGCAGGTCGACCTTGGTCGGATCGACCGAGGTGATGCCGAGCACGTAACAGACGGCGGAGTTGGCCGCCGATCCCCGGCCCTGGCAGAGGATGTTCTGGCTGCGCGCGTAGCGGACGATGTCGTGCACGGTGAGAAAATAATGCGCGTATTTGAGCTCGGCGATCAGGTCGAGCTCTTTGCGCAAGGTGGCGCGCAGCTTCTCGTCGATTACGCCACCGAAATATTTATCGACACCGGCCCAGGTCAGGTCTTCCAGGTGCTGTTGCGCGGTCTTGCCCGGCGGCACCGGCTCGTCCGGATACTGGTATTTGAGCTGGTCGAGCGAGAAGTTGATGCGATCGGCAAAGCGCATGGTTTCCGCAATCGCCTCGGGCAGATCGCGAAACAGCCGCGCCATTTCATTGACAGACTTGAGATAGCGTTCGGCATTGGCCTCGAGCCGCCTGCCGATCGCATCGATCGTGGTCTTTTCTCTGATACAGGTCAGCACGTCCTGCAGCGGTCGGCGCGCGGGATGGTGGTACAGCACCTCGTTGGTCGCCAGCAGCGGCACCTTTGCCGCGAGCGCCAAGCGATGCAGCCGCGCCAGCCGGCGCCTGTCGTCGCCGCGGTAGAGCAGGCTTGCGGCGAGCCACACGCCGTCGGCATCAGAATTCTTCAGGCGCTCCAGCGTTGCCTGCGCGCTCGCCACGTCAAAACGATGCGGCAGCGCCAGCACCAGAAGCTGGCCCCCAGCGAAATCGAGGAGGTCATCGAATTTCAGGTGGCATTCGCCCTTTTCGATCCGCGCGATGTCGTCGCCGCGTTTGCCGCGGGTGAGTAACTGACAGAGCCGGCCGTAAGCCGCGCGGTCGCGCGGATAGACCAGGATGTCAGGCGTGCCGTCGATGAAGACGAGGCGCGCGCCGATCAGAAGCTTTGGCTTATGCATGACGGCAGGATTGTCGAGCTCGCTCCAGGCGCGCACCACGCCGGCCAGCGTGTTGTGGTCGGCGATGCCGATCACGGGAATACCAAGCTCGCTCGCCTGATGCACATAGGCGCGCGGGTCCGAGCCGCCGCGCAGGAACGAGAAATTGGTGGTGATGCCGATTTCGGCATAGTCGGGTACAGGGCTTTTCATGCGAACAATCCATGCACGAACCACCTGGGCGGAACGGGCTCGCCCTCCGCATCTGCCGGTTCGCTTTCATAAAGGCCGTCGCGAAAGATCCAGAAACGAAGTCCCGCTTCATCCTCGATACGGAAATAGTCCCGCGTCGGGCCGTCGCCGTTTGGCTTCCACCATTCCATCGCGATGCGTTCGGGCCCCTCCACCCGCACCACCGCGTGCGTGACGCGCCGCCAGGTGAATTGATGCGGCGGGCCGTCGGGCACGGTTGCGAACGGCACTTTTATCGGCTCCGGCTTGTCGAACAGGCGCAACGGGCGCAGCGGCGGCTCGCCCTCGATACGCTCGGGCCATGCCGCCTGCGCGGCGGCCGCCAGATGATGCTGCGCTGGCACGGACAGCACCGCGCGTTCGGGGATGTGGGTATCCTCCGGCAAATGCACGACGACGCGTTTTCCGCCGATGCGCGCGGCGATGCGGTCGATCAGCGCGGACAGTTCGTCATTGTCATGGACATTGGCATCGAGATCGCGCTGCTGCTGCACCACGATCTCGGTGCGGCTGGCGGAGAGACGAATGAGATCGAAACCGAAGCCGGGGTCGAGGGGATCGTTGAGCGCATCGAGCCGCTCGCGAAACAGGCGGTCGATCACTTCAGCTTTTGTCACCGGGCGCCCGGTATCGACCGAGATCGTGCGCACCGCGCCGTCGGTGCGGAAGAAGCTCGCCTCCAGCCGCCGCGCGCCCTTGCCCTGCTTGTCCATCGCCGTGACAAGCATTTGAGCAAGCGCCGACAGGTTCATCGCGATCACGGTGTCGGTGGCGACCGGCTCGGGAAAGCGTTTCTCGACGATGTAATCCGGCGGCAGTTTGCGCGGGCTGATCGGCGCATCGCCCTGCCCGAGTGCCTGCTGCAACAGCGTCGTGAAGGGCGCACCGAACCGCGCCGTGATTTCGTGCGGCGCGCGCGAGGCGACGTCGCCGATGGTCTTCAAGCCGGCGCGGCGCAGGCCGGCGGTGATGGCATCACCGGCGCCGAGCGCAGATACCGGCAACGGACTGACGGCCTCCGCCTCCTCGCCCTCGGCAACGATCTTTCCGGAAGTCTGGCGCGTCAGCGTGCGGGCGCAGATCGCGGTGGAGGCGATCGCGGCGCTGACGGCAAAGCCGCGGCGGCTCAGCGCACCGGTCACGATCTGCAGCAGCGCACGCTCGCCGCCGAACAGATGGGCGCAGCCGGTGATGTCGAGGAACAAGCCGTACGGCGGATCGAGCGCCACCAATGGAGTGAAGCGGTCGCACCAGTCGGCGATGTCTTCGAGCGTCTTGCGATCGGCGACCTCGTCCGCGTCGAACACCGTCAGCTCGGGGCAGATCGCGCGCGCATTGGCGAGCGGCAGGCCGATCGAGAGGCCGGCCTGGACAGCGGCCTCGTCGAGAGAGTGGATCAGGATGGCATTGTGCTGCTTGGCGACGACGACGGAGGGAAAGGTTTGCTTCATCCCGAGAGTGTCACTCGCGGCGAGACCCCCACCCCAACCCTCCCCCGCAAGCGGGAGAGGGAGCGCACCGGTCGTGTGGTGAGAGGTGTCAGCCTGCGCACCGCTGTCGTTCCCTCCCCCCTTGCGGGGGAGGGTTAGGGAGAGGGGTAAGCCACGAGCACTGCCGTTGCCGCCACCCCTCTCCCCCGCCCTCCCCCGCAAGGGGGGAGGGAGCCCACTGTTCGTGTGGTTAGAGATTTCGCTTGAAACCGCTTGGCAATTTTCAGCTTGCGCGGCGCTGGCCGGCGAAAGCTTGCGCTTGATGCGGTCGATGGGCAGGCGTGGCAGCCAGAGGCTGAGGATACGCCGACGGTTCACTGAATAGGCACTCATCACAATTCCATTCCATGATCCAGCGGCCGACCGGGCCATGACGGTTACGAACGAGCTGCGCGTCGAACACCGGCGCGCCCCAGGCGCTCCAAGGCGCCGCAGGCTTTGGAGGCGCCGCAGGCATTAAAGGCGCGCCCGGCGGCGAATGCGCCGCGCGCACGATCCATCTTGTCTCCGCGGTCGAGGGGCGCGGCTCCGCCGCTACCCGCAGCAGCAATGCGGTGACGCCGGAGGCTGCTGCGGCCAGCGTAAGCTTGCGGCTGGCGACGAGATCGAGCTGACGCGCCTGCCCCCAGACTTCCAGCACGACGGCGCCGAGCGCATCGCAGGCCAGCGCATCGGCGGCGGTCCGTAGCGCGGCGTCGGTGTCAGTCGCGCGCACGGTGACGAGCAATCGCGGATCGAGCCCGAGTTCGGCGAGCCCGCTCATCGACAGCGCGCCCGATTCAATTTCCGAAAAATCCTGCCGTACCCAGACCAGCGGCCGGCGCGGCGACACCCTTCCCGCCAGCCCTGCGATGAAGCCGGTTGCGGTCGCGCTCTGGTGTCCCTCGGCGAACACTTCATGCACCGCCGCGAGCGCAAGCCCGCCGTGCAGCACAGCATCCGCCGCCTTATGGCCAAGCGTAATCTTGTTGAGGTCATGCGCATCGCCATGCGCCTCCAGGCGCTCGATGCTTCCGCGCAAACTCGCAAGCGTGCTTGTGCGTGCGGTGCTCATCCGCCGTTCCTTCAGAAAATTGGCCTTTACCGCTTCTTCCCGAGTGAACGCGCGGCTGGTTCATTTGTTCATGATATGTTCTAATATAAAGCTAACAGCGCCGGCAGAGTCAATCGAGATCGACGCTTTGGCGATTCATGAGCGGAATCAAAGGGATTCGTGGCCTCTACGACAACGGGGATGCCGGCGGAGAGTGTGGAGTAAGCACATGCACCACATCACCCTCGATAGCGAAACTGATTTCGACGGCTGGCGTAAAGCGGCCCGCGCGCTGGCGCTGAATGACGTGAAACCGTCCGACGTGAGCTGGCGCGTGGCTGATGATGCGCCCGAACTATTCGCGCCGACCGCGCCGCCGCTCGACCCGCCACAGGGCACCTTCAACGTGCCGGCCAGATTCGTCGAACTGGCGGAGGTTGCGATCCTGCACCGCAGCCCCGAGCGCCTCGCCCTGCTCTATCGCCTGCTGTGGCGGTTGCGGACGCATCACGATCTGCTTGAACTCGCGACCGATCCTGACGTGGCTGAGATCACCGCGATGGCCAAGGCCGTGCGCGGCGACGAGCACAGGATGCATGTCCTTGTCCGCTTCCGCGAAATAGGCCGCGAGCAGAAATCGCACTTCGTCGCCTGGTTCGAGCCGGAGCATCACATCGTCGAACTGGCCGCCCCGTTCTTCGCGCGCCGTTTCGCCGACATGCCCTGGTCGATCCTGACGCCTGATCTCTGCGCGCATTGGGACGGCCACGTCATCTCGTTCACGCCGGGCGTCAGCAGAAGCGAAGCCCCTAGCGCGGACCGGCTGGAGGAAACCTGGCGACGCTACTACGCCAGCATTTTCAATCCCGCCCGTCTGAAAGTGCAGACCATGCAAAAGGAGATGTCCCGGAATTACGGGCGGAACCTGCCGGAGGCTTCATCGATTAAACCCCTGGCAAGCGACAAGGCAAGCGATATGCCCCGCAAACACGCCGATGATCTCGAGACGCTGCGCGAAGAAGCCGCCGATTGCCGCGCCTGTCATCTCTACAAGAATGCCACCCAGACCGTGTTCGGCGAAGGCCGGCAAACCGCGCGGATCATGCTGGTCGGCGAGCAGCCCGGCGACAAGGAAGACCTCGCCGGAAAGCCGTTCGTCGGGCCCGCGGGGCAAATGCTCGACCGCGCGCTGGAAGAAGCCGGCATCGACCGCCGCACGGTCTACGTCACCAATGCGGTGAAGCATTTCAAGTTCGTGCCGCGCGGAAAGATCCGCCTGCACCAGAAGCCGAACACCCCGGAGATCAAGGCCTGCCGGCAGTGGTACGAGCGCGAGCTGGCCGCGATCAAGCCCGACCTGGTGGTGGCGATGGGCGCAACCGCAGCGCAAAGCGTGTTCGGGAAAATTACGCCGATCAACAAGAACCGCGGCCGCGCGATCGACCTCGACGACGGCACCCGGGCGCTGGTGACGGTGCACCCGTCCTATCTGCTGCGATTGCCGGACGCTGATGCCAAGGCGCGCGAATACCGGCGCTTCGTCCACGACCTCAAAATCGCCGCCGACGTGCTGCGAAAATCGGCACATGCGGCCTGAATTCCGCCAATCCGATAGCCGCAATTTCTGGTGAAATATAACGGGAAAAATTGACAATCCCGCCTGCAACTATTAATTGATAGGTGACACAATCGCATTCTCAAGGGAATGTGGGACGTCTGCTCACGCTATGATGCTCCCACATGGTCGACGCGCTGCGCGGTTCCCTACCTCCAGCCCCGGCGCCGTGCAGCGCGCGACCCACTTGCTAGCCTCTCGCCACGGCCTCCAGTTCTGCAATATCGAACTTGACCATCTTCAGCATTGCCTCGGCAACGCGCTTGGCTTTTGCGGGATCGGGATCGTTCATCAATTCGCCGAGCCGTTTGGGCGCGATCTGCCAGGAGAGGCCCCAGCGGTCCTGCAGCCAGCCGCATTGCTCGATCTTGCCGCCTTCCCTCAGGGCGTCCCACAAGCGGTCGATCTCGGCCTGCGTGTCGCATTCGACCATAATCGAAAAACTGTGGTTGAACGGGTCGAGGGGCCCCGCCTCGATCGCCATGTAGCGCTGGTCGCCCAGGGTAAAGGCCGCGATCTTGACGCTGCCGGGCGGGCCGCTCGGGCTCTCGGCAGACAGCGACGAGACCCGCTGGACTGACGAGCCGCGGATCAGCGAGGTGTAGAAGCCGATCGCGGCTTCCATGTCCTTCTCGAACCAGAGATGCTGTGTGACCTTCATCGACGCTGCCTTTCTCCATCAGCTAGTACCCGGCGCACGGCCGCTCCTGTGACAAGGACGGATGGAGGAGGCGGCGTTCCGACAGGGGCGATCAAAAATATTGTGGAATTTCCTTGAACCACCTGTGGCCTGGACAGCGCGCATCCCTGGCCGTACGCGGCCCGGGATAGCCCAACTGGGTGCTACCCTGCCGGCCGCGATCTGCCTGTCGGCGAGCCTCCACGTACTGCTCTCGAACCTGTTCTGACGCCATCGGCGATGCGGTCGGGGCAGGCCCCCCGACGGATAGCGGGAGACCGGAACCAAACTGCGGCCTCCTGCTTTCAGCAAAGTACCTGACGGATGATACGGCAGGGCATCGACGTTCACACGTCACGCGAACCCAACAGCTCTGCAGCCGGAGCCCGCCATGACCAAGAAGCCCCCGAAGGGCACCAAGCTGATCCACGACCCGATTCGGGAGGAAATGCTGGACAGTTTCGATGAGGAACTGGAACTTGAGATCGATGACGATCGCCTCGATGCGCTGACCAATGAATTTGCCGACCATACGGCAGAAGAGACGATCGATCGGCGCGTGTACTTCAAGGAATTATTCCGTCTGCAGGGTGAACTGGTAAAATTGCAGACCTGGGTGCAGCACCACCAACTCAAGGTGGTGGTGATTTTCGAGGGGCGCGATTCCGCCGGCAAGGGCGGCGTCATCAAGCGCATCACCCAGAGGCTCAATCCGCGGGTCTGCCGCGTCGCCGCGCTGCCGGCGCCGAACGAGCGTGAGCGCACCCAGTGGTACTTCCAGCGTTACGTTTCGCATTTGCCGGCCGGCGGTGAGATCGTGCTGTTCGACCGTAGCTGGTACAACCGCGCCGGCGTCGAGCGCGTGATGGGCTTCTGCACCGAAGATGACGTCGAAGAATTCTTCCGGTCGGTGCCGGAATTCGAGCGTATGCTCGTGCGCTCCGGCATCACCCTCATCAAGTACTGGTTTTCCATCACCGACGAAGAGCAGTATTTGCGCTTCATGATGCGGATCCATGATCCACTCAAGCAGTGGAAGCTCAGCCCGATGGATGTGGAATCGCGCAGCCGCTGGGAGCAATACACCAAGGCCAAGGAAGCGATGCTGGAGCGTACCCACATTCCGGAAGCTCCCTGGTACCTCGTCGAAGCCGATGACAAGAAGAAGGCACGACTGAACTGCATCGCGCATCTGCTCGAGCAATTTCCCTACCAGGAAATCAAGCGCGAGCCGGTGGTGCTGCCGCCGCGGGTTCGCAATCCGGAATATAGCCGCGGACCGATTCCACCCGAAATGTACGTACCGTCGCGCTATTGAGCGCCGCGCCGTATTTCAGTATATGTTCCGCCCATCCGGCGGCATCCCGAACAAAAATAAAGAAGGCCCGCACTGGAGATACGGGCCTTCCTTGATGTGACCTCGCACTTCAAGTGCGATCGAAATTGAAGTGACGCACGCCCTTACGACGCCGCCAGCTTGTTCTCGACCAGCTTGATCCAGTACGAGGTGCCGTACACGATCGCCTCGTCGTTGAAATCATAGGCTGGGTGATGAAGCCCCGCGCTGTCGCCATTACCGCAGAAGATGAACGCGCCCGGCCGCGCCTCCAGCATGTAGGAAAAATCTTCCGCGCCCATCAGCGGCGGCATCTCGTGGACGTTCTGGGCACCGGCCACCTCCTTGGCCACTTGCGTGGCGAACTCGGTCTGCTCGGCGTGGTTCTTGGTCACGGGATAGCCGCGCTCGTAAGTGAGGTCGATCTTGGCCCCGGTCATCCTGGCTACGCCTTCACACACCTCGCGCACCCGCTTCTCGACCGTTTCGCGCACTTCCGGCGTCAGCGTCCGCACGGTGCCCCGGAGTTCCGCGGTGTGCGGGATCACATTGCGGGCGTTGCCGGCGTGGAACTCGCAGATCGAGATCACCGCCGACTCCAGCGGATCAATGGTCCGCGAGACGATCGACTGCAGGGCGGTAATGAGCTGTGAGCCGACGAAGACGGAATCGATGCATTTGTTGGGGCGCGCGGCGTGCCCGCCGAGCCCCTCGATCTTGATGTCGATCGAGTCGGTTGCCGCCATCACCGGGCCGGAGCGGATGGCGAAGGAGCCGACCGGAATGCCCGGACCGTTATGCATGCCGTAGACCTGCTCGATCCCGAACCGGTCCATCAGCCCGTCCTGGATCATGGCGGCGGCGCCCGCGCCGCCCTCCTCGGCCGGCTGGAAAATCACGACCGCATCGCCGGCAAAATTCCTGGTTTCGGCGAGGTACCGCGCTGCACCCAAAAGCATCGCGGTGTGGCCGTCATGGCCGCAGGCGTGCATCAGGCCCGGCGTCTTGGAAGCATGAGGAAGGTTGGTCGCCTCTTCGATCGGCAGCGCGTCCATGTCGGCGCGAAGCCCGATCACCTTGATCTCGCCGTTGCCGGGCTGCTTGCCCTTGATGACGCCGACAACGCCGGTACGGCCAAGGCCGGTGGCGACCTCGTCGCAGCCGAATTCGCGCAGCCGATCGGCCACGAATGCTGCAGTGCGGTGCACGTCGTACAGCAACTCGGGATTTTGATGGATAACGCGGCGCCAGGCCTGGATATCGGGTTGCAGATCGGCGACGCGGTTGACGATGGGCATGGGAATTCTCGAACCTCAGGTTGGAACGTTAGACCTCTGTAGCATGCAAGCGGCGGTCCACCCAACAGAGCCTGGAGACGCCGCCCATTCCCGGACGTCATGGCCGGGACTTGTACGAGCCATCCACGTCTGACTATTAGGCACAAGGGGCGCGTGATGGGCGGAAACTGAGCATGCCGAAAAGGCTTGAAGGCGATTTCGATTATATCGTGGTGGGCGCGGGCACCGCCGGCTGCATCATGGCCAACCGGCTGTCGGCCGATCCCAAAAACCGCGTGCTGATCCTGGAGGCCGGCGGCAACGACAACTGGATCTGGTTTCACATCCCCGTCGGCTACCTCTTTGCGATCGGCAATCCCCGCTCGGACTGGATGTTCAAAACCGAGCCGGAGCCCGGCCTGAACGGCCGCTCCCTTGCCTATCCGCGCGGCAAGGTGATCGGCGGTTGCTCCGCCATCAATGCGATGATCTCGATGCGGGGCCAATCAGCCGATTACGATCACTGGCGCCAGCTCGGCCTCACCGGCTGGGGCTATGACGACGTCAAGCCGCTGTTCAAGCGGCTGGAGGATCATTTCCTCGGTGAAAGCGAACATCACGGCATTGGCGGCGGCTGGCGCATCGAGGCGCCGCGGCTGTCGTGGGAGGTTCTCGACGCGGTCGGCGACGCCGCCCAGGAAATGGGCATCAAGCGCATTGCGGATTTCAACACCGGCGACAATGAAGGCGTCGGCTATTTCCACGTCAACCAGAAGCGCGGCCGGCGCTGGTCGTCCGCGCGCGGTTTTCTCAAGCCGGTGCTGAACCGCGCCAATCTGCGGCTGGAAAAGCACGTGCTGGTCGACCGGCTCATCATCGAGAACGGCCGCGCCGTCGGCGTGCGTTTCATCCAGAATAACGAGGTGGTCGAGGCCCGCACCAAAGGCGAGGTCGTGTTGTGCGCGGGATCGATCGGCTCGACGCAGGTGCTGCACCGCTCCGGCATCGGTCCGGCCGACTGGCTGTCACCGCTCGGCATCGATGTGGTGCTCGACAGACCGGGTGTGGGGCGCAATCTGCAGGACCATCTGCAGCAGCGCGCGATCTACAAGGTCGAGGGCGTGCGCACGCTGAACGAGACCTACTGGTCGCTGGTCCGGCGCGGGATGATGGGGCTCGACTATGCCTTCCGCCGCCGCGGGCCGCTGACGATGGCGCCCTCGCAGCTCGGCATCTTCACGCGCTCAGATCCACGCCGCGCGCGCGCCAATATCCAGTTCCACGTGCAGCCATTGTCGCTCGACAAGTTCGGCGATCCCCTGCACCGCTTCCCCGCGATTACCGTGAGCGCTTGCAATCTGCAGCCGACCTCGCGCGGCACCGTGCGCATCCGCTCGGCAAAGCCCGACGAAGCGCCGTCGATCGCGCCGAACTATCTCTCAACCGACGACGACCGCCAGGTCGCGGCCGACGCCATCAGGACCACGCGGCGGCTGATGAAGCAGAAACGGCTCGAACGCTATCACCCGCAGGAGTACCTGCCCGGTCCCAGCGTCGGCGACGACGACGAATCATTGGCAAAGGCCGCCGGCGATATCGGCACAACGATCTTCCATCCCGTCGGCACCGCGAAGATGGGCACGGCCAACGATCCGATGGCCGTGGTGGACGAGCGGCTGCGGCTCTACGACATCGCGAGCTTGCGCGTCGCCGACGCGTCGGTGATGCCGACGATCACGTCGGGCAACACCAACACGCCGACAGCGATGATCGCGGAGAAAGGCGCGACAATGATACTGGAGGATGGGCGCAAATAGCTGCGTAACGAAGCAGCGCAGATGGCCTAACGGATCATCCAGGCTACATGCTCACGCTACTGCGCCCTGCGATGATTCCTCGGCGTGACCGGCCTCTGCCGCAGTCGCGGCGCGGGCGCAGCCTCGTTGTAATACGCATTGGAATTGTAATAGGCGTTCGATTGATCGAACGACCGGTATGCCGGCCGGCCGCCGAGCACATCGGCATTGGGATGATAGAATGAATAAGCACCGGGCTCCTGGATCGCGGGTTGCGCGAACACGGGCGTTGCGATCGCGGTCATCAGAAACGCGGCGGCGAGTGTTGGGATAGACTTGGTCATTGGTGACATCCTCTTTTTATCGTGAAATCACTCCATCCAATTGGGTATCGCACCGCAAAAGCGGATAGCCGTGCGACGGCTCTCACCGCGATTTGAAAAGCCGTGCTTGAAAGCGCGCGATGGCGTGAACGCGCGGTATCCCGCCATCATCATCGAGGAAGTCGACACCGACAATTGGGGTTGGGGCGGCCTGCCCGCTCTGGAAGATCGGCGGAGACGTGCCGCGGCGGCAGGATGAGATGAAGGCCCACCGCCTTCCTGTTGCAAGATCCGCAAAACTGACACAGATTTCGGGCATTGCCGGAGAATAACGGCGAACGCGAGAATCGGAGGGCACGTCCATGATCAAGGTCAGCGTAATGTATCCCAATACGCCCGGCGGGCGCTTCGATCACGACTACTACCGCGACAAGCATATGCCGCTCGTGAAAGCGCGCATGGGTGACGCCTGCAAGTCCTACACGGTCGACAAGGGCCTGGCTGGCGGCGCGCCCGGCGCTCCCGCCACTTATGTCGGCATGTGCCACATCTTCTGCGACTCGATCGAGGCGTTCCAGACCGGCTTCGGGCCGCATGCCAAGGAGATCATGGCTGACATCCCGAACTATACCGACCAGGCTCCGGTGATCCAGATCAGTGAAGTCGTCGTAGGCTGATGGCGCAGCCGCGGCTCGCAATGATGTAGCAATGAAGTAGGGTGGGCAAAGGCGTGAAGCGCCGTGCCCACCATCTATCATCGAGCATGTTTTGTGATGGTGGGCACGCTGTCGCTTTGCCCACCCTACGAGACCGCCGACTGATTTGCCTTGCGCGCAAGCACAATCTCGATGCACTGCTGCGGCAAATCAACACGACGGGCAAATCACTTCTGATTTTCAGAAATCGTGTCAAGTCCGGGAATCAGAAATATTTCGCTTAACTTCGAGAGCAAATCAGCGGCATAACTCCGCCCGTCTCACCCGATGGAGGGGCGCTCGCGATCGTCACGACCGTGCGGTGAGATGCGATGGACGCTGAATGCGCGCTAGACGTACGCGCAGGAAGCGTACGGCGAAGTCGTGTGGTTCGGGCGCCGCGGTGCTGGCGTTAAGTTGGCGGGAATTATCTCGTCGGCGACGGAGGCAAAAGAGCCGTTCTCCGGGAAGAGCACGAAGTAAGCCGTAAAGCCATTGCGCAGGGAAGGCCGGGATGCTCCCGCTGTACCTGTATGCTCGTGTGCGTTTTTGCTTTGCGCACTTGCACACGAGACCGCGGGTGCAGCCAGCACCCGGTCTTCCCTGCGCCCTCTCTGTTTCGATGGAGGGCCAAAAGAAGATGCAAACCTCGGGCGATCAGCGCCGCGAGATCGCGAACGGTTGGCTCTTGAGAATTGAATTACATCCATCCGCGTCGTCCCGGACAAGCGAAGCGCGATCCGGGACCCATACGCCGCGGCGGATGTTGTCTTGGAAGAATGGTCGATGGCTTTGCGTCAACAACGAGTATCGGTGGTTATGGGTCCCTGCGCCGAGTGCGCGATTGCGCACGGAGGCAGGGACGACGGAGGAGAGAGCCCTGCCCTCAGCCCCGCAGCGCCTGCAGTCCCTTGAAGGTCAACCGCTTCGGGTCGCGGACGCCGGCGAGATAGAACTTGCGGATGAAGGCGGCTGCGGCCTCACGGTCGCAATCGGTCAGCGCCACGATGGCGTCGACGGCAATTCGTTGGGGGGTCCATGGGCTTCCTCGTGCTGTCAGGGGCCGCAAGCTACGCAGCGTGCGACACGCCGGTTAATCCGGCGTTAACCGTGAGGACATGTTGGACGATTCGAAGCCATCTACGCATACGCGAAACGACGCATCGGATGGCCGGACGCACCCTCGCAAGGTGCTTCGCTCACGAATACTGCATCACGCCATCATCGACCTTGCCGTAGCGGAGCGTGACGATGTCGAGCGCGTAGTTCTGGTACAGCCGCCACGGCCGCTTCGAGCCCTGCTTGGGCAATTTGGCGATCGAGCGCTGCACATAGCCGGACGAGAAATCCAGCGACGGCAGTTCGGTGACCGACGGATCGACATTATGCGGCATGCACTGCTTGTAGCCGTTGCGGTCCATGTAGTTGATGAGCCGGCAGACATATTCGCAGGTCAGATCGCATTTCAACGTCCACGACGCGTTGGTGTAGCCGAACGCCGCGGCCAGATTCGGAATGTCCGAATACATCATGCCCTTGTAGTTCAACGTTCGCGCGAAATCGACCGTGCGGCCGTCGACGCTGACTTCGAGCCCGCCGAGCACCTGCAGAACCAGCCCGGTCGCGGTGACAATGATATCGGCCTCAAGCTCGCTGCCGTCCTTCAGCTTGATGCCGCTCCTGGTAAAAGTGTCGATCTCGTTGGTGACGACGGAGGCGCGCTTGTCGCGGATCGACTTGAACAGATCGCCGTCCGGCACCAGGCAGAGCCGCTGCTCCCACGGATTGTAGCGCGGCGTAAAGTGCTTTCCGACATCGTATTCCGGCCCCAGCGCCATCTTGACGCCGCCGAGGATCAACTGCTTGGCGCGCTCGGGCTTGCGGCGGCAGAGCTGAAAGAAATACATGCCGAACAGCACGTTGCGCCAGCGGATCAGGTGATAGGCGAGCTTGGCGGAGAGCTTCTGGCGCAGCTTGTTGGCGAGCGCATCTTCGGCCGGCCGCGCTACCACGTAGGTCGGCGAACGCTGCAGCATCGTGACGTGCGCAGCGGTCTTGGCCATCTCCGGCACCAGCGTCACGGCGGTCGCGCCCGAGCCGATCACGATCACGCGTTTGCCGGCGTAATCAAGATCCTTGGGCCATTTCTGCGGATGCACGATCTGGCCGGCGAAATCCGCCGTGCCCGAAAACTCCGGCGTGTAGCCTTCCTCGTATTTGTAATAGCCCGAGCACATGAACAGGAAACTGCAGGTGAAGCGCACGGTCTCCGCCGCGCCCTCGCCAACGTTGCGTTCGGCCTCCACCGTCCAGCGCGAATCTGGCGACGACCACGAGGCGCGTTTGACGCGGTGCTGGAAGCGGACGTGCTTGTCGATGCCGTTGTCGGCAGCGGTCTGGCGAACGTAGTTCAGAATCCGCGGCCCGTCGGCAATCGCCTTCGGCTCGGTCCACGGCCGGAACGAATAGCCGAGCGTGTACATGTCCGAGTCGGAGCGGATGCCGGGATAGCGGAAGAGATCCCAGGTGCCGCCGATGCAGTCGCGCCCCTCCAGGATCACGTAGCTCTTGCCCGGGCACTTCTCCCGCAGGTGATACCCCGCGCCGATGCCGGAAAGGCCGGCACCGACAATCAGGACGTCGAAATGTTCGTTGTGCGTTTCCATGACCCGATTAACGCCCGAACCATGGAAAAATCAACCGACAAACCAGCGTCTCCGACTTCCACGATTCGTCGTGTATCGAGATCAGGCGACAGTCCGCAAGTGTGGCACGATCGGTTGGCTGCTCGGCTGCGCGTTCATATTATCCGCCAGCCGTGCACGGAATGTTGGATATCGCAATGCTTCGAGCGGGGAAAGCTTCGCCAGATCGTAAAGCGGTTCGCGCAGCCAAGCTTCCCTTTCCTGCTGCTCTTTCGGCACGTAGTCCGGCAGCTTTCTCAGCGTCAAGCTGTCCCACAATTCCTGCCGCCTATAGAGCAACACCGAGACGGCAAAGACGCCAGCCATCGCTGCCCACATCAAGCTCGCCAACAGCGCGTTCGGCCATTGCCGATGAACCGCATTAACGAGGGTCACGTAGTTCTGCAGAGCAGCGAATGTCGGCTTCAGATTCTTGATCTGCCCCTGCAGGTTATACAGGTTTGGCAGCACATCGCCCTTGAACGGTATGGTCTTCAAATATTCGCCGAGTTCGCAGCCAGGCTTGAAGAGGCGTTGGCCGCCTCCCAAGTCGCCCATGCTGTCGCACTCCGCCACGATCGCAGCCAGCGTTTCTGGCTGGTAGGTGCGGTTGACGATATTCGATTTCACCTCGTGCAACTTAGCGTCCAGATTATGAATGGCCGTTTGCGAGGCGGACTTATGGAACCAGTTATCGTCCTCCCTGTTTGCTGCACTCGAGGCGCTGATATTGTTGAGGCTGGTGATGGCAGATTCGACGTATTGCAGCGGCGTGCTGTTCACGATGGTGTAATCCGACGGCCAGTACAGCACGAATGCAAAAACGAAAGCGATGGCCGAATAGATCCCGCCGGCATAGAGCGCTGTCCTGAACAGTTCGGATGGATTTGTCCGGTACCCCACCCTCGCGGCGACCGCCTCCCTCGTCGGCGTCGAAGTCGCAGCCCAGCGCATCAACAGTTGAAACAGCAGGGTCGACGGAAGCGCCATGCCGAACGCCATCAGAAGCATCGCATAGAACCGCCCGCTTCCGCCCTGGTGAATAGCGAATGCCACAAGCGACGAAACAATTGTAACGACGATCGTGGTAACAATCGTGCAGCGGATGATGACATCCGAACTGTATTTCCAGTCGCCGCTCGCGAGCTGCTTCTCGCGCCAGCGGGTAACGAAAAACGCCGTGAGCAGAAATACGAGGAAGGCCAGCGTGAGGTGCCATTTCTGCTCGATCGACTCATCATGAAACTGCATCGACCGGATTTTCAGCGCGACGAGGAAGACCGACGCCGTTGCTCCGAGATAGAACATCAGCTGAAACATGAATGTTGCGGACGACCGTGGCGCGGGTGTGCTGACATTGAGTTTGAGCGAGCTCAGCTTGGCATTGACGGCCGTTTCGTTTTCGCACGCACGCCACAGGATCGATGCGAGGAATACCGCGAGCGCATTCTTGAACGCGTCGATCTTCCGGGCCGTGCCTTCATCGGGGTCGCCACGATCCAGTTCCTTGGCCAGCGCGTCACGCTGGTCGCGCACGAAGCCAAACGCGCGCTCGTTCTCCGGTTGCCTCATCACCGGTTTGAACTGATCATCGCGATCCCGCAGCAATTCCAGCCGCGAATAGAGAAACTTGGCGCGAATCCAGTTCTGCCTGGAGCCCTCCTGATTGTCTTGCACCAGGCTCAGCGTTGCCGGGGAGAACTCCCCAGCAGCCCGCAGCTCTTCATCCGCAAGAGGAAAGCTCCCGTCGAGCGCGACCGAGAGGTTGGTGACGGCATAGGGAATATAGGCTGCTTCATGGGCGATCGACCGCAACCACCCTTCCATCCGGCCGAGATATTTGTTGTCGTCCCGGCTTCCGATCAAGGTGATGATGGAGGTCGCCGCAAGCGGCCAAACCGAATTATCGATCTTGCTGTCCGAACTGCCGGGAAGGAAGGACAGGATCGGCGCAATCGCGGTCGGGCCGATCGCCAAAAGAATGAAATAGAAGCCCAGCATCAGAGCAATATAGATTCCCAAACCCTTCATGTATCTCGAATGAGAGGTCAACGACTCCGGAGCAAGCTCGATGAATTCGCCGATTGTCGTCTTGGCGTAAGTGGGCACCTTGTAGTGATCAGTCGAGAAAACAACCACCACGAGGACGCCAAACAGGAACGACGCAATCTGCGGTCCGGTGATCTGCTGAACGAGAGGGACATACTGCGTCCACTCGCACAAGGTGGAAAGAAAAGCGGGGCATTGCGTCATCGTAGCCCTCCATCGAAAATAACTTTCGGCTAAGCGTGCTGCTCTGCAAAAAATCTCGCACTGGAAATAAACTGGTCCTCAGGCCTCTGCCGCGCCCAATGAACAAATTTGCGGAAGGCCTCCGCCGCCGGTTGCACGGACAACCTGCAGAACTCGGTCTCGGCCGACTCCAGCGAACCATTTTCCTGCATCTTGTTCGAGGGAGCACCGCCGCCGCAAACCGCAAAGTATCGACAGCGCGCCCGGCAGAGATCAACACCCTTGCGGATTTCCGCCTGAGTGTGGGCTACGAGAGCGCTGGCGAAAATCCGGTCGAAATCATCAGTCTGAATGTTTCCGAAATTGAAATTGCGATGTGCCTGCGAAAGCACTTCCATGAATTCCGGCGAGAACGTCGTCACATCGCCGTTTGCCGCAACGACCAGCACCTGCCAGGCATCGATCTGCTCGTTATGCAGCTCTCCGCCGGCAAGGATGCTGGCCATCCGTTCGACCTCCTTGATGTGAAGCGGATACCGCTCGGTATAGGCGCGCTTGAGCAAGCCAAGCAGGAATTCAGCGATCCCCTGCCTCCGATCCTTTCCGTTGAACGAACTAGAGGCATGACAGCCTTCTGCCTCGTCGATCGAGAAGGACACGTGGGTAATGCCGTTATCGCGATAGAACTCGAAATATTCGTCGACCGCCTGCAACGAAAGCGGATGGAGAACGGTGACCACTTTGGGACTGATGCGCGCGGCCTGCAGCTCACGCAGCGTTTGCATGACGAGCGACCAGGTCCCTTTGCCGCTCTTGGTCTTCCTGCGCGAATCGTGAAACGCCTGCGGCCCATCTATCGACAGCCCGATCTGGGTCTCGGTTTCCTTCAGGAACGCTATCCAGTCCCGTCCCAGCGCAATTCCGTTGGACTGGACCGTGAAGCTCGCATCCCTGGGCGCGGTCCGGCGCAGTTCGGAGTATGCCCGACGGTACCAAGAGACGGGAACGACCGTCGGCTCACCAGCATGCCAGATGATGGCAGGCGCGGCGTCTGGAGAAATGCGCGGAAAGACCTTGTCGCGGATGGCGCTCAGCACTCCGGCGCTCATGACCGATCGATTGTCCCGGCCGCGCAGATAGCAGTAATCGCAACTGATGTTACAGAAGGGCGTCGGTTGCAGCACAATGAGGACAGGTCGCCACATAGCTCAACACCTTCGCCAAACCCCACTGAAGCAGTTGAAGAAATTGGCCCACTGCGACAATTGGATCCGGCTCGGCTCCGCGCTGCTCTCTGTTCCGCCGGACGCATCCGGATAGCTGCGCAACGTATCTGCGAGACTGCCAGAACGGAAAAATTCTGCCGGATTTGTGTCGATCGGCGCATCCGCGTGCACCGAACTGGACGCAGTCGCGAGAACGAAGGCCAAAGGCCAAACTTCCTTAAGGCTCGACATCTTAGTCCTCCAGCCAGGACTTACGTACACAACCTTAGAGTTTACGACTATGAAATGCATCTACTCCCAAAACTTCGGCTGCCATGTAATCCAGTTCACATATCTGAAATAAAACGGCCCCGGAATTCCGGGGCCGAGGGCTTCAGGAAATCTGATCGACAGCAATCAGTACCGGTAATGATCCGACTTGAACGGGCCTTCCGGCTTGACGCCGATATAGTCGGCCTGGTCCTTGCGCAGCTCGGTCAGCTTGACGCCGATCTTGGCGAGATGCAGCCGCGCCACTTTCTCGTCGAGCGTCTTCGGCAGCACGTAAACCTTCTTGGCGTACTTGCCGTCCTTGTTGTTGGCGAACAGTTCGATCTGCGCCAGCGTCTGGTTGGTGAAGGACGCCGACATCACGAACGACGGATGGCCCATGGCGTTGCCGAGGTTTACGAGGCGCCCTTCCGACAGCAGGATAATGCGGTGCTTGTCGGGGAATTCGATCTCGTCGACCTGCGGCTTGATGTTGGTCCACTTCAGGTTACGAAGCCCTGCGATCTGGATCTCATTGTCGAAGTGACCGATGTTGCAGACGATGGCGCGATCCTTCATCGCGCGCATGTGGTCGATGGTGATGATGTCCTTGTTGCCGGTCGCGGTGACGAAGATGTCGGCGCGGGGCGCTGCGTCTTCCATCGTCGTGACTTCATAGCCTTCCATCGCCGCCTGCAGCGCGCAGATCGGATCGACTTCGGAGACCATGACGCGGCAGCCGGCCTGGCGCAGAGAAGCGGCCGAGCCCTTGCCGACATCGCCGAAGCCCGCGACCATCGCGGTCTTGCCGGACATCATGACGTCGGTGCCACGACGAATGCCGTCGACCAGCGACTCGCGGCAACCATAGAGATTGTCGAATTTCGATTTCGTCACGCTGTCGTTGACGTTGATGGCGGGGAACAACAGCGTACCCTTGTTCGCCATGTCATAGAGGCGGTGCACGCCCGTGGTGGTCTCCTCCGAGACGCCCTTGATGTTCTTGGCGATCTCGGCGAAGTAACCCTTCGGCTTCTCCTTCAGGAGGCGCTTGACGAGCGCATAGAAGATTTCCTCTTCCTCCGAAGTCGGCTTGTCGAGGAAGGCGGTATCGCCCTGCTCGGCGCGGTAGCCGGCATGCACCAGCATGGTGGCATCGCCGCCGTCATCGAGGATCATGTTGGGCGTGCCGCCGCCGTGCCAGTCGAACAGCTTTGCGGTGTAGTCCCAGTATTCGGCGAGCGTCTCGCCCTTCACCGCAAACACCGGAATGCCGGCGGCGGCGATCGCGGCAGCCGCATGGTCCTGCGTCGAATAGATGTTGCAGGACACCCAGCGGATGTCGGCGCCGAGTGCGGCCAGCGTTTCGATCAAGACCGCGGTCTGGATCGTCATGTGCAGGGAGCCGGCGACGCGGGCGCCCTTCAGCGGCTGCTTCGGACCGTATTCCTCGCGCGTCGCCATCAGGCCCGGCATCTCGGTCTCGGCCAGCGAGATTTCCTTGCGGCCGAATTCGGCGAGCGAAATGTCCTTGACGATGTAGTCGGTGAAGGCGGGCTTCTTGGCGGCGGCGGTGGTCATGGGGAGTTTCCCTCTGTTGAGCTCGTCATTCCGGGGCGCGCGTGAGCCACGAACCCGGAATCTCGAAATCATGTAAAAAGATTCCGGGTTCACCGCTATCGCGGTGCCCCGGAATGATGCTGTTAAAACTAAACCGCGCGCTTGAGCGGTTCGACCAGATCGGTCTTCTCCCAGGAGAAGCCGCCTTCATTGTCGGGCGTGCGACCGAAATGGCCGTAGGCTGCGGTACGCGCGTAGATCGGACGATTGAGATCGAGATGGGTGCGGATGCCGCGCGGCGTCAAATCCATCGCCTTCGCGGCTGCCTTCTCGAGCTGGTCCTCCGGCACTTTTCCAGTGCCGTGGGTATCGATATAGATCGACAGCGGACGCGCCACACCGATCGCGTAAGCGAGCTGCAGGGTGCAGCGATCGGCAAGACCGGCGGCGACGATGTTCTTGGCGACATAGCGCGCGGCATAGGCGGCCGAACGGTCGACCTTGGTCGGATCCTTGCCGGAGAAGGCGCCGCCGCCATGCGGGGCCGCGCCGCCATACGTATCGACGATGATCTTGCGGCCGGTGAGCCCGGAATCGCCGTCGGGGCCGCCGATGTAGAATTTTCCGGTCGGGTTGATGTGCCAGATGGTCTTGCCGTTGATCCATTCCTTCGGCAGCGCCTCACGGACATAGGGTTCGACAATGTCACGAATCTGATTGGAGGTGAGGTCCTCGATCAGATGCTGGTGCGAGACCACGATCTCGCGCACGCCGACCGGCTTGCCGTTCTCGTACTGCACGGTGACCTGGCTCTTGGAGTCCGGACCGAGCACCTTCTCGCGGCCGGAGTGGCGCGCTTCGGAAATCAACCGCAGGATCTTGTGGGCGTAGAAGATCGGCGCCGGCATCAGGTCGGGCGTCTCGTTGGTGGCGTAGCCGAACATGATGCCCTGGTCGCCCGCGCCCTCTTCCTGGTTGCTGGGCTGCTTGGCATCGACGCCCTGCGCGATATCGGCCGACTGCGGATGCAGCAGAATCTCGATGTCGGCTTTCTCCCAGTGGAAGCCTTCCTGCTCGTAGCCGATATCCTTGATCGCCTCGCGAACAACGCTCTCGATCTGGTCATTGGTCACCGAGCTCGGACCGCGCGTTTCGCCAGCGATGACGACCTTGTTGGTGGTGGCAAGCGTTTCGCAGGCCGCGCGGATCTGCCATGGGTCGATGCCCGCCTTCGGGCCTTCCCGGTAGAACAGGTCGACGATCTCGTCCGAGATTCGATCGCAAACCTTATCCGGGTGACCCTCGGAAACCGACTCGCTGGTGAAGAGATAGGAGGCGCGCATCAACAAACCCCTTGTTCCCGCCGGACCCCGGCGGCTGTCTGTGTTGTGTATCCTGGAATGTCAGTCGCGACGCCGCGAAATGACGTAGGATTCGTCGTAAAACCAAAGCCCGTTATGCTTGCGCAGAACCTCTCTGGTGGCATCGAGGGTCCGGCTGTTTTCAGTCATTTCCGTCAACCGGTCGTCTTCGATCTGGGCGACATACACCGCCGCATTCCACGCTGCAAAGGCCGTCGAGGTTCCGATCGAGCCGGTGACCTCGTTGGGCAGCGCTTCCATATCATAACGGAAGATGGAACGGTTATCGGCGTAGGCATTAAAGTTAAGGTCCCGCCCAGCCGACCCCAGCTCGTATTTCACCGCGCGCAATAGCTCATGACGGCTCACGGCGAAAGGATTTTCTCCCGGCCAGACCGACTGGATGATTTCCAGGCCCGGATCCTGCCCGTGGGAGTGAATTCCAATCAAACGGCCCCCTGCCCGGAGCGACCGGGCCAGCGGTGCAATGATTCGCTTGGCGCGGAAATTCACAGAGGATTTTGCCCGATAGGGCTGGGAGGCGATCACAAGGTCGAAATTGGCCTCGGTCCGGCCGGCCCGTGGGATGATCGAATCAAGCAGGAACCTGTGGTCTTCCCGGTACAGCACCAGCGCCACCGGGCGTTCATAGATCGGCATGCCCGATTTGGGGCTGATATTGGCGCGCCAGTTTTGTTCCAGAAACGGCCCAAGTTCTGCGATCTGGGCCTCGAATTCCCCCGACGAGGCCCCCCGCAGGGCCACCTCGTGCCAGATCATGCCCGCGGCTGCCGCAGGCGAGGCCGGTGTCAGCCAGGGCGCCTCCGCGTAATGCATGTTGGTCAGGACGATGACAGTCGCCGGATGCTCGAACAGCCGATCCGGCACCTTGTCGAGCGTCAGCCGGACGTCCTCCAGGCTCAACTCCTTGCCGGCGATATAGAAGGGCATATGGGGAAAACGGCCGTGCATCGAGCGCATCACCCGCGCCAGCACCGTGCCGTCTCCGACGCCCGCGTCGAATACCCTGAGCGCCGGCGGCCGCGGATGCAGGCTGGACAGTTCCAGCGCCACCCGCTCGGCAATCACCCGCTTTTCGCTGCAAGTATGGACGAACAGCAGGTATTTCTGCCGGTTCTCGAAGAAGCGGAAATTACCTCTGGGATCGCGCTTCTCCGGCGGCACTTCAAGGCCGCGCGGCGGCGGCAGCGCGCCGGTGGACGCTGCGATATAGGCCTGAATGCGGTCCAGCGTATCGATGGTGATGCGCTTGCCCTCGCGCAGCCGCTGCACCAGCTTGCCGTCGTTGACCGCCCGACGCCCGAACGTCGTCTCCGCCATGTCGGCCTGGCGGCAGAATTCAGTGATCTGGCTGAGGATCTGGTCGTTTTTCATCGGGCCGGGGCTTGGGAAGTCCTGGTGGGCAGCGGTGGTTGGCCAGGATGTCCTACCACCATCTGCCCACCGGGGGAAATGAATCCCAGCCGGGCCCAAGCACCGTCATTGCGAGACGAACGCCCGCTGCTCATGCTCCGCGCAATGACGGGTGAGAGCCTACGACTTCCCCCACACCTCGTTCGCCACTTCCACCGCGAGGCTCAGCTTGGCCCACTGCTCTTCCTCGGAGAGGATGTTGCCTTCCTCGGTGGAAGCAAAGCCGCATTGCGGCGATACTGCGAGCTGGTCGAGCGGGGCAAACTTGGCGGCCTCATCGAGGCGGCGCTTGATGTCGTCCTTCTTCTCGAGCTCGCCGAACTTCGAGGTAATGACGCCGACCACCACGACCTTGTTGCCCTTCGGCAAATAACGCAGCGGCTCGAAGCCGCCGGCGCGGTCGGAATCATATTCGAGGAAATAGCCGTCGTAATTGGTGCCGGCCAGCATGGTCTCGGCCACCGGCTCGTAGCCGCCGGACGAAATCCAGGTCGAGCGGAAATTGCCGCGGCAGACATGGGTGGTGATCACCATGTCGGCCGGCCGCTCGGCCAAAGCGTAGTTGATGACGCGCGCGTAGATTTCCTGCAGGCCGTCGGGATTGTCGCCGCGATCGCGCGCCTTCTGCAGTTCGTCCTGCGAGCAGAGATAGGCCCATACGGTGTCGTCGAATTGCAGGTACCGGCAGCCGGCGTCATAGAACGCCCTCACCGCCTTGCGATAGGTCTTGCCGAGGTCGAGGAAGAATTCCTCCAGATCAGGATAGACCTCCTTCGAGATCGACTTGCGGCCGCCGCGGAAATGCAGCACGGCCGGCGACGGGATCGTCATCTTCGGCGTAACGTGGGCCGTGTCGGCGTGCTTCTTCAGGAAGCGGAAGTGATCCAGCATCGGATGGTTGTCCGGGAAGTCGAGCTTGCCGATGACGCGGACGGCGTCGTGGCGGGTCTCGACGCCCGCGAACTGAATACCAGTTTCGGGGTGGAACAACTCGCACCCCGTGAGATGGCTAAGAAAATCGAAATGCCACCAGGAGCGGCGGAACTCGCCATCGGTCGCGAGCTTCAGCCCGATCGAGGCCTGCTTGTGCACGACCTTTTCGATCTCGAGGTCTTCGGCCTTGCGCAGGTCCTCCGCCGTGATCTCACCCTTCTCCAGCTTGGCGCGCGCTTCCTTGATGCGCGGCGGCCGCAACAGACTGCCGACCTCGTCGGCGCGGAACGGGGGCTTTGTTCTCTGCATGGTCTCAACTCCGATAAAGCTAGTGGGCGGCCGCGCCGGCGACGCCGAGATAGCGTTCGAGCACGGCGGGATCGGCCTTCAACGCGCTGCTGGCCGCATCATGCACGATTGCGCCGCGTTCCAATATCACAACCCGATCGGCCAGCCCCAGAATCTTTTGCGCATTCTGCTCGACGATGACAGAGCAGATGCCGCCGGCCCGGGTGATGGTGCCGAGCGCCCGCAGCAATTCCTCGACGATGATCGGCGCCAGCCCCTCGGTCGGCTCGTCCAGCAGCAGCACCTTGGGATTGAGGGTCAGCGCGCGGCCGATCGCCAGCATCTGCTGCTCGCCGCCGGAAAGCTGGTTGCCGAAATTGTTGCGGCGCTCCTTCAGCCGTGGAAACATCTGGTAGACCTTGTCCACGGTCCACGGACCGGGCTGGGCCACCGCGGTCATGTTCTCCTCGACCGTCAGCGAGCGGAAGATGTTGCGCTCCTGCGGCACCCAGCCGATCCCGGCCCGCGCCCGCTGGTCCGGGCGCATCGCGGTAATGTCGAGCCCGCCGAGCGCAATCGTGCCGCCGAAATGGCGGGTGATGCCGACGATCGAATTGATCAGCGTGGTCTTGCCGGTGCCATTGCGCCCCAGCAGCGCCAGCACCTGGCCCTCGCCCAGCGACAGCGACATCGAGGGCAACACCACGGCTTCGCCATAGCCGGCGCGCAAGGCATCGATGGCGAGAAGCTCAGGCATGGGCCGCCTCGCCGAGATAGACCGCCTTCACTTGCGGATCGCGCGCCACTTCGTCCGGCGGACCTTCCACCAGCATGGCGCCGTTGACCAGCACCGAGATACGGTCAGCGAACGAGAACACCAGATCCATATCGTGCTCGATCAGCAGCACGGTGACATCGCGCGGCAGGGCAGCGACCGCCGCCAGAATATCGTGACGCTCGCTCTCGGGGACGCCGGCGGCGGGCTCGTCGAGCAGCAGCACACGCGGTTTGGTCGCGATCGCCACCGCAATCTCGAGCAGGCGCTGCTTGCCGTAGGGCAGCGTCGCCGTGCGCTCGTTCATCACGTCGAACAAATGAAACCGTCCGAGCGTCTCCGCGATCTCCTGATTGACGTCGTCGCGCGTGCCCATCCCCCGCCACCAGTCGCCGCCGCGGCCGAGCCGTTCGGAGACGGCGAGCCCGACCGTTTCGAGCGGGGTCAGGTCGGCATAGAGCTGATTGATCTGGAAGGTGCGCGACAGCCCGCGCAGCACCCGCGTGTGGACCGGCAGCTCGGTGATGTCGTTACCCTCGAGCAGGATCCGTCCCGCATTGGGCTTGAGCACGCCGGTCAGCAGATTGATGACGGTGGTCTTGCCGGCGCCGTTGGGCCCGATCAGGGCATGGCGGGCGCCCTGCTCCACCTGCAGCGACAGCTCGCGCGTGACCCGCAAGCCGCCGAAGGATTTTTCCAGCCCCCTGGTTTCGAGCGCAATCGTCATGGCGCATCGCTTTCGGGAACGGCAACGACGGCCTTGCGTCCGAAGACCTGACGGATCACGAGGTTCGGCACCCAAAGCACCCAGCGATGGATGCGTTCGCGGCCGACTAGCACCATCACGACCAGGACGAGCCCGATCCAGAACAGCCAGTATTGCGGCGTGATGGTCTGAAACAGTTCCTGCAGCATCTTGAACACGACGGCGCCGATCAGCCCGCCATAGAGATAGCCGGTGCCGCCGATCACGAGCACCAGCATCAGATCGGCCGAGCGTTCGAACGCGAACACGTCGAGGGAGGCCAGCGCCGTGGTCTGGGTGAACAGCGCCCCGGCAATGCCGGCGTAGAACGCCGCAATCGTATAGATCGCGATCAGGCGGCGGTTGACGGGCACGCCGATGGCCGAGGCTCGCAGCGGGTTATTCTTGATCGCGCGCAGCGACAGGCCGAACGGCGAATTCACGATCCGCCGCGCCAACAGAAACAGCAGGAACAGCACGATCAGCGAATAGAAGAAACCGGTCTTGCCGAACATGTCGAACGCGAACAGGCCAAGGATCGGCTGCATCTCGATGCCCTGCAGCCCGTCGGTGCCGCCGGTGATATTGGAGAACCGTTCCGCCAGAGCTTCGAGTAGCAACGCAATGCCAAGCGTCACCATCAGCCGTGTGAGGTCGACGCCGCGGATGACGAGGAAGCTGGTGAGGAAGCCGAGCACCATGGCGACGAGGCCGGCGACCACCAGTGCGATCACCGGCTCGTTGATGATGCCATGCAAGGCGAGCAGCCCGGCCGAATAGGCGCCAACGCCAAAGAACGCGGCGTGCCCCAACGAAACGATGCCGGCGTAGCCGAGGATCAGATCGAGCGACAGCGTGAACAACGCCAGCCGCAGGATATCGGTCATAATCAGATAACGGGACGGAAACAGGAACGCGCAGGACAAGGCAAGAATCCAGAACGCGATCTCGGCCGGGCGCCAGCGGGCGCGGGCGATGGCATGGGATGAGACGTCGGAGGCTGCGGTCATCGCGGACTCATCGCGCGGCAGCGCGGCCGAACAGACCGTTCGGACGCCAGATCAGGATAACGATCATGATGGTGTAGATGACGAAGGGCCCCATCTTCGGCACGTAATATTTGCCGGCGACGTCGCCGATGCCGAGCAGCAGCGACGCCAGGAACGGCCCGGTGATACTGGAGGAGCCGCCGACGGTGACCACGATCAAAAAGTAGATCATGAATTTTAGCGGAAAATACGGATCGAGCCCGAGGATCTCGGCGCTCAGCGCGCCGCCGAGGCCGGCAAGGCCGCAGCCGAAGGCAAATGTGAACGCAAACACCTGCGGCACGTTGATGCCGAGGCCGCTAGCGGCGCGCGGATCGTCCACCGCAGCACGCAGGCGGCTGCCAAACCGGGTTTTCGCCAGGATCAGTTGCAGCGCCACCGTGAGCAGGCCGCAGATCACGATGATCATCAGCCGGTAGCGGCCGATGCCGATGCCGAAGAAATCGAACTGTCCCTCCAGCGCCGCCGGCAGTTTGATGAAAATCCGCGACGATCCCATGATGTAATCGACCGCCGCCACCGACATGAAGGTGAGGCCGATCGTGAACAGCACCTGGTCGAGATGGCTGCGGGTGTAGAGGTGGCGGTAAAGCGTGCGCTCCAGCGCCACGCCAATCAGCGCGGCCGTAACAAAGGCGAGCGGAAGAGCCGCGAAGAACGGCCAGCCAGAATTGTTGACCAGCACCGCGCAGATATAGCCGCCGGTCATCGCGAAGGCGCCATGGGCGAGATTGACGAAATTCATCAACCCCAGCGTCACCGCCAGCCCGCAGGCGAGCACGAACAGCAACATGCCGTAGGCAACACCGTCGAACAGGATGGTGAACAGCGTGGTCATGGGATGGGACAGAACCTCTCAACGCAACCCGTCATTCCGGGATGGTCCGAAGGACCAGACCTCAGGTGCGCAATTGCGCACCGGGGAATCTCGAGATCCCGGGTTCGCGCTGATGCGCGCCCCGGGATGACGACTTCGTCGTCACTTCTTCGTCTTACCGGAATCCTTCACCGCCTCGAAGGTCGCGAACTCGACGTTGTAGAGTTCGCCGTCGACCTTCTCGACCTTGCGGATGTAGATGTTCTGCACGATGTCGCGGGTTTCCGGATCGATCATGATCGGGCCGCGGGGGCTTTCCCACTTTGCGCCCTTCATCGCCGCGATCAGCGCATCGCCGTCAGTCTTGCCGCCGGTCTTCTTCAGCGCCTCGTAGATCAACCGGATACCGTCATAGCCGCCGACCGCCATGAAGCCCGGGCGCTGGCCGAACGCCTTCTTGTAGGCGGCGACGAATTCCTTATTTGCCGCAGACGGATGGGCCGCGGAGTAGAGATGCGCGGTGACCGTGCCGAGCGCGGCGTCGCCCATGCCGTTGAGCACGTCGTCGTCCATCACATCGCCGGGGCCGATCACCTTGATGCCCGCCTTGTCGAGGCCTCGCTCGGCATACTGCTTCATGAAGCTGCCGCCTTGGCCTGCCGGCACGAACACGAACACGGCGTCGGGCTTGGAATCCTTCATGCGCTGCAAGAACGGAGAAAAATCAGGATTTTGCAGCGGCACCTTCACCTCTTCGACGATCTCCCCTCCGCCGGCGGTGAAGTTCTGCTTGAAGAAGTTCAGCGCGTCGTTGCCGGGCGCGTAGTCGGAGGTCAGCGTTGCGACCTTCTTGATGCCGTTCTTCGCGGCCCAGTCACCGATGATGGTACACGACTGCGCCAGCGTGAAGGAGGTGCGGACGATGTAGGGCGAGCGCTCCGTGATGATCGAGGTGCCGGCCGCCATCACGATTTCGGGAACCTTGGCCTGCGTGGCCAGCGGCGCCGCCGCGAGTGCAGCGGGCGTCACGCCAAAACCTGCGATGAAATTGACCTTGTCGTTGACGATCAGTTCCTGCGCGAGGCGCTTGGTGTTGTCGGGAACCGCTGCGTCATCCTTCAGGATGACTTCGATCTTCTTGCCGGCGACGGTATCGCCGTTCTGCTGCATGTAGAGCTTGACCGCGTTGTCGATCTGCTTGCCGGTCGATGCCTGCCCGCCGGTCATCGGCAGGATCAGGCCGATCTTGACGGTCTCCTGGGCGTAGGCCGGCGCAAGCGCCAGCATCGCGGCGACCGAGCCTGCGGCCAGCAATATTTGACTGCGAATAGACATGAGCATCTCTCCCCCTGATCGGCCTTGTGTTTCGAACCGAGTCCCCGGCCCTTGATCTCACCATAACCCAGAATTTTCCGCCGGGTAGCGCGGCAACATGGCGTCCTTGGCCGCCTTGTTGTCAATCGGACCATTGGCTTGTCGCAGCGAAGAGCCGCATAGCGCATGAAGACGCGATGGTATTATTACACGATCCAGCATCGCTGCCCTCCCGCGATTGCCACTATTTGTACGATTGTACAAATGAAATGGTCCTGTCAACAAAGAACCTATCGCCGGTTCCCAACCGCAGCGCCCTAAATCCATCATCCTTAAACGGTTAAGGTTGTAGTCTTCTGCCGATGCCGACCAGCGCGCGCCACATTGTCACGATCGTCACCGTTGCCCTCTCGGGCTGCGGCTTGAGCGGCTGTGGGACCATCAACGAGAAAGTCTCAGCCGGCGTCAGCGATGCCATTCCGGCCTGGGCCGGCGGCCTGCCTGCCGACGCGCCGCCGCGCCCGGGAACCGCGAAGTATGACGAGTACATGCGGGAGCGCGAGCGAAAGCGCCTGATGCCGGCTTCCGAGCGCGACAAGGAGACCAACCCGGCTCCTGCGTCCAAGGATGCGGCGCGCTAATCCATGAACACCACGGTCTTGCGGCCGTTGAGGATGACGCGGTCCTCGAGATGATGGCGCATGGCGCGCGCCAGCACACGGCGTTCGATATCGCGGCCCTTGCGCGAGAGATCTTCCGGCGTATCGCGATGGCTGATGCGCTCAACGTCCTGGTCGATGATCGGGCCTTCGTCGAGATCGCGGGTGACATAATGCGCGGTGGCGCCGATCAGCTTGACGCCGCGTTCATGGGCCTGGTGATAGGGCCGCGCGCCCTTGAAGCCCGGCAGGAACGAATGGTGGATGTTGATGCAGCGCCCGGACAGTTTTGCCGACATTTCGTCCGACAGGATCTGCATGTAGCGCGCCAGCACGACAAGGTCGGTCCCCGTGTCCTGAACCAGTTTCCAGACCGCCTCTTCCTGCTCGCGCTTGGTTTCCTTCGTCACCGGCAAATAGTGGAACGGGATCTCGCCGAAATCGAGCGAGCTGTAGGTCTCGCGCGGATGGTTGGAAACGATCGCGGTCGGAATCATTTCGAGTTCGGCGGTGCGCCAGCGGTAGAGGATGTCGACCAGGCAATGATCCGACTTGGAGACCAGCAGCATCACCCGGCGGCGATTGGCGCGGTCGCGCATCTGCCAGTCCATGCCGAAGCGCTCGGCGATCGCCGCAAAGCCGGTCTGCAGCGCCTGCAGTTCGACGGCGAGATCGGCGGCGGTGAACACCACCCGCATGAAGAATTTCCCGGTTTCGACGTCGTCGAACTGCTGGGCATCCAGGATGTTTTGCCCGTTATGGGCGAGAAAGGTCGACACCGCGGAAACGATGCCGGGGCGATCCGGGCAGGACAAGGTCAGGACGAATTGATGATCGGGCATGGCGCTGACTTGACTACAATTCAGGCAGAAGGGTGAAAACCTCGGATTTGCGGCCCTGCTCTATCACCGCCGACGCGCTTGCGCCAATCCGGAAACCGGGGTCAGGATGAACAAAGCGCGAAGCAAAAGCGTTGGAGCGAGATCATGGCTGACAGATTGAACGGTTACCGCATCCTGATCCTGGAAACGCGCGAGGAAGCGCAGTTCTCCCGCCTGCTCACCGAGCAGGGCGCCGACGTGCTGCAATGCCCGATGTTCACCATCCACGATGCGCCGGACCCGGCGCCGGTCGAAGCCTGGATCAGGCGGGCAATCGAAAAGCCCTTCGACGATTTGGTGCTGATGACCGGTGAAGGCCTGCGCCGGCTGATGAAGGTGGTCCGGCGCATCGGCGTCGAGCAGGAGTTCATTGCCTCGCTCGGCAAGGCGCGCAAATTCGCCCGTGGTCCCAAGCCGGGCAAGGCGCTGCGCGAAATCGGGCTGGAACCGGAGATGACGACGGAGAAGCCGACCTCCGAAGGCGTCGCCGAGATGCTGTCGCGGCTCGATCTCGGCGGCCATCGCGCCGGCTTGCAGCTCTATCCGGACAAGGACCACAGCGTCCTGATCGGCGCGATCAAGGCACAAGGGGCCGAGGTCGATACCGTGCTGCCTTACGTCTACGACGCGCAGGCCGCTGACGTTAACATCATCAATGCGATCGACGAGATGGCGGCCGGCCGCATCGACGCGATCGCGCTGACCAATCTCGGCCAGATCCGTCGCCTGATCGAGGTCGCGCGTGCGCGCGGCTGCGAGGATCGATTGCGCGAGGGGCTCGATCGGACTCCGATCGCATCGGTCGGACCGGCGGTATCAGATGAACTCAAGACACACGGCCTGCGCACCGATATCTATCCAGCGGAGGACGCTTTTTTCATGCGGCCGCTGATCTCGGCGATGGCGGTGGCGCTGGGGAAGAATCCGCCGCGCATGGTTGCGAGAAGCTGACGGTCCATAATCCGCAGGAGCGGACTACCTTGCTTTCAAAAGCGGGCTTATCTCGCCAGCGTCTGTGATGCCGAGCATTCGTCCCAGTTCCAGCGCACGCGGCAGGACCCAAAACGGCGTGTCGGGATCGAACGGCGCCGGCTCGCGCGTCAAATTGTAGAGCGTCTTGGCGCAAATCTCTTCGAAGTTATATTGAGCCAGAGCTAACTGATCGTTGCGCTTCGCCGCCGCTAGCGTCTTCCGCCTAATCTCAGAAAACAGGGCGTGGGCTTCCTTGCGGCGGGACCTATCATTCGCCAACGTGATCAGTTTTGCTGATCGCGAAGTGTTTCCTTGTCCTCGCAGCGCCCCTCAAAGAACGTAAGCGGTGCCAGGATTGCCTTGATTACGTCCCCAATCATGCGGAGACCTTAGCGCACTCGGCAGATCTCTCAAATGGATCACTTGCGAACATCATGATGCGGATGATCCGCATCTGCTTTGCCCCGAAAGCGAACATTGCCGATCGCGGTCACAGCCTTACGTCGCTGCCGATTTGATCAATCCCCGCCTAGTCCACCTTGGCGCCGGCGAACTTGACCACCTTGCTCCACTTCTCGGTTTCGTCCGCCACCAGCTTGCCGAACTCTGCGGGCGAGCCCGGCAGCAGGATGGCGCCGATCTCGGCAAAGCGTGCCTTTGCCTTGGGATCGGCGAGGATTTCATTGACCGCCTTGTTGAGCCTGTCGACAATTTCTGGCGGCGTGCCCTTTGGCGCTGCGAGGCCGTACCAGGCGCTCGCCTCGTAGCCCGGCAGGTAATCCGCGACCAACGGCAAATCCGGCAGCACGTCCGAACGTGTCGTGCTGGTGACTGCAAGCCCGCGCAGCTTGCCGGATTTGACGTGCTCGGCGCAGGTCGGAAGGTTGTCGAACATGACATGCATCTGGCCGGAAAGCATGTCGGTGAGCGCCGGCGCGCCGCCGCGGTACGGCACGTGCTGCATGTTGATCCCAGTCAGCATCTTGAACAGTTCGCCCGACATGTGGATCGTCGAGCCGTTGCCTGACGATGCCATGTTGAGCTTGCCCGGGTTGGCCTTGGCATAGGCGATCAGCTCGGGGATCGACTTGATCGGCAGTGACGGATGCACCACCACGACATTGGGAAAGCGAATGATGCCGGCGATCGGCTCCATCTCCTTCATGAAATCGAAGGGCAACTTGTCGTAGAGCGTGGCGTTGATGGCGTTGGCCGGCGCCACCAGAAGCAGCGTGTAGCCGTCTGGCGTGGCTCGCAGCACCTGCTCGGTCGCAATATTGGTGCCGCCGCCCGGCCGGTTCTCGATGACGAAGGATTGCCCGAGCTTTTCCGACAGCCATTGCCCCATCAGGCGCGACGTGAGGTCCGCCGAGCCGCCGGGCGTATAGCCGATCACGACGCGAACCGGGCGCGATGGATAGGCCTGCGCGCTTGCGATGCTTGACGTAACGGGGAGCGCAGCCGCACCGGCGACGAGCTGCAAGAACTGGCGACGCTGATATTCCATCATGCTTCCTCCGACAACGCGCGCCGGCGGCTCTGTGCGACCGCTCGGCGCGCGCATCCTAGAGCATGATCGGGAAAATTGGATACCGATTTTCGTCAGGGAGAGGCGAAATGCTTTCGCATTAGCGCAACTGACAGGCCTTTCGTTCGGCGAGCTAGACGCTCACCGCTGTGCTCAAACACAGTAAGACTATCCCGGCTTGCCGCGGCCGCTATGGCGGCGGCGGATAGCGATCGAAGGTGGGCAGTTCGTGCGCGCGCTCCATCCAGCGAAGGCGCTCTGCGACCTGGATATGCACCATGGCTGGCACGGCATCGGGATCATCGTAGGTCGCGCTCTGGATATCGACGATCCCGGGCAGCACATTGGCATTGGTGTAGAAGAGACCGGTGCCACAGTTTGCGCAAAACTGTCGCCGGCCATGTTCCGATGATTCGTAAACCTTGGGCGTTCCGTTCGTCACCTTGAGCGCGTCCTCCGCGTACATCGTCCACCCAACCATCGGCGCGCCGGCGTGACGGCGGCAATCCGCGCAATGGCACAGCGCATGAACGATAGGTTTCCCCGCGATCTCATAACGGATGGCGCCACAGTGACAGCCACCGGTGATGTTGCTCATGCCGTTCTCCCGATAGATGCGGCTTTCGATCGAAGCCCGTCATCGGGCGCTGCATTCGCGCGACCCGTTGGCTCCTCCGGGCTACGACGTCTGTGGTTACGCCGACTTCCTGACCGCGTTGTCGACCAGCGTCTTGCCGAGCGACCAGATCGCGCCGGGCACCTTGTGACTCGCGGCAATGACGTCGTCGAACGATTTTTCGATCCAGGTGCAATCTTCTTCCGTGATCACCAGCGGCGGCAGCAGCTTGATGGTGTGGCTGCCGTGGCCGGAGACCTGCGTCAGGATCTTGTGATCCTTGAATAGCGGTACGGTGATGAGCTGGCAGAACAGGCCTTTATTTGCGGTTTCCAGCAGATTCCAGGAAGCCTTCAGCTTCAGCGATTTCGGCGGACCGAACTCGATGCCGATCATCAATCCCTTGCCGCGCACTTCCTTCAGCAGTTCATAGCCCGGCACCATGCGGGTCAGCGCAAGGCGAAGCTCGGCGCCGCGCTTGGCGGCCTGCTCGACAAGTTTCTCCTGCTTGATCACTTCGAGAGTGGCGATGCCGGCGGCCATCGCCATATCGTTCTTCGAAAAAGTCGAGCCGTGCACGACCGCGCGATCCATCTGGTTGAAGATCTTGTCGAAGATGGACTTGCGGGTCAGCAGCGCGCCGACTGGCACGTGACCGCCCGACAGCGCCTTTGCCAAGAGCACCATATCGGGCTCGACATTCCAGTGCTCGACCGCGAGGAATTTTCCGGTGCGGCCGATACCGGTCTGGATTTCGTCGGCAATGAAGATCGTGCCGTATTTTTTGCACAGCGCGGCAGCGCCCGGCAAAAATTCATCCGAGGGCATGTTGACGCCCTTGCCCTGGATCGGCTCGACAATGAAGGCTGCGACCTGGCGCGAGGACAAAGCCTGCTCGAGCGCGGCGAGATCGTTGAAAGGTATCTGCGTGCATCCCGGCAGCAGCGGCTCGAAGCCGCTTCTGAAGTTCGCATCGTCCATCAGCGACAGCGCGCCGTAGGACAGGCCGTGGAAGGAATGCGAGCAGGAGACGATGCCGGGACGGCCGGTCGCACCGCGCGCGAACTTGATTGCGGCCTCGACGGTCTCGGCGCCGGAATTGGCAAAGAACACCTTGTCCAGATATGGAACATGTTCGAGCAGGCGTTCCGCCAGTACGCCCGCGAGCGTCGAGACGTCGAGTTGCACCAGATTGGGAAAATCGCTGTCGAGCACGCTTTTCAGCGCCTGACGCAATGCCGGATGATTGCGGCCAATCGCAAAAACGCCAAATCCGCTGAGTAGATCGAGATAGCGGGCCCCATCACGATCGAACAGGTACTGACCTTGACCCTTCTGAAAGCCCACATCGTAGCCGATGGTCTTCAGCACCCGGACGAGCTGCTCGTTCAGATGGCGCGCATGCATGGAACTGCGCTGCGCCTGCCGCTCTACAAACAGCCCGGAAACGTCTAGATATGAATCTGGCATTGGCTACATACGTCGGTTGATGGATGTTTCGTCAACTGAAAACACTCAATGCGGCGTTTTGACCCCCGCTTGGATCATCTACTTAAACACAGGTTCGAACCATGTTGCACTGCCCAAGAACTATCGCGCGCACAATAGTTTATTCGGGAATCATTTTAGCCACAGGTCTTAATGCGGCGCTGGCCGCCGATCCCACCGGTGACTGGAAAGTGGCCGATGGTGTCGCCAACATTCGCGTCGCCCAATGCAACGGCAACATGTGGGGCGTTGTTGCCTGGGAAAAGACGCCGGGCGGCAAGGACAAGAACAATCCGGATGCCTCAAAGCAGACCCGGCCGACTTTGGGCATGCCGATCCTGATCGACATGAAGAAGAAGCCCGGCGTCGATGCGTGGGAGGGTGAGGTCTATAACGCCAAGGACGGACAGAACTACAGCTCGACCATCAAGCCGGCCGGGACCGACCAGCTCGAGATTCAAGGCTGCGTTCTCGGCTTCCTCTGCGGCGGCGAGACCTGGACCCGTGTCGGTCCGCCGATCCCCCCAAGCCCCACCAACAGCATGGCCAAGGGCGCACCGAAGGGCGCATCCGGCGCACCGCCCAAAACCGCGGCGCCAGCCGCCCCGCCCGCGCCGCCGAAAACCACGGGTGCGGTAAATCCTGCGCCCGCGCCGAAGGCCGCGCCCGGTCAGAAGCAGGCCGTCGCGCAGTCCGGCGACATTGGCGACATCTGCCTATTGCCCGACATCGCGCGGTTTACCCATTAGCGCCGGCTGGAACAGCAACACCGCAGCAAGCGTGATGACAAACGACAGCGCCAGCAACTTACCCATGCTGGCGGTGCCGGGATGACTGGATAGCCAGAGGCTTCCGAAAGCGGTCGCAGTCGTCAGCGCAGAGAAAAAGATCGCCCGTGTCAGGCTCGACTGCAGCAGGTTATTTCTGCCCTCGCGCCAGGCCACGACGTAATAGATCTTGAAAGCGACGCCGACGCCGAGCAGCAGCGGCAATGCTACGATGTTGGCGAAGTTGAGTGGCAGCTCGATCAGCACGCAGAGCTCCAGCGTCACCGCGCCGGCCACCAATAGCGGCACCATCGTCATCAGCACGTCGGTGACGCGCCGCAGCGTCAGCCAGAGCAACAGGCTGATCACCACCAGCGCCCAGATCCCGGCGTGAATGAACGCCTTCACGATGGTGTCGCCGGATTTGAGGATCGACACCGGTCCGCCGATCGCGTTTGGCTCGGCGGCCAGCACCGCATCGGCAAAGCGGCGCAAATTGTCGTTGTCGTTGGGATCGCCTTTCGGCAGCGCCTCGACGCGGATCAGCCCGTCCTTGGACTTCCAGCTATTCAACAGTTCCGGCGGCAGCGTCTTCAGCGTCACCGGCCCGGCTTGCATGGTGTTCCTGAGCTGGTCGAACACGATCTTGAGCGGGACGACGAAGATATTCTGGGCCTTGTCGCGCGTCGCCTGGTCGCTTTCGGCAAGCTTCGACAACGCATCCGCCAGCCTTCGCGAGGCAACCGCGCCCGGCCCCTTGCCGTCGCCCGCGGCCCTGCGCAAGCTGTCGACCGAACTCTTCAGCGCCTCCACATTCTCCTCATCGGTGGGCGCCGCGTCGACCGAGTCGGGATTGAGCGCGGGGCCGACGACCTTCGCTGCCTTTGCGATCAACTGGAGCTTGGCTGGCTGGTCTTCGGGCACGAAGCTGTCGATCGACATCACGCGAAGAACTTCCGGCAACTTCTCCAGCCGCGCCTCGATCTTCTTGGCTTCGGCTTCGGAATTGGTCAGCACGTTGATGGCGTTGGCGCCGGTGTTGGGATCCTTGCGCAGGTCGAGGAAGGTCGCGATCGATTCGGCCTTCGGATTGCGCAGGTTGATCGGGTTGAAGTCGAACTTCATGAAGTAGAGCAGCGGCAGGCCCGCCACCACGAGCAGCAGCGTTCCGGCGACGATGATGACGCGGTGCCGTTCGAGGAACTCGTCGACCGGCGCCAGAAACGCGTAACCGACAGGCTCGCTTTCTCCGGGCGGGTGAAGCAGCTTCAGCAGGGCTGGCAGCACCGTGATGCTCGAGATGAACGCGATCAGCATACCGGCGCCGGCAATCTTGCCGAGTTCGGAAATGCCCTTGTAGTCGGTCGGCAGGAAACAAAGAAAGCCGGCAGCGGTCGCCATCGCGGCAAGCGACAGCGGCACCGACGAACGTCGGGCCGCGCTCTCCAGCGCCAGGGCCAGATCTTCGTTCTTGAAACGCTCGGAACGGTAGCGGACGCTGAATTGAATGCCGAAATCGACGCCGAGGCCGACGAACAGCACGGCAAAGGCGATCGACAGCAGGTTCAGCGATCCCACCATCATCAGGCCGACCGCGGTCGTCAGCGCCAGACCGATGAACAAGTTCACGAACACCGCGAAAATGATCTTCGCAGAGTGCAGCGCCATCCAGAGAATGACGAGGACAATAAGAACCGTTGCGACGCCGTTGACGATCGCGCCGTCCTGCACGGTCGAATATTCCTCGTTGGCGATCGGAACCGGCCCGGTCAGCCGGACGCGAGCGCTGTACTGGCCCGCGAAATTGAGGTCGGTCGCGGCCTGTCGGATCGCGTCGGTCGCGTCCTTGCCGGGTTCGAGCGCATTGTAATCGAGCTTCGGCTTGAATTCGATGAAGGCGCGGCGATCGGCATCGGTCAAAGGCTTGTCGCTGACGAGTTCGCGCCAGGAGAACGTCGCCGTCCCCTTGCTCAGGATGTCCTCGACCGTCTGGCTGATCAGGTTGAAGGGGCGCTCGGTATTGTCGAGCTTGACCTGCCCGCGCTTGACGCCGGCAAGCCCGGTTTCCAGCGCGCCGGTCAGGCCGCGGATCGAGGGATCGCCGGCCATGATCTCGATCAGGGGCGCTGCGGCTTCGAGCTGGCCGGCGACCTTGCCGACTTCTTCCACCGGCAGGAACAACAGTCCGTTCTTCTCGAAGAATTCGCCGGAGCCGAGCGGCTGCACCGATTCGAAATGTTTGGTGTCGCCGGACAGCTTCGTGGCCAGCGCCTTGGAAGCCGCGCTGGCGAGTTCCGGGGTCGGCGCCTCGACGACAGCCAGAATCAGCTTTTCACGGTCGAAGGCCTGCTCGAACTGGTTGTCGCGTTTGCGCCAGTCCAGGTCGGGCGAAATCAGCGTATTGATGTCGGTGTTGATGGCGAAATGCCGGGCGGCATAGTAGGCCCCCCCGACCGCCAGAAGCAGGGAGATGATGACGACGAGAGTGGCAAACCGCGTACAGGTTCTGACAACGGCGACAACAACACTGGTCAGCACTTCGTTTCTTTCTAAATCTAAAAGGAGAGCTGGGCGAAAACGCCCCGCTGTCTAGCGGAGTTCCCGCAGTCGATCTAATGTTGTTTTGGTTACTTCCCTGAGGGTTCAGGCGAAGTCACCACAACAGACCGGAACGGGCGTTCGGGCGCCGGTATAGCCGGTCCGGGTGGGCGATAAAGTGACGAACCGGTGAGGAACAACCGGCCGCGCAAACGCACTTATTGGTATCTAAATACCAAACGCCCGGTAACCATTGCGCGATCCACCTTTTCTATCCGCACAATTTTTGACACATAGTCCTGCGCTTCCATGTGCCTAGTATGGGGATTATCTGCGGGAACCGGCCATGGTGCGGATATTGCAAATATCCGAAGTGTGATCGGCTGCACGGAGGCTTTCGGGTGAATTTGCGAATTCGGTACTTGGTGCAACTTGCGTAATGGACATCCCATGGAAGTGTATCTAGCGCAGCCCCGCGGATTTTGTGCGGGCGTCGTGCGTGCCATCGAAATCGTTGAGCGTGCGCTCGAGAAATACGGCCCGCCGGTCTATGTCCGGCACGAGATCGTGCACAACAAGTACGTGGTCGAAAGCCTGAAGGCCAAGGGCGCGATCTTCGTCGAGGACCTGTCGGAGGTTCCGCCACTCGCGGTAACCGTGTTCAGCGCCCATGGCGTGGCCCGCAGCGTCGAGGAAGAGGCCGCCGCCCGCGGTCTTCCGGTCCTCAATGCCACCTGCCCGCTGGTCACCAAGGTCCATAATCAGGGTAAACGGTATATGTCCAAGGGCCGGACCCTGGTCCTGATCGGCCATGCCGGCCATCCTGAGGTCGAGGGCACCATGGGCCAGGTTCCGGGCCCGGTTCTCTTGGTCCAGAACGTCGACGACGTGGCGGCCCTGCCGCTGCCGACCGATGCCCCGGTGGCCTATATCACCCAGACCACCCTCAGCGTGGACGACACAAAAGACATAATTGCCGCCCTTCAGGCCAAATTTACAGATATTCAAGGCCCCGACATCCGGGATATCTGCTATGCGACACAGAACCGCCAATCTGCGGTAAGGGACCTAAGTAAGCTGGTGGACGTCATCTTGGTGGTGGGGGCCGCCAATAGTTCCAACTCAAACAGGCTTCGCGAAATCGGCACCGAGGTCGGCGTCGCGAGTTATCTCATTGCCGACGGGAGCGAGCTGAACCCTGATTGGCTGAAGGATGCAAAGGCTGTCGGCATCACGGCGGGCGCATCGGCGCCCGAAGTTTTGGTTGACGACGTGATCGAGGCTTTGAGGCGTATCGGACCCGTCACGGTCTCGGTGCTGCCCGGCCGGGAGGAAAACATCGAGTTCCGGCTTCCGGCCGAACTGACTGCGGGTTGATCCACTTCAAGATTTACAGGTCCAGAAAGAAAATCTCCAAAATGGCAATACCGTTCTTCAAGGAAATGCGTATCGGCGGCTATCTGATGAAGCAGAAGCTGCTTGGCCGAAAGCGCTATCCGCTCGTGCTGATGCTGGAGCCGTTGTTCCGCTGCAACCTCGCCTGCGTCGGCTGCGGCAAGATCGACTATCCCGATGCGATCCTCAACCGCCGCATGAGCGCGCAGGAATGCTGGGACGCAGCCGACGAATGCGGCGCGCCGATGGTGGCAATCCCCGGCGGCGAGCCGCTGATCCACAAGGAGATCGGCGAGATCGTGCGCGGCCTCGTGGCGCGCAAGAAGTTCGTCTCGCTCTGCACCAACGCGCTGCTTCTGGAAAAGAAGCTCGATCTGTTCGAGCCCTCGCCGTATTTGTTCTTCTCGGTGCACCTCGACGGCCTCAAGGACCACCACGACAAGGCGGTGTCGCAGAAGGGCGTGTTCGATCGCGCGGTTTCCGCCATCAAGGCCGCGAAGGCGCGCGGCTTCACCGTTAACGTCAACGCGACCATCTTCGACGGCCATGCCGCCGAGGACATCGCGAAGTTCCTGGACTTCACCACCGAACTCGGTGTCGGCGTCTCGATGTCGCCGGGCTACGCCTATGAGCGCGCCCCGGACCAGGAGCACTTCCTCAACCGCACCAAGACCAAAAAACTGTTCCGCGACGTCTTTGCGCTCGGCAAGGGCAAGAAGTGGAATTTCATGCATTCCGGCCTGTTCCTCGACTTCCTGGCCGGCAATCAGTCCTACGAATGCACGCCCTGGGGCATGCCGGCGCGCAACATCTTCGGCTGGCAGAAGCCCTGCTACCTGCTCGGCGAGGGCTATACCAAGACCTTCAAGGAGCTGATGGAGACCACGGACTGGGATTCCTACGGCACCGGCCGTTACGAGAAGTGCGCCGACTGCATGGCGCATTGCGGCTACGAGCCGACCGCCGCCGACGCCGCGCTGACCAATCCGTTCAAGGCGATGTGGGTCGCGCTGCGTGGCGTCCGCACCTCGGGTCCGATGGCGCCCGAGATCGACCTCTCCAACCAGCGCCCGGCGCAGTACATCTTCTCCGAACAGGTCCAGAAGAAGCTTTCGGAAATCCGCCGCGACGAGGCGGCTGCCGCCGTCGCCAAGCAGCAGGCGAAGGCCTCCACCGCCGCCTGAGCGAGCACGGAAACAAGTTTAAAGGGCTCCGGTTCTCAGCGAATCGGAGCCCTTTTCTATTTGTTCTATTTGTTTGACGCTTTCGAAAATTCTGAAGCTGCCTGCCGCCTCAGGCCTCCGCCATGGCAAAGCTTTCGCCGTGCAGGAAGCCACGGCAGCCGCGCAGCGAGCGCAGCGCGCGGTTGAAATCGAGCCCCGTGGAGACCAGCGCGCGCAGCGTGGCGGGATTGCGCGCCACCCCGCGCAGCACCTTGCCGAGGTCGATATCGCCATTCGGTTTGATGGCGCTCTTGGCGAGCGCCGGAAGCGCCCTGGTGGCCGGGTCGGAGATGACCCGCAGCGCCGCGAACGGCAGTCCCGCCTCGGCCGCATAGGCCGCCGCGATGTGGCTTTCCATATCGACCGCCGCCGCCCCGGTCTCCGAATGCAACGCGGCCTTGCAAGCGGTCGCCGCGATCACCTGTTCCACACCCGAAAGAATACCACGGACCACGCGCCGGCGGCGTAGCGCGGCGCGGGTAATCATTTCCTCGTTCAGCGCCAGACCTGCCAGGAACCGGGTATCGCCGGCGAGAACCTCGGTCGCCACCACCACATCGCCCGATTTCAGCGACGGATCGAGCCCGCCGGCGACGCCGAACGAGATCACACCCCTGAAAGTGGTAGAATCCAGCGTTGCCAGCAGTGCGCGCAATTGCTGCGGATCGCTGGAACTGCAGATGACGATCATGCCGGGCCCGGCCGCAATGCGGGCTTCCTGCACCAATCCTGTAACGATCAAAACCGGTCGCGGATCATTCGAATTGCGATCAACCGAATTGTCCACGATCGCGGCGGCCCCCGCCTCCAAAGTCACATCCCGACCCCTACCACCCTGCTGTTGGTGCTTCTCAAATTCCGATACCGCGCCAGCGCCCAGAGCGGAAAGAACTTCGAGTAGCCATGATAACGCAAGTAAAACACCCGCGGAAAGCCTGTAGCCGTGTAACGCGCCTCATCCCACAGTCCTTTCTCGGTCTGTGTGGCTTTTAGGTACTCCACGCCCCGCACGACGGCCGGATGTTCCACCTCGCCGGCCGCCATCAGTCCAAGCAAGGCCCATGCCGTTTGCGAGGAGGTCGACGGCGCCTGCTCATATCCCTTGTAATCGAGTCGGTAACTGACCGCATCCTCGCCCCAGCCGCCATCCCGGTTCTGGATCGAAACCAGCCAGTCCGCCGCCTTCCGAATCACGGGATCCTGGTGGTCCACGCCGGCGGCATTGAGCGCACACAGCACCGACCAGGTTCCATAGATGTAGTTCAGGCCCCAGCGGCCGTACCAGGAACCCTCCGCGAGCTGGGTGCGGCGCAAATAGGCAATCCCGTCGGCGACCACCTTGCTGGTCTGCGCAGTCTCGCCGAGTTGGGCCAGCATCGAAATGCAGCGCGCGGTGACGTCCTCGGTCGGCGGATCGAGCAGCGCGCCGTGATCGGAGAACGGGATGTTGTTGAGGTAATATTCAAGATTGTTGACGTCGAAGGCGGCCCAGCCGCCATCACGGCTCTGCAGGCCCTCGATCCACTCGCGGCCGCGCGCAATCGCCTGATCGTACTCCTTGCCGCCGGTCTGCCGGCGCGCCCGGTCCATCGCCATCACGACCACGGCGGTGTCGTCGAGATCGGGATAATGGTCGTTGTTGTACTGGAACGCCCAGCCGCCCGGACGAACGTCGGGCGCCTTCGCCGCCCAGTCGCCCTTGAGGTCGAGCACCTGCCGCGGCTTCAGCCAGTCGAGGCCCTGCTTCATCTTCTTGAGCGTGTCCTCGCCGCCCGCCTCCGCCAGCGCGTGGCAGGTCAGCGCGGTGTCCCACACGGGGGAGACGCAGGGCTGGCAATAGGCTTCGTGCTCGCCGATCACGAGCAGCTTGTCGATGCCCTTGCGGGTGACCGCACGCGGGGGATAATCCGGTCCCTTGCCGAGCGCGTCGTACATCATCACGATGTTGGCCATCGGCGGATAGATCGCACCCATGCCGTCTTCGCCGTTGAGCCGCTCCTCGGTAAACGCGAGCGCGGCGTCGATCGCGCGCTGGCGCAGCTTTTTCGGAAACAACGGTTCGACCACGCGCAGGATCTTGTCCAGCGTGCTGAAGAGCGTGAACCAGCCCCAGCTTTGATGCGGCGCCTTCGCGTTCATCCTGACCGACTTGGGATCCTGCAGGAACAACTCGTCGATGCCGACGCCCTTGGGATTCTTCGCCAGCGGCTTCAACGCCGCCATCACCATCAGCGGCACGATCGTGGTGCGCGCCCAATAGGAAATCTTGTTGAGATGGAACGGCGACCACATCGGCAACAGCATGATCTCGACCGGCAGCACCGGCACCGCGCGCCAAGTCAATACACCGTAGAACGCGAGCAGAAACCGCGTGAAAACGTTGACGCGGGCAGCACCGCCGCGGGTGCGGATCGCCTCGCGGGCACGCACCATATGCGGCGCATCGACGGAATCGCCAATCATCTTCAGCGCGAAATAGGATTTGACGCTGGCGCTCATGTCGAACGGGCCATCCTGCACCAGCGGCCACCCGCCATGATTGCCTTGGGTGCGACGTAGATAGTTCGCGATCTTGGCTTCGAGCTCACTGTCGATGGGCTCGGCAAGATAGTGGCGCAGCAGGATGTATTCGGCAGGGATGGTGCTGTCGGCTTCCAGCTCGAATACCCAGTGTCCGTCGGATTGACGATAACCGAACAGCGCTTCGGTCGCGGAAGCGATGCTCTTCTCCAGGGCAACGGGGTCGACGGCGCTTGTTTTGTCGATGGCAAGCATTTCGCTATACATCCCTATATTCGCGACGGGCTCTGTGAAGCCGGTCACGCAACTCGTCCTCAGGCTTAAGGTCTCGCCAGGACCAGATCGGCGGCGCGGTCGCCCGACCGCACCGATCCCTCGATGGTTGCCGGTAATCCGGTATCAGTCCAGTCACCGGCGAGAAACAGGTTTTTGAAGGACGTAACCGCCCCCGGCCGCAGCGCATGCTGCTCCGGCGTAGCCTCAAAAGTCGCACGGCGTTCGCGCACGATCTGCCAGGGCGGCAGCGGCAATTCGCCCGGCAGGCCGGCGGCTTTGCAGACATCCCGCCAGATCGCCAGCGCGAGTTCTTCGCGCGGCATGTCGACGAGCCGATCGCCATTGCTGATGGTTACCGACAGCCGCTGCGGGAATGCGAACAGCCACTCCACCAGCCCGCCGACGACGCCGAGAATCGGCGGCGCATCCTTGGGCGGATCGAAGCGGAAGTGCGCGTTGACGATCGCGCGGAATTTCGACGGCGTCTTCAATCCCGGCAGCAGCGCCGCCGCAGGGCGCGGCGGCACTGCGAGCACCACGACGTCCTCGGAGCCGAGCGCGATGGTGTCGCCAACGAATTTCAGCTCGCCGACATGGCTTTCCTTCATCACGAGTTCGCGCAGCTCATGGCCGAGTTGGATCGAGGCGCCCTTGTCCTGCAAAAGCTTGATCGCCGGCTCGACCAGCACAGCACTGAGGCCGTCGCGCGCGATCAGCGGCCGGCAGGCCTGCCCGCCCGCTAGCAGCGTTTCCCGCACGATCGCGCCGGCCAGGCCTGCCGATCCCTCCGGCGGATCGACATTGAGCGCTGCCAACAACAGCGGCTGCACCAGCCGCTGGTACAGCGTGCCCTTGCAGGGGATCACATTGCCGACCAGTTTATCGGTCCCTGCCCAGATCAGCGGCATCAATGCGAGGTAATCGAACAGCTTCGTATCGGGGACGCGGCGCGCCTCGTCGAACACCCACAACGGCAACTTGCCGTCGCCAAGGTCGAGTTGCCAGCGCCGGCCGATTGAGATGTCGATAAACGGAAACTGCGCAGCCTTTGGCCCGACCAGCCCCGACTCGGTGCCGATCGATTTGGCGTAGGCCAGCGCATGGCGGTTGCCGGACAACAGCAAATGATTGCCGTTGTCGATGGTGAGGTTGGTGGCCGCATCGAAATAGGACCGGCAGCGGCCGCCGGCCTGCTGCGTGGCCTCGTGGACATGCACCCGGTAATTGGCGTTGGCGAGCCGCACGGCCGCTGAAAGGCCGGAAATGCCGGCGCCGATGATATGAACGTTTTTCTGCATCAGATGATCGCGTATCGGAGAAGGATGGCGATTTTCGCCCATTTGTGGACGCGGACCGGCTCGCGCGGAGCGGCAAAGCCCCGGGCCAGCAGCAAGTCCAGGATCGCGCGGTAATATTTCGACATGATCCGCGGCGCGCGCACCACGCGCCGCGAATTGCGTTTCATGATTTCGTCGGCTTTCTCGAAATGCTTTTTCGCGCGCTCGGCCAGCGGCAGGCATACTTTCGGCAATACCCGATCGACGATCACCCGCTGCGGATCGTCGGTCGTGATGCCGGCAAGCAGCAGGCCTTCGCGTGGCAGATAGAGGCGACCGAGGCCGGCGTCTTCATCGATATCGCGCAGGATATTGGTCAATTGCAGCGCGCGCCCGAGGTGGTGGGCGAGCAGTATGCCGTCTTCCTCAGGCAGGCCGAACACGCGCACCGACAGTCGCCCGACGGCGCTGGCGACGCGGTCGCAATAGAGATCGAGGGTGGCAAGATCCGGCGCGCGGATGTCCTGCGGCACGTCCATCTCCATGCCGTCGACGATGGCGAGAAAATCCTCGCGCTTGAGGCCGAAGGTTTTGACCGACGTGGCGTAGTCCTGCAGACGCGGCGGTGGGTGCCCCTGGTACAGCGCATCGATATCGTCGCGCCACTGCTGGAGCGCGGCCAGCCGCTCGGGCCGCGGGCCGTCGGAATCGGCGATGTCGTCGACCTGGCGGCAGAAGCTGTAGATCTGGAACATCGCCTCGCGCTGGTCGCGTGGCAGGATGCGCATCGCGGCATAGAACGAGCTGCCGGACGCGGTGGCACCGTAATCTGCGTTGGCCGCCGCCGGATGCAACGTCATGCGCCGGCCGCCGGATTTGCCTGGGGGCGGCGTCCGATCGCGCGGCGGGTGATCTCGCCGGCGATGCCGCCGATGGTATGGCCGAGCAACTCCAGCTTGCTCAAATGCACGCGCTCGCTGAGCGGATCGCGCACTTTCAGCATGCCGACGATCTTGTCGGCAAACGCCTGGATCACGGCGATATCGAGCCCAAGCCGGAAATCTTTCACTTCGGCGTTGAGCGACTTGCTCTCGTTGAGGAGGGTTTCGGTCCTGACCGCGAGCGCATGGAGACATTGCAGCAGCGCCGGCTGCGACTTCGCCTCGCCCAGCATCTCGACGGTGGCCCCGCTTGCTGCCAACGCATCGCGCGGCAGGTAGACGCGGTTGAGGTTTTTGTAGTCCTTGCCGCAGTCCTGCAAATGGTTGTTGATCTGCAGGCCCGCGCACAGCGCGTCGGAAGCGGCCCAGGTCGAGGTGCTCTCACCATGAACGTCGAGCATGAAACGGCCGACCGGCATGGCCGAATAGCGGCAATAATGAATGACGTCGTCCCAGTTTTCGTAGCGCAGCTTGGTGACATCCATCCGGAACGCGACCAGCACGTCGAGCGCGTGGCGCGGCGCCATCGAACGCTCGGCGAGGGCACCGCGCAGGCTGACCGCTTCCTTTTGCGTATCGCCCTTGCCCAATAGTTCCGCCTCGAGCAGGTCGAGATAGCGCAGCTTCTCGTCCGCGCTAAGGGTCGCGTGGTCGGCGATGTCGTCGGCAGTCCTGACGAAATTGTAGAATGCGAGAATCAGCGCCCGGTGACGCGGATGAATAATCCACGACGCGACCGGAAAATTCTCGTCGCGGTCGGTCTTTCCGGATCGCAGGTCGCTCGCGGTGGTCATCAAGAACTGGCTACATCAATCGGGATTGGCGGCATGCGCCGATACTCGGCGCATGCGAGGAGATCGCGAGCCCCATATAGGGGAATACGCCGCCAAAACCAATGCTATATGGGCTTATTAACCCCGCCCGTGACGCGCGTCATAGAGCCGAGAAATGGCTTTTCCGCGAGGATTGACGGGCGCAGCGTGCCTTATTGGCCGTTGTTCTTGAGAACCTGATTGCAGGCCGCGCTGATCTTGGGCCGATTTTCCTTGAGGCACGCCAGGATCGTGAGATCGCCCTGATCGATGACCGGGCGGCAGAATTTCTGCACGTCGCGCGTACAGGCCTTCTGCTCCTCCGCCGTTCCGCTGCGCTGTGGTTGCTGGGCGAAGGCGACATTCGACGAGACCGACATCGACAACAAGGTGAGGGCCAGGAGAGATTTACGCATCGTATTCCTTCATTTCGGCAGCATGAAATCCCGTTCCCGATTTGCGTTTCGGCATCGCCGGGGCGGATTTGTTTGGATGGCAGGTGCCGCGTAACGCAGCAACGTGCACAGGACAAGCATGGTAAATACGGCTAAATTTACGGCGATCTCAGCGCCGCAAATAACCGCCTGATATCTAACGTGTATTTCTCTCTTGACGATCGCGGCAATTGGCTGTTGCGGACGACGCGGCGCGAAGCTAGATGCTGCGCCGACGGAGCCGATGCGAATATTGATTCCATTCGGCTGCTTGTGCCCTTTCCTGCCGCGACCGGCGGAAACAGCATGCCGTCATTTTGAACCTAAGATACTGCAGGAACACTAAATCTTCGATGCGGCGAGACGTATCTTGCAAGAGAAGCGTCTATTTTATGGGAAACTCACGATGAAACTGTTTGGTTCCAGCTTGTTCGGTCAGGCTCCCGCAGCGGCCGGGGTCGTCGCCGCGCTCATGCTGTCGGTCACCGCAAGCCATGCCCAGGCCGGCGGACCGTTTGCCGGTTTTGATGGAAACTGGAGCGGCACCGGCACCGTCGCGCTGTCCAACGGCACCACCGAGAACATCCGCTGCAAGGCCGACTACAAGGTCAACGCCAGCGGCCTCGGCCTGAAACAAAATCTGCACTGCGCCAGCGACAGCTACAAGTTCGACCTGTCGAGCGACGTCACCAGCCATGGCGAACGCATCTCCGGCAACTGGAGCGAAAAGAGCCGGAATATCTTCGGCAACCTGCAGGGCACCGCCGGCGGCGGCCAGATCGACGTGTTTGTCGAAGCATCGGGATTTGCAGCCAACCTGAATTTGCGCACCACTGGCAACAAGCAGAGCGTGCAGATCGACTCCAAGGGCGAGATCCGCGGCGTCAAGATCACGATGACGAAGACCTGATACGGTTCTTCAAAGCAGTAAGTGCCGATGGCGGCTCCCCGGGGATGCCGCCATTTTTATTTCCGGCAGCTCAGCGGAATTGCCACGCCCAATACGCATCGCCGCGGTCGCGGCGTTCCGTCACCTCGACACGCATGAAGCGATCGTGCGCGAGCGCGGCCCCCACCCACAATTCGTTCCAGGCATCGAACACTTGAGGCGACAGCGCTTCACGTTCCGCCATCAGGCGCCACGAAGTCTGGCGCACGGTTGCGCCCGAGCCTTCGACTTGCAGTTCCGCATCGTCGTCCTGCCCCCGCGCAAGCCGGGCGAAGGCCTTGGCGAAACCCACCGCCCCTGCCTCCACGCCACCCAACAGCGCAGCGACGTCGTCGAAGGTGTGCATCCCGACGAGCCGCGCCGCGGCGCCGGCGAGATGGCCGCCCTCCTCCGGTCCGAGCACGGCAATCGTCTCCGGAACGACCGAGGTGATGTACTCCATCGCATAATTGCGAAGCACCTTCTGCAGCCGTTCCTCCGGCCATGTGTTCTCCGGCAGGCGCGGCGCGAGATCGGCACGGAACGGCGGACAGCGTTCGCCCGGCGAAAACTGCAGTCGCTCCTCGGGCGCGAGATCGTGATCCCATTCCTTGTAGTAACCTTCGAGCCCCGGCTGACCGTCGACGGTCTGACCCGTGCAGACAAAGCCGAGCCTGGGATTGCCGAGCACGACGCCGTTGTTGGCATGCCATCCGCGCAACATCGCCCGCGAGACTTCCGAGGGAATTCCGCAAATGGCCGTGCCGGACCAGATCCAGCGCGGCGGCGGATAGCGCACCCAGGCCTTGGTGTCGCTCTCGTAGACATATTCGACCTTCACGCCGCCGACCTGGTTCGACAGATAGTGATATTGAGCGCACGCGACCGCATGCGGAAGCCGGTCGAGGCCGAGCTTCTTCAATCCGGGAAGAAAGCGCGCCAGTTGCTGGCGCCGGAAGGTGCGAAATACCACCTCGGCCGCGCGCGGCGCGCCGGCACGCGACGCCAGCATCAGGATCAGCCCGGTGAGATAGCAATGATAGATGTGTTCGACCGCACGGTAGGCGGCAGCGTCGGCCGCAGGGCGAGCGGCTAATCCTGCAGACGTCATTCCTCAGCCTCTCTGCGGCTGCCGTTGGCCGGCAGCCCTGTTATTCAGCAGCGTTCGTTATTCTGCGGCCTTGTTCTCCGCTGGCTTGGCGTGACTGACGCCGCGAATCCTTTCCGACAGGCTGATCAGGAACATCGAGGTCGGCCGTAGGATGAAGAGGTCCGCGACCAGCGCTGCGATCATCGAGAACGCGCTGAGCCAGCCGAACAAGCGTAGCGACGGCAGGTCGGAGAACACGGTGACGCCTAGGCCGCAGGCCAGCACCACCGTGGTCAGAATCAGCGCCGGACCGACCAGCACGGTGGCGCGCTCAACCGCCAGTCCCGCGGTCACGCCCGGCTTGCTCTCCAGCCGCAAGCGATTGAGGAAGTGGATGGTGGCGCTCAAGCCGAGGCCGAACGATACCGTCAGCGCGACGACGCTGGCGAATTGCAGCCCCTCACCCATTATCCAGAGCACCGTGCCCGATGCTACGACCGGGAAAATGCCGGGCAGGATGCAGGAGAACATCACCACGACCGAGCGGAATGCGAGGCCAATGAAGATCGCGACCAGCAGGAACTCGACCGTGAGGCCGGCATTCAGCTTCGAAATCATGTTGGCGCTGTTGCGGGCGGCAATCGCCGACAGGCCGGTGACCGCAACCTCATAACCTGGATGCTCGGCGCGCACCTTGTCCAGCGCCTTGTCGAGCTTGTCGACCACAGGAAGGATTTCGCTCGAATCGAGATCTGGCACACGTCCTGAGACCACCACCGCATCTTGTTCGGCCGAGATGAATCGCCGCACCAGATGCTCGGGAATCACGCTGACATATTCCTTCAGCGTCGCGACGTCGCTGCTGCCGGCCTTCTCCGCGAGCCAGCGGCGCAGCGTTTCCAGCGACCAGACGTTGCCGACACCGGCCGACTTCTCGACCATCGAGTGGACGTCGGCGATCGTCTTCAGGGTTTCCGGCGCGTAGAGCGAGGCGCCCTTGGGGAATTCGATCAGCACGTCGATCGGATTGGCGCCGGTGAGCTTGGCGTCGAGCCGGCTCGATGCCGCCACCGCCTGCCGCTTGTCCGGCACCTGGTCGGCGAGCCGGTAGCGCGGCTCCAGCGTGGCGTAGATGTAGCCCAGCGCACCGACGAAGATCAGCGCGATCAGGCTGAACATGCCGGGGCGACCGACCATGCGCACCGCAATCCAGTAACAGAAATTGCGCAGCGCCTGCACGCCGGCGTCGGCGCTCTGGAATTTCACCGCAAAAATCTTCTCGTTGCGGACGAACAGCACGCCGAATACGGGCACCAGCGACAGCACGGCCACCAGCGCGATGATGGTGGCGGCAAGACCGGCCTCGCCGAATTTGCGGATCAGTTCGGAATCGGAGAATTGCAGCGCGATGAAGGAAATGCCGGCGGTGCCATGGGTCAGCACGCAGGCCGGGCCGACTACCAGCACGGCGTTGGTGAAGGCCTTCAGCTTGTCCTGGCCGGCAATCAGCCGGTCGCGCGCCGCGAACGTCAACTGCATGGAGTCCGAGAAGCTGATCACCATGATGAGCGGCGTCATCACGTTCAGGAACATGTTGAGATTGAAACCGGCCCACCCGAGCCCGCCGAGCGCGAGCAGGATCGCGATGATCGGCGGGAAGGCCGCGACCACCATGAACGATATCTTGCGGAAGAAAATGATCGCGATGATGCAGCCGGCCAGGATACCGAGAATATTGTACGTCAGCCCGTCGCGCTTGACCGCATTGCGGATCTCGAGCTGCATGACGGGAACGCCGGAAAGCTGGGCGTTGAGCCCGCTGCCGGAAAGATCCTCGGCCATGATCTTCCGCATTTCGCCGACCACCGTGCCGAGCTCGTTCGAGGAAACGACCTTCGGCTCCAGCGACAGCACGATCAGCGCCAGCGTGCCGTCCTCGGACAACAGCTTGCCGCGAATGATCTCGTTGGATTTGACGGTCTCGGCGAACTTGTCGTAGGCGGCGCCCTGCGGCAGTTCGGGCGGGAACAGCGCGGCCGGCAACTTGCCGGGCTCGGGCGCCTGACGCGCCGAAAACAGCGAGACCAGGCCGCGCACGCCCTCGACCAGTTGCAGGTCGGTGACCATGTCGCGGATCTTTTCGAGGTTCTCGCGGGCCAGCAGCGTCTTGCCCTCGACCACGACCAGCACGTCGAATTCGGTTGCCGGAAAGCGCTTGGTGACGGCTTCGTACTGCTTGAAGTCCTTGGAATCGGAACGGAACAACTGGCTCAGCGAGTCGTCGATCTTGATGCGCTGGATGCCGAAGATCGCCGCCACGATCAGCACCGCGAGAATGACCATGGACAGGATCGGCGCCTTGACCGCGATCAGCCCCATGCGTTCGAGCCCGAAGGCGATGCTCTTGCCCGGCGGCGGTTCCTCTATGGCTGCGACGTGGACGCGACTTTCCGAGTTCTTGTCGAGCATACCCTGTCCAGTTCTCACGTCGGCCTGTTTGTGTAGCTTGGTTTTTTGTGCAGCTTGGTGGCGCGAATACGGCTTTGTCAGCCCTATTCGATAGGGCGCTAGCCCTTGAAATCACGCGGTAAATTAATCGGCGCCGTTTTACAGGCCCGAACCTGATCCGGCAAGCGCGCGCGACAGGGCAAATCGGCACGCAAATGTCGAAAATGCGCGTTAAGTCTCTGATTTGCCACACCTGCCAGCACCACTGGCGGCGATCAGCGCGGTTCCGCTTTCGTCCTTCAGCGCCACGCCCGTGACCTGGCGCGCGAAGCCTTCACGCACCAACCACGCGATCTTGAAGGCGGCCTCATCGTAGCTCAGGCCTGCGCCGTGGATATTGGACACGCAATTGCGCTTCTCGTCGGTGAGGCCGCTGCGCGGCGCAAAGGTCAGATAGGCGCCGAGACTGTCGGGGGCCGACAGGCCGGGCCGCTCGCCGATCAGCATCACCACCATCCGCGCGCCAAGCACGGCACCGATCTCGTCGCCCAGCGCCACGCGCGCGCCGGAAGCGATCACGACACGGCCGCACCGGATCCCGGCCTCCGTCAGGCGCGGAGCAAGATGGCGAACCAGCTCGACCGCGTGGACATTGACGGCCGCAGGCGACAGCCCGTCGCCGATCACGATTACAACCTGGTTCGCACCGCCGCCTTGCTTTTCCAGCGCGCGCCGCGAATCCGGGTCGAGCATGCGTCCGAGATCGGGGCGGCGCAGATAGTCGCGCCGGTTGCCCGCCTGACTGGAGACCTCGCTGACCTCCAGGCCGAGGCCGGCTAATCCGGCAGCCAGATGCTCCACATCGAACGCGGCATGCACGGCATCGCGCGCGCGTGCGTGATCGAGGGTGAAGGCAAGCAGCGCGGCGGTCGGCATGCTCGCACCCGAGCGGCCGAGCCCGACGCGCGCCGGCGTCAGCTCCCGCAGGGCTTCGAGCGAGCGGGTCGGCGGTGTCGGCGTTTTCATGAGCCTTTACTCGGCAGGCACGGAGGCCTCACGCAGCCGGATCGAATAGTTCGACGCGTTCTGCTGGCCGCCGGACGCCGCGCGCGCGAACTTGATCAGATGATGCGCGATCGTGGCCGAACCGATCAGCCCTTCGAGATCGCCGCGCCTGAGGCGCCCGATCGCGAATTTCCAAAACACGCGCCTGTAATCGCTGAGCACACCGACCTGCCAGAAGATGTTGCGCAGCATGATCAGCGCACGCTTGATGTTGGGCCAGGTCTTCATTTCAGGCGCGACCGGCACCTTGATCCGGTTCGCGTAGGTGTAGTCGCATTGATACTGGTAGCGCGCGTAGAGCTTCTCGGGCTGGAAGGCGACCTCCATGCATCGCTTCCAGGAATTGATGACCTGGTCGTAGGGCATCAGAAACTCGACATTGGAATCGCGGCTCTCGTCGTCGTTGAGGCGCCCCTCGCGCTCCAGCCGGTCCCACAGCGGCGTCTTCGGCAGCGCCTGCAGCAGATTGATCGTCAGCAGCGGAATCCGCGATTCATCGACGAAATTGAGCAGTGCATCCGCCGTGCCGGGCTTGTCGGTGTCGAGACCCATGATGATGCCGGAGACGACCTCCATGCCGTAGGAATTGATGGTGTGGATGCCTTCGTGGATCGGGACCATCATGTTGTGGTCCTTGTGCATTGCGTGCAGCGCGTCGGGATCGGGCGTCTCGATGCCGCAGAACACGGTGACGAACCTCGCCTCGCGCATCTTCTCCAGGATCTCGGGCCGCTTGGCGATGTTCAGCGTCGCCTCGCAGGCCAGCCGCACGACATAGCCCGTCCTCTTCTGCCATTCGATCAGATGCGGTAGCAAGTCCAGCGTGGCCTTGCGGTTGCCGATGAAATTGTCGTCGACGAAATACACCGTATCGGTGATGCCGCATTCGCGCATCCTGTCGAGTTCGGCGATGATCTGTTCAGGCGTCTTCAAGCGCGGGTTGCGGCCATAGAGCCCGGGGATATCGCAGAACTCGCACTGATAGGGGCAGCCGCTCGAATACTGGATGCTGCCGAGCAGGTATTTTTTCACTTCCGCCAGCTCGTAGGCCGGAATCGGAAACTCGGTCATCGACAGGCGTTCGCTGGTCGTCAGCACCACCTGCTGCTCGGGACGCGAAGGGTCGCGCGCCAACCGCGCGATCAGTTCATTGGTGGCGTCGCCGAGTTCGCCGACATGGAGATAATCGAACGAGGGATAGTAATCCGGGCACGCGCTGACCGACGGGCCGCCGATCGCGACCGCAAGATCGAAGGCATGCGCGCGGCGGCAGATGTCGTTCATCTGCTGGCGCTGGATGTGCATGCCGCTGACGAACACCGCTTCCGCCCATTCGAAGTCTTCCTTGCCGGCGGGGCGAATGTTCTCGTCGACGAAACGCACCTGCCAGTTTGCCGGGAGATAGGCCGCGATCAGAAGGAGGCCCTGTGGCGGCATGAAAGCCTTCACGCCAGCGGTCAGGGGATAGGCGTATTCGAACGTGCCGAAAGAAGACGTATAGCGCGGGAAGACGCACAGGATACGCCGTACCGTTCCAATGCCTTCAGCTCTCATCAAATTTCCTCAAGGCTGACATGAATTTAAGCACGACATTGAAAGTTGGGCCAGAAATTCTTCAACATTGTGACTGTGACTTCTAACTCGCTTTGGGTTCAATTGGTTGCACGAAAATCTGCAGACCGGAGTTCAGGCGATCAGCCGCGAGGCAAATTCGGGCAGCAGGCCGGCGTTGCCGGCAAGCCGGAAATTGCCGTCCGCGAGGCCTGAGCGGACCAGCCAATCGTCGAACTCGGGCGCCCGCTTCAAGCCGAAGAGGTCCCGGACATAGAGCGCGTCGTGGAACGAGGTCGACTGATAGTTCAGCATGACATCGTCGGCGCCCGGCACGCCCATGATGAAGGTGACGCCGGCGGCGGCCAATAGCGTCAGCAGATTGTCCATGTCGTCCTGGTCGGCCTCGGCATGGTTGGTGTAGCAGACGTCGACCCCGAGCGGCAGGCCGAGCAGCTTGCCGCAGAAATGGTCCTCGAGGCCGGCGCGGATGATTTCCTTGCCGTCGTAAAGATACTCCGGACCGATGAAACCGACGACGCTGTTGACCAGCAACGGATCGAACGCGCGCGCCACCGCGTAGGCCCGCGCCTCGCATGTCTGCTGGTCGACATTGTGATGGGCGTTGGCCGACAGCGCCGAGCCCTGCCCCGTTTCGAAATACATCAAATTGTCGCCGACCGTGCCGCGGCCAAGCGACAGCCCCGCCTCACGCGCCTCGCGCAGCAGCGCGAGATCGACACCAAAACTGCGATTGGCAGCCTCCGTTCCCGCGATCGACTGAAACACCAGATCGACCGGCGCGCCCTGCCCGATCAATCCAAGCGTCGTGGTGACATGCGTGAGCACGCAGCCCTGCGTCGGGATCTGCAGCCGCGAGATGATGCCGTCGAGCAGCCGCAGCAACTCGCCGATCACGGCCGGATCGTCGCTGGCCGGATTGATGCCGATGCAGGCATCGCCCGATCCCAGGAGAATGCCGTCGAGGATCGAAGCGGTAATGCCCTTGGCATCATCGAAGGGATGGTTGGGCTGCAGCCGCACGCTCATCCGCCCCTTCAGGCCGATGGTGTTGCGAAAGGCCGAGGTTACCGCGCATTTCTTGGCGACCAGGATCAAGTCCTGGTTGCGCATCAGTTTTGAGACACCGGCGGCCATTTCCGGCGTGATCCCGCGCGAGACCTTCGCCAAAGACTCGCTTGTTGCGGCATCGGAGAGCAGCCAGTCGCGGAAGCCGCCGACGGTCAGCGACGATATGGCGGCAAAGCCCGGGGCATCGTGGCTGTCGATGATCAGCCGGGTGACCTCGTCATCCTCATAGGGAATGACAGCCTCGTTGAGGAACTGCTTCAGCGGCACGTCGGCGAGCGCCATTCGCGCTGCGAGCATCTGTTCCGCGCTATCGGCCGCGACGCCGGCAAGACGGTCGCCGGATCGCGGCGGCGTCGCCTTCGCGAGCAGCTCGCGCAAACCGTCGAAGGCATAGGTGGTGGCACCGATGATCTGCCGATAGACCATGCTGACCTTCCTGCGCCGTACCCACTGCGTTGCCTGGCTAGTCTATGCCGGGCGAACGGCCAAGGCTACAGGCCGCAATCAGCGGAGTTTCGGCATTGGGGTCCCCGCCTGTAATTAGTCCAGCGTACCAAAATGGCGGATCGAAAAGCTTATTTGATAAGCCACCGCGCTGAGCGCAAACAGCATGTGGAATTTTGGGTTGCGCGTTTTCGCGGCTACCACGGACAGCAATATGAATGCGCTGGTGGCGACGAGATATTCCAGTCCCAGCGATCGCAGATGCGCTTCGCCCTTTATCCAGGTATCGACCACATCGAGGGCTTCCGTGAGGGCCGCAAAACCAAAGAACCAGCGGCGGCGGGAGAGGAAGTAATCCTCATAGCCCTTATATTCATCGAGATCCTGCGGGAAAAGCAGGACGCTCAGGAAATAGTACATCGATGCGTACACGCAAACGAAGAAGTAAAGGCCATACGTCCAGTGCTGGATGTGGCTCAGCCGAAACTCCCACCACCAGAACGCGACCACGTTCAGGAGCGCCCAGGCGACCCAGCCAAGATGTACAGGCCAAATCGCGTAGCGACCGGGGTGCTGGACCAATGCCGCGATACCACTGACCAGACGCGTGACGCTGAGCCCGAGGATCAGGGCGATCAGCACGCGCACGTGAAGATAGAGATCGAGATTGCCCGGCAAGGCGGCACTTTGAGTCATGAGTCCCAATTCTCACGCACGATCGAAGCAGCGCGGCGCCACCTTCGCCCTGCTCGCTGTCTAGCTTGATTCGCGCCACGGATGCTTGCCAATGCGAAGCGTCCTTCAGGAGACGCGGATGCTTCGTGTGGCGGTATTGCCCGCATCGGCCGTATTCCGCCGCGCCAGCCACCTCCAATTGCGCTGATATGCCAAGGCCCGTTGCAGTCGCACCAAGCTGCCGAATTTTCCCGACGAGGCATCGCGCGACATTCAAGTAATTAATTGAAGTTACTCGATGATTTGCCTTTAGTTGCGGTTTCACGAACTTCGCGCGTTAAGACATTCTCCACCAAAACTCAGCACATTGCCTAAGCTGAAGGCATTCACTGGATCCCATTCCGGCGTGCCGATACGGCTGAATTTTCCCGTACTTATTTTGGTGGCGCCATGGCATCCCGATTTTCGCTTGCAGCCAAATTGTATTCGATCTTCGCGCTGTTCGCGTTGCTCGTCGCAGCCATCACGGCCTTGTCCGATTACAACACCCGCCAGAATGCGGCCCTCACCGAAGCGGTTTCGATCGCGAGCCGCGCCGCGCTCAATGTCGAGCGCATCAACTCGCTGGTCTATGCGGTCGTGATGGAATCGCGCGGCATCTACATGTCGAGCGAGCCGGCGGTGGTGAAGAAATACGGCGACGGACTGCTCAAGTTCAACGAGCGCATCCTTGATGTCGTGAAGAACTGGGAAACGCTGGTCCAGGCCGACGACGCCCAGCAGTTCGCCACCTTCAAGAAGCGCATCGAACAGTTCGTCGACTTCCGCAAGGAGCTGGTTCGCCGTGGCGTCGAGATCAACGGGGCTGCGGGGCGTGAATGGGGCGACAATGACGCCAACCGCCAAGTGCGCACCGCGCTGAATAAGGATCTCGAAGCGCTCTCCAAGGTCTACGCCGAACGCAGCAGGAGGCTGGCCCAACAGACCGACACCAACCATACGATGGCATTTATCCTGACTTGCCTCGGCGTGCTGGCGCTGGTGGTTGTCGTCCTCGGCGTGCTGATCATTTCCCGTTCGATCGCGCGCCCGCTCTCGGTCATCACCGCCACCATCAAGCAGGTGGCCGACGGCGCCGAAGGCGTCGAGGTTCCGCATGCCGAACGCGCCGACGAAATCGGAGCGCTCGCCCGTGCCATCAAGATCTTCCAGGAAGCGATGGATCGCAACCGCAACCTCAATTCGCAGGTGCTGGAGGATTCCAAGGCGCGTGACGAGCGCACCCGCCACATCGAGGCCTCGGTCGATGCGTTCCGGGAAGCGATCGGCGGCGTACTGCGCGCGGTCACCGACAATGCGACCGCGATGCGCGGTACCGCCCAGACCATCGCCAGCGTCTCATCGGATGCAAGCGGACGCGCGGTGGCCGCCAACGGTGCGACCGAACAGGCCTCCAGCAACGTCTCCGCCGTCGCGAGCGCTGCCGAAGAGCTTTCCGCTTCCGTCGAGGAAATCGGCCGCCAGGTGCGCCAGTCGGCGAGCGCCGTCGAGCAGGCGGGCCAGCGCACCGAGAAATCGGTCTCCGAAATCGAGGGGCTTGCGGCTGCGACCCAGCGCATCGACGGTGTGCTCAACCTGATCCAGGCGATCGCCGAGCAAACCAACCTCCTGGCGCTCAACGCAACGATCGAAGCCGCGCGCGCCGGCGACGCCGGCCGCGGCTTCGCCGTGGTCGCCCACGAGGTCAAGGCGCTGGCCGAGCAGACCGCCAAGGCGACCGCCGAAATCGGCCAGAACGTCGGCCTGATCCAGACGTCGACCAAAACCTCCGTCGAAGCGGTCCGCGAGATCGGCGACGCCGTGCGCGACATCAACGAGGTGACTTCCATCATTGCCAGCGCGATCGAGCAGCAGGATGCGGCGACGCGTGAAATCTCGGCGAACGCGCAATTGGCGGCGCAGGGCAACGGCACGCTGGTCGTCAATATCGGGTCGCTCAGCGACGCCATCGGCACGACGAGCACGGCGGCGACTTCAGTCCTTACGGCATCCAGCGAGCTGACGGCCACGGCCGAAACGCTGTCGCGCGAGGTCGAAAAATTCTTCCGCAACCTGCGTGCGGATTCGTCGGAGCCGGTGCGCAAGACCGGCACGTAAGCTGGCGGTATCTCGGGTTCGCGCCAGAGTGTGAGGAGCCCCCGAATCTGGCTCCGCAAAGTTCGGCAAGACTTCGGATTGACACTTAATCCGCCGACACACCGATTATTGGCCCTCGGCACGCCGCAGGACTTGTTCGGGAGAAGCAGCCTGATGGCAGTCCACCCAACGTCCGTGCGTCATATCTCATGATTCGAGGCTCCGGTTCGGGAGCTTGATTCATACCTATCTCGACTTTCGCAACGTCGAATCGGCAGGTGCGAGATGAGCTGGATATCGGACATATCGCTGATATGGCAAATCGACGCGAATGACCCAATGCAGACGTTCGGCAAGTGGCGCACTAGCGCTGCCACGGGAAGAAGGCGAATATGATAAAAAACGCAACCGCGAAGCACTGAAACAAAATTAGCCCCCAATAGATCTCTGGAAATTCGCCACGCTTTATGGTCCGAGCCGCTGTCATTCGAATTTCGTGAGTGCGGAGGCATTGAAACAACGCCCAAGCCAGAATGCCAATTGCGAAGCCTGCGCCAATAGCCATAGAGTTCGTTCCATGGGTTAGGACGATTTCTCCCTTTTCCGTAGGGCGGCCGCCTCCAGATCGAAACTCGTAGCGCTTCGAGGAAGCCTCATCTTCCCGACGAAGTACCAGCCAGCAAGGTACCCCATCGTCATTCCAAATGCAGTGTCGGCTAGTGCCGTGCCAACCTTGTCGCTGAGCACCAAACTAAACATCTTTCCCGTGAGCAGGTCATAGAACGGAAAGATCACGATGCCTAGGAATGCCCAGAAGATGGGGACCGGAATAGATCGAACGAGTTTCAAGGCACAACCTCTAGCTGATCCTGGGACATTGGCCGAGATGTGTTAAGGAATATATGAAGCTAAATGTAAAGTTGGGCCTCGATGTCGCCTTGTGGCACTTTTCGGACTTGGGGCGATGTCCGACTTGAGTCCGCAAAATGCTGCAAAGCGGACGTGGATCAAGCCACGTTCGCCAATCTCGGCTTTTGGGCCCTACGGCTTACGCCGACCGCACGGTTGCGAGGAATTTGCCGACCTCGGCCTTGAGCCGCTTGTTTTCGTTGGAGAGCAGTTGCGCGTTGGCCAGCACCTGTGACGACGCCGTGCCGATTTCGCCGGCGCCACGGTTGACGTCGGCGATGCTGGTCGCGACCTGAGTCGAGCCCACTGCCGCCTGCTGCACGTTGCGCGCGATTTCCTGGGTGGCAGCGCCCTGCTCCTCGATAGCGGCAGCGATCGCCGCGGCGATTTCGGAAACCCGGCCGATGGTGCCGCTGATCTCCTTGATGGCGTGCACCGATTCCTGCGTCGCCGACTGCATCTCGGCGATCTGGGTCGAGATTTCGCTGGTTGCCTTGGCGGTCTGGGTGGCGAGCGCCTTGACCTCCTGGGCGACCACCGCAAAGCCGCGGCCGGCGTCACCGGCGCGGGCGGCCTCAATGGTCGCGTTGAGTGCCAGTAGATTGGTCTGCTCGGCGATCGTGGTGATCAACCTGGTTACGTCGCCGATGCGGTTTGCCGCCTCCGACAATTCGATGATCCGGGCATCGGTCTTTTGCGCCTGAACGACGGCCTCGTTGGCGATCCGGTTGGAATTCGCGACCTGCCTGCCGATTTCATTGACGGAGCTGGCCATTTCCTCGGCGGCGGACGCCACCGACTGCACGTTGCTGGAGGTCTCCTCGGAAGCCGCGGCGACCACGGTGGAGAGCTGCTGGGTGGCCGCGCTGCTGTTGGTCAGGACCGCGGCGGAATTTTCCAGTTCGGCCGAGGCTGAGCCTACGTTCTCGACAATATTGCCGACCGCGATCTCGAAACTCTCGGCCAGATTGTGAAGCTCCGTACGGCGGGCCGATGCCAGTTCACGGTTCTTTTCCTCGCGCTCCGCCGTCTCGCGTTCGGCCTTGGCGATCGCCTGCACCTTGAATTCCTGGATCGCGTGCGCCATCTGGCCGACTTCATCGCGGCGCTCAAGGCCGGGCAGTTGGACCTCGAAATGCCCGGCGGCAAGTTCGCGCATCGCCCTCGACATCGCCACGACGGGATGGGAAATGCTCCGGCCGATCAGAAACGAGACGACGATGCCAGCGAGCGCAACGGCCAGAAGCACGGCCGTCAGCGTTATCTGCTGCTGCTCGAGCTTGATCCCCGCACGGGCAATTTCGCGGTCCTTGCTCTCGCTGCTGTGCGTAATCAGGTCGTCGGCCAGCTTTTCGATGACGGCAAAGTTTCGTTCCGCGCCCTTGATGAATATCAGCGCCGAACCGGCGTCGCCATCGGCCATCTCGATCGCGTTTTTCGATTGCTTGAGGTAGCCTGCAACAGCGGCTTTCAGCTTCTCGAATGTTTCCGGGCTGAACCCGCCCTTGATACTTTCGACGGCCTTCAGCGCGTCCGAAATTTTGCCGGCCGCCACGGAAGCTTCCTTGGCGACCTGCACAATTTTCTTCTCGTCCTTTTCGTTGGCTGCAGTGGCAGCAAGACGATAGAGCTTGGCGTGTGCCGTCCACACCGTTGTGGTGAGATCGTTGGCCAGCTCCGATTGCCGGACCGGACCGGACACCAACGCGTCAACGGCGGCCTGATTCGACCGCAGCGTTTGCAACGCATAGGCGCCGAGCCCGATCAGGACGGCGATCAGGAACGCCGGAGCGAGCTGGACTTTCCAGGAAAGGCCAATGTTCTTGATCCAGCCGAGCATGTCACCCCTTCAGTGCGGCGATCGCCGCACAACAACGCAAACGCTTGATCGGGGTCAGAGCTTGTAGACGCCCGCACAGACGGCCGTGTTATCCAGCTTCTCGCAGTACATTTCCTTCGGCTCGACCTTCTTGCTCACCGGATTGACGAACTTGTAATCCTGCCAGAACGAAGGCTGCTTGGCGGCGAGTTCGACGCGTTCCTTGACGTAGAGCTTGCCGTCGACATCCTGGGCGTCGATCAGATCCTTGCCGACGAACTTCTCGTTCGAGCCGTGAGCCAGCACTTTGCCGTCGAGCTGATAGACCACGACATAGAGATCGCGGTCGCGGAACTTGCTGGCCTTGTTGGTGAGCTCGGGATACGCCTTTTCGGGTCCCTGCTCCTTGATGAAGGTAACGGCCTGCTTGACCATGGCAACGGCTTCATCCTTGGTTGCGCCGCCGCCCGCGCTGGCGGTACCGCCGAAAACAAGCATGGCTGCCACGGCGGAAACGAAAGGCTTTGTTGACCAATTGTTCACGATTATCTCCTGGCTAGGTGGACGCAACTTGCAGGCGCGGTTCCGCGCACGTCATGCTGGCAACAAAAGTGCAAACCTTCCGTTAAAGTGCCTATCCGTAGTGCAGCGGAGATTAGCGCGGCTTAACCGCTGCGGCAGGACAACCAATTCTTAAAAAATCCGGTACGGAGGCATTCCAGCCTCATTCCACCAGCATCACGTCCACGGCGACGCTGAGCTTCTGCTTGGGCGGTCCGACGATGATGCCGTCGACCGGCGAGACGTCGGAGAAGTCCCTTCCGATCGACAGGATGATGTGATCGTTCTCGACCAGGAGGTCGTTGGTCGGATCGAAGCCGACCCAACCGAGCTCGGCGCCGCACCAGACCGAGACCCAGGCGTGGCTGGCGTCGGCGCCCTGCAGGCGCGGCTGGCCGGCCGGCGGAACGGTGCGCAGATAGCCGCTGACATAGGCCGCCGGCAGGCCGAGCCCGCGCAGGCCCGCAATCATCACATGGGCAAAGTCCTGGCAGACACCGTGGCGCTTCTCGAACACTTCCCCAAGCGGCGTCGAAATCACGGTGGCCTTGGAGTCGTATCTGAAATCGCTGCGGATGCGGCGCATCAGGTCGACGGCGCCCGTGAGGATGCCGCCGCCCGGCGCGAAGCTTGGCGCGGCATAGGCAGTGAGCGGCGCCAGCACCGGCACCAGCGAGCTTGCAAAGACGTATCCGACCGGCGAAGCGGGACCGAGGCTGGTGGCCTCAAAGGCCACGTCGCGGATGCGCTCCCAGGGCGGGCTGGGCGCCGCGCGACCAGGCGCCCGACGCCCGACCAAAACCCGTGAGCGGGAATCGATCCGCAAATTGCGATGCGCGGTCTCGATCAGTACGCTCTCGGTATGCGTTCCGAAAAAGTCCCGCCGCACCGTGCGTTCGGCCGGCCGCGGCCGGATCTCGACCGCGTGCGAGATCAATTGCTGCCCGTCGCCGGTTCGCGGCTCCAGCCGCAGCGAGCAGCGCGCAAAACTCACCGGGCTCTCGTAAGCGTAGGTCGTGACGTGACGGATGTCGTAGATCACGCGAGGCCCGTGAGCTTCTCCGGCCGGCTCGCATTGGGCCCGTGCGGGAAGTAATGCAGGCCGATGGCGTCGGCCAGATTGAGCAGATCCTGTTCGAGTGCAAACAGCGTTTTCACATCCAGCGTGGCAGCCTCCGCCGTCGTCAGCGTCGCCTGCAACGCCACTGCCAGCCGCTGTGGCCGCTCGATCAAACCATGTTCCTTCAGGCTTGGCAGCGCCGCAATGTGGTCGTTGAGCGCTGCGACCTGAAAGGCGACCGAGCGCGGATTATAAGGATCGAGCACGGCGAGGTCGCGAACCGGCGCCAGCGCCGGCCCGACCAGATAGCGCGAGCGGTAGGTGATCTGGCAATCCACCAGCGTCAACAGCGCGTCGAGGTCATCTTCGCCCGCTTCGTCATAGGCGAACTGCCGCGCGAACCGCGCGGTGTTGATGGCGCGCTCGGCGCGGCGGCCCATGTCGAGGAAGCGCCATCCGGCGGCGCGGTTCATGTTTTCCTGCGCCAGGCCGGCAAGGCTCGCCAGCTCCTGCAGCGTCAATTCAGCGGCGCTGACGATGCTGTCGTCGTCGTCGACCTGCAGCGCAAGGCGCTCCACCATCTCGGTGATGATCTGCCAGGCATCGGGCGAGAGCCGCTCGCGCAGCGAGCTCGCAGTTCGCTGCACCGATCGCACCAGCGAAAGCGCTGAACCGAACTTCTCCTCGCTCTGCAGCGCTTCCGCAATGACGCGCGCCGGATTGGTCCGCGTCGCCTGCGAGGTAGCGCCCCAGGTCACGAGAATCCGCTGGATACGCTCGACCGAATGCAACGCGGTTGACGCTCCCTTGGCAGGATCACGCGTCGAGGTGCCGAGCGCACGGATCAGCCGCAGCGTCGCCTCGGCGCGTTCGAGATAGCGGCCGAGCCAGAACAGATTATCCGCGGCACGGCTCGGCACCACGCCGGCGATCCGCCTGATCCGCACCGTGTCGGCGCCGGGCAACAGCGTGGCCGATGCTACGGCTTTGTCGGACACCACCCAGACGTCCGCCGACCGCACCCCATCACCCATCGACACTGCGCGGGCATCCGTCTTTTCGGCGATCCGGCAGAAACCGCCGGGCAGGATGGTCCAGCCTTGCGGAGTCGCTGCGGCAAATACCCTCAGCACGAACGGGCGCGGCGTGATCCGCCCCTCTTCCCACACCGGCGTCGTCGACAAGCGCACCAGTTCCTGGCCGACATAATCGATGCCGCGGTCGGTGATCGCCTGCCGGAGCCGGTCGCGCTCGGCTGGCGGCAACTCGCCGGCAAGCACGGGCGCATGGCTGGAAAAGCCGGGAACGGCCCGGCCATAGGCGCCCTCGATGACGAAATCCTCCAGCCGCGACAGTACTTCCTCACGCGCGGATTTCTGGCCACACCACCAGGTCGCGATGTGCGGCATGATCAAGGTCTCGCCGAGCAAGCGGCGGCACAGGCTCGGCAGGAATCCGAGCAGCGCCCTCGCCTCCAATACGCCGGAGCCCGGCATGTTGGCGACGACGACGCCGTCCTTGCGCAGCACATCGATCAGGCCGGGCACGCCGAGATGCGACGAGGCATCAAGCTCCAGCGGATCGAGAAAATTGGAGTCGACCCGGCGCAGCAGCACGTCGAGCCGCTTCAGGCCCGCGACGGTGCGGATATGGATGCGGTCGCCGCTGACGGCGAGATCATCGCCCTCGACCAGGAGAAACCCGAGATAACGCGCCAGCGTGGCGTGTTCGAAATAGGTTTCGCTGAAGGCGCCCGGCGTCAACAGGCCGATGCGTGGCTCGTCGCGGTCGGCGCTGGCGCGAAGCGAGTCGCGGAACGCCTCGAAGAACGGCGCCACACGCTCGACGTTCATCGACTTGTAGAGATTGGAAAAGGCGCGCGACAGCACCAGGCGGTTTTCCAGCGCGTAACCGGCGCCCGAGGGTGCCTGCGTGCGGTCGTTCAGCACCCACCAGCGCCCGTCGGGGCCGCGGCCGACGTCAGCCGCATAGAAATGCAAATAGCGGTTACCCGGGGGTTTGACGCCGCAAACGGCGCGCAGATATTCATTGCTGCCGGCAATCGCGGCCGCGGGCACCGCACCATCGGTGACCAGCCGGGCCTCGCCATAGAGATCGCGCAGGATCATTTCAAACAACTGCGCTCGCTGGGCGATACCCGTGGTCAGTTGCTGCCAGTCGGCCTCGTCGATGATCAGCGGCAGATGGCTGAGCGGCCACAGCCGGTCGGCGGTTTCGCCGGGCGCGCGATAGGTGACGCCGGCCTCGCGCAGATGCCGGTCGGCGGAGGCGAAGCGGCGTTCGATATCTGGCGGCGAAAGCGCCGCAAAGGCATCGAAGAAACGGGTCCAGGCCGCGCGCGGCGCTCCGTCAGGCCCGATATATTCGTCGGGAATGCCGGGCAGCCGCGCATAGTCGCGGGTCCATTGCGCCATCCGGCGCTGTCCTGGACGGGCCTTGCTCTCCTGACTGTTGCCTTGGCCTGACATTTCGATTCCCCGAGACCGTCGCTTCCGATTAGATCAGGAGCGGCGTCCTCAAGTCGAGCGTCAAAGGGAATTCAATTGTGCGTTCCTCGGGCGGCGGCTCGATCCGCCCCGGGGTGTGGCCGTGATCCTGAAACCGGGCCAGCCGCCGCGCCTCCGCCTCATAGGAATTGACCGGCTTGGTGTCGTAGTTGCGGCCGCCGGGATGCGCGACGTGGTAGACGCAGCCGCCGAGCGAACGGCCGTTCCAGCTATCGATCAAGTCAAATGTCAGGGGCGCGTGGACCGGGATGGTCGGATGCAGCCCTGACGCCGGCTGCCAGGCCTTGAAGCGGACGGCGGCCACGGCCTCGCCCGAGCGGCCGGTAGGTGTCATCGGCATCCGCCTGCCGTTACAGGTCACGACATGGCGTCCGTCGACGAAGCCAGTCGCCTTGATCTGCAGGCGCTCCACGGAAGAATCGACATAGCGCACGGTGCCGCCGGCCGAGCCCTCCTCGCCCAGCACATGCCAGGGCTCCAGCGCCTGACGCAATTCCAGCGCCACGCCGCCGTGGTGGACACGGCCGAACACCGGAAAGCGGAATTCGAGTTGTGCCGAATACCATTCCGGCGAAAAATCGTAGCCGGATAGCTTGAGCTCATCGAGCACGCCGAGAAAATCCTCCCAGAGGAAATGCGGCAACATGAAGCGATCGTGCAGCGCGGTTCCCCAGCGTACGAACTTGCCCTGCTGCGGCTCGCGCCACAGCTTTGCAATCAGCGCGCGGATCAATAATTGCTGCGCCAGCGACATCCGCGGGTCGGGCGGCATTTCGAGCGCGCGGAATTCGACCAGCCCGAGCCGGCCGGTCGGGCCATCCGGCGAATAGAGCTTGTCGATGCAGATTTCGGCGCGATGGGTATTGCCGGTTATGTCGACGAGGATATGCCGGAACAGCCGATCGACCAGCCATAGCGGGGCCTCGATATCGGGCGGCGGCACATGCGAGAGCGCGATCTCCAGCTCATAAAGTCCGTCATGCCGCGCCTCGTCGATGCGCGGCGCCTGGCTCGTCGGGCCGATGAACATGCCGGAGAACAAATAGGACAGCGATGGATGGCGCTGCCAGTACAGCACCAGGCTCTTCAGCAAATCCGGGCGGCGCAGGAACGGCGAATCCTGCGGGGTCGAGCCGCCGATCACGACATGATTGCCGCCGCCGGTGCCGGTGTGGCGGCCATCGACGAGAAAGCGATTGGCGCCGAGCCGGACCTTCGCGGCGTCTTCATACAGGCCGAAGGTGATGTCGACCGCCTCGCGCCAGCTTTGCGCCGGCTGGACATTGATTTCGATCACGCCGGGATCGGGCGTCACCTTGATGACCTCGACGCGCGGATCGTAGGGCGGCCCGTAGCCCTCGATATGGACCGGGATCTGCATCTCTTCGGCGGTCGCCCCCACCGCCGCGATCAGTTCGAGATAATGCTCGAGCTTCTCGACCGGTGGCATGAAGACGCGCAACACGCCGTCGCGGATTTCGACTGAGGTTGCCGTGCGCACCGGCTTGGGTTTGCGTTTTGCTTTCGGATCGTGCGCTCGCCTTTGCGTGTCCCCTGCTTCAGGCTCCTTGTCGTCGGCCGCCAGCTCCAGCCGCGCATCCATCGGATCCTGCTCGACGACATAAGGATATTCTTCCGGCGGAACATGCGGCAGCGACGCCATCGGCAGCCGGAGACCGAGCGGGGAATCGCCCGGGATCAGGAACAAATGGCTGCGCCGGAATTGCCAGCGCTCGCTGATCCAGCGAGGATCATCGGCCTCCGCATGCTGGATCGGCAGCACGAAGCCCTTCGGCTTGTCGAGCCCTTCATCGAACACCCGCGCCATGCGTGATCGTTCTTCGGGATCGGACAGCTTGGAGTCGCCGGGATCGACATTGACCGGAAGCGCGGCTTCTTTTTGCAGCCAATGCACGGGGTCTTCATATGCCGGCATCACGTAGCTGGCGTCGAGGCCGAGCCGCTTCGCGATGCCTTCCATCAGTCGCCGGGCGTCCGCGATGTCGGCCTTGGGCGGATTCTCGATCCTTGCGATCAGGTCGGCATTCTTCCAGATCGGCACGCCGTCCTTGCGCCAATAGAGTCCGAACGCCCAGCGCGGCAGGCTTTCGCCCGGATACCATTTGCCTTGCCCGTAATGCAGTAACCCGCCCGGCGCGAAACGCGCACGCAGCTTTCGGATCAGCTCATCCGCCAGCGCCTGCTTGGTCGGGCCGATGGCAGCGATGTTCCATTCCGGCGATTCCAGATCGTCGGTCGAGACAAAGGTCGGCTCGCCGCCCATGGTCAGCCGCACGTCGTCGCGCCTGAGATCGGCATCGACCTGCTCGCCGAGGCTGTCGAGCCGTGCCCAGGATTCATCGGAGAACGGCCGCGTGATCCGCGGCGCCTCGCGGATGCGCCTGACGCTCATCTCGAAGCCGAATTCGACATTGGCGAAGCCGGCGCTGCCCGAGACCGGCGCCGCTGAGCGATAATGCGGCGTGGCAGCGACGGGGATATGCCCCTCGCCCGTCAGCATGCCCGAGGTGACATCGAACCCGATCCAGCCGGCGCCGGGAAGATAGACCTCCGCCCAGGCGTGCAGATCGGTGAAATCGCTTTCGACCTCGCGTGGGCCTTCGACCGGATCGATATCGGGACGCAACTGCATGAGATAGCCGGAGACAAAGCGCGCAGCGAGGCCGAGATGCCGCAGGAGTTGGATCAACAACCACGCCGAGTCGCGGCACGAGCCGGAGCCGCGCGCCAGCGTCTCCTCCGGCGCCTGAATGCCCGGCTCCATCCGGATGACATATTTGATCTTCTTCTGAAGCTGCGCGTTGAGCTCGACCAGGAAATTGACGGTACTGTCGGCCTCGCGCGGAATCTCCTTTAAGTAAGCCGCGAACAACGGCCCCTGCTCGGAGGTCGCGAGATAGGGCGCGAGCTCGGTCTTGAGATCGTTGCTGTACTGGAACGGAAAGGAGTTAGCGTAGGGCTCGACGAAGAAATCGAAGGGATTGACGACCGTCATCTGCGCGGTGAAGTCGACTTCGATCTTCAGTTCAGACGCCTTCTCCGGAAACACGAAGCGCGCCAGCCAATTGCCCTGCGGATCCTGCTGCCAGTTCACGAAATGATTGGCGGGCGTCACTTTGAGCGAATAGCTCAGGATCGGCGTCCGCGTATGCGGCGCCGGACGCAGGCGAACGGTCTGAGGGCCGAGATCGATCGGTCGGTCGTATTTGTAGTGCGTGACGTGGTGTAGTGCGACGAAGATCGACACGGACCGGAGACTCCAGCGGCTTTTTTAAGCAGAACACCGGTTCCGGGCGGGATCAAGCATTAACAACGGGCAGCGCGTGCCTATGGGAAGTGCGGCCCCGCCGTCGTCCCTGCGAACGCACTAGGGTTTCTACGCATTTTCGAGGGCTCTGCCAGCGACGATGATTTGGAAGCGAGCCATTCCGTTGTGGAAGGTGATTGGTCCGGGTGGCCGATGCGAGGCGTAGCCGGTCCATCCGCCGAGCTTGGCGATGATCCATGCCGCCCACTGAAGAGTGTAGGGGTGATGCGGGTTCTTCTGAAGCTCGGTCCTGCCTTTCATGGTTCTGTTGATGGCGGCAAGTGTTTCGATTTCTTCTGGCGTGAAGGCGCATTTGACCGGCAATTGTCCACCACCATTGCGGGCCTGAACGAGCTGAATGACGATACATGCTGCTTTAGTGGCGATCGCCACGAGCTTGATCAGGGCTTCGGCGCTTTCGAGCTGACTGTCCTCGATACGCAGACCCTGGTTCTTCAGCGAGCGAAACAACTGTTCGATGATCCAGCGCTGCTTGTACCAGGAGACGATCCGCCAGGCATCGGCCGCATTGGCGATCGAATGAGTGGTCAAGAGCAGCCAATGAACGGGCTCAGCCCCCTTCGGGGGGTGCAACTCGACGACTTCCACGAAGCTGACTTCGACACGCTCCGGCAGGTCCTTCACGCCGGGGCGCGCCGGCCGCTTGAGCACGATGGTTCCGAAGCGCAGCGAGAGGTGGGCTTGGCGACCGCGACGATCCATCCGCTGCGGCAGATCGATCACCGCCTTGTTGCAGAAGCGGGCTCGCTCCACCGCTTGATAAAGTGTTCTGCCGTCGGCCAGCGCATGATCATGCATGGCCCGCGTCAGCAGGTGGACGTTGTCGCCGGGCGTCAACGCCCAGTGCGCAAAGAACTCCCCCTCACGGTCATTGATGACAGTGATCATGCGCGCTGCAGCCAAAACCTCGCAGCCCTGCTCGGCCGTCGTCACCCAGCGCGCCGATTCCTTGTTGGCCAACTCACGCTCGTCGTGAGGGGTCTTAACCGTGCCCCTGCGCGTCCACACCTTGCCGCCGGTGAGGCCGAGGCAGGCCCCGCTGTCGGCATCGACCGCCATCATGGCATGCAGCAACACGCCGCGGGCATTGCCTTTGCCGACTTTGCCCAGTCTACGCCGACGTCCCTGCCGCGTTTGAAACTTGACCTCGCTGGTGTCCTGGATCGCCAGCACATGACGCCCGCTGACCACGGTCGCCGTCTGCCTGCTCCAGCCTTCAATCAGTTGATCGGTCGTGACTTGCGGATTGTTCACGAACCGCCAGTACGCCATGTACGCGGCCCAGTCACCCTGCGCCATCTGGCGCAAGCAGACGCTGCGCGTGCAAAGCATAGCCTGAACAAACGCCGCCCCCTTTTATCGAGGCGAACGTCGCCAAACTCGCCAAGTGATAAATCCGGCTCTCGCTGCATCTCCGACGCTCCTTCGAATCAAAGCGTCAGAAACAGAATCATACAAACCGCAAAGCGGGATAACATCATGACGCACCGAGTCAATCTGTCGCGCCAGACGTGTAGAAACCCTAGTGCGAACGCAGGGACCCATACGCCGCGGCCGGCGTAAGGGGCGCGCGGGGAGACGGCTTTGCTTCAACGACTTCGAGCGGTGGTTATGGGCCCCTGCGTTCGCAGGGGCGACGCCAGAGTTGTGCAAGAACTACATCGTAGCCCCAAGCACCCACGGCGCGAATTCGGCGCCGCCGAAATCGAAACTTTCGCTCTTCGTCGGCTGTCCCGATGCCGTTTTCAGCATCAGCTCGAAAATGCGCTGGCCGCATTGCTGCACAGTCTCCTCACCGTCGAGGATGGTGCCGCAATTGACGTCCATGTCGTCTTCCATGCGCTTGTACATCGGCGTGTTGGTGGCGAGCTTGATCGAGGGCGCAGGCTTGCAGCCGAACACGCTGCCGCGGCCCGTGGTGAAGCAGACGAGGTTGGCGCCGCCCGCGACCTGGCCTGTCGCCGCGACCGGGTCGTAGCCGGGCGTGTCCATGAAGACAAAGCCCTTCTTGGTGATGGGTTCGGCGTAGTTGAGCACGTCGACCAGATTGGTGCTGCCGGCCTTGGCCATCGCGCCCAATGATTTTTCCAGGATCGTGGTGAGGCCACCGGCCTTGTTGCCGGGGCTCGGATTGGCGTTCATCTCGGCGCCTTCCCGCCTGGTGTACTCCTCCCACCAGCGCATCAGGCCGACGAGCTTTTCGCCGACCTCGCGGCTGACAGCCCGCCGCGTCAGCAGATGTTCGGCGCCATAAGTCTCCGGCGTCTCGGAGAGGATCACGGTGCCGCCGTGGCGCACCAAGAGATCGCTTGCAGCACCCAGCGCCGGATTGGCGGAGACACCGGAGTAACCGTCGGAGCCGCCGCATTGCAGCGCCACCGTCAATTCGCTGGCTGCGACCTTCTCGCGCTTCACTTTATTGGCGTCGGTAAGCGCCTCCTTCACGAAGGCAATGCCGGCTTCCACCGTCTTGCGGGTGCCGCCGACTTCCTGGATGTCCATCGCGCGCAAACGTCCCGCGAGCTTCTGCTCCTCCATCAGCCCGCCGATCTGGTTGACTTCGCAGCCAAGCCCCAGCACGACCACATGGGAGAAATTCGCATGCCGCGCGTAGCCGCCGAGCGTCCGGCGCAGCAGCGCCAGCGGCTCGTTCTGCGTCATGCCGCAGCCGGTCTTGTGGGTCAGCGCCACCACACCGTCGACGTTCGGATAGTCGGCCAGCGGGTTGTCGCCGGTGAACGGGTTCTTCTTGAACATGTCGGCGACGATGCCGGCGACATGGGCGCTGCAATTCACCGATGTGAGGATCCCGATATAGTTGCGCGTCGCCACGCGGCCGTCGGCGCGGCGAATGCCGTCGAAGGTGGCGGACAGATCGAAATTCGGCACCGGCTTGACGTCGACGCCATAGGCATAGTCCTTGGCGAAATCGCCCATACCGCAGTTTTGCGTATGCACATGCTGGCCCGGCGCGATCGGCGCGGTGGCAAAGCCGATGATCTGGCCGTAGCGGCGGACCGGCTCGCCTAAGGCGATCGGCCTGATCGCGACCTTATGGCCGGCAGGAATCCGTTCGGTTGTGGTGACGCCCTCGGCCACCACCATCCCCGGCGGCAAGCTCGCGCGCGCGATCAGCACGCCATCGTCAGGGTGCAGGCGGATCACGGGTGCCGGGCTGGTCATGGGCGTCTCCTGTCAGTCTGCGAGGTACCGTGCCCCGGATGCAGCGCAGCGCGCAAGCGGTGCGCTGCTGATCCGGGGCCCATGCACGCTGCTGCTACGAGGTCCCGGGTCTGCGGTGCACCGCTAAGAAGCGCTGCACCGCGTCCGGGACACGAGACCTTTTACGCCTTCCCGCCGCTATCCTTGCGGGTCTGGTTCACCTGCATCTTGGCGTAGGTCATCATCAAGCCGCTCTCGTTCGAGAGCGTCACGAGCTTGAAGCCCATGTTGATAGCGCGCACCGCGCCCTCGGCGCCCGAGCAGTGGATGCCGGGATTGAGCCCGCGCTTGCCGCATTCCTTGACGATCTTCTCGTAGATCTTGAGGATTTCAGGTTCGTCGCGGTCGAGCTTCGGCACCAGGCCATAGGAGAAGCCGAGATCGGACGGGCCGATATAGACGCCGTCGATGCCCTCGACGTCGAGGATCGATTCCATGTTTTCGACCGCCGTCCTGGTCTCCATCATCGGCAGCAGCACGATCTCGTCGTTTGCCGTCTGCTGGTAGCTGCCGGCCGAGCCATACATGCCGGAGCGGATCGGGCCATTCGAGCGCGTGCCCTTCGGCGGATACTTCGCGTACTGGACGAGGTTCTTCGCCTCCTGCGGGGTGTTGATCATCGGGCAGATCACCCCATAGGCGCCGCCGTCGAGCACCTTGCCGATGATGCCGGGCTCGTTCCAGGGCACGCGGACCATCGGCGTCACCGGATGGCCGTTCATCGCCTGAAAGCATTGGACCATCGAGAGGTAATCCTGCACGCCGTGCTGCATGTCGACGGTCACGCTGTCGAAGCCGCATTGCGCGATCACTTCGGCCGAGAAGCCCGAGGGGATCGCGAGCCACGCGTTCACCACGGCCTTGCCCGAGGCCCATACTTTCTTGACGTTGTTAGTTGCCATTGATCGCTTTCCCTTTGTGATCGTTACAATTGTTGGCGTTCGTGGAGTGGATTAGCTGGTGGCGCGCTGGATGGCGGCCTCGCTGACGCCGACCTCGCGGGCGGTGTTGACGATCGCAGCCCAGGTATCATCAGGCAGCGGCACGCCGTTCCTGGTGCGCTCGGCGCGCATCTTGCGTTCGGGATCGCCCGGGACCAGCACGGACTCGACGCCGGCGATCGGCTTGGTCTCCCGGATGAAGTCCGTATAGCGTGAGATTTCGTCGTCGAAATAGTTGGCCGTGTCGATCACCTTGGGATCGATATAGAAGGCAAGCATGCCGTTGGCGAACTGCCGGCCGCCCGAGGTGGCGCCGGTGCCGGTCAGCGCACCGCCGAGCAGTTCGCAGATGAAGGCAAGCCCCGAGCCCTTGTGCTCGCCGAACGCGCGGATCGCGCCGGTGCCTTTGGTGTGGTCGCGCGGCCCGTCCGGCGTGTAGGGACCATAGAGCACGGACGGCTCTTCGCTCAGCGTGCCATCGGCATCGACCAGTGCACCGGTGGGAAGCTTCTTGCCGCCGCGGCTGGCGACCAGCACCTTGCCTTCGGCAACGATCGAGGTGGCAAAATCGAGCACGATCGGATCTTGCCCCTCTCGCGGAATGCCAACGCAGTAAGGCGCGGTCGAGAGCCGCTTCTGGACGCCGCCGTACGGCGCGACAAGCAGCGAGCCGGCGGCATTGACGAAGTGCACCGACACCAGTCCTTCGGCGGCGGCCATCTCAGCCCAGTCGCCGACGCGGCCGATGTGGCCGGCGTTGCGCAGCGCGATGGCTGACAGTCCCGCCTTCTTGCACTTCTCGATGCCGGTCCGCACCGCGAACGGCGTTACGGTCTGGCCATAGCCAAACTTGCCGTCGACCACGGCGAGCGACGGGGTGTCGACAACGATCTCAGGCGTCTGGTTGGGAACGACGTTGCCTGTCTTCTTCCAGCGGATATAGACCGGAACCCGGATCACGCCGTGGCTGTCATGGCCGGTGAGATTGGCTGTCGTGAGGTAAGTAGCGATGCGCCTTGCTTCCTCAGGCGAGGATTCCGAATGCGAAAAAACTTCTGCGACGAAGTCGATCAGATTGTTGACTTTTATTGTGACCATGTCCGGATTTCAGCCCTGTCCTTGCACGGGAAAGCCTGCGTTTGAGCAGCTAGCCCCGCGACTCCCGCACCGGTTTTGATGACCGGCTTGGCCGGCACTTTGAACGAAAAATCGCGCGCGTGTCTACCGCCTCAGTCGCGTTTGACAAATGATTGCAATCATTTGCCCGGCCGCTATGCATCGGGCCAGTAGCATCATGCAAATTTGCGCTTACTCGTCGGCTTCGGCCTCGCCCTCACCCGCTACCTCCATCGCGGCAAGGCTGCGCTCAAGTTCGCCCAGCATGTCCTGCAATTCGGCTAGCTTGCGCGCGCCAAAACGGTGCGTGATCTCGGCGTAGATCGCTTCCGAGGTGGGCGCGACGGCCTCGATCAGCTTCAGCCCCTTGGACGAGATCGACACCTCGCCGCGGCGCAAATCTGCCTTGGCCGCGCGGCGTTCGATCAGATCGCGCGCTTCGAGATCGCGCAGGATTCGCGACAGGCTCGGCCCCAGCAGGAACGCGACGCGCGCCAGCTCCGTCACCTCGATGGTATCCACCGCCGTCAGCGCGCGTAGGATCCGCCATTGCTGCTCGGTCAGCCCATGATTGCGTAAGGACGGACGGAACTGGCGCATCACGGCTTCGCGCGCGCGTAAGAGCGACATCGGCAGCGAGCGCGAGAATTCGCGCATCGGCGCGCGACGGGCCTCCGCCGTTCCCTCCTGGTCCGAACGCGATCCGTTCGGCGATTTCTTGCCTGACATCTTCAGTGGCCCGCCCATCGGGAATCCTCGATCGAGCCAAGGATAGAGTTTTGCGGCGCAACAAGCATCAAATCAGTTTGCGTCGGATAACTTAACATGTTAAACAAATTTTCAGCACCCGCTTTTTGCTGATCGAGCCGGACGCCCATGGCCCTTTCCAGAGACGATATCCGAAGCGCCGCCGAGCGGCTCGATGCCGCCGAAAAGACCCGCAAACAGATCCGGCAGCTTTCGCTTGAACATCCCGGCATAGCGATCGAGGATGCCTACGCTATTCAAAAAGCCTGGGTCGAGATGAAGGTCGCGCAGGGGCGCACCGTGAAGGGCCACAAGATCGGCCTGACCTCGAAGGCAATGCAGAGCGCGCTCAATATTGACGAGCCCGACTCCGGCATCCTGCTCGATGACATGTTCTTTGCCGACGGCGGGCTGGTGCCGTCGGACCGCTTCATCGCCACCCGCGTCGAGGCCGAACTCGCCTTCGTGATGAAGTCGCGGCTGTCGGGTCCGGACTGCACGATGTTCGACGTCCTCAACGCCACCGACTTCGTGGTGCCGGCGCTGGAGATTCTGGATACGCGGGTCGAGCGGATCGATCCGCAGACCAAGGCGACCCGGAAGATTTTCGACACCATCGCCGACAACGCCGCGAATGCCGGCATCGTGCTCGGCGGCCGCCCGATCCGGCCGATGGACGCCGACCTGCGCTGGATCGGCGCGCTCTGTTTCCGCAACGGCCAGCTTGAAGAGACCGGGCTTGCGGCCGGAGTCCTCAATCATCCCGCCACGTCAGTGGCGTGGCTTGCCAACAAGATCGCGCCGAACGGGTTAGCGCTCGAAGCCGGCCAAGTGGTGCTGGCGGGCTCGTTCATCCGACCGATCGAAACCCGCAAAGGCGACACGATCCAGGCGGACTATGGACCTTACGGTTCGGTGAGCTGCTACTTCGCCTGATGCTTTAGGACGACAGGAGTCATCGGAACATGCCGCACTTCACGATTGAATATTCAGCCAATCTCGATGGGCGCGTCGACATGGCCGCGGTGGTGGAACTGGTCCGGAAGGCGGCGGTGGAAACCGGCATCTTCCCGCTCGGCGGTATCCGCGTGCGAGCCATCAAATGCGAGCACTACGCGATCGCCGATGGCCGCGAGGCTTATGGCTTTCTCGACATGGTGCTGCGGCTTGGCGAGGGCCGCGATCTCGCCACCCGCAAGAAGGCCGGCGAACATATTTTCAAGGTGCTGTCGGCCTATCTTGATCCGGTATTTGCGAACCAAAAGTTCGCGCTGTCGTTCGACATGCAGATCAACGACAAGGAAACAAGCTGGAAGCGCAACAACATCCACGACGCTCTGAAGGCGGAGGCTATCAATGGATAAGGTGACACCCAAGGACGGGTTTCAGGCCAATCGCGACCGTGTGGCTCCCCTGCTCGCCAGGCTGAAGAGCGAAGGCATCGGGCACATGATCGACGGCAAGACCGTGCCGTCGGTCTCCGGCCAGACATTTGAGACGAAGTCCCCGATCGATGGTGCGGTGCTGGCAACGGTCGCCCGCGGCAACGCCGAAGACATCGACCGCGCCGCAACCGCCGCCGCAACGGCCTTCAAATCCTGGCGCGACATGCCCGCCGCCGCGCGGAAAAAATTGCTGCATCGCGTGGCCGACGCGATCGAGGACAATGCCGACGATATCGCGGTGCTGGAATGCATCGACACCGGTCAGGCGCACCGCTTCATGGCCAAGGCCGCGATCCGGGCGGCGGAGAATTTTCGCTTCTTTGCCGACAAAAGCGGTGAGGCCCGCGACGGCCTCAACATGCCCTCCGAGGAGCACTGGAACATTTCGACCCGGGTGCCGATCGGCCCGGTCGGCGTGATCACGCCGTGGAACACGCCATTCATGCTGTCGACCTGGAAGATCGCGCCAGCGCTGGCTGCCGGCTGCACCGTCGTGCACAAGCCGGCCGAATGGTCACCGGTTACGGCGGACCTGCTGGCGAAGCTTGCGAAACAGGCCGGCCTGCCGGACGGCGTGCTCAACACCGTCCACGGCATGGGCGAAGAGGCCGGCAAGGCCTTGACCGAGCACCCCGCGATCAAGGCGATCGGCTTCGTCGGCGAGAGCACGACCGGTTCCGCGATCATGGCGCAGGGCGCCCCCACCCTGAAGCGCGTGCATTTCGAGCTCGGCGGCAAGAACCCGGTGATCGTGTTCGACGACGCCGATGTCGACCGGGCGCTGGATGCGGTGGTATTCATGATCTACTCGCTCAACGGCGAGCGCTGCACCTCGTCGAGTCGGCTGCTGGTCCAGCAAGGTATCGCCGATAAGTTCATCGAAAAGCTGACCGCAAGGGTGAAGGCCCTGAAGGTCGGGCACCCGCTCGACCCGGCGACCGAGATCGGCCCCCTGATCCATGAGCGGCATCTGGCAAAAGTCTGCAGCTATTTCGAGGTCGCGCGAAAGGACGGCGCCACCATCGCCGTCGGCGGCAAGCCGCATGACGGCCCCGGCGGCGGGCATTACGTGCAGCCGACGCTGGTCACCGGCGCGAACTCCAAAATGCGGGTGGCGCAGGAGGAGGTGTTCGGCCCGTTCCTGACTGTGATCCCGTTCAAGGACGAGAAGGACGCCATCGAGATCGCCAATGGCGTGCAGTATGGGCTGACCGGCTATGTCTGGACCGGCGACATGGGCCGCGCGCTGCGCGTGGCGGATGCGCTGGAGGCCGGCATGATCTGGCTCAATTCCGAAAACGTCCGCCATCTGCCGACGCCGTTCGGCGGCATGAAGGCTTCAGGCATCGGCCGCGACGGCGGCGATTACTCTTTCGAGTTCTACATGGAAACCAAGCACGTCTCGCTCGCGCGCGGGACGCATAAGATTCAGAGACTGGGAATCTAGAACGCACCGTCGTTCCGGGATGGTCCGAAGGACCATACCCGGAACCTCGAGATTCCGGGTTCGGTCCTGCGGACCGCCCCGGAATGACAACGCCGAGGAAACCACATGCCCGTTCCGACACACACATTTACCCCGCCGTTCAACATCATCCGCAGCAGCCACGCCGTGCTCGACGTCACCGACCTCGGCAAGAGCCGCGCCTTCTACGAAAACACCGTCGGCCTGCATGTCGAGGACGCCGACGACAAGGCGGTGTACCTGCGCGGCAGCGAGGAGCATCAGCATCACTCGTTGGTGCTGCGGAAGGCCCCAGCCGCGGCCTGCAATCGGCTCGGCTTCAAGGTCGGCAATGACGGCGACCTCGACAAGGCCGCGACCTTCTTTTCCGAGAACGGCATCCCTTACGCCTTCACCGATCAGCCGTTCCAGGGCCGCACCCTGCAGTTCACCGATCCGGCCGGCTTCCAACTCGAGCTCTATGCGTCGATGGACAAGCGCCCGCATCTGCTGCGGCGCTACGATCTCTACAAAGGCTGCCATCCGCAGCGGCTCGATCATTTCAACGTCTTCGCGCCCGAGGTTCAGGGCACCATCGATTTCTATGCGCGGCTCGGCTTCCGGCTGACCGAATACGGCGAGGAAGACGGCCCGAACGGGCGGATCGCGGCGGCCTGGATGCACCGCAAGGGCAACGTCCATGACTTCGCCATCACCAACGGCCGCGGTCCTCGCCTGCACCATTTTGCCTATTGGGTGCCGACGGCGATGAACGTCCTGCATCTCTGCGACGTGATGGCTTCAAGCGGATATCTGAAGAACATCGAGCGCGGCCCGGGCCGCCACGGCATCTCGAATGCATTCTTCCTCTATGTCCGGGACCCGGACGGCCACCGGCTCGAACTCTACACCAGCGACTACTTCACGGGAGACCACGACCACGAGCCGCTGCGCTGGTCGCTAAAGGACCCGCGCCGGCAAACGCTGTGGGGCGCTCCTGCTCCGCGCTCCTGGTTCGAGGAGGGTTCGCCCTTCACGGGGCAAGAGGTCCGCGAGCCGCTCTTTGTCGCCGACGTCTTGATCGCTGATTGACGGAACAGAAGATGGCTCCTCCTCGCCTCGCCACTTTCACCGTCAACGGCGCGCAGAAATACGGCGCCGTGACCGATGCCGGCATCGTCGATCTCTCGGCGCGCTTCGCAAAGGAATATCCGACGCTGCGCGAAGTCGTCGCCGCCGGCGCGCTGATGAAACTCGCCGAGGACGCGGCACGCCGCGGGCCGGACCATGCGCTCGATGCGATTAATTGGCAGCCACCGATCCCCGCACCGGAAAAGATCATCTGCATCGGCGTCAACTACCCGGATCGCAACGCCGAATACAAGGACGGCCAGGACGCGCCGAAATATCCGAGCATGTTCATGCGCACCCCGCGCTCCTTTGTCGGCCACAACGCGCCGCTGGTCCGCCCGCGCGCCTCGGCGCAACTCGATTACGAGGGCGAATTGGTGCTTGTGGTCGGCAAGGCCGGCCGGCACATCAAGGAGAGCGACGCGCTGGACCACATCGCAGCCGTCACGCTCTGCAACGAAGGCACCATCCGCGATTGGGTGCGGCACGCCAAGTTCAACGTCACCCAGGGCAAGAATTTCGATTCCACCGGCAGCCTCGGCCCCTGGATCGTGCCCTACACCGATGAAAGCCAGATTGCGGATATCCGCCTCACCACGAAGGTCAACGGCGAGACCCGGCAGGACGACCGCACCAGCCGGTTGATCTTCGGCTTCCGCTACCTGATCAACTATCTCTCGACCTTCACCACGCTGGTGCCGGGCGACGTCATCGTGACGGGTACGCCGACCGGCGCCGGCGCGCGGTTCGATCCGCCACGTTATCTGAAGCCTGGTGACGTCATCGAGGTTGCGGCCGAGGGTATCGGTGTGCTCAAAAACGGCGTCATCGACGAAGCCTGAAAATCCCGTGAGCGAGTGGACAGAACGATGAAATCAACTTCCGGCGGCGAAGCGATCGTCAACGGCCTCGTCGCGCATGGCGTCGATACTGTGTTCGGCCTGCCCGGCGCGCAGATCTATGGCCTGTTCGATGCCTTCCATCAGGCGCAATTGAAAGTGATCGGCGCGCGGCATGAGCAGGCCTGCGGCTACATGGCGTTCGGCTACGCACGTTCATCGGGCAAGCCGGGCGTCTTCAGCGTGGTGCCCGGTCCGGGCGTACTCAATGCCAGTGCGGCGCTACTCACTGCGTTCGGCTGCAACGAGCCGGTGCTGTGCCTGACCGGACAGGTGCCGACGGCGTTTCTCGGCAAGGGCCGCGGCCATCTGCACGAGATGCCGGACCAACTCGCAACGCTGCGCACCTTCGTGAAATGGGCCGAGCGGATCGAATACCCAGATGCCGCACCCGCCGCGGTGTCGCGTGCGTTTCAGGAGATGATGTCGGGCCGCCGCGGTCCCGTATCGCTGGAAATGCCGTGGGACATCTTTACGCAGCGCGCGCAGGTCGGCGCCTCAACCGTGTTCGATCCGTTTCCAGCGCCGCAACCCGATCCCGACCGGATCAAGGCGGCGGCTGCGCTGATCAAGGACGCGAAGCGACCGATGATCTTCGTCGGCAACGGCGCGATCCATGCGCGCGAGGAAATTCTCGAACTGGCCGAAATGATCGATGCGCCTGTCGTGGCATTCCGCAGCGGCCGCGGCATCGTCTCCAACGCGCACGAGCTCGGGCTGACCATGGCGGCGGCCTACAAGCTCTGGCCGAACACCGATCTGATGATCGGGATCGGCACGCGCATGGAGCTGCCGGCCTCGGGTTTCCGCTGGCCGTACCAGCCGAAGGGATTGAAGTCCGTTCGCATCGATATCGACCCGGCCGAGATGCGCCGGCTTGCATCCGACGCCGCCGTGGTCGCGGATGCGAAAGCCGGCACGGCCGATCTCGTGGCGGCTGTGAAGAAGGCCGGCTATGGCAGGACCAGCGGCCGGCGCGGTGAAATCCGCGAAGCCACCGCGGCGGCGCAGCAGGAGATCCAGAAAGTTCAGCCGCAAATGGCCTATCTGAACATTCTGCGCGAGGTACTGCCGGCCAATGCAATCGTCACCGATGAGCTCTCGCAGGTCGGCTTCGCCTCCTGGTACGGCTTTCCGGTCTACGAGCCGCGCACCTTTATCACTTCGGGTTATCAAGGCACGCTCGGCTCCGGCTTCCCGACCGCGCTCGGCGCCAAGGTCGCCAACCCGGACCGCCCGGTGGTCGCGATCACGGGTGATGGCGGCTTCATGTTCGGCGTGCAGGAACTGTCGACTGCCGTGCAATTCAAGATCGGCGTGGTGACGCTGGTTTTCAACAACAACGCCTATGGCAATGTGCGGCGCGACCAGCGCCAGCATTTTGACGGACGCGTGGTGGCGTCCGACCTGGTCAACCCGGATTTCGTGAAGCTGGCGGAGTCGTTCGGCGCGGGTGCTGCGCGGGTAACTTCGCCCGATCAGTTCCGGCCCGCGCTGGAGAAGGCGCTGGCCGATGGGGGGCCTTACGTGATTTCGGTGGAAGTGCCGACGGATTCGGAAGTCTCGCCGTGGATGTTCATTCACCCGGCGAAGAACGCTTAGGCCTGCTTCGCCGCCCCACCGCGTTGTATCCGCGAGGCTGCGATCACCAGCAGCCCCGCTCCCGCAACCGACCAGCACGCCACCGGCGCCCAGTGCAACAGCGGCGCATATTCCGGCAGCTTTTGTAGGCCACCTGCAACCGCCGCCATCCGCGCAAAGGTCGCGAGCGCCAGCGCGGAGAAGACCAGCCCCACCACCTTGCCCTCGGCGCCGGTCTCCCCGATCGCCAGCGCCGCCGAAACCGCAGCCATCAGCATGCAGCCCCACGCCGCGCCGGCGACGAACTGCGCCGCGATCAGCATGTTGAGATTGCCGGCCATCTCCGCGCCCAACACGGCCAGCGCGCCGAGCAGGCCGGCGGCGCCCATCACGATCAGCCCGCCGCGATGCTTGACCACGACGCTCGCCGGAAACATCGCGATGTTGAAGCCGATCCAGAACACCGGCATCAGCCATGGCAATTCGTCCGGCTTGGCAAATCGCAGGAAGAACGGCGTGCTGTTGATGGAAAAATGCAGTTGATAACCGAGCGAGAGGATCGCCATCGAAGCGATGAAGAACGTCGGTACCGGGCCAAGCGGTTTTACAGGCGCAACCGGTTGTTTTGCAGCGCGAGGTGCCTGCGCCAGATCACGTTCGACCTTCGAGAGCGCGAGCGTCGTGAGCAGCAGTACCATGCCCGAGATCACGAAGGGCAGCCGCGGGTCGTGGTTGCGCAGCACCAGGCCGAGATAAGGCGAGACGGCGCCGGCTAGTCCGTAGCCGAGCATCGTCAGCGCCGACAAAAACGGAATCGCCGGCCGCGCGGCGTATTTGCCGAGTAGCGTCAGCGGCGGCGCGCGCAGGGCCGATGACGTCACGACCCAGATCAGGATCAGGGCGATGAACCAGACCTGCGCGCCCGGTCCGGTCCCCGCCACGAACGGCAGCGCGACAAAGGCCGCACAGGAGATCGCGGTCAAGGTGCCGACGAAGACGCCAAGCTTGCCGACGAACGGTGCGATCTTGTCGGCGGCAATCCCCATCGCGGTGTCGGTGATGGTGAAGATTGCCTGATCCAGCATCAGGATCAGGATCACGGCTGACGGCGCGATGCCGACATCGGCGCAGAGTTTTGGCAAATAGATGACGTAAGTGGTCCAGCCCAGCGTGAACACGAGCTGCAGCACGGCAAGATAGACGCCGGTGCGATTGGCGGTGGTTTCGGACGTTGCTTCTGATGTGCTCATGTCGCCCCCCGGCGGAGGGAGCATAGACGATGAAAACGGTCGATGGAACGTCTCTTCCCTTCTCCCCTTGTGGGAGAAGGTGCCTTCGCGCAAGCGAAGGCGGATGAGGGGTCTGTCTCCGCGGAGAGAACCCCTCATCCGGCGCTTCGCGCTACCTTCTCCCACAAGGGGAGAAGGAATTACCGCGCCTTGCGGAATGTGAGATTGATACGCTGGCGGCCCATCAGGGCGTGCTCGCCGTCGGCGAGCGGGGCTACGCCGTGGAAGAACAGCCGCGACGGTCCGCCCCAGACCACGATGTCGCCATGCTCGAGCCTATAGCGCTTCGGTTTGTCGGCGCGCTTTGGGCCGCCGAACAGGAAGATTGCGGACAGACCGAGCGACACGGACACGATCGGCGCGGCGAAATCCTGCTCGTCCTTGTCCTGATGGAGCGACATCCGTGCGCCGGGCGCGTAGCGGTTGATCAGGCAGGCGTCGGGCGCGAAGCCGGCAAAGCCAGCCTCGGCGGCCGCCTGCTCGGCAATTGCGCGAAAGATCGGCGGCATCTCCGGCCAAGGCTGCGCGGAATCCGGATCAATGCCGTCATAGCGATAGCCGCTGCGGTCGGTCACCCAGCCCGCAGTGCCGCAATTGGTCATGGCGACCGACATCTGGTGACCGCCGGGCGTAAACATACGGCGGAATGGCGCTCGCGCGATGATCTCGCGCAACGCCGCGACCACTTCGTTTTCGAAGGGCTTCGAATATCCGCGCAGCAATACCGCGCCCTCCGCCATCGCTTCGCGCGATGGGCGCACATCCGGCACGGCCTCGAACAAATCCGCAGTCAATTCTATCAGCACTCACTTGGCATCGTGAAAAATCACGCCGACGGTATGGCGATGGCCGGAGCGTATCCGGCTGACGCCGTGGCGCAGATTAACGCGATAGGGCCCACGCGTCCCCTGCACCGGCCGGTGATGCACAGCAAACGCGACCGCATCGCCCTGCCTCAGCGGCACCACCTCGGGCCGCGACTGCATCCGCGGCCGCTGCTCGGTCAGCACGAACTCTCCGCCGTCGAAATCCCGCCCCGGTTCCGACAGCAGGATCGCGACCTGTAGCGGGAACACGTGCTCACCATAGAGGTCCTGATGCAGGCAATTGTAGTCGCCTTCGCCATATTGCAGCAGCAGCGGCGTCGGCCGCGTCTGCCCGGCGTCGTGGCAGCGCTTCAGGAACGCTGCATGCTTGTCGGGATAGCGGATGTCGATCCCCATCGTTTCGTTCCAGCGATTGGCGATGCCGCACAGCCGCGCATAAAGCGCCGGCCGTAACTGCGCGATCAGCTCGGGCAGCGGATAGGCGAAATACTTGTACTCGCCGCGACCGAAGCCGTGGCTCCCCATAACGATACGGCTGCGGAAGTTCTTGTCATCGGGATAAAGCGCGGCCAGCGCAGCGCATTCGTCCGGCGACAACAATCCCTTCAGGACGGCGCAGCCCTGCGCGTCGAGATCGGCGGTTGCCTGCGTCCAGTCGATGGCATCGACGCGGGCGGCGATGTCGGGGGCAGGATGGTGGATGTTTCTTGCGGTTGCTTTCATGCCGACAGTCTCGCAATCAGGCCACGACAAAACCACCCGATTTCTGACGAGTTCCATCCCCGTCATTGCGAGCGCAGCGAAGCAATCCACGCCTCAGCTCGGGGATAGATGGATTGCTTCGTCGCTTCGCTCCTCGCAATGACGGCGGTTGGGGCCCGGCGTCAGCCCAGCACCGGCAGCGCGATCACGTCATAGCCGTGGCTGATCTTCCGCTTCATCACGGGATCCTCCAGTTCGAACTCGAAGCGATCAGCGGGCCGGATGCCGCCCTTGGCGGCAAACGTGCCGCCGAACATGGCGCAGCCGTCGGGCAGGCCTTTGCCGCCAAAGCCGCGCTCGATCAGGTCGTTCACCGGCAGCATGGCGTCCAGCGTGCCCTCCTGATAGAGCACCCGCGCGCCGCCGATGATGGCCCAGGAGCGCAGGATCAGCCGGTCCCAGTGACCGATGACTTCCTCCAGTTCCCACAGCACCGAGGCCACCGGCTTGTCGCACATCTGTTTTGAGACGGTGACGCTGTAGCTTTCCACCTTGCGATCGGTGTGGTCGGAGCCACAGCCGACAAAGATGCGGCCCTGCCAGCCGATCAGCACGAACTCGACCTCCCCGCTGGAATCGCCGCCCGTTACCTCGATACGATCGTCCTGGGTAATCCGCCGCGCTGAACAGCGATAATAAATCGGCGTCGTCGCGGGGCGCGCAATGCCGAGCGCTTCGAGTTCGGCGATATGCTTGTCGCGCGCGACCGGATCGCGCCCGGTCCAGCCGGCGATGACGGCCTGGTCGATCGCGAGCGTCAGCGGCGTCAGCATGCCCTTGTCGTCGACGTTGAAGGTCAGATCAAACACGGATGACATCCTCCATTCCGGCGGCAAGTTCGAAGATGCGGCGATCCGATCCGCCGGCGGCTGCGAGCATCAGTCCGACCGGCACCTCGCCTTCGCGATGCGCGGGCAGCGAGATCGCGCAGCCGTCGAGCATGTTGATCAGGGTGCAATTGCGCAAGGCGCGCAAATTCTGCGTGGTGAAGGCCTGATCGTCGGCGAGGTCGGCGATCCTGGGCGGCGTATTCGCGGTGGTCGGCAGCACCAGCGCGTCATAGGGCGCGATGCGCTGTTCGGTTCGTGCAATGAACGAGCGGCGCGCCTTGAGGATGTCGATATAGTCCGCCGCGCTGATGCCTTCGCCGCGAAGGATACGGACGCGGACGCGAGGGTCGTAGACGTCGCCTTTGCCGGTGAGCAGGTAACGGTGCCAGGCGTAGCTTTCGGCGGCGGCAAAACCGCCCTTGCTGTTCATGACGCCGACGTCGTGAAATTCCGGCACCTCGATGCGCTCGATCAACGCGCCGTGGCGCGACAGCGTCGCCAGCGCACGCTCGAAGGTTTTGGCGACCTCCTCATCGAGGTCATCGAGCGCGATCGTGGTCGGCACCGCGAGCCGCATGCCCTTGACGGTGCGCGGCTGCAACGGCTGCACGGCTTCGTCCGCGAGCACAGCATCCAGCACCGCACAGCAAGCTACGCTACGCGCCAGCGGCCCAAAACTGTCGAGCGAGGACGACAGCGGCACGCCGCCGTCGAGCGGCACGCGCGCCTGCGTCGGCTTGTACCCGACGATGCCGTTATAGGCCGCCGGAATCCGGCAGGAGCCGCCGGTATCGGTGCCGAGCGCGCCATGCGCCATGCGGTCGGCGATCGAGACGGCCGCGCCCGAGGACGAGCCGCCCGGCACATGGCCGACACTGCGATTCCAGACGCTCTTCGGCGTGCCGTAGTGCGGATTGATGCCGATGCCGGAATAGGCGAACTCGGTCATGTTGGTGCGGCCGATCACGATGAAGCCGGCCCTGCGCAGCCGCGCCACCACGGGCGCATCGGCGTCCGCAGGCGGGGAATCTTCCAGCGCGCGAGACCCGGCGCGGGTCACCTGCCCCTTGATGTCGTAGAGATCCTTGATCGAGACGGGAATGCCGGCATAGGGCGATGGCGCGGCGCGCGCTTTGCGCAGATGATCCATCGCATCGGCTGCGGCGATCGCCGCGTCCTTGTCGACGTGGATAAAAGTCCGTGCGCCCTCGCCTGCGGAATCGGCAATCCTGGCGAGGCATTCCTCGACCAGTTTGCGCGCGATGGTTCGTCCGGAGTCGAGATCGGCAGCAAGACTGGCAAGCGTCGGATGGTCAGGCATGGCTCTCTTGTTCATTTCCTGTGGCGTCACTCGTGGTCCGATGCGAGCTCGATGTCGAAAGCTGCATCGGCGATTTGCCGTGGCGCGGACTATTGCCCGAGACACGCTGGCATACAAGCGCTCTCGGGCGCGGGAATGCGGCCATGCATCTCCGTCGCCGCTCGGGCCGTTGACGGGCAATAGACAAATGTCGCATCAAGACCGCAACAAGCGGGCAACGCCCGACTTCCCCAAGGAGAAACTACCCACATGGCCGAGCCCGCGCGCGCCAAACCAAAGCCAACCCCGGAGACCCAGCATTTCTGGGACGGTACGCAGGCCGGCGAACTGCGCCTGCAGCGCTGCGACGCCTGCGCCAATGTCTATTTTCCGCCGCGCCCGTTCTGCCCGTCCTGCGCCTCGCGCAAGGTTTCCGTCTTCAAGGCCAGCGGCAAGGGCAAGCTCTACAGCTATGTCATCAACCACCGTCCTGCGGCGCCCGGCTTCACCCCGCCTTACGCCATCGCCGTCGTCGAACTCGACGAAGGTCCGCGCATGATGAGCAACATCATCGATTGCCCGCAGACGCCGGAGGCGCTGGAGCTCGACATGAAGCTCGAGGTCGCGTTCGAAAAGCTCGACGACAAGATCACCCTTCCCATGTTCCGTCCGGCGAAGGCTTAAGCACCATGCGCAGGAATCAAGTTGCCGTCGTCGGCGCTGCTGAGACCACGGAACTCGGCGTCATCCCGAACATGTCGCAGATCCAGCTCCACGCGGATGCGGCACTCAATGCTATCGCCGATGCCGGGCTCAAGCTGTCCGACATCGATGGTATCGCGACCGCCGTGGAAACCCCGCAGCAGATCGCCCACTACCTCGGCATCACGCCGACCTGGGTGGACGGCACGTCCGTCGGCGGCTGTTCGTTCATGCTACATGTCCGCCATGCCGCCGCCGCGATCGAGGCCGGCCTGTGCAAGACCGTGCTGATCACCCACGCCGAAAGCGGAAAATCGATGATCGGCAAATTGCCGCGCTCGATCCCCGCCGACAGCCTGCAGGGCCAGTTCGAGGCGCCGTTCGGCGTCTACGGCCCGCCCAGCATGTTCCCGATTCCGGTGCTGCGCTACATGAAGACCTACGGCATCACCCATGAGCAGATCGCCATGGTCGCTGTCGTGCAGCGCGAATGGGGCGCAAAGAATCCGCGCGCGATGATGAAGGACCCGATCACGGTCGAGGACGTCCTGAACTCGCGGATGATCGCCTACCCGTTCCGCCTGCTGCAGTGCTGCCTCGTTACCGACGGCGGCGGCGCGCTGATCCTGACCTCGGCCGACCGCGCCAAGGACTTTCCGAGAAAGCCGGTCTATATCCTCGGCACCGGCGAGAGCGTGGAAACGCCGATGGTCAGCCAGATGGAGACGTTCAACTCCTCGCGCGCCTTCAAAATCGCAGGCCCCACCGCCTTCAAGGAGGCCGGCATCAGCCACAAGGACGTCGATCATCTGATGATCTACGATGCCTTCGCGCATCTGCCGCTCTATGGCCTCGGCGATCTCGGCTTCATGCCGCATGAAGAGACCGGCAAGTTCATCGCCGACGGCAACACCCGCCCCGGCGGCAAGCTGCCGCTCAACACCAATGGCGGCGGATTGAGCTACATGCATTCCGGCATGTACGGCATGTACGCACTGCAGGAAAGCGTGCGGCAAATGCGCGGCATCGCGCCGGCGCAGGTCAAGGACGCGAAGATTTCGGTCTGCCACGGCGTCGGCGGCATGTTTGCGGCATCTGGCACGATCATCTTTACGAACGAACGCTAACCACCTTCGTCATTCCGGGGTGCGCAACGCGCGAACCCGGAATCTCGAGATTCCGGGTCTGGTGCTTCGCACCATCCCGGAATGACGAAGCAAACAGGAGACTCCTAATGACAAAATCACTGCAAGACAAAGTCATCATCGTTACCGGCGCCGGCCGCGGCATCGGCCGCGAGATCGCGCTGCTCTGCGCCGCGGAAGGCGCAAAGGTCGTCGTCAACGATCCCGGTGTCGCCGCCGACGGCGCCGGCTCGAGCGCTGCGCCCGCCGAGGAAGTGGTCGAGGAGATCAAGAAGCGCGGCGGCACCGCGGTCGCCAATTTCGAGTCGGTGGCGGAAGCTATCCCCGCGAGCAAGATCGTGAAGACGGCGACCGATCATTTCGGCCGGCTCGACGGCGTCGTCAACAATGCCGGCATTCTGCGCGACATGATCTTCCATAAGATGAGTGTCGAAGCGTTCGAGGCCGTCATCAAGGTGCACCTGATGGGCTCGTTCTATGTCAGCCACGCCGCGGCACGGCTGTACCGCGAACAGGAGAGCGGCTCCTTCGTGCACTTCACCTCGACCTCGGGCCTGATTGGCAATTTCGGCCAGGCCAACTACGCCGCCGCCAAGCTCGGCATCGTCGGCCTGTCGAAGTCGATCGCGCTCGACATGGGCCGCTTCAACGTGCGCTCGAACTGCGTCTCGCCGTTCGCCTGGACCCGCATGATCGGCACCATCCCCACCGAGACCGAGGCCGAGAAGGCGCGCGTGGCGAAAATTCAGCAGATGGGTCCGGAGAAGATCGCGCCGCTCTGCGCCTATCTGCTCAGCGACGCCGCCAAGGACGTCACCGGACAGATCTTCGGCGTGCGGATGAACGAGATTTTCCTGTTCAGCCAGAATCGTCCGCTGCGCTCGGTGCACCGCGACGAAGGCTGGACGCCGCAGACCATCGCCGAGCACGGCATGCCGGCGCTTGCGGGATCGTTCTACAAGCTCGACCGCTCCGCAGACATCTTCACCTGGGATCCGATCTGACAGAAATGTAGGGTGGGCAAAGGCGCACTTTTGCGCCGTGCCCACCATCCTTCCGAGATCGTCAGCTTGAATGGTGGGCACGCTTCGCTTTGCCCACCCTACCAAGCAGCCCGCCATCGCGGGTTGTTTCACCACAGCCCGCCCGCTTTATGCCGGAATGCGAGCCGATGTTTTCCTTCCAACAAAAACGTGGGAGGAAATCATGACAACCTCGCTGACCTTTTCCGATTCCCAACAACAAGGCGGCGGTTTTGACCGTCGCAAGATATTGACGGGCGCGGCAGCGCTTGCCGCCTCCGCCGTGACGATGAAGACGGCCTCTGCCGCCTCGGTGGCGCCGCTTGGCCAGACCGGCGCGCCAACCACGGCAACGCCGCCTCTGCCGCTCGGCCCGCTTCCCGGCGCCCGCTATCCGGACTCGCGCCTGGAGTCGATGAAAAAGCCGAAGGTTTCGTTCGGACCGACCGGCTTCCCGGCGTTCGCCGGCACGATGGCGGTGGAGCGCGTCGCAACCGGATTCCGCTGGGCAGAAGGCCCGGTCTACTTCGCAGCCGGCCGCTACGTGCTGTTCTCCGACATTCCCAACAACCGCATCATGCGCTTTTCGGAAGATGACGGACACCTCAGCGTGTACCGCCAGCCGTCGATGAACTCCAACGGCAATACCATCGATCGCGAAGGACGCCTGATCACGTGTGAACATTCCGGCCGGCGGGTCACCCGGACCGAACTCGACGGCTCGATCACCATCATCGCCGACAAGTACAACGGCAAGAGATTGAACTCGCCGAACGACGCGGTCGTCGCCGCCGACGGTTCGATCTGGTTCTGCGATCCGGTCTACGGAATCGGCGGCTATTACGAGGGCATCAAGGCCGAGCCCGAGCAGGAAAAGAAAAATGTCTACCGGGTGGATCCGAAATCCGGCGACATCAAGATGGTCGTCGATGACTTCGTGGAGCCCAACGGCCTTTGCTTCTCGCCCGACGAGAAGAAACTTTATGTCTGCGACACCGGTTTCACCGACGGGCCGGACAACCCGTCGCATATTCGCGTGTTCGACGTGGACCTCGCGGCTGGCAAACTTTCGAACAGCAAAGTCTTTGCGGACATGCCCAAGCCCAGCATTACCGACGGGCTGCGCTGCGACACCGCCGGGCGTCTGTGGTGCTCCGTGGGCTGGGGCGATCCGAACGAGGACGGCGTGCGCTGCTATACGGCTGACGGCGATCTGCTCGGCAAGATTCACATTCCCGAAACCGTCGCCAATCTGTGCTTCGGCGGTCAGCAGCGCAACAGACTCTACATCTGCGGCTCGTCATCGCTCTATGCGGTCTATACGAGTGCGCAGGGCGCGATGAAGCCGTGAGATTAGCGAATAGTGAGTGGCGAATGGCGAATAGGAAATCCATTCGCTACTCGCCATTCGCTATTCGCCCTTATCTCACCCACTATTCCGCAACCCCGCCGAAATGCCGTTGATGGTAAGCTGAATCCCGCGCAGCACCTGCTCGTCCGGACTATGCGAGCGATGCTCCTTCAGTAGCTCGACCTGCACGTGGTTGAGCGGATCGAGGTAGGGGAAGCGGTTGCGGATTGAGCGTTCCAGCAGCGGGTTGCCCTGCAAGAGGCGCTCGTGGCCCATGATGTCGAGCAGGGTCTCGATCGAGGCATGCCACTCGCGCCGGATGCGTCCGAAGATGCTTTCGCGCAAGGCCACGTCCGGCACCAACTCGGCATAGCGCGAGGCGATCGCAATCGAGCTCTTGGCCAGCACCATGTCCATGTTCGACAGCAGCGTGCGGAAGAACGGCCATTCGCGGTAGAGTTCCTGCAGGAACGGCATGCCCTGCTCCGGGTGCTCCGCGATCCAGGTCTCGACCGCGGAGCCGAAGCCGTACCAGCCCGGCAGCATCAGCCGGCACTGCGCCCAACTGAACACCCAGGGGATGGCGCGGAGGTCCTCGATTTCGCGGGTCTTCTTGCGCGACGCCGGGCGGCTGCCGATGTTGAGCGTCGAGATTTCGGTGATGACGGTGGAGCCCCAGAAATAATCGGCAAAGCCTTCGGTCTCATAGACCAGCCCGCGATAGGCCTTGAATGCCAGCGCCGACAATTGCTCCATTGCCGTCAGATACTCTTTCCGCGGCGCGCTCTGCCGGGGATGCAGCAGGCTCGCCTCCAGCGTGGCTGCGGCCAAGATTTCCAGATTGCTGCGGCCGACTTCCGGATTGGAATATTTGCTGGAGATGATTTCTCCCTGCTCGGTGATGCGGATCTGTCCGTTCACCGCGCCGCCGGGCTGCGCGATGATGGCGTCATAGCTCGGCCCGCCGCCGCGGCCAACCGATCCGCCACGGCCGTGGAACAGTCGCAAGCGCACGCCGTGACGCTCGAACACGTCGACCAGTTCGATTTCAGCTTTATACAGCTCCCAGCCCGAAGTGACGAAGCCGCCGTCCTTATTGCTGTCGGAATAGCCGAGCATCACTTCCTGGATGCCGGCGCGGCTGTCGACCAGCCGGCGGTAATCGTGCAGCGCCAGCATCCGGTCCATGATGCCGGATGAGGCCTGCAGATCCTCGATGGTTTCGAACAGCGGCACGATGTTGATCGCGCTGCGACCGGAAGGATTGACGAGGCCGACCTCCTTCAACAGCACCGCCACCTCCAGCATGTCCGACATGCCCTTGCACATGGAGATGATGCATTGGCGGATCACGTCGGGGCCGAAGCGCGCATGGGCTTCGGCGGCGGCACGGAACATGGCGAGTTCGCCGCGTGTTTCTTCGCTGTACTTGACGAACACCGAGCTCAGCGGCCTTGCACTGCGCAGCTCGCGCAGTAGCAGATGGACACGGGCCTCCTCATTCAGCGCCAGATAGGACATGCCGGGGATGGCGGCATCGAACAGTTCCGCGACCGTGCGCTCGTGCACCGCGGAATTCTGCCTGATGTCGAGCCGGGCGAGATGAAAGCCGAAGCAATCCACGGCACGACGGAGCAAGCGCAACCGACCGCGCGCGATCACGCCCGAATTGTTCGCAATCAAAGAACGATCCAGAACGTCGAGATCGGCTTTGAATTCCTTCACGCTCGCATAAGGCGCGGCCTCGCCGACCGGACGACGCGTCGTCTCGACCTCGAGCTTTGCAGCGGTCGCGGTCAGCCTTGCATAGATGCCCGACACTGCCAGCCGATACGGTTCACCGCTCCTGTGCGGCGACGTATCGGGCGACCGCTCGGCGAGCGCGCGCAACTCGTCGGAGACGTCGGCAAGGTGCGCGGCCAGCGACAATTCGGAGCCGAGGACATGCAACTCTTCCAGATAGAAGTTCATCACCCGGCTCGACTGCAGGCGCAGCGTGCCGCGCATGACGTCGGCAGTGACAAAGGGGTTGCCGTCGCGGTCGCCGCCGATCCAGCTTCCCACGGTCAGGAACGACGCCAGCTCGCCGGGCGCGCCGCCCTCCTCCCGGTTCAGCCGGTCCTCCAGCGCGCAATGCAGCCGCGGCACCTCGTGCAGGAAGGTGTAATCGTAGAATGACAGGCCGTTGGCGACTTCGTCGAGCACGGTCAGCTTGGTCCGGCGCAGCAGGTTGGTCTGCCACAGCGTCAGTACGGCGCGGCGCAACTGCTCGTCACAGGCCTCGGCCTCCTCCTGCGTAAGCTGGACGCGTTCGCGCCGGTCGAGCAGCGCGGCGATCTCCATCTCGCGGTCGATCGTGCTCTTGCGGCGGACTTCGGTCGGATGCGCCGTCAGGACCGGGCTGACGTGGGCGCCTTTAAAGAAGCAGCGCAACTCGGCCGCGCTGATCCCGGCGGTCTTTGCGTGAGCGAGCGTCTGAGTCAGCGCGCTCGGTCGCGGCCCGCCGGGACCGCGGCCACGCATTTGGCGGATGTTGTTCTGGTCCTCGGCGATGTTGGCGAGATGCGAAAAATAGCTGAAGGCGCGGACGATCCGCACGGTATCGCTGATCGACATGCTGTCGAGGATGGTCTCGAGTTCGCGCCGCGCCAGCTTGTCCTCGTCGCGGTGGAACCGGATCGAGGTCTGGCGGATCCGCTCCACCAGGTCGAACACATCGCCGCCTTCCTGGTCGCGCACGGTGTCGCCGAGAATGCGCCCAAGTAGGCGGATATCGGTCCGCAGCCGGGCATCCTCCTCCAACGCCAGCGCTTCATCGCTCCGGTTGAACCGGATTTCGATTTCGGAAGGCATGGTCTGGGAAGACATTGGCTGGCTACCTCAAACTGCCCGGCTCTTCCGAGTGTGCAATTTTTTTGCCGCAGTGCAAGATAAAGATGGAGGCGGTGCACACCGTGGTATCCCGGACACGGCGGAGCGCGCGCTGCTCCGCAGAGCCGGGACCCGATGCCAGGTATGCTCAGGCGTGGGTCCCGGATCAGCAGCGTACCGCCGGAGTCGTGCGAAACGCGATCCCGAGCGCGCAGCTCAGCATCCGCGGCACGGCAGCGCCAGCTAAATCCTCCGCCCTGCCCGCTCCCAATAGGGGTCGCGCAGGCGGCGCTTGAAGATCTTGCCGGAATCTTCCCGCGGCAGGTCGGACTGGATTTCGATGTGTTTTGGCACCTTGTAGTCGGCCAGCGCGACCTTGAGCTGGCTGCGGATGGAAGCCAGGTCGAGCGTCACCGCCGGCTGCGGCTCCACCACGGCCATCAGCGCCTCGCCGAATTCGGCGTCGGGAATGCCAAACACCGCGCAATCATGCACGCCGGGAATCGCATGCAGCGCAGCCTCGATCTCGGCCGGATAGATATTGACGCCGCCTGAAATCACCATGTCGCGCTTGCGGTCGCAGATGAAGACATAGCCGTCCACGTCGATATAGCCGACATCGCCCGAGGTGATGAAACCGTCGCGATCGATCTCGGTGCGCTTTTCCGGCTTGTTATGGTAGGTGAAATCGGGATTGCCTGATATGCGCGAATAGATTTCGCCGATCTCGCCCTGCGGCAGTTCCCTGCCGTCGTCGCCGATGAAACGCAGCTCGGCACCCGGCGCGATCTTGCCGACGGTGCCTGGCTTCTTCAGCGCGTCCTCGGAAGTCGCAAACGTAACCGCACCGGACTCGGTCGATCCGTAGAATTCGTAGATGATCGGCCCCCACCATTCGATCATGGCGCGCTTGACGTCGGCCGGGCATGGCGCGGCTGCATGGATGATATGGCGCAGCGACGACATGTCGTATTTCTTGCGCACTTCCTCCGGCAGCTTCATCAGCCGGATGAACATGGTCGGCACCATGAAGATGGTGTCGATCCTCTCGGTCGCGATCACTCGCAAAAATTCTTCCGCGTCGAAGCGCGGCATGATTACCAGTGCGCCGCCGAGGCGGCCGGCGCGCAGGCCGAACGAATTCGGCGCGGAATGATACAGCGGCCCCGGAAGCAATGCGCGGGCCCCCGGCTTGAGGCCGTAGATCAGCGCGCGCATGCGCTCGGCGTTGGCACTTTGCTCCGGTGTCGGCGCAAAGCGGCGCACGCCCTTGGGATGGCCTGTCGTGCCGGAGGTGTAGATCATGTTCTGCGGCTGCGGCACCGCCGGCCCGTCATAGCGCTGGTGTTGGTTCAGCCAGGATTCGAAATCGATCGCGAAGTCGGGCGTCGCCAGATGATCCGGATTGATCTTGTAATGGCTGAGAATCTCCGGTGGGGTCAGGACACTGAGCGCAGTGACGCCTTGCGGGATCGCCTCGCGTAACTGATGCAGCATGTCGGCATGCGCGATCAGCACGGATGTGCCGGAATCCGTCAGCACATAATTGATCTCTTCCGGCTTGAAGTGCCAGTTGACCGGCACGCCATAGGCGCCGAGCCGCATTGCCGCATAAGCCGCCTCGATGAAGGCGATGTCGTTGCGCATCAGCATGGCAACGCTGTCGCCCTGCTTGACGCCGAGCTTTTGCAGCCCGCTGGCGATGCGCTCAGTCCGTTCGGCGACCTCGCCGTGGTCGCGCCGGCGCTCGCCGCTGATAATGCCGAGAAAGGGTTGGGAGGCTGACATTGTCTCTTTCCGATCTGGTGCCGGGTTTGGAGGTCGCACCGTCATTCCGGGATGGTCCGAAGGACCAGACCCGGAATCTCGAGATTCTCAGGTGCGCAATTGCGCACCATAGTTCGATGCTTCGCATCGCCCCGGAATGACGGAGAGATCATCCCACATCCACAAACCGCGGCGCGCGCTTTTCCATATTGGCGCGCACGGCTTCGGTCTGGTTGGGGCTGCCGAGCAGCTTCTGCTGCTCGGCGGATTCGGCCAGCAGCGCCGGGGCCGGATCGACGGAGAGTTTGTTCAGCATACGCTTGGCAGCACGGATCGCGTCGGGACTTTTGCCGGCGATCTCGCGTGCGATCTCGAAAGCCGCCGCGCGCGGATCGTCGCAGATGCGCGTCGCGAGGCCATAACTCATGGCTTCCTGCGCAGAGAAGATGCGGCCGGTATAGGTGAGTTCGCGCAAAATATCGTCGCGAACGAGACTGGCGAGAATGGGCGTGCCGGCCATGTCGGGCACCAGGCCCCATTTGATTTCCATGATCGACATCCGCGCGTCCGGCGTGAGGAATCGCATGTCGGCGCCGAGCGCGAGCTGGAAGCCGCCGCCGAACGCCACGCCCTGGATCGCGGCGATGACCGGCACCGGAAGCTGGCGCCAGCCCCAGACCGCAGCTTGCGGAAAGTTCGCGATGCCATGGGTGCGTGCAGTGAGGTCGCGTTTCTCGCCGCCGGCGATCCCGTTACCGCCGCTTTCCTTCATGGCCTGAAAGCGCCCCATATCGAGACCGGCGCAAAACGCCCGCCCTTCCCCGGACAATACTACCACCCGGAGCCCCTTTTCATGGGCCAGCCGCTCGGTCGCGGCCACCAGTGCCTCAAACATCGCGGCATCGAGCGCATTCATCTTGTCAGCCCGCACCAGCCGGACATCGGCAATGCCGTCCGAAATCGAGATCGAGACGCGCTGCTCCATGAAAAATCTCCTCAGTTGCTGCTTTACAGAACGGTGTTGTCCGGTTTTAGTCAATCGACCAATTAACAGACAATCCCCTTGGGTGGAAACGATGTTCAACGATCAGCTTCTCGCCGGGCGACGCATTCTCGTGACCGGAGGCGGCACCGGCCTCGGCAAATCCATGGCCGCGCGGTTTCTCCAACTGGGAGCCGAGGTCCACATCTGCGGCCGCCGCAAGATCGTCTGCGACGAGACCGCAACCGAATTGATGGATCTGCATGGTGGGCGCGTGGTCAGCCACGGCGTCGACATCCGCAACGCCATGGCTGTCGACGAGATGATCGAACAGATCTGGGCCTCGGGCCCCCTCACCGATCTCATCAACAATGCCGCCGGTAATTTTATCTCGCGCTCGGAAGAGCTCTCGCCGCGCGGCTTTGACGCGGTCGCCAATATCGTGATGCACGGCACGTTTTACGTGACGCACGCGGTCGGTCGGCGCTGGATCGCCGCCAAGCAACGCGGCAACGTGGTGTCGATCACGGTGACCTGGGTGCGCAACGGCTCGCCCTATGTGGTGCCCTCGGCGATGAGCAAGTCGGCGATCCACGCCATGACGATGTCGCTCGCGGTCGAATGGGGCAAGTACGGCATCCGCCTCAACACCATTGCGCCCGGCGAAATCCCGACCGAGGGCATGAGCAAGCGCATCAAACCGGGCGACGAGGCCGGCGCGCGCACGCGGGCGCAGAACCCGATGGGCCGCGTCGGCACCATGGAGGAATTGCAGAACCTCGCGGTCTTCCTGATCTCCGGCGGTTGCGACTGGATCAACGGCGAGACCATCGCCATGGACGGCGCGCAGGCGCTCGCGATGGGCGGCAATTTCTATCAGTTGCGCGACTGGAGCGACGACGACTGGAACAAGGCACGCGACTCGATCAAGGCGCAGAACGAGAAGGACCGCGCCGCGCGAGGCTGATCTCGTGTCCCGGACGCGGTGCAGCGTGCAACGCTGCGCCGCTGAGCCGGGACCCAGTGCTCGCTCGGCGGATGGACCCCGGAACAGCAGCGCACCGCTAGCGCGCTGCGCAGCATCCGGGGAACGCCAATTGCCACCGTATTGTCTTTGTCGCGCGATACCGCCAAACTCCGCGCAACGATAACAAGACGATACGGGAGAGACATGTCCGCTTCGCAGCAATTGACTGATCTCGTCGACATGGTGCGCGACCGCGCCAGAACGCGCGGCAACGCGATCGCCTATGAATTCGAGGGACGCCAGACCAGCTTTGCCGACTTCGATATCAACACCAACCGCGTTGCGAACGCGCTGATCGCGCTCGGCGTCAAGCCGGGCGAGCGGATCGCCTATCTCGGCAAGAACAGTGACATCTATTTCGAGCTGCTGATGGGCGCGATGAAGGCCAAGGTGGTGATGGCGCCGGTGAACTGGCGCCTCGCCGGTCCCGAGATCGCCTTCATCGTCGGAGACTGCAAGGCGCCGGTGCTGTTCGTGGGGCCCGAGTTCATCACGCAGGTTCGCAACATCAAGGCGCAACTGCCCGACGTGCACCATGTGATCACCACCGAGGGCGGTGCGCCGGAATGGCAGGATTTCGCGGCCTGGCGCGATGCGGCCAGCGGCGACGATCCGAAGGTGGCGATCAGCCCGAAGGATATCGCGATCCAGCTCTATACCTCGGGCACCACGGGCAAGCCCAAGGGCGCGATGCTGTCGCACGCCAACTTCCTTAATCTGGTGCACGCCGGCAGCGAGGCCGAGAAGCCGGAATGGAACAAATGGACGAGCGACGACGTCTCGCTGGTGGCGATGCCGGTCTTCCACATCGGCGGCTCCGGCTGGGGCGTGATGGGGCTTTATCACGGCGCTAAGGGCGTGATCGCACGCGAGTTCGATCCGACCAGGGTGCTGGATTTCTTCGAGCTGTCCGGCATTACCAAGCTGTTCATGGTGCCGGCGGCGATGCAGTTCGTGGTGCGGCAGCCCCGCGCGCGGCAGGTGGATTTTTCGCGCCTGAAATACATGCTCTACGGCGCCTCGCCGATTCCGGCGGCATTGCTGAAGGAGTGCATCGAGGTGTTCAAGTGCGGCTTCGTGCAATTGTATGGGATGACCGAGACGACAGGCACCATCGTCGCCCTTCCGCCCGAGGATCATGTCGAGGGGCTGGAGCGCATGCGCTCCGCCGGCAAGGCGCTGACCGGCATCGAGCTTGCGATCCTCGATCCCGACGGCAACCGCCTGCCGCCTCGCCAGGTCGGCGAGATCGCGACTCGTTCGGGCTCCAACATGGTCGGCTACTGGAACCTGCCGGAGGCCACCGCCAGGACGCTCGGCAGCGACGGCTGGCTGCGCACCGGCGACGCCGGCTACATGGACGAGGACGGCTATCTCTATATCCACGACCGCATCAAGGACATGATCATCTCCGGCGGCGAGAACATCTACCCGGCCGAAGTCGAGAGCGCGATCTGTGATCATCCTGATGTCGCCGAAGCCGCCGTGATCGGCATCCCCGACGACAAATGGGGCGAAGCGGTGAAGGCGATCGTGGTGATGAGGCCGGGCAAGCAGGCGACCGCCACCGACATCATCAATTTTACGCGCGAGCGCATCGCCGGATTCAAGACGCCGAAATCGGTCGACTTCATCGAGGCACTGCCGCGCAATCCGTCGGGGAAGATCCTGCGGCGGAATCTGCGTGAGCCGTATTGGACGGGCAAGGACCGGCAGGTGAATTGACCTCGCTCTCGTAGGGTGGGCAAAGCGCAGCGTGCCCACCATTCGTTGTCATGACCTGGATAGATGGTGGGCACGGCGCAAGTGCGCCTTTGCCCACCCTACTTCCCTGCCCGCTCACGCAACGCCCGCCGGCGTTCCTTGGCTTCATCCGACCAGACCTCTGCGGGATCGTAGAACTCGGCAAACGCCTTTGCGCCCGGTGGCAGCGTCACCCAGGGCTGCTTGGTCGACGTGAAGATGTGAACGTCCGGCGGGCACTGGGACGGATCATCCATGGTACCGACGCGGACAAAACGCACCGCGGGCCCGGAGCCCGGATAGTTGCTCCAGACGGCGACCTTGCAGATCGGGCAGCGGGCGATGCGCTGACCCTTGCCACTCGCCGACGGCGTATCGATGATCTCGGGCTCGGCGCCGATATGCTCGACTCTCTCAGCCTCGTACATCGCATTGAGCGCATGCACGGTGCCGGTCTCGCGCTGGCACCAGGTGCAATGGCAGGCATGCACGATCATAGGCCTGCCGTTCAGGCGGTAGCGGACATGCCGGCATGTACATCCACCTTCCATGATCTTCTCCTTGGCCTTGCTCCTCAGTGCTTCCCCGCGCCCATGTAGCCGAACAGGAATCCCGCCACCTTCCGCTTCTGGATTTCCTCGCTGCCTTCGGTAATGCGGTAGCGGCGGTGGTGGCGGTAGATGTGTTCGAACGGCTTGTGGCGCGAATAGCCCATGCCGCCATGCACCTGCATGGCGCGGTCGGCGGCCTCGCAGCACAGGCGGTTTGCCCAGTAGTTGCACATCGAGACGCGATCGGACAGGGTGTGCTCGACTTGCGCCTGTGTGAGCTGGTCCATCTCCCACGCGGTCTTGCGGATCAACAACCTGAGCATTTCGGCCTGCGTTGCCAGCTCCACCAGCGGCCACTGTATCGCCTGGTTCTCGGCCAGCGCCTTGCCGAACGGTTTGCGCTCGCGCGCATATTTGACGCTTTCGTTGATGCAGTAGACAGCCGCGCCCAGCGAGCTCGCCGCCTGCCGGATCCGGTTCTCGTGCACAAAACATTGCGCCAGCGATAGTCCGCGGCCGATCTCGCCGAACAATGCGTCTTCGGGCACGAATACATCGGTGAAGCTGACGCGCGGATGGTCCGTCGGCATGTTGAAGGTCCACATATATTCCTCGACCTTCACGCCCTCGCTCTTGGCCGGCACCAGGAAGCAGGTGATGCCGCGCGCGTCGCCGTCATTGCCTGATGTTCGGGCAAACAGCGCACAATGGGTCGCGACATGCATGCCGGTGGTCCACATTTTCTGGCCGTTGATGATCCAGCCCTTGACGTTGTCACGCGTCGCCTGCACCGCCCTGGTTTCCATATGCGTCGCGTCGGAACCGTGATCAGGCTCGGTGAGGCCGAAGGTGATGCGGTATTTTCCTGATATCGAGCCTTCGATCATCGCCTTCTGCTCGTCGGTGCCGTAGCGGTCGAGCATGGTCACGAGCGGCAGATTGCCGACGATCGAATGCTCGTTCTGCAGATCATTGTGCAGGCCAAGGCCCTTTGCGGCGAAGTGCTCGCGGATGACGGCCATCCAGAGGTTGGACCCGTCCTTGCCGCCATAGCGCTTCGGGATCGCGAACCGCAAATGGCCGGCGGCGTCGGCGAGGTTCTTGGCCTTGCGCAGCAGCGCTTCCCATTCATGCCGAGGCAGGCCGCCGTTTTCGAAATCGGTACGCGCCCATTCGCGGCGATGATCGAAGAAGCGGATGTTGTCGTCGGCATCCTCCAGCGGCTTGATCTCGCGCGCGATGAAGCGATCGAGTTCGTCGAGATAGGCCGTGAGGTCGGCAGGCAGGTTGAAATCCAAGGCGGTCTCTCCCGGAAATGTCGTTTATTGCTTTTGCGTTTAGGCGCTACGCGGCGCTCCTGCTCGGATCGATTTAGGTTGGAAGACCACGCCCAAGTCAAGCAACGGAGCAGGCCTTGGCACGCGCGGGGGCCTTGCGTAATTGGATGGTTTCGGACGGCTGGCCGGCGCTATGATCGCGGCCAATATTCTTCGCCGCAGAAAATCCAAACGGGAGCAAACATGGACCTGAAATTCTCCAAGGTGACACGCAAGGGGCCGATCACGATCATCACGCTGTCACGGCCGGAAGTGTACAATGCGTTGCATATCGACGCGCATTTCGAGCTCAACAAGGTGTTCGACGATTTTTCCGCGGACCCTGCGCAATGGGTGGCGATCGTCACCGGCGCCGGCGACAAGGCGTTCTGCGCCGGCAACGATTTGAAATGGCAGGCGGCCGGCGGAAAACGCGGCTGGGACAAGGGCGGCTTCGCCGGCCTCACCTCGCGCTTTGACTGCGACAAACCGATCATCGCCGCCGTCAACGGCGTCGCGATGGGCGGCGGCTTCGAGATCGCGCTGGCCTGCGATCTCATCATTGCCTCGGAGAATGCGACCTTCGCCCTGCCCGAGCCGCGCGTCGGCCTTGCCGCGCTTGCCGGCGGCGTGCACCGGCTGCCGCGGCAGATCGGGCTGAAGCGCGCCATGGGCATGATCCTCACCGCGCGCCACGTCTCGGCCAAGGAGGGACTTGAGCTCGGCTTCGTCAACGAGGTGGTTCCGGCCGGCGAAGCGCTCGCCGCGGCGGAGCGCTGGGCGGAGACGATCTGCAAGAACTCGCCGATGTCGATCCGCGCCTCCAAGCAGGCGATCCAGCGCGGCCTCGAAGTGTCGCTGGAACACGCGATCGCCGAGCAGCGCGAATACCCGGCCGTGAAGGCGATGGCGGCCTCGCAGGATTACATCGAGGGACCGAAGGCGTTTGCGGAGAAGCGTCCGCCGAAATGGCTGGGGCGGTGACATCCTCGTGTCCCGGACGCGGTGCGGCGCGTAGCGCCGCTCCGCAGAGCCGGGACCCACGTCGCCGCGAATGGACCCCGGCTCTGCAGCGCACCGCCATAGCGTGTCGAAGACGCGCGTAAACGCGCTTATGGCGCTGCGCTGCGTCCGGGGAACGCCACAGAGATTCCGCTCAGCCTCGTAGGATGGGTAGAGCGCAGCGAAACCCATCGTTCGGCCGTTGATGCATGATGGGTTTCGCTTCGCTCTACCCATCCTACGGTTTCCCCAGCTCCCTCTTGTAGGACGCGTAATTCGGCTGATCGACGGCGAGCTTATCCATCGTCGTCTGCCAGAGATGTTCTGCTAGCCCCGGCGTTTGCAGATCGACTTCGCCTCTGGCGATCTTCTCGCACAGCGCGCGATTCAACTCGATCAACGCACCATCCATGCCGAGCAACTGCTTCAGCCGCGCGGTCTCCGCTGCGTCGCTGCCCTGCTCCAGCGACAATTGCCGCGTCACCAGGTCGAGCGCGTTGATGCCGACGCGGAGCTTGAAGGCGTTATGGCCCTTGATCTCAGGTGCGATTTCGTTGCGAAGGAAATCCGCGACGGCCTTGACCAGTTCGGTAGGTGTCGGTTCGTCTTGCATCTCACCCTCCTCTCGGTGCCAGCAACCGCAGCAAGTCGATCTCAGTCTCCGACGAGCGCCGCCCGATCATGGCGCGTTCCATCGAATGGTCGGGGCCTTGCCGGAAACGCTGCATCATGCCGCAGCACATAATGCCCCAGCGCAGCGTGCCCATCACTTCCCAGAACATCACACGATCAGGATCGACCTTGCGGCCGGCTCCCTCGTATCCGGCGAACAATTCCTCCCGCGTCCCGAAACCTCCGACCGGCTTGTCGATCTCGCCGAAGCGCCAGGAGTTGACGCAGATCCACCCCAAGTCTTCCATCGGATCGCCGACATGCGCGAGCTCCCAGTCCAGCACCGCACGGACGCCATCGGCGCCGATGATCAGGTTGCCGTGGCGAAAATCGCCATGCACCAGCGTCACCTCCTGCGACGGTCCGGGATCGCGCTCACGCAGCCAGCGTAGCGCCAGCTCGAACACCGGCCGCGGCCAGTTGAAGCTGCGGTATTCCCGCTCGAGGTCGGCGATCTCCTTCGTCGCGCTCATCTCGCGCAATTTCGGCAGTTTCGCTGGGGCTAAGCCGTGAATGCCGGCGATCACGCGGCCCAACTGCCGCGCCAGGATCGGCCGCGCCTTGGCGAATTGCTCATCTCGCAGGATCTTGCGCGCGATGGTCTCGCCCTCGATGCGTTGCATGATGAAGCCGCGGCCGAGTTCGTCCTCCGGCTTCAGCACATGCATCACGCGCGGCGAAGGCAGGCCGGCGTCATGTGCCAATTGCATCAGCGTCGCCTCGGCATCCAGGCCGGCGGCCCGCCCCGGCGACGCGCCATAGCCCAGCGGCGCGCGGCGCAGGATGGCGCCAACATTGCCGCTCGGATGCACGATATCGAACGTCCAGGTCTCCTGGCTGGCGCCGCCGGAGAGCTTGGCGGCCCCAGTCACGCCGGTCGCTCCCGGATACCAGGAGGCGACGCAGCGCCCGAGTTGCTCCTCGATCATTTGCCCCTGAACTTGGCGGGACGCTTTTCAAGGAAGGCGCTGACGCCTTCCTTGAAATCATCAGCCGCGCCGGCGATGCGTTGCGATTCGAATTCGAGGTTGAGCTGCTCCTCGAAGGAATTCTCCGGGCTGTCCCAGTAGAGCTTTCGGATCAGCGACAGCGCGATGGTCGGGCCATTGGCGAGCTCATGCGCGAGCTTCATCGCCTCCTCCATCAAGTCAGCATCGTCATAGACGCGGTTGACGAGGCCCCATTCCAACGCCTTCTCAGCCGGCAACCGTTCGCCCATCAGCGACAGTTCGACTGAGCGCGCCTTGCCGATCATGCGCGGCAACAGCCAGGTCGAGCCGCAGTCCGGCACTAGGCCGATGCGCCGGAACGCCTGCAGGAAATAGGACGAGCGGGCGCAGAGGATCATGTCGCCCATCAGCGCAAAGCTCATGCCGGCGCCCGCGGCGGGACCGTTGACGGCCGTGACGATCGGGCAATGCAGCCGGCGCAGCCGCCGCAGGAACGGATGAAAACCGATTTCCAGCGATTGCCCGGCATTGCTCTTGCCGGGCTTCTGGTTGTTGCGGCCCTGCAGATTGGCGCCGGTACAGAAGGCGCGTCCAGCGCCGGTCAGCACGAGGCAGCGCACCTCCTCTCGCTTCTCCTCGATCGCATCGAGCGCTTCGCCAAGCCCGCCCAGCATGTCCATCGAGACCGCGTTCATGACCTCCTGATGGTCGAGCTTGAGAACGGCGACCGCGCCATCGAAATCGAGCGTGACGTGCTTGAACTGCATTGTTTCCTCTTAACTTGTGTTTACGCGCTATTTCGCTGCGCGGAAGACCGGACGATGTCTTGGTCCATATTTGATTTTCCTGGCGGCGTTGTCCATGCTTGCGCCAGACCATCTGCCCGCCGCAGGGCGCAACTCTGTTGCCAAACAAAATGGAAACATCCAATGAGCATCTTTGACCTCACCGGCCGCACGGCCGTCATCACCGGCGGCAATGGCGGCATCGGCCTCGGCATTGCGCAGGCGCTGAACGCGCAAGGCTGCAACGTCTCGATCTGGGGCCGCAATGGCGACAAGAACAAGAGCGCGGCGACAACCATGTCGGCCGGACCCGGCAAGGTGCATACGCAAATCTGCGACGTCTCCGACCCCGCCTCCGTCAAGGCCGCGATGAAGGCGACGCTCGATACGTTCGGCCGTGTCGATGGCTGCTTTGCCAATGCCGGTATCGGCGGCGGCGGACGGCGCGCCTTTATCGACCGCACCGAGGAGGAATGGCGAAAAATGTTCGCGACCAATCTCGACGGCGTCTTCCACGTGTTTCAGGCCGCCGCCCGCCACATGACCGAACGTGCGGACGCCGGCGACAAATTCGGCCGGCTGGTTGCGACCTCGAGCCTGGCGTCCTTGTTCGGCACCGCGCGCAACGAGCACTACGCCGGCACCAAGGCGGCGCTGAACGCGCTGTGCCGCGCGCTCGCGGTCGAGCTGGCGCGCTACGGCGTCACCGCCAACGCGATCCTGCCCGGCTGGATCAAGAGCGACATGACGTCGGGGTTGATGGCCAACGACAAATTCGTCGCCAACGTGATGCCGCGCATTCCAGTGCGCCGCTTCGGCGAGCCGAGCGATTTCGGCGGCATCGCGGTGTACATCATGAGCAAGGCATCGTCGTATCATACGGCGGATTGCTTTGTGATCGATGGCGGGTATACGGCGTTTTGAGATTGGCTGTGGTGACGTAATGGGCCTCGTGGTTCGAGATGCGCGGCCCTACCAAGACTTGTCATGCCCCGCAAAGGCGGGGCATCCAGTACGCCGCGGCGTCTCGGCTCAATCACTGCTGTCTCTGGAATACTGGATCCCCGCCTTCGCGGGGATGACAACTGAATATGAAGCGGCCTTCTCGCGACATGCTTTGCCGTCGCGTCGCGTTGCCGCAGTTCGTAGGGTGGGCAAAGCGAAGCGTGCCCACCATCAAGCAGCGCGATCGGTGAGAGATGGTGGGCACGGCGCATGCGCGCCTTTGCCCACCCTATGCGGTCATTTTATCCCCACGGGCCGCGTGAGGTAGAAGTCCGGCCCCATGGGCCGCGGCCCGGATAGTTGGCGCGCGCGTTGGCGGAGAGCGTGCCGCCCTGCGCGCCAAGCTCCGCCGCGAGCTGCTGCAACGCGGCGATGCGGTTCTCGGTCGAGGGGTGCGTCGTGAAGAGATTGTCCATGCCCTGCCCCGACAACGGGTTGATGATGAACATGTGCGCCGTCGCCGGATTGCGCTCCGCTTCCGGATTCGGAACCACATGCGCGGCATTGGCGATCTTGGCCAGAGCGGACGCAAGCCACATCGGCTGGCCGCAAATGCGCGCGCCGAGATCGTCGGCAGCGTATTCGCGGGTCCGGCTGATCGCCATCTGCACCAGCATGGCGCCGAGCGGGGCCAGGATCATCATGGCAATCGATCCGATGATGCCGGGACCGTTGTCGCGGTTGCCGCCAAAGAACATGCCGAACTGCGCCAGCATCGAGACCGCACCGGCGATGGTCGCGGTGATGGTCATCAGCAGCGTATCGTGATTTTTGATATGCGCGAGCTCGTGCGCGATCACGCCCGCGAGTTCTTCGCGGCTGACCGACTGCACCAGACCCGTGGTCACGGCGACCGCCGCGTTCTGCGGATTGCGGCCGGTGGCGAAGGCGTTGGGCTGCGGCTCGTCCATCAGGAACACGCGCGGCATCGGCAGGCCGGCGCGGCCGGCGAGTTCAGCCACGAGATTGAAGAGGTCAGGCGCCGTGCGCTGGTCGACCTCATGGGCGCCGTACATCGACAGCACCATGCGGTCCGAATTCCAGTAGGCGAAAAGATTGGTCGCAGCCGCGATCACGAGCGCGATCGTGGCACCGGTGGCGCCGCCGATCAGATAGCCGACGCCCATGAAGAGGCCGGTCAGACCGGCCAACAGAATGGCAGTCTTAAAATAGCTCATTGTCGTCTCCTTGCCGCCCGCGGCGGATACGCCGGGCTGGCATCCCAGAGGTAGGAACTCACCCGAGACCGCTTCAAGATGCCGGGGTGCGTCGAGGCGCCGCGTTTGGCGACAGGAACCAACGCGCCAGCCGGATTAACGATCCGTAATCCGGTGGGATCGCGTGGCTTTTCGGCTACCGGACGGGGCTGCTTGTAGAACGCCCGCGCCGCCGTCTACATTGCCCGGCAACGGGCAGCGTGATGAGGCGGCCGGGAAAGCGAAGTGGCAAGCAATTTGCGTTTGTTCGGAAAATGTTCGTCCGGAAAAACTGGGAGGAAATTGAAGAAATGTTTTCGCATGTGATGATCGGCACCAACGACCTCGACAAGGCCAAGGCGTTCTATGACGCATTGCTCGGCACCCTCGGTGTGCGGCCGGCACGGGTCGACGGCCACCGCATTTTCTACATCACCAAGACCGGGATATTCTCGGTGACCAAGCCGATCAACGGCCAGCCCGCGACGCCCGCCAATGGCGGCACCATCGGCTTTGCGGCCGACTCGGCCGAACAGGCCGACGCATGGCACGCGGCCGGCATCGCCAATGGCGGAACGACCTGCGAAAATCCGCCGGGCATCCGCGAAGGCAGCGCAGGCAAACTCTATCTCGCTTATTTGCGCGATCTCGACGGCAACAAGATCTGCGCGATGCACCGGCTGCCGGCGTAGGTCGTAGGGTGGGTTAGGCGAAGCCGTAACCCACCATCTTTACTTTGCGGATAGGTGGGTTACGCCTTCGGCTAACCCACCTAGACGCCTGCAACGCAATCAGGGGCCATGCCCATGAGTCGATTTGTCAGATCCCTCGCGGCGTCCGCCGCACTGTTTGCGGCCAGCCTGCTGCCTGCCTACGCAGAGCTCGATGTTACCAGTCTCAAGAAGGCGATCGAGACTTCGCTTGCAAGCGATTATCCAAAGCTCGACGCGCTCTACAAGGAAATCCACGCCCATCCTGAGCTTGCGTTTCAGGAAGTGAAGACCGCCGCCAGGCTTGCTGCGGAAATGCGCGCACTCGGTTTCGACGTCACCGAAAATGTCGGCAAGACCGGACTGGTCGCCATGTACCGGAATGGCGAGGGCCCCACCATCATGGTGCGCACCGAGCTCGACGCCCTGCCGATGGAGGAGAAGACCGGCCTCGACTATGCGAGCCGCGCCAAGACCAATTGGATGGGGCGGGAGGTGTTCGTCGCCCATAGCTGCGGCCACGACATCCACATGGCGAGCTGGGTCGGAACGGCGAAGACGCTGCTTGGCCTGAAGGAGCAGTGGCGCGGCACGCTGATGTTCACCGCCCAGCCGGCGGAAGAAATCGTGGCCGGCGCGCGCGCCATGATTGGCGATGGCCTGTTCTCGCGCTTTCCCAAGCCCGACATCGCGTTTGCCCTGCATGCCGGTCCGTTCCCTCATGGCACGGGCTTCTATCGTACCGGAGTCGGCTCGTCCGCCGCCGACGGCCTCGATATAACATTCCACGGCCGCGGCGGTCACGGCTCGGCGCCGCACACGACCGTCGACCCCGTGGGGATAGCGGCGCGCTTCATTGTCGAAGTGCAAAGCGTGATCAGCCGCGAAAAGGACCCGGCCGAATTCGGTGTCGTGAGCATCGGCGCCATTCACGGTGGCACCGCTCCAAATATCATCCCCGACTCGGTGCGGCTCTCCGGCACCATTCGCTCCTACAAGCCCGAGGTTCGCGCCAAACTACATGCCGGGATCGAACGGACGGCAAAGGCGGCCGCGGCGATGTCGGACGCTCCCGCTCCCGACATCAGGATCGTCGAGGGCACCAAGCCCGTCATGAACGATCCGGATGTGGTCGCGGCTACCGCCGACGTGCTGAAGGCGGCATTCGGCGATAAGTTCAAGCTTTCGCCGCCGACGACCGCAAGCGAGGATTTCTCCGAATTCGCCGGCGCAGGCGTGCCATCGATGATGTTCAACATCGGCGTCTATGACCAGGAACGTATCGACGCAGCACGCAACGGCGGGCCACCGATACCGTCCAATCATTCGCCGCTGTTCGCGCCGGTGCCGAAACCGACCATCGAAACCGGCGTCACCGCCATGACGCTCGCGGTGCTCGGCGCCTTCGATCAGAAGGCCCGGCGCAAATGAGAGGGACACGAAGGTAAGTTATGGGGGGACCATCCGGCTTCCCATGAGACGGAAAATCGTCTCCCATTGCCCGCGCTTGTACAAGCCCTCTCCTCCCGTCTACATTGCCGGCCAACGAGCCGAGCGCGCCCGCGATCTTTGCGCAAATGGGAGGAATATCCATGAAACACGCCTACATCCCGCGGACGACGACCTATAATCTAAACCCGGGCGAAGAACTCAACGATTTGCGCATGTCGGACGAGGTTCGTCCGCTCTACGAGCACGTCAAGAAATTCATCCGCGAGACCGTCGATCCGATGTCGGTCGAGTTCATGCGGCTCGGCGAGGGCAAGAAGGACCGCTGGAGCTTTACGCCGGAGCAACTCGCGGTGCTGCAGAAGGCCAAGGACAGGGCCAAGGAAGAAGGCCTGTGGAATTTCTTTTTGCCTGATGCCGAGACCGGCGAAGGCCTGAAGAATCTCGACTACGCCTATATCGCGGTTGAACTGGCGAAGAATCCGCTGGCGTCGGAGACCATGAACTGCTCGGCGCCCGATACCGGCAACATGGAGGTGCTGGAGCGCGTCGGCACCAAGGAGCAGAAGGAGAAGTGGCTGAAGCCGCTGCTTGCAGGCGAAATCCGCTCGGCCTACGCGATGACCGAACCCAACGTTGCCTCCTCCGACGCCAAGAATATTTCCACCACGGCAAAACTCGTCGGCGACGAATGGGTGATCAACGGCGAGAAGTATTACATCTCCGGCGCCGGCGATCCGCGCTGTAAGATCATGATCGTGATGGTGAAGACCAATCCCGATGCGCCGCCGAGCAAGCAGCAGTCGCAGATCCTCGTGCCGATCGACACCCCCGGCGTCGAGATTTTGGGCCCGATGCACGTGTTCGGCCACGACCACGCGCCGCGCGGCCACATGCATCTGCGATTCAACAATTGCCGGGTGCCGAAGGAGAACATTTTGCTCGGCGAAGGCCGCGGCTTTGAAATCTCGCAAGTCCGCCTCGGACCGGGCCGCATCCATCACTGCATGCGCACCATCGGCAAGGCGGAAAAGGCGCTCGACCTGATGGTGTCGCGCGGGCTCACCCGCGAAGCCTTCGGCAAGAAGATCGCCCATCTCGGCGGCAACTTGCAGATCATCGCGCAGGCGCGCTGCGAGATCGAGGCGATGCGCCTGATGGTGCTGAAAGCCGCGAAAGCGATGGACGTGCTCGGCAACAAGGAGGCGCGGATCTGGGTCAGCATGGTCAAGGCCATGGTGCCGGAGCGTACCTGCAAGATCATCGACCAGGCGATCCAGATGCACGGCGCCACCGGCATTTCGCAGTGGAGCCCGCTCGGCGAGATGTACCAGGACGTCCGCCACCTCCGCTTCGCCGACGGTCCGGACGAGGTGCACTGGATGGTGGTCGGAAGGCATGAACTGAGCATGCCGTAACCTGAGCTGTCGTAGGGTGGGCAAAGGCGTGCAAGCGCCGTGCCCACCGCTACTAGCGCCCGCACTGAGTGGTGGGCACGCTGCGCTTTGCCCACCCTACGCGGAGCCCCTTGCATGCAATACGACCCCAGCGACTTAAAACCCCGCGAGCGCTACAAGGTGCTCACCTCCTTCGTGCTGCCGCGGCCGATCGCGTGGGTGACGACGATCGGTCTGACCGGCGTGGTCAACGCGGCGCCGTTCAGCTTCTTCAACGTGTTCTGCGAGGATCCGCCGCTCTGCATGTTTGCCGCCAATCTGCGGCCCGACGGCCGCGTCAAGGATACCGTGATCAACATCCGGCGGACTAACGAGTTCGTCGTCAACATGACCGACGAGCCCTTGGCGCGGGCGATGCATGAAAGCAGCGGTGATTTTCCGCCCGAGGTCGGCGAGCCGGACTATCTCGATCTCAAACTGGCGCCCTCGACCAAAATCACCGTACCGCGGCTGGCGGATGCGCCGTTTGCGATGGAGTGCAAGACCTGGAAGGAGATCGACGTCAACGGCGACCGGCTGTTGGTGATGGGCGAAGGCATCCACTTCCATATCCGCGACGAATTATGGGACCACGCCGCGATGCGCGTGCACATGGAGCGCTATCACCCGATCGGCCGCATGTTCGCGGACCGTTATTGCCGGACCGACGACCGCGTGGTGTTTCCGCCGGCGGAAGGGGCGAAGGCGGCGGTCTAATTTGTAGGGTGGGCAAAGGCGCACTTGCGCCATGCCCACCATCTCTCGCCGATCTGCGGCGCTAATGGTGGGCACGCTTCGCTTTGCCCACCCTACGAATCTCGGCTTGGCCTATGCGCACGCAGGAAAGACCGGATCTGCCGCACCGCGAGCGGCACCCGCTCTTTCGGCTCTTTCCACGGAAACAGGCTGACCTCCGCGTTCGGCGCCAGCATCGCGCTTTCCATAGCGACCGCGTAAGGATGGGCCGGGATGTCGTCGGGCAGGATCAGCACCGGCGTCTGGCATTGGCGGACGAAATCGCGCGTCACGGTGAAGACGAAATCGGGATCGGTGCGATACATCCGGGTCAGGAATTTTTCTGCCTGCTCCATCGTGATGTCGAGCCGGCGTTTTGTCAGTTCCGGCGCCCAGCCGGTCATGTTGTTATTGTAAAACAGGTCGCGCATTTCGGGACGCGAGCCTGACGGCATCGCCAATACGGCGGCGGCGACGCGATCCGGCGCGCGCTTGATCAGATTCCAGATCAAGGGGCCGCCGATGCAAAAACCCAGCACCATGAATTTTTCAAAGCCGAGGTGATCCATCAAGGCGAGTTGGTCGTCGGTGTGGGAATCCCAGGGGCGCTCGATCTCGAGCGGGCCGGTGGATTGGCCGGGCGGCGCGTTGCGCAGGTCGTAGGCGATGCAGCGGTATTCGTTGCCGAATTCCTTGATGGCGTTGAAGGGCGGATAGTCGCCGGTGATGCCGGAGATGTTCGAATTCAATCCGCCGCCGGCGATCAGGAGCAGCGGAAAGCCGGAGCCGGCTTCCTCGTAGTGGATGCGGACTGGGCCTTTTTCGAAAAAGCTCATGGCGGTTTTTCCTCTGCCCTGTTGGGCGCGCGGGACCTTTGTTGGTTGTTTATCGAGAGTCCCCGTGCGGAGGCGGTGCCTCCGCGCATTCGACTGGCGAAGAAATCCCCTGCCCTCGCCTCACCCCTGCGCGGGCTCGCCGATCTTGTCCTGCGTCCTGGTATCGAAATCGCTTGCCTCGTGCCGCTCGTGCAACTGGCTTGCCGGATCGCCGGAGATGCGGTTGACCATGCGCCCACGCTTCACCGCCGGGCGCTTGGCGATCGCGTCGGTCCAGCGCTGCACGTTCTTGTATTCGTGTACCGAGAGGAATTCGCCGGCGCCGTAGACCAGGCCCTTGGCCAGCGCGCCGTACCATGGCCAGGTCGCCATGTCGGCGATCGTGTATTCGCTCCCTGCGAGATATTCGTTGTCGGCCAAACGCCGATTGAGCACGTCGAGCTGGCGCTTCACCTCCATGGCGTAGCGGTCGATGGCGTACTCGATCTTGGTCGGCGCATAAGCGTAAAAATGGCCGAAGCCGCCGCCGAGATACGGCGCGCTGCCCATCTGCCAGAACAGCCACGACAGGCATTCGGCCCGCGCCGCGCCGCCCGCCGGCAAAAACGCACCGAACTTTTCGGCGAGATGCATCAGGATCGCGCCTGATTCAAACACCCGGATCGGCGTCGGTCCGCTGCGATCCATCAGTGCGGGGATCTTCGAGTTTGGATTGACTGCGACAAAGCCGCTGCCGAACTGATTGCCGTCGATCTTGATCAGCCAGGCGTCGTATTCAGCGCCGCTGTGGCCAGCCGCAAGCAACTCCTCGAACATGACCGTGACCTTGACGCCGTTGGGAGTAGCCAGCGAGTAGAGCTGGAACGGATGGCGGCCGACCGGCAGCTCCGCCTCATGCGTAGGGCCTGCGATCGGGCGATTGATGGCGGCGAACCGGCCGCCGCTTTCCTTGTTCCAGGTCCAGACTTTTGGCGGGACGTATTCGGCGGGATCGTTAACGGGGGCGTCGGTCATTAGGGTTGGCTCCAGGCTTCTTCGGCGTCTCGCGATTGCGTGATCTGTCGCGCGGTGGCCGGCGTAATCCATGTAGGGCTTCGTATCAGCACCGCAACAGAACAAAAAGCGCGCAAAAGTCAGGGGAGGAATGCGCCATGCCACGCCTGCCTTGATTGCACGAGGGAAGTGTACTCGGAGCAATGCTGCTGTGGCTGGTGTAATCGAGATCGGTCATAATGGAGGTGTCGCCAGCAAAGAGACCATCCACATGCTCCCATCACAGCGCGCCCTGTTCGAGATACCGCGCCAGATCTGCTACCTGAACGCCGCCTCTTACAGCCCGCTGCCGCTTCGAACGCTGGAGGCCGGCCGCGCCGCGGTTCTCCGCAAGGGCACGCCGTGGACGCTAGAGGCTTCCTTCGCCAATCAGCAGCATGAACGCGCGCGCCTTGCTGCCGCCCGGCTGATCAATGCCGAAGCCGCCGATATCGCGCTGATTTCCTCGATCAGTTACGGCGTTGCGACCGCCGCGAAGATGCTGCCGATCGCCCGCGGCACGCGCGTGATCGTGCTGGAGAACGATCATTCCTCGCCGGTGCTCGAATGGCAGACGCGGGCCGAGAAAGAAGGGTTCACCGTCGAGACGGTGCGGCAACCTGACGATGGCGACTGGACGGCGGCGGTTCTCGGAAGCATCGAGCGATCCGGCGCTCCGCCGGTCAGCCTGGCCTCGATCTCATCAATGCACTGGTCGGACGGCGGGTTGATCGATGTCGACAAAGTCGGCGCGGCTCTGCGGCAGCGGGGCGCCGCCTTCCTTGTCGACGCGACGCACAGCATTGGCGTGCTGACGACCGACGTGAAGCGTCTCGACCCGGATTTTGTGATCTTCCCGACCTACAAATGGCTGCTCGGCCCTTACGGCCGCGCCTTTCTCTATGTTGCCAAACGTCATCAAGGCGGTATCCCGCTTGAGCAGACCGCGTCCGGCCGTTGCAACGTGCGCGCCGATAACGCTGTCTATTTCACCGATCTCAGTTATGTTCCCGATGCGCGGCGCTTCGACATGGGCGAGCGCGACCATTTCATCTCGATGGAGATGGCCTCGATCGGCATGGAGATGATGGCTGACTGGGGCGCGCCGGCCATTGTGCAACGTCTCACGATGCTGACGGAGCGGATCGCGCAAGCCGTGCGCGGCGTCGGCGTCCACGTTCTCGAACCTCACCTGCGGGCGCCGCATGTATTGAGCCTCGCCTTCAAGGGCGGAATGCCGGCGGGCCTCGTCGAAGGATTGGCGAGCGAAGGCGTCTATGTCGCACCGCGCCTCGGGCGCATGCGCATCTCGCCCCACGTCTATAATGACGAGGCCGATGTCGATCGATTTGTTGAGGTGTTGGCGCGGCGGCTGCGGTATAGGCTGTAGGGTGGGCAAAGGCGCACTTGCGCCGTGCCCACCATTCATGCCGCGCCGCAAGATGGGCACGCTTCCGCCTTCGCTCGTTGAGCTACAGCGGACAAGTCGCTTTGCCCACCCTACGGGAGCGGTTTACGACGCTGCCACCTTGCGCGGCACCGAAGCCCGCTCCATCACAAATCCTTGATAGCCTTTGGCCGCGACCTCGTTGCAGATCTGCCGGTAGGGGCCGACGCCGCCGATATAGGGCATGAAGATGCGCGGCTTGCCCGGGACGTTGGCGCCCATGTACCAGGAATTGGCCTGCGGATAGAGCGTGCTGGAAGCGACCTCGTTGACATGGGCGACCCATTTGTCCTCGGCTTCGGTGGCGGCTTCCATCGTGTCGAGCCCGCGATCGCGCATGTAAGCGAGGCAGTCGGTGATCCAGTCGACATGCTGCTCGATCGACACGATCATGTTGGACAGCACCGACGGACTGCCGGGGCCGGTGACGATAAAGAGGTTGGGAAAGCCCGCGCTCATCAAGCCGAGATAGGTGCGCGGGCCCGCGGCCCATTTTTGATTAAGCGTCTGGCCGTCGCGGCCTTTGATATCGATCTTCGCCACCGATCCCGTCATGGCATCAAAACCGGTCGCCAACACCAAAGCGTCGACTTCGTAGTTTTTGCCGGCCACGCGCACGGCGTTTTCGGTGATCTCTTCAATCGGATTCGACTTGATGTCGACCAGCGTCACGTGTGGGCGGTTGAAGGTCGCGAAATAATCGGTGTCGATGCAAATGCGTTTTGAGCCGATCGGATGGTTGTTCGGCTGCAATAGTTTTGCCGTTTCCGGGTCCTTGACGATCCCGGCGATCTTCTCGCGGACGAAATTCGCAGCGGTGTCGTTGGCGGTCTTGTCGAGCGCAAGATTGTTGTAGACCGACATGAAGGTAAGCCCGCCGTGATTCCAGCGCGCCTCGTACTTCGTACGGCGCTCGTTGTCGCCGTCATCGAGTGCGCCGCGGTCGGGCATCTCGGTGTAGATGCCGTTCTTCGCGATCTCGCGGGCGAAGCGCCGGATCTCGGGATAGTTGGCGCGGAATTTTTGCCGATCCTGTTCCGTCAGCGGCGCATTGCGGGCGGGAATCGAGAAATTCGCGGTGCGCTGAAATACCGTCAGATGGCTGGCCTGTTCGGCGATGACCGGCACCGACTGAATCCCCGACGATCCCGTACCGATGACGCCGACGCGCTGGCCGGTGAAATCGACTTCCTCATGCGGCCAGTGGCCGGTGTGGTAGACCTTGCCCTTGAACCGACCGAGACCCTTGATGTCGGGCATCCGCGCGTTCGACAGGCAGCCGGTAGCGAGCACGACGAATTTTGCCGACACCGTTTTGCCGTCCGAAGTCGTTACCGACCAGAGGGAGGTCGCCTCGTTGAACTCGGCACGATCGACACGGGTGTCGAACTGGATGTCCCTTCGCAGATCGAAACGGTCGGCAACGTGGTTGGCGTATTTCAAAATCTCCGGCTGCGGTGCATAGCGCTCGCTCCAGTCCCACTCCTGCTGCAGCTCTTCCGAGAACGAATAGGAATACTGCATGCTCTCGACGTCGCAGCGCGCGCCGGGATAGCGGTTCCAGTACCAGGTGCCGCCGACGCCCGAGCCCTGCTCGTAGACCCGCGCCGTCATCCCCTGCCCGCGCAAGCGGTGCAGCATGTACATGCCGGCAAAGCCCGCGCCAACCACGACGACGTCGTAGGTAGCAGGGGATTTGGCGGCGGCGGACGGCATGGCGGACATGAAAACGGGCTCCCTGAAAATTATGTTGGTTGCGTGCAGCATTCTATCGATAGCGCCAAAGCGCAAGACGCAAATCGGCGGCCGTGCCCTGCATATTTTGCGAGATGGAATTGCAAGCCCTCCTCAGGATGAGGAGTGAGACCGCTTGGCATGCAAGCCTCCGATGGGCTAGCGTCGCGCGGAAAGCCGAGCAGCAATCCGGAATGCTGCCGCTGGGAGGTCACCATGAAATCGCCAATCTGCGACATGCTGGGAATTGAATTCCCCCTGCTCGCCTTCAGCCATTGCCGCGACGTCGTTGCCGCCGTCAGCCGCGCCGGCGGGTTTGGCGTATTGGGCGCGACCGCGCATTCGCCCGAGACGATCGAACAGGAATTGAAATGGATCGACGATCACACCGATGGCAAGCCCTACGGGCTCGACGTGCTGATCCCTGAAAACATTTCGACCGCGGGCGAGAAGGACGTCACCTGGAAGAGCCTGGAGGCGCGGATTTCGTCGCAGCATCGCGATTTCACCCGCAACCTGCTGAAGAAATACGGCGTCGAGTTGACGACGAGCAATGTCGCCGACAACCAGCCGCAGCCGTTTGACGCGCAGCGCGCGCTTGACGTGCTCGAGGTCTCGTTTCGCCATCCGATCAAGCTGATTGCGAACGCGCTTGGCGTGCCGCCGAAGCAGATGATCGACATGGGCCGCAAGCATGGCGTGCCGGTGGCGGCGCTCGTGGGCTCGAAAGAACATGCGTTGAGGCAGGTCGCTGCCGGCGTCGATATTTTGGTTGCGCAAGGCACCGAGGCCGGCGGCCATTGCGGCGAGGTCTCGACCATGGTGCTGGTGCCCGAGGTAATCAAGGCGATCAAGCCGGTCCGTGACGTGCCGGTGCTGGCCGCAGGCGGCATCATGACAGGCAGGCAGATGGCGGCCTGCATGGCGATGGGTGCGGCCGGCGCCTGGACCGGCTCGGTGTGGCTGGCGACGGTGGAATCGGAGACCACGGAAATTTTCCGCGAGAAGATGATCGCGGCATCCTCCCGCGACGCCGTCCGCTCCAAGGGCCGCACCGGCAAGCCGGCACGACAATTGCGGTCGGTGTGGACCGATGCATGGGACCGCGGACCGGACAGCCCCGGCGCCTTGCCGATGCCGCTGCAAAGCATCATCAGCCGCGACGCCTTCAATTCGATCGACCGCGCGGCCGCCGCCGGCAATGTGCAGGCGCGCGACCTCGTGACTTACTTCGTCGGCCAGGGCGTCGGCCTGATCGACAGCGTGAAGTCGGCCGGCGCCGTGGTGCAGGAATTCAAGGAAGATTTTGCCGACGCGGTGGAGCATATGAACATGCTGATGGAGGAGTGACGGCGAACCTCCCGTAGGGTGGGCAAAGCGAAAGCGTGCCCACCACTTCCGAGCAAGAAGCTAGATGGTGGGCACGGCGCAAGCGCGCCTTTGCCCACCCTACGAGACTAGAAAGCGAAACAAGAAAAAATGTCGAACTCCCCCCTCCCCGAAGACCGCATTCCCGTCATCGTCGGCGTCGGCGAAATCGTCGACCGGCCCAAGGACATCGCCGCTGGCCTCGAACCGCTGGCGCTGCTCGAACAGGCGGTGCGGCGCGCGGAAGCCGATAGCGGCGCAAAGCTGCTCGGCGAACTCGGCTCGCTCGACGTCGTCAATTTCCTGAGCTGGCGTTACCGCGATCCCGAGAAGCAGCTCGCAGCAAAGCTTGGTGCTGCGCCAGCGCATTGCTATTACGGCCCGGTCGGCGGCGAGAGCCCGATCCGCTACATTCACGAAGCCGCAAAGCGCATCGCGCGCGGCGAGTGCAGCGTGGCGGTGGTCTGCGGCGCGGAAGCGCAATCCACCGCAACCAAGGCCGAGCGCGGCGGCATCGCCCTGCCATGGACGCCGTTCGCCCATGACGTCGAGGAGCCGAAGCGCGGTGCGGCGTTTCAGAAGCCGATGGCGGTGAAGCTTGGGGTGTTCCGCCCCATCACCGTCTATCCGCTCTACGAATCCGCCACCTCAGCGCATTGGGGCCAGACGCCGCGCGAGGCGCTCGCCGAATCCGGCGCGCTGTGGTCGACCTATTCGAAAGTGGCGTCAGAAAATCCAAATTCGTGGCTGAAGAAGCGTTTTGCACCTGAAGAGATCATCACGCCAACGCCGGAGAACCGGCTGATCGCCTGGCCGTACACAAAACTGATGGTGGCCAATCCGACCGTCAACATGGGCGGGGCCGTCTTGCTGACCTCGCTGGCGAAAGCGCGCGCGGCCGGCGTAGCCGAGGAGCGGCTGGTCTATCCGATCGGCGGCGCGTCGGCGGAGGAGCCGCGCGACTATCTGGTGCGCGACCAGTTCTATGAAAGCCATCCGCAGAACGCGGTGCTGAAGGCGGTGATGGACCTGGTCGAGGGCGACGGCAGGAAATTCGATGCCATCGAGCTCTATAGCTGCTTTCCCTGCGTGCCGAAGATGGCGCGGCGGACGCTGGGCTTGGGCCCCGACGTGCAGCCGACGGTGACCGGCGGCCTCACCTTCTTTGGCGCGCCGCTCAACACCTACATGACGCACGCGGCTATTGCGATGGTGCGGAAACTGCGCGAAGGCGACAAGCTCGGCCTGCTCTACGGCCAGGGCGGCTTTGTCACCAAGCATCACGGACTGGTATTGTCGCGCGAGGTGCCGAAGGGGCCGCTCGCGCAGGACACCAGCGTGCAGGCCGAGGCCGACCGCCATCGGCGCACGGTGCCGGACTTCGTCACCGACGCCTCAGGCAAGGGCAAAGTCGAGAGCTTTACCGTGATCTACAAGGGCAAGGGTGAGGTCGAGCACGGCGTGGTGATGCTGCGCACCGAGCAGGATGCGCGGGCGTTGGCGCGTGTGCCCGCTGGTGACGCAGCGACGCTCAAGCATCTGCTGAGCCTGGATCGGACGCCGGTGGGGTCGGTCGGCGATATCGTTGCCGCGGATGATGGCGTGCTGGAGTGGCGGGCAGGATAGTTCTCGTGTCCCGGACGCGGTGCAGCGCACAGAATGTAGGGTGGGCAAAGCGAAGCGTGCCCACCATTCACGACGCGATCTGTTGATAGATGGTGGGCACGGCGCTAAGCGCGCCTTTGCCCACCCTACCGTTTAGTGCGTGCTGCGCTGCGTCCGGGGCACGAAAACATCGTAGCCCCTCACGCCGCCCGCACCGTATCGAGGAACTTGCCGACCTCGAGCTTGAGGCGGTTCGAGTCGGCCGAGAGCGACTGTGCCGCCGAAAGCACCTGCGCGGAAGCCGAGCCGGTCTCGCTGGCGCCGCGTTGCACGTCGGTGATGTTGGCCGAAACCTGCTGGGTGCCGTCGGCCGCCTGCTGCACGTTGCGGGAGATTTCCTGGGTCGCCGCGCCCTGCTCTTCCACCGCCGCGGCGATGGTCGCGGCGATCTCGGCCAGCCGTTCGATGGTGCCGCTGATTTCCTTGATCGCGCCGACGGATTCGTGAGTAGCGCCCTGGATGCCTGATATCTGCTGACTGATCTCGCCGGTGGCCTTGGCGGTCTGTTCGGCGAGCGCCTTCACTTCCGACGCCACGACCGCAAAGCCGCGGCCGGCTTCGCCCGCGCGCGCCGCCTCGATGGTCGCGTTGAGCGCCAGCAGGTTGGTCTGGCCTGCAATGGTGTTGATGAGTTCGACGACGTCGCCGATGCGTGCTGCCGCCTTCGACAATTCGCTGACGCGATCGTTGGTGACGCGCGCCTGGTCGACGGCTTCACCCGCCATTCGCGCCGATTCCTGCACCTGACGGCTGATCTCGTTGACCGAGGAAGACAACTCTTCCGTCGCTGACGCAACCGATTGCACATTCGTGGACGCCTCTTCCGAGGCCGCGGCCACCATCGTGGTCACCTGCTGGGCGCGCTCGGCGGTTGCCGTCAGCGTGCCGGCGGAAGCTTCGAGTTCGGTAGACGCCGACGACACGGTCTCGACGATCTCGCCGACGGCTGCCTCGAACGAATCGGCAAGTCGGACCATATCGGCCTTGCGCTGCTGGGCCGCGACCTGGTCCTGCTTCATCTTGGCTTCGGCCTCGTCACGAGCTTTCTGCTCGGAGACGACTTTGAACTTCTCGACGGCGCCCGCGACCGCGCCGAGTTCGTCCTTGCGGCCAAGCCCGGGCAGCACGACGGCGAAATTGCCGCCGGCGAGTTCCTCCATCGAAGCGCTCAATCCCCGCATCGGGCGAGCAATCGTGAATAAGGAAAACACGGACGTGCCGATCAAGAGAAGGATCGTGCAGAAGCCGACGATCATGGATTGGCGTTCGGCCGAGGTCATCTCCTGGGCCGCCTGCGCGGCTTCCTCCTCCACGCGACGCTTGCTGAAATCGGCAATCTGGTTGGCGAGCGCTTCGAGCTCGGCCGCGATCGGCAGCGTGACTTCCCGCGCAACGCGGATGGCTTCTTCGTTCAACTCCGCGACGCGCGCGGCGGCATCGGAACCGCCACCCGCGGCGGCAATCGCTTCACCACGGACTGCGGCGATCTGCTGGGCTGCCTTGGCGTAGTCCGCCGCCCGCGTCTTGAGCTTCTCGATGCGTGCCCGATTTTCGCTGGAATGGGACAGACGCAGCATCTCGTCGGCAAATCCGTTCACCGACTTGAGCCGGGCCGCCAGATAGTCATTCGCTTTCTGCAGGTCCGCCGAACTGTTGACGAGGCGAAGATCGCGCACGCCGGTCTGCATGCCGCGAATTGACGCCTTCGCACCTACCGCTTCCCGCGCGACCGTCTGCTGCTCCGACTTGCGGGTATCGGCGTCGCGCAGTGAACTGTTGGCGCGCATCTGGGTGATCACCATCGCGGCGACGAGCAGAACGCCGAGCCCCGAGGCGATGCCGAGCTTGGCGCCGATCGACAAGTTCAGGATAAAACGGGACATGGCTTTGCATCCTTCAAAATGAAACGACCCTGGGGAAATCACAGCGCTGCCGTTATTTCCCGCAGGGCGGGATCACGGTGAAGAAGTGCCGGGCCAATTTGGGACGAGCCGGTTCGTTGCGAACGAAGGGCTCCTGCGGCGGCATAGCCACAGAGCGGCACCCATGACCGTCAGGCTTTCATACGATGGTTAACCGGCGTCTAAGGCGGGACGGTCCGGGAATTGGTAGTATTACGGAAGCGCGGCGCGCTTTAGCTCCATCATGCCGGATCGCCCGTCTGCCTGCGCGCTGCCGACAGCGTCTGCTGCGGTGTTTCGCCAAACAACTCGCGATAGAGCGCGGTGAACTCGCCCATGTGCCAGAAGCCGTTCGCGAGCGCGACCGCCTTCACCGACTGCACCGACGCGCCGCGCACCAGTTGTTGTCGGACGTTCCACAGCCGCCGCAGCCGCATGTAGCGGTGCATGCTCATGCCGCGAATGGCAACCACGGCGTTATGCAGCGTCCGCACGGAGACGCCGAGTTGCCGCGCCACGTCGGCGCTGTACAACGTCCTGCCGGCACTATCGGCCACGAACTCATCGAGCTTTCGGACCAGCGCCAGATAATGGCTCAGGCTCAGGCGCTTGGCTTCGGGTGTGGGCGATGCCGCAGCCATCGCCAGATCGATCGCCTGCAGAATCGATTCTTCAACATGCTCGATCACGTTCGGCTGTGCGAAGCTATCGGGCGAATGCGAAGCGAGCGTCAGGACATCGCGAACCGTCACCCGGAGCGCCTCGCATCTATCTGGCAGCGTCGCGATCAGTTGAGCGCTATCGGCATCGCCTGGCCAGCCGCGATCGTCGATGGAAGCAAAATTCACAAGCGCCACCAGATTGGCCCGCTGCTCCACGATCTCACACGTCGCGGTACCCTTGACCAGGAGCAAGGCCGGCGCGCGGGCTTCAACGCCGTTGATGATCAACGAAGCCGCATCGTCCATCGTGAAGCCGACGATCGCGCCGGTCGTGGAATACTGCATCTGCAGAATTCGAGGGAACGTCCGCTGCAGATGGACCGAACAGGACTTCAGCTTCAGCGAGGCGAAAGCGGCGGCAAAGTCCTTGGCGTCGAGCGGAATGCTCTTGGCATCGCCCAGTCCTTCGATGCTCCGGAAACGATCGACGTCCAGAGACCGGCTAATCTTTACGAACTCAGACTCAACAAGGTCATCGAGCAACGACACGCGGCGGTCATCCGAGCCGTCGGCAGCGATCGTCGCAACAACGAAAAAGAGCGCTAGCCGGGATTGAGAAGGATCGTGTGCGCAACTTGACCATGGCGGGTGGGTGCCTCGATGCGCCTCCCCTTTGGATGAAGCGTGTTGAGTCCTGGCTCATCTTCTTTGACGCAGAACACATGTCAGAGGTTCAGATCGTCACGATACCTCCGCGTATTACCACTTTTTCCCGCCTTAGGAAGTTCATTCGCCACATTTTATCCCAGTTTCGCTCAGGGCGATCGAACGGCACATGCCGCAATCGCAATTTTACGATCTAGGGATGTTTATCGCTCCTCTTGCAGCCGAAAAGCCGACGGCTCATGGCAAGTCGCGTTTCTGATTCGGATCGCCAGCGATCGCGAAGCCGGGCATCAGGAACCGGCTTCGAACCGAATAGCAGGTACGAAGATCAGGCCGCCCGCACCGAGTCGAGAAAGCGGCCGACCTCGAGCTTGAGGCGGTTCGAGTCGCCTGACAGCGATTGCGCTGCCGCGAGCACCTGCGAAGACGCCGATCCGGTTTCGCTGGCGCCACGCTGCACGTCGGTAATGTTGGAGGACACCTGCTGGGTGCCCATGGCCGCCTGCTGCACGTTGCGGGAGATTTCCTGCGTCGCGGCGCCCTGCTCTTCCACGGCCGCCGCAATCGTCGACGAAATCTCCGACAGTTTTTCAATCGTGCCACTGATGGCCTGGATCGCGTTCACCGACTCCTGCGTTGCCGCCTGGATGCCGGTGATTTGTTGTCCGATCTCGCCGGTTGCCTTCGCGGTCTGTTCCGCCAGCGCCTTCACTTCGGAAGCCACGACCGCAAAACCGCGGCCGGCCTCGCCGGCGCGCGCCGCCTCGATGGTGGCGTTGAGCGCCAGCAGGTTGGTCTGGCCGGCGATGGTGTTGATCAGCTCGACGACGTCGCCGATGCGGGTTGCCGCCTTCGACAATTCGCTGACGCGGTCATTGGTCGTGCGCGCCTGCTCCACGGCGTCGTTGGCCATCCGTGCCGATTCCTGCACCTGGCGGCTGATCTCGGTGACGGATGACGCCATCTCTTCGGTGGCCGACGCCACCGACTGCACGTTGGTCGAGGCTTCCTCGGAGGCCGAAGCGACCGTTGTCGCGAGTTCCTGCGCGCGTTCCGCGGTCGACGTCAGCGTGCCCGCCGAGACCTCGAGCTGGCTGGACGCCGACGATACGGCTTCGACGATCTGGCCGACCGCCGCCTCGAAATCGTTGGCCATCTTGTTCATGTCCGCCTTGCGGCTCGCCACGGCGCGGGTCTCGGCCGCGTGCTGCTCGACCTCCAGCGACTGGCGGGCGATGGCATTGCTCTTGAACACTTCGACGGCCTTGGCCATCTCGCCAACCTCATCGCCGCGCCCGATGCCGGGCACCTCGACGGCAAGGTTGCCGCTGGCGAGATCGTTCATTGCAATCGTCATCCGCTGCAGCGGACCGGTGACGCTACGCGCCACGAAGATCGACACCACGAGTGTAAACAGCAGGACTACGCCGGCAACGATCAGCGAGCGCTGGGTCGAGGCCCAGGTCTGCGCCGTCAGGTCGTCGATGTAGACACCGGTGCCGACGACCCAGTTCCACGGGGCGAAGCCGACCACGTAGGACAATTTCGGTTGCGGCTTGTCGAAGCCGGGCTTCGGCCATTCGTAGGGAACAAAGCCGGAGCCGTCCTTTCTGACGGTATTGACGAAATCGACGAACAACAGCTTGCCGTTGGGATCCTTGTAGGACGAAAGATCGTTGCCGTTCATCTCCGGCCTGATCGGATGCATCACCATTTTCGGATGCATGTCGTTGATCCAGTAATAGTCGTTGTTGCCGTACCTGAGCGCCCCGATCCGCGCCATCGCCCGCTTCTGGGCATCGGCGTCGGAAACGTTGCCCTTCTGGGCCGCGGCATGCTCTTCCTTGATGATGCCGAGTGCGAGATCGCCGAGGTGGCGCAGCTCGATCTGCTTCTGCTGATTCAGGCTCGATGCCAGTTCGCGGGAGTCGAGAAAGGCGATGCCCAAGAGCCCGGCAAAGCTCAGGCAGATGAGGGCATAGATCTTTCGGCCAACCGTCAGCTTGGCCCGGCTTATCATTCCAAACATGCTTGATCTCCCACGCGACGACGGTGGTCGTCAGCCCCACTGCGCGGAATCGTATATGTCAGGCGCTTTCTACCCGTTAATTTTGTGCTCAGTAGATATACGGGGTTTTATTAACCAGGACCGCGGCCAGTCCATCCCATCGATTCCGAACGACAAAAGGCCCGCACCGGATCAGGGGCGGGCCTTCGTAAGTGTCTGCGGTGTGGCGGCTGCCTACGCCGCCCGTACCGAGTTCAGGAACTTGCCGACCTCGAGCTTGAGGCGGTTGGAGTCCGACGACAGCGACTGGGCCGAAGAGAGCACCTGCGTCGAGGCCGATCCGGTCTCGCCGGCCCCGCGCTGCACGTCGGTGATGTTGGCGGAGACCTGCTGGGTGCCGCGGGCCGCCTGTTGCACGTTGCGGGAGATTTCCTGGGTTGCGGCACCCTGCTCTTCCACCGCGGCCGCAATGGTCGAGGATATTTCCGACAGCTTCTCGATCGTGGAGCTGATCGCCTGGATCGCACCGACGGACTCCTCCGTCGCGGCCTGAATGCCGGTGATCTGCTGGCCGATCTCGCCGGTCGCCTTCGAGGTTTGTTCCGCCAGCGCCTTTACCTCAGATGCCACGACGGCGAAGCCGCGGCCGGCGTCGCCAGCACGGGCGGCCTCGATGGTGGCGTTGAGCGCCAGCAAATTGGTCTGTTCGGCGATGGTGTTGATGAGTTCGACCACCGCGCCGATGCGGGCCGCCGCCTTCGACAATTCGCTGACCCGGTCATTGGTGGTGCGGGCCTGATCGACGGCCTCATTGGCCATCCGCGCCGATTCCTGAACTTGACGGCCGATCTCGGTAATCGACGACGCCATCTCCTCGGTGGAGGAAGCCACCGACTGCACATTGGTGGAGGCTTCCTCGGAAGCCGCCGCCACCATCGTGGTCAATTCCTGGGCACGTTCGGCAGTCGTCGTCAGCGTCCCGGCGGCGGCTTCGAGCTGGGTCGACGCCGATGACACGGTCTCGACGATATTGCCGACCGCACCTTCGAAATCGTCGGCGAGCTTGATCATCTCGGCCTTGCGCCGCTGCGCCGCGATCAGATCCTGCTGAACCTTGGCTTCGGCTTCCTCACGCGCCTTGTGCTCGGCGTTCTCGCGAATGACGGTCACCGTCTTGGCGAGATCGCCGATTTCGTCGCCACGGTCGGCGCCGGGAATCTCAACGTCGAGATTGCCGCCGGCCATCTCGCCCAGCGCACCGTTCAGCCGCGTCATTGGACGCGCGACCCCGAGGAAGGAGAATGCCACCGAGGCGATCAGCGACGCGACGACGATGATCGCCATGATCAGGTTGATGCGGTTGGCGCGCTCGGTATCGGCCATGACCTCGTCCTTGGAAGTCCTGGCATCCTTTTGCGCGGCCTCGACGGTTGTTTCCATCAGATCGGCGACATCTGCGGCGGCCTTGACGGTGCGGTTGGCGATGATGTCGTTTTTGAGCTGCTCGGTCTTTACCGCTTCCTCATTGGCGGCCAGGAAGCGCTTGACGGTCGAGGAAAGGTTGCTGACCACGACCAACAATTCCCGGTCATCGGCCTCGCCCCGCAGTTTGTTGAACACGTCCTTCAGCGAGGCCTCGGTCTTGGCCATCTCCGAGACCAGGTTGGCATCGCCGGTTGCGCCGAGCTTCCAGGCAGCAGCCCGCAACGCGTTCACCTTTCCATCGGCCTGAAACAGCAAACGCTCGATCTCGAGGCGGTTGTCCAACTTCGCCATGGCCGGCAACTTCAACTGGGCATCGACCGCCTTGGTCCATTCTTCCGAGATGACCGAGCGCTTGTCGATCTGCGCCAGCAGCGTGATCTGCGCCTTGGCGAGATCTTCCACGGCGGCGGTAAAGCCATCCATCAAAGTCTTGATCTTCTGCAGCCGTTCCCTGGCGTCCGGCCGCTGCGCCATCGTCAGCGCCGCCTCCAACTCCTTCGCCCCGCTCGCCTTGTAGCGCTGCAAATCGGCAACGGTCTTCTCGACCTCGGCGGAAGTCCTCGCCAGCCTGACATTGCCGGCAGCAAGCTGAATCTTGCGCAGGTCGATATGGGCGGAGAGCGAGTTGTCGGCCACCTGCTGCGACCCGGCGGCGCGCTCGCTGGCTTCCTCGATCCTCGATTCGGTGACCATCTGGTTGGCGACCATGCCGATCGCCAGCAGGACGCCAACCGCCCCGGCCAAGCCCAGTTTGTATCCGATACGGTTGAGCTTGATCATGTCGACGACCCCAATTTCTTCTGAATCAGTTTTCCGGATGCGGAATTTTTACGACGCAAAGGAACCGGCAACCCTCGCGCGCGAATCCCTGAAGATGCGGCGCAGCGTAGCGGGGACCGGTTAATTTCCGCTTGCGTGAAATTACGGGCATCCAACCGGGTTGCAGCCCCTCAATCTTCGCGTCAGACGCGAAAAGGCCCGGCGCGCTTTCAGCGAGCCGGGCCCCTTCGTCGACGGCCGGCGGTTGTCAGGCTGCCCGGACCGACTCCAGAAACTTGCCGACCTCGCGCCGGAGGCGCTGGCTATCGCCCGAGAGCGACTGCGCCGCCGACAGCACCTGCGAGGAGGCCGCACCGGTCTCGCTGGCGCCGCGCTGCACATCGGTGATGTTGGTGGAGACCTGATGGGTGCCGCGGGCGGCCTGCTGCACGTTGCGGGAGATTTCCTGGGTCGCAGCGCCCTGCTCTTCCACGGCGGCCGCAATCGCCGAGGAGATTTCCGCCAACCTTTCGATGGTGCCGCTGATTTCCTTGATCGCGCTAACAGAATCCTGGGTCGCGCCCTGGATACCGGCAATTTGCTGGCTGATCTCGCCGGTGGCCTTTGCCGTCTGTTCGGCCAGCGCCTTGACCTCCGACGCCACGACCGCAAAGCCACGACCGGCCTCACCGGCGCGCGCCGCCTCGATGGTGGCGTTGAGCGCCAGCAGGTTGGTCTGGCCGGCGATGGTGTTGATGAGTTCGACGACGTCGCCGATCCGGCCCGCTGCCTTGGACAATTCGCTGACCCGGTCGTTGGTGACGCGGGCCTGACCGACTGCGTCGGTCGCCATCCGCGCCGACGCCTGCACCTGGCGGCCGATCTCGGTGACCGAGGAAGAAAGCTCTTCGGTCGCCGAGGCCACCGACTGGACGTTGGCGGAGGCTTCGCCGGAAGCCGAGGCGACGGCCGAGGTCAGCGTCTGCGAGCGCTCGGCGGTCGCCGACAGCGTGCCGGCCGACGCTTCGAGCTGCGTCGAAGCCGAGGATACCGTCTGCACGATCTCGCCGATCACGCTTTCGAAGTTGCGGGTGATGCCATCGACCCGCCGGCCGCGCTCGATCTTGGCTTCGGCGTCGGCGTCAGCAGCCTCGTCGGCCGCTTTCTTGGCAATGAGCGCTTCCTTGAACACCTGCAAGGTATCGGCCATCGCGCCGATTTCGGTCTTCTCGCCCTGGTGCGGCACCTCGGCGCTCAGGTCGCCCTTACCCAGCGCCTGCATCGGCGTGACGATCGAAGCAATGCCGCGCGAGACGTCGCGAACCAGATAGACGCTGATGCCGATGCCGATCATGACGGCGCCACCGAGGATCAGGGCAAGCATCATGAGAGCGGCGGTGTAGCTGTCGGCCGCCTCCCTTGCCGCCTTGTCCGCGCCTGCATTGTTCAGATCGATGCTCTTCTTCAGGACGGCGTCGGCATCGAGGCTGATCTTGTTGACGGTCGTGGTATTCAGGTCGTGGGCTTCGGTCGGGATATTCCCAGCCGCCTTGCGCGACAGTTCCATGACCTCCTGGGTGCCCTTCCGATATTTGTCCCACAGCCTCGACCATTCGGCATACAGCGCGCGCTCCTCCGCCGAGGTGATCAGCGGCTCATAGGCAGCGCGGATCTTGGTGTTGCTCTCGATGACGGTGGCGAGTGTCTTTTCCATCGCCAGCTTCTCTTCCAGCGTCTCGGACAGCATATGCTCGCGGATCACGTTGCGGTAGGTGATGGTGCCGGCGCGCAGGTCGCCCAGCACGCGGATACTCGGCATCCAGTTGGTCGCGATATCGACCGTGTTGGCATTGATGGCGCGCATGTTCTTCACCGCGAGCAGACCCATGCCCGCCATCGCGACGAGCAGGAAGGCGACCACGGTGATGATCTTGGTGCGGATCGAATAGCGGGCGAGCATGGGTGGAATCTCTTATTTTGGGCACGCGAAACGCCGCCTGGGAAAAGGCCCGGATTTTGGAAAGGAAGGATGCCTGGCGGATATCAAACCCGACGCGTCCTCAAGTTGAGTTAATTCGCGTCGGTACAAATACCTACGCGACAGTTCTCACCAGGAAATGAATGTCGGCTTGAGGCGATCAGCGCATCAGCTTCAATGCATCGGAGAAAAATTCCGTCCCGCCGAAATTGCCTGATTTCAGTGCGAGCAGCATCTCGCCGTCCTCGGCGCCGACCGCGCGCAAAACCGGCACGCCTGCAGCGATTTCTTCGCCGACGAGAAAGCCCGGAATCCTCAGCCGATCGACGACGGCGCCCGAAGTTTCACCACCGGCGACCACCAGTCGCCGCACGCCGGTGCGCACCAGGCCTTCGGCGATATCGGCCATCGCCTGCTCGATGGCATGTCCGGCTGCATCGCGGCCATGCCGAGATTGCAGAGCTGCAACCTGGTCCGGCGTCGAGCTGCTGGCGATCAGGATTGGACCATCGCTGATTCGGTCGCTCGCCCAGGCCAGCGCCCGGCGCGCCTCTGCCGGCCCCGCGATGATCTGCTCGGGATCGAGATGCAGCACGGCCATGGTCTTTTCGGCATTGGCAATCTGCGCCAACGTCGCTTGCGAGCAGCTCCCCGCAAGGCACGCAGCCGGTCCACCGACCGGCGTGCCGGAGACCGCGCCCGCGGAAGCCGCTTTGACCTTGCCGGAGGCGACCAGCGCGCGCGCAAGGCCGAGACCGATGCCGGACGCGCCGACGGACAGGCGGTGATCCAGCGCGACGGCGCCGATGGTTTCCAGATCGCGGTCAAAGACCGCATCGATGATGGCCGCGCCGATACCCTTTCCCGCCAGCTCAGCGAGACGTCCGCGAACCGCCTCCGCGCCGCGCGTGAGGGTCGCGAGATCGACCAGTCCGACCTGGGTCCGGCTCTGGCGCGCCAGCACCCGCACCAGATTGGAATCATGCATCGGATTGAGCGGATGATCCTTCAGCGGGCTTTCGTTCAGCGGCACGGAGCCCACGAACAGATTGCCCTGATAGACGGTGCGGCCGGTTTCCGGAAAGGCCGGCGTCACCAGCACAATCGCCTCGTCGCAGTCGGCGCGCAGCGTGTCCATCACCGGACCGATATTGCCGGCGTCGGTGGAATCGAAGGTCGAGCAGATCTTGAACAACACGTGGCCGGCGCCGCGGCCACGCAGCCATTTTTCGGCGGCGCGCGAACGCTCGACCGCAACATCAGCCTCGATCGAGCGGCTCTTGAGCGACACCACCACCGCATCGACGTCGGGGAGCGCAAGATCGTCTGATGGCACGCCGATGGTCTGCACCGTGCGCAAGCCCTGACGCGTCAGCGTGTTGGCGAGATCGGAAGCGCCGGTGTAGTCGTCGGCAATACAGCCAAGGGACAGTTTCACGGTTTTGCTCCGGCATAGGGCTTGAACCAGCCGAGGCCATCGGTGGTCTTGCCGCGCGGGTTGTATTCGCAGCCGACGAAACCGCCATAGCCGAGCCGGTCGAGCTCGGTGAACAGGAACGGATAGTTCAGCTCTTCGCCGTCAGGCTCATTGCGCGAGGGAATGCTGGCGATCTGGACATGGCCTGTTATCGGCATCATCTCGCGCAACCGCATGGTGACGTCGCCGTGAATGATCTGGCAGTGATAGATGTCGAACTGCAGTTTGAGATTTGGGATTTTCAGCTCGGTAATCAGGTCGCGCGCGAAGGAAAAATCGTTGAGAAAATAGCCAGGCACGTTGCGCGGATTGATCGGCTCGATCACGACGTCGAGGCCATGGGGCGCGTAGAACTCGGCTGCCCATGCCACCGACTTGTAGAATTGTTCGACGGCCTTCGTGCTGCTGCGATCGGCGATGCCCGCCATCAGATGCAGCCGCTTGACGCCGGTCGCCTTCGCGTAAGGCAGTGCGGTCTCCAGGCTTCGCTTGAGATCGTCAAAGCGCTCCGGCAGCGCGGCAAAGCCCTTTTCGCCGGCGTCCCAATTGCCCGGCGGCAAATTGAACAACGCTTGCGTCAGGCCGTTCTTTTTCAACCGTTCGCCGACGGCCTCTGCGGGATGGTCGTAGGGAAACAGAAATTCGACCGCGGTGAAGCCCGCCTGCGCCGCCGCATCGAAGCGGTCGAGAAACGGGACCTCGGTGAACATCATGGAGAGATTGGCGGCAAAGCGCGGCATCTACGGTCCCCTTCTTGATCTTGCTCTTACTTCGGCTCGCCCGGCAGATGCGTGCCAGTGACTTTTGCATACATCCGCGCGACCGAGGCATCATCGTCGCGGCCCATGCCGGCGGCTGACGTCATCAGGAACATCTGCAAGGCGGCAGCCGAAACCGGCACCGGGAATTTCGCCGAGCGTGCCATGTCCTGGATGATGCCGAGATCCTTGACGAAGATATCGACCGCGCTGCGCGGCGCATAATCGCCGTCGAGCACGTGCGGCATGCGGTTCTCGAACATCCAGGAATTGCCGGCCGAGGCCGTGATCACCTCGTAGACTTTTCGGATGTCGAGGCCCTGCTTGGCAGCGAACGCGATGGCCTCGGAAGCGGCGGCGATGTGCACACCGGCCAGCAACTGGTTGATCATCTTGAACGCCGCACCCTGCCCGGCGGCATCACCGAGCTCGTAGAGTTTTGCCGCCATCGCGTCCAGCGCTGGACGGGCTTTGGCAAAGGCGGCCGGACTGCCGGATGCGAGGATGGTGAGTTCGCCCTGCGCCGCGCGCTGTGCGCCGCCGGAAATTGGCGCGTCTAGGTAGTGCCGGCCGGATTCTTCCAACTGTTTGGCGAGACGCCGTGCTACGTCGGGGTCCATGGTGGCGGAGGAAATAAATACCGCGCCTTTCGCCAGCGTTTCAGCGACGCCCTTGGCGCCGAACAGAATGGTCTCGGTTTGCGCGGCGTTGACGACGACGCTGACGACGATGTCGGCCGATTTTGCCGCTTCCGCCGGCGTCGCGGCACCCTTGCCGCCCTCGGCGACGAACCGCTTGACCGTGTCAGCCGAGACGTCGCACCCGGTGACCTCTAGCCCCGCGCGGCGCAGCGAGGTCGCCATGCCAAAACCCATCGAGCCCAGCCCGATGACGGCGACGCGCGGTTTAGCGGATTCTGGCATGCGGCGGTTCCTCGATGGTTTCTGTTCAGCGGCCATTCGGCCGGCGGCTTGGCGCCTTGCGTATCACGGCTTGGCCGCGCTGCCAAAGCGTGAGACAAGGCGGAAAAGAGGTCGGTCCATGAGCGAAACAAGGCTCCGCGAGGAAATCTGCCGCTTCGGCCGCTCGCTGTTCGAGCGCGGGCTGACGCCGGGCTCCTCCGGCAATATCAGCGTGAAGCTCGACGACGGCGGCTGGCTGGTGACGCCGACCAATGCGTCGCTCGGCTTTCTTGATCCGGCGCGGATGTCGCGGCTCGGGCCCGACGGACGGCTGGTATCCGGCGATGCGCCCACCAAGGAAGTGCCGCTGCACACAGCCCTCTACCAGACCCGTGGCGCGGCGCGCGCGGTCGTGCATCTGCATTCGACCCATTCGGTGGCGCTGTCGATGCTGCCCGAGATCGACCCCCGCGCCGCGCTGCCGCCGATGACGGCCTATTACGTGATGAAATGCGGCCACACCGCGCTCGTGCCCTACTATCGGCCCGGTGATCCGGCCGTCGCCGACGCCATCAAGGGGCTGGCGGGGAAGTACTCCTCCGTGCTGCTCGCCAATCACGGCCCGGTGGTTTCGGGTGACACGCTCGAAGCGGCGGTGTTCGCGATGGAGGAACTGGAAGAGACGGCGAAGCTCTATCTGCTGCTGCGCGGACTGAACCCAAGGTATCTGTCGCCGGCGCAGGTGAAGGATTTGGTCAAGGTGTTTGGGTTGGCGCTGCCCGAGCATGGGCACGACTAGCCTCTCCCCGTCATTGCTGTCGATGTTCACTAATTCGCTGATTGGATCGCGGTGGTCTTGGTGGCTGCAAAGGCCTTCGGGGTCAGCCCTGCAAGGGCCTGATGAGGCCTGTGGTTATTGTAGTAGATCAGGTACTCGAACAGCTCTTTGGCGAAGTGGTCGAGATTGTCGAAGGTTGCGCCCTCGATGACGTCCTCTTCGAGGGTTCGCCAGAAGCGCTCGACCTTGCCATTGGTTTGCGGCCGGTAGGGCCTGGTGTAGCGATGCTTGATGCCGAGTTCGAGCAGCATGGCCTCGAAGGGATGCTCCTGAGGGGTGTTGCGGGAGGCGAACTCGGCCCCGTTGTCGGACAGAATCTCGGCGAAGATCAGTCCGTAAGTGACGTTGAGAGTATTGATCATCTTCAGCGTCTTGAACATCACCGGAAGCGCCTTCTTGGAGGTCAGCACCTCGGCCCAGGCCAGGCGCGAGCAGCTGTCGATCAGGCAGATGATGTAGGGCGTGACAGGGGGTGGCGCGAGGAACATGTCGCGCGGCAATTGATGCAGATCGACGTGGCCGAGCTCCCCGAGCTTGTCCTTGATAATGCGGCGTTTCTCCTCGCGCATCGCCGGCGTGCGGCGGTTCAGTTGATGGCGCTTCAGCACCCGGTAGATGGTCGATGGCGAAGGTACTGTGGCGCGCTGCTCACGCAAGACGGCATGGATCTCGTAGCGGTTCATCCCCCGTTGGCGCTGAGCGATGATCTCGGCCTCGATCCCGTTCGGCTCGCGCCGTTCCCGCCATTTGGGCCCACGACGACGCGGCAACAGGTCGGCTCCATCGCCGCTCTGCAGATAGCGGTTGTAATACTTGCGGAAGGTCTGCGAACAGGTTCCGTGATGGCGGTAGAAATCCCCAACACTCTTGAACACCGCCGATCGGCCCGCCTTGACCGCCTCATATTCCGGGATCAGAAACCGCCACTTCTGCAGGTAATTGCGTTCAATCGTCCGGTCATAGCTGTTATCGCGCATCGGATCGTCCTCCAGAGGAGCGATCCAATCAGCGAATTAGTGAACTTGCACAATTGCGAGCGAAGCGAAGCAATCCAGAGGCCACGGAAAGACTGATTGCTGCGCTCCTTAAGAACATCAGCGGAAAAATCGGATGAAACAGCCCTGCGTCTACATCATGGCAAGCCGCCGCAACGGAACACTGTATACCGGCGTAACGAGCAACCTGCCGAAACGGGCTTTTGAACATCGCGAAGGGCTGGTTGCGGGGTTTTCAAGAAAGTACGGGTGCAAGATTCTGGTTTGGTACGAACTTCACGGCAGCATGATCGAGGCCGTTACCCGCGAAAAGCAAATCAAGGCGGGCAGCCGCGCGAAGAAGCTGGCGCTGATTGAGGGCCTGAACCCCGACTGGAAGGATCTTTACGGCGATCTGATTTGAGATCGTCATTGCGAGGAGCGTAGCGACGAAGCAATCCAGACTGCCGTCGCGGAGGGATTCTGGATTGCTTTCGCTTCGCTCGCAATGACGTGGAGAGAGCCCTGCGTTTTCCGAAGCAACTACAATCCCAGATACGCCTTCCTTACATCCGGATTGACACTGATCTCCGCCGCGCTGCCCTGCATCAGGACGCGGCCGGTTTGCAGGATGTAGGCGCGGTCGGCGATTTCGAGGCATTCGGACATGCGCTGCTCGACGATCAGCACGGTCATGCCGGCGTCGCGGATGCGTTTCACCGCCTGGAAGATTTCGTCGACCAGCTTTGGCATGATGCCCTGCGACGGCTCATCCAGCATGAGTAGCCGCGGGCGGGTCATCAGCGCGCGGCCGATGGCGAGCATCTGCTGCTCGCCGCCGGAGAGCGTTTCGGCGCGCTGCTCCAGCCGCTCCTGCAGGCGCGGAAACAGCTTGAAGACGAGATCGAGCGGCGCCTCGCGATCGGACTGGCTACGAAAAAGATAACTGCCGAGCCTTAAGTTGTCGCGCACCGAGAGGCGCGGAAACAGCCGGCGGTTTTCCGGCACATAGGCGATGCCGCGCGAGGTGATGATGTGCTGGGCCATGCCGTCGATGCGCGTTCCGTCGAACGACACGGTGCCGGAGCGAGGTCGCTCGGCGCCCGCAATCGATTTCAGCAGCGTCGACTTGCCGGCGCCGTTGGCGCCGGCGACGCAAACGATTTCGCCCTTTGCCACCTCGATCGAGACCGCCGAGATCGCGACTAGCCCCTGATAGGCGGTGGTGACTTCATGCACCGACAGCATGACGGTCTCCCAGATAGGCGGTGATGACTTTCGGATCGCGAACCACGTCCGCAGGCTTGCCCTCGACCAGCACCTTGCCGAGGTCGAGCACGATGGCGCGGTCGACCAGCGGCATCACGATTTCCATGACGTGCTCGACCATCAGCACGGTGACGCCGGTGTCGCGCACCTTGCGCACCAGTTCGACGCCGGTCTTGGCCTCGACCGGCGTAAGCCCCGTGAGCACTTCGTCGAGCAGCAGCAGTTTCGGCTCGGTCGCCAGCGCCCGCGCCACTTCGAGCCGGCGCTTTTCGGACGGGACCAGATCGCTGGCGAGCACGTTGGCGCGCGGGCCAAGGCCACAGAATTCCAGCACCTCATGCGCCTTGCGGCGGGCGTCGCGCATCACGGTGGTGCGGACCAGCGCGCCGACGATGACGTTGTCGATCACGGTCATGGTCTCAAAACTTTTCACGACCTGGAAGGTGCGGCCGATGCCGCGCTGGCAGCGTTCCGCCGCCGGCAGCGCGGTGACATCCTCGCCGTCAAAGATGATCGAGCCTTGCGTCGGCGGCAGCACGCCGGCGATTAGGTTGAACAGCGTCGACTTGCCGGCGCCGTTCGGGCCGATCAGGCCGACGATCTCGCCGCGTCCGACCGAAATCGACACGTCGCTGTTGGCGATCAGCCCGCCAAAACGCTGCCAGACGCCGCGGGTTTCCAGAAGAGGCGTCATCGGACAGCCTCCTTGCGCTTGGGCGCAAACAGTCCTGCAAGGCCTTTGAACGAGAACAGGCCGATCAGCCCCTGCGGCCGCGCCAGCGAGATCGCAATGATCAGGCCGCCATAGACGATCAGGTCGACACCGCGGCCGGACCCACCGACATAGGACCGCGTCAATTCGGTGAGCGGGATCAGGATCACCGCGCCCAGCATCGGCCCCCACAGCGTGCCGATGCCTCCCAGCACCGCGGGCAACGCCATCAGCAGCGAGAACTGAAAGCCCATGACGCTCTCGGGATCGATAAAGTAGACGAACTGCGCATAGAAGCTGCCGCCGATTGCGACGAGGAACGCCGATACCGCCGCCGCGCCCATCTTGGAATTGAACACGTCGACGCCGAGGCTTTCAGCCGCCTCCGGATTGTCCTTCACCGCGCGCCACCAATAGCCCCATTTGGAATCCTCCAGCCACCAGGTGACGAACCAGGCGACGCAAGCCAGCGCCAGCGCGAAGTAAAAGTATGGCAGCTTGCTGCGTGGGAACTGGAATTTCAGCCAGCTATCGCCACGCGCCGGGATTTCGATGCCCATCGCAGCACCAGCCCAATCCCAGTTGTGGAACAGCAGCAAACCGATTTCGGCAATGACGATGGTGGCGATGACGAAGTAATGTCCGCGCAGCCGGAAACAGGGATAGCCCAGCGCCATCGCAATCAGCGCGGAGATCACCCCGCCGCCGAGCATGCCGAACCATGGCAGCACGCCGAATTTGGTAAACAGCAACGCAGTCGTGTAGGCCCCAATTCCGAAGTAGAGCGCGTGGCCGAGCGAGATCTGCCCGCAATAGCCGGAAAGGATGTTCCAGCTTTGCGACAACGCACCCCACATCAGCGTCAGCACCATGATGTTCTGGACGTAAACGTCTTTGACGAACAGCGGAACGGTGGCCGCAATCGCGGCGAGAACAACGGCGACGATGAGGTCGCGGCGGCGGCGTTCTGCGAAAGCGGTATCCATCACATCGATCCGAACAGGCCGCGCGGCCGGACAAAAACCACAAGGAGATAGACGGCATAGATGCCGACCGCCTTGAGCGACGGCGGCAGCAACATGGCAGTCGTGGCCTCGACGAGGCCGACGATGATGCCGCCGGCGAAGGCGCCGAACACGCTGCCGAAGCCACCGAGCGCCACCGTCACATAGGCAATCAGCGCAAACGAGGCGCCGACATCGGGATAGATGTAAAAGAAGATCGCCATGACCGCCCCGGACAGACCAACCAACGCCGCGCCGAGGCCCCAGCCCAGCGCAAACACCTTGTTCTTGTCGATGCCGACCAGCGCCACCGCGCCGGCATCCTCGCGGGTTGCTTCCAGCGCGCGGCCGAAATCGGTGCGGTTGATGAAGAGATAGAGCGCGCCAAAAGCCGCAATCGCCACCAGCGCCCCGACCAGTTGCGGCACCGGCAGGTAGATCCCGGCGATCGAGACGGTTTTGCCGCCGAGCCAGGAATGGGTGACGCTGCGATAGTCAGGCGTGAAGAAGTATTGCGCCAGCCCGCGCATGACGATGGCGAGGCCAAAGGTCGAGAAGATCTGCACCATGCCGGCATTGGCTTTCGCACGCACCGCAAAGCGCACAATTAATAGATAGACGACGGCCCCGAACACGAACAGGGCGGCGGCGACCAGCGGCGCCGACAGCAAGGGATCGATCGCAAAGAACACGAACAGGAAGAACGTCGCGTACATCGCGATCATCAGGAATTCGCCATGGGCGAAGTTCACGACGTCCATCAGCCCGAAGATCAGCGCGAGGCCGACGGCGATGAGGCCGTAAAGCAGGCCCATGAGCAGGCCGCTCGCCAGGCTTTGGATAATGGTTTCGGCGGTCATGTTTGTTGCTCCTCCGAGCGGACGCTATCGGGAGAGTTCGTCATTGCGAGGAGCGAAGCGACGAAGCAATCCATTCTTCCTTTTCGTGGCGCGATGGATTGCTTCGCTGCGCTCGCAATGACGGAGCAAGCGAGATTGCTAGTCATTGTTATATTCCCCTCCTCGCCCCCAGGCGCTGTCAGCCTTGCTTCATCGGCCAGACGGCTTCGGCGATGGCGGCCTGCGGCGGGAAGATGGTGACGAACTTGCCGCCGATATATTGCAGCAGCACCGGGTCGGCGTCGTTGTTCTGGCCCAGCTCGTCGAACTTGACGCGCTTCCAGGGCATGATGGTCTGCTCGCCCGGGATGTCGGTGGCGACCAGCGCCTCGCGGATCTTCTCGCCGTCGGTCGACTTGGCGCGATTGATGGCGTCCGCCATCACCAACAACCCCATGAACTGGCGCGAGGTGAGGTCGTTAAAATCCTTGCCCGACTTCTCCTTGAACATCGCGTTGATCTTGCCGACCATCGGCCGCTTGGCGGCGAGATCGAGCGAGAAGCTGCCGCGCGAAATCACGCCTTCGAGCTTGTCGCCGACCGCATCATACAGCGCCTTTTCGGAGAAGCCGGCGTTCTGCGCCACGATCGCGTTCGGCTTGTAGCCGAGCTCGGCCATGGTCTTGACCAGCAAGATGCCGTCAGTGGTGTAGCTCGAGGGCATCAGCACGTCGGCATTTGCCGTCTTGAGCTGCTGTACTTCCGCCGACAAGGACGGCGAGTTGGAGCGGTACTTGATATCGGAGATGACCTTGTAGCCACGCTCGGAGGCCAGCTTGAGCTGGGTGTTGGCGGAGTCGGTGCCGAAGATGGTATCCTCATGGAACAGCGCCAGCGTATCGATCTTGGTGCCCTTCTTCTTCATCGCATCGAAGAAGTTGAACATCGCGGCCGAGAACATCTCGTCATGCGGAGCGGCGCGGAAATAGAATTTGAGGCCGCGCTTGTGCAGGCTCGGCGAGGAATTGTCCGCCGAGATGAACGGGACCTGGTAACGCTCGCAGATCTGGCTGACGGTGACGGCAACCGCGCTCTGATAGGTGCCGATGACGGCGCAGACCTTTTCCTGGGTGATCAGGCGCTCGGTCTCGGCGCGACCCTTCTGCGGGTCGGCCTGATGGTCGGCGAAGACGAGGCGGATCTTGGCGCCGCCGAGGCCGGGCAATCCCTCGCCCTTCGCCACCGGCAAATCGAAATCGTGGTTCTTGTTGATGATGTCGAGCGCAGTCTCGAACGACTTCTGGGCGTCGACGCCCATCTGCGCACTGGCGCCGGAGAACGGATAGATCACGCCGATCACCACTTCGGACGTTTGGGCGCGCGCGGCGAACGGGCCGAGCGCAGCGGCAGCAGTAGCTCCAAGCAAGACGTTACGGCGCGTGATGTTCATGGCGATATCCTTTGTGGGTCGGCAACTATCGATGAAACGGGCGAAGGGTACGGTAAAGCCTCAATGAGCAGCACGGGCTGCATCAAAGCACGGCAAGCGCTTTGTTCCTGAGATCGGTCACCAGCATCAATCCGGGCGCATGCGTAATCGCAAACGGCACCTTGGCGGCTGCGATCACCGATTGCGGCGTCACGCCGCAAGCCCAGAAGACCGGAATTTCGTCGGCCTCCACCGGCACCGGATCCCCGTAGTCGGGTTTGGCGAGGTCGGCGATGCCGATCGATTGCGGAAGCCCGATATGGACCGGCGCACCGTGCACCGACGGGAAACGCGAGGTGATCTGTATCGCGCGTATCGCATCCGCCGGTTTGAACGGCCGCATCGTCACCACCATCGGCCCGGCAAACGGACCAGCGGGGCTGCAGGCGATATTGGTGCGGAACATCGGCACGCGCACATCGCGCTCGATATGGCGGATCGGAAGACCTTCCTCCAGCAGCGCCTCTTCGAAGGAGAACGAGCAGCCGAGCACGAAGGCGACGAGGTCATCGCGCCAGTGCGACATGATGTCGGTCGGCTCCTCCACCACCTCGCCGTCGCGCCAGATACGATAGCGCGGCAGGTCGGTGCGGATATCGAGATCGAGGCCGAGCGCGGGAATGCGGGGGTCGCCGACGTCGGACATGCCGATGATCGGGCATGGTTTGGGATTGAGTTGACAGAACCGGTGAAACGCGGCCGCTAACTTCTCGGGCAGGATCGCGAGATTGCCCTGGACGAAGCCGTTGGCCACACCCGCTGTGTGAGTAGCCATGCCGTTGCGGCACGCATGTCGAGCTGCCACGCTGGGCGATAAATCTGGCCTATCGCGGCCCGTAGTTTCCGTCCTCGCCAAGCCGGTCATCGTTGTCCCCGCTTCCATTCTTATCGACATCTACTCCCGCATATGGCTATGATAATGTCTAATCGTCTTTTCTAATCAAGTTCGATAAATCATAATTATCAATCTGCGGGCTGAGGGTGCATGACTGATTTCAAGGCAATTGAGACTTTCATGTGGGTGGTGACGCTTGGCAGCTTCCGCGGCGCGGCCCAGAAGCTGAACACGACGCAGCCGGCGATTTCGCAACGGATCGCCCAGCTCGAACGCGAGGTGGGCGTGAAGCTCTTGCAGCGCGACCGTCGCATGGTGCTGCCGACGCCGAGCGGACGGCAATTGATGGTTTATGCCGAGAAGCTGATCGGGCTGCGCTCCGAGATGCTCGCCGTAGTCGGCGATCGCTCGGCGATGCGCGGCGTGCTGCGGCTTGGTGTCGCCGAAACCATCGTGCACACTTGGCTGCCGCAACTGATCAAGAGCGTCAATTACGCCTATCCCAACCTCTCGCTCGAGATCGAGGTCGACATCACCTCGAATTTGCGCAACCGGCTGTTGGCGCAGGAGATCGAACTCGCCTTCGTACTCGGCCCGCTGACGGCGCCGATGGTCAACAACCGGGCACTGTGTGATTATCCGGTGGGTTTTACGGCCAGCCCCTCGCTCGGCCTCGGCAAGCAGGAACTGACGCTGCACGATCTGGCGAAGTTCCCGATCATCACGTTTTCGCGCCGTACCCAGCCCTATGAAATCGTGCGCTCCCTGTTCAACCGCCCCGACCTGCCGCCCATACGGCTGCATGCCAGCGCCTCGCTCGCAACCGTCATCCACATGGCCATCGAAGGTCTCGGCATCGCCCTGATACCGACCGCGATCGTCGAGGACGACATGGCAAACGGGCGGCTACAATTGCTGTCGACCAATCTGCAGTTGGCGCCGCTGACGTTTTCGGCAAGCTGGCTCGCCTCCCCCGACACGGTCGCAGTGGAGCGCGTGGTCGAACTTGCGGCCAGCCTGGCCCGCGGCGGCGTCATTGTTGACGCGACGCCGCAGGCGCGTCATTGAAAATAACCGAACAAGAATGAACAAGCGCGCCGCCCGCTACCTGACCTTCCGGAACAGTGCATGACCAAGATCGCTTCCAACCTGCAAATCGATTCTGCCCGACTGTGGGGCACGATTCACGAAACCGCCAAATTCGGCGCGACGCCGAAAGGCGGCGTAAGGCGGCTGACGCTCGGGCCTGAAGACAAGCAGGTACGCGACTGGTTCCGCGAGCGGTGCGAGGCCGCAGGGCTCGAAGTGCATGTCGATGCGCTGGGCTCGATGTTCGGCCTGCGCAAGGGCCGCGACATGTCGAAGCCGCCGGTTGGGCTCGGCTCTCATCTCGATACGCAACCGACCGGCGGAAAATATGACGGCGTGCTCGGCACGCTGGCGGCGCTGGAAGTGGTGCGCACGCTCAACGATGCCGGCATCGAGACCGAAACGCCGATCTGCATCTGCAACTGGACCAACGAGGAAGGCTCGCGGTTCGCGCCGGCGATGATGGCTTCCGCCGCATACGTCGGCGATTTCACCACCGACGACATTCTGTCGCGCAAGGATGCCGAGGGCGTCACGGTGGCGGAGGCGCTTGATAGCATCGGCTATCGCGGTGACGCGCCGGTGGGTCGCCAAAAATTCTCTGGCTTCGTCGAGCTGCATATCGAACAGGGCCCGATCCTGGAGGCCGAGAACAAGACCATCGGCGTGGTCGATTCCGGCCAAGGCGTGTTGTGGTACGACGGCAAGATCACCGGCTTCGAGAGCCACGCCGGCTCGACGCCGATGCCGCTGCGCCGCGACGCGCTGGCGACGCTGTCGGAAATCGTGCTGGCGATGGAGAGTATCGCCAAGAAGCATGGCCCGAAGGCCGTTGGAACCGTCGGCGAGGCCGTGATCGCCAATCCCTCGCGCAACGTCATTCCCGGTGAGATCGCCTTTACGGTGGATTGCCGCAGCGCCGATGCCGCGATCATGGATGCGCTGGATAAGGATTTGCGCGCGGCGATTGCTGAGATCGCGGCGCGGCGCAAGGTCGATGTCCAGTTCGATCTGATCTGGCGCAAGCCGCCGACCCATTTCGATCCCAAACTGGTGGACGCGGTGGAGAACGCCGCAAAAATGCTCGGCTATTCGCATCGCCGCATCACCTCAGGTGCCGGCCACGATGCCTGCAACCTCAACACCGTGATGCCGGCCGCCATGGTGTTCGTGCCCTGCAAGGACGGCATCAGCCACAACGAGCTTGAGGACGCCACCCAAGCCGATTGCGCGGCGGGTGCCAACGTTCTGATGCATACCGTGCTGGCGCTGGCCGGCGTCGCATCCTGATATCACACCAAGAAACGGGGGAATGCCGTGCGCGGAGTTTTCGTCGACGCCAATGAATCGCTGGCCGTGATCTTCGAAAGGCTGCACCAGCCCGGCGATCCCGAGGTGCGGATCCACCGAAATCCCGATATCACCTCGGATCAATATCCTGGGATACTCGACGGCGCCGAGATCGCCATTGTCGATCACACCGCGCTGCCGACCGATATCGCGAAGAAATGCACCGGGCTGAAGCACGTGGTGTTTCTCGGCACCGGCGCACGCAGCTACATGAATCCGGAAGAGCTCGCCGAGCTCGGGATCCAGGTGCACCTGATCAAGGGCTATGGCGACACGGCGGTCGCCGAATGCGCTGTTGCGCTGATGTGGGAAGGCGCGCGCGGCCTTGCCAAAATGGACCGCGGCATTCGCGCCGGCAACTGGCTGCGCGACGACGGCATGCAACTGACCGGCAAGACGCTCGGCCTGATCGGCTTTGGCGGCATCGCCGCCGAGGTGGCGCGGATTGCACTCGGCAGCGGCATGCGCGTCATCGCCTGGAACCGGTCGCCGAAAAAACATCCGAAGGTCGAGTTCGTCGATCTCGACGAACTCTTGACCGAGAGCGACGTCGTCTCGATCCATCTGTTGCTCAACGACGAAACGCGTGGATTGATCTCGCGCGCCTGCATCGAGGCGATGAAACCCGGCGTCATCCTGATCAACACCGCACGCGGCGCCATCGTCGACGAGGAAGCGATGATCGATGCGCTTAAATCGGGCCAAATCCGCCATGCCGGCCTCGACGTCTTCAACATCGAACCGCTGCCGGCGGATCATCCGCTGACCAAACTGCCGAACGTGACGCTATCAGCCCATTCGGCGTTCCGCACGCCGGAAGCGAGCGAGAATCTGATGCGCGCGGCGTGGGAGCACTGCCGGCGGATTGTTGTGAAGGGGAAATAACCCTCTTCCTTCTCCCCTTGTGGGAGAAGGTGGATCGCTGACGCGCAGCGGCAGCGAGACGGATGAGGGGTCTGTCTCCGCGGAGAGAACCCCTCATCCGGCGCTTCGCGCCACCTTCTCCCACAAGGGGAGAAGGGAAGAAATCAATCCACCATTTCCGCGACCGCCTTGCCGCAGGCGACCGTGTCGGCGTTGCCGCCGAGATCGCGCGTGCGTAGCGTGCGTTCGCCCAGCGTACGCTCGATGGCGCCGACGATGGACTCCGCCGCCTGCTTCTCGCCGAGATGCTCCAGCATCATCGCACCGGACCAGATCATGCCGATGGGGTTGGCAATCCCCTGCCCGGCAATATCGGGCGCCGAGCCGTGCACCGGCTCGAACACGGACGGGAAATTACCTTCCGGGTTGATGTTGCCGGATGGCGCGATGCCGATCGTACCGGTGCAGGCCGGGCCGAGATCGGAGAGGATGTCGCCGAACAGATTCGAGCCGACCACGACATCGAACCAATCCGGATGCAGCACGAAATTCGCGGTGAGAATGTCGATGTGGTACTTGTCCCACTTCACGCCTGGATATTTCTTCGCCATCGCCTCCACGCGCTCGTCCCAATAGGGCATCGTGATCGAGATGCCGTTGGACTTGGTCGCCGAGGTCAGGTGCTTCTTCGGCCGCGATTGCGCCAGCTCGAACGCGAATTTCAGGATGCGGTCGACGCCGGTGCGCGTCATCACGGTCTGTTGCGTGACGAATTCACGGTCGGTATCGGGGAACATGCGGCCGCCGACGGAGGAATACTCGCCCTCGGTATTCTCGCGCACCACCCAGAAATCGATATCGCCGGGCTTGCGGTTGGCGAGCGGTGACGGCACGCCGGGCATCAGCCGCACCGGGCGCAGGTTGACGTACTGGTCGAACTCGCGGCGGAACTTGATCAGCGAGCCCCACAGCGAAACGTGATCGGGGATTTTCGCGGGCCAGCCCACCGCGCCGAAATAGATCGCATCATGCTTGCCGATCTGCGCCTTCCAGTCCTCCGGCATCATCTCGCCGTGCTTTTCGTAATAGTCCCAGGACGCGAAATCGAAATGATCGAAATGCACGGCGACGCCGTGCTTTTTCGCCGCAACTTCCAGCACGCGCAGGCCTTCGGGGATCACTTCCTTGCCGATGCCGTCGCCGGGAATGACCGCGATCCGATACTGCTTTTTGGCGCTGCTCATCGAGAGTTTCCTTGTTGTCTTGCCCGGCCGCTAATGCCGGTTATTCGATTGTCTTGCAATGGACCAATCCTGCCTGCCGCGCAACGCTGCACTGCAATGTTGACCGAGACGGCGCCCGCCGCTTACCAATTTCGCTGACCGTCTTCCACCCTCCTCTCACCACACGAGAATCCCATGGACCTGCATCTCCGCGGCAAGCGCGTCCTGATCACCGGCGCTTCCAAGGGCATCGGCGCGGCCGCGGCCGAAGCCTTTGCCGAAGAAGGCTGCGACGTCATGCTGGCCGCCCGCAACGGCGAGCAGTTGAAGGCACTGGCCGAGCGGCTGCGCTCGGCGCACCAGATCGGCGCGACCGCCCATGTCGTCGACCTGCGCAAGGGCGAGGACATCGCAAGGCTCGCCAAGGAGGCCGTCGATATCGACATTCTCGTCAACAATGCCGGCGATATCCCTGGCGGCTCGATCGACAAGATCGACGAAGCGACCTGGCGCCACGCCTGGGAGCTGAAGGTGTTCGGCTACATCAACCTCACCCGCGCGATCTATGCGCAGATGAAGGCGCGTGGCGGCGGCGTCATCGTCAACGACATTGGCGCTGCCGGCGAAAAGTTCGACGCCAATTACATCTGCGGCAGCGCCGGCAATGCTGCGCTGATGGCATTCACCCGCGCACTCGGGGGAAAAAGCCTCGCCGACAATATCCGCGTGGTCGGCATCAATCCCGGCCCCGTCGGCACTGACCGCCATGTGACGCTCCTGAAGACGCGGGCGAAGAACCAGTTCGGCGACGAGAACCGCTACAAGGAATTCCAGAAGAACATGCCGCTCGGCCGCCCCGCGCATGCGCGCGAGATCGGTGACCTCATGGCGTTCCTGGCGTCGGATCGCTCGGGATATACGTCGGGGGTGATCTTTACGGTGGATGGCGGATATACGGCGGGGTGGGGTTAGGTCGCATTCCGACGCTGTCATGCAAATATCTCCAGTCGGCCACAACGCTGATGCGTTTCCACTTTGCCGGAAAATGTTCTACAGCACGATCTGCGATCGAGAGCCGAAGCAGGAGTATCGAAGTGGCTGATCAGGGGCTGGTGCGTGAGACGGCGGTTGCCATTGTCGGCAAGCTGAAATCGGGCGAAGTCACCCCGCTCGACCTGCTCGACGTGCTGGAAAAGCGCATCGCCGAGGTCGACGGCAAGGTCAATGCGCTGCCGACGCTGTGCTTCGACCGCGCCCGCAAGCACGCCACCGCGCTGATGAACAAGCCCGTCGCCGAGCGCGGCCTGCTCGCCGGTCTTCCGATCCCGATCAAGGACCTCACCAATGTCGCCGGTGTGCTGACCACGCAGGGCTCGCCGATCTACAGGGACAACATTCCGTCGAAGTCAGATATTCTGGTCGAGCATCTCGAAAACAATGGCGGGGTGATCTACGCGAAGTCGAACACGCCGGAATTCGGTGCCGGCGCCAACACCTTCAACGAAGTGTTCGGCCCGACGCGCAATCCCTGGGACACGTCACGCTCCGCCGCCGGCTCCTCGGGCGGCGCGGCGGTCGCGCTCGCGACCGGCACGGCCTGGCTGGCGCACGGCTCCGACATGGGCGGTAGCTTACGAAATCCCGCGAGCTTCTGCGGCATCGTCGGATTGCGGCCGAGCATCGGCCGCGTCGCGCATACGGTAGCCGCAGCCGTCGACCGCAATCTCGGTGTCCAGGGCCCGATGGCACGCAACGTCGAAGACGTCGCGCTGCTGCTCGATGCCATGAGCGGCGAGCACCCCGCCGATCCGCTGTCGCTGCCGGTGTTGCCGAATTCGTTTCTCGCAGCCGTCCGCTCCGGCAACAAGCCGAAGCGCGTCGCCTATTCACCCGACCTCGGCATAACGCCGGTCGACGCGGAAGTCGCCGCCGTCACCCGCAAGGCGGCGCAGCGCTTTGCGGAGCTAGGGGTCATCGTCGAGGAGGCTCATCCCGATTTGCGCGAGGCCCATGAATGCTTCCATGTGCTGCGCGCGTTCGACTTCGCGCTTTCCAAGGCGGCGCTGCTGCGCACGAAACGCGACCTGCTCAAGCCCGAGGTGATCTGGAATATCGAGGAAGGCCTCAAGCTGACGGTCGAGCAGCTCGAACGCGCCGAGGCGCAGCGCGTCGCGATGACCGCGCGCACGCTGGAATTTTTCGACAAATACGATCTATTGCTCGCACCCGCCACGATTGTGCCACCCTTCCCGGTCGAGAACCGCTACGTCGCCGAATGCGCCGGCAAGAAGTTCGACAATTACGTCGAATGGCTCGGCATCGTCTACGCGATCACGCTGGTGTGCTGTCCCGCGCTGTCGTTGCCGTGCGGCTTCACGGCCTCGGGCCTTCCGGTTGGGCTGCAGGTGGTCGCGCCGCCGCGCGGCGAGGCGCAATTGCTCGCCGGAGCCGGGGTGCTGGAGGATATTCTGGGCGTGCGCGGCACGACGCCGATCGATCCGAGGGCACTGAGGTAAACCAGGCGCACTTACCGATGAGGGGCCTTCACATGACAAATGAGAATGAGCCGCCCGAGAGCAAGCTGACGCGCAGCAAGGAACGTTGGGCGCGAGAAGGCAAGTTCCTCACCGGGAAGACCTCGCGGCCTGAAGACCAACGGCTGCCGCCAGGGCAGCATCTGACCAGGGATTGGCCAACGCTCGATCTGGGACTGACGCCCAATATTTCCCGAGAACGCTGGCGGCTTGACGTCTACGGCGCAGTCGAAAAACCGATCTTCTGGGATTTTGCGCAGTTCACGGCCCAGCCGCAGAGCAAGTTCGTATCCGACATTCACTGCGTCACGACATGGTCGCGCTACGACAATCAATGGGAGGGGTTGGCGACGCGTGATCTCCTCGATACCTGCCGGCCGCGCGAGGAGGCGCGCTTCGTGGTGCTGCACTCCCATGACGGCTACACTACCAATCTGCCGCTGGAAGATTTCGCCGCCGAGGATGCCCTGCTCGCCCATAGCTGGTCCGGTGCGCCGCTGGAGCAGGAGCATGGCGGCCCGGTGCGGCTGGTGGTGCCGCATCTCTATTTCTGGAAGAGCGCGAAATGGCTGCAGAGCATTGAGTTTCTGGCAGGGGATGCGCCGGGCTATTGGGAAGTACGCGGCTATCACAACCGCGGCGATCCATGGGCCGAGCAGCGCTATTCAGGCGATTGAAGCCAAGTCCGAGGGAGAACAGCCGTGCCGAACGAACGCTTTCAATTCACCGGCGAAGGCGGCCATCAGCTTGCCGCTGCCCTCGATATGCCGGACGGACCGGTGCAGGCCTACGCGCTGTTTGCGCATTGCTTCACCTGCGGCAAGGATGTGCTGGCCGCGAAACGCATTGCGACGGCGCTCACCGCAAAAGGCATCGCGGTGTTGCGGTTTGATTTTACGGGGCTCGGCTCCAGCGAGGGCGAATTCGCCAACTCGACCTTCTCCTCGAATGTTGCCGATCTCGTCCATGCCGCCGATCATTTGCGCGAAACCCGCACGGGGCCCGCGATCCTGATCGGCCATAGCCTGGGCGGCGCCGCGATCCTCGCTGCCGCGGGGCAGATACCGGAGGCAAAGGCAGTCGTCACCATCGCCGCCCCCTCCGATCCCGTGCATGTCACGCATCTCTTCAAGGATCGCCTCGACGACATCCGCGCGCACGGCAAGGTGGAGGTCCAGCTCGCCGGGCGGCCGTTTCACATCAAGCGCGAATTCCTCGACGACGTCGCCGAACACAGGCTGGCGGCGCGGATCGCAGACCTTCACAAGGCGCTGCTGATCATGCATTCGCCGACCGATGACACGGTCGGCATCGACAATGCCACGAAGATTTTCGCTGCCGCCAAACATCCCAAAAGCTTTGTCTCGCTGTCGGGCGCGGATCACCTGCTGAGCAGCAAACGGGACGGCGTCTATGTCGCCGGCGTCATCGCCGCCTGGGCCGAGCGCTATATCGAGCCCGCCGCGGCGCAGCCTGTTTCTGCAGCGAGCGAGGCGCCACGCAACGTCGTGGTTCGTGAAACCCGCAACAGCAAGTTCCAGCAGATCGTCGCCGCAGGTCCCCATCAGATGGTGGCGGATGAGCCCGTTGCCGTCGGCGGCCAGGATAGCGGACCCGGGCCATATGATTTCCTGCTCGCAGGCCTTGGCGCCTGCACGTCGATGACGATGCGTATGTATGCCGATCGCAAATCGCTGCCGCTGGACCGCGTCACCGTGACGCTGAAGCACAGCAAGATTCACGCAACGGATTGCGCCGAATGCGAGACGCGCGAGGGCATGCTGGATCAGATCGACCGGGTAATCTCGATTGAAGGCGCGCTGGATGCCGATCAGCGCACACGGCTGATGGAGATTGCGGACAAGTGCCCAGTGCACCGGACGCTGACGTCGAAGATACGGATTGTGACGAGGGCGGCGGAGTGACGAAGCAACCTCTCCCCGCGAAGAGCGGGGCGAGGGAGAGATCAAGCCGCCGCCAGTGGCCGAACCCGCAGCGCGCCGCGCAGACCAGCGGCGGTGCCGACGAGGATGCCGGCGAAGGCAATCAGCGAAGCAAGCGCCAGCGTGGAAAATCCCGTCAACCCCTGCCCGATCGAGCAGCCGAACGCCATGACGCCACCGATGCCCATCAGCGCGGCACCACTGCCGGAGCGCAGCATGTGACGCGGCGATTGATAGCCTTCGAGCTGAAAGCGTCCCGTCAACAGCGCCGTCACGAGGCTGCCGGCGAACACGCCGAACACGGTGACGATGCCGAAATTGAGCGTCGAGCCCGTCGACAGCATGACGTATTGAAGGGCGTCCGCGATCGGCGCGATGAAGGTGAGCGATGTGACCGGCGCGGGATTGAAATCGTCGGCGCCGAGATAGCCGGTGGCAAACCAGCCGGCCGCCACCAACAGGCCGATGACGAGACCCGCGGCGATCTGGCCCGGCGACCGCCGGAATGCCGGATGCGCAAAGGCAAAAATGATCAGCGCTGCCGAGATGACCGAAGCGGCCAGCATGCGCGCGGCCGTTGCGCTCAGGCCTGCGGCGGCGAACAAGGCCGGCACCGAGTTTGCCGTCGCCGTGGTCTGCGACGCCCCGACCATTGCGATGCGCGACGGGGCGATCAGGCCCTTCAGCGTCATCTGGGCGAAGATCGCGAGCACGACCACCACCACGAAGGAGCGAAGATTGCCGCGCCCGAGCAGCACCAGCGCGCGCGAGCCGCAGCCGTTCGACAACACCATGCCGTAACCGAACAACAGCCCGCCGAAGAACATCACCGGCGCGGAGAACGACGGCTGCAGATAGATCGACTTGCCGATATCGACGAGGCCGCCCGCGGCCAGCAACTGCGTCATGGCCACCGCGACGCCGATCGCCAGCGCATAGGTGCGCACCAGCCGGCCGTCGCCTTCAGCCCAAAAACCTCTGAGGCTGCTGAGCAAGCAAAACCCGCTCAACAATCCGACCGATCCATAGACGAGACCGATCAATAGTCCGCTGATGACGACGATATTGGCACTGTCCAGCACTGGTATTTCCCTGTTTCCGCGCGGCCGATCCGGCCGTGACCGCTCAAATAGGAAGCCATTTCAGCAGTGGCTAATATGTTGGAAACGTGCGCGCGTCCACGCCGCAACGATGCGGAGAATGAATCGCCCGCGGCGACTGGCGACGGCGGAATGAAATCATTGCGCGCGGGCGGCGTACGGCAGGTTTCTTCCCCATGAAAAAATGGAAATGCCTATTTCAAGGCCGCAGGATCACCCGGTCGCGCGACGAGCCGGCGACCGCGAGGAAGGCAGCGCGGGCCTCTTCCAGCGGATAGATCGCCGCCGGCTTGATCGGGAACGGCTTGAGGTGCCCGCTGGCAAATCCAGGCTTGAGTTCCTGCAGCACCGCGCCGGTCGCGGTTGACGACAGGCCGAGGGTGTCGATGCCGACATAGGTGTGCTGACCGCGATAGAATTCCAAAATATTGAACTGCACGATGCGGTCGATCGCAGCGATCAGGATCTGCCGCCCGCGCACCGCCAGCGATTGGTGTGCGGCCTGGAAATAGGGATCGCCGACTGTGTTGAACACGATGTCGGCGCCCTTGCCGCTGGTGAGTTCGCGCACCCGCGCCGCGACATCGGTTGCGGAAGCGTCGATGACTTCCACCTTTGAATTGGCGTGGCCTTCGTAGGGCTCGCTCTTGCGCACCACGCCGATCACCCGCGCGCCGTGCCAGCTCGCGATCTGCACCGCCGCCTGCCCGACCTTGCCGTTGACGCCCATGACCAGCAAGGTCTCGCCCGCCTTCGGAACGCCGGCGCGGCGCAAGCCTTCCATCGCGGTGACGAAGGGCACGCCGACACCGGCCGCCTCTTCCCATGAAATGCCCTTGGGCTTCTCCACCACGGCGTCGGCTTCGACCGCGAGATGCGTAGCGTGCGTGCCGTCCCGGCGAATACCGAGATCGCCAGAAGAGCCGAACACCTCGCGTCCGATCCAACCGTCCGGCCCATCGATGACAACGCCTGCATAGTCGCGGCCCGGTGTGCGCGGAAACACCGCATAGGGCATCAGCCCGGTCGCCGCCTTCACGTCGGACGGATTGACCGCCGCAGCCTTGACCTCGATCAGCAACTCGTTGCCGGCACGCGACAGCGGGCGCGTCTCGATGACGGGCGTGAGCGACGCGGCGTCGGCGACTTTTGCCAGCAGGCGGACGCAGCGGGCCTGCACCAATTGGCTATCTGACTTGGGAGCCGGCTTCACGATATCTCCGGTTGGCTTGAGCGCTGTCGGCGGCGGGAGCTGCGTGGCCAATGACTAACGGACCGGCCGATTAGTGCAAGGGGTGTCAAACCGCCGTTGGCTTCGTAGGATGCCGCGACCGCCGCGCGGAAAGCTGCCGCAAGGCTTCGAAATCACCTCGCACGAAGGCTTCCTTTTTGGCTCGGCTCCACTTCTTAAGTTTGCGTTCGTTCTCGATGGCGTCGGTGATGCGGTCGAACCATTGCGAGAACACCAAGGTGACCGGTCGTCGGATTGCTGTATAGCCGCCAAGCGTTCCCGCGTTGTGCTGCGCAATCCTTATTTCCAGCGTCGTGCGCGTCGTTCCGATGTAGAAGCTGCCGTCGGCACAGCGGAGGATGTAGAGAAAGGCGCCTTCCGTCATTTTCGACCTCCACGTTCTCCGCTTCCGCCCCTCATCCTGAGGAGCGGCGTCTTCGCCGCGTCTCGAAGGATACAGGCCCGCCTATGGCCTCATGGTTCGAGACGGCGCTTCGCGCCTCCTCACCATGAGGGGAGAACGTTAGCCTAGCCGCACAGATGCAGGTTCGGCAACTCCTTCGCTTCCGGACAATTGTTCTACCCCCTCATCCTGAGGAGCGGCGTCAGCCGCGTCTCGAAGGATGCAGGCCCGTCTGTGGCCTCATGGTTCGAGACGGCGCTTCGCGCCTCCTCACCATGAGGGGGAACCGTTAGCCTAGTCGTACAGATGCAAGTTCGGCAACTTCTTCGCTTCCGGACAATTGCTCTACCCCCTCATCCTGAGGAGCGGCGTCAGCCGCGTCTCGAAGGATGCAGGCCCGTCTGTGGCCTCATGGTTCGAGACGGCGCTAATGCGCCTCCTCTCCATGAGGGGAGAAAGCTAGGCTTTCGGCCGCTTGTCGTAAACACGTTTCGCCTTGCCGAGCGAACGTTCCAGCGTTTCCGGTGCCACCGCCTTGATGCGCGCGGTGATACCGATGGTGTTCTTGATGAAGAGCGCAACCCTTTCGGCGTGCGCGAGCAGCCCGCTCCCGTCCCAGCTTTCGGGACGGGCTTCGGCGAGCACGGTCATCTCGTCCATGCGCCCTTCGCGCGTCAGTTCGATGATGAAATGGCCGCCGCACCAGTCGGTCGCCAGCAACGCTTCCTCGATCTGGGTCGGGAATACGTTGACGCCGCGCAGGATGATCATGTCGTCGGAGCGGCCGGTGACCTTCTCCATTCGCCGCATGCCCGGGCGCGCCGTGCCCGGCAACAGCCGTGTCAGGTCGCGGGTGCGGTAGCGGATGATCGGGAAGCCCTGCTTGGTCAGAGAGGTGAATACCAGTTCGCCCTTCTCGCCGTCCGGCAACACCACGCCGGTCTCGGGGTCGATCACCTCGGGATAGAAATGATCCTCCCAGATATGCAGGCCGTCCTTGGTCTCAACGCATTCCTGCGCCACGCCGGGGCCGATCACTTCCGACAGCCCGTAAATATCGGTCGCGTCCATGTCAAAAGTCTGCTCGATCTCGGCGCGCATCGCATTGGTCCAGGGCTCGGCGCCGAAGATGCCGAACTTCAACGACGACTGACGCGGGTCGAGCCCCTGCCGCTTGAACTCGTCCGAAATAGCCAGCATGTAGCTCGGTGTCACCGTGATGATGTCGGGCTTGAAATCGTTGATCAGTTGCACCTGGCGTTCGGTCATGCCGCCGGAGACCGGCACCACGGTGCAGCCGAGTTTTTCCGCGCCGTAGTGCACGCCGAGTCCGCCCGTGAACAGGCCGTAGCCGTAGGCATTGTGAATAATCATGCCGGTGCGGCCGCCGGCGGCGCGGATCGAGCGCGCCATCACCTCCGACCAGATATCGATATCGCCTTGCGTATAGCCGACCACGATCGGCTTACCCGTTGTGCCCGAGGACGCGTGGACGCGGACCAGCTTTTCGCGGGGCACGGCAAACATGTTGAAGGGATAATTGTCGCGGAGGTCGGTCTTCGCCGTGAATGGAAATTTCGTGAGATCAGAGAGCTGCTTGAAATCGGAGGGATGCACGCCGGCCGCGTCAAATGCCTTCCTGTAATGCGCCACATTGTCGTAGGCGTGCCGGAGCGACCAGGCGAGGCGCTTGGTCTGTAGCGCCATGATCTCGTCACGCGAAGCGCGCTCGGCCTCATCCAATTCAGCGCCGTAACCGCTTCCGCCGGATTTCAATCTTGCCATGGCCATGGCGTGTTCCTCTCGCTTGCTATTTTTGTTTGGTCTCTTCGTCCGCGGCCGGCAGCCACGTCCCGGTGACGGTGCGGGAATGACCGCGGAACTCAGCAATCACGACATCGCCCGATGTGACGCGGACGTCATAAATTCCGGAGCGACCGTTGCGCGAAACTTCCCGCGCGGTCGCGACCAGCACGTCGCCGAGCTTGCCCGGGCGGATGAAGGCGATGTCGCATTGCGCGGCGACTGCGCGCTCATTGCGGGAATTACAGGCAAAGGCGAAGGTGGAATCGGCGAGGAGAAAAATGAAGCCGCCATGGGCGATGCGCTGGCCGTTGACCATGTGCGGCTGCACCGTCATCGTCAGCGTCGCCTGCCCCGGCTTGACCTCGACAATTTTCATGCCGAGGCCCTTGCTGGCGTCATCTTCCTTCCACATCGCCTCCGCGCAGGCGCGGGCGATCTCGTCGGGCGAAAGCGCGACGTTCATAGCGGTGTGCCCGCTCTGCGAGACGGTTTCACGACGTTCTCTCCCCTTGTGTGCGCGGGCCTGTTATCAGGCCTCTTTGCTTAGTGTGTTAGTGTTGGGTCGAAGCACACGAGGTGTCAACGAGCCCGCATCTCTTAGCTTCAACCACCTCTGTCATTCCGGGATGGTGCGTAAGCACCAGACCCGGATTCTCGAGATTCCGGGTTCGATGCTTCGCATCGCCCCGGAATGACGAATTCACTTAGACATGGTCGTAATCCACCACGACCTTATCCGAACACGGCCGCGCCTGGCAGGTCAGGATGAATCCCGCCTTCAGTTCCCATGGCTCCAGCGAATAGTTGACCTCCATTTGCGCCTCGCCCTCGACCAGCTTGGCGCGGCAGGTCGAGCACATGCCGCCCTTGCAGGCGAACGGCAGATCCATGCCGGCACGCAACGCAGCGTCGAGGATGGCCTCTCCTTCGGCGACCGGCACCTCGCGGCGCTTGCCGTCGATGATCAGGGAGGCGATCGCCTTCGGCGGCGCGGACGGCTCGACAATCTTCTTCGCGCGCGGCTTGCCGCCGAATTCCGAGACAAAGCGCTCGACATGGATGCGATCCTCGGCAATGCCGATCTCGCGGCAAGTGGTCTCGATCTCCTCGCTCATACCCATGGGGCCGCAGATGAAGACGTGATCGACACTCGAGGCTGGCACCAGCGAGCGCAGCAACACGCGCACTTTCGCGCCATCGAGCCGGCCATGCAGGATCGGGATATCCTGCTCCTCGCCCGAGATCACATGGAACAGCGACAACCGTTGCATGAAGCGGTCTTTCAATTCCTCGAGTTCTTCGAGGAACAGCATGTTTGAGGTCGTGCGGTTGCCGTAAAACAGGAAGAACCGGCTATTCGGCTCGCGCGCCAGCACGCCTTTGACGATCGACAGGATCGGCGTGATGCCGCTTCCTGCGGCAAATCCGACATAGACCCTCGCCTCTTCAGGCGCATGGGCGATGCCGAAGCGGCCAGTCGGCGTCATCACGTCGAGTTCGTCGCCGGCCTTCAATTCGTCCGCTGCCCAGTTCGAAAACGCGCCGCCATCGACCTTCTTCACCGCGATGCGCAACTCGCCGTCGTCAGGCCCCGAGCAGATCGAATAGGAGCGGCGCACTTCCTCGCCGTCCATCGTAGTACGCAACGTGAGGTATTGTCCCGGCGCAAAGCTGTAGTCGCCTTCCAGCTCCTTCGGGATCGCAAACGTCATCGATACCGCATCCGCCGCTTCGCGACGGAGGTCGTTGACGGCGAGACGATGGAAACGCGGCGCGACGGACATCACACGCTCCTCACCGTCATTGCGAGGAGCGAAAGCGACGAAGCAATCCATCCCTCCACGGGACAGTGAGATGGATTGCTTCGCTTCGCTCGCAATGACGACATAGAAGACCTCAATGACACTTGAAATAATCAAAGGGTTCGCGGCAGGCCTTGCAGCGCCACAGCGCCTTGCAAGAGGTCGAGCCGAATTCGGACAGCAGCTCGGTGTTTTGCGAGCCGCATTGCGGGCACGCCACCTGCTGTTCACCGAACAGCGCGCGGCGCGAGTGTGATGCCTGCGGTGGGGCGATGCCGTATTCCCGGAGCTTGTTGCGGCCGTCCTCGCTCATCCAGTCCGTGGTCCAGGCTGGCGACAGCACGGTGCGGACCGTCGGGCGCGGCATTCCGGCGCGTTCCAGCGCCAGCTCGATCTCGAGCGCGATCATGTTCATCGCCGGACAGCCGGAGTAAGTGGGCGTAATCGCGACCTCGACGCGGCCGTCATGAACCTCGACGTCACGCAGCACGCCGAGATCGGCAATCGTAAGCACCGGTATTTCGGGATCGACCACCTGTGAAGCGGCCTCCCAGGCGCGGCGGCGCAGATCAGTGTCGCTTGATATGGCCGTTACCATGTCGCCCCCGGAAACGTCCGCTGCATCGATTGCAGCTCGCTGAGGAGATGGCCGAGATGCTCGCTGTGCCGCCCGCTGCGGCCGCCCTGCTGCATCCAGTTGTTATCGGGCAAAACAAGCGTCGCTTCGCGGACGACATCCGATACCGTCTTCAGCCATTGCGGACGCAAGGTGGCAGGCTCGATCGCGATGCCGGCATCGATCAGGCCGCGCTCGCTGTCGTCGACCGAAAACATCTCGCCGGTGAAAGCCCAGAGCTCGTCGATCGCCGCTTGCGTGCGGCGGTGGCTTTCTTCGGTGCCATCGCCGAGACGGATGATCCATTCCGAGCAATGGCGGACGTGATAGGCGCTTTCCTTTTCCGATTTCGCCGCAACCGCCGCCAGCGTTGTATCGGTGGAACGCATCATCGCGCGCCAATAGAGATCGGCGAACGCAGCGTAGAGGAACTGCCGCACCGTGGTGCGCGCGAAATCGCCGTTCGGCTGTTCCAGCAGCAGGAGATTGCGGTACTGCCTGACGTCGCGGAGATAGGCGAACTTGTCCTCGTCGTTGCCCCTGCCTTCGACCTTGGCGGCATAGCAATAAAGCTCGCGCGCCTGGCCGAGGAGATCGAGGCCCATATTGGCAAGCGCCATGTCCTCTTCCAGCATCGGCGCATGGCCGCACCATTCCGACAGCCGATGGCCCAGGATCAACGCATCGTCGGCACGGCGCAGGGTGTAGAGCACCAGCGGCGTTTCGGAGACCTGGATGTTGGCTGCGGCCATTTCAGTTCCTGCTTGCTCAGCCGTCATTGCGAGGAGCGGAGCGACGAAGCAATCCACACTTGGTTGCCGGCGCGATGGATTGCTTCGCTTCGCTCGCAATGACGGTCTCACATATGCCCGACTTCGTCAGGTACGTCGTAAAACGTCGGGTGCCGGTAGATCTTGGATTCCGCCGGCTCGAACATCATGCCTTTCTCGGACGGATCGGACGCAGTGATGGCGCTCGACGGCACCACCCAGATCGAGAGGCCCTCGCCGCGGCGGGTGTAGATGTCGCGGGCAGCCTGCAGGGCCAGCGTGGCGTCGGTGGCATGCAGCGAGCCGACATGCTTGTGCGCCAGCCCGTTGCGGCTGCGGATGAAAACCTCCCAGAGCGGAATGTTCGGCGTCGCCATCGCGTCTCTCCTATTCGGCTGCCTGCAGCGCTGAGCGTTGCCGGCGTTTCTCGGCATAGGCCATCGCTGCTTCGCGCACCCAGGCGCCGTCCTCATGCGCCTTGCGCCGAGCCGCCAGACGGTCGCGGTTGCAGGGGCCGTTACCGGCCAGCACCTGCTTGAACTCATCCCAATCGATCGCGCCATATTCCCAATTGCCGTTCGCGTTCTGCTTCATGCCGGGATCGGGAATCGTCAGCCCGAGGAACTGCGCCTGCGGCACGGTGGCGTCGACAAATTTCTGCCGCAGCTCGTCGTTGGAAAAGCGCTTGATCTTCCACTTGGTCGAGGTGTCGCTGTGCTGGCTGATCTGGTCGGGCGGACCGAACATCATCAAGACCGGCCACCACCAGCGATTCAGCGCGTCCTGCGCCATCGCCTTCTGCTCGTCGGTGCCGCGGCACAGCGTCAGCATGATCTCAAAACCCTGGCGCTGGTGAAACGATTCCTCCTTGCAGACGCGGATCATCGCGCGCGCGTAAGGACCATAGGAGCAGCGGCACAGCGGAATCTGGTTCATGATCGCCGCGCCATCGACCAGCCAGCCGATGGTGCCGATATCGGCCCAGGTCAGCGTCGGATAATTGAAGATCGAGGAATACTTTGCCTTGCCCGCGAGCATCGCGTCGACCAGCTCTTCGCGCGAAGAACCGAGCGTCTCGGCGGCGGCGTAGAGGTAGAGGCCGTGGCCGCATTCATCCTGCACCTTGGCGAGCAGCGCCGCCTTGCGGCGCAGCGACGGCGCGCGGGTGATCCAGTTGCCTTCGGGGAGCATGCCGACAATTTCGGAATGCGCGTGCTGCGAAATCTGCCGCGTCAGTGTCTTGCGGTAAGCGGCCGGCATCCAGTCGTTGGGCTCGATGCGCTCGTCGGCATCGATGCGCGCCTGAAACTGCGCAGCCCGCGCGGCGTCCTCAATGTGGCGTTCGTCGCCGTCGGACGTGTTGAGCGCCTGCGTGTACATGGCGGACCTCCCGGAATTTGTTGGGAGGAAATATATAACACAAATTTTGATATGCAATATATTTCTGTAACATATCTACAGCCCGTCAAACCGCTTCGAAAGTTCCCCGCCGGGCTTTGGCAGGGGTCCGTTTTCGTTGGTGGCATGGCGATCAAGCCATTGTTCGGACGCGGGAAGCAGCGCGCGATAGATCTCGCCACAGAGCGTTCGGGCGACCCTGCCCGGCCAGTCCGCGGGCAATAGCGCGGTCGGCAGCAACGGGTCGCGCAGCACGACGCGGCGGTAATGATGGATCAGGAGGATCCGTGCGGTGAACGCGTCGGCCTCGGTCAACCGCTCGCCGCGGCCGAGCCAGCCGTGCAGCGGCTCGAAGGTCGTCATGAATTTCTGATAGGCGTCGGCGGTGCGATCGAGCGGCCAGCTTTCGCTGAGCAGGCGCCGCCCGCTGTCGTCTTCCGCCGACACTTCGAGACGAATGGCGCCGGCGGCTTCCGCAGGCACCGGCACGCCCGACGGCGCGACCCATACGCCCGGCAGCGGACTGCCGAAGCCAGCGTTCTTCAACGCCTCGCGCGCGGTGTCGCGGTCTCCGCCATTGCCGATCAGCAGCAGTTCAAACCGCCCGGTCCAGTCGGAGGCTGGCGGGCCGTAAATGTGTTTGGTCGCGATATCGAAGGTCTGCCGCTCGCCCTGAACCAGGCGATAGAAACTGTTGCGGCCAACTTTGACACGCTCGAACCAGCCGTCGGCCGTCAGCCGCGACATCGCGGTGCGCACCACGCTGGCGTCGATGTCAAGTTGCTCGAAGAATTCGAGCAGCGTGCCGAGCCAGACCGAGCCACCGCGCGGCACGATGGCGTCGCCGAATACGGTGATGACGATCGATCCGGTGCGCGAAGGTTCGCGCTTCAACTGCTGAATGATGCGGGCAAGCGGCGGCGGCATGCGTCAACGCATAGCGCGTTTTGCAGGAGAGCGACAATGTCGGTGGTTTTTCCCTCTCCCCGTTCTTCACGGGGCGAGAGAGTTCGCGGCGCCGCTTCAGCGATGCGGATTCGGGTAAACCACGCTGCGCCAGCCGCTTCTATCGAATGGCGACCATTCGCCTTCCGGCTGCGCCAGGCGATCGGCCACTGCGTACACGACTGCCGGGTGGTGGCCCATGCCGCAATGGCTGCTCTCGACCTCGATGCTTTCGGAGGTCGCCGACGTCTTTTCCATGCAGCCCTGCCAGGCGCAGATGCCGTCGGTGCGGCTGAAGATCGCGGTGGTCGGCACCGGCGGCGTGGCCGACAGCGCGCCGCCGAAACGGGGATCCTCCTCGTCGGCGCGACGGCCGCTCGCCAGCTCATAGACGCGCCAGGCGTTGGTCGCCTTCGGTCCCGACGCAAACGGGCTGCCGAGCGTGATCACCGAGCGCACGCGCTCCGGCATCATCTTGGCAAGCTGGCGCGCGTAGAGACCGCCCAGACTCCAGCCGACCAGCGAGACCTTGCGGCCGTGCGTGTCGTTCAACTCCTGCACCAGATCGACCATGGCGTTCTGCACGCCGTGGCGCAGGCCGAGGTTGCGCCCCTGACGCCAGCCGCTGACGGCATAGCCGCGCGTGCGCAGGAAGCCGCGCAGCGGCCGCGTCGATGTGTCGGATGCAACAAGGCCGGGCAACACCAGCACGGGGTGCCCATCGCCGCGTGGCGCCAGGCTCAGCAATGGCAGTGCCCCCAGAAACGCGCCGAGTTCGTGAATGGCACGCCCCTCCAGAAGCATCAGGGTTCTGGACGGCGGGGCAAGCGTCTGCGCAGCAACGGACATCATATCTCCTCTCGGGCTCGGCCCCTTGCGTCGCGGCAGCCGGCCACCGGTTCAGTTAGACGCCAACGCGGTAGAATCGTTCGGCACTGCAATATAGTTCCATAAAAAGCTAGGGAACCGGCTTTCCCCTTGCAAGCAGTGCAGATCACATCTCGGATAACTAAAAGCGTTGACGTGATGAATTAGTCACAGCAGCCGCAGCAGGTATTCGAGGGTGTACAGCGCCAATCCCGCAAGCCCGCCGATCAGCGATCCGTTGAAGCGGATGTATTGCAGGTCGCGGCCGATGTTGATTTCGATCAGCGCGATCAACTGCCCCATATCCCACGACTTGACCTGGTCGGAGATGAAGGTCGAGACGCCGCTCTTCTGTTCGGCGACCACGGTGCGCAACACCGCCACAAGCCCCTGGTTGATCTCGGTGCGCAGCTCGGCGTCGCCGGCCAGCGCCTCCCCCGCCTTCACGAACATGCGCACCAGATATTGCTCCAACACCTGCGTCTCGCCCGATGCACTGCGTTCGAAGAACGAGCGCGCGTTGGCCCAGAGTTGGCGTGCGAGACCCGTCACTTCGGGACGCGCCAGGAGATCGCGCTTCAACCCTTGGATCCGCTCGGCGTAGCTTGGATCGGTGCCGAGGCGATCGACGAAGTTCATCACCATGCGATCGAACTCGCCGCGGAACGGATGCGCGGGATCGTTGCGGACTTCCTCGAAGAAGGCGGTGGCGGAAGCCACGATCTTGTTCACCAGGAACTTGTCGGCGCGATACAGCTTTAGCAGCGTCGGCAATTCGGCGCGGATCTTTTCGCGGATCATCGCCATGGTTTCGGCCTGCGTCATGGTCTGATGCACCGCGCGCAGGATGTCATCGAGCAGGCCGGAATGCCGCCCCTCCTTGACGAAGGCGCGCAGCGTTCCGGCGGCGAGCGGCGCGAGATCGATCGACATCAGTTGCGCGGTGATGCGGCGGCTGACGAACGTCATCAACCCGGAGGTCTCCGTCGCCGCCACCGCTTCGGGCAGCAGCCGCAGCGCAAAGCGCGCGAGATCCTCGCTGCGCTTGCGGTCGCGCAGCCAGTCGGCGATGAACGCGCCGAAATCGATCTGCCGCAGCTTGGCCTCGACGGGAGCTGCTTCCAGGAAATGCTTCTCGATGAATTCGCCGAGTTTGTCGGCGATGCGGCGCTGGTTGCTCTGGATGATCGCGGTGTGCGGAATCGGCAGTCCCAAAGGCCGCTTGAACAGCGCCACCACGGCATACCAGTCGGCGAGGCCGCCGATGGTGGCAGCTTCCGCAAACGCCGCGATGAAGCCGAAGGCCGGATGCAGCGGCAGCAGCGCTCGTGCGGCGAGGAAGATCGCAAACGTCGCCGCCAGCACCGACGTTGCCAGCAATTTTACGCGCCGCAACTCGGCGGCGCGGATGGCGTCGCCGGGGCTATCGATGATGAAGGTGGCGGGAAGGGTCATGGCAGCTTTCGATGGATGAATTCGAATTCTAGCCCTTCACGCCTGACGTGTCCCGGACGCGGTGCAGCGCGCACTTCGCGCTGCTCCGCAGAGCCGGGACCCACGCCATCCGTGGATAGGCCCCGGCTCAGCAGCGCACCACGCAGCAAGCCATAGCGCGTCAGAGACGCGCGTGAACGCGCTGTTGGCGCTGCGCAGCGTCCGGGGCACACAAGCGGCAGACAAAAAGAAGGCCCGCAAAAGCGGGCCTTCGAAAACGGCAGTTGTCAGCAGATCGTTCAGGCGGTCTTGGAGTAGACCTTGGCAAAGTTGTCCTGCGCGGTCTTGGCGCCCTCAGTGACGAGCTTGCCGAGATAGTCGGTGGTGGCCTTCGCCCGCGAGACGAACACTTCGCCGCGCGCACGGACCAGGTCCGACTGGATCTGGGCAGCTTCGCTCAGCGACTTGGCCGAAGCGAGCTTGTCGATGCCGGCGAAGAACGCTTCCGCGTCCTGGTAGAGCGCCTGCTGGATGTTGCGGCTGATCTTGGCGGCCTCGGTAACCGAACCGGCAACGGCGGTCTCGATCGCAGCGGTCGCCTTCTCCGAACCGGCATAAAAGTCGGCGGCGCGCTCCTTGGCGGTCTCGGTCTGCTTCTTCACGAACTCACGGGCAGCTTCCGGAACTTCCAGGTTCTGAAGCTTGGTGAACGCCTCGGTGACGGGCGCGAAGGCTTCCTTGACGGTGTTCAGCACGGAATTGGTTTCGGTGGTCATGGGGGTCTCTCCATCCTCAGGTTTGAGCTATGGGCTCACCCCGTCCGGATTGGCCCGGGGCGCGAGTGTTGTGCCATAGTTAATGGTGCGTCGCAACATTAATGTTGCAGCGCGATATCACGAATTCGTGAAGAGCCTGGTGGATGGGCGGTCCGCCCAGAGAACCGGCAAAAGTTCCACTTTAGGCTAATGCCGGGGCCGCCCCATCTACTTTGCATGGGGTTGTTTTCGCGATTTTGTGTCTCGCTAGTGCTGCACAGCCCCCGGCAGCCCGTAGGCTTCCATCTGTGCCCGAACCTGCGCCACATTGTGCCCGAGCACGACGATGTCGTGCTTTTTGCCGTCGACATCGCGGACGTGGTCGCGCAGCAGGGCTTCGGCCTTGAAGCCGAGGCTCTCGAACAGGGCGATCGCCGCTTGCTGATCGACGGTCATCTGTACCGACAGCTTTTCCAGCCCGGCGCCCAGCGCCAGCGCAAAGGTCTCCTGAGACAGCGCCCGGCCCACCCCCTGCCCGCGGACATCAAGCGAGACCACCATCCGGATCTCGCCGACATGGGGCGACCATGAATGCGGGTCGCGCACCAGCGTGCCGCAGCCGACCACCGTCCCATCCTTCACCGCCAGCAGGCTGACGATCTGGCCGCGCTCGATCTCGTTGATCCAGGCCGACAGCACTTTGGGCTGGCTGATATTGCGCGGCAGGAACAAGAGATCATGGGTCGGGAGCTTTTGCGCAAATGCCAGCACGGCGGCTTCGTCCGCCCGCCCCATCATGCGGAATTCGATATCGCCGGCGTCGGTCTTGACGTGGCGCGGATAGGAACGTGTCTCGCTCATGTTGATCTCTTACCTAGCCAGGAATCCAGTTTCGGCCACAGCCGCTTGATCGCGTTGGCGCCGGCGACGAGACTGACGTGACCGCCCTTGAGGATCACCTCTTCCTTGTCGGTTGAGCCGATCTTGGCGATCAGATGTTTTGCGGCATCATAGGGCACGATGTGATCGTGTTCGGCGACCGCATGCAGGATCGGCACCGTGATCCTGGAAATATCCGCCGCACGCCCGCCGACCGACATGGTGCCGTTATAGAGTTTGTTGTCCCACATCAGGTTCTTGGTGATGTCGCGGAAATACTCGCCCGCCAATGGCAGCGTATCCGTCGCCCAGCGGTCGAACATCCGGTACGACTTCACGAACTCGTCGTTCCAGATGTTTTCCCACAATTGCACCTGGCTGACCGTGCGCGACGCCGGCCGCAGCATTTCGAACGAGGACAGGATCATTTCGGGCGGCACGTTGCCGACACTGTCGACGAGGCGATCGACGTCGAAATAGCGGCGGTCCGAAAAGTTCTGGAACAGCTTCATCTCGCGGAAGTCGATCGGCGTGGTGAAGCAGATCAAATTCTTCATCGGCCCGTCGTTGAAGATCGAGCCGTACAGGAGCGACAGCACGCCGCCGAAGCAATAGCCGATCACGGTAACGTCCTGCTCGCCGGAATCCTGCTGGACGCGGCGGACGCAATCCGGGATGAAGTCGAGGACATAATCCTCCATCCGCAAGGATTTTTCTTCCGGCTTCGGCGCGGTCCAGTCCAGCATGTAGACGTCGTAGCCGCGCTTCAGCAGAAACTCGATAAAGCTCTGGCCCGGCACCATGTCGAGAATGTAGCCGCGATTGGTGGTCGCCATCACGATCAGGATCGGCACGCGGTAGATTTCATCCGCAATCGGCCGATAGTGATAGAGGTTCATGGTGCCGCGGGCGGCCAGAATGTCCTTCGGCGTCGAGCCGAGCGACGGGCCGGAGGTAGAAAAATATTCGACGCCCTTGATGCTACGCTGGATCGCGCGCTGCACCTCGGACTGGACCCGCTCCGAAATGGAAGCGAAATCGAGACCCGCGGGAGCGTTCATTTCTGCTCTCCCTCCGCCGGCGGACGCTTGGTACGCGGCGGCCGCGGCGTGCCGTAGCCGCTCTCCGGCGCCAGCGAATTGTGGTGCACCTGGTGCAGCAGCGCCTTGATCTCGTTGAGCTGGTCCTCGATCGCCTGCAGCCGCTCCGCCATGCCGACGAGCTGCGCCCGGCTCGGCAGGTTCATAGCCAGCAGGTATTTCTCCATCAGCTCGCCGAGTTGCTTCTGCGCGCCTGCGCTCACGCCGCCGACCTGGTTCATCATTTTTGAGAATTCGGGCGAGGCCATCGCCTGGTTGGCAAAGGAGTTGAACCCCTTCTCCATCTCCCCGATCATGGTCTGCCAGATCACGGCAGGATCGTTGCCTTTGTCGGCCATAAGCGCCCTCTCCCGAAAGATTACGAGCGCTTGCCACGCTTCGCTTGTGTTTGGCCCATACCACACCGTTGCAGCGAGCCGGTCAACCGCTGCGACGTCTTCTGCGGTGCGGGAAACCGTGCCATAGTTACTGAAGCCAGATATCACTTGAGGGAAGACACGCGATGCTCGCCCATCAGCCGCCTCGGATCGCCCGCGCCAACGGCATCGATATTTGCTACGAGATTTTTGGCGATCCGGCCGCGGAACCGATGCTGCTGATCATGGGGCTCGGCGCCCAGATGATCCATTGGGATGACGATTTCTGCCGCCAGCTCGCCGGGCGTGGCTTTCGCGTCATCCGCTTCGACAACCGCGACATCGGCAAATCCTCTCACATGTCCGGCGGCAAGCGGCTGACGCCGTTCGAACTGCTGAAGCTGCGGTTCCTGAAGATTCCGGTGGCCGCACCTTACAGATTGATCGATATGGCAAAGGACACGGTCGGCCTGATGGACGTACTCGGCGTCCAGTCGGCGCATCTGGTCGGGGCCTCGATGGGCGGCATGATCGCGCAGGAAGTCGCGCTCTCGTTCCCGCAGCGGGTGCGTTCGCTGACTTCGATCATGTCGACCACGGGCAATCCAAAACTGCCGCCGCCGACGCGCGAGGCTTCGGCCGTGCTGATGGCGCCGCCGCCGCGGACGAAGGAGGAGTATTTCGACCGGTTCGCCCAGACCTGGAAAGTGCTGCGCGTCGGCTCGTTCCCGGAAGACGAGGCCCTCGACCCTGCCCGCGCCGCCCGCACCTATGAACGCGGCCTCAATCCGAACGGCGTTGGCCGGCAGTTGCGGGCGGTGCTCGCCTCCGGCAGCCGCAAGGAACGGCTGCATCACCTGAAGATCCCGACGCTCGTCATTCACGGTACCGTCGATCCGCTGGTGCGCCCCGAAGGCGGCAAGGATACCGCGGCATCGATCCCCGGCGCAAAACTCCTGATGATCGAAGGCATGGGCCACGCGCTGCCGGTCCCGATGTGGCCGCAGATCATCAACGCGATCGCCGAGCACGCGCAGGGCGCGGCGGTGAAGGCGGCGTAGCGCCGGCGTAGCCAGTAGGGTGGGCAAAGGCGCACTTGCGCCGTGCCCACCATGCATCCGAATAGTCGGTAGAAATGGTGGGCACGCTTCGCTTTGCCCACCCTACTTTCTTAACTCTTCGTCGCGATCCAGATCACGTGACGCACGCCGCGGCCTTTGCCGGTGGCGCGGATGTTGACTTCATTGACATCGAAGCCTGCACCACGAAGACGTTTTGCAAACGCCGCGTTTGGCCCCGAAGACCATATGGCCAGGATGCCGCCCGGTCGCAGTGCGGCATGCGTCGCACGCAAGCCTGCAGCGTTATAGAGCGCATCGTTGGCCTCACGAGTCAGCCCCTCCGGTCCATTGTCGACATCGAGCAAAATGGCATCGAACTTCGAACGATGCGACCGGATGATGTCGGTGACATCCGTCTCTCGAATGCTCACGCGGGAATCGTCCAGGCTGTCGCCAAAGATTTCTGCCATCGGGCCTCGGGCCCAACTGACCACCGCCGGCACCAGCTCCGCCACCACGATCTGCGCTTCATTGCCGAGCGCGGCGAGCGCTGCACGCAACGTAAAGCCCATGCCCAATCCACCGATCAGCACATGCGGTTTAGCGACCTTCTCGATCTGCTTCGCAGCGAGTGTCGCGAGCGCGGCTTCCGAGCCCGACAGGCGGCTGTTCATCAGCTCGTTGCTGCCGAGCTTGATGGAAAACTCCGTGCCGCGGCGCATCAGGCGGAGTTCGCTGCCGGTGCCAGGAATGCGGGCGGTATCGAGCTTTTCCCAGGGAATCATGCGGGGGCTTTTAGCACGCTGCCTCAATAGTCGTCGTCCCTGCGTTCGCACTAGGGTTTCTACGCATTTTCGAGGGCTCTGCCAGCGACGATGATTTGGAAGCGAGCCATTCCGTTGTGGAAGGTGATTGGTCCGGGTGGCCGATGCGAGGCGTAGCCGGTCCATCCGCCGAGCTTGGCGATGATCCATGCCGCCCACTGAAGAGTGTAGGGGTGATGCGGGTTCTTCTGAAGCTCGGTCCTGCCTTTCATGGTTCTGTTGATGGCGGCAAGTGTTTCGATTTCTTCTGGCGTGAAGGCGCATTTGACCGGCAATTGTCCACCACCATTGCGGGCCTGAACGAGCTGAATGACGATACATGCTGCTTTAGTGGCGATCGCCACGAGCTTGATCAGGGCTTCGGCGCTTTCGAGCTGACTGTCCTCGATACGCAGACCCTGGTTCTTCAGCGAGCGAAACAACTGTTCGATGATCCAGCGCTGCTTGTACCAGGAGACGATCCGCCAGGCATCGGCCGCATTGGCGATCGAATGAGTGGTCAAGAGCAGCCAATGAACGGGCTCAGCCCCCTTCGGGGGGTGCAACTCGACGACTTCCACGAAGCTGACTTCGACACGCTCCGGCAGGTCCTTCACGCCGGGGCGCGCCGGCCGCTTGAGCACGATGGTTCCGAAGCGCAGCGAGAGGTGGGCTTGGCGACCGCGACGATCCATCCGCTGCGGCAGATCGATCACCGCCTTGTTGCAGAAGCGGGCTCGCTCCACCGCTTGATAAAGTGTTCTGCCGTCGGCCAGCGCATGATCATGCATGGCCCGCGTCAGCAGGTGGACGTTGTCGCCGGGCGTCAACGCCCAGTGCGCAAAGAACTCCCCCTCACGGTCATTGATGACAGTGATCATGCGCGCTGCAGCCAAAACCTCGCAGCCCTGCTCGGCCGTCGTCACCCAGCGCGCCGATTCCTTGTTGGCCAACTCACGCTCGTCGTGAGGGGTCTTAACCGTGCCCCTGCGCGTCCACACCTTGCCGCCGGTGAGGCCGAGGCAGGCCCCGCTGTCGGCATCGACCGCCATCATGGCATGCAGCAACACGCCGCGGGCATTGCCTTTGCCGACTTTGCCCAGTCTACGCCGACGTCCCTGCCGCGTTTGAAACTTGACCTCGCTGGTGTCCTGGATCGCCAGCACATGACGCCCGCTGACCACGGTCGCCGTCTGCCTGCTCCAGCCTTCAATCAGTTGATCGGTCGTGACTTGCGGATTGTTCACGAACCGCCAGTACGCCATGTACGCGGCCCAGTCACCCTGCGCCATCTGGCGCAAGCAGACGCTGCGCGTGCAAAGCATAGCCTGAACAAACGCCGCCCCCTTTTATCGAGGCGAACGTCGCCAAACTCGCCAAGTGATAAATCCGGCTCTCGCTGCATCTCCGACGCTCCTTCGAATCAAAGCGTCAGAAACAGAATCATACAAACCGCAAAGCGGGATAACATCATGACGCACCGAGTCAATCTGTCGCGCCAGACGTGTAGAAACCCTAGTGCGAACGCAGGGACCCATAACCACAGGATATTGTGGTTACGGGCAGAGTATCCGGCACTATCGCTTCAGTGAGAGGCCGCGGAGTATGGGTCCCTGCGTTCGCAGGGACGACGGATCAGCCACCCGCCCAGACGTCCAGCACGTAGCGGTTCCTGGTGCCGAGATCGTCGATCCAGCGTAGGCCCGCATCGGCGTCGGCTCCGGACTTTTCGCGATAGATCGCAACCAGCGCGGCCTTGACGTCCGGCTCCATCCTGCCGCCGTCGCCGCAGACATAGATGATCGCGCCCTGCTCGATCAGGCTCCAGACGCGGTCCTTTTGCGCCGCCACATGATGCTGCACATAGGTCTTCGGCCCATCGGCGCGCGAGAAGGCAGTGTGCAGTTCGGTGATGCCGTCGATCGCGAAGGCCTTCAACTCCGCGGCATAGAGAAAATCCTGTTCGGGATGACGGCAGCCGAAGAACAGCATCGCCGGGCCGAGCTTTGCGCCCTGCACCTTGCGATGCGCGCGCTCCTGCAGGAAGCCGCGGAACGGCGCCAGCCCCGTACCGGGACCGATCATGATCACGGGTTGGGCCGGATCGTCGGGTAAGCGGAAGCCGGCCTTGGTCTCGCGTATGGTTGCATGCACGGTATCCCCGACGCGGCGGCCGGAGAGATAGTTCGAGCAGACGCCCTTGTAGACGCCGCGGCCGGAACTTGCGGGCGCTTCGACCACGCCGACGGTGACGCTGCAGCGCGCCGGGTCGGTCGAAGGCGACGATGAGATCGAGTAATAGCGCGGCGCCAACAGCGACAGCATTTCCAGATAGGCATGGAACGGCAGTTCGCAGGCCGGATGCTCTTCCAAGAGATCGAACACCGACTTGCGCCTGACCAGCACGTCCGATCGGTAACGCTCGGTGGAAACATCGTCGTCGCCGACATAGGCGAGCAGCTTCGGCTTGGTGACGGGACAGCGCGTGTGTTCCGACATGATCTGGATCTGCTTGCGGGTTGCGATCTGCTGCAACTCGACGAACTCGGTCAGCAACCGCCCGACTGATACGGCATCCCCCACCGGCAGTTGCGCACGGCGGCCCTCCGCGACGTGCAGCCGAATCTGGTCGGCGGGCAGAAAACCGAAGCGGCGCGCGACGGAATCGACCAGCGCCGGATCGTTGCGCGGCACCACGCTGAGGTGGTCACCGACGCGGTAGGTGGTGCCGGGCGGCAATTCCACCTCGACGTGGCGGGTCGAGCGGTCGGAAGGACTGGCGCCGGCCTTGTTCTGCAGTTCGGCATTGACCAGTACCTTCATCGGCGCGACGCCGCCCTGCGCCACGATGGTGTGAACGGTCGATGGAGCCACCGGCTCGATCGAATAAAGCGGCGCGTCGTCAGCGCTGCGGGCGAAGCCGGAATCGACGCCCAGCTCCTTCATCGCCGCGGGTGCTGCCGCCGCAAACCATTTTTCGAACTGGCCGTCGAGATCGCTGCGGGCATCGCCCTCGCCGCGGGCGTAGAGGCCGTGCGCGCCGTGCGTCGCCAACTGCTCGTCGATCATGCGCGGCACGGACTGATAGGTCGCGGCCCAGTCACTGTTGCCGCAGCCGAACACGGCATATCGCACCTTGGCGAATGCGTCCTTCGGCAGGCCGCTGTCCAGCCATCTGACGAACTGCGTGGCGTTATCAGGGGCGGCGCCATTGTAGGAGGCACAGAAGATCAGGAGAGCGCCCTGCTCCGGCAGCTTGCCGACGTAATCGTCGAGCGCGCCGAGTTTTGTCGCGAAACCGTTGACCTCGGCGAGGTCAGCCACCCGCGTCGCCAGCTCTTCCGCGGTGCCGAGGTTTGAGCCATAGAGCACCAATAGCGGCGTGTTGTGCCCCGGGCGGGTCCGCGCCTGCGGCGCCGCCGCGTTCGAAGCGGCAGCGGCCACCGCCGCGCGACCGGCGAAGGCCCCACGGTCCTTGTCCGCGCGCGGGCGCACCTTGATTTTGAAGCCGTCCGGCTTGACCGTCAGTGTTTCCTTCAGGTGCATCTGGTAGCGATGCACATCGATCAGCTTGAAGCGCTGCAGGATCATGCCGATCGCCAGCGCCGCCTCGTGCATCGCAAAGCCGCGGCCGATGCAGGCGCGCTGGCCGTTGCCGAACGGCTTCCAGGCATTGATCGGCCGCTTGGCCTCGGCCTCGCGGCTGAAGTTCTCGGGATCGAAGACGTCAGGGTTCGGACCCCAGACGCTGGGGTCACGGTGCAGCGCCATCACCAAAACGGTGATGAACGTATTCTTCTTCAGCTTGTACTTGCCGCCGCCGATGGTCTCGTCCTGAAGCGGCGTAATGCCGTACGCGGGCGCCGGCGGCCACATCCGCAGCGCCTCCTTCAACACTTGCGTGATGTAAGTGAGCTGCGTGACCTGCTGATAGGTCGGCCTGGCGTTGATATCGGGTCCGAGCACCCGGTCGACTTCCTCATAGGCCTTCTTCAGCACCTCGGGATGCTTGAGCAGCGCGTAGATGGTGCACGAGAGAAGTCCGCTGGTGGTCTCGTGGCCCGCAATCAGGAAGGTGTTGATCTGGTAGCGGATGTTGATGTCGTCGAGCTGCTCGCCGGTCGAGCGGTCGATGCCGGTCATCATCGCGCCCAGCATATCCTTCTTGGCCTCAGTGGTTTCCGCATTGCCGCGGCGCTCGGCGATGATCTCGTCGACCATCTTGTTCATGAAGACGACGTCCTGAGCCAGTGTCTTGCGCCGCTTCTGCATCCACAGATTTTCCAGCGGCAGGCCGCGGGTCATCATGATGGTCTCGAGCGAGCGCACCAGCGACTCCACGAACGGGTGATAGTCGCGACGGTAGAACGAATTGAAACGGTAGTCGAAGCCGCAGAGCCCAATCGTGTCGAGCGTCAGCGCCGTCATGTCGTGCACGACGTCGATCTCCTCGTCGGCGTTGAGCCGCTCCCATTTCTTCACGAGCTGCTCGGCGATATCGACCATGCTCGGGTGATAGGATTGCATCGCGCGGTTGCCGAACGGCTGCAGCAGGATGTTGTGCGCCTTGCTCCAGTTCGGCTCTGTCGTATCGGCCGTGAACAGCCCGTCGCCGCCGACGGCGCGGACGCGGCGCAGCGAGCCGCGCACCGTCTTGTCGAAACGCTTCTCGTCGGAGAGTTCGTCGATCAGATCGTGGCCGGAGACGATCACGATCGGCGCGCCCATCATGTCGAGCCAGAAGATCGGCCCGAGCTCCTTGGACAGCTTGACCAGATGCTGCACCGGCGCGTTCGGGTCCAGCGACAGCATGTTGCCGACGACGGGCTTCTTCGGCGGATGCGGGATCGGACTGAGTTTATTGCTGGACGCCATTGTCGAAGTGTCTCCCCTGCCTGCTTCCTGACACTGTCATTCCGGGGCGATGCGAAGCATCGAATCCGGAATCTCGAGATTCCGGGTCTGCGCTACGCGCATCCCGGAATGACGACGCGAGACGTTTTCGCTCGCGTGACGCGTCATCCTCATCCAAATCTTTTTCTACGCCACTCGATCAGCTTGGCGCTGACCTCGTCCGGCTTTTCCTGCTGCGTCCAATGGCCGCTGTCGCGCACGAGATACTTCTCGAGATCGGGCACCAGCTTCTCCATGCCATCGGTCGCCGACGGCGGCAGCACCGCGTCGTTCTCGGCCATGATCATCAGCGACGGCACGCGGACGGTATGGTCGAGCCCTTCCGAGCGCTGCCAGTTGCGTGAAAAATTGCGGTACCAGTTGATGCCGCCGGTGAAGCCGGTCTTGGTGAAGGTGTCGACGAACACCTGCTTTTCTTCCGCCGACAGGATCGGCGTGCGCGGATCGTGCTTGGCATCGTAATTCGCGATCATCTGTGGAAATGCCAGATTGAGTCGCGCTGACGCGCCGACACCCGCAATCGGCTGCTCCTCCGGCGTACCCGCGGGCCGCGCCACAGGCTTGCGCATGAACGCGTCAAAGGTCTGCTCGACCCGGCTGCCGAAAATCCTGTCAGGCTCGCGGCCAGGGTCCTGGAATTGCACAATGTACATCTTGTCGCCGAAGCGCTGCCGAAACAGCTCGATCGGATCGGCCGGCATACGATCCCAATGCGGGGTGTTGACGCCGACGACACCGGCGACGCGATCGAGGTGGCGTAGTGGCATCTGCCAGACGACGAAGCCGCCCCAGTCGTGGCCGACGAAGATCGCCTTGTCGATTTGGAGATGATCGAGCAGACCGACGAGATCGCCGGTCAGATGCTCCATGTCGTAATCCTCGACCGGCTCGGGGCGGTCGGTCGCGCCATAGCCGCGCTGATCCGGCGCAATCACCCGGATGCCGGCCTCGCTCAGTGCCTTGATCTGGTGCCGCCAGGAAAACGCGATCTCCGGCCAGCCGTGACATAGAACGAGCGGCGGCTTGTCCGATTTGGGCCCCGCCTCGTAATAGCCCATGCGAATACCGTTCACCTCGGCGAATTGCAGCGGCGGCATTTCAATCATGGCAGCCCCCTATTCAGCGGCGCGGGTCATGCTCGGCGGCGGCGCGAACGCCGCCTCCAGCGCTTCAAATTCGATCGGGAGCATGTCGCAGAGAATCTGGACATGCGGGATGATGTTGGCGCCGGCGATGAAGCCGAAATCGAGTTGGTCGCGGTAGCTCTGCACGGTGATGTTGAGCGCGATGCCATGCGTCGAGATCGACACCGGGAAGATGTGCAGCAGCTCGGCGCCGGCGGCATACAGCGTCTGCCGCGGCCCGGGCACGTTTGATACGGTGATGTTGGCTGCCGGCGGCAGCACGTCGGAGAGGTTGGAGCGGCTGTAGAGCAGCGCAAGTATCTGGGTCACGATCGGCGCGCCCAGCATCGAAAGGTTGGAGACTTGCGGCATCAGCGCCCGCAGCGGATGCGACATCTCCTTCGACTTGGTGGATTGCGCGATGATGGTTTCCAGCCGCGTCTTGGGATCGTCGACATTGGTGGCGATCGCGCAGATCATGCCGAACACCTGGTTGTTGGCCTCGGCGTTGCCTTCCTCGCGCAGCGAGATCGGCACCGCTGCGGTCAGGGATTTGCTGGGCAGCGCGCCCTGGCTGATCAGGTAGCGGCGCACCACGCCCGAAGACAGCGCCAGCACCACGTCGTTGAGCTTGCCGCCGGACGTCTTTGCCAACGCCTTTGCGCGCGACAGCGAGATGGAGGTGCCGGCAAAGCTGCGCTCCGACGAGATCGTCTTGTTGAGGATGGTCGGCGGCGAGGCCATGCTGGCAAGGCTGTCGCGCGACTTGGGATCCGAAACCTTGCCGACCACATCGGACACGCTCTTGAGCATCGTCGGAATGCTGCTGGCGAATTTCACCGCGCTCTCGATCTGGAACATGGCGTTGTCGAACAAGATCGAGCCGAGATCGCTCTTGCCCGTGCGCGGCAGTTCGAGGCTCTTTGGCGCGGCTTTGGCGTCGAACGGCTGGGTCCAGAGCTGCTGGTAGGAATCGATCAGGTTGGCGGCGATATCGCGCGGCTCCTGCGCCACCTTGCGCGCGGTGGGCGGATCGACCTGGCGCGGCACCGGCGTGACGTCGTAGATCATGCTGGTGAGAGCTGCGCCGGCGCCGCCGTCGATGCAGGCATGGTGCATCTTGGAATAAAGCCCAATCTCGTTATCCTTCATGCCTTCGAAGACATAGAACTCCCAGAGCGGGCGAGCGCGGTTAAGCAATTTGGCATGCATCCAGCCGACGATGCGCTCCAGCGTCGCGCGGTCGCGCGGCTCCGGCAGGCTGGCGCGGAAGATGTGGCGGTCGATATCGAACTGGTCGTCCTCGACCCAGGACGGATGATCGATGTCGAGCGGCGCCTTCTCCAGGCGGGCTTTCAGGATCGGCGCGATGTGCAGCCGCGAGGCGATCATCGCCTTGAACTCTTCGAAGAAGTCGCCCTTGTAGCCTTCGGGCAGGCGGAAGATCGCCATGCTGCCGACATGCATCGGCATTTCCGGGGTTTCCAGATACAGAAACGACGCGTCCAGCGAAGACAGCTTCTTGGCGTCCGCCATATTTTCCTCCCGCAGTAGAAAACGCGGCGCCTTGGCGGCGCTTCTGGCGTCTGGAATGTCTTTGTTATTGGAGCATATCCGAAAACCGACAGCCATCCCGCATCAAGCGGGATCTTTCGCGATCATGCCCTTAGCTCAGGGCGCGGATTCAGGATTGTGCATTTTCGGGGGGCCCATAGGCAATGGCAAATGGTCCTGATCGGTCAAAATGCTTAAACTCGCCTTCCGCCTGCGCCAGGCGATCGGCTACTGCCCACAATGCTGCGGGGTTGACGCCGAGCCCGATATGGCTGGCAAGGTGGACCTCGATGTTTTCGGCGGTTGCGGAGGGACGCAACAGGCTGGTGTGCCAGTTCACGATGCCGTCGGTCCGCGAATAGATAGAGGTCGCCGGCACCGGCAGGTCACCGGCAATGGCCAAGCGGATTTCCGGATTGTCGTCGACAGTTTCCCCCGACAGCACCTCATAGAGCCGCGTGGCGTTGGTCGCGCGGATATCGCTGGCAAACGGGCTGCCGAGCGTGATCACCGAGCGCACCATGTCCGGCATCTGCAGTGCGAGATCGCGCGCATAGACGCCGCCGAGGCTCCAGCCGACGAGACTGACCTTTCGGCCCGTGGCTTCATAGATGCGCCTCAGGAGAGCTTGCAGTGCCCCGCGCTTGGAAGCGATGCCGCCGAAATTGCGGCCCATGTCCCAGGCATAGGTGTGGTAGCCGAGTTCTTTGAGATAGCGCCGCATCGGCGCCATCGATAGATCGCTGGCGAGAAACCCCGGCAGCGCCAGCACCGGATGCCCGTCGCCCCTCGGCGCACGCAACAAGAGCGGCGACAGTAACAGACTCGAATTCAGCTCGAACAGCGCCCGCGTCTCGGCCAGCATCAGAAACAGGCTTGGCGGCCGAAGCCGCTGCTCTTCTGTTGCTGCGCCGCTTTCTGCGATGGCCACTCTCACTTGTCCTTCTTGGCCATGCCGCCGAGCCCGGCCATGGTCACGAACATATCCTGGAATCGCTCGGCGATCTTGGGATCGAACGTGAACCAACTCTGGATCAGCGATTCCGGCGACACCTTTTCGATGTTGGCCATCACCTGCTGCTGCATCTTGTCCATCACGGCGGTCTGCATCGGCGAGACGTCGGGCAATCCGAAGAACTGCCTGGCCTCCAGCGGCGTGCAATCGATTTCGACATTAACTTTCATGACCGCTCCTTATCGCGCTGCCCTTGCTGCAGTATCGACACGACGGACCGAGTCATGCAAGGACCAGAGCCGGTCCCCGGTCCCTTCAATTCCCGATATGGTCAACCAAAGCGTTCGATGGCAAACGGCCTGGTATCGGCAAACGGCGTCTCGCCAGTCATCATTTCGGCCAGCAGGCGGCCGGTTGCGGGTCCGAGCGTCAGGCCGTGGTGCTGGTGGCCGAAATCGAACCATAGCCCGCCATGACGGGGGGCCTTGCCGATCACCGGCAGCATATCCGGCAGACAGGGCCGCGCCCCCATCCAGGGCTTGGTGTCGACCGGCTCGCCGAGCGGGAACAGTCGGTGCGCCCGCGGCAGGGCCCGCTCGACCTGGATCGGCGTTGGTGGTGCATCGCGGTGGGCAAACTCGGCGCCGGTCGTGAGCCGAATGCCGCGGTTCATCGGCGCCAGGAGATAGCCGAGATCGGTGTCCAGCACGGGATGGTTCAAGACCGCGTTGCCGCGCGGCTTGAGATGCAAATGGTAACCACGCTTGACCTGAAGCGGGATCGAATAGCCGAGTGGCGCGAGGATCTGGTCGGACCACGGCCCCATCGCCACCACCACTTCGCGCGCCGCAATAGTGCCTTCCAGCGTCGCCACCCGCCACCGTCCGCCCGCCTGCTCGAGCGTTCGGGCGTCGCCGACCAGGTAACGCCCGCCCTTGCGGCCGAACAGCGCCGCATAGGCCTTGGCCAGCCCACCGGGATCGGGCACAAATCCCGGCGCGGGAAAATGGATCGCGCCGCTGAAATCACCGGTCAGATGCGGCTCGCGCGCTGATATCGCAGGCCGATCCAGCAGCTCGCCGGCGACGCCGTGCTCCCCGGCACGCTTGAGATCCTGCACCGCATTCGCAAGGGTTGCCTGGGAACGAAACAGTTTGATCCAGCCGGTCCGCCGCAACAGCTCCGGCACATTGGCTTCCGCAATCAGCGCCTCATGCTCGATCAGGCTGCGCTGGATCAGCGGCAATTCGGCCATTGCGCTGTGCAGTGCACGCTCCGGTGATGAGGCGAGGAAATACCGGGTCAGCCACGGCAGGAAGACCAGCAAATCCCTGAAATGGTAATGCACCTGCGGCGCGCGAAGAAACGCGTAGCGCAGGATCTGGCCCACGTCCCGCGGAAACATATAGGGAAAGACCGAGGCGCATTCGATCAGCCCGCCATTGCCGTAACTGGTTTCCTCGCCGGCCGTATCATGGCGGTCGATCAGAACCACGTTCCGGCCGCGTTTTTGCAGGTGCAAAGCGGCGCTGACGCCGACCATGCCTGCACCCAGGACGAGAACGTCGGCCTTCAGTTCCGCCATCCGGCACTCCGAAAGTTCAATGTAACGTGCTTGCGCATACGTCTTAAGGTGACACTAGTCATTGCCGCACCGCCGCGCAAACCGGCACGCAGTGCGGGATAATGAAGCTTGCGCGGTGGCTGGACTCTGGCAACATGGCTCGGCAATATCCGGCGGAAATTGCTGATCAAAAGCGGGGAAATCGAACAAATGTCGGTACGTCAGACTTTGCTTGCAGCGGCCACGGCTTCCATCCTTGCCGCGGCAATGGCGCCGGCATCGGCCCAGAGCCTGCGTTATGCCAATCAGGGCGACCTCAAGTCCCTCGACCCCTACACGCTGAACGAGAGCACCACTCACGCCCATCTCGGTCACATCTTTGAAGGTCTCATCGCCCGCGACAAGGATCTGAAGATCATCCCCGCTCTGGCGGAGAAATGGGAAACACCGGAGCCGACCCGCTGGCGGTTCCATTTGCGCAAGGGCGTGAAATTCCAGAACGGCGACCCCTTCACTGCCGACGACGTGCTTTTCTCGGCGGAACGTGTTCAAAAGAAGGGCTCGAACCTGCAGACCCGCATTCCCAGCGGTACCAAGGTCGTCAAGGTCGACGACCACACGGTGGACTTCATCCTGACCTCGCCCAATCCCATTCTCAATTCGCAATGGGATACCTGGTACATCATGAGCAAGAAGTGGGCCGAGGCCAACAACGCCGTCGAACCCACGCCCGCGGCGGCAACGACGCCGAGCTTTGCCTCGCTCAACGCCAACGGCACCGGCGCCTTCTCGGTCGAAAGCCACCAGCCCGGCGTCAAGACCGTATTCAAGGCCAACCCGAACTGGTGGCGCAAGCCCGAACATAATCTCAAGGAAATCATCTTCACGCCGATCGGCTCGGACGCCACGCGCGTCGCCGCGCTGCTGTCCGGCGAAGTCGACGTCATCGAGCCGGTTCCGATCCAGGATATTACGCGGGTGGATTCCAGCCCGAACGCCCAGGTGCTGAAGGGACCGGAGCTCCGCACCATCTTCCTCGGCATGGATCAGGTCCGCGACGAACTGCTCTACTCCAACGTCAAGGGCAAGAATCCCTTCAAGGACATCAAGGTGCGCGAGGCCTTCTTCAAGGCCGTCGATATCGAGCTGATCAAGACCCGCGTCATGCGCGGCCTGGCGACGCCTTCGGCGCTGATGATCGCGCCGCAATTGTTCAAGTTGTCCGGCGACTTTACCCGTCCGAAATTCGATCCCGACGGCGCCAAGAAGCTGCTGACCGAAGCCGGCTATCCCGACGGTTTCGAAGTCACGATGGACTGCCCCAACGATCGTTATGTCAACGACGCCGCGATCTGTCAGGCCGTCGTCGGCATGCTGGCCCGCATCGGCGTCAAGGTGACGCTCCTGGCCCAGCCCAAGGCGCAGTATTTCGCCAAGGTGCTGAAGCCCGGCGGTTACCAGACCTCGTTCTATCTGCTCGGCTGGACGCCCGGCACGCTCGACTCCCACAACGTCCTGCATGACATCATGGGCTGTCGCGACGATCCGAAGTCCAACCGCGGCGAGGCCAATCTCGGTGGCTACTGCAACAAGAAGGTCGACGCACTCACCGAGAAGGTCTTGCAGGAATCGGACACGAACAAGCGAGACCTCCTGATCAAGGAAGCCTTCGAGATCGGCACCAAGGATGTCGGCTACATCCCGCTGCACCAGCAGGCGCTGGCCTGGGGTGTGTCGAAGAAAGTGAAACTGAGCCAGCGCGCCGACAACCAGGTCTTGCTCTACTGGGCGACCAAACAGGATTAGTCAGGCTCGACACAGGTCCCGGTGGCTCTAGCGGCTTCCGGGACCTTTCGTTTCCAGGCGACAGCGACGTCCGCCGCACCAAGAGAGCAGTGAAAGGAATACATGCTCGCTTTCACTCTTCGCCGCGCTATCCAGGCCATCGGCGTCATGATCGCGGTCGGCGTCATCGCGTTTTCGATGTTCCGTTTCGCCGGCGATCCCGTCAACCAGATCGTCTCATTGGACACGCCGGCCGCCGAACGCGAGGCGGTCCGCAAGTCGCTCGGGCTCGACGATCCCGTCCCGGTGCAATTCGCACGCTATTTCGTCAATGCCGCGCAATTCAAGTTCGGGGTCTCCTATCAGTTCCGTCAGCCGGTTTCGAACCTGTTGATGGAACGAATGCCGGCGACGCTGGAGCTTGCCGCCTGCGCCACCGTTCTCGCCATGGTGTTCGGCATCCTGATGGGGGTCTATTCGGCGCTGCGGCGCGATACGATTCTGACAAAGTTCTTCCAGGCAGTGTCGCTGATCGGAATCTCACTGCCGACCTTCCTGATCGGCATCCTTCTCATCTATCTGTTCTCGGTGACGCTGGGCTGGCTGCCTTCATTCGGCCGCGGCGACGTGGTGCGGATCGGCTGGTGGACGACCGGCCTGCTCACCCTTTCCGGCCTGAAGGCGCTGATCATGCCATCGATTACGCTTGGCCTGTTCCAGATGACCCTGATCATGCGGCTGGTGCGCGCTGAAATGCTCGAAGTGCTCCGCACCGACTACATCCGCTTCGCCCGCGCCCGCGGCCTGACCACGCGCGCGATCCATTTCGGCCACGCGCTGAAGAACACGCTGGTTCCCGTCATCACGGTCGCCGGCTTGCAGTTTGGCTCAGTAATTGCATTTGCCATCATCACCGAAACCGTCTTCCAGTGGCCGGGTATGGGATTGTTGTTCGTGCAGGCCGTGCAAAATGTCGATATCCCGATCATGGCCGCCTACCTGCTGATGGTGTCGCTGATCTTCGTTACCATCAATCTGGTGGTCGATATCCTCTACACCGTCGTCGATCCGCGCCTGCGCTCGACCATCCGCCGTCCGGCATAAGCGAGACTGATATGTCTGACGCCGTCGTACCACACCGAGTAGAGTCGAGCCCGCAGCGGGCGCGCTCTAACGCGAGCTGGCTGAAGCGCGTGCTCGACAGCGACATCTTTTACTCGTTCCGCCGCTCCCGAATGACGATGGTGGCGGCCGCCGTCACCGTCCTGTTCTTCCTGCTGGCGATCTTTGCGTCCCAGCTCGCCGTGCAAAACCCGTTCGATCCAGCGCAACTGCAATTGATGAATTCGCGCATCTCGCCGCTGTGGACCGCCGAGGGCCAGAGCCCGTTCCTGCTCGGCACCGATGAACAGGGTCGCGACGTGTTTTCTGCGATCCTCTACGGATTGCGGATTTCGCTCGTCGTCGGCGTGCTGGGCGTTATCTTCGCCGGCACGCTCGGCATCACGCTTGGCCTCATTGCAGGCTATGTCGGTGGCGCGGTCGACGGGCTGATCATGCGCATCGCCGACGTGCAGCTCACCTTCCCGGCCATCCTGATCGCGCTATTGGTCAACGGCGTCGCCAAATCGGTGTTCAACAACCGGCTCGACGCCGTGAGCACGCTGGCGGTGCTGGTGGTTGCGATCGGTCTCAGTTTCTGGGTGCAATACGCCCGCACCGTGCGCGGCTCGGTCATGGTCGAGAAGAACAAGGACTATGTCGCTGCCGCCCAACTGATCGGCCTTCCCGCGCCCAAGATCATGCTGCGCCACGTGCTGCCCAACACCATGGGCCCCATCCTCGTGATCGCGACCATCAACCTCGCGCTCGCCATCATCACCGAGGCGACACTGTCGTTCCTGGGCGCCGGCATGCCCGACACCATGCCCTCGCTCGGCACCCTGATCCGGATCGGCAACAACTATCTGTTTGCCGGCGAATGGTGGATCGTCGCCTTTCCCGGCATCGCGCTGGCGGGACTGATCCTCTCCATCAACCTGCTCGGCGACTGGCTGCGCGACGCGCTTAATCCAAAACTCCGATGACCGTTCCCGTCCTCTCCGTGCGTAATCTCGAGGTGGAATTCCTCACCCGCCGCAGCACGCTGCGCGCAATCAACGGCGTTTCTTTCGACATCGCCAAGGGCGAAGTGCTCGGCGTGGTCGGCGAATCCGGCGCCGGCAAATCGGTCACGGGACTGGCCGTGATCGGACTGATCGATCCTCCCGGCCGCATTTCGGGCGGCGAGATCTATCTATCGGGAACGCGGATCGATCACCTGCCGCCGGAAGAAATCCGCCGTATCCGGGGCAAACGGATCGGGATGATCTTTCAGGATCCGCTGACAAGCCTCAATCCGCTCTACCGGATCGGCGACCAGATAGTCGAGACGATTCGAACCCACTTGTATCTGTCGGAGACCGCGGCGCGCAAGCGTGCCATCGATCTCTTGGCCGAGGTCGGCATTCCCGCGCCGGACAAACGCATCGACGCCTATCCGCACGAATTCTCCGGCGGCATGCGCCAGCGTGTCGTGATTGCGCTGGCGATCTGCGCCGAGCCGGAACTGATCATCGCCGACGAGCCGACCACCGCGCTCGACGTTTCCGTGCAGGCGCAGATCATCTCGCTGATCAAGCGCCTCGGGCGCGACCACGGCACAGCGGTGATGCTGGTCACCCACGACATGGGCGTGATCGCCGAGACCTCCGACCGGGTCGCGGTGATGTATTCGGGCCGGATCGCCGAGATCGGCCCGGTGCAGGATGTGGTGCAGAACCCGCTGCATCCCTACGCCAAGGGCTTGATGGGCGCGATCCCGACGCTCGCGGGCGAAGACAAGCGGCTGGTGCAAATACCGGGTTCGATGCCGCGGCTGTCGGCGATCCCGCCGGGCTGCCCATTCAATCCGCGCTGCGCCTTTGTGTTCGACCGTTGCCGCGTCGATCGGCCGGAGCCGCTCAAGCACGGTTCGCACGCCGTGGCCTGCCATCTGTTCGACACCGCGCCCCATGAAGCGGCGAAGGAGACCGTGGCATGAGCCCGCCCTTTGTCGATGTGAGGAATTTGCGCCGCGTGTTCGACGTCTCAAAGCCGTGGCTCAACCGCGTGCTGGAAGGCGGCCGTCCGGAATTCCTGAAGGCGGTCGATGGCGTGACGTTCGACATCAGGAAGGGCGAGACTTTTGCTCTCGTCGGGGAATCCGGCTCGGGCAAGACCACCGTGGCGCGGATGGTCGTGGGACTTCTGCCGCCGACTTCGGGCGAAGTCATCATCGACGGCGTCTCGATGACGAATGCCAGGCAGGCGCAGGCACGGCAGCGGTTGCGCCGCCGTATCCAGATGATTTTTCAGGACCCCTACGCGAGCCTCAATCCCCGCTTCCGGGTCGATGCCATCGTCTCCGAGCCGATTCGTGCCTTCGACCTGATCCAGGGCGAGCGCGATATCCGCTTTCGCGTCGGCGAATTGTTGAATCTCGTGGGCCTGCATCCCGACGACGGCCTGAAATATCCGCATGAATTCTCGGGCGGGCAGCGCCAGCGCATCGCGATTGCGCGCGCGCTGGCGTCAGATGCCGAATTCATTGTTTGCGACGAGCCGACCTCGGCGCTCGATGTCTCGGTGCAGGCGCAGATCCTCAATCTGATGCGTGACCTCCAGGACAAATTCGGCCTGACCTATCTCCTCATCAGCCATAACCTCGCCGTGGTCCGCCACATGGCGACGCGCATCGGCGTGATGTATCTCGGCCGTATTGTTGAAATCGCCGAGGGCCGCGAATTATTCGCCAATCCGCGGATGCCCTACACCAAAATGCTGCTCGGCGCGGTTCCTGATCTCGCGATGTCCGGCCGGCAACGGATTCCGGTCAAGGGCGAGATCCCGAATCCGATCGATCCGCCGCCCGGCTGCGCCTTCAACCCGCGCTGTCCGCTCGCCTTCGATCTGTGCCGGCGGCAAACGCCCGAGCTGATCAACGGGGTTGCCTGCCATGCCGTCAACCAACCGGTTGAGGCTGCCGCCGCGATATGATCACGGAGATGGGTGCAATGCGTGGCATCCCAGCGGTTGGCATCCAGCCTCGCCTGTGGTCAAGTGCGCGCACACCGCGATACCAGCACGGCATTGGATTCCCATGAGCAACATCAGTCCTGATCCGTTCACCACAAGGCCGGAAATCGAAGGCACCTTTGGCGTCGTCACGTCGACCCACTGGATCGCGACCGCCGTTGGCATGAGCATCCTGGAAAAGGGCGGCAACGCATTCGATGCCGGCGTTGCCACGGCCTTCACGCTGCAGGTGGTGGAGCCGCATCTGAACGGTCCGGGCGGCGACGTGCCGATCATCGTGCATGACACCAGGCGCGGCCGCACCGAGGTGATCTGCGGTCAGGGTCCGGCGCCTGCGAAGGCAACCATTGCGCACTACAAGAGCGAAGGGCTGGAGATGGTACCCGGCACCGGGCTCCTCGCGGCGTGCGTGCCCGGCACGTTCGAATCCTGGATGCTGCTCTTGCGCGATTACGGCACGATGCGGCTGCGTGATGTGCTGGAGCCGGCGATCGCCTACGCCCGCGACGGCTACCCGCTGGTCGAGCGCGCTTCCGCAACGATCCAGGTCGTCGAGCAGTTGTTCAGGAAGCACTGGACGACATCGGCGGCGGTCTACCTGCCGAACAACGAAGTACCGAGACCGGGCACGCTGTTCACAAACAAGCAGCTCTCCGAAACCTACGCCCGCATCCTTAAAGAAGCGGAAAGCGCGGGCGGCGACCGCATCGCACAGATCGAGCGCGCGCGAAAATCCTGGTCGCAGGGTTTTGTGGCGGAAGCGATCGACAAGTTCTGCCGCACGCAGGAAGTAATGGACGTCAGCGGCTCACCGCATCGCGGCGTGCTAAGCGCCGATGACATGGCACGCTGGCAGCCGACAATCGAGGCGCCGCTGACCTATGATTACGGCCGCTACACCGTCTGCAAGCCCGGCGTCTGGAGCCAGGGCCCGGTAATGCTGCAGCAACTCGCGCTGCTCAAGGGATTTGAGCTCGACGGGCTCGACCCTGCCGGGCCCGACTTCATCCATCTGCAGATCGAATGCGCGAAACTCGCCTTCGCCGATCGCGAGAAGTTTTATGGCGACCCGAAATTCACCGACATCCCGATCGCGACGCTGTTGTCGGACGCCTACAATGACGAGCGCCGCAAGCTGATCTCCAGAGACAAGGCCTCGCTCGATTTCGTCCCCGGCTCGGTCGAAGGTTTCGGCTCGGTCGTCAAGCTGCGCCGTGCGGAAGGCCATCGCGAGGCGGTCGGTGCCATGGGCGCGGGCGAGCCGACCGTCGGCCGGTTCGGCGAGGTGCGCGGCGACACCGTGCATTTCGACATCATTGACCAGGCCGGCAACATGGTCTCGGCGACGCCGTCCGGCGGCTGGCTGCAATCCTCGCCGGTCATTCCCGAACTCGGCTTCTGCCTCGGCAGCCGCGCGCAGATGTTCTGGCTGGAGGAAGATCACCCGGCAGCACTTGCGCCCGGCAAGCGCCCACGCACCACGCTCTCGCCCACCATGGCGCTGCGCGACGGCGAGCCGTACATGGCCTGGGGATCGCCTGGCGGCGACCAGCAGGATCAATGGACCACGCAGTTCTTCCTGCGGCATGTCCACGCCAAACTGAACCTGCAGGAAGCGATCGACGCACCCGCTTGGCACTCCGAACATTTTCCGATTTCGTTCTGGCCGCGCACCGCGCGTCCCGGCGTGCTCGTGCTCGAAAGCCGCGTACCGAACGCGACCGTCGATACGCTGAAGAGCCGTGGCCATGTCGTCGAGATCGGTCCCGAATGGTCGGAAGGCCGCCTCACCGCTGCCTCCAAGGTCGGTCGTCGCCGTCGCGCTGCTGCCAATCCGAGGGGCATGCAGGGCTACGCGGCGGGCCGGTAGAGGCGACTTGGGATGACTTTGAAGGTTTAAGATGACTTGGTCGATCATCGCCCGTGATTTCTCAACCGGCCAGATCGGCATCGCGGTCGCGACCAGGTTTTTTGCGGTCGGCGCGCGCGTGCCGCATATAGCGCCCGGCGTCGGCGGCATCGCGACGCAAGCGCTCGTCAATCCCTATTACGGCATTGACGGCGTGAAGCTGTTGCGCGAAGGCCGCAGCCCCCGCGAGGTGGTGGACATTCTGCTCGTTACCGACGATGGACACGAGGCCCGCCAACTTCATGTCATGGATATCAAGGGCCGCATCGCAGCGCATACCGGCCGCGAATGCATCGACTGGTGTGGGCATGTCCAGGGTGACGGCTTCTCCCTCGCCGGCAACATGCTGGCGGGCGCCGCCGTGCTCGATGACACGGCGAAAGCCTTTGTCGCCAATGCCAGCCTTCCCTTTGCGCAGCGGCTGATCGTAGCGATGAAGGCCGGCGAAGCCGCCGGCGGCGACAAGCGCGGCAAGCAATCGGCGGCGCTGTTGATCCATGGCGAAGAAGAATGGTCAGATCTCGACCTGCGTGTCGACGACCATACCGATCCGTTGGCCGAACTCGAACGTCTCGAACAGGTGAGCCGCGAGCGCTGGGTGCATTTCCGCCCCTTCCTGCCGACGCGCAAAAATCCGGCGGGGATCACCGACCGCACGGTCATCGATGCCCGCATCGACGCGGCGACGACGGGCAAGGCATGACGGCAAATCCGCTGATCGAAATCGAGGGCCTGCGCGTGGTCTTCCACGGCGACGATGGCCGTACCACGCACGCGGTCGACGGTGTCGATCTCAGCGTGGCCAATGGCGCGACGCTTGGCCTCGTCGGCGAATCCGGCTGCGGCAAGAGCGTGACCTCGCTCGCCGTCATGGGATTGTTGCCAAGGCGTTCCGCTGAGGTGTCGGGTTCGATCCGTTTCGACGGGTTTGATCTCCTCGACATTCCCGACGACACGCTGCGCGATCTGCGCGGCAATCGCCTCGCGATGATCTTTCAGGAGCCGATGACGTCGCTCAATCCGAGCTTCACCATCGGCGATCAGATCATCGAGACCATCCTGCGCCATCGCGGCGGGTCGCGGCGGCAGGCGCGCGAGCGCGCGATCGAGCTGCTGCGGCGGGTGCACATCCCCTCGCCCGAGAAACGTGTCGACGAATATCCGCACAAGCTGTCCGGCGGCATGCGCCAGCGCGTGATGATCGCGATGGCGCTGGCCTGCGACCCGCGCCTTTTGATCGCCGACGAGCCGACCACCGCGCTCGACGTCACGCTGCAGGCGCAGATCCTCGATCTGATGCGCGAGCTGAAGGCCGCCAGCGGCGCCGCGATCATCCTGATCACGCACGATCTCGGCGTGGTCGCCGAAGTCTGCGACGAAGTCGCTGTGATGTATGCCGGCGAGATCGTCGAACGCGCACCGGTCGACGAACTCTTCGCCAGCCCGCAGCATCCCTACACCGTCGGCCTGCTCGGATCGATCCCGCGGCTCGGCCGCCGTACCGAACACTTGGCGACGATCGAGGGCATGGTGCCGAACATGGCGAACCCGCCCGCCGGCTGTCGCTTCGCCGCGCGCTGTCCCTTTGTCGTTGAAGCTTGTGTTGCCGCGCCGCCGCCGCTGGCGATAGTCAGTCCCGGCCACGCCTCGCGCTGCATCCGCGCACCGCTGGAGCGGCTGGTGTCATGATCGCTACGCTCTCCGCTCTCGTTCCCCGGGCGCAGTGCAGCGCAAGCGAAGCGCAGCGATGCACTGCAGAACCGGGGCCCATCTTGGGTCCCATGCGACATGGGTCCCGGTTCTGCAGCGCATCGCCAAGAGGCGCTGCACTGCGCCCGGGACACGAGGGGTGCCCGCGATGACGGCGCTGCTCGAAGTCGAGGGCCTTGTAAAGCATTTCGTCGCCGCGCGATCGGTGTTCGGCCGACCCACCGCTTATGTCAAAGCGGTCGACGGCGTCAGCTTCACGGTCGAGGCCGGCAAGACGCTGGCGCTGGTCGGCGAATCCGGTTGCGGCAAGTCCACCGTCAGCCGGCTGGTGCTGCGGCTGATCGAGCCGGATGCGGGCAACGTTCGCTTCGAGGGCCGCGACCTCGGCGCGCTCAGCGCCAACGAATTGCGCGCCTTCCGCCGCGATGCGCAGATTATCTTCCAGGATCCCTATGCGTCGCTCAACCCGCGCATGACGGTGAGCCAGATTCTGAGCGAGCCGCTGGCGCTGCACGATCTGGTGCCGGCCCCGCGCCGCCGCGAACGGGTCGAAGAGCTGCTACGGCTGGTCGGGCTCGAGCCGCGCTTTGCCCGCCGCTACCCGCACGAATTTTCCGGCGGCCAGCGCCAGCGCATCGCGATTGCGCGGGCGCTGGCGGTAGAGCCGAAACTGATCATCTGCGACGAGCCGGTCTCCGCGCTCGACGTCTCGATCCGCTCGCAAATCCTCAATCTGCTGCGCGACCTGCAGGACCGGCTCGGCCTCGCCTACATCTTCGTTTCGCACGATCTGGCGGTCGTGAAGCACATCGCCGACCGCGTCGCCGTGATGAATCTCGGCGGTATCGTCGAGACGGCGGACGCCGAGGCGCTGTTCGCCGCGCCCCGGCATCCCTATAGCCGTGCGCTACTGTCGGCGATTCCCGTGCCCAAACCGCAGGCCCGGCGCGGCCGCATCGTGCTGGAAGGCGAGATGCCGAGCGCGCTCAATCCGCCCTCCGGCTGCCGCTTTCATACCCGCTGCCCTTATGTCATCGAGCGCTGCCGCACCGAAATTCCGGCCCTGCTCGCCGACGGCACGGGACACGCGACGGCGTGTCACCGCACCGCCGAATTGCCGTCGCCCGGGGCCATCGTTCCCGCCGATGGCGGATTTTCGCCGGTGCTGGAAAAGTTGGTCGCCGCCTTCAGCGGTGGCACGGAAGGTGCAGGCCGCGTCGGGGTTGACGTATCAGGAACACAGCCAAGTGCGGTGTAATCGTGGATAAGGGGATGGCAGCAATGAAAATCTTTCGTTTGGCAGTCACGGCGGCGGCGCTGCTGCTGTCGCTTCCGGCAACCGTTCAGGCCCAGACCACGCTGCGGATCGGGCTCGCCGAGGACCCCGATATCCTCGACCCGACCATGGCCCGCACTTACGTCGGCCGCATCGTGTTCGCATCGTTCTGCGACAAGCTGTTCGACATCGACGAGAAGCTCAATATCGTGCCGCAGCTCGCGCTGAGCCACGAGACCTCGGCCGACGGCAAGGAAGTCACCATCAAGCTCCGGCCCGGCGTCAAGTTTCACGACGGCGAGGCCTTCAATGCGGAGGCCGCAAAGTTTTCGCTGGAGCGCCACCTGACGATGCAGGGCTCGTTCCGCAAACCGGAACTGGCAGCCGTCGATCATATCGACGTCGTCGATCCCCTCACCATCAGGCTGGCATTGAAGGCGCCCTATTCCCCTCTGGTCGCGCAGCTTACCGATCGCGCCGGAATGATGGTATCGCCGAAGGCGGCCAGAGAGGCCGGCGACAAATTCGGCCTGCGTCCGGTTTGCGCCGGTCCCTACAAATTCGTCGAGCGCGTGCAGCAGGACCGCATGGTGTTCGAGAAATTCGCCGACTATTGGAACAAGGACAATATCCATATCGATCGCATCGTCTATCTGCCCTTGGTGGACGCGACGGTCCGCCTGGCCAATTTGAAATCCGGCGGGCTCGACCTGATCGAACGCGTGCTCGCGACGGACCTCAAGGAAGTGCAGGCTGACTCGAAGCTGAAATTGTCCAGCGCGATCGAGCTCGGCTATCAGGGCGTGACGCTGAACGTCGGCAAGGACAAAGCCAAGGGGCCGCTCAGCCAGTCCGCCAAGGTGCGGCAGGCGCTCGACCTCTCGCTCGACCGCGACGCGATCAGCCAGGTGGTGTCCAACGGCGAGTTCAAGCCCGGAAACCAGTGGGTCAACCCCGATCATCCCTATTACCAGAAGACCTTTCCGATACCGAAGCGCGATGTCGCCAAGGCCAAGGCGCTGCTGAAGGAAGCGGGCGTCACGCCACCGGTCAGCGTGGACTTCATGGTCTCGAAGGGCGCGGAAACCGAAGCGGCGGCTCAGGTGATCCAGTCGATGGCGGCGGAGAGCGGCTTCGACATGAAGCTCAGGGTCACCGAGTTCGCGACGTCGTTGAAACAGGCCGAGGCCGGAGAATACCAGGCCTTTCTCCTGGCCTGGAGCGGTCGGATCGACCCGGACGGCAACTCCTATGTCTTCCAGAAGAGCGACGCGCCGCAGAATTACAGCGGCTGGTCCAACAAGGAGGGCGACAAGGCGCTCGATGACGGCCGCCTCGTCACCGATCAAGCGCAGCGCAAGGCGATCTACGAAAAGCTGGCCAAGATCGTGCTGGAGGAGAAGCCGCTGCTCTACATCTATCACCGCCGCATCCTGATCGCGCATACGACGAAGCTCAACGGCTACAAGCAGATGCCGGACGGGCTGGTGCGGGTGGTCGGGCTGAAGCTTAAGTGAGGCGCGCCTACACGCCCTCGTTTCCCGGACGCGGTGCAGCGCGGCAGCGCTGCTCCGCAGAGCCGGGACCCATCGATCCGACGTTCCCGATCTCAACGAGGTGGGTCCCGGTTCTGCAGCGCATCGTTGCACGCTGCGCTGCGCCCGGGACACGGATAGTGCCATGCTGAACTTCCTCGCGCGGCGTATCGTCCAGCTCATCCCGACGCTGTTCTTCGTCTCGATCCTGATCTTCTCACTGCAGCAATTGCTGCCGGGCGATCCGGCGCTGGTGATGGCCGGCGAGGAGCGCGATCCCGATGTGATCGCGCAGATCCGCGAACAGTACCGGCTCGATCAGCCGGTGCCGGTGCAATATGTCTACTGGGTCAAGGGCGTGCTGTCGGGCGATTTCGGTGAGTCGCTTCGCAACAAGGTGCCGGTGCGCGAACTGATCGCCCAGAAGCTGCCGGTGACGATGCAGCTTGCGTCGATGGCGATCGTGATCGCCTTCCTGATCGGCATTCCGGCCGGAATCATATCGGCTGTCAAGAAAGGCACGGCCTGGGACTATGGCGCCAATTTCTTTGCGTTATGGGGGATCTCGACGCCGAATTTCTGGCTCGGCATCATGCTGATCTTCCTGTTCTCGATCCAGCTCGGCTGGCTGCCGGCATCGGGCTATGTGCCGCTGACCGAAAACTGGCGCGCCAGTATCGCCTCCACCATCATGCCGGCCTTCGTGCTCGGCAACGCGATCGCCGCGATCCTGATGCGCCATACCCGCAGCGCCATGCTGCAGGTGCTGGAAAGCGATTACGTCCGCACCGCCCGCGCCAAAGGGCTTCTCGAACGCTCGGTCATTCTCAAGCACGCCATGCGCAACGCGCTGACGCCGGTGATCACGCTCGGCGCGCTCGAGTTGGGCACGCTTTTGTCGGGCGCAGTATTGACGGAGCAGATCTTCTCGATTCCCGGTTTCGGCAAGCTGATCGTCGACGCGGTCTTCAACCGCGATTATGCCGTCGTGCAAGGCGTCGTGCTGACCACGGCAACGATCTACATCACGCTCAATCTCATTGCCGACATCGCCTACGTCCTCGTCAATCCGCGGCTGAGGACCTAAGCCATGACTGACGCTGCCCTCGGCGCGATCAAGATAACTACCTCCGACGAACTGGAAAGCCCGGCACGCCGCGCGCTGCGCCGGCTGTTCAAGCGGAGGGGCGCGGTAGCCGGGCTTGTCGTGATCGCAACCTTCATGGTGCTTGCGGTGTTTGCGCCGCTGATCTCGCCTTATGAGCCGATCGCGACAAGCTGGTCGCTGGTGCGCAAGCCGCCTTCCGCGCTGCACTGGTTCGGCACCGACGAGCTCGGCCGCGACATTCTTGCCCGCGTGATCTACGGCGCGCGGGCTTCGCTTCTGGCCGGCGCCATCTCGGTCGGGATCGCGTTGTCGATCGGCGTGCCGCTCGGCCTCTTGTCGGGCTACCGCGGCGGCTTTATCGATGCCCTGATCAGCCGCATCACGGATGCGATGCTGGCCTGCCCGTTCCTGATCCTGGCGATTGCGCTCGCGGCATTCTTAGGGCCCAGCCTCGGCAATGCCATGATCGCGATCGGCATCTCGGCGACGCCGATCTTCGTGCGGCTGACGCGCGGCCAGGTGATGAGCGTCAAGGTCGAGGATTATGTCGAGGCCGCGCGCGCCATGGGCAATCCGCGCTGGCGCATCGCGCTGTTTCACATCCTGCCGAACATCATGCCGGCGCTGTTGGTGCAGGCGACGTTGTCGATAGCGGCTGCCATCATCGCCGAAGCCGCGCTGTCGTTCCTCGGCCTCGGCCAGCAGCCGCCCGCACCGTCCTGGGGCAGCATGCTCAATGCCGCGCAGCGCTTCCTGACCAATGCGCCATGGATGGCGGTCTGGCCGGGACTGGCGATCTTCCTCGTGGTGCTGTCGTTCAACCTGGTCGGCGATGGTTTGCGCGACGCGCTCGATCCGAGGGAGAGGTGACGGGAGGACGGCCAACGCCACCAGCGGCTCTAAATCACCAACTCCCTCATCACCCTTCGGCAATCCATCTCGTATTCCAGATCGATCACCGGCGGCCGTGCAAAATGCCAGGTCAAACCCGAACGCGCGGCGCCGCGGCGAACCAGTGCATCGGCAAAGACGTGGTGGAAATCGTGGATGGTGTAGGTCTGCACATCCGTCGCATCTTTCCAGCCGAAGCCGAATTCGCCCATGCGCCGCTCCATCACGCCGGCGACGTAACGGACCTTGTCCGCAATACCCTCGGGACTGACGTCGCGGTAACGCACGGTGCGTTCGGCGTAGCTCGCATTGCCCTCCTGCGACTCGCCGCTGCCCGCGATCACGAAGCTCGGCGCCGTGCTTTGGCTCGGCCGCGTGAATGAAAAGGCGTAGAATGACGGTTCGGCCGGCGGATCGATTTCCGGACAGACATTGCTGCGCGCCACCGGATTGGTCGTGCCGTCATAGACGCCCCATTCGCTGAGCGTCTTGACGTAGTGCAGGTTGAAATTGCGGAATCCCTCGTCGGTGAATGCCGCCGGCGACCGCAGCTCGCAGGCGCAGAACGACGCCAGCGGCCTGCCCACCGCCTCGATGTACTTTGCGATCCGCGCAAAGCCTTCGGCCAGCGGCAGCCATTTGTCGAAACGCACCCGCTCGATCTCAAATCCGGGATTTGCTGCGACACCGCCCGAGTACTGGAACACGGCGGGAATAAAGCGGTAATTGCCGGCGGGAAAGTCGCTTGTCATGTTGCCTCCCTGTTTTTCTATCTTTTAGCATGGAGACACACCGGCGTCGCATCTCCCGGCATGAAAAAGCGGCGGCAACGATTTCCCGCTGCCGCCGCTTGCTATTCTGCAGTTACAAAGGCTCAGGTCGGCTTGAGCGCGGACCCAAGATCGAAATCCGCGATCTCCTTGGTCCGTTTGGAGCCGGCCTTGGCCTGGTGATCGGTGGCGAGCCAGACATAGACCGCCGGCAGCACGAACAGCGTGAACAGCGTTCCGATCGACATGCCAGCTACCACCACGAGACCGATCGAGAACCGGCTGGCAGCGCCCGCGCCCGTGGCGGTCAGCAACGGGATCAGACCGGTGACCATCGCCGCCGTCGTCATCAGGATCGGCCGCAGCCGGATGCGGGCAGCCATTTCGATGGCCGAACGCTTGTCGAGACCTTCCTTGAGCTGCAGTTCGTTGGCGAATTCGACCATCAGAATGCCGTGCTTGGTGATCAGGCCGACCAGCGTCAGCAACCCGACCTGGGTGTAGATGTTGATGGTCGCCACGCCGAAGAACAGCGGAATCAGCGCGCCAACGATCGCCATGGGAACGCTGATCATGATCACCAGCGGATCGCGCAGGCTTTCGAACTGCGCCGCCAGCACCAGGAAGATGATGATCAGCGCGAAGCCGAAGGTGATCGCGAGCTGATTGCCTTCCTGCACATATTGCCGGGAGTCGGCCAGATAGTCGTGGCCAAAACCGGCAGGCATCTTCTTCGCCTCGCCCTCCAGGAAATCCACCGCCTGTCCAACCGTCACGCCCGGCATCGGCACCGCGGAGAACGTCGCTGAATTGAGCTGGTTGTAGTGCGTCAGCGCATTCGGATCGGTGGCGGTTTCGATCGACACGATGGTCGACAGCGGCACTAGCTGCCCGGTGTTGGTCGGGACGTAGTAACCGCCAAGCGATTCCGGCGACAACCGCTTGTCACGCGGCACCTGCGGGATCACCTGATATGAGCGACCCTCCAGGTTGAAGCGGTTGACGTAATTGCCGCCCAACAGCGTCTGCAAGGTAGCGCCAACCTGCGACATGTTGATGCCGAGGTCGCTCGCCTTGGAGCGGTCGATCGAGACGCGAACCACCGGCTGATTGAATTCGAGGTCGCTGTCGGAGACGATGAACATACCGCTCTTGCGTGCGGCATCCTTCAGCTTCGCCATCTGGTCATAGACGGCCTGGAAACCGGCGGTCGAATTGATCACCATCTGGATCGGCAGGCCACCGGGCCCGCCGGGCAACGGCGGCAGGTTGAATGCGAACGCCTGGACGCCTTCGATCTTGCTGATCTCGGCCTGCACCAGCGGCTTCAGCGCGATCGAGGATCGCTCACGCTCGTCCCACGGCTTGAGCAGCATGCCGGCAATGCCGCCCTGCGGGCCGTTGATGCCGTTGAGGACGAAGCGCAGGTCCGTTTCCGGAAACTTGGCAAAAGCCTTGTCGAGCTTGTCGCCGTAGAAGTCGACATAATCGATGTTGGCGTATTTCGGCGCCTTGGTCACCGAGAACACGATCCCCTGATCCTCCTCGGGCGCGAGCTCCTTGGAGGTGTTCATGTAGAGGAAACCGACCAGACCCAGGATCGTCAACGCGAACAAGCCGGTGATCGGACGATAGTCGAGCGAGCGGTCGAGCTGGCGGCCGTACCAGCGTGTCATTGAGCCGAACACCCTGTTGACCAGCCTCGAGAACCGCCCCTCGTCCGCGCTCTTCAGGAGGACCGAGCACATCATCGGCGACAGCGTCAACGCGATCACGCCCGACACGATCACCGAGCCCGCCAGCGTGAAGGCGAATTCGCGGAACAGCGAACCGGTCAGGCCGCCGAGGAAGCCGATCGGCGCGTACACGGCGGCAAGCGTAATCGTCATGGAGATCACGGGGCCGACGATTTCGCGCGCGCCCTGCAGCGACGCCTGCACCGGCGTCTTTCCTTCCTCCAGATGGCGATGGATGTTCTCCACCACCACGATGGCGTCGTCGACCACGAGCCCGATCGCCAGCACCATCGCCAGCAGTGTCAGAAGATTGAAGCTGAATCCCATCATCAGCATCAGGCTGCAGACGCCGATCAGCGACAGCGGAATAGTGACCACCGGGATGATGACGGAGCGGAACGAAGCCAGGAACAGGAAGATCACGATGACGACGATCAGCACCGCCTCGATCAGCGTGTTCTTGACCTCGTCGATCGACGACTGAATGAACTTGGTCGAATCGTAGGCCACCTTCATTTTCATCGATGGTGGCAGGTTGCGCTCGATCTCCGGCATCAACGCACGCACGCCCGTGACCAGTGTCAGCGGGTTGCCTTGCGGGGTCGCCTGCACGCCGATGAAGATTGCGCGCTCGCCACTGAAGGCGACGCTCGCATCCGAGCTCTGGGCGGCAAGTTCGACGGTTGCGATGTCCTCGATCCGCACGAAGCCGCCGTCCTTGGACTTGACGATCATCTTCTTGAACTGCTCGAGGTTCCGCAGGTCGGTATTAGTCTGGACGTTCGAGACGATGAAGTAGCCCTTGGACTGACCGGCCGCGGCCTGGAAGTTGTTGGCCGCGATTGCCTGCGAGACGTCGGTCGGCGACACGCCACGGCCCGCCATGCGCACCGGATCGAGCCACAGCCGCATCGCGAACGTCTGGCCGCCAAGAATGTCGGCGGATGCGACGCCGTCGACCGTCGACAGCAGTGGCTGCACGACGCGCGTCAGATAGTCTGAAATCGCCGACCCCGAAAGTTCTTCGCTGGAGAAGCCCAGATACATCACGGCCGTGGTCTGGCCGGTCGTCTTGGTTATGACCGGGTCGTTCGATTCCTTCGGGATCAAATATTTGACCGAGTTTACCTTGGCGAGAACCTCGGTCAGCGCCTGGTTCGGATCGAAATTCAGCTTGATGTAGACCTGAATCGTGCTGGTGCCCTGCACCGACGAGGAAGTGATGTAGTCGACGCCCTCGGCGGAAGCGACCGCCTGCTCGATCGGCGTGGTGATGAAGCCTTGAATCAGGTTGGCCGACGCGCCCGGATATGAGGTGGTGATGTTGACCACCGTGTTCGACAGCTTCGGATATTGCCGGATCGGCAACACGCTGGCGGCGCGCAGACCGATCAGGAGGATCAGCAGGCTGACGACGACCGACAGGACCGGACGCTTGATGAAGATATCGGTGAAGGCCATCGCAAAATCATCCCGCTGGGTTCAGCATTTCCGGGGCGCGGCCGAGCCATAAGACCGCCGCCCATCTTTCTCTCGCCGCGGCTCCTCAAGGGAGCCGCATCATGTATCAGTAGCGCGGTATCAGTAGCGCGGCGGCTTCGCCGGAATCGCCGGCACCGGATCGTTCGAAATCGTCACGGGGGCTCCGGACTGCAGCTTGAGCTGTCCCACCGCCACGACGCGGTCGCCCTCCTTCAAGCCCTTCAGGACCTCGGCGCGGCCCTCGAGGCGCTTTCCGGTCTGCACGAAGGTGCGCGTCGCTATCAGGCTGGTCTTGCCGTCCTCCTCCTTCTTTTCACTGAGGAGGTAGACCGAGTCGCCATAGAGCGTGTAGTCGACCGCGGTTTCGGGCACGGTGACGACCGGCGGCTTGTCCGGCAGCACCACGGTGGTGGTCGCGAACATACCGGGCTTGAGGATCTTGTCCGGATTCCGGATCGTCGCCTGCACGCGAATGTTGCGCGTGTCCGCCGCGATTTGCGGCTCGATGGTGGTGATCTTGCCCTCGAATGTGCGGCCCGGATAGGCGTCGACCGCGATCCGAACGATCTGGCCGACCTTGAGCTGGCCGGAGTCCTTCTCCGTCACGGTGAAGTTCGCATACAGCATCGACAGATCGGTCAGCGAGACGATCTGCGTACCCGCAGTCAGATATTGTCCGACTTCGACCCTGCGAACACCGAGTTCACCGTCGAAGGGAGCGCGTACCAGCTTCTGCGAGATGATGGCTTCCGTTTTGGCAATGCCGGCGCTGGCCTGGTCGAACACAGCCTGGGCGTTGTCCACCGTCGCCTGCGGTCCGACCTGACGTTCGGCCAGTTGCTTGGCGCGATCCAGCGAGAGCTGTGCCACCCGCTGCTGTGCCTTGAAGTTGGCAAGGTCGCCCTGCTCGGGACCGTCGAACAACTGCACCAGCGGCGTGCCTGCCTTCACGCTGGCGCCCGCCGCAAACTGGATATCGGTGATGCGGCCGTTGACGTCGGAGGTCACGTTGACCTGGTGCACGGCGGCGAGATCGCCGACCGCGGTCAGAAGATTCGGAATCGTCTCAGTGGTCGCCGTGGCGATGTTGACGCTGGTCGGCGGCGGCTTCATGGTCGCGAAGAACTGCGCGATCATCTTGCCGCGGAAGTAGTTGAACCAGACCAGGCCGCCAACCAGCAAGGCCAGCAGCGTTCCGACGATGATGAGCCACCGCACCATGCGGACCGGCCGCTTGTGCGGCTTTTCCGTTATCGGCTTGCCCGAAATCTTGTGTTCGGTCACGATATTCATGTCATGCACTTTCTGCAGTTACCGATTGTCCCGAATTCGGTGACAGCTCGCCGTCCAGATGAGAAGCAATTGCGGCTTCGGTAAGTCCGATGCCGCGCAGGATGAATTGACACAACTGCCGCTCCAGGTCGGCGGCGTTGCCGTAGGAAAGACAGGGCACGGGCGGAAGCCTCGTCAGCGCCGCCATCAGCACGGTGTGGTGCGCGAACCAGAACAGGTTGAGTGGATCGCTGCCGATCCGCGTCGCGTCGCCGGCCGTTACAGCGCGCTCGATCGATGCTGTGAACACCGGCCCGATCAGGCCGGAGATCTTGTCGTAGAGCAAACGCGCGAATTCGCCGTCATCGAGATGGCTGGTCGTCATCAGCCGCAGCCGCTGCGCTTCCTCCTGATCCGAGCCGTCCGACACCTCCATGAAATGGCCAACCATGCTCTTGACCAGTTCAACCAGTGTGGCAGTTGAAGGCTGCTGGCCGAGCAGGTGCGCGAAATCCGGATCGGCCTCGCACTCCTCGGCGAGGATTTCGGCATAGAGCGCGGCCTTGGACGGGAAATGCTTGAACAACAGCCCTTCCGAAATGGCTGCAGCCGCCGCCACGCTCTTGGTCGTGGTGCCGGCAAAGCCGTGACGGGCAAAGCATCGCTTGGCGGCGCTCAAGATCAATTGCCGCCGCAAGTCACTGGTCATGCGCAGGGTAGACATGGGGGCGTGAGTAATCACTCACCTTGACGAAGTCAAGGATACATTGCAGCGCACCACGCGGATTCTGCCACCGGGTGGCGTCAAAGACACAGCCTCATCGCTTTGTTTGAGCACGATTTTTTGGGAAATCGGGCTCTCGCGTTGCAGACTTATCCCGAATTGATCGCAACCCCAAGGCGCTTGGATCAAGGCGCTTTGGATCAGGGCGCTTGGACGGTGTAGCCTGAAAGCTGCGCCGACTTGACGCTTTGAAAGCGGCGTCTAAGATAGTTGCAAATGCGACTAATTTGACGACCGCTTACCTTTCCGTCTTCCCAACGAGTACGGCAAGCCATGAGTTTGGATGCGCGCGAACTGGCAGCCACGTTCGACCTCGAAAGGCTGACGCCAGAGTTCTACGCCAACCCCTACCCGACCTATCGCGCGCTGCGCGAGAGCGAACCGGTCAAGCGGTTGCCGAATGGGTCGTATTTCCTGACCCGCTACAACGATCTGGTCGCAGCCTACAAGAACACCAAGGCCTTCTCGTCCGACAAGAAGAAGGAGTTCTCGCCGAAGTATGGCGACTCCCTGCTCTACGAGCACCACACCACGAGCCTTGTGTTCAACGATCCCCCCGCCCACACCCGCGTCCGCCGGCTGATCATGGGCGCATTATCGCCGCGCGCGATCGCCGGCATGGAGCCCGATCTGGTCCGGCTGGTCGACCGCCTGCTCGACGCCATCGCCGCCAAGGGCAAGGTGGATCTGATCGACGATTTCGCTGCTGCCATTCCGATCGAAGTGATCGGCAATCTGCTTGATGTGCCGGAGAGCGAGCGCGATCCCTTGCGCGACTGGTCGCTGGCCATTCTCGGCGCGCTGGAGCCGGTGATCGGCCCGGACGCCTTCGCCCGCGGCAACAAGGCGGTGAAGGATTTCCTGGCGTACCTCGAAGGGCTGGTGGCGCGGCGACGGGCCAAGCCCGGCAATCCCGACCGCGACGTGCTGACGCGGCTCATTCAGGGCGAAGACAATGGCGAGCGGCTGACCGAAAAGGAGCTGCTGCACAACTGCATCTTCCTGCTCAATGCCGGCCACGAGACCACCACCAACCTGATCGGCAACGGGCTGGTCGCGTTACTGAACCACGCAGGCGAGAAACGCCGGCTGATTGAAAATCCCGATCTGATCAAGACCGCGGTCGAGGAAATGCTGCGGTTCGAGAGCTCCAACCAGCTCGGCAACCGCATGACCGTCGAGCCGTTCGAACTCGGCGGCGTCGCGATGCCACCGGGCACACCGGTGACGCTGTGCATCGGCGCCGCCAACCGCGACCCCACCCAGTTCGCCGATCCCGAACGTTTCGATATCGGCCGCACGCCGAACCGGCATCTGGCCTTCGGCACCGGCGCGCATCAATGCGCCGGCATGGCGTTGGCGCGACTCGAGGGCGCCATCGCGATCTCGCGTTTCCTCGCGCGCTTTCCGGATTATGCGCTCGACGGCGAACCAGTACGCGGCGGCCGCGTGCGCTTCCGTGGATTTCTGAGCGTACCTTGCACGGTCAGCTAAGGCGCAGGCGAACTGTATTAGTCCTGCGTCGTAAAATCGCAACGTAAGTCATAGCCGCAACGAACGATTCCTGCGCTTGCGCGTTGATGCTCCCGGGCGACGAAGCGAGGGAGTGAGATCATGCTTTCGAGCAGCGCTCGCATCGCAGCATTTTTGCTCGGTATCTCCGCGATAGCGGTGAGCACCGGCTCGTCCGCCCAGCATCGAGGAGGCGCTGGTCCGGCTGGCGGAGGCGCGCCAGCAGCCCGACCGGCTGCACCGCCACCGGCGATGGCCCGCCCAGCGGCGCCACCGGCGATGGCCCGCCCGGCCGCGCCTCCGGCCATGGCGCGACCCGCCGCCCCGACGATCCGTGCAGCTCCTTCGCCGCAACGTCCATCAATAGCCCCACGGGCCGCGCCACCGCGTATCGCCGCGCCACCGCGGCCGGCAGCGCCGCGTGTCGTAGCGCCGCGGCCTGAGATTCAGCGTGCCGCGCCGCCGCAGCGACCCGCCATGGCGAGGCACCCCGAACCGCGCATCACCGCACCGTCGCGGCCGGGTGCATCGCCTGTCGCGGGCGCGGGCCCGTCGCGAAGGGAGCAGATCGAAACGCGTGCGCAGCAGCGCGAGCAGCGCCTCCAGCAGCGGCAGCAAATGGTACAGGAGCGCCAGCGCGATATGCTGTCGCGTCAAAGCACGGAGCGGCAGGGCCGCATCGATCGCTTGCAGCAGCGCGTCCAGCAGTTGCAGTCGCAAAAGCCGGAAGGTCCCCGGGCGCAACGCGAGCAGCAAAGATCGCTGCAGACTCAAAACCGCCTGCTCCAGCGCGAGCAGCGCATCCAGGAACGTGACCAGGCACGCCTGCAGCGGCTGGGGCCACAGCCCTCGGCTGAACGATCCGCCTCTGCCGCGGCCATGCAGGCCGCTGCCCGCGGGCGATTTTCCGCGCAGTTCCGCAGCAATGATGCCCTGCAAGCCCGAGCGGCGCTGACCGCCCGGGAGAACCGCTGGGCTCCGCGCCACGCCTGGCGGCGCGGCCATCGCGCCGCGTTCGTGGCATGGCTCGGCCCGGTGTTCTGGCCCTACGCCTATTCCGACATCTTCAATTACACGTTCTGGCCCCACGCCTACGACCCCGGCTATTGGGCGTATGCCTACGACGACTTCGTCGACACCGTGTTTTGGGGTACAGACAGCCCCTATTCCGCATATGCCAGATATCCCGAGCCCGGGGCGGCGGTCACCGATTTCCGACCGGGCAAGCGCGCAAGCGTGAGCCAGCAGGCGCTCCGGCAGGTGTGCAGAGAACCGGACGAGGGCGTGACCGCCTGGCCGATCGCGTCGATCGTGCGCGCCGTGCAGCCGACGCCCGAGCAGCGCGCCCTGCTCGACGAATTGAAGGCCGCCGCGGCAAAGGCTGCCGACGTCTTCAAGGATTCTTGCGCGCGACTCCTTTGCCATGACGCCGCCCGGTCGCCTGCGGGCGATGACGAACCGCGTGACGGCTACGCTCGACGCGGTAAGGATCGTGCGTCCGGCGCTTGAGCGGTTTTACAATTCGCTGAACGACGAGCAAAAAGCGCGCTTCAACGCGCTCGGCCCGAACGTCGGCGAGCGTTCGCAACAGCAGCCGCAGCAGGAAGCGAATACGCAAGCCGAGCGCTGCGGCGATCCGAAGTCCAGCCTCACGCAGCAACCGATTGAGCGGATCGAGGCCGTGATACATCCGGCAGGCAAGCAGAAGGACGCGCTCGATCTCTTGAGCAAGGCGACGAACGAAGCGGTCCAGAAGTTGCAGGCCGCCTGCCCCGACGAGGTGCCGCTCACACCGCTCGGGCGTTTGGAGGCAATGGAGAAGCGGCTCGAAGCCATGCTGCAGGCAGCCGCGCTGGTGCAGCCGGCATTGGACGAGTTCTATGCCACGCTGAGCAACGAGCAGAAGGCGCGCTTCAATACGATGCCGCAGGTCGCAAGCCAGTGACCGAACCATACCCGGCATCCTTCTTGATGAGGATCGAATGAGGCAATCGCACTTTGTCACGCAGTTCGTCCGGCCGACATCCGGCCGGCGAGACGCAGGTTTGCGGCACGGTCGGACGTTGCTGATGGGCGCGTTGAGCGGACTGGCGTGCATGCTTTTATCGCCTTCCGCCCTGCCCCAGGCGCCGCAAGGCTCGGAGGGCGTCTCAGGACAACAGGCGTTCAACAATGCCTGTCGAACGTGCCACATCATGAGAGAGGGCGACAATCGGCTGGGTCCCAACCTGCACAAGATCGTCGGACGGAAAGCGGGATCGCTACCAGACTATGGGTTTTCCAGCGCAATGAAGGAGGCAGGATTCGTCTGGGATGAGGAGAAGCTCGATCGCTTCATTGCTAACCCCGATGAGGTCGTGCCCGGCAACAGCATGAAGCCGTATGGCGGTCTCTCATCGAGCGAGGATAGAAAAAAGATCATCGCCTTCCTTGCTCAATCACGGTAACGCCGCAGCCTGGGTTTTTCGAGAAAGAAAGCCCCGGTCATTTCACCGCGCGCGCCGATGCCAAAGCGCGCTCCATCACCCGCGCTACGATGGCCGCAGAGCGCTCGTCGAGATGGACACCATCGGCCCAGCGCAGTTCGTGTCGGTTCACATCGATAGACAGCCATCGATTGGAATCCGGAAACGCGGCATGAATAATCTCCCGTGTGATCGCCGCAGATCGCGAGCCTTCGATCGGCTCGGAATAGGGTAACTCGAACAGCAACACGCGCGCACCGCGCTGTTCCACGATCCGGATCAGCTCCCCAATCCGTTTCGCGTTAGACTGCACCGTATCCGTCGGATCCTCCGCGTTGAATTGCTGCAGCGCGCGATCCGCATAAACCCGGCTGTCGAAATCACTCGGCGGCTGCGCAACCAATCTGCGCAGCTCGAGCGAAACCTGCTCATGCTTCAGCGGCGCATGAAGACGCTGCTCGTAGGCGGCTACCGCGGCCCTGATCGGGCGAAAGAACAATGGCTCGGCGTCGCCGCGTGAGTAACGTTCGACCAGCGCGGCGTCGGCCTGACGGGCGAGGACGTTCGCTTCGACCAGAATGAAGCTCGGAAGCTGCGGCTGGTTCGCAACGATCTCCAGCCCGGTGAGCGGCGAGCCGCCCGCGAGCGCCAGATTTCTCAACTTGGGCGTTGCAAAATATTCCTCCTTGAGGCGGAACGTGATCGAGCTGCCCACCAGCACGACGTCAGGCGCCGGCTCGCGCAGGTAACGGCTGAGCGTAATTAGCGTGCCGTCCCGCGTCGTCGTTGCCGGCATTTGCAGCCCGCTGCCGAAGCGCACGGTAGCGAAGCCGCAGGCGATCAAGACAATCGCCGCGCCGGCCCCGCATTTTATCAACCACCGAACGGCAGACACGTCTTCTTCGCTCCTCAGAACTGAAAGTAGATGAACGACGTTTCGGGACCGGCTTCCAGATACATCAGCGCGGCCATCGAGCCGTAGAGATATGGCTCCGCCCAGCGAAGCTTTCCCTCGGACAGCGGACGAACACCAAGGTGCTGAATCATGACCGGCAGCGAATAGAGTAGCGCCAGGTTGTAGAACAGCTTCGTCGGATTGGGATTCGTGCTCGCCGTAAACATGCCCGTGAGGTAGCCGATCGCATGATCGAAGTTCGGCAGCTTGAAGAAGATCCAGAGCATGGTGACGCAGACAAAAACGAAAGTCATCCGGGCTGCTCGAAATACCGCAAAATCGATCGACGCCAAACGCGCCAACAAGGGGCGTTCGAGCACCAGCAACAGGCCGTGCAATAGTCCCCAGATCAGATAGCTGAGGCCGGCGCCGTGCCAGAGGCCGCCCAGCCCCATCACGATCATCAGGTTCAAATAGGTGCGCCATATGCCGTGACGATTTCCGCCGAGCGGGACGTAAAGATAGGTCCGCAGCCAGGTCGACAGCGAGATATGCCAGCGCGTCCAGAACTCGGAGAACGAGGTCGAGATGTAGGGAAGATTGAAGTTAATCGGCAAGCGATAACCGAACAGCAGGGCAAGGCCAATCGCGATCGCGGAATAGCCGAAGAAATCCGCATAGATCTGATAGCTGTAGAGAAAAACCAGCAGCCAGCGATCCTGGGTCTGCAGCGTCTCGTAGAGCGGGAAGCTCATGTAAGACGTCATTTCATTGAGGTTGTTGGCAACGTAGAGCTTGAAGAAAAACCCGGTCAGGATCCATTTCGCGGCTTCGACGAACGGAATGTCCGCAAAGTATTTCGGCTTGATCTGCGGCATGAACATTTCCGCGCGCGTGATCGGACCCGAAACGAGCTGCGGAAAGAAAATGATGTAGAGGAATACGCCGGTCAGCGTCGGCGGCGCGCCCTTCTGCCGGGTCAAATCGACCAAGAGGCTGATGTTGTGGAAGACGAAAAATGAAATGCCGATCGGCAGCGGCAGCTTCAGAAGAAAATCGAGCGGCGCGAAATCGACCAGGCTGGGTGACGCCGGATCGATAAACAGCAATTTATATTTGAAGAACGCCAGCAGCGCGAGGTTGAAGGCGATGCCGGCCGGCAGCCAGAGCTGCCGGTTCCGCAACGCCAGGATCAGGAAGAGATATGTTCCGAGAACCGCGACAGCCAACAGCGCCAGCAGTTCCGGCTGGCCATAGCCGTAAAAGAACAGGCTGGCGAAGACCAGCAGTTGGACCTGAAATGCTCGCAGCGCCGGAAGATAATACGCCGCAAATACGATCGCGACGAAAATGCCGAACTGCCAGGATATGAAAGTCATGCCGCCCCAACGGTAGTTGGGGAAGCTCTAGCATTTCGACCCGGGAGGGCCTAGCCGGAACCGGATTGCCGGTCCGCAAGCGGACGGCTCGACGCGGCCCGATTCGGCCACAGAGTTCGGGAAGTCCTAGTTGCCGGCAGTGTTGAAGCGGGAGAGGTCGCAATCCCGTTCGGCATATCTCACGCGCCGCAGGCCCTCGCGGTCTTCAACGACGGTCGGCCGGCAGCGTTCCCTCCAGGCGGCCTGGGCGGCTTCATCGCCTTTCAGTTCTTCCGCGGTCCGGGGCGTGATCTTCACGGTGCCGCGGCTGCCGACGTAGAAATTGGTTTGCTGGCTGGGAAGCAGCGGCGCGCCCGAGGCAATGGCCGCGGCCTTGGCATCCGCTGCGGCCCGCGCCGCGCGGGCGGCCTGGGCGGCATCTGCGGCATGGCCGTGGTCCATCGCAAATTGCGCGGACGCGGACGATACCGAAGCGACGACGATCGAGATTGCGATGAAGACGCGCATGGACACTGCCCCTTGATGAATGCGTCTGTCAGGAATGACCGACAAGCATTGAGGCGGCGTAAAGCTATGTGACTAACCGGATCGCAATTTGATCGATAAAGGTTTAGCGGTCTTTCGGGCACGCGTTGCCCACCGTTCATCGAGCTGTAGGCTCGGAATTCTCCCCGCTCGCGGCGAGGAGAAGCTTGCTACTCGCTGCGGCCGAATTCGCAGCCCTTGCGGGCGTAAACCAGGCGGACGACGCCTTCGTTGTCGTAGGTGCGCTTCGGCTTGCAGAACGCTTCCCACTTCTCGATGCTGGCGCGTTTTGCCTTTGCGTCTTCCTGATCCTGCGCCTCGCTGCGCACCGGATCGTCCAGATAGGAAGTCGTGCACACCCTGCCGTAGAACTTGCTGTAGGTGCAGCGTTCCACGACCTGCCAGGCCTGCGCCGATGTCGACAGCAGGGCCAGTGTCGCAATTGCGTAAAGGATTTTCATGTTGTCGCTCATCGCTCGAGGAAACTTTCTCCGTGCGACTAGCTAGCGCCGGAGTTTATCGAGGCGCAACGGTAACCCTTTGTTAATCTAAATACCCGCGGAAAAGGTTAAATCTGGAACCGCGCGCTGTCTCCTCATGCGACTCTATCACAACCAGAACGCGCGGCAGTTCACATACGAGACAACATCGTCCGTCATTGAGACAGCGGAGCAAGCATCTTCGAGTGACGGCTGCTAGACCACCGTGCGATGCCGCGCGATGCAGGTCTGCAGGACCTCATCCATCGGCCTTGCCCACCACTCGTTGGAGAAGATTTCGATCTCGGAATAGCCGGCAAAGCCCTGCGCCTCGACCGCTGATCGCACAGATGTGATGTCGATGACGCCGTCGCCCATCATGCCGCGATCGTTGAGGATGTCCTTGGTCGGCACCAGCCAGTCGCAGACGTGAAACGCCAGCAATCGATCTTTCCCCGCGCGCGCGATCTGCGGCATCAATTCCGGATCCCACCAGATGTGATAGACGTCGAGCGCAACGCCGAGTGCACCGGTACGCTGCGGGTCGAGCTGATCGCAAATGTCGAGCGCCTGCTTCGTCGTGTTCACACAGGCACGGTCGGCGGCGTAGGCCGGATGCAAGGGCTCGATCGCGAGCGGCATGTTGGCCTCTCTCGCATACTCCAGCATTTCCGCGATCGCGTCATGGACCTGCGTACGCGCAGCCGCAATGTCCTTCGAGGCCGCGCTTCCCGGCCGCGAATATTGCGGCAGGCCGCCGACGACCAGCACGATGCAGGGCGCACCCAGCGCCTTGGCTTCGTCCACCGCGCGTCGGTTGTCGTCGCGCGCCTCGATGCGATGCGCGGCGTCCGCCGTGAACATGCCGCCGCGGCAATAGCCGGACAATTCAAGGCCGGCGTCGCGCACGGCCCGCACTGCGCGCTCGAGGCCGATGGCCGCAACCTGGTCGCGCCAGGGATCGATGGCCCGAATGCCATGCCGCGCACAGGCATCGATGATGGCAACGAGGTCGCCCTGCTTGCGGACGGTTGCCGTGTTCAGCGACAGCCAGCGATGATCGCTCGAGAAATCACGCATCAGGGTTCGATGCCGCGCGTTGTCAGCACCGTCTTCATGCGCCGTGTCGCCAGTTCGGGGTTGGAGAGCAGCCCAGCTTTATCCGCAAGGCGAAACAGTTCGGCCAGATGCAGCGTCGAGCGCGTGCTCTCCTGCCCGCCGACCATGGTGAAATGATCCTGGTGGCCGTTGAGATAGGCCATGAACACGATGCCGGTCTTGTAGAACCGCGTCGGCGCCTTGAAGATATGCCGCGACAGCGGCACCGTTGGCCCCAATACGTCATGGAAACCGGCCTCGTCGCCGGCAGCCAGCCGCGACAGTGCATAGGACGCCGCCGGCGCGATGGCATCGAAGATGCCGAGCAGCGCATGCGAAAAGCCCTGCCCGTCGCCCGCGATCAGTTCGGCGTAGTTGAAATCGTCGCCGGTATACATCTTCACCTTGGGATCGAGGCGACGGCGCATGTCGATCTCGCGCTGCTTGTCGAGCAGCGAGACTTTTACGCCATCGACCTTGGCGGCATTGGCGTTGATGATGGCAACCGCCGTATCCATTGCCTTGTCGAGATCGGCCGTTCCCCAATAGCCCGACAGCGCCGGGTCGAACATGTCGCCGAGCCAGTGGATGATCACGGGCTCGCGAACCTGTGACAGTACGCGGTTGTAGACCTTGGCGTAATCGTCGGCGCTGCGGCCGAGTTTTGCCAGCGCACGCGAGGCCATCAGGATGATGCGGCCACCGGCCTTTTCGACTGCCGCGATCTGTTCCTCATAGGCGCGGATCACGTCGTCGATCGACTTGGCGTCTTCCACCGCGAGGTGATCGGTGCCAGCGCCGGAAAACACCAGCGCATTGCCCTTGGCTTTCGCAGCCTTTACCGAACGCTGGATCAGTTCCAGCGAGGTCGGCCAATCCAGCCCCATGCCGCGCTGCGCGGTGTCCATCGCTTCCGCGACGCCGAGGCCGAGGTCCCAGACATGCTCGCGGAACGCCATGGTTCGGTCCCAGTCGATCGCAGCATTAAGCCAGGGATCGTTATCGGCCAGAGGATCCGCCACCACATGCGCGGCCGAGAACGCCACGCGATTGAGCGCACCTTCAAGCTTCGCCGGAAACGTCCGCGACGCCGCCAGGCGGTAATCCTCGATTTTGCGATCCGCCGTCGGCAGCTTCAGCGATAGCGATGACATCGGCAGGACTGGCTTGTTCATGCTTAAGCCTCCTCACACCTTGATCGGGGCAACGTCGATCCAGCGCCGCTCGCGCCAGCTCTGCAGCGCGCATTCGGCAAGCTGCACGCCCTTGGCGCCTTCCAGCAGCGTGTATTTGTAGGGCGCGTCCTCGCAGACGTGGCGGATGAACATTTCCCACTGCTCCTTGAAGCCGTTGTCGTAGACAACGTTATCGGGAACCTTCTGCCAGTCGGCGTAGAAATCATGGGTACGTTTCTCGTCCGGATTCCACACCGGCCGCGGCGTTGCCTGGCGCGCCTGGATCACGCAGTCGGTCAGGCCCGCCACTGCCGAGCCGTGGGTACCGTCGACCTGAAAGGTGACGAGATCGTCGCGGTAGACCCGCGTCACCCAGCTCATGTTGATATGCGCGATCACGCCGCCCTTAAGGCGGAACGTGGCATAGGCGGAGTCATCGGCGGTCGCCGTATACTTCTTGCCCTTTTCGTCGAAACGTTCGGGGATGTCGGTGGTGCCGAGGCAGGAGATGCTCTCGACCTCGCCGAAGAGATTGTCGAGCACGTAGCGCCAGTGGCAGACCATGTCGAGAATGATGCCGCCGCCGTCCTCGCTGCGATAATTCCACGACGGCCGCTGCGCTTCCTGCCAGCCGCCCTCGAACACCCAGTAGCCGAACTCGCCGCGCACCGAGAGCATGCGGCCGAAGAATCCGGAATCGCGCAGGAAGGCGAGCTTCTTCAGGCCCGGCAGGAACAGCTTGTCCTGCACCGTGCCGTGCTTGATGCCCTTGGCCTTGGCGAGCTTCAGCACCGCGACCGCCTCCTCCAGGTTGGTCGCGATCGGCTTTTCGCAATAGACATGTTTACCGGCCTCGATCGCCTTGGTCAGCAGCGACGGGCGCGCCTGCGTGGTGGCAGCGTCGAAGAAGATGGTGTCGTTTTTGTCGGCCAGCGCCTTGTCGAGATCGGTCGACCAGCGCTCCACGTTGAAGCGCTTGGCGAGCCGTTCCACCTTGTCCGCATCGCGGCCGATCAGGATCGGGTCGGGCAGCATGCGGTCGCCGTTCGACAGCAGCACGCCGCCCTGGTCGCGGATCGCGATGATGGAGCGGACCAAATGCTGGTTGAGTCCCATGCGGCCGGTCACGCCGTTCATGATCAGGCCGAGGCGTTTGGTCGTCATACTGCTTTCTCCAAAGGAATTCTGAGCGAGGGCTGTGCGAGCGGCGACATCGCGGACCAGTCCGGATGCGTGGCCGTGGCGAAGCCAGGTGTGGTCAGCGATCCCGTCAGGAGATCGCCGTCATGGATCGCGAGACGAATTTTGTTGCCGTCGCGGACATAGAGATCGGGATGACCTGCGAGAAACGCCTCCGCCTCAGTGGCAGGCGTATCGCCAAAACCATCCACATAGTGGTGGCCGTTGCGCTCGGCATGGGTGACGCCGATCAGTGCACCGAGCGCGAGGTCCTGCTGCACGGCAAGGCCCGCCTGGCAGGTCAGGTCCTCACCGGCGATGAAGCATGTCTCGCCGGCGGCGCTCCATTTGGCCGCACGCGTGGCGTTGATCACCGACTTGTAGATGCCCTTGCAGGATTTCGAGGAGATGCCGCGATAGCCGAGCGCCCGCGCCACCGGGAAGGCGTCGTAGGAATCGTCGGCCTCGTCGACGATAAAATCGCGCCGCGCCAGCGCGCCGAGCGGCGATTGCCGCGTAATGTCGCGCGGCATCGGCTGCTCGATGTAGAGGAGCTTTTGCGCGATCGGCCGGAGGACCGCATCGCGGTCGAGCCGCTCGACAAGCGCATTCAATGCAGTGAGGTCGGCGTACTGTTCATTGGCGTCGAGCGTGACGCGGTAATCGTACGACAGCGTCGCCAGTTCATTGCCGATCCGGTTCAGCCGATCCGCATCGTGCGCGGGGTCGCCGTTTAGCTTGAGCTTGAAGTAGCGCGCGCCGGCGCTTTCTCTGATGTCGGCAACGCCGCCCTCGCCTTCGACCTTGTCGTCCATGCCAACCGTATGCCGGATCGCGACGCGCTCCAGCCGCTTCCGGCCTGCCAGAAAGCGCGACACGTCATCATCGTCGAGATCGCGCGACAGGCGTGCATCCACGCCTGCGATGTTGTCGGCCATGCCGTCGAAGAAGCTGGTTCCCGCGCAACGCAGCAGCGCGTCGAGAATCGCCTTATCGATTTCGGCCGGCCCGTAGGCCGCCGCCAGCGGCGGAATATCTTCTCGCGCGCAGCCTTCGATCTGCGCGCCGATGCAGGCCGCATGCAGGTCGAATGCGGTCTCGAAGCCGGAATGCGCCAGATAGATGCCTCGCGCGATCAGAAGCGAGCGCCGTAGTTCCTCGACTGTCTGCTCTGGTGCGAGGTGCGGCCGCTTGTCGAACCATTTTGGAACCAAGAACTCGGCGCTCGCGCCGACAGCCCTGCCCTTGCCCTCGACCTCAATCTCGACCCGCACAAAAGCCTGCGGCGTCGCATTGATGACGACCGCGCCGAACCGGAACGGCCGGGCAAAGGTGACCGGACGTTCGAAAAAGGAGATGTCTCGTACGGCCAAGCGTAACGGCATCGAGCCAGCTTTCAGTCCAGCGCGCTTTGCGTGAAAAAGTGCTTGCGAATCCGCTGCACCAGTTCGGTGAAGGCGGGATCGGCCATCGCGTCGAGCGAGCGCGGGCGCGGCAGTGGCACGTCGTAGATCGCGGCGATCGCGCCGGGCCGTTCGGTCATGACAAGCACGCGGTCGGCCAAGAACACCGCTTCCGGAATCGAGTGCGTGATCAGCAGCACGGTCTTGCCGGTTTCGCGCTGGATTCGCATCAGCTCGACATTCATCTTCTCGCGCGTCATCGCATCGAGCGCGCCGAATGGCTCGTCCATCAGCATGATCTTGGGATCGTGCACCAGCGCGCGGCAGATCGAGGCGCGTTGCTGCATGCCGCCGGACAATTGCCAGGGCAGCTTTTTCTCAAAGCCCTCAAGGCCGACCAGCTTCAACAGCGCTTTCGCCCGCGGCAGATATTCGTCGCGCGGCAATTTCTTCATGTCGATCGGCAACATCACGTTGGACAGGATGTTGCGCCAGGGCAGCAGCAGCGCGTTCTGGAACACGATGCCGACATTGCCGTGCGGTTTTGTAACCTGCTCGCCTTCGACCAGAATCTCCCCCGTCGATGGCGCGAGCAGCCCGGAAATCATCTTCAACAGCGTGGACTTGCCGCAGCCGGACGGGCCGACCACGACAAAGAACTCGCCTTCGTTGATGTGGAAATCCAGCGGCCGCAGCGACGGCACGTCGCCGTCGCGTGAACGATAGGTTTTTGAGACGCCTGATAGCGTGATGCCGGACGCCGCGCCGCTGGCGCGATCGGATACCAGGCGCAAATGCGCGGCTGGTTGGTCGATCTCGGTTGGTTTGGTCGCAGGATTCATTCAGCTCATTCCATTGTCGAGATGCCCGTCATTCCGGGATGGTCCGAAGGACCAGACCCGGAATCTCGAGATTCCGGGTTCGATGCTGCGCATCGCCCCGGAATGACGGCCTATTCACGAACCGCCCTGCGGCAGGTAGTCGTTGGTATAAAACGCCTTCGGATTGTCCTTGGCCTTGGCATCCAACCCGCCATATTCGACCATCAGATTGACCGTGTCGGTCATGTTCTGGTCGGTCACCTGGAACGGCCGCTTGTTCTTGGTTTCAGCCGTGCGGTAGAGCGGGATCGTCAGCTCAAAACCCTTCGTCAGCGTCTCGATCTTGCCGCCCTTCGGGTTGGCATCGAGGATCGACTGCGCCGCACCCTTCGGATCCTTCTCGGCGGCTTCGACCGCTTTCGTCGTCGCCGACATGAAGCGCTTGACGAGATCGGCATTGGCCTTGACGAAGTCGGTGTTGGCGACGACGCCCGAGCAGACCATGTTGATGCCGTAGTCGGCGAACTTGATCGCGTTGACGTCCTTACCCGTCGCGTCCTTGATCTTCATCGACTGGTCCATGACATAGCCGAGCAACAGATCGGCCTGGCCGTTGATGACGGCGTTCAGCTTGGTCTGGCCGTCGCCGGCGACCGTCTGGAAATCGCTTTCCTTCAGGCCGGTCTTCTTCAAAAACAGCGGCCAGATCTGCGTCATGGAATCGGCTGGCGTGATCGCCACCGTCTTGCCTTTGATGTCCTCGGGCTTCTTGATGTTCTTTTCGACAAAGCCCATCGCCGACATCGGGCTGGTCTGCAACAGCACGCCGGTGGCGACGATCGGGGCACCCTTGACCGCCGCGCGCATCATGGTGGGAACGTCGACATAGCCGAAGTTCGCGGTCTTGGCCGCAACGGCCTGCGTGGTCGCCGCCGAGCCGCGGCCTTCCTGGATCTCGAGGTCGATGCCCTCGGCGGCATAAATGCCCTTGGCCTTGCCGTAATAGAACGGCGCGTGCTCGCCATAGACGTACCAGTTCAGCATCAGCACGACCTTGTCGGCGGCCGATGCCGGAAGCACCGAAAGCGCGGTCCAGATCAGGGCGGCGGAGATCGCCGTTATCACTCGTATCATGGTCATCCTCCCGTTTGGTGATGCAGCCCTTGGATAGGCCGCCTGTTGGTTTGGCTTAGGAAGCAAAAATGATGTCCTCGCGCTGGCTGACATGCCAGGGAATCACGAGCCGCTCGATCCGGTCGACGACCCAGAACAGGACCACGCCGAGCAGCGCCAGGATCACCAGCGCGGCAAACATCGTCGGCAGGTCGAAGGTGCCGATCGAGCGCTGCATCACGTAGCCGATGCCGGAATTGGAGCCGACGAACTCGCCGACGACAGCACCGACGACGGCAAGCGTCACCGAGACTTTCAGGCCGGAGAAGATCGCCGGCATCGCGTGCGGCAGGTTGACGGCGCGAAACACCTGAAAACGGCTGCCCTGCATGGCGCGAGCGAGATCGACCATATCAGGGTCGACTGACTTGAAGCCCTGCACGGCGGAGACCACCACCGGGAAAAACCCGAGCAGAAACGCCGAGATCACCTTTGGGATAATGCCGAAGCCAAACCACACCACGAACAGCGGCGCGATCGCGATCTTCGGCACAGATTGGGAGAATACCAGTAGCGGATAGACATAGCTCTCCACAGTCTTCGATCCCGCGATCAGCATCGCGACGGGAATGCCGAACACGGCCGACAACAGGAAGCCGCAGATGGTGGCGTAAGTGGTGGGCCAGGCCTGCCGCAGCAGTTCCGGCCAATCCGTCCGCAGCACCGCCACGACATCGCCCGGCGCCGGGATCTGGTAGGCCGGAATCTGGAACAGGCGAATGGTGAGGTCCCACATCACCACGATGAACAGCAGGAACAAAAACGGCCGCACCCACGCTGCGTTCAGCGCTTTCGACACGCCACTCTCGCGCTTCAGCTCGGCCACATCCCGCTCCCTGGTCATCGTCTTATGGGCGGGAAATTAACCCGTTGGATAAATACTGGCAAGCGGGTTTTTATGCGGCGAAATGGCCTGTTCCGTCGCCCTGCGAACGCCCCCGGCGTCATGACCCCGTCGCCGTGTCTGTTTGCGAACGCTGGGCCACCGTCCCGGTACGACAATCAAGATCGGTGGTTATGGGTTCCTGCGTTCGCAGGAACGACGGTTAGACCGGCTGATGCGCTGGCGGCCGCACGCCCGGTGTCGCAGGCTTACCGAAATCCGCGGTCGATTTCCCCGTCAGCGCCGCCAGCACCAGCGCCACCATATGCGCCAGGCGCTCGTCCCTCGCCTCCTTCTTCAGGAGGTCGCGGCCGAAGATCACGGAAAGGGTTGCGCTGTTGGAGAGATAGAAGAAGCACAGCGCGGCGATCGAGATATAGAGCTGGACAGGATCGACGGCGACGCGGAAATCGCCGCTTTCGACGCCGCGCGTCACCACGGTGCGGATCATCTCGACGAACGGCGAATGCATCGACTTCACCTTGGTCGAACGCTTCAGATGGCGCGCCTTTGCAAGGTTCTCGGTGTTGAGCAGCGCCAAAAATTCCGGGTTGCGGAGAAAATAATTCCAGGTGAAATCGATCAGCCGTTCGATCGCCTCGGGCGGATCGAGGTGTTCGAGATCGAGCCCGCGCTCCTCGGAACGGATCTTCTCGTAGGCGCCTTCCAGCACCGCGAGGTAGAGGTCTTCCTTATTGCCGACATGGTAGTACAGCATGCGCTTGTTGGCGCCGGCGTTGGCCGCGATGCGGTCGACGCGCGCGCCGGCCAGGCCATGAGCGGCAAATTCCTGCTTGGCGGCCTCGAGAATGCGAAGCCGCATCCCCTCGGGGTCTCGCTGCCATTTCTGAACGCGTTTTGCCTTTGCCAAATCAGTCGCCCGTTGGTCGCATCGGCCAAGCTGTAGCATGCAGGGAAGCGTTTGAGAATGAAGGTTGTTCACCCTCCCCTGGAGGGGGAGGGTCGTATCGCATCGCGCGAAGCAAGATGCGATACGGGGTGGGGTGACAGTCTCTCCATTGAGGCGGTGGTGCGGGTGGAGAGATCACCCCACCCCGTCTCACGTTTCGCTACGCTCAACGTGAGCCGACCCTCCCCCTCCAGGGGAGGGTAGCTTCGGTAGCTTCAGTCGGGCTTCCCCGCCGACGGCTGTACCAGCAGCGTGGGTACACCGCACGTCCCGTTCCGCACCGTCATCACCCGCGTTCCCGGCTTGCGGCCGGTGCGGACTTCCGAGACGTCGACGCCAGCCTGGACAAGCCGCGCATGGGTGGCGTCGATGTCGGTGACGCGCCAGCACAGGCCGCGAAGCTTGTCTTGAAGTTTGTCTTGAAATTTGTCCTGCGACGTATCCGTCTCCTTGCCCGGCCGGTGCGTGACCTCGACGATGAGGTCGCCGCAACGGAAGAACATCAGCCGGCCCCAATCGGGGTGCGAGCGGTCGAGCGCCATGTCGAGGCCGAGCCGCGCACCGTAGAGCGCTGCGGCCCGTTCCGGGTCCGACGTCGAGACCACGACATGGTCCAGCGCCGTGATCGATCCGGGCGTGGTTCGCACCGACAGCGGGCGCTCCTTGTCGCGCTCGAGGAAAAACATCCGGACGCCGCGCGTGGCCTCCGTCGCCGCGCGCGTGCGCTTCCACGACAGCACAGCACCCGAGATCGCGTCGCGGCTTTCGACGTCGGCGATTACGTCCGGCTTCAGCGTCAGCCGGTCGAGCCTGCGATGCATTTTGGCGATGTCGCTGGTTCGAAAGCAGATGCTTGCGAGCCCCTCGCCCTGCGCGGCCAGAACGCTGCGAATGCGGTCGGCATTGGCGCCGTCGCCGCTCGGCGCCATCAATTCCAGTGTGGTGTTGTCGAGCGTGAACAGGACGCGGTCGGCGCCGTCCCCGCTGTTCTGCCAGGCTGGTGCGCGGGCAAACAAGGTCTGGTAAGCGGCGGAGGCTGCGTTGATGTCGCCGGTGAGAACGACGACGTGATCGAGGCCTGTGATCACGGAAAAAGTCCCCGCACGTTCTTGGCGGCGCGCACCTTCTCGACGCCGATCGCCATCGCCGCCGTGCGGTGCGGGATCTTGTCGGCTTTGGCCCGCTGCAGCATCTGGTCGAAGGCGCGATCGAGGATGGCATATTCGCGCCGCGTCACTTCCTCTTCCTCCCAGAACAATTGCTGCAGGTCCTGAACCCACTCGAAATAGCTGACCACGACGCCGCCGGAATTGCAGAGAATGTCGGGGATCAGGAATACTTCGCCCTGGCGCTTTTCCAGCACCAGATCGGCTTCCGGCGTGGTCGGACCGTTGGCGCCCTCGGCCAGCACGCGGCATTTGAGATTTTCGGCGACCTTGGCATCGATCACCCGCTCCATCGCCGCCGGCACCAGCACGTCGCAAGGCAGCGTGAGGATTTGCTCGGGATCGAAAGTCAGCTCGTTGGAGAACCCGGCGATACTTCCATGCGCGCCCGCATGTCGCATCAATGCTGGAATATCGAGCCCCCTTGGATCATGCAGCGCGCCGGTGTGATCGCTGACCGCGATGATCTTCAGGCCATATTGTTGTAGTTCCAGCGCTGCGTAGGAGCCGACATTGCCAAAGCCCTGGATCACGGCGGTCGCGCTGCCCGGATTGATCGATAGCTCCTTGAGCACCCGCTTGGCGAGATAGGCGACGCCGCGCCCGGTTGCTTCGCGCCGGCCGAGCGTACCGCCGGATGAGACCGGCTTGCCGGTCACGATCTCGGTCACCGTTTGGCCCTGGTACATCGAGTAGGTGTCCATGAACCAGGCCATCACCTGCTCGTTGGTGCCCATGTCCGGCGCCATCACGTCGGTATGCGGACCGACGAAGGGGATCATCTCCTGCATGTAGCGCCGCGACAGCCCTTCCAACTCGCGCTTGGAAATGGTGGAGAGGTCAACATTGACGCCGCCCTTGGCGCCACCATAGGGCAAACCGACGAGCGCGCATTTCCAGCTCATCCAGATCGCGAGCGCCGCGACCTCGCCGATGTCGACCGAGGGCGCGAATCGCGTGCCGCCTTTGGTCGGACCGAGGGTGAGGTGGTGCTGGACACGATAGCCTTCGAACACTGCGACCGTGCCGTCGTCGCGGTGGATCGGGCAAGAGACAGTAACCGCCCGCTTCGGCATCAGGATGCGGCCGCGCTCGTCCATCGGGATTTCCAGATGGTTGGCGATGACGCCAAACTGATTAACCGCCATGTCGAACACGGGACCGGAATAAACCGTCATCATTTTCTCCACTTTTGTCGCGCCGGTGGGGAAACCCGGGCAGCCGTCAGCCGTTATACGACGGTATGCCCAAGCCCCCCTTAAGGACGGTCGCAGTCTCCTCTATACTCCGATCTCAAGCAGCAAAGACGGCACGGTTGCGAATAATTTCAGCGAATGCATCCGATAACCAGTGCTAATGTGTGTGCGCCGCGCCGGGACCATCTTCGCCCAACACTCTGCAGGATATGACGGAAAACGCATGCAGGCCCTCTTCATCGGACAGACCTATATCGATGTTACCTTCATCACCGACCACATGCCGACCGGCGACGAAAAACATGTGGCCTCGGCCTACGCGGTATCGTTTGGCGGCAACGCCGTGACGGCGGCGTTCTGCTGCGCCAAGCTTGGGATCGTACCGGATTTGATCGCGACCATGGCCAACGACTGGCTCGGCCGCATGTTTCAGGACATGGCCGCGAAATATGGAATCTCGATCCATCCACGCAAGGTCAACTCCTCGTCGCTGTCGTTCATCATGCCGAAAGACGGCAAGCGCGCCATCGTCCGCTGCCGCGACGACGAGCACATTCATCCCTTCCCGATGCTGAACTTGAAGGGCTGCCGCGCGCTGCATGTCGACGGCCATCAGCCGGACGCTGCAATCCATTATGCCAAACTCTGCCGCGAGGACGGCATTCTGACATCGCTCGACGGCGGCGGCCTGCGCACCAACACCCATGAGCTGCTGGAATTCATCGATGTCGCGATCGTGGCCGAACGGCTGTGCGAACAGATGGACAAGACGCCGGAGGCCATGCTGGATTATCTGAAGAGCCGCGGATGCCGGATCGGCGGCGTCACCATGGGCGAGAAGGGCCTGCTCTGGTATGACGAAACAGGCGCCATCCGCCGCCTTCCCGCGCTTCCGGTTACACCCGAACGCGTTATCGATACCAACGGCGCAGGCGATGTCTTCCATGGCGCCTATGTCTATTCCTATCTCGCCAATCCCGCCAAAAGCTGGCAGGAGCATTTCGAGCTTGCGCGCGCCGCCTCGACCTTCAAGGTCCAGCGTCTCGGCAATGAGGCCGGCCTGCCGACGCTCGCCGACATCGAGGCGATCACGCGAGAGTTTCAGGTTAGCGCCTGAGCAAGCAAACGGGGGTTAGTACGCATGGGGCGCGTGTTCGTCGCCGGCAGCATCAACATGGATGTGGTGGCGACGGCCGACCGGCATCCGAGGGTCGGCGAGACCGTCGCAGGCCAAGCGGTGCATTATTTTCCAGGCGGCAAGGGTGCCAACCAGGCTGTGGCCGCCGCAAAGCTCGGTGCATCGTCAACGCTGATCGGCCGGCTGGGCGCGGACGCGTTCGGCCAGCAATTGCGGGAGTTTCTCACCGCCCAAGGCGTCGACCTCGCTCTGGTCAAGGACACCCCGGATGCCCATACCGGAACGGCCGTGATCACCATCGCCGACGCCGACAACACCATCGTCGTCATACCCGGCGCCAACGCGCTCGTCAGCGCCGGGGATGTCACAACCCCCGGGCTTGCCAAAGGCGACGTTGCCGTGAGTCAGTTCGAAATTCCACAAGCCACGATCATCGCCTTCTTCAAACGGGCCCGGGCGGCCGGCGCGACTACCATCCTCAATCCGGCGCCGGCGACCATCTGCGGCCATGAGCTGCTCGATCTCGTCGATATCCTTATTCTGAACGAAACCGAACTGGGGCTTCTCGCGCAGACCGAACTTCACGACACCGACGACCTCACTCGTTTCGCCGAAGCGGCGCGGCGCCTGCCAACGGGCTCCGGGAAAATCATCTGCGTTACGCTCGGCAAGCGAGGCGTGCTCGCCCTTGTCGGCGGCGAACCCTCGCTGATTGCGGGACGCGCCGTAAAGGCCGTGGACACCACCGGCGCCGGCGATTGTTTTGTCGGCGCCCTCGCCGCGCAGCTTGCCAACGGCAAGGCAATCCGCGACGCGCTTGAATACGCCAATGCCGCTGCATCGATCTGCGTGCGGCGAATGGGCGCCGCGCCGTCGATGCCGACGGCGGCCGAGGTGGCGGCGGCTTTGCGTTCGTAGCCTGACTTCGTAGCGTGGGCAAAGGCGCGTTTGCGCCGTGCCCACCATCGCTCACTCCGCAAGAGCGGTGGGCACGCTTCCGCCTTCGCTCGTTGAGCTACGGCGGACAAGTCGCTCTGCGCCACCCTACGAAGCCGCAAGTTAAGTCAGCGCACCCTTCAGGTCGAAGCGCGGGTCGGCCGCCTGCTCGGGCGTGATCGAGCCATGGGCGGCAAGCAGGCGCCGTCCGAACATGTGATCGCCCGCGCGGTTGACGGACTCAATGCCGACGAGTTGCCCGTCCCTGTAGCAAAAAGCCGAGAATGCCGCCTGGGCTTGATCGCCGCGCACCACCACGCGGTCGTAGCCGGTGGTTAGTCCTGCGATCTGGAGCTTGTCGGGCCCCTGATCGCTCCAGAACCAGGGCAGGCCGTCATACGGCTTGGCATCGCCGGTCAGCCGGGCTGCGACGCAGCGCGCGTGATCGGTGGCGTTCTGCACCGACTCCAGCCGCAGTGAACCGCCGAAACGCGGGCTCGCAAACAGCGCGCAGTCGCCGATCGCCGAGATATTCGGATCGGCGGTCAGCAGGTGCTCATCGACGATGATGCCCGACGCGACCGGCAGGCCGGCGTCCGCCGCCAGTTCCACATTCGGCAACACGCCAACGCCGACCACAATCAGGTCGGCTTTCATGTGCCGGCCGTCGCTGAGGCTGACGCCGGTGACCTTGCGGCCGTCGCTCTCGATGCTGGTGACCTGCACGCCCAGATGAATACGAATGCCCGCCGCAGTATGGCGCGACTGGAAGAACTCCGAGATCTCCGCCGTTACCGCGCGCGCCATCACGCGCGTGCCGAGTTCGACGACGTCGACTTCGAGGCCCTTGGTTCGCGCCGTCGCCGCGAACTCCAGGCCGATAAATCCGGCGCCGATGACGACGACGCGCTGGCCCTCGGTGATGTAGTCGCGCAGCGACTGGCTTTCGTCGAGCGTGCGCAAGTAGCGCACGCTGTCGAGATTGGCGTTGGGAATGTCGAGCAGGCGGTTGCGCGCGCCGGTCGCCAGCACCAGATGCCCGTAATCGAGCGAAGCGCCGGAGGCGAGCGCCACCTTGCGCGCGGCACGGTCAATCGACAGCGCGCGATCGGAAATCAGGTCGATCTTCTGGTCGAGATAGAATTTTTCCGGCCGGAACATCAGGCTGTCGGGCCCGCCGGTTCCTTTCAGGTAGGCTTTTGATAGCGGCGGCCGCTGGTAGGGCAGATGGCCTTCATCGTTCAACAACACGATGCGTCCCGAAAAGCCGTGCTGGCGCAGCGAGGCCGCAAGCTGATAGCCGGCGTGGCCTGCGCCGATGATGACAACTGTTCCTACCGTCATAGGGACATCCTACGTTCGAGCGCACGGGAATGACCCATGTCGTTTCCTCTCCAATGATTTTGGCTTGCCTGCCTCGTCCCTTGGGAGCGGCGCTCGTGTCCGTCCCGAACGATGACGGGCACTATCTGACCTCATGGAACGACGAGACGCAAGGGCGGCGGCGGCCTTGAGGGCGGCCTTTGCCGCATTTTGCGGACCTGGCCGGGGATTGTCACCTGTTGCCTTCTCTATTTAAATGTTCGGCCCATCCGCCGCCCCGGAGGCCTTGCCATGTCGACTTCCGATGATACCGCCGCCCCTGCCCTGCTCAGGATCGAGGGCCCGATTGCCACGATCACGCTCAATCGTCCCGCGGCCTTCAACTCGATCAATCTGTCGATCGCGCAAAAGCTCGAGCAACTCGGCGCGGAGGTCGAAGGCAATGACGACATAAGGGTGCTGGTGATCGAGGGCGAAGGCCGCGCCTTCTCCGCCGGCGGCGATCTGCAGACCATCGGCGCCGCCGCCGCCAACGATACGATCGCGCCCGTGGTCGGGGAGCTGTTGAAGCACTACCACGCCTTCATCGAAACGGTGCGGCGGATGCCCAAGATCGTGCTGTCGAGCGTCCACGGCTCCGCCGCCGGCGCCGGCATGGGGCTCGCATTCGTCACCGACCTCTGCATCGCAGCCGATGACGCCCGTTTCACGCCGGCCTATGCCAAGATTGGCGTCTCGCCGGATGGCGGCAGCACGGTCGGCATGGTCGGCACCGTCGGCACCCGCCGCGCGCTGCAGATCTTTCTGGCCGAAGACAGTTTTACCGCGCAGCAGGCCTATGAGTGGGGCCTGGTCGCGCGAGTCGTTCCGGCGGCAGAGTTGAAGGCTGAAACGCGCAAGTTCGCCGAGCGGCTGGCACAGAACCCGCCAGCGGCGATCAGCGGCACCAAGTCGCTAGTCTATCAGGCCGCGGTCACGCCGACGAAGCAGCAGCTCGATGCCGAGGAGGCGAAGATCATCGACGCCATGCAAACCGATGAATTTCGCGTTGCGGTTAAGAAGTTCACCAGCAAGTCCAAATGAGGGCGCCGAGCAAGAACTAGATTGCTGTCGTCCCTGCGTTCGCACTAGGGTTTCTACACGTCTGGCGCGACAGATTGACTCGGTGCGTCATGATGTTATCCCGCTTTGCGGTTTGTATGATTCTGTTTCTGACGCTTTGATTCGAAGGAGCGTCGGAGATGCAGCGAGAGCCGGATTTATCACTTGGCGAGTTTGGCGACGTTCGCCTCGATAAAAGGGGGCGGCGTTTGTTCAGGCTATGCTTTGCACGCGCAGCGTCTGCTTGCGCCAGATGGCGCAGGGTGACTGGGCCGCGTACATGGCGTACTGGCGGTTCGTGAACAATCCGCAAGTCACGACCGATCAACTGATTGAAGGCTGGAGCAGGCAGACGGCGACCGTGGTCAGCGGGCGTCATGTGCTGGCGATCCAGGACACCAGCGAGGTCAAGTTTCAAACGCGGCAGGGACGTCGGCGTAGACTGGGCAAAGTCGGCAAAGGCAATGCCCGCGGCGTGTTGCTGCATGCCATGATGGCGGTCGATGCCGACAGCGGGGCCTGCCTCGGCCTCACCGGCGGCAAGGTGTGGACGCGCAGGGGCACGGTTAAGACCCCTCACGACGAGCGTGAGTTGGCCAACAAGGAATCGGCGCGCTGGGTGACGACGGCCGAGCAGGGCTGCGAGGTTTTGGCTGCAGCGCGCATGATCACTGTCATCAATGATCGTGAGGGGGAGTTCTTTGCGCACTGGGCGTTGACGCCCGGCGACAACGTCCACCTGCTGACGCGGGCCATGCATGATCATGCGCTGGCCGACGGCAGAACACTTTATCAAGCGGTGGAGCGAGCCCGCTTCTGCAACAAGGCGGTGATCGATCTGCCGCAGCGGATGGATCGTCGCGGTCGCCAAGCCCACCTCTCGCTGCGCTTCGGAACCATCGTGCTCAAGCGGCCGGCGCGCCCCGGCGTGAAGGACCTGCCGGAGCGTGTCGAAGTCAGCTTCGTGGAAGTCGTCGAGTTGCACCCCCCGAAGGGGGCTGAGCCCGTTCATTGGCTGCTCTTGACCACTCATTCGATCGCCAATGCGGCCGATGCCTGGCGGATCGTCTCCTGGTACAAGCAGCGCTGGATCATCGAACAGTTGTTTCGCTCGCTGAAGAACCAGGGTCTGCGTATCGAGGACAGTCAGCTCGAAAGCGCCGAAGCCCTGATCAAGCTCGTGGCGATCGCCACTAAAGCAGCATGTATCGTCATTCAGCTCGTTCAGGCCCGCAATGGTGGTGGACAATTGCCGGTCAAATGCGCCTTCACGCCAGAAGAAATCGAAACACTTGCCGCCATCAACAGAACCATGAAAGGCAGGACCGAGCTTCAGAAGAACCCGCATCACCCCTACACTCTTCAGTGGGCGGCATGGATCATCGCCAAGCTCGGCGGATGGACCGGCTACGCCTCGCATCGGCCACCCGGACCAATCACCTTCCACAACGGAATGGCTCGCTTCCAAATCATCGTCGCTGGCAGAGCCCTCGAAAATGCGTAGAAACCCTAGTGCGTTCGCAGGGACGACACCCTAGTTCGGGCTGATGTGTGCGGCGGGCAAGCTATTCCCCGCCCTGCCCGCGCATGAAGTCGAAATCGCAGCCTTCGTCGGCCTGCAGGATCGTCTCGTTGAACAGATGCGCGTAGCCGCGCTTGGCCCAATCGGGCGTCACGGCCGGTGCCAGCGCCGCGCGCCGCTTTTCCAGTTCTGCCTCGTCGACGAGCAGGTCGATGCTACGCTTGGCGACGTCGAGCCGGATCATGTCACCGTTCTTCACCAGCGCCAGCGGCCCGCCCACGGCCGACTCCGGCGTAATGTGCAGCACGATGGTGCCGAACGCCGTTCCGCTCATCCGCGCGTCCGATATCCGCACCATGTCCTTGGTGCCGCCACGCGCAAGCTTCTTCGGAATCGGCAGATAGCCCGCTTCCGGCATGCCCGGCGCGCCTTTGGGGCCGGCGTTGCGCAGCACCAGCACGTCGTCGGCGTTGACGTCGAGATCGGGATCGTCGACCCGCAGCGTCATGTCTTCGACCGATTCGAACACCACGGCGCGCCCGGTGTGCTGCAGCAGTTTTGGGCTCGCCGCCGACTGCTTGATGACCGCGCCACGCGGCGCGAGGTTGCCATGCAGCACCGCCATCGCGCCTTCGGCCTTGATTGGATTGTCGCGCGGACGGATGGCGTCCTGTCCCGGCACATCTTCCGCGCCAGCGACAACGTCGCGCAGCGTTTGGCCGGTGATGGTCTTGGCGTCGAGATCGATGAGATCACCGAGCTGCGCCATCAGCTTCGGCACCCCGCCGGCATGATGGAAATGCTCCATGTAATGCTCGCCCGACGGCTTCAGATCGACCAGCACCGGCACCTCGCGGCCGAGCCTGTCGAATGTCTCGAGGTCGATCTTGTGCGGCGAGCGATGGGCGATCGCGGTGAGATGGATCAGGCCATTGGTCGAGCCGCCGATCGCCTGCATCACGACCTGCGCGTTGCGGAACGATGCCGGCGTCAGAATCTCGCTCGGCCTCGGTCCCTTGGCTTTCGCCATTTCGGCCGCCACCCTGCCGCTGGCCTCCGCCGAACGAAAACGTTCGGCATGCGGCGCCGGGATCGTCGCGCTCATCGGCAGCGACAACCCGAGTGCCTCAGTGATGCACGCCATGGTGCTGGCGGTGCCCATCACCATGCAGGTGCCGACCGAAGGCGCCAGCCGGCCGTTGACGGCTTCGATCTCGTTGTCATCGATTTCGCCGGCGCGATATTTCGCCCAGAGCCGGCGGCAATCGGTACAGGCGCCGAGCACCTCGCCCCTATGATGCCCGACCACCATCGGGCCCACCGGAATGACGACGGTCGGCAGATCGGCTGAGACTGCGGCCATGATCTGCGCCGGCAACGTCTTGTCGCATCCCCCGATCACGACCACGGCGTCCATCGGCTGAGCGCGGATCATCTCCTCGGTGTCCATCGCCATCAGATTGCGCAGGTACATCGAGGTCGGATAGGCAAAGCTCTCGGCGATCGAAATCGTCGGGAACACCATCGGCATCGCGCCTGACAGCATTACGCCGCGCTTCACCGCTTCGATGATTTGCGGAACGTTGCCGTGACAGGGATTGTAGTCGCTGTAGGTATTGGTGATGCCGACGATCGGCCTGTTCAGCGCATCGTCCGAGTAGCCCATAGCCTTGATGAAGGCCTTGCGCAGGAATAGCGAGAAGCCAGCATCGCCATAACTCGTCAGTCCCTTGCGAAGTCCGTCGGCCATTTTTTCTTCCTGTCGTCGTGGATGGGCACTTAAGGAGTCCGGCAGATTATTGTCAATGTTTGATCATTTGGCGCCGTGAGCGAGCATGCCAACCCAACATACTGCGGTATTATTGACAATGATGCCCTTGCGTGCTGACTTTCCGTCCAGACTGGAAACGCGCTCATGAACCAACCGTTGCGCATTGGCCTCGTCGGCGCCGGCATGGTGAGCCGCCATCATTTCATCGCTTGGGCGAGCATATCAGACCAAGCCTGCATCGAGGATTGCTATCGGCTGTCGGGCTGGGAGGCCTTGCGATGAAGCCGCAGGAATCATTGACCGAAATTTCCGCGCCGACGCGCGAGGAGGAACAGGCGGAAGTCATCCGCCGGCTGGAAGAGGACGTCATCTTCGGCCGCTTCGCGCCGGGCTCGCGGCTGGTCGAGGACACGCTGATGCAGCGCTACAGCGCTAGCCGACATTTCGTCCGCCAGGCGCTATTCCAACTCGAACGCCAGGGCATCGTGCTGCGCGAAAAAAACATCGGCGCCACCGTGCGGTTCTATTCGGCCGAGGAGGTGCGGCAGATCTACGAGGTCCGGGAAATGCTGACGCGGCAGGCGGCGCTGATGATTGCGCTGCCCGCCCCGGCCAGCCTGATCGAGCAATTGAACGAGCTGCAGCGGCAATACTGCGCCAAAGCCGACGCGCAGGATCTGCGCGGCATTCACGAGACCAACGACGCGTTCCACGTCGCGCTGTTCTCCGCCTGCGGCAACCCGTATCTGGTGCGCTCGCTGCAGGATTACATGAACCTGACGCTGCCGATGCGTGCCAAGAATCTCGCCGACCGGGAAGGGTTGGCGCTGTCGCGTCGGCAGCATGAACTCATGATTGAACTCTTGAAGGGCCGCGATAGCTGGGCGCTGGCGCAGCTCTGCGTCGATCATATGCAGTTCAGCAAGTCGGACTATCTCGGCCGCATCGCCGAGGATGAAGGCAAGCGCTAGCGCTTGCTCCAATCCACGATCCGGCTCTCGTCGCCGTCGAACTCCATGCTGCAGAACGTGCCGCCCTGGTAGTAATCGCCGACCGGATCCGGCTTCAGCTTGGCCTGCTCGGCCATCGCGTGCTCGCGGAAGTCCTCGGCCCGGCCAGTCGGCCGATAGCCGAGCTCGTAGGCGCGATGGTTGTCCCACCAGGCGCGCTCGTTGTAGGAGGCGCCGTAGAAGATTTCGAAGTGAATGTCGGGATGATCGAGCCCGATGCGGCAGAGCTGCACCAGGTCCTCCGGCTTCAGCCAGATTGACAGGCGGCGGTGATCCAGCGGCTTCTCGCCGAAATTGCCGATCCGGATACAGGTGACGCCGAGCCCGTGCTTGTCGGCATAGAGCGCGCCCACGGCCTCGCCGAACACCTTGCTGACGCCATAACGGCTGTCGGGACGCGCGGTGACGTCGGTGCCGATGCGGTGATGGCGCGGGTAGAAGCCGACCGCATGGTTCGACGAGGCGAACACCACGCGCTTGACGCCTTTTTTCCGCGCCGCTTCGAACAGATTGTAGCCGCCGATGATGTTCGACTGCAGGATCGAATCCCAGGGTCCTTCGACCGAATAGCCACCGAAATGCAGGATGCCGTCGATGCCTTCGCAGATCGCCTCGACCTGCGCCATGTCGGCGAGATCGGCCACCTTGAACTTCTCGTCTTTGCCGAGATCGGCCGGCGCCTTCAAATCGCTCAGCAGCAGGTCCGGATAGATCGGCGGCAACAGCTTGCGCAAGGATGTGCCGATTCCGCCGGCGGCGCCGGTCATCAATATGCGTGGCATTTGTTTCCTCTTAGTCTCGCGATCGATTTGCGGTCATTAGCAGGTAATGATAGCTAACCCAAACGCTCTGGGAACGCACCAACGAGAACAGCAAATGTCCGATGCAGCATCGCATTCAGCCGGCTGGCGCCCGGCGACCTATTACCCCGATCCGGCTATCCGTGCGCTCGATCCGCGCTTTGAGAAGTATTGGCTCAAACTGTCGGCGGTGGAGCGGCTAACCACAGGGTTGCGCTGGGCCGAAGGGCCGGTGTGGTTCGGCGACGGGCGGTATCTGCTGTGCAGCGACATTCCGAACCAGCGTATCATCAAGTGGGAGGAGGAGACCGGCGCGGTCAGCATCTTCCGCAAGCCGTCGAATTTCGCCAACGGCAACACCCGTGACCGGCAGGGACGCCTGATCACCTGCGAGCACGGCGGGAGGCGGGTGACGCGCACCGAATATGACGGTTCGATCACGGTGCTGATCGATTCCTTCGACGGTAAGCGGCTGAACTCTCCGAACGACGTCGTGGTGAAGTCCGACGGCTCGATCTGGTTCACCGATCCTGTGTTCGGCCTGCTCGGCAATTACGAGGGCTACAAGGCCGAGCCCGAAATCGACGCCAATGTCTATCGGCTGGATACCGCGACCGGCAAAGCCACCATCGTCGCCGAGGGCGTGCTGGGACCGAACGGGCTCGCTTTCTCGCCGGATGAAAAAATCCTCTACATCATCGAGTCCCGCGGCGTGCCCAACCGCAAGATCCTCGCTTATGACGTCTCGCCTTCCGGCGACAAGCTTTCCGATAAGCGCGTGTTTGTCGATGCGGGACCAGGCACGCCGGACGGCTTCCGAATAGACATCGACGGCAATCTGTGGTGCGGCTGGGGCATGGGCGATCCCGAACTCGACGGCGTGGTCGTGTTCGCGCCCGACGGTGTCATGATCGGCCGCATTGCGCTACCCGAACGCTGCGCCAATCTCTGCTTCGGCGGGGTCAAGCGCAACCGCCTGTTCATGGCCGCAAGCCAGTCGATCTACGCGCTCTATGTGAACACGCAAGGGGCGCCGGGCGGATAGGTTTCCGCGCACACCGCTGTCGTCCCGGCGAAAGCCGGGACCCATAACCACAGGATCGAGTTGTTGAAGCAGGCCGGAGCACCAGCCTTCGCAAAACGACTTCCTGTGGTTATGGGTCCCGGATCGGCGCTCGCGATGCTCGCTTGTCCGGGACGACGGGAAGTTAGAACTCGCCCGCTCACCCCTTCTTTTCCTGCGCGGCGGCGGTTTGCTTGGCAAGCGCCTCTTCAAACGCCTGCTCCAGCGTCGCCGCATAGGCATTGAACTCGCCGGGATTAACGAACGGATTGGGTCCACCTTCGGTGAGCTTGGCGCGCTTCTCGGCCATCTTGTACATTTCCGGATGCGGCGCGAGCAGCACATCCACCTTCATGTCCTTGGCCCGCGCGAACGTCTTCCGGTAATCGGTAACGATACCGGAATAGGTCGGGTTGCCGGCGAGGCGGTTCAGCGCCACCGTGCCGCTACAGAAGATGAGGACCGAGCGCGTGGCATCACCGTCCTTTACCGAGAACGACCAACTCGTGCAGCCCGGCGAATGGCCGGGGGTTTCGCGGGCGGTCAACGTGACGTCACCGATCTTGACCGTGTCGCCTTCGCGAACCGCGCGATCGACCTTCACGGGCGGGAACGCCAGTGCGGTATCTTCTTGCTCGCCCGGATAGTAGCCGCCTTCAAGCAGCGGCTTGTCGGCTTCGCCGGCGACCATCTGGCCGCCGCTGGCCTGCTTCATTTCGGCGAGGCCGCCGGTGTGATCGATGTGCGCGTGGGTATTGAGCAGATATTTGACGTCGGTGATCTTGAATCCGAGTTTGTCGATGTTCGCTTTGATCTGCGCCGTTGATTCCGGCATCACCGTATCGACCAGGATATGGCCCTGCGGCGACGTGATCAGATAGGAGGCCAGGCCGTCGGTTCCAACATAATAGACGTTGCCGATCATCTTGAACGGCTCGGTCGGCGTGTTCCACTTTACCTTGAGGGCCGCGATCAGATCTTTGGGAGTCTGCGCCTCCGCGGCAGCCGTCAGCGACATCAGCGTGGCAAGTGCAACGGCAATCTTCTTCACGGGCATCCTCCACACTTTTCTTGTTAGATCGTCGCTGTATCGGCGCGCATTGACTTGGCTTCAGCCTGCCGACGATTCTGGTCAAAAAAATGCCGACCGCGGTTCCGCAGCCGGCATCTTTCACGATCGGCGCGAGCGCCGCATCCATTACGCCGCGTTGTAGCCGGCGACCGCCTTCACCTCGAGATATTCTTCGAGGCCGTACTTGCCCCATTCGCGGCCGTTGCCGGACTGCTTGTAGCCGCCGAACGGCGCGGTGCGGTCGTTGGGCACGCCCTGCAGGTTGACGTTGCCGGCGCGGATCTGGCGGGCGACGCGACGCGCGCTTTCTACCGTATCGCCCGAGACGTAACCGGCGAGACCATAGGGCGTGTCGTTGGCGATGCGCACCGCATCGGCTTCATCCTTGGCGCCGATGATCGTCAGCACCGGCCCGAAGATTTCTTCGCGCGCGATCGTCATCTCGTTGGTGACGTCGGCGAAGATGGTCGGGCGGACATAGAAGCCCTTGTTGACGCCCTCGGGGAGACCGGGACCGCCGGCAACCAGCGTTGCGCCTTCGTCGATGCCCTTCTGGATCAGCGCCTGGATCTTGTCCCACTGGCCGCGATTGACGACGGGGCCGATGGTGGTGCCTTCGGCGCGCGGATCGCCGGCCTTGGTCTTGTCGGCGACACCCTTGGCGATGGCGGCGACTTCCTTCATCTTCGACAGCGGCACGATCATCCGCGACGGCGCGTTGCACGACTGTCCGGAGTTGTTGAACATGTGCATCACGCCGCCGGTGACGGCCTTGGTGAGGTCGGCGCCTTCGAGGATGACGTTCGGCGACTTGCCACCCAATTCCTGGCTGACGCGCTTCACGGTCGGCGCGGCGCGCTTGGCGACGTCGACGCCGGCGCGGGTCGAGCCCGTGAACGAGATCATGTCGATGTCGGGATGCTCGGCCATCGCGGCACCGACTTCGGGGCCAAGGCCGTTGAGCAGGTTGAACACGCCCTTCGGTACGCCCGCTTCATGCAGGATTTCGGCGAAGATCAAGGCCGAAGTCGGCGTGAATTCCGAAGGTTTCAGGATCATGGTGCAGCCGGCGGCGAGCGCGGGCGCGACCTTGCAGGCGATCTGGTTGAGCGGCCAGTTCCAGGGCGTAATCATGCCGACGACGCCGACCGGCTCGCGCACCACGACGGCCGAAGGGAGCGTCTCCTCGAAATGATAGTTCTTCAGCACCTCGAGCGTGGAGGCGATGTGGCCGAGGCCGGCGCCGGCCTGCAGCCGTTCGGCCATCGGCAGCGGCGCGCCCATCTCGTCGGACACGGCGGCGCCGATCTCCTTCATGCGGCCCTTGTAGACCTCGATGATCTTTTCGAAGAGCGCGATGCGCTCTTCGCGGCTGGTCTGCGAATAGGTCACGAAGGCGCGCTTGGCGGCGGCAACCGCCTTGTCGAGGTCGGCCTTGGAGCCGAGCGCAACTTCATACATCGCTTCTTCGGTCGCCGGATTGACGACGGGGGTGGACTTCTTGACGACAGGATCGACCCAGGCGCCATCGATGTAGAATTGCATACGATTGACCATCGGAAACCTCTTTAATCTCGGAGCAATGGAGGGAGGAACGGAAGCGTTCGGCAGGCATCCTTGCACGAAAGCCAGGGCAGTTGAACCCGCCATATGCGGGATGCCGCGATGCGGCAGGCGCTGGATATAAGATCGGGGATGAGGAGGTGGCAAGGTGTGTACTTTGTTTACCCTCCCCTGGAGGGGGAGGGTCGGCTCACATGAAGCGCAGCGCAATGTGAGACGGGGTGGGGTGACGGTCTCTTCTCACGGGCACTGTTGGATGTGGAGAAACCGTCACCCCACCCCGCCGCTCATTTCATGAGCGTCGACCCCTCCCCCTCCAGGGGAGGGTTACCCATGCCGCCGGTTGCTCACTCTCACACCGCCATCTTCCGATGCCGCACCGGCGCGCCTACGGTGAGGCTTTCGGCGGCGTCGATGATGGCGTTGGCGTCGATGCCGTAGTGGCGGTAGAGGTCGCCGATGGTGCCGGTCTGGCCGAACTGTTCGACGCCGAGCGCTTCAGTGCGGTGGCCGCGGACGCTGCCGAGCCAGCCGAGTGCGGCCGGATGGCCGTCGATCACGGTGACGAGCCCGCAATCCCGCGACAGCGGCGCCAGCAGCTTTTCGATATGGCTGAGATGCTGGATGCCACGGCAGTCACGGCGCAAGTTCCGCGCGGCGGACCAACCCGCATGCAGCCGGTCCGCGGAGGTTACCGCCAGTAAACCGACATCGCGGTGGCTTTCGCCGATCAAGCCCACCGCCTCGATCGCCTCGGGGGCGACCGCGCCGGTATAGGCGATCACGATATCGCAATTGGCGCCTGGCTCACGCAGCCAGTAAGCGCCCGAGGTGATGTCGCTCTGCAGGGCCGGCGTCATGATGCGCTGCGGCTGGTCGACCGTGCGGGTCGACAGCCGCAGATAGACCGAACCGCCCTCGCCTTCTTCGCGCTGCATATGGCGAAAGCCCCAGCCCATGATCACGGCAAGTTCATCGACGAACGCCGGCTCGAACGAAGCCAGCCCGTCCTGCGCCATTCCGATCAAAGGCGTGGCGATCGACTGATGCGCGCCGCCTTCCGGCGCCAGCGTGATGCCGGATGGCGTCGCCACCACCATGAAGCGCGCGTCCTGGTAACAGGCGTAGTTCAGCGCATCGAGGCCGCGCTCGATGAAGGGATCGTACAACGTGCCGACCGGCAGCAGCCGCTCGCCGTTGATCTGATGTGACAGCCCGAGCGCCGAGAGCATGATGAACAGATTCATCTCGGCGATGCCGAGCTCGAGATGCTGCCCCTTCGGCGAGAACTCCCAACTATAGGCGGACGGGATCTTCTCCTGCCGGAACAGGTCGTGGTTTTCGGCTTTGGCGAACAGTCCGCGGCGGTTGACCCAGGCGCCGAGATTGGTCGAGACGGTGACATCAGGCGATGCGGTTACGATGCGCGCGGCCAGTTCGGTATCGCCGCGCGCCAGTTCATTGAGCACCAGCCCAAAACCTTGCTGCGTAGACATCTGCGCCGCCGGCTTGAAGGTAAGCCGCTCGGGCACCTCGATCACTGGCGCGGTCAGCCGGCGGCGGCCTTCCTGGTTGAAGGGCGCTGCCGCCAAAAATGCTTCGAGTTCGGCCGGCGTCTGTGACAGGCCTTCGAACTTGTCCCATTCATGGCCGGACCGGATGTTCTGCGCGGCGCGCCACTTCTCCATCTGAGCGACCGTCATCAGGCCGGCGTGGTTGTCCTTGTGGCCCTGCATCGGCAGGCCGACGCCCTTGATGGTGTAGGCGATGAAGCAGACGGGCCGATCGTGATCGATCGATTCAAACGCCTCGATCATGCTGGCCATGTCGTGTCCGCCGAGATTGGACATCAGCGCCAGCAATTCGTCGTCGCTGCGGCGGTCGATCAGTTGCGACACCTGCCCCTGATCGCCGATGTCGTCCTGCAAGTGCTTGCGGAACGCCGCGCCGCCCTGGAAGCAAAGCGCGGCGTACATCTGGTTCGGGCAATTGTCGATCCAGCGCCGCAAGGCCTCGCCGCCGGGCTCGGCGAACGCCGCCTCCATCAGGCGGCCGTATTTCACGATCACGACCTCCCAGCCGAAATTGCGAAACATCGTCTCGAACTTCGCCCACAGCCCTTCGCGGACGACCGCATCGAGGCTCTGGCGGTTGTAATCGACCACCCACCAGGTGTTGCGCAGCACATGCTTCCAGCCCTCGAGCAGCGCCTCGAAAATATTGCCCTCGTCCATCTCGGCGTCACCGACGAGCGCAATCATCCGCCCCTCGGGGCGCTCCTTCATCCAGCCGTGGGCAGTGACGTAATCCTGCACCAGCGAGGAGAACAGGGTTTGCGCGACGCCGAGGCCGACCGAGCCGGTGGAGAAATCGACGTCATCGGCATCCTTGGTGCGCGACGGATAGGATTGCGCGCCCTTGAAGCCGCGGAAGTTTTCCAGCTTGTCGCGGGTCTGGTGGCCGAACAGATACTGGATGGCGTGAAACACCGGGCTCGCATGCGGCTTCACCGCGACGCGGTCCTGCGGCCGTAGCACGGAGAAATACAGCGCCGACATGATGTTGGCGAGCGAGGCGGATGACGCTTGATGGCCGCCGACCTTCAAGCCGTCGACGTTAGGCCTGACGTGATTGGCGTGATGGATGGTCCATGACGACAGCCACAACACCTTGCGCGCCAGCGCGGTCAGCATTTCCAGGCGTGCGGGCTCGATCGGCATGGCCATGCTCCGGTGCGTTCAGTATGCGCCGATTTTAGCGGGCGGTGGGCTACCAAAATTCTCAATTTCCTGCGACATACCGCCCGATATTGGGATAGTTTCCCACAATCTGCCTCCAAACCCTGAGTTCATCCCAATGCCCTCCCTCGACGCCATCGATCGCAAGATTCTTGCCCTACTGCAGTCCGACAGCCGCATGACCATGCAGGAGCTCGCCGACAAGGTCGGCCTGTCCGTGTCTCCCTGCCATCGCCGCGTCAAGCTTCTGGAAGAGCGCGGCGTCATCACCCGCTACATCGCGACCGTCGACCAGAAATCGTTGGGGCTCCATGTCAGCGTCTTCATCTCGATCAAGCTGGCGCGGCAGAAGGAGGAAGACCTCAACCGCTTTGCCAAAGCGATCTCGAAATGGGACGAAGTGCTGGAGTGCTATCTGATGACCGGCAATCGCGATTACCTCCTGCGCGTCGTGGCGGCCGACCTCTCCTCCTATGAAGCGTTCCTGAAGACCAAGCTGACGCGGCTCGACGGCATCGCGTCCATCGAGTCGAGTTTTGCGTTGAGCCAGGTAAAGTATTCGATCGCGCTGCCGGTGTGATTGCGCGGCTCTCTCCCCGTCATTGCGAGGAGCGCCAGCGACGAAGCAATCCAGACTGTTCGCGTGGAGGGATGGATTGCTTCGCTTCGCTCGCAATGACGACGAGTGCTGAAGCACCACAACCTGTCATCCCCGCGAAGGCGGGGATCCAGTACGCCGCGGCTTCTCGGTTCGATCATTGACGTCTCTGGAATACTGGGTCACCCGCTTTCGCGGGTGACGACAACGGAATATGACTTCGCGATCTCGCCACATCATCTGTGCGAGTTTTGCCATCAACTTCCCGCCCTCTCAAACAGAGGGCGCAGGGAAGACCGGGTGCGCGCCGCACCCGCGGTCTCGTGTGCAGTTGCGCATAGCAAAAGCGCACACGAGCATACAGGTACAGCGGGAGCATCCCGGCCTTCCCTGCGCAATGGCTTTACGGCTTACTTCGTGCTCTTCCCGGAGAACGGCTCTTTTGCCTCCGTCGCCCCTGAGAAGCTTTGCTTCTTAAGGACTTAACGCCAGCACCGCGGCGCCCGAACCACACGACTTCGCCGTACGCTTCCTGCGCCTACGTCTTGCGCATTCCGCGTCCACCGCATCTCACCGCACGTCCGTGACGATCGCGAGCCGCCCCTCCATCGGGTGAGACGGGCGGAATATGCGACTGATTTGCCTCTCGCGTTAAGCGGAATATTTTTGATTCCTGGGCTTGACACGATTTCTGAAAATCAGAAGTGATTTGCCTGTGGCGTCGGCCGGCCTTGCAATTACTGGATGTTCGATCCACCTTCCCAAGGAGCGGCATATCAGACGCGGTATATCGAATTGGAACGGTTGGACGACCTCGAAGCCTTTCTCGCAGTCATCGAGAAGGGCAGCCAGACGGCGGCCTCACGTCATCTTCGGCGCCCGTTGCAATCCCTCAATCGGTCGCTGATGGCGCTGGAACGCGCGCTCGGCGTCGAACTCGTCAAACGCACCACGCGGCGGTCGGAGCCAACCGAGGCCGGGCGGGTATTTTACGAACGCATCAAGCCGGCGGTTGCAGAAATCATCGAGGCGCGGGCCGAGGCAGCCAACCTGCGCGGCGAAATTCTGGGGCCGCTGAAAATCGGTGCGCCCATTCTGTTTGCGTCATCCTACGTGGCGCCGATCGTCAGCCGTTTTCTAAAACTCTATCCCAACGTGGATGTCGAGCTTCGCGCCTCCGACGAGCAGGTCGATCTCGTTGCTGATGGCCTCGACATTGCCGTACGGATCGGCGACTCCGCCGATGAATCCCTGATCGCCCGCCGATTGCATACGCTGCGCGTGGTCATCGTCGGCGCGCCGTCTTATTTCGCCGAACATGGCCGGCCGCAGCACCCCGTCGATCTCGAGCGGCACGCCTGCATCGTGCGCGCCGGCGCCGAGTTGGTCGACAAATGGCCGTTTCGGATCGACGGCGGGCTGCAGTCGATCCGGGTGCACGGCCGCTTTCGTTCGAACAGCGCCGCTTCGATCCGGGCTGCCGCGCGCGAAGGCACCGGGCTTGCCCGGCTTCCGCTATGGCAGATCAGCGATCTCGTCACGCAGGGCACGCTCGCGATCGTGCTGCCTGAATTCGAAACCGAGGGAATGCAGATCCAGTTGGTCTGGCCGCCGACACGGGCGCCGCTGGAACGCGTCCGGCGTTTCTCGGATTTTCTGGCGAGCAGCCTGAAGACCGATCTGCTTTAGCTCAGCACGTCAGAATACATTATATCCGGGCGCCAGCAGATGTTGTGGATCGTAGCGCCGCTTGGCTTCGCGAAGCTGCGGCCAGCCTGATCCGAAGTGAACCTCCCAATCGCCAGGCGACATGGCGAAGGCACCGACCGGATACTGAACGCCGCCGGCTTCGCGAATGCGATCGTAGAGCGTACGATTTGCCGCAACCATCCGCTCCGCCGCCGCCGCATCGTTCGATGCGGGGATGCGAATGAGATTGAAGACGAAGACCATGTCTTCCTTCGGCAGGCGAACCAGCGGCGTGTGAAACGCTCTCGTGAGCAAAGGGTAGAGAGTTATCCGCCCGAACGCGCCAACAGCATCGCCCTTCAGACCAGCCAGAATATCGCCGGCGACCCGTTCGGCGTTGCTACCGCGCAGGAACGTCAACAACCAGGGCTGCGGATTGGACCATTGGCCTTTCGAGCGCAGCAGATTTTCGAATTTTCCAAACGCCAGGGCGTCCTCGCGATAGGTCAGGTCGGCGATGACGGCGGCGCCGCGCTCATCCGACAATCCGAAAAGTACCGCCTTGTCATCGGGAGCCGAGCCGCTGCTATAGGATATCGCGCCGTCGAGCTGGTACCGCCAACCGCCGCTGCCATCGGGAAGAATGGCCCCCTGCAACCGGTCGAAGCGCCCTTCCGTCAGCACGCGCCGTTGGTCCGCCGTCAGCGACGACAAATCGCGGTAGAAGAGCTGAAAGCGCCTGATACGCTCGGGAGCGCGCACCAGGCGCAGCGTTGCCCGCGTGATGATGCCGCATTGGCCGAGACCGGCGCGAGCGCCGTCGAACAGATCGGCGTTACTGGCCGCCGAGCAACTCAGTTCATTGCCATCGCCCGTCACCACGTCCATCGCGATGACGTTGTCGGCTTGCGTGCCATGCCGGGATGACGTCGCTCCGATGCCGCCCACCGCGATCGTTCCTCCGACCGATAGACCGAGATAGTTGGTCAGCACTGGCGGCGTGAGTCCCTGCGCCAAGGTTGCGTCAAGCAGATCTTTCCACGTTGCGCCGGCGTCGACCACGACGCGATCGTGCTGGATCTCGCGAATTGCGTTCATCGCGCTCATATCGACCACGATGCCGTCTTCGGACAGCGGGCGGCCAAAGATCGAGTGGCCCTGCCCGCGCGCCGCAACCTTGACATCAGCGCCTCTGGCCCAGCGCATCAGGCCCGCAATGTCAGCGCTCGATGCGGGCCTGAGCACGCCGCGCGGTTGCTTGTGAATGAGGCGGCCAAAATCATGGGCTGCGGCGGCGCGAACCTCCGGCTCAAGGCGGACATTGGCAGGCAGAGGCGGACCGTCTGCCGATACCGCCTGTGCCGAAGCTGCCAACCCGCTGGCGCGCGAAGCGAGCGCGGCGGTGACGCCGAGGCCTGCGCCCAGGAACATACGTCTGTCCGATGGCATGAAGCCCTCCCTGTCCAGAGGCCGTGATGCTCGCCCGCAAAGCTGCGGCCTCATCCGGCATGAGACAATGACCGCGACGGCGGATGCACATTCCCGCAAACCGGGAGGATACCGGCAGCAGCGATCGCCGTTCATGCTGTGTGAGCGTCTCTCAGCTCGCGTTCCCCGGACGCTGCGCAGCGTGCAACGCTGCGCTGCAGAGCCGGGGTCCATCTCGCGGGCACGGTGGGTCCCGGCTCTGCGGCGCAGCGTACCGGACGATGCTTCGCATCGCCGGGAGCACGCTGCGCCGCGTCCGGGACACGAGATTGTCGGTTCGCATCTCTCCGCGCATGGCGGTTTTCGCCGGATTTACGTCATTTCACGCGGATCACTGCGGCTGTAGACTGCGGTTGGTCGATATGAGAAGGCGCGTGCCGGCAAACCGATGAATTCGCGACGTGTATTGTGGAGCGCGCTCGGCGCAGTCGTACTTGTCGCCGTGATCGGCGGAGCCTGGATTTTCTCGTTGCCACCGGCGCCTTCGGCCGCGGCCCCGCCGGCGATCGCGCAAGACGAACGTGATGCGACGGTCGCGGCGCTGAAGCCGCCGAAGCGGCAGCGTCCGCTGATCGCCATCATCGGCATCAACGACGCCACCGAGACAACCGACTATCTCATGCCCTATGGCATCCTCAAGCGCGCCGATATCGCCGATGTCGTGACGCTGGCGACCGCGCCCGGTCCCGTGCAGCTCTTTCCAGTGCTCAAGGTCGAGCCGCAGGCGACGATTGCCGAGTTCGATGCGCAGCATCCCGATGGCGCCGACTACGTGATCGTGCCCGCGATGAGCCGCGACGACGATCCGGTGGCGCTGCGATGGATCAGAAATCAATCGGCCAGCGGCGCGATCGTGATCGGCGTCTGCGCCGGCGCCAAGGTGGTCGGCGATGCCGGGCTGCTGCACGGCAAGCGGGCAACCACACACTGGTACTCAGTTAAGGAACTGCGCGGCAAGCATCCGACGATGCGCTATGTCGAGGACCGACGGTTCGTCGTCGACGACGGCGTCGCGACCACCACCGGCATCAGCGCGTCAATGCCGATATCGCTGACGCTGATAGAGGCGATCGCCGGACGCGACAAGGCGCGCGCCGTGGGACGGGATATCGGCCTCGCCGACTGGGACGCGCGCCACGAGAGCGACGCGTTCAACTTCACGCGCCCATTTGCGCTGACGGCTATCCGCAATACGGCCGCGTTCTGGGCGCACGAGCAACTCGGCATCGAACTCAAGGAAGGCGTCGACGAGGTGTCGCTGGCGCTTGTCACCGATGCCTGGTCGCGGACCTATCGCTCACAGGCGGTGACGTTCGCCAGTGCGGCTGGCGCGCAGCAGAGTCGCGGCGGCTTGCGGATACTTCCCGACCAGGTCGCGGCAAGCTGGCCGGCGGAGCGATTGCTGCCGGCGAGCGATGGCACGAAACCGGCGGAAGCGCTGGACCACGCACTTGCGGGCATTGCTGCGCGCTACGGAACAGATACCGCCGACTTCGTCGCGATGCAGTTGGAGTATCCGAAGCATCAGATGCCGTAGGGTGGGCAAAGGCGCATAGCGCCGTGCCCACCATCTATCCACATTCACCTGGATGGTGGGCACGATTCGCTTTGCCCACCCTACGCTGCTACACGGCCCTCACCGCCACGGCTCGACGATGATCTTGGTGTGCACTTCCGGATTGGCGAGATCGGCGAACGCCTTGGCCACGCCGTCGATGCCGACGGTGGCGGTCACCATCGAGGCGGCGTCCACCTGTCCTTCCGCGATCAGGCGGAGCGAATAGGCGAATTCTTCGGGCGTGTAGCCGAGCACGTATTGAACGTTGAGCTCCTTCAGGATGCCGAGCATCGGCTCGGAGCGGTCGGTCTCCATGCAGACGCCGACCACGACGATGCGCGCATCGCGCGGTGCGCCTTCGAACACCTGCTGGATCAGGCCGGGAACACCGACGCATTCGAAGATCAGCGCGGGTTTCAGCGCCGGCAACAATGCCTGCAGCGGCGGGCGCGCAGCCTTTTCCTCCGGAGACATCTGGGCGTGCTCGGCCCAAGTCGCGTAGGGCTGCGAGCGTGCGGGATCGACGACGATGTCGGCGCCGAGCCTTTCGGCGAGCGCGCGGCGTGCCGGCGAGTAATCCGCGGCCACGATCGGGTGCAATCCCCTGATCTTCAGCGCTGCGATGACGGCAAGCCCGACCGGGCCGCAGCCGATCACCAAGGGCACCTCGCCTCCCCTGATGTCGGCTTTTGCCACGGCATGAACGCCGACCGCGAGCGGTTCGGTGAGCGCGGCGTGCTCGGCGGCGAGGCCGTTCGGAACTTCGAGCAGCAGGGCTTCGCTGAGCAGCAGGCGCTCGGCATAGGCGCCGACATTGTCGTTGGAATAGCCGATGCCCTGCGGGCCTTCCGGGGTCAGCAGCGCCGGCAGCGAGCAAACCCTGGTGCCCGTCTTGAACTTGCCTGTGGTGCCAGGACCGTAGTCCAGCACCTCGCAGCAGAATTCATGGCCGAACACGACGTCGCGCGAAAGGTCCATCGGCTTGCGGCCCGGAAAATGCTTGGCGAGCTCCACCATGTGGTGCGCGTGCTTGCGCGCATGCAGGTCGGAGCCGCAGATGCCGCAGGCCAGCGACTTCACCAGCACCTGCCCGGCACCGGGTTTCGGCTCCGGCATCTCGTCGACGACAATTTCCCCGTTGCGGAAAATGGCTGCGCGCACGAAGGATCCTCCCGTGGTTTTCTTTCACCTTAGAGCACTATCGGTTCTGATTGAAATCAGAACCGATGCGCTGGTTTTTTGTTTGACGCGTTTTCTTCACGCGAACCGGGAGCCACCCTGCATCAAGTGCGGGGCCGGCTTTCGCTCGAAAACGCTAGCGGGAGGATCACCACGAATAGCGTACAACGCCCTTGCCGGCGTAGGAACTGGTGACGTCGGACAACTGACCCTCGAAGATCGCGGCGGCCGACCAGCCGTTCAACCATTTCATCTCGGCCGCGCCCGTGACGAGCGCGGAATCATGCGCCTGCGCTGCGCCGTTGACGACGAAGGCCGCGCCCGGCAGCGTCTGGAACAGCGCTGTGACGTTGCGATCGGTATTGAAATCGTGGGCCCAGGCGGCGCGGCCGCGCAAGGTCAGGACACCGTTCTGCACGGCAAAGGACTTGTCGGTGCGAACGCCGAGTTCGCTGCGCGAGGCGGTGACGTCCTTGGCCGCATAGTTCAGCGCGAAGGTGCCGGCGCCCGCCAGCACCTGCTCGGCATAGGCCGGCAGGCTGTAGGTGATGAACTGGCCGGCGGCATAGGGCGTAATGCCCATCCACGGCGTCGTGGTGCGGTAACCGCCCTCGATGCGGCCGGAATACGCGTTGGCGTTGAACTCGGCGCGCAGGCGCTCGAAGCCGGCCACCGTGACGGTGCGCTCCGTGGTTACGTCCTGCCAGCCATAGGCCGCAGCAGCGGTGATATAGGCCGCTCCCATATTGTGCCGCACGAAGGCGCCGGCCTGGAACAGGTCCGAGCGCCCCGAGCCGAAACCCGAGACGCTGAAATTGGTGCCGCCGCCGGCAAGCGCAAAGCCTGCCAGCGTATCGCGCGAGAGGCGATAATCGGCGCCGACCGCGAAGCCGAACACACGCGCGGTCGCGTCGTTCGAGCCGAGCGCGGCATTGCCTGACGTGTTGCTGCCGCCGCCAAAGGCCGAGCCCCAGACGCTCCAGCGCTGGTCGAACAGGTCGTTGCGCGCGATGTCCGCCTTGGTCGGAAATTTGGCAAAGGCGTCGCGCGCGGCGCGGGGCTTCGCGGCATAGCCGAGCGCGCTCTCCTCAGTGAACGGAATCGCGCCTGCATTGCCACTGGGGCCGCCATTGCGGCCCGCCACGAAGGGATCTGAAATGAGCGAGAGGAACAGGTTCATGGCATCGAAAGTCGCCTGCTGCGATCCGGTCGCCAGCTCACCGGAGACCTGCGTGAGACCGGCCGGCGAGAGCGAGGCGAAACCGGCCGGGATGCTGCCGGTGGTATTGAAGAAATTGGTCAGCGCGTTGGCGACGTTCTGCTGATTGACGTTGAGGCCGCCGCCGTAGTTCAGCGCGAAATTGAGATAGACGTTGTTGGCGTCGTAGCTGAGGCTCGGATTCAGGTTCGGCGAAACGCCTGATACAACAGGATTGAACGTGTCCGCTACGCCGCCGGTCGCGGTCAGGATGGTGTATTGCTTCGTCACCGTGCCGCTCGGAGCGACCACGACGGTCGCACCACCAAGCGTCGCCACGCCGGTAACCCTGGTCAGGTCGCTGCTCGTGCCCGAGACCTCCACCATGTAGCTCGACGCCGCCGAGAACGTCAGGCTGCCCGCCACGTTGAGGGTGCCGATCGAGTTGCCCGGCGCCAGCGTGCCGCCATTGACGACGACATTGTCGATGGTGCCGGTGCCGCCGAGCGTGCCGCCGGCGTTCACGCTCACGAGGCTATTGATGACGCCGTTGACGGAAAGCGTGCCGCCAAGCACGTTCCAGTTCTGCGCGCCCGTGCCGGTGACGGTCCAGTTCGAGCCGTCGACCTTGTTGAAGATCGAGAAGCCGTCATATTGCTGGCCCGCGCCGATCAGGTTGAGGTTGAAGGTATCCTTGCCGGTACCGCCAAGCTGCAACGTATCTGTTCCGTTGCCGATCACGAGGCCGTTGATGACGCTGCCGGGCCCGAGCGTCAGGGTGCTGTTGCCGCAGCCGCAGAGTTCGATCGCCGCGAATCCAGCCGCCGCATTGATCGTGCCGGAGTTGAAAACCGTGCCGGTGCCCTGGAGTAAAATACCCGTCGCGTCCGCGCCGACGTTGATCGTTCCGGTGTTGATGATGGAGTTGCTGCCGCCGAAACTGCTGACGTCGATTCCTACGGCGGCGAAGCCACTTCCGACGGTGATGGTGCCGCTGTTGGTGATGGTGTTGGAATCGCCGAGCACGACGATGCCGACCGTATTGGCGACGATGCCGAGCGTATCGTCGCCGAGAAGGATACGGCCGCTGTTGCTGATCGTGGCGGACGAGCCGTTATAGGCGACGCCAGCGCTGTCGGTGCTGCCAGTGATGGTGCCGAAATGGGTGATCAGGGCGCGGTCGCCCTGCGCCACGATCCCGGCGGTGCTGTTGGCAACGTTGATCACGCCGCTGCTCGTGATCAGGGCATCGTGGCCGAACACATCGATTCCCGTGCTGAGGGGACCCGCGTTGATCGTGCCGGCATTGTTGACGATGGCGCGATTGCCCTGCATCGAGATGCCGGAAGCTTGGCCGAATATGGTAATGGTTGCGCCGGCGAGGTTGCTGACGGTGTTGTCGTCGTTGGTCGCCAGGATGCCGTCCGCCGGCCCGGGCATGGTGATCGTGATTTGGCCTGCGTTCGTCACCGTGCTGTTGCCGGCGACGAAGATTCCCTGACTTAGGTCGGCCATGGTAATGACGCCGGAGGCGGCGTTGACAATAGTGTTGTTCACGCCGGCGAAGATGCCGGTGCTCAATGTCCCGCCGGTGATCGTTCCGCTATTGGTAATGGTATTGAAGTCATTGACGCCGATGGCCGAGCCACCGCCGCCGTGGCTGACGGTCGCCCCGGACAGCACGTTGAGAGTGAGGTTGTCGACGCCGCCGCCGGCCTGAAAGCCGCCCGGGGTGCTGCCGCTGCAGGTGACGGTATCGGCGCTCGACGCCGGATCGGGCGCGCAGGCCGCGTTAGCGGGAGCCGTCGACAGGCACGCACCGAAGAGAGACGCCGACATCGCGACTGCACACGCAGCCGTATCCCGGCGGCGTCGGCCCTGCGCCGACGGTAGCAACTGAAAATGCAACGCCCGAACCCCATTCCCCCGGCGCTCTTCGGCGCCATTCCAGGGAACTCACGTTAGCACGCGGGTTCCGGCCCAGGGTGCGGCTGTTCCGGAATTCTCTGATTTGGCGCTGATAGTCAGGCGCTTTCCGGATGCACTGTGGCACCCGCGCCACGATTTTGTGGCGCGGATCGCAATCAGTGCGCGATCAGGCGTTGGGCGACGACTCGCCCGAGACCGTCAGAAGCTGCGACCGGCGGACCCGTTCGCGATGGGCGGTATAGAGCCCGGAGGCGACGATGAAGGCGGCGCCGGTGATCGTGTAGGCATCCGGGACTTCGCCGAAGACCAGGAAGCCGAGAATACTGACCCACAGCAATTGCGTGTAGGAAAACGGCGCCAGCACGGAGGCGTCGGCATAGCGGAACGCCAGCACCACGATCCACTGCCCCGCGGTCGATGCGACGCCGATCAGGATGCCGAAGGCGATGTCGTGCCAGGTCGGCGTCACCCAGACAAACGGCACCAGCGCGGAGAGAATGAGCAGGCCCGCGATCGACGAATAGGTCATGGTGGTGATGGCGCGCTCAGTGCCGCTCATCATTCGCGTCATGATCAGCGTGCAGGCCCAGGCCAGCGCCGAGACCAGCGGAAAGAACGCCGCGGGGTGAAACGCGCCGGTGCCGGGACGCAGGATGATCAGCACGCCGACCAGGCCGACGCCGGTCGCAATCCAGCGGCGCAGGCCGACCTTCTCGCCGAGGAAGATGATCGACAGCGCGGTGACGAACAGCGGCGCGACGAAGCCGGTGGCGGAGGCCTCCGCAATGGGAAGAAACCGCAGGCCGGAGATGAAGAACAGCGACGAGCCTAACAGCGCCGCGCCGCGCAACAGATGCAGGCCGCGGCGTTTGGTCTGCAGCGCATAGAGCGGGGAACCCGGCAGCATCGCCGGCGTCATGATCATCGCGAACACCAGAAAGCGGATCCAGGCAATCTCGATCGAAGGCAGGGTTGCCGACAGATATTTCGCCGTGACGTCGGAGGCGCCGAGAAACACCGTCGAGGCCAGCACCAGCGCGATGCCCTTGAACGGCCGGTCGGCACGCGCGGGCGCCTTGCGGATCGTCGACTTCTTTTCGGGCAAAGGCAGATGAACGCTGTCCAGCCTGGCGGCTGCGGCGGGGGGCGGTGTCACGGCAATCTCGATAGGCAGTAATTTTTCGAATCGGGCGAGGTTGTAAAAAACACCAATTCGCCCGATGCGACTAGGTCCGAAAACAGGATGCGGATATGCGCTGAGGGCGCGATGGCAACACTTTGTTAACGACGGTGCAGATGAGCGCGCTACCGTCCTCGCAGCGCCAAGATCTTCTCCGCGGCGCGCAGATGCGGCTTGTCGATCATCTTGCCGTCGATCTTCACGACACCTGACGTCGGATTGTCGTTGAACGCTTTCACGACCTTCTCCGACCAGGCGATTTCCTCATCCGTCGGCATGAAGGCGGCATTGACGACATCGACGTGCTTGGGGTGGATTACCGCCTTGGCGAGGAACCCATCCTGTCGCGCGGCGATGGATTCCTCCCTGAGCGCGTCAAGATCGTTGATGTCGGTGGCGATGGTATCGATGGCGACGACGCCCGCTGCGGCCGCGCTGATCAGGCAGAGATCGCGCGCCATCAGGAACGGACCATGAAAGCGGCCGGCGGTCCGGTTGCGCGACGCGCCCAGCGACGCGGCGAGATCCTCGGCACCCCACATCATGCCCCACAGCCGCGGGCTCATGTTCTCGAAATCCAGCAGCTTGAGCACCGCCCTCGCCGTCTCCGTCGCTACGGTGACGATCCTCGTCGATCCCTGTTCAATCCCGGCGGCGGCCTCGAAGGCATCGAGATACAGCGACAGACGGTTCACGTCGGCAGCGCCGGCGCATTTCGGCAGCACGATGCCGTCTGGCCGGCCCGGCATGACCGCGGCCAGGTCGCCAAGCGTCAAGTCGGTATCGAGCGCGTTGACGCGGACATACATCTTCTGGTCCGGATTCCGGGCGTCGAGCATCTCGCGCACGATCCGCCGCGCGCCGACTTTCTCATCCGGCGCAATCGAGTCCTCGAGGTCGAGGATCAGCGCATCAGCCGCCGTCTTCTTGGCGCTCTCGAACTTGCGCAGGCTGTCACCGGGAACGAACAGGAACGATCGCATGTCTTCACGCCTTCGGTTTGCAATGCATCAGGCCGGTCCGGCGGCAGCTTGCCACCACCTCGCCGCGCTGATTGGTCATGGTGTGCTCGAACTCGACAATGCCCTGGTTCGGCCGCGACTTGCTCTCACGCTTGGAAATGATCTTGGTATGCGCCCTGAGCGTATCGCCGTGGAATACCGGTTTTGGGAATTTCACATCGGTCATGCCGAGGTTGCCGATCGTGGTGCCGAGCGTCGTATCGTAGACGCTCATGCCGATCATGATGCCGAGCGTATAGAGGCTGTTGAACAGCCGCTGGCCGAATTCGGTATTCTCGGCGAAATGCGCATCGATATGCAGCGGCTGCGGATTCATGGTTAGGAGACTGAACAGCGTGTTGTCCATCTCGGTCACCGTGCGGCTGAACTCATGATGGAATTCGCGGCCGACCTCGAACTCCTCGAAATACAATCCAGCCATCAGCGCCCCCTGTAGTTTGGCGTTCGCTTCTCGACGAACGCATTCAAGCCTTCCTGACAGTCCTCCGTCGTTGCAACGAGTGCAAAGCTCTCCGCGGCATTTTCGACCGAGCGGCGGAAATCGGCGTCGACCGCCCGCATGAAAGCATCGCGCCCGATCTTCATGACGATGGGTGATTTGGCAGCAAGCTTGCGCGCGATCTCCCGCGCCCGATCCAGCGCGGTTCCCTTCGGAACGACCTCACTCAGCAACCCCATGCGAAAGGCAGTTGCGGCATCGAAAGGCTCGCCGAGGAACAGCGGCCCGAACGCCTGGTGCTTGCCAACCAGCCGTGGCAGTTGCACGAAATGAATGGCCGGGATCAGGCCGACGTCGATCTCGGGATAGCCGAAGGTACAGCCTTCGCCCGCGATGATCATGTCGCAGGAGATCGCAATCGTCATGCCGCCGGCGCGAACCGCGCCGTCGACTGCAGCAATCGTCGGCTTACCCATGCGATACTGGATGTCGTTGAGCGCGAAATACAGCCGTTCGAGAAACTTCTTGGTCTCGATTCCGGGCTTGCCGCGAACAATATCCAGATCGAGCCCGGCGCAAAACACCTTGTGCGCACTGCCGATGATGACGGCGCGCACCGCTTCGTCGTCCCTGGCCTTCGCCAGCGCCGCCAGCAGCGCATCGATCAGGTCCATGTTCAGCGCATTGACCGGCGGGCGATCCAGCATGATCTCGGCAATATTGCTAGATACGGAATAACGAACCAGATCGGTACTCATGCCGTGCCTCCCCTGACCTGGCGCACCGCGCCGGCCTCGACCAGATCGTCGATAGTGCTACGCCGAAAGCTACAGCGCGAGATAGCGCTGCCGAATGTTGTCGTTAGCTTTCAGCTCTTCGATCCCGGATGTGTAGACGATCTGGCCCTTGTCGATAACCGTCGCATGGCTCGCAAGGCCAAGGCAAAAATGCATGTTCTGCTCGGCGATCAGCACGGTGGCTCCGGTGCCGCGGAGCTGTCGCAAGAGTTCGCCGATCCGCTGCACGATGATCGGCGCCAGCCCCTCGCTCGGCTCGTCCAGCACCAGCAATGCGGGATTGCCCATCAGCGTGCGCGCGATCGCCAGCATCTGCTGTTCGCCGCCGGACAGCCTCCCCGCGATCCGATGCCGCAGCGGCTCCAGTAGCGGAAACACGTCATAGATGCGCCGGACCGGCCATTCGTCCTCGCCATTGGGACCCTTCTTGGCACCAATGACCAGATTGTCCTCGACCGTGTGTTCGGGAAAGATCTGGCGATCTTCCGGCACGAAGCCGAGGCCGGCGCGCGCGATGTGATGCGGCTTCAGCCCGGAGACAACCCTGCCTTGCAAGGTGACCGTGCCGCGGCGGACCGGAGCGAGCCCCATGATGGCCTTCATGGTGGTCGATTTGCCGGCGCCGTTGCGGCCGAGCAGCGCCATCGTCTCGCCCTGCCGCACCGACAGGCCGACGCCGAACAATATCTGGCTGGTGCCGTAATAGACGTCGAGGTCTTCGACCTGCACGACCGGCTGCGCACTCATACAGTGATCCCTGCATGATGTTCGGTGCCGAGATAGGCCTCGATCACCGCCTCATTCCGGCGGATCGCATCCGGTTTGCCGGTTGCAAGAATGCGCCCATAACAGAGCACGACGATTTCGGGCGCGATCTTGAACACGATATCCATGTCGTGCTCGATGAACACCACCGTGATCCTCTGCGTCTCCCAGAGCTCCCTCACCTTCTCGATCATCCGCCAGCGTTCTTCGGTGCCCATGCCGGCGGTTGGCTCGTCGAGCAGCAGCACCTTGGGATCGAGCACCAGGGCGAGTGCGATATCGAGCAGCTTCTGGTCGCCATGCGACAGCGTCGCCGCGGTGCGGCTTCGCTTGCTGGCCAGTCCCAGCAATTCCATTGCATGCTCGGCGCGATCGCGGGTCTCCGCCAGCGGGAAGCGACGGTGCAGGACGCTGGCTTTGCGCTGATCGGCGCATACCGCTGCCAGCATCGTATCCTGCACCGTCAGCGACGGAAAGATGCTCGCGACCTGAAACGCGCGGCCGATGCCGTGGCGAACGATCTCAGGCGGCGTGCGCCCGGCCAAGTCGAGGCCGTTGAGCAAGATCTGGCCAGCGTCGGGCGTCAGCGCGCCGGTGATCAGGTTGAAGAACGTGCTCTTGCCGGCGCCGTTGGGGCCGATCACGGCGGTGAGCGAACCATCGGCGAAATCCAGCGTGACGTTATCGGTCGCCTTGACGCCGCCGAACGATTTGGAAAGGGAGCGGATCTGCAACATGGCTAGCCGCGCTCCCTGGCACCGTTACGACGTTGCGCGTACCATTCGACGACGAAATCCATCAGGCCCTTCCGCAGGCCGATCGCAAAGAACAGGATCACGACGCCCAGCACGAGTCCGTGATATTCGGTCAGACGGGTGACGGTATCGTTGAGGATCAGGAGCAGCACGGTGCCGACCATCGGCCCGAGGAATGTGGTCACGCCGCCGAGCATGTTGATGAAGATGCCCTCGCCCGAAATAGTCCAATAGGCGAATTCCGGATAGGCCCCGGAGACGAATAGCGCCATGATGATCCCGCCGGTCGAGGCGAACAGCGCCGCGAGCACAAAGATCGTCAGTTTGGCACGCCAGACGTCGATGCCGATGAAGCTCGCACGCGTTGCATTGTCGCGGATCATGCGTAGCGTGTAGCCGAACGGCGACTGCGCGATCTGATGCATCAAGAACAGCCCGATCACCAGCAACGCGCAACTCGCGACATAGAGATGCAATTGGTTCGACAGATCAATGCCCAGAAATGGCGGCCGCGGAATGCCACCGCGCAATCCCTGATCGCCGCCGGTCAGCGATACCCAGGACAGGATCGTCGAGTGGATCAGCATCTGGAACGCCAGTGTTACGAAGGCGAAATAGATCTCCTTCAGCCGCACGCAGATGGCACCAATGACGAGGGCGACGACAAGCGTGATCCCCAGCGTTGCGACGAAAGCCACCGGGACAGGAACACCGGTCTTCTGCATCATCAACCCGAAGCCGTAGGCGCCGAGGCCGAAGAACATGCCATGGCCAAACGAAATCAGGCCGGTGTAACCGACCAAAAGGTTGAGCGACGTCGCGAACAGCCCGTAGGCGGCGCAGCGGATCACGAAGTCGAGCAGCAATTTGCTGCTGAAGACCGCCGGCAACAGGGCAAGCACGACAAAGACCGCAAGTGCAATCAGGGCATCCCGATTCCGCCGCGTCTTTGCCTGGGCATGAGGTACGTCGAGCGCCTGCGCGCCCTGCTCGGCCTGCAATTCGGTCATGCGACCTCCTTGCCGAACAGGCCGGTCGGCCGCGACACCAGCACGATCACCATGAACAGGTACATCAGCCCTTCGGTAAACAGCGGAAAGCCGAGCGACCCGAACGAGCGGATCATGCCGATCAAGAGCGCACCGATCAGTGCACCGAGGATCGAGCCCATGCCGCCGATCACGGTGACGATGAAGGATTCGATCAGCACCGAAAATCCCATGCCCGGCGTCAGCGAGCGCACCGGCGCCGCAAGTGCGCCGGCAAGGCCCGCCAGCATGCCGCCGAGCGCGAACACCCCGCCGTAGATCAGGCCGGTGTTGATGCCGAGCGCGGATACCATGCCAGGGTTATGGGCGGCCGCCCGGATTACCTTGCCGATCCTGGTGCGGGCAAGGCCGAGCCCGAGGATCATGGCGGCCGCGAGCGCAACACCGATCAAGAGCAGATAATATGGTGGCACCACCCCGCCGGCGATGAACAGCGGCACCACCTGGAACGCCGCCGGCATGCCCATCGATTTGAATTCAGGGCCCCAGATCATCCGCACCACGTCATCAAAGATCAGCACGAAGGCGTAGCAGACGAGAAGCTGCATCAACACGTCAGCGCCGTAGACCCGGCTCATGAAGACGCGTTCGAAGATCAGACCGAGGATGGCCGTACCCGCCGCACCACACAGCATCGCCAGCGCAAAACTGCCGGAGAACTGATAGGCCGTCATGGCGAAATAGGCGCCGAACATATAGAAGGCGCCGTGGCTGAAGTTGACGACCTTGAGTACGCCGAAGATCAGCGTCAGCCCGACGGCGACGAGAAACAGCAACATGCCGATGATGAAGCCGCTGGTGGTTTGCGTCACCAGACAGGCGGAGCTGGCGAGACAGCCCGTAAGCGCGTCGAGGTCCAAGGGAATACATCCATTCCAGCGCGCCGGAACAGCACGCGAAGATCATTCGGCGGCGAACGGGCAACAGCTTGCGCCACCTCCGCCGTCGCGGTCAATCAGGTGTAGCCCTTGCTCTTCTTCCACTCGGTTTCAAGTTCGAAGATCGTCTTCCAGTCGCCCGCCTCGACCTTCGGCACGTAGGGCTCCTGCGGGATCGTGGTTCCCCAGCCGATCGCATAGCCCACCAGCGTCTGGTCCTCGGCGCGCATGGTGACGGTGCCGTCGGCGCCGAACGGCGACTTGATCTTCAGGCCGCGGAGCGCCTCCGCAATCTTCTTGCCGTCGGCCGAATTCGCCTTCTTGGACGCTTCCGCGAGCAGCATGATCGCCGTCGCATTCTCCCACGACCAGTTGGTAGGATATTCGTTGTATTTTGCCTTGTAGGCGTCGCCCCACGCGGCGTTCTCCGGGGTTGCGGGATATGTCTTGATGTAACGGTTACCGGAGTGAATGCCCTTCGGCAGGTTCTTCACGACCGTGAGCGCGGTGTAGTCGGCCATGTTGACTGCGAACACTTCCATCTGGCTGAACAGCGCGTAGATGTTGGCCTGGTCGATGTAGGACGTGAGGTCGCCGCCCCACAGGCAGGAATACAGCGCCTGCGGCTTGGCCTGAAGGATCTTTGTTACGACCTCGGTGTAATCAGGCTGGAACAGCTTTGGCCAGGACTCGCTGATGATCTCGATGTCGGGCGCGAAGCGCTTCAGATACGTCACGTATTCGCCGGTGGTATCGCGGCCATAGGCGTAATCGGGCGAACAGGTCGCCCACTTCTTCAGCCCCTTGGCCTTGGCAATCGCCGCCGCGTAGCTGCCGCCGACGATCGAGTCATGCACGCCCTGGCGCGCGGTACGGAAGGCGTTCGGAATGTGCTGCTTGGGATCGGCGGTCAGCGCGGAAGTTTCCGAATTGGTGTGGAGACAGAGCACGCCGAGATCGCGCGCCACCTCGTGCACGGCGAACGCGCCCGACGACGCTTCGGCGTCGATCAGGATTTCGCATCCGTCGGTGTTGACGAGCTCGCGTGCGACGCGGGCGGCTTCCTGCGGCTGTCCCTTTGAATCGCGGATCACCATCTCGATCTGGCGTCCAGCGAGACCGCCGGCAGCATTGACCTTTTCGATCTCCAGCATCACCGCGTTGCGGGACGAGGTTCCGAGCTGCGCCACGCGGCCGGAGAGAATGGTCGGCATGCCGATCTTAATGGTCTTGGCTTGCGCGCGCGCCACCCAGGGCGTCGCGAATGAAACGGCACCGGCGCCCATCATCGCCAACGTCGCACGTCGGCTTACGCCCGGTTTGCGGGTTCTCGTCATTGCTTCCTCCCTGTGGATTGGCGTTCCCAATCCCTGCCGGAGATCGTGACGCCTCCGTAGACCTTAAGGATTTCAGAGCGAGGGGGGTGACGTCAAGCCAAAGATGAATTACGAGTCAGAATTCATATATCGGAAGCCAGACCGAAAACCGGCGTTTCGAGCGGCAAATGATCAACCTTTCGAGCTTCATCGCTTTTCACGCCAGGCGGACGCCGGACCGCTGTGCGCTGAAATACCGCGGCGAGGATGTCTCCTACGCCGCGTTCGACGCTCGCATCCGGCGGGTCGGCGGCTGGCTCGCCGCGCGCGGGATCGGCCCCGGCGACGTCGTCGCGGTGCTGATGCAGAACAGCACGGCCTTTCTCGAACTGGTGTTCGCGACCAGCCACATCGGCGCGGTGTTTCTGCCGATCAATTATCGCCTGTCCGCAGATGAAGTCGGTTACATCGTCGCCAATTCCGGCGCGCTTATCCTGATTGCGGACGAAGAACTCGCAGGCATTGCCGCAGGCGGCGCACCAGTGGTGCTGCTCGATGCGTCCGCGCAATCCACGGTCACACGGCTTGCGCCCGACATCGCGCCCGCCCCGATGCAGGTGCGGCAGCCGCGCGAGCTGATGCGGCTGATGTACACGTCAGGCACCACCGACCGACCCAAAGGCGTGATGCTCACTTACGAGAACCTGTACTGGAAGTCGGCCGATCAGACGCTTGTCTTGGGATTAAGCGCGGAGACGCGACTGCTGGTGGTCGGTCCGCTCTATCATGTCGGCGCGCTCGACCTGCCGGGTATTGCGGTGCTCTGGCATGGCGGCCTGCTTTCTATCCACCGCAACTTCGAGCCCGAGCAGGCGCTCGCCGCGATCGAAGCCCAAAAGCTCAACGCCGCCTGGTTTGCACCGGTCATGACGACCGCGATCCTCACCTGCCCGACCCGCGACCGCTACGATGTCTCCAGCCTGCGATGGGCGATCGGCGGCGGCGAGAAAACCCCGGAAGCGCGCATCCGCGCCTTCTCCGATTATTTCAAGAACGCCCGCTACATCGACGCCTATGGGCTGACGGAGACCTGCGGCGGCGATACTTTCATGGAAGCCGACCGCGAGATCGAAAAGATCGGCTCAACGGGGCGCGCCATTGCCCATGTCGAAATCGAAATTCGCGATGACGCCGGCAACCGGCTGCCATCAGGCCAGAACGGCGAGATCTGCCTCCGCGGCCCGAAGGTCACGCGAGGCTATTGGAAAGATCCCGAGAAAACTGCGGCCGCGTTCTTCGGCGACTGGTTTCGCAGTGGCGACATCGGCTACCTCGACGAAGATGGCTTTCTCTATCTGACCGACCGCAAGAAGGACGTGATCATCTCCGGCGGCGAGAACATCGCCTCCTCCGAGGTCGAGCGCGTCATCTACGAGCTGCCGCAGGTGCGCGAAGTTGCCGTCGTCGGCATGCCGGACGAGCGCTGGGGCGAGAAGCCGGTTGCGGTCGTGGTGCTCACGGATGGCGCCACGCTGGATTTGCCTGATCTCATCGAACATTGCCGCACGCGCCTCGCCAGCTTCAAGGTACCGAAGCAACTCATCATCCGCGATCATCTGCCGCGCAACCCCTCAGGCAAGGTTCTCAAGCGCGTACTGCGCGCCGAACTGGAAACTCACGCATGACGCAATCATCGCAAGCCGCATCCGGTAAGATCACGAAGTTGAACCGCGTCGAGCGCAACGCCTGGACCAAGCGCAGATTGTTCGACGCCGCCACCAAGATCGTGGGCAAGTACGGCTACGCCGAGGCTTCCGTCGCCCGCATCACCGAGGCAGCCGGCGTTGCCCAAGGCACGTTCTACAATCATTTCGAGAACCGCCAGGAACTGCTCGATCAATTGCTGCCGAAGATCGGCATCGACATGGTCCACTTCATCCGCGAGCGCACAGGCACCGCAGATGCCGCGAGGCAGGAGATCGAGCGCTTCAGCGCCTTCTTCGATTTCATCCGCGAAGTGCCGGAGTTCCTGCGCATCCTCAACGAGGCCGAGTATTTTGCACCAATCGGATACCAGAAGCATCTCGATAATATCGCGACCGCCTATGTACGCATTCTCAAGCGCGCCCGCACGGCGGGCGCCATCGTGGATTTCAGCGACGAGGAGTTCGAAGCCATCGTCCACATGTTCATGGGCGCGCGCGGCTACCTGAGCCGGCGATACTCATACACCGGCGGCGCGGTAACGGCCGCACCCGACCATGTCATCTCCGCCTACCGAAAGCTGGTCACGCGCGGGCTGTTCACACCGGATAAAGGCAACAGCCATGACCGCTGAAGGCATCGTTCTCGTCACCGGCGGCAGCCGCGGCATTGGCGCGGCGACCGCAACGCTTCTCGCTGCTCAAGGCCAAAAGGTCGTTATTGTCGATATTGCGCCCGAACCGCTCGCGGAAACGCAAACCATCCTGTGGCCCGCGCCCTTTGATGTCGCGAATGAAAGCGCTGTTGTCGACGGCATCGCCGATATCGAGACCGCGCACGGCCCAATCATCGGGCTGGTCAACGCTGCCGGCGTGTTCGGCAAGATGCACAAAATCGAACGCGTTCGAATGGAACAATGGGACCGCGAGGTCAATATCGATCTGCGCGGCACGTTTCTGGTGGCCCGCAACGTCGGCGTGAAGATGGCCGAGCGCCGGCGCGGCGCGATCGTCAATGTCGCCTCCGTTGCCGGCATGACCTCAGGCCCGATCCACGCCTATACCGCGGCGAAGGCCGGTGTCATCCAGATCACGCAGACGCTGGCTGCCGAATGGGGACGCAGCGGCGTACGCGTCAATGCAGTCTCGCCCGGCTTCACCCGCACGGCGACACTGGAAGCCGGCATCGCTTCGGGTGCGCTGAACAAAAAGTGGCTCGAAAGTCCGACCGCGATGAATCGACTGGTCGAGCCGATCGAAGTCGCACAGGCCATCGCGTGGCTGCTGTCGCCGCTGAGCAGTGGCGTCACCGGAATCAACCTTCCCGTCGATGCCGGCTATATCGCCGGCACCACCTGGGCCGCCTATGGCGGTTTGCCCGAAGCACCAGGCGCGTAAACGAGGACACCAGCATGAATATCGAGCTGCCGCGCAAGAAACTCGATCTGTCATCGGCCATCGCCGAGGGCGATATTCGCGTCCTGCTGATGGTGCTGGTGCACATGACCGGCGATGAGCGCTGGCTGGAACCGCCTTACAGACCCAAGCGCGACGTCCGCCTGATTCCGGATCCGCAAGCCGGTATGCCCCCGGAAATCCAGGCCGAGATCCGCGCGGCCGTCTTGAAGCTGTTCGCAAACGGTGAACCGAAGCCCGTCATCACCGATCCCGGCAACGAATTGATGTTGAAGATGATGCGGGCGACGCTGGGCGAAGACGTGGCACCTGAATATGCGCCGCTGATGCGCGAGGAAATGGGCTTCATTCCCCGGGAAGCGCGCTGGACCAAACCGCCATCGGACGAAAAACAGGCGCAGCAGCACGTGCTGATCGTCGGTGCCGGTGTCTGCGCCATTGCGCTCGGCGTCGCCCTTGGCCGGCTCGGCATCCCCTACACCATCGTCGAAAAGAACGACGAACTCGGCGGCACCTGGTATGTCAATCGCTATCCCGGCTGCGGCGTCGATACACCGAACCATTCGTACTCGTTCTCGTTCGGCGGGCGTAATCCGTGGACGCGCTATTTCGCCCAGCGCCAGGAATTGCTCGACTATCTCAAGAAAGTCGCGCTCGAACACGACATTCGAAAGCATCTCCGCCTCAACACGGAGCTGACGTCGTCGCGCTGGGACGAGAGCAAGCGGCGCTGGATTTCAACGTTGAAGACCATCAATGGCGAAGAGATATTTGAATCGACCACGCTGGTCAGCGCGATCGGTCAGCTCAACGACCCCCACCCTGCGCACTTCAAGGGCGAGCAAGATTTCAAGGGCGTGATGCTGCACTCCGCCCTTTGGTCCGACAACATCAAGCTCGACGGCAAGCGCGTCGCCGTCATCGGCACCGGCGCTACCGCCATGCAACTGGTGCCGTCGATCGCCGACCGTGTGGCGTCGGTCACCGTTTATCAGCGGACCGCGCAATGGGCGCGCCCGGTGGTGGGCTATTCCGATCCCATCACCGAGGGCGCGCGATGGCTGCTCGCGCACCTGCCGTTTTATGTGCAGTGGTACCGCTTCAACATGTTCTGGCGATACGGCGACGGCCTGCTGCCGTTCCTGCGCAAGGACCCCGACTGGCCGCATCCCGAGCGCGCCGTCAACAAAGGCAATGACCGGCATCGCGAGGAGCTCACCAACTTCATCCTCTCGGAGTTGAAGGATCGCCCCGATCTGATCGAGAAATGCGTGCCGACCTATCCGCCTTATGGCAAGCGCATCCTGCTTGACAACAACTGGTTCAAGACCCTGACGAAGCCGAATGTCGAACTGGTCACCGACAGCATCGACCATTTCGCGCGCGACGGCATCGTCGCCTCAGATGGCAAGTTGCGGCCTGCGGACATCATCGTCATCTCGACCGGATTCAAGGTCACAGAGATGGCCGCTCGCCTCAACATCACGGGGCGCGATGGAAAAAATCTGAAGGCAGCCTGGGCCAACGACAACCCGACCGCCTATCTCGGGCTCACGGTGCCGGACTTTCCAAATCTTTTCGTCATGCTCGGCCCCAATTCAGGTCCGGCGCATGGCGGCAGCGTGATCTTCCAGTCGGAATGCCAGAGCCGCTACATCTCGGCTTGCCTCGTCGAGATGATCGAGCAAGGCATCGCTGCCATCGACGTTCGTCCGGAAGCGCACGATGAGTACATCAAGAGAGTTGATGCCGAGCATGAGCAACTGATCTGGACGCATCCCGGGATGACGACCTATTACCGCAACAAGCAAGGTCGTGTTTTTTCGGCAATGCCATGGCGTTTCGTGGACTACTGGGCGATGACTCACGATCCTGATTTACAGGATTACCGCCACACGAAGGGCTAACATACCAATGTCCGCGGGAACCCGATGGATGTGTTACTTGACACCTGACTCTAACTGCCGCAGCATTTAGCACGACTGCACCTGTAGGAGTCGCGGAGCGTTGGGCTCCCCGCTTCGCAGGCATTGGCGGCTCGGTTAGATGATCGAGACGACACGCAGCGGAAGCGGACGCATCGTCCGTTGGCCAACTCTTGGAGAGGAGCATGACGCCACCGGATCAGACCGGTGACCTTGCTCAGCGCAAGGTCCAGGTGCGGTTGAGGTCATAAGCAGCTGCCAGCCTCATTGCACCTTCGACAATCCAAACCTATCCGCGGGACTGGAGCGCAAAGGCCACGCGCAAGCCGGATCCTGAGACCATACTGGTGTCTACCAGAAATCCTTCGCCTATAACGAAGATGTAGGGCCCCGCGATGCTCTTATGCACCGGGGCCCATTCGTTTTGGCGGGCTCATTCATTTTGGAATGTCAAAAACCGCGTTGCATGGTTCCATGCTCTATTCGGATCGCAGATACTGATCCGATGGAACAAGGAAACGCCATGGATAGACCGCGCGTTCGCATCTACACCGACTACAAAAGCCCCTACACGTTCGTCGCCAACAAGCGGCTGTTCGAGCTCGAGGAGATCTACGGCGTCGAACTCGAATGGCTGCCCTACACGCTGCGCATCCCGGAATTCATGGGCACGGTGGAAGAGCGCACACCGCATTTCTGGCGCAAGGTGCGCTACGCCTATATGGACGCGCGCCGCTACGCCAACGCGCAAGGCCTCATCATGAAGGGTCCGCGGCGCATCTATGATGCCTTCTATGCCAGCGCCGGCATGCTGTTCGCGCAGCGCCACGGCCTGTTCCGCCCCTATCATGACACGGTGTTCCGCCGGTTCTGGAGTCATGATCTCGAGATCGACGAACTCTCCGATATTTCCGGCGTGATCGCCTCGCTCGGCGGGTCGTCGGAAGAATTCGAAGCCTACGTCCACGGCCCCGCGCGGGCAGAACACGACCGCATCATCGACGAGGCGGAAGCGCTCGGCGTGTTCGGCGTTCCGACCATGGTCTTCAATGGCGAATTGTTCTGGGGCGGCGATCGCATCGACATGCTGATCGAGCGCATCCGGAATCCGGATTCGATCACGACGTCGCTGACGCAGCGAGGCCGCCGGTGATCAATCCGCTCAGACAACGCCCTCGTGCTTGCCGGATCGAGCAGCCGTCCTCATTGCATCTTTCAAATAGAGGAAAAGCTTGCAACAGCCGAGAGCGCTAATCAGCGCCGGCGGAAGCATGGTCGCGGCAAGCAGAAAAGGTGACATGTGCCATGAAGGGGCGATCCAACCCTTAAACAGCCAGCCTAAAGCGAAGTCGATAGCCCCAACCAGCAAAGCGAGACCAAGCAGCGGCAAGAGGAGCCCGGTAAACATTGAAGCCCAGCCGGGTGCTGCTCTTGACCAATCGATGCCATCGAACGCCTGGTCATGCCGCATGCCTTCAGAGATGCCAACCAAATCGGAATTGTCGCTTACCCCGACCTCTCGAGAACCCGAAGGCGGCGGGACCGGATCGTTGGGTTTAATAGCCATATTGAACAACGTCATTATCATTAAAACCAGAGATGTATCGGCCCGCTAGGCCAGTGCTATAGCAGCGATTTGATACCGTTTACAGGGTGAAACAGCGATCTGCGGCCGGCCGAGAGCGCGATGATGATGTCCAGCCGGCGGTATCAATACCAGGGCCACCAGTTATAACGATACCGCGGATTACCGTAGTAACCCGGTCCAGCGTACGGGCCATAGAAATTCTTGTCGCCGTAAACCCACCGTGCGACCGGGCGTCGCCGATGCGGTCGGTAGCAATTGCCCGCCTCGTCACAGATCACCTTCGCGGCCGTGATCAGCGAATCCGGAGCAGGCTGAAGATGGCTCAGAAGCGGCGCTGCACTGGCACTGGTAGCAATCAAAAGGCCGACCGCCAGCACGGACGCACAGATCGCTCGCATGACTCGTCTCCCCTCGCGAATTAACTGGCCGAAAATGCCGAAGATTCTTACAAACAAACCCGGGGTTCGGAGCCTACCCGCTCGACCGGATGCTGACTAGGGCTCCCTATCCTCAATTTCTACGATCATCGGGTGTATGTGACAATCGGCGTTCGCGGCTTCGATGTCGCGTTCGCGTCAGGCGATCAGGCGCCCGATAAGCCCGAGCCCCGCTCGAAACCAGGTAGATCAGGCCCGGCCATTTCCGCTACGCCGGATGCCGAATTCCTGCATGGATGGACGTGTCGCGCAGCGACTGAAGCGTTCCTCTCGGAGAGCCGCACCGCCCGCATTTCAGAACGGAATACGGGTCCGGCCGAGCCTCGATCGGCAACGCAACGGTCAGGCTGCCGCATTGTTCGCAAATCGGCTTGAATGTTTGCCTGTCCTTCAAGGCGACGCTCGTCTCAATATCCATACTAAATCCATCAATCAGGGACTTCGACAAACTGGAAACAATGAACGATCGAAAATGCATAAATCGAGTTCCGGCCCGGGCCGCCACTCGGACCCAACAAATTCAGAATCCTGCCGGTCTGTGCAACGGACGAACGCATTTAACCCTAATGGTCGGGAGGCTTTTACGACGAACTCGGCGCCAGCCGCGTCCTCCGCAAGCGGATGCGCTCAAAGACCGTGGCCGTTGGCAAGCAGAGGCTTTTCCACCGCAGCCTCGTGTTTGGCCAGAGGCTTCGCAGCAAAAACATCACAGCCGGGGAAAAAGTTAGAAAAATGAATGACATCAAAGCCTGAAGCGCGGCTAAAAGGCGGGTTCTCCGTTCCGCTGAATCATCGGCTCGGTTACGGTTTAGCGTCAAAATTTAACGGGATTGGCGTAACGCTGGCTGCATGGGGAATTGGGGCGGAAAATACCTGAACCGGACGGTTTTTCGGGCAGTGCTGGCTGCGCTTTTGCTCGTGGCGCTCCTGTGTCCGGGCGCCCGCGCCCAGGTCGCGGATAGCGGTCCTCCGCTGGAGGGCGAGGCCTATACGGCGGCGGAGGCCGCTTACAAGGCGTTCGGCCAGGGCGACTACGAGGCTTCCGCGGCAAGCGCTGCAGAGGCCGTGGCGCTCCGTCCTGATCTCCTCCGCCTGCACCTGCTCCTGATCGACTCGCTGGTCGCCGCCGGCGACCTCATCCGGGCCGATCTGGCGACGAAAGCCGCCTCGGCGGCGTTCACGGGCAACCGGGACCTCGAAGGGCGGCAAGCGAGTATTCGCCAGCGTCTCGCCCAGCGGCCGGCCAGTGAGGGCTACAAGGCGCTCGAAAAGGGCGATGCCAAGGCCGCGGTCCAGGCGGCGCGCAGCGCGGTCGACTATGTGCCGGACTCGATGTCGTACCGCCTGTTGCTGCTGAACGCCCAGCTCGCCGACAACAATTTGCCGGGAGCTTTGGCAACCGCCACCGAAGCGATTGCGCTCGATCGAGCGAATTATGTTCCGCTGGTATGGCGCGGCTATATCAACCAGCGACTGGGAAAGCGCGCCGATGCCGTGTCCGACTTCAACGCTGCCCTGGCGATCCCGGGCCTGACTGCCACTCAGCAGAAGAATATCCGGCTGATCTCCGCGGATGCAGCCATGGCGTCAGGTGACTTCAACGCCGCGATCGAATTGTTGGGCAGCTATTCGCGAACCGACCCAAAGGTCATCACCCGCCTCACCGATGCAGAAGGCGCAAGCCAGCGCAGAGGCGTGCTTCGGAACAACGGCAATATGCCGCCGCCGGTGCAGGAATGTTCAACCACCACCAGCGGTGTCAATTGCGAACTCGAGGCGCCCGCGGTCCTGAGCATATTGACCCCTGTTGCATCGCCCGAAGAAAAGGCCGCAAGAGAAACCTTTGAAGCGAAGGAACGCGCCTACCGGGCTGAACGAGACAAGGACTACAAGTCAGCCATCGTCGAGGCGCGTAAGGCCGTACAACTTGAGCCCGAGGTCGCCGCAAGCCGCCTCCTGCTGGTCAACATCCTGATGTCTGCCGGCCGCCCCGCGGAAGCCGAGGTTGAGGCGACCAAGGCGATCGATGCGGGGCACTCGAACGCAGAGATCCATGCGCAACGCGGTTATGCGCGAGCCAAGCTCAGGAATTTTCGCGGCACGATGTCGGATTGGGAAACCGCCCTGAAGCGGGGCCTCCCGCCCGCTCAAGCCCACAACGTTCGACTTTCCCTCGCTGACGCCGCCTTGGCTTCCAACGAGCCCATGCGGGCTTTTGCGCGCGCTCCAGAAATTGGCCGTGAGCTATGACACCTCGATCCGCAGGGCCTATGCACTGCAGGCGCTCGGGCGAAAGGAAGAATCGCTTGCCGAATTCAGAACAGCCGAACGGCTCGCAACGACCGCTGTTCAGAGGGACGGCGCGCTGCGCGCGCAGATCAACACGCTGGTCGAGTTGGACCGTAAGCCGGAAGCCCGCATCCTGTTTGATCGGGCAATCGCCCATGGCAGATTGGGTACCGTCCGGGATGCCGATATTGGCTACCTCGCCGTCGCCGTCGGCAATGACGATATAGCGTTGGCTCGCTTCGATCGCGCGCATGCCACCGGACAATTGCCGGCTCGGGCCACGATCGATGCGGGATATACCGCGATGCGTCGCTTCGAAAATCCAAAGGCCATCGCCTATCTGATGGAAGGGATCGACGCCAAGGCAGACGGACGGATCGATATTAACGACCAAAAGCTGTTCGAGACGCGTCGAACAGTTTCAGACCTGGCCCGCGTATGGGGTATCAACACTTCGGTTTCATACGGCAAAGTTGGTTCGGCGCCCAACCCGTTCCTGACGACGACGGCGCCCAGCAGTTACACATCGCAACTGGGAACCGAGTTCTATTATCGCCCGGAAGGGTTCGGATACAGGAATGGCGCGATATTCGAGTTGTTCGGCCGCCTTTTCGAAACTCTGTATGACCAGTCCGGCGGGCCGACGGGCGGACGCACGACACAGGGCATGGTGGGCGCCCGCTGGAAGCCGTTCTCGAACGCCAACCTGGTGTTTGAAGTCGACCGGCTTATTGCGCTTGGCGATGCAGCACGCGATGACACGCTGTTGCGCGCGCTCTACTCCTACACGGTCGGCACCGATCTGCGTGTCTTGGATGCGAGCTGGCCGACCTGGTACGTCTACGCGGAGGTGGATCGCTTCCTCGAGAAGCGACAGCTCGTCGCGATCATGGAAGGCCGCTTCGGACGAAGCTTCCGGCTCGATCCGATCAGCAGCAAACTGGTATTCTTCCCGCACGCCGTGCTGGCCGCAAATTACGACGATTCATTCGCGAACCGTGCCGCTTACTCGGTCGGCGCAGGTGGTTCGTTACGCTACTGGTTCGGCGAAACGACATACATGGCGCCGCCTTCGTACTGGGAATTGACCCTGCAATATCGCTGGCGCCTAGCGGGCGATCAGAGGGCCCAGGGCATTTTTGCTCAGACGTCGATAAACTTCTAATGCCGTACCGTCTGCGCGCCACGCTTGATGGGTGTACCCTGCTTTAGCAATCAAGATTCGCAGGCCGATGTGTTCCTTTTTCAGCTAAAACCGGAACAATTCAATCGGCCGCCAACCAAAACAAAAGCCGCCTCTCGGTGGCCTTCATCGTTTTGCATTGCTGGGGCAGCGCTCGGATCACGCCACCGCTGGAGCAGGCTTGACGTTACGCCGATACATGCCGAAACCCACCCCTGCAAAGCCAAGGATCATCATGATCCAAGTGGACGGTTCAGGCACAGCGGCGGTGAATTCCACCTCGCTAAGCATGATCCAGGGTTGCTTGTTTATGTCAAAGGCATTGACATTGAACGCCTGATCGCCCGGATACAGGCTATGGTAATAGATCGAATCCGCCAGCAGGCCACCGCGCATAAGCTGAAACTGAAAATCCGTGTCTTCCTGGTAGCTGAACGGCGTATCGAAGGTAAACGTCGCTTTTTCAACGACCGAAGAAAGAGCGGAGAATGTCGGAGTTAGCGACTGCAGGACGCCGCCAATGGTAAGATTGATCTGACCGGGCAGACCGACGAGACCGCCGTAAGTGGTATTCTCCACTTGCACCGGATTGGCGAAATAGAGCGTGATCTGGCTGATCTGAGATCCGGGCTTCAGAAAAAAGTTTAGAACCGGATCGGTGTATTTCCAGCCAACATATTGTTGTGGACCTAACGTGTAGTCAGTCGTCGGGACAACGCCATTGGTGAGGATGCCAGTCCCCCCAGTCAAAGGGGCAGCCTCGGTAATCGAGTTCACGGCTGGCGAGGTCCCCGAGTAGGCCCCATCCAAGTAATTGTAGGTACCGAGCGAAACCGTGCCGTTGCCGTTGTTCATCTCGTAACTGGTGACAGCGACAAGGCCAGCCGATGCAGCCGTAGAGCCCAGCAAGGTTGTTGCGAGAGCAATGAGCAAACGAGACCGCAGCGACATATTAATTCCTCGAAAGGTGTACATATAAATCGAACACCGTCATTTATTGTTACCAGGTTATTACCATGGGCTTCACTTACTGCAAGCAGCATCTTCTGCGGCAGCGCTTATCGTTAACAGCCTGATCGCGCAGGTTGTTGCAAAGAGGTCGCCCATGCGCGCGTCGGTTGATTTGCGCCTTCAAAAAAGCGAGTTTGGCTGATTCCCCGCACAGATGTGCGCTCCAACGAGGTGCTGAGGTTCAATCCTCAAGGGCTGTGATTAACCATGCGGCAATATCGTCTCGCCTTTAATCGAGGGGCGCCTTCAATTAACTTCTATCATTTAATTGGTCCGCAGCCGCGGTCAAAACTGATTCGCGGCGACAGGGCTAGTTCGCGCGCCGACCGTCCGACCGGTGTTTTGCGGTGAGATTGCCAGGCTGGTTTGCCGGTAGGGCCGGATCGGGCACCCTGGCGAACTCATTCGTCATGCCATCCGGCGCCGGCCCGCGAAAAACAAGAAAGCCCCGGTCAGTGACCACGATGTCACCCTTCTGGAGCAGGGTATCGTTCATGGCCATATCCGAGGCGATCCGCGCGGCCTCAGCCGCTGAGGGCGGCGGTCGCCTGATGCGACCGCTCTCCTGTGCGTGCGCCGGTGCGCTCAGCACCAAGGCAGCCGAGACGACAAATGCTTTCCACATGGCTTTCTAACAGCTAGGGACGGGCAACGATCTGTATAGCAAAAAAGCCGCCTCAGCGGCGCTTTCCAAGTCGGCCGCGGACCGAATAATAAAAGATCATCTAGCGTGACGGGCTGGTCCACGTGTCCCTGAACGGGAAGACTCAGCAGTTCGATCGGACCTTGGCCATCCCCGAACAGACCGTAGCGGCAAACCTGTTTTCCGAGGCCGGCCTCGGTTCGATCGCTGGCCTGCGATCAGCTCCGTCCAATTGGCCGCGCAATACTCTTTCGAGCTGCAGCCAATCGCTCTCCTTTATCTCGGTCGATTCATTCAGCGCAGTAAGCAGCGCGCTCGTCAGCCTCTCCGGCATGGGTCCCATCCTGTTGCGCCATCCAGCAGCCATCTCGGTGGCCACAAGCCCCAAGAAAAACCGCGATGCAACCCACCCCAAGGCGCTTATCGCTCTGACGCTATCCAGAATTGAGACCCGACTACGCAACGATTCGCAAGTCGGCCATCTGACTTCTGGTACCTTTTCCAACCGAATGAAGAATGGCGCCCGTGACCGGAATGTAGCCCCTGGAAGCCCTGAGGGCTTGCCCAGCACGGGACAGAATGGTCAGCGGTGCATTACGCCAAGGCAACAACACACTCGGGAGCGCCAGCTAAGCCCCCAAAAGCCATCCTACGCCGGCAAATATCGCCCACAGCCAACCAACCATGGCGATCCCGATCGCCACCAGATAAAGCGGCGGAGCCAACCCCTGACGAAACTTTTTCATTGTGAACTTCGCAAGGCTTCTGCTTCTGACAGGCGCTCGCGCAGGCGGCGCAATTCCAGATACCGCTCCGCAATGCTGACAACCGGGAGCTTTTTCGAAGTCTTCTTCGGCTTCTTCGGTTTGGGCAGACTGGTACGGCTATGCGCTTTCATGGGTACCCCCTCCTCCCGCCTGAAAAACTCAAGCAAACGATGTGCCAGCCATAATCCGGTGATGCGGGCTGGTGCGCCAAACTAATCTTCGTCTGGCGCGCTCTTATTGAAGTTCGATAACGGTTCCGTGACCCGTTTGCGTGACCCAATCGGGGGACGCCGCAGGAAAAATCCGTGTCACCTAGGTTGGGGTTGATCGGTCGGTCCGTATCCATTGAGACGCTGTACCGCCGATCAACATCCGACCGTAAAAGCCTATTTTTTTCAATGCAAAAGAGCCGAACGATAATAATTCGTGCGCAGGAAAAACCTGACGTCCAAATTTAAACCAAGCCAGAACAACACATAAGATAAATCCAAGAAGATTGCCGCCTGCGATCAGGGTGGGCAGCCACGGCCCTCCAAGCAGCGTAACTGACGAGGTCAGAACCATCGTCGCGACCATCAACAGCGCAAGGAGAGAGAGCGGCGGCACCAAGAGATCGAGCGCCAGCACCAAGACATTGATGTCGCCGCGCATCAAACCCACGGTGAGAAGTCTCGGAACGAACCTTCCGATTGTGGCGAGATGACCCTGAACCCACCGCTGCCGCTGACTTTCAGTCCCCTTGGCGCTGGTCGGAAATGTGCTGGTAACTTTCACGAACGGAAAGAAATACGGCGCCTTACCCGTTTCCGCGAAATCGAGACCCAGCTTCAGATCCTCCACCAGATGGCCGCTGGCCAACGGAACGGAGCTGATCGCATTCCACGGAAACATCATTCCTGTCCCCATCAACTGAACGGGACCACGAAGATTTCTTAATCCAAGAGGACGAACCCAGTTTCTGAGAACCCAGGCGAACTCCGCGAAGCTATGATTGATGGGCGAGTTCTCGGCGCTTCGCATCATGAACAACGCTTGTACCGGCCGCTGAACCTGATGGCAGGCTCGCTTGAGCCCTTCGACCAAGTCGGCCTGGAGGCGGCAATCGGCATCGACGAAGAGAACAAAATCGGGCGGGTCCTGGCTGAGATGAGCGATGCCCCACCCCATCGCAAATCCCTTGCCGACTCTCTGGGGGTCGTTACGAACAATGATCTCGGCGCCTGATGCGGCCGCAACCTCAGCGGTATCATCAGTGCAGTTATCGACGATAACGATCAGGCGATCTGCGGCGCCAAGCTGCGGCTTGACGTCTTGCAGCGTTGGAACAAGTCCAACGCTCTCATTGTGCGCAGGAACGATTACCGCAACGCGCTTTTCAATATTTAATTCTTTGGCTTCGAAAGGCTCCAGTCTCGGCGCCTTAAGAGCTGCAATGACTTCAACCAGCAGGACAGCGACGGGAACGCTGAGCAATCCAGCCAGAGCGGCCAAGATCAACATCGCAAATACCGATCTCGAAACGTTTGACTTAACGTTTTGTCAGGCAAAAAAGTGAAAATGGAAGTCGGGTATAAATATCCTGTCTCTCTCTCAATTACTACTATATTCCTCAAATAGATAATAGGACGAGGCCCCCCGTATTTTTTCGGGCTACTTTAGAATAGGTCAGACAGAGCCCCCTCATGAAGATCGCCTATCTGGTTAACCATTATCCGGCGATCAGCCACAGTTTTATCCGACGCGAAATCCTGGCGCTCGAACGCCTGGGCCACGAGATCCTGCGAATATCAGTGCGGGGCTGGGCCGATGCGCAGCGCGGCTCCGAGGACCAATTGGAGCAGGCTCGCACACGTTACGTCCTGCGCGGCGGCGCGGTGCCGCTGCTGGTCTCATTCCTGCGCATCCTGGTAACTAATCCCGCCGGCCTGTTTCGCGCGATCGCCCTGACGTTAAGGATCGGTCTGCGGGCGGAGCGGCCCCTCCCCGTTCATCTAATTTATCTGTTCGAAGCGTGTCAGGTGGCCCTGTGGTTGCGCCGCGAAAAGGTCCAGCACCTGCACGTCCATTTCGGAACCAATTCTGCCGAAGTCGCGATGCTTGTCGGTGAACTGGGAGGGCCACCCTGGAGCTTTACTGCCCACGGCCCCGAGGAATTCGACAAGCCGAAGTTCATCTCGCTTCCCGAGAAAATCCGGCGGGCGCGCTTTGTAGTGGCAGTCAGTTCATTCGGACGGAGCCAGCTCTTCCGCAATGTCCCCCACGCTTACTGGTCCAAGATAAAGGTGGTCCATTGCGGGCTTGAACCGGCTTTCTATGACACCGATGTCACGACGGCGGCGGGCAATGAGCGACGATTGGTTTGCGTGGGCCGCATCTGCGAACAGAAGGGGCAGTTGCTCCTGATCGAGGCGGCGCGGTTACTGGCGGAGCGCGGGACAAAGTTCGAACTGGTGCTCGCCGGCGATGGCGAAATGCGCAGCGAGATCGATTCGCTTGTCACAAAACACAAGCTGACGGATATCGTGCGCATAACAGGCTGGATCAGTAGTGACGAGGTCCGGGCCGAAATCCTCGCGGCCCGCGCGCTGGTGTTGCCGAGCTTCGCTGAAGGCCTGCCGGTCGTCATCATGGAAGCCATGGCGCTACGCAGACCGGTGATCAGTACATTCGTCGCCGGCATCCCTGAACTGATTAAGCACGGCGAGCACGGCTGGCTGGTTCCTGCCGGCGATCTTGAGAGTTTGGCCGCGGCAATGGAGCAATGTCTCAACGCGGCGCCGGAAGTGATCACGCAAATGGGAGAAAGTGCCCGTCAAAGGGTTTTGCAACGCCATGATATCGACAAGGAAGCGGCTAAGCTGATCAAGCTGATTGACGCCTAGACGGCCGTTGGGCCGATAGTCATCGGCAGCGCCCGGTCACCCTATTCCTCATGCTTCCGGGAAGTGAGATGAGGATACTGTTTACTCTGTTGGCGGCTCTAACGATGATCGGCTCGATGCAGCCGGCCATCGGCCAGGTCAACATGCAGTATAGCGGCCGATATGGCGGACAGTACGGCGGCCAATATGGCGGGCAATTTAGCGGACAATACAGCGGTCAGTACTACGGCCGGGGGAGCAGCGACCAGACCGCGTCGCCAAACGCGCTGGACAGAAAGCTTGATATTTTGGGCGCTCCAGTTAATTCCGGCGCGTGCGGGCAACTTCACTATCCACCGCCCGGAACGGATTACGTGCTCCATGACAGTCAGGGGCGCCGCTGTTATTAGAACAATGTGCTGACGGCGCTTGTGCATCTGTGGCCCGTTCGGCTCCAATCGCTCGATCAGGATCGGCATTACGACGAACCTTCCCGGACCGACGATCAGTTCTGGCTAACGGTAGTTGCGCAGCAGTCATAGCCACTATGCCACCGGCAATGGGCTGTTCCTCGCCTCCCTGCAAGCCGTGCTCCCGGCCGGTCAAACAGTCACTTCGGTGCGGGTGACGCAGAGCGCGAACCCGAGTGCCAATTGTATTTGTCAGGTGCGGAGCGTTCCGACCTCCGATCTTTCATCGTCCACTGCCGTGCCTTCGGGTTCCGGCTATGATCTTGCCGCGACGGTGAACACGGCGGTCATAAGCTCCTCGTCGGGTGGATTTATTCTTACGGTCGCAGGCAAGAGAGGCGTCACGACAATGTGCGTGATCAGCGGAGATGAAGGGACGTATAGCGAACGAGTGGATATATACAAGAAATCCTAAGATCACGGCCGCTGATATTTCCAATACAGCAGCCGATGCGTCGAACAACGTTATAGCGACATATGCTGCCATGCTGCGTCAGGTGGACCAAGGCGTGATGGCGGTGGCCTATAGGTAGCGTCCTGCCGCTTGCGGCGTCGTGACGTTAGGCAGAAGCGGCTTGACGACGACGACGATACGCGGCGAACCCAACGCCAGCAAATCCGATCAGCAACATCGCCCACGTTGAGGGTTCGGGTATTGAGTGCCACTAAACGAGCTATCACCACTAGGTGTACTCATTAAACGGTCTAGTCCGACGCAACCCGGCCCACTGCACTGTGCACTGGTTTGGCCATACAGAGTCCAATCTACGATCGAGCCATTCAGCAAGTTAAACGACCCATACAAGCTGGACACCCACCCGGCGTAATCCGGCGGCGGAACCACAAATGGAAACGAGTATCCACCGAACTTAGCCGAAGAAGCGTCATCTAGAGTGAGATGACCGCTGAAATGCGAGGTATCTGCTTTGAAGGAAACCGTTGCAGAGAGATGTAGTGGTGGAAGGGGCCCTGAGCAATCGACAGGTTCGCAGTATTGCTGGGAAACAGCTGCCCAAAATACTGATATGTAGTAGCACCTGCATTATGCGAGCAACAAAGGCCCAGCGTCAGTGCGAATATTAGTTTATGCATGGAACGTCTCTCTCGAGGCCGCTGCTTGGTTGTGGGCCGGCAGGCCAAATAGCCCACGCCAGCGAACCCGATCAGAAGCATTGCCCACGTTGAGGGTTCGGGGATAGGAGCAACATAGGCGTATGGGCCATACCACGACACCTGAATCCCGTCGCCGCCTTGAGGAATCGTATAGAGCAGCTGAGTAACCGTCGTAGGCACTGGAGGGTCGATCACGCATACGGGTTCTAATATTGTACAGCTTTTATATTCAGACCGATCGATTATGCCGCCGAATGCAGGCTTGCTGCTGTCGAATGCGACACTCGGCAATGAACTCGTTGCGGACACGGTGACGCCCGATCGAGAGTCGTAGGTCTCAATTGGAAAAATAGTCACCCATCCAAGATCAACGACATCGCCGGGAACGAACTGATAGAACGCGGATTGGAAGCCGACAGTGAAACTAACTAGCCCTGTTGGCCAAATCACCTGCGCACCGCCAGTCCCTGGAACGCCACCAGGCTGATTCAAATCAACCTGATATAGCCCGGCAAATGCTTGTTGAGAATAGATCGAAACAAGTACCAGCGTGCACAAGAACACTTTACGCATAACTCAACTCCCTCAGCAAAGCCCTTATTCCAGCTTCCCGCGGCAGTTGAGTCAATGGTGGCCGAAAGGATCGTTCAATCCGCATAGCTGCCGATATGCCAGACAGCCAGCGACAAGTCAGATGGTTGAAGTCTCCAAGTCTCAGATTGATGCCGAGAGCCGCTATGTCCTTCTCGACTCCATTAATCCTGAGTGCTGGCGGATTTTTGCTCAATACGTTTAGATGATGCCGGATTGATGAGGTTCGCCTTCGCCAAATGTGAAATTGTATGTGATGCAGCTTACGATCGTAATGAAGCGAACCGGCGGGCTGTCACCGAATAGCTGCGGAAATGGCGCTGAAATCGGCTGTTCTTCTTGAACCGGCTCCGGATCTGGAAACGAGATGAAGCCTTGATCGGTGTAGCGGTCGCAATCCAGATGTGTGCACTCGAAGAGAGCGGAATAATCGACGCTCCAGAACCTGCAGGGCGGCCGCATCGACGCCGGCATCGACAATCACCCAACGATCCCTAGCAACGACGATCACCATCTGCGCGCTTGTCAGTGTGGCAGCAACCGCCGGCTCGACCTCAGCAGCAATGACAACCGCGCAAAGCCGGATTGCTCGCTTTGAGGAATAATCGGCTCGGGACCGAACGAGCGCCGCCATATTATCAGCAACAACGTGATATGCCATGGCGTCTTGCTGTCGACGATACCGCGCGGCGCTTGAAAGCTCTCGATCACAATCCGCAGCTTCTCGTCATCCGACCAGCACCGGCGGCCAGTCAAACCACCTCAAGCCGTTCAAGCTGACTACTGCACTTATGGCTATCCATAAGTCCATAAGGACTGTTACGCACCAATTGGACTAATCCAACAAGGCGACCTTCGCCGGAGGGAAACGCATCTGTTGCGTTTGGCAGACAGCAAAAGACCGCCCATAGGCGGTCTTAGCGTCAGCGGATTTCCACGCCCGTTCAGGCCACCGCATAGCCGTTTCGGCGCCGGCGATAGACCAGCCCGCCGATGCCAGCGAAGCCCAAAAGCATCATCGCCCAAGTCGAAGGCTCGGGAATGGAAACGGTGATAGCGTAGTCGCTCGTGAAAGGGTCGTAGGCGGTGACTTTGCCGTCCGAAATTGTACCGGCTGGATCTGCCTGTCCAGGCAGGGGGGCTATAAAAAAGCCTTCCCAACCGTTGGTTGCCGCCAAAATCCCACTGACGGGTATATCGTACCCTTCAACCGCAAAGGGTACAAACGTGTGCAAAGCAGTGTCGAAGCCAAAGTACACATAGTTATCGGCGCCGGCGAGGCCCTTGGCGAAAATCAGGTCATACGACTGTCCCAACACGTTAATCGAGAAAGTCTCCAGATCCGAATATCCAATAACACCGGTAGCGGCGGAATCGTAGCTGAACGACCCACCAGCAATGACGACGTTGGATGAATTAAAGAAAGAAAAATTGTTAGTTATAGTAGAGGCGCTCGTCGTACCGATACTGAAAAGTAAGCTGATCACCGCAAGGCTAAGCTTATAAATCATTTCGGTTGTCCCATTTTTTAAAAATTTTAATCGTAGCTGCTAATGCGCAACAAAATGATTCGTGTCAAGAATCCTTTGCCTTGCAATTACCCTCTCTCGCAGCTGGAGCGATCTGAAGCCACCAAAGTCGAACCGGGTCCGAAGGGAACGGATAATTCGTTGGTGAAAACCCTGATGCTAGTCGGCTGGGCCAAGAACTTCTAGGAAATCCAACGCACCGCCAGGTCGGTCGTCTTCAAAAACACCAATCACGAGCCGACCCGTTTTCCACGCCAATGCATCCAGATTCGTTTTGCCGGTAGTGACGACAGGTGCTCTTGGATCGGCGTGATGTCCGTGCACGACATAACGGCGTCCGTGCCCTAGATTAAATCCTTCCGGATATCGCTTCCAAAGAAGCGTTTGTTCGCTTTGCTGGTCCAATGGGATTCTTGGGTCCACTGCGGCGTGAACAAATACCCTGTGCCGATCGACGTGCATGAGGGGGAGATTGGCTATCCAGTCCAGATGACTAGCTGGGATTGCGCGCAAATCGGGGAGCATTGGGCTTTGGTCATACGACGCCAGCGTCTCGCCTCCCCCATTCTTGATCCACCAGTCGAGCTCGGCCCTATTCTCGCAGACCGCCCACATCATGGCTTCGTGGTTGCCCTTCAGATTGACAACTTTCGATTCACTCGACCTCCAGTTCATGAGACGCTCGACGACCTGTCTGCTCTGAGGCCCGCGATCGACATAGTCGCCCAGGGTTATGATCGTGGAAGCCACCCCCTCGGCATGCCGGGCAATCGCGTCGATTGCGCGATCCAGAAGATCCAGCCGGCCGTGAAGGTCGGGTATTGCGTACGTTCGGCTCACGGCAACCCTCGTCAAGAACCGGTCTTGAAGTAGCATGAGCTTAGCAAGCTCGGCGCGAACGAGCCATCTTGCAGAAAGAGCACGCAAGAACAAAACGTCCCAGCGGGCGGCTTCACGAAGCACAACCGCAGATGCTCGAAGCTAGGCGGGCGTCGCCAATGCGGCGCGGTTGCGGAGACGGCGCACCAGCGCAACACAAAGGCCCAGAAAGATATCGAACAGGAACAGCAGAATAACCGCGATGACGAAAAGGCCGATGCCGGTAAGATCGTGCAGAATTCCGTCGAGCATGTCAGGTCCCAGATAATAAGCGATCATGACCAACGCGAAAACGCGAAAGAAATTCGCAATGATAGTAATAGGAATGATGGCCGCGAGAAGGAACAGGCTTCGGATTTTCTGCTGCCAGCGAAACGCATAGGCATAAAAAACGCCGATCGCGGACAACGCAAAAATCGAATTCATTCCGGAACAGGCGTCCTTTACCAGGAGCTGATAGGTCCCGATCATGATCATGACGCCGTTCTGGGCAACCGGAAAACCCGTCGCATAGAGCACGTTGGTCACGACGTTCGAAATAAAGACCTTCAGCGGAACGGTGGCGGCATCGACCAGCCAGTCGGGCATCGGCACTGCAAAGATCAAGAAGCCGATCGGAAACGCGAGCACCCGCAACGCCGGCCATCCGGCCGAAATCAGGACGCACCCGACGATGACGGGGATCAAGGAAAAGGTTTCGAAGGTGACCAGGCCCTGTTGGATCCGGGCGAGATAGAGGACGACCAGGCCGCCGAGCAGAGCAAGCCACCCCGTGACGGGGGCCGGGGAAGTTTCAACGGCCCGCAATTTCTCGCGCGATTGCCAGACCAGCCAGAGCGAGGCCGCGATGATGAGCGGACCATGCCCCTCCTGCTCCGTCTGCCAAGGTCCATCAATCAAACTGAGAACGGTCTGGGCATAGGCGGCAATCACAGAGGCGCCGAGCAGCGCCGGCCACAAAAAAGGGCCGAGAAAGCCCGCCTTCGCCGATGGTATTACTTGCGAATATGTCATTTCAATACCAACAGGTTTCAGAATTTAGTCTACTGATAGCATTAAATGGAACAAACCGTTCATCTCCGGGCTATCAAAACCGCGTAACCAGCGCCAGCAAGAATCAAGACCAGGGCGAGATAGAACGAACCGGCGTTGCCGACCTGGTTGGCGACGGCGAATACAATGCCAGCGAGCATGAAGTGCAGTAAAGTTCGATTGTCTCGCTCGGTGAACTGGAAGAACGCGATCACCAGCGCCACGAAACAGGTAACGGTCAACACATCAAAAAGCGTTGTCATTCAATGTCGCCTTGTGGAACATCTTATGGCGGCGAAGTCACATCTTGTACTCAGTTCTTCTTGCTATCTCCCGGCTGCATGATCTTCGCGTATTCACCTTCATATTTCGCTTCGAGATTCGCAGAGTAGGCCGCAATCCCTAGTTCGGCCTTGACCGCGTCTGCGCGCATCAATTGCCGCGCCAGATTGGCCGCGGCCTCGCCTTCGAGCGGGCGCGGCTCCTGCCCTTTGACCTTGAAGAACAAGCCGTTCTGGCCGGAGCGAACAAAGAACACGTCGTCCGCCTTCTTGGCCTCGATCAATCCGTAAAACTCCGGCGGCAAATCGCCGCTGTTCAGCGCGCCCATTTGACGACCGTGGGGAATGCCGGCTGCGGTGAGCTTCTCATCGATTTCGTCGAGCGATTTGGCGTTCTTGTTCGCTTCCACGAAGGACTGGGCAGATGGCCCTATTGGAAATGCGATTTGTTCGACGCTGAGGAGTTTTCTGCCGGCGAATTTCGTCGGGTTGTTGGCGATATACCTGTCGATATCTGCTTTGCCTGGCGCCTTGGCAGCCGCCGTTCGCTGCAGATAAGCATTCTCGAGAATCTGTTCGCGCGACCTCAAGAGGTCCAGCAGCACGCCCGGTTCGCGATCGAGCTTCGCCGCCATGGCTTGGCGGAGCAGATATTTGCGCACGACCAGTTGGCCCAGGACGCCCTTAACGGTCTCGGGCTCCTTCTGCTTGTCCGGCGTCACGTTCGCCCAGCGAAACTCGTTCTCGAGATCCTGGATGGTCACGACCTCCTCGCCGACGCGCGCAACCACCTGTCCTTTGGAAGCGGTGGGCTGGTCGCTTTTTTTGCCGCAACCGGCCAAGGCGACCGCACCGCAGGCGAGCAAAACGGCCAGCCGGGCGATCTTGATGGATATACCCTTCATCCAGGAACTCCGTGCATCCAAATAGGCCGAGAAACAAATGCAACAGGCCGGCCATGCCTGATCCTGCTATGACTAGCGAGCCCGCTGCTCCCGGTCGAGCCTATAGCGCTTTTTCGCTGCAATTTCCGCTGTTTATGTTAATTTCGTTAAGCAGGTCGATTATCTCTTTCTTTTGACTGCAAATCCGCCGGTTGGAGTATATCCTCAAACGGCTGATCCAATTAATTCTCAATTGTTTAACTCTCAATTGTGCGTGGACTCAATGAAATACCCTCGTATTCAGATCATACTGGCATGTATCGCAATCGTGGGATGCGCCGTGCTGGCGACCGTACTGGCGCCCCGTCAACTGATGGCCCGTACGTCGGCCTCCCCCAGCCTCGAAACCGTCATTCCGCGCCAATTTGGAACCTGGAAGCTGGTTCCCGAAATTAGTCCGGTCCGGCCAGCAGATCCAGACGCGTACGTTCAGCCGGACCCGCTCGCTGGAAAGATCTACAGCCAGGAAGTTGGTCGGGGCTATACGGACGGGCATGGCAACATCGTCATGCTGATGGTCGCGTACGGTCCGGTGCAGAACTATCGGCTGAAGTCGCACCGTCCGGAGATTTGTTATACCGCCAACGGCTTCCGGATTTCGGAAAAAGCGGATGCCGCGATCAGCTATCGCAATGGCGCGCAACCCATCAAGATGACTCGATTGGTTGCGGCAAGGGAGTCGCGCTTCGAACCGGTGACTTACTGGCTGCGGGTCGGTAATGACATCGCCAATGGCGTCGTCGATCATCAGTTGAGCCGGCTGAAGTATGGCCTGCGCGGGATCATTCCCGATGGTGCCCTGATCAGGGTCTCCACGATCGGTCTGCCGAAGGATGTATCATACAAACTACAGGACCAATTTATCCGCGATCTGCTTGCCGCCATTCCGCCTCAGGAACTCAGGTTCTTTACCGGCGCGAGCTGAAGATCGCGGCGTGCAAACTTGACAGGTGATTTTTGCTATTCGCTCGATTCACCTCGAAATTGATGCGCGTACCATTGCTCTATGGCGTCCTTCTGGCAGTCCTGTCGCAGCCGGCATATGCGCAAGGCGCTGACGATACGCTGCTGCCATATGCGGTAAGTATTCATCAAACGCCGATGCAGAGCTGGGGGCCGGGAGCCGGCATCTATCTCGGAAAAGGCCTGTTCATCACGGCGGCGCATGTCGCAGGCCGGGCTTGGCTGACGCGACCCAAGATCGCCATTGCCGGCTCCGAATATCCGACTCGTGTTGTTAAGGAAGGCAGTTTCGAGGGAACTGATCTAACGCTGCTATCGGTTGATGAGGAGCTTCTTCCGGTGCGATTGCGGCTTCGGCGAAACTCAATCTGCACCGATCCGCCCAGGCCCGGACAAGAGGTCGTGACCATCGTACCGGGATCTGCCGTGCGCTCCCACATCCTCTCGCCCGATCGGCTGCCGGCTAGAACCCGCAGCCGATTCAGCACGGTGATCGCCGACGTGGCTCGCACCGGCAATTCCGGATCAGGGGTGTTCGATGTCAAACGCAAGTGCCTGCTCGGGATAATGAGCCGGAAAATTTCGCAACCGCATTATCGACCTGAGACCAGAAAGATGGAAACGCGTGATATCGCCAAATACTTTGTACCGGCCTCAGAAATTGCGGCCTTTTTGCCCGCCGATTTGCAGCTCTAGCAGCTCTAATTAGCCCCCTTGGTCCTGCCGATCGATTGCTCGCGCGTTGAAGCAAATCACGACCTCGGCATTGAATGAATTTGGCGCCCTGGCGCGCTCGAAGCAGTATTGGAGCAAGCATGACAGTTGAACATTCAAAACAGCGCGTGGCGCTGATTACCGGCGTCACCGGCCAGGACGGCGCCTACTTGGCCGAATATCTGCTCGGCCTCGGCTATGAGGTCCACGGCATCAAGCGGCGGTCGTCCTCGTTCAACACGGCGCGGATCGATCACCTGTACCAGGACCCGCATTCCCGCAAGGTGCCGTTCCTGCTGCATTACGGCGACATGACCGACTCGACCAACCTGATCCGGCTGATGCAGCAGATCCGGCCGACCGAGATCTACAACCTCGCCGCCCAGAGCCATGTCGGGGTCAGCTTCGAAAGCCCGGAATACACCGCCAACGCCGACGCCATCGGCGTGCTGCGGCTGTTGGAGGCGATCCGCATCCTCGGCATGGAGAAGGAGACGCGGTTCTACCAGGCCTCGACCTCCGAACTCTACGGCCTGGTCCAGGAGGTGCCGCAGAAGGAGACCACGCCGTTCTACCCGCGCTCGCCTTACGGCGTCGCCAAGCTGTACGGCTACTGGATCACGGTGAACTACCGCGAGGCCTACGGCATGTTTGCCTCGAACGGCATCCTGTTCAACCACGAGAGCCCGATCCGCGGCGAGACCTTTGTCACCCGCAAGATCACCCGCAGCGTCGCCCGCATCGAGGTTGGCCTCGACGAGGTGCTCTATCTCGGCAACCTCGAGGCCAAGCGCGACTGGGGCCATGCGCGCGACTATATCGAGGGCATGCACCGGATCCTGCAGGCCGATGCCCCCGACGATTTCGTGCTGGCGACCGGCGAGACCCGCTCGGTGCGCGAATTCGTCGAACTGGCGTTCGCCGAAGTCGGCCGCCGCATCGAGTGGCGCGGCCGGGGCGTCGACGAGACCGGGGTCGACCAAAAATCCGGCAAGACCGTGGTCCGCATCGATCCGGTCTATTTCCGCCCCACCGAAGTCGATCTTCTGGTCGGCGATGCCAGCAAGGCGCGCGAGAAACTGGGCTGGAAGCCCAAGACGTCGTTCGCCCAGATGGTCAAGGAAATGGTGGCGAACGATCTCGACGAAGCGAAGCGGGAGGTCGCCAATGGCAAGCCTGCCGTTTGAGCTGACGGGCAAGACGGTCTACGTCGCTGGCCACCGCGGCATGGTCGGCGCCGCGCTGGTGCGCCGGCTGGCGCGGGAAGACGTCGAACTGCTGACGACGCCCCGCAATGAGGTCGATCTGCGCGACCAGGCTGCGGTCAACCGCTGGTTCGCCGCCAACCGGCCGCAGGCGGTGTTTCTGGCGGCCGCCAAGGTCGGCGGCATCGTCGCCAACAACACGCTGCGCGCCGAATTCCTCTACGACAATCTGGCGATTGCAGCGAACGTGATCCATGCCGCACATGTCCACGGCGCCGAGAAGCTGATGTTCTTAGGCTCGTCCTGCATCTATCCCAAGCTGGCGCCGCAGCCGCTGCGCGAGGATTCCATGCTGACGGGGCCGCTGGAGCCGACCAACGAGCCCTATGCGATTGCCAAGATCGCCGGCATCAAGATGGTGGAGGCCTATCGCAGCCAGTACGGCGCCGACTTCATCAATGTGATGCCGACCAACCTATATGGAAGCGGCGACAATTATCATCCCGAATATAGCCACGTCGTCGCCGCGCTGATCCGCCGCTTTCACGAGGCCAAGGTTGCTGGCGCGAAGGAGGTCGTGGTCTGGGGCACCGGCACGCCGCGGCGCGAATTCCTCTATGTCGACGACCTCGCCGACGCCTGCATCCATTTGATGAAGACCTATTCGGAGAGTGAACTGGTCAATATCGGCACCGGCGAGGACATCACGATCGCCGAATTCGCCCGCGTCGTCGCGGCGACGGTCGGCTACAGCGGCGAGATCGGTTTTGATGCCTCGCGCCCCGATGGTACCCCGCGCAAGCTGCTCGATGTCAGCCGCTTGGCCAAACTCGGCTGGCGCGCCAGCACGAAGCTCGAGGACGGCATCCGGCTCGCCTACCAGGCGTTCCTGAGTGAAGGACAACAATAGTCATTCCGGAAGCCGCGTAATCGAACCTCACGCCATTCGGATCGCGGCCGGATTTGAATCAATAGTAGCCGTAGTACGAACCAGCCGCCTCGGTCGACTTATTCACAACGACGCGGACAACGGTTGTCCGTCGCAAATGCCGCTGGCATTCCTTGATGTCAGAAACCGTCGTGTTTCCAACCCCCGCAACGAGCAACGCCGCATCCATTCGAGGCAGGATCGAAATTACATCATCGCCGAGCAGCATCGGCGGAAGATCGAAGATAACGATACGTGACCGGAAATCCCGCTTGATGGTCTGCAGCATCGCCCCCATCGTCTGCGAAGCCATCCACTCGGAAGAATGCGACGAGACCGATCCGGGCAGCACCAGCATGTTGTTGGGACCGATGCTTGCCTGCATCACCGCTGACGAAAGCGGCGTGCGTCCTTCCAGGACATCGAGAACACCGCCATTGCCGTCTATGCCCAGATAATTTCCAACTGCCGGCCGGCGCAAATCGAGATCGACCAGCAGCACCGACCGCTCCGGCAGGCGTGAAATGCTCAGTGCAAGATTGCAGGCCGTCACGGTCTTTCCGCACCCGGCGGTCGGCGAGGTCACAGCCAGGAACTGCCAGCTCTTCTTGTCCATCTCCTGCAGCACCTGGGTGCGCAGCATGTCGTAGTAGCGGCCGTTCGGACCGGAAGTGCCATATGCCACGATTCGGTTGGCTTCGAGATGATCGGCCCGAAGACGCACCTCGTTAACCGGCGACTCGGCTGAGCGCTGCAGCGGTCCGTTAGCCGCAAGGGCAGATCCGCTCACGGCTCCGGGACGGTGTACCACCTCCGCAGCGCGCGCGAGTTCGACAGCCTGCTTTATTGAATCCACCACGTGACTCCGCAAATTATCGAAACAGCCCGACCCTGGCCTTGGCAATCAAGAGATCAAGGGGCGGAAGGAAGAGGTACGCAACGATCAACAGTCCGATCACAACCAGCGCGAACAGCCCTAGAAAAGCAAATATCCGCCGCCGCTGCGCACGCAACTCGGCCGCCGTCGTGATGTAGGGAATTGAAATGATCAAATGGCCATCGACCACCGACAGAAGCTCATTGCTTCTGCGGATTCCCTTGTCCAGGATTTCGACCAGAAATGCCAGCCCCGCGCCGCCAAAAAGCGCAGCCGCGAACGCCATCGCAAGGACCTTCAGCCGATTGGGCTTGATCGGCTCTTGCGGAGCCGTGGGCTGCTCGATGATTTCGAGCTTCTCGGACTGCTGGTCCTTTTCGAGGTTCTCGCCGAGCCGTGCGGCGGCCAATTTTGCCGAGGCAGCATCGAGATTTTTCTGCAAGCTCTCCTGTTGGGCGACCAAGGCCTCGAGGCTGGCCGCTGTTGCAGCATCATTGGTAGGCGCCGGCGCAGCGGCCACCTTTTCCAAGGCTTCGATCTGCTTCTTCAGGGACTGGATCACGGGATGGCGCTCTGAGTACAGCGCGCCCCTCTGAATCAACTCGGACTTAAGCTGCGTAAGGGTTGTCGGCTGGTCGGAGCCGGTTGACGATGCCGGCCTACCTTGCGTGACCCGCAACTGAGCGATCTTGGCATCAAGCGCATTGTTCTCCGCCTGAAGCCTCTGCACCTCTCGGGCCAGGAACTTCGTTGTGTCCGTGGCGCGGCTGGTTCGATCTCGAAGATCCTCGTTTAGGATCCGCGTCATCAACTCGTTGGCTACCTGCGCAGCCACCGCAGCATTGCCGTATTCGAATCCGACCGAGAAAACGATCGTAGGATTTTCCATAGCGGCGCGCGTCCGCTGCTTGAAGTCCAGTTGAAGATCGACCGGCGCGATTTTCGTGTGCTTCTTGACCTGCGCGACGAGCTCGGTCGGCGACATCAGCGAGCGCTTGTCCGGGAACAGTTTGAATTTGTCGGCGATCGCGATGAGATTGTCGCGTGTCATCGTCCGCTGCTGAATGGCCTGGATTCGCTCCTGCGCGGCGCTGGTAACTGTAGGCCGGACCAGTTCGGATGGAATCTGCTGCGATTGAACGAGTATTCGTCCTTCGGAGACATAGGTCGGTGGCCAAAGCAACGCTACCGCGGCGCCCACAGCCAGGATCGTGGCGAATGGCAGCACAAAATAGGCCCACCGCCGTTTGAACACTTCCCAGTAGAAGGCGGGCTGCAACAGGTGACTGCGGTCCTCTTGCAGCGGCTGGAAATCGTCCTCAAATTCAACTTTCTGCAGCATATATTATATTGTCCGAGCGTCTGTTTGCGACCCTGCTGGGCTGATAGTACCGCGAAATGATCGATGGCGCGTCGCTCCAAACTACAATCTAGCATCGATCTTGCAGGGATTTAATGAATAGTTGCTGAGCGCCACGATTTTCAGATTTCAATCTTAATGGCGGTTCCAATGGCTGCCGCTTTGGCAAATTTACGTAGATCAGAGAAATGGGTCGAAGGAGGCAGGGCAATTCCGCGAACTACGCTATAAGGGTCGATAGCCGGGCTAAGGAAGTTCAATGTACGAGGCATTTTATCAACTACGGGAGAAACCTTTTTCAATCCTCCCCGACCCCGACCTGATTTATTGGGGCAAAATGCATTCCATGGCGTTCACGATGCTGGAATTCGGCGTCATGAACAACGCCGGCTTCACCGTCATTACCGGTGAAATAGGTTCTGGCAAGACGACCCTGGTCCGGCATCTGCTCAAGAAGGTGAGTCCAGCGATCACCATCGGACTGATCTCGAATTCCCCGCAGGGCCGCCAGGAATTGCTGCAATGGATCCTGATGTCGCTCGGGCAACCGTTCGATGGGGATTATCCCAACCTTTTCAAGAAGTTACAAGATTTTTTATACGGTCAATTCGCCAACGGAAGGCGAACCATATTAATCATCGACGAGGCGCAGAACCTCGAGCCGGAAGCGCTCGAACATTTGCGCATGATCTCCAATATTAACGCGGACAAATTTCAGATTCTGCAGCTGATTCTGGTAGGGCAGCCCCAACTGCGCGACCTGCTGCTGGCGCCCAAACTGCATCAGTTCGCGCAGCGGATTTCCTCCGATTTCCACCTGCGCCCCCTCGATGAGCGGGAGGTCGCCAACTACATCGCTTTCCGGCTTCAGGCGGTGGGTGCCCGGCGCCCCCTCTTCACCCAAGAGGCCTGTTCGCTTATTGCGTCTGCGAGCGGTGGAATACCCCGAATGATTAACGTCTTATGTGACACGGCGCTGGTTTATGGTTTTGCCAACGATCAGCGAGTAATTTCGGATCAGATTGTGCGGGACGTTATTGCAGACAAGCAACAGTACAGCATTTTTCCGGTAAAAAAGTTCTCGCGGGTTCCCTAAGTCATTGTATTCTATTAGCTTCCCCATGGCTAAATAATGGCTGCGTGTTCGGGATAATCCCCGCACGTCGGCCCAAATGTCTTTGTTTGCGGGCTTTTTTGCCGACGGTTAGGGGAAATGACATGCGAATCTTGCTGGCACTGCTGTGTGTTGTCTTCCTGACCGCGGGGGCGGAAGCGCAGGCCCTGAAATCGGGCGACAGCCTGAGCATTTCGGTCCTGCAGGACCCGAAGCTCGATCGGACGGTTGTCGTGGACCCCTCCGGTGAAATCGCGTTTCCCCTCGCCGGCCATATCCGGGCGCGCGGGCTCACGCCATTGGCGCTCGAAAACATTCTCAAGAACAAGCTGAAGAACAACTACAAGGACGAGAATCTCGACGTTACGGTTGCTGTCATAAACGCGCCCAAGGAGATCCCCGAGGACGACCTGAAGCCGAAGATTTTCATCACCGGTGAGATCATCAAGCCGGGCTCCTATGTGGTCAGGCAGAAGACGACCTTGATGCAGGCTATTGCACTGGCCGGCGGCATCGGCCCCTTTGCTGCGAAGAATCGCATCCAGGTGAGACGCAAGGGCCCCGGCGGCGACGAAACAATTTTCATGTTTAACTATAGGGCTTACGAAGCTGGTGACGATTTAGAAGGTAACATCACCTTGCGAGCCGGCGACGTCATCATGGTTCCGGAACGGCGCTTGTTTGAGTGAGGTCTGACGCACGGCGGGGGCGAGAAGCAACGTGAAGAGAGCTGCCATAGCAGTCTCGGTGTGCTTTGGCATGGCGCCGTCCGTGGCATTTGCGTTCGATTGGTCGATAAAGGCCAGCGAGACCGAAACCGTCGAACTGAACAGCAACCAGTTCTTGCGTAGTTCCCCCGCGGGATCGGTGGGCTCCTACACGACGCTCAGCGCCGACGCACAGGCGCGTACGCCGACGTCCAAGTTCAACTTCACCGGCGACGGCAGCTACAAGAAGTATTGGGGCCCGGGCGTTGTCGGAACTGCGTCGGAATTCCTGAACTATGGCTTCAAGGCGCGCTACGAGGTTCAGGAAAAGACGAAATTCGACCGGGAGTATGTCGAGGGAAGCTGGAGACAACAGAGTACCGCTCTCGCACTGCTGAACGATCTCGGTGTCTCCGTTCCGACCTCAGGCTTTATCGATCGGCTTACGGCAACCGGCGGAATCGACCGTTCGATCACCGCAGTTGACACCGTGTCCCTGCTCGCCACGTCCTCGCGCACGAGTTACCAGCCGTCGAGCGGGGGCGGCACTCCCTTTACGGATACGTTTGCGCGCGGCAACTGGAGGCGCTCGCTAAGTTCGGTCACCGCGATCAACCTGTCCTCCGAATACGAGCTGCTCGAATATGACAACGCATTCAACACCCAGGTCCAGATTTTTCGTGATCAGGCCGGATTCGACACTACTTTGTCTGCGGTGCTTTCCTTTCGGGCCAATGCCGGTGTCGCCTATCTGGTGACCGATCGAGGAGTTCCTGCATTCGGGGGCGGGACGCCTGCCACACCCGTATCAAGCTCGGTGCTCGACTGGATCGGCGACGCGGTCCTCACCTATCGAATGCTGAAAAGCACGACTCTGTCCGTCACCGCCAGCCAGTCAGTCGGACCGAGCATTGTGGGCTCGCTGTTCAAACGGGATTCGATTACGGCATCGCTGAGCCACAGCATCAACGCACGATCCACCGTCTCGCTCGCAGCGAGCGGCAACCGACAGATCTCGACCACAACGACGGACTACGCTTCGGCGTCGGCGACATACAGCTACAATCTGACCCGCGAATGGGCGACGTCGCTCACCTACCGGTATCTGCATCGGTTCGCGAGCACCGGCACCACCATTTTCGACCCGATTACCGGCACGCCAACGGTTTCCGGCACGGGCCCCGCGGACTCCCACAGCCTGATGTTTGTCGTGACGCACAACTGGACTGTATTGCCTTCCGGCAATTAGAGCGTTTTCCAGCGAAAGCCCGCCCCGGACTTGATCCGGGGTGGACACCGGTTCGCGTCAAGAAAACGCGTCAAAACAAAAATCTAGAGCCAGGTTCAATCAGAACCGAAAGGCTCTAGCCCACGTTCACTTCATCGCAGAACGGATATTTTCCTTGAGCGGCGTCCCGTCCGGCTCCAGCGAAAATGCGGCCTTGAATCGTTCGGCCGCCTTGTCCGTCTGCCCTGCAGCCGCGTAGCTCATGCCGAGGTGATACTGGAGCGCCGCAAGGTTGTTCATTCGCGTCATAGCCGCCTCGAGCGTGGCGATCGCACCCTTGAAATCGCCGCGCTTGTACTGAGCCCACCCCAACGTATCCTGAAACTGTGGCACGTCGGAACTCCTAAGCTTTTCCGACAACTCAAATGCACGTTCCAGGCTTGGCTTGTCGGTCCGATTGTCCAGTAGCAGGCTGACGAGATTGTTGATCGCAACCATAGAATTTGGCTGGTCCTGCAAGATCGCTTCGTACTGAGATATTGCTGCGTCGTTACTCCCTCGTTGGATATGGAATCCCGCCAGGGCGAGACGGAAAGCTAAATTGCCAGGTAGCTCCGCAAGTCCAGCCTTGAGCACCTTCTCGGCCGCATCGTAGTCCTTGCTTTGAACATAGAACTCGCTCAACGCCGTGTATCCCGCCGGCTCTTTCGGCTGTTGCTCGACTGCCTTCTTGAAGTTCTGCAGCGCCTCATCGTTCTTTTTTTCCGCCAGCTTCGCCTGGCCCAGAAACACCAGAAGCTGAGCATTGGTCGGGAACTTGTTGCTCAGTCCCTGCAGCAGCGCCGCGGCTTTGTCCGGTTTGCCCTGCTTCACATAGGCTGAGGCAAGTGCCAGCGCCGGCTGCGGCGCGTCTGGCGCCGCTTTGTGCGCAGCTTCCAACGCTGCGATACTTTCCTCGATCTTGTTTTGGCCGGCGAGCGCTGCGGCGCGGATCTGTTCGGCAACGACCCGGGCTCCCTCAACGCGTGACATGGCGTCCGCGATCGCCAAGGCTCCCGACCAGTTCTGGCGGCTCAATCTGACCTGCCCGAGCGACGACCATATCTGGAGATTGCCGGAATTGCGATTGGCGGCTTCCATCAAGATCTCTTCGGCGCGAGCCGCATCGCCCTTGCGCTGCAGGAATGCGACGTAACGGAGGACGACATCAGTGTTGGAGTTGGACGATTTCAGCGCGTCGACATACTGACGATCGGCTAACTCGCCCTTCCCGCTCCGTTCATACGCCACTGCCATCAGCGATAACAGTTCAACCGATTTTGGCTGATCGTTGAGCGCTTCACGCAAATCGGAAATGGCGCTGTCGAACTGGCCCTTGTCGATGCTCATCGCTGCCCGCAGGCGCAGCGCGCCACCATTGCGGCGATCCTTTGCGAGGATTTCGGCGATCAAAGGCTCGGCTGCGGCCTTCTCTCCCTTGGAAAGATGGATTTCCGCGAGCTTTACCTGAGCAGCGAGTTTTTTGTCGGGGGCGGCGACCGTATTTGCCAGCTTCTGCAACGCTTGCACGGCGTCGGCCGTTCGGTTCTGCTGATGATTTAGCTCGGCCAATGCGATCTGGTAATCAAAATCATCGCCACCTGCCTTGACCCGCGCTTCCAGCTCCGCTCGGGCGGCATCCGCCCCTTTCGTGGCAGCCAAGAAGCGAACAAAGTCCATTCCGATCTTGCTGTCGGCCGGGCTGGCTTCGGCCCTCGCTCGGAATTCTTTCTCTGCCTCGGCGAACTTTCGCTGTGCGATGAGAAATTGCAGAAGCTGGGTTCGGTAGGTGGCCTCTTGAGGATTCTGCGCGATCAGCTTGCGCAACAACTCTTCCGCCTTTGGTAAATCCTTCTTGCGTGCATACATGTCGATTTTCTGCAGCGTGAGGCGCGTGTCGTCCTTGGAGCCCGCGGGGACCGAATCCAGAAGCTTCAATGCGCCATCCAGATCGCCATCAGCGACCTTTTTAGACGCCAGCACCGAGATCGCATCGACGTTGGCCGGATCGATCTCATATGCGCGCTGCGCCTCGCGGATCGCGCCGGCATTGTCGTTCGTGCGAAGCAGAATGATCGAGCGCAGGGCATGGAGTTCCGCGCTTGGCTTGTCGCCTTCGTTGGCGGCATCGACGACCCGAAGCGCGGCTTCGGCTGCTCCGCCCCCCACCATAATTCTTGCGAGCTTCAATCGCGCGTTCAGATCGTTCGGATCCAGTTCGACGATGCGGCGCAGATCCAGGAAGAGCGAACTCGCCTTTGTCCGCTCGTCGATACCTGCGAGCGCCCGCCAGACTTCGACCTTGTCGCTCTTGTACTTGACGGCTTTCAGAAGTTCCTTTCGCGCCTCAAGGTCGTCCTTCTTCTCGATAAGAGCCATTCCGCTCTCATAGTAACTTTGCGCGCGTTCTTCGGGCGATCCGCAGCCCGCTAGGAACGTCACGAGCAGGAGCGCAAGAGCGCCGCGAACGTGAAAAGTCTGACCGACTGGCTGCTTCATCTTTGGTCCTGGATTGCTGTCATGCGGCCTAACGCGGCCGGATAATCGTCTGTTTTCCCCGCTATCACACTTCCTGTGACAGGAGGAATTCGAATCTGTTCAGGCGAAATATTCGTCGCAGGCCGGCGGACACGCCGGTAAACAAGAGTTTCTGTCCACGGCTGGCCAATTGCTTTCGAACCATCAGGAACACCCCGAAGAATCTTGCGTCGATGTACTGGGTATTCGAAACGTCGAGGACCATTCGCTTGCCGCTGTCGAGCGCATCGCGGAGTTGCTTGATTGCCGCGTCAGCATGCGCGGCAACCGCGGCCCCGGACAGGGCAATGGTTACGGAACCGTGATCTTCGTGTCTCGCGACCGACAGCTTCTTCAAATTTCGCACGCGCCACTCGCTCAGCATCAGGGGCAGCACAGAGGTGACCAGCATTGCAAGCAGGGCCCTTCCGTCGCTCCAGTAACGCCGCCAAAGATACGGCTCTTCCTTGATGCGCCACAGCCACTCGAACCCGGTGCTGCGGAGCATCGGCGGTGCCCGCCGGACGGTCCCGGCCTCGAAATTGATGGTAGCCCCGAACTGGGCGCGAACGGGCGGGCGCAGCCGCCAGTGGTTGTGCAGTAACCAGGCCTGGGCCTTTTCCGCGCCGAAGAATACCGCAATTAAATCCGCGTTGCTCGCGTTTATTTCGTCGATTATTTCCGGCGAACTCATCTCCTCGATCGTGCCAAAACCGGGGTTGAGCACGCCGACGCATTCGAGGCCGCCGCTCTCGGCGTTCAGCCTGGCGCCGACCGCAGCCGCGAGCCCTTCAGCGCCGCCCAGCAGGAAAACCCGCAGACGCCTGCCCGTCGCGTTGACCGATTTAAGCCGGCCGAACAGGTCGCTTCCGGCAATTCTCTCATGGATCGGAATACCCAGCAGTTTGGCGATCCAGATCAGTGGCATGCCGTCGGCAAGACACAGATCGCTCAGCAGCATGGATTCCCGGAACGTGCCGTTGATCTGGCTCTTGACGAGGAAATTGACGTTGGGCGTCGAGATCAGAAATGGCGAGCCGGCATTCGTGGCGAGATCCATCGACCGCAGCAGCGAGGGAAAATCGAGCGCATCCACCGGAATGCCCAGGAGACCAAATACGTTGCGTGTAAGATCGTCCGGAGAGGCGCATGCCGATTGCGGGTCTGCAGGTTGCTCGGAAAAATCGGCCGCAACCGCCGGCGGGCGCAACGTCTTCAACATAAATGCTCCACGACCATAAATTTCGCTCGGCGCACCCCGGCGGGGCCATCATAATGCTTAACGAATAGTAAGCGATCTACTACGAAAACCATGCTTAGTGAAATCGATTTAATATACGTGATTAATATCGTAATCCTGAGTGAATGCCAATTCAGACGACGGGCTGTACGCCGCCCCCGGGAAATTGCGGGGCCGGGCTAGAGCCGAATGTTTGGCGCACTGAGAACCGGGCGCTTCCAACGCAGCCAGCCGTCCGCTATTTGGTTTAATTTAAGGACAGGTGCACACAGGTGGATCAAGCTACTGAACAGATCAGCGCCGATGTTCCCGACTGGACGCGGGAGCGCCCCCGGCAGTTCTGGGACCCCGGCCGCAAGCTGCTGCTGACGGTCCGGCGCTACCAGTTCTGGCGAGCACGCGGCGGCTTTTTCGGCGCGCTGAGCTGCAAGTTCATCGTGCTGCGTCACCGCTTCTGGAGCGTGGTGACGGGGGCCGAGATACCGCTCACCTGCCGGATCGGCGGCGGGCTGCTGATCCCCCACCCGAACGGCATCGTCATTCATCCGGACGCCAAAATCGGGGTGAACTGCCTGATTTTCCATCAGGTCACACTCGGCAGCCGCGGCCGCGGCGGGGTTCCCGAAATTGCCGGCCATGTCGACATCGGGGCCGGCGCCAAGATCCTCGGGCCGGTCAAGGTCGGCGCGCATGCGCGGATCGGGGCCAACGCCCGTCGTAATTGCCGACGTCGAGCCACACGGGGTGGCGACGGGCTATCCCGGCGGAATGGGCAAGAATCCGATCCCATAAACAGATTCCGATCATGGGCAATGGACGACGCACATAGTCCGATGACCACGACTGCGGATCGCATACTGGGCAAGATGGGTGCGGATTTCCCTTCTATCAAAGCTAAGCTTCATCAAGCCGTTTAACACAACAGCCGCCGGTCCGCGTTCATCACTAATCTTAACTAACCTCCCAATCTCGCGCCGGATGCCAGCCATCAGAGCGCTCCATGCGACCAAAAACCGTTCCTGTTCAATCCACCATGGTGGTACAGCACAGTTGGTCATTTGAACTCGCAAGCCGATCGCCGGGACTGCATTGCAATGTTTGACAATATTCGAGCCGATTTTAACGCCCACGGCCGCGACGCGGGGGCCCAGGGATTTTGGGCCATGGTGATCTATCGATTTGGTCGCTGGCGATACGGCGTGCGCCCGGCATTGCTGCGCAAGCTGTGTTCGTTCATCTACAAGGTGCTCTACAAGATTGTTCAAATCATTACTGGAATAGAGCTGCCCTGCGAGGCGACCGTAGGTCGTAATTTCGTCATCGATCATTTTGGCGGCATCATTGTCAGTGGCTACGCGCGCTTCGGAGACAATTGCCGCATCCGGAACGGCGTGGTGGTCGGGCTGCGACGTGTCGAGGAGCCAGTTGCTCCCATTATCGGCAACAACGTCGACATTGGTGCAGGAGCCAAATTGCTGGGTCCGATCAAGATCGGCGACAATTCAATTATCGGAGCCAACGCCGTCGTGATCGAGGACGTCCCTGAAAACAGCATAGCTATCGGCGTGCCCGCTGTCGTCAAGCCGCGCCGCGAGCACTCGACGGCAGCCTCCAACTCGTGACGCCCGCTGAATGGCCATACCGCTACGGCGTCGTCGTGATCGGCCGCAATGAAGGCGAGCGCCTCAAGCAATGCCTGATGTCCGCGCAAAGCTCTGATTTAATCGTTTACGTCGATTCCGGCTCGATCGACGGCTCGGTCGCTTGGGCCAGAGGCCGCGGCGTCGACGTCGTGGAACTCGATATGAAGACAGGCTTCACCGCCGCCCGGGCACGCAACGCTGGCTTCAAACGCCTCAGGGAATTGGCGCCGGACGTGGCGTACGTGCAGTTTGTCGATGGCGACTGCGCTTTGAATGAAGAATGGCCTCGAAATGCAGCTCTATTCCTGAGCGCGCACGCTGATGTTTGTGCCGTTTTTGGGCGAAGGCGGGAACGTCATCCCGAACGCTCGATCTATAATCGACTTTGCGACCACGAATGGGATGTTCCGACGGGCGAAGCGCGAGCGTTCGGAGGCGATGTCATGATGCGGGCCAACGTGCTGGAGGGAGCCGGCGGGTATCGCGAAGATCTGGTAGCTGGAGAAGAACCAGAACTTTGTGTGCGCTTGCGCGCTGCCGGATGGTCAATTTGGCGCTTGGACCACGAAATGACCCTGCACGACGCCGCAATAACAAGATTCAAGCAGTGGTGGCTAAGACACGTCCGCAGCGGATATGCGTTCGCCAACGGGGCTTATCTGCATGGCTCGGGGCCCGAGCGGATGTGGGTCTGGGAAAGTCGCAGGGCATTGTTGTGGGGCCTATTGTTACCGATGCTGTCCGCACTTGCCGTGCTGATATTCGGATTGCCGGGCCTTGCCGCACTCGCAATCTATCCATTGCAGTTGATCCGCAGGGCTTGCCGCATGCCGGGGACGAGCACCACTCAGCTCCAATTTGCGCTGTTCGAATTGCTCAGCCGCTACCCAGAGTGCGTTGGACAGCTAAAATTCGCCCGCGACAGATTCTTCCGATCCAAAAAGACGCTTATCGAATATAAATAGTTAGACGCCGGGCCCTGATGTCGACACGCCGACCATGTCCTGGCGCAGGGCGTATTTGCGCGGTTCAATCGCGACCAGCAACTTCCGGGCGGGGAAATTTCTCTTTCAGGTATCGCTTCAGTGCGTCTTTCCAGTTCGGCAATTGAATTCCAAGCGACTTGGCATTCGTGTTCGCAAGAACCGAATACCTCGGTCGACGGACCACACCTGATCGGCCACCGCGATCGACGGGTCGGAGATCGACGTCAATGCGAAGATGCTCAAAAATAGCCGCCGTAAATTCATACCAGGAGCACTCACCTTCATTAATAAGATGGTAAATTCCCGGCATCGCCGCAGGGTTTCCGATCAGGGCATGAACGGCCACGCTCAAATCTTGCGTAGATGTGGGACAAACAATTTGGTCGCTGGAAATTTCCAGGCGTCCTCCGCGATGGCCGTCGGCGACTCGATTGTCGACGAAATTGCCTCCCTTTGAAGCAGCTCCGGCGTTCCCGAACAGGCCGCAAGTGCGCACAATCGTGACATTCTCGGGGGCCGCAGCGCGAGCCGCCATTTCTCCCGCAAGCTTGCTGATGCCATAGATCTGAAGCGGCGCAGGACGATCCTCTTCGGAATAAGGGCGCAATTGGTCGCCGCCAAACACGTAGTCCGTGCTAAAGGTCATAAGCTGAACGTTCTGTTCCTGACAGATCCGAGCGAGATTTCGGACTGCGACACAATTCAGTTCAAACGCCCGGCCTGGCTCCTCTTCGCATTTGACGACGTTGTGAAACGCCGCCGTATTGATCACCCAATCGACCCCCGTTGCTTTTATCCTCGCAGAGATACCTTCAACGTCCGTCAGATCAAGTTCTTGTCTGGAAGCCGCGATCAGCTCGTAACCCGGGTTGTTTCTGACAAGGTCTGATCCCAATTGCCCGGCGGCACCGATCACCAACACTCTCATTTTTCGAGATCCGTCAGCAATGGATACGCCTGGTCTTTCTCCGACATGATGGGATTTTCGAGCGGCCATCGGATTGCGAGCGCCGGATCGTTCCAGCGCAGGCCCCGCGCACTTTCAGGGTGATAAAACTCCGACATCATGTAGAACACCTCCGATCGATCCGACAGCGTCTGAAATCCGTGGGCGAAGCCCTTGGGGACGAAGATCATCCGGCGGTTTTCGGCAGTCAGCTCAACGGCGTACGACTGCAGAAATCTGGGAGATTCACGGCGCAGGTCGACCACGACATCGTGGATGGCGCCGACGGTGCAGCGCACCAGCTTCGCTTCCTCGAACGGCGCGGCCTGATAGTGGAGACCTCGCAGGGTCCCTGCATTCTCGTTGAACGATATGTTGCATTGAGCAACCGCCGGATCCAGGCCGTACTTCTCGAACTCCCGCACGCAAAAGCTGCGCGCAAAAAATCCACGCACGTCCGTAACCGGATTGATGTCCACGACGAACAATCCCGGAAAGCCTGTTTCGATGAATTTCAATCGAGGACCTTCAGTTCGGGAATGGGGACGACGAACCTGCCTCCCCATTCTGAAATTCCCGACATTTGAGCGGCAATTTCCGATTGGAGATTCCAGGGAAGAATCAACACGTAGTCGGGCCTGGTTTCAAATATCCGTTCCGGCCGTTCGATCGGAAGACGGGTTCCGGGAAGGAACATGCCCTGTTTATGGAGACTTCGGTCCACGGTGTAATCAATGAAGTCCCTGCCAATTCCGCAAAAATTGAGAAGCGTGTTTCCTTTCGCCGGAGCGCCATAGCCCACGACGGACTTGCCAGCCCGCTTGGCGCTGATGAGGAACTCCAACAGATCGCGCTTGACCCTGGTCACTTGTTCGAAGAAGGCCGAATAGCTGGCTACATCGTTCAGGCCTGCTTTGCGTTCCTCCGTCAGCAACGCGTCGACGGAATCCTCCCGCCGCCACCGGGTGCTGGTGTCATGCGCGGCGTAGATCCGGAGGGAGCCGCCGTGGGTCGACAACCTCTCAACATCGAACACGCGAAGTCCGTGGCTGGACAGGATTTCTGTCACTGCAAGGAACGAAAAATAGGAAAAGTGCTCGTGGTAGATAGTATCGAACTGGCATTCGCGCATCAGGCAAAGCAAATGAGGGAATTCCAGGGTAATAACTCCCTCGTCCGCGAGCACCAATTTGAGGCCTTGCACGAAGTCGTTGAGCGCCGGCACGTGCGCGAACACATTGTTGCCAATCACGAGGTCCGGTTTCTTTCGCTGCTGGACGAGTTCCCGGGCCGCCTCTGCGCCGAAAAACGTATTCCAGCTTTCCACACCCTTGGTTTTCGCCACATCAGCGACATTTCTCGACGGCTCGATGCCGAGCGCCGGGATGCCCTTCTTCACGAAGTTCTGCAGCAGGTACCCATCGTTGCTCGCAATCTCGACCACGAAGCTGTTCTCGTTAAGTCCGAGCCGCGAAACGGCCTTTTCGGAGAAGAGCCGGGCGTGTTCCAGCCAGCTGTCCGAATAGGACGAGAAATAGGCATATTCCTCGTTGAAGATATTTTCAGGAGATTCGAAATCTTCCAGTTGCACGAGCAGGCACGTCTCGCAGACGTATGCACACAGGGGATAAAACGGCTCCATCCTGTTCAGGTGGTCTGCCTTGAGGAACGCGTTGGAAACGGGAGAAACCCCCAGATCAGCAAACTTCCGCGTGGTTGGCGTACTGCAGAAACGGCATTTAATAATTGTCATGGGTGCATCGCGATCGTTTGGATTGCCCGTACAGTTCTACTACGGCAAAGGCTTGAGGAACCACCTGATTTTCAGAAAGCCGGGAGCGCCAAGTCGGGCTCCATTCGGCGCAGTATTGCGAGGAAATTCGCCACATGGCAATTGCCCCCGGCTGCAAACCGGCTCAAACCGGCAATATAGTTGATGCGCGAGGTTAATCCGGCCAAGATTAATCATTGCGGAAAATTCGTCGGTCATGGCTGATTATGTTGTAAAATATTTCCTTCAAAATCGCTATACGTTCCACGACCAGTCCGATTGAGCGAGACAAATTTGAAAGTATTAATCGTAATTGCCAACTACAGGGTGGCTCACCTTACGATCGATTGCCTCGGGTCATTGTCCGATGAGATCAAGCGCCTGCCCCAAACACACGTGGCCGTATGCGAGAATGGCACCGGCGACGACTCGGCGGAGCGTATCGGGAAAGCGATCGAGGACAATGGCTGGCAGTCCTGGTGCTCGCTCATGGCCGTCTCCCCGAATCTCGGGTTCACGGGAGGCAACAACGTCATCATCCGGCCGGCCCTTCAATCCGAAGACCCGCCGCAATACGTGCTTCTGTTGAATGCCGACACGATCGTGCGACCGAATTCCCTAAAGACGCTGGTCGATTTCATGGACGCGCATCCGAACGTCGGCATCGCCGCAAGCCGCCTCGAGGATCCGGACGGCACACCGCAACGCTCGGCCTTCAGGTTCCCCTCCCCGGCCAGCGAATTCGAGGGCAATCTCAAACTCGGGATCGTCAGCCGCCTTCTGCAGCGATGGGTGGTGGCGCCTCCCGTTGTGGATCATGCGACGGAAACCGACTGGGCCGCCGGCGCGAGCATGATCGTTCGGCGGGAGGTTTTTCGGGATATCGGCGTGCTGGACGAGGGATACTACACTTATTTCGAGGACGTCGATCTCTGCTTCAACGCGCGCAAGGCCGGATGGCCGGTCTGGTACGTTCCCGAGAGCCGCGTCGTTCATCTGGTCGGGCAATCGACGGGCATCACCGTCAAAACGCCGAAGCGCCAACCGTCCTATTCATTTCAGGCGCGGCGGCGATACTTCCTGAAAAATCATGGCGCGCTCTACGCAGCCCTCGCGGATGCAGGCGCCATCCTGGGGCTGACACTTTGGAAACTGCGCGTGGCGCTCACCAAAAAGCCGGACGCTACCGCGCCTTATTTTCTGCTGGATTCGATCAGACACAGCGTGTTCCTGACTGGATTCAGGCTAAAGAACGTACCCAATCCGGCGCTGGCTTCGGGGTCGGTAGAGACATCAAAATCACAGATTTGATGGAAACCCCGGCCGACGAGGCTCGGAGATTCTCCAATGGACATCGAACCCCTTCAAAGCGGCAATCATCCGGTAAGCGCAGAGATCGCTGATTGGAGTCGGGAGCAACCAAAGGGGTTTTGGGATCCGCCCCGCAAGCTTCTGCTGACCATCCGCAGATATCAGCATTGGCGTGACAAAGGCGGAACGGTCGCGCGCCTGATCTGCAAGGTCCTGGTTCTACGCCATCGGTTCTGGAGCGTGATAACTGGAGCGGACATTCCCCTGAATTGCCGCATAGGAGGCGGACTGCTCCTACTTCATCCGAACGGAATCGTTATCAATCCAGGCGCCGTGATCGGCGTTAACTGCTTTATCCTTCAGCAAGTGACGATCGGAACACTTCGCGGGCCGGGCAGCCCCATCATAGCGGGACATGTCGACATCGGAGCAGGCGCAAAAGTGTTGGGGCCCATACGAATTGGGGCGCATGCTCAGGTCGGGGCCAATGCCGTTGTTTTGAGTGATGTGCCAGAAGGGGCAACCGTAGTCGGAATACCCGCGAAACAGGTGACATCTGCCAACGACTGACTACCCTATGGTCTCCAGTACCGGACCAACTCCACAAACAGCTTTCCAGCCGCAAATCCAACCGCGAGCATTGGCAGCACCATAATTTCGCGCCGGGCCGCGAACAGCCTGGTCTGAACCGCGAACATAATGATCAACGGCGCGGACAAGAGCTGGCTCATCACCAGTCCCCAAATGGCTCCCTCGACTCCAAAAATGTAAAACCCCGCAGGCATTCCAACGAACAATAAAGCCGTACGAACTGCCGAAATGGTGGAGTTCATCCATGGCTTTCCAAGAGCCAGAAAAGTGTAGTTGGCCAATTGCAATGGAATGACGACAAGACCAGCGGCGAGAACCTCGAGAATCCAGCCCGCCCCGGCGTATCGAGCGTCATACAGAACGCCGATCAGCGCTTGTCCGGACACCACGAGTGTGCCCGAACAAAAATACGCAATCGCGGCAATCAGGATATGCATTCTGTAGTAGGTATCCCCAACCTTTGATGGGTGCTCGCGGGCGATCTCGCTAATGGCGGGGAACGCGACGCTCGCAACGATCCTGACCAGAACCTGTTCAATGGCAGCCACAATGCCGAATGCGATGGAATACACGCCCAGAAAAGTTGCGTTGGTCATACCGCCGAGCATCAGCCGATCGCCATTCATCGCCAGGAATCCAAGGATGGAAGACAGGAACAACCATTTTCCGAAATGGAATATTTCCCGGAATGCCGCCGGGTCCCACGTCCACCGGTTTCTAACCCCGGGTAAATAGAGGTGCCCCAAGATGGTCGACACCAGCGAAGCGCAGATTGCGCCCGCAACCAGGGCCCAGATTGAACGATCCAGCGACAGCCACGCAAATATGAATAGTATGCCCATAATCTGCGACACAATTTCGATCAAAGTTATTCGCCCAAGCGAGAGCCTTCGGCTCGCTTCGAAGTATTTGGTTGTAGAGAATCCCAAAATCACTGAAGTGAACGACAACACCACAAGGATCTCGGGCAATCGAGGGTCAGCGTAGATACCTTGCCCGAGCGAGGTCCCGAGATGGCCCACAATGGCAATCGATGCGGCCACTCCGCACGCCGCTACCCACAGCAGCAGCCCCCGAAAAATCTGAATGATCCATGCCGTATTCAAAAATGCAGGGTCTTCTCCTCGCGAGCTCCGTATGATATTTGTCCTCAGTCCCAGATCAGAGAACAGCGCCAGACCGATCATCACGACGGTCGAGATCGCCATCAATCCGAACATCTCCGGCGCCAGGAGCCGGGTCATAATAAGATTGGAACCAAAACGAATGACCTGAACGGCGCCAAAGCCCGCTAGGCTCCATATTCCGGCGCTTAGTACCCTGCGCTTCAGCGACATGATCTTGGGTGAATCTTTTTTGTTGGATATTCGGAAAACCCGGAATGGCTGGTGCGACATCTAGGCGGCTTTGACGACGGCGCAGCAACCAAGGACGGCGTCGTAATCAGGCCTGAACTGAAACCCCAACTTTCGGAATTGAACGGTTTACCGCAGCCATTTTCATTCTTTCAACCCGCCCCAACAATGCCCCTGCCACCAGCCATGTCCACGGACGAATAGTTGCATTGGGCAGCAGATCAAAAATGCTGATGGCGACAATCATTGCCAAAGCCGACAAGAGCGACCTGTCTACCTTCGACATCGACAAACGAAAGATTGAATTGGCACGAAGCACGGTGAGCGCCAACAGGCCAAACTCGACAAGAAATCCCGCAAAGCCGAATTGTCCCATTGTAATGATCCAGTACCCGTCCGACAGGGTCTTATCACTTCCATGTTCATCGTAGATCCTGCTACGCCCGAATCGGCCCCACCCGAACCAGAAACGCTCAGACGCGCGCATGAGCAATTGGTGCTCTTGTGAGAACCGCGTTTCAAGCGAGCCATGACGTTCATCGCCAGCCACACTTGCGAGTTCAAGAAAAAATTCGGTCGGCACCAGGTCCCCAGCGCGTAGGACGGGATAGCCCACGGCAATGACGACAAGAATACTCGCTACGCGAACCTGAAGTCGAGGCGATCCCCACCGAACTAATGGCATCAGCACCGCCCCGTAGACCAACGCGCCGAGCGTCTTGCACAAAACCAGTACGACACCAAGATACCCTGTTACTCCTGCCGGACTAAGGCGTGCGATCCTGACGTCGACGCGCCACAAGGCTGCAGCGGCGACGAAGCTCGTCATCCCCAAAAATGCGACCAGAAGGCCGTGCCCCAAAAACACGACGGGCCGAAATCCCCCCTCGCGCATTTGCTGGGCAAACATGTGCGGGAAATAGCCATAGATCCAAGTGTGAAGCTGCGGACTCAGACGGATTTCGAGCAGCATGGGCAATGAGTACACGAGACCGGCCACAACGAGCGCGCGAAGAATGTCTTTGGTATCGACCGCATCACGCAGAATCTGTCGGCCAAGAAAGAAGGGCATCAGTATGATGAACTGGGCGATGATTGCGGATCCGGCCTCGTATACGCCAAGGCCCGGCATATAGAGCACACCTATTTGTATGGGGTCATCGTTCAGGAGGGAGGTTATCACTGGACGGACAAGAAGCGCCGTGATCAGGATTTCGGGCAAGCCAAAGCCGCTCCAGGCCTTTATGGGACGGCGCAGGACAAACGTAGCGGCGACGAACGCCGCAAGGGCTGGAATGGATTCTTTGTCGAATTGCGGAATCATTGGGATCTTGACGACGGTGCCAACCGGCAGCAAGAGATAGCCTCCCAGGATCGCCCAGACCGTCGCCTTGCCGATCGATTGCGTGCTATAGAGCGCAATGACTACAAGCGGCCATGCCAACAAGGCAAAGAATGCAAACGAATTTGGGGTAACCGTCACGTCTGAGGGCCTCTTGCACGCCGAGAGGTGTAAATAGCAAGGTTCAAGTGATCCGGCCACAGACAAAAGGCGCGTTTGTTGCGAGCATCGCGGAGTTTATGAGGGCCTCAAAATTGCTTCGAATTCAAAGAAGACCTAATCTAGACTCTACCGCAACCGAAGCATCACAAGCTAGCATAGCCTACCGCCATGTTTGAATGGTTCGCTCGTATTTTCATGTTCTTATGGGCCATTGCGCTCTGCTATGTCATGTTTACTGGATGGGGCCTTACCCCTGAGAAAGAGCGACGTAGCCGCAAGACAGATAGCGCGACGCTATTTTCGCGGCGCTAGGTTTGGCGATATCTTAAAGCCTATCGCGCTCACGCGCTCGGCAAAGACGTTGGCGAGACGAGCTTGCTTTCCGAGCAGCTTCTCGACTACTGCGAAGCATCTTCACTCTCCCCTCACCAGGAAAAGCTTACACCGGGTCAGAGCCGAACTACTCCTTCACCCATTTGCGCAGCACGTTCACATGAAACTTCCAGGTCACGCCTGAGCCTGCCGTGTCCATCAAACCGGCAGCAGCTCAGAATCGATACTGCTTAGTTCGCGCATCAAGCCCGACTCGAGTCACATTCAAAAAAACGAATGAACCAAGCTCACATTCACTCACGCAAACGACTGGCCTTATTCTTGATCACGACAGCAATCTCGTCCCAGATATCATCCAAAATGCTCGACCAACCAAACCCCTGAGACAGCACAAGATTTTCCACTCTTGCATCCTCAAGATTGGTGTCTAAAGACCTCGATATTGCGGCGCCTAAAGAGCGAGCATCCCCTGGACGATAGAGCTGATTCCTCGTCCCACGTAGGGTCTCTTCGTTAATGCCATAAGCTGGGGCTACTAGTGGAGTTCCGAAAGTTAACGCTAGCGGAAGCAGTCCAGAGTTTAAGTGCTCGCCAGAACGAAGAATGATAACTGCATTGCTTGCCTCAACTAAACTGACGAGGGTTTCGTCGTCTACATTTCCGCCAACATCGAGCACATTATCGAGCCGTCGAAACCAGAGATGATAGCCAGCCTTCTCCAGTAGGCGCCTTCCGAGTCGCATTCTGCCCCAAGGCAACTCCGTTGCAAGAATGAGAGTGGCGCCACGATGATTAGCAAGACTCCAAGCCGTACGGAGAAGGCGCAGTTCTTCGACCTTACGCATTGCGCCGACGACACTTAGGACGGGGCGCGCTCTTTCCAACTTGAGGCGATCACGCGCTAGATCGACCCCTTTTGAGAACACCTTAAGGTGAGAGAAGTTATTTAGTCCGTGGACGACGTGGACGCAGGAGTTAAGCGTCGGATAGACCTGCGAGTACCTCAGTCGGGAGTGGTTCGAGAAGTGACAGATCAGGTCTACTTTTTTGTAGAATGCTTCGAAGTATCTAGCCTCCGGTCCATCGGTTCGCTCAGTTGCATGCGGGATAAGGTTGTGAACTGTCGCGACGATAACGGAGCGTTCAGACCACCACTCCAACAAGTCTAACGCGCTTGCGGTTCGCCCAACATGAGAGCAGTTAGCCCCGAATCCAACTAGCTCCTCTGGCCAATGGAGGTGAACGATGTCGTATCTACCTAGTCGCAGGGCGAAGTTCGATACGCCGGTAGTAACCTCATGTCCCCGCTCCAGATAAGCAGACACAAGCGATGGATTGAAAGTCAAATCATTTGAGGCAATAAGTACGCGCATATTACATGATCGTATCCCAGGTATCCAACTTAAGGAATGGCCGACGAAATCCGATTCTCTTTTCCAGCGCTCTTATCTCGCCAAAGTCTGAATAGTAACACTTATATTAGTTAAATAAGTAACCTAAATTTACAACCTTCAAGATCAGAGATAACTCATATTATCTCTAATTATCAGTGGCTTAGCTTAGTATGACATTGCAATTTGAACAGGCAACCTATAAAAATCGATTCGTCCGGCTATGAAGGACAGGCAACTCGTTTCTGGCGGTGACGATGAAGATTCCTTCTCTTACCCGGCGACAGATCATCAAGCTGATGTCGGCTGCTGCAATACCCTTGCCAGCCGCCGCCTATGCCGCGACACCTGTTTTCAGGGCTGCACCTGGCACTTCTGCTCCTCCGCCCAATGATAAATCGATTACCCTTGGCCTGGCCAATCCAACCTATTACATCGGATTTAGCCCATTTTTGAATTGGTGGAAGACGGCGCAAGAGCCGACCATTAGCCGCATCGCCGGCGGAGATCTGTCAGGAAAAGCGGTGTGGGACGCGGGCATTTATCTCTCACCTGCGACGGGGGAGATAGTTTCCCCCGCCCCCGCAGACTTGTTGGCCATTAAGAGCGTTTTTTTTGCTCCCCCTAACGATTTCCAGGTGAACGCCGGCTGCGACTATTCAGGGGAGCCTTGGGTCGTTGAATGGGATGGTAGCGCATCGGGACGCATCGACCTTCTGACATCGGGTGGCACGCAATCGAATGTCGGCACGAACAAGATCACGTTCACGATGGGCAAAAACCCCGGCAATACACAGTTAACGCTGACTCTGAAGAACCGAAACGACCCTCCCCGAAACATCCGGATCTATCAGCAGCGTTATGCCGTGAACGTCGCTGCAGGCGAAAAGTTCAATCCAGATTGGCTGGCAGTCATCAAGAAATTTGGCTTCCTCCGTTTCATGGACTGGCAGTACATAAACAACTCTGAGGTGAAGGACTTCGCTCAACTTGCCGATGAGAACTATTACCGGTGGTGCACGGCACTTACATCCAAATCGGGCTTCGGCCCCAAGGGCGGTATTCACCCTTCATTGATTTGCCAGGTTGCGAACCTCACCGGTTGCAAGGTTCACGTTTGCTTTCCAGCAAAATGCACCGATGCGTTCGTTAGCGCGTTTACCACGTACATGAGGAACAATACCAAGGTCGAGGTAACCTACGAGTTCAGTAACGAGTGTTGGCACTTCGGCTTCCAGCAAGCGAGCTATTGCCTCGAGCAGGGAAATGCGATTTGGCTGAACGACGGCGCACGCTTCAACAAGTGGTATGGTTATCGCGCCGCTCAAGTCATGCAGATCGTTCGTTCGATTTACAACGACCCCTCGCGCTGGCGCGGCTGCATCAACACACAAACGGTTTCCATCGGCCCTTTGCAACAACAGCTGGTTGGAATCAATTATCTCCTAAGCAAGACAGCGCCTTCCCTGCGCGTCAGCGATCTTTTCAAGGGCGTTTATGCGACCGGATATTTTGGATATTTCGAACAAAGCAAGCCGATCAGTTCCATAACGAGTACAAATCCTGCGGTCGTCTTTTCCAAGGGGCATGGCTACACCAATGGGCAGCGACTAAAACTATTTGTGAATGGAATGATTCAATTGAACAACAAGATCGTGACGGTATCCAACGCGTCGGCTGATCGCTACGAATTGTCTGGTGTCGACGCGACCGAATATGCCGCGTTTGCCACGGGCAACGGAAATAATTACTCGGTGAAATCGCTGATCTTCGAGATCATGGACAAGAGCAATGCCAAGTTCGTTGCCGATCCCAGGACCTATCCGACCAAATATACTTACTTCAATCAACAACTCGCGCAGAGCCTGCTTACGGGCAATTGCTCGGAAGGCTTTATTTCTCCCATAAATGTCGCCAACCTTCGATCAACATATTGGCCGGCGTTAAAGACCCTGGCAACAGCGAATGGCCTGGATCTCCGTCAGTATGAAAGCGGGGCGCACTTTGTCGGAGACGTTTACCTGACTGGGTTTGGCGGACAAGCTCAATTCACCGAATATCTTGTGAACAGCGGCCATTCGCCGGAAGTGGGCGCTGTTTATGCAGCTGGTTATGCCGCGTTCATTGCCGTGGGTGGCATTCACCCGGCGAAATATACTGAAGGAGGCGCGAGCAGCCGGTACGGGACATGGGCCGGAATACGATTTTGGCCGACCGTGGCCAATGGAAACAAGGTCGACACCGCCAATCCGGTTTGGAAGGCAACAGTCGACTTTAACGGTTCAGCTTAGCGGTTGAGCCGACCACAATGATTAGAAATACCTAACACAGGCGCTTAAGCGCTTCAGGGCAAGCAGACTCGTTGAAACTACTGTTCTTGCGAAATTCTGCCATCCTTCCGTGCATTACAGCCTCTGCCCGCGCAGTCCTCCACCAGCAGGCAAGTCTCGCGCGAGAACTCGCATTCGCCCATCAACAAAATGGCTTCTCGCTTTTTGAGCCGAGAACGAGCCGGAGGCTTGCGGATATGTTCCACTTTGGTGCGTGACGAACCGTCGGCTTTCCGAAGACAGTATTACTGAGGTAAACAAGGATAGCTTGTCCAGCGCTAGTGACAAACTGTTGCCTGCTCTTCTACATCAATCGAACCGCTCGATATTAGGTCCGTGACCCCGGAACAGGATATGCGCAGGGATGAGTGCACGACACTTAAAGTTTCTTTTTGAACGAGTTAGGACCGGGCTGGCGGGCCGTATTGGAGTCGACGTCGACCTTCTCAAGTCGGCCAGTTCGATCGAAACGCTGAACCCGGCAGAGATTATTTCCGGGTCTCCCTGCATTGCGCTTCCAGAACAGTATGAACGTGTGATCGCATGCGGCTTTGAACTCGACCCTGTGCAGGAAGTCGCGCAACTAAAAGGGGCCCCTCGCACTATCGGACCGACCACTCAATACGTCCTAGACGATGTTATTGTTAGCAATGGCACCCTCTACGGCCGGGGGCGGCACAAGTATTTCAATAAGGATGTAGTTTTCCAGTCGAACGAGGCCTCATGGGTTGAATACGATCAAGCTGCACTCAGAAGTTCGTTTGTCGGCTGCCATTTCTTTGGGCATTGGCTGCGCGATGATTGCGCCACCCATTTGATAGCGTGCAACTTCGGAACGCCATTGAGTATGCCCACTCCGCTTTGGCCGGACCGAAAGGGCTACCTCGACCAGTTCGAACAACGAAGTGTTGAGCTCCGAAGAGCGCATATCAAGCGGCTCTTTCTGTTCGATGATATCTACCAGAATGCTCACAAAGCACAAAGATTTCGGGCGCTCAGAGTGCGAATCGCAAGCAGCCAAACTCCAAAAAGGGTCGGACATATTGTCTACCTGATGCGCGGATCTGGAGGAAAGCAACGTCTATTGCTCAACGAAGAAGAGATCACCGAGGCTCTCAGCCGGCGGGGTGTTGTTGTCGTGAGGGCAGAAACACTAAACATTTCTCAATTGGTCTCAGAATTATTGGGCGCGCGTATAATCATCAGCGTTGAGGGTAGCCAATTGTCCCATGCTCTATTCACGCTACATGATCGCGGAGGCATATTAGTCATCCAACCTCCCGAGCGATTTTTCAATTCGCATTTCGACTGGGCACGCGCGCTAAATATGCAATACGGCGTGGTTGTAGGCAAAAAGCTTGATCAAGGCTTCTATCTTCCGATCGACGACCTACTAAACACGATAGATCTTCTGGATAAAAGCATTCAGTGAGGTCTTTTTGGACTTTGCAGCTCAAGCAGCGAGTCGCGCTGATCACCGGCCGGTCAAGGATGACCGACATTCGCGCCTGCATCTGCGTCAACCGATCGAGGTCGTCGCTGCCCGATTTCCAGGACCAAGAACGCCATGAAGTATAGTGTTAATCACCAGAAGCATCTCGTTACGTTCACGCCACAAGAGGTTCGTTCGCGCATCCTGATGATTCCATTTGCGACCGATGCGGAATTGATTGCGAAGGTCCTGGAGCTGGGTGAAAATCAACACCATGCTTGGGGTGTCAAGGAGCTATTGGGGGCCAATGTCGAAGTAGCGGTAGCGCGTCGATACCACAACAGGTGGGAACGATTCGGCCAGGATTGGCGTCTGCCAGACACTTCTGGGTATGATCTGATCTATTCGAACCACAATCGTTTGATCCGCACACCGTTGGAAAGTCTCTTACGGTCAAGAGATACACCATTCGTTTCGTTAGTCTACGCAGGTGAGCCGTTATTTGCTCCCAAACGCCACTTCGGGCTGCTGTGCATGACCCCACATGCATATTCGCGTTTCGAGACGCTTGACTCGGTACATGTACGCTATACCCCGTGGGGTATTGACCCCGACTCTAAACTTCATCAGCCGCTTGAGCCTTTTGGAGAGCACTTTATTTCCTCGGGAGTAACCGGCCGAGACTTCAAGACACTTATGAAGGCCGCCGCGATAGTCGAGGATCGGGTCGTAATCGCCGCCAGGGGTCAACACTTTTCGACTTCTCTCTCGAACGTGAAAGTAGTTGATCAATTCATTTCTCCATGGGGCGTCCGAGATTTGTACACGGGCAGTTATGCAGCGCTACTGGTGCTGCAGCGTGATGAGAAAAAGCGGTCTGCCGTGGGCTGGACGAATATGCTCGAACTCATGGCCGTCGGCCTACCCATCATCAAGACGCGCACCGGCAGCCTCGACGACATCGTTGATCTGGAAGCGATTGGCGCAGGCATTCTCGTCGAGCCGGAGAACCCGGAAGCTATCGCAAGGGCCATGGTCAAACTTCGGGAGAATCCCGAATTGCGTCGATCCATGGGGCGCGCAGGCGCTGCCTACGTGCGATCCCATTTGACAATGCAACAATTTGGAGAACGACTAATTGAGATTGTTGGCGCCGCGCGCGGTCGCCGCTAGCAGCTTACGATGTTAGCGCCCCGGAATCAGCGCAGCTTCAGCGCTTCCAGCGTCGGCAAAGGCATACTTTGCATGGGGTTGTTTTCGCGATTTTTGGTGGGCTATGTCGGCCCGTCCTCACGCGGCATCTCGCTTCGTGAGAGGCCTCCTACTTTTTTGCCGGCGATGCCTATCGCTCCATCGCGCTAACTTCCCGCACTTCGGTAAACCGATGTCTGGGCAGCCGACGCCGAATTGGCCTTGCCGGTCGGACCGAGTGAATAGACCTCGTACTCCCCGTTCGAAGCGGGATACGCGTACTGGTATGGACGTCCCCAGGGGTCAAGCAGGTTTTTGGCCTTCTTGAGATAGGGCCCATTCCACCGCGGTGCCTCTGGCGTGGGCTCCACCAATGCCTTCAGCCCAACACTTGCGCTCGGATAGGCGCCGTTTTCCATATAATAGAGCTCGAGCGCGGTCCCGATATTCTCGATCTGCAGCTGCACCGATTGGGTCTTGGCCTTGCCGAAATAACCCATCAACTGCGGCGTCGCGATTGCCGTCAGAACCGCCAGAATGCCCATCACGACCAGCAGTTCGAGCAGCGTATAACCCGCATTTTTACGGTCGCGGGACCGCAAGGTCCCGCCCCGGAACCGCCTCCCGACACGGGGTCTCGCCCGGTCTAGCATCTTGGCCAACATCCTGATCGCCCCTGAATTCATCTTCGTGAATTTCCGCGAACGATACTGTTGGCCACTGGTGTTCAAAGAGTTTACGAATGGAACCCGCTCGGAAGACGGTCAACGTCAAGTAACGGTTATCCGGAAAGCTAATTATATTTGCGGAAGGGCTTATTCAGGGCCGCGGCCGTCTGGTAAATACCAACTTAAACTGACGGCGTCCGGGCCAACCATTTAATCCGGGATTCCGGCAGGTTCGAAAGACTGGAGCACCACATGCGGCGCCCGCTCCGCCGGCGCCATGGACGTGATTGAGCATGGCGTCGATTTCCGAGCCCTTTATCCGCCGGCCGGTCGGCACCACGCTGCTGGCGATCGGGCTCTTCCTGATCGGCATGGTTGCCTACATGTTCCTCCCGGTCTCGGCGGTGCCCAATGTCGACTTCCCGATGATCCGGGTGTTCGCCAACCGCCCGGGCGCGGACCCCGCCGTGATGGCGGCAACTGTCGCAGCGCCCCTGGAACGGCGGCTCGGCCAGATCGCGGGCATCGAGCAGATCACCTCGACCAGCTCGCTCGGCAACACCAGCATCCAGTTGCAATTCTCGATCGGCCGTAACATCGACCGTGCGGCGCGCGACGTGCAGGCGGCGATCAATGCGTCGCTGGTGGACCTGCCGAGCGACCTGCCGGCGCTGCCGCGATTCCGGAAAGCGAACCCCTCGGCGACGCCGATGTTCGTGCTGGCGCTGACGTCAAGGACGCTGACGGCGAGCGCGATGTACGACGTCGCCGACACCGTGATCGCGCAGCGCATCTCGCAGGTGCCAGGCGTCGGCGAAGTTACCGTCTCCGGCGCCGACCAGCCGGCGGTGCGGATCGCGCTCAATCCGGTGGCGCTGTCGAACGCGGGGATCGCGACCGACGACGTGCGGCTCGCCATCATCAACGCCAATCCGCTGGGGCCGGTCGGGATTTTCAATGGCGGCCGCCAGAGCGAGACGATCTCGACGAACCGGCAGATGCGCACCGCGGCCGAATTCCGCGACGTCATCGTCAAGAGCTCGGCCGGCAATTTCGTCCGCCTGGCCGACGTCGCCGAGGTCGAGGATTCCGTCCGCAACCACCGCTCGATCGCCTGGTTCAACAAGCAGCCGGCGGTGTTGATCCAAATCACCAAGCAAAGCGACGCCAACGTGATCGACACCGTCGACCGCGTAAAAGCCTTGCTGCCTGAGCTGAAGCGATGGCTGCCCTCCGGCCTGGAGATATCGACGTTGGTCGATCGCACCGGCACCATCCGCGCCAGCGTGCTGGACATGCAGTTCACGCTGCTGGCGGCTGCGTTTCTTGTCATGATGGTCGTATTCATCTTCTTGCGGCGGCTGACGCCGACGATTGCGGCGGGCGTTTCGGTGCCGCTGGCGCTGGCCGGCACCTGCGCCGGCATGTGGCTCGCCGGATTCTCGATCGACAATCTGTCGCTGATGGCGCTGGCGATTTCCGTTGGCTTCGTGGTCGACGACGCCATCGTCATGATCGAGAACATGTACCGTAACCTCGAACGCGGGATGGCGCCTTATCCGGCGGCGCTCGAAAGCGCCAAGCAGATCGGCTTCACGGTGCTGTCCATCAGCCTGTCCTTGATCGCAGCGTTCACGCCGCTGATCTTCATGGACGGGATTGTCGGCCGGTTGCTCCGCGAATTTTCACTGACGCTGACCTTTGCCGTCCTGGTCTCGACCGTGGTCTCGCTCACGGTCACACCAATGATTTGCGCGCATTACATCAAGCAGACCACCTCCAACCGTACGACCTGGTTCGACCGGCTGGTCGAGGGCACGCTGTCGCGCGTTGTCGCCTTTTACGCCTGGACGCTGCGGGCGGTGCTGGGTTTCCCGTTCCTGACCCTGCTGGTGTTCTTTGCGACGATCGCGTTAACGGTGATGCTCTACATTAAGATCCCGAAGGGCTACTTTCCGATCGACGACAGCGGCCTCATCGTTGGCGCTTCGCAAAGTTCATCGGACACGTCATTCCAGTCCATGACCCGATTTCAGCAACAGCTCGAGGACGTCATCGAATCCGACGACGCCGTCGCCGGGGTTGGATCGATCCTCGGCAGCATGACGGCGAATCGCGGGCTGTTCTTCATCAGCCTCAAACCGCCGCAGGAGCGAGGTGGACTGAGCACTCAAGCCGTGATCGACCGGCTACGCAAGAAGCTGGAAACGATGCCGGGTGTGCGGCTCTACATGTTTGCTGCTCAGGATGTTCGTGCCGGCGGGCGTCAAAGCAGCAGCTCTAGTTACCAGTATACGGTTTCAAGCGTCGACGTCGACCTGCTCAAGAAGTGGGCCCCCATCGTCGCCAAGCGCATGGAGACAATCGAAGGCATCACCGACATCTCCACCGACCGCGACGCAGCCGGGCTGCAGCTCACGCTGACGATCGACCGCAACGCCGCGGCTACCTTTGGCGTCCGCGTCAAGGACATCGACGATGCCCTAAACAACGCGTTCGCGCAGCGGCAGATCTCGATCATCTATACCCAGCGTAACCAGTACATGGTGGTGCTGGAAATCGATCCGAAATTCCAGGCTGATCCGTCCAACCTCGAGCGCATCTTCGCGGCGGGCGCCAACGATGCGCAGGTGCCGCTGTCGGCCGTCGTCCGCTACGACCGCGGCCTGGCATCGCTGGCGATCAATCATACCCAGTCGATCCCGTCGGCCACGGTGTCGTTCAACCTCGCTCCCAATGTGCCGCTTGAAGTCGCGATCTCGAATATCCAGCGCGCGGTCGAGGAATTGCACATGCCCGAAGGCATCCGCGGCAGTTTTGAGGGCAACGCCGGCGATTTCAACAAGACCAGCGGGCGGCAGCCGCTGTTGATCCTCGGCGCGCTGGTGGCGATGTACATCGTGCTCGGCGTGCTCTATGAGAGCCTGGCGCATCCGATCACGATCATCTCGACCCTGCCGTCCGCAGGCCTCGGTGCGCTGCTGGCGCTGCAGGTGACCAATACGCCGCTCACCGTGATCGCCTTTGTCGGCATCATTCTGTTGATCGGCATCGTCAAGAAGAACGGCATCATGATGGTGGATTTCGCGCTCGATGCCGAGCGCCACCGCGGCCTGTCGTCGGCTGACGCGATCTTCGAGGCCTGCCGCGCCCGCTTCCGGCCGATCCTGATGACGACGATGGCGGCCTTGTTTGCCGGCATTCCGCTGGTCATCGCCACCGGCCCCGGCACCGAGCTGCGCCGGCCGCTCGGCATCACCATCATCGGCGGATTGTTGGTTTCGCAAATCCTGACGCTGTACACGACCCCGGTGATCTATCTCCTGATCGACCGGCTGCGCCGAAGGCTGGGATTCCGCGGTACGCTGTCGCCGATATCGACATCGGTTCCGCCGGCATTGCGATAACGTCCGCCAAGATGGAAAGGTTGGTGACTTGCCAGGCCCGGCCCGCCCCGGGGATTTTAACGCCACAGGCACAAAGGCCGGCTTTAACGTTTATCCCATTGCATTAAACAAGGCCCCAAAGATGCCTTTTCTTTTCTGATCCGCAAGACTAATGATCGCCGATTGTTTGCACCGATTGGTCTCACACCGTGAAATTGCTCGTTGTTATTGTTAACTACCGCGTCACCCAGCTTGCGATCGACTGCCTGCACTCGGTCGCAAAGGAGATCGCCAGCGTCCCCGGCATCCACGTCGCGATCTGCGAGAACGGGTCGGGAGATGGTTCAGCCGAGCTCCTCCGGAGGGCGATCGACGATAATGGCTGGTCATCCTGGTGCACGCTCAAGGCGCTCGACGTGAACCTCGGGTTCACCGGCGGCAACAATGCGGTCCTGCGACCGGCGCTGGAATCAACCGACAAGCCGGAATATTTCTTGTTGCTCAATTCCGATACGATTGTCCGGCCGAACGCCTTCAAGGCACTTGTCGATTTCATGGACACGAACCCGCAAGTCGGTATCGCCGGCAGTCGACTCGAAGATCCTGACGGCACGCCGCAACGGTCCGCATTTCGCTTTCAAACGCCGCTCGGAGAGTTCGAGGGCAGCCTGAAGCTGGGGTTGGTCAGCAAGCTCTTGAGCCGCTGGGTGGTGGCCCCGCCCGTGGTCGATCATGCCTTCGAGACGGATTGGGTTTCCGGCGCCAGCATGATCATCCGGCGCGAGACGATGGAAGCGACGGGATTGCTCGACGAAGGTTATTTCACCTATTTCGACGACATCGACTATTGCTTCAATGCCAAAAAGCAGGGCTGGCCCACCTGGTACGTTCCAGCAAGCCGTGTGGTCCACCTCGTCGGCCAGTCGACCGGCGTGAACAACAAGCCCAAGCGTTTGCCATCCTATCTCCTGGAAGCTCGCAGGCGTCACTTCCTGAAGAACTACGGCGTGCTTTACGCTGCCATGGTCGACATTTGCAGAATTATAGGCCTGTCACTCTGGCGGCTGCGGGTCATTCTCACGGGAAAGCAAGACACCACACCTCCTCAGCACCTTTCCGATTCAATCCGGCACAGCGTGTTTTTCAAAGGCTTCAAGGTGACCGACGTCAAGAATCCGGCCGTAACCTCGTGATTTTCAAATCCGATCCGGGACTGCGTTATGTCCGTCGATGAGATTGATCGAAGTCTTCTAGAGTTTCCCAAAAATTGTAGCCATACCAAAAGGAATTGCGAACGAAAGCGGGTTCGAAGAATCGGAGCATACGATCCAATTGAAAGCGCAGCAGAGCCGTTACTGCAGTCCACCCGCCATATCCTGGAAACTCGCCAACGGCCGCTCATCCAAACGCACTCTCTCCTGCTGGAGGCCTATCGGCGCGCAACTACGCAGATGCGCTCCAAGGCCGATCAGCAGGTCGGTAGTGCCAGCCAAGCACTGAGACAACAACCGGGTGATGCGTTCTCGGTCGAGAGCCTTACTGAAGCGCTGCAGCTCTGGTCCTCGCTCTGGAGCCTCTGCTATTGGCGAACGCGCATGAGGGTATCAGCGATCCGGAAGCGAACATCACCCCCGATCGCATCTTTGACCTGCTCGGCGATCTCTGCCGCCAACGGCATTATGATAAGGCGCAGCAGGTTCTGGATCACGCACTCATCGCCTTCGGGGCAATTCCGGATGCGGCTGCACGCATCCTTTCGACGTGGCGCTGGCGCACGAACACCGTTGGTGTACCGACGACGTCGTCCAAATGAGCCGGAATCGTTCGGGCTGATCATCAGCGTCATAAGCCCCTGATGGTGAGGAACGCCAACGGGTGCGCGCGCAGCGCGGCCCGATGACAGGCTCCGGCCTCGAGAACCAGGCCGCGTCAGTGCGCTACATCCTTCGAGACGCACGCTTTGCGGGCTGTTTAGAGCCACGCGCCTCGGAGAGCCCCTGATCGGCAAATGCCCCGTGCACGGCCTTGATGACCTCGTTGCGCTCGCCAAGCTGCCGCAGCGTGGCCTCGGTCCTGTCTGCCAAAATCCACCGCCCGTGCTCGATCTCGTTGGTCAGGTCACAGCGCGGAGGGTATTGAAATTGCCGCTTGGCAAATTGTCTAAGTGGGATTAGCCTGATCAAGATTTTAATAAAATTTATAGCATGGGGGAATGTAATGCGTGCATTTAATTCGCCGCGTGGGATGCTGTTTCCAGGGATCTTTGCTGTTGCCGTTGTGATTGGTGCTTCAACTGTCGCTCGAGCCGACACAATCGTGCAGAATACCCAAACGCCCGGATTTCCAGGTACCTTCAACTTTATTGGATATAATTCCTCGAACGTGGCTTTCGGGCAGCCCGTGGCGTCTCAATTCTTGGAGTTCGGAGGACGATTTCATCCAAGTACATCGCCGACTGCAGATCAAACGTTCGGAGCCAACACTACAGTTACTGCAACGCAGAATGGTGTCAGTTTTAATGTTCCTTATGCTAATTCCATCCCCGACCCGAATCTTTTCGATAGAAGGATCGCGTACAACCCGAACCTTCTGGGATCGTGGCAGCTCACCGTCAGCAACCCGAACTACACCAACACGCTGATAGTCAATACGGCCGCAATCCAATCAAGCATCGGTGCGCCTCCCTTCATTACGGGAATAGCGATCAGCGGAGCTTCGAACGCAACAACAACCCCGACGATTTCTTGGAACGCGCCGGCCTTCACGCCGCCGGCCGGCTACAATCAGGCGACCAGAATTTTCATCGTCGATCTCAATAACAATAAACAGACCATCTTTAGGGTAGACCTTCCGTCGAGTCAGACCAGCTTTACGATACCCGCTTCGGCCAATCTCTCGCCTAGTGGTCATTACGGCGTTGTTATCCGGGACGACTACCGGATCTCAAGCAATGCGACCACAGGCGCCAGCTCGCACAGCTTTTTCGATTTTCGTCCTAGCGTGATCACACAGTCCAATGGTCCGATCTATTTGCCGGTCTCATCGCTCAATGCAGTGGGTGAAACAGTCTATAGCTTCCACATCGACGTCAGTCATGGGCAGTCCTACAACTTGGATCCGGCCGCCGCGCTGGGTTATATCTTTTCAGTAGGCGTCGGCGATCCGAACTTCGCCAGCGTCAAATTGCCCGACCTCGGCTTGGGGCACCCCTACAGCCTCTATATTTGGAATGGAACCGATTACGTCTTTGCCGCAGATCTCCTCGCCAACACCCTGTTCGATTTTGGCCCGGGCGGCGTCAGCAAGTTTAAGGTCCTGGGCATCGACGCAAGCTTGGGTCTCGACCCCAATAACTCGACGGCATTTGTGACTCAGGTGACCTTCACGGGCGATGGTGTTTTCAGAGGCACGATGACGGCTATCACTGCCGTTCCCGAGCCTTCCACCTGGGCCATGATGATCCTCGGCTTCGCTGGCCTCGGGTTTATGGCTTATCGCCGTTCGCGCAAGCCCGCGCTGGCATGACTTGGCTTGGCTGATCGCCCGCTTCGCGATCTTGTGCAGGTATCGTTTTGAAGTGAAGGGTCCCAACCGGCGGCGGTGGGACCCTTCGCGATCTATAGGGCGTCGCACTGGGCAAGATGCGACGACGCCGAAGTTCCTGGTGCACTTGACGGCCAGCTATGACGGCATGAGAAAGGGCATGGTGGGCTCGCCATACTCGTTCATGAAGACTGATGAATATCCGTTGTCGAGAGCACCTGTCTTTGCACCCTCGATCGCCGCCCCATCCAGCGTGGACTCAAATTACGGCAAATACTTCATCGCTGTGCTCGATCGGCTTGCGGTTCATAACGTCGGCGATGACGGTGCCCATCAATAAGCCGTTAGCTCGCAGCGCTTCGCGAGTATGCTTCGATCTCATTAACTCGCAGGACTAGCCGCATCCGGTCCCCTAGCTACCAAGCGATAGAAGAAAAATGTGAGTAGAAATACCGAAGCTGGCCAACCCCTATCAACCACGCTGTTCTTCAAGAAGTTCGGCAACGGCCACGCCCAATGGAAAAGCTAAGCGCTGAATATTGTCCAGCGTGGTGCTGTGTTTCGCATTCTCAATTTCGCTGATTTGATCCTGGGATAGTTCGGCAGCATGCGCCAACTCCTCTTGGCTCATTTGCCGCGCAACCCGTAGCCGGCGCACATATGCGCGACTAACTTGCGCCGTATCCGGCAACTGATCGTAGCGCTCTCCCATTGCGGCCCGTGGAGCATCGATATTGTCGAACGACCGGGCGGGGTCAGGCGGCTTCCAGCTCTGACGCGACGCCGGGTCGGCGAACACACCTTTGCATGATTTGGTCCCGCCGTCCCACCAGGGACTTCGAAGGCCCGCTCACGCCGAAGCGGCTTGGCTTCTCGTCACCCACCTCAGGCTTTTGACTAGACGCCTCGCCAAGCCCCGAAATTGCTCCACGTTTCTAACTCAGACTCTCGCAGCCGAGTTCCCGATTTAACCTTTGGCGCTTATATCAAGCTTAACGCGCAAGTTGCGTTGCGAACCCCAACTAAGAAACTATGGTTGCTTTCGAGCTGCAATATTTAGCCAAATTGATTGCATGAACCGCGGAGCATTGCGTGAAGCGTCAGCGTTTGAACAAACCCAAAGACGTCCGTGAATTGCCGAAGAAGTCACTGAGCGACCGTTACGCAGAAGTGTTGAGGCTGCGCCAGGCCGTCATCCGGACCCAGGCCGCGCTACGGGCGCCGGCCGGTATCAATCGGCTTGTCGCAAAATAACTTCCATGCGTTCAAGCCTAGCCAGATTGACCTATCTGTTTGCCATTGCCGTAGCCATGATCGGCTGGTCGTGGCTGCTGCTGCATAGCCTCGCCTGGGCGTTTGACTTATAGGCGCGTCGCGCCGAATCGAACCCTGCGCTTAATCGCAGACTCTGATCGCTCGATGTCGCCAGCCCCTGGCGGTCCAGACCCGGCGCACGACATAGCACACAGCATCGCCGCGATAAGCCCATGGACCGTATTCGGCATACTCGCCATAGCCGAACGGATGGTCGTAGCCGTCGTCGAATGGATGTCCGTAGAGCCGCGCGTAGCCGTAGCTGCCCGGATAGCCAATCCCGCGGAATCCCGGGGCCACGACAAACGTGCCGCCTGCCCCCGCGATATCAGGAACGATCGCAAACGCTAGACAGAGCGCAAGCAGAGCTGAGTGGGCCTTACGCATATTCCCGCGTCCTCGCGCTGCCCCGCGGAGCGGAACGGTGTGACGGCGCCGTGGCCAGATGGTCGACAAATTGAGCGCCGAACTCGCATCCGATGCGCCATGCCAGTCGGCACAGGCGCGGGCGGCCGGTTGAAAGGATCAGCGTGAACTCCGCGGGCACGTCGAGATTTTCAGCGATAACCCGCACGCCGCCTTCAGATATATCCGTGATCGTGCAATCGCGCGGAAGAGAGCCGACCCCCAACTGAATCTTGGCCGCCCCATGACAGGAGCGACGTTCGCTCTTTCGCCGATCCACAAACACCCGACCCCACCCACATTGTTGATTTTCTCTTTCGGCAATCTTATCGAAAATCCGTTGGACTTGGCCTAAGCGGTCGGTCCGCAATCGACCGTTTCCCTTATTGGAAAGTTTACCGCCGTAGCTGGCGACCGAGGCCGGCATATGACTTTGCCGGCTGAGGGTAAGGTTAAGGATGATATTACCGCGAAAGAATTTTTGACCCGGTGCAAAACGCCAAGATGAGCAGACGTATTACCCAGCTTGCCATGGCTGCGGCATGGATCGCGGTTATCACGATAGCCTACGCCACGCTGACGCATGTCGGATTTGTCTATGCAATCTATTTCAAGCTCGCGCCGTATCTGATGCGACCGACAATGCAGACCTACGCGCATTTTGAGCACGTTATCGCGTTTGCCTTCCTCGGCGCCCTCTTCGACTTTGCCTATCCAAGACGCCCGCTTCTCGTGTGCGTTATCGTTTTCGGCGCCGCGGCCCTGCTGGAGATCGTGCAGACCATAACGCCGGATCGTCACGGCACATTAATCGATGCGCTCGAGAAAATGGCGGGCGGTGCGGCCGGCATTATATTAGCGAGAACCGCCCGCCGCCTATGGTTCGCCTAGGCAAGCCTCCCAATTCAAACTCGCTGTTTTCGCAACCAAAATGCGCAGTTCCGCGTAAGGAATCCGAGAGTGATTCGACGTGCAACCAAGGGATGCCCTGCCGGAGATCGCCTCCATTTAAACGAATTTACTTAAGAAATACAATTACAAACCACTAATAACAGGATATTTTTGCCGTTAGTTCGGTAGGTTTACCGCTCTAAATTAAATGGTGCGATAATCCTTTTTCAGCATCCGCGCGTTCACGAGCCCCTGCGACGGCCTTTCTTTCTATAGCGCGTTATATGCCGAAATCGGCGGCAGCGCTTGCAAATCGGCGATAAATGACTTGACTCGTTCGATCGCGGTATTTACTGTTCATTAAATAAGATTAATCATTAGAGGTGGACGATGAAGAAAGTTAATGTTGTTGGCGCCCTTCTTGGTGCAGCATTCGCGTTGAGCGCCACGTCCGCGGGTGCAGCCATTATCAATGGAAGCTTTGAGGATAACCTGCAGGCTGCCGGCACATTTGGCTACTATCCGAATTTGATCGGTTGGACGGGCGGACCCAACGGCATCGAACTGCGAAACAACGTCGCTGGCACAGCGTATGACGGCGTAAACTTTGTCGAGCTAGACACAACCGCCAACAGTATCGCCGCCCAGAATATCGCTACGACGTTTGGGACGGTATACACCTTGAGTTTTGCTTATTCCCCTCGTACCGGTATCCCTTCAACGTCTAACGGTATCGAAGTGTATTGGGACGGTTTGCTCGTGAATTTTGTTACCGGATTCACTGCGGCCAACCAGGATTGGACAGTGTACACTGTAAACGTGTTTGGAACGGGTTCGGATTCCCTTCAGTTCAAGGCAGTGGGAACAAGCGATTCGTTTGGTGGTTCTTTGGATGCGATTGCTCTTACCGCGGCAGTCCCCGAGCCTTCGACTTGGGCCATGATGATCTTGGGCTTCCTCGGCGTAGGCTTCACGGCATATCGTCGGAAGCAAAGCGGGCTCGCGCTGCGCTTAGCCTAAGTTTCGGACGTACGATGCCAAAGGCCGCCTCCCCGGGCGGCCTTTTTTATTGGACAATGCACTTGCGACGAAACTACTCGGTAGCAATCTTAATTCTGAAGATCGTCTACCTTCTTTTCGGACCTCAGTTGCTCCCGTGGTTGCTTCCCGCGCCCAGCCAGGGTTCCGACGGATCGTCCGGATGCGTGTGAAGATCGGCTTGACTGCGAGCTGCTTCAAACGCTCTTCAGGAACTCTTTCTTTGGCGCCAACTTTACAGCCAAGGCCTCGCCAACCCCTATTCTGAGAGAACGAAGCCGATTTTGACAGTCGCCATCATTGCAGCGAGCTTGCGACCCATATCAAACAAAGGCCGAGGGCAAGATGGGGCCCGAACGAGATCGCCTGCTTGCCATGAAGATCATGCCCTTCGGATCGCAGGATCAGCAGGCTGACGAGGGCGGAGGCTACCGCGATCAACAGCAACCCGGGAATGCCTTCCGCGCCGATCCAGAGGGTGCCCGCTGCGACAAGCTTGACGTCGCCGAAGCCCAGGCCGTCATAGCCCCGCAGCCAACGATAGCCGGCGCGGAACAGGGCCGCGGCCGCAAAGACCAAGGCAGCCTCAAATCCACGCCACCAGAAGTCTGTCGCGCCCCACAGATAGGCCTGTAGCGCTCCGCCGACGGCCAGCGCCAGGATCAGGCTGTCCGGAATGATGCCGTAGCGGCCATCGATGGCGCATACGGAGGCCAACAGAACGACGAGGTAGCAACCTGCTACGGCCGGCAGCGCCCACCCGGGATCATCTGCAAGGCTGATGGCGAGCCAGACCGCACCCGCTATCAGGCCCCACGCCACGACGACGTATTGCCGCCCTGCCCGGCGCCACGCCAGCGCTTCGCCGAAAAAGCGGCTGGCTCGCTCGCCGGTCTTGCGAAGCGAGCGTATCATCTCCCGCTCGCATGAAGGGGAACGGTCAGCTTCTCGCCCTGCCCCTCCAACACGACTTGCTCCGGCGTAACCACGGCGACGCGCCAGCCGTCGATCTGCCCGTTGACCTCAACCCACACGCCCACCGGGCTTTGCGTCGTGATCAGGAACGCCTTCGCCACCCCATCGCTCATGAACACCCCTTTCAGAGTGATTCCCGAATCCAACGCCGCCATGGGCGGCGGGGGCGGTGCGGAGGCCGGCTCGGCCGCGACAAAGACCTGCCGATTCCGAGAGAACAACGGGCGCTGGATGATATTCTCAAAGCCCGCGGCGGCCCGCGCATCGGAAGCCTTGGCGGCCGGCCCGCTTCTGCCAAACCACATCGGGGCCGTGACCGTCGAAAGCTCGAGCGAAATCACCGCGCTTAGGGTGATCACGCAGACCAGCCCGATCCAGACCGCAAAGCCGACGATGAGAACGCGCGTCGCAGGCCGTAGCGCCGCCAATTCGCTTCGGCCGGGCAGCTCGGCCCGCCCGAGCATGGCGGCGAGCCTGCGGGCTGCGAATTGCCACGGCGAGCCGGTTATGCCTGCCAGCCGAAGCTGAACCATTTGCGTCAGCGGCGTCATGGCGCGCGCTCCGCGGTCACCGGCCGGTGACCGGCCTGCCGGCCATCCATGGCCTGCTCGCTTGCGGAGGGCTGCGCGGCATTGCGGATGGCGCCGTGAACCCTGAGTTCGGCTCTGATCGGGCCGTCCTCCCCGTCCGCCAGGCTTCGAAACGAGGCGGTCGAGACAAACAGCAGCGGTGTCTGGTTCTCGATGGCAGAGATCATGTCCCTCACGGCCCGCAGCGGCCCTTCGAGTTCGACACTGACGGCAACCATCTGCAATTGCTGCGACCGGCCGCCCGTCAGCCCGCGGATGGCAAGCACATTGACCCCAGCGCTCGCCGCCATCGATTTTAGGCCGGCCTGCAGGTCGGCGCTGGCGACGCGCTCTTCATTGCCGGGCAGGAAGGGATCGCCGGAACGCCCGACGCCGCTTGCCGACTTCTTTGCCGCGCGCGTCACGTTCTGGAAATGCGCAAGCTGCGCCGCATTATCCGAAATCTCTTCGCCCCTCTCGGCAAAGTGGGCCAGGATCGGCGCGACGAAGAAGATGACTACGAAGAGGATGGCGGCGGCGTTGAACGCCAGGAACGGCGTCCCGCGCGCCAATTTCAGGTTCTGAATCATGGCGCGGTCCGGGGTCTTGCGGCCGGCCGCACCGCACGGGCGCCGCGCAGCTTGAACGCAATGCTAAAGCGCTCCTTGCGTTCGTTCGCATCCGGCGTGATCGCGGACGTCAGTGTCGCGCCGGAAAACAGCGGCGACTGGTCGATGAGGCGAACCAGCCGCGCGGCGTCTGCCGAAAACCCTGACAGTGTCACCGTTCCGTCGGCAATGCGGGTCTCGGTCAGAAACGTATGATCGGGCAGAATGCGCGACAGCTCATCCCACACGGCGAGGACGCCGGTCTCGGCCTTCATCGCGAACAAACGCGCCGCCGGATCCATGCCGTCGCGACCGCTTTGGGCGGATTGCCGAGCCTCGATAAGTGCCGTCTCCACCGCCGCGGCGACGCTGGCTTGGCGCCACTCGAAGACGACCAGTCCAAGCACGACGGCCCCGAGCGCGGCGAGGGCCAGCAGCCGAACCGCCCGTAGCGCCCAGGCAGGATCTTCGTCGCTGGCGGCGCGGAACGTGATGACGGGCACGGCCTCGCCGCCGGCGTCTGCCACCGCCAGACAGTCGACATCCCGCGACGTCAAGCCGAGTTCCGACAACGCCGCCTCAGCGCGATCGCGCCGGATGATCCAGTGGCACATCGGCACGACGCCGTCGGATTCCCCGCCGACAGCGGTTGCCGCATGCCATATGTCCGAAAGCTGGAACGGCGTTCGCCGCACGATGTCCTGGTCTAGGATCTTGGGCAGGGCGCCAAAGGCCGCCTTGGGCACGCTCAACTCACGCAGAAAGAACAGCTCGCGCGAAATCACCGGCGCGACCGTCGTCGCTTCCCGCGACACGCCCTGCCCGGCGAGCCACTGTTCGAGTGCGGCCGCGTTGAAGTGAGACGATGGAATCCTCGTTTCCGCCGGACCGTCTGCAGACGTCAGGCGACAGGTGATGCCATCGCCATCCCGCCAAAGCATCACCTGCGGCCTTGTCTCGCCCTCGGCCCATATGCGCCACCGCGCAGGAACCGCATCGCGCAAGCCCGACAGCCACCACTGCGCAAAGCCCTGACCCCACGCCGCAAGGACGTGGAGGCCACCGGCGCGGGCTGGCAGATTGGCAACAGACATGATCGTCACATTCGATTCGAATGGACGAAGCCTATTTACTAATTCTTTACGAAGGGTAACGAGCCGCCCAGCCCAATGCTGCGTTGACCGCCCAAACGAAATATCGAAAACAACCCCATGCAAAGTAGCTGTCAACGACCCGGCCTGGCAGGCGATCGACTGCTAATCTCATTGGGCTCCAGCCCGGTCGCGTGAGGCTTCGGCAGCGCCTCACGGCCCGCTTTAACTGCATTCAATTATCGGCTCATCTTGTTGTTCGGGCACGATGTTCCAAAAAAATCGGTCAGGCATTAGCCCTGGCGTAGCGCCACGATGGTGGCGGGCTCGTTGCGCCGTTCATCCTCAAATTCAATCCGGATTGAAACCAGATCCGGCAGTCGCTCGGCGCGACCCCACTCCGTCCGCCAAGCCGGTTTTGCTTTCGTGTCCATGGCGCCGAAATACCCAAGGCGAATTTCGCGCACGCCGCTGAGCACCACGACACGAGTCGATGAAGGTTCGGGATTCTCCTTCGAGAAAGTTCCCTTAAGCAGGACGAAATCAACGACGAGATCGCCGCCGCTTTGCCGCAAGACGATCTTGTGCGGCCCACCCCGCAGCGAGCGCCCCTCGCTCAGTCCCACGAACGATAGCCCCTGCGGACGGCCATCGAACCCGACGGCATCTTTCGGACCTGCCCCATCGAACCGGGCCGGAAGCGCCGACCCGACCAGCGAAGCCACGGTCTGGATCGCAGCACTGGTTTCACTTCCGGTCTCGCTTACGCGATCGGCGCCGAAAGCCTTCCGTGCCATCGACAATCCACCGGCCAGGAAACCGGTCAGGATCGCCAGAATGGCCAGCGACAGCAGCAACTCGATCAGTGTCAGCCCCTGCTCGCTCCTTCGGCGCGCGGCGACGCGAGAGATCCGCCGGTTGCGGATCGCGGGGGTCATTGCTTCGCCTCGGCTGCAAGCTTCAGCGCCGCGAGCCTGGTGGCGGTGCCGTCCGGCGCCTCCACGGCTATTTCGACCCAGAACGACTTCAACGCGCCATTTGCGGGCGCCAGCCGAGCGCCTTGCGACGGACGCGTGTCGCTGGCCGGACGAACTTCGGTAACGGTCTGCCGCCATCGGAATTTATTCGCGATCAGGCCTTCGCGGTATCCCGGCGCAAGCGCCTCGGAAACCCCTGCCGCTTCTAGACGGGACTGCGCCACCCGCAGCGCGGCACGGTTGACCTGCGTGCGCGCATCGGAGCGCATCGCCACCACCACGCCCGTCGATATCGCACCGAGCCCCAGCGCCAGGATGACAAAGGCGACGAGGATTTCGATCAACGCAAATCCGCGTTCGGCGCGGCGCCTGATAAACGCTCGCCTGGATCGCGCGCCCATCATTGGACCAACCTGGGCTCGCCGGTCAGCCAGTTGACGGCAATGCGCGCCGACCGTCCGTCCAGCGTCAGCGCGATCTCGCCGCCGGACGATTGGCCGTCCGGATAGAATCTGATGCCGCCGAGATCGCCGGAACGCTCCGTCTCGGCAACCACCACAGCGGCAGTCATTCCGCGCGGCAGATTGTGCATGGAACTAGGCAGGCCGAACCGGCCTTTCTCCACGTCGATCCGGAACAGCGTTTCGGCATTGCTCGACATCGCCTGCGCGCGGGCGAGCTGAAGCGTAGCGGTGACGGAGCGCGCCGTGACGGCAACGCGCGTGGCCGCGGCTTTCGGTTTGGCGGAGAGTGTGCCGGCCAGGACAAGCCCGATGATCCCGATGACCACGAGCAATTCGGCCAGCGTGAACCCGGCTGACGATCGTGCGGGGCGTTTCATTGGAAGGCGAGATTGTTGATCGACAGCACGGCGCTCATCACATGCATGATGAGCCCACCAATGCTGCCGCCGATGACCAGCGTCAAAGCCGGCGTCAGCAGGCCGACCATGCGCTCGATGCGCCGCTGCAGGTCGGCCTCGATCACGCTGGCCACCTGAATGAGCATTGGGCCGAGCTGACCGGACTCCTCGCCGACGGCGACGAGACGAAGCGAGGCCGGCGGCAGCAGACCGTCCCCTTCGAAGGCACGGTGCAGCGGCGTGCCTTCCGGAACGCGCTTGATGGCGCTCTCATAAAGCGCATTCAGGTGCCGGTTGGTGACGAGCGCACGCGCCGTCTGCATCGCCGACATCAACGGCACCCTTGCAACCAGCAGCGTGCCGAGCGCCCGCGCAAAGCCGCCGGCTTCGCGGTTTTGAATGAGCCGGCCAACCACAGGCAGCGAGCATTTCAACCGATCGGCACCGAGCATGATCTCGCGATTTTGCTTCGCCTTGCGCCACAACACGAAACCGGCGGCACCGAACAGACCGGCTGCGAGCAAGACGATCAGCCAGTTGTCCTGAACCTCCTCGAAGAAATGCAGGATACCCGGAAGCGGAAGGCCGGCGTCGATGAAGATCGGCGATATGCTGGGTATCAGCACGAAGACGATGACGATCACCGACACCAGCGACATCAGGATCAGGATCAGGGGATAGACCAGCGCCGAGGCGATCTTGTTGCGAATTTCGAGTCGGCGCGCCAAGAGTTCGGCGATCTGAGTCAACACCTGCCCGGTAACCCCTCCGGCTTCGCCGGCGGCCAGGATGGCCCGGTAGTCCGAGGGGAACACGTCCGCTCGCTGCGCCATCGCTTCCGAAAGCTGCAATCCCCCCAGCACGTCTTTGAGAAGTCCGTTGGCAAGGCGGACGGTTTTCGGCGCGGCGCCTGGCCCCGCGATGATCCGGAATGCGGCATCGAGCGTCAGGCCGGAATTGATCAGCGACGCCAGTTCAACCGTAAAGGCCGTCAGCTCTTTCAGGCTGAAGCGGTTTGATTGAACGAGCTCCCGCTTCCAGATCGAGGTTTCCGTCTCTTGCGAGGCCGACGCCGGCTTCGGTCGTTCCGCGGTCTGGTCGGTCACGCCGTGGGTTTCGAACGGCGTCAGCCCCGAGCCGTAGAGCGCGTCGATCGCCGCCTCGAGGCCATCGGCGACGATCGTCCCTGCGGTGACTGCGCCTCGCTCGGTGTAAGCCTTGTAGTGAAAGGTTGCCAAGGGCCGGTGCTCCCTTTAGGACGCGCGGGTGACGCGAAGGACTTCTTCGAGCGAAGTCTCGCCGGCCCCGACCTTCACCAGGCCATCTTCGTAGAGTGTGTGAAAGCCTGCTTCGCGCGCAAGCTGCTCGACCGTGCGCTGGTCCTGGCTCCTTCTTCCGATCGCTTCGCGGATGCTGTCGTCGATGACCAAGAGCTCCGATATCGTGGTGCGGCCGCTATAGCCGGTATTGCCGCAGGCCTCGCAGCCGACCGGCTTGCGGCTGTGTGACCAATCCACTTGCGGATGGGCGGCTATCGCCATCTTCAGCTTGCCATGCGCCCGTTCGCTGGCGCTGTGCGGCCGCGCGCAGGCGGGGCAAAGCTTTCTGACCAGGCGCTGCGCCATCACGCCTGCGATCGTCGAGGCGAGAAGGTAGCGCTCCAGTCCGATATCGATCAGGCGCGTGATCGCGGCAATCGCGCTGTTGGTGTGCAGGGTCGAAAACACCAGATGGCCGGTCAGCGCTGCCTGGATGGCGATGCGCGCGGTTTCGAGGTCACGGATTTCGCCGATCATGACGATGTCCGGATCCTGGCGCAGGATCGAGCGAAGCGCCGTTGGGAAGTCGAGACCGATCTGCGGCTGGACCTGGATCTGGTTGATCCCGGAGAGCTGATACTCGATCGGATCTTCCACGGTGAACAGTTTTAGCTCGGGCCGGTTGAGATCCTTCAGGGCGGTGTAGAGCGTCGTCGTCTTGCCGCTGCCGGTCGGGCCGGTGACGAGGATGATGCCGTTGGGCAGCGCCATCAGGCGACGGAGGCTTTCCTGCGTCCTGCCGTCGAGCCCGAGCTTGGTGAAATCCAGCTCCACCCGGGTCCGATCGAGGATTCGCATGACAACGCTTTCGCCGAACACCGTCGGCAAGGTCGAGACGCGGATATCGATCTCGACGCCGCGCACCACCGTCTTGATGCGGCCATCCTGCGGCAATCGCCGCTCGGCGATATCGAGCTTGGCCATGATCTTCATGCGCGTCGTCAGCGCTGCCCGCAGCGCCGCAGGCACCAGGCGCTCCTGCTGCAAAAATCCGTCGATGCGGTAACGAACGGCCACCGCATCACGCCCGGGCTCGATGTGCACGTCGGATGCGCCGCGCTCGACAGCTCTCGCAATGATCTGGTTCACCAGCCGGATGACCGGTGCTTCGTTGGCGATATCGCGCAAGCGCTCGACGTCGAATTCACTGCCATCGTTGCCGGCGATCGCGATGCCGTCGGTTTCCTCGGCGTGCGTCTCGGACGTCGCGTCCTGATACAGCGTCCGCAAGGCGCGCTCGATTTCCGCCGGAGCGATCACGGCGAGATCGACGCGCACGTCGAGCATGTAGCTGATGGCCTTGGCGGCCTCGTCAACGAAGGGATCGGCGGTGGCAATCAAGAGGCGCCGGCCGTCGAACGAGATCGGCAGGATCCGGTTGGTCTTGAGGAAGGAGAGCTGCAAGCGATCAGCTAGAACGGGTCGCGTCGGGATATCCGCCGGCTCGATCAGCGGCAGGCCGCAATAGGTGGCGTAGGCCTGACAAAGGTCGGCCTCGGAAATCAGGCCGAGCTTGACCAGCACGAGGTCGAAGCGCTCGGAGGCCGCGTCGGCGGCCCGCCGCGCCCGGCCGATGGCGGCGGGATCGACCAGATCCTTGCCGAGCAGAAGGTCGGAAAACGCCTGCGCGAAGCCGGCGTCTCTTGGACCCGGCCATTCCGTTCCCCGGCTCAAAGGTGTGGCCGGGCGCAACAATTGCTGGATATCGAATGACATTCGCGCTCGGCGGTCTCGCGGGGGTCTGCGTCGCCGCGATTCTAGGAGGTTTTGATTAACCAAAGCTTTGACGCTTTGTTTGCCATTCCTGCGTAAATATCGGCCGCAAGATCAGGCCGCCTGTCCGGCCCCCAGCAAGGCTTCCCGTGGCAAACCGGCCAGAGGCACGAACGAACCGATTTGTCGTCCCTAGCCGGCCGGAACGCCTCGCCCTGCCCCGCCGCAAGACCAGCCAATCGGGCTTCGCGCTGGTTGCCGTGATCTGGACGCTGGGCCTGATTACACTGCTGGGAATGGCCGTCATCGTCGGCGCGCGTTACCGCACCAAGACGTCGTCGAACTACGCCGCGGTGGCCGCGGCCGAGATGGCGGCAGAGAGCGCCGTCAACCTGACGATTGCTACGGCGCTCGGGGCAACGCCCGACCAGGGCGTTAATTTTCCGTTGCGTTGCCGTTTGCCCGGCGGCGAACGTGCCACGATCACGGTTGAAGAAGAGACCGGAAAGATCGACCTGAACACGGCGAGCCCTGCCGCGCTGACGCGCTTCTTCACCGCGCTCACGGGCGATCAGTCGAGGGGCACTCGCATCGCCGCGCATGTCATCGAATTCCGCAATCCAAAGGCGCAAGCCACGCCGGCCACCAAGCCGGCTGAAGCGCGCTTCACGACCGTGATGCAGCTCGATCAGATCGACGGCATGTCGCCCCGGCTGTTTCGGACAGCGCTTCGCCATGTCACGGTTCGCTCCGGACGGCCTGAGCCCGACATGGACGCTGCTTCTCCCGCTACGCTCAGGTTGCTAAACGTCCAGCCGAAGCAGACTCCCGGCAAACGAGGGTTGCCCGGGGGCGGCAGCATCACCATCCGCGCGGATATCAGCGCCGCAGACGGCACGCGCTTCATCCGCGAGGCGCTGGTCTCACTGGAAGGCGGCAACGGGCGTCCCTTCGTGATCCGCGAGTGGCGGCGCGGTGATATCGATCCATCCAGCGCGCGCCAGGAGCACCCCCAAGGCACCGCGCGCGCATGCCTGCGCGTTCGCGACGCGGCAGCAAGTTGAGCTTTCGCATCGGCGATAGAGCCGCAAACTAGCCTTTGGAATTGAGTATGACCGGCGGCGGCAGAGGTGGCACCGGCGGAGGCGGCGGACGGACGGAGCCTTCGAGCTTCAAACGCTCCTCGACCACGGCAGGACCTGGCTCCATCACGGTGCAGCCCTTGTAGCGCTGCAGATCCGCCAGCGCGTCGAGCCGCCTGCGTTCATCGATGAGCTGCTTGGGCGCATCGAGCGGATAGCGTTCGTAGCCGTAGCCCGCCAGCGGCCCTACCGCGAGCCAATATTCCAGCCGGGCGGCACGCCGCGCCGCGTAACGGAAGGATGAGGCGATGCCGCTGCAACTCATGGATTCATCGACCGGCAAGACGGCATAGGGCGGCGGCGGGTCGATGATCGGAGAGGCATAGGTCACGCAGCCGGCCAGCACGCAGGCCATGCTCGACAGCAGCGAGAAACTCCTCAAACAGGCTGCGGGTCGCTTCGTCACTGTGAAATTATCCGCTGCATGGTGTTGGCCGGCGTACGCTCGCGCGACGTCGTGTGGGGCATGTAGACATGCATCTTGCGCCGGTATTCTTCCGTCACGAGACGGCCTTCCGTGCCGTCGCGGACAACCTTGGGTGTGATCAGGATGACGAGCTCAGTCTTCTGAACCTGGTCGCCCCGGTTGGAGAACGCGGCCCCGAGCCCGGGGATATCGCCGAGCAGCGGGATCTGGTTACTGGTCTTGCTGGCCTGCTCCTGGATCATCCCGCCGAGCGCGAGGACCTCGCCGTCATTGACGACGACGGTGGTCTTCACGCGGCGCTGCTGGATGGTCGGCGAGTCGATCCCGGATGACGTGGTTTTCACCACGGCGCTCACTTCCTGTTCGATCTCGAGCTGCACTCTGCCGCTCTCGTTGATGCGCGGCGTCACCGACAGGATGACGCCGGTGTCCTGCATCGTGATTGAATTGACGATCGCCGTTTGCGCCGTCACCGTGCTGGTCGCGGTCTGCGTGGTGATCGGCACCTGATCGCCGATCTGCAGCCTCGCCGTCTTGTTGTCGAGAACCATCAGCGAGGGCGTCGAAATGACGTTGACGCGTGTAATCGCGTTCAATGCGCTGAGCGTCGACGCTATGCTGGCTGCGTTGACGGCATAGTTGAATCCGGGAAAGACGGATGCGACGCCGCCGGTCAGCGCGTTCGAGAACGAGGCGGTCGGCGTTCCCTTCTTCGATAGCTGCCATTGCACGCCATACTGCAGCTTGTCGTTAAGCGTCACTTCGGCAATGACGGCTTCGATCAGGACCTGACTGGCCACGACATCCAACCCCTGGATGACGCGAAGCACGCGCTGGTAATCCCGGTCGTTGGCCATGATGAGCAGCGAGTTTTTCGTCTCGTCGGCCACGATCTTGAGCGGCGGTTCGCCGCCCGCTCCGTTCGCGGACGGCGGCGGCTCCATCGTATCCGCCGTCAATGCATCCGGCTCGTTGTTCAGCGCGCGCTGCAGGCTCTGCAGATCGTTGTTGCCAGGATTGACGCCACCCCGGAGAAGCCCGGCCGCCGCGCCCTGATCCATATCCGTCACCGAGCCACCCGGTCCGGGCGACCTGGCGGAGCTTCCGGAGAAGCTTGCCTGCTTCGATCGCGGCGAAACGCTGCGCGTTGGCTGCTTCACCACTTTCATTTCGTTCGAGAACATCGACTGCAGCACGCCGGCGAGTTCTGCCACCGGCCGGTTCTGCACCTGATAGACGTGAAGCTGCCGCTCGGAGCCGGCCGCCTTGGCGTCGAGCCGCCTGATCCAGGTCTGTGCTCTCGGCAAATAGCTCGGCTGCGACGTTACGACCAAAATCGCGCCGAGCCGGGTGTTTGCGATGAACCTCACGCGCCCCTTGAGCGGCCCTTCCTTTTCGGACGCGAAGATCGCTTTCAACTCGTCGACCATCTTCTCCGGCTGCGCCGTTTTCACCGGGACCACAGCAAACGACATGCCCTTCATGACATCGACATCGAAGACCGAAATCGAATCCAGCATGCTTTCGATTTCCGCCGGCGAGCCCTTGAGAGCGAGAATGTTGCGCGCATCGTCGGCCTGCACGATGGCGCCTTTCGGCACCATCGGCTCGAGCACGCGCGCGACTTCGGTCGCGGAAACGTATTTCAGGGAAACCACGCGAACGCCGTTGCCGGCGATGGCGCTGTCGGCTGGACCGTCACCAGTCACGATCGCGCCCGTGGCGGCCTGGTCGGCCGGCGCAATCCGGTAGGTGCCGCGGCTCTGCACCAGCACCGCGCCGATCGGCGCCAGTGCGGTCTGAAACATCTCCAGCGCCTCGGCCTTGCTGACCGGACGCGTCGTTTGCACGGAAATAACGCCGTCGACGCGAGGATCGACGACGTAGTTCACGCCGATCATGTCGCCGAGAACGGTCTTGGCGGCTTGCTGAAGGGGAACGCTGGCCAGATTGAGAACCACGTTGCCATCAGCGCCGACGGCCTTCCGCTTCGAATAGGTGCCGCCGATCATACTGCCGTTGCCGCCATCCATGACCGCAACGGCCTGCGATGAGGGTGACGGAAGCGGCACGGCGCCCGTGGGGCCGCCGTCATACGCATAGGTTTGCTCGAGGGAAACGGGCTGTCCCGCCGTCAATCTGGGTTGCGACACCGTGGTCAGGGGCGTCGCGATGGGGGTGGTGCAGCCCGACACAACGTGTATTGCCGCCAAACAGGCGGTTAATCTCGTCGCAAGGCTACGAGAAGGCAACAAAGTAAACCCCCAACCACTTCGCGCCGCGGAGCATTTTGGCGCGTAAATATTCGGTAAAACATCATGGTTAATCGACAGTAAATCTGCCGGAATATCGGACGCCCCGGGCGCCGTGAATGCCCGCAAATGCGCTTGCAGCGAGATTAATCAGCGAGATAATGGGTCCGCTTCGGACCCATTAATAAACCTGCGTCAAGCCTCGTCGCCGATCGCTCTGGAACCAGGGCTGCGGCTGGCTGAACCGGGACGGAGCTGCTATATTTAATTCCGGCTCGGCATTTTCGAGCCTGAATATCAGGATGACGGTATGATGAACCTTGTCGCCGCTCCCGTGAGCGAGACCTTCTCGATCGTTGGAACGTGCATTAATTGCACCGCGCCAGCCAGTCTGCTGGCGACGATGACCGTCATGGCCATCGGCGTTGCACTGGCCTTGCGCTCGGAACGCCGTAACGGCGTGTCCCGCAGGGCCTGAGCGAAGCAGTCAATCCATTTAAACGAGATCGTCGGGCTCGTATTCGACGAACTTCTTGTAGATCCAGCGCCTGCCATCGTGCCGGCGCCACACCTTGCCCCACAGCAGCCGTCCGGTAATCGAGCGCCTCGGGACCATGACCGTCCAGAGGTGCCAGGTATCCGCCCAGGCCCGCTCCGGGCTGAACGACGTGCTCTGAAACAGGTTATCGCGGCTCATCGGACTGAACTCCGGCATTCAAGGCAAGCCGCGCCGACGCAGACGATGGCGCGTTCACATTTCAACTGGTCTGAGACGACGAAAGGAGAATACCTCGGCTGTAACGCATTCAAGCTTGCGCCGGAGTTCGCATACTTCCCGATATTTTTGCGCGAGATCTTCGGGCCGAGCCCGCGATTTACGCTTGGTGACGATTTTTCGATACGGACGATTTCGTTTCATGCTTTATCATAGCTTCACCCGTGAACGGCTCAATCAAAGCCGTCGATTAAGCTAACCGGTCAACCTTACTCGGCCGCATTCAATCTCAACGTCCCCTATCGCGGGATCGCTTCGCTCGTCGTTCCCGCCAAGGAACCCGTAAATTGACGGGCTAAATCAAATAAACCATTCTGTCACGAAATGACGGTGCGGCCTCGCATGGCCTCGCCATTTCATGTAGTGAATATCGCCAAACCTATTAATCTCAACGTATTGAGTGGCAAATTAATGCGCGCAGTATTGCTGGCCGGAGGCCTGGGAACCCGATTTGCCGAGGAGACCGACGTTCGTCCCAAGCCGATGATCGAAATCGGCGGCAAGCCGATCCTGTGGCACATCATGAAGATCTACAGCAGCCATGGGATCAACGACTTCATCATCTGCCTTGGCTACAAGGGCTACGTCATCAAGGAATATTTTTCCAACTACTTCCTGCATCAGTCGAACGTCACCTTCGACCTTCGCGAAAACAGGATGGAGGTTCTGGAGAAACACGCCGAACCGTGGCGAGTGACGTTGATCGACACCGGCGAAGAAACCATGATCGGCGGGCGCATCAAGCGAATCCTCCCCTACATCGGCGACGACGACGCCTTCTGCCTGACCTATGGCGACGGCGTGGCCGACATCGACATCACCGAAAGCATCGCCTTCCATCGCCGCGAGGGACGCCTGGCGACCGTGACCGGCACGCAGCCGCCCGGCCGCTTCGGCGCCATCAACCATCAGGGCCCCCGCGTCACCGGCTTCCAGGAAAAACCGCGCGGCGACGGCAACTGGATCAATGGCGGCTTCTTCGTGCTTTCGCCCAAGGTCGGCGATTACATCGAAGGCGACGCCACCGTGTGGGAAAAAGAACCGATGACGAACCTGGCAAATGAAGGCCAGCTCAGCGTGTTCCTCCATGACGGATTCTGGCACCCGATGGATACGCTCCGGGACAGGCGCCATCTGGAGGATCTCTGGTCAAGCAATAAGGCTCCCTGGAAAAAATGGTAAAGAAGAAGGATTCCATGCGCATTCTTATTACCGGTTCGATGGGTTATGTCGGCCCCATCCTTACGCGCCACGTCCGGCAGAAATTTCCAGACGCCGAATTGATCGGCTTCGATACCGCATTCTTTGCCCACAATCTTACAGGGGCGGCCAGGTTGCCCGAGTCACTGCTGGATCGTGTGCATTTCGGCGACATCAGAAACTTTCCGCCGGAACTGCTCGATGGTGTCGATGTCGTCGTCCATTTGGCGGCGATCTCCAACGATCCGATGGGCAAGGAATTCGAAGGCGTCACCGAAGCGATCAACGAGAAGGCCAGCGTTGCGCTGGCGCAGATGGCGGAGCAGCGCGGCGTTGGCCGCTTCGTATTCGCTTCGAGCTGCAGCATTTACGGCGCGGCCGAAGGTCGCCCCAAGCGCGAAAGCGATTCGCTCAATCCCCTCACCGCCTATGCGCGCTCCAAGGTCGCCATGGAAAACGCGCTCCGCGCGAGCAACGCGGGTGAAATGACGGTCACGTGCCTGAGGTTTGCGACCGCTTGCGGCATGTCGGATCGCCTGCGGCTCGACCTCGTCTTGAACGATTTTGTCGCTAGTGCGCTCGCCACCGGCGAGATCACGGTGCTCAGCGACGGGACGCCGTGGCGGCCGCTGATCGACGTCGCGGATATGGCTCGGGCTATTGAATGGGCCATCGGGCGCGATGCCGACCGAGGCGGACGGGTTCTCGTGGTCAACGCCGGCAGCAACGCGGGAAATTATCAGGTACGCGACCTGGCCAACGTGGTGGCGGCCGAACTGCCCGGAACAAGGGTGAGCATCAACACGGCGGCGCCGCCGGACCTGCGCTCCTATCAGGTTGATTTTTCACTGTTTGCCGAACTGGCTCCTGCTCATCTTCCCGCGGTCCCGCTCGCTCAGTCCGTCAAAAATCTTTACGCCGGACTGAAAGGAATGGGCTTCTCGGACAAGGAGTTTCGCTCGTCCTCCTTGATGCGGCTCAAGACGCTCAAGGACCACATTGCGGTGGGCCGCCTGTCTGCCAACCTCCGCTGGCAATAATCTTGAAAGGCTTACGTTCGAGCGTTTCGAGCGAAGTGGACACCGGCTCGCGTCAAGAAAACGCGTCAAAACAAGAATCTAGAGCCCGGTTCTGATGCAATCAGAATCGAAAAGGCTCTAATCTAGTCGCAACGTAGCGCATCCGCCCGATCGAGAGCGTCGCGACCGGTCATCGCTACCTATTCTGGCAGCCTTGCCGGCACGTTTGGGCCTGGCTGTCACATGCGCTCTGGCAGGGAGCGCCGAGCGTGGTTGGGCATACGCGTTTGCAGGCGTCGTTCTGGCTGGCGCAATTGGCTAAGCAGGCGTCGGTGGCGGCATCGGCCAGGCGCAATTTGCCGATCGAGACGTTGTTTTGCCCCGCCGCGGCAGTTCCGATCAGCAGCAGGGACAATGCAGCACAGAGCGCGAGCTTCATGGGACCTCCGATGACAGGGTCTCGCAGCCAGCAAAAAGAGGGCTATGCGCGGCGGCGTCGAGGACTTTCGCCGCCGGCTTCCGGCTTGCCAATCACGAACTCCTCGATCTTGTGCCCGGTCTTCAGAGCGGCCGTGAGCCAGCGAGGCTGCTTGCCGCGCCCCGACCAGGTTTCGGAGGGCTCCTCGGGATTTCGATATTTTGGGAATACGCGCGGGTACTTGCGGCGCTCACGCGGTGCCCTTTGCGGGTCCGCGGCTTCCGTTTGACGCATCTCCTTCTCGCGCCGAAGTTGCGCCAACCGCTTCTCGAGCTCACGCTTTTCCGACGTCAATCGAACCGAGAGCACCTGACTGAGCTCCTCATGGAGCTGCCATAACTCGTCTACCGACATTCCATCGAAATTTGGCTTCTTGTTCATCCCACCCGCGACCATCACGATTCGTAACAAACTATAAGTCCGGCACCGGCCCTTTCCAGTAAAATTGTTAATTTGGGGGACAAATCGCCGCAGAATGCGGTTTGCTAAGCATCAAACCGTTCATATGCCCGTCAAATCGTGAGGAGGCCCGGAATTTTCCGAGACTCAACGGCACCGCACGGGCACATCTGATGTCACTGAGCCGCCGATGGCGAAGTTCCCCGCCACGGCGCTCGCAACCTATGGTTCAGTGCGCGACGAAGATTCCCTCATTTGATAGCAATCAGTAGGCGTTGCGCTTACGCAATACCTCGAAAAAGGTCTTGATCAATATCTGGATGTCCAGCCACAGGCTCCAATTGTTGATGTACCAGAGGTCGAGCTTTACGCGTTCGGAAATGTGCTCGATCGTAGGTGTGCCCCCGCGCGCGCCGTTGCATTGCGCCCACCCGGTCATGCCGGGCTTGACGTGATGCCTGAACGCATACTCGCTCAACACCGTCTCGAAATAGTTGTCATGGGCCAATGCATGCGGACGCGGACCGATCAGGGACATATCTCCCTTAAGGACGTTCAATAGCTGCGGCAATTCGTCGATGCTCGCCGATCGCAACAGCCGGCCGATGGACGTCACCCGGGGATCGTCGCGGGTGGCCTGCACAACAGCGGGCCCATTTTCCTGCACCGTCATGGTGCGGAATTTGAACATCATAAATTGCTTGCCATTAAATCCCTTACGGAATTGCCGGAAAATAACCGGCCCGGGGCTGTCCAGCTTGATGGCGATGGCCGTGAGCGCCATGATGGGCAGGAAGAATACCAGCGCCAGCGCCGCGATCACAATGTCCATCACGCGTTTGACGAACCGTTCCGCGGCACTGAGCGGCGCGCGCTGAATCTCGATGGCCAGGACGCGCTGGCGCGCCGATGACGCATAATTCGTCAACGTTCTAACCCGCATATCCGGCAAGAGCCGCACCGCAACCGGAAGCGACTTGATGTGCTCGCGGATGAACTCAAGCCGGCCCGCGTCCTCCCAGGGCATCGCAAGCATCACTTCCCTGCAATTGTTGCGCCTGACGAAGTTTGCGGCTGCGTTGATGACGTTGACGTCGGTCGAGTCGCGCTTCGCGAGATCGTGTTCCGAACTGAGCGTGAAACGGCTGACTTCGGAAGTGCCGAAGAAAACCAGGAGATCTCGCGGCTCCAACGCAGCGATCTCGTGGAAGTCGCCGATCAGCACGATGTCCCGCCGGCCGATCACGCCGCGCGAAACAGCCGCCGCCAGGGCCAACTTGGTACCCTTCCTGACGGCGAGCAATCCTACTGGCGCGACGAAATAAAACACCACAAAGGCGCCGCGCGAATAATCGACGCCGACCTTGAGCAGAAAGGCAAAGAACGCGAGCAGCAACCCTGTCGTGAACCAGCAGATCAGTATTTCGCCGATCTCGACGCGCGGTTTGGCGCTGTCAGGAAAATCGTAATAGCCGCTGCCGCTCATGCGCAGGATGTGAATGAAGCTCGCCAACAGCCCGACTGCGCAATGCGGGAGAATGTTCGGTACCGAGTTGCCGACGGTCAACTGATAGCCGATGCCGCCTGCCACGCTGGACAGCAAAATCACGAACGCATCTGCGGTCGACAAGAGATAGGGAACTGCGTTGCTCGAGAAACGGGCGGGAGGACCGCCAGCGGATTGGTCGAGCTGACCTACCTTGTTGCCGATATCCGCCCCGATCGACATGAGAAAAATGCCCGCGCAGTATTACTGGTACAACTGTCAGATTATTGGCCACGAACCATAAATCCGACAGACCTTAAAAGGCCCAAGTAACTCTTCGTTAATATCAGTGACCATACACTCGGCGGGAGTGCGACGCAACATTTAATCGGTTTGAATCCGCTTTTAACCGCGTTCTGGAACGAGTTAACATATGCTGCCCATTCTCGCCTGCGGTGCCGGCATATATGTGGGCCTTCATTTTAATATTCTGGCGCTGCTGCCGCTGTCGGTATTGGGCGCCGGCGCTTACATCGTCTCGGCCTGGGCCAACGGCCAGGGTTTGCTGGACGGTTTGGCCGTCGTGGCGCTCCCCCTCATCACCGTTCAGGTCGGGTATTTCCTGGGGTTGACGAGCCGGCCGGCTTATTTGCAGTTGCGGTCCCGGCTCAATATTCGGCACTCAGAGCGGGTATAATCCCGAAAATACCATTTAAACGCGGATTATCCGCGATTTCCGCAGCACAATTTACCGCACCTTGTCAGCGAAATACCGGCTGAAGACTTCCTGAACGGCACCCAGACCGCCAAGCTGACGTTCCAGCTCCTGCGTGCGTTTTTCACCGCTTGCCATTTGCTGTTCGTATTCCTTGATCCTGGCGGCGTCCTTGGCGTCCCGCGTCAGATATTCATCGTAATCAGTGCCGGTGGCAAAGGCAGCCTGATCGCGCGCCGCATCGACGCGCGCGCGTAGCGCGTCCCTCTCCTTCTGGATGGAAGCGAGCGCGGCCTCGATAGCGGCCGAAATTGAGCCGAGCCGTTCGTTGTCGGTCTGAGCATCGCGCTCGGCGGAACGAACCTTGAAAGCTCGTGCCATATCGAGTCTCCTTGGGCGTACCGGTTTCGCCACGCTGTTCGCCAGACCGGCAGACCGCCAGCCCAACGGTGGAAAGGGAGTTTTGTACAGCCTACCGAACCGCTGCCCGATCAACAACGTTGCATTTTTTTGAAAAAACGAAAGGCTGGATTCCTAAATGATTCGGATTTTGTGAAATAGCAACGACCGCGCAACCGTATAGACTTGCCAAGCATATGCCGAGGTGACGACAGGGCCGAAGCAAGATGAGATTTCGAGACACCTTGAAATTTGCTCTTGAACTGTTTGTGCCTGAAAAGCTCATGCACCCAGGCGGGAGTTCTGTGTCCGATACGAAGCCCGAAGCTTCGCAGAATGCCGCGACGAATCTCGAGGCTGAGGAAGCCGGCCAGCGCGGAAAGGCCCGCCGGATTATCGAGGAGCTGGACCACGGCAAATTTGGCGGCCCCTCCTTTGGTCCGCAAACGATCGAGCTGATGTCGAAGGCCTTGGAAGGTGCCGAAGCTTCCTTGCCCGAACCGGTATCGGACCAGCAGCTTCGATCACTCGCTGCAACGATCTTGAAGGTGGCCGGCGACGGCGAACGCGATCCGATCCGCTTGAAGGCTGCGGCGATGTCCGCCCTGGGGCCGGCCGCTGCCGGCGCGGACGAAAAGCCACCATCGACCTGACAGCAACGCCGCCGACGGGATCTCGAGGACTATGCCCCTGACCGCGCGGGGTGATTTGCCACTCAAGCGGATGGCGAGCTATAAGCCGATCGGGCGGCTGGCTGAGCGTCTCGCCCGCTCGGCCCGGGGACAATCAAAGTGGTTCATCATGAAGCTCCTAAATCGATCCTGGTTCACGTGCTGTTTGGACTCAGGAAACTTCTAGGCGTTGCAACATTTGCCCTGATCATTGTTCTGCTGGGCCCGAAGCTGTTTGTCCTGTTCGACAATCCAAGAAACGCAACGGTTCCGGCGAAGCTGTTCGAGGCGCGCGAATACATTCTCAGTAAATCGGTGCCGGTGCTGCATCGATATGTGCCGACCAACATTGCCGGCAGCGATCGATCCGACTGGATCCTGATCGGCCTCGCCATTGCCGTCACTATTTTCTCGGGCGCCCTCGCCCAGCGCTCGCAAGCCGCCCAGAGCCGGCGGCTGTTACGGAAGTCGGCCCAGGCTTGGCGCCGGAAAGAGGGCGTGAAGCCGGGCTCCAGGCTCGACGCCGAGCTGGAAACAACGCTGCGAATGGCGGAAAGCGGCAAGGCCGTGAACCGCCAGGAGTTGTTGCGGGTATTTGCCGAGACCAAGAAGAAGCTCGACACGTTCGGCCGCGAAGTCGCCTTCCTTGCCATCGATGTGGTCGGCTCGGCGGGGATGAAGGCCGGAGAAGATCCCGCTTCGATCCAATATGACTTCGAAGAGTATCGAAAGCTCGTGGAGCGCATCTTTCGCGCCAGGGGCGTGTTGAAGACGGCATGGACGCCCGACGGCGTGATGGCATGCTTTGCCCATGTCGAGGACGCCTGCCAATCAGGCAAGGACGTCATCAAGAGCCTCAAGGTGTTCAACCGCGAGGTGAAACTGTCCAAGGCGGATTTCGCCGTTCGTTGCGGCGTGAACGCGGGCCTGGTTTATTTCGACGACTCGACTCCCCTCGAGACGATCTCCGATCGCGTCATCGACGTCGCCGGGCACATGCAGAAGAACGCCGAACCCAACACCGTGCTGGTGGCGCGCAAGATCATCGAGCCGTTGCGTCAGCTCGAGGAGTTTACCCACACCACGCAAGTCATCGATGGCTACGAAGCCAGCGTGTGGCGGTATACCAGCTCATAAGCAAAGGCGTGGCAGGCGGTCCCGCGCAACACGCGAAAAGGCCGCCTGTAAGGCGGCCTTCGCGTTCCAGGTCAATATGCGATGCGATCAGGCAGCCGCGTTGGCGCCGTATCGCCGTCGGTAAGTCAGGAATCCAACACCGACAAAGCCGAGAATCATCATCGCCCAGGTCGACGGCTCGGGAACGGCCGCGACATGCTCGTTGAAGCCGGTGACGAGGCCGGTGCTCAGATTGCCACCGGGTCCGTTCGGACCGCTGTACTGGCGTGAGCTCGTCACGGTGTTGGTGGTGTCGGAATCGAGGTACAGTGGCGATCTCGACGAGCTGAGATCCCAGTTCGTGACGATCATCAGCAGATTCTTGCCGCTCGACGGATCGTAGTTGAACGTCGTCGACAACAGGAAATCAAGTTCGCCATCGGAAACCGAAGGTGCCAGACCGTCAAACACCAATGTGGCTGAGCTGAAATCCGGAATGTTGTTGGCGATCGCGCCGACCTGCTGCGACGTCGTCGACAGATAGATCCGGAAGTTTCCTGAATTCGGCGTGCCGCCGGGATTGACCTTGTTGTAGAAGGTCAGCTCGCTGATCGCGAGCGCCGAACTGAAAGCGCTGTCGTCATAGACCTGCTGATAGATGTAGCCGGACTGGGCGCTGCCGAACGGCGCCGAATTGGTGTTAAGGGGATTCGGGTTGGCCGTACCCACCACCACGGCTTGCGCCGGCGAAAATGCCGTGGCGAACAGCAACGCTATCGCTGCTGTCTGAAACGATCGTCTCACGAAACTCTCCTGTCCATATTTTCGATGACCGATGTTTTGATTTTTCAATTGGCATCGATGCGACGCGGGTCGCGTCCGTCGGATCATGGGCAGCGACTGCAAAAGTGGGATGACACCTTCATGTCACGCGTTCGCCGGATCAAATCGCGAGGAGCCGGGATTTTACGGGGTAAGGCCCTAAAATCGCTGATACTTTTCCCCTGGGCATTGACCGCCGCAATATTATATTCTAGCTTTAAACTTTAATTGATTAATTCTATTTCCAACGGTGGCGGCCGTGGATACAAAACTTAGTTCCGATTTGCGACGATTGCGATACGCCCTTGAGGCGGTTTCCGCGGACCTGGACGCGATTGAGCAGCGGCCGCACCCCTCCCTTCGCTCGGCCGCCGAGAATCTCGAGGGATATCAACGAGACGGCCTTGAGACATTCGTCGATCGTTTTGCCTTTGCGGTAAAACAGGGCGTCCTGCGGTAAATAACGGCAGCCCGCAAGCGTCGAGTCTTCCACCGGCTATCGCAGCGCCGCGAAAATCACCGATACCAGGCAAGCCCATTTGTATGGCATAGCACTCGTACGCCATTGCCGGTTTCATCGTTACGTTGTGACCCGACTGATAAGTTTATAATTCAATTCGGGTTGCTGGGTTGAGATCCATTTATGCCGATCGATATTGCAAAAACCTATCTCGAGGTTCAGCAGCTTCGCAAAGAGGTTCGCAGGGCAGAACTCGACATCATCATTTCTTTCGGGCGTCCGCCCGACCGCTCTCTTCACAACCGGGGCGTGAACGCCAGTGCTTTGCAGACGACCAATTCACAAATGCCTCTTGTAAAGCGAAACCAGAATTAACTAACTGGCCTTGGCAGTTGCATGATCCGTAACGGTCGCACGCTGCCCCAACCGGATCGCTTTCGCCCCAGTCAGAAATCTATTCCGGGCGTCGCTTGATGGTTAAGCGTTATGCTCTCGCAGAAAAAACGTGCGAGCATTTACCATGCATCCAAAGTCTTCTCCGGACTTCTACGGTATTCTCCGAAAATCCATTTAAATCAATTGTCTGGTTTAGGGCTGCGGGCTAGATTGCCGGCGATTCCTAATCGTGCCGTCGGGTTTAGTGGTGATGTAACGGCATTTCGGTTGTCGTGTCGTGGGGACGATGCGATCTAGAAAGCACGGTATGCATCACCCACGCAGAGAGCATTTCAGCAACTCAACGCCTGTCCGCACTTTTGTTTTTGTGATTGGCACCCGCCCTGAAGTCATCAAGGTGGCCCCTATCGTCCGCCGCCTGCGCGATGCCGCATGGGCGACCGTTCGGGTCGTAACGTCCGGCCAGCAGAGCGATCTTCTCGACAGCACCCTTGCCGAATTCGACCTCCGCCCTGACCTCTCGATCCGCCATCGAAGTAATTGTCACACGCCGTCAGTTCTCGCCAGCCTGCTCATTCGCCGTCTGGACCGGTATTTCGGGCAGGTTCGCCCGGATTGCGTTCTGGCCCAGGGCGACACGACCACCGCCTATGCATCGTCGATTGCGGCGTTCTACCGCAAGATTCCCTTTGTGCATGTAGAGGCTGGGCTGCGCACGCCAAGCCTTGACGCGCCCTTCCCCGAAGAATTTCACCGCCGTTCGATCGCCGTATCCACTTCTCTCCACTGCGCGCCCACCTCGGCGGCGGCACAGAACCTCGCGCGCGAGAACATTGCGCAGGACAAGATTATCGTTTCGGGAAACACCGTAATCGACTCGTTGCTCGAAGTCGCCGCTTCAAGGCCGGCGCTACCCGCCGACTTTCCGAGGCTACGGACCATTCTCCTCACCGCGCATCGGCGTGAAAATTTTGGCGCGCCGTTACGCGATGCGTTCACCGCGATCAGGGCCTTCGTCGATCTCACCCCCGACGTCGCCGTGTATTTTCCGGTTCATCCCAATCCAAACGCGCGCGAAACCGCTATCGAGATTCTTTCGGGGCATCCCCGAATCAGGCTGGTCGATCCACTGGGTTACCGCGACGTCGTCGCCGCAATACAAAATGCATGGTGCGTCGTGACTGACAGCGGTGGCCTTCAAGAAGAGGCGCCAGCGCTTGGCAAGCCCGTTCTGGTGTTGCGCGATGTAACCGAGAGGCCCGAGGCGGTGGCATCGGGGGTTGTCGAGTTGATCGGGACTTCCCGCCAAGCGGTCTTCGGGGCGTTGTTCGAACTGCGCAACAACAGGGCGAAATATACTCGCATGGCCCGGCCGGTGTTTCCCTATGGAGATGGTCACGCCAGCAAGCGGATCGTCGACGCTCTCTACCGGCAATTCGGCCTGCCGCCGCAGACGCGCGCCGCCGATATCGTTCAGCTTCAGCACGCGTCCTGACAAATGACACAAGCCCTCCCTTTCATCTTCCAATATCTCTATGTCGTCGAGATCCTGATGCTGATCGCGGGTGTGATCATCGCGATTTCCAGCATCGACGATCTCGTGGTGGACCTGATGTACTGGAGCAGCAGGCTGCTCGGCACGGCGGACAGCAAGTCCAAGGGGTTGCCGAGCGTTGAAATACTCGAGCAAATCCCCGAGCGCCCGATCGCCATCATGGTGCCGTGCTGGAAGGAGCACGACGTCATTTTTTCGATGCTTTCGTCGAACTCCCGGCTCGTGCGCTACAATCACGCGCATTACTTTGTCGGCGTTTATCTGAACGATCCCCTCACCCAGGCCGAGGTGCGCAAGGCGCAGGGGCTGTACAAGAACATCCACATGGTTCTGGTCCCGCATGACGGTCCAACCAGCAAGGCCGACTGCCTGAACCAGACGATCTCCGACATCTTCATGTTCGAGGCCGAGCACAAGATCAGGTTTGCGGGACTCGTGATGCACGATTCCGAAGACCTCATTCATCCGCTGGAGCTAAAGCTCTTCAACAAGCTGGTCGACATCCACGACTTCATCCAGTTGCCGGTTTACTCGTTCTCCCGGCCGATCACCTCGCTGATCGCGGGCCTCTACATGGATGAATTCGCCGAGATGCATACCAAGGACCTCGAGGTCCGGCAGCGGATCAGCGGCGTCATTCCCTGTGCCGGCGTCTCGGCATGCTTCAGCCGGGAGGCGATCCAGCACCTCAACGATCAGAATCACGGCGAGGCTTTCCGCACATCGTCGTTCACGGAAGACTATGACATCGCGTTCCGCGTCTCGGAGCTCGGGTTCAATTCCGCATTCATTGCCTATCCGGCCAACTATGCGATCGATATCGACATCGATAGCGGCAACCCGGGGATTCTCTACCGGTCGCTTCCCGTGGCAACCCGCGAATTCTTTCCCTCAGGCCTGGAAGCCGCGTATCGCCAGCGCGCGCGCTGGTTGCTCGGCATCGTATTCCAGGGCTCACATGAGCACGGCTGGAAAGGCTCTCTCGGGACCAAGTATTTCCTGGCGCGTGACAGGAAGGGCGTCATCACCAGCCCGGCCGTCATGCTCGCCTATTTTGCGCTCGCCAATCTGACGATATTCGAACTCTATCGGGCAGTCTTCGATCCCGAAAAGCAGTTTGTTTATACCCTGCTGAACCAGAATTGGGCGATGTGGCTGTTCTTTGTGAACTTCCTGTTTCTGGTCTGGCGGCTGTTCAACCGAATGACGTTCACGGGCATGATCTACAATGTGCGTCACGCCCTGATGGCCGCGCCGAGGCTTGTCGTTGGCAATTTCGTCAACTTCTTCGCGACCTGGCGCGCCGTGCGCATTTATCTGAGCCACCGGATATCCGGCACGACCCTCGTGTGGGATAAGACTTCGCACTCTTACCCCGTGCACATGGGCGACCTCACCCTGCCACGGCCGGCCGTGGCGGCTGATGGCGCCGGAGCCGAATAGTTAGGCCGCCAGCATCGTCTGGCGTTCGGGCTGCTGATTTTCGGCCGGGCTTGGCCCAAGGATAATACGTACGAACGAGCGCATGCCGAGGAAGGCCGCGCAGATCACGATCGCAGCAAGTTGGAGGCTGGGGTAAAGAATAATCGCCCCAAGAACGAGCCAGCCGGCCGCAATAGCCAGGAAGTCGACAAGCCTTGAGCTCTTGCATTCGGCGGGATCGAGGCCCCGATCGAGCGCACTGGCGATCGCATCGAAGCCGTCAATCGTATCTCTGCTCGACGCGCTGGTTAGATCACGTGAAAACATCAGACACCCCAAAAAGAGCCTCTCGCGGGCTCTCGGGGGCATTTGGCGGGACGACTATTGCCTGCGGCTCAAACCGACCGTTACAGTTTTATCCAACTCGCCGTTTTCGAATGCGGGAGTCTGGCACCTCCCTGACATCAATAATTTCGGGCTAATTAACTCGTTCGAATTTGCCTTGGGCGCCGATTGGAGGCCAAAGCCAAGCGCACGGCGGGCGGCTGCCGGGATCCGCGCCGAGGCAGGAATGCGTGCAGCACCGTTTCTCCCATGGGCGAATTACCCTTTCTGAAGCGTAACTTACCTATTGCGCGGGCGCATTCGGCCAATATATAGTCACGATAGTCATATTGGTCACTTAAGGTTTGGGCATGACAAAGGCCAACAAGACATCCTCCTCACCGTCCCCTGGCGGCACCTGGACTCTCGCGGGTGCCAAGGCCCGGCTCTCGGAGGTGGTTGATCGTGCCCAGGCCGGCCCCCAAACCATCACCCGTAACGGCAAGCCGAGCGCGGTGATCGTCTCGGCCGAGGAATGGGCGCGCAAGACCGCGCGCAAAGGCACCCTGGCCGAGTTCCTGCTCGCATCGCCGCTGCGTGGCGCCGATCTCGAGCTGGACCGCCAGCGCGACACGCCGCGTGACGTGACGCTGTGAACCTCCTGCTCGATACCAACGTGCTGTCGGAGGTGCAGCGACCGGCGCCCGATCTGAAGGTGCTCGGCTGGCTTGATGCCGTCGACGAGGACCGGGTGTTCATCAGTGTCGCTTCGATCGCTGAACTTCGGCGCGGCATTGCGTTGATGGACGACGGCCGCCGACGCGCCGCGTTGACCGCCTGGCTCGCCGACGATTTGCCTGCACGCTTTGCCGAGCGGATCCTGCCGATCGATCACGCGGTTGCCGAGCACTGGGGCGACCTAATGGCGCAGAGCCGTCGAAGCGGAGTTGCGCTGGCCATTATGGATGGCTTCTTTGCGGCGACCGCGCTCGCCAAAGACCTCACGCTGGTCACGCGCAACATCAAGGATTTTACGTCATTTGGCATGCGGCTATTCAACCCGTGGGACGAATAGTTACTTGGCGCGTCGCTGGGCAGCCCGCTTCAGCGGGCCAATTGCCGGTAGATCGCTGGAAGCGCCGCCGGCAGTCGACGGATGTTACCGACGATGGCGTAGCCGCCGCGCCCGAACAGCGTGGGAAAGTAGGACTGGGCGTTTGCGTCGACCGTGACGCCGAACACCGCAACTCCGGAACGTCGGGCCTCCCGCACGGCCGTGCGGGTGTCTTCGACCGCAAAGCGGCCTTCATAATGATCGACGTCGTTGGGCTTTCCATCGGTCAGCACCAACAAAAGTTTCTTGCGCTGGGGTTGACGGGCGAGCTCGGCAGCGGCATGGCGCACCGCCGCGCCGACGGTGAGCTCGGTTACGTCGCTTTGCATCGATCCGCCCTGCCTGCTGGTCGGCATCAATACCAGCTCGGAGACTCATGACGCAATTCTCCACAGCGGCCACTTTGGCGTCAGCCTCCTCGGCATGGCCCAGCACGACCTCGCTTTGCGTTTCGCCGGTCGTGGCGGTGTGAAGGGTGTCGATCGGTTCGAGACCGCGGCTTGGAATCAGGGAATCCTGGACGTGCCGGTTTTACGAACATCGATCTGCGCACTGGAATGTGTGCTGCACCAGCATCAGGTGGTCGGCACGCACGGTATCTTCATCGGGAGGATCGTTGCGACGCGGGACGGTGATGGCGTCCCTCTCGTCAATTTTCACGGCGAGCTTCGGTCGCTATCTGCGTACTGACGGCATCGCGATAATTGCGCCGGCGTTTGCGCGCCGATCGAGCGCTACCCGCAACTCCGGCCTCGGCAAGGAAATTGAGAGGTGATCGTGGAATGCACACCCGAAGGCGGCGTACGCCTCGCAGAGCCGTTCGATTTTCGCAATTTCAAGCTGGTGCTGAAAGGCACGACCGGCGTCCGACCTGCTTCGATCGAGAGCATCACTTTCGTCGATGACCGCAATGCGCTCGTCCCCATCGACCTTGTCCCTGCACTGCCCGGTCGACCGGATGACGCGGCCTGGGAGGCGGCCTATGCCGACATGATCGAGCAAGCCCGCAGGCACGGCTGGATCGATGCAAACGCAAACGCGATCCGTGCCCACGTCGAAAGGAAATAGCGCGAACCGTTCCCAGCCGCGGAGCCCGCGCCGACATGCCCGCAGCATCGTACCATTCTCTCGCCAGAAATAATCAAAACAGGATGCGATAAACACGATCGAACACTTGGCGGAGGATCAGGCCCGCCTCTATGAGAACGCCCGGCCGTCTATCAGTCCATTGCCGATCGGGTATCAAACGGCGCTTATGAGCACGCGCCGCATGGCTCTCTTCGGGGCGAAGCGGCCAAACCCCGCCCCGTCGAATCGGGCAGCTTTGTGCCAATATCGGCCGTTCGACGAATGGCCATGCGCTTGTCGTCGATACAGGTCGCAGACCGAACGATGTCGATCTCGCCGCGCTCACGCGCTCGCCGAAAACCTTCGTCCACAACCTCGGCAGCCGCTTGCGGTGCGTGAAGTGTGCTAGGTCGGCGTCCATCTGGGCTGATGGCGTTCGACCAGCCGTGGAGAACACCGAGTGGTCGGCCATGGGTGCTCGACGGGCTGCGATGGGGTTGTTAAGCCCGCCCGCCTAGGAAGATTTTGAGTCGAGACATGACCGTTGCGATCGAGATGGGACATACGACGGCAGGCGCCCCGGCTAACCTGGACCTTGAGGAACTGCTGGCGACCCGCCTGCTGGTGCAGGGCAATTCGGGTTCCGGCAAATCCCATCTGTTGCGCCGGCTGCTGGAACAGAGTGCCCCCTGGGTGCAGCAGACCATCATCGACCCCGAAGGCGACTTCGTGGCGCTTTCCGACCGGTTCGGCCACCTCCTGATCGATGCCGAGGACCATACCGAGCGGGGCCTGCAGGTCGCCGGCGAGCGAGCGCGCATCCATCGCGTCTCCACGGTGCTCAATCTTGAGGGGCTCGACGCCGAGAACCAGATGCGGCGCGCCGCCGCCTTCCTCGGTGGGCTTTTCGAGGTCGCCCGCGACCATTGGTACCCGATGTTGGTGGTGGTGGATGAGGCGCAGCTCTTCGCGCCGGCAGTCGCCGGCGAGGTTTCGGACGAGGCGCGCAAGCTGTCGCTCGGCGCCATGACGAACCTGATGTGCCGTGGCCGCAAACGCGGGCTTGCAGGGGTCATCGCCACCCAGCGACTGGCGAAGCTCGCCAAGAACGTCGCGGCCGAGGCTTCCAACTTCCTCATGGGCCGAACCTTTCTGGATATCGACATGGCGCGCGCAGCCGACCTTCTGGGCATGGAACGGCGACAGGCAGAGGCCTTCCGGGATCTGGAGCGCGGGCAATTCATGGCGCTGGGACCGGCCCTCTCCCGTCGTCCGCTGGGGCTGCGCATTGGTCCAACGGACACCACGCCGCGCAACGCGACCCCGCGCCTGATGCCTCTGCCGGAAGCGACACTGGACGCACGCGCCATCATCCTGGCAGCGCCGCCGCCCGAGAATAATCGGCCCCAGCGCCGGTCGCCGCCAGACCTCCTCGGTCAGCTCATGGCGGCGAAAGCCGCGGCGCTGGAGATCCGTCCCGAAGCGACGGAGCAGCCGCTCGGCGCTGAGGAACTGGCGGAGCGGCGTGAGCGAGTGGACCGTATTCTGCGCGCCGTCATGGCGGAACCCGAGGCCGGATTCCGCGCCATCGGCGTCCTCTATCAGGAGTTCGTGGTCCGCTGCCGAATAGAGGGCCTCGGTTCGGCCGTGCCGGAGCTGGGTGATTTCCGTCGCATGCTGACGCGCGCCCGCGCCGGGCTCGGCTCCGATGTGGCAGAGGATGATGGGTGGCAGGATGTCTCGGTCCGCGCCTCACTTCTGCCGGAGGATATGCAGGGCGTCTTCATGATGATCGCCCGCGCCGCGAAGGAAGGTTGGCCCTGCCCAGGCGATGCAGCGATTGCACGCGCCTATGGCTCACATTCGTTGCGCCGTGCACGGCGTCTGCTGACCTACATCGAGGAGCAGGGTCTCATCGTTTGCCAACTCGACGGTGCCGGTCGGCGGACCGTAACGCTCGTCGAACTGGCTTGGGCGACGGCACCGGGCGACCCCAATGCCGAGGAACTGCCGGCGCAGCAAGGCTGCGGCGGCTCGACTCCATGATGCGACGGTCGAGCGCGCACTCAGATAATACCACGCATCAAGCCGTGGCTGTCTGCAGCAGAAGACTGCCACGGGGCTTGTGATACACAACTTGATAATGGCGCCCGTCAAAAGCCGTTGAGCGCTGCGCTATAGTTCCTTTGACGAGTCTGCGCTCTGGTCGCCGATCGCATTTTGCATGTCTCCCTTAAAAGGAGTTCTGAGCTTGAGCGTTGCCTTCACCAAGGAAGACAGTGCCGAAACTGCGTCGGAGACTTTGCTTCCCGACCGCCCGGTTTCGCCTCATCCGAACCTTGTCACGGAAGCGGGTTTAAAGGCTCTGGAATTTCAGCTCCAACAGGCTCGCGAGGCGTACGAGACCGCGCAGAAGATCGAAGACGTGAATGAACGCAGGCGGCAAGCAGCAACTCCCTTGCGTGATGCGCGCTACTTTGCGGCGAGAGTTCGGGCGGCTCAGATCATCCCCAATCCGACGTCAACTGACACTGTCGCCTTTGGGAGCACGGTGACGTTCAGGCGAGACGATGGGCGCGTACAGAAATATCGTATTGTGGGAGAGGACGAAGCGGATCCTAAGGCCGGTTCTATTTCCTTCGTATCACCAGTGGCAAGGCTTCTGATGGGCAAAACTGTTGGGGATGTCGTCGGCACATCCGGCCAGGAACTTGAGATCATTGCGATCTCGTAGCATGCCCGCCCCCCGCGCCGCGCCATTGACAGCCCGCGCTCGGCTGCCTCGGTGGAACACTCCGCGCCCTTGCCCGTTCTCTTCGATTAGAAAGAGGAAGGAACTGTCCCATGATGAAAATCGCTATTGCCGTGGCGGCTGCCGCAGCGGTGCTGACAACTGCTCCGCTTGTCACTCCGGTCAAGGCCCAAGGCGTCGATGTTCAGGTCGGGCGGGACCGCGACTACGATAGGGACCATCGCCGACGGTACAACTCCGACACCACAGTAGGCGTCGGACCAGGCGGTGTCACCATCGGTCGAGGACAACGTTGTCGTACCGTGACCACCACAGTTGAAAGGGACGATGGCCGCATGATCAAGCGCAAGGAGCGCCGCTGCGACTAAAGCGGCGGAACTGACGTCCGGCCTCTGACCATAGCTCAACTCGGAGCGGGCACGGAGCGATGACGCTTGCGTCGCCATCATCTTGTGCGCTGGCGTTCTCCGATCGGCGAAATCCGTTTGACAACCAAAGCATTGACATTGTTGCCCCACCCAGACTCGTAGGGCGCTGGAGAACAGCGCCCTCGCTGCGGGGCGATATCTTCTCCGATCAGGTCTTGGCCTTCTGATCCGAGACCGCCTCGCGAGCCAGTCGCTCTGCTTTCAAACGCTCCCGATTTGCATGGAGCGCCTGTTGGGCGCGTTGATACTCGGAAAGCGCTGCTTTGGCGTCCGTGTCTCTGAAGAACTTTCGAGCTTCCCGTTCGGCCGCGGTGGGCGTCCTCCGCTCGGATATGTGATTGCTCATTTGCTCCTCCGTCGGTCGCAAACGGTCCTCGCGCCAGGTGGTACGCGCATCAGGACCGCCAACCTAGGTGGTAGGTTTTCCTCCGGCTTGAATTTTGGGGGTGTGAGTGCCAGAGGCAGGGATTCGACGCCTGACGAACCCGTTGGTTCCATTCCGTCTTGGCGGCTTCAAGTCGCATGGCCGGTGCCCCGAACGACTGAGCGCTCCTTGACAGCCGTAAGGCTGAGCCATCGGTCGAAGCCGCACGGACGGTCACGCGTGGTTATCATGGCCGTAGTGTCGTGAAGCAGGTTCGTGTCTGCCGATAATCGATGTCAGGCTAATGCCGCGAAAGATAGTCGGCGCGAACGGGCGCAGCGGCCGATGGCGGCGCATCAAGCCGCACGGCGACGCCCTCGAGCTGCGGGCTCGGGGACGGATAAAGCTTCATCACCAGCGGGTCGTGTCCTGGAACGATATGACTTTCGTCCGGCGCAAGTGCCAGCAGGCGGTCGAATCCCTCCAGCATTTCGCCGATGTGGAGCGCGGTCGTAAACGGACGTTCAGCAGCCATGTTCTCGTAAAAATGGCTGACATCGGAGGCGAGTACGACAAATCCTCGGCGGGTCCTGACCCGAACGAATTGAAGCCCGGCGGAATGGCCGCCAGCCGCATGTACCGTGAGCCCAGGCGCGAGCTCGGCATCGCCATCATAGAACAAGACTCGTCGCGCATAGTTCAGCCGTACAATCCCGCAAATATCGTCGACCTCGAATGAATGCGATAACCTCGGATATCGCATGAAGCGCCCCGTGGCATACGTCAGTTCACGCTCCTGCAGATGGAACCGCGCGTTGGGGAAGCGGTCGAAATTGCCGACATGGTCGTAGTGCAGATGTGTCAAGATGACATCCTCGACCTCGGTCGCATTGATGCCGAACGCGCCGAGCGTCTCCACCGGGCAGCGCAGGAACGTCCTCTTTCGTTTGCTCGATACTTCCGCGTTGAACCCGGTATCGATGACGAAGGTACGACCTCCGCCCCTCGCCACCCACACGAAATAGTCCATTGGCATCGGTCCATCATGCGGATCGCCACCGATGAAATGCTCGCTCCGCCGCGCATCGCGAGTAGCATAACGGATGGCAAACAGTTCGTATTCCTGTTCGGCCATGGTCAGGATTTCGTTTCAACTTCGTTGAACGCTTCCCGCGCGTTTCGGAACGCATCGATGCCCGAAGGGATGCCGCAATACACGGCGACCTGAAGCAGAATCTCCTTGATCTCGTCCTTGGTGAGGCCGTTCTTCAGCGCTCCCTTGACATGCAGCTTCAGTTCGTGAGGGCCGGTTCAGCGCTCCCAGCATCGCCAGATTGACGATGCTGCGGGTACGGCGGTCGAGTCCTGGCCGCGTCCACAACGCCCCCCAGCAAAACTCGGTCGACCACTCCGCCATTGTCCGGGTGAATTCGTCGGCGCCTGCGATGGATTTGTTGACGTACTCTTCGCCAAGCACTTCCTTGCGGACCTTCAATCCCTTGTCGAACAACTCAGTCATCATCGGCTCCTTCCATTGTTTGAGTACGGTTTTTCAACCCGTGCTCAGCCATGCGCCCTCATCAGGCTCGAGACGTCGGCAAGCGTGTCGAGACGCCAAACGTCGTCGATAATGCGATCGATATCCCATCCGCTTCCACCCAGCCGCCCGCAATTGCGAAATTTCGCTTCGATATCGCCATCCGACAACGGGTCGGCAAGACTTCCCTTTGCAGCCATCACGACCTCGCTGAACGTCTCTCCGGACGTCAGTTGGATCGTGACTCGCGCGGCGCCATCCGGAAGCGAAGCGTCAAGCACCGCTCCCACCTTCTGAAGCAAGGCCGCGATGTCGGGCCGAAACACGATCGCGTCGGAGAATTCGACGACACCGGCAGCACCCAGCAAGAGCGCGCAGGCGACGCAATGATGAATGCTGACGCGTGCGTCGCGTTCGTTGCGAACCGGACGGTCGCCGCGCGCCAGCAAGAGCGCAGAGCCCTGCACCGTGACGGAAGCTATATCATCGACACGCCGGTTCAATTCTGCCCGCAACTTGAAGCAGGCATCGATCACGGCATGGAACACGATGCCCGCCGGATAGGGCTTGTAGGTATTCCTCGCGATCTCCCAAGTCTTGCCGAGACCGCCCGTCAGGCGCCCAAGATCTGGTTCGTCTCCCATGGCGCGAGCCCAGCCGAGCCGTCCTTCAATGGCCCGCGGCGAAGCCGAATAGCCCTCGGCCGCGAGCAACGCCGCGAACAGGCCATTGCGCGCCGCATTGCCGACACTGACATTCTTGGCCGCGGTTGGAAGATTTTCGACGATCCCCGCGGACTGACTGGCCGCAATTCCGATCGCATCTGCGATCTTGCCTGCTGAGAGCCCGAGCAGCCAGGCACAGGCTGCGGCGGCGCCAAACACCCCGCAGGTCGATGTGATATGCCAGCCACGCGCATAGTGTCCCGGCGATACTGCGTTGCCGACGCGGCATTCGACTTCCACGCCGAGAATGAATGCGGTGAGAACGGCTTGCCCCGAAAACCCTCGCGCTTGCGCCAACGCCAGCACGGGCGCTGCGACCGGCGCCGCTGGATGAATGATCGTATCGAGATGGGTGTCGTCGAAATCGAGCAGATTGGCCGAAATGGCGTTGACGAACGCCGCGCCCATCGCATCGAGCCGTTCCGGACGACCGATCACCGCGGATGTCGCACCACCGCTGAATGGCAATAGCGCCCGCACCGCGCCGGCAACGGCGGGATCATTCGCCGATCCCAGCGCTGTCGCGAAGAAATTCAGGATCGAGCGTTTCGCCTCGTGACTTTGCGTCGCGACATCCATCCACGCGATGCCGGCAATGAAATCGGCGAGCGTTGTGCTGGCGCCTTGCGCTTCATCTTGCCGCACGGAGCGAATTCCTCGGACCTCGTTTTTCCGACCCTATTCCGGCGCACCGTGGCGTGTCGACAAGAATCTTATGCTTGACAGATTGACTGACAATCCGGACATTCGACGAAACGCGGCCGGGAGCCCTGCCGCAAAAAGAACAAAGAACGCCCGCCTCGGGCGGTACGACAGGGAGCGAGACGATGGCGGGAGAGACGATCGGCTTCGTGGGAACGGGCCGCATGGGCGGGCCGATGGCCGGGCGACTGATAGATGCCGGCTACACCCTGTGCGTCTACGATACGCAGAGCGAGGCCACCAAGCCGCTCGTCGCGCGCGGGGCGCGCCTTGCAAAATCGCCTGCCGAGGTTGCCTCGTCGGCAGATATCGTGCTGGCGAGCCTGCCGACCCCTGACATCGTCAAGGCCGTCGCACTAGGGCCTGACGGAATCATTGCGGGAAACCGCGCCCGCATCGTGATCGACCTGTCCACCAGCGGCCCCGGTGCAGCCAAACTGATCGCAGAAGGATTTAAACCCAGAAACCTGACGCTGGTGGATGCTCCGGTCAGCGGCGGCATCAAGGGCGCGGTGAACGGCACGCTCGCGGTCATGGTGTCGTGCCCCAAGGACACCTACGAGACCGTGCAGCCGATCCTAAAACACTTCGGAAAGCTGTTTTATACCGGCGACAAGCCGGGCACGGCGCAGACCGCAAAGCTCGCCAACAATCTGATGGCGGCGGCCGCCCTGGTGATCACGTCGGAAGCGGTCGCGATGGGCGTCAAGGGCGGTGTCGACGCCAAGGTGCTGATCGACATCATCAATGCCAGCAGCGGCCGCAACAGCGCGTCCGAAGACAAGTTCCCACGCGCCGTGCTTCCCGGCACGTTCGATTTCGGCTTCACCACCGGCCTTTCTTACAAGGACGTTCGGCTCTGCATCGATGAAGCCGAGGCCATGGGTGTACCGATGGTGTGCGGATCCGTGGTTCGGCAGATGCTTGCCATCACCAACGCCAAATATGGCGCGTCGTCCGATTTCACGTCGATCGCGAAGGTCCTTGAAGAGTGGGCCGGCGTGGAAATGCGCGGCTAAGATCCGGCAAAGCCGAGCGAGGAACGATTGCAATGACGATCGGGTCGAGCGGATCGAACGAGACGCCTCTGGCGCGGCAACTGGCCCGCGCTTCGCTCGCCGTCGATCTCAACCGATTCGATGAACGCGTCATCGCCAAGGCCAAGATTTGCCTTCTGGACTTTCTTTCCTGCGCATTCGAGGCGCGTCATCATCCGTGGAGCCGGCAGGCGATCGGCATCGCACGCCACACCGAGAACGGCGCAACCATCATCGGGACAAGCAAGCTTGCGACGCCAGGCGACGCGGCCTTTGCCAACGCGACGCTCGGCCATGGCTTGGTGCGTGAAGACATGCACGCTGCCAGCATCTGCCATCATGGCGTCGTGATCTGGCCGACGCTGCTCGCTCTGTTGGAACGAACGCCGCTGTCTGGCGCCACCCTGATCGCCGCTGCGATCGTCGGCTATGAGGCCGGCGCGCAGATCGGGCGAGCCCTCTTCAACGCCGATCTGGCGCGCCTTTATCGACCGACAGGCCTTGTCACACCGCCGGGAGCAGCCCTCGCGGCAAGCCGTGCACTGGGTCTCACCGAAGATGCTGCGACGAGCGCGGTCTCGATTGCCGCCAATACATCGTCCGGCCTGAATGAGTGGCCGCATGCCGGCGGCTCGGAGATGTATTTCCATCCGGGCTTTGCCGCCCGCAACGCCATCGCAGCGATTGAACTGGCGGAAGCTGGCGCCGCCGCCTCGGAAACCATCCTCGAAGGCGAAGCTGGATTGTTTGCGGCCTACCGACGCCAGGGCGCGCCTGCCGGCATCCGATTGTTTGCAGGCTCGGAGCCGGAAATCATGGCCGTCTACAACAAACCGGCGCCGGCCTGCAATTTTGCGCAAACCGCGGCGCAGGCCGCGTTGCGGGCGGCTCGTGAGCTTGATAGTTCGGAAGAGATCGAGGCGGTTTCGATCCTCGTCCCCGAAGCGGCGGCGCGCTATCCCGGCTGTGACTCCCGGGGGCCTTACCGGAATCCGCTGCAAGCCAAGATGAGCATTCCCTTCAGCGTCGCAGCCGTGCTTGCCCGCGGCGCCATTGAAGAGGACAACTACGCAGAGATCAATGACCCCAAAATCCTGCGTCTGGTCGAACGAACCGATCTGCAATGCGATTCCAGTTTCACGGCCGCCTTCCCGGCGCAGCAGGGTGCCGAAGTCTCGATCGGCCTGCGTAACGGAAAGACGATCCGGCAACGCCTCGACAATGTCATAGCGGCCACGCCGCAGGAAATCCGCACCCGCTTTCGACAGGCCGCCACGGACGCCATCGGCGGTAATCGCGCGCGCGGTCTGGAGGAGCTTGTCGACGGCTGCGAACGGCTCCCGGACAGCGGCGTCATCGCCAAGCAGTGCCGGCTTGAACCGGCAGAGCGGCTGCTCCGGCCAGCTTCGTGATGACTGGACGAGAAAAAGGGAACGCAATGACCAAACCGGGACCGATGATGCCGGCAGCAAGCCCAGAACCCACATCCTCCCGTGTGATGCGAGGTGAGCGGTGACCGCAGCGCTGGAAGGCTTTCTGCAGGCCTTGACCGCCGGACTTCTGATCGGTGCGGTCTATGGCCTGATGTGTGTCGGGCTCGGCCTGATTTTCGGCGTCATGCGGGTCATCAACTTCGCCCAGGGCGATTTCATGATGCTCGGCATGTATGCGGCGTTCTATTTCTTCACAGCGCTCGGCGTGCAAGCCACTTTCGGCAACGCCTTTGGGCCGTTCGTGGCAATTCTCCTTGCCGGTCCAGTGCTCGCGGTGTTCGGTTACGCAATCCATCTCGTCCTGATCTCGCGCGTATCGGGCACCCGCACCACCTCCCTCGAGGGTGAAGGTCACTACGCCCAGCTCATTCTGACGCTTGGGATCGCGCTGATCCTGCAGAACGGCGGCCTGATCGTGTTCGGTTCGGTGCTGGCGTCGATCCGCACGCCGCTGTCGAGCTCGGCCTGGGAGCTCGGGCCGCTGTTCAATGACATCAGTGTTTTCGTCAACAAGGCGCGCGGCATCGACGCTGTGGTCTCGCTGGTAACGATGATACTGCTGACCCTGTTGATCACGCGATCGCGGCTCGGAAAGTCGCTGCGGGCCGCAGCCGACAATCCCACGGCGGCAACCTATATGGGGATCGACGTCGATCGCGCGCATCGCGTTGCCTTCGCGCTCGGCACCGGCATAACAGCGATTGCCGGCGGCCTGCTCGCCACCAACTATCCATTTCATCCCTTTGTCGGCGTCGAATACGTCATCGTCATGTATGCCGGCGTCGTGCTCGGCGGCATGGGCAGCATTATCGGCGCCTTCTGGGGCGGCATGACCATCGGCCTGGTGCAGCAGATGTCGACGCTGGTGCTGCCGACGCAACTGCAGAACGCCGCGATCTTCGTCGTCTTCCTCCTGATCATCTTCTTCCGTCCGCAAGGCTTCTTCGGACGCATGGTCGAGAGGACGTGACGATGCAAAACCTGCGATCGCTCCTCCCCATTCTGATCTTCACAGCGCTCTATGCCGTGCTGTCGCTGAGCGTCACCAATTCGTACTACCAACTGGTGATGACGCTGGTGCCGGTGTGGGCGGTGTTCGGCCTGTCGTGGAACCTGCTCAGCGGCTACACCGGCCTGATCTCGTTCGGCCACGCCGCGTTCTTCGGAATTGGCGCCTACACCACAGCGCTCGGTCAGATCTATTTCGACCTTTCGCCGTGGATGCTGATCCCGATTGCAGCCATGCTCGGCGGCATCGCCGGGTTCCTGATCGGATTTCCGACATTCCGGCTGTCGGGACACTACTTCGCGCTGGCGATGCTCGCCTATCCGCTCGCCATTCTCTACGTGTTCGAATGGCTCGGCTTCCAGGAAGTCACGTTGCCGATCAAGCGCGACAATCCGATCGCCTACATGCAATTTGCGGATCCCCGTCTCTACACATTGCTGGCGCTCGCCATGATGCTGGGGACGATCCTGCTCACCCGGGTGATCGAAAAATCGCGGTTCGGCATGGCGCTGCTGGCGATCAAGCAGAACGAAGCCGCGGCCGAAGCAGCCGGCATCAACACGCTGGCCTGGAAGCTGCGCGCGATCACCCTGAGCGGAGCGATTGCCGGGGCGATCGGCGCCTTCTACGCCGTCGTGCTGCTGGTGGTGACCCCGCAATCGGTGTTCGGCATGCTGGTTTCCGCGCAGGCGCTGACGGTCGCCATGTTCGGTGGGGTAGGAACGGTCTGGGGACCGGTGATCGGCTCCGTGATCCTGATCCCGCTTGCCGAAACGCTCAACGCAGAAGCAGGTTCGCGCTTTCCCGGCATTCAAGGCGTGATCTTCGGACTTGCGATCATATCCGTCATCCTGGTTGCGCCTGAGGGACTGTTCTGGAAACTGCGCGATTTCTTGCGGAAGCGAGTGACCTCACCCGCTGCAGCGAGCCCGAGCGCGCCAGTTCAGCCTGCTGCCGCCATCGCCAATCCGTCCCGTCCGGAACGATCCAGGGGCGCGGGCGAAGTGGTGCTCGAAGTCCGCAACCTGTCGCGCTCCTTTGGCGGGCTGAAAGCCGTCCAGAACGTCAGCTTCAAACTGCGGCGCAACGAGATCCTTGGAATCATCGGTCCGAACGGCGCCGGAAAGACCACGCTGTTCAACCTGCTGAACGGATTCCTGCGACCCGGCACCGGCGAGATTCTCCTCGACGGGCGCGACATGTCAGGCCGCAAGCCGCACGAGCTCTGCGAGGCCGGTATCGGCCGGACCTTCCAGATCATGCGCCCGTTCTTGCGTATGTCGATCTCGGACAATGTCGTGGTGGGCGCCTATGTCCGCGCGAAAACAGACGCCGAAGCCAGGCAGTTGGCGACCGAGGCGATCGCGCGTGTCGGCCTGTCCGATATTGCCGACCGCATCGCCGGCGAACTCACGACCAAGGAGTTGCGGCTGATGGAATTGGCCCGCGCGCTCGCCGGGCAACCGCGAATCCTGTTGCTCGACGAAACACTGGCGGGCCTCGGGCATGACGAAGCCAACGAGGTCGTGGCGGTGATCCAGCGTCTCGCCCGCGACGGCATGACGATCGCGATCATCGAGCACACCATGCAGGCCATGGTCCGCCTGGTCGATAGTTTCCTCGTTCTCGACCATGGCGCCGTCATTGTGGAGGGCGAACCGGAAGCCGTCACGCGCGACAGCCGCGTCATCGAGGCCTATCTCGGCAAGAAATGGGTGGCCCATGCTCCACATTGAAGGGCTGACCGCCGGCTATTCGGCAATTCCGGTTCTGAACGGCGTCTCGATCAAGGTCGAACAGGGCCAGTTCGTCGCTATCGTCGGCCCGAACGGCGCCGGCAAGACCACGCTGTTCAAGGCGATCTCCGGAATCGTGCGGCCGAGCGCCGGAACGATCACCTTCGAGGGGACCGACCTGTTGTCGGTTCATCCCGCGCGTCGTCCCCATCTCGGCATCGCCCATGTTCCCGAAGGCCGCCAGGTTTTTCCCTCGCTCACCGTGATGGAAAATCTCGAGATGGGCGCGATGACCGAAGCAGGCCACCGCGACTGGAAGCGCAACATCGAGCGCATCTTCGACTGGCTGCCCGTGCTCGCCGAGCGCCGCGACCAGTTCGCGGGAACGTTGTCAGGCGGACAGCAGCAGATGCTGGCGATCGGCCGGGGATTGGCGTCTTCGCCAAAGCTTCTGATGCTGGATGAACCTTCGATGGGGCTCGCACCCACGGTAGCCGATTTCATCTTCGAACGGCTGATCGAGATTCGCCGGCAGTCGAAGCTGACAATCCTGCTGGTCGAACAGCGCGTGGCGGAAGCACTGGAATCCGCCGATCACGGCTACGTCCTAGAAGCCGGCCGCGTCGCGCTCGAAGGTAACAACGAAACCTTGCGCGCGGACGACCGCGTGCGCAAGGCCTATCTCGGCATGTGACAACAAACGATCAACAAGCCATTGGGAGGAAAAATGAGCCAGCAAAGAGAAGCCAACAAGGCATCCAAAAAGTCGCTCACGCGCCGGACAGTGCTTTCCGGCGCGGCCGCCATAGGACTTTCGACGATCGCGCGGGCACAAGCGCCGGCCGAGGTCAAGGTCGGCCTGATCGTGCCGCTTTCCGGCATCTATACCCGCCCCGGCCAGGTGATGCGCATGGGCGCGGAGATGGGCATTGAGCACATCAATGCGCAGGGCGGCATCAAGTCACTCGGCGGTGCCAAACTCAAGCTGGTCGTGATCGATTGCGGCGATACCACCGAAAAGGCCAAGAACGCCGCGCAGCGCATGGTGGCGCAGGAGACCGATCTGGTCGCCGCGACCGGATCATATCTCAGCTCCTTCACGCTGGCGGTCACCGAGGTCACCGAGCGCGCCGAACTGCCGATGCTCACCCTCTCTTATTCGGACCTGCTCACTGAGCGTGGCTTCAAATACATCTTCCAGACCGCGGCACCCGCAAGCCGGCAGTCGGAACTCGGCCTGCCCGAGCTGATGAAGCTCGCCGAGAACGCATCGGGCAAGCGTCCGAAGAAGGTCGCGATGCTGATGGACAATACGGCGACGTCGGTTGCGACCGCGAAGGCGCTGAAGGAGAAGATCTTCGCGCAGGAAGACCTTCAGTTGATCCTGGAGGAAGTCTGGACACCGCCGCTTTCCGACGCCACGCCGCTGATCCAGAAGGTCAGGTCGGCCCGTCCCGACCTGCTGCTCTTCATGCCCAATGCAGTATCCGACGCCAAACTCGGCCTTGAGAAAATCAACGAGTTCGGACTGGGCCAGGGCAAGATTCCCACGGTCTCGTTCTCGATCACGATTGCCGAACCCGACATGCTGCAAAGCGTCAGTCCCGAAGTCGTCCAGGGCATCATGACGGTCGTCGCGAACTGGGGTTCGAAGGGTCATGAGGATCTGATCGCCGAGCTCAAGGCCAAGTACAAGGAGCCCTGGATGACGCAGAACGTCATCTCGACCTATGGCGACATGTGGCTGATGAAGCTGGCGCTCGAGAAGGCCGGCAAGGCCGATCGGCGCGCGGTTGCGGAAGCGTTCCGGACAATGGATGGCGGCCCTTCGAAACACTACCCCGGCGGTCAGTTGAAGTTCGACGAAAAGGGCCGTCGGGTCGGCGCCGGCGTGGTGGTCGTGCAGTGGCAGTCGGGTGTGCCCGTCACCGTCTATCCGCCCGATCTCGCGCAGGCGGCGCCTTTCTGGCCGAAGAAGTCCTCCTGATCTGAACAAGCCTCTCGGAGATTTTCAAGGAGTAATTGTCATGAGCAAGATTACGCGACGAACGCTGCTTGCCGGCGCCTCGATCGGACTAATGGCACCCCGTGCGTGGGCGCAAGCACCATCTGAAGTGAAAGTTGGATTGCTGGTGCCGGTCTCCGGTCTCTATGCACGGCCGGGACTCGTGATGCGCCATGGGGCCGAGATGGCCGTGGACCACATCAACGCGCAGGGCGGCGTGAAGTCGCTGGGCGGCGCCAAGCTCAAGCTGGTCGTCCTCGATTCCGGCGACACGACGGAAAAGGCGAAGAACGCGGCGCAGCGCATGGTGGCGCAGGAGCCAGATCTGGTGGCGGCGAGCGGCGCCTATCTGAGCTCGTTTACGCTCGCGGTCACCGAAGTGACGGAGCGCGCCAATCTACCGGTCCTCACCCTCTCCTACTCCGATCTGATCACCGATCGCGGCTTCAAATACGTCTTCCAAACGTCTGCAACCGCCGGCTCGCAGGCCAAGCAGGCCCTGCCGCAAATCGTGAAGCTTGCCGAAACCGCTTCCGGCAAGAAGCCCAAGACGGTTGCGATCGTCACCGACAATACCGGTGCATCGGTCGCCTCGGCGAAGTCGATGCGGGAAGGCCTGCTTGCCGAAAACGGGCTGCAACTGATCGTCGACGAAACCTTCACCCCGCCGCTCGCCGACGCCACCTCGCTGGTGCAAAAGGTCCGAGCGGCAAGGCCCGACCTGCTCTTCTTCCTGCCGACCGTGATTTCCGACGCTAAACTGCTGCTCGAGAAGATGAACGAGTTTGGCCTGGGACAAGGCAAGATCCCGACCATTTCGTTCGGCATCGCCATCGCCGAGCCCGACATGCTGCAGACCGTCAGCCCGGAACTGCTGCAGGGCGTGCTCACCTGCGTCGCTAGCTGGGGCGCCAAGGGGCACGAGGCGTTGATCGCCGAGCTCAAATCCCGCTACAAGGAACCGTGGATGACGCAGAACGCGATCTCCACCTACGGCGACATGTGGATCATCAAGGACGCGCTGGAGAAGGCCGGCAAGGCCGACCGGGTCGCAGTCGCCGACGCGTTACGCTCCATGGACGGCGGCCCCTCGAAATATTATCCGCTCGGCGAGATCAAGTTCGACGAAAAAGGCCGTCGCGTCGGCGCCGGCATGACCATCGTGCAGTGGCAGTCCGGCGTACCCGTCACCGTCTTCCCGCCGCAACTGGCCTTGGCCCAGCCGTTCTGGCCCAAGAACTAACCCTCAAGGATCTGGAAACCGTCATGGACAAGGCAACCTACGACCGCGGACTCAAAATTCGCAAAAGCGTTCTCGGTGATGAATTCGTCGACAAAGCCATTGCGACGGCCGATGACTTCAATCGTCCGATGCAGGACCTCACGACGGAATACTGCTGGGGCTATGTGTGGGGCCGTGACGGCCTTTCGCACAAGACCCGCAGTTTCCTCAACCTCGCAATGCTGTGCGCGCTCAATCGCCCGCACGAGCTCAAGACTCACGTTCGGGGCGCGCTGACCAACGGCGCCACCCGCGAGGAAATACGCGAAGTGTTCATGCAGGTCGCAATCTATTGCGGCGTGCCGGCCGGCGTCGACGCCTTTCGCAATGCGCGGGAAGTCTTCGCCGAGCTGGATCAGAAGAAGTAACCGGAGCCGCAACCGCGATGCTGAAGGGAAAGCGGGCACTCGTGACCGGCGCGACGGCAGGACTGGGACTTGCCGTAGCGGAAAGCCTTGCCGGTGCGGGCGCCAACATCGTCCTTCATGATCTCGTCGACCCCAAAGCGACGGCAGACCAGCTTCGCTCCCGCTTTGATGTCGAGGTGACGAGCGTTGCCGCGGACCTGTCGCAGCGCGCATCCATCGAAGCCATGATGGCCGATCTGCTCGGGCTGGGCGCAATCGACATCCTGGTGAACAACGCGGTGGTCCGGCATTTCGCGCCGGTCGAGAATTTCGCACCGGAGCGATGGGACGAAGCGCTGGCCGTCAATCTGTCGGCGCCGTTTCACCTGGTCCGCCTGGCATTACCTGCGATGAAGGCACGCAATTGGGGCCGCATCATCAACATGGCCTCGATCTACTCCACCCGCGCCGTGGCCGACCGCATCGACTACGTGACGACCAAGACCGCCATCCTCGGCATGACCCGGGCCGTCGCGATCGAGACGGCAACGAGCGGAATCACCTGCAATGCGATCAGCCCGGGCACCCTGCCAACGCCGGCGATCCAGCGAAAGATTGCATCGATTGCAGCCGACGAAGGCCGGGCCGTTGACGAGACGACGCGCGACTATCTGGCGGCGCGCCAACCGAGCGGACGGTTCATCGCCATGGAAAGCGTCGGAGCGATGGTTGTTTTCCTCTCCAGCCCGGCTGGACAGCACATCACCGGCGCGACCCTGCCGATCGATGGAGGCTGGGCCGCCGCATGAGCACGAATGTCCGATTGCAGAGATGATGATTCTGCCCGTAAATCGCTATTGAACCAATGCCGGTACCAGGGCGGTAGACGATGAACAAACGCGGTGAATTGCAGTTCACGCTTCGAATCGAGGACGTTCCGACCGTTCGCTCGATGGTCGCGCAAAAGCTGCGCGAAGCGATCATGTCGGGAAGGCTGAAGCCGGGCCAGCGCCTGGTCGAACGGGAGCTTTGCGAGATGATGGGCGTGAGCCGGCCGTCCATCCGCGAGGCGCTCAGGGTGCTGGAGGCGGATGGTCTCGTCAATACGGTCCCTCACCGCGGTCCGGTGGTCAGCACCATCAGTCTCGAGGAAGCAAAGCAGCTGTACGCGGCGCGCGCCGTGCTAGAAGGATTTGCCGGCCGCGAATGCGCCCGTCTCCGCGATCCGGACGTGGTGCGCAGAATCGGGAATGCGCTGGCGCGGCTGAAGGCGGCATTCGCCGAGGGCGACTTGACCGCCGCCCTGGAAGCCAAGACGGATTTTTATGCGGCAATGATTGGCGGCTGCCAGAACGCCTTCATCGAGCGAATGCTCAGACCGCTGCACGACCGCATTACGCTGCTGCGAATTACTTCGATGTCGCATCCGAAACGCATCAACAAGAGCTTGCGCGAGGTCACCGCGATCTGGCGTGCGATCCAGAATGGCGATCCGGATCTCGCCGAGCAGTGTTGCGTCGACCACGTCAAGGCGGCCGCGGTGGCCGCGCTCAGCATGATCGAGCAATCATCCGCTTCAAAGGAAAAAGCAGTGGCGGAGGAATAGCCGGACCCGGCCAACGCTTCTCGAAAGACCGACGGCAGATAGGGAATTGCAATGAAGTTCTTCAAAACGATTTTGCTGTTGCCGCTAATGTTGTCGTTGCAAGCGCCACCGGCTTTCGCACAGGAATACCCGAACCGGCCGATCACCCTCGTGGTTCCGTTCTCGGCCGGCGGACCCGGCGACGTGATCGCGCGGCTGCTTGGAACATCGATGAGCGCGACGCTGAAGCAGTCGATTGTCATCGAGAACGTCGTGGGCGCCGGCGGCACGATCGGCACCAATCGCGTCGCCAAGGCAGCGCCGGACGGATACACGCTGCTGCTGATGCATGTCGGCCAGGCGACCGCACCGGCGCTCTATGCCAAGCTTCCGTTCGATCCGATTGGCGATTTCGCGCCGATCGGTCTCGTCACTGATGTTCCGATGCTGCTGGTGGCGCGAGCGAATTTTCCAGCAAAGGACCTGAAGGAACTTGTCGCCTATGTGCGTGCCCAAGGCGACAAGGTCACCTACGGCAATGTGGGCCTCGGCTCCGCCTCGCATCTTTGCGGGCTGATGTTCATGAACGCGATCGACGCAAAGCTCACCCCGATCTATTACAAAGGCGGCGGACCGGCGCTCAACGACATCATCGCCGGTCACATCGACGTCTATTGCGATCCTGCAACCGGACCGACGCCCCATATCCAGGCCGGTACCATTCCGGGCTACGCGATTACCAGCAAGAAACGGGCGGCGACCCTGCCGAACGTGCCGACCTCGGCAGAGGCTGGCGTACCGGCGTTCGACGTTACCACCTGGTACGGAATGTATGCGCCGCGCAACACGCCCAAGCCAATTGTGGACGCGCTGGTCGCCGCCCTGCAAAAGGCGCTCAAGGATCCGCCGCTGGTCAACCGCTTCGCCGAGTTGAGCATGACGCCGGTCGAGCAGGAGCAAGCCACGCCCGCTGCGCTCGATGCCTTCCTTCGGGCCGAAACGGCCAAATGGTCGCGCATCATCAAGCAAGCAGGTATCGAGCCTCAATGAGCGAGGTTCGACAAGCTGCAGCATTTTGCTTCGATGAGCCTGCCCGCTCAACAACGCACCGCCGATTTCAAACGACTCCACACCGCGCATTCAGCGCCAAGTCCAAACATCAAGCGGGCAGTAGAAATTCGCTCAACGCGCGCGATACAGCGGCAGGCTGATCAAGGGGCGCCAAGTGGCCGCAGTCGGGGATGACCTCCAGCCGCGCGTTGGGTATCAGGCGATGCGCGCGCTCGGCGATCGCGACCGGCAGCAGCGGATCGTCGGCGCCATGGAGGATCAACGTGGACACCGTGAGCGCGGGGAGCCGATCGACATAGCTGGTCCGTAACCCACGCCAGCCGACTTCACGGCGCTCCCAATCCCGCAATGCCGCTGCCGCGCCAGGCTTGCGCAGCAGCCTCATCACCCGATCGAGCAACATCGGCGTCACCTGCTCGGGTCGATGCGGCGTGGCCCGCCGCAGCGCCCAGCCGGTCAGTCGCCGATTGCTTGCCAGGATGCGCCACTGAAGTGCACTCAGTCCCGGCACATGCACGCCGAACCATGTCGCTCGACCACCGGGAAGGGCGTCATCAAGGCAAGCGCTATCGATCAAGACCAGGCGCTCAACGCGTTCCGGAGCCTCGAGCGCGAAGCCGAGAGCAATGCCACCACCCATCGATACTCCCGCCAGACTGGCGCGCTGGAGACCGAGTTCGGCCATTAGCGGCGACAAGAACGCTGAATAATCTGCAAAGCCCCACCCGCCGGGCATTGGATCGCTGTCGCCGAAGCCTGGGAGGTCCGGCGCAAAGACACGGCATCCCGTTGCGAGCGCCGAAATAGCCGATGCGAAACTTACACCGGCCGCATCAAAAGCAGAGCCATGCAACAGCAGCACCGCAGGGCCGGTGGCGCCGGCCTTCAGGCAATGGACGCGCAAGCCTGAGACCTTCAGCCAAATCTCGTCGAAGGGCTGATCCGCGCGGTCAGCGATCATCCTGTCACGCACGGCGTCGCTGGCTCTGTCGAGATTGCCTGAGCGAGATCGCGCTCCAGCATGGCGACGACCCGGTCGGCGCAGTCGAGCACAAAGAAGTGACCGCCTGGGAACATGCGCACCACGCATTCGCCGGTCGTTTCCTGTTGCCAGGCGAGCAACTCGTCGCGGCCAGTATCCTCGTCGCAAAACCCTCCATAGGCGGCGATATCGATGCGCAGCTTGGAGCGATCGCGTGGTCGGTAAGTTTCGCAGGCGCGGAAGTCGGCGCGGAGAATCGGCAACACCAGTTCGAGAAGGTCGGGTGACCTGAACACCTCCGGAGGCGTAGCCCCGAGTTGGCGCAGGTGCGCGATAAACTCCGCATGTGGCGCCGCGTGCATCGGAGGGGTCGACTGCGGTGCCCTCGGTGCACGGTGGCCGGAGGCTATCAGCAGCCGAGGCATCGCGCTACCGCGCGCGGCGAGCACGTGACACGCCTCGAATGCCACCAGGCTGCCCATGCTATGTCCAAACAGCGCATACGGCTCGCTCGGTCCGGCCGCAACGAGATCGGCAACCGAGCGGGCAACCTGCTCAATGGTTTCGAGTAGAGGTTCGCCTAGCCGACTGCCGTGGCCGGGATACTCGACAGCGAAAATTTCAATGTCCGCCGGCAACAATTCGGGCCACGCGCGAAACATCCCGGCCGCGCCGCCCGCATGTGGCAGACAATAGACCCGCGCACGCGCGCATGATCTGCCGATCCGTGTTGGTGAGACAGATTTTCCTCGGAACGGCGGTCTGATCGATCGCCGAATGTCCGCTTGCTGACCGAACTTCGTCATCGCCTCGCCGCGCATCGTCTGTTCGCGGGGCGATGATGTTCCGCCCGCGCAATCGAAGGTTCGAAGGCTGCTCGCGGAATGTGAACTTCTGATGATGATACCCGGTCAGGTTGACATGACGTGAGCGCGCGGCTGGATTGCACGTTTGTCTGGGAACAACGTCAGCGGTTACGGGATTACCGGCGCCTGATGGATCGGGGAGAGCAACATAACGTTCCCCGACGAGAAGAAGTTCCGATCAAGTTCCATCAACCGAATCCGGGCCGACAAGCGCAGGGAGAGGTCGCGCGATGACAGCGGAAAACCAATCGAGCGATGAAGTCTATCTCGTCGTCGTCAACGACGAAGAGCAATATTCGATCTGGCGTGAAGACAAGAACGTTCCTGCCGGCTGGCGAGCGACCGGCAAACGGGGCACCAAGACGGACTGCCTGCAACACATTGAAGATGTTTGGACCGACATGAGGCCGCTGAGCTTACGCAAGCGGATGGCCGATATTGCCGGGCGCGATGCATCATAACCCCAAGTCTCTGATAACGCAGTCATGTGACGCGTGCTGTGCGACGATTCAATTCACACGAGCATTGGCGTTGCCCTCGCCGTTTCGCGGAACTGCAATCCGCTTGTAACGGATCCAGCGTTCACGGGCGCACGTATCACGGCGCCACATAGGAGACTTCGTATGGTGCTTGCTGCTCGCCGCGTCCCAATTTTGATGGGGGTAAGCTTGTGAAACATCCTCCCAACCGTTCAACGGCCGCTTACGTTCGACTTCCCGGGAAGTCCGATCCGCACCGAGGTCGGATGACAGTGGTCCTCTTCACTGCAATCGGAAGCACCGTCCTGAGACCCACTAAGCCAATCTGTGGCGTGGGTGAGACCGATCCCCCTCTGCTCGACCGAGTTGGTCGGCGATGGTCCCGTTAGAGAACAGATGAGTTCTCGACATCGCCATCCGAGCGCTGTTGCTCCAATTTCTGAAACGCTAATCGCCTCAACAGGCGGTAGCACGCGTGGTTGCGAATCGGCCGGGAGAGAAGCTGATGATGCCTTCGAACACTGCCGTCACAATGGTCGAGGCGTTGCGAGAGCACGCACAAACGATGCCGGAACGGCCGGCGCTTCGTTTTCTTCCCGCCGCATCCGCGAGGGCCGATCTCAGTTTTGCCGCGCTCGATCAGGCGGCAGCCAGACTGGCTGGAGCATTGAGAACGCGCATGCGACGCGGGGATCGTGTGCTGATGTTCTATGCGCCCGGGCTCGACTTCGTGATCGCGTTCTTTGCTGTTCTCTACGCCGGCGCGATCGCGGTGCCGTTGGCCCCGCCTCGGCGATCGGGTAGCAGCCGCGTCATTGCCGCGCTGATTGCCAATGCCGAGCCCGCGACGGTCTTGACGTCCTCGCAGCTAGCGCCGCGGATCAGCGAGATCCTGTCCGAACTCGGTTGTTCTCTCGAAGCGGTCGTGACCGACACCTTGACGACTGATGAGTCAAGCGGTGACGACGTCGTGATGCCCGCGCAGGATGACGTTTGCGTCTTGCAGTACACATCCGGGTCGACCGGCACTCCGCGCGGTGTTGTGGTCACCCATGCGAACGCCGCGCGCAACGCTCGGCTGCTGGCGAGCCAGGCCGAACTGAACGATCAATCAGTCTGGGTGAGTTGGGTTCCTCACTTTCATGATCTCGGCTTATTCGGCGGCATCTGCACGCCACTCTATCGAGGAGCAACATCGGTTCTGATGCCGCCTGCCGCATTCGTTGCTCGCCCGATCCGCTGGCTCGAGGCGATCACGCAGTATGGCGGCACCGCCAGCATTGCACCCAACTTCGCCTATGATCTGTGCTTGCGTCAGATCCCGGAGGAAGATTGCGCCGGCCTCGATCTCAGTCGCTGGGCCGTAGCAGGGTGTGGTGCTGAGCCAATCCGGATGCAAACCCTGAACGGCTTCGCCGAGCGCTTCGGCCGCTATGGACTGAAACGTCAGTCGATGTGTCCGTTTTACGGATTGGCAGAGGCGACGCTGCTGGTGTCGGGCGGACCGGTCGGAGCAGGACAGACAGCGGCGACGGTTTCGCTGTCGGCGATTCGCCGGAACCGGCTGGAACCAGCGCAGGGTCCGCACGACGCCTACGACATCCCCTCCTGCGGAAAGCCAACTCCCGAGCATCGGATTCTCATTATCGATCCACAGACGATGCAGCGCTGCGGTCCGAACGCGATCGGCGAGATCTGGATCGACGGCTCGACCACAGGTCCGGGCTATTGGAGGAACCCGCAGGAATCCGCGCGCGTGTTCGGCGTCCGTCTTGCAGGCGACGAAGGCTCGTTCCTGCGAACCGGCGATCTCGGTTTCATGCGTGAGGGCGTCCTCCACGTCAGCGGACGCATGAAGGACGTCATGATCATCCGCGGCCAGAATGTGTATCCGCAGGATCTGGAAGCAACCGCCCGGGTGGCGGCGCCTGAGATCGCGGAGGCTGCCGCATTTACGTTGTATGACCAGGCAACCGAACGCGCCGCGCTGGTGATTGAGGAGCCCAGGCGGCCTGCAGTCGATGCGACCTCCAGTCTCGAAGCCGTGCGCGCTGCGATTTCAGCCCATAACGGGGTGGATCTTGATCACGTCGTGCTGACGCATCACCGCGCCCTTCCCAAGACGTCGAGCGGGAAAATCCAGCGTTCCCATGCACGCCAGATGCTGCTCGACGGATCGCTGCCGGTGCTTGCCGAATGGCGTGGCGACAGCGAGGCCGCAGAGGCGGAGGGAGGTCATGCCGATGCCATCGCGCTGGTGCTCGACTTGAGACGGCAGACGGATTCCCAGCAGATTCAATCGATCAAAAACTATCTTCATCATGTCTTCGGCGAGTTGCTCGGATTCAGTGGCGACGATCTCGATCGCGGCGAGACGCTCATGGCGCTGGGCGTGACGTCGCTCGGCATCACGCGCATCAGGGCCCGAATCGAGAGCGAATTCATGATCCGGCTCGATCCGGACATGCTCTGGCAGGACTGCGGGTTGGCCGATCTGGCAGCGGAGTTGCGCCGCCGGGTGCTCGCATCTCCGCTTTGGGCAAACGCCGATGCCGTAGAGCGGCTCGCCGAAGAGGTCGCTCAAATGCACGACGAAGATGTCGCTCGCGAATTGGGGTCGAGCGCAGTCTGACCGTCACGTCGCCGTCCCACGCGGCGATTTCCGTTAGGTCCGCTCTGAGCGCGCGCAACCGTAGCCGTTCGAACACCGACCATCGAGCCCAAGGAGCAGATGTCCGATGGATATCCCGATGCACAAGACCCTGCCGACGGCTGCAATCAAAGGTCCCAGGCTCGAACTGCTGCGCCGAAAAATACGAAACTCGGTCGAAGATCTTTTCGATGGAATTCCCAAGGTTTCGCGCGATCACGCGCTGCCGCTTTCATTTGCTCAAGAGCGGCTCTGGTTTCTCGATGGGCTGGGCAGGTTGGGGCCGGCTTATCACATCGGTCTTGCGGTGCGACTGAGAGGGCAGTTGAATATCGCCGCTCTCTCGGCGGCGCTCACGGAAATTGTCCGGCGTCACGAAGCCGTTCGCACACGTTTCACGATGCGCGATGGGCTCGGGTCTCAACTACTCGATCCGCCATGGGAGATCGAGCTCGGGACCGAGAGAGTCACGCTCGACGAAGCGAGGTTGCGCACGCGAGCTCTCATGGAGCACCCCTTCGATCTGGCCAATGATCGAATGTTCCGCTGCTCGCTGCTTGCGCTCGGCGATCAGGATCACGTCCTTGCCCTGGCGATGCATCACATCGTTTCGGACGGCTGGTCGATGGGCGTATTGTTCCGCGAACTCGCCGCGCTCTACGGCGCATTTTCCGCCGGCCGTCCGTCGCCTCTTCCGGAGCTACCGATCCAGTATGCGGATTATGCGGCATGGCACCGCGGATGGGTGTCGGAGCGCGTGCTGCGGCCACAACTGGCCTACTGGCGCGAGCGGCTTGCCGACGCGCCTGCGGGGCTGGACATGCCGACTGACCGATCGCGTCCGGCCGCGCAAAGCTTTCGCGGCGCGACGCACAAGTTTGTTTTGGAGCGCGACCTGACCGCCGCGCTCGCGGCGCTGGCGCGCCAGGAAGGCGTGACGCTGTTCATGGTCTTGTTGGCCGGCTTCAAGGCGCTGCTGGCGCGGTGGAGTGGTCAACACGATATCGTCGTCGGAACGCCGATTGCCGGACGTGTTCGCGCCGAAACCGAGCACCTCATCGGGTTCTTCGTCAACATGCTGGCGATGCGCACCGATCTGGCTGGTGATCCATCGTTCCGGGCGCTGGTACAGAGCGTCAAGCAAACGGCGCTCGGTGCCTATGCAAATCAGGATCTGCCGTTTGAAAAAGTGGTCGATGCGCTGCATCCGATCCGCGATCTCGGCCGGCAGCCGATCTTCCAGACGGTGTTCGCGCTGCAGGACGTTTCGCTCGAGCAGGTGAACCTTCCCGGCCAAACCGTCGAACGCTTCGATGACGAGGCGAACTCGGCGCGATTCGATCTCGAGCTCTCGATGACGGAAGTCGGCGGACAGTTGGCCGGCTCCCTCGTCTATGCGACGGACCTGTTTGACGCCTCCACCATCGAACGGCTGGCGGGCCATTTCGTGCGGCTGCTCAAGGGAGCGGTGGCGGATCCGCAGTTGCGCCTCTTGCAACTGCCGCTCATGTCGAATAGCGAGCGCGCCCGGGTACTGGTCGAATGGAACGCCGCGACGGAAGAACCGCCAACGTACCGCGGCCTGCATCAATTGTTCGCCGCGCAGGCGGCGCGCACGCCGGACGCGCCGGCACTGATCTATCAAGACCAGTCATTGAGCTACGCCGCACTCGACCGTCGTGCCAACCAATTGGCGCATCATCTGCGCACGCTTGGCGTCGGTCCCGACGTGGTCGTCGGGCTTTGCGTCGAGCGTTCGTTCGACATGGTGATCGGGACGCTCGCCATTCTCAAGGCGGGCGGCGCCTATCTGCCCCTCGATCCCAGCTATCCGGCGGACCGGCTGAGCTACATGATTGCCGATTCGCGCTCGACCGTGGTGCTGACACACTCAGCATTGGCCGATCAGATTCCGATGAACGATGCGGCCGTGGTCCGCCTCGATGCGGCCTGGCCACAGATCACGCGGCTTCCGATCGACGCGCCGGCGAGTGCCGTCGATCCTGCCAATCTTGCTTATGTGATCTACACCTCCGGCTCCACTGGGCGGCCCAAGGGCGTCATGGTCTCTCATCGCGGCGCGGCAAATCTGGCGGAGGCCCAGGTTAAGCCCTTAGGCATCGCGCCCGGAAGCCGCGTCCTGCAGTTCGCCTCGTTCAGCTTCGATGCAGCGGTCTGGGAGCTATTGATGAGCTGGCGCAGCGGCGCCGCGCTGGTGATCGCGGACCGTCACGATCTGCTGCCGGGCGAACCGTTGCGCGAGCTATTGCAGCGGCAAGCGATCGGCACCGTTCTGCTGCCGCCCTCAGCCCTGGGCCCGCTGGCGGCCGCGTCGCTGCCGCATCTCAAGACGCTGATCGTCGGCGGCGAGGCCTGTACTGGCGAAGTCGTTGCGCCCTGGCTCGGCGAGCGCATCGTGCTCAACGCCTACGGTCCGACCGAGGCAAGCGTCTGCACCACCGCGTTCCGCTGCATGCCGGATGGCCGGACACCGGCGATCGGACGTCCTTTGGTCAACACGCGGGCCTACGTGCTCGACAAGAATCTAGAGCCGGTCCCGATCGGCGCCCCGGGAGAGCTTTATATCGGCGGCGCCGGATTGGCACGCGGCTACCTGTTCCGGCCTGGGTTAACGGCGGAGCGGTTCGTACCGAACCCGTTCGCATCGGGTGAGCGACTCTACCAAACTGGCGATCTCGTCCGCTGGCGCACGAACGGAGAACTGGAATTTCTCGGCCGCCTCGATCATCAAGTGAAGATTCGCGGCTTCCGCATCGAGCTCGGCGAAATCGAGGCCGCGCTGCTCTCGGAGCCGTGCATCGTACAGGCGACGGTGCTGGCCCGAGAGGACACGCCCGGCAGCAGACGGCTCGTGGCCTATGTCGTACCTGACCTCGCGCGACTCAAAGCCGACCGACGGCAGGAGGACGCGCCGACGAGGGACGATAGCGTCGCGCAGTGGCAAACCTTGTTTGAGGAAACCTATGGCGCCACAAGTGCTGGGCAAGCGCCGAGCTTCGTGGGCTGGAACAGCAGCTACACCGGCGATCCGATTCCGGAATCGGATATGCAGGAGTGGCTGTCCAGCACCGTGGAGCGGATTGCTGGTTTGGCGCCAGAGCGTGTTCTAGAAATCGGCTGCGGCGTCGGTCTCCTGCTGCAACATCTGGCCCCAATCAGCCGCGCGTACCGCGGAACCGATATTTCCTCCGCCGCGATCCGCGGATTGCGCGAATGGGCCAAAGGGCGCGCGCACCTCGCCCATGTCGAGCTCGCCGAGCGCGAGGCGACGGCGCTGTCCGACATCGAGCCGGAATCCGTCGATACCGTCATCCTAAACTCGGTGGCGCAGTATTTTCCCGACATCGACTATCTGCGCGAGGTGCTCGCGAGCGCCGTATCCCTGGTCAGTGACGGCGGCCGGCTATTTGTCGGTGACCTCCGCCATTTCGGTCTGTTGCAGACGTTTCACGCCTCCGTTCAGATCGCGCGGGCAAACCCGGGATCGCGCGCCGGCGAGCTCAAAGCCCGCGTCGCCAGCGCGGAGAAGCGGGAAACCGAGCTTGCCGTCGATCCCGGCTTGTTCCTGGCTCTAAAGGATCATCTCCCTGGGATCTCGGCGGTGGAGATTCTGCTCAAGCGTGGACAGGCGGACAACGAACTGACCCGCTATCGCTACGATGCGGTACTGCACATAGGGGGCAACGAGCCGCCGGCGCCGGCCCAGACCGTCGATTGGGCGAGCAGTTCGCTCGCGGAACTAGCCGCAAGTCTCGACAAGCACCGGCCGGCCAGCATGGCAGTGCTGCGCGTGCCGAACCGCAGGTTGGCGCAGGATCTTGCAGACACGCAATGGCTCGAAACGTGCGAGCCCGGCACCACGGTGTCAGAGCTGCTAAGCGCTTCCCGCGACCGCGCGCTGGCCGCCGAGGATCCGGAAACCTTCTGGGCGCTGGGAGAACGGCTCGGGTATGACGTGCGGGTGAGCTGGACATCGGCCTCGCCGGACGGTTGCTTTGACGTGGTGTTCATCGACCGCAGCCGGGTCGACGGCCCTGTGCGATTACCCACTCCGCGTCTACCGCGGCGCCAGCCGTTGACCGCCTATGCCAATGATCCGGGGGCGGCGACGCTGACGCACCAGCTTGGACAACGCCTTCGCAACTCGCTGCAACTCCGCCTGCCGGACCACATGGTGCCATCCGCCATCGTGGCGCTCGACGCCCTGCCGCTGACCCCGGCCGGCAAGATCGATCGCCGCGCACTGCCGGCTCCCGAGGGACGCCCCGAGGTCGGCAAGTTCGTAGCCCCTCGCACCTCCAGCGAACAAACCCTGGCAGCTATCTGGTGCGATATCCTGAAGCTCGATCACGTCGGGGTCGAGGACAACTTCTTCGAACTCGGCGGCGACTCGATCCAGTCGATTCAGGTCGTGGCCCGTGCCAACCGGGCCGGCCTCAAGCTGACCTCGCGACAAATTTTCGAACATCAGACCATTGCGGCGCTGGCGGCGATAGGCCTCGCGACCGAGGTCCCACCTGACGAACGTTCCGACGGTACGATCCCGTTGTCGGACTCGCTCGGCGGCACTTCTCACGCGGATCTCGATCGCATGCTCAGCGCGGTTGGCGGCGCAACCCTCGTTGAGGACTTCTATCCGCTGTCGCCGACCCAGCAGGGCATGCTGTTCCACAGCATCTACGAACCGCAATCGATGGCCTATGTCACCACGCTCGGCTGCCGGCTGGTCGGAGAACTCGACATCGAGACATTCCGTATTGCCTGGGAGAGGCTGGTTGCTCATCACGCCGTGCTGCGCACCGCTTTCGTCGGACAGGATCTCGAGGTCCCGCTCCAGGTTGTGATGCGCCAGGCAACACTGCCTTTCCGGTACGACGACTGGCGTGACGCGCCGGCCAGCGAGCAGGACGCCCGGCTGGTGGCGTTGCAACGCACCGAGTGCGAACGCGGCTTCGATTTCGCCCAGCCGCCATTGATGCGGCTGTCCATCGTGCGGCTGGCAGAGCAGGACTATCGCCTGGTCTGGAGCTGTCATCACATTCTGTTCGATGGCTGGTCGATACCGCTTCTGTTGAACGAGGTGTTCGCCATCTACGGCGCCCTGTGCCGACGCGAGGCGCCGCCGCTGCAGGCCGCGCCACCGTATCGCAACTTCATCGATTGGCTGCAGCGGCAGGACAAGGGCGCCGCAGAGGCTTACTGGCGTCGACGCCTTGCTGGCTTCGAGGCGCCGACCGCGTTCGGGCTCGGTCACCCGTCCGGCGTGGCCACCGGCCGCGACCGATATGCCGAGCATGATGAAGAGCTGCCGCTCGGCATGGAAGCTTTGGAGAGTTTCGCCCGCCGGCATCGGCTGACCATCAACACCCTGGTGCAAGGCGCCTGGGCGCTGCTGCTTTCCCGTTATGGCGACAGCACTGAGGTGGTGTTCGGCGTCACCGTCTCGGGCCGCCCGGCGGAGCTGCCCGAAGTCGAGCGCACGGTCGGGCTGTTCATCAACACGCTGCCGCTGCGCCTTGCCGTACCCCCCAGACAAAAGATCCTGGACTGGCTGCGCGAGGTCCAGGCGCGGCAGAGCGAACTGACGGACTATCAATACAGCGCGCTGGCCGATGTGCAACGCTCTAGCGAGGTGCCGGCGGGCACGCCGTTGTTCGATAGCATCGTGGTATTTGAAAATTATCCGGCCGAGCTGTCCGCACAGGTACCAGGCCATGCGATCCGCATCGACATGATCCGTGCGGTCAACCGGATCAACTACCCCCTCGCATTGCAGGTGGCGACCGGGCGATCGCTGTCGCTGAAGCTCATGTACGACGCCAACCGCTTCGAGAGCGATGCGATCGTGCGCCTGGCTGGACATCTGCGGATCTTGCTGGAGGGGATCGTCGCCGACCCGGAGCGGCCGTTGTCGGCGCTGGCGCTCTTGAGCGAGGCCGAGCATCGTCAGCTCGTTGGCTTCAACGACACCGCGGCGGAGTATCCGCGCGGCCTGCTGCATGAGCTGTTTGCCGCGCAGGCGGCGCGCACGCCAGAGGCGGTGGCGCTGAGCCTGGACGAAGCGACGCTGAGCTACGGCGACCTCGAGCGCCGCGCCAACCAGCTCGCCCATCATCTGCGCGAGCTCGGGGTCGGCCCCGACGTCGTGGTCGGGCTGTGCGCCGAGCGCTCGTTCGAGATGGTGATCGGCCTGCTCGGCATTCTCAAGGCCGGCGGCGCCTATTTGCCGCTCGACCCGGACTACCCGGCCGAGCGGCTCGCCTTCATGCTCGCCGATGCAAAGGTGCCAGTGCTGCTCACCCAGGCGGCGCTGGCCGACCGGCTGCCGGCAAGCGATGCGACATTGCTCCGGCTCGACGCTGATTGGCCGCGGATCGCTCGCCATCCCGACACCGCCCCACCAAATGCCGCCACGCCCGACAACCTCGCCTATGTGATCTACACCTCGGGCTCGACCGGACGGCCCAAGGGGGTGATGAACGCCCATCGCGGCATCCGCAACCGCATCCAATGGATGCAGCACGCCTATCGGCTGACCGCGGCCGACCGCGTCATGCAAAAAACTCCGTTCGGCTTCGACGTCTCGGTCTGGGAGTTCTTCTGGCCGCTGGCCTGCGGCGCCCGCCTGGTGATCGCCCGGCCCGGCGGGCATCAGGATCCCGGCTATCTGGCTGAGCTGATCGAACGCACCGGGGTCACCATCCTGCACTTCGTGCCCTCGATGCTGCAGGCGTTTTTGGAGGCTGCGGATCTCAAGCGCTGCGGCAGCCTGCGCGACACCCTGTGCAGCGGCGAGGCGCTGCCGGCGGAAACCCAAAACCGCTTCCTCGGCGCGCTGTCCGGCCGGCTGCACAATCTCTATGGGCCGACCGAGGCCGCGGTCGACGTCAGCGCCTGGCAATGCCACCTCGAGCCGGCCGCCACCCAGGTGCCGATCGGCGCGCCGATCAGCAACATCCAGCTCTATGTGCTCGACCATCGCCTCGCGCCGGTGCCGGTCGGGGTCGCCGGCGAGCTCCATATCGGCGGCATCGGGGTGGCGCGCGGCTATCTCGGGCGGCCCGGCCTGACCGCCGAACGCTTCGTACCGAACCCGTTCGCCGCGGGCGAGCGGCTCTATCGCACCGGCGATTTGGCGCGCTGGCGCGCCGACGGACAGCTCGATTATCTCGGCCGCATCGACCATCAGGTGAAGCTCCGCGGCTTCCGCATCGAGCTCGGCGAGATCGAGGCGGCGCTGCGCGCGCATGCCGGCGTCGAGCGGGCGGTGGTGGTGGCGCACGAAGATGCGGCCGGCAAGCGGCTGGTCGCCTATGTGGTGGCGACGGCCGATGGAATGCCCAACGCCGCCGAACTGCAGCACCATCTCAAACGATCCCTGCCCGACTACATGGTGCCGGCCGCCTTCGTGATGCTGGATCAGCTGCCGCTGACGCCCAACGGCAAGCTCGACCGCAAGGCGCTGCCGGCGCCGGACTGGCAGGGCAGTAGCGACGCCATCGCTCCGCGCACGCCGACCGAAGCGACGCTGGCCGCGATCTGGCGCGACGTGCTCAAGCTCGACCGCATCAGTGTCAACGACAACTTCTTCGCGCTCGGCGGCGATTCGATCCAGTCGATCCAGTTGGTGGCGCGGGCCAACCGGGTCGGACTGAGCCTGTCGGCCCGCCAGGTGTTCGAGCAGCAAACCATCGCCGGTCTCGCGGCGGTGGCGGGCCGCGCGACGGCGGTTTGTGCCGAACAAGGCCTGGTGCAGGGCGAGGTGCCGCTGACCCCGATCCAGCGCTGGCTGTTCGAGCAGGAGCTCATCGCGCCGCATCACTTCAACCAGGCGGTGCTGCTAGACTGCGATCCGGGCCTGACGCCGGCCGCGCTCGGCGAGGCGCTGCGTCACCTGGTGCGGCATCACGATGCGCTGCGGCTGCGCTTTCACCGCACTGAGCAGGGCTGGCATCAGGTCCATGCCGAGGAGGCCGAGCCGGCGTTCGAGCAGATCGATTTGTCCGCCCTTGACGCCGCCGCCCAAGGCGCCGCCCTGGCCCGGCATGCCGATCGCCTGCAGGCCAGCCTGGAGCTCGCCGCCGGCCCGCTGGTTTGCGCCGCCTGGTTCGATCTCGGGGCGCAGGGCCGGCGGCTGTTGCTGATCCTGCATCATCTGGTGGTCGACGGGGTGTCGTGGCGCATCCTGCTCGACGACCTCGATGCCGTCCTGGCGGCGCTGCAGCGGGATGAACCGGTGCAGCTTGCGGCCAAGACCACCTCGTTCCGGCAGTGGGCCGAACAGCTCACCGCCTATGCCGGATCGGCGGCCGCGCAGCGCGAGCTGGCGTACTGGCAACAGATGCCCTGGTCGGACGCCGGACGCCTGCCGGTGGACCATCCCGGCGGCATCAACACCGCCGGCGCGGTGCGCATGGTGAGCACGTCGCTCAGCGAAGCCGACACCCGCGCGCTGCTGCAGGAGGTGCCGAACGTCTACCATACCCAGATCAACGACGCGCTGTTGACCGCGCTGGCCGAGGCGGTGGCGGCCTGGAGCGGGCGGCGCCGCCTGCTGGTCGCGCTCGAAGGCCATGGCCGCGAGGCCCTGTTCGCCGCGGCCGACGTCTCGCGCACCGTGGGCTGGTTCACCAGCCTGTTCCCGGTGCGGCTGGATCTCGGCGGTGCGGCCGATCCCGGGGCGGCGTTGAAGGCGGTCAAGGAGCAGTTGCGCGCCGTGCCCAACCGCGGCATCGGCTACGGCATCCTGCGCTATCTCAGCGGCGCCAAGGCGCTGCCGATGCCGGAGCCACAGATCAGCTTCAACTATCTCGGTCAACTCGACGAAGCTGGCGGTCCGCGGCCGTTCCGCTTCGCCGGGCAGAACACTGGCGCCCTTACGCATCCCGGCAACGCGCGCCGGCATCTGATCGACGTCTCCGCCCATGTCCACGACGGCCGGCTGCAACTGCAGTGGTTTTACAACGCAGGCCGGCATGCGCCCGAGACGATGACGGCGCTGGCCGAGCGCTATGTCGCGGCGCTGCGCGATCTGATCGCGCATTGCAAGACCAGTGCCGGCGGCTTCACCCCGTCGGACTTCCCGCTCGCCGCCACCCGCCAAATCGAGCTCGATCGCCTGGTCGCGATGCTCGGCGGTCCCCGGCAGATCGAGGACATCTATCCGCTGTCGGCGACCCAGCAGGGACTGTTGTTCCACAGCCTCTACGCGCCGGAATCCACCGTCTACGTGATCTCGCTCGGCTGCCGGCTGGTCGGGGCGCTCGATGTCGATGCGTTCGAACAGGCCTGGCAGCGCATGGTCGAGCGCCACGCGGTGCTGCGCACCGCCTTTGTCGGCCAGGAGCTGGAGCAGCCGCTGCAGGTGGTGCTGCGCCATGCCGTGCTGCCGTTCGAGCGCCACGACTGGCGCACCCTGGACGCCGCCGAACAGGCGGCGCGGCTTGCCGCCCTGCAGCAGGCCGAGCGCGCCCGCGGCTTCGACTTCACGCGCCCGCCGCTGCTGCGGCTGCATCTGGTGCGCACCGCCGCGGCCGAGTACCGGCTGATCTGGAACAGCCATCATATCGTGTTCGACGGCTGGTCGATGCCGATCCTGTTCAACGAGGTGTTTGCCGCCTACGGCGCGCTGTGCCGGCGCGAGACGCCGCAGCTAAAGCCGCCGCGCCCGTTCCGCGACTACATCGGCTGGCTGCAGCGCCAGGACCAAGGCGCCGCCGAGGCCTACTGGCGCCGACGCCTTGCCGGCTTTGCGACCCCGACCGCCTTCGGGCTCGGCCGGCCCGCCGCGCCGACCGACCCGGTGGATCACTATGCCGAGCATGAGGGGACGTTCCCGGTCGCGTTGGCCGAGATCGAAGGGTTTGCGCGCCGGCATCGGCTGACCCTCAACACCCTGGTGCAGGGCGCCTGGGCGCTGCTGCTGTCCCGCTATGGCGACAGCACTGAGGTGGTGTTCGGCGTCACCGTCTCGGGCCGCCCGGCGGAGCTGCCCGAAGTCGAGCGCACCGTCGGGCTGTTCATCAACACGCTGCCGCTGCGCCTTGCCGTACCCCCCAGACAAAAGATCCTGGACTGGCTGCGCGAGGTCCAGGCGCGGCAGAGCGAGCTGACCGACTATCAATACAGCGCGCTGGCCGATGTGCAGCGCTCTAGCGAGGTGCCGGCGGGTACGCCGCTGTTCGACAGCATCGTGGCGTTCGAGAACTATCCGGCGGAGATGTCCGCGCTGAGCGAACTGACGCGGACGGTCCGGATCACCGACGTCCGCCCGACCGAGCGGACCAACTATCCGCTGACGCTGCAGGTCACGGTCGGGCCGACGCTGTCGTTCCGGCTGATCTGCGATATCCACAGGTTCGAGGCGGTGGCGGTCGAACGGCTGATCGGCCACTTCACCCACCTGTTCCAGCAGATGATCGCCGACCCGGAGCGGCCATTGTCGGCGCTGGCGCTGTTGAGCGAGGCCGAGCATCGTCAGCTCGTTGGCTTCAACGACACCGCGGCGGAGTATCCGCGCGGCCTGCTGCATGAGCTGTTTGCCGCGCAGGCGGCGCGCACGCCTGAGGCGGTGGCGCTGAGCCTGGACGAAGCGACGCTGAGCTACGGCGACCTCGAGCGCCGCGCCAACCAGCTTGCCCATCATCTGCGCGGCCTCGGCGTCGGCCCCGATGTCGTGGTCGGGCTATGCGCCGAGCGCTCCTTCGAGATGGTGATCGGTCTCCTCAGTATCCTCAAGGCCGGCGGCGCCTATCTGCCGCTCGATCCGGACTACCCGGCCGAGCGGCTCGCCTTCATGCTCGCCGACGCCCACGTGCCGGTGCTGCTCACGCGGGCTGCGGTAGCCGACCGGCTGCCGGCCAGCGATGCGACAGTGGTGCGGCTCGACGCCGATTGGCCGCAGATCGCCCGCCATCCCACAACCGCGCCGCCCAATGCCTGCGCGCCCGACAACCTCGCCTATGTGATCTACACCTCGGGCTCGACCGGACGGCCGAAGGGGACGCTGATCACCCATGATTGCGTCACCCGGCTGTTCGCCGCCACCGACGCCTGGTTTGACTTCGGCCCGCACGATGTCTGGACCCTGTTTCACTCGCTGGCGTTCGACTTCTCGGTCTGGGAGCTGTGGGGCGCGCTGCGCAACGGCGGCAGGCTGGTGGTGGTGCCATACTGGGTCAGCCGCTCTCCAGACCTGTTCCACGCGCTCGTGGCGCGCGAAGGCGTGACCGTGCTGAACCAGACGCCCTCGGCCTTCGCCGGGTTGATGCAAGCCGATGCCGCCAGGCCGCGCGCGCTGTCGCTGCGGTGGGTCATCTTCGGCGGCGAGGCGCTGAACTTTGCCGAGCTCACGCCGTGGTTCGAACGCCACGGCGAGGCGCGCCCGCAGCTCGTCAACATGTACGGCATCACCGAGACCACCGTCCACGTGACCTGGCGGCCGGTGCGGCGGAGCGACGCCGACGCCGCGGCGAGCGCGATCGGCCGCCCGATCCCCGATCTGCAGGCCTATGTGCTCGATCGCCACGGCGATCCGGTCCCGCTCGGGGTCGCCGGCGAGCTTTACGTCGGCGGCGCCGGCCTGGCGCGCGGCTATCTGAACCGTCCGGGCCTGACCGCCGAACGCTTTGTGCCAAGTCCGTTCGAAGCCGGCGCGCGGCTCTACCGCACCGGCGATCTGGCGCGCTGGCGCGCCACTGGTGCGCTCGACTATCTCGGCCGCATCGACCACCAGGTCAAGATCCGCGGCTTCCGCATCGAGCTCGGCGAGATCGAGGCGGCGCTGCTCAAACACGACGCGGTCGAGCGCGCCGCCGTTGTTGTCAACGAAGCTACCGACCGCCGGCTCATCGCCTATGTGGTCGGGCGCGGCGACGCGCGGCCTGACGCCGCCGGCCTGCGCCATCATCTCCAACAGGCCCTGCCCGACTACATGGTGCCGGCCGGCTTTGTGGTGCTGGAGCGGTTGCCGCTCACCGCCAACGGCAAGCTCGACCGCAAGGCGCTGCCGGCGCCGGACTGGCATGGATCCGGCGACGCCGTCGCTCCGCGCAACCCGACCGAACAGGCGCTCGCCGCGATCTGGCGCGACGTGCTCAAGCTCGACCGCATCAGTGTCAACGACAACTTCTTCGCCCTCGGCGGCGATTCGCTATCAGCGACGCGCGCGATCGCCCGTGTGCAACAGGAATTGCAGGTCGACGTGCCGCTCAAGGCGATGTTCGAAGCCACGACTCTCGGCGAACTCTCCGACCGGATCGGGCTTCTCGGCTGGGTCAACGCGGCGCCGCTCGCAGCGGAAGCCGAAGCGAGCCTCGAGGAAGGAATCATTTGATGATTGAAGACCTGCTCTCCCCGTTGCGCCGTGAGGGTGTCCATATCTGGTCCGAGAATGGCCGGGTGCGCTACCGCGCGCCCAAGGGCGTGATGACGCCGGAGCGGATCGCGGCGATCCGCTCGCACCAGCACGAAATCACCGCGTTTCTCGAGGAGGCTCAGTCACAGGCAACCGAGCTTCCGCCGGTCACGCCCGCTGCCGCTACCGGCGCGCCGCCCTTGTCATTTGCGCAGGAACGGCTGTGGTTTCTCGAGCAGCTCGGCCTCGCCGAGTCGTCCTACAACATCGCCGCCACGATCCGCCTGCAGGGTATGCTCGACGTGAATGCGCTCGAGCTTGCCTTCACCGAAGTGATCTGCCGGCACCAATGCCTGCGTACACGGTTCGAAACGGAGGATGGTCGCGGTCTGCAAGTCATCGATCAGCCGCAGCCATATCGGCTTGCACGGCTGGATCTTTCGCATCTTTCGGAAGACGAGCAAGATGCGGCGGCGAGCCGCGCCAGCCGGGACCATGCGGCACAGCGCTTCGATCTCAGCGCTGCGGCCCCGTTTCGAAGCTGTCTCATACAGCTCGCGCCCGAGCACCACCTGCTGCTGCTCGCCATGCACCATATTATCTCGGATGCCTGGTCGTCCGAGGTTCTGATCAGTGAGATCGGTGCGCTCTATGGCGCCTTTCGCGCGGGGCGTCCGTCTCCGCTCGAGCCGCTGCCGGTTCAGTACGCCGACTATGCGCTATGGCAACGGCAGCCGCTCTATGGCGCCGTGCTCGAGCGGCAGCTCGCATATTGGACACAGCGCCTGTCGGCCGCGCCGCCCAACCTCGAACTGCCGACCGATCGGCCGCGACGGGCGTTGCCGAGCTTCGCCGGCGCAACCCATTGGTTCTCGATTTCCGAAGGCGTCGCTTCGGCGCTTCGAGCACTGGGACAGCGAGAAAACGCGACCTTGTTCATGGTGCTGCTGTCGGCATTTCAGCTATTGCTGTCACGCTACTGCGGCCAGACCGACATCGCGATCGGCTCCCCGGTTGCCGGCCGGCGGCGGCACGAATTGCAAAACCTGATCGGGCTGTTCGCGAACATCCTGGTGCTGCGCGCCGACTGTTCCGGAAACCAGAGCTTCCGAGACCTGCTGAGGCAAGTGAGGACGACGGCGCTCGACGCCTATGCGCACCAGGATCTGCCGTTCGAGAAACTCGTCGAAGCGCTGCAGCCGGACCGCGATGTCGCACGCCACCCGCTGGTCCAGGTGATGTTCGCATTGCAACCGGCGCCGTTCGAGGCACTGGCACTGCCCGGCTTGAAACTCACGCCGATGGCCGCGGAGAATGCGCAGACCAAATTCGATCTGACGCTGCACGTCTACGATACGAAATCGAGTCTTGATGTATCGATCGAGTATGCGGCGGAGCTGTTCGACCACAGCACGATCGATCGCCTCATTGGCCACCTCATACGGCTGCTCGACCAGGTTGTGAGCGATCCTGATCGACGCCTGTCGGAGATCACGCTACTCGACGAGTCGGAACGCCGGCAGCAGATCTCGGACTGGAACGATACCGCGAGGTCCTATCCACGGCAGCGCTGCCTGCATGAGATGTTCGCCGAACAGGCCGCGCGAACGCCGGCGGCGGCCGCGGTGGACGATGGCACGCGCGTCATCAGCTATCGCGCGCTCGATGGGTGGGCCGATGGCATCGCCGCCGGCCTGCGCGCACTCGGCATCCGTCCCGGTGCGGCGGTTGGCCTGTCGGGGGAACGCTCCGCCGATCTGATCGCCGGCATGCTCGGCATCCTCAAGGCCGGCGGATGCTATGTCCCGCTCGACCCCGGCTACCCGGCCGAGCGCCTGGCCTTCATGGTCAAGGACGCCGGGCTGAGTGCCGTGGTCGTTGCCCCCGGCGGGGTTGCACCGGCCGGATTGCCGTCGCTGCGCAGCGACGCCGTGCACGCCGCCGATGGTTGCCCGCCTGCGGCATCGGGCGGCGAGGCCGTGGCCTACATCATGTACACCTCCGGCTCGACCGGCGTGCCCAAGGGCATTGCGGTGCCACACCGGGCGGTCGCCCGCCTGGTGCTGGGCACCGACTATATCAGCCTGGCGCCGGGCGACCGGCTCGCCCACCTCGCCAGCCCGTCATTCGATGCGGCGACGTTCGAATTATGGGGCGCACTGCTCAACGGCGGCACCGTCGTGATCATCGATCGCGACACCGCGCTGTCGTCGGCGGCGTTCGCCGCCAATTTGCGCGCGCGGCACGTCAGCAGCCTGTTCGTGACCACCGCGCTGTTCAATCGCCTGGTCCAGGATGTTCCGGATATCTTTGCTTCGGTGCGGGACGTCCTGTTCGGCGGCGAGGCGGCCGACCCGCAGGCGGTGCGCGCCGTGCTTGGCAACGGCGCGCCGCAACGGTTGCTGCATGTGTACGGACCGACCGAAGCCACCACCTTCAGCACCTGGCTGGAGACCCGGGCCGTCGCAGCCGACGCCCGAACCGTCCCGATCGGCGGTCCGATCGCCAACAGCACCTGCTATGTCCTCGATGCTGCCCTGCAGCCGGTGCCGATCGGCGTGGCGGGCGAGCTTTATCTCGGCGGCGACGGTTTGGCCCACGGCTATTGGGGCCGCCCGGCGCTCACCGCGGAGCGATTCATCCCCGATCCGTTCGGCCCACCGGGCCGCCGCCTCTATGGCACCGGCGACCTGGTACGGCGTCTCGGCGACGGCAGCATCGCGTATCTGACCCGCCGCGACGGCCAGGTGAAAATCCGCGGCTTCCGCATCGAGCTCGGCGAGATCGAGGTGGCGCTGCGCGCGCATGCCGGCGTCGAGCAGGCGGTGGTGGTGGCGCACGAAGATGCGGCCGGCAAGCGGCTGGTCGCCTATGTGGTGGCGACAGCCAATGGAATGCCCAACGCTGCCGAACTGCAGCACCATCTCAAACGATCCCTGCCCGACTACATGGTGCCGGCTGCCTTTGTGATGCTCGACCAGTTGCCGCTGACGCCCAACGGCAAGCTCGACCGCGGCGCCTTGCCGGCGCCACAGGCTGTCGATTCGACGGATGCCCATGCGGCGCCAGGGAATGCAGTGCAAGAGATGCTGTCCGCGATCTGGTGCGACGTGCTCGGGGTGGAGCGGCCCGGCATCGACGACAATTTCTTCACATCCGGCGGACATTCGCTGATCGCGGCGCGGCTGATGGCTCGGCTGGGCGATGTGTTCAAGATCGAGCTGCCGTTACGTGCCCTGTTCCAGGCCCCCACGATCCGGACGCTGGCAGCCAAGATCGAACAGGCTCAGCGCGAGCAAAATGATCTCGTTCTTCCTCCGCTCGTCGGGCGGCCACACCCGCTGTCGCTGCCCTTGTCGTATGCGCAGGAGCCTTTGTGGTTTCTTGATCAGATTGGGCTCGTGGGCGCGGCCTACAACATGGCAGGCACGCTGCGGCTCGAAGGCTCGCTCGACGTGGCTGCCCTCGAGCGTAGCTTTGTCGAGATCGTGCATCGCCATGAGAACCTTCGCACCCGGTTCGAGCTTGTCGACGGGCACGGTGTCCAAGTGATCGAAGCGTCGGCAGGCTTCGGCCTCGAACTGGTCGACCTCTCAGTGCTTGAGGACGAGGAACGGCAGATCGAGGCGCGGCGCCTGGCCAGTGAACATGCCGAGCGGCCATTCAACCTGCGGACCGGCCCCCTGCTCCGGGCAATGCTGGTGCGGTTGAGTGGCAGCGAACATCTGCTGATGATCAACATGCATCACATCACTTCGGACGGCTGGTCACTGCGAGTTCTACTTCGGGAGCTCGGAATGCTTTATGCGGCGCACCTGGAGGGCCGCCCGTCACCGTTGCCGGATTTGTCCGCTCAGTATGCTGACTACACGCTGTGGCAACGCGCCTGGCTCGATGGGGACGTGCTGGCGCGACACATCGCCTATTGGCGCCATCAGCTTGCCGGCGCGCCCACGACCCTCGACCTGCCGACGGACCGGCCGCGGCCGCCGCTGCAGTCCTTTGCCGGCGCGACCGCGCGGTTTTTCGTATCAAGCGCCCTCAGTTCGCGCCTGATCGCCCTGAGCCGCAGCGAAGGCGCAACCCTATATATGTTGTTTCTTGCGGCCTTCTCGCTGCTGCTCTCCCGCCATAGCGGCCAGGATGACATCCTCATCGGTTCTCCGGTCGCGGGCCGATCTCGACCGGAACTCGAAGACCTGACCGGAATGTTCGTCAACATGCTGGTCATCCGCAGTGATCTCGCTGGCGATCCGACCTTCCGAGAACTGCTAGGCCGAGTGAAGGAAACTGCGCTCGACGCCTATGCGCACCAGGATCTGCCGTTCGAGAAGCTTGTCGACGCACTGCAGCCGGAACGCGACCTTTCGCGCCAGCCGCTGTTCCAGGCCAGTCTGTCATTCGAAAACATTCCGTTCGAGGCCCTGGCGCTACCCGGCATCACCGCCAGCCGCATCGAAACCAGCGCCGAGCATGTAACGACCAAGTTCGACCTGACGCTGTTTGCGCATGAGACACCGGCCGGCATCGAAGGCTGCGTTGAATATGCGACGGACCTGTTCGACCGCGGCACGATCGATCGCCTCATAGGCCACCTCATACGGCTGCTCGACCAGGTTGTGAGCGATCCCGATTGTCGCCTATCGGCGATCACGCTGCTGAGCGCGGCGGAACGCCGGCAGCAGATCTCGGACTGGAACGATACCGCGAGGTCCTATCCACGGCAGCGCTGCCTGCATGAGATGTTCGCCGAACAGGCCGCGCGAACGCCGGCGGCGGCCGCGGTGGACGATGGCACGCGCGTCATCAGCTATCGCGCGCTCGATGGGTGGGCCGATGGCATCGCCGCCGGCCTGCGCGCACTCGGCATCCGTCCCGGTGCGGCGGTTGGCCTGTCGGGGGAACGCTCCGCCGATCTGATCGCCGGCATGCTCGGCATCCTCAAGGCCGGCGGATGCTATGTCCCGCTCGACCCCGGCTACCCGGCCGAGCGCCTGGCCTTCATGGTCAAGGACGCCGGGCTGAGTGCCGTGGTCGTTGCCCCCGGCGGGGTTGCACCGGCCGGATTGCCGTCGCTGCGCAGCGACGCCGTGCACGCCGCCGATGGTCGCCCGCCTGCGGCATCGGGCGGCGAGGCCGTGGCCTACATCATGTACACCTCCGGCTCGACCGGCGTGCCCAAGGGCATTGCGGTGCCGCACCGGGCGGTCGCCCGCCTGGTGCTGGGCACCGACTATATCAGCCTGGCGCCGGGCGACCGGCTCGCCCACCTCGCCAGCCCGTCATTCGATGCGGCGACGTTCGAACTATGGGGCGCACTGCTCAACGGCGGCACCGTCGTGATCATCGATCGCGACACCGCGCTGTCGTCGGCGGCGTTCGCTGCCAATTTACGCGCGCGGCACGTCAGCAGCCTGTTCGTGACCACCGCGCTGTTCAATCGCCTGGTCCAGGATGTTCCGGATATCTTTGCTTCGGTGCGGGACGTCCTGTTCGGCGGCGAGGCGGCCGACCCGCAGGCGGTGCGCGCCGTGCTTGGCAACGGCGCGCCGCAACGGTTGCTGCATGTGTACGGACCGACCGAAGCCACCACCTTCAGCACCTGGCTGGAGACCCGGGCCGTCGCAGCCGATGCCCGAACCGTCCCGATCGGTGCTCCGATCGCCAACAGCACCTGCTACGTCCTCGATGCTGCCCTGCAGCCGGTGCCGATCGGCGTGGCGGGCGAGCTTTATCTCGGCGGCGACGGTTTGGCCCACGGCTATTGGGGCCGCCCGGCGCTCACCGCGGAGCGATTCATCCCCGATCCGTTCGGCCCACCGGGCCGCCGCCTCTATGGCACCGGCGACCTGGTGCGGCGCCTCGGCGACGGCAGCATCGCGTATCTGACCCGCCGTGACGGCCAGGTGAAGCTGCGCGGCTTCCGCATCGAGCTCGGCGAGATCGAGGCGGCGCTGCGCGCGCACGCCGGCGTCGAGCAGGCCGTGGTGGTGGCGCACGAAGATGCGGCCGGCAAGCGGCTGGTCGCCTATGTGGTGGGGCGCGGCGAAGCGCGGCCTGACGCCACCGGCCTGCGCCATCATCTCCAACACACCCTGCCCGACTACATGGTGCCGGCTGGCTTTGTGGTGCTGGATCAGCTGCCGCTGACGCCCAACGGCAAGCTCGACCGCAAGGCGCTGCCGGCGCCGGACTGGCAGGGCAGTAGCGACGCCATCGCTCCGCGCACGCCGACCGAAGCGACGCTGGCCGCGATCTGGCGCGACGTGCTCAAGCTCGACCGCATCAGTGTCAACGACAACTTCTTCGCGCTCGGCGGCGATTCGATCCAGTCGATCCAGTTGGTGGCGCGGGCCAACCGGGTCGGACTGAGCCTGTCGGCCCGCCAGGTGTTCGAGCAGCAAACCATCGCCGGTCTCGCGGCGGTGGCGGGCCGCGCGACGGCGGTTTGTGCCGAACAAGGCCTGGTGCAGGGCGAGGTGCCGCTGACCCCGATCCAGCGCTGGCTGTTCGAGCAGGAGCTCATCGCGCCGCATCACTTCAACCAGGCGGTGCTGCTAGACTGCGATCCGGGCCTGACGCCGGCCGCGCTCGGCGAGGCGCTGCGTCACCTGGTGCGGCATCACGATGCGCTGCGGCTGCGCTTTCACCGCACTGAGCAGGGCTGGCATCAGGTCCATGCCGAGGAGGCCGAGCCGGCGTTCGAGCAGATCGATTTGTCCGCCCTTGACGCCGCCGCCCAAGGCGCCGCCCTGGCCCGGCATGCCGATCGCCTGCAGGCCAGCCTGGAGCTCGCCGCCGGCCCGCTGGTTTGCGCCGCCTGGTTCGATCTCGGGGCGCAGGGCCGGCGGCTGTTGCTGATCCTGCATCATCTGGTGGTCGACGGGGTGTCGTGGCGCATCCTGCTCGACGACCTCGATGCCGCCGTGGCGGCGCTGCAGCAGGGCGACGCGGTGCAGCTTGCGGCCAAGACCACCTCGTTCCGGCAGTGGGCCGAACAGCTCACCGCCTATGCCGGATCGGCGGCCGCGCAGCGCGAGCTGGCGTACTGGCAACAGATGCCCTGGTCGGACGCCGGACGCCTGCCGGTGGACCATCCCGGCGGCATCAACACCGCCGGCGCGGTGCGCATGGTGAGCACGTCGCTCAGCGAAGCCGACACCCGCGCGCTGCTGCAGGAGGTGCCGAACGTCTACCATACCCAGATCAACGACGCGCTGTTGACCGCGCTGGCCGAGGCGGTGGCGGCCTGGAGCGGGCGGCGCCGCCTGCTGGTCGCGCTCGAAGGCCATGGCCGCGAGGCCCTGTTCGCCGCGGCCGACGTCTCGCGCACCGTGGGCTGGTTCACCAGCCTGTTCCCGGTGCGGCTGGATCTCGGCGGTGCGGCCGATCCCGGGGCGGCGTTGAAGGCGGTCAAGGAGCAGTTGCGCGCCGTGCCCAACCGCGGCATCGGCTACGGCATCCTGCGCTATCTCAGCGGCGCCAAGGCGCTGCCGATGCCGGAGCCACAGATCAGCTTCAACTATCTCGGTCAACTCGACGAAGCTGGCGGTCCGCGGCCGTTCCGCTTCGCCGGGCAGAACACTGGCGCCCTTACGCATCCCGGCAACGCGCGCCGGCATCTGATCGACGTCTCCGCCCATGTCCACGACGGCCGGCTGCAACTGCAGTGGTTTTACAACGCAGGCCGGCATGCGCCCGAGACGATGACGGCGCTGGCCGAGCGCTATGTCGCGGCGCTGCGCGATCTGATCGCGCATTGCAAGACCAGTGCCGGCGGCTTCACCCCGTCGGACTTCCCGCTCGCCGCCACCCGCCAAATCGAGCTCGATCGCCTGGTCGCGATGCTCGGCGGTCCCCGGCAGATCGAGGACATCTATCCGCTGTCGGCGACCCAGCAGGGACTGTTGTTCCACAGCCTCTACGCGCCGGAATCCACCGTCTACGTGATCTCGCTCGGCTGCCGGCTGGTCGGGGCGCTCGATGTCGATGCGTTCGAACAGGCCTGGCAGCGCATGGTCGAGCGCCACGCGGTGCTGCGCACCGCCTTTGTCGGCCAGGAGCTGGAGCAGCCGCTGCAGGTGGTGCTGCGCCATGCCGTGCTGCCGTTCGAGCGCCACGACTGGCGCACCCTGGACGCCGCCGAACAGGCGGCGCGGCTTGCCGCCCTGCAGCAGGCCGAGCGCGCCCGCGGCTTCGACTTCACGCGCCCGCCGCTGCTGCGGCTGCATCTGGTGCGCACCGCCGCGGCCGAGTACCGGCTGATCTGGAACAGCCATCATATCGTGTTCGACGGCTGGTCGATGCCGATCCTGTTCAACGAGGTGTTTGCCGCCTACGGCGCGCTGTGCCGGCGCGAGACGCCGCAGCTAAAGCCGCCGCGCCCGTTCCGCGACTACATCGGCTGGCTGCAGCGCCAGGACCAAGGCGCCGCCGAGGCCTACTGGCGCCGACGCCTTGCCGGCTTTGCGACCCCGACCGCCTTCGGGCTCGGCCGGCCCGCCGCGCCGACCGACCCGGTGGATCACTATGCCGAGCATGAGGGGACGTTCCCGGTCGCGTTGGCCGAGATCGAAGGGTTTGCGCGCCGGCATCGGCTGACCCTCAACACCCTGGTGCAGGGCGCCTGGGCGCTGCTGCTGTCCCGCTATGGCGACAGCACTGAGGTGGTGTTCGGCGTCACCGTCTCGGGCCGCCCGGCGGAGCTGCCCGAAGTCGAGCGCACCGTCGGGCTGTTCATCAACACGCTGCCGCTGCGCCTTGCCGTACCCCCCAGACAAAAGATCCTGGACTGGCTGCGCGAGGTCCAGGCGCGGCAGAGCGAGCTGACCGACTATCAATACAGCGCGCTGGCCGATGTGCAGCGCTCTAGCGAGGTGCCGGCGGGTACGCCGCTGTTCGACAGCATCGTGGCGTTCGAGAACTATCCGGCGGAGATGTCCGCGCTGAGCGAACTGACGCGGACGGTCCGGATCACCGACGTCCGCCCGACCGAGCGGACCAACTATCCGCTGACGCTGCAGGTCACGGTCGGGCCGACGCTGTCGTTCCGGCTGATCTGCGATATCCACAGGTTCGAGGCGGTGGCGGTCGAACGGCTGATCGGCCACTTCACCCACCTGTTCCAGCAGATGATCGCCGACCCGGAGCGGCCATTGTCGGCGCTGGCGCTGTTGAGCGAGGCCGAGCATCGTCAGCTCGTTGGCTTCAACGACACCGCGGCGGAGTATCCGCGCGGCCTGCTGCATGAGCTGTTTGCCGCGCAGGCGGCGCGCACGCCTGAGGCGGTGGCGCTGAGCCTGGACGAAGCGACGCTGAGCTACGGCGACCTCGAGCGCCGCGCCAACCAGCTTGCCCATCATCTGCGCGGCCTCGGCGTCGGCCCCGATGTCGTGGTCGGGCTATGCGCCGAGCGCTCCTTCGAGATGGTGATCGGTCTCCTCAGTATCCTCAAGGCCGGCGGCGCCTATCTGCCGCTCGATCCGGACTACCCGGCCGAGCGGCTCGCCTTCATGCTCGCCGACGCCCACGTGCCGGTGCTGCTCACGCGGGCTGCGGTAGCCGACCGGCTGCCGGCCAGCGATGCGACAGTGGTGCGGCTCGACGCCGATTGGCCGCAGATCGCCCGCCATCCCACAACCGCGCCGCCCAATGCCTGCGCGCCCGACAACCTCGCCTATGTGATCTACACCTCGGGCTCGACCGGACGGCCGAAGGGGACGCTGATCACCCATGATTGCGTCACCCGGCTGTTCGCCGCCACCGACGCCTGGTTTGACTTCGGCCCGCACGATGTCTGGACCCTGTTTCACTCGCTGGCGTTCGACTTCTCGGTCTGGGAGCTGTGGGGCGCGCTGCGCAACGGCGGCAGGCTGGTGGTGGTGCCATACTGGGTCAGCCGCTCTCCAGACCTGTTCCACGCGCTCGTGGCGCGCGAAGGCGTGACCGTGCTGAACCAGACGCCCTCGGCCTTCGCCGGGTTGATGCAAGCCGATGCCGCCAGGCCGCGCGCGCTGTCGCTGCGGTGGGTCATCTTCGGCGGCGAGGCGCTGAACTTTGCCGAGCTCACGCCGTGGTTCGAACGCCACGGCGAGGCGCGCCCGCAGCTCGTCAACATGTACGGCATCACCGAGACCACCGTCCACGTGACCTGGCGGCCGGTGCGGCGGAGCGACGCCGACGCCGCGGCGAGCGCGATCGGCCGCCCGATCCCCGATCTGCAGGCCTATGTGCTCGATCGCCACGGCGATCCGGTCCCGCTCGGGGTCGCCGGCGAGCTTTACGTCGGCGGCGCCGGCCTGGCGCGCGGCTATCTGAACCGTCCGGGCCTGACCGCCGAACGCTTTGTGCCAAGTCCGTTCGAAGCCGGCGCGCGGCTCTACCGCACCGGCGATCTGGCGCGCTGGCGCGCCACTGGTGCGCTCGACTATCTCGGCCGCATCGACCACCAGGTCAAGATCCGCGGCTTCCGCATCGAGCTCGGCGAGATCGAGGCGGCGCTGCTCAAACACGACGCGGTCGAGCGCGCCGCCGTTGTTGTCAACGAAGCTACCGACCGCCGGCTCATCGCCTATGTGGTCGGGCGCGGCGACGCGCGGCCTGACGCCGCCGGCCTGCGCCATCATCTCCAACAGGCCCTGCCCGACTACATGGTGCCGGCCGGCTTTGTGGTGCTGGAGCGGTTGCCGCTCACCGCCAACGGCAAGCTCGACCGCAAGGCGCTGCCGGCGCCGGACTGGCATGGATCCGGCGACGCCGTCGCTCCGCGCAACCCGACCGAACAGGCGCTCGCCGCGATCTGGCGCGACGTGCTCAAGCTCGACCGCATCAGTGTCAACGACAACTTCTTCGCGCTCGGCGGCGATTCGATCCAGTCGATCCAGTTGGTGGCGCGGGCCAACCGGGTCGGACTGAGCCTGTCGGCCCGCCAGGTGTTCGAGCAGCAAACCATCGCCGGTCTCGCGGCGGTGGCGGGCCGCGCGACGGCGGTTTGTGCCGAACAAGGCCTGGTGCAGGGCGAGGTGCCGCTGACCCCGATCCAGCGCTGGCTGTTCGAGCAGGAGCTCATCGCGCCGCATCACTTCAACCAGGCGGTGCTGCTAGACTGCGATCCGGGCCTGACGCCGGCCGCGCTCGGCGAGGCGCTGCGTCACCTGGTGCGGCATCACGATGCGCTGCGGCTGCGCTTTCACCGCACTGAGCAGGGCTGGCATCAGGCCCATACCGACGAGGCTGCGCCGGCATTCGAAGCGATCGATTTGTCGGCGCTCGACGCTGGCGCGCAAGACGCCGCCCTGGCCCGGCATGCCGATCGCCTGCAGGCCAGCCTGGAGCTCGCCACCGGCCCGCTGGTTTGCGCCGCCTGGTTCGATCTCGGCGCGCAGGGCCGGCGGCTGTTGCTGATCCTGCATCATCTGGTGGTCGACGGGGTGTCGTGGCGCATCCTGCTCGACGACCTCGATGCCGCCGTGGCGGCGCTGCAGCAGGGCGACGCGGTGCAGCTTGCGGCCAAGACCACCTCGTTCCGGCAGTGGGCCGAACAGCTCACCGCCTATGCCAAATCGGCGGCGGCACAGCGCGAGCTGGCGTACTGGCAACAGGTGCCGTGGTCGGACGCCGGCCAGCTCCCGGTGGATTATCCCGGCGGGATCAACACCGCCGGGATGGTGCGCATGGTGAGCACGTCGCTCAGCGCCGCCGACACCCGCGCGCTGCTCCAGGAGGTGCCGAACGTCTACCATACCCAGATCAACGACGCGCTGCTGACCGCGCTGGCCGAGGCGGTGGCGGCCTGGAGCGGGCGGCGCCGCCTGCTGGTCGCGCTCGAAGGCCATGGCCGCGAGGCCTTGTTCGCCGCGGCCGACGTCTCGCGCACCGTGGGCTGGTTCACCAGCCTGTTCCCGGTGCGGCTGGATCTTACCGGTGCGAGCGATCCCGGCGCGGCGTTGAAGGCGGTCAAGGAGCAGTTGCGCGCCGTGCCCAACCGCGGCATCGGCTATGGCATCCTGCGCTATCTCAGCGGCGCTAAGGCGCTGCCGATGCCGGAGCCGGAGATCAGCTTCAACTATCTCGGTCAACTCGACCAGGCTGGCGGCGCGCGGCCGTTCCGCTTCGCCGGGCAGAACGTCGGCGCGCTCACGCATCCCGGCAACGCGCGCCGCCATCTGATCGACGTCTCCGCCCATGTCCACGACGGCCAGCTGCAACTGCAGTGGGTCTACAGCACGGCCATTCACGAGACGTCGACCATTGAGGCCGTGGCGCAAAACTTCGTCGCGCAGCTACAGAATCTAATCGAGCATTGCGAGGCCAGTGAAGGCGGCTTCACCCCGTCGGATTTTCCACTCCTGCAAGCCAACCTCAGTTTTTGAGATCGGAGCCGACTGATGAACGTTCATGCGCGCAAAAACAAGGCTCAGTCCAGCATCGGCCAGCGAGAGCTCGATCGTTTGATCGCTGCGGTCGGCGGCCCCCGGCAGGTCGAGGACATCTATCCGCTGACAGCACTGCAGCGAGGCCTGTTGTTCCACAGTCTCTACGAACCGGAATCGAACGCCTACGTGATATCGGTCGGTTGCCGGCTGACTGGGACACTTGATCTCGATGCGTTTGAACGGGCGTGGCAGGCCGTGGTCGAACGCCATGCCGTGCTGCGCACCGCCTTTGTCGGCCAGGAGCTGGAGCAGCCGCTGCAGGTGGTGCTGCGCCGTGCCGTGCTGCCGTTCGAGCGCCACGACTGGCGCGAGCTTGACGGCACCGAGCAGCAGGCGCGGCTTGCAGCCCTGCAGGCCGAGCGCGCCCGCGGCTTCGACTTTACGCGACCGCCGCTGATGCGGCTGCATCTGATCCGCGTTGGCGAGAGCGACTACCGTCTGATCTGGAACAGCCATCACATTATGTTCGACGGCTGGTCGATCCCGCTGCTCCTCGATGACGTGTTCGCCGCCTACTGCGCGCTGAGCCGGCGCGACGCTCCGAAATTTGCGCCCGCGCGCCTATTCCGCGATTATATCGCATGGTTGCAGCGCCGGGATCTCGGGGTCGCCGAAGCCTATTGGCGCAAAGCTCTCGCCGGCTTCGAGACACCGACCGCATTGCTGCTGGAGCGGCCCCGCCGAGATGCCGTTCGCAGCGATCGCTATGCCGAGCATAGCCATGTCTTTGATGCCGAACTCACCGCGCTCGAGAGTTTCGCCCGGCATCACAAGCTCACTGTGAACACGCTGGTGCAGGGTGCCTGGGCGCTGCTGCTTTCGCTCTACGAGGACAGCGACGACGTGGTGTTCGGCGTCACCATGTCGGGCCGTCCGGCGGAGTTACCCGAAGTGGAGCGCACGGTCGGGCTGTTCATCAACACGCTGCCGCTGCGCATTGCAATCCCACCGAAGCAGACGGTGACTGACTGGCTGCACGCAGTCCAGGCGCGGCAGACCGAGCTGCTGGAGTATCAATACAGCCCGCTACCGCTGGTACAGCACTGGAGCGAGGTTAAGGACGGCACGCCGCTGTTCGACAGCATCGTAGCGTTCGAGAACTTTCCGGCCGAAATGTCCGCTGCTGCCGATCTGACGCAGACCATAGGGATCACCGACGTACGGTCGACGGAGCGGACCAATTACCCGCTGACGCTCCAGGTCGCCATCGAAAAGGCCGTGTCGGTCAAGCTGATTTACGACGCGGAGCGGTTCGAGGCAGCGGCAATCGAACGCCTCGCCGGCCACTTCGCGCGGCTGCTTGAAGAGCTGATCGCAGATGCGGAGCGGCCGCTGTCGGCGCTATCGCCGCTGAGCGAGCCCGAGCGCCGGGAGCTGATCGCGCGATCGCATGAGACAGCGGCCTATCGACAGCATCGCTGCCTGCATGAGCTGTTTGCCGCGCAGGCGGCGCGCACGCCAGAGGCGGTGGCGCTGAGCCTGGACGAAGCGACGCTGAGCTACGGCGAACTCGAGCGTCGCGCCAACCAGCTTGCCCATCATCTGCGCGGTCTCGGCGCCGGCCCCGACGTCGTGGTCGGGCTGTGCGCCGAGCGCTCGTTCGACATGGTGATCGGCCTCCTCAGTATCCTCAAGGCCGGCGGCGCCTATTTGCCGCTCGATCCGGACTACCCGGCCGAGCGGCTCGCCTTCATGCTCGCCGACGCCCAGGTGCCGGTGCTGCTTACGCGGGATGCGCTAGCCGACCGGCTGCCGGCCAGCGACGCGACATTGGTGCGGCTCGACGCCGATTGGCCGCGGATCGCCCGCTACCCCGAAACGCCGCCGGCGAGCGACGTCGACGCGAGCAACCTCGCCTATGTGATCTACACCTCGGGCTCGACCGGACGGCCGAAGGGGACGCTGATCACCCATGATTGCGTCACCCGGCTGTTCGCCGCCACCGACGCCTGGTTTGACTTCGGCCCGCACGATGTCTGGACCCTGTTTCACTCGCTGGCGTTCGACTTCTCGGTCTGGGAGCTGTGGGGCGCGCTGCGCAACGGCGGCAGGCTGGTGGTGGTGCCATACTGGGTCAGCCGCTCTCCAGACCTGTTCCACGCGCTCGTGGCGCGCGAAGGCGTGACCGTGCTGAACCAGACGCCCTCGGCCTTCGCCGGGTTGATGCAAGCCGATGCCGCCAGGCCGCGCGCGCTGTCGCTGCGGTGGGTCATCTTCGGCGGCGAGGCGTTGAACTTTGCCGGGCTCAAGCCGTGGTTCGAACGCCACGGCGAGGCGCGCCCGCAGCTCGTCAACATGTACGGCATCACCGAGACCACCGTCCACGTGACCTGGCGGCCGGTGCGGCGGATCGACGTCGACGCCGCGGCGAGCGCGATCGGCCGCCCGATCCCCGATCTGCAGGCCTATGTGCTCGATCGCCACGGCGATCCGGTCCCGCTCGGGGTCGCCGGCGAGCTTTACGTCGGTGGCGCTGGCCTCGCGCGCGGCTATCTGAACCGTCCGGGTCTGACCGCGGAACGCTTCGTGCCAAGCCCGTTCGCCCCGGGCAGCCGGCTCTACCGCACCGGGGATCTGGCACGCTGGCGCGCCGACGGACGGCTCGACTACCTCGGCCGCATCGACCACCAGGTCAAGATCCGCGGCTTCCGCATCGAGCTCGGCGAGATCGAAGCGGCGCTGCTGAACCACGACGCGGTCGAGCGGGCCGCCGTTGTTGTCAACGAAGACACCGACCGCCGGCTCATCGCCTATGTGGTGGGGCGCGGCGAAGCGCAGCCTGACGCCGCCGGCCTGCGCCATCATCTCCAACACACCCTGCCGGACTACATGGTGCCGGCTGCCTTTGTGGTGCTCGATCAGTTGCCGCTGACGCCCAACGGCAAGCTCGACCGCAAAGCGCTGCCGGCGCCGGACCGCCTTGAGCAGGACGCCTACCTCGCCCCACGCAATGCCGCCGAAACGATGCTCGCCTCGATATTCGCCGATGTGCTCGGCCTCGAGCGTGTCGGCATCAACGACGACTTCTTCGCGCTCGGCGGCCATTCGCTGCTCGCGACCCAGGCGGTTGCCCGCGTCCAGCAGGAGCTTGGAGTCGACTTCCCTTTGCGCACCCTGTTCGAGGCTCCAACGGTGGCAAGCTTAGCCGAGCGGCTGCAGATGGCGCCGGCAACGTCCGCGGCTCCGCTACTGCCAGTGGAGCGGAACGAGCCGCTGCCGTTGTCGCATGCGCAGGAGCGGCTGTGGTTTTTGGAGCAGCTTGGGCTTGCGGGCGGCAGCTACAACATTGCGGTGGCGGTGCGGCTGACGGGCCGGCTCGATGTTGCGGCGCTGTCGGCGGCGCTGAGCGAGGTGGTGCGGCGGCACGAAGCGTTGCGCACGCGGTTCGAGAGCCGCGGCGATGGGGCGGTCCAGGTGATCGATCCGCCATGGGCGGTGGCGCTGGCGCGAGAGGCGGTCGACCCGCGGCAGGCCCGGCAGCGCGCCGATGCCATCATGCAGCAGCCGTTCGATCTGGCGCGCGACCGCCTGCTGCGCGTGGCGCTGTTGCAGCTTTCGCCAGGCGCCCAAACGGACGTTCAAGTCGACGTTCATGTGCTGGTGCTGGCGATGCACCATGTGGTGTCCGACGGCTGGTCGATGGGCGTCCTGGTGCGCGAGGTCGAGACGCTGTATGCGGCGCTTGCGGCCGGCCGGCCCTCGCCGCTCCCCGCCCTGCCGATCCAATATGCCGACTACGCGGTGTGGCAGCGGCGCTGGCTGGCGGATGCCGCGCTGACGCGGCAGCTCGGCTATTGGACGGAGCAACTGTCCGGCGCGCCGGCAGGGCTGGAGCTGGCGGCCGATCGGCCGCGCCCGGCGGTGCCGAGCTTTCGCGGGGCGGTGCGCCACTTCACCGTCGACCCGGGCCGCACCGCCGCGCTGATGAAGCTGGCGCGCCAGGAGGGCGCGACGCTGTTCATGGCGCTGCTGGCGGCGTTCGACGTGCTGCTGGCGCGCTGGAGCGGCCAGGACGATGTGGTGGTCGGCACCCCGATTGCCGGGCGGACCCGCGCCGAGACCGAAGGCCTGATCGGGTTCTTCGTCAACATGCTGGCGTTGCGCACCGACCTCACCGGCGCACCGTCATTCCGCGACGTGCTGCGGCGGGTGAAGGCGGTCGCGCTCGAGGCCTATGCGCATCAGGACCTGCCGTTCGAGAAGCTGGTCGAGGCCTTGCATCCGATCCGCGACTTGAGCCGCGAGCCGATCTTCCAGGTGGTGTTCGCGCTGCAGAACATGCCGCAGCGGCCGACCCGGATGGCCGGCCTGTCGATCGAACCGTTCGACAGCGGCGCGGTGCCGGCCAAGTTCGATCTCGAGCTCGCGGTGGCCGAAGTCGATGGCGGCCTGTCGGCCTCGCTGGTCTACGCCACCGATCTGTTCGACGACAGCACCATCGAGCGGCTGGTGGGCCACTTCGGGCGGATCCTGGACGGCATCGTGGCCGAGCCGGACCGGCGCATCCGCGAACTGGCGCTGCTCGGCGAGGCCGAACGCCGGCAACTGCTCGCGGACTGGAACGGCCCCGCTGTGCGCTATCCGCAGGATCGCTGCCTGCATGAGCTGTTTGCCGAGCAGGCGGCGCGGCGGCCCGACGCCATCGCCGTGGTGCTGGAGGATCAGACGCTGAGTTACGGCGAACTCGAGCGCCGCGCCAACCGGCTTGCCCATCATCTGCGCGCGCTCGGCGTCGGCCCCGACGTCGTGGTCGGGCTGTGCGTCGAGCGCTCGCTGGACATGGCGGTCGGCGTACTCGGCATCCTCAAGGCCGGCGGCGCCTACCTGCCGCTCGACCCGCGCTACCCCGCCGACCGCCTCGCCTACATGCTGGCCGACGCCAAGGTGACGGTGCTGCTCACCCAGGAGGCGCTGGCCGATCGCCTGCCCGCGCCGGCCGCCAGGCTGGTGCGGCTCGACACCGATTGGCCTGACATCGCCCGGCAACCGGAAACGCCGCCGGCCAGCGGCGTCGATGCCGATCATCTCGCCTATGTGATCTACACCTCGGGCTCGACCGGCCGGCCCAAGGGCGTGATGATCCCGCACCGTGGCATCATGAACCTCGCCGAGGCGCAGCTCGCCCAGCTGCCGCTCGCCCCCACCGACCGCATCCTGCAGTTCGCCTCGATCAGCTTCGATGCCGCGGTGTGGGACGTGGTGATGAGCTGGCGGGTCGGTGCCGCGCTGGTGCTTGCCGAGCCGCACGATCTGATGCCCGGCGAACCGCTGCGCGACCTGTTGATCCGGCAGCGCATCACCACGGTACTGCTGCCGCCCACCGCGCTGGCGGCGCTGCCGGCGGCGGCGCTGCCCGACCTCACAACCCTGATCGTCGGCGGCGAGGCCTGCTCCGCCGAGATGCTGCGACCCTGGTTGTCCGGCCGCAGCGTGCTCAATGCCTATGGCCCGACCGAGGTCAGCGTGTGCACCACCATGTTCCGCTGCGCCGGGGATCGCCGGCCGCCGATCGGCCGGCCGTTGCCCAATGCCCGCATTTACGTGCTGGACCAGCAAATGGAGCCGGTGCCGGTCGGGGTGGCGGGCGAGCTTTACATCGGCGGCGCCGGCCTGGCGCGCGGCTATCTGCTGCGGCCCGGCCTCACCGCCGAGCGGTTCGTGCCAAACCCGTTCGCCGACGGCGAACGGTTCTACCGCACCGGCGATCTGGTGCGCTGGCGCGCCGACGGTGAGCTCGACTTCTTGGGCCGGCTCGACACCCAGGTCAAGCTGCGCGGCTTCCGCATCGAACTCGGCGAGATCGAGGCCACCCTGTTGTCGGACGCCAACGTCGCCCAGGCCGTGGTGGTGGCGCGGGAGGACGCCGCCGGCAAGCGGCTGGTCGCCTATGTGGTGCCGCGCCAGGACGAGATGAAAGACGCAATGAATGACGCGACGAAGGACGCGACACCCGACGCGGCCTTCGACCTCGGCGAATTGCGCCGCCAGCTCCAGCACAAGCTGCCCGACTACATGGTGCCGGCCGCCCTGGTGAAACTCGACCAGCTCCCGCTCACCCCCAACGGCAAGCTCGACCGCAACGCCCTGCCGGCCCCCGACGGCCACCGCGAAGCAGACCACCAGCCGCCGCGCAATCCGGTCGAGACCGTGCTCGCCGGATTGTTCGCCGAAATCCTCGGCCTCGAACGCGTCGGCATCAACGAAAACTTCTTCGAACTCGGCGGCCACTCGCTATTGGCGATGCAGCTCGTCAGCCACGTGCGCGCCGCCCTGGGAGTGACGCTGCCGGTCCGCGTGATCTTCATGGGGCCGACCGTTGCCGAGATTGCCGTCTGCACCGAGGAAGCGCTCGCCGAGGAAATCGAGGCGATGACACCCGAACAAGTGGAGATCGCATTGCAACGCCTGGATGGCGGCAAGGCAAAGCACAGCGAAGTTTCCACGACAACGATCGGGAGCATCGGATGACGGACATTGCATTGCTGCGGCGTGAGCTGCTGCATCGACGGGTCGCGGCTGCGTCCATGGGACGGCTTGCCTCCCAAGACATCGCGCGCCGCGGAGCCGCCGAGGCCCCGTTGTCGCATGCGCAGGAGCGGCTGTGGTTTTTGGAGCAGCTTGGGCTTGCGGGCGGCAGCTACAACATTGCGGTGGCGGTGCGGCTGACGGGCCGGCTCGATGTTGCGGCGCTGTCGGCGGCGCTGAGCGAGGTGGTGCGGCGGCACGAAGCGTTGCGCACGCGGTTCGAGAGCCGCGGCGATGGGGCGGTCCAGGTGATCGATCCGCCATGGACGGTGTCGCTGGCGCGAGAGGCGGTCGACCCGCGGCAGGCCCGGCAGCGCGCCGATGCCATCATGCAGCAGCCGTTCGATCTGGCGCGCGACCGCCTGCTGCGCGTGGCGCTGTTGCAGCTCTCGCCGGACGTTCATGTGCTGGTGCTGGCGATGCACCATGTGGTGGCCGACGGCTGGTCGATGGGCGTCTTGGTGCGCGAGGTCGAGACGCTGTATGCGGCGCTTGCGGCCGGCCGGCCCTCGCCGCTCCCCGCCCTGCCGATCCAATATGCCGACTACGCGGTGTGGCAGCGGCGCTGGCTGGCGGATGCCGCGCTGATGCGGCAGCTCGGCTATTGGACGCAGCAACTGTCCGGCGCGCCGGCAGGGCTGGAGCTGGCGGCCGATCGGCCGCGCCCGGCGGTGCCGAGCTTTCGCGGGGCGGTGCGCCACTTCACCGTCGACCCGGGCCGCACCGCCGCGCTGATGAAGCTGGCGCGCCAGGAGGGCGCGACGCTGTTCATGGCGCTGCTGGCGGCGTTCGACGTGCTGCTGGCGCGCTGGAGCGGCCAGGACGATGTGGTGGTCGGCACCCCGATTGCCGGGCGGACCCGCGCCGAGACCGAAGGCCTGATCGGGTTCTTCGTCAACATGCTGGCGTTGCGCACCGACCTCACCGGCGCACCGTCATTCCGCGACGTGCTGCGGCGGGTGAAGGCGGTCGCGCTCGAGGCCTATGCGCATCAGGACCTGCCGTTCGAGAAGCTGGTCGAGGCCTTGCATCCGATCCGCGACTTGAGCCGCGAGCCGATCTTCCAGGTGGTGTTCGCGCTGCAGAACATGCCGCAGCGGCCGACCCGGATGGCCGGCCTGTCGATCGAACCGTTCGACAGCGGCGCGGTGCCGGCCAAGTTCGATCTCGAGCTCTCGGTGGCCGAAGTCGACGGCGGCCTGTCGGCCTCGCTGATCTACGCCACCGATCTGTTCGACGACAGCACCATCGAGCGGTTGGTGGGCCACTTCGCGCGGATCCTGGACGGCATCGTGGCCGAGCCGGATCGGCGCATCCGCGAACTGGCGCTGCTCGGCGAGGCCGAACGCCGGCAACTGCTCGCGGACTGGAACGATACCGCTGTGCGCTATCCGCAGGATCGCTGCCTGCATGAGCTGTTTGCCGAGCAGGCGGCGCGGCGGCCCGACGCCATCGCCGTGGTGCTGGAGGATCAGACGCTGAGTTACGGCGAACTCGAGCGCCGCGCCAACCGGCTTGCCCATCATCTGCGCGCGCTCGGCGTCAGCCCCGACGTCGTGGTCGGCCTGTGCGTCGAGCGCTCGCTGGACATGGCGGTCGGTGTGCTCGGCATCCTCAAGGCCGGCGGCGCCTACCTGCCGCTCGACCCGCGCTACCCCGCCGACCGCCTCGCCTACATGCTGGCCGACGCCAAGGTGACGGTGCTGCTCACCCAGGAGGCGCTGGCCGATCGCCTGCCCGCGCCGGCCGCCAGGCTGGTGCGGCTCGACACCGATTGGCCTGACATCGCCCGGCAACCGGAAACGCCGCCGGCCAGCGGCGTCGATGCCGATCATCTTGCCTATGTGATCTACACCTCGGGCTCGACCGGTCGGCCCAAGGGCGTGATGATCCCGCACCGTGGCATCATGAACCTCGCCGAGGCGCAGCTCGCCCAGCTGCCGCTCGCCCCCACCGACCGCATCCTGCAGTTCGCCTCGATCAGCTTCGATGCCGCGGTGTGGGACGTGGTGATGAGCTGGCGGGTCGGTGCCGCGCTGGTGCTTGCCGAGCCGCACGATCTGATGCCCGGCGAACCGCTGCGCGACCTGTTGATCCGGCAGCGCATCACCACGGTACTGCTGCCGCCCACCGCGCTGGCGGCGCTGCCGGCGGCGGCGCTGCCCGACCTCACAACCCTGATCGTCGGCGGCGAGGCCTGCTCCGCCGAGATGCTGCGACCCTGGTTGTCCGGCCGCAGCGTGCTCAATGCCTATGGCCCGACCGAGGTCAGCGTGTGCACCACCATGTTCCGCTGCGCCGGGGATCGCCGGCCGCCGATCGGCCGGCCGTTGCCCAATGCCCGCATTTACGTGCTGGACCAGCAAATGGAGCCGGTGCCGGTCGGGGTGGCGGGCGAGCTTTACATCGGCGGCGCCGGCCTGGCGCGCGGCTATCTGCTGCGGCCCGGCCTCACCGCCGAGCGGTTCGTGCCAAACCCGTTCGCCGACGGCGAACGGTTCTACCGCACCGGCGATCTGGTGCGCTGGCGCGCCGACGGTGAGCTCGACTTCTTGGGCCGGCTCGACACCCAGGTCAAGCTGCGCGGCTTCCGCATCGAACTCGGCGAGATCGAGGCCACCCTGTTGTCGGACGCCAACGTCGCCCAGGCCGTGGTGGTGGCGCGGGAGGACGCCGCCGGCAAGCGGCTGGTCGCCTATGTGGTGCCGCGCCAGGACGAGATGAAAGACGCAATGAATGACGCGACGAAGGACGCGACACCCGACGCGGCCTTCGACCTCGGCGAATTGCGCCGCCAGCTCCAGCACAAGCTGCCCGACTACATGGTGCCGGCCGCCCTGGTGAAACTCGACCAGCTCCCGCTCACCCCCAACGGCAAGCTCGACCGCAACGCCCTGCCGGCCCCCGACGGCCACCGCGAAGCAGACCACCAGCCGCCGCGCAATCCGGTCGAGACCGTGCTCGCCGGACTGTTCGCCGAAATCCTCGGCCTCGAACGCGTCGGCATCAACGAAAACTTCTTCGAACTCGGCGGCGACTCGATCCAGTCCATTCAAGTGGTATCGCGAGCGCGAGCTGCGGGCGTGGCGATTACTCCGAGGCAGATTTTCCAATACCAGACGGTGGCAACGCTGGCCCACGTCGCCGAGCAGCCCGCGGCAGCAACCGAGGTGGACATCACCGGCGGCGCAGCGCCGCTGACGCCGATCCAGCGCTGGTTCTTCGAGCAGCCCGGGCCGATCGAACATTTCAACCAGGCGGTGCTGCTGGAAGTCCCGGCCGACATCCGACACGCTCGTCTCGAACGCGCACTCGCATCCCTCTTGATCCATCATGACGCACTCCGCAGCCGATTTGTTCGAAGGCCCACGGGTTGGCAGCAGGAATATCTGGCTGTGGACGAGGTGGCGCCCATCGCGGTTGCGCATTTCGACATGGCTGAGCTCATGCCCGATGCGCGGATCGAACAGATGGAGATTGCCGCGACCACGCTGCAGCAGAGCCTCGATCCGATTGCCGGTCGTCTGGTTGCGGCCGGATGGTTCGACTTCGGCGCCGATACGCCGGGCCGCCTGCTGTTGGCCATCCACCACCTTGTCGTGGACGGCGTGTCCTGGCGAATCCTGATCGAGGATTTGATCGCAGGCTATAGCCAACTCGAACGCAGCGAGACAGTCGAGCTTCCAGGTAAGACCACATCATTCAAGAGCTGGGCGACACGACTCCTGAACCATGCCGAGGACGTTACGGTCTCGAGCGAACTCGATTTCTGGACCGCCGCTTGCCACGAGGCGCCGCAACTGCCGATCGACCATGCCGTTGATCTGCGCCACGCGACCTACGGTCAAACGGAGGGGCTGACGCTTCTGCTCTCGGCCGAGGAGACGCAGGCGCTGCTGACCGCGGTGCCGCAGGCCTACCACAGCCGGATCAACGATGCGCTCCTCACCGCGTTGTCCGTCGCCCTGGCCGGCTGGCGAGCTGCGCGCGGAGAGACCGAAACGGCCACGCTCGTCGATCTCGAGGGCCACGGTCGCGAGGATCTGTTCGCCGCAGTCGATCTGTCGCGGACCGTCGGCTGGTTCACCACCATGTTTCCTGTCAGACTCGATGCCGGGCGGCTGGACCTCGAACAGGTCATGGCCGACGGCCCCGCGGCCGGCGCAGCACTCCGGCGCGTCAAGGAGCATCTGCGCGCAGTGCCGCACGGCGGCATCGGCTGGGGCCTGTTGCGCTACCTCAATGAGCAGACGGCCGAAGCATTGCGGTCGCTGCCACGCGCCAAGTTAAGTTTCAATTATCTGGGCCGTTTTGATGAGGGGCCCGATTCCGGATGGCGCTTGGCGGCTGAAAGTTCCGGGCTGACGATCGCACCGAATCGCGGCAGGGATCATCTGATCGAGGTTGTGGCGTTGGTAAAGGACGGTACGCTGCAGATCCAGTGGCGATGGTGGCCGGCCGCGCATGATCGAGCTTCGATCGTCGACCTGGCGGAATGCTTCGCGGCGGCGCTGCGCGGCCTGATTCGCCATTGCGCGACCCGTGGTATCAGCAGCCATACGCCTTCCGACTTTGCTTTGGCTCAGCTTGACGAGACCCGTCTCAACGCGTTGCAGCAGCGCTATCCGGATCTCGAAGACATCTGGCCGCTGGCTCCCATGCAGCACGTCATGCTGTCGCACGCGCGCCGATCACCGAACAGTGTCGCCTACCATGAGCAATTGTGCCTGACGCTTGAGGGGGATCTCGACCGAGCGGCGCTGGAAGCGGCGTGGCGCGAATTGACGATCCGGCATGCCGCAATGCGCGTCGCCATCGCTGACGACGTCGAGGAAGCACCGCTGCAGGTGGTGCGACGGGATGCCAAGCTGCCGTGGCGCGCCGACGACTGGTCGGGGCTCGATGTGCAAGTCGCCGAGCACCGCCTGCAGAACCTGCTTACCGAAGACCGGGCGCAAGGTTTCGATCTTGCCTCTGGCATGCTGCTGCGGGTCTGTCTGCTGCGTCACTCGCGTGTACGCCACAGCATGATCCTGAGCTTTCACCACCTGCTATTGGACGGGTGGTCGATCCCGATCATGCTGCGCGAGCTCTTGGCGTTCTATCAGTCTGCGCGGCAGCGTCGACCGGCGGCCTTGCCGTCGGCGCGACCTTATCGCGATTACCTGGCATGGCTTGCTGCGGCGGATCGGACCGCCGGCGAAGCGTTCTGGCGCAACCGCCTGGCGGGCCTGGGCGCGCCGCACCGGCTCGATCTGCCGGCGGGAGAATCCGAGGCATCGCCCGATGCTACGGGCGAGCACCGCACAACTCTCTCGGAGCAGCTAACCGCGCAACTGAAGGCGCTGGCGCAGGCACAGCGGCTGACAATGAACACGCTCATTCAGGGGGTATGGGCCTTGGCACTAGGGCGCCACACATCGGATGGCGACGTGATCTTCGGGATGACCACCGCCGGCCGCCCCGGCGAGCTCCCCGGCGTCGAGCGGATCGTCGGGTTGTGCATCAACACGCTGCCGCGCCGCGTACGACTGGACCCGACGGCACGGGTGACGGATTGGCTCGCGGATTTGCAGGCCCGGCAAGCCGAGGAACAGAGCCATGACGGCTGCTCGTTGATCGACATCCGACGCTGGAGCGGCGCTCCGGCCGATGAAGCGCCGTTCGAGTCGGTGATTGTCTTCGAGAATTATCCGGTTGGACCAACGCTTGCGGACCAGGCGGCTGTATCGGCGACCGAATTGCGAGTCGGTGCCATAGCGAGCTTCGAGGAGGGCGTTCACTTTCCGCTATGCCTGGTCGCAGCGCCCGGCGCGCGGATAAACTTGCGGCTTATCTTCGGTCGTCGACGTTTCGATGCAGCCGCGATCAGTCAACTCGCGGATGACCTCGTGAGACTGCTGACGGCGATCGCTGCCGATCCCGGGCAACGGTTGGCCGCGCTATGGTCGGGCATCGCAGGCGCTGAGCCACACTATCGGACGGCGCCGATCGACACGATCGGTCCGCCGAACCCGGTGAGCCCGCCGTGAACCTGCAAAATCCGCCATCGCGCGTGCGCCGGCATCGCGCTCCCGCCGATTCCCGCAGCACCACCCATGAGGCGCCGGTCCCGCCGGCGTCAACCCGGGAGCCGGCATCCCCGCCGCAACTTCATCAATTCGACGAAAAGCAGTTGTCGCGGGCAATGGCGTGGTTCGTCGTGCCGCAGACGGCAAATGCCGTGCTTCAATTGTTCTCCGGCACCATCACGGCGATTTATTTCGGACAGCTTCTCGGCCCATGGGCACTGGCCGTCGCCTCGGTGTTCTTTCCGATCTTCCTTCTGCTGGTCTCGTTTTTGATCGGCGTCATCACCGGCGGCATCGTTCTCGTCGGTCGCGCCTATGGCGCCGGCGATACGCAGCAGATCAAGAGTGTGACCGGAACCACCCTGTGCGTCTGCGCCTTGGTCAGCATTGCCATCGCGGCGGTCGGCTATCGCTTCACTCCGGAACTGCTGGCCGTGATGGCAACGCCGCCGGATATTCTATCGCCTGCCGTTGCTTACGCGCGCGTGACGTTCGTCTCCTTGCCGGTCATGACATTATTTTTCGCCTACAACTATCTTCTGCGCGGCACCGGCGATGCGCGGACGCCGTTCCTGGCGACGGCCTTGTGCATCGCCATCAGCCTGCTACTGACGCCGGCCCTGATCGAAGGCTGGTCCGGGCTACCGAAGCTTGCGGTGACGAGCGCCCCATGGGCCAATCTCGTAGCCTGCACGATATCGCTTCCGGCCCTCATGGCCTACCTTGCGGTCCGGCGACATCCGATGGCGTTCGACCGGGAGCTGTTGCGCCGAGTTCGGATCGACCCGGCGATCGCCCGATCGTTCTTGGCCATCGGCGTTCCCGCCGGTGTCCAGATGGCGATGGCTTCGCTGTCCGAAGTGGCAGTGGTCTTTCTCGTTAACGCTTTCGGATCGAGCGCGACCGCCGCTTATGGGGCCGTCAACCAGGTGGTCGGATATCTGCTTGCGCCGATGCAGGGTGTAGCGCTTGCCGCCACGGCGTTTGCGGCGCAGGCCATCGGCGCGCGGCGAGCCGACCGGCTCGGAGCGATCACGCGGATTGCGACGGTGCTGAACGTTCTGATTGGCGCGCCGGTGGTCTGCGTCATCTGCCTGTTCCCGCAGATTGTCCTTTCGTGGTTCATAACCGATCCCGATACGCTGTCGATCGCCAGCCGCGCCTTACGGATCGCGCTCTGGAGCTATCTGTTGTTCGGAATCGGCAACGTCCTCGCCGGCGTCATGCGAGCGACCGGCGTGGTAGTGTGGCCAGCGGGCATTACGATTGCCGCAATCTGGCTGGTCCAATTGCCCATCGCGTACCTGCTCTCCCGCTGGATCGGGCTGGACGGCATCTGGATCGGCTACCCGGCCGGCTTCACTGCCGCGCTGCTTGCTCAAGTGATCTACTATGGCTTGGTTTGGCGGCATCGGCCCCACCAATGAGCGTACAATGTTTCGCAACAGCGTTCGTGCGCCAAATGCAAAAAGGGACCCGTGGTTCTCTTCGCAGTCGGCAAGCGCGCAGCCGCTCCGAATTTCTCGACCGTCCGGCAATCTACAGGCTAGGAACTCGTCTTCGCCTTCCTGGCAGCAACCTGCTGGAGCGCCCAGCGAGAGTTCTTTCTGACCTCGGGATCCGGATCGTTTGCGACAAGAACGAGAAACGGTTCCGCAGCTGGATCGGCAATCTCCCCCAGCGCTGCCGCCGCCTCCTTCCGCAGATTTGCCTGCTCGTGCGTGATGCATTTGCCGATCGGGCGAACCGCCCGGTCTACCTTCATCTTGCCGAGACTTCTGATTGCCTTGAGCCGCACCTGCCAGAAATCGTCCGTCAACGCGGCGATCAATTGATCCGCCGCAACGAAGCCATTGACGTTAAGACCCAGCGTCTCCGCCGCCATTTCGCGGACCGTCCAGTCATCATCCCCAAGCGTCCGCGTGATCGATTCGGCCGCAGGCTTCATCTGGGAAAACGCCAGCGCGCTGACCGCCGCCCGCCTGACATGGGCATCGGGATCCCCAGTGGATGCGGTGAGCGCGGGTATGGATTCCTCAAGCTTTAAAAAGCCGATGACGCCGATCGCCTGTACGCGTACCGCAGCATCGCTGTCCCGGATCGCTTCCAGCGCCGGCTTGAGCGTGTCCTTGCGCCGCAATTCCTTCAGCGCACGGAGCGCGCCCATGCGGACAAAGGCGTGCGCGTGCTTGACCAAGGGGAGTATGGCATCGGCGCATGCTGAGTCCTTCAGTTCAGCCATGCTGTCGGCCGCAGCGGACGCGACCGCCTGCTCCGGATCGACCAACAGTTTCGCCAAGGCCGCTGCCGACTGCGGGCCGTCGAACTCTCCGAGCGCCATCGCCACCTGTTGACGCACCCCGGCGTCCGGGTCGGCGACCATGCTGCTCAGAAGCCCGACGGCCGCGGGATCGCCCGAATGACCCAGCGCGATAATCGCGACACGGCGCTCGCCGGGATCGGCAGCTCCGAGGCGCTGATCGGCGTCTTCGAGATCGTCGTAGGATTCGAAAGGGCCCGACATGATTACCTCAGAAGGTACGGAATGTTGACAGTAACGGCGCCGGTCGGGCAGTCGGCTTCGCACGGCATGCAATACCAGCACTCGTCATATGCCATGTACGCCTTTCCTGTCATGTCACTGATGCGAAGCACGTCGAGAGGACAAACATCGACGCAGACCGTGCATCCCTTGTCCGCGATACACTTGGCGTCGTCCACAACGACCGGCACGGAGGTCTGATAACTGGCGAGAGGCATTGCTAAGTCTCCTGGTGCTTCGTTGCAGGGCGGTTATGCGCTGGCGCGGATGCGCTGCTTGTCGTAGAGATCCTTCTCCTCATCGGCGATCGGGACGACGTAAGGCTCCACATCCCGCTTCTCGCTGGTCATCTTGCCGTTCCTCTTGCTGAGAAGCGTGTGGCAAAACCAGTTCGCGTTGTCCTTCTCCGGAAAATCGGTGCGAAGGTGATAGAGGCCCCAGCGGCTTTCCTCGCGGTAGAGCGAGGCGTGGGCGGCCATGTCGGCACAGTCGAGTATCGACTGGGCCTCAAGCGCGCGAAGCAATTCGTGCGAGTTGCGCGCGATCATTCGCTGCTCCATATCCTCGCGAACCTCCGCCAGCCGACGCTGGCCGAGCTGGAACTTGCGCGTGACCTTCGGCGGCTGCAGGTAATCGTTGACGAGGCGGCGGGCCTTGTACTCGATCTGGTTCGGCGGGATGCCGTCTTCCCGCCTTGTCGGGGCCATCACCCGGTCGCGCTCTTTGGCCACGTCGGCCGCATCGAACGCTGCGAAGTCGTGATTGTCCGCGAACTCCATCGCGTCGATGCCCGCAACCGAACCGTTGGTAAAAGCGCCAAGCATGTAGTTGTGAGGCACGCTGGCCATATCGCCGGCGGCGTAAAGACCTGGCACGGTCGTGCGCGCAAAATCATCAACGAACACACCGGATGCGCTGTGTCCCGAACAGAAGCCGATCTCGGAGATGTGCATCTCGATCGATTCGGTCCGATAGTCGGTACCCCGTCCCTTCTGGAACAGCCCGCGCGTCGGTCGCTCTACCTTGTGCAGCGTGGACTCGATCTCCTCGATGGTCTTCTCGTGAAGATGCGAGAGCTGAAGAAATACCGGTCCCTTGCCCGACAGCAATTCGTTGTAGAACTCGAGCATCATCTGGCCCGACCAGTAATCGCATTCGATGAAGCGCGATCCTTCGTTGTTGGCCGTGAACGCGCCGAAGGGACCGGCGACGTAGGCGCAGGCCGGTCCGTTGTAATCCTTGATCAGCGGATTGATCTGGAAGCATTCGAGGTTCGCGAGCGCAGCGCCGGCATGATAGGCCATCGCATAGCCATCGCCTGAATTGGCGGCGTTTTCATAGGTACCGAACATATAGCCCGACGTGGGAAGGCCAAGGCGACCGGCGGCGCCCATGCAGAGGATGACAGCCTTGGCCTTGATCACCAGGATCTCGGCGGTGCGCGTATTGACGCTGATGGCGCCCGCGACGCGTCCGTCGTGCGACGTCAGCAGACGGGTCGCCATGTAGCGGTTCGAGATCAAGATCCGCGCCCGCCGGAGCTGGCGGTAAAGGGCCTTCTTGACCGTCTCGCCGTTCGGCATCGGCAGGACATAGGTGCCGATATGGTGCACCTTCTTGACGGCGTAATCGCCGTTCTCGTTCTTCAGAAAGCGGATGCCGAAACTGTCGAGCTCCTCGATGATCTTGTAGCAATTCTGCGCGTATTTGTAGACGGCCTTCTGATCGACAATGCCGTCATTCGCGATGGTTATTTCCTTGGTGTATTGCTCCGGCGTCGCGTAGCCGGGAATGACGGCGTTGTTCAACCCGTCCATCCCCATCGAGATCGCGCCCGACCGCTTGACGTTCGCCTTTTCGAGTAGAACGACATTCGCCTTGGGGTTCTTCAGTTTCGCCTTGAGCGCCGCCATCGGTCCGGCCGTACCGCCGCCGATAACGAGCACATCGCAGGAAACTTCCGAAAGCCCGTCGACGATCTCATCCATTGCCATCACTCGCTCCTGGTTCGGCGTGTTCGCCGTCTTGGCGCTAGATTTTGTCCGGCTGGTCCTTCGGCGATAGCAATTAGTTGTCGCCGGAGAGAGAAACTCAATGTTTGAGCCTTCTGCCGAAATCGAAGTCAGATCTTGAACAACAATGAGGCAGCCGTAACCGTTATCGCTCAACGAAAGCCTTCTCGATCACGAAGTGCCCGGGCTCGCTGTGATTGCCTTCGACGAAACCGCGCGCCACGAACATCACGCGGAGCTCCTCCAGCATGCCCGGGCTGCCGCACAACATGACCCGGTCGGTCTCCCGATCGAGCGCGGGAAGTCCGACGTCGTTGAACATCTGACCCGACTCGATCAGGTCGGTAATGCGGCCACGGTTACGAAACGGCTCGCGGGTCACGGTCGGATAGTAGATCAGCTTGCCGGCGAGCAGCGGACCGAACAACTCGTCCTCTCGAAGCCTTTCCACCAGGCGCTCGCCATAAGCCAATTCGGAAACCTGGCGGCAGCCATGGGCGAGAATGATCGTCTCGTAGGACTCGTAGATGTCGGGATCCTTGATGAGGCTGGCGAACGGCGCGATACCGGTTCCGGTCGAAAGCAGTAGCAGCCGCCTTCCCGGAGTGAGGTTTCCGGTGACAAGCGTGCCGGTGGCCTTGCGACCGACGAGAATGATGTCACCCTCCTTGATCTTCTGCAGGCGCGAGGTCAGCGGTCCATCGCTGACCTTGATGCTGAAGAATTCGAGAGCGTCCTCATGGTTGGCGCTCGCCATGCTGTAGGCACGGACAAGCGGACGTCCTTCGACCTCGAGGCCGATCATGGCAAATTGCCCATTTTGAAAACGAAAGCCCGGATCGCGCGTGGCTGTGAAGCTGAACAGGGAATCGGTCCAGTGTTTCACTGAAAGAACCGTTTCCTTCTGGTAAGCGCTCATCGTTCTTCCTCCGTCGATCGTTCGATCGTCAAAAATGCGCATGTCAACGCGACGACGGAACGTTGGGTGAGAAGCAAAATCTCGCAACGACGGAGTTCAGTTCTTGGTCGATTAGTTTCTAATTTTTCGCGGACTTCATCAAAACGAATGATACTTGACGTAAATCAACGACAACCCGGTCAGGGTCGCGGAAAGAATCAACAGGAGCATGATTGGCTTTAGGCCGAAGGCACGGATGCTTCTCCAGGGTAATGTCAATCCGATTGCCGCCATCGACATGACGAGACAGAAGCGCGAGAGCGGCGTGGTCACCTGAGACAGCTCGCGCGGGATAAACCCCGAGGCATTGAGCAACGCAGCCAAGACAAAACCGACCAAAAAAGCCGGCGGCAACGGCGACGACGGCTTTTGCGAAGCACCCCTACCGGACGCGATAAAGGATACAGCGATGCAGACTGGTGCCAGCAGCGCCACGCGCAGAAGCTTTGCCACAGTGGTCATTTCGCCGGTCTCCGGATTGACGCTGTAGCCAGCAGCAACCGCGTGAGCCACCTCGTGAATACTTCCACCGAGAAAAATACCGCCTGCTGCCGAGTCGAGGTCGGCCATGTGAACCAGGAGCGGATACAGGATCATCGCCGCGGACGATATGATGCTGACGACGCCAATGGTGCAGGCAACATCTCTGTTAGCCGAGTCGTTGCGCATGACGACACAGGCAACGGCGGCGGCTGCCGACGCGCCGCAAATGGCGACGGAAGCTGCGGCGACCAGCGACAACTCCCTGGTAATTCCGAGCATCGGCCCCGCGAACCAGCCTACCGCCAGAACGATTGCCACGTTAATCGCGAGCGCAACGACGTCAGCCACGTTCAGAATCTGCAGGGTCGCGAGCGAAATCTGAAATCCAAGCAGCGCGACACCGATGCGGATCACGTGCCTGGCAACGAACGAAATGCCAGTTTGAAACAGTGACGGAGGCGACCAAATCGCGGCGAGGACGAGACCGAAGATCAAGCCCCAGACAACAGCAGAGCCTGCCAACAGCGCCGTCCAAGTCGCTGCGCAGGCGATCAGCGCGCAGAGGGCAATACCCGGAAGATCCCTCCAAAGCCAGTTCGGTTCGCTCAACCCTCCCGATCGATGCAGCATGATTCGCTTGCCCCGCGATGTTTGCGAAGTCGTGTTCGCGATACCGAGGCGGGACAAGCAAGTAATTTCCAGAACCGGCATTCGGCGCACGTCGGCAATTAGTTGCTATCTAAGCGAGCTGTCGGACGGTAGCCCTTGCTAAGGAAGGACTTCCCAATGTCGATGTCACCACCGATTGCCACGGAGTCACCGACTTGCGAGGTGAGCGCCGATCTCGCCTCGCTATCAATGGTCGAAACCGACGGATCGCGCGTTACGCTTGCGGCGGAGAAGCTACGCCTATTCTGCAAATGTGCACATTGCACCCGCGCCCGCTTCGACGAACGCTTCCCGGATCGGTTCCCCGGGATCGCCATCGTGGAAGTCGCCGACCTAGGCTACGGCCTGAACATTTCGTTCTCGGACGGGCATAACAGAGGAATTTATCCCAAAAGCTATTTGGCAAGTTTGGCCGAACATTGATTCCATTCGGCTTTTCGACCGCGTCATCGATGGCAAAAAGATCAATCTGGCACGAAGATTGCTGCTTTTTAGATCAGTTCTAGATGGTCTGGAGATCGGCAATGTTGCTGCAGGCTGGAAATGTGGTGCGCGGAAGCTCGCCTTCGGCCACGGCGGCGGCCGCGAAATCAACATCCCTGCTTCTCACGGAGAACCACCAATTGATCGGCGGCCCGCCGTCGCTGATGGACAAGTTGACGATACGCGAGCGCGACATCGTCCTGAAACAGGGGCGCCGAAAGGTCCTCAGTCGGGGGCAGACCCTATTCAGTCAGGGCGCCAAACATGACGGCATTTTCCTGATCGAAAGCGGCCGCATTCGCGTCTTCTATTCCTCGCCCCTCGGACGCGAGATCACCCTCGCCTATTGGCACGCCGGCAATTTCGTGGGCGGGCCGGAGGTCTTTGACAGCGGCATTCATCAGTGGTCCGGCGTCGCTTCCAGCAACTGCAGCGTCGTGCAGCTTCCCGGCAAGGAACTGCGGACGCTCGCCACTGAAATTCCCAATCTTGCGATCGGGCTGATCGAGGGCCTCGCGTTCAAGGGCAAGTGCTATTCGGCGCTGGCGCAGATGCTGGGAACGCGCTCGATTACACAGCGGCTTGCGCATCTTCTGTTGCACCTGATGGATCTATACGGCGTCGAGGATCCCGACGGCGTGGTCATCGCCGCGGCTTTTACCCATGCCGACCTGGCGCACATGGTGGGCGCGACCCGACAATGGGTGACAATCAGCCTCAAGCGAATGCAGCAGAAGCGGATTGTGCTGACTAAGCGGTCGCAGATCGTCGTCTGCCTGCCGAATGTTCTGGAGGAAATGCGTGGTCAGGCGTCGGATTGAGTCTGGATGCACACGTAAGCGGCTTTGCACAGCAAAACTGCCCAACGAGTATGCAGCTGACCTTTAACGGCAACTAATCTACTCCGATGACCAGTCCGCATTTGCAGGGAACGTTACCCCAACCAATCATGGTTGCAGCGCTTCCAACCGAATGAGGATGAACATGGTCCGCCAAGTCCAATCACTTTCGATAGCGATATCCGCAGCCGCTGTGACCTTGGCGCTCGCGCAGCCGGCCTTCGGCGAAACCATCAAGATTGGCATCGGCACCCAGGACACTACGACCAACACGGTGACGACCGGGATCGTCATCCGCCAATTGCGCCTCCTGGAGAAGTACCTTCCGACGGATGGCAAGTATGCCAACATCAAGTTCGAGCTCGAATGGCAGAACTTCACCTCAGGTCCTCCCGTCACCAACGGCATGATGGCCAACAAGCTGCAATTCGGTGCCATGGGAGACTATCCGCTCGTCGTGAACGGCTTCACGTTCGAGAAGAATCCGGAAAGCAAGAGCCGCCTGATCGCGGTTGCAGCTTACAGCCTGTCCGGCTCCGGCAATGGCCTCGTCGTCCACAAGGACTCACCGTATTACGAGCTCGCCGATCTCAAGGGCAAGCTGGTCAGCGTCCCCTTCGGATCGGCTGCCCATGGCATGGTTCTGAAGGCGATGCAGGACCGGGGCTATCCGGCGGATTTCTTCCAGCTGGTCAGTCAAAGTCCTGAGGTCGGTTCGACCAACCTTCAGGAGAAGAAGATCGACGGCCATGCCGACTTCGTCCCGTTCGCCGAACTGCTGCCGTTCCGCGGATTTGCCCGCAAGATCTTCGACGGCGTAGAGACCAACCTGCCGACCTGGCACGGCGTCGTGGTCCGCACGGACTTCGCCGAAAAGTATCCCGAGGTCGTCGTCGCCTACATGAAAGCGATCATCGCCGCCAACCAGTGGCTCCGCGCCGACCCGAAACTTGCGGCGGAGAAAATCGCGGAATGGACCGGCATCAACAAGGAAGTCGTCTACATCTTCCTCGGCCCAAGCGGCAACATGACCACCGATCCCACCATCAAGCCGGCTCTGATCGATGCCGCAGAAGTCGACGTCAAGGTTCTGCAGAATCTTGGACGCATGAAGGAATTCGAGCCGAAGAAGTGGGTCGACGATTCCTACATCCGCAAGGCCTATGCCGAGATGAAGCTGGACTACGACGCCCAGCTCGCCAGCACCAAAAACTACGAGATTTCGGGCGAGGATAAGTTCTGCAAGAAGCCGATTTCGGATCCCCGCAAGTCCGGCGAAGTTTGGGTCGAGGATGAAGGCATCCTTCCGTTCAGCAGTGCGACCTGCACGCTTGGCGCCTACGCGAATTTCAAGACCAAGGGAAAGAAGATCAACGTCACTTATGTCTTCGACACGGCACGCGGCATCAAATTGTTTGCCGACCAGGCCTTCTTTGCGGTCGCCGGCGGCGATATCGCCCCGTTTCTGCTGAAGAAGGACGCCGAAGCCTTCGCTGCGAAGAACAACGGCAAGGTTCTTGGTTTCGAGGAGGCAGTGAAGTCGGCCATGAGCGGAGGCAGGACATGAGCAGCGGTCCTGCGCATGCGCTGCATCCGACAGAGCACGAAGCACCCAAGATCGCCGCCCAACCGGCACCTGCCGTTGAGCCCGTCCACATGCCCGTCACCTTCGGCGTCCTGGCGGCCCGCTGGTTCAGGCTCAACAAGGGCCGCCTGCGGGCGACGCTGATCGGCGCCCTTTCCCTGGTCGCATTTCTGATTGTCTGGTACCTGCTGACGAAATACCGCGTCGTGTTTTTCGTGCGGTTCACCAACGTGCCCTCCCCGCTTGCCGTCTACGAGAGCTTCACGACAGCAATCCACGACCCCAAATTTCTGATGCATGTCCTGCTGAGCTGCCGCCGAATCATATTCGGCTTCGCGCTGGCGACCCTTGTCGCGGTGCCCCTCGGTCTTGTCATGGGCCGCTTCAAGCTGATCCATGAAGTGGTATTCCCGGTTTCCGAGGTGCTTCGCCCGATCCCCGCCATCGCCTGGGTGCCCATGGCAATCATGCTGTGGCCGACAAACGAACAGAGCATCGTCTTCATTACGTTCCTCGGCTCGTTCTTTCCGATCCTGGTCAACACGCTGCACGGTATGGCCCTGGTGGATCCGGTTCTCGTTCGCGCCGCGCGATGCCTCGGGGCCAGGGAAACTTCGATTTTTCGCGAGGTATATTTTCCGGCTTCGCTTCCGCACATCTTCACCGGACTTACCGTTGGGATGGGCGTCGCGTGGGTCTCGCTGATTGCAGCCGAAATGATCTCCGGCCAGTACGGCATCGGCTATTTCACCTGGGAGGCTTATTCGCTGGTCCAGTATGCCGACATCGCACTCGGCATGATCGCGATCGGCGTACTCGGACTGACGTCCAGCCTGCTGATCCGCTCGGTCGGAAGGCTTGCTATGCCGTGGGGACGCGCATGAGTGTGATCGAGGCGAAGGCTGCAGCCGGCCACATCGAGGTCAAGAATTTTGCGCTGAGCTACGAGACCATCGACGGGTCCGTGGCCGCCGTCACCGACACGCAGATCCAGGTCAAGCCGGGCGAATTCGTCTCAATCGTCGGCCCTTCAGGTTGCGGAAAATCCACGCTATTGAATGCGGTCGCAGGCTTCCTGAAGCCAACCGCCGGAACGGTCACGGTCGACGGCGAAGAGGTAAAGGGTCCGAGCGCCGAGCGCGGCATGGTTTTTCAGCAATATTCGCTTTTCCCCTGGAAGACCGTCCGAGAGAACGTCGAATTCGGACTGAAGATGCGCGGCATGGACCGGTCCCGTCGCGAGAGAGCTGCACGCACCCTGCTCGGATTAGCCGGACTCGAAGCTTTCGAAAAGCATTATCCCGACCGCCTTTCCGGCGGCATGAAGCAACGCGTCGGCATTGTGCGCGCCCTGGCGACAGGGCCGAAAGTTCTCCTGCTCGATGAACCCTTCGGCGCACTGGATGCGCAGACCCGGGTCATCATGCAGCAAATCCTCACCAACATGTGGCAGCGGCTGAAAATCTCGGTCCTGTTCGTGACACACGACATCGACGAGGCGATCTTCCTGTCCGACCGCGTCTACTGTATGACGGCCCGGCCCGGCTCCATCAAGGCGGAAATTCCCATTCCGCTCGAACGACCTCGCCAGCAATCGATGATGATGTCGTCGGAATTCCTAGGACTGAGACGCGGCCTGATGTCGTTGATTCGCGAGGAAAGCCTGAAAGCAATGGGAGGCGAAATCAGCGACCAAGGCTTGCAAGGGCTCAATATAAACCTTCACGGGCAATCCCTGGCCGACGTTCTTTGACCGGAAGATGTGGAAGGGACCGGCTCGTCTCCTACAGCGGACTGCCTGCCAGACGAGTTGCCCGCGGTGTTACCGTCGAGCGTGCGGAATCGCAGAAAATCGCTGCCTCAATCAATCAGTTTGTCGAGCAACATTGCACTCCCGAACGGGAGCTGCGTCGTACGATCAGTGGCGATGCAAAGTCGTGAACACTCGACTTGTCGAACCACGCGCACCGCTCTGACAGCTTGACATCTAGACGACACGTGACGACCTGCAAGGAAGCGGTCCCCGAACATCGACGGGCCTCGCGGCCGGCGTGGCATCGGCTACGTCGCGGTAGCGTTCTACCGCGCGAGGCGGTCTATCCATAGAGGAGTCTGGGCAGGATCGTGACGATGCTCGGACACAAGGTCAGCAGCAGCACAAAGCTGACCATAATGATCAGATAGGGCAATGTCACGCGCGCGATGTAGCCGAGCCCGTCATCCGTCAGGCCCTGGATGACGAACAGGTTGAAGCCGACAGGCGGCGTGATCTGCGCCACCTCGACAGCAAGCACCAGGAAGATTCCGAACCAGATGTCGTCGAAGCCCGAGGCCTTCACGATCGGCAGCACGATCGGCAACGTCATCACGATCATCGAAAAGCCATCGAGGAAACAACCGAGGACAAGGTAGAAGCCGATCAGCACGACGATCAGCATGAAGGGTGATAGGCCGAGGCCTTTCACAAAAGCGGCCACGGATTGCGGAATGCCGAGGAACGCCGCGGCGTTCCCGAGGATCGACGCGCCGAGCACGATCAGTGCGATCATCGAGCAGGTGACCACCGACCCGATGACCACATCGCGCATCACCTGCTGCGACAGCGATCCCTGCCCCCAGGCGACCAGTGCGGCACCGAGCACGCCGACCGCTGCCGCCTCCGACGGCGTCGCAAGGCCGCCATACATCGAGCCGAGTACGCAGGCGATCAGAAACAAAGCCGGTGCAAGGTCCTTGAGGGCGGCGAAGCGTTCGCGCCAAGGGACCAGCGCAAGCTTCGCCTCGGCCTCCGGCACTAGCGTCGGGTTCAGAGTGGTGTGCAGCATCACCCAGGCCATGAAAGCCCCCGCCAGCAGCAGGCCCGGCAGAACTCCGGCGGTGAACAGCTTCAGGATCGAAACGTCGCCGAGCACGCCATAGATGATCATGATGTTCGATGGCGGAATCAGAAATCCGAGCGTGCCGGCGCCTGCGAGCGAGCCGATCGCGATATCCCTGGAGTAACCCCGACGCAGCAGTTCGTTGAGCGACATGCGGCCAATCACTTGCGTCGTCGCCGCCGACGAACCCGATATCGCCGCGAAGATCGTGCAACCGATTACGTTCACGTGCAGCAGACGTCCTGGCAGCAGTCCGGCCCACGGCGCCAGCCCCTGAGACAGCGATCGCGACAACCGGGTGCGGAACAACAGTTCTCCCATCAGAATGAACAGCGGCAGTGCCAGGAGTTCCTGCGTGGTCAGGATATTCCAAGCGTATTGCGGAAGCAGCTTGTCGAGCGGGATCGACCGAAACATCGCGAGCAGCAAGGTCGCGGTGAATGCGAGGGTCAACCCGATCCAAAGGCCCCCCGCCAGCAGCGCGAACAGAATGACGAACAGGCTGACGACTTCGATAGTCATGGAACTTGCTTTCCGACGGCGGGAGCGGCGGCGCCGGCCCTCGTTGCGCGCGTGGTCATTCGACGGGCGAAGCCTTCATGCGATGGTCTTCGAGCGGCAGCCCTAGCGCCGCCTGGATGGCGCGCGCCAGGAATTGCAGCGTCAGCAGCAGCATCCCGAAGGTGACGACGGCTTGCGGAAACCACAGCGGCGTGTCGCTTGTAGTCGACAGTTGCCCGCGCGTGAAGGATCCCCAGGCGAACTTGACCATCGCCGAGGTCAGGAACGCCATGAAGACGAAGCCGGCGAACGCCGAAAGGATCTCAAGCGCACGTCCGACCGGCGCCGGTACGTTCTTCAGCAGCAGCACGACACGGATATGGCCGCCGACGCGCAGCGTCATGGCAGCGCCGAAGGTGAAGGAAGCCGCCATGAGATAGGAGGAATATTCCCATGCGATCGAGATGGTCGGAGGAAAGAACGGCAAAAGATTCGACAGCAAACGCGTCGCGACCTCGGCAAGCATCAACAGCGTCAACGTCAGCAGGCAGCCGCCGCCGATCCAGCCGTCGAGCCGGCCGAGGCGATCGATCGCATCGAGCAGGATGCGCAGCGGCGGCGGCGCCGCCTCGTTGAGGCTTTCTGGGGGAGCAGGCAGGACACTCACCACAGCCACGCCTAACGCTTGATTTCGGCGAGATAGGCCCTCACCGGCTTGTCCGCCGCCGGTACACGCTTGAGGAAGGCCTCCAGCAGCGGCGCGGTCCGGGCGCGGATATCCGTCATCATCGCATCCGGCACCGGTACCACCTCCATGCCGCCCTCCTTGAGGCGGTTGAGGCTGTCGACGTCGGCTTTAAGCGAATTCGCCCAGAAATCCGGCTCCATCTTCGCGGCGATGTCGGCGACCAGTTTCTGCTGATCCGCACTCAAAGCCTTCCAGGAATCGAGATTGACAGTCAGCATCTGCGACGACCACACATGGTTGGTCGGATAGACGTACTTCATGAACTCCCAAAACTTGCCATCGACACCGGACACCGCCGAGGTCGAAACCCCGGCGACCGCGCCCGACGCCAGTGCTGGAATCGTCTCGCCCCAGGGAATCATGACCGGCGCCATGCCGACCGCGTTCAGCATGTCGACGGCATTCTTGTCGGGCACGCGTATCTTGATGTTCTTCAGCCCCTCGACGCCCGCCACCTTCACCTTGAGGTGAAGGTATTGCGTCGGCCAAGGCACGATATAGAGAATCTTCTGGTTGTTGCGCGCGGCGATCTTGTCGTATTCGGGTCGCACATACTTGTGCAGGATCTTCAGCTCGTCCATGGAGACGGCGAGAAACGGAATGCTTTCGACGCCCATGAAGGGCTCGTCGCCAACCTGCTGGATATTGAGCACGTCGGCCAGCGGAACCAAACCATCGCGCACGGCGCGCAGATGTTCAGGTCCCTTGAAGCCGAGCTGGCCGCCGGCCTTCACCGTGATATTGACGACCCCGTCGGTCTGCTTCTTGACCGCATCTGCGAAAGCCATGGCGTTATGGGTGTGGAAATTGCCGTCAGGCCACACCGTCGACAAGTCCCAGCTCGCCGTTGTGGCCATGCCGCGCGTCGAGAGATGACCGGCGGCGAGCATCGTCGCCGCTCCCGTCGTGAAAGTCCGTCGCGTAATCATCCGTCCTCTCCGTTTTGGTGAAGTTGAAGCGCAAAGCCGCCGCCGGACGCGTCAACCCGCGAAACCGTAAACCGCAACCGCATTCGCGTGCGACACCAGGCCGCTTTCGACATCGTCGTGCACGCTTGCCGGCGCGCGTCGCCTTGGGTCGCCGATCCCGGCGCCGCCAGGCGTCATCACCACAAGCCGATCGTCCGGCGGCACGGTCTGGAAGCCTTTGCCGCGCAGCTTCTGTCCCGACTTCAGTCCGACATAGCCGGCTTCGCCGTCACAGCCGCCATCACGGCCGCGGGGCGGATGATCAATGCGGTCGAAGGCTGCCAGAATGTCGAACGGAGCATCGACGCCGCTGCCGACTTCGATGATCTGGCCGAGACCTCCGCGCGTTCGGCCGGCACCGCCGGAATCCGGACGCAGCTCCTTGCGCCAGAAGATCAACGGCGTCTGCGTCTCCGCGATCTCGACCGGCGTGCCGCGTACGCCGCTGGGATAGGCCGTGGCCGACAATCCATCCTTGGCAAAACGCGCACCGGTGCCACCGTTGCTCGTCACCGCCATCGAGAACCCGTAATTGCCGCCGGCGCCGCTGCGTGTTTGTCCGCGCACATTGAGATTCCACAGGCAGGACGTGCCTTCAGCCGGCACCCGCTCGGGAATGATCTGACGCAGGCACCCGAACACCACGTCGGGCAGCATCTGGCCGATGACATGGCGCGACGCCACCGGCGCCGGCTTCGGCGCGTTGAGGATCGAGCCCGCGGGTGCCGCGACAGTCAGCAGCGAGAGCGAGCCCGCATTGTTCGGGATCTGCGAGGCGACCACGCAGCCGAGGCCGAATACAGTGTAGGCGGTGGTGTAGGAGAGCGGCACATTGATCCCGAACTTCGAGGCGCCCGAGGTACCGTCGAAGTCGACGTGAATGCCCTCTTCCGAGATCGTCAGCGTCGCCGCGAGCGTGACCGGCGCGTCATAGCCATCAACGACCATGCTGTTGCGCCAGACACCCTTCGGCAGCTTGGCGATCTCGGCCAGCACCGCCTCCCGCGAGCGGTCACAGATGAAATCGCCGAGCGTATCGAGCGAATCGATCTCGAATTCGTGCATCATCTCGACAAGGCGCTGGCAGCCGACATCGTTGCAGCCGGCCAGCGAATAGGTGTCGCCCTCGGTGTCGATCGGCAGACGCGTGTTGCTGCGGATCATCGCCATCAGCGTCTCATTGACGACACCCTGATCGATCAGCTTCAGCATCGGGATATAGAGCCCCTCCATGAAGACGTCGGTGGCATCAGGGCCGAAACCGATACCGCCGATATCCATCAGATGGCTGGTGCAGGAAAACAGTGCAACCGCCTTGCCGTCCTTGAAGCAGGGCGTGGTGACGACGAAGTCGTTGAGATGGCCGGTCCCCATCCAGGGATCGTTGGTGATGTAGGCGTCACCCGGCTTCATCGTTTCGATCGGGAAACGCGCGATGAAATGTTTGACCGACTCGGCCATGGAATTGACGTGGCCCGGCGTACCCGTAACGGCCTGCGCCAGCATACGCCCCTTGAGGTCGAACACACCGGCCGAGAGGTCGCCACATTCGCGCACGATCGGGCTGAAGGCCGTGCGCAGCAGTACCTGCGCCTGCTCTTCGACCACGGCGATCAGCCGGTGCCACATGATCTGCAGATCGATCAGGCTCGCGCCGCTTGGCTCATTCATGGTCATGCCGCCTTCCGTTCCATGACAATACTGCCGGCACCGTCGATATGGGCATCGAAGCTCGTCGAGACGAATGTCGATGTCTCATCTTCGGCGATCACAGCGGGTCCCGCGATGGTCGCTCCCGGTGCCATCTCGTCGCGTCGGTACAGCGGAATTTCGACAACCTTCCCCGCGCGGCCATCGAAAAACTTGCGGCTGCCAGCGGCTTTTCCGGCCGGCTTGCGCGTCACCTCGGTAACGCGCGACGGATTGCGCGGCTCGGTGGTCGCGAGCACCGACCAGCTTAGCACCTCGATCGCAGCGCCGGGAATCGGTCGCTCGAACAAGGCCGCATAATCCGTCTCGAAGGCCTGGCGCAGGCTTGCGAGGTCCGCGGCCGTCAACCGCCGGTTCGGCAGCTCGACCGTGATCTCGTGTCCCTGTCCGACATACCGCATGAAGGCGACGCGCCGTTCGCGCACTGGAGCACCGGCGGCGCCGGGCTCGACCAGGGCGCGCGCCTCGGTCGCCATCTCATCCAGCAGGTCGGACAAAGCCGTGGCATCGAACGCATCGAGCCTGACATGACGGCTGCGCACCAGCTCATAGGCGATGGGCGCCGCAAGAAATCCGACGGCCGAGCCGACGCCGGCATTGGACGGTACGATCACACGCGCGACGCCGATCTTCTCGGCGACGCGGGCCGCATGCAACGGCGCGGCGCCGCCGAAGGCGATCAGGGTGTGCTGGCCAACGACAGCGCCACGCTCGACCGCATGGACGCGGGCGGCGCTCGCCATGTTCTCGCACACGACCTCATGCACGGCGTAGGCCGACGTTTCCGCCGATAGTCCCAGCGGTTCACCAATGTCGCGCAATAAGGCCTGTTTGGACAGTTCGAGGTTAAGCTTGATCGTCCCGCCTGCAAAGGCGTCCGGATCGATCTTGCCGAGCGCAACGTCCGCATCCGTCACGGCGGGGCGTTGACCGCCGCGGCCGTAGCAGGCCGGCCCCGGCTCGGATGACGCGCTCTCGGGCCCGACCGTGACACGCTTCAGGGCGTCGACACGCGCGATCGAGCCGCCGCCGGCGCCGATCTCGACCATCTCGATCACGGGAATGCGCACCGGCAGGCCCGACCCTTTCAGGAAACGGGCGGCGCGATCGACCTCGAACACGCGCGAGGTTTCGGGCTGGTACTTTTCGATCAGGCAGATCTTCGCGGTGGTGCCACCCATGTCGAAGGACAGGACCCTGCTCTCGCCCAGACGCGCCGCGACCTGCGCCGCAAAAATCGCGCCACCTGCCGGCCCCGATTCGACCAGGCGCACCGGAAAGCGCCGTGCCGTCTCGATCGAGGTGACGCCGCCGCCTGAGGTCACGAGATAAATGGCGCCGCGAAACTGCTCGACCTGCAGCGCCTCGGCCATGCGCGCGAGATAGCCGTCGATCAACGGCTGCACATAGGCATTGGCGACGGCGGTTGAGGTCCGCTCGTATTCGCGGATTTCGGGGCACACAGCCGACGACAGCGTTACCCAGATGCCCGGCATTTCCTCTTTCAGGATCGCAGCGGCGCGCCGTTCGTGCTCGGGATTGGCATAGGAGTGGAGGAAGGCGATGGCGACGCTTTCCACATTCTGCGCGCGCAGCTCGGGCACGAGTGCACGCACGGCGGCTTCTTCGAGCGGCAACCGCACGGCGCCCTGCGCATCGATGCGCTCGGGGACCGTGAAACGGAGGGCGCGCGGCGCCAGCGGTTTCGGCTTGTCGATCGCAAGGTCGTACTGATCGTAACGGCTCTCGGTACCGATATCGAGCACGTCGCGGAAACCTTGCGTCGCGACAAGCGCCGTCTTCGCGCCGCGGCGTTCGATGACGGCGTTGGTCGCAAGCGTCGTGCCGTGAATGAAGACGTCGATATCGCTCATGCGGGCGCGCGCGTCGACCAGAATGAGACGCATCCCGTCCAGCACCGCCTGCTCCGGTCGTGCGGGCGTCGTCAGCACCTTACGCGTCCTGCGATCCTGACCCACATCCAAGACGATATCCGTGAAAGTGCCCCCGATATCGACGGCAAGCCGCACTTCGGCTCCCTCAAGCATTCCAAATCTCCGCGTGCTGACCGACGAACTGTAGCCAAACGTTCAGCAATTTCCATGCCACCGACTGCGCCGGCGGCGACATATCCAGCGATTTTGCTGGGTACCTATGCAGCACAGCAAACATCCCGCGCCGGCCACTGACACCTCATTTCATTTGTCGGCACCCGCGCACTCTCGTTTCCAAGCACGAAAATTGCATGGTGCTACCCCCCATGAACCTGGTCAATCCGGACATCCACATGCTGCGCTCGCTGACGCCCGGCAGCATACCGAGACCGAGCGGGCGGCTTGGTCGTACTAAACTCATGATCGTCCCTTATCGGATTTGAACAACAATGAACGCTTTGGTTCATCAGGAGTGACGCGTGACTGATATCTCGGCGACGAAGGACAAGACTCTCGATCCCCGGCTGAACTGGGCTGCGCTTTCCCAAGCAGAGCGTGACGCCGCCTATGACAACAACGCAGCGGTAAAGAACAGCGCAGTGCTGATCGCCGAAAGAAATCAGATGTCCGAAACGCTGCGGGCCAGCCGCAAGTCCTTTCTTGATGTTCCCTATGGCGACCGCGAAAGGACGAAGGTCGATCTTTATCCGGCCGCCGACAAGACAGCGCCCTGCCTGGTCTTTCTGCACGGCGGTTACTGGCAGCGCAATTCGCGTGAAGTATTTGCAATGCTGGTCGAAGGCGTCGCGGCCCATGGCTGGTCGGTTGCCATCCCCGGATATTCGCTGGCGCCCGACGCTTCGTTGACGGACATCGTGACGGAGATATCCCTGTCGCTCGACTGGCTGGCCAAAAACGGAGAGTCGTACGACATCTCCGGACCCGTCGTGCTCTCGGGCTGGTCCGCCGGCGCCCACCTCGTCGCAATGGCACTCGGTCACCCGCGCGTCGCCGCGGGACTGGCGATTTCCGGCGTGTACGATCTCGGACCCATCCGCGATACGGGCCTTAACAATGCGCTGAAGCTAACCAGCGCGGAAGTCGCGGCACTATCGCCGCTTCGCCTGACCGCCGTCCGCAAGCGACTCGACATCGCCTACGGCACGGCCGAACTGCCGGCGCTGGTTTTCGATTCAATCAAGCTTCATGAAATGCGAGCCACCGCTGGCGCGCCCGGCAAGCTCTTCCCGATCGAAGGCGCAGACCATTTCACCATCCTCAGCGAGCTGCGGCGCCCTGACGGCGCGCTTGTCGATATCGCCCGAACGCTCATCAGGTGGCAGTCGTCTAAGTCGCCGCCGACCTGATCGCCCCGGCGTCGATCCAGACCTGATCGTCTCCGATCCGGACCGGGTATAGCCGCAACGGCCGGCTCGGCCAGCCGTAGGAAATCTCGCCATTACGGAGATCGAACGAAGCCGCGTGACGGGGACAGAAAAGGCGTCCTCCCAACAGGTGTCCGAGACTGAGGTCAGCCTGTTCATGCGGGCACATCCGTTCGCAGGCTACCGCGCGTCCTTCGCTCCAGACCAGGATCAAATCGACGCCGGTCACGCGGACGCAGACGATCGTTTGCGAGATCAGCCGGCTGAGCCCACAGACCGGCATCCATTTTCCGTCGCCTGACAACGCGCCCATTGGGGGCGGCTCATCCGCCAAGATAGGCCTTTCGCACGTGCTCGTTCTCGATCATCTCCGCACCAGGACCGGAAAGAACGATACGGCCGCCCTCCAGCAGATAGGCGTGGTCGCACATCTCGAGCGCCGCAAACGCGTTCTGCTCGACCAGCAGTACCGTCGTTCCGGCATCTCGGATGTCGCGGATGATCGCAAACGTTCGCTCGACGATGTTGGGCGCGAGCCCAAGGGAAGGTTCGTCGAACATGATCAAGCGCGGACGTGACATCAGCGCCCGGCCGATCGCCAGCATTTGTTGTTCGCCGCCGGACAAGGTGCCGGCAGCCTGCCGCTTGCGGTCGGCGAGGCGCGGAAACTCGGCATAGATCCGATCGCGGTCGGATGCGATATCGGCAGCACTGCTGCGCAGATAGGCTCCCATGTCGAGATTTTCCTCAACCGTCATATGTGGAAACACTCGCCGTCCTTCCGGACAATGCGCGATCCCACTCGCCACCACGCGCGGCGGCTTGGCGCCCGCAATGTCCTTGCCCTCGAACAGCATCGATCCCGAACGCGGCGCAACGAGCCCGGAGATCGCGCGCAGCGTGGTGCTCTTGCCGGCGCCGTTGGCGCCGATCAAGGCGACCAGCTGCCCGGTCTTGACCTCCAGCGAAATGCCGCGCAACGCCATGACGCCGCCGTAGCCACACACCATGTCGCGGATCTCAAGCACGTGTCGCTCCCTGCCCGAGATAGGCCTCGATCACGGCCGGGTCGTTCCGGATCACGTCCGGCGGTCCCTCGGCAATGATCCGGCCGTAGTTCAGCACGACGATCCGGTCCGAGACGCTCATCACCATCGGCATGTCGTGCTCGACGAGCAGGATGGTGACGCCGCGATCCCGGATGTTGCGAACCAACTGCACGAAGGTGTGGGTTTCCGAGGCGTTCATGCCGGAGACCGGCTCGTCGAGCAGCAGCATCGACGGCTCGGCGGCCAGCGCCAACGCCACACCGACAAGACGCTGCTCACCATAGGACAGCGAGCCTGCAAGATCGTAGGCGCGGCGTTCGAGCCCAACCCATTCGACCAATTCGCTGGCGCGCTCCCGCAAACGGCGTTCCGAAGACCGCGCGCGCGGCAGCCCCAGAATGGCTTCGAGAAGGCTGACTCTCCCCTGGCGGTGCAGCCCGACTAGTAGATTGTCGTAGACGGTGTCGTTCGGAAAAACGCTGGTGCGCTGGAAGGTGCGGGCCAAACCGAGATCAGCGATCTGATGCGGCTTCAATCCATTGAGCGCGCTTCCACGATAGCTCACGGCACCGCGTGTTGGATCAAGAAAGCCCGTGACGACGTTGAAAGCCGTCGTCTTGCCGGCGCCGTTGGGCCCGATCAGGCTGACAATTTCGCCCTCGCCGACCGTGAAGTCCAAATCCGAGAGCGCAACGAGCCCCCCGAAGTGCACAGCGACCTTCTCGACCTTCAAGGCGATCGCTATCATCACGCGTGCTCCTTGGCGTCGCGTTCGGAGAAGGTAACCGGTGCAACCGTCTCGGCCCGGTTCCGCGGTTTCGCAAATCGCAGAGCCAGCGACGGCACGATGCCGCGCGGCAATACGAACAGGATAACGATCAGCACGCCGCCATACGCGATCCATTGCGCCTCCGGCGCCATGATCGGCCGCAGAAACACAGGCAACAGCCCAAAGATCATTCCGCCGACGATGGGCCCCGCCAGCGAGCCCTTGCCGCCGGTGATGACCATGATCACCATCGTCACCGTGTTGATAAAAGCAAACACTTCGGGATCGATGATCCGGATGTAGTGTGCGTAAAGGCTGCCGGCCGCGCCTGCGATCCCCGCCGAGATCACCGCTGCCAAAGTGAGCGTCTTTGTCACGTCGATGCCGACGGATACCGCCAGTGTTTCGTTTTCCATCAGCCCGCGCATGGCGCGGCCGAAATGCGAATGGACCAGGCGCGAGATCAGTACATAGGTGACGACCGCGACGGCAAGCACGAGGTAATAGTTCTGCAGCTTGGTGCGGAGGGTCAGATCACCAAGACCCGGCAATCCGATCGTAATCGAAGGAATGCTGGTCAGCGCCAGCGGGCCCTGCGTCAGCTCAACCCAATTCAGCGCCACCAGCCGGACCACTTCGGCAAAGGAAATCGTCACGATCACGAAGTAAGCGCCGCGCACGCGAAACGACAACAGCCCCACGAGATATCCGCACAATCCCGCAACGACGATGGCCAACACGAAGCCGACGATTGGCGGCCAGGGGGTATGAACGACGCGAAAGCCGAAGGGCAAGCCGACATCGAAGCCAAGCGACGTCAATGCGCTGACATAGGCGCCAATGCCGAAGAACGCGATGTGACCAAGGCTGAGCTGACCGGTAAACCCAAGCAGCAGATTGAGGCTCATCGCTCCGATGATGAATATGCCGGTCGTGATCAGCGCGTTCATGAGATATGGATCGCGCAGCCAGAGCGGCACCGAGGCGAACGCGACGACCGAGAGAATGGCGACTCCTGACTTCATCCGACGCGCTCCGAGCGCGCGAAAAGTCCGGTCGGCTTGAAGATCAGAACCGCGATAATGATCAAAAATCCCATGGCGTCGCGGTATCCCGAGGAAACGTAGCCGGCGCCGAGTTCTTCGGCGAGCGCCAGGATGAAACCGCCAATCACCGCGCCGGTGATGTTGCCGAGCCCGCCCAGGATCACGATCGCGAATGCCTTGACGGCGGCGAGATCGCCCATCTGCGGGAAGATGACGTAGACCGGACCGAGCAATGCGCCTGCCGCGGTGGCAAGGCTGGAACCGATTGCGAAGGTCGAGGTATAGATCAGGTCGACATTGACGCCCATCAGCGAGGCGGTGTCCTGATCTTGAAATGTCGCCCGCATCGCACAGCCGAGTTTTGTCTTGTTGATCAAGAGATAGGTGACGACGATCAGCATCGCCGCGGCGGCAAGGACAAACAGCCGCAACCAGGACACCGAGACTGGTCCGAGCACCAGTGGCGCCTCGGGGAAAGGCGTGGTCACCGATTTCGCCACGCCGCCCCATATCCACAAGGCGCCGGACTGCATCGCGATCCAGGCGCCGATCATGACAAGCATGGTGGTATCGATGTCGGAGCCGCGCAGCGGCCGCAGCAAGGTCAGCTCGATCGCCGCCCCAAGAAGCCAGCCGGCCACGACAGCAAGCGGCAGCGCCAGGAAGAAGTTGACTCCGAGCTGATGCACCACGATGAACATGATGTAGGCGCCGAACGTATACAGCACCCCATGCGTGAAGTTCACGACGTTCATGATGCCGAAGATCAAGGTGAGACCGATGCCCAGCAGGGCATAGGTGCCGCCGAGCACCAGCATGTTGATCAGATGTTGCAGAAACTCGCTCAAGGTGGCCCCCGGATATCCAGATGCCGGCGACGGCCGCGGATTCGCTGCCGCCCTCGCCGGTCAGCAACGTCAGAGCGTCTTCATGCCGATCTTGCCGTCGGTGATTTCGATCAGATAGACGTTGGGCTGGCTCTGGCCGCTTTCCTTGCCTTCGGGACCGGACTTGCGGAACACGATGTCGCCGTTCAGACCTTTCACCTTGATGTCCCAAAGTGCCGCCTTGATCGCCGCAGGCTCCGCCTTGCCCGCCTTCTCGATCGCCGCCGCCGCGGTGCGGATACCGTCATAGCCCCGGAAGCTTTCGGTGCAGCCGGCGAAATCGTAGCCGCGCTTCTTCCATTCGGCGATGAAGTAGCTGGTCGCCTCCGGGTTCGGCGTCTTCTCGGGGAACCAGGGCAGGAAGGTCGTCAGGTGCATGGTGCCGTTGGCGGCCGCACCCGCCTGCGCGATGATCTGATCCGGATTCTGCGAGCCGCCGGTGGTTATGATGCGCTTCTTGAGGCCGAGGGCTGCGGCCTGCTTGAAGATCAGCGTGAGCTGGTCCACCGCCGTCGTCACAATGATGGTCTCGGAATCGGTGCCCTTCAGCTTGGAAAGCTGAGCGCTCATATCCTGGGCGCCCTGATCCATGGTTTCGACGGCTCCGACCGCAATGCCCTTCTCCTTCATCATCTTGCTGAAGTCTTCAGCGGTGCCGCGACCCCAGTCATTGTTGATGATGAGGAAATCGACCTTCTTCAATTCGAGCTTGTCGACGATCCCCTTGAACGCCGCGGCCTCGATCGCCGACGGCGGCGAGATACGGAAGATGTAGGGATTGCCGGTCGTGGTGATCTTGCCCGACGAGGAAGTTTCAACCACCATCGGCGTTTCGTATTCCATCAGCTTGGGCATCACGGCAAGCGTCAGGCTCGAACCCCATGCGCCCATCAGCACCGGCACCTTGTCGCTCGTGATCAGCTTTTCGGCGACGGCGGCCGCCTCTGTCGGATTGCTCTTGTTGTCCTCAATGACGAGTTCAAGCTTCTTTCCGAGAATGCCGCCCTTTGCGTTGATCTCATCGGCCGCGATCTTGGCGCCGTTGACAACGTAGGTACCGGACGCGGCGAACGCACCCGTAAGGGGTTCATTGACGCCGATCTTGATGGTTTGAGCGTTGGCGGCACCACCCAACAAGGCGACCGCCAGCGCTATCGTCGGAACAACTCTGAAAGTCCGTATCATGTGGTTCTCCAATCTCACGCTGTTCATCTATCCGCAGTTCACACCCGTCGTTTCCGCATAGCGCGGAGACTTCGATCCATCACGTCGCTCCGTCATTCTTGGACGAGAGACGATCAACCCAGCCCGCGACCCGCACGCGCAAAAGACTGAACACCAGCGACATTCCGTTCAGCTCAGCCGTCGTAGCGTCACCCGGTGGCGTGCCCGACAGGCGACGGTCAAGATTGCCGGCAAACTCTGTGATCAATCGCGCTGCGAGATCGCGCACCAGCCCCGGTCTTCCGACCTGCGCCAGCATGCCAGTGAGCGTGTATCCGATGGAAATGTCGACGCGCGTCCCCTGCTCGATCGGCACCAGTCGATAGCGAATTTCGCCCTGCGTCGAAGACCGGCTGCGCCGGTCGTTGCCGATGCCGACGATGCGGCCGGACATATCGGCCGGATTACCTTCGACTCGCGCGGCGCCCTGGAACGTCGCGGCGATCGGGCCAATCCTGACCCGGATCGCACCTTCGACGCGCTCCGGCTTCGGCGGCGCCGTCAGCGACGCGCCGGGAAGGCAGGCCGCGACAGCACCGATGTCGTCGAACATTGCAAAGACCAGCTCCGGCGGGTGCGCGACGCTGAACTGCTGCTTCAGAACGGTGGCGGGGATGAAGTCCGGAATTGCAGGAACCGAACTGGCCGTTTCAGACGGCGTTTGTTCGCTTGCTGCCGGCCGGATGCGTTCGGCCCGGTCGGCACCGTTGTGCACGCTACGAACCTGAGCCAACGGGACCCAGAACCTTTCGTCCTCCGCCCGGCATTGGCACGATATTGCGAGCGCGCCGCGCTTCGATCACGGACTGGACCGCCCGGACGATTCCGACATAGCCGGTACACCGGCACAGATTGCCGCTTAGTCCGACGCGGATCTGGCGCTCATCGGCCTGCGGCAACCGCAACACCAGATCACGCGCCGAGACTAGCATTCCCGGTGTACAATAGCCGCATTGCAGCGCATGCTCGCGGGTGAAGGCCGCGCGAAGTTCTGTCGTAATATTGTCCTCGTCGAGGCCTTCGATCGTGGTGACCTCAGCCCCTTCGCAAGCCACCGCATAGGTGATGCACGAGCGCGCCGGCACGCCGTCGAGCAGCACCGTGCATGCGCCGCAGACGCCGTGTTCACAGCCGAGATGGGTACCGGTCAGGTCGAGCTTCTCGCGAACGAAATCCGCAAGATTGGTGCGCGGTTCCGCTGATACCTGCACCGCGCGCTGATTTACGGTGAGTGCGATAATGCTCATACGCCGGCTTCCCGGACCGCACGCTTGAGCACGTTCACATGAATATGGCGATGCGCTGCATTCGAGACGCCCGCCTTTGCCAGCAGGACATCAGCGACACGCGCATCGAAGCGATCCTTGTAGTCGCCGGCAATGTGTCCGCCGAACAATTCCGCCGCTTTCGTGATGACGACGGGCGCAGAATCGATCGCACCGATCACGACGCGGGCGGTCGCGGCGCTCGGATCGATCAGGATAGCGCCGATCGCATGCGCGAATTCGCCTGTCTTGCGGCAACTCTTGGCGTAGCCCCAGTGCGCCGATGCCGGCATCGCCGGAACATGAATGGTCTCGACGATCTCGCCATCGCGCAGCGCCGATTCGAGCGCGCCGACGATGAACTCCTCCATCGCCACCATGCGCGCGCCTGAAAGGCTTCGCAGCATCAGTCGCGCACCCAGGGCCGACAGCGCGGATACCCAGTCTGCCGCGGGATCGGCATGGCTGAGCGATCCACCGACCGTGCCGCGATTGCGCACGGCGCGGTAGGCGATGTTGCCGGCGACGCCCTGCATGGCGCCGCGCGTGACGTCCGGAATTCGTCCATCCTCGATGTCGGCATGGGTGACACAGGCCCCGATCACGAGCTCATCGCCGCGACGCTCGAACTGCTTGAGCTCGGCAAGCCCCGTGATGTCAACGATTAACTGCGGCTCCACCAGCCGCAGATTGAGCATGGGACCAAGCGACTGGCCACCGGCGATGATCTTGGCGGCAGTCTTGGCCTCGTCGAGCACGGCAAGTGCCGCCTGCAAGTCGCGTGGACGTTCGTAGCCGAAAGGCGCCGGTTTCATGCCGCCGGCCTTTCTGCTTCGCGCGCGGCCAGGACCGCCTCGACGACGCGATATGGCGTAATCGGCGACTGCATCAGTTCGACGCCAAGCGGGCGCAGCGCATCGTTGACGGCGTTAGCGATCGCGGCCGGAGGGGCGATCGCGCCACCCTCGCCGATGCCCTTCACGCCGAACTGCGTATAGGGCGACGACGTCTCCATGTGATCGAGACGCGGCGCCGGCACTTCGGTGGGCCCGGGCAGCAGATAGTCCGCGAGCGTCGTCGCAAGCGGCTGACCGGCCGCATCGAACGGCATCTCCTCGTACAGCGCGGTGCCGATGCCCTGCGCCAGGCCGCCATAGATCTGGCCGTCCACGACCATCGGATTGACGAGAACGCCGCCGTCCTCGACGATGACGTAATCGAGGATCTCGATCTCTCCGAGATCGGGATCGACGGCAACGACCGCGGCATGCGCGGCATAGCTGAAGGTTCCGGTATCGCGCTGTGGCTTGTAGCCAGCCGTGACCTCCAGCCCGCCGGGATCGACGTCAGCAGGCAGATCCTGCGGACGGCGATACCAGGTATGGGCGATTTCCTTCAAAGTGACGCTGCCGTTGACGCCGCGAACCTCGCCGCTCTGCAGCACGACCGCAGCCGGATCGTGCTGCAACAGCTTGGCACCGATGCGTCTGGCGCGCTCGCCCAGCTCACGGCACGCAGTTGCGACAGCGCCGCCTGCCATCACCATCGAGCGCGAACCCCACGTGCCGGTCGAATACGGCGTCATCGCCGTGTCGCCGAGGATCAGGCGCGTCTTGGCGACGTCGACGCCCAGCATCTCGTGGGCGACCTGGGCCAGCGTCGTCTCCATGCCCTGACCGTGCGAATGCACGCCGACACGGAGTTCGAGGCCGCCGTCCGGCGTCAGCCGCGCGGAGGCCTGTTCGTGGCCGGGCACCATCGGAATGCCCCAGCCGGAATAAACCGACGTGCCATGCGCGGCCTGCTCGCAATAGATCGAGACCCCGACGCCGATGCGCCGACTGTCTGCTTTACCCTCGCGCTGACGCGCCCGTACGCCCTCGACGTCGATGGACGCAAGCGCCCGCCGCATCGCCTCGGGATAGTCGCCGCTGTCGAAGTGCTTGTTGGTAATGTTGTCGAACGGCATCTGCTCGGGCCGCACCAGATTGCGCAGACGGACTTCGCCCGGCTCCAGCCCGGCTTCCGCCGCGACCAAATCGAGCATCAGTTCAAGTGCAAAGCAGACGCCGGTACGCGCCACGCCGCGATAAGGCAGGATCGGACACTTGTTGGTGGCGACCGAAAACGTCCGGCAGCGATAGGCCGGCATCAAATACGGTCCCGGCAGGATGCTGGCGACCTGCGCCGCCTCAAGGCACGCCGAGAACGGATAGGACGAGTACGCGCCGGAATCGACGATTGCTTCGCAGTCAATGCCGCGCAGCCGGCCGTCACGATCGGCATAGACGGTGATCTTGTAGTGGTGCTCGCGGCAGTTCGAGCTGGCGGTGAGATGCTCGCGGCGATCCTCGGTCCAGCGTACGGGATTACCGCGATGCATCGTCAGCCAGGAAAGGCAGACTTCTTCCGGCAGCAGGATTCCCTTGTGCCCGAAGCCGCCGCCAACGTCAGGCGAAACGATACGGATTCGGCCCTGCTCCATGCCAAGGCATTCGGCAAGCCCGCTGCGCGTGATGTGCGGCATCTGGGCTGAGGAATAGAGCGTGAGTTGGTCGAGGCGGTGATCGAAGGTCGCGACCACGCCACGCCCTTCGAGCGGCGACATGCACTGCCGCGCGGTCGATATCTCGCGCGACACCTTGATCGGCGCATCGAACGCCTTGGAGATGTCGATCTCGAAGTTGGTTTCGAGAAAGACGTTATCGCCCCAATGCTCGTGCACCAGCGCCGAACCCGGTTCGCGCGCCTTTCGCATGTCATGGACCGCAGGAAGCTCTTCGAGATCGAGCGTCACCGCGGCCGCAATGTCCTCCGCCTCGGCTCGGGTCGGCGCCACGCACATGGCGACGAGTTCGCCGACCTGACGCACCTTGCCAGTGGCAAGCACCGGCTGCTCGGAAATCTTGAAGCCCGGTAACCCTGAAACCGCGCGGATCGGATTGACGTCGACGAGATCCGCCGCAGTGAAGACGCTGCCGCGATAACGCTCCGGCACATGGATGCCGCGGATCAGCGCATGCGCCAAAGGGCTGCGCACAAAAGCAACGTCCTGCAGCCCGGCAAGGCGGATGTCGGCCACGAACTGGCCTCGGCCCCGCATCAGCCGATCGTCTTCCTTTCGCGGCAGCCGAGCGCCGACGCCTTGTCCGGCGCCCGCTCCGCCCGCAGAAGGAAACTCGCGCTCATTGCGCACGGTGGCACTCTCCTCAATCGATTTGACGTGACCTCCTCAGGCCGCAACGGCCTGCGGTAGAATTGGCGCTACTGCGTCGTATCGCGCACCAGCGCGCAGACAGAACTCAGGCTGCAGCAGACGCTCGGCGATCACTTCATTGTTCTCGTTGTCACGAAGGACAAATCGTCCGGTTCGCTCTCCGATCACCGAGACGTCGGCGTCCCTGCCAATCTTGAGGGCGCCGATTTCGTCAGCACGGCCGAGCATCCTGGCCGAGTTGGATGTGACCATCGGCACGACCTGCTCCAGCGCGAGGCCGAGCGCCATCATCGAACTCATCGCCTGGACCAGACTGAACTTGGCCTGGCCGGCGAACGGATGATTCTCGTCGTCCTCATGCTGGTCGGGCGTACCGGCGGGCGCAGGCACGTGGGTGTTGTAGCCGTGAATGTCCGCGCCGAGCGTGGTGGGGATGATACCGGCGGCGATCGCTTTTTTGGCGAGACGATAGGAGAAATGACTGCCGTGACCGACGTCGACCTTCAAGCCGCGATCGAGCGCCGCCTGAATCACCGGATGCACTTCACCCTCGCGGTTGACGAAGCCTCCGGGGTGGCGCGTGAACGGATGCGCCAGTACGTCGCCCTCTCGCAGTAAAGGAAGCACGCGCGCCAAAATCGTATCGACGTCTTCGCCATTGGTACCACTCTCAGGCAGGCCCCAGAGCTGGCCGAAATGCACATAGACCGGCAAATCGGCGCGGCGTCCGATCTCGGCCGCCATTTCGATGACGCGAATGCCCCAACGCGCGAAGCCGCCGATCTCCGCATGGGCCTTGATGCCGCGAACGATGTCGAGATTGGCCGTCGCCGCCTTCACCGTGGCGTCGATATCGACGCCTTCAGGACTATAGAGTTGCGGATAGTAGTGGCCTTCGAGCCCACCGACCAGATAAGCCGACAGGAATGCATAAACGCGCGACTTCGCAGGCTCGGCAACGAAATGCCGGAAGCCGGGCAGCGTCATGCAGGACGGACCGCCCTGATCGACCAACGTCGTCACGCCGGACTGGACGCCGACCATGTCGGCATTCATGCCGAAGCGGCCGGTGACATATTGATAGACATGCGCGTGGGTATCGATGAGGCCGGGCAATACCACCTTGCCGGTCACGTCGATCACCTCTCGGGCGCTGGTCGGTAAAATGTCGCTCTGCACCGCCGCGATCTTGCCATTGCGGATAGCGACGTCCCTGATGCCGTCGATACCGGAGGCCGGGCCAAATCACGCGGCCGCCGCGCAGGAGTTGGTCGAAGGTGGCGCTGATCGACATGAATAATCTCCCCTGTCTTCGCCGGCGGTGTTACCCCGCCCCGCGACAGAATACGAAGCATACTTCGTATTCTACAAGAGCAAACTTCATGCCATGATCTTCCCGTGGCGAAGCCCATCGAATCGAGCTACTCGCATCGATGTTCCAAGGCTGGGAGAGTGCGTTGCGGAAAGCAAAGAAGCGTCATGGCGAGACCAGACATCGCCCGTGGCCGCTGTCAGAACGACCGGGCTTTCTGATCCGGCGGCTGCACCAGATCCATGTCGCGCTATTTCAGGAAGCATGCGGTGAGTTCGAGATCACACCACTGCAATACAGCCTGCTTTCGGCGCTTGCGGTGCGGAAAACCGCCGATCAGACCACATTGGCGGCCGATATTGCGCTGGACAGGACGACGACGACCGGAGCGCTCAAGCGACTGGCCGCCCGCAATTTCGTCGAGAGACCCGTAGATGATGAGGATCGCCGCGCGCGGCTCTGTAGATTGACGCCGGCGGGAGCGGCGCTTCTGGCAAAAATCGAGGCTTCGGCGCGGGCTGCGCACCGCGCCACGCTCGATAATTTAAGTGAACGGGAGCAAGCCGTATTCGTCGATATGATGCAGCGCATCGTTGCGGCGCACTCCAATCGCGACAGTGCTACTGCCCTATTCGATTGAGCACCACGGCATCATCTGCCGCCTTTTTAACTCGAGCTGCATAATTTGTAATCACCGCGGAACGCCAGTGCAACCGATCGAGCGAAGACGGCTCCTTGCGGCCATCATACCTGTCAATGACACCGGATTGTCGAACATCGCCCGGCTTTCGCCCCGAATGGCGGAGTCAAAATCAGCTTGATTATTCAATGATTTTCAAGGCGCGTTTGGAAAAATGCCAAGAATACGCTCGATCAATTTCAATAGATTGGGTGTGGTTTCCAAATAAGAACAGCGACACTACGCGCCACCTTCTCCCACACGAGGAGGAATAAGATAAGCCCGCTGAGCGTTCGCCCCAAACGCCTTGTGGCGTACCTGAGGGCCAAGCTTCATCAGGCACTCCTCGAGCGCGCTCTTGATCTCGCCATAGCTGCCGGCGAGCAGACAGACCGGCCAGTCGGAGCCGAAGATCAGGCGATCCTCGCCAAAGCATTTGGCGGCGTGCGCGACGAGCGGAAGCAGACGTTCCGCATCCCAGTCGTTCCACCTGGCCTCGGTGGCGAGACCCGAAATCTTGCACCAGACATTGCCGCAAGCGGCGAGTACGACGAGACGATCGGCCCATTCACGGCTGAATCCCTCAGCGATCGGCGGCTTGGCGGCGTGATCGAGGACAAAGCGCCCTTGCGGAAACGCCTGCGCGGTTGCGATCGCGGCCGGCATTTCTCGCGTGCGCACCAGGAGATCGTAGGTGAGATTGTGCGCAACCACTGCGCTCAAGCCGCGCTGCACGTCCTCGCGCAGCAGCCAATCAGGATCGGGCTCATCGTGCACCTGGTGACGAATGCCGACCAGCCTTTCGCCTCCGGGCGAGCCGCGCAGCCGTTCGAGCGTCTCGTCGACCGTGCCGCCCGTCAGGTCGACCCAGCCGACCACACCGATGACGAAGGGCGTCGCAGCGGCGACGCGCAAGAATTCCTCGGTCTCCTCGATCGAGGAACGGCATTGCACCAAAATGCTCGCATCGATCCCGTTGGCGCGAAGCAGCGGCGCGAGATCGCTCGGGCCGAAGGCGCGGCGGATCCGCGCGAGTTCAGGCGCCTCCATCCAGGGATAATCGGCGCGCGCGGGATCCCAGAAATGCTGATGACCGTCGATCACCATGGGTCAGGCTCCGCCCGGCAGTGGTGCGGACGCGTCGACCAATTTGCGCTCGCGCAGCTCCTGCCAGAAGGAGGACGGCACCAACCGCTCGGCCATCGCGATGTTATCCAAAACCTCCGCAGCGCTGCGCGCGCCCAGCAGCGCGACCGTTACCGCCGGATGGGCCATACAGAACTGGACTGCGGCGGCCTTGAGCTCGGTGCCATGCTTGCGGCACAGCGCCTCCAGCGCCAGCGCGCGGGCGACGAGCGCCGCATCGGCGTCTTCGTAATTGAACTTCGCGCCGTCGCGCGGGTTCGCGAGGATACCGCTGTTGTAGATGCCGCCTAGAATGATGCCGATGCTCTTCGCACGGCAGATCGGAAACAACGTCGTCACCGCGCCCTGGTCGAGCAGCGTGTAGCGGCCCGCCAGCAGGAAGCAATCGACCGGCGCCCTTTCGGCGAAGCGGACGAGCATCTCGGATTGATTCATACCGGCGCCGATCGCCTTGACCGTGCCATCGTCGCGCAAGCGCCGGAGCGCGCGGAAGGCACCGGCGACTGCATCCTCATAGTGGTCATCCGGATCATGGACGAGCAATACATCGACGCGGTCGAGCCCGAGACGGTCGAGGCTGTGCTCCACTGAACGCATCACGCCGTCGTAGCTGAAATCGAATTCCGGCCGCTCGGCCGGCGTGCCCTTGTAGTGATCGTCTTCCGCAGCCGCACTGGCCGGGCGCAGCAAACGGCCGACCTTGGTGGAGATTGCAAAGGATTCCCGGTCCTGCTGGCGCAGAAAACTGCCCAGGCGACGTTCGGCCAATCCAAAGCCGTAGAGCGGCGCAGTATCGAAGAAGCGGACACCGAGCGACCAGGCGCGTTCGATCGTGGCTTCCGCGTCCCTGTCGCTGACCGGCGCAAACAGTCCGCCGAGAGGAGCGGTTCCGAGACCAATCGCCGTGACGTCGAGTCCATCCGCAAGTCGCGTGCGCTTCATTCCAGGATCCATGGTCGAAACATGCACTCCCTCTCCCGCACCCGGGAGAGGGAGTGTAGCGCAGGAACGTTGGGGCTGCGAACGTTCCTACTTCAAGAGTTGAGCGACGTTGTCCTTGGTCACGAGGTCAAGGCCGGTATGGATGACCTCGGGAACCTTCTCGCCCTTCTTGATCGCCAGCAGCGTATCCATTGCCTTCTCGCCCATTTCGAAGGGGCGCTGCCCGGTGAGCGCGTTGGAATAGCCGTCACGCAAGAGTTCAAGCTGCATCTTGAGCGTATCGGCGACGACGAGCGTCAGCTTGCCGGCGTCGATGTCCTTCCTGTTCTTGTTGACGAAGGCCTTGTAGCCTTCCGGCGCAAACATTGGCCAGCCACCGACCGGCACGATCGCGCCGAGATCCGGCGTGGCGGTGCGCAAATCCGCCATCTGCTGGACCGCGAGCGCAGGATCGTCGTTGCAGAAAGTCGGCGAACCCGCGACCTCGACCCATTTCGAACCCTTCAACGCCTCGCGTACGCCGTCGACGCGCTCGGCAAGATTCTTGGCGCCGGGGCCGCCGGAGACGACGGCATACTTGCCGCCTTCGGGCTTGAGCTGGAGCAATTGCTTGCCAAGCGCGAGGCCAAAGTCCTTGTTGTTGGTGCCGATATAGGCGATCCGCTTCGAGCCAGGCGCATCCGCATCGAAGGTGATGACGGGAATGCCGGCCGCGGTCGCTGCCTCGATCGATTTCGTCATCGCCGCGACATCCGCGACCGAGATCGCAAGGCCGTCCACCTTCTGCGTGATGAAATCCTGGATGATCTGCGCCTGCGTCGCCGGTTCATGCTCGACCGGCCCCTTGTAGATGCATTGGACGTTGCCGAGCTCCTTGGCGCGCTTCAGGCAGCCGTCGCGCGCGACGTCGAAGAACGGATTGTTCATCGCCTTGGGCACGATCACGAACTTGTAGGTCTGCGCCAATGCCGGGGTGGCCATCATCGCGATGGCCATGCCGGCAAAAAGAAACTTCCTCATTGCTTCCCTCCACACTTTTGTGCCTATCCATTTGAAATTGATGCCCCGGAAAGCGGATAGACGATGCGTTCGTTGTCCTCCCGGAGTAACTGCTAAGTCATGCGTGAGCGGATGCGGTCGACCAGCACGGCCAGGATGATGATCACCCCCACCAGCGTCTGCTGCCAGTAAGAGCTGACCTGCGCGAGCACGAGGCCGTTGCGGATCACTTCCAGCAGCACGCAACCGACGATGGCTCCGAGCGGGCCGCCGATGCCGCCTGCAAGGTTGGCGCCGCCGATGACGGCCGCAGCGATGATGGTGAGCTCGTAGGACGTTGCCATGTTCGCAGGCGCTGACCCGAGCCAGCCGGAGACCACAATGCCTTGCAGGCCTGCGGCGAGCGCGCAGATCACATAGACTTCGATCTTCACCCGCACGACCGGAATGCCAGTCAGCTCGGCTGCCTTCTCGTTACCACCCAGCGCGAAGACGTGGCGGCCGAAGGTCGTATGGTGCAGCACGACCGCCATCACCACGGCGAGGATCACGAGATAGATGAAGGGCGCGGGTACGCCGAACAGATCGCCCGAGGTGAGCGCGTAGAAATAATCGGCGTCCGGCCCGCCTGGAAAACTGCCGCGGCCGTTGGAGACGACATAGCCGAGGCCGCGCACGATCGAGAGCATGCCGAGCGTGGTGACGAAGGGTGACAGCCCGAGCACCGCGATGCAGAAGCCGTTGATGAGACCTGCGATCAGCGCGGTGCCCAGTCCGGCAAGAACGGAGACCAGCAGAATCAGCCCCGGCACATTGGCGACCACGGTCTTGCCGTCCGCGGCAAGATGCACGAACAGCGCCGCGCCGGGCATGCCCGGCGTCGACAGGCTCGACATGACCATGGAGGTGATCATCGCAGAGAAGCACATCATCGATCCCACCGAGAGATCGATGCCGCCGGTGATGATCACGAAGGTGACGCCGAGCGTGGCGATGGCGATGAAGGAGAAGTTCTTCGCCACGTTCTGCATGTTGCCTTCGGTGAAGAAATATGGACTGGCAAAATGCATCACGACGAGCAGCACCAGCAGCGCGAGCAGAACGTAACCGGTTTGCGAAGCGAAGATGCCACGCTGCCACCATCTGATACGACCGACATTGGTAAACGAGATCGGGGATTCCAGGGGCATAGCCATCACGCTGCCTCCTTTGCGCCCGTGATCAGGGCGGTGACTTCCTCAGGACTGGTGTCGCCGATCGGCTTGTCCGCCCGTTTCTCGCCGCGGCGCATGACCACGACGCGGTCACAGACTGCGAAGACGTCGGGCATGCGGTGGGAGATCAGCATGACGGCGACACCTTGCTCTTTCAGGCGATGAATGAGGCTCAGGACCTGTTCGACCTGGCGCACCGAGATCGCGGCCGTCGGCTCGTCCATCATTACGAGCTTGGCGTTGGAAAGCCGCGTCCGCGCAATCGCAACCGCCTGGCGCTGACCACCCGACATCTGCTTGACGAGGTCATCCGGCCTCGTTTCGGAGCGCAGCTCGCCGAACAACTGCAGCGCGCGCACCGCCATCGCCTTGTGGTCGAGGAAGGCGAATGGACCGAATTTGCGCTTGAGCTCGCGGCCGAGGAAGACGTTGGCCGCCGCCGTCAGATTGTCGGCGAGCGCCAGGTCCTGATAGACGACCTCGATCCCGACTGCGCGGGCATCGATCGGGCGGTAGAAATGGACTGCATTGCCGTCGAAGCGGATCTCGCCATGGGTGGGGCGGAAATTGCCGGCGATGATCTTCACGAGTGTCGACTTGCCGGCGCCATTGTCTCCCATCAGGCCGACGACCTCGCCGGGGAAGACCTGCATGTCGACATCGTGCAGCGCGCGGATCGCGCCGAATTCCTTGCCGATCCCTGTCAGCTCCAGGACCGGTTGCCCGTTTGCGCACGGGATTGTCATGCTCAGCCTCGCTTCAGACATACCGGTTGACCAATGATTCCAGATATTCTTGACGACCCGAGCGCGGCTGTGGATCGAAGCCGGCTACCAGCGCCCGATCGGCGAGATCGGCGAGCGAACGCTGGCCGGCGAGAATTGCGCGCCCCTCCGGCTCAGCCCATCCGGCGTAACGCTCCGCGACCGGCTTCGTCAGCGCCTCAGCATCGAGCATGTCGGCCGCGGCGAGGAACGCCCGCGCGCAGGCATCCATGGAGCCGACATGGGCGTGCATCAGGTCGTCCGGGTCTATGGATTGACGCCTGATCTTGGCGTCGAAATTGAGACCGCCGGTCGTGAAACCGCCACGGCGCAGGATCTCATGAAACACCAGCGCCAGCTCCGGCACGTTCATCGCGAACTGGTCGGTATCCCAGCCGAGCAGGTCGTCGCCGCGGTTGATGTCGAGCGAGCCGAACACGCCGAGCGCCCCGGCAAGTGCGACCTCGTGCTGGAACGAATGGCCGGCAAGGATGGCGTGGTTCTGCTCGATGTTGAGCTTGACGTCCTTCAGCAAGTCGTAGCGCTGAAGGAAGCCGTAGCAGGTGGCGACGTCAAAATCATATTGATGCTTGGTCGGCTCCTTCGGCTTGGGCTCGATCAGGATCGGTCCCTTGAACCCTATTCTGTGCTTGTGCTCGACGACGAGCGAGACGAAGCGGCCGAGCTGATCGAGTTCGCGCTGAATGTCGGTGTTGAGCAGCGTCTCATAGCCTTCCCGTCCGCCCCAGAGCACATAATTCTGACCGCCGAGCCGATGCGTTACCTCAAGCGCGGCGCGGACCTGGCCGGCGGCATAGGTGAAGATGTCCGGATCCGGATTGGTCGCCGCGCCCGCCATGTAGCGACGATGTGTGAACAGATTGGCCGTGCCCCAGAGCAGCCGCACTTTGCTCGATGCCATCTTTTGTTCGAAGAGATCGGCGATGGCGTTGAGGTTGGCAACGGACTCTGCCAGCGAGGCGCCTTCCGGCGCGGCGTCGACATCGTGGAAGGTGAAGAAGGGCACATCGAGCAGGCGGAACAGCTCGAAAGCGACGTCGGCCTTGGCGCGCGCCATTGCCATCGCATCCGCACCATGATGCCAGGGCCTCACGAACGTCTCGCCCCCGAAAGGATCGCCGCCGGGCCAGCAGAACGAGTGCCAGTAGCAGACGGCGAAACGCAGGTGGTCCTCGAGCCGCTGCCCGTGAACGATGCGATTCTTATTGTACCAGCGGAAGGCGAGCGGGCTCTTGGCGTCCTTGCCGCCATAGGCGGTCGGCGCACTCGCCCCGAAGAATTTGGGTGACACGTTCACAGGGAGAACTCCTTCAACGCAGGATATAGTTGTCGCCACTGGTGATAGGCTTCATCATAGGCGGCTGCGGCGGACGCTCGCGGCAAGAAGCTCGCAAGCCGCCGCGGACGCGTGCAGACCTGGGCAGGGTTTTCGCCTGTGGCGGCAAGCCGGCCGAGCCGTGCCGCGCCAAGCGCTGCACCGACCTCGCCCTCCTCGACGCGGTGCACGGAAATGCCGAGCACGTCGGCGCAGATCTGCGCCCACAGCGCCGAGCGCGATCCGCCACCGACGAGATCGACTTCGGTGATCGCCGAACTGGCATCGCCGAGCGCCGCAAGATTGTCGCGCGCAGCAAAGGCCACGCCTTCGAGCACAGCCTGAACGATTTGATCGCGCCCCGTCGCACGACGCAAGCCGACGAACGCGCCGCTGGCAGCAGCGTCGTTGTGCGGCGTGCGCTCGCCGTCGAGATAGGGAAGGAACTTGACCGGGCTCGGGCCGCGGACGGTCTCGCCGAGCGGCGCCAGCAACGCGGCGGCAGGCGTCGCCATGACGCCCGAAAGCCAGGCGAGCGAGGCGGCCGCCGCCAGCATCACGCCCATCTGGTGCCAGAGACCCGGAAGCGCATGGCAGAAGGCGTGCACAGCCGACGCGGGCGCCGGCGCAAAACTGTCGGTGACACGAAACACGACGCCTGAAGTTCCCAGCGACAAGAATGCATCGCCGGGCGTGATGGCGCCGAGCCCGATCGCGCTTGCGGCACAGTCTCCTGCACCGCCGGCAACCACAACATCTTTCGCCATGCCCCAGCGCTTCGAAAATTCGGAAGCGAGTACCGCGCTGATCTCGCTGCCTTCGACCAGGCGCGGCATGTGGTGAAGATCGAGCCCGGTGGCATGTAGCAGCAACGCAGACCAGCGGCGCTGACCGACATCGAGCCAGAGCGTCCCGGCGGCGTCCGACATGTCTTCGACCATCTCGCCGGTCAGGCGGTAGCGCACGTAGGCCTTTGGCAGCAGCACTTTTGCCACCCGCTCGAAAATCTCAGGCTCGTGGCGGGACACCCAGAGCAGCTTTGGCGCGGTGAAGCCTGGCATCGCGAGATTGCCGGCGACGGTGTGGAGCGAAGGACAGCGCCCCTCGAGCCTCTCGCATTCGGCAAGGGAGCGACCGTCATTCCACAGGATGGCCGGACGCAGCGGACGCCCGTCCTCGCCGAGCAAGGTAGCGCCGTGCATCTGGCCGGAGAGACCGATGCCACGCACCAGCGCGACGTCGCGCGGATGAGCGGACGCGAGATCGTCGACGGCGCCGATCGCCGCATCAACCCAGGCGTCCGGATCCTGCTCGGACCACAGCGGTGCGGGATGCGAGAGCGCAAGCTCGCGCGCGGCTGTCGCGACGATTACGCCAGCCTCGTTCAAGAGCACCGCCTTCACACCGGACGTGCCGATGTCGATCCCGAGATACACGTCGTTGTCCTCCCTTCCGGCCCGATCGGCGATCTTTGTCGCCTTCCCAACACCGGGCCGTCTTGCAAATCAGTTCTGCAGGCTACGGGAGATTGTCCCGCATCACGATGTCGATCCGGATCTTCTCCTGCTCACTCAGGATCGGCTCGCCGCGGGCGAGCGCGAGCAGCACGCGCACGGCGGCGCGGGCCTCATGTCCCGGGTTTTGCGAAATCGCCGCATCCATCACGCCTTGCAACAAGAGCTTGCGCGTCAGCACGGTGACGTCGTGTCCGACGAACACTACTTGCTTCTCGCGGCCGGAATCGATCAGAGCCTTGGCAACGCCTTGCGTGCCGGCGCCGACATTGTAGAGGCCGACGATGTCAGGATGTCTGCCGAGCAGCCGCGACATGAGCTGTTCCGAGCGCTCGTCCTCGTCGCGCCCTTCGAGCACGGGCAGCACGTTGAGCCCAGGAAACTCCGACGCCATCACCTGATTGAAGCCGAAGATGCGCTCGGCATGGTCGCGCAGACCTTGCGAGCCGGCGACGATCGCGACCTTGCCGGATCGCGGACCAACGAGGCGGCCGACCAGCGCGCCCGCGGTGCGCCCGGCGGCGATATTGTCGATGCCAACATAATAGTGACGGCGCGACGACGGCACATCGGAGACCAGTGTCACCACCTTGGCGCCACCATCGACGAGATCGTTGATGGCGGCCCGCACGCTCGGATGATCCAGCGCGATTACCGCGACGCCGTCGTATTCGCCGGCAAGAGCCTCCAACGAGCTCGCGAGAACGGAGGCGTCGAACACGTCGGTTGCGACCAACTCGACCGCGAGGCGGCGGGCCGACAGCCAGCCTGACATCTCGCCGAGATAGGACTGGATCTGCTGCATGAACAGGTTCGGCCCCGACGGCATCACGAAGGCGAAGCGCCGGGCACGGCCACGGGCAAGCTCGGCGCCGGCCACATGCGGCTGGAAGGAGTTGCGCGCGATCGTCTCCTTGACGCGGCGGATCGTGTCGGGCCGCACGCCGGGGCGGTTGTGCAGGACGCGATCGACCGTCGCGAGGCTGACGCCAGCCTGGCGGGCGATGTCCCTGAGCGTGAGAGGGCCGTCCGGCTCCTTCATGGGGCTGAAGGCTAGCAGAGGTAATTTGAGGTACGCAACTCATTTTGAGGAATACGGCGCAGTAGAGCATGTTCGGGGCCACCGCCGTGGAGCGGGGGCTGCATCCCAGAAGGCTGAACTGCGGCACCGTCAACGTTTCGTCGACTGTTCCTCGAAGACCTTAACGGAAACGTTCGCCACTTGCCGCAGTGCTTCGCGATCGGCGCCCGATGATGCCATCACGCCCATGCCGGCGGATACCGCCGAGAGATAGCGCGCCAGCGCGGCAGCGTCGGCGGTCTGCTTCAGATCGCCCTCCTTCTTCGCCCTGACGAAGCGTTCGCGCAGCTGATCCTCGGTCAGTGCACGGCGCGCTGCGAGCTCGAAGGGAACGTTCTCCGAACCGGTGCCGCAGGCAAGGCCTCCCTGCACGAGCAGGCAACCAGGCGGATTGTCGGGATCGGTTTGGCTGTCTGCGGTGCCCATGAGCATCCGCTCCGCGACGTCGCGGGCGGTCGGCGCGCTCAAAACCCCCTCCATCCAGGCCGCACGTTTGGCCGTGTACCGGTCGAGGGCAGCCTTCAGGAGACCTTCCTTATTTCCAAATGCCGCATAGAGGCTCGGCGGGTTAATGCCCATCGCCTCGGTAAGCTGGGCAATGGTCGCGCCCTCATAGCCATGTCTCCAGAAGACTTCCATCGCCTGATCCAATGCGGCATCGGCGTCGAATTCTCTCGGGCGTCCCATGGCCATTCGCGTTACTCCCTTGAAGCCGACGCCGTTTTCCGCTCGGCGTTCAATCCTCTAACCTTCTAGATTTATTGTGGTTCTTTTATTTGATTTCCAGTCTTGCGGCTTGCGACATAAGATTTTCGTAGTGTGCAGTACATAAGTATCTTGCGGACCGTCGTCCAGCCCCATATCTGTAGCGAACACTACATTTATGGAGCGCGCAAATGCCCCCAGCCACCACTGCCTTCCGTTCCGGTCGATTCAGACGCGTTGTCGGCGGCGTTGCCATCATCGGCGTCCTCGCGGCGGCCGCTTCGATCGCGAGCGGCCGCTATTTTCATGCAGCCCAGGCGACCACCGGAACCGCACCCGAGCAGGCCGTCTCCGTCACGATCGCGGTGATCGAGCCGCGTCGGACCGCGCTGTGGGATGATTTCTCTGGACGTCTCGAAGCCGTCAACCGCGTCGAGCTCCGCCCACGTGTCGCTGGCGCGATCCTGTCGGCCAACTTTGCCGAGGGCGCGCTGGTGAAAGCCGGCGATATCCTGTTCAAGATTGATCCGGCGCCCTATGCCGCCGAAGTCGATAAGGCGAGCGCGCAGCTCGAGGCAGCAAAGGCGCGCGCGATCTTCACTGCGAGCGAAGTCGAGCGCGGCGCACAGCTCGTCGGCAACGCCGTCGTCACGCGGCGCGATTTCGATCAGCGCGACAACGCCAATCGCGAAGCGCTCGCCAATGTGAAGGCGGCCGAGGCGACGCTACAGGCTGCAAAGCTCAATCTCGACTACACCGAAGTCCGCGCACCCGTCGATGGCCGCGTCGGTAAGATCGAGGTGACCATCGGAAATCTCGTGGCCGCAGGGACCGCCTCCCCGGTCCTGACCTCTCTGGTCTCTGTCAACCCGATCTATGCGAGTTTCGACGCGGACGAAGAGATCGTGCTGCGGGCGCTGAATTCCATCGCAGATCATTCGGGCAAGCGCGGCAATCTTGATCAAATACCCGTCGAGATGACCACCTCTGGCGGCACATCGGCCAAAGGCCATATCCAGTTGATCGACAACCAGGTCAATGGTCAGAGCGGCACCATACGCGTCCGCGCAGTATTCCGGAACGAGTATGGACGCCTCATTCCAGGTCAGTTCGCGCGAGTGCGGATGGGCCAGCCGCAGCAACAGACGCTGGTGATGATCGACGAGCGAGCCATCGGCACCGACCAAGACAAGAAGTTCGTTATGGTGGTCAGCGATGATAACCGCGCGGTCTATCGCGGAATAACGCTCGGCGGCGCCGTCGACGGGCTCCGCATCGTGACGGGTGGCCTAAAATCCGGTGACCGCATCGTCGTGAACGGCCTACAGCGGGTACGCCCGGGCGCGCTCCTGAAGACCGAAATTGCGGAGATGGGCTCGCGCGGACCGCGGCAAGCATCGAACGCCGGCAACCGGCAAATCGTGCAGCGCTAACGACCGTCAGCGCTTGGGGCATCGCAATGAATTTCTCAAAGTTCTTCATCGATCGGCCGATTTTTGCCGGTGTGCTTTCGATCGTGGTCTTCCTGGCCGGCCTGATCTCGCTCTTTGCCATGCCGATCTCGGAGTATCCGGACGTCGTGCCGCCCTCCGTGGTGGTGCGCGCGACCTACCCCGGCGCCAATCCGAAGGTGATCGCGGAAACAGTGGCAACGCCGATCGAGGAACAGATCAACGGCGTCGAGAACATGCTCTACATGAGCAGCCAGGCAACCACCGACGGGGCGATGACGCTGACAGTGACGTTCCGCCTCGGCACCGATCCTGACAAGGCGACACAGCTTGTGCAGAACCGCGTGCAGCAGGCCGAACCGCGCCTCCCGGCGGTAGTTCGCCAGCTCGGCATTATCACCAAGAAGAGCTCGCCCGACCTTACCATGGTCGTGCACCTGCTGTCGCCAAACAACCGCTACGACATGACGTATCTCCGCAACTACGCGGTGCTGAACGTCAAGGACCGCCTTGCGCGGATCGACGGCGTCGGTGATGTCCAGCTCTACGGTTCCGGCGACTACTCGATGCGCGTCTGGGTCGACCCGCAGAAGGCCGCCGAGCACGGCCTGACCGCAAGCGACATCGTGAGGGCAATCCAGGCGCAGAACGTCGAGGCCGCCGCCGGCGTGGTCGGCTCCTCGCCGAGCGTCAAGGGCATCGACCTTCAGATGTCGGTCAACGCCGAAGGTCGGCTCGCGAGTGAAGAACAGTTCGGCGACATCGTGGTCAAGACCGGTTCGCGCGGCGAGGTGGTGCGGCTGCGTGACGTCGCGCGCATCGAATTAGGTGCGTCCGAATACGGCCTGCGCTCGCTGCTCGACAACAAACAGGCCGTGGCGATCCCGATCTTCCAGGCGCCGGGCTCCAATGCGCTCCAGATCTCCGACCACGTCCGCGCCACCATGGCCGAGATCAAGAAGAACATGCCAGAGGGCGTATCTTACCAGATCGTCTACGACCCCACACAGTTCGTGCGCTCGTCGATCGAGGCGGTGATCCACACGCTGCTGGAAGCGATCGCGCTGGTGGTACTGGTGGTCATCCTGTTCCTCCAAACCTGGCGGGCTTCCATCATTCCGCTCCTGGCCGTGCCAGTGTCGATCGTCGGCACGTTTGCCGTGATGCATATGTTCGGCTTCTCCATCAATGCGCTCAGCCTGTTCGGCCTTGTGCTCGCGATCGGCATCGTCGTCGACGACGCTATCGTCGTGGTCGAGAACGTCGAGCGCAACATCGAGGCTGGGCTGTCGCCGCGAGACGCAACCTACCAGGCAATGCGGGAGGTCTCCGGCCCCATCATCGCAATCGCTCTGGTCTTGATTGCCGTATTCGTTCCCCTCGCCTTCATCTCCGGCCTCACCGGGCAATTCTACAAGCAGTTCGCGCTGACGATCGCGATTTCGACCGTGATCTCCGCGATCAACTCCCTGACGTTGTCGCCGGCATTGTCGGCGTTGCTGCTCAAGGGCCACAATGAGCCCAAGGACAGGCTTACCCTCGTTCTGGAAAAAGGGCTCGGCTGGTTCTTCCGCGGCTTCAACCGCGCCTTCGCGCGCGCCTCGGAAAATTATAGCGGCAGCGTGTCCAAAGTGATCTCCCGCAAGGCGGCGGTGATGGGCGCCTATGCGCTCCTGATTGGCCTGACCGCACTGCTCTTCCAGCAGGTGCCGAGCGGCTTCGTTCCGGGTCAGGACAAGCAGTACCTCGTCGGCTTCGCACGCCTGCCCGACGGCGCCACGCTCGACCGCACCGAAGAGGTCATCCGCAAGATGAGCGACATTGCGCTGACGCAGCCCGGCGTCGAGAGCTCGGTGGCGTTTCCCGGCCTGTCGATCTCCGGTTTTACCAACTCCTCCAACGCCGGAATCGTGTTCTCCACGTTGAAGCCGTTCGACGAGCGCAACGATCCCGCGTTGAGTGGCCCCGCGATCGCGGCCGAGCTGAACAAGAAGTATGCCGGGATCCAGGAAGCCTTCATCGCCATGTTCCCGCCGCCGCCGGTCAACGGGCTCGGCACCATCGGCGGCTTCAAGCTCCAGATCGAGGACCGCGCCGGCCTCGGCTATGACGCGCTGAACGAGGCGACAAGGGCGTTCATGGCCGCGATGCAGAAGGCACCGGAAATCGCCGGCGTCTTCTCGAGCTTCCAGGTCAACGTGCCACAGTTGTTCGCCGACATTGACCGCACCAAGGCCTTGCAGCTCGGCGTGCCCGTGACAGAGGTCTTCAACACGCTGCAGATCTATCTGGGCTCGTACTACGTCAACGACTTCAACAAATTTGGCCGCACCTATTCGGTCCGTGTGCAGGCCGACGCGCCGTTCCGCGCGCGGGCCGACGACATCAGGCAATTGAAGGTGCGCTCGTCTTCCGGCGACATGATCCCGCTCTCGGCGCTCTTGAAGATTCGCCAGAGCGCCGGGCCTGAACGCGCGATCCGTTACAACGGTTTCTTGTCCTCCGACGTCAACGCCGCGGCAGCGCCCGGCTATTCCTCCGGCCAGGCTCAGGAAGCGGCCACGCGCATCGCCGCCGAAGTGCTACCGCCCGGCTTCGCCTTTGAATGGACCGACCTGACCTATCAGGAGTTCATCGCCGGCAACTCCGGCATCTGGGTTTTTCCACTCGCGATCCTCCTCGTGTTCCTGGTGCTGGCTGCGCTCTATGAGAGCCTGACCCTGCCCCTGTCGATCATCATGATCGTGCCAATGGGGTTACTTGCCGCGATGTTCGGCGTCTGGATGTCGAAGGGCGACAATAACGTCTTCACCCAGATCGGGTTGATCGTGCTGGTCGGATTGTCTGCCAAGAACGCGATCCTTATCGTCGAGTTCGCGCGCGAACTGGAGTTCGCAGGTCGTTCGCCGATCCGGGCAGCGATCGAGGCAAGCCGCCTGCGGCTGCGTCCGATCCTGATGACCTCGATGGCATTCATCATGGGCGTCTTGCCTCTCGTGCTCTCGACCGGCGCCGGTTCGGAAATGCGCCGAGCTATGGGCGTGGCCGTCTTCTCTGGCATGATAGGCGTCACGGTGTTTGGCCTGTTCCTGACACCCGTGTTCTATGTTCTGTTGCGCACCGTCACGGGACTGAAGCCACTGACCAACCATTCCGCCAATGCAGCGCCCGGTAACGCGCCGGAGCCCGGGCGCTAACAGTGGTTGGCCGCGGCCAAACGTCGAGCGCCCGTAGGACGCGGAACGCTTGCGCGCCGCGGCCCTTCGGCGAGGGGCAGAACGAGCCGCGCAGATCGACGAATAGATCAATCTCGACGAGTACGACCCGCCTTGTGTGCTCGAGTAGGCTTGCGACTGCACCGGCGCCTTTTATTGGCGTTATGGAGCAGTGAATTTCTTGCTGGTCTGAGCGCTTATTCTCAAATCGCTAAAATTTTTGGCTACCATCCATCTCATGGATAGCAGGCGTTGTTGGTAAGGCGGCCGCCGCCTGCACCTCAGTCAGCCGGCGGCAGCCTTCTCATATCGGTGCAAGTTGGGCGTGATCGGGCTCAGGAGCGGCGCCATAAGACAGCAAGTCGCCTTGCCAATGACTGCGTTTCAGGAATTGCTCCCACGTCAACACATGCGGATCGATTTTCCGGCTCCACGTCAGGTCGCGCTCGGGGGCGAAGTAGCCATACTCGACGGCGTATTCGACCATGCCCACCAACTCGCGCACGAGATGCTCATCGGCGGCAAAACCCGGAAAGTGACGCAACAAATCTTCGCGCGAATAAGCGGAGGCGTAGCGCGCCCGCTGCCCGGTGACGCGCACAAACGTGTCCACCATGTCCTGCGCCGAGAGAAACTCGCCGATAACCGGCAAGGTTTGGCCGGCGTATTGCGTCGGGTGATCGAAAATCTCGCGCACCGCCGGCCCAGCCGCAGTGAGCGGATCACAGAACGGCATGGGGATGTGCGGCGGCAAGTAGATGGCAAACGTGATGCCGTCCTTCCCGCGCTGCGGCACATAATATTCAAGGAAGTTGGTGTAGAAGAACGCCAGGTACACGAACGAGCTTCGAATGGGCAGGCTGCGAATATAGTCTGCCACCTTCGCCTTGTCAGTAAAGTGCGGCGCCCACTTGGTACCGCCGGTGCGCGCTTCGACGTTTTCGAGCCCGCTGAAAACCACATGTCCGGCGCCAGCGGCCACCGCCGCATCGGCCAATTCCTTGCCGAGAGTAAACTCAAGTTCAGCGGGCGGCACCTTGACGATGGGTGGCGTCATCAAAAACGCCCCGGCCGAGCCGCGCATAGCCGCGGTCAGTTCAGCCTGCTTGCCGGGTTCAAGCGGCGCGACCACGACTTCGGCGCCCTTCTCCGCCAGGATTTGCGCGGGCTGGCTATCGCGGCGCCGAGTCAGGGCACGCACCCGGTAGCGCCCGCTGTCGAGCAAGGCCTCGGCGACGCTTCGACCTTGCTTACTCGAGGCACCGACTACGGTTATCAAAGGTTTGGAGGTATCGGCCTGGATCATGCTATTTCTCCTTTTCTCGAGGGCGTGAAACGCTGCCGCCCGATCTCACCATGGCCTCGCAGGTGAGCGCGGCGCGGGTCTGCCCTGGTGCACGAAGTCTCGACTGATCCGAGCTATATTTTGAAATCGTAGAAATGTTCGGCTACTATCCATCCAATGGATAGCAAGCGCCTCGATCTCAATCTGTTGGTCACTCTCGAGACGCTGCTGGTGGAGCAGAACGTCACGAAGGCGGCGGCCCGCCTGCATCTGAGCCAACCAGCGGTAAGCGCGCAGCTACACCGCCTCAGGCATGAATTCGATGACCAATTGCTCATTCCCGCTCAGCGAGGGATGACACCGACCGCCAAGGCAATCGAACTGCTCGACCCGTTGCGCCAGGCGCTCGACCAGGTTCGCGCCACCGTCGCCACGCACAGGAACTTCGATCCCGCCAAGGCCAAGCTAACCGTCGCCATCGCCTGCACAGACTATTTGCAGGCAGCGGTGATCAAGCCGCTCGTCGTGGAACTCAGAACACGGGCACCCGGGGTGCGTGTGGCGCTGCGCAATCTGGATCTGCCGCAGCTAGAGGCGCAGATGGCACGCGGTGAAGTCGACCTGGTGCTGATGACACCACAGGATGCGCCGCCCAGTCTTCGTACCAGGCATCTGTTCGACGAACGCTATGTGCTTATCGGCCGCCGCAAGCATCCGCGACTACGGAAAGGGATCACGGTCGAAGAATTTGCCAGGCTGGAGCACGTAGTCGTGTCCCTTGGTGGCGGCGGCTTCGTGACACCGGTGGATAGCGCTTTGGCTGCTCTCGGATACAAGCGCAATGCGGTGCTATCTGCCGCTTCATTCTTGTTCGTTCCCGAAATCGTGTCCAGCTCGGACTTCGTGGCTCTGGTGCCGGAAAGGCTGGTACGCGACCGTTCCGACACGCTCAAGGTGATGGACTGTCCGTTCCCCGTGGAAGGCTTCGCCGTCGGGATGGTGTGGCACGAGCGCAGTCAGGGACACAGCGGACAACGCTGGATCCGAGAGGCGATCGCCTCACTGATCAATGCTTAAGGAGATACTTTCGCAGCCCGCAGCTTTATGAACAAGGAGTAGCGCACGTTGCGTCCAAGATGGATTGCCAAGGCATGACAAGCGCTGTGGCGCTTAGCTAGCCGCCGTGTCTAACCGGATCACCTCCCATGGTCGACCATCATTTCAACTGGCGCAGCCTCACAGGACTAATGCCCACATGTCCGTCTTGCGGGAGATGCGACATTGTTTAAGCATTCACAATTTGGAGCCTGCGCTAATAGCCGAGCGCGCAGCCATCCTTTCGATGGTCCGAAGCCCCGACGAGCACACCTCCCTGCCAGTCAATCCCGATGGCCTGCGCTCCGCCGATCGGCCAACGCGGCGGCTGTACCGTTAGCCCTCGGTTAATGAATGCATCAGCAATCACACTACGTAGGCTCTCTTCCGCCTCGACAGCGCTGCTGCCAGGCAACGGAAATAGCCGCGGCTCGTCCATCGCGGATTGCAGATCGAGACCGTGGTCGAATAACCTGGTCAGGAAGTACGCGTGACCCATTGCTTGGTAGTGCCCGCCCATCACACCGAATACCATCGATGGTCGATCTCCTTCATACACCATACCGGGAATAATCGTGTGCATCGGCCGCTTGCGGGGCGCGATGCAATTGCGATGTCCCGGCTCAACGACGAAGCTCTGCGCGCGATTGTGGAACAGCACGCCGCTCGTCGGCTCCATCAACCCTGCTCCGTATGGGTGGAACAGGGAGTTGATGAAGCTGACGGCGTTTCGATCCTTATCGACGGTGCAGATATAGACCGTGTCGCTGTGCTCGGCCCCTGAGAGCAGCGGCATTTCTGCGATCGCCTTGCTCAGGTCGATCCTCGCGGCCAAGGACGTCGCGAGTTCGTCGGACAACATGTAATCCACGGGTACCGTCGCGATCGCAGGATCCGCCAGCAACTGATCGCGCGCCGCGTATGCGAGGCGTGTTGCCTCGACCTCGATATACAGGTTGTCGATACCCCGCGGGGAGCCGGATCGTTTGAACCGGGACAGCATCTTCATGATCATGAGGGCGATGATGCCCTGCCCGTTCGGCCCGCATTCGTAGACCGTGCGGCCCCGATAATCGACCGCTATCGGATCGGTGTACTCTCCCTTCGCCGCTGCGAAGTCGGCACGGGTGTGGACACCGCCCTTGTCGGCAAGGAAGCTTGCGAGTGCTGCGCCGACTTCTCCTTCATAGAAGGCTCGTGCCCCTTCGCGACCGATCAGTTCGAGCGTGTCAGCGAGCCTTTCCTGTCGCTGGACCGAGCCAGCTTTCGGCGCATCTCCGGAAACCAGAAACGTCTCTCGGCACCCAATGTCCGCTTCGAGCAAGGCGACCTGGTTGGCAAGATCGAACGCGACGCGTGGCGTCAGAACGTAGCCGCGGCGAGCTATCTCCACTGCTGGGGCGAGGATCTCGAAGAGTGGCAGGCGGCCGTGGTCCCTTGCAAGCGTCGCCCACGCTTCCACCGCTCCGGACACGGTTACTGCGTGCGGTGATTGCCGATCGATGCTCCGGATACCCTGCCGAACATACCAAGCCGCTTCGGCAGCGGCCGGTGTTCTTCCCGAACCGTTGTACGCAATCGGCCTTGCATCTCCTGCGCGGGCGAAGAGCGCGAAGCAGTCGCCACCGATGCCCGTTGATCCGGCCTCGACGACGGATTGCACCGCGCACGCCGCAATCGCGGCATCCATCGCGTTGCCGCCTGCCTTCATGATCTCAATCGCCGTCAACGTCGAGACCGGGTGAGATGTCGCCGCCATTCCGCCGCGGCCATAGGCCAAAGAGCGTCCCGGAATTTCGAAATTTCGCATCGTCAGAACCTTGATTTGTGAGAGCGCAAGGCCGGCGAGAGTAAGGTCGTCCCTTCGGGCCCAACGCTCGCCGGGAACGTCAAGCAGCGGCGGCCGGGCGGCCCGCCCGCAGCCAAGCGTAGGTTTCGTCGAGCGCAAGCCGGGTGCGCGAGTACATGTCGGCGATTTCTGCCTTGGTAATGATCATCGGCGGGCAGAAGTTGACAGTATCGCCGAGCGCGCGCGTGATCAGACCATGTTTGAGGGCGCGTTCGCCGACCTGGGCGGCGACGCCCCACGACGGATCGAAAACTTCCTTTGTCTCCTTGTTGCTGACAAGTTCTAGCGCGCCGATGAGGCCGACGCCACGCGCATCCCCGACAAGGGGATGATCGGCGAACGAATGAAGGCCAGTCTGGAAATCGCCCATGATCGAACGGACATAATTCACCATGTCCCGCTCCTCGTAGATCTTGAGGGTCTCGAGGGCGACCGCGGTTGCGACAGGATGACCGCCATAGGTGAAACCGTGGCCAAAGGTGCCGATCCTGCCGCTTCCTTCACGGACCGCCCTATAGACCTTCTCGTTGATCATCACAGCCGCGATCGGCTGGTAGGCAGCCGAAAGCTGTTTCGCCATGGTGATGATATCCGGCTCCATGCCGAAGGTCTCGGACCCGAACATGTTACCGGTCCGGGCAAAGCCGCAGATGACCTCGTCGGCGATCAACAGGATCTCGTACTTGCGCAGAACCGCCTGGATCTTATCGTAGTAGGTTGGCGGAGGAACGATGCATCCGCCGGATGCCATCAAAGGTTCGGCGAAGAACGCTGCGATCGTGTCCGGCCCCTCCTTCTGTATGAGTTGTTCGAGAGCGTCGGCACAGCGTGTCGCGAAATCCTCTGGGCTCTCGCCAAGCTTCGCGTAGCGATAATGCAGCGGGCAATCGGTGTGCAGGACGCGGTCGATTGGCAGGTCGAAATCGCGGTGGTTGTTGACGAGGCCCGTGAGGCTCGCGGAGGCAATGGTCACGCCGTGATAGGCGCGGATGCGCGAGATGATCTTCTTCTTGTTCGGCTTCCCGATCGCGTTGTGATAGTACCAGACCAGCTTGATCGCAGTGTCGTTGGCTTCCGATCCGGAGTTGGCGAAGAACACCTTGCTCATCGGCACGGGTGCGAGATCGACCAAGCGCTCGGCGAGCTCGACGGCCGTGTCGTGCGACTTGCCGCCGAAGCTGTGATAGAATGGAAGCTTCTGCATCTGGCGGTGCGCGGCCTCGACGAGGCGCTTCTCGCTGAAACCGAGCGAGGCGCAGAACAGTCCACCGAGCCCCTCGATGTACCGATTTCCTTCGTTGTCGACGACGTAGATTCCGTCGCCGCCCTCGATCATCATCGGCCCCACCTTCTCATGGACGACCGCGTTCGTGTACGGATGCAAGATACGCGCGACGTCGCGCGCTTCGATCGAATTCGGACGAATGGTCATTCCTTGGCTCTCCTCGATTGATCGGCCTGCTCGACTGCATTCTCGTTGCCGATGGCGCGCCGAAACTCCACGTTATTCTGAAAAAGTCGCATCAGTGCCGTGAGCAGAACCCCGCGACAAACCGCCTTGGCGCACTCGCTATAACGTCAAGCGAATAGCCCCCTTCCTGCACTATGACGGTCGGCAACCGCATCGCGCCGAAAATTTCCCCGATCCGCTGGAAGGCGCCGTCGGAGATCCGAAGACGGGACAATGGATCCTGCTGATGGGCATCCCACCCCGCAGACAAGACAAGCGCCCGGCAACCTGCGTTCGCCGCTGCGTCGCTCAGCGAGGCGCAAGCCGCAACGAACTCGTCGTTGCCGGCGCCGGGCTCGAGCGGAAGGTTCAGGTTGTAGCCCTCCCCTTTGCCCGAGCCCCGTTCGTCCGGATATCCGATGAAGAAGGGGTAGTAGTTCGCGGGATTGGTATGGACCGATCCGACGAACACATCATCCCGGTCGTAGAAGATCGACTGCGTGCCGTCGCCGTGGTGGGTGTCAAAATCGATGACGGCGACGCGGTCGAACGCGGAGGTCAGGATGTCGGCGACAACGGCCGCGTTGTTGATATAGCAGAATCCTGCAGCTTGATCGCGGTAAGCGTGGTGCCCGGGAGGACGGCAGGCGGCGAAGGCACTGCGTTCGCCGCGGATGACGAGTTGTGCCGCGTGAATGGCGCTGCGCGCTGATGCCTCGATCGCCTCCCATGTCCCCTCGCCGATCGCACAGTTGAGATCGCTGACATACCATCCAGCCCGCCCGACGATCGTCTGCGACGGGCGGCCCGGCGGCTGTCCCACCTGCGCCGCATTTCGATAGTGATGCGTGTTGGGGATCACCTCAATGCCCGCCTCTGGCAACTTCCGCCACTCTGCATATGCGGAGCTCAAAAAGTCGACGTACTGAGGATCGTGAACCCGGCGCACGTGATCGAGTGAATGCGCATCCGGCTCTACGGCTTCGTGACCATCCTCAGCCAGACTTTGCGCGAGAATGCGTAGTCGCTCAGGCTGTTCCACCGGCTTGACCATCTTGCCGCGCAGCATGATCTGCTGCGGGTCATACCTTGTCTGTACCGGAGATGATATGATCTTCATGATGCCTCCACGGCCGAATAAATGACGCTATCGCCGGCCAAGCCCGGCACGGAGGCAATCAACGTTCGTGTGTAAGGGTGCTGTGGATTGGACAGCAGTTCCCGGGCGGGTGCTTCCTCGACGATCTGACCAAGTTTCATGACCGCGATGCGATCGCAGATCTGCGCCGCGACCCGCATGTCATGGGTGATGAACAGCATGGACAACCCGAGCTTGTCGCGAAGGCCCTCGAGGAGGTCGAGGATTTGCGCTTGCACCGACACGTCGAGAGCCGAGACCGGTTCGTCGGCAATCAGAAGTTCGGCGTTCAACGCCAGTGCCCGGGCGATGCCGATCCGCTGCCGCTGCCCCCCACTGAACTCATGCGGCCATCGGTCCAGCGCCAACGGATCGAGGCCGACGAGTTGCAACTTCTCCTTGGCGATGGCCCGCGCTTCTGCGGCACCTGCTCCGTGGGCGATCGGGCCGTCCGAGATGATGTCTGCGACCGAACGACGCGGATCGAGGGACTCGAATGGGTCCTGGAAAAGAAACTGAATACGCTTCCGGAATGGCTTCCATTGCTTTCGGGACAACGACCGCAGATCAGTCCCCTCGAACCTGATCTCGCCACTATCGGGAGTGATCAGGTTGACGATGGTCCTGGCAAGAGTCGATTTGCCCGAACCGCTTTCGCCGACAAGCCCGATGGTCTCGCCCTTTCGCAGGTCGAGGCTGATGTCGTTGAGTGCAGCCACTTCCTTGCTGCCTCGCCAGAAGGTCTTGCGCAGGCTGGACGCTTTGAGAATGGCTTTTTCGGCTCGTAGTCGCGGCGCATCCATGTTCGGCCTTGGCACGGCCGCAAGCAGCCTCTTGGTGTACTCGTGAGATGGCCGTTCGAGGACGTCGCCGGCTGTACCCTGATCGACCAGTTCACCGTCCTTCATGACGATCACGCGATCCGCGATCTCCCGCACCACACCGAAGTCGTGCGTGATGAACAGCACCCCGGAATTCCGCCGTTGCTGGATTTCACGAATCAGCTTCAAAATCTGGGCCTGCGTGGTCACGTCGAGCGCCGTTGTCGGCTCGTCGGCGATCAACAACGACGGCTCCAGTGCGATCGCCATTGCGATCACGACACGCTGGCGTTGGCCGCCCGACAGCATGTGCGGATAAACGTGTACCAGCGCTTCCGGGTCGGGCAGATTAACCGCCCGAAGCAGACTAAGCACCTGCTCTAGGCTGCCCGGCACACCATGAACCTGGAACACCTCGGCGATCTGATCGCCAATCCGCATCAGGGGATTGAGCGCCGCCATAGGCTCCTGAAACACCATCCCCATCCGGGAGCCGCACAGGCGGCGCAGTTGTGCTGGTGTCTGCTTCAGAAGGTCGATGCCCTGCAGGTCGATCCTTCCGCCGAGAACAGGTAACTCCTTGGGCAAAAGCCCCATGATCGAGTTGGCGATCATCGACTTTCCGGAGCCACTTTCTCCGACGACGCACAGAATCTCGCCCTCGTTCAGCGAAAAACTGACTTTGGAAACCGCTCGGGGACGATCGGCGGATGCCGGGAGCCCGATCGATAGTTCTTTGATACTCAGAAGCTTCGTGGTCATGGCAAATCCCGCTTTGACAGACGCGGATTCAGCCATGTCTGAAGTCCTTCCCCGAGGAGATTGAGTCCGAGCACCGTGACGAAGATCGCGACACCGGGAAGGACGCTGATCCACCAGCCCATCCGTATCACGCTACGCCCCGAGCCAACCAGGAATCCCCACGACATCCAGTTCGCGTCGCCGAGACCGAGGAACGACAGCGCCGACTCGGTGAGGACTGCATTAGCAACCATGAGGCTGCCCAGCACGATCACGGGGGGCAGAGCGTTGGGAAGAAGCGTCTGCCAGACAACACGAAAATGGGAGACACCGAGGACTTCCGCTGCCTGGACGAACTCTCGCTTCCGTAAAGAAAGAAATTCTGCCCGCACAACTCTGGCGACCGGTGGCCAAGACACCAAGGCGATCGCGGCAATGATCGAGAAGATGCTCGGCCGGAAGATCGCGACAAGAAGAATGGCGAGCAGGAAGCTCGGAATTGTCTGGAAGAATTCAGCGAACCGCATGACCGCGTCGTCGACACGTCCGCCGACATAGCCGGCGAGCGCCCCAAGGCTGATCCCGATCCCGAGCGACGCCAGGGTTGAGAAGCCCCCAATCAGCAATGAAACCCAAGCTCCATGTGCGAGTCCGGCCGCCATGTCGCGTCCGAGCGCATCGGAGCCAAGAATGAAGTCCGGACTGCCGGGTGGTTCAAACGGTGCTCCGCGCATCTCCCACGGAGAGAACGGGAACAGAATGGGTGCAGCGATTGCCATGGCGACCACGGCCAGGATGATCGCACTCCCGATCGCCATCCGAGGGAAGCGCCTGACGAAGGATTTCATAGCGCCTGAACCCGCGGATCGACTGCGAGGTAGAGAAGGTCGGTGAGGAGATTGAAGATCAACACAACGACCGATGTGCAGAGAAAGATGCCGAGCAGCAGGTCGTAGTCGCGCGCGAGCAAGGCTTCGAACGCGAGACTGCCGATCCCTGGCCAGGCGAATACCGTCTCGACGAGGACGGACCCGCCGATGAGATGCCCTGCCTGGATGCCGGCCAACGTGATGACGGGCAACAACGCGTTCCGGAGCATATGGACCCACGTGATCCGGCTCTCCGTGGCTCCTTTGGCCCGGGCAGTCTTGATGAAGGGATGGCTCGATACCTCGACCATCGACGCACGCGTCAGGCGCACGTAGACTGCCGAATAGAAAACTGCGAGAGTGATCACGGGGAGAACGGCATGCCACGCGATGTCTGCCACGCGCGCGAAACCCCGAAGCGGCACATCTACGGTTTCCATGCCGAATGTCGGCAGCCAGTTAAGCCAGACGCCGAACACAAGCACCAGCACGATGCCGACGAGGAATAGCGGAGTTGCATAGAAAAACAGCGACGCGCCCATGATGATCGTGTCAACTATACCGCCCGGCTTACGAGCGGCGCGGACCCCGAGTACGATTCCGCTCGCCAACGCGATCACGAACGCCGTCCCCGTCAGCAACAACGTCGCCGGCAATCTTTCGAAGATCACTGTGAGGATCGGTCTCTGGAGGCGATGGGAAACTCCAAGGTCCAAGGTCAGCACTCGCTCGATGTAGATCCAGAGTTGCACGGGTAGCGGCTTGTCGAGACCGAATTGCTCGCGTAGTTGCTGCATGAATTCGGCATCGGCCTGCCCCGATTGGCCGGCGATGGCGCTCGCCGGATCGCCTGGTGCGGCATGAATGAGGAGGAAATTGACGACGACGATGGCCAAGACCATCGCCGCCATTTTGAGCACCCGCCATCCGATCAGGCGAGGCATCGCTTGAAGACGATTCGACGTCATACGAGAAAGACGTCATCGAAATCGTCGGCAATGCCCATCGCCGTCGTGATCGTATTGTTGAGCCTCTTCGCGTAATAGGTCGGGAAGCTCATCTGCAGCAGATAGATGTAAGGCATGTCGTCCACCGCGATGCGCTGAAATTCGGACAGCAGCCTCTGGCGCTCGCCAGGATCGACCGCATATCGCGCCTTGGCGAGAAGTTCATCTACGCGCGGGTTACTGTAACCACCGACATTGTTGAACGCGACGTTCTTGATGTTCTCCGAGGTGAAATACTGTTCCATCCCGATGTTTGCATCACCGACCTGGTAGATGTAGTTGATCGACGTGTCGTAGTCCCATTTCGCCATGCGAGCCGTGTGGCTCCCTGCATCGGTCGTTTCCATCGTCACGTTGATGCCGATCTTCTGCATTGACGCGCGGAAATACTCAGACAGACGCGTCCAGACCTCGCCGTAGGGAAGCGGCAAGTGCCGGATCGCGAACCGGACGCCGGAGGCGTCGGCCTTGTGACCGGCCTCGTCCAGCAGCTTGTTGGCAGCTGCGAGGTCGAACGGAGGTAATTTGACCGAAGCATCGTAGAACTTGGTCGTCTCGCACAGGGGCCCCGTGGCGACCTTGCCACTGTTGAACCAGAGCTTCTGCAGGATGAAGGTGCGATCGAGCGCCATACTCATGGCGCGCCGGACGCGGGCGTCATCCAGCGGTTTGACGCGCTTGTTGATGTCGATCCACGCCAATGGGCCGTAATACTCCCAGCCCTTCAAGGTGACGGACAAATTCGGCTGTGCCTGGAAACGCGGCAGATCGAAAGGCTCGATGTCGTTGCCGCCGGCAAGCTGGACCTGCCCTGACTGCAAAGCGAGGGCGCGGCTTTGGCTGTCCGGAACGATGCGGTAGACGATTTCGTCGAGGTAGGGCTGGTTCGGCTTCCAATATTCCTCATTCCGCCGCAGCCTGATAAAGCTGCCCCGTTGCCATTCGACGAACTTGAACGGCCCGGTGCCGATCGGCTTGGCATTGTTGGGATTGTTGCGCATGTCGGCAACGTCGTAGAGATGCTTGGGGACGATCGTGAAGCCTGTTCCGCCGAAACCGTACAGGAACGGCGCGAACGGCTCCTTCAGGGTAAAGACCACGGTGTGCGGGTCCGGCGCCTCCGCCTTCTCGATCCTGGCGAACACGATGCGCGCCCGCAGCGACAGCGTCATCCAGAACTTCATCGCCGAGAAGATGACGTCGTCGGCCGTCATGGGCTGACCGTCATGGAACTTCACGTTCTGCTGCAGGCGGAACGTATAGACCTTCTTGTCGTCCGAGATCGTCCAGCTCTTGGCCAACACGGGTTCGAAATCGAGTGTTGGCGTGTAGGTGAACAGCGGCTGAAAGATCTTGCTGACAACGGTCAGAGTCGGCGCCTGGGCATTCACGCCGATCATGAGGACCGGAGGCTCGGGCGTCAGGAGGCTGGTCAGCGTGCCGCCCCGCTTTGGTGCGATCCCTTGAGCGATCGCGTCGTTGATGCGCATGAGAAACGGTGCAGTCGCCGCGGCGGCAACCCCCGCCTTCAGCAAGGCGCGCCGCGATGGGCCACGCTCGGGATCGATCTCGGTCTTGTCCCACGTCGAATTGAGTTCACTCATGTCTCTGCCTCCTGACCCTGGTTGAGATCCGAACTCCGGCCGCATCGGCGCGCAACGACGAACTGCCGCATCAGTCATTCGGACGCTGTGCGCGCTCGAGTGCCACGTTGGCCAAAACGTCGGCGCCGGCTTTGGTATGCTCCGGTTCGCACCATTCGAATTCGCTGTGCGAGATGCCGTCACGGCACGGAACGAAAATGAGCGATGTAGGGCACACCACATGCATGTTCAGCGCATCATGCGCGGTCCATGTCGGTAGCCGCATGGACGAATAGCCAAGATCGCCGGAGACGCGCTCTGCCAGCTCCACGAGCTCGACGGGAAACTCGAACTTGTGGCGTTGTGGATTGCGCGAGAAGGACACGGCAAGTTGAGCGTCCTGCCCGAGCTTGGTGACTGCCTGGTCGATCATGTCGAGGATGCGATCACGCCCTTCCGGTTCTGCGTGCACCGTCAGGAACTGCACCACAGCCTTGTGCGGAATGTTGATCCGGTTGTTCGGCAGGATGTCGATCACGGTTGCACTCGCCATTCCATGCGGCTCCTGTGCCATGCCGATCCGCTCGATCTCCTCGACGATCCTCGCGGCCCCCACCAGAGCGTTGCGCCGTTTTGACATTCTGGTCGTCTGGGAGTGTCCGTTCTCACCCAGAATTTCGATGATGCCGCCGCCCTGACACGACGTATGGGTTACCACGCCGATCATGATATTTGCGGCTTCCAACACGGGGCCTTGCTCGATATGCAGTTCGATGTAGCTGTCGACCAGCCGCTGCCCGACCTCGACATCGCCCGCGTAACCGATGCGCTTCAGTTCGTCGCCCATCAAGATGCCCGCGCGATCCCTCGTTTGCAGCAGCGTTTCGAGTGTCGTGCGACCGGCGAAGAGGTTGGAGCCGACGACGCCCGGCGGAAACCGCGCGCCCTCTTCATTGGTCCAGTTCACGACCTCGATCGCGCGCCGCGTCCTGATGCCGGCGCGATTGAGGGTCCGCACGACTTCGAGCCCTGCCAGTACGCCGAGCACGCCGTCGAACCTGCCGCCAGGAGCCTGGGTGTCGAGATGGCTGCCCACCATGACAGGCGGCAGGCTCAGGTCCTGCCCTTCCCTGCGCGCGAAGATGTTGCCGATCTTGTCCACGGTGACGGCCAAGCCGGCTTCCTTCGCCCAGTGGACGAAGAGGTTGCGACCGTCGCGGTCGGCGTCTGACAGCGAGGTGCGGTATGAACCGCCATTGGCCGTCGCCCCAATGGCTGCCATCGTCATCAAGTCCGACCACAACCGCTCGCCGTCTATCCTAACCGTCATGGGATTGTCCTGCTTTCTTGATTGCCAGACATCAGCGCGCTGGTTCGATACCGCACCATTCGGCAACGAAATTGGCGATCGTCTTGGTCGTCTCCCGGAGCGACTCCAGATTGAGGCGCTCATTGAATCCATGAATCCGCTCCCCGACGGGACCGTAGCAGAACGCTGGAATTCCGAAGTGACGATCGTAGAAGCGCGCGTCATTCAGCGATGTAGCAAGTCGCCGCGTCAGAGGCTGTCCAGTCACCGCCCAATGCGCCTCTTCGAGAACCTGCCGAACGGCGGGGTCGGCACGCATGACGTAGCCGTGCGAGAGATAGCCAGACCATACAATCTCGGGCGGATTGTTCGCGAGGAACGGCATCTTCGACGCAGCCTCGTTGACGCAGGCAACAATCTCCTTCTGACAGGCTTCCACGCTCCAGTCGGGCAAGAGGCCGATGCGGCAATCGACGTCGCACCAGGCTGGTACGCTCGACGCCCAATCGCCCCCATGAATGATGCCAGGATTGAAATTCAGGGGATGCTCGACCTCACCGTAGATGGGATGGTCGGCCGCCCGTTCGTTCCAAGTTTTCTCGAGTCCTTCAAGCGCGCGCACCAGTTCCATGGCGGCCTTGATCGCGTTGAATCCTTCCCCGGCATGCGAGACGTGCGTCGGCTCGCCGGCCACCCGCAAACGAAACCAGATGACGCCCAGACAGACATCTCCAAAGCGTTGGCCCGTGGGCTCGGGAAGCAGCGCGCAATCTGCGCGGTAGCCGCGCTGGAGGGCGGACAATGCACCGACACCTGTGCTTTCTTCCTCGATCACCGACTGGAAGTGGATCCGCCCCTTCAAGCGAAATCCGGCCTGTCGGATCGCGTCGACGGCGTAGAGCGCAGCCAGCGTGCCACCCTTCATATCGGCGGCACCACGCCCATAAAGCCATCCATCCTCGATCGTGGGCTGATAGGCGGGCGACTTCCACATCTTCGCAGGCCCCGCCGGAACGACGTCGCAATGCCCCTGAAGGATGATGGATCGGCCGGATTCCGCGTGCGGCTTAAGCGTGCCGACCACGGTCCGGGCACGTGAGAAATCGTGGGAAATCACGCCGAGGTCCGGCAGACCCTTCAGTTCGGATAGATCGATCTGCCAATCATCGACGACGTAGCCTCGCTCCCGGAGCTCGCCGGCCATGAAGTCCTGAGCGGGCCATTCCGCCCCCCTCGTGCTCGGAATGGCGGCGAACGCCTTCGTTCGTTCGACTTGTTCGTCGAAGTTGCGATCGGCGGCGGCGGCAATCAATCCCCTGTGCTGATCAGCAAGCGGCATCTTCCCTCCCGTTCCTCTCCGTATAATCTGGTCAAATGACCAAATTTAGTCAAGCGACCAATTTTGGGCAAAGATGCTGACATTTTGGGCGTTACGAAGAGGGGAGCGACTGCGGCTATTTGACAGAACTTGGCGCATCACCGAACATCTGGCGCATGAAGACTATGATGACAAAAAGCGAAGTTACGCGCGCACAGATCATCCAGGGAGCGTTGCAAGCTCTGGAGAAGACAGGTGTTCTCGGTACGACCACCAGAAAGATCGCGGCGGAAGCGAATGTCAAACTCGCGACGCTGCACTATCATTTCGAGAGCAAGAGCGCGCTCCTCGTCGCGGTGCTTGAAGTGTTGATAGACGAGATCGCAGAACGGTTGCGCGAAGACAGAGCCGGCACGGAGCCCGCATTAGACGAGCGGATCGAAATTCTCATCCGCGGCACTTGGCGCTCAATCACACGGTCGCGCACGCGACAAATCGTCCAGTATGAACTGACGCTCTACGCCCTCCGAGAAGGAGCCCAATGGTTGGCGGATCAACAGTACGAGGCATATCTGCGCCTCTACCGGGACCAACTGGCAAGCAAGTCAGGAAAATCAGAACTGTCACCTCAGGGCTACACAACCCTTGCGCGGTTTATTCTCGCTGGGATCGATGGTCTCATTTTGCAGGAATTGGTCAAGCCGAGCCGTGCTCGTTCGAATCAAGCAATCGAGGCACTCATTTTCGGCACCAAACAGCTTTCTCAACAGCTTTTGTCGTCTGGAGGCAATCGTCAAGTCCTGCTTCGATGACGTGACAGATGGATCGACTCCGGCACGCAACGAACGCACTTACCGACGCTTCGATGACGAAGTCATAGGAGCAAGAAACTGAGCTGCGATGAGAGCGAGGGCGTCGGACCAGGCGGCAGCCCGCAGGGTCGGAGGCGAGCGTAGTCGCAGCAACGATCGATTCACGCGGCGAGAGCAAAACTTCCTAACTAGGAAGAGTTGCGTTGGGATGTGTGGTTTAGCGATCCGTCGTCGCTCCGCGCCTGCGCTCGTACAGCGATCCGGACGCATCTTCCTGGCTCTCGCTTCGGGGCTGGCCTGTCGCGCGTTCCTTCTGCAGAGCCTTTAGGAAGGCACCAGGATCTCACCGCCGTTTGGCTGCGCCAAAGTACCGCTCGACGCTCAATGAAGAGAACAAGGCGCAGCGCGCTCGCGCAGTTGATCAGCGCGCGCGTGTGCTGGCGGAATGGCTGGAGGCGCAGGCGGCGCGCGACAGCAATGGCGCTGACGAAGCATGGCGCCTGAAGCCGTGCCCGTCGCTGATGTTCGTCAATAGCGCCGGCGAACTCGACCAAAAGCACGACCAGGACCTGCGCGATACCTGTGTCATGCTGCTCGACCGCGCCGGCTGCGACCTGTTGACGATCTGCTACATCACGGGGCACTCGTACCGAAGCGCGCAGACCATCGTGAAGCACTACCGCGCCCGCAATGCCGATCGCGCCGATGCCGGCATCGACCGGCTCGAATTGCAGGTGCGCAAGGAAGGTATGAAGGGCTGATCGCCGACCGGCCGAAATCTCATCTCGGCGGCGGCTTGCAGCCGTGCAAGATGCTGTGGTGCTTGGCGTAGCAATATTCGGTATCTTCTGTGATGACGTGACGAACGCCATCTCGTCGATCGCCTTACCGAGCGTCGCCAACGCCTCGCCACGATCCCAGATGGGACGCTCTGAGTGTAATTCCAAAACCGGCTCGAGCACGTGGTCCAAGCACACTGGAAGGCGCGCGGCTCCCCGCTTCTTGCTTCCCGGGTACCGACAAGAACCTTAAGAGAACTTCGTTAACCCGTCGCACGGCGTGCGACGTCCGACCACAAAAAGCGTCGCACGAGACCCGTCTTGTTCTCGTCTATCCACCGTGATCTTTGCGGTAAGCGCTTGATCTGCTACGCGAAAGGCTTGGTGGGCGCACCAGGGCTCGAACCTGGGACCCGCTGATTAAGAGTCAGCTGCTCTACCAACTGAGCTATGCGCCCGGATGTTTTAAGTCCGGCAAGCCCTCGCGAGAGGGCGTCGTTTAGCAAAGCGATCCCGGGATGTCCAGCAAGCTGGGCGGAGTTTTCCCGGAGCTTTGGCTGAGAGCCGGAACGGCGAAAAGCCGCTGGATTTCAGCGGCTTCCGCCCATGTTCGGATCGGGCGCCGATCAGGGGCACCTCAGAGCCGCTCGGGGCCGCCCCGGTCCGGGCCGCCGTCCCGGTCATACCTGTTCCGGTCATAGTCGCGATGGCGATCGAAGTCGCGGTCCATGCCCCGGTGCTCGCGGTGCCGCCAGCCTTCCCTGCCCCCGAACCGGTCCATACGGGTCAGGACGGCAAGCCGGCGTTTCTGGCTGTCATCCAACGTCTTGTAGAGCGGGTCGGCCGCGTCGGCGATCTTCTTCATCGCGGTAGCCGTTGCCGACATGGTTTCGGCGCGCTCGCGAAGCCGCGTCACCGGATCGTCCGGCTTCTGCTGGCTGGAATCGTCCCGCGGCGCGTTCATCCGCGCATTGGCGCGATCGATCCTGAGCTTGGCGAGCTCCCGGACCGCGGCCTCGACCGGCGGCCACAGCTTTTCCTGGTCGGCGGTCAATTTGAGACCGGCATGGACGGCCGCGATCCGCGCGTCGGCATACGCCGCCCGATCCTCCGGGCTCATCCGCATATGGCCGTAGCCCCAATGGCGGTGCTGGGCATAGACGGCGGTCGAGCCGGCGATGGCAAGAACCGCGACGGCGGCGATGGTGAATTTCCTCATGCGAACCTCCTTGAAAGGTTGCATGAAGATGAGCCTGCGTCAGTCGGCGTTCAACTTAAGGATTGGCAAGGGAGGCTTCCCTTACCAAGATGTAATGTGACACCGTTTGATCCACCGCAATGCGCGAAACGGATGCCTTTTCTTCGAAGCGTCATCCCTTCCGTCTTTTTTGAGCATGATCTTGTCGGAAAACCGGTACCCACTTTTCCGGATCATGCTCTACAGCATCCCCAACGCACGCGGCAGCCACAACGAGAGCTCCGGCACGTAAGTGACGACGCCGAGGAAGATCAGCATGGTCAAAAGCCATGGCCACACCGCGATCGTCAGTTCGGTGATGCCCATCTTGGCGATGCCGGAGGCGACGTAGAGATTGAGCCCGACCGGCGGATGGCACATGCCGACTTCCATGTTGACGACCATCAGGATGCCCAGATGCACCGGATGGATACCGAGCTTGACCGCCACGGGAAACAGGATCGGCGCCATGATCAGCACGATCGACGATGGCTCCATGAAGTTGCCTGCGAGCAGCAGCAGCACGTTGACGACAAGCAGGAAGATGATCCAGTTGACGCCGACCGAGGTGATCCAGTTTGCGATGTGCTGCGGAATGTTTTCGTTCGCCATCAGGAACGAGAACAGCACCGCATTGGTGATGATGTAGAGGATCATCGCGCTCATATTGGCGGAGCCGAGCAGCACCTTCGGCACGTCCTTGAGCGACATGTCGCGATAAACGAACACCGCAATCACGAAGGCATAGACCGCGCTGATCGCGGCCGCCTCCGTCGGCGTGAAAATGCCAGCATAGATGCCGCCGAGCACGATCACGATCAGCAGCAACCCCCACATGCATTTGCGGAACGCCGTGAAGCGTTCGCCCCAGCTCGCGCGCTGCAGCCGCGGATAATCGTTCCTCCAGGCGCGGTAGAAGGTGGTCATCCCAAGCAGCGTAGCCATCATCATGCCGGGAATGACGCCTGCGATGAACATCTGGCCGACAGAGGCCGACGAGACGCGCTGGCCCGCGGGATCGATCGCGATGCTGCCGCCGGTCGCCACACAATAAATCACCATCACGATGGACGGCGGGATCAGGATGCCGAGCGCGCCTGATGTCGTGATGACGCCGGCACCAAAGCGCCTCGGGAATCCCTGCTTGACCATCGCCGGCAGCATGATCGCGCCGATCGCAATCACGGTCGCCGGCGACGAACCGGACACTGCGGCAAACAGCGCGCAAGCCATCACTCCGGCAAGCCCAAGGCCACCATACCAGTGTCCGACCATCGAGGTCGCAAAATCGATCATGCGTCTCGCGACACCGCCATGGGTCAGGAAATTTCCCGCGAGGATGAAGAACGGGATAGCCATGATCTCGAAATTGTCGATGCCGGTGAACAGCTTCAGCGCCACCGACTCGGTCGGCACGTTCGTCATCGTGTAGATGACGGTGAGCACCGTCAGACCCAGCGCGATCGAGATCGGCATGCCGGTCAGCATCAGCAGGATCAGCAGCCCGAAGATGATGAATGAGGTCATCGCGTCACCTCCGCGGCGCCCGCGCCGGGCGCCTCGACGTCGACGCCCTCGACATGGGCGTGGTCATGGTGCGGAAGATCGCCCGTGAAGAAGTAGTGATACGCGACCTGCAGGAAGCGGAAGCACATCAGGTAGGAGCCGAGCGGAATACAGAGGTAGACGAACCAGCTCGGGATTTCGAGGTCGGGCGACACCTGGTCGGTGTAGTAAAGCCCGTAGACGAAATGCGCGCCCATGGTGCCGATGACGGCCGTGAAGAAGGCCCCGCAAAGCAGTCCGAACAGCACGATCGCGTTCTTCCAGGGCGACCTGACCTGGTTGACCACGACGTCGACGCCGACATGGATGCCGGTGCGGACGCCATAGGCGGCGCCGAACTTGGCGACCCACACGAACATGTAGATGCAGAGCTCCTGCGCCCAGGACAGGTTGATCGGGAACAGGATCGGAAACAGGAAGGGAACGCCAAGCAGATAGCGATGGCAGACGGCGAGGAAGATGATGAAGGTCGCGAGCGCCATCAGCGTCGCGATCAATATCTCCTCAAGCCGATCGAGGATGCGAAGCAGTATCAATGTCCCCCCTTCAGGTCAGGCTTTTACGACGCCTCACCTTCCTTCGCGGCCGTGTGTTGCCGAGCCCCCGACATACAAGGGCTTCCGTGCCTTGGCACGGAAGCCCGACAACATCGTCTCAGTTGGTTGCGCCCTTGGCTTCCTTCATGAACTCGTCGATCACCCCCTGGCCGACGCGGCCGGCGACGTCTTTGTAGACTGACTCCATCGCCTTGCGCATGGCCGAGTCCTGCTCCGGCGTCAGCTTGATGATCTCGCTCTTGCCGGTCTTGACGATCTCGGCGAGCGCGTCGTCGTTTTCCTTCTGCGACTGGCCGTTGCCGTAGGCGGTGGCTTCCTTCATCGCCTTCTCGCACTGGGCGCGGATGTCAGCCGGCAGGCCATCCCAGAACTTCTTGTTCACGACCACGATGTAGCCGATATAACCGTGATTGGTGTTGGTGATGTACTTCTGCACCTCGTGCATCTTCTGGGTATAGATGTTCGACCAGGTGTTCTCCTGCCCGTCGACGACGCCCGTCTGCAACGCCTGGTAGACTTCCGAGAACGCCATCACCTGCGGGACCACGCCGAGGCCACGGAACTGGGCTTCCAGAACCTTCGAGGACTGGATGCGGAATTTCAGGCCGCGATAGTCGGCCGGCGAAATGAGCTTCTTGTTGGCGCTCATCTGCTTGAAGCCGTTATCCCAGTAGGCGAGACCGGTCATGCCCTTCGGCTCGAGCAACTTGAGCAACCTGGTACCCAGCGGGCCGTCGGTGACCTTACGCACCGTGGCGAGATCGGGCAGGATGTAGGGAAGATCGAACACCTCGAATTCCTTGACCCCGATCGGGCCAAACTTGGCGTTCGAGGGCGCCAGCATCTGCACCGCACCGAGTTGCAGCGCCTCCAACTCTTCCTTGTCCTTGTAGAGTTGCGAGTTCGGATAGACTTCGACCTTGACCTTGCCGTTGGTGTATTTCTCCGCCAGTTCCTTGAATTTCTCCGCCGCGAGCCCCTTCGGCGTGTTGGTCGCTACCACGTGGCTGAATTTGATCACGATCGGCGACTGCGCAGCGGCCGGTCCGATCAGAGTCAACGCCGCGATCGATGCCGCAGCCAAAATCAATTTGCGCATGTATCCTCCCAGACTTTTTTGCAGAACGCGAATGAGACGTTCCGAGCTTGCATGCCAGTTGCATCAATACAGACAAGCCTGCCGAATTGCCATTGCCCGTTAGCAGGGGCCTACTGCCAGGATTTGCTGCGCTGCAAAATCGACCAGCGCCTGTGGTTAAAGATCGTGCCGAACCTAAGCAGGCCGCGTCCAATAAACCTTCGCTATGTCTGGTTTCCTCGGAACGAAAGGCTTAAGGCAGCAATCCTGTAGGATGGGTGGAGCGAAGCGATACCCATCAATGCCGGTTGCGAGACGATGGGTATCGCTGCGCTCCACCCATCCTACAATTCAGAATACGACTTCGCGATCTCGCGACATGAACTGCCCGAGGTTTGCATCTTCTTCTTCGCCCTTTCCAAATAGAGGGCGCAGGGAAGACCGGGTGCTTGCTGCACCCGCGGTCTCGTGTGCAGGTGCGATAAAGAACACGCACACGAGCATACAGGTACAGCGGGAGCATCCCGGCCTTCCCTGCGCAATGGCTTTACGGCTTACTTCGTGCTCTCCCCGGAGAACGGCTTTCTTGCCTCCGTCGCCACGCAGAAAACTTCCACGTAACTTAACGCCAGCACCGCGGCGCCAGAACCACACGACTTCGCCGTACGCTTCCTGCGCGTACGTCTAGCGCGCCATCCGCGTCCATCGCATCTCACCGCACGTTCGTGACGATCGCGAGCGCCCCTCAATGGGTGAGACGGGCGGAATATGTGACTGATTTGCCTCTCGCGTTAAGCGAAATATTTTTGATTCCTGGGCTTGACACGATTTCTGAAAATCAGAAGTGATTTGCTTGATCGCCTCTGCCGACCTTGCAATCGCTGGATGTTCGCAGTTCGTAGGGTGGGCAAAGCGCAAGCGTGCCCACCATCACTTGCACCGAACGTTGGAATGGTGGGCACGGCGCAAGGGCGCCTTTGCCCACCCTACGGCGCTGAAAATCAGAAGTGATTTGCCCGTCAATTGGTCGCAGCCGTGTAATTGACATTCCGCTTGCGCAGGACGCAAAGCGTTTTGCAGATCGCAGGAGCCTGCTATTTCGTCGCCTCGTCCGTGATGTCGTTCAAAACCTTCGTAAACGCCGCGTAGTTGGGCGGGGTCTCCAGTCCATGCCGCGGATAGATTGTCTTATACAGATAGTCGGCTGAGTTATAAGACAGCCATACCTTGCCCTGGTCATCCTCCCAAACGAGAGCCTTCGGAGGATTGTCGATCGCCAGCAATGGCGTCTTCGCCATTACTGGCGTGCCGAGTTTCGGATTGCCGAAGATGAGTACCGTGCGCGGACGCATATCGATCCCGAACTTCTTTCCCGCAGCGGCGTGGTCGATTTCGGTGAACACAATGAACCCTGCGCCCTCCCTTGATTTGACGGCCGCCGCAAAGCGAGAAATCGTATCGTTCACCGAGTAGTTGCTCGACTTCGTAATGATACCGTCGTTCGCGAACGCCGGCGTCACAAACAGGAGCACCAAGAGAGCGACAATGAATTTCATGTGACTTCTCCTCCTAACCGGATTTCCAACTTTCAGGTAACCGCCATGATCCTTCGAGTTCAACCTGCCGACACAACTTCTAGAACCGCGTGGTCAAATTGGTCAGCCATTCCGGAGAAAGTTCGACCAGGAAGGCTTCGAGCGCCTTGTCCGCCCCCGAGATGACGAGCATGCCGACGACGAGAAGCAAAAGGCCCAGCACAAACTTCATTCCGCTGCCCGCGGCTAACAATCGGCCACGCCAGCGCGTCATCGTTTCCCGGGAGAGCCATCCCAGCGCCAACAATGGCAGCGCCGCGCCGATGCCAAACGCAAGCATCGTCAGTGCTACCTGACCAAGATCCTTGCCCTGGGCGGCCAGCAAGGACGCTGCGCCAAGCGTCGGCCCTACGCAAGGGCTCCAGACGGCGCCCAGGAGGACCCCGATCCAAAACTGCCCGGCAACGCCGTTTGCGCGGCTCGTGACCAGCCTGCTGTCGGCCCAATTTCCGATTGGGCCTGCAGCAACGGCGATCTGCACCTGTAGTCGCGGAACGACAAGCACGATGCCGACAAGCATGATCAGCGTCGCCCCGACATAGCGCAGCCGGTCGGCATCCAATCCGATCGAATGGCCGGCCGTCGCCAGAAATAATCCGATGCCAACAAACGAGAGGCACAACCCGCCAGCAAGCGCCAAAGGTCCCTGACGGTGACTGGATGCCGCGGCCGCCAGGACGATTGGAAGTATCGGGAGCACGCAAGGTGAAAGGATCGACAGGATTCCTGCGAGAAACGCCAAAAACGTACTGCCGATCGTCATCGCCGGTATCCCATCGCTAAGCCGACTTTACCGGCACGCCCATACTTGTCCTCGCGCCCCCCGGTGCGCACCAAGGCACTCCCGCGACTGCGCCTCGTCGCCAGGCTAAACCCAACGGCGTGCGCGGGTCGCCAGTAGCCTTCATCCAGTGTCACTGGCCTACTCCAATAGGTCGACGAAGTTAGACGGCTTTCGCGACCGTGGCGAAGATCGAGTCCCGCTTGGTATCGCCGACCGACCGGGCCGCTTCCTTTTCGCCCTTGAAGGCAATCAGGGTCGATTGCGCGCGGACGCCAAACCGCTTGAGCAAATCCTTCTGGCTGTCGAAATCGATGACGAAATAGACGAGATCCTTGAACTTTGGATCAGCCCTTAAATCGCTCAGGATCGGCTCCTGTGCCTTGCAGGTCGGGCACCACGGCGCATGAACCGCAATCAGAATTGGCTTGCCGGCTTTCTGGGCCGCGGCGAAGGCCTTGGCATCGAACGCATGCGCGTTATCGGCGAACGCCGGCGAAGCGGCGAGTGTTCCGGCGGCGAGCAGGGCTCCAAGAATGGATCGGCGGGTCAGCATGGTATTCTCCTGGTTGATCGGGATGAGTTACGGTTTGGAGGCCGCAAATGTTACGCGCCTGCACGCGTAGCGGCATGTATTTCGCAGAGCTCAAGGCTGAGAGGTTCCAGGCAGCCCGGCAAAGGTTAGCGGCTTGGCGAAAGATTCTTATCTGTCGTGGCCGCACGGGCAGGTGTCAGGGCATCGGGTCAAGAGAATGAGCCCTCGGATGCCGGGTTCCGGTTAAGGAAAATCCGCCATATTCCCAGACTTCCAGCGCCGACGCTTGTTCGTATGCCCCGTCATTCACCGGGCAGGGTTCCCGCGGGCCATGGTCGGCTGGTGCGCCTTGCAGATCAGCGACGGTGGAAGCTCACGCAAAAAACGCGGCGCCAAGGAGCCGCGTTTTGCTAGAAGTTTTGTAGGGTGGGCAAAGCGAAAGCGTGCCCACCATCAGGAAGCGTGCTCGATGATAAATGGTGGGCACGGCGCAAGCGCGCCTTTGCCCACCCTGTACGACCGGCTACGACCCCGCGTGGTCTCAGCCTGCCACCGCCGCGGCCGGCATGTCGCGCTGGCGCTTCATGACGATCTTGTTGAGCGCGCCGAGATAGGCCTTTGCCGAGGCGACCAGCGTATCCGGATCCGCTGCACGGGCGCTCATCGAGCGCCCCTCATGGGAGAGACGCACCGTCACTTCGGCCTGCGCGTCGGTGCCTTCGGTCACGGCGTGAACCTGGTACAGCTCCAGTTTCGCTTCGTGCGGCACCAGCCGCTTGATGCAATTGAAGACGGCATCGACCGGGCCGTTGCCTTCGGCTTCCTCGATCCTGGTCTGGCCTTCGACGTCGAGCTTCATGGTGGCGCGCTGCGGGCCGTGGGTGCCGGCGATCACCGTCAGCGAGGTGAGCTTGATGCGATCGTGCGAGGCCGCCATTTCCTCGTCGACCAGCGCCTCGATGTCCTCGTCGTAGATGTCCTTCTTGCGGTCGGCCAGCGCCTTCATCCGCGCAAAGGCATCTTCCAGCTGGTTCGGGCCGAGCTTGTAGCCCATCTCTTCCAGCTTGTGCACGAACGCATGACGCCCGGAATGCTTGCCCAGCACCAGCGACGACTGCTTCAGGCCGACCATCTCGGGCCGCATGATCTCGTAGGTGGAGGCGTCCTTCAGCACGCCGTCCTGGTGGATGCCGCTTTCGTGCGCGAACGCGTTACGGCCGACGATCGCCTTGTTGTACTGCACCGGGAACGAGGTCGCCGCCGATACCAGCTTCGAGGCGCGCGTCAACTGCGTGGTGTCGATCTTGTTCCACCACGGAAACTTGTCGTTACGTACGTTGATCGCCATCACGATCTCTTCGAGCGCAGCGTTGCCCGCCCGTTCGCCGATGCCGTTGACGGTGCATTCGACCTGGCGCGCGCCGCCGGCGATGCCGGCCAGCGAGTTCGCCACCGCCATGCCGAGGTCGTTGTGGCAGTGAACGGAGAAGATCGCCTTATCGGAGTTCGGCACGCGCTCGATCAGCGTCTTCATGAAGTGGGTGTATTCCTCCGGTACGGTGTAGCCGACGGTATCGGGGATATTGACCGTGGTGGCGCCGGCCTTGATGACGGCTTCCACGATGCGGCAGAGGAAATCCATCTCGCTGCGGGTGCCGTCCTCGGCCGACCATTCGACGTCGTCGATCTGGTTGCGGGCGCGGGTGACGTTGGCGATCGAGAGCTCGACCACCTGCTCCGGCGTCATGTTCAGTTTCACCCGCATATGCAACGGCGAGGTTGCGATCACGGTGTGGACGCGGCCGCGCTTTGCGAACTTCACCGCTTCGGCGCAACGGTCGATGTCCTTGGGATGCGCGCGCGACAGGCCGGCGATCACGGCGTTCTTGGAGCGGCGGGCAATCTCGCTGACCGCCTGAAAATCGCCTTCCGAGGTGATCGGGAAACCCGCCTCGATGACGTCGACACCCATGTCGTCGAGCATTTCGGCGACCTCGAGCTTTTCCTCGAACGTCATGGTCGCGCCCGGGCACTGCTCGCCATCGCGCAACGTGGTGTCGAAAATAACGACGCGGTCCTTCTCGGACTTGTTCGCTGTGGTCATATGCTGAATTCCTTTTGGGTCGTAGCGCCATCTCTCATGGACGCTGAAGGGTCTGGTGATCTCGCTCAAAACCCCTGAGTGCCCAGGCGCAAACGCCCAGACGGCCCTCAGGGGCCGATAAGAAGCAGAAGCCCGCCAAGAAGCAGGGTGGGCGCGGACGCAGCCGGAAGCGCAGGGGCAGCCTTGGCCGCTCCACCCCGAACCCCGTACCTTTCGCTGCGAATCAGCATTGCCAGACCCTTAAGGACGCTCAAATCTCGGCCAAAACCATTGACGGTTCGTTGCCGGGACGGCGTTCCGGGGCTCTTCTAGACGAGAATTGCCGCCCGCCGCAATGCCAAAAGAGGGTCAGAAAGGGTGACCTAACGGCCAGGCACCCGGAAGCGCTTTCCGGCGTTACCAATGTGTAGCGTCAGGTGAGCATCAAATGGGCATTGAGACTGAAATCAAATTCCAGATGCCGCAGCGCAATCTCGGGGCATCTTCCAGATTGACGGTGCGCGGCTGCAAAATCGGCAAGCGCTCGGAGAGCGATCTCGTGTCGACCTATTTCGATACGCCGAACCAGAAGCTGAAGCGGCGTGGACTTCTGCTCCGGATAAGGCGAGCGAACGGCAAGCACGTTCAAACGATCAAGAAGACGTCCGACGTTCGGTTCAGCCGCGGCGAGTGGGAAACCGAAATAGGAGGTCGCAGCCCCGATCTCGGCAAGGCGGACGGCACTCCACTTCAGGAGCTTGCCTCGAAGAAGCTGCGGCGCAAGCTGAAGCCGATCTTTGAGACCTCGGTGCATCGCATCACCTTGCCGGTCCGCACCAAGCGGAGCGAATTGGAACTGGCCATTGATCGCGGCAGAATCATCGCGGCAGAGCATACAAGGCGCATCGAGGAGATCGAACTCGAATTGAAAAGCGGACCGACAACGGATCTGTTTCGCGTCGCGAAAGCTCTGGAGCGAAAGCTGGCTGCCGAGCTCTGTTTGAGAGCGAAGGCAGACCGGGGGTACGATCTCGTCAATGGCAACAGCACTCAAACTGTCTTTGCCGAGCCGATCGAGCTTGATAGGCGGATGAGCGCAATCGAGGGCTTCCAGGCCATCGCCCGCTCCGCGCTTCGTCATTTTTCCGGAAACGCCGACGCCATCCGTAACCTTGATCCGGAAGGCGTGCATCAGATGCGGGTCGGCCTGCGCCGGCTGCGTGCGGCCATCTCGCTGTTTTCGAAGGCATTGCCCGAGGCAAAGACCGAGGCGATCAAGACAGAACTCAGGTGGCTGACAAACGAACTTGCGCCCGCCCGCGAGCTCGACGTCTTCCTGGAGGAGAAGATTGGCCCTGTCGCTCGTGAAATAATATCGCAGCGGGGTGGCAAAGCCATCGCGAAGCAATTTGCCGACAAACGTGCTGAGGCGCTCGAGCAGGCCAGGAAGGCTGTCAATTCACCGCGATGCCGCGCGCTGCTCGTCGATGTGCTCGAGTGGATAGAGGCGCAGCACAGCCGCACAAACGGCGCCAACAGCGAACTTGGCGAATTTGCCGCAGAACTCCTGGATCGGCGCATCCGGAACGCACGGAAGGACGCCGGGAAGCTGCAAGCGATGACAGCGCGTGAGCGGCACAAGTTCCGGATCAGGATGAAGAAGATCAGATACGCGGCCGAATTCTTCGAAAGCCTTTTCCAGAGCAAGCGCGAGCGAAAGATACTCGCGCGCCTATCAAAACATTCGAAGAAGATTCAGGATGCTTTGGGCTCGCTCAACGATTTCATGGCGGACCGAAAAATGGCGGCAGAGGCCGCGCTCCAGGCTCCGCCGCAAGACAGGCGCGCCCGCGCCTTTGCGTCAGGCATTATCGTTGGCCGTGAGGATGAGCAGGCAAGGCCTCTCCTGAAAGCGGCAGCGAAGGAAGTGCGTGCGCTTCGCCATCTTTCCGGACTTGGCTGATACTATCCTCACCGGCATTCGTAGGGTGGGCAAAGCGCAGCGTGCCCACCATTCCGCGGCGTACTCGGCACCAATGGTGGGCACGGCGCAAGTGCGCCTTTGCCCACCCTACTTCGCTGTGATGGACGCACCGGCAGGGTTCCCTCCCCCTTGCGGGGATGGAGCCCGACCAGCGTGCTCACATCACGTGGTGGCTCGCGCGAAGTGCTCTCACCTCGTCTTCCCACGCGACGTCGCGCGCACGCTCGATGGCGGGCGACCATAGAGTTCGGCGAACGCGGCGTTGAAGCGGCGGACGCTGCCGAAGCCCGCGCGGAAGGCGATCTCGGTCATCGTGTCGTCGGTGGTATCGAGCAGCCGCTTGGCGCACTGGATGCGGCGGGTATTCGCGACCTGCTGCGGGCTCGCCCCGACATAGCGTTCGAACAGGCGACCGAGATGGCGCGAGGTGATCCCAAGCTTCTCCGCCAACGCGGCAACCGATCCTGGCTCCAGCGCGCCGCCATCGATCAGTTTCAGCGCGCGGGCGACGGTGGAGCGTGTCCCGTTCCAGGCCGGGCAGAACGGCGCGGTCTCGGGACGGCAGCGCAGGCATGGTCGGTATCCTGCCGCCTCGGCCGCTGCTGCCGTCGGGTAATAGCTGACGTTGCGCGTCAACGGGTGCTTCACCGGGCAGACCGGGCGGCAATAGATCCGCGTGGTCCGCACCGCCGTGAAGAAACGGCCGTCGTAGCGCGCGTCGCGCCGCAGCCGCGCGGCATTGCAGACCTCAAAGCTCAGCATGCTCGAATTCTAGCGCATCGCGCGGCCGATGAAAGGGAGCGCGGATGATGAGGTCCGATTCCGGCCAGCGGCAACGGCCGGAGTGCCCTAGATCGGCGGCAATGGCATTCACTCTCCTCGAAAGGCAAAAAATGGATAACCCGACAGCCAAGGACGTCGTCCTCAACGCGTGGAAAACATTCGCAACACGTGACGCCGGCCTGATCGCATCGCTCTTCACGGCGGACGCCGAATGGATCGCCCCTCGCGGCAACGCGACGGCGGTGGCGCTTGCGCATACCGATCACATGATCGGCCCCGACAAGATCGCGCGCTTCATCGCCTCCGAGATGCACCGCCTGTTCTCCGCGATCGACATCTCGTTCCGCGCTGTCCATGTCGACGGTGACACGGTGATCATTGAAGAGCGGATGCGCGCGACCCTTCCGGAAGGGCGGCTGTATGACAACGACTATTGCTTTGTCTTTGTCGTCGCAGGCGACCGCATCAGAGAGGTTCGCGAGTACATGGACACCCGAAAGGGCTGGCAGATGATTTTCGGGGAAACGGCGGAGCAATGTAGCGGCTAACGGCGGACCTGTAGCCCGAACTGTGAGGGACGCAGCGGCGGCAGGGTTCCCTCCCCCCTTGCGGGGGAGGGTTAGGGAGAGGGGTACCACACGACGTGCTCTCTCAGTGTGAATTCCACAACGAGCGACCGAGATTGAGAGGCCGATGCTCACATCAATCGTTTCGCCCCGGGGCTTACCCCTCTCCCCAACCCTCCCCCGCAAGGGGGGAGGGAGCCTGGCCAGTGTGCTCACCTCACTCAGGCTAGGTAGAATGCAGCGAAACCTATCATCCAACCAGGCGGCGGAGGACCGTAAGGTGGGCACGGCGCAAGTGCGCCTTTGCCCACCCTACTTCGCGTTCCCCTCATTCAACAGCGCCTCGCGCACTTTGGCGAATTCGCTGCGGTCGGCCTTGTCGACCTTTGGAAAATGCAGATCGAGTCTGTCGAGCGCGCTAACGATCGTCGAGCCGATCACCACGCGGGCGAACCATTTGTGGTCGGCGGGGACGACGATCCAGGGCGCCGCCTGCGAGGAAGTGTGGCGGATCATATCCTGGTAGGCGGCCTGGTATTTCGCCCACAGCGCGCGCTCGCCGATATCGGCCATCGAGAACTTCCAATTCTTGGCGGGCTCTTCCAGCCGTTCGAGGAAGCGTTCGCGCTGCTCTTCCTTCGATACATTCAGGAAAAACTTCAGGATCACGGTTCCGTTGCGCGCCAGGTAGCGCTCCATCGCGGAGATGTCTTCGAAGCGCTCCTTCCAGATGTTTTTGGTTACGAGTTGCGGCGGCAACTTCTGCCGGTCGAGAATTTCCTGGTGCACCCGCACCACCAGGCATTCTTCATAATAAGAGCGGTTGAAGATGCCGATCCGGCCGCGCTCCGGCAGCGCGATCATGCTGCGCCACAGGAAATCGTGGTCGAGTTCCTTGGTCGACGGCTGCTTGAACGAAGTCACCTCGCAGCCCTGCGGATTGACGCCCTCGAACACGCTCTTGATCGCCGAATCCTTTCCCGCTGCGTCCATGCCCTGGAAGATCAGCAGCAGCGACCAGCGGTCCTGCGCGTAAAGTTTTTCCTGGAAATCGTTCAGGCGCTTGCGGTTGGCTTCGATGATCCTGGTCGCCCTCTCCTTGTCGAGACTGCCCTTCTCGTTGGTGTTGTGCGACTTCAGGTGAAATTCGCCCGCGCCGTCGTATCGGAAGGGGGCGACATAGGGCTCCAGCTCATCGGCGAGTGGTTGTGAGGATTTCTTGTTCATTTCGTCACGGAAGGCTTGGGTTGCGCCTTCAGTTTGTCGAGGACGCTACCAAGAATGCCCTTGGGCAGGAAGATGATGAAGATCACCAGCAAAACGCCGTAGACCAGATTGTCCCAGCCGACCGCCTTGGTACCGAAGCCGATCCGCAGCCCTTCGGCGAGCAGGATGGTGATAACGGCGCCGACGGTCGGCCCGAGCGAGACATAGAGCCCGCCGACGATGGCGGCGAACACCATCTGCAGCGACACCGCAATGCCGCTGACCGTGTCCGGCGAGATGAACATCTGGTACTGGCAGTACAGCGCGCCAGCGAGCGCGGTCATCAAGGCAGAGATCAGCGTGATCTTGAGCTTTTGGGCTGTTACGTTGACGCCGGCCGCAGCCGCCGCGTCCTCGTCCTCCGAGATCGCCTCCATGGCGTAGCGGCTCATGCTGCGGTCGACCCAGCGCCAGATCAGCAATCCTGCCACCCATACGAACAGCGCGATCAGATACCAGGTGGTCTTGTCGTCGAACTGCAACGCCAGCAGCCCCTGGCCGCTGCGGGCGCGGTCCGGCGTGTAGCCGAGCGAGCCACCGGTATAGTCGCGCGTTGCGGTGATGACCTGCAGCACGATGCCCGAGAGCGCCAGAGTCACCAGCACGAAATAATGCCCGGTGATGCGGAAACGAAAACAGGGATAGGCGACGATGAGCGCCAGCACGCCCGCCGCCACCATACTGATGGGAATGCCGATCCAGGGCGTGATGTCGAGGTGGTTCCACAACAGCGCCGTGACATAGGCGCCGACGCCCATGAAGCCGCCATGGCCCAGCGACACCAGCCCGAAGCGGCCCATGATCGACCACGAGGTGTAGGCGAACGACCAGATCAGGATCAGCACCAGGATGTGCAGATGATAGGGCTCACGATAGACGAAGGGCAGCGCGATCAGCGCTGCGAGTCCAACAGCCCAAGCGGCATAACGCTGATTCACGAACGCCTCGCCAAAAGGCCCGCGGGCCGGATGAACATCATGACGATGAAGAAGGCGAACGCCAGCACGTAGCCCCATTCGAGGTCGGAGTACAGGCCGCCCAGCGAAATGATCTGGGCGAACACGAACGCCGCAATGAAACCGCCGACGAAATTGCCGAGCCCGCCGAGCACGCAGATCAAGAACGTGATCGGCCCAAACGACAGCCCGACGAACGGATGCACGTCATACTGCAGCACCAGCAGGCAGGCGGCGAGGCCGGCGAGCGCGCCGCCGATCGCCGAGGTGATGAGATAGATGCGCTTGGTATCGACCCCCATCAGCGACATGATCTGGCGGTCCTGCGCAACGGCGCGGATCGCCGTACCGGTATAGGTGCGCTTCATGAAGAAGTAGATCGCCAGCATGCCGAGCAGGGCGGCGACGAAGGCGAGCAGCCGCGAATAGCTGAAATGCATGTCGCCGATCGCCAGCACCGGCAGGCGGATGCCGAGGTTGCGGAAGTCGATGCCGAAGGCGACGGTCGCAAAGCTCTGCAGGATGAACAGCACGCCGCCGGTGGCGAGCAACTGGTTGATGGGCGGCGCGGTGAGTAGCGGCGCGATGACGAGGTAATGCAGGAGCGCGCCAAGTGCTGCGACCAGCAGGATCGCGATTGGCGCTGCGACCCAATAAGGCAGGCCGAACACCTGGACCATGTAGTACATGCCGTACATGCCGATCATGACCAGCTCGGCGTAGCAGATCCAAGTGACGTCGATGACGCCGAAGATCAGATTGAGCCCGAGCGCCAACAGCGCCAGCACGCCGCCGAGCAGGATGCCGTTGACCACGGCTTCCAGCAGGTAGATGTCGAAGGTGTCGAGAAATGCCTGCATCGCAGCTTTGCCCTATACGCCCAGATAAGCCTGCTTGATCGTGTCGGTCTTCATCATCTCTTCCGACGTGCCGGACGCGCGGATGGTGCCGGCCTCCAGCAGGTACGCGCGATCGACCACCTTCAGCACCTGCTGCACGTTCTGCTCGACGATCAGAACCGTCAGCCCGCCCGAGCGAATTCGCTTCACCAGCTCGAACACCTGCTGCACCACGACCGGGGCGAGCCCCGCCGAGGGCTCGTCGAGCAGGAGCAATTTCGGATCCGACATCAGCGCGCGGCCGATCGCGCACATCTGCTGCTCGCCGCCCGACAGGGTGCCGGCCATCTGGCTGCGCCGCTCCTTCATGCGCGGAAACAGGTCGAACACGAATTCCAGCCGCTCGGCATATTTGGTGCGCGCGCCCGGCATGTAGGCGCCCATCTTCAGATTGTCGTCGACGGTGAGCCGCGGAAACAGCCGGCGGTTCTCCGGCACGTGCGCAATGCCGAGGTCGACGATGCGATGCGCCGGCGTCGCCACGACGTCGCGGCCTTCCATCGTGATCGAACCTTCGGTGGGGCGGATCAGGCCCGAGATCACGCGCATCAGCGTGGTCTTGCCGGCGCCGTTCGGGCCGATCACGCCGACCGCCTCGCCCGCCCTGACCTCGAGATTGATGCCGAACAATGCCTGGAAGCTGCCGTAACCCGCGTCGAGCGATCTGAGTTCGAGCATACTTTACATCCCTGCCCGCCGGCGCGCTTCCGCCGCCGCGGCCTGGCTCGAATCCGCATCCGTTCCGAGATAGACCTCGATCACGCGCGGATCGCTCGCCACCGCGCTCGGCAGGCCTTCGGAAATCTTCTCGCCGTGATCGAGCACCATCACGCGATCGACCACCCGCATCAACACGCCCATGATGTGCTCGACCCAGATGATGGTGATGCCGAGCTCGTCGCGGATCTTGCGCAGCATGTCGGCGGCCTGATCCATCTCGTGCTCGTCGAGCCCGCCGAGGCTTTCGTCGGCGAGCAGAAGTTTCGGCCCGGTGGCGAGCGCCTTGGCGAGTTCGAGTTTTTTCAGGCCGGCGGCACCTAAGCCATCGACGCCGGCGTGGCGGTTGGTCGGCAGGCCGACCATGGCCAGCGCGCGTTCGGCGGCCTCATCCGCGCGGGCGCGGCTATGGCTGCCCTGGCCGTAATAGCCGGCGAGCGCCACATTCTCGAATATCGTGAGCCGGTGAAACGGCCGCGGGATCTGGAAGGTGCGGCCGATGCCGCCGTTGATGATGCGGTGCGGCGCCTTGCCCGCGATCTCCGTTCCGTTGAACACAATCGATCCTGCCGTCGGGATCAGCGTGCCCGACAGCATGTTGAAGATCGTGCTCTTTCCGGAGCCGTTCGGGCCGATCAGGCCGAGAATCTCGCCCTGCTCGACCCGGAACGACACGTTGTTAACAGCGGTGAAGCCGCCGAAGCGTTTCACCAATCCGTCTACCGTCAGCACTCCAGAACCTCCGCTTAGCCGTTTGCCCGGCTCTTACTGGTTGCTGAACGTGGTTCCCTTCGGCAGCGGCAGCACGGCCTCGCGCTGCGCCTGGCTCTTCGGCCACACCACGTACGACTTGTCGTCGACATACTGGATGACCACCGGGAACGAGCGCTCGTTCTGGCCGGCCATCTGGGTACCCTCGCTGTGGAACTTGACGCCGAAGCCCAGCATGGTGCCGCCTTCGGGAATATCGGTCTCGAGGGCTGCCTTGCGCAACGCATCGGGATCGACGCCGCCATATTTCTTGATGGCGCGCGGCAGCACCTCGGTCAGGAACAGGTAGGTGTTGGACGCCGCCATGCCGACATGGGCGGAGCGAATCGCGACACCCGGCTTGGCCTTGTCGAATTCCTCGCCGACCATCTTGATGACCGGCGGCAGCTTCGGATCCATCGATTTCTGGTTGGCGAGCCAGATCGAGATCGGATCGGTGTTGAAGACGTAGTTGACGTCGCCACCGAGCCCTTCCTTCAGCTTCTCGTAGACGCCATAGCCTGCACCGTGACCGACCAGTGCCGCGAACTTCAATCCCTGCTCGCGCGCCTGCCGGCCGAACAAGGTGATGTCCGGGTTGTAGCCGGTGTGGAAGACCACGTCGGGCCGGGCGCGCTTCAGCTTGGTGATGAGCGCGGAAAGATCCGGCGCGGTGGCCGAATAGCCCTCCTTCAGCACGATGTTGAAGCCGGCCTTCTTGGCGCCGGCCTCGTTGCCCTTGGAGACGTCGACGCCGTAGGCGCCGTCCTCGTGGATGATCGCGACGCGCAGGTCCTTTGGCTCCTTGCCGAGCTTGGACTTTGCGTTCTGGGCGATGAAATCCATCGTCATCAGGCCGAACTGGTCGCCCGAGGCCTGCGGACGGAACACGTATTTGAAGTTCTTGTTGTCGAGCACGGCGGAAGAAATGCAGGTGGTGATCCACATGAACTTCTTGAGCTGCTCGACGCGCGCGGCCACCGGCACACATTGCGCCGACGAGTAAAAGCCGAGCAGCATATCGACCTTTTCCTGCTCGATCAGGCGGACCGCCTCGTTGATCGCCACGTCAGGCTTGCTCTGGGCGTCAGCGTAGACCGCCTCGATCTTGTAACCCTCGACGCCGGTCTTGCTGTACTGGTCGAGCATGATCTTGGCGCCGATATATTGCAGCTCCGAACCGCCGCCGGCGAGCGGGCCGGTCAGGTCGTAGATCACGCCGATCTTGATTTTCTTTTCCTGAGCCTCGGCGGAAACCGCCATCCCCAGCACCGCGATTGCGGCAGACAGCCCGACGAGAAGGCGTGCAGTTTTGCGCCCCGGCATGGAATCCTCCCTGGATTATTTTTTGTGCACTGCGTCTTTTCTTGGTTGGCGCCTATCACATTGGTAGCGCGACCAGATGTCAAGCGCATTGCGCGCGTCACGGCCGGGAAGCGAGCTGCGCCTCGATGAATGCCGTGACAAAACGCGGCATTGCCGAATTCAAATCGCGCGCGCTGCGCACGAGGTGAATGGCCGACAGCTCCGGCTGACGCTGCGAGGCGAGGTTGCGCTCGATCCGCTCGCGCAGCGCGTCGCCCGGCATGTTGACGCGCAGGACGCGGATCATCGCGAGCGCAGGCCCGGTGTAGACGCAGTACCAATGCGGCTCGCTGTCGTATTCGCCGGGGGCAAGGCCGGTCTCTTCCTCGAGCTCGCGCGTGACGCTGCCGGATATATCGACCGCGCCGTCCCTGATATCGTCGAGGTCCGGCGTGCCCGACGGAAAATAGATCCGCCCGGCGTTGGAGGTGTGCTGGCCCATTTCGCCGAGCACGAAGGCGCCGTCGGCGCAGAGTAGCGCGCCCATGCCAAAACCGTTGAACACGGAAGCGTCGGGAAAGCCCCAGTCGCGCCAGGCCAGAAAACTGGCGAAGTCGGTTTCGAAATAGCTGGCGCTGAGACGGTCGCCGGAAAACACCGGGTTGCGCCCGAGCAGGACGCGGCCGTTCCATAGTGCAGGCTTTTCACGCTGCTTCTCGGAAAAATGCGCATCGATGGCCGCGCGCCGCGTGTCCGCGAACGGCCACGCGAATGGCTGTACGGGAACGTCAAGCGCGGTGACGCGATGAATGACCGGAGGTGTTACGCCATTCATCGCTTCCGTTCACTCCATTCCTGACTTTGGTAGGCTTACTGCTTGGAATAGCAGTACCCGACATCCGAATCGAAGCAGAGTTGAACTCGCCATAGTAAATCCAGCTCGACTTGGGTGGCCCATCCAACTTTTATTTTTGACTTGTCCTTTTCGGTTTCTCTGAACGACGGGATCAGACGGAAGTCCCAGAACTCAACCACCGTTGTTTTTGATCTGGCAGTCTCCATCTGCGTCACCTTCCACGTCCCAACATCCTCCGCAATCTGACGGTTGTTCGCACGGATGGTGTGCACGTAAGTGTGGTCCGGCTTCAATACGAGTGCGGCAATCTCGCCTCGAAAGTCCGCAATATAATTGCCTACGAGACTTTCTTCCGGGACCGCATTGGAGCAGGCAGACAGCAACAATAGAGCGAAGAGAAGCAGAGATTTCCTCACTTGGCGCTTGTGCCTGTGGTCTTCTTGGCCTGCTCGACATATTTGTTGGTGTACGTCTTAGTCACGTCGATATTGGCTTTGGCCACCTCGGGCGAGCCCTCGCTGAACACGGCGAGCACTGCGTCGGCGCCCTTCGGGTCCATCAACCCGGTTTGCGAGTACATCGGGATCGTGTTCTTCAGCGCGGCGAGATAAAGCGCCTTGTCCTTGCCGACCATTCCCTCGGGCATCTTCGCCATGATCTCTTCCGGCGAATGCGAATGGATCCAGTTGAGCGTATTGACGATCGCGTTGGTCAGCGCCTGCACTTCCTTCTCGTGCGACTTGATCCAGGCCGTCGTGGTGTAGAGCGCGCCGCCCGGATACTCGCCGCCGAACACGGCCAGCGTGTCCTTTTGCGTGCGGGTGTCGGCCAGTATCTTCAAATCCGGATAGCTGCCCTGCAAAACGGTGACGGACGGATCGAGCATCACGGCGGCGTCGATCTGGCCCTGCTGCATCGCCGCCACGGCGGTGGCGCCGAGGCCGACGCCGATCACCGCGGCGCTGGTCGGATCGAGGCCGTTCTTCTTCAACAGATATTTTAAGAAGAAATCGGTCGAGGAGCCCGGCGCGCTGACGCCGACCTTCTTGCCGGCCAGATCCTTGATCGATTTGATCTCATTGGTGTGCGCGGGCGACACCACAAGCACCAGGCCAGGATAGCGGTCGTAGATCACGAAGGACTGCAGCTCCTGCTTCTTGGCGGCCAGGTTGACGCAATGATCGAAATAGCCCGACACCACGTCGGCGCTGCCGCCGAGCACGGCTTTCAGCGCGTCCGAACCGCCCTTGAGGTCGACCAGCTCGACGGCCACGCCTGCCTTTTCATATTCGCCGAGCTGTTTTGCCAGCACGGTCGGCAGATAGCACAGGCAGGCGCCACCGCCGATCGCGATGGTGACCTTGCTTTGCGCTGCGGCAAATCCCGAGGTCAGTGTGAGCGCCAGCAGCGTAGCGGCCAGCCGGCCGAACAGTTTCTTCATGGGTTCCTCCATTCGTTGGGCGGCAAGATAGAGCAGCGGGTGGAGCTTGAGAAGCTTGCACCGTCATTCCGGGGCGATGCGAAGCATCGAACCCGGAATCTCGAGATTCCGGGTTCGCCTCTTCGAGGCGCCCCGGAATGACATTACCGAAATCTACCCCCGCCCCTCCGCCGCCGTCGGACGCCACACCAGGAGCCGCCGTTCGACCAGCGTCACGCCCATGTCGATCAATATGACGAAAGCCGACAGCACGAACATGCCGGCGAAGACACCGGCTACGTCGAACACGCCTTCGGCCTGCTGGATCAGGTAGCCGAGGCCGGCGGCCGAACCCAGATATTCGCCGACGACGGCGCCGACTACTGCAAACCCGACGGACGTGTGCAGCGAGGAGAACATCCACGACAGCGCCGAGGGCCAGTAGACGTGCCGCATCAACTGCCGCTCGTTCATGCCGAGCATGCGGCCATTGTCGAGCACGGTGTTCGAGACTTCCTTGACGCCCTGATAGACGTTGAAGAACACGATGAAGAACACCAGCGTCACGCCAAGCGCCACCTTGGACCAGATGCCGAGCCCCAGCCACAGCGTGAAGATCGGCGCCAGCACCACGCGCGGCAGCGCGTTGATCATCTTCACATAGGGATCGAACACCGCGGCGACGCGCGGCTGGCGCGCGAACCAGAAGCCGACCAGCACGCCACTGATCGAGCCGATCACGAAGGCGAGAATCGATTCCCACAGCGTGATGATCAGGTGCTTCCAGATCACGCCTGACGAGAACCATTTGACGATCTGGCTGCCGACATCGATCGGGTTGGAGAAGAAGAACGGCGGCAGCAGGATTTTTCCGAACACCGGTACGGTGGTGAGGAACTGCCACACCGCCAGGGCTACGACGGCGACCAGCAATTGCAACAGGAGCAGCGTCGAACGGGACATCAGCCTGCCTCCGCACTTCGCGTGGATTGTACGTAGCCCTTCATCACTTCGTCCTTCAGCACGCTCCAGATCTCCCGGTGCAGTTCGTGAAAGTCCTTTTCCATCCGGACTTCCGAAATGTCGCGCGGCCGCGGCAGCTTTACCCGCCAATCGCCGATGATGCGCGCGCTTGGCCCGGCCGACATGATCACGACGCGATCGGCAAGCGCGATCGCCTCTTCGAGATCATGGGTCACAAACAGCACCGCCTTGCGGTCGGCGTTCCACAATTCGAGCAAGAGATTGCCCATGATCTGCCTCGTCTGGGCGTCGAGCGGGCCGAACGGCTCATCCATCAGCAATATTTTTGGATCACGTATCAGGACCTGCGCCAGACCGACGCGCTTGCGCTGTCCGCCGGACAGCATGTGCGGATAGCGGTTGGCGAAGGCGCCGAGTCCGACCGACGTCAGCCAACCCTGCGCGCGCTGCAGCGCCTGTTCGCGCGGCGCGCCCTTGATCTCGAGCCCGATCGCGACGTTGTCGAGCGCGGTCTTCCAGGGAAACAGCGCATCGGCCTGGAAGAGATAGCCGGCGTCGCGGTTCAACCCGATCAGCGGCTGGTCGAAGATTTTGACCGATCCCGCCGCCGGCTTCAAAAGTCCGGCTGCAACGTTGAGCAATGTCGATTTTCCGCAACCCGTCGGCCCGACGATGGCGACGAACTCGCCATCGGCGACGGACAGGCTGGCCTTTTCCACCGCCGTATAGACGCGGTCGCCGGCCACACGAAATGCCACCGTCGCATCGTCAAGCGCGACCGCTGCCGGCTGTGCGGTATCTGCCATGTTTCTCCCCAAAGAATTTGGAGTGATGCCTTAGCGGGTACGAAGGATAAGTTCAACGCGGCGTCATGACGTGGTAGTTGATCCTTTACCCTCCCCTGGAGGGTCGCGAACTCGTCCTTTCTCAAGATGAGGGTCGGCTCGCATGGAGCGCAGCGACATGCCAGACGGGGTGGGGTGATCTCTCAACTCGGGGACTGTTGGATGTCGAGAGACCATCACCCCACCCCGCCGCGCGTTGCACGCGCGACGACCCACGAGCGAGCTTTGCTCGTCTCGGACCCCTCCAGGGGATAGTGAAGGATTCGAGACTGCATGAGCCCTCCCCTGATCACCTACAGCCATGTCAGCAAGACGTTTGACGATGGCCGCGTCATCGCCGTCGACGGCGTCTCGCTTGATGTCGCCGAAGGCGAGTTCCTCGCCATCGTCGGCGGCTCCGGCTCGGGCAAGACCACGCTGTTGCGGCTCGCCAACCGGCTGATTGAGGCGGATAGCGGCACCATCACGGTCGAAGGCGAGGATGTCCGCAACGTCGATCCGATCCTGTTGCGGCGGCGGATCGGCTATGTCTTTCAGAGCGGCGGGCTGTTTCCGCATCTGAGCGTCGCCGGCAATATCGGCATCACGCCAAAGCTGCTTGGCACGCGGCCCGCCGAGATTTCCGCGCGGGTGGATGAACTGCTCGACCTTGTCAGGCTCGACCGCACGCCATATCGCGACCGGCTGCCGCATGAACTCTCCGGCGGCCAGCGCCAGCGCGTCGGCGTGGCGCGGGCGCTCGCCGCCCGCCCGCGCATCATGCTGATGGACGAGCCGTTCGGCGCGCTCGACCCTCTAACCCGCGACGCGCTCGGCGACGATTTTCGCGAGCTGCACAAGAAACTCGGCCTGACCACGGTCATGATCACCCATGATATGAGCGAAGCGATCCTGCTCGCCGACCGCATCGCGATCATGAGCGACGGGCGGCTGTTGGCGCAGGGCACGCCATCAGAGCTTTCCAAATCCGACGACGCTTACGTCGGCGAACTCCTGCGCACACCACGGCGGCAGGCCGAGCGCCTGGGCGCATTGCTTCCTCGCGAGGGTGCGGCATGAGCATCTTCGCCGATCCACGCTGGGGCGAGGCATTGGGCCACCTGCCCGACTATCTCGGCAATCACGTCCGCGTCAGTGTCGCCGCGCTGGCGTTGGGGTTGCTCGTCAGCCTGCCGCTCGCGATTCTTTCACGCCATCGGCCGGTGATGCGCGGCGCGCTGCTCGGGCTCGCCAGCATCGTGCAGACCGTGCCGGGGCTGGCATTGCTGGCGCTGTTCTATCCGCTTCTCTTAGCGCTCGCGGCGTTGTCGCTGTCATGGTTCGGCGTCGGCTTTTCCGCGTTCGGATTTTTGCCCGCGGTGCTGGCGCTGGCGCTCTATTCGATGCTGCCGGTGCTGCGCAACACCATCACCGGCCTGCAGGGCGTCGACGCTGCAATCCTTGAAGCGGCGCAAGGCGTCGGCATGACGCCGCGGCAATCGCTGTTCACGGTGGAATTGCCGCTGGCGCTGCCGGTGATGATGGCAGGCATCCGAACTTCGGCCGTCTGGGTGATCGGCACCGCAACGCTGTCGACGCCGATCGGCCAGACCAGCCTCGGCAATTACATATTTGCAGGGCTGCAGACCCAGAACTGGGTGTTCGTGCTGTTCGGCTGCGTGGCCGCCGCGGTGCTGGCGCTCGCGGTCGATCAGTTGCTGGCGCTGATCGAAGGCGGCTTGCGCCACCGCAGCCGCCTGCGTGCGGCGCTTGGCGGCACCGGCATCGCGGCTTTGGTCGTTGCAACGCTGGTACCGACGATGATGCGCTCGCAGGCGAATTACGTCGTCGGCGCCAAGACCTTTGCCGAGCAATATGTGCTCTCCGCATTGATCGCGCAGCGCCTGAGGGCGGCTGCGCTTCCTGCAACGACCCGCGAAGGTCTCGGCTCCAACGTGATCTTCGAGGCGCTCGCGGCTGATGATATCGACGTCTACATCGACTATTCCGGCACGCTGTGGGCCAACCAGTTTCACCGCACCGACATCAAGCCGCGCCAGGAACTGGTGGCCGAACTGAAGACGATGCTGGCGCGGCAGAACATCACGCTGCTGGGCGAACTCGGCTTCGAGAATGCCTATGCGCTGGTGATGCCGCGCAAGCGCGCGGAGCAATTGGGCATCCGCACCATCGCCGACCTCGCCTCGCGCGCGGCGAACATGTCGATCGCCGGCGACTATGAATTCTTCTCGCGCCCCGAATGGGCCGCGCTACGCAGGGCCTACGGCCTGTCGTTTCGCGGCCAACGGCAGATGCAGCCGGACTTCATGTATGCGGCGGTCGCCTCCGGCGAAGTCGACGTCATCGCGGGTTACACCAGCGACGGGCTGATCGCGAAATACGACCTGGTGACGCTCGGCGATCCCAGGCACGCAATCCCGCCCTATGATGCGATCGTGCTGCTCGCGCCGAAGCGCGCCAATGACGAGGCCTTGCGCAAGGCGCTGACCCCGCTGCTCGGCAGGATCGACATCGCCACCATGCGCGAAGCAAACTTGCGCGCATCCGGCAACGACGCCGCGAGCTCGCCGGATGCGGTAGCGCAGTGGCAGTGTGGGAGAAGGTGGGGAAGAGGTGAGGAGAGGCTGCCGAGCTACCTCCCCGCCATTGCGAGGAGCGCAGCGACGAAGCAATCCACGCCTCCACTTGCGGCGAAATGGGATTGCTTCGCGGAGCCTGTCATCGGGCGCGCATTCGCGCGACCCGTTGGCTCGCAATGACGGCGACAGACCGGAAATCAAAGCCCCTTGATCATGCCGGCATCGATCAGAAGCCGGTTGAACCGGCGCGCCTCCGCGCCTTTCCTGCAGTCATAGAAGGCTCCCTTGCAGCGGAGCATGATGTTCTTCTGCTCTGCAAAGGTCGGATCGAGCGGGATGCTGGCGGCTTCCTGCAGCACGAGGGGGATGTACGCCGCGTCGAGCGTTTCGAGCGCCGATGACAGGTTGCGCGGCTCATAGTTGATGCCGTCGATGGCATAGTAGGTAGAGAAGTAGCGTGGATCGGCGGCCATCACCCGTTTCGCCAGCGTCGCCTGATCGATCCCGGGCTCCAGCATTTTTTGCGAGATCGCCGGCTGGTGATCGCCGAAACGCAGCACCAGGAATGACTCGTCGGGATAGTCGCGCTTCAGCCGCTCGGTGAATTCGCGATAGTCGTTGGCCGTCATAGTCTGGCGGCGAATGTATTCATCGACCTCCGCCGTGTTGCCCGGCGGCGTCCACCCCGGCGGCGTCAGATCGGGCCGGTAGACGTCGGTCCAGGGAAAATGGTTGGCCGTGAGGTAGACGAACATGAAGACCGGCGCCTTCTCAGGCTGCTCGCGCGCAAACACCTTTAGCGCCTGATCGAAATAGAACTTGTCGGGCTGCATGTCCTGGTTCACGCCCATATCCGCCATGTCGACGAAATGGCCGACGCCGGCTCCCTTCTGAAAGGTGCGCGCGCCAAGGAAGTTGCCATAGGTCGGATAGAGCGAGAAGGTCTTGTACCCGCAGTTCCGCAGCGCCTGTGGCAGTCCACGAGTCACGCGACCCGCGGTTATCCTCGTCACGTAGAACTTGAGATCGCCGAACGACCGCGCCGACAGGCCTGTCAGCACATTGAACTCGGTGTACCAGGTCGGACCACCGGTTGCCTCCGCCATCATGGTGCGCTGCTTGCCGTCGCTGGACTTGAAGTAGTCGGCGTATCCCGCCGGCACCTTGATGCCTGGCGCGGACGTGACGTCGAAGCTCGACTCGTCGAGCAGCATGATAATGTGCGGCCGCTTTGCGTCGGCATCGCAGGCAGCGTCAGGTGGCAGCGCCGAAAGGCCGGCGGCGTGCGCTTCCCGTGCGAGGAGAAGCGGGGCGTTTGCCGGCGGATCGGCGTCGATCCATCCCGTCGAAGCCAGTCGCGACACCGCCACCACGCCCGAGCGCGCGAGACTGGAAATGTGGTTGATGCCCTGGAACGGCTCCCACGGCTGCTCGGGCCAAGCGACCGACATCGCCGATATCGACGCAATGCTCGCGGCCAGACCGATCAACGCCAGGCGGCGCCGCACCCGGAACGGATCGAAACGCCAGACCAGCCACAACAGCGGCACGGCAACGATCCCCGCCATGATCAACTGCGTCTGCAATCGCGGAAACACCGAGAGCAGAAACGAAAACGTATCGCGATCGATGATCAGGAAGTCGAGGAACGTCAGGGTGAGTTGCAGGATGCCGAATTTGAAGCGTGACAGCTCGATCAGGATCACGATGAGGGTCACTGCAATCGCTGCGCAGACGCCAGGCCGCTGCAGCACGACCAGCAGGAAGCAGTTCACGAAAACCCACGCCAGCACGGCCAGCGTGATCGCAAACGGCCCGTATTCGCTGGTGAGCAGGACCACGAGCCCCGCCAGATGGACGGCGATAATCAGGCCAGCCGGGACAAAGAACCGGGCGCCGCGCGATTCCGCGCGGATGCTTTCGCTCATTCCCCGTTCAGCAGCGGCCGACATGTCTCGTCTCTACAGCCCTTTGATGAAACCTGCGTCGATCAATAACCGGTTGAACCTGCGCGCCTCGGCGCCATCCTTGCAGGCATAGAATACACCCTTGCAGCGGAGCATGATGTTCTTTTGCTCCTTGAACGAGGGATCGAGCGGAATGCCGGCGGCCTCCTGGATCACCAGCGGCAGATAGGGCGCGTCGATCGTGTCCATGATCGCGGAACTCTTCACCGGCTCGAAGTTGACGGCATCGATCGCGTAATAGGTGGTGAAGTAGCGCGGGTCGTGAGTAACGAACTTGCGGGCGACCCTGGCTTCATCCAGGCCGGGATCAAGCAGGTTCGAGGAAAACTCCGGCTGATGGTCGCCGTAGCGGACGATCAGAAATGGCTGCGCCGGGAACTTCTTTTTCAAATTGGCGACGAACGTTGCATAATCTCCGGCGCTCAGTGTCTGGCGGCGCAGATATTCGTCGACCACGGGCTCGTTGCCGGGCGCGCGCCAGGACGACAGCAGGTCCGGGCGGAATTTGGTTTCCCAGGGGAAATGGTTGGCGGCGAGATAGACGAAGGTGAACAGCGGCGTGTTGGCCGGCTGCTCGGAGATCAGATTCACGGCCTTATCGTAGAAGAAGCTGTCGGGCTCGATGCCCTTCGCGCCGAGCGCGCGTGCGTCATAAAAGTGCTGGATGCCGGTGGAGGTCTGGAAGCCACGCGCGCCCATGAAGGCGCCGTAGGCCGGATAGAGCGAGATGGTGTTGTAGCCGCAGCGGCGCAGCGCCAGCGGCAATCCGCGCTCGACCCGGCCCGAGGCGATGCGGGTGACAAAATAGGAGAAGCGGCCGAACGACCGCGACGACAGGCCGGCGAGCACGTTGTACTCGGCCATCCAGCTTGCGCCGCCGCTGCTCTCGGCCATGAACTTGCGCTCGCGGCCGTCAAAGGACTTGAAATGGCTGCCATAGCCCGGCGGCACCTTGACGCCGGCGGCCTGGCGGATGTCGAAGCTCGACTCGTCATGGATCATGATGATGTGCGGGCGGCGGCCGGGCACATGGCAGGAATCGACCAGCGGCACCTTCAGCCGCTCGGCGGTCACGGCTTCCGATTCCATAAAACCGTAATTGACGAAGTCGGAAACCGCGGTCACGCCCGAGCGGGCGAATTTGGAGAGATAGCCGTCGTCGTAATAGCCGCGCCAGGCTTCATCGGGCCAGACGACGGAATAACCGGCCAGGCTTGCGAGACAGGCCAGCAGGCCGGCGGTGGCCGGCAGGCGGCGGATGCGGAACGGATCGAGCCACCACAGCGCGTACATCAGCGGCAGAATGACGAGGGATGCGCCGACCACGCTCCAGCGCAAGTTCGGAAAGATCGTGAACAGATACGCCGCGGTGTCGCGGTCGATCACCATCAGGTCGACGAAGTTCGCGGTCATCTGCACGACGTCGTGCTTGAGCCGCGACAGCAGCACCAGGAGCACGACCAGCGTCAGCGACAGCGCGGCCGACAGCGCCGGGCGCCGCAGCAGCGCGATGAAGAAGAAGTTCAGGGTGCCCCACGCCAGCGCGAAGCCCATCCGGCCGCCGAAATCGGTTTCGGTGTGCAGCAGGATCGCCAGCGCTGCCATGTGCGGCGCAGCAACGGCCGAAAGCCGCCAGAAGCCGATTGCCGCAAGGCCGGCAGCAAGGGTGGTGGCCGAGGGCCCAGGATTTGGCGCGGGCGCCATGGGAAAAACGCAACATGACCCGGCGCAATACAAAGCCTTGGCTGGCGACGACCAGGAGACGCACGACCCATCCGGAACCTGAGCCGTGTCACAAAAACGTAGTGGAATCGTCATGAACAGGCAATGAATTTGCCCCCGGGCGAACTACGTCGGGGCGAATACGGGGTTGCCGGGAGTGCTCACTGTCATTCCGGGATGGTCCGTAGGACCAGACCCGGAATCTCGAGATTCCGGGTTCGCTTCGCGCCCCGGAATGACGACGCTAGTCAGCTCTTCGCAATCCCCTCGATGAAAAGATCCAACACTGCCTCGGCGGTCCGTTCGGCTTCGGGGGTGGCCACGCCCCAGCGCGGAAAATGGCCGTCTATATTCATCCGGGCAAAACCATAGACCAGCGCCCGCCCGGCGATCTGAACCTGTTTGAGGTCGGCGCCGCGGAGCTGGCCCGCCGCAAAGGCTTCGGCCAGCGTTTGCTCGGTCAGCGCGATCAGTTCGGCATTGTCGCTGGAGATGGCGGCCGCCCGGTCGTGATCGAACAAGCGACGGCTGGAAATGATTTCGAAATGGGTCGGGTTGCGCATCGCCCAGCGCAGGTACGCGAGCCCGAGGCAGCGAAAGCGGCCGAGCGGATCGCCGGCCGGTGCCGCAGCAAGCGCCGCCTCGATCTCGGCACGGAATCGCCGCTGCGCCTCCTCCGCCACCGCCTGGATCAGGGCATCCCGGCTCGGAAAATGCCGGAACGGTGCCCCCGGCGAGACGCCTGCGCGGCGGGCGGCCTCCCGGACGTTGACCGCCTCCGCCCCGCCCTCGCCGACCAGTTGCAGCGCGGCGTCGATCAGGACGCGCCGGAGGTCGCCATGGTGATAGGGTTTTGGCGCGGCCGTCCGCGCAACGCGGCGGCGCGGCTTCGTGGTGGGGGATTTCGCGGCAGAAGGCTTGGCTGACGGACGCATGCCCTCTCCTACCATCACCAGGTCGTGAATGTAAGCGTTGATTACACGGTTGACCTGATACGTACGGCAAATGTAACTGATGATTACATCATCAGCCGGGGAAGCAAAACGTGCCGACACATCAAAAATGGTTCGAAGGCTGGCGGCTGTTCGCCCTGCTCGCGCTGACGCTGCTGGCCATGAGCATCTGGATCGCCGGCATGCGCGGCTTCGAGGTCGATGGCGTGCGCATGGTGATCCGCTTCACCGCGCGCACCTCGCTGGTGCTGTTCTGCCTCGCTTTCGCAGCCGCCGCGCTGGCGCTGTTATGGCCGAACGCCTCGACGCGATGGCTGCGCCGCAACCGCCGCTATCTCGGCGTCAGCTTTGCAGCCTCGCACGCCATCCACGCGGCCGCAATTGCCTGCTTCGCCGTGATGGACCCGATAGGCTATGCAGCGGCCACCTCGATTGCGTCGTATATCTTCGGCGGCATCGGCTATGCCTTCATCGTCGCGATGGCCGCGACCTCGTTCGACCGCACGGCCGCTGCGATCGGCGCACGCGCCTGGCGCCGGCTGCATCTCGTGGGCGGCTACTACCTGCTGTTCCAGTTCATGGTGTCGTTCGGCAAGCGGATTCCCGACATGCCGCTCTACGCACTGTTCCTGATTCCACTCGTGGCGGTGTTCGCGCTGCGGATGATCGCGATGGCGCCGAAGCCGCAGAACCAGACGCTGCGGGCGGGCTAGTCGTCCTTCAGGTAAAACTTCCGTCCGAGACGGCGGTGCACTGACATGACGGCGCGGTCGACGTCGCTGATCAGGCTGTCGCCGAGAACGACGTTGGGGATTTCCCAGTTGCGCCCCTCGCGGATATTGGGAAGCGCACGCACGGCGGGGACGGACGCCGTTTCGCATCCCGGTTGGCTGCGAAGCGCCGCGTCGGCGATCTGCGTCAGCTCGGCTCTGCTCTTTGCTGTCGTCACTGGTGGCCGGTGCCTTTGCTCATCCCTGCGGCGTCAGCCCGAGGCGCTTGGCGATGATCCGGTCGAGGATGCGCTTGGGCAACACGGCGGCCATGAACTGGCGCATCGGATCCGGCGCGATGACGTAGCGCACCTTGGGATTGGGCCGCGTCAACGCCTCGAACACCTTTTCGGCGATCTGCTCGGCCGGCAATCCGTTCGCGCCGAGTTGCAGCATGAAGGCGCGGATTTTCTGCAGCGCCAGGAAATACGGCGAGTTCTTGTAGGTGGAGATATCGACCTCCTCGGCCTTGCTCCAGATCGGCGTCTGGACCGCACCCGGCGCAATGATGATGACATCGATCCCGAACAACATCAGTTCGCGGCGCAGGCTCTCCGACAGCCCCTCGATGGCGTGCTTGGAGGCGGAATAGGCCGAGGTCAGCGGATTGCCGTTCTTGCCGGCGAGCGAGGAGATCATCACGATCCGCCCCTTCGGCCCCTTCAGGCTCGGATCGGAGCCGAGCAGCGGCCCGAATGCCTGGGTCGCAATGATCGGGCCGATGAAATTGACCTCCATCTGACGGCGGAATTCGTCAGCGGCGAGTTCGAGCACGGGACCTGCGACCGCAATGCCGGCATTGTTGACGAGGCCGGCGAGCGTCTCGCCGCTGAGGGCGCCCCGGACCTCGCGCGCCGCCGCCAGCACCGCGGCTTCATCGGTGACATCGAAGATCAGCGGCGTGAAGTTCGTCCCGAACTCGCTCCTGAGGCGGTCGGCATCGGCCTGCTTGCGCACGCTGCCGAACACGCGGAAGCCGCGGTCGAGCAACAGCTTCGCACTGGCCCAGCCGATGCCGGTGGACGCGCCGGTGATGACAACAGATCTCATGACCTAAGCCCTTGTAAGAGGTTTAATGAAGTTCGTCGTGAAGGAATGCTTAAGCACCGGCTCCGTGGCCTTCCTTCGCGGGGTGCAGCCAGCCTTGACGGCGTCTTGTTCGGCAGATTGCTATTCGATTTTTCCCGGGAACGGTTTGGTGAGGATAGCAGCCGGACCGGAGTACCGGAAGCCGCGGCAGATGGCCGATCCGGTTCGACATAGGCGATTTATCGCGCGAAATCGCGGCATACGTCCCGATCGGATTGGTAAAGCAATTCAGAACGCAGAATTTGCAATGCGCGGGCCCTGCTTCGACATACGTCTGTCCGCAACAACCGCGACCGATGCATTGCCCGATTCAGATGCAGTCGATCTGTATTCTACCGGGTCCCCGCCTTTAACGCAGGCGTAAGGCTCGACTCGTCATTGTGGGCACGAACCCTTCAACAACAGACAGGCTGCCCACAATGGTGCAACAGCCGGCGCACTCGATCATTGCCGAACTTGAAGATGCCGTCAGAGGCGGTTCATCCGCCAAGCGGGTGGAGACCCTGCGGCAGGTCACCGATCTCTTCCTCCATGACGGAGAACGCCTCAGCGACGACCAGGTCAAGGTCTTCGACGACGTGCTCTGCCTCCTGATCGCGCGCGTCGAGACGCGGGCGAAGGCCGAACTTTCCAAGCGGCTGGCACCGCTCGACTACGCACCGTTCGAGGTCATCCAGCATCTCGCCTGGGACGACGAGATCGAGGTCGCCGGCAGCGTGCTGGCCCATTCCAGCCGGCTCGGCACTGACGTGCTGGTCGAGATCGCCAGCAGCAAGGGGCAGGATCACCTGCTCGCCATTTCCGGCCGCGCCGAACTGCCCGCCGCCGTCACCGATGTCATCGTGGACCGCGGCGAAGGCCAGGTGATCCGCAAACTCGCCAACAATGCCGGCGCCAGGTTTTCCGATCAGGGCTATTCCACCATCGTCGCCCGCGCCGGCGCCGACGACGAGCTGGTCGAAATTCTCGGCCTTCGCGCCGATTTCCCGGTCAAGTTCATGGGCGACCTGTTGCGCCGCGCCAAGGAGACCGTTCGCGCGCGGCTTCTGGCCATCGCGCCGCCCGCGCTCCAGGAAGAGATCAAGCGGGTCCTGAACGAGGTCGCCCGCGAGGCGCCGCCACCGAGCCGGAGCTTCGGCGTCGCCGAGGAACTGGTGAAGCTGATGAAGGGGCTGAACGAGCTCGACGACGCGGCAGTGTACAAATTCGCGGAGTCGAACAAGTTCGACGAGGTGACTGTTGCGCTGGCGGTCCTCAACGACATGCCGATCGAGATGACCGCCAAACTGATGGAAGGGCCGCGAGCCGACCTGATCCTCATTCCTTGCCGGTCAGCACGCCTGAACTGGCCGACGGTCGAGTCCATCCTGCGTAACCGGCCGGTAAAGCCTCCGATCAGCGAGCAGACGCTGGAGATCGCGCAACGCGATTTCCGCAAGCTGTCGATGGAGACGGCCCAGCGCACCGTTCGCTTCTGGCAGTTGCACAACAAGATCGAGAAGGAACCGATCATCCGGACGCATTGAGCCTTGCCTGCGCGCCGTGGTCGCGGCGCGCGCAAGGTCCGAACCCGGTCACAGGCCATCCAGCGCGCGATCCAGCCAGCCGTCGGCGCCGCCTCGGACCCATTCAAAGCCGAGCCGCCGGTGTAGATCGACGCCCTCGGGGCGAAGCATCCGCACATCGGGGTGTTCGAAACTGTCCGGCATCAGACAGAACCCAAGGCCCGCCGCCACCATCGCGAGCGCCCGCGCATCGCTGTCCGTCTGGGCGACGACCTTCGGCCGCACCTTCCAGGCATCGAGAATCCGCGATGCCGACTGCAACTGCTCGCAGTGCATACGCACGATCAAAGGCTGGCCCGCCAATATCTCAGGCGAGACCGGCCCGCGCGGGAATGAGCGGGCCGAAACGGCCAGCGCCTGCCGATCTGCCGCCAATTCCAATTGCCGGTGGCCGCGTGCGGCCGATCCGAGCGCCGTCAGGACCACATCGTAGCGGCCATTGGCGAGCCTCTGCCGCAGCTTGGCAAGCGGCGCATCTTCGGTCCGCCACGACCGCCCCGGCTCGATCGCCCGCAACCGCTCAATGCATTGCGCCACGAATGCCGGCGCAATCGTCGGCAGAATTCCAAGCCGCAGCGGCCTGCCCGACGGCCTGCCGCCGGTCGCCGCCTTGAGCCGTTCAGCCTGGCGCAAAATCGACCGCGAGGTCTCCAGCACGTCTTCGCCCCTCGGCGTGAGCCTTACGCCACGCGCATGACGCTCCAGCAGTGCGAATCCCAGCTCGGCTTCGAGGGAAGCTATTGCGGCCGATAACGTCGGCTGCGTGACGAAGGCCCGGCGCGCGCCGGCGCTGAAGCTGCCCGCTTCGGCGACAGCCACGAAATACCTGATCTGCTTGAAGTCCATCCATAGAAGATATCTATGGCTCGATATCGGAGCAATCGCGATTGCCTAAGCCTGCGGCTAGACCGAGCATGGCGCCGGTCAATGCAGCCGGGAGAGGATCGATGGATCATCCGACACCGCAGATGTCTGCGCACGATGCGATCCGCGAACTGGTCGAACGGGTCACCTATGCGCCCGGCTATACCAAGGCGGTCGGCACCAGGGTCGAGCACGTAGAACCCGGCCATGTCGTGATGTCGCTCGCGAAAAGCGATGGTCTCGTGCAGGCGAACGGCTTCTTTCATGGCGGCGTCATCGCCGGGCTGGCGGACCATGCCGGCGGCGGGGCCGTCACCACAGCCATGCCGCCTGGCCGGTTCGCGGTGACCGTCAACCTCCAGGTCAGTTATCTGGCTCCGGCAAAGGGGGAGAAGCTGATCGCGCGCGCCCGCGCAATCCAGGTCGGAAGCACGATTGGCGTGGCGCATATCGACGTGGCGTCGCTCGCTGACGGGACGGAGACGCCGTGTGCGGTGGCGATCGTGACGCTTCGCAGCGTCGACTTCCCCGCCAAATAAAAGCCACGCTAGGCTGGAGAACTGCGGTCCGTTCCGAGGATGGAACGCGCATTGCTGCGTGAGGTGATACGAGGTCACCCGGCTTGCTGATCCGACACATGAAGTGTTCGGAATGGCCGAGACCACTGCTTGTCCGACTGTCTAGCGAATGCGGATCTCGTTCAATGGACGAGAATGCACATTAAGCAACCGAGCTTCGACTCGGTAAACGCTGACTTTTCTGTCGCTAATGTAGTTGTTGAGCTGCTTCCTACCCAAGAATGTGCATGAAGCGTCAGTTCTTCGCTTGAGCACGGCTGGCGCGCTTCGTGCGGCGCGTTGAAGAATGTGCTTGAAGCATCAATCCCTCAAGGAAACAGCGAGACCGCTGTTGCGATCTCGCCGGATCATGCCGAGCAAGGTTTAACATTTGGTGTTGCGGTACCGGCGCTCATCCTGACCAGCCGTAGGGTGGGCAAAGGCGCTCTTTGCGCCGTGCCCACCGTGTATCCGCCGCGCCATCCAAGTGGTGGGCACGCTGCGCTTTGCCCACCTTACGCTGATCGGACCCGCCTCAGTTCTTCGTCTTGTCGACCAGCGCGCCCTTCTTGATCCACGGCATCATGTCGCGGAGCTTGGCGCCGACTTCCTCGATCGGGTGCTGGGCGAGCTTGGCGCGGGTCGCCTTGAACGAGGTCTGGTTGACCTTGTTCTCCAGCATCCAGTCCCGGGCGAACTTGCCGGACTGGATGTCGTTGAGCACCCGCTTCATCTCCTTCTTGGTCTCGTCGGTGACGATGCGCGGTCCGGTGACGTATTCGCCGTACTCGGCGGTGTTGGAGATCGAATAGTTCATGTTGGCGATGCCGCCTTCATAGATCAGGTCGACGATCAGCTTCACTTCATGGAGGCACTCAAAATAGGCCATCTCCGGCGCGTAGCCGGCCTCGACCAGGGTCTCGTAGCCGCCCTTGATCAATTCGACCAGGCCGCCGCAGAGCACCACCTGCTCGCCGAACAGGTCGGTCTCGCACTCTTCCTTGAAGGTGGTCTCGATGATGCCGGCCCGGCCGCCGCCGATCGCGGAGGCGTAGCTGAGACCCAGGTCATGGGCATTGCCGGAGACGTCCTTGGCGATCGCGATCAGGCAGGGCACGCCGCCGCCGCGCTGATATTCCGAGCGCACGGTATGGCCGGGGCCCTTCGGAGCGATCATCAGCACGTCGAGGTCGGCGCGGGGATCGAGCAGGTTGAAATGGACGTTGAGGCCGTGCGCAAATACCAGCGCCGCGCCCTTCTTCATGTTGTCGTGCAGGTGCTCGCGATAGATGTCGCCCTGCAGCTCGTCGGGGGTCAGCATCATCACGAGGTCGGCCCATTTGGCGGCCTCGGCGACTTCCATCACCTTGAAGCCGGCGGCTTCAGCCTTCTTGGCCGAGGCCGAGCCCTTGCGCAGCGCAATCGCCACTTCCTTGACGCCGGAGTCCTTCAGGTTCAGCGCATGGGCGTGGCCCTGGCTGCCATAGCCGACGATGACGACCTTCTTGCCCTTGATCAGGTTCAGGTCGGCGTCGCGATCGTAATAAACACGCATGGTCGTTTCCTCAATCGATGGCCAAAAAGGCCGGTTAATCAGGCATTTGGACAGGTGGGACCGCCGGTCGCCCGCGAATTTCCGGCGTTGTCTAGAGCATTTTCCCTCGAAGGGGAAACCCGTTTATGCATGGCCCGGTGCGGCATCATGCGTCCATGAAGACCGGGTAGAGCGAGGCCAGGAGCAGCACCGCCATCACGATGTTGAAGGCGCGCACCGCCCGGCGGGAGGTCAGGATCGGCCGCAGGGCGGTGCCGAACAGGGCCCAGGCCGTGCACGACAGGATGCCCAGGAGCAGGCTTAAGCCGACCTGGATCGCGATATTCCAGGGATAGGCGGCGATCGCTGCATAGGCGGTGATGGTGCCGATCACCATGACCCAGCCCTTGGCGTTGACCCACTGGAACATCGCCGCGCCCCAGAACGTCATCGGGCGACCCCGGCTGTCCTGATCCGCGGATGGCGGCTCGGACATCGCAATCGCCCAGGCCAGATAGACCAGGTAGACCACGCCGGCATATTTCAGGATGGTCTGCAGCACCGGATAGGCAATGAAGATGGTCCCGAGCCCGAGGCCGACCGCCCCGACCATGAAGGCAAAGCCGACCGTGATTCCCATGATGTGCGGGATGGTCGGACGGAAGCCATAAGTGAGCCCCGACGACAGCAGCATGATGTTGTTCGGCCCCGGCGTGAAGAACATAACGGTGGCGAACATGATGAAGGCGATCAGCAGCGATTGCGACATGGGGGCCTCATGCGATCTTTGGCAGAACTTGTTTTTCTGAAGCCTTGGTAGGTTTGGACAGCAACATGACGGCAATGCCGCCGACCACGGTGACCATGCCGGCAAGCCGTAGCGGCCCGAACGTCTCACCGAACACGACGCTCGATGCAGCGGAACCGACGAACGGCACCAATAGCGCGAACGGCACCACCTGCGCCGCCGGGTAATCCCGCAGCAGCCGGCCCCACAGCCAGTAGGCGATGCTGGTGGAGACGCCGCCGAGGCCAATCATGCACAACAAACCGGTGAGGGACATGTGGGTCAGCGCATGCCAGGTCGGCTGCGGGCCGTTGCTCACCAGCGTCAAAGCAAACAGCGGAACTGCCGCGACCAGACACAGCCACGCGAACAGGTCGAACATCGGCACGCCCTGCGCGCGCCGCAGCAGCAGATTGCCGGCCGCGAAGCTGAGCGGCGAGATCATCAAGATCGCGAAGGCGCTGACGCTGAAATCGTAGCCGACGGTGCCGCAGATCATCAGTAGGCCTGCGGTGGCGATAGCAATGCCGATGGTCTGCCCCGCGCCCGGCCGCTCGCGAAACAACAGCGCGGCAAAGCCGATGGTGAACAGCGCCTGGCTCTGTACGATCACACTGGAAAGACCGACGGGAACGCCATAGGCGATGGCAAAAGCCTGGGCGAGAAACTGGCCGAGGAACAGCGTGAAACTGATCGCGACCAGCACCGTCCAGGAAACCTTGGGTCGCGCCACGAACAGGCAGGGCAAGGCCGCGATGGAAAAGCGCAGCGTCGTCATCAATTCCGGCGAAAACTCGTCGAGCGCGATCCGGCTGGCGACGAAAGCAAGCCCCCAGATCACCGCTACCAGCACGGCGATGCAAACATCGGCCGGTTTCATTTTTTTCTAGCTCTGTTGATCCGGCTTTGGCTTGCGCAGGATGTAGGTGCCGTGCAGCGGCGCGTGGTAGTCGACCGATTCCAGCGTGAAGCCGATATCGGTCAGCATGCGCTCGATCACCCAGCCGAAGGTCGAGTACTCGTCGCGCATATGGGTGACCACGCCTTCGCGCTGGAAATCGTGGTTCTTGATGGTGAAATCGGCCCACTGCTCGACATCGCGCTCGGTGCCGTCGGGCATGCTGACGAACACGATGTCGCGCAGGTAGAAATTCGCGCCGGGCTTCAGCGCGGCATAGATCCTTGCCAGCGCCACCGCCTTCCAGAAGTCCGGCAGATGGTGCAGCGTGAATTCGCTGACGATCAGGTCGTAGGAATTGGGCTGGTAGGCAAAGCTCAGGAGGCCTGCCGGCTGGGTGCGGATCGCAACCTTGCGGTCGCGGGCCTGGATATTGGCGAGCGCCAGCATCGCCGGCGAAATATCTATTGCGTCGACCTCGGCCCCCATCAACGCCGCTTCGCAGGCCAGTACACCGTTGCCGCAACCGATATCGGCCACGCGCCAGCCGCGCTGCACGCCGAGCATGGTGAGCGCGGCCCGTGTGCGCTCGTCGCTGTCGTCATGCCGGTCGTAGATCGAGGCGACCGCCGAATCGAGCCCGAGTCGCCGCCTTTGAGTGTAATACCAGTCACGCGCCAGCATGTTCACATCCCCTCAGGCCCGCGCCCGATCGCGGCAACGCCAGTGCGCGACACCTCGACAAGGCCGAGCGGGCGCATCAGGTCGATAAATTGACTGATCTTGGATGAATTGCCTGTGATCTCGAACACAAAACTCTCGGTCGTGGCGTCGATCACGCGGGCACGGAATGCGTCCGCCAGCCGCAGCGCCTCGACCCGGCTGTCGCCGCGGCCACGCACCTTCACCATGGCGAGTTCCCGCTCGATCGAGCGGCCGGTAATGGTCATGTCGACGACGCGGTAAACCGGGATCATGCGGTCGAGCTGATGCTTGATCTGCTCGATCACCGTCGGCGTGCCCGTCGTGACGATGGTGATGCGCGAGAGATGTTTGTGGCTCTCGGTCTCGGAGACGGTGAGACTGTCGATGTTATAACCGCGCCCCGAAAACAGGCCGATCACGCGCGCCAGCACGCCGGGCTCGTTCTGCACCAGGACCGAGAGCGTGTGCGTCTCGTTAGGATCGTGGCGCTCTTCCAGGAAGTAGGCGGATGCGGGCTGGTTCATGGTCGTCCCCTTGTCATTCTCCATTGTCATGCTCGCGAAGGCGGGCATCCAGTAATCGCCGGCGCCTGCGATGGATCGCGGGCCGCGGCGTACTGGATCGTCCGGCCAAGCCGGACGATGACAGCAAATACCTGGCTGGTGTTCGTTGCATTATGCCATTGCCCTTTCAGTGGCGGCGGCATCCGTTCCGATCCATTTGCGGAACAGATCAAAATCGATATTGCCGCCGGACAGAACCAGGCCGACGCGCTTGCCGGCGAGCTTCTGCTTTTCCTGCAGCGCGGCGGCCAGCGGGGCTGCGCCGGCGCCTTCGGCGAGGTTGTGCGTGTCGGTCCAGTAGGCGCGGACGGCGGCTGCGACCTCGTCGTCGGTCACCTGCACGATGCGCGCGGCGCCCTTGCGGATGATGGCGAATGCTTCCGGATCGGGAATGCGCGTCGCCATGCCGTCCGCCAGCGCGTTGCTGGTCTCCGTGGTCACCACCGTGCCAGCCGCAAACGACAGTGCGTAGGACGGCGCTTCGGTCGACTGCACGCCGACGATTTCGGTTTTCAGCCCGAGCAGATCGCGCGCCATGATGCAGCCGGAGATGCCCGAGCCCTGCCCGATCGGCACGTAGAGAATGTCGAGGTCGGGCGTCGTCCGGAACAGTTCGAGCGCGTAGGTGGCGACGCCGAGCACGAGATCCGGATGGAACGACGGCACCATATGAAGGCCGGCGAACTGGGCACGGCGCTGGGCTTCTTCGGCGGCCGCTTGGAAATCCTCGCCATGCTCGACGAGGTCAGCGCCGAACGCGCGCATGGCGCGGTTCTTCTCGACCGAATTGCCCTTCGGCACGTAAATCACCGCCGGCACGCCGTGGCGGGAAGCCGCGAACGCGAGGCTCTGGCCGTGATTGCCGCGGGTGGCGGAAATGATCCCCGATATGTTCGGCCGCTCTCGCTTCAGCCGGTCGAGATAGATCAGCCCACCGCGCACCTTGAACGCGCCAATCGGCGTGTGGTTCTCGTGCTTGACGATCACCGTTGTGCCGAGCCGCTCCGCCAACAGCGGCCAGGCGTGCCCCGGCGTCGGCGGCACCGCCTGCCCCACGATCTCGTGCGCGCGTTCGAGCTCTCTGAGGTCAAACACTTCTCGATCCTCTCATAGGCTCGTCATCCCCGCGAAGGCGGGGATCCAGTATTCCAGAGACGCCCCGAGATTAACGAAGACGCCGCGGCGTACTGGATCGCCCGGTCAAGCCGGGCGATGACAGCGGAATTTGTACCTCGCGTCCTCACACCAGCGCCTTGCCGCCGGCAAACGCCGCGGCGGTGGCTTCATCGGTTGCTTCCGCCGGCAGCAGCATTTCGTTGTGCGCCTTGCCGGACGGAATCATCGGGAAGCAGTTTTCCAGCGCGGCGACGCGGCAATCGAACAGCACCGGGCGCTTGACCTTGATCATCTCCTTGAGCGCGCCGTCGAGATCGCCGGGCTTGATCGCCTGGATGCCGACGCAGCCGAACGCATCCGCGAGCTTGACGAAATCCGGCAGCGCCTCGGAGTAAGAATGCGACAGCCGGTTGCCATGCAGGAGCTGCTGCCACTGCCGCACCATGCCCATGTACTGGTTGTTCAGGATGAAGATCTTGATCGGCAGCTCAAACTGAACCGCCGTCGACATCTCCTGCATCGTCATCTGCACCGAGGCATCGCCGGCGATGTCGATCACGAGGCTGTCGGGATGCGCGACTTGCACGCCGAGCGCAGCCGGCAGGCCATAGCCCATCGTGCCGAGTCCGCCCGACGTCATCCAGCGGTGCGGCTCTTCGAAGCCGAAGAACTGCGCCGCCCACATCTGGTGCTGGCCGACCTCGGTGGTGATGTAGGTGTCGTGGCCGCGCGTCGCCTCGAACAGCTTCTGGATCGCGTATTGCGGCAGGATCACGTCATTGCTCTTCTTGTAGGCGAGCGAATTGCGTGCGCGCCATTTGGCGATCTCCTGCCACCACGGCTTGATATCCGGCTTCTTCGCTTCTGCCTTGAACACCTGCAGCAAATCGCCGAGCACGTTGCCGACATCGCCGATGATCGGCACGTCGACGTGGATGTTCTTGTTGATCGAGGACGGATCGATATCGATATGGATCTTCTTCGAACCCGGCGAGAACGCGTCAGTCCGGCCGGTGATGCGGTCGTCGAAGCGGGCGCCGACGCACAGCATGACGTCGCAACCATGCATCGTCATGTTGGCCTCGTAGGTGCCGTGCATGCCGAGCATACCGAGCCAGTTCTTCCCCGTCGCCGGGTAAGCGCCGAGGCCCATCAGGGTCGAGGTGATCGGAAAGCCGGTGACATCCACGAGCTCACGCAGCAGCTTCGAGGCTTCGGGTCCGGAATTGATGACGCCGCCGCCGGAATAGATCACCGGGCGCTTGGCGGCAGCCAATAGCGCCACCGCTTTTCGGATCTGTGCCGCATCGCCTTTCACCCGCGGGGTATAGGACACATGCACGTCGGATTTGCGCGGCGGATGATAGGTGCCGAGCGCAAACTGCACGTCCTTGGGCACGTCGACCACGACGGGTCCCGGACGGCCCGTGGTCGCAACGTAGAACGCCTCGTGCAGCACTTTCGCCAGATCGTTGACGTCGCGCACCAGCCAGTTGTGCTTGGTGCAGGGACGGGTGATGCCGACCGTGTCGCATTCCTGGAACGCGTCGTTGCCGATCAGATGCGTCGGCACCTGCCCTGTGATGCACACCAGCGGGATCGAATCCATCAGCGCATCCGTCAGCGGCGTCACCATGTTGGTGGCGCCTGGGCCTGACGTCACCAGCACCACGCCGGGCTTGCCGGTCGAGCGCGCATAGCCCTCGGCCGCATGGCCGGCGCCCTGCTCGTGCCGCACCAGGATGTGCTCCACCTCGCTCTGCTGGAAAATTTCGTCGTAGATCGGAAGCACCGCGCCGCCGGGATAGCCGAAGATGTGCTGGACGCCGTGATCGATGAGGGCGCGCACGATCATCGCGGCGCCGGTCATCTGATTGGAGTCGTTGCTCTTGTCGGTCATGGTCTGCTCCGGATGCGCTTGTCGGCGCGGCTTCTTTCGATTGTCTGTTTTGGGAAATAAAAAAGGGCCCGAGAGGCCCCATGCACACCGCCTGAATTTGGATGGCCGCTAGCCATCCCCGGCGGTGTGCCTGGGTACGACGACGATAAGGAGTTTGGTAATAATGTTACGCATTTTGCGGCTCGAACTTCCCAAAGGTTGCGCGGGTTATACCGTTCGGCCCCCGGAAGTCAAGGGACGGACGCTCTCGGCGCGATTTAGGCAGTGTAGCGGTGTTCCGGGCTTTCGGCGAGGGGGAATTTTATGCGTGCAGCCATGCGGGGCCCCCTCACCGCTTTCCCGTCATTCCGGGCTGGTCCGAAGGACCAGACCCGGAATCTCGAGATTCTCAGGGGCGCAAGGGCGCCCCATAGTTCGCTTCGCGCCCCGGAATGACGTTGGCAATCCACTCCCTCGCCGCCTCCGGCGTCACCCATTCGAACTCCGGCAGTTGGTGCCTGAACCACGTGAATTGCCGTTTTGCGTAATGGCGGGTATCGGCGCGGCCGATTTCGGCGGCCTCCTCGCGCGTGATTTCGCCCCTGAGGTGCCGGATCAGCGCCGGCACGCCATGGGCCTTCATCGCCGGCAGCAGGGGATCGAGCTTTCGCGCGGCGAGCGCTGCGACCTCGTCCAGCGCGCCGGCGGCCAGCATCGCGCCGAATCGCGCATCGATCCGCGCGTAAAGTTTTTCACGCTCAGGCGCGAGGAACAGCGCAGAGAATTCGCCCCGAGGCAGCAGCGGCGGCAGGCCCTCGCGATGCCAGTCCGGCAGTGCGCGGCCGGTGGCTTCCACGACTTCCAGGGCGCGGGCAATCCGGGCGCGGTCGCGCGGCTTCAGGCGTTCGGCGGAGACGGGATCGCGCCGCGCCAGCTCAGCGTGCAGTGCTTCGACGCCGTCGCGTTCCAGCCGGGCGCGTACGGCTTCGCGCACCTCGGCCGGGATCGGCGGCACCGCGGAGAGACCGCGCGTCAATGCCTTGAAATAAAGGCCGGAACCGCCGACGAAGATCGGCAGGCGCTTTTCCGCGCGCGCCTCTGCGAGCACCTTTCCAGCATCCGCCACCCACGCTCCGGCCGAGAAATTGACCGACGCGTCGACATGGCCGTAAAGCCGGTGCGGCACGCGCGCTTCCTCCTCCGGCGTCGGCCGCGCCGTGATGATGCGGAGATCGCGATAGACCTGCATGGAATCGGTGTTGATGACGACGCCGCCGGTCTTTTGCGCCAATTCGAGCGCCAGGGCCGACTTGCCGCTGGCGGTCGGCCCTGCGATAAGCACGGCCTTGCTCAAATCTAGCTGATACGCCTGCATGTCCCTGGTCGCCACCCTCATCTGCAATCCGGCCAATCCCGCGCTCGACTCCACCATCGTCGACGGCGCGCTGGCCGTTCTCCCCTCGCCGGGAACGGCGCAATGGCTGTTCGACGAAGTGGCAGTCGACATTCCCTTCGACAGCCAGGTCAAGAGCCCGGACGAGATCAAGGCGATCGAAACCCGCCTGCAACAGGCGCGCGGTGACCTGCCGATCGACATTGTCGTGCAGCCTGCCGCGTTCAGGCGCAAGAAGCTTTTTCTCGCCGACATGGACTCCACCATGATCGGCCAGGAATGCATCGACGAGCTGGCTGACTTCGTCGGGCTGAAGGCGCATGTCGCAGGCATCACCGAGCGCGCGATGCGCGGCGAGATCGAATTCGAGCCCGCGCTGCGCGAGCGTGTCGCGCTCCTGAAGGACCTGCCCGTCGGCGTGGTCGATGAAGTCCTGGCAAAGCGCATCACGCCGACGCCGGGCGGCCGCGAGCTGGTTGCCACCATGCGCGCCAACGGCGCCTGGACCTGCCTGATCTCCGGCGGGTTCACGCTGTTCACCCATGCGGTCGCGGCCAAGATCGGCTTCCAGGAAAACCGCGCCAATGAGTTGAAGGTGCAGGACGGCAAATTCAGCGGCGAGGTTGCCGAGCCGATCCTCGGCCGCGCCGCCAAATTGGCTACGCTCATCGAGCTTCGCGAATCCTTCGATCTCGACGAGATCGATACGCTGGTGGCCGGCGACGGCGCCAATGACCTCGGCATGATCCAGGCGGCAGGCCTCGGCGTCGCCTATCACGCAAAGCCCTCAGTTGCTTCCGCTGCCGCCGCGCGGATCGACTACGGCGACCTCACCGCGCTGTTGTATGCGCAAGGGTATCGGCGCGAGGAGTTTGTGGGGGGATAAGGATCCTGGCGTCGTCCCTGCGAACGCACTAGGGTTTCTACACGTCTGGCGCGACAGATTGACTCGGTGCGTCATGATGTTATCCCGCTTTGCGGTTTGTATGATTCTGTTTCTGACGCTTTGATTCGAAGGAGCGTCGGAGATGCAGCGAGAGCCGGATTTATCACTTGGCGAGTTTGGCGACGTTCGCCTCGATAAAAGGGGGCGGCGTTTGTTCAGGCTATGCTTTGCACGCGCAGCGTCTGCTTGCGCCAGATGGCGCAGGGTGACTGGGCCGCGTACATGGCGTACTGGCGGTTCGTGAACAATCCGCAAGTCACGACCGATCAACTGATTGAAGGCTGGAGCAGGCAGACGGCGACCGTGGTCAGCGGGCGTCATGTGCTGGCGATCCAGGACACCAGCGAGGTCAAGTTTCAAACGCGGCAGGGACGTCGGCGTAGACTGGGCAAAGTCGGCAAAGGCAATGCCCGCGGCGTGTTGCTGCATGCCATGATGGCGGTCGATGCCGACAGCGGGGCCTGCCTCGGCCTCACCGGCGGCAAGGTGTGGACGCGCAGGGGCACGGTTAAGACCCCTCACGACGAGCGTGAGTTGGCCAACAAGGAATCGGCGCGCTGGGTGACGACGGCCGAGCAGGGCTGCGAGGTTTTGGCTGCAGCGCGCATGATCACTGTCATCAATGACCGTGAGGGGGAGTTCTTTGCGCACTGGGCGTTGACGCCCGGCGACAACGTCCACCTGCTGACGCGGGCCATGCATGATCATGCGCTGGCCGACGGCAGAACACTTTATCAAGCGGTGGAGCGAGCCCGCTTCTGCAACAAGGCGGTGATCGATCTGCCGCAGCGGATGGATCGTCGCGGTCGCCAAGCCCACCTCTCGCTGCGCTTCGGAACCATCGTGCTCAAGCGGCCGGCGCGCCCCGGCGTGAAGGACCTGCCGGAGCGTGTCGAAGTCAGCTTCGTGGAAGTCGTCGAGTTGCACCCCCCGAAGGGGGCTGAGCCCGTTCATTGGCTGCTCTTGACCACTCATTCGATCGCCAATGCGGCCGATGCCTGGCGGATCGTCTCCTGGTACAAGCAGCGCTGGATCATCGAACAGTTGTTTCGCTCGCTGAAGAACCAGGGTCTGCGTATCGAGGACAGTCAGCTCGAAAGCGCCGAAGCCCTGATCAAGCTCGTGGCGATCGCCACTAAAGCAGCATGTATCGTCATTCAGCTCGTTCAGGCCCGCAATGGTGGTGGACAATTGCCGGTCAAATGCGCCTTCACGCCAGAAGAAATCGAAACACTTGCCGCCATCAACAGAACCATGAAAGGCAGGACCGAGCTTCAGAAGAACCCGCATCACCCCTACACTCTTCAGTGGGCGGCATGGATCATCGCCAAGCTCGGCGGATGGACCGGCTACGCCTCGCATCGGCCACCCGGACCAATCACCTTCCACAACGGAATGGCTCGCTTCCAAATCATCGTCGCTGGCAGAGCCCTCGAAAATGCGTAGAAACCCTAGCGCGTTCGCAGGGACGACAGGGATTTTTGGGCAACCGGTATGTGATCTATTACTGCACGCCGAGCGCCACGAACCGCAATTCGCCCTCGCCGTTCGACACCAGCAGCAGCACCGATTTCTTGCCGTCCTTCTTGAGCTGATCGACGCGCTTCTTGATGTCGGCGGCGCTGGCGACCGCTTCCTGCGCTACCTCGACGATGACGTCGCCGGCGGAGAGCCGCTTGTCGGCAGCGTCGGAGGAGCCGTCGACACCGGTGATGATGACACCTTTCACGCTCTCCTTGATCTTGTACTTCGTCCGCAGGTCCTTGCTCAGCGCGGCAAGATCGAGGCCAAGCGCCTTTTGCGTCACCGGCTTCTCGACAACAGGGTCTTCCTTGGTCTTGGCGGCGGCCTGCTGCACCTTTTCGGTATCCTCGAGGCGGCCGAGCGTAACCTTGCGGGTTTCCTCGTTGCCCTTGCGGATGATGACCACGTCGACTTCCTTGCCGACGGCGGTATCGGCGACGACGCGGGAGAGATCCTTCGGGTCCTTGACGTCCTTGCCGTCGAACTTGACGACGACATCGCCGGGCTCGATGCCGGCAGGCTTGGCCGGCCCCTTGTCGTCGATGCCGGCGACCAGCGCGCCGCGGGCGGGCTTGATGTTGAGGCTTTCGGCGATCTCCTCGGTGACCTGCTGGATCCGCACGCCGAGCCAGCCGCGGCGCAATTCGCCGAACTGCCGGAGTTGATCAACTACGGCGGCCACCGTCTTCGACGGCACCGCGAAGCCGAGGCCGATCGAACCGCCGGTCGGCGAGATGATCAGCGTGTTGACGCCGACCACTTCGCCTTCAAGGTTGAATAGCGGCCCGCCGGAATTGCCGCGGTTGATGGAGGCATCGGTCTGGATGTAGCTGTCGTACGGCCCCTGGCTGATGTCGCGGTTGCGCGCCGACACGATGCCGGCCGTGACCGAGCCGCCGAGGCTGAACGGATTGCCGATCGCAATCACCCATTCGCCGAGCCGCAGCTTGTCGGAATCGCCGAACTTCACCGCGGTCACCGGCTTCACCGGCTTGAACTTCAAGACAGCAATGTCGGTCTTCTTGTCGACGCCGACCAGTTCGGCCTTGATCTTGGTGCCGTCGTTCATGATCAAGTTGATCTCGTCGGCATCCGCGATGACGTGATTGTTGGTGACGACGACGCCGGCGGCATCGACGATGAAACCGGAGCCGAGCGAATTGGTCTTGCGCGGCGGCTGCATTTCGCCGCTCTTGTCGCCGCCCTTGGGCACGGCGCCGCGCCGGTTCTTGAAGAAGTCGTCAAAAAATTCCTCGAACGGCGAGCCCGGCGGCAATTGCGGCATCGTATCCCTGCCGCCCTTGGCCTCCACGCTCTGCGAGGTCGAAATATTGACGACGGAATCGATCACCTTCTCGGCAATGTCGGCGATACCGTCCGGTCCGCGCGCGCTGGCCGGCACTGAAGCCAGCATGCTGGCGGCACCGAGCGAGATCGCAATCCCCATCAGGCGCAGGCGACTGGTCAAGGCGGGTCTGGCACCGGTCATGTCGGCTCGTCTCCAAAGGCTCAAATTTGGGCCCACAGTGCGCCCGAATGGGTCCTAGGCGCAAGCATCTGCGCCTGACATTCCTGCGAAAAACGGGCGGCTCGCGGCTCACGATTTCGTTGGCGCCAGAGCTAGTTGCGGCCGTTGATTACCGTCATTCCAGGGCGCGAAGCGAAACCCCAATGTGCGATTGCACGTTGGGGAATCTCAAGATTCCCCGATGCGCAATTGCGCGCCTGAGGACTGGTCCTTCGGACCATCCCGAAAATGACCGAGGAACCTTACCGCCGCACGAACCAGATCAGAAGCAGGCCGACGACCGCCGAGACGATGCCGACGATCCGCAGGATATTGTCGGGCGTCGCCAATGCGCTTTTCATCGCCCGGCGCATCCAGGCCGGGCTGGCTGCGAACATCAGGCCTTCAAGCACAAAGAGGATGCCAACACCGATGAGGAAGTCGGCGAACGCAATGGACCTCATCGGATGGCATCCCCCCGCTATTCAAGCGCCTTTTGCTTTTATGCCGGCGAAGCGACCCCCCGCTTCGCCGTAACCTGCGTATGGTGCGGGCCGGCCGTTTAAGGCTTCGGCGCCGCGGCCGCCGCGGCCGCCGCCGGCGGATGGCCCGACGGATTGGCGAAGAAGCGGAAGAACTCGGAATCGGGCCGCAGCAGGAAACGGGTGTCGTTGGAGCGCAGCCCGGTCTCATAGGCCGACATCGAACGATAGAAGGCGAAGAAATCCGGATCCCGGCCATAAGCGTCGGCGAACAGCCGGTTGCGCTCGGCGTCACCCGCGCCGCGCGTCTGCTCGGCGGTCGAGTTGGCCTCCGCAATGATGACGGTCGCCTCGCGATCGGCCCTCGAGCGTATCTCCTGCGCCTTCTGGCCGCCCTGGGCGCGGAACTCGGCCGCCTCGCGCTGCCGCTCGGTCTGCATGCGCTGATAGACCGCCTGGCTGTTGGCCTCCGGCAGGTCGGCGCGGCGGATACGGACGTCCACCAACTGGATGCCGTACTGATCGGCCTCCCGGTCGAGCTGCTCGCGGATGCGCGCCATCAGGCCCTCGCGTTCGTCGCGCACCACGTTGATGAAGGGGACCTCGCCCAGCACGCGGCGCAGCGCCGCGTTCAACAGCGTGGTGAGCTGGATGTTGGCCGCCTGGATCGAGCCGATGCTCTGATAGAAGCGCAGCGGATTCTTGATCCGGTAGCGGGCGAAGGCGTCGACCACGAGCCGCTTCTGGTCGGAGGCGATCACTTCCTGGGACGGATTTTCCAGATCGAGGATGCGCTTGTCGATGCTGATGACGGTGTCGATGAACGGCGCCTTGAAATTCAGGCCCGGCTCGGACACGACGTCAACGGGCCGGCCGAGCCGGACCACGAGCGCCTGCTCGGTCTGCGACACCGTGAAGACCGAGCTGTAGCCCACGATCACCACGGCCAACAGCAGGATCAGGGTGACAATACCTGCAACCGGAGACCTCATCGCGAGCCTCCCTGCTGCTGCTGCTGCTGACCAGCCGTCGGCGGCGGACGGCGCGGCGTCAATTCGCTGAGCGGCAGATAGGGCACGATGCTCTGTGCCGAGTTGCCACCGTCATAGACCAGCTTCTCGGATCCGCCGAGAATCCGCTCCATCGTCTCCAGATAAATTCGCTGCCGCGTCACGTCCTTGGCCTTGTTGTATTCCTCGTACACCTTCATGAAGCGCGCGCTCTGGCCGATGGCCTCGGCGACCGCCTGTTCCTTGTAGCCTTCCGCGACCTGCAGGATCTGCGCGGCACGACCGCGGGCGTCGGGAAGGATGCGGTTGGCATAGGTCTGCGCCTCGTTCTGCTGCCGCTCGAAGTCGGCGCGCGCTGCCTGCACGTCACGGAACGCGTCGATCACCTGCGCAGGTGGGTCGACCTTCTGCATCTGCACCTGCGTGATCTGGACGCCGGAACCGTAGGTATCCAGCGTCTTCTGCATCAGTTCGTGAACGCCCTGCTCGGTCAGGTTACGGGCGCCGGTGAGGATCGGCTGGATCTGCGAACGCCCGATCACCTCGCGCATCGCGCTTTCGGCCACCGCCTTCACGGTGCCTTCGGGATTCTGTATGTTGAAGAGGAAATTGCCGACGCCGTTGGGCTTGATCCGCCACAGCACCGTGAAGTCGACGTCGACGATGTTTTCGTCGCCGGTCAGCATCAGGCTTTCTTCCGGCACGTCCCGCATGGTGCGGCCGCGCCGCGCCGGATCGTCGATCAGGCTCATGCCGATCGAAATTGTGGAGACGCGCAGCGCCTTCGGCAGCAGCACGGTTTCGATCGGATAGGGCAGATGATAGTTCAGCCCGGGCTCGACGGTGCGCACATGCTTGCCGAAGCGCAAGACGACGCCGAGTTCTTCCGACTGTACGCGGAAGAATCCGGACAATCCCCAGATCACCAGCGCGCCGGCCAGCACCAGCGCGATACCCATTCCGCTGAAATGGCCGCCCGGCAGAAGCTGCTGCAGCTTGTCCTGGCCGCGCCGCAGCAGATCCTCAAGATCAGGTGGCCTCGGCCCGCCCGACTGCGGACCCGAACCCCACGGTCCCTTCGGACCCGGGCCCCATGGACCCCCACCTTGATTCTTCCACGGCATGCAAACTCTCCTCCGCGAAGGCCCGGGTCCGCCTGTTTTGGGCAGGATGCCCAGCCTCGCCTATCAGCCCGGCTTTATAGGGGACCGCTAGGTCCCTTACAACGCAAGCTTCCTGCATCAAGCAGCTATGCCTGACGCCATAATTGTCAATGTAAACATTGGTTAGCGAGGTTAACCCTGTTGGCGCCGACGAAATGTCACATAGGAGAAATCGGCGCTATCGTCCGGACCGGCCGGATTCCGCAGGCGCGCCACCTCTTCCCATGCGGTGGCATCGACTGCCGGGAAACGCGTGTCGCCGTCGGGCCGGGCATGCACCTCGGTAATCTCCAGGCGATCGGCGCTGTCCATCCATTGCGCGTAGATTTCCGCGCCGCCGATCACGGCGATCTCAGTGGCGAAACGTCGCAGTGCATCGCCGGTGGCGATCGCCTTCGCGTCGCTGAACGAATGGGTAACCACCACGCCATCGGCGCGAAAACCAGCGTCGCGGGTGACGACGATATTGGTCCTTCCGGGGAGCGGCCGGCCGATCGAGATAAAGGTCTTGCGCCCCATGACGACAGGTTTGCCCGAGGTCAGCGCCTTGAAGCGCGCCATGTCGGATTTCAGCCGCCACGGAATGGCACCCCCGGCTCCGATCACGCCGTTCTCGGCGACCGCGACGATGAGAACGATTTCCATCAGCGCTCCCCTTGCGCTAACGCGCGCAGCGCCGGACCGCCGACCCGGCACACCGTCCACTCGTCCATCAGGACCGCGCCGAGCGACTTATAGAATTCAATCGACGGCGTGTTCCAGTCGAGCACCGCCCACTGCAAGCGCGACCAACCGTTCGCCACGCATTCCCTCGCGAGATGCACCAGGAGCGCCTTGCCGATTCCCTTACCGCGCAGCGCCGGGCGGACGAACAGATCTTCTAGATAGATGCCGGAGCGACCGCTGAAGGTTGAAAAATTCACGAACCAGACCGCGAAGCCGGCCGGCTCTCCGTCCCACTCGGCGATTTCGCAGAACAGGCGCGGATTGGCGCCGAACAGTGCCGCATCGATACCGGCCTCGGTCGCTTCCACTTCGTGCAGCAGCTTTTCGTATTCGGCGAGTTCGCGAACGAAGGACAGGACAAGTCCCGCTTCGCCCGGGCGCGCGCGGCGGATCGTCAGCGACATCAGATGCTCACACCGCTGGTCATACAGCCACTTCGGCCTTGATGTGCGGGTGCGGATCGTAGCCTTCGAGCGCGAAATCCTCGTAGCGGAAGGCGAAGATATCCTTCACGTCAGGATTGATCTTCATGACCGGCAACGGCCGCGTCGGCCGCGTCAGTTGCAGCCGCGCCTGCTCGAGGTGGTTGGAGTAGAGATGCGCGTCACCCAGCGAGTGCACGAAGTCACCGGGCTTCAGTCCGGTCACCTGCGCCACCATCATCGTCAGCAATGAATAGGACGCGATGTTGAAGGGCACGCCGAGGAACACGTCGGCCGAGCGCTGATAGAGCTGGCAGGAGAGCTTGCCGTTCGCAACATAGAACTGAAACAGGCAGTGACAGGGCGGCAGCGCCATCTTGTCGACGTCGGCCGGATTCCAGGCGGTCACGATCAGCCGCCGTGAATCCGGGTTACGCCTGATCATGTCGATGACGTTCGAAATCTGGTCGATGCTGCGCCCGTCCGGCGCCGGCCACGAGCGCCATTGCGATCCGTAGACCGGGCCGAGATCGCCGTTGGCGTCGGCCCATTCATCCCAGATCGAAACGCCGTGATCCCTGAGATATTTGGTGTTGGTGTCGCCGGCCAGGAACCAGAGCAATTCATGCACGATCGCCTTCAGCGGCAGCCGCTTGGTGGTCAGCATCGGAAAACCGGCCGAGAGATTGAACCGCATCTGATGACCGAAGATCGACAGCGTGCCGGTGCCGGTGCGGTCGTGCTTCTCCGCGCCGTCGCTGAGGATACGTTCGAGCAGGTCGTGGTACTGGTTCATGGCTGGTGCTTCAGGCCTTTGTCGGAACGGCGAATTTTAACGGCCGGGACATCCGATCGACACGCCGATTCGGCTTCGCACCCCGATTATACCCGGAAAAATGATCGCTCTCCGAACAAACGACAAGGGGCGGAACCCGCGTTCCGCCCCTCGCCTATCCGTCTGATTACAGGGATTAATTCACCGGCTTGACCACCGGTGTCCACTTCGCGATTTCGCTCTTCACCAGCGTTCCCAGCGCCGCCGGCGTACGATCGGCGGCAGGCGGTATGACGCTGCCGAGTTCGAGCAGGCGCTTGCGCACGGCCTCGTCGTCGAGCGCCTTGACGATCGCAGCGTTCAACTTGGCGACGACATCCGGGGGCGTTCCCTTGGGCGCGAAGATCGCGTTCCACGCCTGGGCCTGGAAGGCCGGCAGGCCAGCCTCGGCGGTGGTGGGAACATTGGGCAGCGAGGGGTTACGCTCTGGCGTCGCCACGGCATAGGCCTTGATGGTGCCGCCGTTGATCTGCGGCACGGCATTGACGATCTGGTCGCACATGTAGTCGACCTGACCGGCCACCAGCGCGTTCATCGCCGGACCGGTGCCGTTGAAGGGAACGCCGATCGGCTTGACGCCCAGAACCGAGTTCAGCAGTTCGCATGATACGTTCGAGACCGAGCCGACGCCGGCATGCGCCGCGTTGACCTTGGACTCGTTCGCCTTGACGTAGGCGATGAATTCCTTGAGGTCCTTTGGCGCAAAATCCTTGCGCGCCAGGATCAGGATCGGCGTGCCGGCGAGCAGTCCGACCGGCTCGAAGTCCTTTTCCGGGTGATAGGCGAGCTTGGGATAGAGCGGCACAGAAGCCGCATGCGTGCCCATATGCCCCGTGATCAGCGTATAGCCGTCATTGGCGGCGCGCGCGGCGCGGGTGGTGGCGGTGGTGCCGCCGGCGCCGACCACGTTTTCGATGATGATGGTTTGACCGAGCGTCTGCGCCATATGGCCGGTGACGATGCGCGCGATGACGTCCGTCGGTCCGCCCGCCGCAAACGGCACGATCATGGTGATATTGCGCGTCGGATAAGCCTGAGCTTGAGCCTGCGAAGAAAATAAGCCCAGCCCCGCAAGCACTGCCAGAAAACTGCTCGCAAGCGAGCGACCGTACAAATTCATTTTGATCTCCGCGATCCGTTGCAATGCCGAGCCCCCCGGCCGGCATTTTCCATGGCATAGAAAATTAGCCCGAAGTCGACCAGACTTCGGGCTGCGGCGCACCGACGCAGGTCAGTTCTCCGATTCCACAAACACCTCATCGCGCTTCTTGCGCAGCGACGGCAGCACCGCAAGGATAAGCAACGCGGCTGCAATCGCCATCAATACCGCCGACAATGGGCGCGTCAGGAAGACTGACCAGTCACCGCGCGAAATCAGGAGTGCGCGGCGCAGGTTTTCTTCCATCAGCGGCCCGAGCACCATCCCGAGCAGCAAGGGAGCCGGCTCGAAATCGTGCTTGATCAGCCAGTAGCCGACCAAACCGAACGCACCGGCGATCATGACGTCGGTTGGTGCGTTGTTCACGGAGTAGATGCCGATACAGCAGAAAACCACGATCGAAGGGAACATCAACCGGTACGGCACGCGCAACAGCCGCACCCATATCCCGACCAGCGGCAGGTTGATGATCAGCAGCATCAGATTGCCAACCCACATCGAGGCAATCATGCCCCACACCAGGTCCGGTTGTTTCTGCATCACCTGGGGACCGGGCACGATGCCGTGAATCGTCATTGCGCCGACCATCAGCGCCATCACCGCGTTCGGCGGAATACCAAGCGTCAGCAATGGAATGAACGAAGTCTGGGCTGCGGCATTGTTGGCACTCTCGGGTGCTGCGACGCCGCGGATTTCGCCATGACCGAACTTCGACGGATCTTTCGCGACTTTCTTCTCGAGCGTGTATGCCGCGAATGATGCGATCACGGCGCCGCCGCCCGGCAGAATGCCGAGAATCGATCCGAGCACGGTGCCGCGCAAGATCGCAGGGGCTGTCTCCTTGAGATCCCTCCGCGTCGGCATCAGTCCCGACACCTTCTCCTGGACCAGCTTGCGATCGGTTTCGCCGCCGGCGTCGAGATTGCGAATGATCTCTGCAAAGCCGAACAATCCCATCGCCAGCGTGGCAAAGCCAAGACCGTCAGCCAGTTCGGGAATGTTGAAGGCCATGCGAGACGCACCGGTCTCGATGTCGGATCCGACCATCGAAAGCAGCAGGCCGAGCACGATCATCGCGATCGCCTTCAGCACCGAGCCTTTCGCGAGCACAACCGCGAAGATCAGGCCGAGCACCATCAGCGAGAAGTATTCGGCAGGTCCGAACGCCAGCGCTATCCTGGTGAGCGGCGCACCCAGCAGGGCGATCAGCACGGTCGCGACGCAGCCAGCGAAGAACGATCCGATCGCGGCAATCGCGAGCGCCGGACCGGCGCGGCCTCTTTTCGCCATCTGGAAGCCGTCAAGCGCGGTGACCACCGAGCCGGCCTCACCTGGAATATTGACCAGGATCGACGTGGTCGAGCCGCCATATTGCGCGCCGTAATAGATGCCTGCCAGCATGATCAGTGCGCCTACCGGGGGCAGGCCAAACGTGATCGGCAGTAGCATGGCCACCGTGGCGATGGTGCCGATGCCGGGCAGCACACCAACCAGCGTACCAACCAGTGCGCCGATCAAGCACAGCAGAATATTGACCGGGATCGGAATGGAAATTCCGCCAAGAAAGGCGGGTGTCCACTGCACGAACTGGAAAACGACGCCGAAGCCGAGTCCAAGATTTGTAAAGATATCTCCCATCGCACCCTCACCGGATCATGAAAGTCGGCAGGAGCTGCAACGGCAGTCCGAGCGCGTACGGAAACAGCAGGCTGCAAAACGTCGTCAGGCAGACGGCAACGATCAGCGTTTCCTTCCACCGGGTCTCTGGTGACCCGCATGCCGCGATCAAGAAGGCGGCCATGGCGGCAAAGATCATTCCCATGGGTCGGATCGTGAAGGCAAACGTCAAAATCGCGATCGTCACGAAAAACGGTCCACGCCAATGGTATTTCGCAAGGTGCGGCCCTTCGGTGACAACGCCGACGGCGGTAATGAGGGCGCCTAGTCCCAGCAGCAAAAATCCGAACATCCGCGGCGCGGTACCGGCGCCGAACGAAAACCCGCGCATGCCCTGCAAGTCGCTCGACGCCCAAAGAGCGAACACGGCAATCGCCATCAAGGCAATTCCGCCGACAAACTCCTGCGGGTTGCGAACCCATTTCGGCATGATGGATTTGACCGGCGCATGGCCCGGCGTAGCATTCATGGATATCTCTCCTCCCCAAGACAGGCTTCGCGCCCGTTTGCTTGGATAACCTGGATACTTGTCCCGGAAACTGCCTAGCGACTTTCGTCAGACAACGCCAGCAAAACCCAAAGCACTCCAGCGCCAACGGTAAACGGAGCGGCCAAAGCCGCCATCAGACCCATAAAGAGCACACAGATCGCAACTTTTCCGGTTGGCGCGCTGCAACACACGCGAGCGAATTGCCGATCACCTTACGAAGGGCGAACGCTGGGGATGGCAGCGACTGCGCACAATTAGTGCAACGAACGTGACCGGCACATTTTGGAATCGTCGAATCCGTGACGAAACCGCAACTGAGCGACAGCAAACCGAAAGTTGGGGGCCATGTTCCCCTCCTGTTCAGCGCCTTTGGCCCTGTCTTTCTCCGAACCTGCACCCTATATTGGGGGTGCCGGTTCGCCGGCTATGGAAATAAATGACCGTCGCAATAAACCATTCGGACCCGGGGGCAGTACCCGGCGCCTCCACCCAAGCCCACCCTCCCGTGGTGGGTTTCGGCGGGGGCGAACCAGGATCGACGAGGGCGTAAAGGACGAGTTTTTTCCCGGTATTGTTCCGCCGTTATCGGGCTATGCAATAGTTGCAAACGACAACTATGCTCCGGTTGCTCAGGCTGCGTAACGCAGTTTGAAAGACCGATCTAAAGTCCTAGCGGGTTAAGCTCCGCTAGGCGGGGTTCGGAGGCACCTGGCAACAGAAGCCTCCACTTAATTCTTTTCATTTCCGGCCGACGGAACCGTTGCTGCAAATTCGATCCGTCGCGCCTGCTGACCTGCGGCTCCCGCCGGGGTAGCATGGGGGCAAAGGGGCGAGTCGGGGGACCGGCAGCCATAAAACCTGACAGGACGACCATGGCGACCGATCACATCCGTTATGACGTGCTGGCGCGCGACGCGCTGCGCGGAGTGCTGCGCCGCGTGCTTGCTGACGCGGCCGAACACGGCCTGCCCGGCGAGCATCATTTCTTCATCACCTTCCTGTCCACCGCCGACGGCGTGAAGCTGTCGCCGCGGCTGTTGGCGCAATATCCGGAAGAGATGACGATCATCCTGCAGCATCAGTTCTGGGATCTGGTGGTGACGGAGGATCGTTTCGAGGTCGGCCTGTCGTTCGGCGGCATCCCCGAGCGGCTGGTGGTGCCGTTCGCGGCGATCAAGAGCTTCCTCGATCCGTCGGTACAGTTCGGCCTGCAATTCGAGCCGTCGGAAACGGCGACAGAAGCGCCCGCGGCGAAGGTGCCGGCGGTTTCCGCGCCGTCCGCCCTGCCCGTCGCCGCGCCGGAGCCCGCCCCGGAAATCGAGGACGAGCCGGCAAAGACGAGCGAAGGCGCTGAAGTGGTGCGACTGGATCGTTTCCGCAAGAAATAATCTAAGCGCGAGAAACTCCGCTACGCTGTAGTGTACGCGTTCCGCCCCTTCACGGCGCAACGGACATACGCATGGCTCGAGCAAGAACATCCGGAAACAGATCTACCCGCAGCGAGACCGACAGCTTCGGTCTGATCGACGTTCCCGCCGACCGCTATTGGGGCGCGCAAACCGAGCGCTCGCGACAAAATTTCAAGATCGGTCAGGACCGCATGCCGATCGCGATCGTCCATGCGCTCGGCATCGTCAAGCTCGCCGCCGCCCAAACCAACCGGGAGCTCGGACTGCTCGATGCACGCAGAGCCAGCGCCATCATCCGCGCCGCACGCGAGGTGATCGAAGGCAAGCTCGACGATCACTTCCCGCTGGTCGTCTGGCAGACCGGCTCGGGCACCCAGACCAACATGAACCTCAACGAGGTGATCGCCAATCGCGCCAACCAGATGCTGGGCGGCGAACTCGGCGCCAAGAAACCGGTTCATCCCAACGACCACGTCAACATGAGTCAGTCGTCGAACGATTCATTCCCGACGGCGATGCATATCGCTGCCGCCGGACGCATCCTCGCCGACCTGATTCCGGCGCTCGACGAGTTGCATCGCGAATTGCGCAAGAAGGAAAAGGCGTTCGCCAAGATCGTGAAGATCGGGAGAACCCACACCCAGGACGCAACGCCATTGACACTGGGGCAGGAATTTTCGGGCTACGCCGCGCAGGTCGAGAGCGCGATCGCGCGGCTGCGAACCACGGTGAAGGAACTGTTCCCGCTCGCGCAAGGCGGCACCGCGGTTGGAACCGGTCTCAACTCGAAGCCGAAATTTGCAAAGCTGTTCGCCAGGGATGTCGCGAAAATCACAAGGCTGCCGTTCACCAGCGCGCCCAACAAGTTCGAGGCGCTGGCTTGCAACGACGCCTATGTGCTGGTGCACGGCGCGATCAATTCGGTGGCGACCGGCCTGTTCAAGATCGCCAATGATATTCGCCTGTTGGGTTCGGGCCCGCGTTCCGGTCTCGGAGAATTGATCCTGCCGGAAAACGAACCGGGCTCGTCGATCATGCCCGGCAAGGTCAACCCGACTCAGTGCGAAGCGATGACCATGGTCTGCTGTCAGGTGTTCGGCAACCAGACCGCCGTCACCGTCGCCGGTAGTCAGGGGCATTTCGAATTGAATGTTTACAAACCCGTATTGGCATATTGTATGATGCATTCCATTCAACTGCTGTCGGACGCGGCGCGCTCGTTCACCGAACATTGCGTGGTGGGCATCCGCGCCGACGAAAAGCGAATCCGCGAATTGATGGAGCGCTCGCTGATGCTGGTCACAGCACTGGCTCCCAGGATCGGATACGACAACGCGGCGAAGGTCGCCAAGTCGGCGCACGCGCGCGGAACGACATTGAAGGAAGAGGCTGTGCGCCTCGGATTTGTGGACGCCCCCGAATTCGAACGTCTGGTGCAGCCGGACAAAATGACACACCCGGGTTGATCGCCGCATCGCCCCCCGGGAAACTACGGATGAGAGATATAAATTATGGATGATACCTGAAGAATGAGGTGGATCATCTATCGCCGTTGTGTTGACGCATGGTAGGAGCAGGAATTATTCGGTTTTTCGCAGAGCGAAATGTATTTTTTGATGCTATCAGAGCCGGTAGACGGGGATTCCGAATGACCATCAAATTTGCTTGCGCACGACGCGACGTTTTTCCGCCCCATGAATCATCATGTCTTCGAGTCGCCGGATGATGGAGGCGAGCATGGGAGACGTGATCAATCTGAAGCGATTCAAGAAGCGTACTGAACGGGAACAATCGGCAAAGCAAGCCGATGCCAACCGCGCGCGCTTTGGCCGGACCAAGGCCGAACGCACGCTCGATGAACGTCGCAAGGATCGCGCCGGCGATCTTCTGGACCAGCACAAGCTCGAGGACGGAGACGCATCATGAAGTCGCCCGTCGTCAAACGCTCGATCGTCGTTGCCGGTCACAAGACCAGCGTCAGCCTCGAAGAAGCTTTCTGGAACGGGATGAAGGAAATCTCGGGCCTGCGGAACATGACGCTGTCCGAACTCGTCGGCGAGATCGACAGCAATCGCCAGCAGGGCAACCTGTCCTCGGCAATCCGTCTCTTCGTGCTCGACTATTTCCGTACCCGCGCCATGCCGGCCGCCGCGCCGGACGCGCCGCGGCCGCAGGCGTAAGCCTCGATCAGGCGAGCGCGTCGCAACGCACCCGCCCTGTTACGTCATAAGCTCAATAAACGAGTCCGGTGCCGGGCGGCTTTTCGAGCGCCGCGGCCAGCGATCGATACTCCTCACAAGCCGTACCGCAAATCGCCGCGATCCGCGTCAGATGATACGACGCCTGGTCGCGATTGCCCTGCTCGACCTGCCACAGGCCGTAATACTGCCAGGTCAGCACGTGGTTCGGATCCGCCTTCAACGCGCGCTCGTACCAAACTTGCGACAGCCTGTAGTCGCCGAGCTTGCGATAGGAATAGCCGATCAGATTGGCAACGTCAGCGTTATCGTCACGGCCGAGCGCCTTTAGCTGCTCGATGGCACCAGCAAAGTCGTTACGCTCATAGATCGTCGCATGCGCGGCACGGTACGCTTTCCGGAACGCATCATCATCGTCGGTGCTCGACTGTTTGGGGGGCTTCTTCTTCGACTTCGAGGTCGATTTGGGAGCGGATCTGGTGTCCGGCGGCGGCGGGTTGGCCGAAGGCGGGTCACCGCCGCCTCCCGCGGCAAAGGCGGGAACGGATGGCGGCGATGCCATCACAGCCATTGAAAACAACGCCAGCGTAGCGAACTTGATTGCCGACTTCATCATGCAAACCTCCGGTTTTCCTTGCGTGAGCGCATCCATGGTCCAGCCGGAGGTAGAGACCCCGCCGCGAATGAAGTATTCCCGCCAGGCCCGCGCGAACCGTTTGCGCCCTGCCTGGCTGGACGAGTGACGGCAATGCGTATCTAATTGACGGTCGTTGCAGTCCCCGTAAAAGCGGCCGACGGAACCCGGCGAAAACCGGCTGAAGAAGCGTAGAGACCCCCTGGAGAGAGAAATGGACATCGCAAAGCTGACCGCGCCTCGCGACCTCAGTCCATTTTCGGAAGCTCTCCATGCCTGCCTTTCTCGTTCTGGATTCCATCTCCCTCGCCACGCCTGACGGACGCTCGCTGTTCGACGGATTGACGCTCGCCATAGGGCGCGAGCGCACCGGCCTTGTCGGTCGCAACGGCTGCGGCAAATCCTCATTGCTGCGCCTGATTGCGGGCGAGATCGAACCTGCCGGCGGATCGCTGCAACGCATCGGCTCGATCGGCATGCTCGCACAACTGACTGACGAACGGCTGACGACCGACGAGGCGCTTGGCGTCGCCGGCGGCCTCGCCCGCCTGCGCCGGCTCGAACGCGGCGAAGGATCGCTTGATGACGCGACGGAAGCGGATTGGACGCTGGAAGCGCGAATACAAGCGGCGCTGATCGAGGCCGGACTGCCGTCGCTGCCGCTGGATCGCCCGATCGTCTCCTTGAGCGGCGGCGAGCGAACGCGGGTGGCGCTGGCGCGGCTTTTGATCGAGGCGCCGGATCTGCTGCTCTTGGACGAGCCGACCAACAATCTCGATACCGACGGAAGACAGGCCGTGGCGCAGATGCTCGAACGCTGGCAGGGCGGCGTACTCGTTGCCAGCCACGACCGCACGCTGCTCGAACGCGTCGACCGCATCGTCGAACTGACGCCGGTCGGAATCACCCTGTTCGGCGGCGCGTGGCCGGAGTTTGCCAAGGCGCGTGAGGCGGCGCGGGCCCGCGCCGCCGATGACATCGACCGCGCCTCGGATGCATTGCGCAATACCGAGCGCGCAGTGCAGAAGGCGCGGGAAAAGAAGGCGCGCCGCGACAAGGCCGGCCGCGCCTGGCGCGCCAAGGGCATCGAGGACAAAATGTTCATGGACCGCGAGAAGGAGCGCGCCGAGAACAGCGCCGCGCGCGAAAGCGGGCTTGCCAGCCGCCTGCTCGGCGAGCGCACCGAAGCATTGGAAACGGCCAAAGCGCAAGTCGAAATCCTGACACCGCTTTCGATCGATCTACCGCGCACCCATCTGCCCGGCGGCCGCGAACTCGTCGCCCTCAGGGACGTGGTGATGGCTTTCGGGGAGCGCCGTCTGTTCGGTCCGCTGTCGTTCGAGGTTCGCGGACCCGAGCGGATCGCCATCCGCGGCGCCAACGGTTCTGGCAAGACCACCTTGTTCCGCCTGCTCACCGGTGAGTTGAACCCCGCGAGCGGCGATATCAGCCGCCTCACCGACCGTATTGCCGTGCTCGATCAGCATGTCGGCCTGCTCGATCCCGAGCTAAGCATCCTCGACAATCTGCGGCGCCTCAATCCGGACCTCTCGGCCAATGCGGCGCACGCCGCCCTGGCGCGGTTTGCGTTCCGCAATCGCGCGGCCCTACAGATCGCGGCTTCTCTCAGTGGCGGCGAGCGGCTGCGTGCGGGTCTGGCCTGCGTGTTCGCACGACCGCAGCCGCCTCTGCTCCTGCTGCTGGACGAACCGACCAACCATCTCGATCTCGCCTCAATCGAGGAGCTCGAGAGTGCACTAAAAGGATTCGACGGCGCGCTGATCGCGATCAGCCACGACGAGGCATTTCTGAAGGCGATCGGGATTAACCGGGAGATCGTGCTCGGCTAGTTCGAGCGCGGCGGTGGATTGGCGAACTGCGGCGTCAGCGCAAGCGGCGGACGCGGCTTCGGCTTGGCGGCGCCCGGCGCGGGCCTGACGTCGATCGGCGGCGGCAGCGGTGCAACCTGCGGCTGGCCTGCGACAGGCGCCGGCGGCGCGTTGACGACGGGCGGACGCGGCGCGGTCGTCTTCTTCGCCGGAGGTCGCCGTGGGTCGCGCCCCTTTGGCGCGATGACCGGCGCGCTCGGCACTGCCTCCGGAATCGGCAACTGCCCCTCCGTAGGCAGCACGATTGGCGGCGGCGACGACGGCGGCGGCTCGCCGCGCTCGATGGCATCGAGCCTTCGCGTTTCGTGATCGATCGCACGCACCGCCAGCCACGAAGATAACGGGGCAACGTCGACGCTGCGGCTCAGCGCATCGGGTGTCCCCACGGCAAGCAGTTGAATCTCCGGACGTCCGGTCGTCATCGTCAGCGAAAGGGCGGCGCGGACATCTGCCTGATCGGCGGCGATATCGTATCCGCCGGAGACGATGGCCCGCACGCCATTGCCGTCCAGCGTCGTCGCGCCGACGCGAAGCCGGCCGTCCCTGATGGTGAACGGGATTTGCGCCGAAGGCACCGCAAGCGCGCCGGCCGGAAGTGCGGATTCGACGATCTGCTTCAATCGGACGTCGTCCTTGGCCTGCCCGTTGTCATTGGCGCGGACCGCCACTTCGAAAGCGCGCGGATCGAGGCCTGAGATCCTGGCCGCCTCCAGCGTCAGCGTTCCGCTGCCGGACAGCGCGCCCGCCAGCGCCGAGGCGCTGCGGCCCTGGGTCGTCAGCGTCATCTGCATCGACGCCCGGCCGGCAGGCATCGCGAGATTGCGATAGCGCAGCGCCGCGCCGTCGACACCGGAAAGCTGGACGCTCGCGTTCAAGGCAATTCCGTGCGCGCCTGGCCTTGCATCGATCGTGGCCGTGACATCGCCACCGCCGATCTTGCCTTTGATGGCGTCGAAGGTCAGCGACTTGCCGTCACTCTTGACGACCCCGCTCACCGGCTGCAATTCGCTTCCGCCCGGTAGCAGGCCGCGCAACGCCTGAAACGCGATGCTGCCGCGCCACCCCTTCGCAAGCCCGCGGCCGAGCGGCTCAGTGGCATCGTGTCCGGCGACACCGAGCGCCAGGGCAAGGGCCGGCGTCAGCGCGAGTTGGTCGGCGCCGATCTCACCCTCGATCTCCTTTTCCTCGCCGAGCGTCACCGCCACGCGGCCGCGCAGGCGCGAACCGCCGACGCTGCTGTCGAGATCGTCGAAGGTGAGCTTGTTGCCGGTGAGCTGCACGCGCGAGGACAGGCCGATGTTCTGCGCCAGCGTATCCGCCGGTTTGAGATCGAGCAGCGGGGCGAAATCGGCGCTGCGAACCTTCAAGCCGAGAACGGCCTTTGCCTCCGGTGCCCATGGTTCGGCGGAGCCTTCCGCTTCGGCATCGAGCCCCGTTCCCGAGATCTTTGCCTTGAGCCGCAACGGCGCGCCCCATGCGCCCGTCGCGGTGCTCTCGAATTGCGCGGGGCCATCGCCCGCCGTGATGGCGCGATCGAAGCCGAGCAATGCCATCAGGGTGCGACCTTGCTCCGACGACAATTTCGAATCGATCCAGACCTCGCTGCGCTGGAGGGCGGCCAGATCGATGCCCTGGATCGCCGCGACGGCAGGTCTGGCGGTGATCGTGCTGGTGCCCTTGAGCAGCGGCGAGTCGAGTTCGGCCGTGGCGCGCGCCTGGACGCGATCGGACGGCCCGGCATTTTTGGTGAGATCGAGCGCCAGTTTCAGGCGCGCCGGACCCGGGCTCGTCCCCATCGCATTGAGCCGCGCGGCCAGCGGCGGTGAAAAGGGAACGATCAGGCTGGTCAGCCGGCCGAGCGAGGCGGCGCTCGAATTGAGCACGAACCATCCGGTCGCGTTGACGCGATCGAAATTGCCCGCGCCGTCCAGCGTCACGTTTTCAAGCTCGCCGATTTTCAACTGCTCGAGCGATATCTTCGCCGGCGAGTAAGCCAGTCTGGCGAGCAGCGGAGATAGCTCCTGGCCGGCGGAGGTGGCGCGGCCGATATCGAGCGAAAGCTTTCCCTCGTCCGGCCACTCGCCTTGCGGCCCTACAAGCGACCGCGCAAAAGCCGTGGCGGCATCGAGATCAAGGCGCGCCGCTTTCAGTTCGGCATCGATCCGGGAGCCGTGATCGGCTTGCCGGTGCGACACCACCACCCGCCCCTCCACCGTGCCGCCATCGATGTCGGCCTTCATGGTGTCGATGGCAAAGCCTTCGGGCGCCACGGTGATGTCGCCGCGCAGGCGAAGCGGCTTCTGGCTGCGATAAGCGGTGTCGCCGCGGCCCTGCAGCCAGGTCAAGAGCGCATCGGGATCGGAGGATTCGACGCTGAGCGCGGCCTTGAAGCGGTCCGGTACAGCGCTCTTCGCGCCGGCCTCGCTGAGCGAAACCCTGGTCGCGCCGGGTGCGCGGAACTCCAGCCTGTGGACGCGCCAGGACTTGGCATCGCCTTCGAGCTCGGCAGCGATGTCCTGCAATGGGCGCCCGCCGAGGATGACCTGCTCGGAGGCGAGTTCGATTTGCGCTGGGATCGGCAGATGCGGAACGACGGAGCTGAGCGCCTGCAGCGCCGGCAGCGCGCGAGCCGGCTCGCTCGAATTGTCTTTGCCATTTTCCTTGGCAACGAACCTGTCGGCATCGAGCTGACGCGCCGACAGCGCCGCGCGCAACAACGGCGTCGCACCGAAACGGATGTCGCCGCTGCCTGCAAGTTTCAGGGCGCGCTCCTCGGCGCCATAGGTCACTTCGACCTGTTCGAGCCGCGCCGCCGAATAATCGGACTTGACCTTGGCGGCGATACGCCACGGTGGATCGTTGCCCTTGCCCTTCTGGCCGGGAGGAGCGACGAGCGTTATCGCGCCTTCAAACCGCGGCGCGCGGGAATCGAAGTTCAGCAGGCCGTCGAGATCGATGGCGAGCGAACGCTGGCCCGGATCGATATTGAGATGAACGCGGGTGCCGTTGCCCTCGGGGCCCTGCCCCGAGGAGACGCGAAACGGATAGCGCGTGCCCGACAGCATGAAATTGCCGTCGCCGCGGATCGAACCGGCCAGCGAACGCACGTCGCCACTGAAAGCGATGTCGTTCAGTTCGAGCGTAGAGCGGCTGACCGCGTCATGCAGGGCGATGCGGCCGGTCAGATTGACCCGATCGATCGCCAGTGAACCCAGATTGAGCGTCCCGGTCGATGCCGGCCAGTCGATCCGTCCTCTGGAATCGAGGCCGAGATCGAGCGACATGCGGTTGATCGTCAATTCGGTGGCGCGCACCTCGCCACGCATCAGCGAGCCCAGGCTGAATTCCACGTCGAGCTTGTCGGCGCGAACCTTGCCGAGATCGTTGGCGCCGCCGACCACGACCGAGTGCAGTTGCAGCGACGGCGCCGGCAATAGGCGCGCGTCGAGCTTGCCGCCGACGCGGACCGGCGCGCCGATGATTCGGCTCGCCTCAGCCTCGAATTGCGGCCGGAACTGGTTCCAGTCGATAAAGTACGGCCCGACCAGCGCGGCAATCAGCGCAATGATGAAGGCGATTGCCAGGCCGAGCAGTGTCGTCTGCACGGTGCTTCCCCTTGAACCGCCCCGGCGCTGGCCGCGCGCCATGCCGGACCCTGCCCCGGAGCTGCTCGGAATATAGAGAGAAGTATGGCGAAGTCACAGCGGCATACTGACAGGAGCCTCGCCAGGCCCCGCCCACTGAACCTGGGGCTCAAAACCGCCGCCAGGGGAGTTGTCAGAGTCTTACCAGCTTGCCGGCAGGCGCTTCAGGCCGCGCAGCACGAAGGTCGGCCGCCATTCCGCATTGACAGCGTCATCGAGCCGCAGGTCCGGTATGCGCCGAAGCAGGGTCGAGATCGCGATCTCGGCCTCGATCCGCGCCAACTGGGCCCCGAGGCAGAAGTGGATGCCGCCGCCGAACGATAGCGGCTTCACGTTGGGCCGGGTGATATCCAGCCGCTCCGGGTTATCAGGATAGACCGCCGGGTCGTGGTTGGCTGAGCCGAGCAGGCACAGCACGCTCTCGCCCTTCGGAATGCGCTTTCCGCCGAGATCGTCGATGTCCTCCAGCGCCACCCGGCCGGTCATCTGCACAGAGGAATCGTAGCGCAGGAATTCCTCGATGGCGTTGGTGATGAGCTCGGGCCTCGCCTTGAGCAGCGCGAGCTGGTCTGGATTGCGATGCAGCGCCAGCAAGCCGTTTCCGATCAGGTTGACGGTGGTCTCGTGGCCGGCGCCGAACAGCAGGATAATGTTGGCGGTCAGTTCTTCGTTGGTGAGCTTGCTGCCGTCCTCCTCGGCCTGCACCAGTTGGGTGATCAGGTCGTCGCCCGGGCTTTTACGCCTGAGATCGAACAGTTGCTGGAAATACATCGCCGCCAGCGCGTTGCTGGCGTTGCCCTGCTTGATCTCTTCCGGCGAGAGCGGCACCGGATCGAGCAGGCGTCCGCCGTCGCGTGAACCGGTATAAAACGCCTCGCGATGGTCCTCGGGGATCCCGAGCATGTCGCAGATGATGGTGACCGGCAGGCGGAACGCGAAATCCTCGATCAGGTCCATCTGCCCCTGCGGGATGATGCGGTCGAGCGTCTCGTCGACGACCTGCTGGATGCGCGGGCGCATGTCCTCGACCCGGCGCGCGGTAAAGGCCTTCACCACCAGGCCGCGCAAGCGGGTGTGGTCCGGCGGATCCTGCTGCAGCATCCAGTGGCTCATGCTGCGGAACACCGGCTCGTCCATGATCTTGGGGCCGTAGCGGCGGACGGTGCGCTCGACATAATCCTTGCCGAACCGCTTGTCGCGCATGACGAGGCTGACCTCGGCATGGCGGCTAGCGACATACATGCCGAGCGGCGTCAAATGCACGGGATCGGTGGTGCGCATCCGCTCGTAATGTGGATAGGGGTTGCGAATGAATTCCGGAGCCAGCGGATTGAACAACGGCGCGCTACTGGCAGTCTGAACATGCTCGTTCATGGTGACCTCCTGCTGGCTGTGCGCCATTCAGCGCGTTTTCCCCCGGGCCGCTCGGTCGAAATTCGATACATTGTTGTATTGAGTTGCATTCTCGCCTAAACTGGACAGATGTCAAGAGTGCGAACCAGACCCACAAGGGACGACACCCGCGAAAAGCTGTTCGAGGCGGCGGCGCGCGTGTTCGAGGAACAGGGGATTGGCGGCGCCAGCATCGAGGCGATTGCGGCGGCCGCCGGCTTCACACGCGGGGCATTCTATTCGAACTTCAAGAGCAAGGACGAACTGATCATCGCCATGCTCGAAGATCACGTCGAGCAATCGATCGGGCGCATCCGCGATCTGCTCGAGCGGCATAAGAACCTCGCCGACTTCATCGACGCGCTCAAGACCATGAATAGAAGCCAGCAGGATCCGCTCGGCCGCTCGCCCCTGCTGCATATGGAAATGATCCTGTTTGTGGCGCGCGCCGAAAAGCGCCGGCCCGAACTCGCCAAGCGGCTGCGCGCCCGGCGAAAGCTGGTCACCGACATCATCGAGACCACGGCCAGGAACAGCGGCCGCACCACCATTCTCAATCCGCCATGGGCCGGCGCGCTGGTGCTGGCGCTGGAGGACGGCTTTCGCCTGCACCGCCTGATCGACCCGGAGACCACGCCGCCCGACAGCTTTTTTCGCGCCATCGGCGACCTGCAACGGGCGATGGGAATTTCATCGGCATGAGCTGTTGCGGCTACGCCTGGTCGTGCTTGATCGGCGCCTTGTGCATTTGTCCCGCGACCGCCCTCACCTTGCCTGGCGATGCCTGCCAGATCGCCACTGCCGACAGGACGCTGACGGCAATGCCGAGCGCAAAGGCGAGCGTATAGCTGCCTGAAAGGTCGTACAGCAGCCCGGTCGCCCATGGGCCCGCCGCGCCTCCGGCCAGCGCCGCCAGCATGATGGTGCCGAAGATGCTGCCGTATTGCTTGCCCTGAAAGATTTCCAGCACCACCGCGCCCATGATCGAGGTCAGGCCATAGCCGAGCGCGCCTTGCGTGAAGATCATGAGATAGACCAACGGCAGTACCGGCGCGAACTTCAAGGCGATCAGCGCCGCAAAGCAGATCGCAAAGCCGGCGCAGCTTATCGCCCAGATCCATTCGCGGCCGATCCGATCGGAAAGATGCCCGAGCCAGATCTGGCCCGGTATGCCGAGCAGGCTTACGACGCCGAGCGCCCACACCGCGACGTTGGCGCTGAAGCCGATGTCGAGCAGGTATTTGGTCTGGTGCACCTGCACCGCGTACCAGACATACAGGCCACCGAAATAGCCGAGCGAGATCCACCAGAATCGCGCGGTACGTAGCGCGCGGCGCAGCGTCCAGTCGGTAGCAGCCCACACGGGATCGACGACGTTCGAGCGAGACGCGGCCGATGTCGCCGACGGCGCCGCGTCGCCATCCGGCTCTAGACCGATGTCCTCGGGCCGCTTTCGCAGCAGAAGGTTGATCGGCGCGAGCACGGCGAGCACCAGGATGCCCATCGCGGTGCAGGCGGTGCGCCAGCCGGTCTGCTCGATCATGTGCTGCACCCAAGGCAGCAAGGTCACCGAGCCGATGCCGACGCCGGCAAAGGCGAGCCCCATCGCGAGCCCGCGGCGGCGAATGAACCAGTTCGGCAGGAACAGCGATTGGCCGGAATAGCCGAGGCACACGCTGCCCGCGCCGACCAGCACTCCGATGGTGAGATAGAGATGCCAGGGCTGCGTCGTCAGCGGCGCCAGCAACAGCCCGCCGCCCATCAGCGCAACGCCGAGCTCCATCACCGCGCGCGGACCAAGGCGATCCATCATGCGGCCGATCAGCGGGCTGACGCCGCCGGAAACCACGAAGCCGAACGAAAACGCACCCGCGGTGACGCCACGATCCCATCCGAACTCGCCGATGATCGGCGGAAAGAACAGCGAAAACGCCGTCCGCGCATTGACGCCGATCGCCATCGTGACGAACGTCACCACAACGATCAGCCAGCCGTAGAAGAAGGGAAGATGCATCACAACTTGCGAGCTCGATTACGTTTCGACAGGGAGAGAAGTCATAATCTTATGTTCGAGCGCGCCCACTGCTTGAGCGTGTCCAGGACCTCAATGTCGGGCAAATCAAATATCTCCTGACGGGAGGATATTCCGAGCGGGTCGATCTCCAGGGTTTCCTTGAACAGAAAGGCCGCCAGAAATTCCAGACCCAACTTACCGAAGCAAACGCCGGCCATGTACCGGCCGACCGAACTCGCTGGAGGGCCCAGCATCGCCGCAACGACATACGCTTCGGCCGCGCGTTGCCAATTACCCTGAAGGTAATGGACCTGACCGAGCTCAACCCAGGCCTTCGAATCGTACGGGTCTACCCGCGTTAGGTCGGAGGCCCTCGATGCTGCCAGCTCGAGATCATTCAGCCAAAGCGCTTCCTTGGTTCGGCTTTCCAACACCGCATGCAGATTCTCGCGATAAAGAATCTCCTCCGCCGCCGTCGTTGGCGCAAGGTCCCGCGCCTGGCGCTCCGCAATGTCCATTGTCCTGATCATCGCTTCCCGGTTGCCCGCAGCTTGAGGAAGGAAGCCCATTCCCCGATAAAATCTGCTTTTGAACAATTGCGCGGTAAATCCAGTCTCGCCGTCCTCCACGGCGGCAAAGGCAATCTCGAACCGCTTGCCCCAATCATCGAGTTCGGCGAGTGGCGCGCGGGCCTTGGCTTTCTGAACGAAGACCATTGCTGTTGCATTGAACCTTACGGGCGCATGGCACTGGTCATCGATCGCAATATTCTCAAAAGCGGACATGGTCCCGGAATCGTAGCTGGACGTTCGTTTCGGCAAATCGAGCATGAATTTTGCCGATGCCCGGCAGAACGCGAGTTGTGCGGCGCGAGGATCAGCATCGCTGTCACTGGACCAATCCTCCGGAATGAGTTTGAGCAATGGCTCGTACAGGCACATCGAGTGAAGAAGCGCCGCCAGCCGGCATTTGCGCGCGGACGAAAGCTTTGGCCAAAGCTCAAGGTCCTGACAAAGCTTGCGCCACCGATCAGTACGCAGATCCTTGGCAAGATCACGAGGATCGCTGACTGCATAAGGCGCGCCGGCCTGCTCTGCGAGTTGCACGCGAAAACCGGGCGACAATGCACGTTGTGGAAGGAAGGAAGGGCTATCCGGATCGGCATAGGCTTGCCAGCCGGCGTCAATAGATCTGGCATGGGTGGGTCCGGCTTGGAGCCGGCCCAGGTCAAGGTATGGACGAAGCAGCCAGGTTGAAAAGCGAGAGCCGAGGCTCTCGCTGAGTGCCAGGTTAGCCAAATCGCGCATGCATGCCGCCGCAGGCGGCGCTCTCATAGCTGGCACTCTTCTTTTTCTTCTTTAGCCAGGCGTGATAGTCGACATTCAATTTCTCAAAGTTTGCTGCATACTCCGGCGTCTCCTTCCTGAAGTATCTGATCGCCGGCTCAAGCACCTCATACATGTGACATATCGGAGTAACTTCATAGATCTTGTCTTTGGCTCTGACACCGCGCATCAGGACCGCGATCGACTCCCAGGTAACGATAAGGAGCCGAACCGCCGCGTGCTCTCTGCTATCTGATGGAGCGGCGGCCATGGTCTCCGCACCGCCATCGGTTTCTCGGCGCAGTACCTCCGCCGCGTGGTAATCGGAATCGCTTCGCATCCCCTGAATACCAAGCAGAAGCGAATTCTCATCCATGGGCCGCCTCCCCGTTGCCTTGTACAATTGCCAAGCGAACGAAATCTAGCCCGACATCTACAAGTTCACAAGCTCAGCCCCAGAAGCGCATTTCCATCGCGTCTGCCAGCGACCTGGAAATGCTGCGGTGGTGCTCTGCGCTGGATTTCCGATGGCCAAGATCGAACACGTTTGCGAGCCCCTTGTGGCAGTTCGCTTCCAGCGGTCGCATTCCTAATTCTTCAGCAAGCACTACACCTTGGGTAAGCCAACTCTCGGCATCGCTCAGCTTTGCTCGATACAGGTCGACCTCGCCCAGCATCCGCAACGAGTAAGCCTCGTTTGCTCGCTCCTCATGTTTGCGGGCGAGCTCGAGTGCACGCGTGGCCGCCTTCAGCGCCTCGCCCTCGCGCCCGAGCGAAAGGTAAGCCTCGCTGACATAAGCCAGACGCAGCGAATGACGGGCGACGAAACCTTTGGATTCGGCGACCTCGATGCTCTGCTCCAGAATTGGAATCCCCTCGTTCGCCCGGCCGGCTAGCGCAAGGGCATAGCCAAAATGCAGCGCAACGTAGGCAAAGCCGACGGGACTATCTGCGAACGCGCCGGCTGCCAGCGCGCGTTCAAATGAGCGCAGGGCGCGGCGTAAATTCCCCTGACGCAACGCGACGACACCGAGACCGAGATGCGCGTAACCGCAACTGAAGGGATGACTCGCATTTTCGGCGATGCGAAGGGCGTCTTCGCCGATGTTGAACGCTTCCGAAAATTGTCCGGTGTCGGCCAGGCCCCATGCGATAAAGCTACGCGAGAACGCGGCGGGCAGGACGAACATTCCGAAACGCTGGCTGGCCAGATTGCCCTCCAGATGGAGGACGTTCCAGCCGAAACATTCGCGCGCCTTCTTGTAATCTCCCCGCGTGTGATGCGCCAATCCTAGAGGAAGATTGGTGACGACCTGAAGAGGTAAATCGGATAGCGGCTCGGCAACCGCAAGGGCGCGTTCTCCGGCCGCGATCGATTCCTTGTATCGGCCGAGCATCCAGAACTGTTCGGTCAGATAGGACTGCACCCATCCATTACGTTGTTTGTCCCCGATTCGATCCGCCAATTGCTCCGCTTCGCGCAGCCGGGCGGCAATACGGTCGCGATCTCCGAGCGGTTGCAGAACATTGCGGATGTCGAATCGGATATCGATCGCCTTCTGAATGGCCTCCTTGCTTTGCGGCAATCCAGCCAGCGCTTCGAGGGCTTGCTCGAAGAGGATTACGGCCTCAGGATAGGCTTCTCGATCTGCAGCCTTCGTTCCGGCCTGGCGCAAATACGTCACGGCCTTTTCCTGAAGCCCGCCACGTAGCGCATGATCGGCCAGGCGCTCTACATGCTCGCCGATGCGGCCGGCATAAACCTTTTCTATCGCGAGAACGACGCGCTGATGGATGTCGCGGCGCCGCTCGCTCCGCAGGCCTCCATAGGCGACATCGTGAGTGAGAGCGTGCTTGAAGGAAAATTGAAGATCAGGAAATAACTGGGTGGGAAACACAAATTCGGCCGTCTGCAAACTGTCGAGCACTCCGCGAAGCTCGCTGTCGGGAAGACTGCTTATTTCTTTCAACAGTGAGAGCGGAACGTCGTATCCGATGACCGCAGCTTCCTGCAGCAGCCTCTTCTCGGCCTTTGCCAGCGCGTCGATACGTGCGGCGAGAACGGCCTGTACGGTGGGCGGGATTTCGTTTCCCGAAATCGGCTTGACCATCCTGTAGTTTTGTCGCGACCCCTCCAGCACCTTGCGGTCCACCAGCGTTCGAACCAGCTCTTCCACGAAGAATGGATTTCCGCCCGCGCGATCCAGAACAAAATTCTTGAGGTTTTCGAGTGCCGGGTCGGATCCCAGAAGTGAATGCAGAAGCGTGGTGAGACTTTCGCTCTGAAGAGGTTCAAGACGCAGGTTGCGGTAATTCGGCCGCCCCCTCCAATCGTCATGGAATTCCGGACGGTAGGTTACCAACAGCAGCAAGCGCGCATCGCGCGCATTGACGACGATTTCGTTCAGAAGGCCCAAGGTAAGAGAATCGTTCCAGTGCAAATCCTCGAACACGGCGACGACCGGCTGCACATGGTTTTCGCGCAACAGCAATCTGGTAATCGCCTGGTAAGTGTGCTGCCGGTGCTGGAGCGGATCCAGCGATTGGAACGGATGACCTGCATCCAAAGCGTCCAACAGATCGAGCAGCGGCGGGATTACGTCCTGCAGCGAAGGATCGAGTGCCAGGATCTTTTCTGTCACCTTTTCGCGGATCGACTTGGCGTTGTCGCGTTGACTGATCTTGAAATAATAGTGCCGGAGCAATTCGATCACCGGCAGGTACGATGCCGCATGGCCGTATGAAGCCGAGTTTGTTTCAAGAACCAGGCAGTCTTCGGTCCGGAACGAGTGAACGAACTCGTGAATCAGGCGCGATTTGCCCATGCCGGGCTCCCCGACGACTGCCACGACCTGACCATGACCGCCTCGGGCGTGATCCAGCGCCTGAGTGAGTTGTTGAATTTCCAGTTCGCGACCGACAAACGGCGTCAACCCGCGCGAGGCGGCAGCCTGCAACTTTGTCCGCTCAAAGCCCCCCTCGGTGATCTCGAAGACTTCAACTGGGTTCGCGAGACCCTTGATCGTCATTTCGCCGAGTGACTTGGCTTCGACGTATCCTTCAACGAGGCGGATAGTATCGGCAGTGGCGAGTACAGAACCCGGCATCGCCATTTGCTCCATGCGGGATGCCAGATGGGCCGTCTGTCCGACGACCGTATAGTCCATGTAGAGATCGTTGTTGATTGAGGAGACCACAATCTCACCGGAGTTGATACCGACCCGGATCGTTATTGGCGCGCCGTAAGCGCGGCGGATCTCTTCCGCATAGCGGGCAATCGTCTGCTGCATCCTGAGGGCTGCATAACATGCGCGCACGGCATGATCTTCATGCGCGAGTGGGGCTCCGAACAGCGCCATAATGCCGTCCCCCATGACCCTGTTCACCATGCCCTCATAGTGATGGACGGCTTCGAGCATGTGATCGAGAACGGGATCGAGGAGCTTCTGCGCTTCCTCAGGGTCGCGATCTGCTATTATTCTGAGAGATCCGACGATGTCGGCAAATAGCACAGTGACTTGTTTGCGTTCACCTTCAAGATCGCGTTTCGTCGTCATTATCCTGACGGCGAGATGTTTTGGAGTATAATTGTCAGGTGACAAGAAGCGGTTTACTGCTCGATGTTCTTCGTCAAGTCCAATTGGGTGTGCGCATTGGGAACAGAATTTGGCTCCCGATGACACGAAGCTACCGCAATTAGGACAGCCGCGCTCGAAAGGAGCGGCACACTGCTCGCAGAATTTCGCTTCAGGCCGATTGTCGTGTTCGCACCTGGGGCACTTCATCAGAACCGTCTAAGCGGTTAGTACGCAACGCAACCATCCTACTTCGCCGTACCGCATACAACAACCAGTAAGCGATTGCTTGCGCGTAGTGACGGGCATCGGCTCTGCAAGCTCGCGGACGTTGAGAAGCCGCCGGGGCGCTATCTTAAGGCCTAGACGGCCGCCGCTGCCAACGCTCGGCGTTGACGGCGCCGACCGGCACCTCGCCCGCGATAATCGCCTCGACCTGCCGCACCGTCTCCAGCGACTGGCTCTCGATCGCCGGCGGCGTCAGGCCGCCAATGTGCGGCGTCGCGATGACGTTCGGCAGGCTCGCGAGCTCCGGCGACGGCATCTGGTCCAGCGCGCGGCCGACATCCATCGCGGCGCCGGCGATGCGGTTTTCGCGCAAGGCCGCCGACAATGCGGCCTCGTCGACGAGATTGCCGCGCGACAGGTTGATGAAGAAGGCGTGCGGCTGCATGCGGGCCAGCGCCGCCTGGTCGATCAGATTCTCGGTTTGCTCGTTGGCGACCGCGAGGCAGACGACGTAGTCGGAACGATCAAGCAGTTCGCCGAGCGGCACATGCCGGATCGCGGCGTCGCTCACCGTCGCAAAGGGATCGGCGACCATGATCTCCATCCCCAACACCTTGGCGATATCAGCCAGGTAACGGCCGATGCTGCCATAGCCGATGATGCCGAGGCGGCTGCCGGCCAGTTGCCGGCCCATGATGACCTCCGGCTTGCGGCCGGCATGATAGTCGGCGGTCGCACGTGAAACCCCACGCGACAGATCGACCATGAAGCCGAGCGCGAGTTCGGCAACCGATTGAATAAAGCCGGGTTCCGCCCGCGTGACCAGGACGCCGGCGGCCGAAGCGGCTTCGACGTCGACGTTGCGGATGTCGACCGCGCAACGAACGAAGGCGCGCAGCTTCGGCAGCTTCAAAAATATCTCGCCCGGACCCGCGGTGAGCCGGTCGGCCACGATGATATCGACATCGCGGGCGGCCTCGATCAGGCCGGCCGCGTCGAGCGCGTCGCTTGCTTCATGCAGTTTCACCTGCGCGACGGCCTGCAGCCCGGCAAGACTACGGTCGCCGTAGTACTGGGCGCGCGACTGCGGCGTATGGGTCAACAGCACTTTCAACGCGGAACGGCTTCCCTATCGATCGCTAGCGAATGCAGCGCCAAGGCCGGCACATCTATGGCCAAACCGTCCCCGCAAGGCAAGGCGGCAAAGCCTGCGTCGGGCTACTTGGTCCGCGCCACCGTCGTTCCGTCCCAATCTTCGCCGGCCGGATTTTCGAGCTGCTGCCTGCAGCGCTGGATCATCGTCGCCGACGCTGCATCTTCCTGACGGATTTCCAGCACTTTCTCGAACGCGCCGATCGCAGCCGAGAAATCCCGCGCACGCCAGGCGGCAAGGCCGGCCTCGTACGAAGCCACCCAGGCAGGTGCGCCGATATCGCCGGCCATATCAAGCAACTCATAGATCTGCAAACCGCCCGCACGGCCATAGACCGCCAGCCGGTCGAGTTCGCGAACCACGATGCTCTTCCCGGCGAGCCGGCGCGTTTCAGGGCCAATAATGATCGTGGAGCCGTACGCCTTGTTGGTGCTCTCCAGCCGGCTCGCAATGTTAACGGCATCGCCGATCACGGTGTAGTTCAACCGCACCTCCGATCCGATATTGCCGACCAGCATGTCACCGGAATTGATGCCGATGCGGATCCTGACCGGCTGGCCGTGGTCGTCGACGAGGTCGGCCTCTTCCACCGCGCGCCGGCACGCCAAGGCCGCCCGGCAGCAATCGACGGCATGATCGGGGTTGGGCGACGGCGCGCCCCAGAACGCCATCACGGCGTCGCCGATGAATTTGTCGATGGTGCCGTTCTGGTTTTGAATCTGCGCCGAGACGCAATCGAAATAGCGCGACAGCAGCGGGATGATGCGGTCGCCGAGCCGCTCGGATATGCCGGTGAAGCCGGCCAGATCGACGAACATCACGCTCATCGGCCGCACCGCGCCGCCAAGCCGCGCGCCGTTGCCGTCGCTGATCAGCCGCCTGACCAGGTCGGCTGGAATGTATTTGCGGAACGCGGCAAGCCCCTGCGCCATGTCGCCGATCGCGCCCGACAGGTTTCCGATCTCGGTCAACCGTGACGGATGCCGCTGCACCTTGTCGAGATCGAAACGCTCGACATGCCTGATCTCGTTCACCACCTTGATCAAGGGCGCTGCGATCAGGCGCTGGGCGAGCCATGCCGACAATAGCCCGGCGAAAACGATCAGGACCGCAAGCCCGATCAGCAGGTTTCGGATCGTCATCTGCACCGGTCCGAGAAATTCCGATTCCGGCACCACCGTCACCAGCGACCAGCCCGGAAACGAAATCGGCGTGATCACGGCCTGATAGGCTTTGCCGTCGCGCGTCACCGTCGTGTTGAACGGCTGCCCCTCGCCGGGTTCGTAGGCGCTGCCGGCATTGCGGATCGCATCGACGGCGACCGGAAACAGCGGATGATCGGTCTTCAGCGCCACCAGTTCGCTGGCGTCGGAATCGGGCGAGGCCACCACCTTGCCGTCCCGCTCGAGAATGAAGGCACCCGCCGACTTGCCGACCGTGAGCTGCGATAGGAAATTCGAGACGCGGGTCAGCTCGATGATGATCGCAACGACGCCGGCCGGTTTTTGATCGATCTCGATCGGGGCAGAAAAGGCCGCGGCCAGCCGCTCCCCGCGCGGATGCGTCGTCAGCGTCGACCAGTGTTCGTCGTTGGTCTCTTTGGCGACCCGAAACCATTCCTGCTCGGTCACGGAATAGTCGGTGTCTTCGAACCAGCTCGCCTTGAGCCGAAGATCGTTACCGACGAATTCGTAGCGATTGATGCGCAAATTGCGGTCGGGCGTGATTTCGAGCATTTCGATGACGTTGTCGCCGAGCTTGTGCCCGGCAAAGAACGAGCCGTCCGGCCATCCAAATGCCACCCAGGAGATCGTCGGTTGCGACAGCAACTGCGAGCGGAAAACGATCTCGCGTTTCCTGGCGTCGCGCGGGTCGAACACTTTTTCAGCCAGCAGCGTTCGCACCGCCATCATGGAGGAGCGCGCCTCCGTCGTGACCGACTGCAGTTCGTCGGTGACCGCGGATACGATCTGGTCGTTGATGGTGTTGGCGAGCGTCTGGCTGACCTGATGGGCGGTGCGCCACCACAAAAGGTGCACGCCGACGGCACTGACGACGATGGACGTCAGCACGAGGGCGGAAATGGCGCTGCGGATGCCGAGGCGCATGCAGGGGTCCCGATGACGGTCTGATTACCGCAATACGGGACCATACCAGCGTCTGTTTCGCCGGCGAGGCAATTTCGGCGCCCCGGACACGGCTCTGTGACCGAAGTTGAGCCGTAATGACGACGAAACTTATCGATTGCCTGTTCCGTACAAGCGAAGACGGCGCTATGCCTTGCGGCAGTTCTCGAAGGTCATGCGATGCACGATGTTTCCATCCCGGCGGCCCTGATTGCCGGTCTCGTCAGTTTTCTGTCCCCCTGCGTGCTGCCCCTGGTGCCGCCCTATCTGATCTATCTCACCGGCGCGACCATCGAGCAGGTCGCCAATGCCGAGACGACGCAGGCGTCAAAGCGCGCGGTGATGGCTTCGGCACTGATGTTCGTGCTCGGCTTTTCCACCGTCTTCGTGGCGCTTGGCGCCAGCGCCTCGCTGATCGGCGGCCTGATCCGCGCCTGGTCGGCGGAGCTCTCGATCGTGGCCGGCATCGTGATCATCATCATGGGCCTGCACTTCCTCGGCTTGACCCGGATCGGACTGTTGATGCGCGAGGGGCGGATGCCGATGCCGAAACCGGTCGGCCTCTGGGGCGCCTATGCCATGGGGCTCGCCTTCGCCTTCGGCTGGACCCCCTGCATCGGCCCCATTCTGGCTGCGATCCTGTCGATCGCAGCCGCCGAGGCCACCGTCACCAAGGGCGCCGGTCTGCTCGCGGTCTATTCCGCCGGGCTCGGAATCCCGTTCCTGCTGGCAGCCTTCATGATCGAGCAGTTCTCCTCGCTGTTTGCGCGGATGAAGCGACACCTCGGCAAGATCGAGCATGCCATGGGCATCCTGATGGTGATCACCGGCATCGGCTTCCTGACCGGCTCCGTCACCAGCATCAGCATCTGGCTGCTGGAGACTTTTCCCGCGCTGCAAAATTTCGGCTAAGCCCCCGTAACAAGCGGGTCGGCGCCATCGAATTTCCTGTCAGGACCAGACTGCCGCCACCGCGGCCGCGACGTGGCCGCAGGCCGCGGCGTCACGAAATCTCAAGGGGGTCGCATGTATTCCATCGTCAATCTGCTCATCCTGTTGCCGGCGCAGATCGCCTCGCATTTTTCCTGGGCCGGCCCGCTGATCATGCGGCTCATCGTCGGTTACACCTTCATGCTGGCCGGCTGGGGCAAGCTCAATCATCTGGCGCAGGTCACCGAGAACTTTGTCGGCTGGGGCATTCCGTTTCCCAACATCCTCACCCCCCTTGTGGCGGGCGTCGAATTTTTCGGCGGCGCCATGCTGATCCTCGGCCTGTTCACGCGTATCCCGGCTGCGATGCTGGCGGTGGTCATGGTCGTCGCCATCAAGTCAGCCAAATGGGGCGACGTCGATTCGCTGGAGACGCTGCTCGGGTTTGAGGAAGCTGCCTACTTCGCTGGTTTCATGTGGCTTGCGATTGCCGGCCCCGGCGCGGCGTCACTGGACCGGCTGCTGCTGAATGCCAGCGGTCAGTCCAAAGCTTCAACCTGACACTCACAATCCCGTGACATCGGCTAATGCTTGAGCCCTGATCTCGCCGCGTGCGTAGCTGGAGAAAACGCCACGCTTCCGGGAGCCACCATGAAACTCGCCCGCATTGCCGCCTTCGCACTTGCCGCGCTAGCGGCATCGCCGTCGTTTGCTGCGGACCGGCCCGAATGGAGCGACTGGAGCGACGATCTGTTTGCCCGCGCGCAGGCCGAACAGCGCTTCGTCATTCTCGATCTCGAGGCGGTGTGGTGCCACTGGTGCCACGTCATGGAGAAGACGACCTACGCCAATCCCGAGGTCAGGGAATTGCTCGCCGCGAAATATCTGCCGGTGCGGGTCGATCAGGACGCCAACCCCGATCTGTCGAGCCGCTATGGCGACTGGGGCTGGCCGGCGACCATCGTGTTCGGCCCCGACGGCACCGAGATCGCCAAGATCAGGGGCTATATCGAGCCGGAGCGGATGCAGGCGCTGCTCAAGGCGATCATCGACGATCCCTCGCCCGGACCGTCAGTCGGCGAAGCCTTTGAGGTGAAGCCATCGACCTCCGCCTTCCTCGACAAGGAACAGCGCGCTGCGCTGACGAAGAATGTCGACGAATCCTATGAGGAAGAGCTCGGCGGCTGGGGCGAGAACCAGAAATACATCGACGCCGACAGCATGGACCTTGCGATCACCCGCGCCGAGTCCGGCGACGCCATCGCGACCAAGCGCGCCCGGCAAACGCTCGATGCCGCCATCGCGCTGATCGATCCGGTCTGGGGCGGCGTGTACCAATATTCCGAAGCCGGCTCCTGGACGCATCCGCATTTCGAAAAGATCATGTCGTTCCAGGCGCAATATCTCCGGCAATACAGCCAGGCCTATGCGCTGTGGAAGGATCCGAAATACCTTGCTGCCGCACGCAACATCGAACGCTATCTCGCCCAGTTTCTCAAGAGCCCCGAGGGCGCGTTCTATGTCAGCCAGGATGCCGATCTCGATCACGACACCGATGGGCACACATATTACGCGCTGTCGGACGGCGAGCGGCGCAAGCTCGGCATGCCGCGCATCGACAAGAACCTGTATGCGCGCGAAAACGGCTGGGCGATCTCGGGGCTTTCGGCCTACTACAACGTCACCAACGATCCGAAGGTGCTGGCGATCGCAGAACGCGCGGCGAAATGGGTGATCGACAACCGCGCGCTCCCCGATGGCGGGTTCCGTCATGGCGACAAGGATCGCGGCGGGCCATTCATCGGCGACACGCTGGCGATGGGCCAGGCTTTTCTCGATCTCTATGCCGCCACGGGAAATCGCGACTGGCTCAGTTCGGCCGCGAAGGCCGGCGATTTCATCGCGACCTTTCGTGATGAGGCCGGCGGCTTCGTGACCTCGAAGACAGCGGAAGGCAAAACCGGCGTGCTCGCCAAGCCCGCCAAGCTGATCGACGATCAGGCCGCGGTCGCCCGCTTCATGAACCTGCTCAACCGCTACTTCGGCAACGAGGCCTATCGCGAAGAGGCCGCGCATGCGATGCGCTATCTCGCCAGCGCCTCGGCCGGGATGATGCGTCCCCTGCCCGGCGTTCTGCTCGCCGACGAAGAGCTCGCGGTCGAACCCACCCACATGACAATCATCGGACACAAGGACGACGCCCGCGCGAAAAACCTGCACGCGCTGGCCCGTGCATTGCCGGCCCGCTACAAGCGTCTGGAGTGGCTCGATCTGCGCGAGGGCAAGCTGCCCAATCCCGATGTCGAATATCCGGATCTCGGCGAACCCGCGGCGTTCGCCTGCAGCAACCGTATCTGTTCGTTTCCGTCCTTCAACGCCGAGGAGTTGAGGGCCACTGTCGCGCAGATGGCGAAGCTGAAGCCTGTGCGGGGGTAGCTGGATCGAGTTTCGTTGTGCAACGCAAACGACCGCCGATGCTTGCGCTAATCCCTTGAAGCGCCGCGCTTTCTGCGCGGCGCGCGCTTGCGGAGATCACTGCTGCACGCAAATGAAATACTCTCAAGCCGCCGGGGTTAGACATGGACGGGATGTCCAACCGCAAAAAAGAAAATTTTCTTTTGAAACTCTGTAACCAAATCGCCCCATCCCCCGTAGCTGGTTTCGGATGAGCACTCAAATCACGGAGACCTGACGTCCTCTGGCAAGCCACCGCGATCTGATTGCCATCCGTCCCTCCCCTGCGTCAGCGGGCCTGTGATCGAACGATCAACAGGTCTCATGGCGTCACTTTTTGTCTGCAAACAATCATCGAGGAGATCGTCATGAAGTTGAATTCCAAGTCCGGTGCGACGCTCGCCGCAGCCGCCGCCACCCTGTTCCTCGCCGGCTCGGTGGTGTCGACGGTGTCGACGCCCGCGAACGCCGCCCAGGGCAAGTGCATGGCCGGCAACGCCTGCAAGGGCCAGAGCGCCTGTAAGGGTTCGGCCAATGCCTGCAAGGGCCAGAACGCCTGCAAGGGTCAAGGCTTCTCGGCGATCTCCGAGAAGGCTTGCGCCGCCATGGGCGCCAAGTTCGTCAAGGGCTGATCGTTCCGATCAGGTGCAACGAGGGTACAGCGCTTGCCGGACCCTCGTTGTTTCGTCCCGGCGGCCGAAATAAAGTCGGCCCCGCGCGTAACTAAATCCAGACCCGCCGCGTAGCTATCTCCGGGTGCAGTTTGTCGGCCGCGGAACTGTCGCGGCTTGCGGGCGATGCACCCTCACACTTCCTTTGGAGGATACCAATGAAGATGACTTCGAAGTCCGGCGCCACCCTCGCCGCTGCCGCAGCCACCCTGTTCCTGGCCGGCGCCACCGTGTCGACCGTGGCCTATGCCGCCGGCGAAGGTAAGTGCGTCGGCGCCAATGCCTGCAAGGGCCAGAGCGCTTGCAAGGGCGCCAGCAATGCCTGCAAGGGCCAGAACGCTTGCAAGGGGCAGGGCTTCTCGGCCATGACCAAGGAAAAGTGCGACGCCGCCAAGGGCAAATACATGCCGTCTTAAGTCGCGGTCCGATCGAGGCCCGGGTGTAGGCCGGGCCTCGCATCCATGCTAGGTTGACGGTGCAGTTTGGGACACGCCGCCGCACTTACGGCGCCGTTCGAGCGGAGACGAGATGAACGTCGCAAGCAGATTGCCAGATACTTCGGCGGCTGCGCTTGCAGACCGCACGGTGACATCGGCCAAGCCGCCCTTCCTCGGCTTCGGCCTCGGCTTGCGCCACCAGCATTACGACGAAATCCTGAGCGGCAATCCGCCGATCGACTGGTTCGAGGTGATCAGCGAAAACTACATGCTGCCCGGCGGCCAGCCGCTGCGCACGCTCGACCGGATATGCGAACGCTACCCCGTGGTGATGCATGGCGTGTCGATGTCGATCGCCTCCACCGCCCCGCCGAACTTCGAATATCTGCAGGCTCTGAAGGATCTCGCCCGGCGCGTCGAGCCGAAATGGGTATCGGACCATCTGTGCTGGACCGGCGTGCACGGCAAGAACCTTCATGACCTGCTGCCGATCCCCTACACCCGGGAAGCGCTCGATCACGTCGTCAGCCGCGTCCAACTGGTGCAGGATTTTCTCGGCCGCGCCATCGTGCTCGAGAATGTCTCGACCTACGTGCAGTTCAGCAACTCAGAAATGACGGAATGGGAATTCCTGTCCGAATTGTCGCGCCGCTCCGGATGCTGGCTCCTGTTCGACGTCAACAATGTCTATGTCAGCGCCTTCAACCACGGCTACGATCCCATGACTTTCCTCAATGGCATTCCGGCGGATCGCGTGGTGCAGTTTCACATGGCCGGCCACAGCCACATGGGCACCCATATCATCGACACCCACGACCATCCGGTGTGCGAGGACGTCTGGGATCTCTATACCGCGGCGTTGAAGCGTTTTGGCCGGGTCTCGACCATGATCGAGCGCGACGACAACATCCCGCCGCTCGATGAATTGTTGCTTGAGGTTGTCAGGACCCGTGAGATGGCCGAAAAAATCTTGCCGAGGTGCACGCAGGCGGAATGAGCGATTTTGCGCGACAGCAAGCCGAGTTTCAGCGCGGCATCCTTGATGGCGACGATACGGTGCTGGCTGAAATCCTCGACAGCCCGCGCGAGAAGCGCGAAACGCTGTTCGGCGTTTATCGCCATGCCTACGGTTCGCGGCTGGTCGAGGCAATGCGCAACGACCACGAGCTGCTGCACCTTTATCTCGGCGACGAGATGTTCGACGAGATGGGGTACGCTTATGTCAAGGCGCGCCCGTCCGCGCATCCGAATCTGCGCTGGTTCTCGCAAGGCCTGCCGGAGTTTTTGAAATCGGCGAAGCTCTACTCGGACCATCCCGTACTGTCCGATCTGGCCGCGCTGGAAAAGGCGCTCAACGACGCCTTCGACGCCGCGGAAAGCAAGGTGGTCGAACTGACCGACATGGCGGGCTTTGCGCCCGAGGCATGGTCGGGCCTGAGGTTTCAGCCGCATCCCAGTGTCTTCAGGCTCGATCTTGCAACCAATGCGGCTGCGATCTGGCTCGCGCTCAAGAACGACGAAACGCCGCCGGACGCGACCGCAATGGAGCTGCCGGCGCATCTTCTGATCTGGCGTCAGGACGTCACGCCGATGTTCCGCGAGCTTTCGGCGGAAGAGGCGATGATGTGGGACGAGGCCGCGAACGGCATTCCGTTCGGCGTGCTCTGCGAAATGCTCGCGACCTATGACGACCCCGACGGCGCGGCAGGCCGCGGCGCCGGCTATCTGCACGGCTGGATCACGGCGGGGCTTTTGACGGATGTTTCCGTCGGCTCATGAAGGGGGAGCGCTCGGCGAATGGGAATGGACACCGATCGCCACTTCATCGAGCGCATGCACTGGGACGAAGTCGCGCGGCGCATCGGTAGTGGCGCGGTGGCCATATTGCCAATCGGCGCCGCCGCCAAGCAGCACGGCTTCCATCTCCCGCTCAACACCGACCGCATCCAGGCCGAATGGCTCGCAGCCAGAATGGCGGAAAGGATCGACGCGCTGATCTGGCCGACGCTGACCTACGGCCATTATCCCGCCTTCGTCGAGTATGCCGGCAGCAGCAGCCTGTCGATTTCGACCTTCGAGGCGCTGGTGCGCGAGATTGCGGGGCAGATTCTCGCCGGCGGATGTCCAAAGCTGCTGGTGCTCAACACCGGGATCAGCACCCTGGCCCCGGTCGATCGCGCACTGGCGCGCCTCGACAGCGAGCGGATCAGGCATCTGTGGATCCACGAAGGCCCGCGCTATCCGCGCGTGGCGAGGCAATTGGCCGAGCAGAGCCATGGCAGTCATGCGGATGAACTGGAAACGTCGCTGATGCTGGCGCTGGCGCCGCATCTGGTCGACCTGACGCGCGCCGAAGCCAGCCCCGCCCTGAACCGGGAGACGCCGGGTGCACTGACGCCGTCGGATCCGTACTCGCCAAATTACAGCCGCTCCGGCAGCTATGGCGATCCGACACGGGCGACGTCGGCCAAGGGCGAAGCCTTGCTCGCCGCCATGCTCGGCGATCTCCACGAACAGGCCGCCTCGTTCATCGCGCAACGCCCAGGTGAGGAGCGGTCGGCCGCGGCCCAGACCGTGCTGCGATGAAAGCCGCCAGCGCCTTTCAATGGACCGTGGCCGCCGCCGTCATCACCGCGGTGCTGGCAAGCGCCGTTTCGTTCCGCGCCGATGCGCAATCGGAATATATGCGCGACCGGATGCCCTACGACGCTTTCGACCGGCTGCCCAAAACCGATATTGACGTGCCCGGCGGCATCATCCATGTCGCGCTCGCGCCGGGCGACTTCATGCTGCCCAGGGAAAAACTGCTCGACTGGATCAGGATGTCGGCTCGGGCCGTGACGACCTATTACGGGCGATTTCCCGTCAACTCGCTCCGGCTGCTCTTGGTACCCGTCGATGGTGGGCGCATTCGCGGCGGCACGACGTGGGGCTATCGCGGCGCCGCCATTCGCATTCCGCTCGGCCGCGATTCAAGCGAGGATGTGCTGCGCCGCGACTGGGTGATGGTGCACGAGATGGTGCATACCGCCCTGCCTGATGTGCCCGACCGCTACGCGTGGCTCTCGGAAGGATTGGCGGTCTATGTCGAGCCGGTCGCGCGGGTGCAGGCCGGAGATCTGAGCGCGCGCGAAATCTGGCAGGCGATGATGCGCGACATGCCGAAGGGGCTGCCGCAGGCCGGCGACCAGGGCCTCGACAACACCGGCACCTGGGGGCGGAAATATTGGGGCGGCGCGATGTTTTGCCTGCTCGCCGACATCGAAATCCGCAAAGCCACCGACAATCGTCTCGGCCTGCAGGACGCGATGCGCGGCGTGCTCGCCGCCGGCGGCAATCATGAGCAGGGCTGGCCGATCGAGCGCATCCTTGCAACCGCCGACAAAGCCGTCGGCGTCGACGTGCTGACCCGGCTTCACAACGAGATGGGGCCGAAGCCGGTGACGCCCGATCTCGCGGCGCTGTGGAGCGACCTCGGATTGAAGCGCGTTGGCGAAGATCTCGAGTTCGACGACACCGCGCCACTCGCAGCAATCCGCAAGGCGATCACCGCGCCGCCCGCACGATAAGACGCATGGAGAAGCGCGACATGATGATCCGGCAGCCAGCGCCGCCGGACCATCCTGAGCGAAGCATCAGAACCGATAACTGGCGCCCACGCGCACAAAATGCATCTCGTTGCGGAATTCAGCCCGGGTGCGGTCTCGGCTGGACATCGTGGCGCTGCCGTAATCGGCATAGAGATATTCACCGCGCGCGACCAGATGCTTGGTGAAAGCATACTCGATGCCCGCGCCTGCGATCAGCCCTGCCTTGACCTGCTCGTCCCAGATCGCCTGCTCCAGCGTGTCACACCCTCTCTGAACCGTATAGCGATAGCCATTGCTGATGCTGGCCACGCCGACACCGACCGCACCAAATGCCAGCAGGCGGTCGAACGCATAGCCGGCGCGCAGGCGAGCCGAGCCGAACGCGCCGAATCTCGATAGCAACGCACTGTCGCCAAAGACGAGTTCGTCCTCTGACGAGGTGGACTTGCCCCAATCGAATTCGGCACCAATTACAAAACGGTTGGCGAATTGATAATTGTAACCGCCGTAAACGCCGACGGCGAAGCCGCCCGCCTGCCCCTCTGCATGACGACAAGCACCATTTCGGCAGTAATCGGCGGCCCACGCCGCATACGCACCGCCGCCGTAAACGCCCGCATAGAATCCGGTCCAGTTGTAGTGAGGCGAAGGCAGGTCCGGAATACGGATTTCAGCAGCCTTCGCCGCCGGACCTGCCAATAAAAAGCCACACGCGGCAACAATCCCCCAGGAAAGAAAACGCATTAACGCACGACACACGCAACACATGTTGCGGGAACAAGCTGAAGAGGGCAGTTCGGGCGCGACGATGTTTAAGTCTGGCGGCGCTGTGTTGAAACGAGGCTATGTTTGGAACCAAACTGCGACGGCCGCCACAATGTACAACTCTTGAGCGAACAACGTTGTTGCAGGCTTTCGCCCGCTACCAGCGGTTTCAACATGAAGGTGGGCGCGTCTAGTTCACAGGCACGATCTTGCCGGGATTGAAAATGTTCTGCGGATCGAGCGCCTGCTTCAGCGCGCGCATGGCGTCGATCGCCTCGGGGCCGAGTTCGGCCTTGAGGTATTTCTGCTTGCCCTGCCCGATGCCGTGCTCGCCGGTGCAGGTGCCGCCCATCGACTGCGCGCGTTCGACCAGGCGATGCATGAACTCCTCGCCGCGCGCCATTTCTTCCTTATTGTCGACGTCGCAAACCAGCGAGCAGTGAAAGTTGCCGTCGCCGACATGGCCGACGATCGGCGAAAGCAGATTGAGCCGTTTCAGGTCCTCCTCGGTCTCGGTAACGCAATCCGCAAGCCGTGAAATCGGCACGCAGACGTCGGTCGCCACCACGCCCGCGCCGGGCCTCAGCGCCTTGACGGACCAATAGGCGTCATGCCGCGCCTGCCAAAGTTTTGTGCGGTCCTCGGGCTTGGTCGTCCAGGTGAAATCCCCGCCGCCGCATTCCTTGGCGATCTCGCCGAAATTTCTGGACTGTTCGGCGACCTCGACCTCGCTGCCATGGAATTCCAATAGCAGCAGCGGCGTCTCCGGCAGGGTCAGCTTGGAATAGGCGTTGCAGGCGCGCACCTGCTCGGCGTTGAGCAGCTCGATCCGCGCCAGCGGAATGCCCATCTGGATGGCCAGGATCGTGGCCTGGCAGGCGCCGCGCACCGTCTCGAACGAGCAGGCCGCGGCTGCGATCGTTTCGGGAATGCCGCGCAGCTTGATGGTCAGCTCGGAGATGATGCCGAGCGTGCCCTCGGCGCCGACGAACAGATGCGTCAGGTCGTAGCCGGCCGCGGATTTCTTCGCTCGCGTGCCGGTCGTGATGATCTCGCCATCGCCGCGCACCACTTTCAGCGCCAGCACGTTTTCGCGTATGGTGCCGTAACGCACCGCATTGGTGCCGGACGCCCGCGTCGCGGTCATGCCGCCGAGCGAAGCATCGGCGCCCGGATCGATCGGAAAGAACAACCCCTGGTCGCGCAGATGCTCGTTCAGCGCCTTGCGGGTGACGCCGGGCTGGATCACGCAGTCCAGATCCTCCGTATGAACTTCAAGAATCCGGTTCATGTCGCGCAGATCGATGCAGATGCCGCCGGCCGGCGCATTGACCTGGCCCTCCAGCGAGGTGCCGGTTCCGAAAGCGATCACGGGCACGCCGTGTTTGGCGCAGATCCGCACCACGTCCTGGATGTCGGCGGTTTCCTGCGCCATCACCACCGCGTCGGGCGGCTGGGTCGGCAGCCAGGTGGTGGTATGGGCGTGCTGTTCGCGCACCGCCTGCGAGGTGATCAGCCGGTTGCCGAACCGCGCCGCCAGCGCCTCCACGGCGCTTGCCAAAGCCTGCGGTTCCGGCCGCTTCACATTGCCTGATATCGTCGTCGCCACACCAAATTCCTCCTGAATTTGAGCGGACCGTGGCAAAGGATATAAATGGGGTCAAGATAGCGAAACGACAAAGGGATGGATGATGACGACCGCTGCCGCCGCCAGGGAAAACCTGAAAGATATACCGCTGCCGCCGGCCCCGTTTCTGTCCTCGGTGATGCAGATCGAGCCGCAATGGATCGACTATAACGGCCATCTCAACATGGCCTATTACAACGTGATGATGGACCGCGCCATCGACGAAATGTGGCTGCAGCTCGGGATCGGGCCGGCCTACATGAAAGAGCGCCACTGCTCGACTTTCACGGCAGAAGCTCACGTGCGCTACATCAGAGAAATTCACCTCGGTGACCCCATTCAGATTTCAGTTTATCTGTTGGGCGCCGACGAGAAGCGATTGCACACGTTCGAGGAATTGCGCCACGCGACCGAAGGCTGGCTTTCCGCGACTTCGGAAAACATGACGCTGCATATGGACATGCAGCAGCGGAAGGTTGCGCCCTTCCCGCCCGACATTCGCGCGCGCATCCAGGCGGTGGTGGCTTCGCATGCCGCCGTGCCGCGGCCCGACGGGATCGGCCGCAAGGTCGCGATGCCTGAGAAATAGCGACTCATTCAGGCCGGCAGCCCAGCCTCCTGCAGCGCGCCGACAACCAGATCGCACTGGCTTGGCGGCAGCGGCGGCATGCCGCCCTGCACTTCCGCCACCGTGAGATCAGGATAATGCCGCCGCAGTGCGCTGAGGCTGCGGCCGGCCTGCGGCCCTTGTCCGGCGAGCACATAGGCCGGGCACATGGTTCGGTGCACCCAGCTTGCGGAGGGATGTTCGATCAGCGCGCGCTCCTGCCAGTTCGCTGCCTCGGCATAGCGGCCGGCATTGAAATGCGCGCAGCCGATCCCGACCATGCTGTTGAAAGCCAGCGGATCGTGGGGCGCGAGGTCGAGCGCGATCTTGAATCGTTCGATTGCCGATTGTGGGTCGCCCTTGTAGACGTCGAGCCATCCTGAGCGGCTCCACGCCCAGGCCGAGCCGCCGTCGATGGCGAGCGCCTTGCGAATAACGAGATCCGCAGTATCGAACTCCTTGAGCAGCGTTAGCGCGTTGCCGAGCACGGCAAGCACGGTGGCGTCACCGCACAGCGCCCTCGCCCTGTGCGCCAGTTCGAGGCTTCGGGCGCGCTCTTCCAGCGGCGCGTGCGTGAAGTGATAAACCACGCGTTGGACATGGGCCCATGCGGCGAGTGCGATGGCGAGCGGATGGTTTTGATCCTGATCCATCGCACGCTCGAGCAATTCGAGGGCCCGGGCATTGCCATCGGCATCGAGGGAGAGAACGCCCGGCATCGCCCGTAGCGCGAGATCCTGGGCACCGAGGCAATTCGTCGGCTTGCGCAGCGCGCGATCGATTTCGGCCAGCCGCAAACATGGCTGCAGCGCCGCCGCGATCCTGGCTGCGAGATGTTCCGTCGTTGACGTATCGCCGCGCAGGACGCCATCGGCGCGATGCGCCCAGAGCTGGCCGCCGGTTTCGGTGTCGATCAGCCTGATCGTCAGGTACGTCTGCGTACCCGATCCCCTGATGGCACCGCCCAAATGATAGCGCGCCGCCATAGACCGCGTTGCGACCGCGATCCCAGCGCGACTCAATGCGGTGATGAGATCGTCGGCGATATCAGCCGCGATAGCCAGATTTTCCGTTGCCGCCTCGATCGGGCCCAACGCAACCGCCGGCCGGTCCCGCGCCGGCAAGAACAGCGAGGGCATCGCACCGAGCGCGTCGGTGAGCACCTCCTGCCGCTTCAGCGTCTGCGACGGCGTTTCACCATAGCGGCGGCGATACTCGATTGAAAACCGCCCGAAATGCGGAAAGCCGCAGCGCAGCGCCACATCCATGATCTTGATATCAGGCGTACCCTGCAACAGCTCGCGACGGGCGCATTCGAGCCCGATCTCGCGAAGCGCGGCACGCGGCGTCTTGCCGACGAAGCTAAGGAACTGCCGCTGCAGGGTTCTGCCGGATACGCCGCCGATGGCGGCAAGCTCCGTCAGCCGCCAATTGTGGCCGACATTGCCACGCATCGCGTCCAGCGCGCGCCTGACGCCGCGCGGCAGCGCCGATGTCGCCGATAAAGTGTTCTGGCCAGCAATCATCCGCAACTCCGAAGGCCCTGGTGATGGGTCCTGGGAACAGCGGAAAGGTTCACGTTCCGGATAGCAGTGTCGCGAACTGGATAGGCATCCGGCGGGCCCGGGGACTAAGCCGTCAGCACGCTGAAATCGGCAACTTCACCCGCTCAAAGGAGTAGAACATGGCTACATCCGCCGCCGCTCAAACCCTGCAACCCGGCCAGATCGATCTTTCCGCCCTGAAAACCCGGCAACACGGCGCATGGTCTTCCGGCGACTACGCCGTCGTCGGCACTACGCTGCAGATCGTCGGCGAAGAGCTGTGCGAGGCGCTCGACCTCCGGGCCGGCCAAAAGGTACTCGACGTCGCCGCCGGTAATGGCAACGCGACGCTTGCCGCCGCGCGCCGCTGGTGCGACGTGATCTCGACCGATTACGTGCCAAGCCTGCTCGAGCGCGGCCGGTCGCGTGCCGCAGCCGAAGGCCTATCAGTCGAGTTCAAGGAAGCGGATGCAGAGGCTCTGGACTTCGGCGACGCGACCTTCGACGCGGTGCTCTCGACCTTCGGCGTGATGTTCACGCCGGACCAGGACCGCGCGGCATCCGAACTTTTGCGGGTATGCAAGAGCGGCGGCAAGATCGGTCTCGCCAACTGGACGCCGGAGGGCTTCATCGGGCAATTGTTCAAGACGCTCGGCAAATATCTGCCGCCGCCGGCGGGCGCGAAATCGCCCGCGCTGTGGGGCACGCAGGCGCGCATCACCGAGATGTTCGGAACGTCGGCCGCTTCTATCAAGGCCGAGAAGCGTCACTTCATGTTCCGCTACCGCTCGCCGCTGCATTTTCTCGACGTGTTCAGGAACTACTACGGCCCGACGCTGAAAGCCTTTGCCGCACTTGATGAAACCAACCAGCGCCGCCTCGCCGACGATATCCTCGCGCTGATCGCCTCGATGAACCGTGCCGAGGACGGCACCATGGTGCTGCCGAGCGAGTACCTGGAAATCGTCATCGTCAAACGCTGACGGAATTCGGAGTGCACCTGCGGCGACGGCCCGCCTTGGCCGTCGCCGTCAATTTTTGCGCAGCCGTGCCGGCTAGCTAGACGTTGCTTCGTCCGCGCACCAGTCCGACCACCGCCGAGATCAGGAACAGAATTACGGCGACAAAGAAGATCGCCTTGGCGATTTCGACCGAAGCGCCGGCGATACCGCCGAAGCCAAGAACACCCGCGATCAGCGCGATGATCAGGAACGTAACGACCCAACTCAGCATGTCACGACCTCTATTGCCCGTTGCTCCTTCGATGGCGGCGATTGAGGCGTCGCACATCGCCTGTGGGACCAATCCGGGCTGGGAATGATGGTTCCGGGCGGCAAAAGCGCGAAATTTGACGTTTCGAGCGGAACAAAATCGCCGCAAAGCCGCGAAATCAGGCCGGCAACCGCGACCGCATAAAACCTGTCAAAACGGCCGAACAGGCCCTATATGGCCCTTGATCCCTGCTATGAAGGCTCCCCTTTGCTGCCTCACGGTGCCATCGTGGGGCCGAGACGATTCGAGAAATGACCGAGCCGAGCAAACTGCCCCATCACGGCGTCCCCGAGCACCAGCCTGCGGCTGGCGGAATCGCCGCGCGTGCGCGGGCCGCCGCCGGCCCGCAATATCTCAACGGGCTCAATCCGGAGCAGCGCGAGGCGGTCGAGACGCTGGATGGGCCGGTTCTGGTGCTCGCGGGCGCCGGCACCGGCAAGACCCGCGTGCTGACCACGCGCATCGCCCATATCCTGAGCCAGGGCCGCGCGCGGCCGCATGAAATCCTCTCGGTGACTTTCACCAACAAGGCCGCGCGCGAGATGAAGCTCCGCCTCGGCCAGATGCTCGGCCAGGCCGTCGAAGGCATGCCGTGGCTTGGCACCTTCCACTCGATCGGCGGGCGCATCCTGCGCATCCACGCCGAGCTAGTACAGCTCAAATCCAATTTCACCGTGCTCGACGTCGACGATCAGGTCCGCCTGCTCAAGCAGCTCCTGCAGGCCGAGAACATCGACGACAAGCGCTGGCCAGCGCGCATGCTGGCCGGGCTGATCGACGGCTGGAAGAACCGCGGGCTGGCGCCCAGCCAGGTGCCATCGGGCGAAGCCGCGATGTTCGGCAACGGCAAAGGCGGCAAGCTCTACGCCAGCTATCAGGAACGGCTGAAAATCCTCAACGCCGCCGATTTCGGCGACCTGCTTCTCGAGAACATCCGGCTGTTTCGCGAAAATCCTGATGTGCTCAGGCAATACCAGAACCGCTTCAAGTTCATTCTGGTCGACGAATATCAGGACACCAATGTCGCGCAGTATCTGTGGCTGCGGCTGCTGTCGCAGGCGCCGTCGCGGCCGGGCGTGCCGCTGTCGGCGATCATTCCGGGAGATATCGATCCGCCCGTCATTCCGGGGCGCGTCGAAGACGCGAACTCCGATGTGCAATCGCACATCGAAGAATCCCGATATGAAAAGGACTCATCTCGAGATTCCGGGTTCGCACCTGGCGGTGCGCCCCGGAATGACGGGGTAAATACAGTCCAGCCCTCCTCCCCACCGAAAAACATCTGCTGCGTCGGCGACGATGACCAGTCGATCTATGGCTGGCGCGGTGCGGAGGTCGACAACATCCTGCGCTTCGAGCACGATTTTCCCGGCGCAAAAGTCATCCGCCTTGAACGCAATTACCGCTCCACCGGCCACATTCTCGCCGCCGCTTCGCATCTGATCGCGCACAACGAAGGCCGGCTCGGCAAGACGCTGCGCACCGAGGATGTCGACGGCGAGAAGGTCACGGTCACAGGCTCCTGGGATTCGGAAGAGGAAGCCCGCGCCATCGGCGAGGAGATCGAGGAGTTGCAGCGCGCGGGCGAAAACCTCAACGAGGTTGCGATCCTGGTGCGGGCCTCGTTCCAGATGCGCGAATTCGAAGATCGTTTTGTTACCCTCGGCCTGCCCTATCGCGTGATCGGCGGTCCGCGATTCTACGAGCGCGCCGAAATCCGCGATGCGCTGGCCTATCTGCGCGTGATCAATTCGCCCGCCGACGACCTCGCCTTCGAGCGCATCGTCAATGTCCCGAAGCGCGGGCTTGGCGACGCCACCGTGCAGTTGCTGCACGACCACGCCCGCAAGCGGCGCATGCCGCTGTTCGAAGCCGCGCGCGCCGTGGTCGAAACCGACGAATTGAAACCGAAGGCACGCGGCGCGCTGCGCGACCTCATCCTCCAATTCGACCGCTGGCGCGCCCAGCGCGAGGTGACCGCGCACACCGAGCTCGCCGAAATCGTGCTCGACGAGAGCGGCTATACCGAGATGTGGCAGAAGGACCGCTCGGCCGACGCCGCCGGCCGGCTCGACAATTTGAAGGAACTCGTACGCTCGATGGAGGAGTTCGAGAACCTGCAAGGATTCCTCGAACATATCTCGCTGGTGATGGACCGCGACGGTGAGGCCAGCGACGAGGCGGTGTCGTTGATGACGCTGCATTCGGCCAAGGGGCTCGAATTCGACAACGTGTTCCTGCCCGGTTGGGAGGAAGGCTTGTTTCCGAGCCAGCGCACGCTCGACGAACAAGGCCGTGCCGGCCTCGAGGAAGAGCGGCGCCTCGCCCATGTCGGGCTGACGCGCGCCCGTCGCCGCGCCAAACTCTATTTCGCCACCAACCGCCGCATTCACGGCACCTGGTCGACCACGATTCCGTCGCGCTTCCTCGACGAACTGCCGTCGGCCAATGTCGAGATCACCGAGTCCAAGGGCGGCTCCGGCTGGGGCGGCACCGGCGGCTACGGCCCCTCGCGTTTCGATAACGTCGAATCCTTCGGCTCCAGCTATACGACACCGGGCTGGCAGCGCGCGCAGGCCAATCGCAACCGCGGCCAAAGCGGCCGCAGCGGTCAGGCCCGCGGCGGGTTTGAGGAAAGCCAATCGTCATTTTCGTCCAGCGGCTTCTCGCGCAATAAGCGCGGCCCGATCGTGATCGAGGGCGAGTTGGTCGCGAAATCCACCGGCACGGTTTCAGAATTCTCGCTGGCCGATCGCGTCTTCCATCAGAAGTTCGGCTATGGCCACGTGGTGAAGATCGACGGCAACAAGCTGACGATTGCGTTCGAAAAGGCCGGCGAGAAGAAGGTGGTCGATAGTTTCGTGGAGCGGGTCTGAAGGACGCATCCATCTGGAGCATCCGGCAGCGCCGCACGCAAGAATACGCAGCACCGAACTGAATTGATCGCAGCGGCAGGACTTGAACCTGCATCTCTCCGCCCTTACTCTCCAACTGCCAAGCTGAATTTCAGTAGAAAGCAGAGGCTCTATCCCTTGAGCTACGCCGCGTTGCCTTTGCGCGAACCATTCCGTTCGCCGCGCAATTGATTCTGTATCCATTGCCGATTTGATCTATAATGGCGTTACCGGTCAACGTAACTTATCGGTAACGCATGGAATCGCTCAGACAGTTCGAATGGCACAAAGACCCCAACGGATATCGGTTGGTGTACGTAGCGCCTCGCACTCGACGAATTCACTTCGCCAAGCCTCATATCGAATGGGAGGCGAAGCCTGAGAAGGATGAGGGATCGGCGCGCGAATTGAGTATTAAAACAACGCTATATTGGGGAGAAAGAAGGCCACCCAAGTCCGGGCTGTATATTGCTGGATATCGCAGTTACCTCAATACGAGGAAGGGTAATGCTTCCTACGTTACCGTGAGGCCGTTCGAAAACGACGATCTTGTGTCTTTGAATCTGGTGAGCCAATCGTGCTCTCCACAAGCATGGATTGATTTTTCAAATAGATTTGGAATGCTAGGAACCGAAAAAGAGAGATGGCACCTTACCGGACGCGACCCCAAGATATTCATGTACTCCGTCGAATCGGAGGGTGCATTCCACCACCTCGTCAACGTTCTTCTGAGAATCTATCAATATTTCCCGGCGATCCAATCAAAGAACTCAGACTATCTTCGCCGCTTCATCGAGTGGGACTCCAACGACGTTGTCCGGGAAACATGGGGACCGAGACTCGGTGCGACACAAACTCGCCCCGCCATCGTGATGAAGGGGTACAGCGACATCGAAGACGAAGCGCTCAACTGGATAAAGAAGCCCGACCTCGTAGGACCGGCAGCGTTCTCAATTCAGGACCATGTCAATCGATACCTGAGGGATGCCTTATCCCTCGAAATTGAGTTTGATCAAAGAGAGCGGAAATTTACGCCGTCGTTGCGGTATGGTTCTTTGGGTGCGGCCTTGGTGGCTGAAGCCGTTGAATTTATGACCGGACGATTCGAGGCAAAGCAATGCAAAATTTGCAGCCTGTGGTTTCGGACTGGACACGAACAAAAACGTCGAGATCGGATATTTTGTTCAGCAGCGTGCAAAATGCGCGACTACAGAAGCCGGAGGATTGTTTGCAGGTAATCGTTCGGGATGCCGCCGAAATTTGATCCAGCGCGGCGTTAGCTCCCGATTTCGCAATCGTCCTCGTCGTTCCCTTCCGCCTGCTAATTAAAGGGCCTGGTTCGTGCCATCTATAAGCGCGCGGGATGGAAACCTGACTAAGATTGACCATGACCCATTACATCGCCCTTATTGAAGATGCCGGACCGGACCATGCTGTTGGCGTGTGGTTTCCGGACCTACCCGGCTGCACTTCCGGAGGCGATGACATTGACGAAGCACTGCGCAACGCGCCAGGAGCTCTCGAGCTATATGCAGAGAGCTTCGAAGAAGACGGTAAGCCGCTGCCGCGTCCACGCACGTTGACTGAACTGAAATCCGATCCGGCCGTTGCCGATGATCTCAAGACCTATGTGGTCGCTCTGATCGAATTGCCCGCGCGCGCTCACGCTGCCGAATAAGCGCTTTTCATCCGTCCGATGCATTGCGGAACCTCCGCCGCGTTCCTATCTCCGGGTTCCCATCCTCTCCTGCGTCGACCCCCGGCCGAAGTGCCGCTGCGCCGTTCGCCACACATCTCGTTTCAGATTGCCATGCTAGCGCCACCTCCCATCATATCCGTCTCCAATCTTTCAAAGACCTACGGCTCCGGCTTCAAGGCGCTGAAGGGCATCGATCTCGATATCAAGCGCGGCGAAATCTTCGCGCTGCTCGGGCCGAACGGCGCGGGCAAGACCACGCTGATCAGCATCATCTGCGGCATTGCCAACTTAAGCGAGGGCCGCGTCACCGTCGGCGGACATGACATCAATAAGGATTATCGCGCGGCGCGGTCGCTGATCGGCCTGGTGCCGCAGGAACTGCACACGGACTCGTTTGAAACCGTATGGGCGACCGTCAGCTTCAGCCGCGGACTGTTCGGCAAGCCGAAGAACCCGGCGCATATCGAAAAAGTGCTGAAGGACCTGTCGCTGTGGGACAAGAAGGATTCCAAGATCATCACGCTCTCCGGCGGCATGAAGCGCCGCGTGATGATCGCAAAGGCGCTGTCGCACGAGCCGCAGATCCTGTTCCTGGACGAGCCGACCGCGGGCGTCGACGTCGAATTGCGCAAGGGCATGTGGGACGTGGTGCGCGGCCTGCAGGCCTCCGGCGTCACCATCATCCTGACCACGCATTACATCCAGGAAGCCGAGGAGATGGCCGACCGGATCGGCGTCATCAACAAGGGCGAGATCATCCTGGTCGAGGACAAGGCCGGGCTGATGCAGAAGCTCGGCAAGAAGCAATTGACGTTGCATCTGCAGCAGAAAATCGACGCCATTCCGCCCGCCCTCGCGCCTTACAAGCTCCAATTGTCCAGCGATGGCCGGCTCTTGACCTATGATTACGATACCAAGGGCGAGCGCACCGGGATCACCAGCCTGCTGAGCGACCTCCGCAATGCCGGCATCCACATCTCCGATCTCGATACAACTCAGTCTTCGCTGGAAGACATCTTCGTCAGCCTGGTGAGGGCGCCATGAATTACCGTGCGATCCGCGCCATCTATCTGTTCGAAATGGCGCGCACCTGGCGCACGCTGCTGCAGAGCATCGTCTCGCCGGTGGTTTCCACCTCGCTTTATTTCGTGGTGTTCGGCGCCGCGATCGGCTCGCGCATCACCGAGGTCGAGGGCGTCAGCTACGGCACCTTCATCGTGCCGGGTCTCGTCATGCTGTCGGTCTTGACCCAAAGCATCGCCAACGCCTCGTTCGGCATCTACTTCCCGAAATTCGTCGGCACTATCTATGAAATATTGTCGGCGCCGGTTTCCTATATCGAAATCGTGATCGGCTATGTCGGCGCGGCCGCGACCAAATCCATCATCCTCGGCCTGATCATCATGGCGACCGCCGCGCTGTTCGTGCCGCTGCACATCCAACATCCCCTGTGGATGCTGACCTTCCTGGTGCTGACGGCGGTGACCTTCAGCCTGTTCGGCTTCATCATCGGCATCTGGGCCGATGGGTTCGAGAAGCTGCAGATGATCCCGATGCTGATCGTGACGCCGCTGACCTTCCTGGGCGGCAGCTTCTACTCGGTGAACATGCTGCCGTCGGGCTGGCGCACCATCACGCTGCTCAATCCGGTCGTCTACCTGATCTCCGGCTTCCGCTGGAGCTTTTACGAGATCGCCGACGTCAGCGTGGCCTTGAGCCTCGGCATGACGCTCGGCTTCCTCGCCATCTGCATGGTGCTGGTGTGGTGGATCTTCCGGACCGGGTACCGGCTCAAGAATTGACACGCAGCGTCATTCCGGGGCGGCTCGCAGAGCCGAACCCGCAATCTCGAGATTCCCCGGTGCGCAATTGCGCACCTGAGGTCTGGTCCTAGCGGACCATCCCGGAATGACGGCCTCCAACTCTGTCGATGACAAGACGCGCAGCGCGTGGTTGCTCGCGAAAATGTCAGCACTTTGCCGCCGATTGCACCGCCCTGACGCCTTGTTTGCGCCGCGGGAGGCGTTAACGATTACGGACGCAGGCCACTGGAACCAGTGCCGGTTTCCGGGCATATTGGATGCCGGGGACGGAGAGCCGGCGCTTCATCAGGGGCCTGGAGGCCAAAGGTAAAATGCGTTCCTTCCTCATTGCCGTCACCGCCCTGACGCTGTTCGCCTCGGGCACCGCCCACGCCAAGATCGCCATAACAGTCGACAAGGACAACCAGCAGATGACCGTCGCCGTCGACGGCGTCGAGCGGTACCGCTGGCCGGTGTCTTCGGGTCTTCCCTCCTATGAAACACCGAGCGGCAGCTTCCGCGCCTTCCGGATGGAAGAGGACCATTACTCCAAGGAATTCGACGACGCGCCGATGCCGCATTCGATCTTTTTCACCAAGATCGGCCATGCCATCCACGGCACCGATTCCGTCAACCGTCTCGGCAGCCCGGCCTCGCATGGCTGCGTACGGCTGTCGCGCGAAAATGCCGCGAAGCTGTGGGATCTGGTGAAGCAGGAAGGCGTTCTCAACACCACGGTGACGTTGACCGGCTCATCCCAGGTGGCGCTGGCGCGCAATCCGCGCCGCGGCAATACGGCCGTCGCGCGCCGCGCGCCGCTGCCGCAATATGAACAGCAATACGACTCCGCAGCCGGCGACCCCGTCGTGATCACGCCGCAGCAGCAGCGCGTGGCGCCACAGGCGCGGGCCGATGACGGCTACATCTATCCGGCCGATGGCTCTTCCACTGGGGCGCGTTATCCGGCGCCGCCCAGCCGCCGCGTCTACGACACCCAGGCCTATCAGCAGCAACAGCCGCAATATTACGATAACCGCGGCTATGCGCCGGCGCCGCAGGGCTACTACTACCAGCCGCGGCAGCAATATTATCAGCAGCGCGGGCTGTCGACCTACCAGGATTAACGAGCGAGTTCATCGCGGTCGCAGGACTTCCTCAGCCGTCCGTCGCGCTCGCCAGCAAACGGTCGCGTTGCGCGGTCAGCCGCGACTGTTGCCAAGCGTCGTGAGCAATCATCCCCGCCGCCATCGCGGCGACGAAGACGATGATTCCGGGCGACAACGTCGCCAGGCTTTCCAGCGCCGGCCCCGGGCATAACCCGACGAGGCCCCAGCCGATTCCAAACAGCCCCGCGCCTGCGACCAGCGGAAGATCGATTCCCGATTTGCCCGGCCGAAAATATTGCCCGGCAAACCACGGCCGCACGCTGCGGTCAGCCAGCATGAAGCCGGGTATCGACACAGCCAGCGCCGCGGCCATCACCACCGCGAGACTCGGATCCCACGCGCCGAAGATATCGAGGAAGCCGAGGACTTTGGTCGGCTGCACCATGCCCGAAATCAGCAGGCCCGCGCCGAAGATCAGGCCGCACAACAAGGGAGCGATGATCCACATGGCTCAGCCTCCCAACGCATGATGGGTGATGGCGACGGTGATAACGGCCGTCACCATGAAGACGATCGTGGCGACGATCGAGCGCAGCGACAGCCGCCCTATGCCGCAGATACCGTGACCGGAGGTGCAGCCGCCGCCGAGCCGCGTACCGAATCCGACCAGCAGGCCTGCCGCGACAATGACAGCCCAGCTCGACGGCAGCTTTGGTTGCGCCATTCCGTAACCGATCAGGCCAGCGAGGATAGGCGCCAGAATGAGCCCGGCGACGAAAGCGATGCGCCAGCCCTTGTCCTCGCCGCGCAGATTCAACAGGCCGCTGAAGATGCCGCTGATCCCGGCGATCCGGCCGGTCGACAGCATCAGCAGCACCGCGGATAGCCCGATCAGGACGCCGCCGATCGCGGCCGATACGGGAGTGAAATTGGCCATCGTCGCTCCATCGGTTCAGGGCAGATCATAGGCGCACCCTGCCCGGCTGCAACTCGCCTATTCCTCGCCTTTTCTAAGCCGCCGCCATACCGCGCCCAGCACATTGGAATAATCGTCGGTCCAGACCCGCTGGTTTTCCCTGGCTTCTGTCAGCGCCCATTGTTCCGACGATGCCAGCTTGCCGACGTCAGTCTCTTCCCTCGCCGAGACCACGACCGAGGTCGAGAAGATGTATTCGCTGTCGCGCCCGGAGTCTTCGCTGTAGACCCAGCTCATCAAGTCGTTGGCGTCGGCGATGCCGACGACCACGCTCGACAGCTCCAGATGCCGGTTGGAGACGTGCATCACGACAGCCCCCTGCGGCGCCAGCTTGGACTTGTAGATTTCCATCGCCTCTTCGGTCGCCAGGTGAACCGGGATCGCATCCGACGAATAGGCGTCGACGATGATCAGGTCATAGACGCCGTCGGGCTCACGCGCGAAGGTGAGCCGCGCATCACCGATCACCGGCTGCATGTTCGGCTCGCAGACCTGAATATAGGTAAAATACTTTGGGTCGCGCGCGGTATCGACCATCGTCTGGTCGATCTCGAAGAATTTCCATTCCTCGCCGGGCTCCGAGGCGCAGGCCAGCGTGCCGGAGCCGAGCCCGATCACGGCCACGCGCAGCGGCGCGCCCTTGCGTTCCCGGATCGCCGTGATCGCCTGGCCGATGCCGCCGTCCCTGTAGTAGTAGGTGATCGGCTCCGGCTGGCCGGTGACCGGCGTGCCGTCGTCGTTCTTGAATTTCTCGGCGCCGTGGATGGTCGTGCCGTGCATCAGCACGTGATACTGGCCGTTCGGCGTCACCACGATCTTGTGGACGCCGAAGAAACTTCGCACCGTCTCGACCCGCCCGTCGTCGGATGGATAGGCGCGCAGCAATACCAGCGCCACCACGACCGTCGCAAAGATCTTCCAGCGGTTGGCATTGAGGGTAAGCGCCAAGAGCGCCGCCAGCACTCCGACCGCGCCGATCACCCAGACGCGATGATCTTCGAACCAGTTGAACACTTTTCCGGTCGACCAGGCCGGCGCGATCAACGCCACCGCCAACACAGCAAGGAACGGCCAGTACCACGCGCTCCAGCGCGGCAGCCGTTCGCCGCCGGTCGGCCGGCACAGCGCCGCGAGCGCCAGCAGGATTGGGTACTCCGCAACCCATGAGAAGGTGAACGGCGCGATCAGGCCGGCAAAGAGGCCGCCGACCATGCCGCCGAACGACAGCGCGACATAGAAGCCGGTGAGATATTTCGCCGCCGGGCGCGTGCGCGCCAGTTCGCCATGACAAGCCATCGCAATCACGAAAAAGCAGAACTGGTGCCCGCCGAGCGTCAGCAGCAGATTCTGTTCGCCGCCGAACGCGAGCAGCACCACGATGCCGGCGATCGCCAGCGGCTGCGCCAGCAACATCCATTTGTGCGGCAATAGCGGGCGCGACTGGAAGACGAGCACCCAGGTCAGGAGATAGAGCGACAACGGCAGCACCCACAGCAAGGGCGCTGCGGCAACGTCGGTGGAAATATGGGCCGTCACTGCGATCAGCAGCCCCGACGGCACGGCCGCGAGGAATATCCAGCGAGCGCGCAAAATCCATGACGGCGCCGGCACGTCGCGATCGTCGGGCGCCAGGTTCAGTTCCGCCGCCCTCACTGGCGAGCGCAGCAACAACACGCCGCAGGTCGCGATCAGCACGATCAAGAGGCCATAGCCGCCGGTCCAGATCAGGTTCTGCATGCGCAGGGTGAACATCGGCTCCAGCAGCACCGGATAGGACAACAGCGCCAGGAAACTGCCGACATTCGAGGAAGCGTAGAGGAAGTACGGATCGGGACCGTTGGGGTGGCCGGTGCGGACGAACCAGGCCTGCAGCAGCGGGTTGTTGGCCGCGAGCGCGAAGAACGGCAGGCCGATCGAAACCGCAAACAAGCCGAGCAGCCAGAGCGCATAGCCTGAATTCGGCGGATCGCCCCACCCGCTTGCGATCGACAGCGGCATCGTCAGCATCGCAACTGCAAGCAGCGCGAGATGAACCGCCACGGGAATCGTGCGATTGCGCGCCTGCATCAAAAAATGCGCATAGGCATAGCCGCCAAGCAGCAGCGACTGGAAGAACACCATCGCCACCGACCAAACCGCCGGCGAGCCCCCGAGCCGCGGCAGCACCATCTTGGTGAACAGGGGTTGCACCGAAAACAGCAACAACGCACTGACGAAGATCGCAGCGGTATAGACGGCCAGCACCAGCCGGTTTCGCGAGGCAGACGGTTCAGAAATCATGAAAGCTCCGGCTTGAACCCGGCGGGAGCCGGCGGCGAGCATTCCGGCAGGTTGTGCCAGAAGCGCAGATAGAGCATATGGCAACATGACGGGCAATGCGGGATGAGATGTCGTTCCGGGGGCGATGCAAAGCATCGAACCCCAATGTGCAATTGCACATTGTGGAACCTCGAGATTCCGGGTCTTGTCCTTCGGACAATCCCGGAATGACGGGTTCAAACTAATCAAACCTTCTTGAAGCGGACATGAGCGAAACCGAAATCGTCATCATCGGTGCGGGGCATAACGGCCTCACCTGCGCGGCCTATCTCGCGATGGCCGGCCTGCGCGTGAAAGTGGTCGAGCGCCGCAAGACGGTCGGCGGCGCCGCGGTGACCGAGGAATTCCATCCCGGTTTCCGCAATTCGGTGGCCGCCTATACCGTCAGCCTGCTCAATCCGCAGATCATCGCCGACCTGAAGCTCGCCGAACACGGCCTGCGCATCGTCGAGCGCCGCGCGCAGAATTTTCTGCCCGCCCCCGACGGCAGCTATCTCCTGACCGGCGAGGGCCGCACCCGGCAATCGGTAGCAAAACTCAGCGAGCGCGATGCCGTCACGATCGAGGCCTTCTCGCGCGAACTGGAAGCCATCGCCGACGTGCTGCGGCAATTCGTGCTGCGCGCGCCGCCGAACCTCGTCGAGGGCTTTGGGATCGGCGCGATCCGCGAGGCCTTCAACGCCGTCGGCACGGCCGGTATCCTGCGCAAGCTCTCACTCGAACAGCAGCGCAGCCTGCTCGACCTGTTCACGTGCTCGGCCGGCGAAATGCTGGACGAGCGTTTCGAGAGCGACCTGGTGAAGGCGCTGTTCGGCTTCGACGCCATCGTCGGCAATTACGCCAGCCCCTACGCCGCCGGCTCCGCCTATGTGATGCTGCACCATGCGTTCGGCGAGGTGAACGGCAAGAAGGGCGTATGGGGCCACGCCATCGGCGGCATGGGCGCGATCACGCAAGCCATGGCGCGCGCAGCCCGCGGCTACGGCGCCGAGATCGAAACGGACGCCGGCGTGCGCGAGGTGATCGTCGAGGGCGGGCGCGCCGCAGGCGTCATCCTCGACAATGGCGAGACCATCCGCGCGAAATACGTCGTGTCCGGCGTCAATCCGAAATTGCTGTATACGCGGCTCGTGCCGTCGGGTGCGTTGACGCCGGAATTCCTCGGACGCATCGCGCGCTGGCGCAACGCATCCGGCACGTTCCGTATGAATGTCGCGCTGAGCGCGCTACCTTCCTTCACCGCCCTGCCCGGCGCCGGCGACCATCTCACCGCCGGCATCATTCTCGCACCCAGCCTCGGTTACATGGATCGCGCCTGGCAGGACGCGCGCAGCTATGGCTGGAGCCGCGAACCGGTGGTGGAAATGCTGATCCCCTCGACGCTCGACGATTCCCTCGCACCGGAGGGCCGGCATGTCGCGAGCCTGTTCTGCCAGCACGTCGCGCCGGAATTGCCGGATGGAAAGTCATGGGACGATCACCGCGAGGAGGTCGCCGACCTCATGATCGCGACGGTCGACAAATTCGCACCGGGCTTTGGGACAAGCGTGATCGGCCGTCAGGTGCTGTCGCCGCTCGATCTCGAGCGCCAGTTCGGCCTGCTCGGCGGCGACATCTTTCATGGGGCGCTGACGCTAAACCAATTGTTCTCGGCGCGGCCAATGCTGGGCCATGCTGATTATCGCGGGCCGCTGAAGGGCCTCTACCATTGCGGCTCGGGCGCGCATCCCGGCGGCGGCGTCACCGGCGCACCCGGCCACAACGCCGCGAAGGTGATCCTGGGCGATCACCGCGCCCTGTTCGGATAGGCAGAACGCAGTGGACAATGTGGGTAAAGCCGGTGGGTAACGGCGGGAGAAGCCTGTGGATTACTTGTTGATAACCCGCGGCAACGGGTGTGGAAGACATCGGTATGCTTCCGTCGATAACGCGTTGGCAACTTCCCCGCTTGGCTGTGGATAGGCGGTGGAAACATGCAGCTTTTCCGAGGAGCACGACATGAAATTTGCTCAAATTTGAACGAAACGCCCATTCCCGATCGTATCCTTCACCGCTTTCGCCAGGTTCTTCAATGACTTCCCTCGCCTCCACACATCGCGTCCATTTTGCTGTCGGCGACGAGCACACAGCCAAGGGCGTCGTCGATGCCCTGACCGAAGTTTTTTTTGAAGGCCAGGCCGCAATCGCCGCGTTCGAACGGCCGGATGGCCGATGGGACGTCACGGTGCATTTTGGCGAGCCGCCCGATCAGCCGCTGATCCGCGAACTCGTGGCCAATGCGGCCGGCGCGGAAATCGCCGCGGGCATCGCCTTCGATACGGTCGAGGCCAAGGATTGGGTCAAGGCCAGCCTCGAAGACCTCGTTCCCGTGCCGGCCGGACGCTTCGTGGTCCACGGCCAGCATCACCGCGACAGGATCTCGCCCAACAAGCTCGGTATCGAGATCGAGGCGGCGCTGGCCTTCGGCACCGGCCATCACGGCACCACGCGCGGCTGCCTTCTGCTGCTCGATCATGTCCTGAAAGCCTGGCGCCCGCGCCGCGTGCTCGATCTCGGCACCGGCACCGGCGTGCTGGCGATTGCCGCAGCGAAAGCGCTGCACGAAAAGATACTGGCCAGCGATATCGATCCGCCCTCGGTGCAGGTCGCGCGCGACAATGCGCGGCTGAACGTATCGGGACATCTGGTGCGGGCGGTCCGCGCCACCGGCTTCTCGGCGCCGCAATTTGCCCAAGCCGCACCGTTCGATCTGGTGCTGGCGAATATTCTGGCCAATCCGCTGCGGCAATTGGCAGGGCCGATGGCGCGGCATCTGGCGCCATCGGCGATGGTCATTCTCTCAGGGCTTTTGACGCATCAGGCGCCCGCCGTCATCGCCGCCTATCGCGCCCGTGGGCTGGTTCCCGTGCGGCATCTGCGCATCGAAGGCTGGAGCAGCCTCCTGCTGCGCAAGGTGAACTGAAATTCTAATCGGCTGGTCTGTGCCGGTTGCGGGCGATGACGCCCTTCTCTCTCTTCAACGACCGCTTGACGCGCGCTTCCGCGAACCGATCGAGGATCTGGACGATGACGCCACGCTGCTTCTTGTTGGCCACGGGCGCCACGGGGCCGCGACGTTCAGGCGGTGAAATCTTCTCAAACGTGAAAGCAGGCATGGTGTATCCCCTCTTCGTTGAGTTGAAACACTCCTGGAGCTTCTCCCGGTATCTTTGAGCTGAGCGGCTACACCGCAATTCGCTCCGTCCGACTATCGCGGGCCGACATATTGAAGCACAGATTATGCCAAATTGTGGCGGAGATTGCCGCATTGCGGACCACTCCACCCAACCCTAAAGTGACCAGGCGATGTTCGAAGCCCATTTTCAGACATTCGAAGAACCCGAAGGCGGCGTGGCGCTGACCGCACGGCTGGCCCGCTTCCGCGAGGAACTCGCGCGGCGGAAGCTGACGGGATTCGTGGTTCCGCGCGCCGATCAGCAACAGAACGAATATGTCCCGGCCTCCGAAGAACGGCTGGCCTGGCTGAGCGGCTTCACTGGTTCGGCAGGCATGGCGATCGTTCTGACGCGCGATGCCGCGGTTTTCGTCGATGGCCGTTATACGCTGCAGGCCGCCAAGCAGGTCGACCGCAAGGCCTGGCAAATCGAGCCGCTGGCCGATCCGCCGCCGGAGCAATGGCTGACCAAGCACCTTGCGGCCGGCGACCGCCTCGGTTTCGACCCGTGGCTGCACACTTCGGCGGCAGCCGAGCGTCTGGCCGCCGCCTGCACCAAGGCGGGGGCGGAACTGATTGCGGTCGAAACCAACCCGCTGGATTCGATCTGGACCGAGCGCCCGGCCCCGCCGCTCGGCCGCGTCGCCACTCACGGCGTGCAGTTTTCCGGCGAGGTCGAAGCCGAAAAACTCAAGCGCATCCGGCTGGAGATCAACAAGCTCGGCGTCGAGGCGCTGGTGCTGTCGGACAGCCACGCGGTGGCCTGGACCTTCAACATCCGCGGCGCCGACGTCTCGCACACGCCGCTGCCTTTGTCGTACGCGCTGGTGCCGAAGGACGGCCGCCCCACCATCTTCATCGACCATCGCAAGCTGTCCAACCTGACGCGCGACCACCTCGAACAATCCGCCGATGTGCGGGAGCCCGACGCGCTGGTGCCTGATCTGACCGAGCTTGCGCGCAGCGGCGCCGCGATCGCCCTTGATGCCGCCACCGCCGCGGACGCGCTGAGCCGGCTGATCGCAGGTGCCGGCGGAAAACCGGTACGCGGCAACGATCCGGTGAGCCTGTTGAAGGCGGTGAAAAACATCACCGAGATCGAGGGCACGCGGACCGCGCACCAGCGCGACGCGGTGGCGCTGGCGCGCTTCCTCGCCTGGATCGACCGCGAGGCACCGTCGGGCGCGTTGACGGAGATCGATACCGTCGAGGCCCTGGAAACGTTCCGCCGCCAGACCTGCGCGCTGAAGGATGTTTCGTTTCCGACCATCGCCGGCACCGGGCCGAACGGCGCCATCGTGCATTACCGCGTCACCCGCAAGAGCAATCGGCGAATTTCGCCCGGCGATCTGCTGCTGATCGATTCCGGCGCGCAATATGAAGACGGCACCACCGACGTCACCCGCACCATCGCAATCGGCAATCCGACCGACGAAATGCGCGATCGATTCACTCGCGTGCTGCGTGGGCACATCGCGATTGCACGCGCGGTGTTTCCGGACGGCACCACCGGCGCGCAGATCGACTCCTTTGCCCGGCAATTTTTGTGGCAGGCCGGCCTCGATTTCGAGCACGGCACCGGCCACGGCGTCGGCAGCTATCTCTCGGTGCATGAAGGCCCGGCGCGCATCTCGAAACTCGGCACCACGCCTTTGAAGCGCGGCATGATCCTCTCCAACGAGCCTGGCTACTACAAGACCGACGCCTACGGCATCCGGATCGAGAACCTCGAACTCGTCATCGGCACCGATGTACCCGGCGCCGAGAAGCCGGTGAACGCGTTCGAGACGCTGACGCTGACGCCGATCGACCGCCGCCTGATCGACGTGAACATGTTGAGCGCAACCGAACTGAAATGGCTCAACGACTACCACGAGCGCGTCAACCGCGCGGTGCGCCCGCACCTCGACGACAACGCCACGAAGCTGTGGCTGGATGAGGCGACGGCGGCGATGCTGCCGCTTTAATCACATCCGCAACTGTCGTCCCCCGCGAAGGCGGGGGACCCAGTACGCCGCGGCCCATCGCTTCATCACTGAAGTCTCTGGAATACTGGGTCACCCGCCTTCGCCGGTGACGACAGCGGATTTGTTGCGCGTGACGAAATTCGCCGGCCCGCCGGCTACGCGTGGGCCCCGGACACAAAAACCGCGAAAACAACCCCATGCAAAGTAGAATCCAGCGGCCCAGCCTCGTAGCCGCCTCCCCAATTCAGCATGGCCGCATGCCAAAACGTCCCTGTTCGTGCTGAGCCATCTGGTTAAAAGTCCAATCCAAGCAAAACCGGATCTGAACTGAATGCACGGCGTCGTGGGCAAGCCGCCCGACGCGGCGGCGAGCGCCGTCGCGACCTCCAAGATCATGCTGCTGATGCTGGTGGCGATGACCGGCGTCGCGCCGATCTCGCTCTATATGCTGGTGCCGGCGCTTCCCGTGCTGGCGACGACGTTCGGTGGTGATATCTCCGTCGCGCAGATGACGGTGTCGCTCTACATGGTCGGCATCGCCTGCTCGCAGCTCATCATGGGGCCGCTGTCGGACAAGTTCGGACGCCGCCCGGTGCTGCTCGCAGGCCTTGCCCTGATGGTGGCGGCGAGCGTCGGCTGCTCGCTGGCGCAGACACTGCCGCAACTGATTACCGCGCGTTTCCTGCAGGCGCTGGGTGGCGCGACCGGCATGGTGGTGAGCCGCGCCATCATCCGCGACCTCTACAGCCGCGACCGCATCAGCTCCATGATCAGCCTCGTGATTGCCGTCATGATGATGGCGCAGATGCTCAGCGCGCTGGTCGGCGGCCTCCTGGAGACCGCGTTCGGCTGGCGCGCCATCTTCTATTTCATCACGGCGGCTTCGCTCGGCGTCGCGGTCCTGATCGCGCTGGCGCTGCCCGAGACGCGCGGCGAACGCAGCGAGAGCAGCAGCTTCCGCGGCGACGTCGGCAAGCTGATCCGCAACCGCGCCTTCATCGGCTATGTGCTGTGCCAGGTACTGGCTTCCCAGATTATTTTCATGTTCGCCGGCGGCGGACCTTACATCGTGGTGACGCAGATGGGCCGAACCACGGCCGAATATGGCGCGTGGTTCGCGACGACGGGATTTGCCTATCTGATCGGCAATGTGTTCTGCGTCCGCTTCGCGCCGCGGCATTCGCTGGAGAAGCTGATCTGGTTCGGGCTCGCGGTGCAATTCGGCGGCGCCCTCCTGAACCTCGCCTTGAGCATTGCCGGGATCAACCAGACACCGCTCTGGCTGTTCGGCACCCAGATGATCGTGATGGTCGCCAACGCCTTCGTCATGAACAACGCCGCGGCCGGCGCCATCAGCGCGCGTCCCGAGGCGGCCGGCACCGCCTCCGGCGCGATGGGCTTTCTGCAGCAGGGCATCGGCGCGCTGGTCTCGCAATTCGGCGCCTATCTCGGCGGCCACTCCACGACCACCCTGCCGCTGACGGCCGCCATCTTCGCACTGTCGATTGCCTGCATCTCGGTGATGTTCTTCATCGTGCCGCGGCGAAGTGTCGTGGTCAGCGAGGAGCTGGTGAAGAAGGCGGAGGAGGAAGAATCGGGAATGTTGTGAGGGGCGCGAAGTCGCCGGCCCGTCATTGCGAGCCAACGGGTCGCGCGAACGCGCGCCCGATGACAGGCTCCGCGAAGCAATCTACCTCGCCGCGTGAAGAAAATCGATCGATTACTTTCTCATGCCGCAATGGATTGCTTCGCTACGCTCGCATTGACCGCTGAAACGAAGGCATCATGCCTGATTTTCTCAAAATTGTTACGCTCGGCGCTTTGCTTGCACTTTCGTCCAAGCCGGTGATGGCGATTGATCGTGGCACGGCCGCGCCGGTGGTCTTCGATTGCTGGGAGCCCGAGCGCACCTTCAAGCAATGTGCGACAACCGGCCCCGACGGACGGCCGCGCCTGAAGCGATCCTACTTGGCTCGACTTCGATATGACCGTGATGGGATTGCTTCCGTCTTGTTGATGGATGGGACTGACACACGAAAAGGCCAGTGGTTCTATGCTCGGCGTGGCGTCGCCCCGGTGCCTGTTGAGTTAATGGACAACGGCCCGGACTATTTCAAGGATGGTCTCGCGCGATCGCGGGTCGGCGGCAAGGTTGGCTACATCGACCGCAAACTCAATCTCGTGATACCGGCAACGTATGACGGAGCCTATCCATTCGAAGATGGCGTTGCTGTTGTCTGCACGGCTTGCACGATTGTCGGCGAGGGCGAGCATAGCTGGTACGAGGGCGGGCAATGGGGACGCATTGACCGCAAGGGACGCGTCGTTTCACCCTTCCGGCCGTGGGAGAAAGGCAAGCGCCTCGAGTTCGACTGAGGGCCGAAGTCTCGTGATCTTATTCGAAGGCCGGATCGTAGGTGCGTTCGGCCGAGAACGATCTTTTTCAGCTTGTAGGATGGGTAGAGCGAAGCGAAACCCATTGGATGGAATGCAAATGATGGGTTTCGCTTCGCTCTACCCATCCTACCATCGTGCGTTCCTCCACGAGGAGAACGCCCCTCACTCCCCGATCAGCTTCAGCCACTCGTCCTCGGTCAACACCGGCACACCATGCTTCTTGGCCTCCGCGAGCTTTGATCCCGCACCCGGCCCAGCGACAACATAGTCCGTTTTCTTCGACACCGAACCGGCGGCCTTGGCGCCCAGCCGCTCGGCGGTGGCCTTGGCTTCGTCGCGCGTCATTTTCTCCAGCGAGCCGGTGAACACCACGGTCTTGCCGGCGACGGCCGAATTGCTCTTGGGCTTCTCGGCGTCGATGATCTCGTTGAGCTCCTTGACCAGCCGCTCGACGATGCCGCGGTTATGGCTTTCGCCGAAATAGGCAGCGACGCTCTTGATCACGGTGTCGCCGATCTGGTCGAGCGCATCCATCTCGGCGATGGTGTCCTCGTCGCCCTTGGCGACCTTGAGGCAGGCATCGTGGAATGCATCCCAAGAACCGTAGCCGCGCGCCAGTGCCAGCGCGGTTGTCTCGCCGACATGGCGCATGCCGAGCGCATAGATGAAGCGTTCCAGCGAAATGCGGCGGCGGTTGTCGATCGCGGCGAACAGGTTGCGCACCGAAGTTTCGCCATAGCCCTCGATCTCCTCGAGCTTCAGCCTGGCGTTACGTTTCGGCAGCGTGAAGATATCGGCGGGCTCCCGCACCCATTCGCGGTCGAAGAAGTACTGGAGCTGCTTCTCGCCGAGCCCGTCGATATCGAACGCCCGGCGCGACACGAACAGTTTCAGATGCTCGATCTTCTGGAACGGACAGGCGAACTCGCCGGTACAGCGGGCGCGCGAACCTTCCTCGCCGGTCGCCGTCTCCTCGCGCACCACGTCGGTATGCAGCGGGCACGGGCACTTCTTCGGGAAGTGAAATTCCTTGGCGCCTTTCGGCCGCTTGTCGATGACGACATCGACAACCTGCGGGATCACGTCGCCGGCGCGCTGGATCACGACGGTGTCGCCGAGCCTGATGTCACGGCCCTCGCGCAGCACTTCGCCCTTGTTGCCGATACCCTTGATGTAATCCTCATTGTGCAGCGTGACGTTCTGTACGATCACGCCGCCGACACCGACCGGCTCCAGCTTGCCGACCGGCGTGAACGAACCGGTGCGCCCGACCTGGATTTCGATATCGCGCAGCACCGTCATGGCCCGCTCGGCCGGGAATTTGTGCGCAACGGCCCAGCGCGGCGTGCGCGAGACGAAGCCGAGCCGCTCCTGCCAATCGATACGGTCGATCTTGTAGACGACGCCGTCGATGTCGTAGTCGAGCTCGCCGCGCTGCTCCTCGATCTCGTGATGGAACGCGATCAAGTGCTCGACAGAGTGACAGAGTTTTGTCAGCGGATTGGTCTTGAAGCCGCAGCGCTCGAACCAGTGAATCATGCCGGTTTGAGTCTTTTCGGGCATCGCGCTCATCTGGCCCCAGGAATAGGCGAAGAAGCCGAGCGGGCGCGAAGCGGTGATGGAGGGGTCCTTCTGACGCAGCGAGCCTGCCGCTGAATTTCGCGGATTTGCAAAGATGGTATCGCCCGCGGCCTTCTGCCGCTCGTTCAGCGCGAGGAACGCCTTCTTGGTCATGTAGACCTCGCCGCGCACCTCGCAGATATCAGGAACGTTGCGGCCTTTCAGCTTCTGCGGCACGTCTTCGAGCGTGCGGATATTTGCGGTGACGTCCTCGCCTTCCGCGCCATCGCCGCGGGTGGCGGCGGTAACGAGTTCGCCACCCTCATAGCGCAGCGACATCGACAGCCCGTCGATCTTCGGCTCGGCGGAAAAGTTGATCTTGTCGTCGCTGAGCTTGAGGAAGCGCTCGATGCGGCCGATGAAGTCGAGCACGTCCTGCTCGGCGAAGGCGTTGTCGAGCGACAGCATCGGCACCGCATGGCGGACTTTCCTGAAGCGGCCCGATGGCGTTGCGCCGATCTTTTGCGACGGCGATTCCGCTGTAACGAGTTCGGGAAACCGCTTCTCGATCGCATTGAGGCGCTGGCGCAGGGCGTCATATTCGGCATCGCTGATGCTGGGCGCATCTTCCTGATAATAGCGCTTGTCGTGCCCTTCAAGCTCCAGCGCCAGCCGCATGTGCTCGACCTTGGCCTGCGCCTTGGTGAGCTTTTCGACGTCGGTAAGAGTTTTTGTTTTCGCTGTCTTGGCCATGTAGGTTGAATACGACGAACGTCGCTCGGAGAAAAGGCGGTGGCGGATATCGTTCCCCGGATGCTGCGCAGCGCGAAAGCGGCGCGCTGCTGATCCGGGGTCCATCCGCACGGTGGGTCCCGGCTCTGCGGCGCAGCGTTTCACGCTGCACCGCGTCCGGGACACGAGCAAATCACGCCGTCGCCGCCCTTAACAGCCGTTCCGCCGCCGCCCGCGCCTCGGCGGTGATCTCCGCCCCGGCCAGCATGCGGGCGATTTCCTCGCGGCGGTGGTCGGCGGCAAGCGCGTTGACGCGGGTGGCGACGCGCTTGCCTTTGTCGAGCGCGTCCTTGGAAATCAGCAGATGTTGGTTGGCGCGTGCCGCGACCTGCGGGGCGTGCGTCACCGCCATCACCTGGACCTGGCCGGCGAGCCGCGACAACCGCGCGCCGATCGCATCCGCCACCGCGCCACCGACGCCGGTATCGATTTCGTCGAACACCAGCGTGGGCGCCGAACCGCGATCGGACAGCACCACCTTGAGCGCCAGCAAGAACCGCGACAGCTCGCCGCCGGAGGCGACCTTCATCAACGGTCCCGGCTTTGTCCCCGGATTGGTCTGAACCCAGAACTCGACGCGGTCGATGCCCTGCGGCCCTGGTAATTTCGCATCGGTGTCGACCTGCGTCATGAATTTCGCGCGCTCGAGTTTCAGCGGCGCGAGTTCGGCGTTCACTGCCTTGTCGAGTTTTTCGGCGGACTTGCTGCGGGCTGCAGACAGCCTCGCCGCCGCGGCGCCGTAGCGCTGGTCGGCCTCGGCAGCCGCCGCTTCCAGCTTCTTCAGCCGATCCGCGCCGGCGTCGATCAGCGCGACGTCGGAGACGAATTTGGCCGCCAGTGCCGCCAGCCCATCGACCGGCGTCGAATATTTGCGCGAGGCGGCGCGCAGCGCAAACAGCCGCTCCTCGATCCGCTCCAGCTCGGCCGGATCGAAATCGGCCGCAACCAGCGCGGCGCTGAGATGCTGGTCGGCCTCTTCCAGCGCGTTGATCGCAATGTCGATCGCCTTCACCGCCGGCTCAACCAGCGCAGGCGAATTGGCGGCGCGGCGCTCGAGGCGGCGCACGGCCGCCGCCAGCGCCGGCACCGGCGAGTTGTGGCCGCCGACCGCCTCCTGCGCCTCGCGCAGGTCGCTGGCGATCTTCTCGCCCTGCATCATGGTGGTGCGGCGTTCGGCGAGCGCGGTCTCCTCGCCGTCCTTCGGCTTCAGCGCCTTGAGCTCGTCGGCGGCGTGGCGCAAATAATCCGCCTCGCGCGCGGCACGTTCCATGCTGGCGCGATGCTCATCGAGTGCCTGGTTGGCGGTGCGCCGCGCCTCCCACAGCGTCTCCAGCGCGGCGACCTCTTTCTCCAGCCCGGCAAACGCGTCGAGCAACTGCCGGTGCGTCGAGGCGTCGACCAGCGCGCGCTCGTCATGCTGGCCGTGAATTTCGACCAACGCCGCGCCGAACGCTTTCAGGGTCTGCACGCTGATCGACTGGTCGTTGATGAAGGCGCGGGTGCGGCCGTCGGCGAGCTGCACGCGGCGAAGAATCATTTCGCCGGTGTCGTCGAGGCCGTTCTCGGAAAGGATCTTTGTCGCGGGATGGCCCTTGGGAACGTCGAAGGTGGCGGTCACCTGGCCCTGCTCCGCGCCATGGCGAACCAGGCCCGCATCACCGCGGCCGCCGAGCGCCAGCGCGAAGGCATCGAGCAGGATGGATTTGCCCGCGCCGGTTTCGCCGGTCAGCACCGCGAGGCCACGGGAGAATTCGATATCGAGCCGTTCGATCAGGACGATGTCACGGATCGACAGACGCGCCAGCATGCGAAGTCAATTCCTAGTGGTCCGGTTCTAACATTCGCTCCCCGCCGGGGAGCCACTCTTGCGAATGTTAGAATCAAAAGGACCACTAGCAAATATCAAGCTGGTAGTGGAGCTTTATGGATTTGACATTCGCTTCACGAAGTCGCGGCAAGTATCGAGCGAATGTCAAATCCGCTCCACTACCCGAGACCCAACTTCTTGAAGGCCCTGGAGATGTAGGACCCCTTGTTCTCGCTCGGCTCGAGACCGCCCGACTTTACAAGATTATAGGCGTCCTTGTACCAGCGGCTGTCAGGAAAATTGTGCCCAAGTACGGCTGCCGCCGTCTGCGCCTCGCCGACGATGCCGATCGCCATATAGGCCTCGGTGAGCCGCGCCAGCGCTTCCTCGACATGCCGCGTGGTCTGGTAGCGGGTGACCACGGTCTTGAAGCGGTTGATGGCGGCGGTGTAGTCGCGCCGCTCCATGTAATAGCGGCCGACGTCCATTTCCTTGCCGGCGAGCTGGTCGCGCGCGCCCTCGAGCTTGGCCTTGGCGGAGTTGGCGTATTCCGAGGTCGGATATTTGCGAATCACCTCTTCCAGCGCCGCGATCGCCTTTTCGGTGCGGCCCTGGTCGCGAGAGATGTCCGGGATCTGGTCGTAATGCGAGGCCGCGATCAGATATTGCGCGTAGGCCGCATCGGCGCTGCCGGGATGCAGCGTGACGTAGCGGGTCGCTGCGCCGATGCAGCTATCGTAATCGCCGGCATTGTAAAAGGAGTAGGCCGACATCAGGAGCGATTTGCGTGCCCAGTCGGAATACGGATGCTGGCGATCGACCTCCTCGAATTTCTTCGATGCCGCCTTCAGATCCTTGCGCTGGTTCATCAGGTACAAGCCCTCATTGTAGAGCTTGTCCGCCGGCTCCTCGTTGAAGGTATCGTCCTTGGCGGTGAACTTGTCCCACAGCGCGCCGGTACCGCAGCCGCTCAAGGGAATGGCGAGCGCAATCAGGCCAGCCGCCAACCGCAACGACCGCGCGGCGCGAGCGAGGCTGGAGCGCCCGGGTGATTTGCCTGGTTCGAGCGTCATACGCTGTGCCGACATGGAATTTGTGACCTGACGCCCCGTGATGCGACTGATGAGTGAGCCCGCCCGTCCGTGAACCGCAGTCATGGACGTCATATTCCCCGTGCCCCAAATTTCTTGAGCCCCAATCGCTCGGTGCCCAATTCTTCAAGGCCCGTGGCGCCTTGTGCTACCGCGGGCTTCTCTAGCCGAAAAATGGTCCTCGACCAACCGAATACGCAGCCAATTCGCCCGGATTAAGGCGGCGGAACGGCCACGTTACCACCGTGGTTACCACGGAAAACGCGCCCAAGCGGCGCAAAACAGCTCAAAATTCAGAGCTTTTGCAAAGACGAAAGTCAGGAAACGTCGGGACCATAGGCCGGGGCGATCATGCCGCCCACCATGCCTGCGCCGGCCTCGACATAGGCGCGGGGACGGCGTGCCGGTTCGGCCTCGACCACCCGCCAGGCGCTGCGATCGGCCAACAGGGCGGTCAGCACGGCGTGGTTCAGCTTGTGACCGCCACGTACCGAACGGTAGGCGCCGAGCAGCGGCAGACCAGCCAGGGTCAAATCACCGACCGCATCCAGCGCCTTGTGGCGGGCGCACTCATCGCTGAAGCGCAGCCCTTCGGTGTTGAGCAGGCGGGCTTCGTCGAACACCACCGTATTCTCAAACGAGGCGCCACGCGCATAACCGGCGCTCCAGAGCCGCGCGACGTTGTTCATGAAGCCAAAGGTCCGGGCGCGGGAAATCTCGCGGCGGAAGCTTTCGGGGCTGAGATCGATGGAATATTTCTGGCAGCCGATCATGGCGTTGTCGAAGTCGATCTCGACCTCGACGCGGAACCCGTTACCATGCGGCCGCAACTCGCCAAAACTGTCGCCGATCGCGACCTGCACCGGCTTCAGCACCTGAATGAAGCGGCGGGAGGCCGACTGGGTGACGATGCCGGCTTGGTCGATAGCGGCAACGAAAGCCGCCGCGCTGCCGTCCATGATCGGAACTTCGGGGCCGTCGACTTCGATGATGGCGTTGTCGACACCCATGCCGCGCAGGGCAGCAAGGACATGCTCGGCGGTGGAAACCAGCGGGCCTTCGCGGTCGCCAAGAACGGTAGCAAGATCGGTGGCGGTTACGGAGGCCGCTACTGCGGGAACCTCGCGGTCGGCCTCATCCAGGCCGGTACGGACAAAAACAAAACCCGCATCCATAGGAGCAGGTCCAAGCGTCAGGCTGACAGGTAATCCGGAATGAACGCCAACGCCCGTTACGGTGGCTTGCGACCGAAGCGTGGTTTGGCGGCTGAATTTCATCGATAACTGCCCACTACCCGACTTAACCTAAAGACGGGAACCGCGCGCTAGCGCCGATTCGCGTTCTAGGCATCCCCAAGTCACGGCAAACCATAGTCATTGCCCTAAGGCGCACAACTCACGCTTCTTTACGGATTGTTACCCTATCTCTGCCGCATTCGCGCCAAGGGTTAACCAAACTCCGACACGGCCAGACGCGGTTCGAGCTTCGATATCGGATCACGAAATGAACAATTAATGATTTAAAATCAGTTGGTTGGCTAACTCGCTGAACCTCGGCACCAGGCCAAAGAGAAGGGCCCCGACTGTTCCAGCCGGGGCCCCTTGGATCACCTCGATTGTAACAAAAGCTCAGTTGGCCTGCCGTCGGAGGAAGGCCGGGATATCAAGATGGTCGTCGCCCTGTGGCGCCGGTGCAACAGGTGCCGGGCGACCATGAGCGTCCAAACCCTGCGGCGCCGAGCGCTTTGCGTACTCCGATACCGGCTCGTGATTCGCCATTTGCTGGGCCACGGTGCGCTGCGGCTTGCGTTCGGGGAGTGGCGGCAGTGGCGCCATCGACGGGCCGGAGGCACGCGCCGCGATCGGCGGCTCGGTCTCTTCGTCGCGGCGGCCGAGGCCGACATTGGCGAGCCGCTGCAGCAGCGACAGCCGCGTCTTCTGCGGGTGCTCCTCCTCAGGCTCGCCGCGGGCGTGCCGGATCTCGGCCTGGGCGGGCATCGGGAGATCCTCGAACTTCGGCATCCGCGGCGTGCGGGCGGGCGGACGTTCGGCCGCCTGCGGGATGAAGGTTTCGGGCGCTGGCGCCTCCGGCTCGACGCGGGCGGCCTCCTTGTGATCCGGGAACAGCGTCGGCTTTTGCGCGATCGGGCGAACCGTGACGTCGCCATAGGAGGCTGGCTGGATCGGGGCCTGTTGCGGCGTCTCAACCGCCGCGGCAATCGCGGCAAGCGCTGCGCGCTCGACGTTGCCGCGCTGCGCCGGCGTTGCGGCAGGTGCCGGAGCCGGAGCAACCGCCTGCGGCCCAGCCGCAGGCTCGAGCTTCTGGGCGCGTTCGGCCAGGCGCGCATTGTCGGCGCGCAGGCGAGCGGTCAGTTCGGCCAGCCGGTTGTCCGGCGAAGACGGCGTGGCAGCGGCGGTGGTTGCGGTGGTGGTGGCAGCGGCGCCGGCGCCCGCGTTGCGTGCAATCTGCGACTGGTCGATGCCGGTCGCGACGACAGAGACGCGGATGATGCCGTCGAGCGATTCGTCGAAGGTGGCGCCGACGATGATGTTGGCGTCCTGATCGACTTCCTCGCGAATCCGCGTCGCAGCTTCGTCGACTTCGAACAAAGTAAGGTCCTTGCCGCCGGTGATCGAGATCAACAGGCCGCGCGCCCCCTTCATCGAAGAGTCATCGATCAGCGGGTTGGCGATCGCGGCTTCGGCCGCGGTCAGCGCGCGCTTCTCGCCGGTCGCCTCGCCGGTGCCCATCATTGCCTTGCCCATCTCGCGCATCACGGCGCGGACGTCGGCGAAGTCGAGATTGATCAGGCCTTCCTTCACCATGAGATCGGTGATGCAGGCGACGCCCGAATAGAGCACCTGGTCGGCCATCGCGAAGGCGTCGGCGAAGGTGGTCTTTTCGTTGGCGACCCGGAACAGGTTCTGGTTCGGAATGATCAAGAGCGTATCGACCACCTTGTGCAACTCGGCGATGCCGGACTCGGCGGTGCGCATGCGGCGCTGGCCTTCGAAATGGAACGGCTTTGTGACGACGCCGACGGTGAGGATGCCCATGTCGCGCGCGGTCTTGGCAATCACCGGAGCGGCGCCGGTGCCAGTGCCGCCGCCCATGCCGGCGGTGACGAACACCATGTTGGCGCCCGAGAGATGGTCGCGCAGCTCGTCGATCACTTCCTGCGCCGCCGCCGCGCCGACATCAGGCTGGGACCCCGCGCCGAGGCCCTGCGTCACCTGGGTGCCCATCTGCACGATGCGCTGGGCCTTCGACATGGTCAGCGCCTGCGCGTCGGTGTTGGCGACGACGAAATCGACCCCCTGCAACCCGGCAGTGATCATGTTGTTGACGGCGTTGCCGCCAGCTCCACCGACGCCGAAGACGGTAATCCGCGGTTTCAGCTCGCTGATGTCAGGGGGGGTCAGATTGAGTGCCATGGTTGCCTCTCTTACGACGCGCGCGTTGGTTCACCCCGGCCGGCGGCCGCGGGATTTGGTGAAAATCGTTTGGTCACAGGACCGGTCATCAGAAGCCCTCCCGAAGCCATCGTCCGACCTTGCCAAAATAGCCGTCTGTCCCTGTCTTGAGCTGCCGCGTATGCCGCGGTTCGACGTGTTCAAGATGAGCGTATTGCGGATAGACCAGGAGGCCGGTGGGAACCGCGAACGAAGCGCTCTTGGCCTCGTTGGGCAGCCGGCCGAAACCGAGCGGACGGCCGATCCGGACCGGCCGGTTGAGAATGCGCGTGGCGAGTTCGACGGTGCCGGTGAGCTGGGAAGCCCCGCCGCTCAACACAACCCGCGCCCTCGGCTCTGCCGCAAAGGGGGAATCCGCGAGCCGGTCCCGGACCATTTCAAAAATCTCCTCGGCGCGATGCCGGACGATGTTGGCAATCGTGGCGCGCGATACGATCTGCGGCGCATCGTGTTCCTCGCCCGCAGTCGGTACAGACATCAGCTCGCGCGCGTCGGACCCGCCGGTCAGCACGGTGCCATATAACGTCTTGATTCGCTCGGCATCCGCAATGCATGCGCCGACGCCGCGTGCAAGATCCATCGTCACGTGCTGGCCGCCGAGCGCAAATCCGCTCGCGTGCACGAAGCGGCCGCCGGAATAGGTCGCAATCGTAGTCGATCCGGCCCCCATTTCGACCACGGCGGCGCCGAGATCGGCCTCGTCGTCGGTCAACACGGACAGGCCTGCGACATAAGGACTCGCCGCCATGGCCTCGACATTGAGGTGGCAGCGCTCGACCACCAGCATCAGGTTGCGGGCGACGGTGGCATCCGCCGTCACGACTTGCATGTCGACGCCGAACTGCCGCGCAACCATGCCGCGGGGATCGCGGATGCCCTTGACGCCGTCCAGCGCGTAGCCGACCGGGAGCGCGTGCAGCACCGTGCGGCCCTCGCCGGTGGCGTGGCGCATGCCGGTGGAGGTCACCCGGGTGACGTCATCAGCGGTAACCGCGCCGCCTCTGATATCGGCGGCCGCCTCGACAAGCTGCCCCTGCAGCCGGCCGCCGGAAACCGACAGCAATATTGATTCAACGCGGACCTTGGCCATGCGCTCGGCCAGCGCCACCGCCTGCCGCACCGCCTGCTCGCATTCGGCGAGATCGACCACGGCGCCCGCCTTGACGCCGCGCGACTGGATCTGGCTATAGCCGATCAGTTCCACCGCATGGGTACGGCCGCGCAGCGCGTCGCTCGGCGGCGACGGCTTCAGCCGCGCGATCATGCAGGCGATCTTGCTGGTGCCGACATCGAGTGAAGCCACCAGCGCCGTGCGCTTGTGGTCGACGGGACGTGTCTTCGGGGTCTGGTTGCGATCGAGGCCGGTCATGCTGAATCACCGGCCTTCTTCTTGGTCTTCTTGTCCTTGAACAGTTCTTCGCGGGCCTTGGCCGCGTCTTCCGACAATTGCACCGTCAGCCGATCCGGCAGGCGCATGTCGACGGCGACGATGTCGCGCGAGAACAGCCTGTCCTCCTTGTCGAGCTTGCTCAGCATGGCAAGCGCGTTGCCGACGTCGTTCTCCGGCAGGCGAATGTCGAGGCCGTCCTTCAGCCGCAAATTCCAGCGCCGTTCGCCGACCAGGATTGCAGCCTTGGTCACCGAGCGGACCTGCGGATAGCGGTCGAGCAGCGCGAGGAAATCACGGGCCCTGACATCGGCACCCCTGCCCACCACCAACGGCAGCGTCACGAAGCGGCGCGACACATAGGGCTCCAGCACCGCGCCATCCTCGGAGATCACGGACAGCCGTCCGTCCTGCTGCCACAGCGCAAACGCGGTGCGCTCGACGAGGTCGATCTGCAGCCGGCCGGGATAAAGCTTGAGGATGGTCGCGTCTGATATCCACGGATTCGCCTTGAGCTTGTCGCGCAGGGTGGCGGCATCGAGGAACAGCAGCGAGGAGCGGCCATTGACGCCGCCGATCGCGAGCACCTCGTCCTGGCTCAACTGCTTGCGGCCGTTGATGGCAACCTCGGTGATGCGGAAACCGGCTGAATTGGCCAGCGCGTTGCGGGTATCGCTGAGCGCAACCATGAATTCGTCAACATGACCGCCCTTGACGATGCCGAGGCCGGCGCTGCCGAGCAGTATCAGAACGGTCAAGGCAATGCCGGTACGGTTCGGCAGATAGCGTTCGATCAGAAGGACCAGGCGATTCGGCGGTTCGCGATCGATCATAGGCTTCGCCGGGACGCGGGCACGACGGCCCAGCCGCTCGCGCAGCAGCACGACCGCTCCAATAGCGGCTGCTTTCAGGTCAGCCTGGGGCCCCACCGATCTCAGCGACCGCGTGAGGCGTCCTGCACCATCCATTGCACGAGCCTGTCCAAGTGTTGTTCCCGCAAGCTTTTTGCGGGTCCTGGCCCAGATGACGTCTCGGCGTTGCCGGACTTAAGTGCTGACCTGAAGTCGGAACAGCGCACCCCGGCAGCCAAGCGCCACATGCGCCGCCAGCGTTAACCTTCGTTCTTCCTGGTAAACAAAGTGTAAAAACGGGGGGCTGGTGATGCGCTTTGGCCCGTCTTTTGAGTGGTTTGCCGGACAATTCTTAGGATTTTAGCAACAATTCTCGTGGCGAGGTTAGTTCCGGGTTAACGGCCTGTTAACGGGCGGCCGGACCGGTCACGCCCGTTCCCGGCTGCGGCGTTCGGCCAAGGCGATCTGATCACGCAGGAAATCCGGAAACTCGATCCCCTGGGCCTTGAGCGCCTTCGGGTAGAGTGAGGCCGCAGTCAGCCCCGGCAAGGTATTGGTTTCGAGGTAAACCGGCCCGTTCGCCGAGACGATGAAGTCGGTCCGGGAATAGCCGCCGCAGGAGAGCGCTTTGTGCGCCCGCAGCGCCTGATCCTGCAGTTGCGCCGTGATGTCAGGAGGAAAGCGCCCGGGGCAGATCTCCTGAGTCGATTTGAGCAGATATTTGGCCGTGTAGTCGAAGGTGCCCTCCCCCGGGACAATCTCGATCGGCGGCAGCGACATCAACGTGCCATCCGATTGCTCCAGCACGCCGCAGGTTGCTTCGACGCCGGCGATGAAGGGCTCGATCACATATTCTTCGATTCTAGCGGCGTTGCGCACCGCGACCAGGTCCTGCTTGGCGTTGACGAAGATCAGGCCGTAGCTCGAACCGTCTCGCGCCGGCTTTGCGATCAGCCTGCCATATTCGGCAAACGCTGCGTCAAGGTTTTCCAGGGCGACGCCGGCCGGAGCCGCAACACCGGCAATTGCCGCAAACCGTTTCGCTGCGACCTTGTCAAAAGCGAGGTTCGACGACGCCGAGCCGGACCCGGTGAAGGGAATGCCGCGCATTTCGCACATCGCCTGCAGTTCGCCGTTCTCGGCACGGCCGCCATGCAGCCCGAGCACCAGCACGCGGTCTTCCGCCTTCGCCTTGTCGAGCGCCGCTTCCAGCGCGATGCCGCGGTTGCCCGGCATGAATTCATCCTCAAAGGGACGCGAATGCTCGAGCAGCGCCTTCGAACTGACCTCGTGGACGGTATCCGCCACATGCCAGAACCAGAGATCGGCTTCCGGCAACGCGCGGTGCAGCGCCTGCGCGGTCGCCACCGAAACCAGCCGCTCTTTATTGGTGCCGCCAAAGAGAATGGTCGTTCGCATCAGCCTTTACCTATCCGTCATTCGGCTATCGGTCATTCCGGGATGCTCCGAAGGAGCAGACCCGGAATCTCGAGATTCTCTGATGTGCAATAGCACATCGTAGTTCGATGCTTCGCATCGCCCCGGAATGACGACTAGACCGAAATCCCGATCCGCTTGATTTCCCAGTGCAGCTCGATTCCAGAATTCGCTTTAACCCGCTCGCGCACGGTTTCGCCCAGCGTTTCAATATCATGCCCGGTGGCATTGCCGGTGTTGATGAGGAAATTGCAGTGCATTTCCGAGACCTGCGCCCCGCCGACGCGAAGCCCGCGGCAACCGGCGGCGTCGATCAGTTTCCACGCGCTGTTGCCGGGCGGATTCTTGAAAGTGGAGCCACCGGTCTTTTCGCGAATCGGCTGCGCGGTTTCGCGATGGCTCTGCACCTCGTTCATCCGGGCGCGAATGGTTTCGGCGTCCGCGATCTGCCCGCGAAAGCGCGCGGAGGTGAAAATGATCGAGGGGTCGACGCCGCTGTTGCGATAGACGAACTTCATGTCGGCATTGGAGAAGACGTGCTTCGTACCGTCACGGCCGATGCCGGTCGCCTCGACCAGCACGTCCTTGGTCTCGCTTCCATTGGCACCGGCATTCATCCGCAACGCGCCGCCGATGGTGCCGGGAATCCCGAAGAAGAATTCCATGCCGCCGATCCCGGCCGCCGCCGCCGTTTCTGCCACGCGCTTGTCGAGCGCGGCCGTGCCCGCGCTCACGATATCGCCCTCGGCTCTGGTCTCGCCAAACGCCCGCGGCGACAGCCGGATCACCACGCCCGGCATACCGCCGTCGCGGACGATCAGGTTGGAGCCGACGCCGACGACGTAGACCGGCAATTCCTTCGGAAGCAGCTTTAAGAAATACGCGAGATCGTCTTCATCCGCCGGCGTGAAAAGCACCTGCGCCGGCCCGCCGACGCGAAACCAGGTCAATTCGGCGAGACACTGATTCGCCAACAGTCGCCCGCGCAATTGCGGCATCGCGGCTTTCAGATCGGACGTGATGTCGGGGAAGGTCATGTCGCGCCAACCGTCTCGCGATGTTTGAGACTGCATCGCGTTGCGTTTGACGCCACCGCCCGGGGCTTACCCCTCTCCCCAACCCTCCCCCGCAGGGGGGGAGGGAGCCTGAACAGCGTGCTCGCCTCACATCCATGAAAGGTTACATCGATTGGTTCAGTCAGGGACGCACCAGCGGTAGGGTTCCCTCTCCCCTTGCGGGAGAGGGTTAGGGAGAGGGGTGGCCGCAAACACCGGCCCTCGTAGCTACGCGTCCCTTCAACCTCCACAGCAACAGCGACCATCATCACCCCAACGCCTTCAATTCGCCGGGCAGTGCGTAGGCCCATTGTGTGATGTTGCCGGCCCCTAAGCAAACGACGAGGTCGCCGGGACTGGCGATGCCTCGGACGACTTTAGCCAGTTCCGCCGAACTCGGCAGCGGGATCACTTCACGATGGCCATGCGCGCGCAGGCCGAGCACAAAATGGTCGCGGTCGATACCTTCGATCGGCGCCTCGCCGGCCGGATAGACCTCGGCGACGATGACCGCATCGGCATCGTTGAAGCAGGTACAGAATTCCTCGAACAGCGATTGCAGGCGGGTGAAGCGGTGTGGCTGCACCACGGCGATGATCTTACCGGCGTAGGAATCACGCGCGGCCTTCAACACTGCAGCGATCTCGACGGGATGATGGCCATAGTCGTCGATCACGGTGACGCCGTTCCACTCGCCGGTGCGGGTGAAGCGGCGCTTGACGCCGCCGAAGCCAGCGATCGACTTGCGGATCGCTTCATCGGAGATGCCGAGCTCGTGCGCCACCGCGATCGCCGCCGTCGCATTCGACGCGTTGTGCCGGCCCGGCATCGGCAACACGATGTCCGTTATCTCGTGCGTGGCCTCGGTCTTGCGGTTGCGGATCGCAACCTTGAACTTCGATCCGCCGGCGATCGGCGTCAGGTCCATCAGCCGCGCATCGGCCTGTGGGTTTTCGCCGTAGGTGATGATGCGGCGATCCTCGATCCGGCCGACGATGCTCTGCACCACCGGGTGATCGATGCACATCACCGCAAAACCGTAGAACGGCACGTTCTCGACGAAATTGCGGAACGCGTCCTGGATCGCCTCGAAAGTCTTGAAGTGATCGAGATGTTCGGGATCGACATTGGTAACAATGGCGACGTCGGTCGGCAGTTTCAAAAACGTGCCGTCGCTCTCGTCGGCTTCCACCACCATCCAGTCGCCCGCTCCGAGCCGCGCATTGGTGCCGTAAGCATTGATGATGCCGCCATTGATCACCGTCGGGTCGAGATTACCGCCATCGAGCAGCGCCGCGACCATCGATGTCGTCGTGGTCTTGCCATGGGTGCCGGCAATCGCGACGCAGCTTTTCAGCCGCATCAGTTCGGCCAGCATTTCGGCGCGACGCACTACCGGGATGCGCTGCGCGCGGGCCGCCATCAGTTCGGGATTGTCGCGCTTGATCGCGGTCGAGACCACGACCACGTCGGCGCCGTCGACATTCTCGGCCTTGTGGCCGACCGAGACCTTGACGCCCTTCTCCCGCAGCCGCGCGACATTGCCGCTTTCGGAGGCGTCCGAGCCCTGCACGGTGTAGCCGAGATTGACGAGCACTTCGGCGATGCCGCTCATGCCGATGCCGCCGATCCCGACGAAGTGAATGGGTCCGATCTCGCGCGGCAGTCTCATGGGTATGTCCTTGGCCGTCATCGCCATCGAAAGCGGGCGATCCAGTATTCCGCGAAGCCAGTATTCCTAAGAGCCAAGGCTCAAATCAGGCGCCGCGGCATACTGGATGCCCCGCTTTCGCGGGGCATGACAAGCGCTTTTTGGGCCACCGTCGACGTCAAATTCCGGCCGTTTTCATGACCAGATCGGCCAGCCGTTCCGCGGCATCGAGCCGGCCGACCTGGCGAGCGGCGGCGGCCATCGCGGTCAGCCGGGCGGGCTCGGCGGCAAAGGCAGAGATTTCGGCGGCGAGCCGGTCGGGCGTGAATTCTCCTTGCGGGATCCGCAAAGCGCCGTCCACCTTCGACAATACGCCGGCATTGGCGAACTGGTCCTGGTCGATCGCCCCTGGCAATGGCACCAAAATCGAGGGCCGGCCGATCGCGGCGAGTTCCGCCACGGTGCCGGCGCCGGAGCGCGAGACCACGAGATGGCTGGACGCCAGCCGCGCCGGCAGGTCGGTAAAGAACGGCGCGAGCTCAGCCTTGATCTTGAGCCGGTCGTAGACTGCCCGTACCCGCGCCATGTCTTCCTCGCGCACCTGCTGCGTCAGGGCGATGCGGCTCCACAACACCGGCTCGAGCCGTTCGATCGCACCCGGCACGATGTCGCTCATCACCCGCGCGCCCTGGCTGCCGCCGACCACCAGCAAGCGCAGCGGCCCGTTCGGTTCCGGAGGGGCAAACGGCTGCGCGGCGGCGGCAAGGATCGCCGGGCGCATCGGCGTGCCGACTGTCGTGGTTTTTCCCGCGAGCGAGGGATCGCGATCGAGCACGCCGGGCAGCGAGGTCGCGATCGCATTGACGCGCTTGGAGAGAAAACGGTTGGCGCGGCCGAGCACGGCGTTGGCATCATGAATGATACCGGGCACGCCGAGCAGCCGTGCGGCGATCAAGGGCGGCAGCGTCGGATAGCCGCCGAAACCGACCACGGCCGCGGGCTTCAGCCGCCGAACCAGGTTGAGCGCTACGCCTGTTCCGTAGCCGAGCATGACAATGGTGCGCGCCAGCGACAACGGATTACGGCCGCGCACGGTCTCGCTCGGCACCACGTCGATATTGTCGCGGGTAAAGAGCCCGCTATAGCGCAGCGCGCGGGCATCGGTCGCGAGCCGCACGCGCAAGCCCCGCTTGATGAGCTCAACCCCGAGCGCTTCGGCGGGAAACAAATGGCCGCCGGTGCCGCCGGCAGCCAGCAGAATGAGAGGCGTCGTGTCCATGGCTTCAAATAGCCGACGCCGCAGCGCTAGTCACGCCCTCAGGCGTAGCCCCGCGCCACGCCGGCCGCGTTCATCGATTCCACTTCGGTGCGCGGGCGCTGCCGCGTCAGTGCCAGCATCATGCCGACGCCATAGGCCAGCGAAATGATCGACGAACCGCCATAGGAGATGAAGGGCAGCGTCATGCCCTTGGCGGGGATCAGTTGCAGATTGACCGCCATGTTGATGGCAGCCTGCATGCCGAACAGGATCGCAAGTCCCGACGCCGCAAAGCGCGAGAACATGTCCTCGCTCGCGTAGGCCCGCGTCAGCGTGCGGATTACGACGAAGGCGAACAGCCCAACCAGCGCCAGGCACAGGATGATGCCGAATTCTTCCGCCGCCACCGCGAACACGAAGTCGGTATGGCTGTCCGGCAGGCTGCGCTTGGCGATGCCTTCGCCGGGGCCGAGCCCGAACCAGCCGCCGTTCCAGAACGCTTCCATTGCCATGTCGACCTGAAAGGTGTCGCCAGAGGCCGGATTCAGGAAGCGCCTGATGCGGCCCGCGACGTGCGGAACCAGCAGATAGGCGCTGAACAACCCGGCCATCGCGACGCCAGCTAGGCCGGCCACCCAGATCATCCGCATGCCTGCGATGAAGAACAGCGCGCCCCACACCATCAGGATCAGCATGGTCTGGCCGAAATCCGGCTCCATCACCAGAAGTGACACCAGCGTCAGCAGCAGCACCATCGCCATCGAGGTCGCCGGCATTTCCGGCCGCTTGGTCGATTCCGCAAATAGCCACGCCGCCATTACGACGAAGGCGGGCTTGGCGGATTCGGAGGCCTGGATGTTGACGCCGAGCAGCGTGATCCAGCGCCGCGATCCCTTCACCTCCGCACCGAAGACGAGCGTCGCCACGATCAAGAGAACGCTCACCACGAACACCAATAGCGCAAGACGGCGGATCTGCCTCGGCGACAGGAACGATACCCCAATCAGCACCAGCAGAGACGGCAGCAGGAACAGCATGTGCCGGCTGAAGAAATGGAACGGATCAAGCCCGATCCGCGTCGCCACCGGCGGGCTCGCCGCCAGCGACAGGATGACGCCGCCCAGCATCAGCGCCATGATCGCGCCAAGCAGCAGCTTATCCACGGTCCACCACCAGTCCGAAAACGGGGTGCGTTGGTCACGGGCGAGCATGGGCGTCCCCAAAATGGCAGAGGTAACACCCATTGGTGGCGCAGGATGGTTTATGGGGGGTTAATGAATTGCAGATGATTGAACGAAGCAGCGCACTCGTGCCCCGGATGCGGCGCAGCGCGGAGCGGTGCGCTGCCAGGCCGGGGCCCATGGAAGTGTGGGTCCCGACCGTGCGTCGCGGCATTACATGCCGCAACGCGTCCGGGACACGATTGCGGTCGGCAAGGTTTCACTTTGTCCTTGTCTCGGCTGCGATCAGCTCTTTGCCGTCCATGGTCGTGATCGTCAGCCGCACCTGATCGCCGCTGCCGCCTGCAGGGATCCGCGCGGAAATGCGATTTCCGTTCGTCGGGTCGGCTTCCACGGCGTTGTCGAACAAAATCGTATCGCCGCGCCTTAACGTGACGCGCAGCGGCGTCGCCGGCTCGATACTGAAGAACTGAAGATTCACGCCGGACGCCGCGGCCGAGAAATTGATCAGGATATTCTCGTTTGCATGCGTCACGTTGCTCATGCCGACGGTGGGGCTGTAGGTTTCCGGTATAGACAGTTCGCCGCGCGCGGGAAGCTTGGCGCGGTGGAAGAACTGGTCCGACACGCCCGCCCACAATTCGACGTAGGGCCGAGCTTCGCTCGGGTCCTTGCGTGCGTCAGTTTCGTTGGTGAACGACGGAAATCCCCACGTCCACATCTTCAAACCCCGCGTGACGGTATTGTCAGCGATGCGGATGATCCCCTCCTCGTTGTCGTGGTTGATCACACCCCAGAAATTCCTGCCCTGCATGTCGGGCGCCGCGTAGGCGATGCCCATCGTCGGCCAGTTCCTGAAATAGCGCAGCTTTTCGAAACGGCTCTTGCCTGGACCAAAGCTCTCATCACCTTCAGACAGATTGGCCGACCAGGCAGGCGTGCTGTAGGCTTGGATCGGCGCGATGATTTCGGCGCCGCCGGTCGTCTTGGGGTTCTTTGGGTCGGAGCCCGGCGCGAGTGTCGTGCACGTCCAGTACTCGTAATCGATCGCCTGGGGTTGCGGGTTGTTCAGCACCACACGCGCATCAAGCGCGGCGCGATCGGCTTTCAGCGTGACGTAGTAAGTCGCTTCGACACCCGTCGATCCCTTGAGAAACTGCGTAGGCGCCGCCGAGTACGCAAAATCGTCCTTGAGCGACATCGACACCGTCACCTCGGCGGCACTTTCCTTTTCCACCTTGAAATCCCATGGCTTCAGCCACGTCTTGCCGTGCTCGGGATCGGGAAATGTGGGGAAGATGCCGCCGTACACCATCAGCCAGTCGTAATAGAAGTTGCCGGCCTTCATCCCGTAAGGCACGCCTACTTCGGTGCGATAAAGTTGTTCGTGGCCGGTCGGCTTGTAGATGATGGAAAGAATGCGTCCGCCAAATTCGGGCAAGAGCGTTACCTTCAGATAACGATTCTCGAGCACGTAGGTCTTGAACGTGCGGTCGACGATGGTCTTCTTGTCGAGCGACCCGCTGACGAATCCGTTCTCCGCAGAGGTCGCGTACTGGACCGTGCTCCACGAAATCGACGACTCGCTTAAAGACACTCCGTCGGACACCGGCGAAGCCGCATCTACGACCTCATGAAATGCTAGGGTCGCCGCGAGCACCGCAAACGCAAAACAAGTATGGTTGCGTGAGGGAGCATGAATTGCCATTTGCGACGCCCTCGAAATAAGCAGGATGTAGGATGGGTAGAGCGAAGCGAAACCCATCAATCCAGTGCCGCTGCGATGGGTTTCGCTGCGCTCTACCCATCCTACGGATCAGCATTATCACACCACCGGCTTCACGCCCGGCAGCGCCGTCACCAGATCGCGAAACTTGGTGCCGCGGATTTCGAAGTTGCGGTACTGGTCGAACGAGGCGCAGGCCGGCGACAACAGCACCACGGGATCGACGAGCCCTGACGCTTCGGCGTCGCGAGCGGCGCTGGCCACTGCCACATCGAGCGTCTCCGAAATCTCGTGCGGCACGCGCTCGCCCAGCGTTCCCGCAAACTCCTGCGCGGCTTCGCCGATCAGATAGGCTTTTCGGATGCGCGGAAAGTATTCCGTCAGCCCCGTGATGCCGCCCTGCTTCGGCTTGCCGCCGGCGATCCAGAAGATGTCAGTGAACGACGACAGCGCATGCGCGGCGGCGTCGGCATTGGTGCCCTTGGAGTCGTTGACGAACAGCACGTTGCCGCGGCGGCCGACCTGCTCCATGCGGTGCGCCAACCCCGGAAAGCTGCGCAGACCGTTTTGCAGCGTATCGGTGGAGATACCCATCGCCAGCGCGCAGGCCGAGGCGCATGCTGCGTTCTGCGCGTTGTGCAGGCCGCGCAGCGAACCGATGCCGCCAAGCCTTGCAACCTCGTTGCGCGCGCCGCCGGAGGCCTGCACGACGGTTTCGCGCTCGACATAGACGCCGTCGGGCAACGGATTCTTCACGGAGATCCGCACCACGCGTTTTCCCGCCTGGTCGAGGCGATCGGCGATGTTGCGGCACCAGATGTCGTCGACGCCGACGATGGAGGTGCCCTGCGGCTGCACGCCGGCAACCAGCCGCGCCTTCACGGCGGCATAGTTTTCCAGTGTGCCGTGGCGATCGATATGGTCTTCGCTGACATTGAGCAGAATGCCGACGGAGGGATCGAGCGAGGGCGCCAGGTCGATCTGATAAGACGACATCTCGACGACGTGCACACGTCCCATCCGCGGCGGCTCCAGCGAGAGGATCGCGGTGCCGATATTGCCGCCCATCTGGGTATCGTAGCCGGCGACATCAATCAGATGCGCGATCAGGGCCGTCGTGGTGGATTTGCCGTTGGTGCCGGTGATGGCAACGAACGGCGCATCCGGGGCGTGACGGCGGCGCTCCCGGCAAAACAGTTCGATGTCGCCGATCACCTCAATGCCGGCCTGCCGCGCCATCAGTACTGACCAATGCGGCGCCGGATGCGTCAGCGGCGCGCCGGGGGTGAGGATCAGGGCCGAGAAATTCGACCACGACACCGTGCGTAGATCGGCCGTGGTGAAACCGGCTTGTGCGGCCTTGGCGACATTGTCGGCGCTGTCGTCGCCCGCGATCACCTCGGCGCCGCCGGCCTTCAGCGCGTGGCAGCTCGCCAGGCCCGAACCGCCGAGACCGAAGACAGCGACCGTTTTGCCTGCGAAGGAAGTGATGGGAATCAAGCGATCACCGCAGCTTCAGCGTGGAGAGGCCGGCGAGCGCCAGCATCACCGAGATGATCCAAAACCGGATCACGATCTGCGGCTCGGTCCAGCCCTTCTGCTCGAAATGGTGATGCAGCGGCGCCATCCGGAACACGCGTTTTCCGGTCAGCTTGAACGAGGCCACCTGCACGATCACGGAGACGGCTTCCAGCACGAATAATCCGCCGATCACGGCGAGCACGATCTCATGCTTCACCGCCACCGCCGTGGCGCCGAGCATGCCGCCGAGCGCGAGCGAACCGGTATCGCCCATGAAGATCGAGGCCGGCGGCGCGTTGAACCAGAGGAAGCCGAGGCCTGCGCCAAGCACCGCGCCGCACAGCACCGCGAGTTCGCCGGTGCCGGCGACGTAGCGGATCTGCAGATAATCGGAGAACACCGCATTGCCGGTCAGATACGAGATCATGCCGAAACTGGCGGCGGCGATCATGACAGGCACGATCGCAAGCCCGTCGAGACCGTCGGTCAGGTTCACCGCGTTGCCGGCGCCGACGATGACGAAGGCGCCGAAGATCACGAAGAACCAGCCGAAATTGATCACGACGTCCTTCAGGAAGGGCACCGCCAGCGACGTCGACGTCGCATCGCGGCCGAGCCGCACCAGCGCGTAGCAGGCCGCGAGCGCAATCACCGCTTCGATCAAAAGCCGCAGCTTGCCGGCAAAGCCGCTATGGCTCTGTTTGGTCACCTTCAGATAGTCGTCGTAAAATCCGACGAAGCCGAAGCCGAGCGTCACCGCGAGCACGATCCAGACATAGGGGTTGAGCGGATTGGCCCACAGCAGCGTCGCCACCACGAGGCCCGACAGGATCATCAGCCCGCCCATCGTCGGCGTGCCCTTCTTGGAGATCAGATGCGATTGCGGGCCGTCGGTGCGGATCGGCTGGCCCTTGCCCTGCCTGAGCCGCAAGTGATCGATGATCCAGGGCCCGAACAGGAAGACGAACAGCGCGCCTGTCACCATCGCCCCGCCGGTGCGGAAGGTGATGTAGCGAAACACGTTGAAGAAGCCGCGGAAGATGCCAAAACCGGGAACAGTATTGGAAAGCTCGATCAGCCAGTAAAACATTCAGGTAGGCCCTATCACGCGACTTGGTTGCGCCGCCTTTGGCGGCAAGCGCTCCGGGAACGCGTTCGTTCCGGGAACGCCTTGATAATCGTTTTCATCCTCAAACCAAGCAAATCTTGGTCATGCATGGGGTATTGACGAATCGCCTCTCGCCAAAGCAACGGGCACGCCGGGTGCGGCCAGCTTACGCCTTTGCCTGCAAGGCGGCCAGCAGCCGGGGCACAAACTTGTTCACCCAGAACATTTTTTTGCTGCCCTTGACCACCACGACGTCCCCGTCCCGCAGCAATGCGGCGATTTGTTGGGGATCGAGCGTCGCCGGGTCTTCGTGCCAGCCGAGCGCCCGCTCCGCCGGCACGAGGTCGTACAGATGGCGCATCAACGGGCCGACGCAGTAGATGCCGTCGAGGCCCGGCAGGTCCTTCGCGAGTTTTGTGTGATAGGCCGGCGCATCAGCGCCCAATTCCAGCATGTCGCCGAGAATGGCGATACGCCGGCCTGATGTCACCGGCCGCGCCTTAAGGCTGCCGAGCGCGGCCACCATGCTGGCCGGGTTACCGTTGAAACTGTCGTCGATCACGGTCACGCCGTGGGCGGCCTGCTCCACGCCGCGGCCGGTCATGATGCCGACATCGTCGAGTTCCTTCGCCAGCGCCGCCGGATCGAGCCCCGCAGCGTGGATCGACGCCAGCGCGGCCAACGCGTTCTGCAGACGATGCGGCGCGCCGGGCGTCAGGCCGAATTCGATCCGGCTGCCGTTGACCTGCGCGGCGACGTCCCAGCTCTCGCCCCGGGCGGTATGCCTCAATGCGTGAATATCCGAACCTTCACCGAAGCGGATCACCTTGCCGTTCCATTCCGGCGTAAGGACATCATCAGGCAATACGAGCACGCCATCTTTCGGCAAGCCCTGCGCGATGCTCACCTTCTCACGCCGGATCGCCTCCAGGCTGCCGAGCTTTTCCAGATGCACCGGCTGCACGTTCACCACCAGCGCCACCGTCGGCTTTGTCAGCTCGCTCAGCCGCGCGATCTCGCCGGTCTGGTTCATGCCCATCTCGACCACCCACACGCTCGCTTGCGGGCTGGCATTGCACAGCGTCAGCGGCACGCCCCAGAAATTATTGAAACTACTTGGGCTCGCGTAGGCGGCAGGATAGGCGGCGAGGAATTCCTTGGTGCTGGTCTTGCCGGCGCTACCGGTGAGCCCGATCACCGGGCCGGCAAAGCGCGCCCGCGCCGCGCGCGCCAGCGCCCACAAGCCATCGATCAGCGTATCCTTGACGATCAACTGCGGAACGCGGACGCCGTCGATGGCGTGCGGAACGATCATCGCCACCGCGCCGGACGCCTCGGCCTGGCCGGCGAATTCCCAGCCGTCGCGGGCGCTGGCAAAACTGGAGATGAAGCCGCCGCTCGGCGTGCCGCTCAACGCCACGAACAGGCTTCCGGGCTTCACCAACCGGCTGTCCTGCGTGACGAAATCAATCGGCGTGTCCGGATAATCGCCCGACAGCCCCAGCGCGCGCGCAATCTCGGCAATCGTCCACAATGGCGTCGCGCTCATGCCATCCTCGCTGCGAGCGCGGCCGCTACCGCCTCATGATCGCTGAACGGCAAGACCTTGTCGCCGACGATCTGGCCGGTCTCGTGACCCTTGCCGGCGATCAGCAATGCATCGCCAGACTGCAGCGCCGCGATCCCTGCCCGGATCGCCTCCGCGCGATCGCCGATTTCAGTTGCGCCCTTCGCCGCGGCCAGAATGGCGGCGCGGATCGCAGCCGGATTTTCGCTGCGCGGATTATCGTCGGTAACAATGACCTGATCGGCATTCTTGGCCGCAATCGCGCCCATGATCGGGCGCTTGCCGGCGTCGCGGTCGCCGCCGGCGCCGAAGATCACGACAAGCTTGCGCTTCGCGTAGGGTCGCAGCGCCTGCAGCGCCTTGGCCAGCGCATCCGGCTTGTGCGCGTAATCGACGAAGATCGGCGCGCCATTGTGCTCGCCGACCCGCTCCAGCCGGCCCTTGGCGCCTTCGAGATGTTCAAGCGCTGCCAGCACCGCATCCGGCTCGCTGCCGGTGCCGATCGCGAGCCCCGCGGCAACCAGCGCATTCTCGATCTGGAATTCGCCGACCAGCGGCAGCTTGACCGTGTAGTTGCGCCCGCGATGTTCGAGCGCGAGATCCTGCGCAAATCCTTCGACGGTGACGCCAACGAGGCGGATGCCTTCACCGGCACCATCGGCATTGCCGCCGACGGCGATGATCCGCAAACCCCGCGCCTGCGCCGCCTCGATCACTTGCTGCGAACAATCATGATCGGCCGAAATCACGGCCGCGCCATCAGGCGCGACAAGATCGCGGAACAGCCGCAGCTTGGCCGCGAGGTAATGCGCCTCGTCCGGATGATAATCCATGTGGTCGCGCGAGAGATTGGTGAAGCCGCCGGCGGCAATGCGGACGCCGTCGAGCCGGAACTGATCGAGCCCGTGCGAGGAGGCTTCGAAAGCCAGATGCGTCACGCCATCGCCCGCGATCTCATCGAGTTGCCTGTGAAGCGCGATCGGATCCGGCGTCGTCAGCGAGCCGTAGACCGTGCGCTTTTGCGACACCAGACCGATGGTGCCGATGCTGGCGGAAGCGTGGCCGAGCCGTTCCCAGATCTGGCGCGTGAATGCCGCGACCGAGGTCTTGCCGCTGGTGCCGGTCACCGCCGCAATGGTTGCGGGCTGACGGGGATAAAATCGCGCCGCCGCCAGCGCCAGCGCGCGGCGCGGATTTGGCGTGACGACGAAGGGAACGCGGGCGTCCGCAGAGACACGCTCGCCGGCTACCGCAACTGCGCCCGCCTTGACCGCGGAATCAATGAAGCGCGCGCCGTCGGTTTTGGTCCCCGCGAGCGCGAAGAACAGATCACCGGGCTTCACCGCGCGGCTGTCGGCGCTAAGGCCTTTCACATCGACAGCTTCCGCGTGCGGCTCGATCGCAGCGTCATCGCTGAAGAGGTCGCGAAGTTTCATCTTGTTCCAGTCCGGCCCCGGCGCAGTTTGGCGCACGTGGATCATGATCCGATTTGGATCATGATCTATCTCTATTTTGGGAGCATAATCTTGTCGGAAAACCGGTCTCCACTTTTCCGGATCATGCTCCTCCTACGCCTTACTGGGTTGTCTTTGATGCTGCAAGAATAAGGCGGTCGGACGGCGGCAGGTCGAAGCGCGGCTCAATGCCCAGCAGCGGGCCGATGCGGGCAATCACCTTGCCGCCGGTCGGCACCGCGTTCCAGCCCGAGGTGATGAAGCCATGGGTTTCCGGCAGCGCCTTCGGCTCGTCCAGCATGACCAGCAACTGATACTGCGGATTGTCGGCCGGGATGATCGCAGTGAAGGAGTTGAGCACCTGTTTCTTGGAATAGCGGCCGTTGACCACCTTTTCCGAGGTACCCGTCTTGCCGCCGATATAGTAGCCCTTCACGTCGGCCTTCTTGGCGGTTCCGATCTCGGCGTTCAGCCGCATCAGATAGCGCATCTTCTCGGAGGTTTCGGTTCGGAGCACCTTCTTGCCGATCGCCCGCGCCTCCTCTTCCGACCGCTTGAGGAAGGTCGGGGGAATCAAAAGACCGCCATTGATGCAGGCATTGATGCCCATCACCGCCTGCAACGGCGCAACCGCGATGCCATGGCCGAACGAAGCCGTGATGGTGTTGAGCTCGGTCCAGCGCTTCGGCACGATTGGCGAAGCGCTTTCAGGTAACTCGGTGCGCAGCCGGTCCATCTGGCCGAGCTTTTTCAGGAATGCCTTGTGTGCCTCCACGCCTTGCGCCAGCGCGATCTTGGCCGCGCCGACGTTGGAGGAGAAGGTGAACACTTCCGACAGCGTGATCGCGCGGCCGACCGGATGGGTGTCGTGAATGGTGAACTTGCCGAACTTCAGCGTCCCGCGCCCGTCATAGAGCGTGTTGAGGTTGGCCTTGCCGGAATCCAGCGCCATCGCCAGTGTCAGCGCCTTGAAGGTCGAGCCCATTTCGAACACGCCCGTGGTCAGGCGGTTGATGCGCTCGGGGTCGTGCGCCTCTTTCGGATTGTTCGGATCGAAATCCGGCAGCGACACCAGGGCTACGATCTCGCCGGTCCTGACATTGGAGACGAGGCCGGAAGCTGCCTTGGCCTTGTACTTCTCTTTCGCCTTCAACAATTCGTCGCGCAGCGCGTGTTCGACGCGCAGGTCGATCGACAGTTCCACCGGCTTTTGCAGCCGATCGGTGGCGAAGCCGGCGCGGTGCAGGTCGGCCAGACCGTTATTGTCCAGCCACTTCTCCATCCCGGCGATGCCCGCGTTGTCGATGTTGACGAGGCCGATCAGATGCGCGACCGCGGCGCCGGTCGGATAGACGCGCTTGTTCTCGCGCAGGAAGCCGATGCCGGGAATGCCGAGCTTGTGAATGTCGTGCTGCTGTTTGGGCGTGATTTCGCGCTTCAGCCAGACAAAGCCCTTGCGCGACGACAGGCGCGTGCGTGCCTCTGCCGTATCGAGGTCCGGCAGCGCCGCGGTCAAGAGTTCGATCGCCTCGTCCTTGTCGATGATGCGCCTGGGCTCGCCGAACAGGCTCGGCGCCTTGACGTCGGTCGCCAGCACCTCGCCGTTGCGGTCGACGATGTCGGGCCGCGCGGTCGCAATCGCGTCCTGCGAGGCGGTACGGCGGGCGCCGTGGCTGTCGGCGCCGACGGCGAACATCACCAGACGTCCGGCCAGCACCGCATAGATTGCCGCAAACAGCAGGATCGCAAGGCCCACGCGCGCCCGCGCCTTGACGGCGCGGTCGACATTGCGCCCATAGAGCAGGCTGCGGATCAGCCGCCGCCGCCACGGTTCCGCGGGCTTTCGCGCCATCTTTGTCAGCGCACGGCCGGTCATTGCTGATCTCCCGGTGCGGGCACGGAGCCGGTTGTGGGCGGCGCCTCGGCGGCAGCCTCGATAGTGTTGATCATCGCGCCGATCGGATCGGGAGCGCCCGGCCGCGCAAAAGCCGGTGGCCGTTCCGGCAAATTCTTCAACTGGTCATATTGCGTGGCGACCAACGGCTTCAGGCTGAGATGGCGCTCGGCAAGTCCCTGCAGCCGCAGCGGCGCATCGAGCTTGGCCCATTCCGCGCGCAGCGCCGCAATCGCGTCGCGCTGCTCGCGTATCTCGGCGTTGAGCCGCAGCACGCGCTCGACGCGGGCGGTCGATTCCATCTTGATCCGGTAGACATAGGCAGCCGCGAACACCAGCACGCCGATGACGAGGAAGTGGATGATCCGCATCGATCAGCCTCCCCTCATCACGTCGGCAAGCGTAGGCCACGCCGGCAGGCGGCCGGCCGGATGCGCCGGCGCCGCGGTGCGCTCGGCGGCGCGCAGTTTTGCCGAACGCGCGCGCGGATTGGCGGCAAGCTCGGCTTCACCGGGGGTGACCGGACGCTTCGTCAGAATCTGAAAGCTCGGCGCCGCCTGCGCCACTTCGGGCAAATGCCGCGAACCGCCGCCAGCCTTGCCGCGCGCGTTGAGGAAATCCTTGACGATGCGGTCTTCCAGCGAATGGAACGAGACGACCGCCAACCGCCCGCCGGGTTTCAGCACGCGCTCGGCCGCAGCCAGCGCCAGATGCAGCTCGTCGAGCTCGGCGTTGACGAAGATCCGCAAGCCCTGGAACGTCCGCGTCGCCGGATGAATCTCGTTGGGCTTTGAGCGAACCACCTTGCCGACGATATCGGCCAGCGCCTGCGTGGTCGTAATCGGCGCCTCTTTCCGCGCCGCCACGATGGCGCGCGCCACCGCGCGGGAATAGCGCTCTTCACCGAAGATATAGATGATGTTGGCGAGGTCGCTCTCGGAGGCCTTCGCCACCACATCGGCCGCCGTCGGGCCGTCATGCCCCATCCGCATGTCGAGCGGGCCGCCGAGCCGGAACGAGAAGCCGCGCTCGGCCTGATCGAGCTGCATCGAGGAAACGCCGACGTCCATCACGACGCCGTCCACGAGAGGCGCGCCTTGCGCCGCGCAGATTTCGGCAAGATTGGAGAATCGGTCCTCGACCAGGGTCAGCCGACCGCCGGACTGCTCGACCAGATCGAACCCGCCGGCAACCGCCGACCGGTCGCGGTCGATGCCGATGACCTGAGTTCCCGGGATCTCGAGAATCGCGCGGCTGTAGCCGCCGGCGCCGAAGGTCGCGTCGACATAGATGCCGCCGTCCCTGGGATCGAGCATCTCGACCGCCTCGCGGCCGAGCACCGAGATGTGGCGCGGCGCAACCGGACTCATGCGCCGTCCTCTGGCGTTTTCCAGTCTGTGGTACGAAAACTGGACGCGAACGGGCCCATTGCGCCTCAAATCTCTGCGCTTCGCCGGGCTTTTCCGGCCAAATGGCCGCGAACAGGCGGGATGGCCGCCTCTCGCCCGGCCCCGCGACCCCTCATTTCCCGACGGAATTTGCTGGGTTGCCATGGCATTTCGAGCGTGAAAGAGGGCCTCGGCCGTCCCCAACCCGGTTCGGCTATTCACCACTTAGTAACGGCACTTAGCGTTAAGAAAGCGTTGATGGTCGGCCGCGGGTTTTCCACGCTTTTGAGACACCGAAAAATGGTGATACGCCTCGCCCACACTCGGTCAAAATACGAGAGGGAACTCGGCCGCCGCATTGCGCGGGCACGCGGTAAATGAATAGTAAACGATATTGCCGTTTGAACACGATGTTGCCGCTCTGCCGCCCGGTTTGGGTTTAAAAAATGGCTTCTGGTTCGTTCACATCTGCTGGTATTGATTCGAGGCGTCAACGCGCCCTTCCCGTTCCCAGGGCCAACGCCGACATGAAGACCTTTACCCCGGATTCCTCGATCGCATCCGACGTCATCCCGTCGCCGAACTATGGCGACCGCAACAACGGCCGCGTCGCCGATATGATCCTGCTGCACTACACCGGCATGCCGGATGTGGAAGGCGCGATCGCCCAGCTCTGCACCCCCGGCACCGACGTTTCAGCCCATTACATCGTGCTGGAGGACGGCCGCATCGTGCAATGCGTGCCGGAAGCCAACCGCGCCTGGCACGCCGGCGTATCCTCTTGGGCCGGCGAGGAAGACATCAATTCCTGCTCGATCGGCGTCGAGATCATCAACCGCGGCCACGACTGGGGCTATCCGGATTTCCCATCGCGCCAGATCGCCGCCGTGATCGCGCTGTGCCGCGGCATCATGCTCCGCCGCAAGATACCTGCCCATCGCGTGCTCGCACATTCCGACGTCGCGCCGGCGCGCAAGAAAGACCCCGGCGAGAAATTCCCGTGGCACTTGCTGGCGAATTCCGGCGTCGGCCATTGGGTGCAGCCGGCGCCGATCGTGCGCGGCGAAACGCTCAAGCTCGGCAGCATCTCAGACGGCGTCGCCAACATGCAGGCAGCGCTCGCCAAATACGGCTACAACATCCCGACCCACGGCAAGTTCGACGGCCCGACCATGGAAGTAGTCACCGCGTTCCAGCGTCACTTCCGCCCCGCGCGCGTCGACGGCATCGCCGATCACTCGACCATGAGCACGCTGCATGCGCTATTGGCGAGCCTGCCGGCGGAGGCGATGACGACGGTGGCGGCGAGGTAACTCACCGGTACTTCCATCGTCATTGCGAGGAGCGAAGCGACGAAGCAATCCATCTCTCCAGACGTGCGGAAAGATGGATTGCTTCGCTGCGCTCGCAATGACGGTTAGAGTCCGCCCGCGCTTGCCTCCATCTCCGCTATCCTTCGCGCATACAGCCTTCGCAGCGGCTCCAACTGCGTCGCAACCGTCGCCTCCTGATACGCTTCCCGCGCGGCGTCGTGCCGCCCAAGCCTGCGCAGCAAATCAGCGCGGACGGCCGGCAGCAACTCATAACTCTTCAGCCCACCGCGCGCCGCCAGCGCATCGACCAGATCGAGCGCCCGCGCCGGTCCATCGACCATCGACACCGCAGCGGCGTGATTGAGTTCGATCACCGGCGACGGGCTGATCCGAAGCAGCACCTCGTAGAGCCCGGCGATCTGCCGCCAGTCGGTGTCTTCGTAACTGGGCGCACGCGCATGCAGCGCGGCGATCGCCGCCTGCACCGCGTAGGATTGCGGCCGGCCCGGTATCCGCAATGCCTCTTCCACAAGAAGCAAGCCTTCCGAAATCTGTGCACGATCCCATAGCGTGCGGTCTTGTTCCTCCAGCAGCACGATGTCGCCGCCTGCGGTCTCGCGGCCGGCGCGCCGCGCATCATGCAGCAGCATCAGGGCGAGCAGGCCCTTGATCTCGCCACGCCCAGGTATCAACGCATCGAGCAGCCGCGCCAGCCGAATCGCTTCGCGCGCGAGATCCGGCCGCATCAGGCCTTCCCCTGACGTGGCCGCGTATCCCTCGGTGAAGACGAGATAGACCACCGCGAGCACGCCGCGCAGCCGGGGCTCCAGTGCTTCGCGTTCCGGCACCTCATAGGGAATGCCGGCAAGACGGATTTTTTGCTTGGCCCGCAGCAGGCGTTGCGCCATCGCATCTTCGCTGGCGAGAAAGGCGCGCGCGACCTGCGCCGTCGTGAGCCCGCATACGGTGCGCAGCGTCAGCGCGACCTGTACCTCGGCGGCAAAGGAGGGGTGACAGCACGTGAAAATCAGCCGCAGCATGTCGTCGTCAAGCGCGCTGTCGGCGTCCTCGCATGGCTCGGATGCGTTGAGCAGCAGTTCGTGCGTCAGCTCCTGCTGCTTGCCGCTGAACGCGATGTTGCGTCTGATACGATCGACCGCCTTGTTGCGGCCGACATTGACCAGCCAGGCACGTGGATTGGACGGCAGGCCCGCGGCCGGCCAGCGTTCCAGCGCCACCGCGAACGCGTCCTGCAAGGCATCCTCGGCCAGATCGAAATCGCCGACGAGACGGATCAGCGTGGCCAGCGCCCGCCCCGTCTCGTCGCGGAATGTTTTTTCGATTTCGGTGGGTGTCATAAGGTGCCCAACGTCGTCATTCCGGGGCGATGCGAAGCATCGAACTCCGATGCGCAATTGCGCATCGGAGAATCTCGAGATTCCGGGTTCGCTTCGCGCCCCGGAATGACGGCTTCGCCGTCAATCATAGACCATGATCGGCCTGACCTCGATCGAACCCGTCTTGGCGCCGGGAATCCGGGCGGCGATGCCAAGTGCGGTGTCGAGATCCTTGGCTTCGACCAGATAATAGCCGCCGAGCTGTTCGCGCGTCTCTGCGAACGGACCGTCCGTCGTCATGACCTTGCCGTCGCGGACCCGGACGGTGGTTGCCGTCGTTGACGGCTGCAAGCCGTCGCCGGCCTTGAAATGGCCGCTCTGGATGATGGATTGGGTGAACGCCCCGTATTCCGCCGTCGTCTGCTTGCGCGCCGCGGCGTCCATTTTTCCAAGCTCGGCCTCGCTCCGATAGATCATCAACAAATACTGCATCTTGAATACTCCTCTTGATCGGCTGGATCGCCGACACCCAGTCGAACGGGCCGCTCGGAAAACGACATCGCCATCATAATTATTTTGGGCCGAAGCCGGGCCGCCGGAATCTGCGCAGGAAGTATTCAGGAACGACCGCCGGCCTCGGCGAGCCGCCGCTTCAATTCCCTCACCTCCGCAAAGCGCTTCGTTACGTCGCGCATCACCGCCACGGTGCCCGCGACCTCCTGCGCTTCGCTTCGCAACAGGACGATGGTGAACTCGACCGAGATCCGCCGGCCGTCCTTGGTCAGGCCGGGCACCGACAACAAATCGCCGTGCCCGTAGCGGCTCGTTCCCGTCTCCATGGTATGCCTAAAGCCGGCCCAGTGCCGCGCCCGCAAATTTTCAGGGATGATCAGGTCGAGCGACCGGCCGGTGGCTTCCGCAGCCGTGAAGCCGAATATCCGCTCCGCGCCAGGATTCCAGAACGTGATGCGTCCGTCGCGATCGGTCGCAATGATCGCGTCAGAAGCGCTGTGCAGCAGAGCTTCGCCAAGACCGGGAGGAATGTTCATCGCTCGCATCCAGAAATCGAACCGACCGGCATCAAATGCCGCGCTGTCGCGCATGTCAAAATCACGCTGACGGAACCGGATTAACCATCGCTATCCCTTGACGGCGCGGCCCCGAGCCCCCATTCGTAATGCGTCAGTCGGCCGGACGGCCGCTTCCGCTATGGTCGAAAGGCTGCGGGGGAGGAAAGTCCGGGCTCCATCGACATGCGGTGCCGGATAACGTCCGGCGGGGGTAACCCTAGGGAAAGTGCCACAGAGAACGAACCGCCCTCCTTCGCCTTCGGGCTTCGGAGGGTAAGGGTGAAAAGGTGCGGTAAGAGCGCACCGCGTCTCCGGCAACGGAAACGGCATGGCAAACCCCACCGGGAGCAAAACCGAATAGGGACGGCAACGCGGGCTGTTCGCGAAAGCGATAACGCCGCAGGGCTATGTCAGGCTCGCCGTCCGGGTAGGTTGCTCGAGGCCATGTGCGAACATGGTCCCAGAGGAATGGCCGTCACGTATCATTCGAAAGAATGGTGCCCTACAGAACCCGGCTTACAGGCTGGCTGATATCTCATAAGCGTTTTCGAGCGAAGTGGTCTTCCGGTTCGCGTAAAGAAAACGCGTCTTACTGAGGAAGAGAATGAGGGGCTCGGCGCGACCACGCCGGGCCCCTCGCCATTTTGTTTGACGTCGCGCAAACAATCTCAATCGCGCCCCGCCTCTCCGATCGCCTGCGCCAGCCGCGCCGGGTTGCTGAAGAACATTTCATGGCTGCCGTCGCATTCGACCAGCCGGAACAGGCCCAGCCGCTCCGACAAGCGCGGGTGCCATGGCAGGCCGTGCGGCAGGGCAATGTCCTGCCGGCAATTGACATAGGATTTGCCGATCGGCAGCTCTGCCAGTGGACGCTTCAGCGCGATCTTGTCGGTGAACGTCTTGTACGGATGCAGGTTGAGCCTGGCATAGGCCGACTTTGCCAGTTCGAGATCGGCATCGTTGATGAAGGCATCGCGCCAGATTTCGAACGGCAGCATAACAGCGTTGTTGTTGGCAGCGGCCACGGCATCGAACAGGCCGACATAGTGCGGCGGCACCATGTCGTTGAGACACTGCCCGTCCAGTGGAACGAAGGCGTTGACGTAGACGAGGCGCTTGATCCTGTCAGTCAGGCGGTCGGCAACGCCCGAGATCACCATCCCGCCATAGGAGTGGCCGACCAGGCGGATGTCGCGCAGATTGTTCGCCTCGATGTAAGTGACGATCGACGAGATCGCTTGCTCAAGCCCAGTCGTCTCGCGATCGTCGTCCTTGTTGTTGCCGATAACTGTCGGGCAATGTACGACGTGGCCGCTTTTGCGAAGATGTCCGGCCACCGCTTCCATTTCGGCGCCGGTGTGCCACGCGCCGTGAACCAAAACGTAAATGTCTGACATGCAGTCTCCCCCTGATTTTCTGGAAGTCAGACATTGATGGGGACGGCTATTCCCGGATGGCCGCATTCGGCCACCGCCATCGTCTGATTGCGCCAGGCCCTTACCGCTGCTGCCGGAACGCGCCCGGCGTCATGCCGAGGTATCTGCGGCATTGGCGGATGAAATGGGACGGATCGGAAAAGCCGACCCGCAGCCCGATTCCGCCGACGCTGATGCGATCGAAGCGCGGCTCGCTCAGCATCCGGCGCGCCGCCGTCATGCGGCAATCGTTGAGCAGCCCACTGAACGTCAGGCCCGCTCTGTTGAGACAGCGATGCAGGGTTCGTTCCGAGACACGCAGATGTGCGGCGACGGTCGCAGCCGTCAGTCCCGGTTCGGCGTAGCGCAGCCGGATGGCCTGGCCAATCTGGTCCAACAGCCTCGCGGCATCGCGCTGCTCGGAGGGCGCGGCCGGAATCTCGCTTCCGCATGCGAGCGCCAGCAGCGATCCAAGCTGGTCCGTCAGAACCTGGGCAGGCAAGGGCCGCTCGATCGCCAGTTGCGGCGTCAACTGGCATGCAAACGCGCTGAGCGCGGCGCCCCAGCCCGCGCGCCCATCGATACGCCGCCCGATGCGCCGCTCCGGATCGGTGATCCAGGATTCGACCCACGCGATCGGAAGCTCCAGCGACAGCGTGTTTGAAGTTACCAGAAAGTTGAACTCATAGCAGCGCCGGGAGTCCAGCAGCACGAGATCGCCGGGCTGCAGGCGCGACGCGTGGCCGTTCTGCATGGCGGTCCAGTCATTGTCGGTCTTGCACAGCAGGTAATAGTAGTTCGATGCACTGCGCGCGAGGCTGGCTTTCCTGCGGTAGACGTGCTGCGCCGAGCCCTCGACGTGGTTGATGCCGATCGTGTCGAGTTGCCCGCGCTGAATGGAGCAGTCGAAGCCCGACCGCACCGGCGTTGTGATATCCATTTCGAGAAAACATTCGCAGACGGCGCCGATCCAATAGTCCAGGCGCCGTTCCGGCTCGACCAGGCCGGTTGACCACGTCTCGATGACTGAAGTCGCTCTGGCCGCCATGGCCTGCCCTCCGCGATCGATGTCGACCACCGGTTTGCCAGCTTGTTGGGCGGATGGCGGAGAGTCAATCCGCCTGCGACATCCCATAGATGGGGTAACGGGCCTACGCCACGATCTTTTGCAACAACGCCATCAGGGCCTCCGGCGCGGTGACATTCGGCGAATGGCTGGCGTCGATCTCGTAATAGCTCCAGGCGGGGTCACCTTTTGTCATCCTGGCGAACGGTCCGAACGTATCGGCGGGCGTGATGCGGGTGGCGTAGATGTAGCTGCGCGGCAGGGTCAGCGCACCGCCCTGCAGCTTGAGCCTGGTCTCGAAACACTTGATCGGCATGTCGACACGGCGCGCGTTGAGCCATTCGACGTCCGCAGGCGACGTGTCCGGCGGCGTCGGGTTCGGCGGCACGCGCCAGCCATCACCGCTCTTCGAAAACTCCTGCATCCGCGCCCGCCCCGCCTCGTTCAAATCGAGCAGCGACTGGCCGTCCTGCGGCACGAAGGCGTCGATATAAATGAGCTGCTTGACCTTGTCGCGCGCCCGGTCGGCGACGCCGGTCGCGACCATGCCGCCATAGCTGTGGCCGATCAGCACGAAGTCGCGCAGGTCTTCATACCTGATGACGTGCAGCACGTCTTCGATATGCGAATTGAGATCGATCCCCGGATGCGCCAGATGCGCGCGCTCGCCGAGACCACTGTAGGTTGGCGTGACCAGGCGATGCCCGGCGGCCTGCATCAGCGGATGCATCTTCTTCCAGGCCCAGCCCGCCGACCACGCGCCGTGACAAACGAGGAAGGTTTTCGAAGAGGTCGAGCTCATTGGGGGCGTTCCACTAGGTTATTGTTGAAGGCGTCGATTGCGATAGTACCCGCCCGCCGCCTCGTGTAAACGTCGGCGCAAAATCGTAGCATCGTCATTCCGGGATGGTCCGAAGGACCAGACCCGGAATCTCGAGATCCCGGGTTCGCATCTTCGATGCGCCCCGGGATGACGGGGGAATATCAAGAGTGGAATTAGCCACCTACACCATCCTGCTTGCCGGCGCGCTCGCCGGCGGTTTTGTCTCCGGACTTTCCGGTTTCGGCACGGCGCTGATGGCGCTGGGAATCTGGCTCTACATCTTGCCGCCGGCCATTGCGGTGCCGCTGGTCCTGATCTGCTCGGTGAGCTCGCAGATCTCGACACTGCCGTCGATGTGGAAAGTTCTCGACTTCAAGCTGGCGTGGCCGTTCGTGGCCGGCGGTCTTGTCGGCATGCCGATCGGGGCGCTGCTGGTCGCGCGCGCCGACCCGCAAAACTTCAAGCTCAGCGTCGGCGTGATGCTGCTGGTATTTCCCACCGCACTCTATTTCATCCGCAAGCCGATGGCCTTCCGCTTCGGCGGCCGGCCGGCAGACGCAGCCATCGGATTTGCCGGCGGCATCCTCGGCGGCCTCGCCGGCCTGTCGGGCCCGCTGCCGACCTTGTGGGCCAGCATCCGCGGCTGGACCAAGGATCAACGCCGCGGCGTCTTCCAGATCTTCAACGGCAGCGTGCTCGGCGCCGCGCTCATTCTGCAGATCGCCAGCGGTTTCGTTAAATGGGATGTGTTCTGGCTGGCTATGCTGGCGCTGCCCGGCACGCTGATCGGCGCCCGTCTTGGCATGCGCACCTATCACGCCCTGAATGATCGAAACTTCTACGACGTCGTGCTGGCCCTGCTGTTTCTATCCGGGGTCGGATTGGTGTGGAGCAGCATTGCTCCGAGATAGGCGCGCATAGCCGCCATGTGCTCCGAGTAGATTGCTGTACGCTGACCTGCAAAGCGGCTAACCAATCGCGTCATGAGCTCCCCTGCTTCGCGCGAGCGCCTCGGCCTGTTGCTGGGCTTCATCGGCATGGCAATCTTCGGCGGCACGCTGCCGGCGACGCGGATCGCGGTTGCGGAAATTGATCCGATTGCACTGACCGCGCTGCGCACCGCGATCGCCGGGCTGTGCTCGCTGGTGCTCCTTCTCGTGTTGCGCCGTCCGCTGCCGCCCCGCGCGCTGTGGCTGCAACTGATCATTGCGATGCTTTGCGTCGCGATCCTGTTTCCGCTGTTGATGTCGATGGGCATGCAGAGGGTCGACGCCTCGCATGGCGGCGTGGTGCTCGGCGTGCTGCCGATCGCCACCGCGCTGGTCGCGGTCGCCATCACCCATGAGCGGCCGCGGCCGCTGTTCTGGATCGCTTCCGTGGCCGGAGCGGCGCTGGTGATCGCATTCGCATTGCGGCAAGGCGGCGGCGCGCTGGTCGCCGGTGATTTATTCCTGTTCGCATCAGTGGCCGTTGCCGCGATCGGCTACGCATTCTCCGGCCGGCTCACCTCGCAAATGCCGGGCTGGGAGGTCATAAGCTGGATTCTGGTGATTGCGCTGCCGCTATCGATCCCGGCCGCCGTGCTGACCATGCCCGCCGATATCACCCACATCGCGCTGAAACCCTGGCTCGGGCTGCTCTACGTCGCGCTGTTCTCGCAATGGATCGGGTTCTTCGCGTGGAATGCAGGGCTGGCGATGGGCGGCATCGCGCGGGTTTCGCAGATCCAGTTGCTGCAACCCTTCATCACCTTTGCGCTCGCGGCGTTCTTCAACGGCGAGACCATCACGCTGCAGATCCTGCTGTTCGCTGCCGCCGTCGTGGTGACGGTCGCCATTTCGACGCGCACGCGGGCCAAGCCGGCGCCCTCACCGCCGCAGCGAAATCGCGAGCCGCCTCAACTCGCGGCGTCCTGATCGGTCAGGACCGGATTATCCGCGATCAATTCGGCCCTAATCTTTTCGGACTGGATAGCGCGCAGCAGAACTCTCGCCGTTTTCAGATGGTTCGCCTTTACGGACAGGCGGATGATCTGGCTGACCGAGACATCGCGCATCGCGTCGTCGGACATTTTCTTGGCGATTTCGAGCCCGCATTTCATCGCCGCCTGATACCGCTCGCCTTCGGCGTTCCTCTGGCTTTCTGCCTTGGGACCGCGCAGCGTCGCCATCCTCTCGACGATGGCTGCGGCCGAGAGGCAGATCTCGCGAATCCTTTGCGCCGCCTCGATATCCCCCTCGGGCTGAGCTTCGATTTCCCAGACTTCCGGCGGCCGATCCTTGCGAAACCAGCGCATCGTGCGGGCCCTCTCGATGCCGGAAAACATATTCCGACATCGATCGGGTCCGCAAGAATACGTGCTACCTCACTCCGCCGCCGAAATGCGGCTGAACTCGGTGGCCTGCAGCTCGAACAGCCCGCGATAGATGCCGCCGGGGCGCGCCGTCAGCGCCGCATGCGTGCCCTGCTCGACGATCTCGCCGCGGTCGAACACCAGGATGCGGTCGAGGCTGCGCACCGTCGACAACCGGTGCGCGATCACGATCGAGGTGCGGCCTTTCATCAGCCGCTCCATCGCCTGCTGGATCAGGCCCTCTGACTCCGAATCAAGGCTCGAGGTTGCCTCGTCCAGGATCAGCACCGGCGCGTCCGCCAGGAACGCGCGTGCCAGCGCGACGCGCTGCCGTTCGCCGCCCGACAGCTTGACGCCGCGCTCGCCGACCAGCGTGCCGTAGCCCTTCGGCAGCCGCAGGATGAAGTCATGCGCGTTGGCAAGCCGCGCCGCCTGCTCGATCGCAGCCATGCTGGCGCCCGGCCGGCCATAGGCGATGTTCTCGGCCAGCGTGCGGTGAAACAGGATCGGCTCCTGCTGCACGATCGCGATCTGGCTGCGCAGCGATTGCTGCGTGGCTTTCGCGACATCCTGACCGTCGATCAGGATTTTTCCGCCGCCGATATCGTAGAGCCGTTGCACCAGCTTGACGAAAGTGGTCTTGCCGGAGCCGGAGCGGCCGACCAGGCCGACCCGTTCGCCGGCGCGGATCTCGACCGACAGTCCGTCATACAGCGGCGCGCGGTGGCCGCCGTAATGGAACGCCACGTCGTCGAACACGATGCCGCCGCCCTGGATGTCGATCGGCTTTGCATCCGGCGCATCGGCAATGCCGATCGGCTCGTCGTGAATCGCGACCAGCTCCTCCATATCGTTGACCGAACGCTGCAGGTTGTTGATGTGCATGCCGACGTCACGCAGGTACGCGTGAATGATGTAGTAGCTGGTCAGCACATAGGTGACGTCGCCCGGCGTGGCGCGGCCGGCGATCCACAACAGGATCGCCCCGCCGATCACGGAGCCGCGAAAGCATAACAGCACCGCAAGTTGCGCCGTCGAGGTGTAGTTATAGCGGTACCACGTCCGACGCACGCGCGTGCGCCAGCGTCCGACGACGCCGGCCAGCCGCGCATCCTCGCGCGCTTCCGCGCCGAATGATTTCACCACCGCATTGCAGGTCAAGGCATCGGCCAGCGTGCCGCCAACCTTGGTGTCCCAGGCGTTGGAGACGCGCGCGGCGGGTGCGATGTAGTTCACCGAAAACGCCATCGTCATCGAGACATAGATGACGGTACCGACCGCGATGACCGCACCTAACACCGGCCAGTGCAGCCCGAGCAGGATCATCGAGCCGACCAGCACCAATAGCGACGGCAGCAGCGCCATCAAGATGGTGTCGTTGAGCAGGTCGAGCGCCCACATGCCGCGCGTGATCTTGCGCACGGTGGAGCCGGCAAAGCTGTTCGCGTGCCAGTCGGTCGAGAAGCGCTGCACGCGCGCGAAAGCGTCGCGCGACACGTCGGACATGGTCGTGAGCGTGAACGGCACGATCGCCTGCAGGCCGGTCAGGCGCAGGATCATCGACATGAGGCCGAGCGCGACGATCCCGCCGAAGGCTACGAACGCAGCCTGTCGCGCGCCGGGATCGGAGGTGCCCAGCGTCAGCGCATCGACCAGCCGGCCGGAGAAGATCGGCATGAACAGGTCGGCCGCGGTTGCCCCCAGCAGGCCGCCGGTTACGACGGCGGCGCGGCCGGGCTGTTGCAGCCAGTGGCGGAACACGAACGGGATCACCACGCGTATCGCCGCGGGACGTTTGTCTGTTTGAACGGTCATGGCGTCATCCGGCTGCGCGAAAGGCGCACGCCGGCTCCATCTGGGTTTGACGCGCGGGCAGCCTCGGGCCGAACGCATGCGTCGTTGAAAACTGTCGTTAAGTCGTTGGGAAGTTTGGAAAGATCGGGCGTCAGGCCCGATCAGGGCCGGCGGAGATCGCGCTCAGCGACGCGACCGAAAAACCAGCACGAGCATCGGACGCGAGGGCGCGATCTGCGAATACATCGAAATCATGCAAATCTCCCCGGTTCGAGCGACAATGCGCAGCTTATAAATGCATCGCGGGTGATTTGCAACATGACAAGGACGTGAACAGCGTTGTCTCGCCGCTTTTAATGCGCATCGCCGCCGAGCGCCGCTGCAGAAGGCTTTTTCAGAACCATCACCAGCAGGCTCAGGGCGAAATAGAACACGGCCAGCATGAAGAAGGCGTCGCCATAGCCCATCACGACGGCCTGGCGGTGCACGATCTGCGACAATTGCTTCATCGCCATCAGCGCGGAATCGCCCATGCCCTGCAGGCGCTGGGTGAACATGTTGAGCGTCTCGACCGCGGTGGCGTTGCCCCAGGTGACACGGTCGTGGAGCCGCGAGATGTGCAGGTCGGCGCGCTCGTTCAGCACCTGGTTGATGACGGCGAGGCCCACCGCACCGCCGAGATTGCGCGTCAGGTTGAACAGACCCGAGGCGTTCTTCACCCGCTCCGGAGCCAGCGTGCCGAGCGCGATCGTGTTGGTCGGCACTATCACCAGCATCAAGCCGGCTCCGCGCAAAATCTGCGGCAGCAGCAATTCGTAGAAATCATACTCTTTCGTCATCCAGGTCATCTGGTACGAGCCGAGCGCGAACAGCACCAGACCGATCGCGATCAGGTAGCGCACGTCGTATTTCGCCATCAGCCGCCCCACGATTGGGGCGGTGAGGAACATGGCGATACCAGAGACGAACATGGTCTCACCGATCATCATCGGGCTGTAGCCGCGCACTTCGGCGAGGTAACGCGGATACATGTAGGTGAGGCCGTAAAGGCCGATGCCGACGCAGAACGAGATCAGGCAGCAGAGGCTGAAATTGCGGTCGGTGAAGGTCCGGAGGTCGACGATCGGCTCTCGCACACTGAACACGCGCCAGAAGAAGGCGATCGCCGAGATCGCACAGATCGCGGCGCAGACCGCGACCGAGGTGTCTTCCAGCCATTGCGACTGCGGCCCCTCTTCCAGCACATATTCGAGCGTGCCGAGGAAGCCGGCCATGAACAGCAGGCCCCACCAGTCGAAATGCTCGAGCAGCGCGAAATTCGGCTTGTCGAAATCGCACAGCGCCCACACGCCGATGGTGATCCCGATGCCGGGAACGATGTTGATGAAGAACAGCCAGTGCCACGACATCGTGTCTGTAATGAATCCGCCGACCGTCGGCCCGATCGTCGGCGCCAGTGTCGCGACCAGGCCGATGATCGGCGCGACGATATGGATTTTCGAACGCGGGAACACCGTATAGGCGGATGCGAACACGGTCGGGATCATGCCCGCGCCCAAAAATCCCTGGATCGCGCGCCACACGATCATCTGTTCGATGGTCGAGGCAAAGCCGCAGAACAAGCTTGCGACGGTGAAGCCGGAGGCGGAAATCGCAAACAGCAAACGTGTGCCGAACGCGCGCGACAGGAAGCCGGATAGCGGGATCGCGATCACCTCGGCGATCAGGTACGAGGTCTGCACCCATGACACTTCGCTGGAACTGGCCGAAAGGCCGGCCTGAATCTGCTGCAGCGACGCCGAGACGACCTGGATGTCCAGGATCGACATGAACATCCCGAACACCATGATGAGAAACGCAAACAGCCGCCGCGGCGGGATGCGCTCGTCGGCCGCGGCATTCATCAGCGAAGGCGATGCGGTGGTGGCGTCGGCCATGATCAGCTCGGCACAGGCGCCGGGCGTTTCGCCCGGGCTCGAGGTATGAATTACTGCGGTTGAACCGTCGCGGGCGCGTCGAGGTCGGCTTCGCTGTCCGCGTCGGCGGCGCCTTCGCGGGTGTCGACGGTCACATAGACAGACATGCCGGCGCGCAGCAGGTTCTGCTTCGCAACGTCCTTCGGCACGCGAATGCGAACCGGCAGCCGCTGCACGATCTTGGTGAAGTTGCCGGTGGCGTTATCTGGCGGCAGCAGCGTGAACACCGATCCTGCAGCGGGTGAAATGCTGTCGACGACGCCGGCGAATTTGCGATGGCCGTACGCATCCACCGATATTTTTACGGGCTGGCCGGGACGGATGCGCTTGAGCTGGGTTTCCTTGTAATTGGCGTCGATGAAGACGTCGTTGAGCGGCACCACATTGGCGAGCCGCTGCCCGGCCTGGATGAAATCGCCGGCATTGACGAGGCGATTGGAGAAGGTGCCGTCGACGGGAGCGCGCACCGAGGTGAAGGCAAGGTCGCGCTCCGCCTTGGCAAGCTGGGTCTGCAACTCCACGAGCTGCGCGCGGGCCTCGGCCTGCTGCGCCTTCGTCACCTCGACGTTGTCGCGCGCGGCGTCATGGGCGGCCTGCGCCGACTTCACCGCGGCAAGGCTCTGGTCGCGGCCGGCTTCGGAAACCTCGAACGCGGCGCGCGAGGCAAAGCCCTTGGTGCTCAGCGTCTGCTGGCGATCGAAGTCGAGGCCTGCGCGCTTCATCGCCGCTTCCGCGGAAGCGAGCTGCGCCCTGGTCTGCTCGACGGCGCTTTCCAGCGCCGTGACCTGACGGCCGATACGGTCGATGGTCGCCTGCTGGGTCGCGATCTTGCTGCGCGCGGCATCCACCGCGATGCGGTAGTCGCCGTCGTCGATCCTGAAAATCACGTCGCCGGCGCGAACGAGCGAATTGTCGCGCGGCAGGATAGCCGCGACATGGCCCGATACCCGGGCGCCGAGCGTGGTGTTGTTGGCGCGAACGTAGGCATCGTCGGTCGAAACATAGAAGCGGCCGACGAGAACGAAGTAGACCCCATAAGCGGCGGCCGCGAGCACGAGCAAGCCGAGCACGCCGATCATGATGAACTTGCGCTTGCCCGGTTTCGCCGTCGCCGAGGCATCGACGGACGCCGCGGCCGGCTTTTCAATTGCGGGGGCGCCGGGCGGCTCCGCGGGACGACGCCTGGTTTCTTCCGCTACGTGGGTCCGCAACTGATCGGCGAACTGAGGTCCGGCCTCGGGCGCGGCTTCATCCTGCGCCCCGTCCGGCTCGGCGCGAACGACGCGTGCCGCCTGGTCTCTCGCTGCGGCCATTAAAGGGCCTCCCCATTCCAAAATATCGCGATGCATGAGGCCACGGAAACCGGCCGCACTGGCGCCTTTAACTCAAAATATCATTGACCGAACGGTTCGGTCAAGTTAGATTACTGATATCGACCATAAAGCGAAAATAGGCTTCCCGCTATATCCGGGGTTGAATACTCGCGCGAGAAGATAAACCAATGGTTGCACCCACAGCAAACACGATTCATCCCTTAGGCGAGGAGGACAGTTCGAAGCGCCGCCAGATTTTGGACGGCGCGCGCAAGGTGTTCATGGATCTGGGTTTTGATGGGGCCAGCATGAACGAAATTGCGCGGTCAGCCGGCGTCTCCAAGGGCACGCTTTACGTTTACTTCGCCGACAAGAGCCGGCTGTTCGAGGCCATTGTCGAGGACGACGCGCTCGAAAAAAGCAAGATCGCGTACAATCTCGATCCGAAACGCGATGTCGAGACCACGCTGCGCGAATTCGGCCGAACCTATATCGGTTCGATCTGCCGGCCGGGCGGCGGTTCGTCGATCCGCACGGTAATGGCAATCGCCGAGCGGATGCCGGAGGTCGGACGCCAATTTTACGGGAACGTGCTGGCAAAGACGATCAACCGCCTCGCCGAGTATCTGCAGGCGCATGTCCGGTCGAACGATCTTGCGATCGACGATTGCGCCCTCGCCGCCGCGCAGTTCCTGCAGATGTGCCAGGCGACGCTGTTCCTGCCGTTCGTGTTTCAGGCCGAGCCGGCGCCGTCGGCAGAGCGCATCGCGCGCGTGGTCGACAGCGCAACGCGGATGTTCCTGCAGACCTATCGGGCGAAGCCGGCGTAAGACCGGCCTGCGCTTTTCCGATGATGCCCTCGCTAGAATCTGTACGTCGCGCTCCCCAGCACGGTGCGGCCAATGCCGAAGAAGCAGTCGCCACGCGACCAGCAGGTGGTGACATGACGCTTGTCGGCGATGTTGCTGGCGTTGACCTGAAACCGCCAAGGGCCGGTCTCGTAGCGGATCATGGCGTCGAACAGCGTGTAATCAGGCGTGCGGATGGCGTCGGTGCCGTCCCAGGACTCGCCGATGTAGCGCACGCCGCCGCCGACGGTGACGCCTTGCAGGCCCAGCGCGGTGAGACGGTACTTCGCCCATAGCGAGGCCTGATGGTCAGGGACGGTCTCGACACGCTTGCCGGCATTGTCGCCGCTTTCCACCCGAGCATCGAGGTAGGAATAGGCACCGATCAGATCGAGGTCCGGTGTCACGCGGCTGATCACCTCGAGCTCGGCGCCGCGAATGCGCACCTGCCCGGTCTGGACCGAGAGCAGAGCGCCGTCGGGGCTGCTCGCCAGCCGGTTCTTCTCGATGGTGTCAAAGATCGCACCGTTGATCGCCGTGCCGGGCATTGGATTGTACTTGAAGCCCAGCTCCACCATTTCGCCCTGCTGTGCCTTGCAGGTGCCGCCGACGCAGATGCCGGAGCCGAAGATCGGAGTGAAGGATTGCGCATAGGTGACATAGGGCGTCAGGCCGAACGGCAATTCGTACATCAGTCCCGCGCGGCCAGTGGTCGCCCTGGTGTCTTCCGCCGGCGCCCCTTGCACGTTGTTGGTGACAAAATCCTGGCGCAGGCCGACGACCGCCAGCCACGGCCCGAGCCGCATCTGGTCCTGCGCGTAGAGCCCGAGCTGGCTCTGCCGTAGGTCCGGTTCCCGCGATAACGGCGGCGCAGCGACGCCGTTATAAACCGGCGCATAGAGATCGAACCGCGTCAGATCGAGGTAGGTGCCAGACAACGCGCTTTCCTGAAGGCTGCGATAGTCGACGCCGAACAGCACTTTGTGCGTGATCGGGCCGGTCGCGAACTTCAATTCGGCGTTGCTGTCCGAGGTAAAACTGTTCTTGCTGGTTTCCCGTCCCGAGACGAACCGTGCCACGGTGCGCCGCTGAGGATCCCCCAGAAATGGATCGGGGTTTGAATAGATGTCCGGATAGATGAACCGGTAGATGCCCTCGATATGGGCGTAACGCATGTTCTGCCGGATCTTCAGGCCGTCGCTGAAGCTGTGCTCGAACAGGCTAGAGACCGCGCCGGTTTCGGTCTGGTAGCGATCATAGCTGGGCTCGCTGGCAAATCGCCGCACTGGAATAAGCCCGTTGGGGCCGGGGAACAGTGTGCCCTCATGCGGCAGGAACGCAGTGGAGATACCGCTCATATCCTTTTGATAGGTGCCGAGCACGGTCCAACTGGTGTTGTTGGTCGGCCGCCACGTCAGCGACGGCGCCAGCACGATGCGGTCATCCTTGACGTAGTCGGTTTGCGTATTGCTGTCGCGGAATACGCCGATGAAGCGATATAGCCACTCGCCGTCCTTGGTGAGTTTACCTGTGCTATCGAGCTGCACCTGCTTGCGGTTGAAACTGCCATATTGCACGCCGATCTCGTTGAAGGCCTCCGCCTGCGGACGCTTCGAAATCAGGTTCAGCAGGCCTGCCGTCGAGGTGTCGCCATACAGCACCGATGACGGCCCGCGCAGCACCTCGATGCGCTCCAGCGTGTAGGGATCGGGCCGCCATTCGTTGAACTGGAACGTGTTCACCACGCGGGTGCCGTCGAGATAGATATTTGGATCCTGGCCACGAATGCGCGGATAGTCGCCGCGCGAATCCGGGCCATAGGCGTCGGCGAACACGCCGGGCACGTAGCGCAGCGTTTCCTGCACGGTGAGCGCGCCCTGGTCGGTGACGCGGTCGGCGGTCACCACCGTGATCGATTGCGGCGTTTCGCGCAGCGGCGTGTCGGTCTTGGTGCCGGTGCCGCTTTGCCCGGCGAGATAGCCGCGCACCGGTCCGGTGCCCGTTTCCGGGCGTGCGCCGGCCGCAGCCGCCGCATCGGGCGTCACGGCGTTGCGCTGGGCCGTGCGACGGCTCGCCGCTGACGCGGCTTGCCGTCTCGGTACGGGACGCGAGCGCGCGGCCGGCGGACGTGAGGGCTGGTCGACCACGACGGCCGGCAATTCACGCGCGGACGATTGCGCTTCCGCCGGCGTCACATCGATCATCGCGGCGAGCATCGGCAGCGCGGCGCCGAGCCATCCCGCGGTCTTCAAGCATGCAGTCATTTCCAGTCCTCATCGCTTCGCGCGGGACCAGTAACAAGCATGACCATGGTGATGAAGCGCGCGAAGGATGAAACAACGAACCAATCACGGGTTTAGAATTAGTATTCCTCCAAGAACCTGGATTGCGCCGATCGGCGGTTGTGAGGAATTGGCAATACGCGGCTTTGCGCGAGTACGCGGATGCATCGTTGTTGTAGCCACTGTGGCGCAGCAGCAGCTCGCAGGGAACCAAGGAAGTGGGGAACAAAATGATGCCATCGCACGTAATGGTTGCGTTTCGCAGCGACATCAACGAAAATGCCTTGGCTTAGGAACCAAAGTTCCGCTGGATAGTTTATCTCCGCTCGGAGGCAGGGATGATGTCCGTCAAGAGCGCACTTTTTTGGATGACCGGCGTTCCGCTGTCGATCATTCTGCTGCTCGCACTCTTCCTGCATCCCGGCTGACGCGTTCGTTAGCCGGTCTCTGCTCGCGCCACGAAGCCGTGACGCGCGACTCGGCAGAAGCACCATCGCCGCACGCACGGGGTAATGATGACGACGGGTTGCTCATCCCTGATCGGCCTCTACCACAAGCTGCGCAGCGCCTGGTCGGCGGAGACGAGCAGCCAGTGGCGGTCCGACAATCCCGCGGCGGGTCAATGCTCGGTGACGACGCTGGTGATCCAGGACGAACTCGGAGGCGAGATCCTGAAAACGCAGGTCAACGGCGCCTGGCATTTCTACAATCAGGTCAACGGGCGGCGCGTCGATTTCACGATGAGCCAGTTCGACAGCCCAATCGGGTATGATGACCTGCCAAGCAACAGGCAGGAGGCGCTCGATGACACGTCCATGAAGCGATACGAATTGCTTCTCGGACGGATTCGATCGGGTCGACTGCTTTCGGAACCTGTCGCGCCTGTCCCGGGCGCGCTGCAGCGCGCCAGCGACGCGTCGCAGAACCGGGACCCATCATCGCGCGGCGGATAGTGGCCCCCGGCTCTGCGGTGCACCACTTCGTGGCGCATCGCGTCCGGGCACGTATCAGTGCGCCCCGGTGGCCCGACTTGACATTTTGTATAATTTTGTCAAAATCGTCAAATGGGTCCGCGCACGCGCATTCTGGATGCCGCGATGCTGGTATTCCGCCGGCACGGTTTTCGACGCTCGTCGATCGAGCAGGCGGCGGAGGCCGCCGGACTGACGCGGCAGGCGCTCTACCATCATTTCAAATCCAAGGAAGCGCTGTTTCGCGCCGTCATCGAACGGCTGCATGAGGAAGCGCTCGCCGCCGAAATCGCCGCGGCCGGCGCCGCCGAGAAGCAAGGCCGCAGCCTCGCCGATATTCTCGTCGCATCGGTCTCCGCCAAGCTCGGACAATTGGCCGCTTCGCTCGACGGCTCGCCGCATGTCGAGGAGCTGTTCTCCGAACATCTCCTGCAGGCGCGCGACCTCTATCAGAAATATGCCGCCGCCTATGCGGATCAGCTCGACGCGACGATCACACGCGTTTGCCGCAAGCAGGGCCTCGTTCTCAACGCCGGCATGACGCCGCGCGATCTTGCGCGATGCGTGGAGATGGCGGTCAACGGCACCAAATCCGCCTACCCCGCGATGCAGCCGACTGACGCCTTCCTGAAGGATCTGGAAATCATGCTGCGCACGCTGATCGCCGGGGCCGTCGGCCCGGCGAAGCAGCCGCGCGGGGCCAAACCGAAGCCGGCCAAGAAACCCGACAAGAAACCCGACAAGAAATCCGCCCGCAAACCTGGAGATCGCAGATGAGCACCATGACGATCAACGGCAAGCTCGCTCCCCTCCCCGACGATCCCGATGCGCTGCTGGTCGACGTCGTGCGCGACGAACTCGACCTCACCGGCACCAAGCTTGTGTGCGGGGCCGGCGTCTGCGGCGCTTGCACGGTGCTGGTCGACGGCGAGCCTGCCGTGAGTTGCCTGATGCCGGCGCGCACCGCCGCTGACAGAAACGTGACTACGGTCGAAGGCATCGACGCGGAAACGCTTCACCCGGTGCAGAAGGCCTTCATGGCGCACGACGCCCTGCAATGCGGCTTCTGCACGCCGGGCTTCATCGTCGAGGCTGCGGCGTTTCACGATTCCTGGCGTGCGGCCAAGGCAACGGCGGTGCCCTCGCGCGAGGAAATCGGCGCGGCGCTGTCGGGGCATCTCTGCCGCTGCGGCGCCTATGACGGAATCTTCCGCGCCGTGGCGGATGCCTGCGCCGGCCACTTCGACGGCGAGGAGTTCGTTCCGCCGCGCATGGAAGCGCGCGACAAGGTGACGGGATCGGCGAAGTATACCGTCGACATCCATCATGACGGCCAGCTCGAAGGCGTGATCCTGCGCTCGCCGTTCGCGCATGCGCGCATCGGTGAGCTCGATCTCACCGCCGCGCGCGCCATGCCGGGTGTGAGTGCAGCGATCTCGCTGCTCGGCGACGACCGCATCGTCCGCTTTGTCGGTGAACCGATCGCGGCGGTCGCGGCCAGGGATCGCAAGACGGCGCTGGCCGCCATCGCCGCCATCAAGCTCGTAGGCGAACGCCTGCCGTCGGTGATCGGGCTCGATGAAGCACGCAGGGCCGATGCGCCCGTCGTGTTCGAAAAATCCACGCGCAAGAAGGCCGGTAACGTCTCCGAAGGCGCCGGAGCGCCCGCCTCCTGGAAAGGCAACATCCGCGGCCCCTCGGCGGCGTTCTCCAAGAAGCCGAAGAAGGTGCGAAGCTGGATCGACAGCGCGCGCTCCGCGAACAATCCGCTGCTGGTGGAGGGCACCTTCCGCACCGGCACGCAACAGCATGCCTGCCTCGAGCCGCATGCGGCGGTCGCGCGTTTCGACGGCGATCGGCTCACCGTGCATGTCTCGACGCAAGCCGTGTTTCACCTGATGGAGCTGATCGCCAAGCGCTACAAACTCGCCCACGATAAGGTGCGCGTGATTGCCGACCATGTCGGTGGCGGCTTTGGCTCGAAGGCTGCGCTTGGCGTGGAAACGACCACCGCGATCGAGCTGGCGCGCGAGGCCAAGGCGCCGGTGCGCGTCGCCTACGATCGGCACGAGGAGCTTTCGGTTACCGGCTATCGGCCAGCGGCGGAGATGAAGGTCGCGCTGCTGCCGTCCGACCAGGGCGAATTGAAAGCGCTTTCGTTCACCGCTTATGCCGATACAGGAGCTGCGACCAATTCAACCATCGCGGCACTTGCCCGCCTGATCTATCCCGCAGAAGGCAAGGAACTGGCCGATTTCGATGTCATCAGCAATTTGCCGGCTGGTGCCCCCTTCCGCGGTCCCGGCGGGCCGCCGATGGCGTTTGCGCTGGAGCAGGCGATCGACGAAGCGGCGGTGCGCATGAACATCGACGCGATCGCGCTTCGCAAACGCTGGGATCCCGATCCCAACCGCCAGCGGCTCTACGATTGGGCTTCGAGCCTCGAGGTCTGGCGCAACCGCAAACCGGTCGCTGCGCAAAGCGGCCGTTATCGCCGCGGCGTCGGCGTCGCCACCGGCTACTGGCTGTACTTGTGGCAGCCCGGCTCCAAGGTCGAGGTGGCCGTGAAGGGCGGACGCCTGATCGCCAGCACCGCGACGCAGGATATCGGCACCGGCACCCGCACCGTGATCGCCAATACGCTCGCACGCGAGTTTGGGCTGGAGCCGCACGAAGTCGAAGTCCGGATCGGCGATTCCAAACTGCCGGAAGGGCCGGGCTCCGGCGGCAGCCGGGTGACGGCTTCGGTGATCCCGCCGATGCTGCTCGCCATCGAGCAGTTGAAAGCCGCGATACAGCAAAGCGCAAAACGGCAACCGGTCCCCGGCTCCAATGCGCCGTGGCGCGAAATGCTGGCGGCCTCGCCCGACCTCTCCGCTTCCGGAGTGCGGCCGGAAGACTCCAGGCAGATGGCGCCGGGCATCCAGTCGCCGCTCAAGCAAGCCGGCTTCATGGGTTGGATCTTCGGCTGGATGATGCGGCGCTTCTCCAATCTTGCGATCGGCGCCGGCGTGCCGAGCTCGGTGCAGATTGTCGAAGTCGAGGTCGATACCTGGCTCGGCCATGTCAGCGTCGTAAAGGTTCACACCGGCATTGCGGTCGGCAAGGTGGTGGCGCCCGCGCTGGCGCACAGCCAGGCTGCTGGCGCGGTCATCCAGGGCGTCGGCTACGCGCTCTATGAAACACGCGAGGTCGATTCCCGCACCGGAGATGTGCTCAGCGGCGGCATGGAAGATTATCGCATTCCCGGAATCGCCGACACGCCTGTCATCGACGTGCATTTCGACCAGGGCGGATTCGATCACGTGCTCGGCGGCAGTGTCGGCATCGGCGAGGTCGCAACCGTGCCGACCTCGCCCGCGGTCGCCAACGCTATTCACCACGCGACCGGGGTTCGGCTGACCGAACTGCCGATCCGCCCCGACCGTCTCGTCGCCGCGCTCAAAGGGAGGGCCGCCGCATGACACCGACAGCCATGACCGCCACGCAAGCCGGCGAATTCCGCGCCGCCGGCACCGACCTCTCCGAGCGGCGCCGCAGCGGCGTCTCGACGGGACCGTTGATCGATATTTCAGCCGCGCCCGACATGATCGGGATGCATTGGGGCGCCGACGGAAGTTTGCGCCTCGGTGCCTTCACCACCATTGCCGCCATCGCGGCCGATGCACGCGTCGCCGCGGCGTATCCGGGCATCGCCGCTTCCGCGCAAGGATTAGCGACACCGCAGGTCCGTCACTTCGCCACCCTCGGCGGCAATCTCGCGCAACGTTCGCGCTGCTGGTATTTTCGAAATCCGCACATCGCCTGTCTCAGGAAGGGCGGACCGGATTGTCCCGCGCGGTCCGGCAATCATCTCTACCACGTCGCGTTCGACCTCGGCCCCTGCGTGGCGCCGCATCCCTCGACGATGGCCGCGGCGCTGCTTGCCCATGATGCGAAAGTGATGACCGACCAGCGGAGCTCCCTGACGATCGGCGAGCTCCTCGGCGACGGCCGCGACGGCGGCTCCGACAACGCACTGCAGCCGCGCGAGATGATCAAGAGCGTCGAGCTTCCCTCACCGCTCCAAGGCGAGCACGCGCTGTACAAGCGCGCGATCAGCCGCACCCATGCCGAATGGCCGCTGGTCGAAGTCTGCGCCCGCGCCGTGGTAAGGGACGGCGCATTCCAGTTCGTCCGCCTGGCCGCCGGCGGCATCGCCCCGGTGCCGCTGCGGCTTGCGGCTGCGGAAGCGGCGGTGCAGGGCAAGGCGGCCAGCGCAGCGAATATCGCTAGCGCCGCCGAGCAGGCGACGGCAGGCGCCAAGCCGTTGCCGATGACGGGCTACAAGCTCGATCTGCTGAAGGGCGTGGTGCGGGACTTGCTGGAGCGATTGGCGGGGTAGATCGCGATATTGTTGGATCGATGATGGATGCTTAATGTATTCTGCCATCAACGGATATGCCCATGCGTCTGATCATCGAGAACGATGAAGCGTACGAGCTGGCAATCGAACTGGCGGAACTTACGGGCGAAACCCCGACGTCCGCCACATTATTGGCGCTGCGACAACGCCTGATGCGAGAACGCCGTCGCCGAAGCGCTGATACTATTGCTGCGAAGCTGATGAAGATCGGAAAGCGGTATGCGGCGTTACCAGACGCCGGCCCGACGCCTGACGAGCTTCTCGGTTATGACGAGCGCGGCTTACCCAGGTGATCTACGCGTTAGGCAGTTCGCTCAACGCTAATGATGATGATCCTCGTACTCGTCGTCCTCGTTGACCTTGCTGTTGCCCCTGGGCCAGCGCGACCAGGTTTTTTTGCTGCCGAGCGATCCCGTCAAATAGGGATCGCGTGACGCATAAGGATTACGCTGGGCGCGCGCGGCGACCTGTTCGCCCGATACCGCGGCGGGCTGACAGATGGTGCGGCGCGAGGGGCGGCGCATCAGGTCGACGTGAAGGTGATCCTCGTGGTGGGAGTTGGAGCCCGGCGCCAGCACGGTGTTGAACTGCTGGCAGGCGGCCGCGTGCACATCGCGCAGAAAGCCCTGCTCTTCCGGCACGCCGCGCCAGCCGCCTTTCACCGTGATGCGCCTGCCGTCGGCGAGCGTGAAGGCTGCGATGTCGAGCGCGTTGCCGAACGCGTGCTCGGAAATATGCGCATGCGGATTGCCGTTCATGCCGCGGCAGGAATAGGCGGAGATCTGCTTGATCTCGACGACGCGCATGCCGAACCAGCGCATCGCCGCCGGCTGCACGGAATCGGTCAGCCAGCGGTCGAGCGCGGAGACGATCGGACATGCCAGCGTCGCCGCCGGCTTCATCGAGACCTGACCGAAGGCGCTGACGGAATTGCCTGGCGCGGGACCGAGCCGCGGCGCAGCCGGCGATGGCGAATTGGATGGCGGCGGATACGGCGCAGAAGACGGCGCGGTGTAACGGTCACGCGGTGGATAGGATGGTGGCGCCGCATAACCGCCGCCGTGCGGCGTCGGCACGCCTTCGGGCGGCAGATCGATGTCCTCCTGTTGCGAGGCGACACCCGGCGCGGACAGCGAGATCGGGCCGTTCGACGGCGCGGCATAGTTCGGCTGGCGCGGCGCCGGATTCGGATAGTTTCCTGAATGGCTCCCAGGATAGTTTCCAGAATAGCTCCCAGAAGAGTTCCCTTGGGGCGGAGGCGCCGGGGCGCGCGCGATCGGCCAGCGCGGCTGATTGCCGATATTGGCGGGCGGCCGCAGGCTTTCGTCGGCAAAGCCGAAAGAGGTGGTGTTTTCGCCGAGCGCCGCCACTTTCAGCGGATATTCCGCGCCGCACACGCCGGGACCGGAGATCGGATCGATCCGGACCAGCTCCGGGCTCTCCTTGACCGCGCCGGACTTCAGACATGCGACTTCGGCCTCGGTACGCCACGGTTCGCGCTCGGCGGACTGAAAAAATCCGCGGCCACAACCCGCTAGCGAGACGAGGACGAAGGAGCCGACGAGATACAAACGAACTCCGCGCGTCATCCCGCGCACGTTCAACCAATTTATTTAAAGACTCTTCAACATGTTGATTTAACGATTTTTTTACCACGTTGCCGGGGCTGCCGACCGTGGAGATTCCGTGGATGGACAGCGGCGCTGACTTTTTGGGCCGGGAACGCTTTGCTAACCTTAAGTGTTAGGTGCGGGCAGACGTGAACCCAGGGAGCCTTCCCAATGGATTTCGTAAGTCCTCTCGTCAGCAGACTTGGCGTTGTAACCGCGTATGTTGCAATTGCCTTCGTCGGCGCGATTGTGCTTGGCGTGTTCTAGACTACCCGTCCAGACAATGGACCGAACGCCCGGTGACCAAGTCACCGGGCGTTTTCGCGAGCCATTCATGAGCGCGGCTCGGCGGACACCATCGTCAGGCTATCGGCGCGGCGCATGATACGGCTCCAATTGTTACCAGAGCAGTAGAAGCGGAGAAGCGCGCAGGCCTCGACGCGAAGCGTATCGCTCCCCTTCATCGACATCGTGCCGTAATACGTCTCGCCGCTGTCCTGGCTGTAGACGCCGCCGGTCCATTGCCTTTCCGTCTTCGGCTTCATATTGATCAGAACGGCCTCACCCTTCTCGTTCGACGATGAATTGAGCACATAGCCGCACAGCGCGCCGCCGCATTTTCCGATCCGCACCCTTCCCTTGCCTTCCGTCTGCCAGTCGCCGATCGGCGAATCCGATGGTTCTTCCTCGGCCTGACGCGAGACGCGTTCAACCTGTAGCGCAGGCTGCACAGTTTCGGCCGGTTTCGCAGGCGGCGGCGGCAATGGAATCGAAACCTGCTGAGCCGGCGGGGGCGCAGGCGGCGGAGTTGGCGGAGACGGTGGCGGCGCGACGATTTCCGTCGTCGATGCGGCCGGGGTGTAGACGGCCGGCGGCGCGGCGACGACGGTGGGCGCCGCCGCTGGCGGCGCAGGCGGCGAAACCGTCTGTGCAGGCTTCGCCGGCATGGCCCCATCGCGATCATCGTCATGGCGGTCGCGTTTGTGGCGCCAGTTGAGGCTTCTGGAGACCGACATCGAGGCACAGGACGTCGAACGGCAATGCCTGGAGGATTCGATGTGCACCCGATGGCTGCCGATCTTGAATGAAATCGCGCCTGCATGGGCGGAAGAACCAAACAGCATCAGCACGGCGAGAAAACAAATCTGTTTCATCGAAGCCTCCCGCGGGTGATCTCGGAAAATTAGTCGCGCGGAACTTCGGCTGGATGTGATTTGAATCACCGAGCCACTTCGGCGCTGCTTAGAGCGTTTTCAAGCGAAGTGGACACCGGTTCGCGTCAAGAAAACGCGTCAAAACAAGAATCTAGAGCCCGGTTCTGATTCAATCAGAACCGAAGAGGCTCTAGCGCTTCGTGACCTGCATCACAGAGCTTATCCCCGTGCCCGCGTAGGGTCCGGCCACGTTCACCGCCACCACGCACAAGCCGCTCAGGAGGCTCTCATGAAGAAGCTGTACATCCTCGCCGCATTGCTGATGGCCACCACCTCGGCGCATGCGGGCGGCATTACCCTCCAGATCAACGGCGAGCGCATTCGTGTCGAATCGCCGCGCAACTGCAACGCCATTTCCTGCATCAAGATTACCGCGCCCGGCTATAACGGCACGCTCGGCAATATCGATCTCAAAGGGCTGGGCTCGAAGAGCAAGGACGACGATGAGGTGGTCGCGACCGCGCCGGCCAAACCCGCGGCGCCCGCGCCGGTCCAGGCCGCCGCGCCGCAGCCTGCGGCTCCCGCGGCACCAACTGCAACGCCTGCGCCCGCTCAAACCACCGTCGCGGCCGCAACACCGGCGCAAACCGAAGTCGCACCGCCCGCTCCGCCTCCGCCGCCCGCCCCGGCCGCCGCCGCGCCTGCACCGCAGCCGGCCGCGGCCGCAGCGCCCGCTGCTGACTCGCCGATCGGTGTCTGGGCGACGGAAGAGAACAAGGGCAACGTGCGCATCGAGCAATGCGGCGCCAATCTGTGCGGCTATTCCGTCAACACCGGCGAAAGGATCCTGATCAACATGAAGCCCCAGGGCAGCAAGTGGACCGGCCGGATTCATGATCCCGACAGCGGCCGCAACTACGACTCGACGATCGCACTGAAGGGCGCCAGCTCACTGCGCGTCCAGGGCTGCGCCTTCGGCGGCATGTTCTGCGGCGGCCAGACCTGGAAGCGCGTGAGCTGAGGATTTGTCACCCGAGTTCTACCCGAGACTTATTCTCCCCAGACTTATTCTCCCCAGACTTGGGCCCCGTGAGATTTCACGGGGCCTCTTTCATGCATCACGGCGTCGCGTCTAGCTTGCCGCCCGGAACCGAACCTCACCATTGTTCAGGAAACATGTCTTGGTGAAGAGGCTCAGATCCAGCGGATTGGGCAATCTGACATCTTCCAGATCGGGGCATGGTTTCTTCAACGGATCGTACGAGCGATCGATCTGCGAGATAAAGACGAAGATCAGCCCTCGATCGCGTGCGAACGACTGCAGCGCCCGAACCTGAACCATCAACTCCGGATTCTCACGCTTCTGGTCGAGCAGTTGCAGATAGTCCACGACCACCAGGGTGCCGCGAGGCGCGGCGGCCAGCCGCTCGATGATGTAATCCGAACTCATGTCGTCGGAGCTATCGAATTCAAACAGACCGGCGAAATCCTCCCGCGCCACGCCGATGGCGCGGAAACGATCCAGAATATCCTTCTCCGTATACTCCAGCGTGAAGAACACGCCTCGACTGCCGGACTTCATGGCTTGCACGGCGAGTTCGAGGCTCATCAGGGTTTTGCCCTGCCCCGGGCGCGCGCCCATCAGCACCAGGTCGCCAGGAGCCAGTCGCGCAAACAGTTTTTCAGCGGGCGCGGTTGCAGTCATTTTGGCCGCGAGCAAACTCCAGGCGCTGAAGCCTTCTCGCCTCGCAATGCGGTCGAGCGCCTCGTGCAGCGGGATGTTTTCGGCACGGGATAGAAGTTTGGCCTTACGCTTCAAGTGATAAAGGGGCGCAGATAGCTTCATCGAAAGAACCTCCTATTGCGAGCAATTTCACAACCCCTCCTTATGCTTTGCGTGCTCGAACAGTTGGTTCGATGATCGAAATGGCCCCGCATGAATGATGCTTTCCCGACGGAGGGAGGAGGCGTGGACCGCGCCAGAATCAGATTATAGCCAATCCCTGCTGAAGGGACATTGCCCACCTTGGGTGACGGTACGAAAAATAGTGGAAACGATTCGACCGGCAGCGATGTGGGAATCGCGCTCCCGCGACGAAACACTTTTCCCGCAACAACGAAAAATCCCGAAACCGAAGCGCCATACGCGCCGCTGGCACGGCCGGAATTGCCGACTGCGTCGCGGCGGCCTGCGCCGGCACCACAACGCGGCAAGCCGCCGCCGAAGGAGTTGCGCTGATTCCACTTGCGTGCCCTGGACGCGATGCACCACAAAGTGGTGCGCCGCAGAGCCAGGGCCATTACCTGCCGCGCGAGTGTGGGTCCTGGTTCTGCGATGCATCGCTGGCGCGCTGCATCGCGCCCGGGACACGGGGCTAGCGAAACAGTCGAAGCAGGTTTTGAAGAAAGCCGACGCGCTCGGCCTTGTGCTCTCGCAACACCGGCTGCAACGCCATCCCTTCCACACCATTCGCCGCCGCCAACGCGATCGGCCCGACATGTTCCAGAAACGCGCGCTCATAGCCGCGCGACAGGCGCGCGACGGCTGCGTCAAGCGGCAGCCAGTCCACCGTCTTCACGTCGCTCATCGGTTTGCGCATGGGCAGATCACCCGCCTTCATGCGCCAGTAATGCACCACCTTGGCGCCGCCGCGGGATTCATAGGCTAACGTGCCCAGAAATTCGTGCACGGCAACGTCGTGCCCGGTTTCTTCCATCACCTCGCGTTCGGCAGCAGCGCGCGGCGTCTCGCCGTCGTCGAGCTTGCCCTTCGGCAAGACCCATTCATTGCGCTTGCGCAGGCGCACCACGGCGATCAGCGGCGGCTCCGCCTGTCGCAACACGATTCCTCCTGCCGCCATGACGGGCGCTCTCGCCATCTATCTCTTCCCGCGTCGTCGCAACTGCGACCGCGAGCATATAGAGGCAATAGCCCGTAGAATCGAGATTAAACCTGCGGCTTTCGCAACAGTCGTTCGCCGGCGCGGATGCGCCCGCCCTCCGCGACGTTGTCGCAAAATTCGAAATTCTCGGGCGCCAGCACGATGATGGTCGAGCCGTGCTCGAACCAGCCGAGCTCGTCGCCCTTGCGCACGGCCGTATCGCAGGGAAACACCGTCGGTCCCCTGCTCTGCGCATTGAGCGTGCGATCCAGGAAATGCAGCCGGATGCTGGCGACCAGAATGGCCGCGACCGGCACCAGCGTCAGCGCCTCGCCGGACGGCAGGCGTGCCTGCAGTACCGCCCGCTCGTTCTTGCAGAACAGACGCTCGACCCGCTTCAGCGCAATCGGATTGACGTTCCAGACGTCGCCATGGATGAAGGTCACCTTCTCGATCCGGCAATCATACGGCGCATGAAAGCGGTGATACATGCTGGACGTCAGCCTGAGCGTCAGGAAGCGGCCGTTGCGATGGCTCTCCACCAGCGCGGGATCGCCGAGCAAATCCAGCAGCGAATACGGCGCGCCCTTGATCTGGAACAGCTCGGTATCGGCGATCTTGCCGAAGGCGCCGATGATGCCGTCGGAAGGACTGGCCACTAGGTGCGGATCGGGATCAGCCGGCCGCAGCCCCGGGCGCAACTCGCGCGTAAAGCAATCGTGCAAGCTCTTGAATTCGGTCTTTCTCGCTTCCGACAAATCGAGATCGGAAAACAGCCGCCAGCAGCCAATCGAAAAATCGCGCACGAGCGGATTCTCGATCTTGCTGAACCAGCCCATGAAGCGCGTCAGCGCGGCGCGCGGGATGCGGTTGGTCAGGAGGAAGTTGAGGTCTTCCTGCTGGGTGAAGCGGGCGATCAGGCGCCGGACTGTCATCAATCTGTCAGCAGGATTGGCTAGCGCTTCAGGCATGGATTCGTCCCTTCCGATTCTTTCCCTGTCCGCCGCTGCGGTCGCTGGCGCCGCGGCAGTGTTCCCCAAATTGCAGGCGCGGCTGGCGCTGTCGCGCGCAAAACACCGCTCGCTGACCGGGCATTCCAAAATGTCCAAGATGGTCGCGCGGCTGGTGCCGCATTACGAATTCGACATCGACGATTTCTTCGCTTCCGACGGCGCGCCCAGCGATGTCGCCATGCAGCGGCAGGACGCCTTCTTCCGGCTCGCCTGCCTCTACGAGGAGCGCTACGCCAAGGGTCGGCAGATGACGGCCGAGGCCGCGACGCACATCTCCGACCTGCAGTTTACGGAAACCTACCGCGTGCCGTTCCAGTACAGCCGGCTGGTGCGTGAAAATCTCGGCACCGGCGCTTTCATGCAGTCTTCCGCCGGCGTCACCGTCACCGATGTCGACGGCAACATCTTCTACGACCTGACCGGCTCCTACGGCGTCAACATTTTCGGCAATGATTTTTACAAGGAGTGCATCACGGAAGCCGAAAAGCGCGCCCGCGCGCTGGGCCCCGTGCTCGGCCCCTATCACCCCGTCATCACCGAAAACGTCCGCCGGCTGTGCGAGATTTCCGGCCTCGACGAAGTCTCGTTCCACATGTCCGGCACCGAAGCCGTCATGCAGGCGGTGCGGCTGGCGCGCTATCACACCAAACGCTCCCATCTGGTCCGTTTCGCCGGCGCCTATCACGGCTGGTGGGGCGACGTGCAACCGGGCGTCGGCAATCCGGTCTCGCCGCATGAGACCTATACGCTGGCCGATATGTCGGAGCGCACGCTGCATGTGCTGCGAACGCGCAGGGACATTGCCTGCGTGCTGGTCAATCCCTTGCAGGCGTTGCATCCGAACGCCAACGCGCCCGGCGATTCCGCCCTCGTCGACAGTTCGCGAAAAGGCGCGTTCGATCGCGCGGCCTACACCGACTGGCTGAAGAAATTGCGCGAGGTCTGCACCGAGCGCGGCATCGTGCTGATCTTCGACGAGGTCTTCGTCGGCTTCCGCCTCGCCGCGGGCGGCGCGCAGGAATATTTCGGCGTGCGCGCCGACATGGTGACCTACGGCAAGAGCCTCGCCGGCGGCTTGCCGGTCGGCGTGGTCTGCGGCGCTAAGGACTTGATGCGGCGCTTCCGCGACGACCGCCCTGCCGACGTCTGCTTTGCCCGCGGCACCTTCAATTCGCATCCCTACGTGATGACGGCAATGGACGAGTTCCTGTCGAGGCTCGCCAGCCCGAACTTCAATGCCGTCTACCAGGGGCTCGACGAGACCTGGAACGGCCGCGCCAACGCGTTGAACGAGCGGCTGGCCGCGCAGGATCTGCCGGTCCGCGTCGGCAACATCTCCTCGATCTGGACGGTGCAATATACCGAGCCGTCGCGCTACAACTGGATGCTGCAATACTACCTGCGCGCCGAAGGGCTGGCGCTGAGCTGGGTCGGCACCGGCCGGCTGATCTTCAGCCTCAACTACACGGATGCGGATTTCGCTGAGGTGGTCGACCGGTTTGTCGCGGCCAGCGAGAAGATGAAGTGCGACGGCTGGTGGTGGCATGATGGCTCGCTGACCAACAAGAATATCAAGCGGCGGATTCTGCGGGAGATGCTTGCCAAGAAGTTCAGGCGCTGAGGCGAACATCTTTCTTCGGCGCACGACTCCCGCCTTTCCGTATTGCGACATCGTCATTCCGGGATGGTCCGAAGGACCAGACCCGGAATCTCGAGATTCTCCGATGTGCAATAGCACATCGTAGTTCGATGCTTCGCATCGCCCCGGAATGACGGGATGGGAAGACGGTCATGCCCGGGACAAGCCCGGGCATGACGCTTTCAGTAGCCGCAACGCTCACGCGTGCTTGACGTGCTTCTCCAGACCCGGGTCGATCAGCTCGCCCTTCATGAGAGCCAGGGGCGCCTTGTAGTACAGCTTCAGGTCGCTGAAGGGGTCGGTGAGGATCTTGGTCATCCAGACCAAACCGGTCTCGACGTCGCGGATGAAGAACAGGTGCACGGTGCGGAACAACAGCCCGCCGATGCCGACCGCAAGCCAGATCTTGGCGACCTGCCGCATGAAGTCCGCCGACGACGTCCAGGGCGTGAACAGGCCGAACAAGGTCGGGTCGAGATACAAGACCAGCGGCGACAGCGCCCAGATCGTCATCAGCACGACCTTGCGCTGCAGATTGTAGCCAACCTTGATCTCTTCCTTGTGCTCGTGGGTTGCCTGGTTGACGTGGTCATAGCCGCGCGGTTCGAAGAAGAAGTGACCGGCCTGCCGCGTCGTCATCGAGACCAGCCAGCCGACCAGCGCCGACACGACGGGATCGACGAACAGCATCGCGTAAGCGAACAGGAAGCTCGCAGCGCTGACGAAGTGCAGCGACTGGTTGATGCGGCTGTGGTGATAGTAGCGATGGTCGTCCCAGCGCTGGGTACGCAGTTCCTGCAGAAAGTTCTTGATCATGTTCTCCCCCAAATTCCGATGGGATCGGGTCTACTGAGATTCGATGTCCGGCATGTGACATCATGATAATGACATGTGACAGTTCGCAGCGGCGCGATGGCGCAACGGCGATCAGCGCGCGTCAGGCAGCCGCGGCGACGTCGATTTTCCGAAACCGCACCAGCGAGAAATGGCCGAGCGGCGGCACCAGGCGGCGCTCCGCCAGCTCCATGCCGCGCGCACCCGCCAGCCATTGCGCATAGCGCGACCAGGCGAATTCGGCGGTGCGGAAGCCGAGCGGGCGCACCACCGGCTGCAGTCGCCGCTCGATGAAGCGGCGCATGCCGGCATCGGCGCTGACGCGGGTGAGGATGATGAGTTCGCCGCCCGGCCGCAGCACGCGGGCGAATTCATCCAGCGCCTTTTCGGGGTTCGGCACCGCGGTGACGACATACTGTGCCATCACCACGTCGAAGCAATCGTCGGGGAATTCGAGATTTTCGGCATCCATCACCGCGAGGCCTTCGACGTTCTTGAGGCCGAGTTCATCGACGCGCTTCTTCGCCTTCTGCAGCATCGCTTCCGAAATGTCGGTGCCGAAGATGCGCAGGTGCGGCGCATATAGCGGAAGCGAAATGCCGGTGCCGACGCCGACCTCGAGCACCCGGCCACCGATCTTGTTGGTGGCGGCAATCGCCGCCCTGCGACCCTTGCTGAATACGCCGCCGAATACGAGGTCATAGACCGGCGCCCAGCGATCGTAGGCTTGCTCGACCGTTTCGCGGTCGAAATCGAGCGGCCTCGTGCCGTCAAGCTTGATGATGTCTGCCATGGTTGGTTTGCCTTTTCGTCTCACGCATATGACTTGTGTTGATGATCGCACTTTTCGGGTCAGCCCTGCACGGCGCTCCTCACAGGCGCCCGGCGCACCGGCCGCAACACGCGACTCGGCTGCAGCGCGGTCAGATTGCCGAGGAACTGCCGCGCGCTGTTTTCCCAGGAGCGCGCCAGCGCAAAGTTCCGGCAGGCCTCGCGCGACATCGTCAGCGCGCGCAGGCACGCGCTGCGCAGGTCGGTGTCGATTGCGCCGATCGGATGATCGGCAATAACGTCCTTCGGGCCGGTGACCGGGAATGCCGCGACCGGCGTGCCGCAGGCCAATGCCTCGAGCTGCACGACGCCGAACGTGTCGGTAAGGCTCGGAAACACGAAGACGTCGGCGGCGGCGAGATGCGCGGTCAACTCCGCGCCCTTCTTCTCGCCGAGGAAAATTGCGTCAGGGTATTTTTGCGCGAGCTGCGCCTTCTGCGGTCCGTCGCCGACGACCACTTTCGATCCCGGCAGATCGAGCGACAGGAACGCATCGAGGTTCTTTTCCACCGCGACGCGGCCCATGGTCATGAAGATCGGCCGCGGCAGATCGAGCGTCGCCCGCGTATGCGGGTTGAACAATTCGGTGTCGACGCCGCGCGTCCAGAAGCCGAGTTTCCGAAAGCCCCGCGCGGAAAGTTCCTGCCGCAGCGAGTCGGTGGCGACCATGACCGTGGAAGACGCGGCATGAAAGTGCCGCAGCACTGCATAGCCGACGGCGGCCGGGAGTCCGGTGCGGACGGCGATATATTCGGGAAAGCGCGTCGTATAGGACGTGGTGAACGAAAGCTTGCGGCGGCGGCAATAGGCGCGCACCATCCAGCCGATCGGCCCCTCGGTTGCGATGTGGATGGCATCGGGCGCCGCCTCTTCGATCCGTCGTGCGATCTCGCGCCGGTTCGGCAGTGCGACGCGTAAGCCAGGATAGGTCGGCACGCCGAGGGAAGGAAATCCGTCCGGGGTCAGGAAGCTGATATCGGCATCGAGCGCAGAGGCGCTGCGCGCCAGCGACGTCAGCGTGCGGACGACACCGTTCACCTGCGGATGCCACGCATCGGTCGCAATCAATATCTTCATGTCCGGACCCGAGATTAATGATTCTCAAATCCGACGTTCAGCCATGGATATTTCAAGCGTATGACGTCATCGATATGTAAGGATGTTTTTAAGTCCCCTCCACGCATTTTCGTGTAACGTGACAGCGAGATGACAGACCATAACGACAATCCTGCGCGATCCCGCCGCCGGCGGAAGCGGAAGAGCTATGCGCTTCTTATCCTTGCCGCCGGCCTGCTCGCGTTCGGCGTCGCCGCGGGCACGCTGTATTACGTGCTGCGGCCGACGACGCTGCGGATTGCAGTCGGCCCGGCCGGCAGCGACGACCAGAAGCTGGTTCAGTTGATGGCACAGACATTTGCGCGCGAGGGCAGTTCGGTACGGCTGGCGCCGATCACGACGGAAGGGGCGGTGGAAAGCATAGCCCTGTTCACGGACGGCAAGGCCGATCTTGCGGTGGCGCGCGGCGACCTGAATCTGCCGGCCAACGCCGAGTCGGTTGCCATCCTGCGCAAGAACGTCGTCGTGCTGTGGGCGCCTTCCGGCCTTCCCGCCAAGGGCTCGAAGAAGCAACCCACGCCTAAGATCAAGAGTCTCGATGAACTGGCCGGCCACCGCGTCGGCGTGATCGGGCGCACGCAGGCCAATGTCGCGCTGTTGCGCGGGATTCTGAAAGAGTCCGGCATCAATCCCGACAAGGTCACGATCAGCCAGTTCGCCACCAATCAGCTCGGCGAAATGGCGCGCGATCAGTCGGTCGATGCCTTCATGGCGGTCGGCCCGCTCAAGAGCAAGATCACCGTGGACGCGATCGCGGCAACCGCAACTGCCCGCGGCGAACCGAAATTCCTGCCGATCGAGGTTTCCGACGCGATCGCCAAGAAAAATCCGATCTACGAATCCGAGGAAATTCCTGCCAGCATCTTCGGCGCTTCACCGCAGCGGCCGGAAGACAAGGTCGATACGGTGGCCGTCAACCACCTGATCATCGCGCCGAAGTCATTGTCGGATACGGCGGTCGCCGCCTTCGCCCGCCAGCTCTTCACCAACCGCCAGCAGCTCGCGCGTGAATTGCCGACCGCCTCGCAGATCGAGAAGCCGGATACCGAAAAGGATGCCGCGCTGCCGGCGCATGCGGGCGCGGCCGCCTATATCGACGGCAACGAGCGAACGTTCCTCGAAAAATACACCGACTACATCTGGTTCGCGATCCTGATCCTGTCGGGCCTGGGTTCTGCCGGCGCCTGGTTCAGGCATTACTGGAACAGCGACGAGCGCGAAGTGTATGTCGGCCATCGCGATGAACTGCTCGACCTGATTTCCAGGGTACGCAAGGCGGAAACGGCGGAAGAGCTGGCGGAGATGCAGAACACAGCCGACGGCATATTGCGTCACGCGCTCGATTGCTATGACGACGGCGCCGTCGAGGACGGCGACCTGTCGGTGATCGGTTTAGCGCTCGAACAATTCCATCACGCGGTCGCCGACCGCCGCGTCGTGCTCAACGCCGGCGAGGCCGGCATGCCGCGAATGCGAGCCGGCCAGGCTTGATTGGTTAGGTGGCCTTTTCCCCCTTCGATTAGATTTGCCGGCGCCGGACGTAATGCAGCCGACGACCTAACATTTGTCAGGTCCGCCTCCTGTTCTCCGTGCCACCGTCACGGAAAATTAAGACACGCAGGGGGACAATGAAGGATTATCAAACCCATTTGGAGAAGCTGCGCAAAGACGCGGCCGAATGCGCGCTTGTCAGGGACTTGGCTACCGACAAAGCGAAGCGCGAAATGTTCGACCGGCTTGCGCGGCATCTGGATCAACTAGCCGACGAGGTTGAGCGGGCCATGAATGCTCGAAAGACCGGCTAAAGGTAGTGGTGCGAGTATGCGGGCAAAAACGCTACTCGTTCTACTGGTTGTCACGGCGCTAGGGGCTTACATTGTAGGCCGCCACAGCAGTCCCGTGAACGACGCGCCAGGCGCGCAGCCGCAGCCTCCCGTGGCCAAGCCCGTTGCCTTAGCGGGCCCTGTATCGCCTCCTTTGCCACGACCGAGACCCCAAGCGCCCCTAACAATCCGTTCCACACCATCAAGGCCCTAGCCAGGCAAAGCCAGGCGCCGCTTATTGATCAGCATCACGCGCATGTACGTGATGATGTGCTCCTCGTCATACTCAGTGAGGGCTGGTCCAGCGAGCGCCTGAACCTACGTGTCGCTGAGAACCATTCGGATGCCTGAAGAAGGCATCAAGGCTCACAGGTTCGCCGCTGTCTTGCCAAAGCAGCTTTTGACCGAGGCTAGCCGCCACCGCGATGCGGTGGTGCCCGCCGACCAACGTGCCGTCATGCGTTGCCTTGGCGATGATCTCACCGGTCTCGTTCACGATGTTTCTCATAGTCGAATAGCCCTGTCAGGATCGACTTCTGCATCCAGCGATCAACTCGCGGCTTTCATGTCTGTTCCTATGCCCGCAATGGTGCGCAGCCGGTCCAGCCTTGTGCCGAGCGGCCGCGCATTGCAAAGCATGTCATGCGCCCATGGCAGAGGACTATAACCTCGTCCATCACCAATTCCCGACCAATCCAACTCGCCGCGCTTATTGATCCGGTTGAAGTCATCGCCGCGGAAGCTGATCGCCTCCTATTGGGACGATCTGAGCATGAGGGCGAGAGCACCCAACTCGCCTTGGCCTCGGCGGGTGAGGGTAGAAGCCAAGCGGATTATCAGCGTGTAACCCTGGAATGCACCGGCTCTAATATGACGACTGCATGACGCAGGGATGCCGCAAATGCTGGCTGATGCTCGTTTTCAACATGAGTAAAAGCTGGAGATCGATGTTACGCCGCGTGCGTGGAGAAGAGCACCTTTTGCTGCACCAGTACTTCCGCGCGGCAACTGCATCGATAAGGCGAGTTGTACTTTACTCTCTTCCCTTACTGATCGCGCGCCATCAAGCCGCGATCCTCCCTCACATTAGTCCGTTCGTATCAAGAGGACCTAACATTGAGCCAACGCACCGTTGGAATGCCGGAATTTAATGAATTGATCGATATGGCGCGGTTGCTAGTGAACTTGTGGGAAGCCGCGCAACGGCTGCCTGAAGGATCAGAGCGGCGGGAAGCATTCAGACAGATCAGTAGCTTCCAGAGGCGGGTGGCTGCATTGGTTACACGCGCCCTTTAGGCTCTCAGGGATGGGAGAAGGTGGCATAGGCGGCCTATGGCCGCCGTCTCTTAGAACGCCGATGCTTTGCATCGGGGGCACATGGAGCGTGGACTATCCCGGCGGATTGAAGGGCCTCGCGCAGGTCACAGTCTCAAGCTTTTGAGCAAGCCGTTCCAAGCCTTGTTTTGGTTGCTGACATCGCCCCGCAGCTTCGCTTGCTCAAGCGTAACGAGATCACCGCAGCACTCGCAGGCAAATTGCGTTTCGTCGCGAAGTCATGGCATCACTTTCTTGTATTCATGCCCCGAACCGGCACGGGGAGGATTGACGTCAGCATCGTCGTAAATCGCCAATGATCAAACTCCTGGGACTACTGAACCGCATGTCCGAGAGAAGCTGGCGGCCTGCCCAGTCACAGAACCGCTTCAGTCCGTACCTATAGCTCTGGGTCGCCTAAAAGGGCGCAGTAAGGGCAGTACCGGTCAGCGGCTTTGCCGAGTTGGCGTCCAAACTCCTTCCGAAGAGCTTCACCCTCCCACGTCGTGCCATCGCTCTTGACGAGCTTTCTGGCACGCGCAAGGGCATGGCTCTCCGCCGCGTCGTCACCGATGCGGATCGTCAGATCCAAGTGAAAAGGGCAGACTGCTATGGCATGGGTCGTTTCCAGCGCGTAGTGCACGGCTGAACCCAGATCATCCGCGTGATTGGTTACGGACATGTGAGCCTCCTGCTCGGACAAGGCGGGCTCGGAGTGCCTAGGAGCCCGAGCCCATAGCCTCAACAGCCGGCGGGTTGTTCGGCTACAGCGCTTGTTTAGCGCGATAGGCAAACGCGTCCTTGATGTAGCGCAAAGGAACTCGGCTCTTGGCGAGCTGCAACCATACGGTATTTCGGCAGGACACTCTGTCCGGGCGAGTGCGGTCTCGCCGGCAGCGCCTGGGCGTGCCGTGCTACTTCTTTGAGTGGCATTGCCTCCCGCCGCACCACCAGCTTCCGTCAACGAAACCTTAACGAAACAATTCCCTAACGCCACGAAACCATTTTGGCGATTTCGTGCAAATGTCCTGAAACGGTTCATCTGTAGAGGTTTCCCCAACGACGCACCGAACTGGTGCGACAAACAGGGGGACGACCATGTCCAATTCATCGATGCTGAGCCGCTTCGCGGCCGCCGCCTTTGGCGCGCTGGCGATTGGCGCCACCGCATTTTCCGCACCCGCCACTGCGGCCCCGCTGCCGCTGTTTCCGTTTTTCCTGCCGCAGATCGAAGCGGCCCCGCCGCCGGTTGCCGCTGCGCCTGAGGAAGAAGAACGCTTCGAGCTGCCGGCACGCCTGCGCCGCCAGGTCGTGAACTACTATACCCGCGAGGCGCCGGGCACGATCATCATCGATACCCCCAACACCTATCTCTACCTCGTGCTCGGCAACGGCCAGGCGCTGCGCTACGGCATCGGCATCGGCCGCGACGGCTTCACATGGTCGGGCACCCAGACGATCACCCGCCAAGGCCGAATGGCCGGCCTGGACCCCGCCCCCGCAAATGATTGCCCGCCAGCCCTATTTGCCGCGCCACATGACCGGCGGCCCGGGTAATCCGCTCGGCGCCCGCGCGATGTATCTCGGCGGCACCATCTATCGCATCCACGGCACCAACGCGCCGGAGACGATCGGCACCCGTGTTTCCTCAGGTTGCCTCCGCCTCACCAACGAAGACGTCATTGATCTGTATTCCCGGGTCAGCGTCGGAACCAAGGTGATCGTGCTGCCGATGACGGATCGCCGCGCCGATCTCGGCCGGACCATCCGCTGAGGCATTAGCTTTTCTTAATGCGAGAAACGGCCCTGGCGCTCGCCGGGGCCGTTTTGCGTTGACCTAAGGTCGCGGCAATGTGCAGTGGCGTCCCCCTCGCCACCCCTGTAAAACGTTGTGGGGCGATTTCATTGGGGTCCGGGGGCACGATGCGTCTGCCGATGCGGGTCAAGACCATTGCGATCGCGCTTGCGGTCCTCGTCATGTCGTTTGTGGTCAGCCTGAAGGTGATGGACTTCGTCACGCCTCGCGCCACGAACAGCGCGCCGGCGCTCGCCGAATTGCCACCGCTGCCGCCGGCCGCGCGCGCATCCACGGTGATGGCGCCGATTGCGGTTGCGCTGTCGGCGATCCGCGATGCCGCCGATCGCGGCGCGCCGCGCAATTTCGCCGGCAAGGCCGACAATCCGATTTCGCAGATCCTGCAAAACGCCGACATCGGCTGGACCGCCTCGCGCGGGCCGATCGTAGCTACCGGCGCGCAGGACGTGCTGTCGCTGGCGACGCCGTTGACGGGCACACTGAACGTAACCGGCTCGCTGTCGGGCAAGGCGACGGGTGCGGTCGGCGAAGCGCTCGGAAGCCTGCTCGGCGGCAACGTCTCCAAGCAGATCGGCAGCGTGAACATCAAGAACCTCAACGCCAGCGCCGAGATCAAGGGCAACGTCGTCATATCAGCGCGACCACAGATCGCCGCGAACTGGCGCATCGAGCCCAATCTCGCAGCGCAGGTCAATCTCGGCGACACCAGCCTCAGCGTGGCCGGCGCGCGCGTCAACGTGCCCGCGCAGGTGAAGCCGTTGATCGACCAGAACGTCGCCGAGCAAATCGCGCTGGTGCAGGCGCGCATGCGCAACGATCCGACTTTCGAACGGAACGCGCGGGTGCAGTGGGCCAAGGCCTGTCGTTCGATTCCGCTGCAGGGCACGACAGCCGGTTCGACGATGCCGGCGCTGTGGCTGGAATTGCGTCCCACCCGGGCGATTGCCGCGCAGCCGCGCGTCGATGCTTCGAACCTGACACTGATGCTCGGCATCGAAGCGGAAACCAGGATCACACCGGGCGAAACCAAGCCGTCCTGCCCGTTCCCCGCTACGATCGCGATGGTGCCACCGACGCCGGGACGGGTCGCGATCGGCGTACCCATCGACATGCCGTTCACCGAGATCAACAAGATCGTGGAGGCGCAGTTCGCCGGGAAGACTTTTCCTGAGGACGGTTCGGGCGCGGTCGACGTCACCGTCAAGCGCGCCAGCGTGGCCGCTTCCGGCAACCGCCTGCTGATCTCGCTTCTGGTCAGCGCCAGGGAAAAGAAGAGCTTCTTGAGCCTCGGCGGCGAGGCCAACGTGCATATCTGGGGCAAGCCGGTGCTCGATCAGGCCGAGCAGACGCTGCGGCTGACCGACATCGAACTCGCCGTCGAGTCGGAGGCTGCCTTCGGGCTGCTGGGCGCCGCGGCGCGCGCGGCGATCCCGCATCTACAGAAGACGCTGGCGGAGAAGGCTGTCGTCGACCTCAAGCCGTTCGCCGGCAACGCGCAGAAGAAGATTGCAGCAGCGATCGCCGATCTTCAGAAGAACGAGGACGGCCTGCGGGTCTCGGCCGAGATCAGCAAGCTGCGGCTCGCCGGCATCGCCTTCGATTCCAAAACGCTGCGCGTGATCGCAGAAGCGGAAGGCGCGATCAACGTCTACGTCAGCGCGCTGCCGGCGCTGTAGAAAATCGTTGCAACAAAGCATTAGTACAATCTAGAATCGTCTAGTTTCTTTGTTTCCATAGAGGCACGTCTCGCGCGGCCACATTTATTTCCGGAATTTCCAATGTCATCGACAACAGAATGCGGAGACCAGAACGCTCCAAACCGGCGCACGACCTCTTCACCGGTGCCCGAAAAGATTGAGGTCCCTCCCAATACCCTGAAGGAGGAAGAGGCGCTCGAGATCGAGCGCGAAAACCTGAGACGATCCCGGGGTAAGAAAATAGAAGCCTGGACCGGCATCGGCTGTTCCGGAGGAGGGGTCAGGGCGGCAACCTTTTGCCTTGGCGCACTCCAAAGATTGGCTGGCGCCGGCCTGCTCAGGCAGATTGATTATCTTTCGACTGTTTCCGGCGGCGGTTACACAGGCGCATCGCTACAATGGTGGTGGTATCGCGATTCCAATTCAGATGCCGGCGACAAATTCCCGTACGGCGTGCAGTTGCGCAGCAAGAACCCACACTTACAGTTTCTGCGCGGCCACGGCAGTTATCTCACACCGGGAGATGGAATAACGCTCTGGTCGGGCATTGCCGTGGTGCTCCGGACCATACTCCTCAACATGATCGTCTGGTTTCCGTTGTTCGTGCTTGCGCTGCTTGTGTTGCTGATCCCCAAATTGTTTGTTGATGGCAAATATCGGATACTGTGGAATGACTTTCTTGGGTCAACCGCGTATCCGCCGTCATTCACTGCGTTCTTCGTACTCGCTTTCCTGATCGTGGCCTTGCTGGCCGTCTTTGCCGTGCTGCTGGCCTGGACCTCAATACTAATTCCTCCGGAGACCAACGACAGCAACAGCGCGAGATTGAGCAGGGCAGTGTATTGCACAATCATAGGCGTTGCCCTTTTGGCGCTGGCGGTTTTTGGACTGCAGTATGGCAAACTGCCTGAGGGGTATACGCAGTCTATGGAAAAGACTTTCGCTGGACTGGCCATCTGTGTGGCCGGCCCTTTCTCGGTTTGGACGATCGCTATCCTCGTGCCCCAGTTGCTCGGTAAACTGCCGGTAGGCCTGAACTACGTGCTGCGGAGGGCCTTCGACAGCCGCGCCGGAGATGCATTGGTATTCGCTTTCGCGGCCGCAGTCATCGGATCAATCCCACTCGTGTCAAATCTTCTGATTGACGCGGGAATTGAGTACAAGAAGACAGCCACTGCAGCAGGCGTCCTTACCGCAGCGGGTGGCATCGTCTCGGCCCTCTACGGCCATTTGGTGCAAGCACAACGAGCTGCCGACAACTTCACAGGACGGTGGGTAGCCGCCATAGTAGCCGCCATTTTTATCTATGGCCTTGCGATCACGGCATATCTGGTAGCCGATTTTCTAGTCGCGGAAGCCCCTATCATTTCCCGCGCCTTCCCTGAGTTGTCGAGCTGGCGCGAACAAGCAGTTGTCGTTGTCAGCGGCTCGATCGTCTTTGCCGGGCTGTTTGGATGGTACACAAATCTTAATCATCTCGGCATGCATCGCTTCTACCGGGACAGATTGATGGAAGCCTTCATGCCCTCCTACGACGAACTCGGCAAACCGTCGCAGTTCACGGCAGCGGAGGGAACGACGCTGACGGAGATCTGGCCCGTCGCAGCCAAGGAGGGATCACGATCGGGATGGCCGTATCCGCTGATCAACACCAATGTCATCCTCGTCAACGACCCAATCACCAAGCTGCAGGTGCGCGGCGGCGACAATTTCTTGCTCAGCCCCTTGCTGGTCGGGTCGTCGGCAACCGGATGGATTGAGACATCCAAACACATAGAAAAGCACGGACCACTGACCTTGGCATCGGCGATGGCCGGCTCGGGAGCCGCAGCGAATGCTAACGCTGCCTATATCGGATCGGGGATCACGCGGGATCGTATCATTTCCGCCCTGATGATGATCCTGAACGTGCGTCTCGGCATCTGGATTGGCTCGCCCAGCGGCAAGCCTGGACGCCCCAATCACTTCAGACCCGCTCTTACCCACGGAATATTCCGGTTTGGATATCGACGTACCAGCCGATTCATCGAACTTTCCGACGGCGGGCATTTCGACAACCTCGGCATCTATGAACTTGTTCGTAGACAAGCGGATTTGATGATTATCATTGATGCGGAAGAGGACCCCTCTACCGCCATGACGGCATTGGTCTCCGTCTGCCAGCGCGTCCGCGAAGATTTCGATACAGAAATCAAGATCGGGGACGCCGCAGACATTTTCCACGTGAAAGAACGTGATGGTTATCCGCTAGGGGCGAAGTTTGCACAGCAGCCATTTTTTTATTGCGCTGTCGAATATCCGAAAGGCAAGTCCGGAGCGCTGGTCTACATCAAGGCCAGCATGATTGCGGGATTGGGATTCACGGTGAGGGGCTATCGTGCTTCCAATGCCGCCTTTCCCAATCAGCCAACGGCGGACCAATTCTTCGATGCAGCACAATTCGAAGCGTATCGCGAGTTGGGCTACGCATGTGCTTCCGAGATGATCGATCACTTCAAGCTCGATGGGAAGCCACTGCTCGACACGGTCTTTACGCACATGAAATTGCCGGTCCCAACTCAACCGGTCGCCGTCCGAACTCCGTCGCCTACCTGAAGTTCAAGTCGGGAGGCAGACGATAGATGAATATCCACACGTACATGGCATTGAACGTCCATACGGCAATCAAATCGACCAGCGCGGAGATACCCATCGACCTCAAGCGGGAATTGTAGAAGGCGGCAGCCAGGCACGTGCCCAGGAAGGAAAAGCAGAACGAGACGACGAGACGGCGATAATCGGGGGGTTCTGTAACCAGATGTAGATACGAATCCACCGCATACACGAGCGGTGTGAGTCGTACGAACAGGAATACCGTCAGGGTTAAAATCCACGCTAACGACAGGAAGGCGAACAGCGTGCCACGCGATGCGATTGAACCGAAAAAATAGAAGCAGGCGAATGGCAGCGCGCCTAGCAGCAGAGTGAACCAATCATCAATGGTCACCCCTTCCGTCCAGCGGGTGGCGCGAGCCAACAGGAAGAGCACGCATCCAGCAGCGATCACCGCGAGCCATCCGGCGGACGCGCCCCCTTTGCGGGCGGCTCGCCTGATCCCGGTTTTCGAGTCCAACCGAGGCCCGTTATCGTTCATTTGACCTCAGGTGGCTGCCATCTCTTTTCTCCAGTCCGGAAAATTGAGTTTCTGTCTTCAACGTCATTGATCCGAAGTACTTGATCGGCGGTAGCCGAATTGAGGTCGAACATGATGCATGTGGGTTGAGTCGGCATCACTTTGTAGTGGAAAATCTCCGTGCGTTGCTGCTGCAGCCGGGAAGGAGCTGCCAACGCAGCGGGTATCAAACTAAGGACGAGGTTGGTAGTCGCATAGCTCCAGCCATTATCCACGACGGACGTGTCATATGAAAACTGAGACCGGTTATTGCGGTACTCGAATCCATCGTAGGTCGTGCTGTCACTGGAGCGGCAACCTCGTGCAGTCGGATACTTCGAATGAAATCGCTCGAGGACTTGCCGGTTAGTGTCTGTCGGCTCGCCCTGTGCCGTCGAATCCAGCGCCCTGGATTCAAGAAACCCCTTGCCGTGATAGTCCTCATAAGCGCGGGTACTTACGCTTTTGGTTCCAAAAAAAGGACTGGAACATTGCCGATCCGGAAATGAGCTGTCCCGCACCAGTTTCACGGCGGTTGACCTTGAAGCACTTCGGGCGGGCACCCAACGTGCGGTCTTGACGACGATGACGCCGGTTCTCGTCGCAACATCCTCTTTCACGACATACGCGAAAGTCATTGCGGTCGGTCTCGAAAGTCCCTGAAAGCCCTGGAAAACCTGCCATTCTCCGGCATCGTCTTCGGCCAGCAACGTGCCATTAGCAGCCTTTGCCAGGGTGGCAGCCGACAGATCGCAGCTCTCGGCGCCAATCGCGTGCGCACTCAACATTCCCAATAAAGCTGAAGCCATCAAAAAACGTATGATCATCAGAATCTCCCCGCTTCGAACATAGATAGGCAGGCCGAGAATCTCGTTAAGCCCTGGACGATTGAGGCCGCGCTCGGAACGTCCAGCTCGCCTACCCCACTACCAAGCAAAATACTCACTACTATTTAAACGCGAACATAGGAAAAGCTAACCCTGTAGATTTATCGCCAAGTATTCAGCCTGTCGAGCACAAGATAGTCCGATTCCGCCCTAGTGAGACAGCTGTCGCGCACCCATCAATATGGTGGACAGACAGTTCTGGGGCGCCCCCGTGGGCCAGGCAAGACCTTGTTGGCGACGCCGGCCCATCCATGAAACGAGTGGTATCTCTCTCCAAGCTCGTCACGACGCGAAGAAGCGTTGCGCCGTCGACAAGGGAAACTTCTCACCGGCCACGCGATGCAATTACGATGTAGCAACGTCCGGGCTCGTCTCGGCCATCCAAACGGTGGTGGGCACGGCGCAATCGCGCCTGTGCCCACTCTGCAAAATAGTCGCTACGAGCCCTCGAACTTGAATGAGACTTTCAGCTTGGCGCGGTAGGCTTCGACCTTGCCTTGGGCGTCAAGCTGCAAGTCAAGCTGGACCACTTCGGCAACACGAAGATCCCGCAGGGTTTCTCCGGCGCGGCTGACCGCGCCAGCGGCGGCCTTCTCCCAGGATTCGCTGCTGGTGCCGATCAGCTCGATGACCTTGTAGACGCTGTCCGCCATGTCGTCCTCCCGTTGACGCAGGATCATGCAAGACAGGAGGCAGATGCTCCTGCCGCGATACAACCTATCATCGAGAAATACGCACAGATAGGATGCGCTGCACCATTGCGCGAACGGGCATTTTCAAAATCAAATGGCCGGACGGCGTGATGCCGTCCGGCCATTTTGAGGGAGTCTGGTGTTTAAGACCGCGGCCTCATTCTGTCGAGTACTTGAACTCCGGCATCGCCTTGAGCTGATCCTTCGTCGCGCTGAACACGGCGTGATCCGGATACCACGGATTCTTCTTCGGCGCGGCAGGCGTCGTCGCAGCACCCGTCGTGCCCGTGCCTCCGCCTGCGCCTGTCCGTGCGCCACCTGAAGCGGGCGCGCCCGCGGTGCCGGTGTAGGCAACCGGCTCATCAACGAACTTCACCTTGTCGATGGGCACCGCAACCAGATGCTCGCCGACGCCGAGGAAGCCGCCGACACCGATCACGGCTCCTTTGATATCGCCGCTCTTGTCGGTCAGGAGATCATTGATCGAGCCGAGGCTTTCGTTGCTATCGTTGTACACGTTCAGGCCGACCAGCTTCGAAGCCCGCCACGTACCCTTGAACGACGAGGTATCGGTTGCAGCCGCAGGCGCGGCGGTCTTGGCGCTGTCAGTCGTTGCCGAAGGACTTTGCTGCGCAAACGCTACACTCGCCAGCAACGCGGACGCCGCGAGGCCGGCAACGGCAGTTTTCGTTAACATATCCGTTCTCCTCAGTTCAGAAACGCTCTGAGGAAAACCCGGCACTTCAACAAGTGTTCCACGCGTTTTCGCATGAAACAGGCCGTGCGACACGGCATCACAAGGCGCCCCAGTAAGGCGGCATGCGGTAGTAGCGATGCAGCTCGGCTTCCTTTGCGCGATCGCCCCAGTCGAAATCCTTGTCCGCACGGAATGACGGCGCGCGCCTCAACTCTTCATCGTCGATGTCGAGTTCATAGGCTTCGAACTTCGTGTTGTAGCGAAGCCGTCCCCAAGGCAACGGCAGCAGATTGGCTCCGATGCCCAAAAACCCTCCGAAACTCAGGATTGCATAAGATACTTTACCAGTGACCTTGTCGATCATCAGCCGTTCGATGTGGCCGATCATGTCGCCGTTCGGCCGGCGCACCGCGGTCCCCTCGACGCGGTCGCTCGCGATCAACTGATGCGGCTTGGCCATGACATCGCTTGCCATCGGACCCTCCACATGTGGATGAAGGAATCAACGTGGCAGCGCCCGGCTGGTTCCGCCCTGTGGCAACCAGCCTGCCCTATTCGGAATTTACGAAATGCGCCGACGTGGCCGCTCCGCCGCACGCAATATGGCGACGGCGCCGGCAATGATGCTGCAGCGTCGAATGAAGCCCGTGCGCGTCAGGCCGCGAGCGCGTCGGGGTCGGCCTCCTCGTAGATTGCGATCGCCTCGAAGCGATAGTCGCAGGCGCGGCAGAACCAGAGGAAGGATGTGCGGCCCGGACTGCTCTCCACCCAATCCGGTCTCGGGATCGGCTTGCCGCACTGGGCGCAAGGATTTCCGCGAGGCAGATAGCTGGAGTCGAGTCGAGACATGGCGCATCTCCCTGGACTTCGGACGTCCAAATGACGTCTCGCTTTTTAGAATGTCATTGAATGAGACAGGTTTGCTGTCGGAATGAATTGGTTTGTCGCGGCGTCTTCTTTACACCTTGACTGCGTCTTTTGCACGACATTCCTTGCGCGTCCGCATGACGCAGATTCGCGTCAACAGGTGCGATGCATCGCACGCACAACGTATGCGTCACGCTGGACGTGTTCGTTAAGGCGTGCATCGGCCGCAGACATCTCGCCGCGATGTCGTCCGTTTTCTGCCACATCTTGGCCCGTCGGTGGAACTAATCGAAAGCGCCACTCTCTCACGTGCCCACCCGCCGAGATCATTTTTATGAAAAGTTTTCCGAAATTCGCCTGGCTCGCCGCCGCGGCCGTGCTGCTGCTTTCGCCTTCGGCAATGGCGCAGAGTCGCGCGCAATATCAAAGCATGGTCGCAGCCCACGCCGCTGCCAACAACGTGCCGGAAGCGCTGGTGCATCGGGTGATCGTGCGCGAGAGCAAGTATCATGCGAACCTGGTCGGACGCGGCGGCACCATCGGGTTGATGCAGATCAAGCTGCCGACCGCGCGCGGCCTCGGCTACACCGGCGACGCCGCGGGCCTGCGCGATCCCGACACCAATCTCGCCTGGGGCATCAAATATCTCGCCGGCGCCTATCGCGCCGCGGGCGGCGATCACAGCCGCGCCGTACGCTATTATGCGAGCGGCTATTATTACGCCGCAAAGCGCCAGCGGCAGCAAAAGCCGCTGCAGATCGCGCCCGTGCTGGCGAGCGGTGCGACGCCGAAAATCGTCGCCGCGCCGGTCGGAACGCCGGCTGACGCGAACGCGCTGCAGGCGGCAAAATAGCTAAATCCAAATAGCTAAATCCCGTGTCCCGGGCGCGGTGCAGCGCTGTCCCGGCGATGCGAAGCATCGTCCGGTGCGCTGCTCCGCAGAACCGGGACCCAATGCCAACCGTGGACCCCGGGCTCTGCAGCGCACCGCTGACGCGCTGCGCTGCGTCCGGGGCACGGCAGCATTGCAAGTTCCTGTAAAGCCGCGTTGACACCTCCGCCCAACCGCCTACATTAGCCCTGTTCCGAGGGGTGCTCCGACGAGGAGCTGAGATACCGCAAGCTTGGGCAGTCAGCCTGGGACCGCGGTGACCCTTTGAACCTGATCCGGGTCATGCCGGCGAAGGGACAGGGATGTACCAGAAGTCAGATCTGCGGGGGGACTCCCCCGTCTCCATCATCGGCGCGGGCATTGCCGGCGCTTGGCAAGCGCTGTTGTTCGCACAGGCCGGCCACGCCGTCACTCTGTACGAGCGCAGTGACGCCGATATGACGCTCTCCACCAGCCACTGGGCCGGCGGCATGCTGGCGCCTCATTGCGAGGCCGAGACGTCCGAGCCCGTGATCGGCCGGCTCGGCTTCCGCTCGCTCGATTTGTGGCGCGAGCTCTTTCCCAACACCCCGTTCAACGGATCGCTGGTGGTGGCACATCCGCGCGACCGCGCCGATTTCGAGCGTTTTGCCAAGCTCACCACCGGCCATGCCAGGCTCGATGCAAGCGGCGTCGGCCAGCTAGAACCCTCGCTGGACGGCCGTTTTCGCGACGGCCTGTTCTATGCCGAGGAGGGCCATGTCGAGCCGCGCAAAGTGCTGCCCGAGCTGCATGCGCGAATCGAAGCCGCCGGCGGCACGATCAAGTTCGATTGCGATATCAGTGCGGAAGATCTCGACGGCATCGTGATCGACTGCCGCGGGCTCTCCGCGCGCGACGAGCAGCCGGAATTGCGCGGCGTCAAGGGCGAGATGATCATCATCGAGACGAGCGAAGTCGAGCTGTCGCGCCCGGTGCGGCTGATCCATCCGCGCTGGCCGCTCTACGTGATCCCGCGCGGCGACAGCAAATTCATGCTGGGCGCGACCTCGATCGAGGCCGAGGACACCGGCGTCAGCGTGCGCTCGGCTCTGGAGCTGCTCGGCGCCGCCTATGCCGTGCATCCGGCCTTTGCCGAAGCGCGCATCGTCGAATTCGGTTCGGGCTTGCGTCCCGCCTTCCCCGACAACCTGCCGCGGATCACGGTTCGCAAGAACAAGATCGCAGTCAACGGCCTTTACCGCCACGGTTTTCTGGTGGCGCCGGCGCTGGCCGAGCTGACGCTGAACTATGTGCAGCGCGGCCAGATCGACAATGAGGTGATGCGATGCGTGTGACCATCAACGGCGAACAGCGCGAGATCGCTTCGGAGCGCGTCGACGCGCTGCTCTCCGAGCTCGAATACGAGGGCACGCATTTCGCGATCGCCGTGAATTACGACGTGCTGCCGAAAAGCCGCTGGGCGGAGACCGCACTGAAAGCCGGCGACGAGATCGAGATCATCACGCCACGGCAGGGAGGGTGATGATGGGTATGTGCACGCCTCGCACTTCGCTGTCATCGCCCGGCTTGACCGGGCGACCCAGTACGCCGCGGCTTCTCGGTTCGATCGCAGGCTTCCCGGCGTACTGGATCCCCGCCTTCGCGGGGACGACGAGTGGTGGGCGCGATGACGAGTTGTGGAACGGACACTGACGCCATGCTGAACTTCTACGGCAAAACCTTCTCCTCCCGCCTGCTGATCGGCACGGCGCTCTATCCCTCGCCGGCGATCATGCAGGAGGCGATCCGCGCCTCCGGCGCCAACATCGTCACGGTGTCGCTGCGGCGCGAGGCCGCCGGCGGCAAGACCGGGGATGCGTTCTGGTCGCTGATCCGCGAGCTCGATGTCACCGTGCTGCCGAACACCGCCGGCTGCCGCAGCGTGCGCGAGGCGGTGACCACCGCAAAGCTCGCGCGCGAATTGTTCGGTACGCCCTGGATCAAGCTCGAAGTGATCGCCGACAACGACACGCTGCAGCCCGACGTGGTCGGCCTGGTCGAAGCCGCCGGAATCCTGATCAAGGACGGCTTTGAGGTGTTCCCCTATTGCACCGAGGATCTTTCGGTGGCGATGCGGCTGGTCGAAACGGGGTGCAAGGTCGTGATGCCCTGGGCCGCACCGATCGGCAGCGCGAAGGGGATTACCAACCGCGATGCGCTAAAACTGATGCGCGAGCGCCTGCCTGACGTGACGCTGGTGGTCGATGCCGGCATCGGCGCTCCGTCGCATGCTGCCCACGCCCTCGAGCTCGGCTACGACGCCGTGCTGCTCAACACCGCGGTGGCAAAAGCTGCCGATCCCGTCGCGATGGCGAAGGCGTTTCGATCAGGCGTCGAAGCCGGCCGCACCGCCTATGAAGCCGGCCTGATGGAAGCCCGCGACTTCGCCTCGCCCTCCACCCCTGTGATCGGGACACCGTTCTGGCATGCCGTATCCTGATCGCCACGCGTATCCTGATCGATTTTACCCCGTCGTTGACAGCGTCGCCTGGGTGGCGCGGCTGGCGCTGCTCGGCGCCGGCACCATCCAGTTGCGCGCCAAGAATCTCGACGACGCCGGGGCGCTGCAGATCGTGACCGACGCGCTGGAGGTCATCAAGGGCACCGACGCCAAACTCGTGGTCAACGACTACTGGCGCGCGGCAATCGTCGCCGGCGCAAAGCACCTGCATCTCGGCCAGGAAGATCTGGTCGACGCTGACCTCAACGAAATCCGCAAAGCAGGGCTGACGCTCGGCATCTCCACCCATGACGACGAGGAGTTGGCGACCGCGCTTGCCGCCAAACCGGACTACGTCGCGCTCGGTCCGATCTTCCCGACCACGCTGAAATCGATGCGTTTTGCGCCGCAGGGCATTCCAAAGATCACCGAATGGAAAAAGCGCATCGGCAACATCCCGCTGGTTGCGATCGGCGGCATCAAGTTCGAACAATCGGCCGAAATCTACGCCGCCGGTGCCGACTCCATCGCCGTCGTCAGCGACGTCACCCAGAACGCCGATCCGGATGCAAGGGTGCGGCAATGGCTGGGCGAGAACGCGGAGGCTGCGTGATGCACACCTCTTCCCCGTCATTGCGAGCGAAGCGAAGCAATCCATTGGTCCGCATATTCGGTGGCAATGGATTGCTTCGTCGCGGAGCCTGTCATCGGGCGGCGCTTTGCGCCGACCCGTTGGCTCCTCGCAATGACGGACAAATTTTCCACCGGCGTCATTCCGGAGCGCGCGCCAGCGCGAATCCGGAATCTCGCTCAACAACGTCGAGGTTCCGGATCGGTCCGCTACGCGGTCTGTCCGGAACGACGCCCATAAAACGGAGGATTCCATGAACATTCGCTCCAACCCCAACACCACGCTCCCCGCCGTCACCACCGGGCCCCTGCCCTCGTCGCGAAAAATCTTTTCTACGCCGGACGCCGCGCCCGACCTGCGCGTGCCCTTGCGCGAGATCATCCTCTCCGAAGCCGCGGGTGAACCGAACCTCCCGGTCTACGACACCTCCGGCCCCTACACTGATCCGTCCGTGACCATCGACGTCAACGCCGGTCTCCCCCGCAATCGCCTCACTTGGGTGAAAGAGCGCGGCGGCGTCGAGGAATATCAGGGCCGCGAGATCAAGCCGGAAGACAACGGCAATGTCGGCGCCTCGCACGCCGCAAAGGCCTTCACCGCGCACCACAAGCCGATCCGCGGCCTCGACGGCCACAAGATCACGCAGCTCGAATTCGCTCGCGCCGGCATCATCACCAAGGAGATGATCTATGTCGCCGAGCGCGAAAACCTCGGCCGCAGAAAGCAGCTCGAGCGCGCGGAAGCAGCGCTTGCCGACGGCGAAAGTTTTGGCGCGTCGGTGCCCGCCTTCATCACGCCGGAGTTCGTTCGCTCCGAGATCGCGCGCGGCCGGGCCATTATCCCATCCAACATCAACCATGCCGAACTTGAGCCGATGATTATCGGCCGCAACTTCCTGACCAAGATCAACGCCAATATCGGCAACTCCGCCGTCACTTCGTCGGTGGAAGAGGAAGTCGATAAGATGGTGTGGGCGATCCGCTGGGGCGCCGACACCGTGATGGACCTCTCCACGGGGCGTAACATCCACACGACGCGGGAATGGATCTTGCGCAACTCGCCGGTGCCGATCGGCACTGTGCCGATCTATCAGGCGCTGGAGAAGTGCGAAGGCGATCCCGTCAAGCTGACCTGGGAGCTTTACAAGGACACGCTGATCGAGCAGTGCGAACAGGGCGTCGACTATTTTACGATCCACGCCGGCGTCCGCCTGCCCTACATCCACCTCACCGCCAACCGCGTCACCGGCATCGTGTCGCGCGGCGGCTCGATCATGGCGAAGTGGTGCCTGGCGCATCACAAGGAAAGCTTCCTTTACACGCACTTCGACGAGATCTGCGACCTCATGCGCAAGTATGACGTCTCGTTCTCGCTCGGCGATGGCCTGCGTCCCGGCTCGATCGCGGATGCCAACGACCGCGCGCAATTCGCGGAGCTCGAAACGCTCGGCGAATTGACAAAAATCGCGTGGGACAAGGGCTGCCAGGTGATGATCGAGGGCCCCGGCCACGTGCCGATGCACAAGATCAAGATCAACATGGATAAGCAGCTTAAAGAGTGCGGCGAAGCGCCGTTCTACACCTTGGGCCCGCTGACCACCGACATCGCGCCGGGCTACGACCACATCACTTCAGGCATCGGTGCCGCCATGATCGGCTGGTTCGGCTGCGCCATGCTCTGCTACGTCACGCCGAAGGAGCATCTCGGTCTCCCGGATCGCAACGACGTCAAGACCGGCGTCATCACCTACAAGATCGCCGCCCACGCCTCTGACTTGGCCAAGGGCCACCCGGCCGCCCAGCTCCGCGACGACGCGCTCTCCCGCGCCCGTTTCGACTTCCGCTGGACCGACCAGTTCAACCTCGGCCTCGATCCGGACACGGCAAAAAGCTTCCACGACGAGACGCTGCCGAAGGAAGCCCACAAGGTCGCCCACTTCTGCTCGATGTGCGGCCCGAAATTCTGCTCGATGAAGATCACGCAGGACGTGCGGGACTATGCAGCGACGCTGAACGATCCGGCGAGCGTGGGGATGTCGGTGAGCGGGACGATCGAGGATGGCCTGCCCTCCGACTTGTCCGCCGACGCCGAAGCCTCGGCGAAGGCGGAAGCCTTGGCGAAGGAGGGGATGGCGGCGATGAGCGCCAAGTTCAAGGAGATGGGAAGCGACCTCTATCTGGATGCGGAGAAGGTGAAGGAGAGTAATCGGGTGTTGTGAGCGCTACCCACTCACGTAAACCGCAATGACCGATAGCCTGACCGGTGTCTGGGACGGCACCTTCGTTCAGCGACACGTTGGCATGGTCACGTTTCTTGCGACGCTCATCGATTCCGGCGGCGCGCTCGCAGGAAACGTGACCGAACCCTGCACGGTGCCCGGTTGCCCGATCAGCACCCATAACGCCTCGATTGCGGGCCATCGATCCGGCAGCGCCGTCTCGTTCATCAAGCGTTACGACCCGCCCGGCCACGGCTATGGCGCCGTGTCCTATGAGGGCGTCGTCAACGCCGAGGCGACGGAGATCGACGGGCGATGGAAGGTGCCGGGGACGGCGGACTCCGGGACGTTTCTGATGGTTCGCTCAAGCAAGCCTGCAGAAGCGGTGGCAGCCGAACAACGGACCAAGGAGCCGGCGCGGTAGCGGGTGGCGTTAACCCTTAGAGCGGATTAGCGGAGCGTGATCCGCCATTTTACTAACTTCAGATGAATTGGGTGCCGGCGTTGCGGTTTGAAATCTTACCTGGGCTACCGCCGTACGGGCCGCGGGCCGTGTCGTTCACCGGACGCGGCGAGCACGAGTTTCGTGAAGGGCTCGTGGTACGCTTTTATCCAGAAAAGTCCGATCCGTGGGTCGGCAACTTCCTTGGAGGGATGACGAACTGCACGGCTGTGCTTGGTCATCCTAATGGAGCGGATGTGATTGTTGTCGCAGACGGTCACACCTGTGTCATCGATCCCGAATCGCGCGCTATGCAAGATTGCTTAGCATGGGACGACATCGCGGCCGTATTTCCCCTGCAACAACTCGGCCTGGTAGTATTCCAGGGACTGGTCGATTTCGCCGCCGTGCGGTCAGACAATTCCGGATGGATAAGCCCACGGATTTCGTGGGATAGCTTCCGCAACGTCAAACTACATGAAACCGAGCTCACGGGCGAAGCATGGACTCCGGTCGGAGACATTTGGGCGCCATTCACGCTCGATCTTTTGACAGGCCACTGCACTGATGGAATATATGCAAAGGATATGGCGCGAGCAGTCCGCGTAGGGTCGTAGATGGGGTAACGGGCCCCTGGTCCCACCTTCCAAGCGAGCCGCGCTTGCTACGGCGCTTTTGGTAGGCGCGCTTCGCGCGGCTCGCTTGGAAGGTGGGCGGTCGTCCCTCACATGGATGGTGTGACGGAGTCGAAGGATGAGCCTCGCTCCAAACATCGAGGAGAGACGACCATGGACCATTATGCCGGAATCGACGTTTCATTGGAATGCTCGAGCGTGTGCGTGGTTGAGGCAACCGGCAAAATTTTGCGCGAGGCCAAGGTGGCCAGCGAGCCGGAGGCGTTAATCGCCTGGTTCCGTTCGCTCGGCTTCGGCCTTGAGCGGATCGGGCTGGAGGCCGGACCGCTGTCGCAATGGCTGTTTGCGAGGATGAAGGCGGCCGGACTTGCCGTGGAGCTGCTGGAGACACGGCACGTACGCAAGGCGTTCGAGGCCATGCCGGTGAAGTCCGATCGCAACGATGCGCGCGGGATTGCGCAGTTGATGCGGCTGGGCTGGTTCCGGCCGGTGCATTGCAAATCGATGAGCGCGCAAGAGACGCGGGCAATATTGACGGCCCGCAAGCTGGTGCAATCGAAGCTTCGCGATGTCGAGAACAGCCTGCGCGGGATCCTGCGCGGTTTTGGCCTTAAGGTTGGCAATACGACGGAGCGGGAGTTTGCAGGACGGATCAATAAACTCGTTACAGCCCACCCGCATCTTCAAAAAATCGCCGATGCACTGTTGTCGGTGCGCGAGGCACTGCGGAAGGAGTTCACGGCTTTCGAGAAGCAGACCCGCAAGATGGTACGATCCGACATGCAGGCACGGCTGCTGACGTCGGTCCCGGCGGTTGGCCCGATCATCGCACTCACCTATGCCAGCGCCATCGACGATCCGGGACGGTTCACGTCGTCGAAGCGGGTGGGAGCGCACTTCGGGCTGACCCCGAAGAGGCATCAATCCGGCGAGACCGACTACACCGGCCGGATCAGCAAGATCGGCGACGGCTCGGTGCGCACGGCGCTCTATGAGGCCGCCCACCTCATGTTGACCAAGCCGATCAAAGGCTGTTCGCTCTTGAAGAGCTGGGCGATGCGGATCGCCAGGCGCGCCGGCATGAGCAAGGCCAAGGTGGCACTGGCGCGCAGGCTCGCGGTGATCATGCATCGCATGCTCGCCGACGGAACCCCCTTCAACGCCGCCGCTGCGGCAATCTGACAGGAGAACGCAAAACAGTTTTCGGGCAGGTCACGACACCAGGCCTTCTCGAAGCGAAGTCCCATCGCCGGGACGATGGATCAGGTCAGACCGCTAATCCGCCAGTGGCATCACGACCACGCGTCCGTAGATTGGTCGGCCTATCCTCTTCCAACCCCATCAGGTGGCGGCCTTGCGCCGACCCCGTACAGAAGCGAGACCCCGGCGAACGGACAACGCAAAAAGGGATTGACTGATCGAGGCCCGTTACAGAAGGGCGGATTAGCGAAGCGCAATCCGCCGCGTTGAGGCATGGATTGCTCCCGCTCTCGCTAAAGCTTCGGCGGACAAGTCGCAGTGCGGATCGCGAGGGAACGCGCCAGATGCGACGCGGCGGCTCACGCGATTATCTGCCTGCCTTTCAAAATATACCTCTAGGTGTAGCTGATCGACGTAGAAACTTTTCCGTGCTCATTAACCTTGCATTAACCATTCGCGCCCACGCTTCCCTGCGGCAGGGGGTGTGATTCCTGATGTTTCTGCTCCGCGTTTCGGAGCAAGCGTCGATCGGGAGGTGTAGATGCCCCGTGAGTATGATGACGTTTACCTCGGCCTGGACTGTGTCCCCGTGCCCGAGATTCCACTATCGGATTCTCATACCCTTTCACCCCACGAGATCGTGCCGATGCTGATCGGCTCGACGGTCGAGGCGATCGAACGCGAGCTCGTGCTGCAGACGCTGGCGCGCTGCCACGGCAACCGCACCCACGCCGCCCGCCTGCTCGGACTTTCGGTGCGCACGATGCGGAACAAGATCCGGCAGTATGCGACTGATGGCGTCGACGTACCCGGACATGGCTAGAGTGCGGCGGCACAATCCACGCTGTCTGACACTTGAACCGAAATCACCGCACCCGTCGTTGCGACAAGCGCAAGCGATGGCCTGTCCGCCGTGCCCACCATCATGAGCACGGCGTGAACTGGCAGGCACGGCGCTTCGCGCCTTTGCCCATCCTACGGTCTATGCTCCGTTGTCAGCGATCGGAGAGTCTGATGAAGCCAACGATCTTTTCCGTCATCAAGTGCTCGTGGAGACGAATGGCATTGCCGACATTCCCCTCGATCGCGGAGAATTTGTCGGGGCTGGACGAATAGACGATCCCAGCTCCAGAAGGCACGGACAAGACCTTGCCGGCGCGAACGTCTTCCAAATTCTCCGCAGAAGCGCGCAGGAATATCACGATATCGCCCGGCAAGGCTTGCTTCTCGTTCGGAATGAATGTGAGCTTTTTAGCAAGGGCGTCCCGCCAGATCGCGATATTGGCCGGCGCCATGGCGAGATTGTCGTTGTTTCCGGTTTCCCGGATCAGCCACGACAGGAACGCCCCGCTCCAAGGCATTCGTGTGTTAGTCACGTTAATCGAAGGTATGGCGCGCCAGTATTGCAGGACACGCTCGGCGGTAGCTTCCTCGTCGACGTTGCGATTGATTTCCGCAACGGCAAGACCGAGCAGCCTGGTCGCCGCTTTGGTTTGCGACGGATTTTCCGGCGGGATCGGGAGATTGTAATTTGGACGACTGAACGTCGCAGCCGCGCCGGTCGGCGGGATGCTCGGCCCCTCGCCCGGCTTACGGTTGTCAAGGAAGGTCTTGAGCGCCGCTTTGCGTGCATCGTCGGCAATCAGGCCGGCATCCAGCAGAAACGCGAGGTTGACGGCCGCTTTTTCCGGATCAGCCGTCTTGATGACCTCCAATATGCGCGCTGCCTCGGCCTTTGAATTTTCGATGCGAAGCTGACCCTCGGCTTTTTCCCGCTCGAGCTTGATCTGCTCCTGGCTGCGCGTGAGTTCGAGTGCGCGTTGCGCCTCGCCGTTGACATAGGCCAACCACGCATTCCCGAGCGCGGCGAGCGCGGCGGCGAAAACCGCCAGAACCAGCGGGTTGGTCCAGCGCGCCCATTTCTGATCGGCAAGCTTGGCTTCGAATTCGCGGGTCTTCTGCGCGGCTTCCTGCGCCGCGGCACGCTCCTTGATGTCAAGCTCGCGCTCGCGCAGCCGAAGATCGGCCTGCCAGCGCTGCTGCTCCGGGCTCGCGTCGATGGCGTCTGAAGAAACTGGAGTCACGCGTCACCTGGAGGGCCTACAACCAAAGCGAGCTTAGCGGCAGACGGGTGATAATGGCAAGTAGACGGATGGTCGGCAAAGCGATCGCGTGCCCACCATCATGAGCGCGGCGTGAGCTGGTGGGCACAGCGCTTCGCGCCTTTGCTCACCCACGGGCCGCGGACTGATTTGCCTGCTGCGCAAGCGCGATTTCGTGCTGCGGTCTGCGACCAATTGGCACGACGGGCAAATCACTTCTGATTTTCAGAAATCGCGTCAACTCCCGGAATCAAAAATATTTCGCTTAACGTGCAGGGCAAATCAGTCGCATAACTCCGCCCGTCTCACCCATTGAGGGGCGCTCGCGATCGTCACGAACGTGCGGTGAGATGCGATGGACGCTGAATGCGCAAGACGTAGGCGCGGGAAGCGTACGGCGAAGTCGTGTGGTTCTGGCGCCGCGGTGCTGGCGTTAAGTTGCGCAAGGTTCGTCCTCGCGCGGCGACGGAGGCAAAAGAGCCGTTCTCCGGGAAGAGCACGAAGTAAGCCGTAAAGCCATTGCGCAGGGAAGGCCGGGATGCTCCCGCTGTACCTGTATGCTCGTGTGCGTGTTCTTTATGCGCACCTGCACACGAGACCGCGGGTGCAGCAAGCACCCGGTCTTCCCTGCGCCCTCTATTTGAGAGGGCGGGAAGTTGAGAGCAAACCTCGGGCGCAATGCGTCGCGAGAGTGCCGACGCACACTCAATTGTCGTCACCCGCGAAGGCGGGTGACCCAGTATTCCAGAGACGTCAACGATTGAACCGATAAGCCGCGGCGTACTGGGTCGCCCGGTCGAGCCGGGCGATGACAGCGGAGGATTCAGGGACGACGGGAAAAGACCAACAATTCGGCGTCATGATGCGCCGATCGGAAATCCAAATGTCAGGGAAGAGCTGCGCTTTTTTCGTTTAATCGTTCTACTTCAGATAGCAATGACTTATTTTCGACGCAGGAAGAGCCAAGAGAAGAACGGATGTCGCGGTATCCGCCAACGAGATAAAAACACGGCAGGGAAGGATAAAAGTGGGTGAACTTCTGGGCTCTATCGTTTTTTCTTTGATTGTAATCGTTTTAATCGCCGGCGCATGGACCTGGATTTCGGCGCTGTTCAGGAAAGGGGTCATGGCGCTGCTCGGCTTCGATCGGGTCTGCGTGCAGCAGTTCGAAACCGTGCTGCTCTACCGGAACGGGCGTTTTGAAAAGGCCCTGATGCCCGGCCGGCACCGGATCCGCGCCGGCAGCCGCCAACTGGCGCGGATCGATTTGCGCCCCGAGGTGTTTCGGTTCACGCAAGGCGCGGTGTCCGCCGACCGCTTTGCGGTCAACCTCGTCTATGTCGTCCGGACGAAAATCGTCGATCCCAGGGCCGCTTTCGAAAGCACCCAGAACTACCGGGACGAGATCTTCATCCGACTGCAATCGGTCGCGAAAGCGGTGTGCAGCCGAAAACCCCGCTTGGAAATTCAGATGGATCACCAGAGCTTTGGCAATAGCGCCCAGAAGGCCGCCAGCCAGGTGCTTCGCTCGATCGGTTGCGAATGCCTGACGTTCGAGCTGCTGCAGGTGGACTCCACCGGACCCGTCGCGGAGCTTGACAACCGGCGCATGGGATTTGCCGCGCACCACAGCATGATGAAGGAAGCCTGAACCAATGTGATCCGGCACCCGTAGAAAGGTTGCCTATGCTGCGCCGATGCCGATTTCGAAACAATTATCCTACGCACGCGCGCAAACGCTGCTGCTCGACACCCGGGCGGCCGGCACCGTGCGCAGCTCGTCTGCGCAAGCCGAATGGCTCTGGCATTGCGAAACTGCCCGCAATGCCCAACTCTTCTTTATCGTCATCCATCCGGACATCTCCGACATGAGCCAGACCAAACTGTTCGAGCCCTTCAAGCTTGGCCCGATTGCGCTGCCCAACCGCCTCGTGATGGCGCCGCTGACCCGCAACCGCGCGGTACCGCCCGGCATGGTGCCGAGCCCGCTGGCGGTCGACTATTACGGCCAGCGCGCTTCTGCCGGATTGCTCATCACCGAAGCGAGCCAGGTTTCGCAGCAGGGCCAGGGCTATCAGGATACGCCCGGCATCTATTCGAAGGAGCAGATCGAAGGCTGGCGCAAGGTCACCGACCGCGTGCATGAAAAAGGCGGGCGCATCTTCATCCAGATCTGGCATGTCGGCCGCATCTCGCACACCACGCTGCAGCCGGGCGGCGGCAAGCCGGTCGCGCCGTCGGCGATCCGAGCCAAGGGCAAGACCTTTGTGGGCGGCACCTTCACTGAAATCTCCGAACCGCGCGCGCTGGAGCTGTCGGAAATTCCAGGGATCATCGACGACTTCAAGCGCGGCACCGAGAACGCGCTGGCCGCCGGTTTTGACGGCGTCGAGATCCACGGCGCCAACGGCTACCTGCTCGACCAGTTCGCCAAGGACGGCACCAACAAGCGCACGGATGCTTACGGCGGAGGAATCGAGAACCGCGCAAAGCTGATGCTGGAAGTGTCGCAGGCGGTGGCCGCGATCGCAGGCCCCGAAAGAACCGGCATCCGCATCTCGCCGGTAACGCCGGCCAACGATATGTCCGACTCTAATCCGCAGCCGCTGTTCGATCATATCACGGATGGGCTCAACGCGCTGAAGTTGAGCTACATCCACGTCATCGAAGGCGCCACCGGCGGCCCGCGCGACAACGCACCGTTCGATTACGCAAGCCTGCGTAAGCGCTTCAGCGGAGCCTATGTCGCCAATAACGGCTACGACTTCGACCTCGCGACGAAAGTGCTCGAAGCCGACGCCGCCGACCTGATCGCGTTCGGAAAACCGTTCATCTCAAATCCCGACCTGGTCGAGCGGTTGAAGCAGGGCGCGCCGCTGAACGAGTGGGACAAGGCGACGTTCTACGGCGGCGGGGCCAAGGGATATACGGATTACCCGACGCTGGCGGCGGCGCAAGCGGCGGAGTGAGGCACCACAGTGCGCCCCCTCTCCCCGCAAGCGGGGTGAGGTAAGAAAAAAGGCCGGGATTGCTCCCGGCCTTTCGTCTGCATCACTCGTAACGCGCGAAGCTTACTTCGCCTCCGCCCGCTTCGGCGGCGTGGCCGGCCACGACTTGATCAGCGCGTCGTAGTCGACCGTCTCGCCCTTCGGCTTCTCGTTCGCCAGCTTGCGCGCCGGCGCGATGGTCTTGTCTTTCTCGGCCTTGGCGAACCAGAACTCGGCGGTTTCCTTCTTGTTCAGCTTCGGCCCACACTCTTTCTGCACGCCACTTTTCTCGAGACGCTCGAGCACCGAGTCCTGCGCTGCGGCCAGCGCATCCATCGCAGCTTGCGGCGTCTTTGCACCGGACGACGCATCGCCGATGTTCTGCCACCACAATTGCGCGAGCTTCGGATAGTCGGGCACGTTGTTGCCGGTCGGGGTCCACTGCACGCGCGCGGGCGAGCGGTAGAACTCGATCAGACCGCCGAGCTTCGGCGCGCGCTCGGTGAACGACTTGTCCCAGATGTCGGATTCACGCACGAACGTGAGGCCGACATGGCTCTTCTTCAGGCTCACCGTCTTGGAGTTGATGAACTGCAGATAGAGCCAGGCCGCCTTGCGGCGATCGGGCGGGGTCGACTTCAGCAGCGTCGCGGAGCCGGCGTCCTGGTAGCCGAGCTTCATGCCTTCTTTCCAGTACGAGCCGTGCGGCGACGGCGCCATGCGCCACTTCGGCGTGCCGTCCGCGTTCACGACCGCAATACCCGGCTTCACCATGTCGGCGGTGAAGGCGGTGTACCAGAAGATCTGCTGGGCGATGTTGCCCTGCGCCGGCACCGGGCCTGCTTCGGAGAAGGTCATGCCTTGCGCCTGGGGCGGAGCATACTTCTTCATCCAGTCGAGGTATTTGGTGATCGAATAGACCGCCGCCGGGCCGTTGGTGTCGCCGCCGCGCTCGACCGACGAGCCGACCGGACGGCAGCCTTCCATGCGGATGCCCCATTCGTCGACCGGCTTTCCGTTCGGGATGCCCTTGTCGCCGTTGCCGGCCATCGACAGCCAGGCGTCGGTGAAACGCCAGCCGAGCGAGGGATCCTTCTTGCCATAGTCCATGTGGCCATAGACCTTGACGCCGTTGATCTCCTTGATGTCGTTGGTGAAGAACTCGGCGATGTCTTCATAGGCCGACCAGTTCACGGGAACGCCGAGCTCGTAGCCATACTTGGCCTTGAACTTGGCCTTGTATTCCGGATTGGAGAACCAGTCGTAACGGAACCAATAGAGGTTCGCGAACTGCTGGTCGGGCAACTGATAGAGCTTGCCGTCCGGGCCCGTAGTGAAGGATTTGCCGATGAAGTCGTTGACGTCGAGTTGCGGGTTGGTGACGTCCTTGCCCTCGCCGGTCATGTAGTCCGACAGGATCACGGTCTGGCCGTAGCGGACGTGGGTGCCGATCAGGTCCGAATCGTTGATCCACCCGTCATAGACGTTCTTGCCGGACTGCATCTGGGTCTGCAGCTTTTCGACGACGTCGCCTTCCTGGATCAGGTCGTGCTTGACCTTGATCCCGGTGATCTCGGTGAAGGCTTTCGCCAGCGTCCGCGCCTCATATTCGTGCGTCGTGATGGTTTCCGACACGACGTTGATTTCCATTCCCTTGAAGGGCGCGGCGGCCTTTTCGAACCACTGCAGCTCTTTCAACTGGTCGGCCTTCGACAGCGTCGAGGGCTGGAACTCGCTGTCGATCCACCTTTGATTGACGGCGTCGTCCGCACGAACAGGTGCGGCAATGGTCACGGATGCGGCGATCAGCGCAGCCGCGCTGGTCATCGTCAGAAAGCTCTCCTTGGTCAAGGGACCGTTTCTTCCTCTCAAGCGTCGCATGTTGGATCCTCCGTTGCAGCGACAAACACATATTCAGGCCCGGGTTGATCCCGGATCTGTCTTTTTCCGCCGTTTCAGACCGTGCGAAAGATCGCAACGGCCGAGACGAGCGAAATCAGGGTTGCGAGCCACAGGCTCGAAATCTCAACGCCCTCCCCGATCGGCAGCGTCAGAAGCGGATCGGTGCCGACAAAGGCGATCCATAACAAATGGATGACGGCGGCAAGCACCAGCGAAATGAACAGCCGGTCGCCGCGCGTGGTCGGAATGCGCAGGATGCCGACGCGCTCGGCTTCGGGATAAGCGATCCCAAGCCATGTCATCACGCCGAGCGTCAGCGCCAGCATCACGAAGAAGATCGCGGTCGGCAGCGTCCAGGCCATCCATGCGATATGTTCCATGGCTACACCCTGCCCAGCGCGAAACCGCGCGCGATGTAGTTGCGGACGAACCAGATCACCAGGGCGCCGGGGATGATGGTGAGCACGCCGGCCGCAGCCAGCAGGCCCCAATCCATGCCGGCGGCCGAGACCGTGCGGGTCATGATCGCCGAGATCGGCTTGGCGTTGACCGACGTCAACGTGCGCGCCAGCAGCAGTTCGACCCAGGAGAACATGAAGCAGAAGAACGCGGCGACGCCGATGCCGCTCGCGATCAGCGGCACCAGGATCTTGACGAAGAAGCGCGGGAACGAATAGCCGTCGAGGAATGCGGTCTCGTCGATCTCGCGCGGCACGCCCGAGACGAAGCCTTCGAGAATCCAGACTGCCAGCGGCACGTTGAAGATGCAGTGCGCCAGCGCGACCGCCCATGGCGTATCGAACAGGTTGATCGCCGAGTAGAGATTGAAGAACGGCAGCGCGAACACCGCGGCCGGCGCCATGCGGTTCGACAACAGCCAGAAGAACAGATGCTTGTCGCCGAGAAAGCGATAGCGCGAGAAGCCGTAGGCAGCCGGCAGCGCCACCGCGATCGAGATCACCGTGTTGATGATCACGTATGTCAGCGAGTTGATGTAGCCGGAATACCAGCTCTCATCGGTGAAGATGCGCCTGTAGTTCTCCAGCGTCGGCTGGTGCGGCCAAAGCGTCATCGTGGTGACGATCTCGGCATTGGTCTTGAAGCTCATGTTGACGAGCCAGTAGATCGGCAACAGCAGGAAAATCAGAAACAGCGAGATGATGAGGCGGCGGCCGGGGATCGAATGCATCACGCGCCTCCCTGCTTGGCGGGACGCTCGGCCCCGGCATTGGTCATGACGGTGTAGAACACCCAGCACACGATCAGGATGATCAAATTGTAGACGAGCGAGAGAGCGGCAGCCTTGCCGAGGTCGAATTGCCCGAGCGCGATCTTGACCAACTCGATCGAAACGAAGGTGGTCGAGTTGCCCGGACCGCCACCGGTCACGACGAACGGCTCGGTATAGATCATAAAACTGTCCATGAAGCGCAGCAGCACGGCGATCAGCAGCACGCGGTTCATCTTCGGCAATTGGATCGCCTTGAACACCGCCCAGCGCGAGGCGCCGTCGATCTGAGCCGCCTGGTAATACGCGTCCGGGATCGACTTCAGCCCGGCATAGCACAGCAGGGCGACGAGGCTGGTCCAGTGCCACACGTCCATGACGATGACGGTCGCCCAGGCATCGAACTCGTTGGAGACGTAATTGTAGTCGAAGCCGAGGCTGTTGAGCGTATAGCCGAGCAGGCCGATATCGGGCCGACCGAAAATCTGCCAGATCGTGCCGACCACGTTCCACGGAATGAGCAGCGGCAGCGCCAGGATGACCAGGCATACGGCAACCGTCCAGCCCTCGCGCGGCATCGACAGCGCCACAACGATGCCGAGCGGCACCTCGATCGCCAGGATGATGGCCGAGAACAACAGATTGCGGCCGAGCGAGGCCAGGAAGCGTCCGCCGAGATCGGTCGAGGGATCGAGCAACTCCTTGAACCAGCCAACACCATTCCAGAAGAACTGGTTGTTACCGAACGTGTCCTGCATCGAATAGTTCACGACCGTCATCAGCGGCAGAATCGCGGAGAACGCGACCACCGCGAATACCGGCAGCACCAGGAACCAGGCTTTCTGGTTGACGATCTTGTCCATCAGGCAACCCCCTCGACCAGACGGCTGTCGGCATAGACGTGAACATGAGCGGGATCGAACACCAGTCCGACCATGTTGTCGGGCACGGAGAATCCCGGCGGCACGCGCGCGGCAAACTTGGCGTCGCCGATACGAACGCGGGCGAAGCGGGCGCGACCGAGATCGTCGATCCGTTCGATCGTGGCCGATAACAGCCCGGATGCGGGAGCGGCGATATTGACGAACTCCGGCCGCACGCCGATTTCGATCTTCGCACCCGCCGGCAGCACGCCGTAGTTTCGATGCAGACCGATGATGTGGCCGTCGATGCGCGCCTCGTGCCCGCTCACGACAGCCGGCACGATGTTCATGCCGGGTGAGCCGATGAAGTAACCCACGAATGTATGCGCGGGCTTGTCGAACAGTTCGGCCGGCGTGCCGCTCTGCACCACGCGGCCGTCATGCATGACCACCACCGTATCGGCAAAAGTCAGCGCCTCGGTCTGGTCATGGGTGACGTAGATCATCGTGAGATCGAGCTCACGGTGCAGCGCCTTCAACTTCGAGCGCAACTGCCACTTCAATTCAGGATCGATCACCGTCAGCGGCTCATCGAACAGCACCGCCGCGACGTCGGAACGGACCAGGCCGCGGCCGAGCGAAATCTTCTGCTTGGCGTCCGCGGTCAGGCGCGTCGCCTTGCGGTCGAGATAGAACGTCAGATCGAGGAGATCGGCGATCTGCCTCACCCGCGCCTCGACCTCGGCCTTCGGCACGCCGCGGTTCTGCAGCGGGAATGCGAGGTTCTGCCCGACCGTCATGGTGTCGTAGATCACCGGAAACTGGAAAACCTGCGCGATATTGCGCTTCTGGGTTGACAGCGGCGTGATATCGGCGCCGTCGAACAGGATTTTTCCGCGCGACGGCGTGACGATGCCGGAGATCAGATTGAGCAACGTGGTCTTGCCGCAGCCGGAGGGGCCGAGCAGCGCGTAGGCCCCGCCCTGCCGCCAGGTCATGGTCACCGGCTTCAACGCAAAAGATTCGGGCGCAGCGTCATTGCCGCCGTAGGAATGCGCGAGATCGACGAGGTCAATGCGGGCCATATCGCATCTCCCTCACATGCTCTTATTTGTTGACGCGTTTTCAAGCGAACCGCCACGCATTTCGCTTGAAAACGCGATGGCTGGCGCTGCGACCAGGCGATCGGCGGCGTCGAACACGAAGACATTGTCGGGATCGAGCACGGCATCGAGCGTCTGGCCGGGCTCATATTCATGCACGCCCGGCAGCACCGCAACCCAGTTGGAAGCGTCGCGGTTGAGATGCACGAAACTTTCCGAGCCGGTGATCTCGGTTACGGTGACGGTAGCGTGAAACGCGTGGCGGCCGGCGATGCCGTTCGCCACTTCGAGCTGGTGGGCGCGGAAGCCGACGCGGTAGGGGCCATCGGAAAGCTGTGCATAGAGCCCGATGGCCGGCGCCTGGATGCCACCGGCATATGCAACCTGCCCGTTCTTCTTCTCGATACCGACGATGTTGAGCGGCGGATCTGAAAATACCTGTGCGACCCGCAGCGTATCGGGACGGCGATAGACTTGCGATGTATTGCCGGCCTGAAGCACCTGGCCTTCCCACATGCACACCGTGTTGCCGCCGAGCAGCAGCGCTTCCGAGGGTTCGGTGGTGGCATAGACGAAGATTGCGCCCGACGCCTCGAAGATACGCGGCAGTTCGGTGCGCAGCTCCTCGCGGAGCTTGTAATCGAGATTGGCGAGTGGCTCATCGAGCAGCACGAGGTCGGCGCCCTTGACCAGCGCACGCGCGATCGCGGTGCGCTGCTGCTGGCCGCCGGAAAGCTGCAGCGGCGTGCGCTTCAGATAGGGCTCGAGCCGCAAGAGTTTCGCGGCCTCCTGCACGCGCCGGTCAATCTCCTCGCGGGGCCTGCCCTGCACCCGCAAGGGCGAGGCGATGTTCTCGTACACCGTCAGCGAGGGATAATTGATGAACTGCTGATAGACCATCGCAACCGAGCGCTGCCGCACATCGGCGCCAGTGACGTCGTTGCCGTCCACCAGCACGCGACCGGTTGACGGCTTGTCGAGACCGGCGAGCAGCCGCATGATCGAGGTCTTGCCCGACAACGTCGGCCCGAGCAGCACGCTCAGCGTGCCGCGCTCGAGCGTCAACGAGACGTCGCGAATGGTCGCCATGCCATCCACGGTTCGCGTGACATGTTCGAGCGTGACGCTCATGTCCGCCCTCCCGCTTCGCGCAAGGCACGTTCACCGGAGGCGCTGTTGGCCTTGATCCATTCGTCAAGCACGGCGATTTCATCGGCCGACAGTCGCAAGCCGAGTTTAGACCTTCGCCACACCACGTCTTCGGCGCTGCAAGCCCACTCGGTCGAAATCAGGTACCGGACCTCGCTTTCGGTCAAGGTAGCTCCAAACGCCTGGCCTAGATCGGCCAATGATTTCGCATTGCCGAGCAATTTTGTCGCACGCGTGCCATAGGCATGCGCGAGCCGGTTGGCATGCGCCGGGTTAAGGAACGGATACTTCCGCATCAGTTCCGCCGTCAGCGCAGCGACCGCCGAAACATCCAGGTCGCCGCCGGGCAGCGGCGCTTTGCCGGTCCAGCCTTCTTTCGCTTTGTCGCTGCGCAAGTGGGGCGCGAGCCGCTCCAGCGCCTCTTCGGCGAGGCGACGATAGGTCGTGATCTTACCACCATAGATCGATAGCAACGGCGCACCGCCGGGCGTATCGAGTTCGAACACGTAATCGCGGGTCGCGGCTTTGGCCTCGCTGGCGCCGTCATCATAGAGCGGGCGGACGCCGGAATAAGTCCACACGACGTCGGTGGGCAGCACCGGCTTTTTCAGGTACTCGCTGGCGGAGGCGCAGAGATATTGAATCTCCTCAGGGCTGGCTTTCACCTTGGCCGGGTCGCCGTCGTAGTCGCGATCAGTGGTGCCGATCAGCGTAAAGTCGTCCTGGTAGGGGATGACGAAGATGATGCGGCCGTCGGCATTCTGGAAGATGTAGGCGCGGTCGTGCTCATAGAGCTTGCGCACCACGATGTGGGAGCCCTGCACCAGCCGCACCTTTGCTCGCGCGTTGACGCCTGAACCCGACGACAGCACCTGCTCCACCCACGGGCCGCCGGCATTGACCAGCGCGCGCGCCTGGATGGTGGTGCGCTCGCCACTGATGGCCTTCTCGACGGTGACGTGCCAGATGCCGTTCACCTGCCTGATCTCGACCGCGCGGGAGCGGGTGTGAATTTCGGCGCCGCGATCGGCCGCATCCCGCGCCGTTAGCACCACCAGGCGTGCGTCATCGACGAAGCAGTCGGAATATTCGAAGCCTTTTCTGTAGCGGTTGGCGATCAAGGGTTTTCCCACCTCGTCATGGACGAGATCGACCGAGCGCGTCGGCGGCAGCAGATGACGGCCGCCGATGTGGTCGTACAGGAACAACCCTAACCTGAGCAGCCAGGCCGGCCGCAAGCCAGCGTGGTGCGGCAAAACGAAACGCAAAGGCCTGATAATGTGGGGCGCGATCTGCCAAAGGATTTCGCGCTCGATCAGCGCCTCGCGGACCAGGCGGAACTCGTAATATTCGAGATAGCGCAGCCCGCCGTGCACGAGTTTAGTCGACCAGGACGACGTTCCACTCGCCAAGTCATTCATTTCACAAAGGAAAACGGAATTGCCTCGGCCCGCCGCGTCGCGCGCGATGCCGCAGCCGTTGATGCCGCCTCCGATAATGGCGAGGTCGAATATCCGATCCAACGAAACGCTTCCCCGGCGATCGCCTCTTCGCTTCGGCGATTTTGCTTTCGGATGGGAGTTAATCACAAAGAAAAACGAAAGCAAGTCGAAAGCGGGGAACCGGATCTCCTACTTGAGGCTAGGTTCAGGCTTAGCCGCACAGCTCCGTACCACGGGCTCCAGACCGCGGCGCATTGGTCTCGGTATCAGTCAGCCCGCAGCCACGGCCTCGACTTCGAGAAGCCACGCCTCGTGGAAGATTCCAGCGATAACCACCGTCAGCGCTGTTTCCCGTCCACCAAGTACCTCGTTTCGCACGGAGCGATTGAGGATGGCGTAGCGCCGGTCGGCAAGGTAGGTCCGGTGCATGACCAGATTGTCGAGGGTCATGCCGGCTGCCTTGAGCTGAGCCTCGACGCTTCGCCAGGCGAGCCTGCACTGCGCTTCAAAGCCCTCAGGTACATTGCCATCGATGCCGAGCGGGATCTGGCCACTTACAAAAAGCAGACGGGTGTGACCGCTGACCTCTAGCGCCTGGCTGTAGCCAGTCGTCGGCACGGGTACTGTTTCGGCATTGATGCGTCGGATGTGCATTAGGTTTCTCCTGTCCTCGAAACACCTCGTGCACCGCTGCACTCGTCACGCACAAACCATTTTTCCTGGACAGTTGAGTCAGATTTTCTAATCTGCGCGCGCCTAACGCCTATGGATGGAATCCTGGTGAGCTACAGACTGCCTCCGCTCAACGGACTGCGAGCCTTCGAGGCTGCCGGTCGTCATCTCAGCTTCAAACTGGCTGCGCAGGAGCTTTCGGTAACGCCGGGCGCTGTCAGCCAGCAGATCAAGCATCTGGAGCAGATCTTGGGAGTTCCGCTGTTTCAGCGCATGCCCCGCGGCCTCACCCTCACCGGCCATGGCGAGGCCATGCTGCCCGCCATCAGCGATGCCTTCGAGCGCATGTCGGCGGCCGCGGATGCTGTCGCGCGCACGTTGCCGACAAAGGCGTTGCGGCTTGGTGTCTCTCCGAACTTGACGGACGACCCGCATGGCTTGTTGGCGAAACTGGCGAACACAGATCAGGCGCCGGACTATGTTATGATAACCTCGACCGATGATGTCGCGAACCTGCTGAGTGGCGCGCTGGATGCGATTCTGCGTCCGGGACCGGGCCCATACCCGGGAATGCATGCGGAGGTGCTGAACCTGCACCAGGCATTCTCGCCCCATGCGCAGGCTTCTCTTGTCGTGTGGCCTGGCCTCGCCAAGTGTCGTGAGTTCCTGAAAACGAGATCGCTGCTCGGCTCGCTCGGATAATCGCGCGCTACTTCAGCCGCACCACGGTCGAAGCCGGCTCGCCGCTGGAATCATCGATATCCCCCGCCGGCTTCTCCATCGCCTGGACCACCTCGATGCCGCGGTGGCTGCAGATACTGGCAAGACCCGCCGGCAACGGCGCGTCAGTCACAAAGGTCTGGATCTGGCTGAGATGGGCGATGCGCACCGGCGCGCTGCGGCGTAGTTTTGTGGAGTCCGCGACCAGCATGACGCTGCGGGCGTTGGCGATGATCGCTTGCGCGGCCTGCACTTCGCGATAGTCGAAGTCCAAGAGCGCGCCCTCCTCGTCGATCGCGGAAGCCCCGATGATGGCGTAGTCGACCTTGAACTGGCCGATCAGGCTGATCGCGGTCGAGCCGATCACCGCGCCGTCAGCGCGACGCACCGCGCCGCCCGCCACGATCACCTCGATCCGCGGATGCCGGTACAAAAGCATCGCGACATTGAGGTTGTTGGTGATCACCAGCAAATCCTCATGCGAGGTCAGCGCGCTCGCAACTTCTTCCGTCGTGGTGCCGATGTTGATGAACAGCGAGCAGCCGTTCGGAATCCGCGATGCAGCGGCCACGCCGATCGCCCGCTTTTCCTCTGCCGCCACGAAGCGCCGCGCCTCATAGGCGAGGTTCTCCACGCCGGAAGCGATAATGGCGCCGCCATGGATGCGTGTCAGCGAGCGCTGGTCGCAAAGGTCGTTGAGATCTTTTCGGATGGTCTGCGCCGAAACCTCGAACCGCTTGGCGAGGTCTTCCACCATCACCCGGCCAAAGGCGCGGGCGATGTTGAGGATTTCGGTCTGGCGATGGGATAATCCGGCCACGGCTGGCACCCTTACAATATAGACTCGGGGCACAAAGTTGCCGTTATGGTGCGGCTGATTGGGGCCGCGGTCAACGAGGGAGATCGGCCGCGGAGGCGTTTGGCAGGGCGAAACCACGAATCCTGGTTAAGGCGACCGCGCCGAAGCCAGCGAGCCGCGTCATGCGCGGCCGCTCGACAAAGCAATTTGTGGCTGCAACACTGTGATCACAACCAGAAAAGAATGGAGGAAACCATGAAGATCGATCGCCGTCAGCTCGCCTTGCCTGTACTCGCACTGGGTCTCATGAGCGTGGTTCCCGCTTTTGCCGGCGCGGACGAGGATGCCATCGCGAAGAATGTCGAAGCCTTCCGTGCAGCGCAGGCGGCCGGCAATGCCGAGGGGATCGCCCCGCTCTGCGCGGAAGAACTCAGCTACAGCCACTCCAGCGGATCTGTCGACGACAAGGCGGCATTGCTGGCGGGCGTCAAGAATGCGAAATACAAATGGACCTCGCTTGAATACAAGAACCCCACCATCCGCGTCGTCGGCTCGGCGGCCATCGTGCGCTTCAACTTCGTCGGCGAGCAGGAGTTCACCGACGGCAAGAAGACGCCGCAGAACCTGCACATCCTGATGAACTGGCAGAAGCAAGGCTCGGACTGGAAGCTGCTGTCGCGGTCGGCCACCAAGCTCTGATCGCCGGCAGACCGGCGCTGGCGGTTACGCCGCCAGCGTCATCTCGCTGACGAGACGGTAGGCCGCACGCTCGGCCTCGCGCGCGTTGCGAAATATCTGTCCTTCCAACTGGTTGAAACGGTGCGAGGCGGCGAAGAACTGATAGCCGCCGGGAGCGCGCACGATAATCCCTGCCGGCTGCGAACCGACTTCGATGATGTAGGTGTCCGACATGGCCCAGCCTCAGATTTATTCCGGGCCTACAACGGGTTGCGCGGGCAATTGTTCCTGCTTCCGCCGTTGCGCCGCAAGGCCAACCTATGCCAAAGCTGGTCGCGGAACACGCTGGCGAATCGTTCAAATGGCTGGAGAACTGACATGATGCCGAAATTCGCGCTCTCGATGCTGGTCGCCCTTGCGGCTTGCGCACCGCTCCAGGAGGCGGCGGCGCAGGAAAGCACGCTGGGCGGCGCGCTGTTCGGCGGCGCGGCGGGCGCCATTGTCGGCGGCGCGCTCGGCGGCGGCCGCGGTGCGGCTGTTGGCGCCATCGTCGGGGCGACGACGGGTGCTGCGATCGGTGCCCAGGGCGAGCCGCGGCCCGGCGGCTATCGCTGGTATCAGGGCGGCTGCTACGTGGAGCAGCCTGACGGCTGGGTCGCAGTTTCGCCGCGTTACTGCGGCGTCCAGGCGCAATACGCCCCGCCGCCGCCCCGGTACTATGATGACACGCCGCGCTGCATGCGCTCGCAGACCTATGATCCGCGCCGCGGTACCTTCATCGGCCGTGACGGCTATGAGCGTCCCTGCCCGTAATCGCTAGGTCTTGATCACGCCGTCCGGACTGACCGGCTGCGGACGGCCGTTGTCGTCGATCGAGACGTAGGTGAAGTTGCCGTCGGTCACCAGGATCTGTTGCAACTCTTTGCGGCGCACGACCCAGGCTTCGAGATGCACCGTGATCGAGGTGCGCCCCACCCGCACCAGATTGGCGTAAACTGAAACGAGGTCGCCGACATAGACGGCCTTGCGGAAATTCATCGCCTCGATCGCGACCGTCACCGTGCGCGACTTGGCGATCTTAGAAGCGAACACGCCGCCGCCGATATCCATCTGGCTCAAGAGCCAGCCGCCGAAGATGTCGCCATTGGCGTTGGTGTCGGCCGGCATCGCCAGCGTGCGAATGCAGAGATCACCGCGGGTCTCGGTCTCGGTCGAGACCGGCGCGTGCAGACGTGGTTCATTCACTTGAAATTCTCCCAACCGGCATCCGGCGTAAATCTTCCGCCGAATTTTTCCGTAAGCGCCCGCAGCGTCGAGACCACGTTCTCCACCCCTCGGGTTCGCGCATAGTTCAGGGGACCGCCGCGGAATGGCGCGTAGCCGGTTCCGAAGATGACGGCGCCGTCGACCACGTCGGCATCGTCGACGATGCCTTCGCGCAAGCAGGCGACACAGACATTCGACATCGGCAGGATCAGCCTGTCGATCATTTCCGCCGAGGGTTCCGATGTCGCGGGCAGGCCGGATGAGGTATCGGCCTTGCCGCCCTTCCAGGTGTAAAAGCCTTTGCCCGACTTACGGCCGAGTTCGCCTCTGGCAACCTTCTCACGCAACCAGGCTGGCGTCGGCGGAAGCGCGTCACCGAACTTCGAGCGCAGCATGTCGCCGACGTCCAGACAGATATCGAGGCCAACCTGGTCGGCGAGTTCGATCGGCCCCATCGGCATGCCGAACTTTTTCGCGGCGGTGTCGATGACTGTCTTATCGATCTTCTCATCCAGCATCAGCATCGCTTCCAGCATGTAGGGAGTCAGCGCACGGTTGACGAGGAAGCCGGGCGACGATTTTACGGGCAGCGGCAGGCGGTCGATGGCGCCGACGAAGGCGAGCGCTTCCCTCAAGAGTTGCGCGTCGGTGCCGTCATGGCTGACGACCTCGACGAGTTGCAGCCGCGACACCGGGTTGAAGAAGTGCAGCCCCAGCAGCCGCTCGGGCTTTTGCAGCGTGGTGCGCAGGTCCTGCAGCGGAATGCTCGACGTGTTGGTGGCAAGAATCGCGCCGGGCTTCATCTTCGGTTCGAGGTCGGCATAGACCTTCTGCTTCAGCTCCAGCTTTTCCGGCACCGCCTCGATGATGAGATCGGCGTTGCGGACGCCCTCGGCCTGCATGTCCGGCATCAGCCGGTCCAGCGCATCGCGCACGGCAGTCCGCTTGCGCAGGATCTTGCCGTAGAGATCGGCGGCGCGCTTGATTGCGCCTGCGATCGGCTCCGGCTTCATGTCGGCGAGAGTCACCCGCAAATCCTGTCCGGCGCACCAGGCGGCGATGTCGCCACCCATGGCGCCGGCGCCGATGACGTGAACATGCTCGATCCTGTTGCCGCTGCCGGCGAGCTTCTTCATCTGCTCGCGCAGGAAGAACACGCGGATCAGGTTCTGCGCGGTCGGCGTCACCATCAGTCTGGCGAAAGACGCTTTCTCCGCATTCAGCATCGCCCGCCGGTCGCCGCCGTGCTTTTCCCAGAGATCGATCAGCGCATAGGGCGCGGGATAATGCTCCTCGCGCGCCGCCTTGCCGGCCTCGCGGCGCATGCGCGAGGCGAGGAAGCCCCGGGCGAAGCCAAGGCTGAGCAGATTATTCAGCAGCCCGGGCTTCGCGCGGTTCAAGCGGCCGGACACGGCATCCTTCACGGCATTCAAGACATGCCGCTCCTGCGTCACGGCATCGACCAGCCCGAGCGATTTTGCGCGGCGGGCATCGATGGTCTTGCCGGTCAGCATCAGCGGCATCGCCTGCATCGGATTGACGAGCTGCGTGAAGCGCACGGTGCCGCCGAGACCGGGGTGCAGGCCGAGCATCACCTCGGGGAAGCCAAACCGCGCGTCCTCGATCGCGATCCGCATCTGACAGGCCAGCGCCACTTCGAGGCCGCCGCCCAGGCAGAAGCCGTGGATCACGGCCACGCTCGGAATCCGCAAGGCTTCGAGCCGATCGATCACCGCATGCGCGCGGCCGATCTCGGCCTCGACGGCGGCCGCATCAGAGGCGCCGCGAAACGCGTTGACGTCAGCGCCGGCGATGAAGCCGGATTTCTTGGCGGAGCGAATGACGAGACCGGTAGGCCGCGCAGTTTCCAGCTCGGACAAGATCTTGCTGAGCTCCTCGATCAGATCGGCGGACAGCGTGTTGGCGCTGGTGCCTTCGCGATCGAACAAGAGCCAGGCGACGCCGTCGCCATCGCGGGTCAGCCTGAAATTCTTATACGGGCTCTCAGCGTCAGGCTTCGGCCCGAGTTCGAACACGCGATCGCCGAGAACGTTCATGATCTGGCTATCCATGCTCACACCGTCTCTATCAACATCGCGCCGCCCTGCCCGCCGCCGATACATTCGGTGGCAATGCCGCGCCTGGTGCCCAATCGCTTCATGGCGTTGACCAAATGCAGCACGATGCGGTTGCCGCTGCAGCCTACGGGATGGCCGAGGCTGATCGCGCCGCCATCGACGTTCAACTTTGTCTGATCGAGCTCGCCCGCCGCGCCGTCGAGGCCGAGAATCTCCTTGCAGAATTTTTCGTCGTTCCAGGCGGCGAGACAGCCCAGCACCTGCGTCGCAAACGCCTCGTTCAATTCCCAGCTCTCGATATCCGAAAGCGTCAGCTTGTTGCGCTTGAGAAGCTCCGTCGCCGACAGCACCGGCCCCAGGCCCATGATGCCGGGATCGAGCGCCGACCACTGGCTGTCGAGGATGACCGCCTTCGGCGTCAGGCCGTGCTTGGCGACGGCCTCTTCGGAAGCCAGGATCACCCAGGACGCGCCGTCGGTGATCTGCGAGGAATTGCCGGCGGTGACCTTACCCCAGGGGCGCTCGAACACCGGCTTCAGCTTTGCCAAGCTCTCCGGTGTCGAGTCCGGCCGCACGCCGTCGTCGTAATCGTAGAACTTTCCGTCGCGCGCGAACGCGGTTTCGACCTCGCCCTTGAGCCAACCTTGCGACTGCGCGTTTGCGAGCCGCTTGTGGCTTTCGGCGGCATAGGCATCCGACTGCGCGCGGGTGATGCCGAAGAGATGGCCGACCACCTCGGCGGTCTGACCCATATTGAGTTCGGTGATGGGATCGGTCAGGCCGCGCTCAAGCCCGATGATCGGCTTGAAATAGCCGGGCTTCACTTTCAGCGCCGCCATGATCTTCGCACCGATGCCTTTTGCCCCTGCAAGCCCTGCGAACCAGCGCACGCCCTGTTGCGGCCAGACCAGCGGGGCATGGCTTAGCGCTTCGGCGCCGCCCGCCAGGATCAGGTCGGAGACGCCCTCGCGGATGTAACGATAGCCCGTGTCGATCGACTGCATGCCGGAGCCGCAATTGATCTGCACCGTGAAGGCGACCATCTTCTCGCCCATGCCGAGCCGCAGCGCGGCGACACGGGCCGGATTCATCTCGTCGGCGATGACGTTGACGCAGCCGAGGATGACTTGATCAAAGGCGGTTGGTGCGAATGGCTGCCGCGCCAGAAGCGGCCGCCCGCATTGAACGGCGAGATCAACCGGCGTGAAGGGCCCCGGGCCGGAGCGCGCTTTCAGGAACGGCGTCCGGCTGCCGTCTACGATAAAGACTGGTCGCGCCATCAGCTTGCCGCCCTCTGTTCACCCAGTTCCTGGAAGAACTGATGCACGTCGGCCCCCTTGCTGTAAATCGGCGACAACGCCTCGGGCGCGAAATCGTCGACCTCGATCACCTTGGCAACGGCTTCATGTGCAGCCTGCAGCTTCTCGCCCTGGGCCTGAGTGATGACACCCTTTTTCACCGCCTCTTTCCAGTCATGCAGCCGCGCGGCGCGCATCTGCCTTGCGACGTCGTCCGCAGCCGCCACCAGCCGGAACGCCTTCTCCAGCCGGGCGATGCCGCCATCATCATCGACGGCCGACAGATCGGAGGTGAGCCGGTCGCGCGCGGCCGATGGCTCCAGCACGAGCTGCGCGCATTGATGCACGATGTGGTCGGAGGGGCCGAGCACGCGCGCACCGAGCGGCTGGATCAGGAATTTCAGGATCACCGCCACGAACCGGTTCGGCAGATTGGCCAGAATTTCCGCAAAACGGTTCTCGATGGTGCGAAAGCCCGTCGCCATGCACCATTCGAGCGCTGCGAAATCGGCTTGCTGCCGTCCCTCGTCCTGCCAGCGTTTCAGCGCGGCGGACAGCAGATAGAGTTCGGACAGAATGTCGCCGAACCGGGCCGAGAGCATTTCCCTGCGTTTGAGCGCGCCGCCAAGCGTCAACAGCGCCATGTCGGCGCACAGCGCGAACGCCGACGAGTAGCGGGAGAGCTGGCGGTAGAACCGCGTCGCCTCGCCGGCATCGGGCGCTGGCGCAAACAGGCCGAAGGTCCAGCACCTAGCCCAGGCACGGAACATGGTCTTGAAGCTGTGGCCGACATGACTCCAGAATGCCTTGTCGAAGGCTTCCAAGCCCTTAGGCCGATCGGCTTCACCCAACGCATTCATTTCGTCGAGCAGGAAAGGATGCGCGCGGATCGCACCTTGCCCGAACACGATGAGATTTCGCGTGAGGATATTGGCGCCTTCAACGGTGATGCCAACCGGCACCGCGCGATAGAGGCTGCCCATGTAGTTCTGCGGGCCGTCGATCACGGCCTTGCCGCCATGGATATCCATGGCGTCGTCGATCACGATTCGCATCCGCTCGGTGGCGTGCAGCTTCATGATGCCGGAGATGACGGCGGGATGATGCCCCTGGTTCAGCGCGGCGCAGGTCAGCCGCCGCGCGGCATCGAGCAGATAGGCGGTTCCGGCGATGCGCGCGAGCGGCTCCTCGATGCCTTCGAACTTGCCGATGGAAATGCCGAACTGCTCGCGGATGCGAGCATAGGCGCCGGTGGTGCGCGCCGCATACGCCGCCCCCGCGGCCGACAGCGACGGCAGCGAGATGCCGCGGCCGGCAGCCAGCGCGGTCATCAGCATCTTCCAGCCCTGCCCGAGCCGCTCCTGCCCGCCGATGATGTAATCCATCGGGATGAAGACATCGCGACCCCAGTTTGGGCCGTTCTGGAACATCTGCATCGCCGGCAGATGGCGGCGGCCGATCTCGACGCCGGGCAGATGGGTCGGGATCAGGGCTACGGTAATGCCGAGCTCTTCCTGCTGACCCACGAGATGATCGGGATCATAGGCCTTGAACGCGAGGCCGAGCAGCGTCGCGACGGGACCGAGCGTGATGTAGCGCTTGTGCCAGTTCAGGCGCAGGCCGAGCACTTCCTTGCCTTCGAAACTGCCCTTGCAGATGATCCCGGTGTCGATCATCGAAGCCGCGTCAGAGCCGGCTTCCGGGCTGGTCAGGCCGAAGCAAGGAATGTCGGCGCCTTCGGCGAGCCGCGGCAGCCATCTATCCTGCTGCTCCTTGGTACCGAAGCGCATCAACAACTCGCCGGGGCCGAGCGAATTCGGCACCATCACGGTGACGGCCGCGGTCAGTGAGCGCGACGAAAGCTTTCGCACCACTTCCGAATGCGCATAGGGCGAGAAGCCGAGCCCACCAAACTCCTTCGGAATGATCATGCCGAAGAACTTGTGGCGCTTGATGAAGGACCACGCCTCCGGCGGCAGGTCGCGCCATTCCCAATTGATCTTCCACTCGTCGAGCATGGCGCAAAGTTCGTCGACGGGACCGTTGAGAAAGGCCTGTTCTTCTTCGGTCAGCGTCGCCGGCGCGACAGCCAGCAATTTCGACCAGTCGGGATTGCCGGTGAAGAGATCGGCATCCCACCAGACGTCGCCCGCCTCCAGCGCCTCACGCTCGGTATCGGACATCGCGGGCATAGCTCTGCGCGCGAAGGCGAAGATCGGTTTGCTGATGAAATCGCGGCGGAAGCTCATGGCGACCTCCTCATGATCGAGGCGCGACGTCTCGCCTCACCTATACCAAACATGGGTTCATCCTAGCTGAAAAGCACGGGTTTCGGAGACGCTTCGCATCGGGAAATGAAGCGAAACTGAACTTGGAGATAACGGCGGAGGCCCGGGCCCGTTCCCAAAATGCCTGCATTGTCCAGCGTTTAGAGACCGGCAACGTTGCCGGACGGATGCCGCTCCGGAGTGCCCACCGGTCTCAACCGCGAGCATACCGGTGTTATGAATCACGCTTGCTGCGGCGTCGCTCATTGGGGACGAACACGGCAAATACTTCCCTGACGCGAACGGCAGGCGTGACATCGCGGGTAAAGCGAAGCTCCGCGGTCGCTCGGGTTTCTGCCACGCGAGGCGCGTAAAGCGCGCTCCCGTACAGCGATCCATCGAAGCGCAAATTGCTTTCGTCGTCGGTGAGGTAAGCGTTCGAAACAAACAGGAATACGAGCAGTGTCGATCCTACGACGGTAAAATATTTGAATATGGGCATTGGTGGACGGGCCTCCCTTCTTGCGAAGAAGAGTGGACCGTTCGCAATAAACGCTCAGTTTAAGCGTGCCCAACTTTCGCCGGAGCGGTTGGTTGGCGGTTGCGAATTTATGACGAATTTTAATGAAATCGCCTTCTTCGTCATTCCGGGGCTCGCGAAGCGAGAGCCCGGAATCCATCCCGACACGGGTAATGCGGCCCAATGGATTCCGGGTCTGCGCCCATGCGGGCGCATCCCGGAATGACCCAGCGGCGAGGCAAACCCAAGCTAACCCGGACCGGCACCCTGCGTTGCCGTGTACACGGCGTAGAGCGACTGGCTCGCGGCCATGAACAGGCGGTTGCGCTTGGGGCCGCCAAAGCAGATGTTGCCGCACACTTCGGGCAAACGGATGCGGCCGATCAGCTTGCCCTCCGGGGACCATACTGTCACGCCGCTGTAGCCGACGGCGCGGCCGGCATTGCTGGAGCACCAGACATTGCCGTTGACGTCGCAGCGTACGCCGTCCGGTCCGCACTTCACGCCGTCGACCATGAAATCGCTGAACCGCTTGTGGTTGGTCAACTTGTTATCGGTGCCGACGTCGAACACGAACATGTCGCCCTTGCCGCCCGGACCGGTGTCGCCCGGCCCCTTACCGGTAGAGGCGACATACAGCTTCTTGTAGTCGGGCGAGAAGCAGAGGCCGTTGGGATCGGGCACCTGTTCCTCGGTCACGACGAGGTCGACGCGGCCGGACGGATCGATGCGATAGCAGTTGGTCGGCAGTTCGCGCTTGCCCGGCACGAAGCCTGCCGGCTGGCCGATCCGCGGATTGAGCTTGCCAGCAGAATTGCTCGGCCCACCCGCGACGTCAGGCTCACCCTCATAGAGCATGCCACCATAGGGCGGATCGGTGAACCAGTAGCTGCCGTCCGGATGCGCGACGACATCGTTCGGCGAGTTCAGCTTCTTGCCGTTATAGGAGTCAGCCAGCACGGTTGCGGTGCCGTCATGCTCATAGCGCACGACGCGCCGGGCGAGATGCTCGCAGGAAAGCTGTCGTCCCTGGAAATCGAACGAGTTGCCGTTACTGTTGTTGGACGGCGTACGGAAGACGCTGACGTGACCGTCATCCTCCGACCATCGCATCTGCCTGTTATTGGGAATGTCGCTCCACAGGAGATAGCGCCCCTGCGCGCTCCAGGCGGGGCCTTCGGCCCACAACAGGCCGGTGTAGAGGCGCTTGATCGCCGTATTGGGCTGGGCGAGATTGTTGAAGGATGGATCGACGGCGATGATGTCGGGGTCCCAGAAATAGGTGGTGGGGGCACCGCGCGGACTGAAATCGCGCGGCGGGCTGGTGACTGTTGACGGGGGCGCCACAGGACCGGTCTGGGCCAATGCGCTGCCGGCCCCTGCGACGGTAGCACCGGCGCATACCGCCAAACCCTGGACAAGCGTTCGTCGTGAAATCGCGACTTCTGGATCATGCTGTGGTGAATCGCGCCGCTCCTGGCGTGTCATCGCATCCTCCCAATCTGTTCGCCGGCCGTTGATCCGGCCTGGCAACTTGAGGTTAGTCCGGTCCGTGCCCGGTTGCGAGAGCTGCTTTTGATTTCAGCCCCGGTTCAAGCTTGCAGCCGAAAATGGCATCAACTCGTCCAATGCATGTCTGTCAGGAGGCTCCACCCATCATCGCGCTTGGGGGCAATTGCCCACGTGGCGACAAGGTGCGCAACATGCTAGTCATTCGACAGTTGGTCGAATTCTCCGGCAAATCAGTCGGTCCGCAGGGCGCAGATCAAAATGAAGACGCCGACCCGGCAGATATTGCATTGCACCGCTGGATCTCGCGGCAAGCGACTTTTTGCTGCGGCCTTGTCATTGGCAATCTGGACGGACATGGCAGCAGCCGACCAAGCGGCCAAAGTCCCCGCGTCGTCGCCGAGCAAGCTCGAACGTATCACCGAATTTTTCAACAACGAAGTTGCAACAGGGCGGTTGCCGGGCGCCGTCGTATTGATTCAGCAACACGGCAGGCCGGTCTATCTGAAATGTTTCGGCGTTCAGGACGTCGAGACCAAGGCTCCGATGACATCAGATACGATCTTTGCGCTTCATTCGATGACGAAGCCGATCACCAGTGTCGCGGCGATGATGCTGATCGATGCAGGCAAGCTCTCGCCCGCCGATCCCGCGTCCAAATTCATTCCGGGGTTTGCTGACGCGAAGGTACTTGTCGATTCTGACCCTCTTGACGGCAAGAACGTTTTAACGCTTGTCCCGGCAGATCGGCCGGTGACCATTATGGATCTACTACGCCATACGTCGGGCATCACGTACGATTACATCGGCGGCAAGCTGATCATGAAGGCCTATTCGGAATCGGGCCTTTTCGATGGGCGTTACACCAACAAGGTGTTTGCCGATCGCATCGCCAGATTGCCCCTGGCACGACAACCCGGCACGCTTTGGCGTTACGGACATTCAACCGACGTCCTCGGACGCATCATCGAGATCGTATCCGGACAGACACTCTATCAGTTTGAAAAGCAGCACATCTTCGATCCGCTTGGCATGACCAGCACGAAATTCGTGCTGGAAAGTGCCGACGAACGCGCGCGGATGGCGGAGCCGCTGCCAAGCGATACCATCCTGAAACTTTCGGAGGCTGAACGCCGTGCCCATCCGGAATGGGAATCCGGCGGCGGCGGGTTGCTCTCGACGCTGAACGACTATGCCCGTTTTGCCCAGATGATCCTCAACGGCGGGCAACTCGATGGCAAACGGTACCTCAGCCCGGCCGCATTCAAGTCGATGACGTCAGACCATATCGGGCCTGGCTCCGGCGTCGCGCGGGATTATTACTACTTTCCCGGAGATGGCTTTGGCTACGGCTATGGTTTTGCCGTGCGCACCGATCCGGGAAATGCCAAGCCGCCGCCGCCAGGTTCGATCGGAGAACTCAAATGGGATAGCGGCAGCGGCACTTATTTCGGTGTCGACCCGAAGCTGGACATGATCTACATCCTGCTGGAGCAGACCCAGAACGAACGTGGACGCATCACACCCGCGTTCAGAAAACTGGTTTACGACGCGTTTGCCACGGACGAATGATCCGGTGGTAGCCGCGCTACGTCAAACCTTCGTCGGGAATATTCAACACCGTACCGCAGGCCTTGCAGTGAACCGCATCGCTGTCGTGGCGCTGTAATCCGCAGGTGGGACAAGCAAACCGCACCTTGTTGGGCGAGAGCAGCGCGCGGGCAAGATTGAAAAACAGGGTGACTCCGAAAATCATGATGACGACCGAGATCATGCGGCCGACAGTCCCGTGCAGGGTGATGTCGCCAAAGCCGGTCGTCGTCAGCGCGGTGACGGTGAAATAGAGCGCGTCGGCATAATTCGATATCTGAGGGTTACGGAATTTTTGGGTCTCATAGACGATCGCAGTCATCACGAAGATGAAGACCGCCAGATTGGTCACCGCGAAGATCACTTCCTCGTTGCGCCGGAAGAATGAACTATCCTGGCGTAGCCGCACCAGCATCTGGTAGTCTCGCAGCAGCCGCAGCGTTCGCAGGATCCGTAGAAAACCACCGGCCTCTCCGGCCAGCGGCGCCAGGAATGAAATGATCGCGACGACATCCGTCCATGTCGAGAAGCGTGTGAACTCCAGTATTCGATGCCGGCTGACGAGCAGCCGCGCGGAAAAATCCGCCAGTATCACGATGCCGAACAGGACATCGAGTATTTCAGTGATATTGTTGGAGGGAAAAAACGACGTCGCGATGATGAACAGGACGGTTACGGTATCGAACGTCAGTAGTGCGTAGCGAAAACGGACGCCTTCCGGCGTTGCACCCACGTAGAGCTGTCGGACATTGTTCTGGAGCGAGGCAAATGACATGGCGCATATTCACCGCTCACATGCGTCATTGCAAATGATGTTGGTGGCGACCATGAAAAACTGCGTGCCAGCCCTCCTCCCACCAGACGTCACTTCCTGTTAGCCGCCTCGCGCTCGATGAAAGCAACCTCTACGCCTTTCTTCAGCAGCTTGGCCAGCTTGTCGGCATCCCAGTTGGTGAGACGCACGCAGCCGTGAGATTCCGCCTTGCTTATTTTCGACGGATTTGCCGTGCCGTGAATGCCGTAGCCTTCCGCGGAAAGTCCGATCCACTGCGTTCCGACAGGATTGTTCGGCCCGGGCTTGATCGTGAAGGCGCGCCTGGATCTGACTTCCTTGAACTTATAATCCGGGTTGTAGCGGTAGTACGGGCGGGCATCGATCGAGATCACCTTGAGCACGCCGCTCGGGGTCGGCTTTTCCTCGCTTCCGACGGTTGCGGGAAAGAAGGCGATCAGGTCTGAATTCGCGAACGCCTTGACGGTCTGGGAGCTCTTGTCGACCTCGACACGGGTTGCAATTGGTTTCGTCTCTTTCGCCATCACATTGATTACCGAGATCGTTTGGTCGGCCTGGTCGAATTTCTTGCCGGGGTTGAGGGCCGCTAGCAGCGCCTCGCTCATGTGAAATTTTTCGGCGATGGCCTCGCGCGGGCTGGTGTAATTGAGCGCCTTCAGCCCTTTCATGTTTTCCATCCTGGCGGGCAGCTTCTTTAGGAACGGCCCCTTCACGTCTGCCGCTGCGATCTTGTAGTCGACGACGATGGCATCCGCGCTGGTCGCGATCAAAGCGCTCCAGACCTCCGTGGTCAGCGGCTGCTTGTTGACGACGAGGCCTTTGGCCTCGGCGAACGCCCGCAAGGCTTTCTGGGCGTTTTCGCCGAGCTTGCCGTCGATCTCGCCCGGCGAAAAATTAGCGCGGTCGAGCAGCACCTGGGCCTTGACGACAATGGGATCGATCTTGTCGTTGGCCGGCGGCTTGCCCCTGAACTCCGCGTTGTTGACCGCCGCCGCATCGGGGCCCGCGAAGGCTGGGTGGACAAAGCAGGCGAGCAGGATCAGCCCGGCAAACAAGCGGATCATCGGCAATCTCCGAAATACAGACGATAAGCATTTCGGCGCGTCAGAGTTCCGTGTTGCCGAGGGGGCGCGCATCCGCGCGACCTATAGGTTGCTGCATCCGGACATTCGCTTAATCAGGCCGGATCATCTCGAACATGTTTTCCGGCTTGATCTCGAAATAGTCGCCGCGGCGGCCGGCGCGGACGATCGGATGGGCGAGGCCGGTCTGGTAGACGCCATCCTTGATGAAGGCCTTGTCGATGTGGACGGCGACGACTTCGCCGAGCGTCAGCCAGGCCTGTGCCTTTTCGCCGTCCTTGCCCTGCAACTGGATGATCTGCGTCAGCTTGCATTCGAAGGCAACAGGGCTTTCCGCCACCCGGGGCACGTTGACGAGCTTGCAAGACGCGGCCGTAAGGCCCGCGAGCTTGAACTCATCGACTTCAGGGGCAACGTGGGCCGCCGTCGCGTTCATCTGCTTCGCCAGATCCATCGTGGCGAGATTCCAGACGAACTCCCCGGTCTCCTGGATATTGCCCGCGCTGTCTTTCCAGTTGGTGGAGGAAAAGCCGATAATCGGCGGGTGGTAGCAGAAGGCATTGAAGAAGCTGTAAGGCGCCAGATTGATGTTGCCCTTGCCATCGCGCGAGGAAATCCACCCGATCGGGCGCGGCGCGATGATGGCGTTGAAGGGGTCGTGCTTGAGGCCGTGGCCGTTCTTCGGCTCGTAGAAATGCAGGTCTTTTGGGCTCTTGGCGTCCATTCCACCTCGTCCTTCTTCGTCATTGCCTGCGACAAACGCGAAGCGTTTGCGCAAGGGAGCGCTTGCGACGAAGCAATCCAGTCACGGCACGCGGCGCGACGGATTGCTTCCGCCTTCGCTAAAGCTAGGGCGGACAAGTCGCTTCGCTCGCAATGACGGTGGAGTCAAGTGGCGGAGAGCTCAATTCGCCTTGGCACGCGGCGAGAGGCCGGCAATGACGAAATCGATCATTTCGTCGATCGTCGGGCCGGGCTTGGTGGCGCATTGCGCGATCATCTGCGGGTGGAAGAACCGCATCATCGCAGTGCAGGCGCAGAGCGAGGCGAGCTGCAAATCGGCAACCTCGAACTCGCCGGAGGCGGCGCCCTGCCCGATCACCTGGCCGATAGTCCGGGCAACCATCTCCATATGGGCGACGCAGACGCCCCAGTCCTCCTGCATCGCGATCTCGACCATCTCATGCAGCTTGGAATCGCCGACATAGCGCTCGGTGTTCATGCGATTGATGGTCTTGATCATCTGGCGGAGGCGAACCGACGCCGGCCCGGCCGCCTGCGCGATCCGTTGCGCCTCGACCTCGACCTCGCCCATCAGCGTCCGCGCCACGCCCTCGTGGATCGCCTTCTTCGAATCGAAGAAGCGATAGACGTTGGCGGGGCTCATCCGCAATTCCTTGGCAATGTCGGCGACCGTCGTCTTCTGGTAGCCGATCTGCCTGAACAGACGCTCCGCCACCACGAGGATCTTCTCGCGGGTGTCAGTCTCGATGTGTTCCGAAATCAGCGTCATGTCAGCTCTCAATGTTCAATTATTCTGCGGCGTCGGCAAGCGGAATTGCATGCGAACCCTTGGGACGCTCCTTGGCCTGATGTTGCGCCGCAAGATCGGGCTGCTCGGCCTGACCGCTTTCTTCCAGGCTCTTCCTGAACCACAGGGCGTAAAGGCCCGGCAGGTACAGCAGGGTCAGGAAGGTTGCAACGAACAAGCCGCCCATGATGGTGATCGCCATCGGCCCCCAGAAGGCGGAACGCGACAGCGGGATCATGGCCAGGATCGCCGCCAGCGCCGTCAGCACCACCGGCCGGGCGCGCCGGACGGTGGCTTCGACGATGGCCTCCTTCCGCGTCAGGCCTTGGGAAACGTCGGCCTCAATCTGATCGACCAGGATGACGGCGTTGCGCATGATCATGCCGGCCAGCGCGATCAGCCCGAGCAGCGCCACGAAGCCGAACGGCTGGTTGGCAATGTTGAGACCAAGCGAGGCGCCGACGATGCCGAGCGGCGCGGTCAGGAACACCAGAATCAGACGCGAGAAGCTCTGCAACTGGATCATCAGCAGGGTGAGCATCACCAGCGCCATCAGCGGAAACAGCAGGGCGATCGAAGCGTTGCCCTTCTCGGATTCCTCGAACGCGCCGCCCGGCTCGATCCGGTAGGCCGGCTCGAGTTGGTCGCGGATTTCCTTCAGTTTCGGCCAGATCTGGTTGGTGACGTCGGGCGCCTGCACGCCGTCGACGACGTCGGTACGCACCGTGATCGCCATATCGCGGTTGCGCCGCCACATGATCGGCTCCTCATGGGAGTACTCGATCCTGGCAATCTGCTGCAGCGGTACGGCGACGCCGTTGCGCGACGTCACGGTCAGCTCGCCGACGCGGCCGAGGTCCAGCCGCTCCGACGGTACCGCACGCGCGACCACGCCGACCTTCTCGATGCCGTCGCGGATGGTGGTGACTGGCGCACCGGAGATCAGCATGGCGAGCGCCTGCGAGACGTCCTGCGGGGTGAGGCCGAGCGCCCTCGCCCGGTCCTGATCGACCACGAGCTTCAGGTAAGGCGACTGCTCGTTCCAGTCGAGTTGCGGTTCCACGACATTGGGATTTTGCTTCATGACATCGCGGACCTTGTAGGCGATGTCGCGCACGGTGTTGGCGTCGGGGCCGATCACGCGGAACTGGACGGGGAAACCGACCGGCGGGCCGAAATTGAAGCGGTCGATGCGAACGCGCGCTTCGGACAGTTCGCCCTCGGCGACCGCCTTCTCCAGCCGCGCCTTGATCCGCTCACGGGCCTCGACGTCCTTGGAGACGATCACGATCTCGGCAAATGCCTCGTTGGGCAGTTGCGGATTGAGGCCGAGCCAGAAGCGTGGCGAACCCTGACCGACATAGGCGGTGTAGGTCGCGATATCCTTGTCGTCCTTCAAGAGCGCCTCGGCCTTCTTGACGGACTTTTCCGTGACGTTGAAGGCGGTGCCTTCCGGGAGGCGTAGTTGCAGGAACAGCTCGGGTCGCTCCGACAGCGGGAAGAACTGCTGCTGCACATTGCCAAAGCCCACGATCGACAGCGCGAACACGCCGACCGTCGCTGCCACCACCTTGATACGGTGGTCGACGCACCACTGCACCACGGCGCGCAAGCCGCGATACATCCGCGTCTCGTAGATCGCGTGCGGATCGTGGTTGTGGTGGACCGCAATGTTGGGCAACAGCTTCACGCCGATATAGGGCGTGAAGATCACCGCGACAAACCAGGAGGCGACCAGCGAGATCGCCACGATCCAGAAGATGCCGCCGGCATATTCGCCGACCGCCGAATTGGCAAAGCCGATGGGGAGGAAGCCAGCGGCCGTGACCAGCGTTCCCGTGAGCATCGGAAACGCAGTTGATTCCCAGGCAAAAGCGGCCGCGCGAACGCGGTCCCAGCCCTGCTCCATTTTTACTACCATCATCTCGACTGCGATGATGGCGTCGTCGACCAGAAGGCCGAGCGCGATGATCAAGGCGCCAAGCGTGATGCGGTGCAGGTCGATCGACATCGCGTTCATGACGATGAAGACGATCGCCAGCACCAGCGGCACCGACGTTGCCACCACGATGCCGGTGCGCCAGCCGAGCGCGACGAACGAGACGAACAGCACGATCGCCAGCGCCTCGATGAAGGAATGCACGAACTCGCCAACCGCGCGCTCGACCACCTTTGGCTGGTCGGCGATCTGTTCGACCTCGATGCCCTGCGGCACGGCTTTCATGAAATCGTTAGTCGCCTTCTCGACATCCTCGCCGAGCTGAAGGATGTTGGCACCCTTGGTGGTGACGACGCCGATGCCGATCGCGGGCTTGCCTTCCTGGCGGGCGACGAAGGTCGGGGGATCGACGAAGCCGTGGGTGACGGTCGCGATATCGCCGAGCCGAAACACGCGGCCGTTGCTTTCAACCGGGGTTTCCGCAACTGCCTTGACGCCATCGAGCGCGCCGGTGACGCGCAATGGCACGCGCTGCGAGGAAGTCTCCACGGTGCCCGCGGGCGTGACGTTGTTCTGCTTGGCGAGCGAATCGAACAGCGCCTGCGGCGTGATGCCGAGCGTTGCCAGCTTGGCGTGGGAGAATTCGACGAAGATGCGCTCGTCCTGGGTGCCGTAAAGATTGACCTTGGTGACGCCGGGAACCTTCAACAGGCGCTGGCGCATGCCTTCGGCAGCCTTCTTCAATTGCGCGTAGTCGGCGCCGTCGCCGGTCATCATGTAGAGAATGGAATCGACGTCGGAGAATTCGTCGTTGACGTTCGGCCCGAGCAGCCCTGCGGGCAACTGGCCCTGCACGTCAGCGAGCTTCTTGCGCAACAGATAAAACAGATAGGGCACGTCCTTCGGCGGCGTCGAATCCTTGAAGGTGACCTGCAGCGCCGTGAACGACGGCTTGGAATAGGTCTGCACCTTCTCGAAGAACGGCAATTCCTGCAGCTTCTTTTCGATGGGGTCGGCGACCTGGGTCTGCATTTCGTGCGCGGTCGCGCCCGGCCAGATCGCAGAAACGTTCACCACCTTCACGGTGAAGAACGGATCCTCGGCGCGGCCGAGCCGCTGATAGGAGAAGAAGCCGGCGACGCCGAGCACGATCATCAGGAACAGAATCAGGGTCGGATGGCTTACCGCCCAGCCCGAAAGATTGAAGCGCTTCATGTCACTCTCCAACTTCGAAATACGTTTGCACTTCCACCGTCATTGCGAGCGTTCGCTCCTCGCAATGACGGCGCGGGTTAATTGACGGGGCTAGAACGACAGCGACGAGACCACCCGAACCTTCTGGGCCGGATCGAGCTTCTGCACGCCGAGCGCAACCACCTTGGCGCCTTCGTTGACGCCGCCTGAAATCACGACGGCATTGCTCTCGTAGGATTTCACGACGACCGGCTTCAGTGCGATCGCGCCGGAATCGTCGACGATATAGAGCGCGGGATTGCTGCCCTGGCTGAACAGCGCCGACAGCGGCAGTTTTGCCACGCGCTCGCTGGCCGCATCGGCAAGCGTCAGAGTGGCGGTCATGCCAAGCGAGACCTTGTCGTCGGCCTCCGGCAGCGAGAATTTGGCCAGATAGGTCCGCGTCGCAGGGTCTGCGGAAGGCGCGATCTCGCGCAACTTCGCGGCATATTTCTTTTCCGAATCCGTCCACAGCGTCACGGTGGCGGTGCCGGACTTGGCGCGGCCGACCAGCGTCTCGGGAATCGCGACCACTGCTTCCTTCTCGGCAAAGCGGGCAACTCGGACCGCGGTCTGGCCGGCGGCGACGACCTGGCCGGGGTCGATCAAGGTCGCGGTGACCACGCCGCGGGTATCGGCGACCAGCGTTGCATAGGACAGCGAGTTCTTGGTGAGTTCGACCTGCCGCTCGGCGCGATTGAGGCGTGCGCGCGCTTCATCGGCGGCGGCGCGGCTCTGATCCATCTGGGCGTCGGTGGTCCAGCCCTTGGCGCGCAGATCCTTGGCGCGCTGTTCGGCGGCGCCAGCCTGCGCCAGCACGCCGGTGGCGGCGCGGAATTCGGCCTCCGCCTGTTCGGCCTGCAGCTTCAGATCGACTTCATCGAGGGTGGCGAGCGGCTGGCCAACGTCCACGGTCTGGCCGACCTCGACCAGGCGACGGGCAACCTTGCCGGGGACGCGGAAGCCCATGTCGGTCTCGATCCGGGGACGGATGGTCCCAACGAAACTGCGTTCCGGCGTCTCGGCCGCATAATGCACGGTGGCAACCAGAACCGGGCGCCCGGGAGCGGCCGCCTCAGTCGCTTTTTCATTGCAGCCAGCCAGCACGAACACCGCAAACGCCAGAAAGGCTCCCGTCAAGAGCCTGTAATAGCTAGAGAAAATGGACCGGGCGAACATTGAACTCTCCATCGCGGACACTGATGGCGAGTATTGAATGGCGAATGACGAATGTCAATATTCGTCAGCGATCATGAATTCGTGAGGGAACGTGAAGTTAAGAGTTAACGGCCTCCTAAGGGGAATTGGCTCCGGACGGCCTGCTCTTAACCCGGCACAGGGCTCAGGCAGTCCTCGCGCCGAACGCCGCACTGGAGCAGTCCCCGACCCGGCCATGCGGCTTTCGCCCCGCCCGCATTAAGCGCGTCGAGCTTTACTGCGAGACTTCTTTGCGGTGGCCTTCTTCGCGCTTCTCGCAGCCTTGCTCGCTGGCCTTGATTTCTGGCTGCTCGACTTCCTTGCGGCTGACCTTTTCGCCGTCTTCTTGGCGCCCCGCGCCTGTGCGGTTCGAGTCTTGGCGGCTCCGGCCTTCGCAGCTCGAGTCTTCGCAGTCCGAGTCTTGGCTGCTCGAGACTTGGCCGTTCGAGTCTTGGCCGTTCGAGACTTGGCAGCTCTGGCTTTCGCGGCCCTGGCCACCGGCGCGCTGCGCCGTTGTTTCGTTGCGCGCTTCCGCCGTGCGGGCGCGGCTGCGGTCGGCGGCACCATCAGCGGATCGGACACAAGACCGTCGGCGGCAAGCGGCACGTAGCCTGCCGCGCGTTCGTCGGCCTTGAACCCCGGCTCGTCGGCTTTCAGCGCCTGGCTGGCAGCTTCCGTTGCGGTGTTCGCAATCTCCTTCACCGTGTCGGTGAATTTCTCCAGAACCGATTTGTCCTTGCCCATGTCGCCCTCCCGGGCTGTGGCACATGGAACTAACCGATGAGGCGGAGTCGGGTTCCTGAACGCAAACGCTACTCCCCCAACTGAAACCGCTCGAAGCGATCCAGCTCTTCCTCGATGCGCCGCTTGTAGTCCTTGCGCGCCGCCCTCACCGCACCCTTGCCGACCCAGCTCCATTTCTGCATCAGGAGTTTCTTGTTCTGGCGGTCGGTTTTGAGATCGATGGCGGCGACGATGTCTTCGCCGACCAGCACCGGCAGCGCAAAATAGCCGAACAGGCGCTTCTCCTTCGGCACATAGGCCTCGAAGCGGTGGCCGTAATCGAAGAACAGTTCGGTGCGCTTGCGCTGAATGATCAGGGGATCGAACGGCGAAAGAATGTGCACCGGGCCATCGCTTACATCCGCCGTCCCATTCGCCTCCAGCACTTCCGGCCGGGCCCAGTGCTCCTGCTTGCCTGCGCCTTCGAGCGCGACCGGAACCAGTTCCTTGCGCCGCACCCGCGCCTCGATCAGGCGCCGCACCGCCGGCTTGCTCGGCGCGTCGAGATGACAGACGGAATCCAGGCTGACGACGCCTTGGGAGCGAAGCGCGCGGTCGAGCAGGTAGGCGGTGATCTCCACCGAGGGAGCCGGCTTTGGCGGCTTGTCCCAACCGAAATGCCGCGTCATCAGCTCATAGGTCTTGAGCATGCCGGTGCGTTCGGAGATCGTCACCTCGCCGGTGTAGAAGGCAAGCTGCAGCGCCCGTTTCGAGGGTTTTCGGCTCTGCCATAGATGCTCTTTCTCGGTCAGAATGTCGTCCTCGATGTCGCGGATCGTGAGCGCGCCATCGCGCCGCAACAGCCGCATCACCTTGCGGGTGTCCTCCGGCTTGACGGAAGCAAACCATGGGTGGCCTTCGCGCCGGTGCTCTCGCATCGCCGGAACGAAGAAGCGAAAATCCTTCGCCGGCACATAGGACAGGGCGTGGGTCCAGTATTCGAACACGCTCTTGTCGACGCTCTGCGCCTGGCGCAGGTCGGCGCGGGCGTAAGCCGGGATGCGGCTATAGAGAATGTGGTGATGACAGCGCTCGATGACGTGGATGGTGTCGATCTGCACATAGCCCAGATGGTCTACCGCGGCCGCGACCGCCTGCGGTCCGGCGCCGAACGGTTCGCTGGTGTCGAGCCGTTGAGCGTGCAGCCAGATTCGCCGGGCTTCCAGCTTGGTCAGGGGATGGGGTTTAGTCGCGCGGGGCATCGCACGGCAATGTAGCGGGATTCGCGCGTGTGGGGAGTCCCGGGTTCCCTGACCGCCGCCTCGCGGCGCGAACTCACCTCACCGCTTCTGCTGCTCTCCGACGCTGCCGGTTGCGATCTCGGCCTCGCAGGAGGCGCGACCGGGCTGCGGCGCATGGCATTTGTAGACATGGCCGGTGAGGCGATCGACCAGCCACGCGCTCTCCTCCGTCGGGCTTTCAAACCCGACATAGCGGCTGCCGAGCGCGTTGAGCAGCGTCGACAGCAAGATTGCAGCGGCGATCATCGCCGCGCCGATCAGTGTTGGCATTGAACTTCCGGAACCGGCTGGCTCCGATGCGCTGGTGCGATGACCCAGATACTCACGCTGACGTTTGACTGACTGTAACACCCGGCCCGCCCGTTTGGTTGCCCCGAACGAATTCTTCTTCAGATTTTTTGCGAGCAGTTTTGCTAGACGCGCATCTGGCCGATTTGTTGTCCACAGATCGGCGCCGGCGCGACGAGCCGCTTTTTTCTTTTCCAAAGTCAGCGGCGGGAAGTGATGGAGCGGCCCGTTATCCGGCGAAGCGTCGTTGCCCGCTGCTCAGACCGTTCAGTCACGACAGCGTTAGCTAGCGCCGCGACCTCCGGCGTCACCGGACTCGACTTCGACATCAGGCAGCCTTCACCAATGTGATTTGAATCACATTGCCTGCTTTGAACCCGTCCTATCGTCGCAGCATCAAAACGTCATGCACGCCAGTTTGCAGGCGTTAACAGTGAGGATTACGACAATGACCCGCTTTCTCTCGATCATGACTATCGGCGCCGCGCTGTCGATGACGGCGGGGCTGGCCGTCGCCGGCGACACCGTCTCGGCCGACAAGATCCTGGATGCTCTGAAGCCGAAGCCGGGCGCGACCCGCGGCCTTTCGACCGGCCCGCAGCAGCCGGTGGATGCTGCCGCAAAGGCCAAGGAAGTCGGCTTCGTCGACACCCTACGCAACCGCAAGACCCGGTCGCTGTCGCTCGGCGAGCGCCAGGAAATCGCGGAACTTGCCGCAAGCAAGCCGAAGATCGATCTCGAAATTCAGTTCGACTACAATTCGGCCGACATCAGCAAGAACTCGGTTTCCGCGGTGCAGGAGCTCGGCAAGGCACTCTCCGATTCGAGCCTGAAGGGTTCGACCTTCGTGGTCGCCGGTCATACCGACGCGATCGGCAGCGAGGCCTACAACCAGGATCTTTCCGAGCGCCGTGCCGATACGATCAAGAACTACCTGACCGAGAAGTATGGCATCGCCGGTTCCAATCTCGTGACGGTCGGTTACGGCGAGACCAAGCCGAAGGATGCGAACGCGCCGATGGACCCGACCAACCGCCGCGTTCAGGTCGTCAACATGGATAGCAAGACCGCCTCCAAGTGAGGTTTTGAAAGGTGAGGTCTTGAAAGCCGATCCGCCTGCCGCGCCAGCGGCAGGCGGATTTTCCATGGCTAAACCGCGCGAGTGGCCGCCTCAAATCCAGTTCTGGAAGATCATCAGGCGGCTGAACGTCGCCATCGAGGTACCTATGAACGCGGCCGATATCGGCAACATTGCGGCAAAGCCGGCAAAGCCGATTGCAACATAAGCCCATAGCACCCAACCGGGCATTCTGCCGCGTTTCAAGGCATACACCAGCGCAAAGCTCGCTGTGGTCGCCGCCGGCAGATAGTAATAGATGAAGCCGAGCGTTCGCGGCAGCAATGCCCATGCGAGGTATGGGCCGAAATAGAACGCCAGTATCAGGAAGGCGTCGACCCGTCGCGTCACGATCCAGTCGCGCAGGCAGATCGCGACCGCAATCAGCGCCGGCCACAGGATCAGCGGGTTGCCGAGGAAGACCACGGCGGCGATACGGTCTTCGTCGATCTTGTCGAACAGATACCAGACCGGACGCACCAGGAACGGCCACGACGGCCATGAACTCATGTAAGTGTGCCCCGCGATCGCGGTCGTCGTGTTGTCGCTGAGGATGCGTCTCTGGGCTTCCAGAATATCCGCGATCGATAGTCCATAAAGCGGAATGAAGGTCGCGACATAAACCACCGTCGGAACCAAAACGAAGCACAGGGCGAAATGCCAGGCGTTGAAGCCGGACCAGAGATCGGGCCGGTACCAATCCTCCGGCCGGGCATCCGCGAAGTGAGTGCGCCAGCTTTGCATCAAGCGGATCACGGCGACGATGGCGATGCAGACTGCGAGCGCGAACAGCCCGCTCCATTTGCAGCCGGCCGACAGGCCAAAGGCGATCCCGGCAAGCGCGAACCACAGATGCGGCCGCTCTCTTCGAAAGCCATGCATGAATGCCGCGATGGCGAACAGGCCGAAAGCGAGCGCGAAAATATCCAGCATCGCGATCCGCGATTGCACGAACAGCATCTGATTGAAAAAGGCGAGCAGGCTCGCCGCAATCGCCGGGCCCTGAGCGGCGAACAGCGCCAGGCCGCACAGATACACCCCTACAACAGCGAGGGATCCGAACAATACGGCGGGATACCGCCAGCCCAGCGGTCCGTCGCCGAATGAATGGATCGACAGAGCGATGAACTGCTTGGCGAGCGGTGGATGCATCGGATTGAGCATCGGCTCTCGCATCACCGGCTCGAGCATCTGCCGCGCCGCCGGGACGTAATGCACCTCGTCGAAATAGAATTTTTCCGGTGCGGTGACGCCGATCAGCATCGCAAAGTGCGCGAGAACAAAAAGAAGTCCCGCGGTGATGCCGGTGCGCATCATCGAATCGGACAGAACAGAAAATGATCGGCTTGCTAGCTTCACGGACGATCTGTCACAGAATTCAGGGACGAGATGACATTGCGGCGAAATTGAGTGTGATGGCTCCCGAATTTTATGTCCATCGCATTGAACGCGTTTCGATTTCGCAATCGCTAACCCGCGGGCGAGCCAGCCGCGCGAGTGATAATTCTGCCACATCGAACGCGCGTGCGACCCTGTGCGATGTCGGGATAAGTCGATCGGCTTTGAAATGAATTTGAATTTCTGTAACTGCTTTTGTTCGCCGTCTGCGGTTGGCCTGGTTACTGATCGCTCCAGCGTACGCGCAAACGCGCGTCGGCGAAGCGGCCGTCGTCACGCGATGAGGTCTAACAGAGGTGTAGGGTGGGCAAAGGCGCGATAGCGCTGTGCCCACCATCTCTCGGTGGATCGCGAACGTAATGGTGGGCACGCTATCGCTTTGCCCACCCTACGATTCCTGCATTCATATCAGGCGGCGGCCGTGGCGGACTGAGCAGCGGTTGCGGCCGCTACATCCATCCACATCACTTCCCAATGGTGGCCGTCGGGATCTTCGAAACTGCGACCGTACATGAAGCCGTAATCCTGTTTCGGGCCCGGATCGGCGCCGCCGCCTGCGCTTTGCGCCTTGCTGACCATGTCGTCTACCGCCTCACGGCTGTCGGCAGAAAGGCAGATCAGAACCTGGCTGGTGGCCTTGGCGTCGGCGATCTTCTTCGGGGTGAACTGGCGGTATTTGTCGTGCGTCAGCAGCATGACGTAGATGGTCTCGGAAAACACCATGCAGGACGCCGTGTCATCGCAGAATTGCGGATTCTTTTCGCCGCCGATCGCCTGGTAGAAGGCGGTCGAGCGGGCGAGATCGCTGACAGGCAGATTGACGAAGATCATTTTAGCCATGATGGGCTCCTTTTCGCGGGGGTCGGACCTAGGACGAACGGACGGAAGACAGGTCCGACATCCCGTTTCAAATTATTTTCTGGCGGCGAGTTGGCGCGCGTTCACTGGAACCCGGCGGCGAATGGCCGCTACTTGCCCTTGAAATCAGGCTTGCGCTTTTCGGCAAACGCCTTGACGCCTTCCTTGAGGTCGTCGCTGTCGCGCACGACGTCAAGCAGCCGGCGCACCTCGGCGACCGTCTCCAGGGGTCCCTTCGGCATCGCATCGCGGGCGAGCTTCTTCAGGGCCTGAACCACCAGCGGCGCGTTGGCGGCGATTTTTGCGGCCATCTCCTGGGCGAGCACGACATGCCGCCCCTTCGGCGCGACCTTGTTGACGAAGCCAATCTGATAGGCCCGCTCCGCCGACATTTCCTCACCGACCAGCAGGAATTCCATGGCGATCTTGTGCGGCATGCGCGCCATCACCGAGGAGACGCCGCCGGCGGTGGTGCCGATCTTGCCCTCGGGGTAGATGAAGCGCGTCGTCTCCGAGGCCACGCACATGTCGGCCATCTGCACCAGCACGAAGGCGCCGCCGACGACCCATCCGGATGTGGCGGCAATGACCGGCTTGTCCAGCTCGACGCCCAAGCCGGGCACCGCGTGCCACATGTTGACAGGGAGATCCTTCACGTCGGCGCCGACCGAGAAATACGCCTCCTCCGACGAGGCGAGCACCGCCACGCGATCGTCGCTGTCGTGAAAACGCTGCCAGGCCTGCCGCAGTTCGTCGCACAAGGCGTTGTTGAGCGCGTTGTGCGAGGATCTGCGATCCATCGTGATGGTGGCGACGTGGCCCGTGCTCTCGTAGCGAACAAGCGTCATGGGATTCTCTCAAGCGGCGGCGATGCCAGGTAACGTTGCAATCGTTACTTCTTCTCGGCGGGATCGCGGTGCACGGGATCGACCCACAGCACCGTCTCCGGCTTTTCCACCGGCTCGATGTCGAGATTGATCGCCACCGCCTCGCCGTCAGAGCGCACCAGCACGCATTCCAGCACCTCGTCGCGGCTGGCATTGATCTCCTGATGCGGCACGTAGGGCGGTACGAAGATGAAATCGCCGGGGCCGGCCTCGGCGGTGAACTGCAGATGTTCGCCCCAGCGCATCCGCGCCTTGCCTTTCACGACATAGATGATGCTTTCGAGATGGCCGTGGTGATGCGCGCCTGTCTTGGCATCGGGCCGGATCGTCACCGTGCCCGCCCACAATTTCTGCGCGCCGACGCGGGCGAAATTGATCGCGGCCTTGCGGTCCATGCCCGCGGTCGAGGGCACGTTGGGATCGAGCTGATTACCGGGAATCACGCGGACGCCGTCATGTTTCCAGCGCTCGTCGTGATCGTGGGAGTGATGCGAATGGGTGTGGTCATGCGTGCCGGTCATTGGGCGCCTTCTCGAAATATCGTTTGTCCCGGACGGTATCGAAATCCGGGGCCGCAAACCAGAAGATTAAGGGAGCCGGCGGCGCATAGGCGTCCCGGTTTTCGTCATGGCCGGGCGCACCCCGCCTATTCAACGCCGTCTGGACATCACATCCGGATTGACGACATTCGTCGGTGTTCCGGCGGCATACGCAACGATCTGATCGAAGATATCGGTGAACTGGATTTCGTATTCGTCGCGCGAGACGTAGCCGAGATGCGGCGTGCAGATCACGTTGTCCATGTTCAGGAGCGGATCGTTGACGTCGCGGAGCGGCTCCTTTTCGTAGACGTCCACCGCCGCCATGCCAGGTCTTCCGGCGCGCAGTGCATTGACCAGCGCGTTCGGCTCGATCAGCGGCGCACGGCTGGTGTTGACCAGAAGCGCCGACGGCTTCATGCGCGCCAGATCTTCTGCTTTCACGATGCCGCGCGTGGCATCGACGAGCCGCATGTGCAGCGAAAGCACGTCGCATCGTTCGAAGAAATCAGCCTTGCTTGCAGCGGTCTCGTATCCGTCGGCGCGGGCCTTCGCCATGGCCGGTTCGCGCGCCCATACCAGCACGTTCATGCCGAACGCCTTGCCGTAGCCGGCGACGACGGCACCGATCCGCCCATAGCCATAAATGCCGAGCGTCTTGCCACGCAGCGTGTGGCCGACGCCGATCTGCCATTTGCCGGCCTTGAGCGCCGCCATCTGCTGCGGAATGGCGCGCATAGCCGCCAGGATCAAGCCCCAGGTGAATTCGGCGGTCGCATAGGATGGCGTATCGGCATGCTGGCTCGACGACACGATGATGCCGAGCCGGGTGCAGGTATCGATGTCGATATGGGGATAGACGCTGCGCTGGCTGATCAGCTTCAGTTTCGGCAGACGCTCCAGCAGCGGCGTCCGGATCTGCGTGCGCTCGCGGATTAGCACCAGCGCCTCGGTATCGCGCAGGCGCTCCGCCAGCGCATCGACATCCTGGACGTGATCGTTCCAGATCGTGACGTCGTGTCCGGCCAGCTTGCCGAAACAATCGAGGGTGCGCAGCGTGTCGAAATAGTCGTCGAGGATCGAGACCTTCACGATGCGCTCCCTCGTTCAGTGTGCGGCTACTTCACCGCCAGCAATTCGACGTCGAACATCAGCGTCGCATTCGGCGGAATGACGCCGCCGGCGCCGCGCGCGCCGTAGCCGAGCGCGGGCGGAATGATCAGCGTGCGCTTGCCGCCGACGTTCATCGATGCGACGCCCTCATCCCAACCGGCGATCACCTGGCGCTGGCCGATCTTGAACTCGAACGGCTCGTTACGGTCGACGGAGGAATCGAACTTCTTGCCCTTCTGACCATTCTCGTAGAGCCAGCCGGTGTAATGCATGACGCAGGTCTGGCCGGTCTTGGGCGAGGCGCCGGTGCCGACCTTGCTGTCGATGATCTGCAAGCCTGAAGCAGTGGTCATGGGTTTTCCTGCGGTCTGGGCCGCTGCCATCCTGATGGCAGCGGGCGTGGAAACCGCGGCTGCCACGGCGGCAAGTGCGGTCCGGAAGATCGTGCGTCGCGAGAAGCGCATCTGTTGAACCTCTTTCTGGATAGACGGAGCTTCTAGACGCTCAGTAACCCAGCGCGCAACCGTCCTTGCGGGGATCGGAACCGCCGGTCAGCGTACCCTTGTCCCAGTCGATCCAGATAGCCTGGCCGCCGCCGAGCGGACCGACCACGCTCGTGGTCTTGTGGCCGATCTTCTTCAAGCCCTCGACGATCTCGGCCGGCACGCTGTCCTCGAGCTGGTAGACGCCCTCGTAATGCAGGCCGCGCGGCATATCGATGGCTTCCTGCACATCGCAGCCATAGTCCAGAATGTTGGTCAGCACGTGCGTCTGCCCCACCGGCTGATACTGTCCGCCCATCACGCCGAATGGCATAACCGCGCGGCCGTTCTTGGTCGCGAGCGACGGGATGATGGTGTGCAGCGGCCGCTTGCCCGGCGCGATGCAGTTGGGATGGCCGGGCTGGATCCGGAAGCCGCCGGCGCGATTCTGCAGGAGGATGCCGGTCTTGTTGGAAACGATCGCCGAACCGAACGAATGCGCGATCGAGTTGATGAACGAGCAGACGTTGCGGTCCTTGTCGACCACCGTGATGTAGACGGTCGACGGGTTCATCGGCGGCGCGACGTTGGGCAATTCGAGCAGCCGGTCCATCCTGATGTTCTTGATGTGCTCGTCGGCGAATTCCTTGGCGAGGATGCCGGCGACATCGACATGAACATGCTGCGGATCGGCGACGTGCTGCTCGCGCATCATGTAGGCGATGCGCGCGGCTTCCGCCTCCAGATGGAAACGCTCGACGCTGAGCGGCGCGAATTTCGTCAAATCGAAGCGGGAGAGGATGTTCAGCATCACCAGCATGGTGATGCCAGGACCGTTCGGCGGGCACTGCCAGACATCGTGCCCCTTGTACATCGTGCCGATCGGCGATGTCGTCTCGGTCGAATGTGCGGCGAAATCTTCCAGCGTGTGCAGGCCGCCGATGCCGCGCAGCGTCTCCACCATATCCGCGGCGATCTCGCCGGTATAAAACGCGTCGCGTCCGTTCTTGGCGATCGCACGCAGGGTCTTTCCCAGTTCGGGCTGGTGGATCATGTCGCCGGCGACCGCGGGCTTGCCGTGCGGCAGCAGATAGCGCTCGGTGTTGGTGCCGTTCTTCAGCTTCTCGAACTGGTTCTTCCAGTCGAAAGCAATACGGGGCGCGACGACGTAGCCTTCCTCGGCAGCCTTGATCGCGGGCTGCAGAAGCGTGTCGAGTCCCATCTTGCCGTGGTCGCGCAGGATCGTCTCCCAGGCGTCGATCGCGCCGGGAATGCTCACCGCATGCGCCGAGGTCAGCGGCACCGAATGGATCTTGCGTTCGAGGTACCATTCGGCCTTGGCCGCCATCGGCGCGCGGCCGGAGCCGTTATAGGCGACAATCTTGCCCTCGCCCTTGGGCTGGATCAGCGCAAAGCAATCGCCCCCGATGCCAGTCGATTGCGGCTCGATGACGCCGAGCAGCGCGCAAGCCGCGACCGCGGCGTCCGCCGCCGTGCCACCCGCCCGCATCACGTCGATTGCGGCCAATGCGGCCTCCGGATGCGACGTTGCTACCATCGCGTTCTGGGCATGGACCGTCGAGCGGCCGGCGAAATGGAAATTCCTCATCGCGAGTGCTTTCTTTTCAGCGTTTCTTGAGCATCCCGCGGGAGCATCGGGCGGGTTTACAGACGGTTCTTTGGCATATTCATCCCCGGCAGGGCAATGGCTGGCATGCCAAGAAAAGTCACGATCTCCGTCGCCCCTGCGAAAGCAGGGGCCCATACGCTGTGTCCTATGGAAAAGGCACTGCGGTAGACGCCTTCTGCCATTCCGACGTCTGGTGGTTATGGGTCCCTGCGCCTGTGCGCGATTGCGCACTAGGCAGGGACGACGACGGGGTTTCCCCTGCGCGGCCCGCCTGATAAACGATCGCCATGCCGCTCAAGGTCGCAGCCTTCTATCAATTCGCCGCGCTACCGGACTTCCGGGAGTTGCGCGAGCCGCTGCGCTCGTTTGCTGCAGGCCTCGGGCTGAAGGGCAGCGTGCTGCTGGCGCATGAGGGCATCAACGGCACGGTTGCGGGCGGCGATGCGAGCATCGACGCGTTCGTCGGCGAATTGCAGCACGGCGCCCATTTCGACGGGCGGCTCGGTAATCTCGAACTCAAATTTTCGACCGCTTCCGAGATGCCGTTTCGGCGGCTGAAGATCCGGCTGAAGAAGGAAATCGTCACGCTCGGAGATACTGCGGTCGATCCGACGCAACAGGTCGGCATCTATGTCGAGCCGTCCGACTGGAACGAATTGATCGCAGCGCCCGACACGCTGGTGATCGACACCCGTAACGCGTTCGAAGTGGCGATGGGGACGTTCGAAGGCGCCGTCGACCCCGGCATCAAGAGCTTTGGGCAGTTCAAGGAATTCGCCGCACAGAAGCTCGATCCGGCGAAGCACAAGCGGATTGCGATGTTCTGTACCGGCGGTATCCGATGCGAGAAGGCCAGCGCCTATCTGCTGGCGCACGGATTTGACGAGGTCTATCATCTCAAGGGCGGCATCCTCCGCTATCTCGAAGGCGTACCGGAGAATGAGAGCCGCTGGCGCGGTGAATGCTTCGTGTTCGACGAACGCGTGGCGCTGGGCCACGGCCTGCGGCAGCGGCGAGGGAACGATGGCGCGCACGAATGACGTCACCGCACTGAGCGAGCGCCTCGACGCACTGGAAATACGGGCGACGTTCCAGGATGAGACGATCGAGGTGCTAAACCACACGATTACCGCACAGTGGCACCAGATCGACGCGTTGACGCGCCAATTGGCTGAACTGAAGGAGCGCCTGCGGGAAGCCGAAAACAACTTGCCCGGCCCGGCGAACGAGCCGCCGCCGCATTATTGAAGTACAAACAGAAACGGCCTCCCCTTGGGGAAACCGTTTGCCACGCGAGACGATTCGCGCCATTTTTGCATTAGCGGAAGGCGGCGCGAACCTTGTGCCACAGCGATGGATTCTCGTGTTCGTGATCGGCTTTCGATGGCGCTGGTTGCGCAGCGCTCACGGGGTCTGATGCCGGAAAGGTGTCGACCAGCCCAGCCTCGAGTTTTTCATGGGTTTCCCGGTCGGCCTTCAGCGCTTCGCGAGGATCGTCGGCGTGCTTGTCATGCGCAGCAGGATTGAACTTCTGGGCCATAGGTACCTCCATGAATGAGATAACGGTCCCGTTTTACGCCGGTTCCACGTTTGCCTTCGCTATCCGTCCTTGGCCTCGAGGGAACCTGCGTGTATCAGAGGCGCATCAGCCGCGCCCGCAGGAATCCACGTTTTGTCTCAGAAATCCGTCGTGAAACCTTTTGTCGAAGTGCTCTCCGGCCGCAGGCAGAAGGTGCCGCCGGTGTGGATGATGCGACAGGCCGGCCGCTATCTGCCGGAGTATCGCGAGCTGCGCGCCAAGGCGGGAAGCTTTCTCGACCTGTGCTTTACGCCGGAATATGCTGCCGAGGTAACGCTGCAGCCGATCCGCCGTTTCAACTTCGATGCTGCGATCATCTTTTCCGACATTCTCGTCATTCCCTACGCGCTCGGCCGCTCCGTGCGCTTCGAGGCCGGCGAAGGTCCGCGGCTCGATCCGCTCGATACTCCGGAGCAAGTGGCGGCGCTCGCGCGTCATGCCGATTTCGGCAAGCTCGAACCGGTCTACGAAGCGCTACGCCGCGTGAAGCGCGAGCTCGCATCTGAGATCGCGCTGATCGGTTTCTGCGGCGCGCCCTGGACGGTCGCAACCTACATGGTTGCAGGACAGGGCACGCCGGACCAGGCGCCGGCGCGGATGATGGCCTATCGTCATCCCGAGGCATTCGCTGAAATCATCGACGTGCTGGTGGAGAATTCGATCCAGTATCTGCTCGGCCAGCTCAAGGCCGGCGCCGATTGCTTGCAGATCTTCGACACCTGGGCCGGCGTGCTGCCGCCGCGCGAATTCGAGCGCTGGTCGATCGAGCCGGCGAAGCGCATCGTTGCCGGCGTACGCGCGCAAGTGCCTGATGCCAAGATCATCGGCTTTCCCCGCGGCGCCGGTGCGCTGCTGCCGGCCTATGTGGAGGCAACGGGCGTGAACGCGGTGAGTATCGACTGGGCAGCCGAACCTTCCATGATCCGCGAGCGCGTGCAGAACCGTGTCGCCGTGCAGGGCAATCTCGATCCGCTGGCGTTAATCGCAGGCGGCGCCGCACTCGACCGCGCCATCGACGACGTGCTGGCGAACTACGCGCAAGGACGGCTGATCTTCAACCTCGGCCACGGCATCCAGCCGGAAACCCCGATCGCCCATGTCGAGCAGATGCTCAAGCGGGTGCGGGAGTATAAGGGATGATGCGCGACATCGTCGTCATGCCCGCGAAGGCGGGCATCCAGTAGCCGCCAGCGGAGGTAAGAGCCGAGACGTCACGGCGTACTGGATCATCCGCCTTCGCGGATGATGACAGCGGTGTTTGCCGCTGGCGCGCTGTTGCCTACCGCGCATCCTCCAGAATCATGTCGGACGCCTTCTCGGCGATCATGATGGTCGGCGCGTTGGTATTGCCCGACATCAGGTCCGGCATGATCGAGGCGTCGACCACGCGAAGGCCCTCGATGCCGCGCACGCGCAAGCGCTGGTCGACGACCGCGAGCGCATCGCTGCCCATGCGGCAAGTCGAGGTCGGGTGATAGACCGTGCTGCCGGTGCGGCGGCAGAAGTCGAGCAATTCGTCGTCGCTCTGCACCTTCGAACCCGGATCGACTTCTGAGACCGCGTAAGCCTTCAGCGCAGGGGCTGCGAGGATCTTGCGCAGGATGCGGATGCCGTCGATGAAAGCGCGGCGATCGGTTTCGGTGGCGAGGTAGTTGATGCGGATTTCCGGCGGTTGGGAAGGATCGGCGCTCCTGATGCGCAGCGAGCCGCGGCTTTCGGGGCGCAATTGGCAGACTGATGCGGTGAAGCCGGAAAGCGCGTGAAGTTTCTCGCCCATCTTGTCGGTCGAGAACGGCAGGAAGTGGATCTGAATGTCGGGCGACGCCAGCCGTGGGCTGGTCTTGAAGAAAGCGCCTGACGTGCCGGCGGCGATCGTCAACGGTCCCTTGCGCAAGGCTGCGTACTGAATGCCCGCCATCATTTTGCGGATCGGATTGTTAACGACATCGTTGAGCGTGCACTTTTGCGAACAGCGCGTGATCAGGCGGACCTGCATGTGGTCCTGCAGATCGTTGCCGACGCCGGGCGCGTCGAGCACGATTTCGATGCCATGCTGCTTCAACAGATCCGCCGGTCCGACGCCGGAGAGCTGCAGTAGTTGCGGCGAGTTGTACGCGCCGCTGGAGACCAGAATTTCCTTGCGTGCCCGTGCAGTGCGCACGCGGCCTTCCTGCTTGTACTCGACCGCTTTGGCGCGGCGGCCTTCGAACAGGATGCGCTGTGCCAGCGCGGAAGTCTCGATGTGCAGGTTAGGCCGCTTCCTGGCGGGACGAAGATACGAGAACGCCGTGCTGGCGCGTCGGCCACGCCTTGTCGTGGTCTGGAAGAAGCCTGCGCCTTCCTGGGTCGCGCCATTGAAATCGGGATTGGTCGGAATGCCGGTCTCGGCCGCAGCGATCACAAAGGCTTCCGACAGGGGATCATGATGCCGCCAGTCGGATACCGGCAGCGGACCGTCGGCACCGTGATATTTGTCGGCGCCGCGCTGCTGGTTCTCGGCCTTCTTGAAATAGGGCAGCACGTCGTCATAGCCCCAGCCGGCATTGCCGCGCTGCCGCCATCGATCGTAGTCCTCATGCTGGCCGCGCACATAGAGCAGGCCGTTGATGGAACTGGAGCCGCCGAGCACCTTGCCGCGCGGCTGGAACACCTGCCTCCCGTTCAATCCCGGTTCCGGCTCGGTCTGGTACATCCAGTTGACGGATTTTTCCTTGAACAGTTTGCCGTAGCCGAGCGGCACGTGGATCCAGAGATTGGTGTCCTTCGGCCCGGCCTCCAGCAACAGGACGGAGTACTTGCCGTCGGCCGTCAATCGATTGGCGAGCACGCATCCGGCCGAGCCAGCGCCGACGATGACGTAATCGAATTCGGAAGTGTCATTGTTCTTGTTCATTTGTTTCCCCCGCGGGCGGCCCAAAGAGGTAGCTGGGCCGCCACGGGCGGTCAATTGCCTCGCCGTCGCAAGCAAGGAAAAACGATCTTCAATGCGGCCGGCGCCGGCTAGCTTGCCAGTTTCAAAAAGTCCGGCGGCCGGCGCTCGGCGAACGCGACAAAGGCTTCTCGCGCCTCCATCGTCTTTAAGCGAGCCGCGAACTGCTCGCTCTCCGCCCTGATCTGCGCCATCAGGAGTTCCGGATTGCGCATCAGCCGTTTGGTCGTGCTGACGGCGCCTGCCGGCTGTTTCGCCAACCGGGACGCGAAAGCCTTCGCTTCCGCATCGAGCTTGTCGAGCGGCACCACGCGGTTGGCAAGTCCCCAGGCGAATGCGGATTTGGCATCGACCGCCTCACCGAGCGCGAACATCTCGAAGGCGCGGGCATAGCCGATGCGGAGCGGCATGAGCAGGCTGGAAGCAGCTTCCGGCACCAGCGCAAGGTTGACGAACGGCGTCGACAACAGCGCATTCTCCGCCAGCACGACGAGATCGCAGTGCAAGAGCATCGTGGTGCCGATGCCGACGGCGCGGCCCTGAACGGCGGCGACCAGCGGGCGGCTCGAATGTGCAAGCGCCTGCAGGAAGCGGCCGACATGGCGCTCGCCCTGAAGTGTGCCGGTTGCAATGGCTGCAAACTCGCCGACGTCGTTGCCGGCGGTGAACATATCGCCCTCGCCGCGGATCAGCAGCACGCGGACGGATGAATCCGTCTCGGCGGCTTCGATCGCGTCCGCAAGCGCGCCGTACATCGCGTTCGTCAGCGCGTTCTTCTTGTCGGGGCGAGCCATCGTCAGGCTCAAAATCCCGTCGCTCTTCTCGATCTTGATGTGCTCGGTCATTCGTCTTCTCCTCTGGGAAATCTGCTTTGCATCGTGGAGAGCCAGCGCGCAACGACATCGATCTCGGCGTCGGTGAACCCTTCCGTGAGCCGCGCGTTGACGTCGGCGAGCCCGGCTTTCGACTGCGCCATCGCCGCGCGGCCGGCCGGCGTTAGCCAAAGACGCCACGCGCGACCGTCATCCGGATCGGCCCGTCGTTCGATCAGGTTCGCCGTCGTCATCCGGTCCACCAATCCACTGATACCGGGCGGACCGAGATCGAGTGCCGCCCCCGCTTCGCCCATCAGCACACCGTCGCGCTGGCCCAGGATGAACAGCAACCCAGACTGCGCGGCGGTGACGCCGCTGTTCTGCGTCCGCGCCGCCATCCAGCGCTGCAGCCGGCGTTGCGCGACGTTGAGCAGGAACACGAGCCGGTGCTCGCGACGCTGACTCATATCGATGAGATCAATTTATTTCGCATGCGAACTATCTAAGGCAAGTGCAGGAGGCTGTCACGATGATTTTTGATCCGGCTCATCGAGAAATATTCGGGGCTCGTCAGCTTGAAGCCGGGTTGGCGAGAAAGGAAATCAAGCGTGGACAGCGACTTAGTCGAAAAATCGATTTTCGATTGACGATCCCACCCACTCTCGCCAAGCTGCCCGCCATGAGCAGTATCGGATTGAGTTTTGGCGAGCGTCCTGCCGACGAACGGCCGCGAAGCCTGACCTCCGCCGTTCAGGAACGGCTGCGCGCGGATATTCTCTCGACCCGGCTGCTACCCGGCCAGAAGCTGCATATCGCCGGTCTCGCCAAACAGTTTTCGGTCAGCCTCGCCGCGGTGCGCGAAGCGCTGTCGCGGCTGGTCGCGGACGGATTGGTGCAGGCGTCCGACCAGCGCGGCTTTCGGGTCAGCCCGGTATCGCCCGCCGACCTCAGGGACGTGACGCAGACGCGCGTCGATATCGAAGGTCTGGCGTTGCGCCGTTCGATCGAGCGTGGCGATGCGGCATGGCTTGCCTCGGTGGAGAAATCTTTCGCGGCACTCTGCGCCGTGCCCTACACCTACCCCGACGATCCGACCCATCACTATGAAGAATGGGTGGTGCGGCACAGAGTCTTTCACCGGACGCTGGTGAACGCCTGCGGCTCGCAATGGTTGCTCGGCTTCCGCGACGTCCTGCACGAGCAGAGCGAACGCTATCGAAGGCTTGCGATCCGGCGCAACAGCGAAGAATCCCGCAATGTCGAGGCCGAACACGCGGCAATCTTGCATGCCGTGCTCAAGCGCGATGCCGATGCCGCGGTCGCGGCGCTCTCGAAGCATTTCATGACGACCATGCACCTCGTCGAACTCGCTACACCGAAACCGTTCGGAGGTGGCAACACCGCCTGATCGACCGTTCGAAGAACAAATCAAATCAAGAAAAGCAAAGGGAAACGTCACCATGAGAATCACGCGACGCCACATATTGGGAACGGTTGCGGCCGCCACCGTGCTTGGCGCATCAGGCATGGCGCAAGCTGCCGACACCGTCCGCATCGGACTTCCAACGAAAACCTACTGGCCCACGACGATTGCGGAAACCGCGGTGCGCCAAAAACTATTCGAGAAGGAAGGCATCGCGGCTGAACTCACGATCTATCGCGGCGGCGCCGAGACCTTCGAGGCGATGGCGGCGGGCGCCGCCGATGTGATCCTCGACGCGACTTCGCTGGTATCGGCCGGGCGCAAGAAGGGCGTGAACTCCAAAGTGCTCGCGAGCGCCGCAACGGGCTACTACGGCTGGCAGTTGATGACGCTTTCGAAATCGACGCTTGGGGTGAAGGACCTGAGCGGCAAGAAGGTCGCCATCACCTCCGCCGGCTCCGGCTCCGACCTGCTGGCGTTGTGGACCCAGCAGGACAAGAAGATCGAATTCACCCGCGTACCCGTCGGCGGCGGCGGCCTGGTGCCGAACCTGCTCGCCGGTAATGTCGATGCGGCCGTCGTCTATTCGCCGCTGAGCTTCCAGATCTCAAAATCAGGGGAAGCGCGCACCATCCTTGACTTCTCCAAGGAGGTGCCGCCGAACCTCGCCGCCGGCTGGATCGCGCTCGACAAATACGTGCAGGACAAGCCGCAGCTCGTACAGAAGACGCTGAACGCGCTCTATGGCGCACTGATGTACATGCGCGCCAACAAGGACGCTTCCGTCAAGCTGATTACCGAACTCTATGAAATTCCCGCCGAGATCGCGGCGCTGGAATATGAGAACACGATCATGAAGCTGGAAACCGACGGCAGCATGGACGGGCCGAAAATTCCGGAACAGCTCCAGCTCGCGCTCGACATGGCTAAAGCTGGCGGCATGAAGGACCTTGCGCCGGCCGCGGAAATTATCTCGACGCAGTTCAAGCCGGTTCCGACCAAGTTCTGAGACACGCGCGATGCAGGGTGGGTTAGCGGTAAAGGCGGCGCGGGTTGCCATTGTGGTGGCGCTGTTTGCGATATGGGAAATCCTGTCGCGGACCGGCATCGTCAACCCGCGCCTGCTTCCCTCCGCCTCCGATACGCTTTCAACGCTTGGCGAGCTCTTGCAGCGCGCGAGCGTGCGCAAGGATCTCGCGGTGACCGCGACCGAGGTGGTGACCGCGTTCGCGCTCGCCGTTCCCGTCGGCGCGATGATCGGCTTCCTGATCGCGGAGAAGCGCTATTTTGCCGAGGTGGCAAAGCCGCTGCTGTTCTTCGCCTTCAGCATTCCGAAGTCGATCTTCCTACCGATGTTCATCCTGGTGTTCGGCGTCGGCTTTTCGCAGAAGGTGGGCTTCGGTTTCTTCTCGACGATCTTCATCGTGATCATGTCGACCACGACGGCGGTGGAGTCGGTCAAGGTCGAGCATTTGACGGTCGCCCGCTCCTATGGCGCGACACCTGTTCAGACCGCGTTCCGCGTCTACCTGCCGAGCATGCTCCCCGTTCTGCTGGAAGCGCTGCGGATCTCGATGATCTTCAACCTCACCGGCGTCATTCTCGCCGAAATGTACGCCTCGCGCGACGGGATCGGGCACCAGATTGCGACCTGGGGCGAGAACTTCCAGATGAAGCAACTGCTGGCCGGCGTGGTGATGATCGCCGCCATCGCGATTGCTTTCAATGAACTGGTCAGATGGGTGGAAACACGATGCAGCCATTGGCGAACATAACCCCGCTGAAGCCGGCCGGCGCGATCGAAGTCCGCAATGTCGGGCAAATCTTCAAGACCACGACGCAAGACGTTGTCGCGCTGGAAGACGTTTCGCTCGACGTCAAGCCTGGCCGCTTCGTGGTGCTGGTCGGCCCGAGCGGTTGCGGCAAGTCGACACTTCTGATGATGATGGCGGGTTTGCGCCAGCAGACCTCCGGCACCATCACCATCAGCGGCGCGCCGATCCCCGAGCCCGATCCGAACCGGGTCGGCGTGGTGTTTCAGGAAGCCAGCCTGTTTCCCTGGCTGACGGCAGAAGAAAATGTCGAGTTTCCGCTGGCGCTGCGCGGCGTCACCAAGAGCGATCGACGCGCCAGAGCGCAGGACGCCTTGAAACTTGTGGGCCTCGAAGGCTTCGGCAAGCGCCATCCGCATGAGCTGTCGGGCGGCATGAAACAGCGCGTCTCGATCGCGCGCGGCCTGGTGCAGGATCCGCCAGTGCTGCTGATGGACGAACCGTTCGCGGCGCTCGACGAACAGACCCGCATGACCATGGGCGACGAGTTGCTGCGCATCTGGGCGGCGACCGGCAAGACGGTAGTATTCGTGACCCACAGCTTGACCGAAGCGGTCTATCTCGCCGACGAGGTGATCGTGATGTCGCCGCGCCCCGGCCGCATCGTCGATCATCTGCAGGTCTCGCTGCCCCGCCCGCGCACCTATGAGATGCTGAGCGGCGACGCGTTCGGCAGCCTGCGCGACCGCATCTGGCGGCACATCCGCAAATCGGCGTGAGGTAGGCATGAGCGCGGCAACACTTCGCAGACTGATCGTGATCGGGCTCATTGCGCTGTGGGAAATCCTGCCGCGTGCCGGCTTCATTCCGGAACTGTTTCTGCCGTCGCTGTCCTCGACGCTCGCGGCCGGATGGAACGAGGCGGGCGAATACGGCCACGCCCTTGCCGTCACGCTCTACGAGGTCGCGATCTCGATGGCGTTCGCCTGCGGCGGCGGTATCCTGCTCGGCGCCGTCGTCGGCAGCCTGCCGCGGCCGCGCATCCTGATCATGCCGATGGTCTCGAGCCTCTATGCGGTGCCGCTGGTCATCCTCTATCCCGTCTTCACGGTCTGGCTCGGCATTGGCTCGGAATCCAAGATCGCATTCGCTTCGATCTATGGTTTTCTGCCGACAATGCTGGCGACCGCTGCAGGCATCCAGACCATCGATCCGCAGTTGCTGCTGGCCGCCCGCAGCATGGGCGCCACGCTGAGCCAGCGGCTGGTTCGCGTCATCATTCCGGCAGCGATCCCGACCGTGCTGTCGGGATTGCGCGTCGGCGGCGCGCTCGTGATCGTCGGTGTGGTGGTGTCGGAAATGCTGATCTCGTCCGCGGGCATTGGCTATCTGATCTCGCGCTACCGCACCATTCTCGATAGCCCCCACGTTTTCGCCGGCGTACTGCTGGTACTGGCGATGGCGATCGCCTTCAACGCCGCCATCAAATGGATCGAGCGCAAGGCCGCGATCTGGCAGACCGGCACACGCGCCGGGCAAGACTCCGCGGGCGAAGTCGCGCCCACTGCCCTGCAGCCTGCGACCTGACGGAGTGTGAGCGTGTTCGACCTGACGCTGACATTCGACAACGGCCCCGAGCCCGGCGTCACGCCGCGCGTGCTCGATACCTTACGCGAACGCGGCATCAAGACGACGTTCTTTGTGATCGGCGAAAAGCTCGGTGATGGCGAGCGTCGCCGGCTGGCGGCGCGCGCGCATGATGAAGGCCACTGGATCGGCAATCATACCTTTACGCACTCCGTGCCGCTCGGGCAGCAACGCGATCCGGAAGCGGCACAAAGCGAGATCGGCCGGACACAAGACGTAATCGGCAACCTCGCTCATGCAGAGCGCTGGTTCAGGCCGTTCGGCGGCGGCGGCAATCTCGATCAGCGGCTCTTGAAGCCCTCCGTGGTCGACTACCTCGTTCGCAACAGGCATAGCTGCGTACTCTGGAATGCGATCCCGCGCGACTGGGACGATCCCGATGGCTGGGTCGACCGAGCCCTCGATCTGTGCCGCTCGCAGCCGTGGAGCCTGATGGTGCTGCACGATCTGCCTGGCGGCGCCATGGATCACCTTGAGCGCTTTCTCGACCGAGCAGAGGAAGCCGGCGCGCGCTTCCGCCAGGACTTTCCGCCCGACTGCGTCCCGATCCGATCGGGCAAGATCGTGCTGCCCATCCAGCCCTACGTTTCCAACATCGAAGAGAGTGTCACAACATGAGGATCGCGAGTTTCAAGGCCGGTCAAACGGCAACCTACGGCCTGGTCACGAACGCAGGCATTATCGACGCCGGAAAACGGCTCAAGGCTTATCCGACCCTGAAGTCGCTGCTCGCCAACGGATTGCTCGACGAACTGAAAGCGCTGCAGGGTGAGCGCCCCGATTACGCATTGGCCGAAATCGAGCTGCTGCCGACCGTGCCCGACCCGGACAAGATCTTCTGCATCGGCGTCAACTACGCCACGCACCTTGCCGAAAGCGGCCATCCCACGCCGCCGCATCCGATGATCTTCACCCGTTTCGCCAACAGCCAGGTCGGCGGCGGCCAGCCAATGATCCGGCCGCTGGAATCCGAGCGTTTCGACTACGAGGGCGAGATGGCCGTAATCATCGGCGAGGCCGGCCGCCGGATTTCGCGGGAAGAGGCGCTGGCGCATGTTGCGGGCTATGCGTGCTACAATGACGGCAGCATCCGCGACTGGCAGCGCCACACCTCGCAATTCGCCCCCGGCAAGAATTTTGTAGGCACCGGCGCATTCGGACCGTGGTTGGTCACGACGGACGAAATCCCTGATATCAGTAAGCAGACCATTGCGACCCGCCTCAACGGCGTCGAAGTGCAGGCCGCGCCGATCTCGGACCTCGTGTTCGATGTCCCTGCCCTGATCGCCTACTGCTCGACCTTTACCGAACTGGCTCCGGGCGACGTCATCGTCACCGGCACGACCGGCGGCGTCGGCGCCTACCGCACGCCGCCGCTGTGGATGAAGGATGGCGACGTGGTCGAGGTCGAGGTGTCCGGCATCGGCGTGCTGCGCAATCCCGTGAAGGACGAGGTTGCGGCGGCTGCGACACGCGCGGCTTGACGTGAGAGGAACAATAAGAGCAAGGAGATACTGATGAACCTGCCGAAACATCTGCTGCCGACCACCGTCGTCGGCAGCTACCCGCAGCCGGAATGGCTGGTCGATCGCGCGATGTTGTCAAAGGTGGTGCCGCGCACACGCCTGCACGCGATGTGGCGACTGCCTGCGGAGCACCTGGAAGAAGCGCAGGACGACGCCACCATCGTTGCGATCAGGGACATGGAGCGCGCCGGCATCGACATCGTGACCGACGGCGAAATCCGCCGCGAGAGCTATTCCAATCGCTTCGCCACCGCGCTTGAAGGCATCGATGACGAAAATCCGGCGATGATCACGTCGCGTAGCGGACACGAAACGCCTGTGCCGCGTGTGGTCGGTCCGGTAAAACGCCGCGGCCCGGTCGAGCTGCACGACATGGAATTTCTACGGGAGAATACCGATCGCGCGGCCAAAATCACCCTGCCCGGACCGTTCACGATGAGCCAGCAGGCGAAGAACGAGTACTACAAGGACGATGAAGAGCTGGCGATGGCATTTGCCGAAGCCGTCAACGCCGAAGCGCTCGATTTGCAAAAGGCCGGCGCGGACGTGATCCAGCTCGACGAGCCCTGGGTGCGCAACAACCCGGACCTTGCCCGCCGCTACGCCGTCAAGGCGATCAACCGCGCCCTGCAAGGCATCACCGTGCCGACCGTGGTGCATCTGTGCTTCGGCTATGCCGCGGTCGTCCCCGGCTCGACCAAGCCGGCCGGCTATTCCTTCCTTGCTGAACTTGCCGACACCAGTGCCGAGCAGATTTCGATCGAGGCGGCGCAGCCGAAACTCGATCTCGGCGTGCTCAAGGATTTATCGTCGAAGAAGATCATGCTCGGCGTGCTCGACCTCGGCAATCCCGAGATCGAAACCGCCGATGTGGTTGCCGGCCGCATCCGCAACGGCCTCAAGCACGTCGCCTCCGACCGGCTGGTCATCGCGCCCGATTGCGGCATGAAATACATGCCGCGCCATGTCGCGTTTGGGAAGCTGAAGGCGATGTGCGACGCGGCAGCGACGGTGCGCAAGGAGATCAGCTAAGCGGCCTGCCCTGCAGCCACGCCGCGCCGCGCGCATACAAAGCCTCGACCTCGGGTCCCTTCAGGCCGGGCATGTCGCGCTTGACTGTGTAGCCGATGCGGGTCTGCAAATAGGCGAGATGGCGGTAGCCCGGCGGGAATTGCTCGAGGAGAGCCTTGTCCAGCACCGGCGCCGTACCCGGCGTGACGGGGTCCATGCGATCCTTCTCATAGATCGGCTGGCGCAGCACGATGCCCCAGCGTCCCTCCCGCTTTTCGAGAAAGTCGTAGAATCTCCCGGTGCAGAGCACATCGCACAGCACGCCTTCGACCTCGGCGCGCTGCGAGATCGTCATCTTGGTCTGCGCGACCGCGCGATTTCCCGCTAAATCGACCGAGATGCCGCCGAGGAAATGCAGGATGCTGACGCCCTTGGCCCAGGCCTGCTTGCTGATTTCGATGAACTCGTCGCCGGTGCCCTGCGTCCAGGTCGCCATCATGCGGCCGTCCGGATGCCAGACCGTGCGGAAACGCTCCCAGTCTCCGGCATCGCGCCAGATCGCCCAGTTCTGCAGCAATTCCCGGATCAGGCGATTGTCTTCAATCTCGGCGTCACTTGCGGGCATGCGGGCGTTTCCTTGGGACATATCTTCTCGAGCGTCCATGAGACATACCCGCCGTGGGCATCCACTGACAAGCCGGGTAAACAAAGGCGTTGGCTGGCGGCTCGGCGCCTTCACAACAGCTTCGCGCGGACGAACAGCGCACGCAAAGCGTTGGTCGCCTGTACGGTCAGCATCGCGTTATCAGCGGCACCCTGCAGTGCTTGCACGGCCTCGGCATGCAGCGCGCGAAATTCGATCCATTCGATCGAGGAGAGATTGGTGATGAAGCGATAGGCCTGGCCTACGGTGGCGATCGACACCGTCTTGCCGTTCAGGCTGATCTTGAAGACCGCCCGCAGCGGGGTGTCGGAATCGGCGGCATCGCCCGCAACTGCGGTCATGACGGAGATGGCGAACGCCGCGACGCGGTGAGGCCTTCGCGCAGACTCGGCACGACGACGAGCCGCTTGACCTCGCCGTTCCGGTAGGCCTGCAGGAACCTGTCGTAGTCCTTGATCGAGACGCAGCCGTTGGAATCACCGTTGGGCCCGAGCAGGTAGCTGTGCACCAGCAGGCCCGTTCGCCCGTGCATTTCGTTTTCGCCAATCGGGGTCATGCGCAGCGCCGCGACACCGTGAAACAGTTTCTCGCGCGGCTTCAAATCGTAAACGTTCGGCGGGGTCGCGCCGACCATGCGCTGGTCGACATGTGCCGGATTGTCCATCAGACTGCCCAGGCCTGAGTGTGCCTCGAGTTTGGTGCCGCTCGGCAGGTAAACGGCGCGGGCCGAAATGTCATAGACGGCGGTCTGACTGTCATAGCCTAGCGCCGCCAGATCCTTGCGCTCGCTAAGCAGCCCATCCCCCGGCGTCAACGAGGCTAGCGAGAAGCGCATCGGCACCAGATCGGCAAGCTTCTCGAACATGGTGCGGTTGTCGGACGAGACCGGCTGCGGATCGCTTCTCGCCGACTGAAGGTTGGCCAGGACCGGCCGGGACCTCGGGAGCGGGATGGCCGCTTCGACTGTCGGAGCCGGCGGCGGAGGCTGCACGTTCTCCTCACGCGGCTGCTCCTCGCGCGATTGCCCGCCCAACAGGATTTCGATGTACGCGAACTCCGCATCGAAGTCCGCGCGCTGCGGGCGGGCGGCGGCACGCCAGGGATAGTTGATGGTCAGCGAACGCCGCACCGAGGCGGGGCCGAAGCGCTCGTCGAATGAGGATGTGCTGCTGACATTCGCGGATGCGGGCTTGACCAAGCCGACTACGTCGAAATCGGTCACCCAGGCGGCCAACCCCAATGCCATGGCAAGCGCCGCCGTGCCGAATGCCATCTCACGGAGCAATCGGCTACCGCGGCTTGACGCAAGCCCGGCTGCGCTGGTCTTGGCTCTATCCATTCGTCCCCGGATCGGCGCTTCGGAATCGAATGATTCCTAAGGGATTCACCGAATAAGTCCCACCATAATGCAAACCAAAGTAAGGCATAATCGAGACAATCGCTCACGGCCATCATGACCGGCCGAATTCACAGGTTCAAGCCTTGTATTGGTAAACGGGCCGGGGTTTTCGACCGGCGGAGCCGCGGCTCAAGGCCGGAGAATTGGATTGGTATTCGGTGCCGGCGCCTCTTCCATCTCGGCGTGCTCTGGCAGCTTGTCGCCATGTACGGCCAGCGCCGGTCCGATCCAGATCGGATCGACCAGATGGTCCCGCCGCGGATTGGTCGTATTCGGATGGACCAGGACGCTCAATTTGCCATGGTTGAGCATCAGCCAAGGGACCAGCTCAGAAAATACCTCGCGGGCAAAGGCGACCTGGTACATGGCCTGATCGTGCGGGCCGACCTTGACGTCGTGCCACCGTCCGAGCGTGACCGAAAAGCGCTCGCCGATCCACGTGCGCAGTTGCTCGGCCTCGGCCCGCGTGGTCGCCGGATCGTAGTAGATGTGGGCGTGATAGCTGGCGATTTCGCCTAGTGGTCGCGGATCGCTCGAACCGGGCTCACTCGTCATCCCTGTGCTCCACGCTATCGTTGGACCGGCTGATGATCGCTGCAAGCGGGGGCGTGGTCAATGTCAGCCCGTTCGCTTCTGGCCACTCTTAAAGACGGCCATACCAGCGGCTGGGTCGAGATCAACCTCGGTCGCTTCCGTCAGCCGCGCCATCGTCATGTAGAAGCCGATCGCGAGGATCGATTCGACGATCTCCTGCTCGCTGAAATGCTTGCGCATGGTGGCAAAGACCGGTTCAGCGACGCGCACGTTCTCGATCACTTCGCGGCCGAACGCCAGCAGCGCCTTTTCGGCGGCATTGAAGGCGGCGTCCTCGTATTTGCCCTGTTCGATGCAGTCGATCTGCCACTGGGTCACGCCGACGCCGAGCGCGATCGGAACATGCTGCCGCCACTCATATTCGCCGTGCTCCCATTGCGCGACTTGAAGAATTAGCAACTCACGATTGACGTGGCTGAGCTTCTGGCGGTGCAGGATCGAATTGGCGAATCGCATCGCCGGAATGAAATTGGCCTCGGCATGCGCCATCATCCGAAAGATGTTCAATACGACCGGCATCCGATCGAAGGACGCGCGCACGTCGCCGCTGGTTGCCGCCGGATCGATCAGGGGAAGTCTGGCCATTCGCCTCTCCTTGCGCTTGCTGTTCTTATTGCCATTGCGGCCGCTTCCGCGCTTTGGTCGTAACTTACTTCATAGTTGCCGAATCGCGCATCGCTCAGCGGCCACCGACTTCGCGGATCGGATCGGAGCCGTCCCAATCGGCGGCAACCCGGCGGATGTGCTCGAAGAAACTTCCCTTGCTTCCGCTGATGTCTGAAATCTCCACCACGGTGCCGGGATGGGCTTGGGTATCGAAATAGGCGAAGCGGCCTTTTTCGCCGCCGATCTGGCCCTCGTGTCCCACTTTATGGCCAAGTGACAGTGCGCGGTCGTAGAGGGCCTGATATTCGCGGGTCCAGTACGACATGTGCTGCAAGCCCTCGCAGCCGGAATCGAGAAACTCCTTGTACATCGAGGGCGCGTCGTTGCGCTGCTGGATCAACTCGATCTGGAGATCGCCGGAATTGGCGAGCGCCACGCTCATCTCCATGGCGGAGTCCTGGCCGCGGTGGCGGAAGTAATCGGTCTTGACCCTGTCGATGTAGTACCAGGGCCCGACGCCCATCACATTGACCCAATGATCCATGGCGGCGCGGATATCTCGCACCACATATCCGTTCTGGCAGATTGCACCAAAGATACGGCTCATAACGATCCACCGTCTGCTTGCCGGCGGTGTATCTCTCCGCCTCTTATGTGTCTTGACCCGCCGTTCAGGGGACCGCGTGTCCCGGACGCGGTGCAGCGCCGGCTCGGTGCAGCGCCGCAGAGCCGGGACCCATCTCAATGCGCAGGAACGGGTCCCGGCTCAGCAGCGCAGCACTTCGTGCCGCGCTGCGTCCGGGACACGATGCCCGTCCTCGAGCAATCAGTTCGTCTTCCCGAACAGCAGGGGCAACTGACGCGGGCCGCGAACGGTGCCTTCCGACCATGTGACCTTACCGGCCGGATCGAGCCTGAAATCCGGAATTCGCTTCAGCCATTCCTCGATCGCAACCGTCATTTCCATGCGGGCGAGATTGGAGCCGACGCAGCGATGAATGCCGAGGCCGAACGCGGCGTGGCGATTCTCCTTGCGGTCGATGACCACCTTGTCGGCATCGGGGAACATGGCGGGATCGCGGTTGGCGGCCGGGAACGACAGCAGCACCATGTTGCCGGGCTTGACCGGGCAGCCACTGACCGTCGTCTCCTTCATCACCTCACGTGCCATCGTCACCGGTGAGTAGGCGCGCAGCAATTCCTCAACTGCGAGCGGCATCAGCTCCGGCTCATTGACCAAGCGCTCGCGGTCCGCGGGCGTTTTCGCCAAATGCCACAGCGAGGACCCGATCGCGCTCCAGGTGGTGTCGATGCCGGCGATCAACAGCAGCCGCAGCGAACCCAGCACATGTTCGTCCGTGAGCGGGTTTCCATCCTTGTCCCTTGCCTTCATCAAGGTCGAGATCAGATCGTCGGCCGGATTCTTCCTGCGCTGCTCGATGTGGCCGGCGAAATAGCCGGTCATCTCCTTCACCGCCTCCATCAGCGCGTTGTCGTCCTTGATGCCGAGTTCAAGGATGCCGTGAATCCATTTGATGAAGAGGTCGCCGTCCTTCTCGGGAATCCCGAGCATGTGCGCGATGGCGCGGACCGGAATGTGCTTGGTGTAGCGGGCGGCGGCGTCGCATTTGCCGTCGGCAATGAACTCGTCGATCAGTTCGTTGCAGATCGCGCGGACCCGCGGCTCCAGCTTCTTCATCGCATCCGGGGTGAAGGGCGGCAGCAGAATTTGCTTGGCCGGCTTGTGCTCGGGCGGGTCTGAGGTGATCGGCGGCGCGCGGGCCGTGATCTCCGGGCGAACGTCGCGCACGATCACGCGTCGGGAAGAAAAGTGCTCGATGTCGTAGGCGATTTCTTTCACCGCCTGGTAGGTGGTCGGCATGTAGCAGCCGAGAAAGCGCTCGGTATGAACGACGGGCGAAGCCGCGCGCAGCTCTTCCCAGATCGGAAACGGATCATCCGTCCACACCGGGTCAGTGTGGTCGAAATCGTTGATCCAGTCGGTGACTGGCGGATGTTCGGGCATGATGCTGGCGGAATCGGACATCGGAGCAATTCCTCTGCTTGGTTCGTTCAGATCGTGATGGATGAAAGATCCGCGACCGGATTATTCTTCGGTCACCTCGATGGCAATTTCCGGACAATTACTCTGAGCGAGCCAGGCCTTGTCTTCCAGGCCCACAGGCACGGAACCGTCGCCTGTTTCGTGCGCGTTGCCGAATTCGTCGAGGTCGAACAGTTCGGGGGCCAGTGATTTACAACGAGCGTGTCCCTGGCATTTGTCCTGGTCGACGCGGACCTTCAGCTTTGCAGCCATCGCAGCGTTCCCCTCTTTGTGGCGCGCATTGTCTCGCGCTGCCTTTCCGTCGGCGCCGCAGTAAAGATCGGCCGCAGCACCGCGAAGTTATATCATATTACATTCGCGTTGCCGTTGTGCTGTCAAGGCAAAAGTTATAGATCATGGAACTGAATGTCGCCTCGACCCGCACGTAAAGCGCTGAATGCCTACCACCATGGGGATCTTCGTGATGCCTTGGTTCAGGCCGCGTTGCATGAAGTGGAACTGGGCGGTCCCGAAGCGATCAGCATCAGCGCGCTGGCCAAGAAACTCGGTGTCTCGCAGCCGGCGCCCTACAAGCATTTCGCCGATCGCGAGACGCTGCTGACGGCTGTGACGGCCGAAGCGTTCCGCCAGTTCAGCGCCATGATGCGTGCGGCGCTTGAAAAGCCGTCGAAGCAGTCCAAGCTGTCGCGCTTCGCGCAGCTCACGCTTGATTTCGGCCTGCGCCGCAACGGCATCTATCGCCTGATGTTCGCGTCTCGAACCATGGCTTGCGCGCCGAAAGGCAGCGAGCTGCATAGTGCAGCAATGGAGACCTTCGAGCTCCTGGTGGAGGCGCTGGAGGCGCCCGCTGTAGAACTGTTGCGCGAGCGGAGTGCTCTGAAGGTCTGGGCCTCGCTACATGGCGTGGTCATGCTCGCTGAGCAGGGATTACTCACCGGCCAGGCTGCCCATGTCAGCCGGGAAGAATTGGTCGAGGACATCGTGGCGGAAACCAAGCTCGCGCTGTCCGTTGCCATCGAGAAGGCCGGCAAGGCTGGTTCATGACGGCCAAAGCTCCGACGGCCGCGCCTCACACTGCCGACAATACCGACCTTTATGGCGGCATCGCGCTTGGCATCGCCGCAGCCGCAGCGCTCATCGTCGCTAACTCGCCGCTCGGGCCGCAGTATCAGGCGCTGTTGCACACGACCGGCGAGGTGCGGATCGGATCGATCGGACTGAGCAAGACGCTCGAACACTGGATCAACGACGGCTTGATGGCGGTATTCTTTCTGCTGGTCGGCCTCGAGATCAAACGCGAGGCGATCGAGGGTGCGCTGGCGAGCCCGAAGAAAGCGGCATTGCCCGTGATCGCCGCGTTCGGCGGATTTATCACGCCGGCCGCCATTTTTGCCGCGGTCAACTGGGGTGATGCCGAGGCGTTACGCGGCTGGGCCATACCGGCAGCCACCGACATTGCCTTTGCGCTCGGCGTCTGCGCCATGCTGGGACGCAGGGTGCCGGCTTCGCTGAAGACTTTTCTGTTGGCGCTTGCGATCATCGACGACCTCATGGCTATCATCGTCATCGCGATGTTCTATGCTGCCGACCTTTCGGTTCTGGCACTGGGGCTCGGCGCACTCGGCATCGCTGCGCTCGTGGTTCTCAACCTGCTCGATGTGCGAAGGCCCGCATTCTATCTGATCGCCGGCCTTTTCACCTGGGTCTGCGTGCTCAAATCCGGCGTGCATGCGACCCTTGCCGGTGTCGCCGTCGGCTTCGCGATGCCGCTGACCCGGCACAATGGCCACAGCCTGCTCGAGGACACCGAACATGCACTCAAGCCGTGGGTCAGTTTCGCGATCGTGCCGCTCTTTGCCTTCGCCAATGCAGGCGTATCGTTTCACGGGCTGACCTTGGAAAAGCTGACAGGGCCGATACCACTTGGGATCATTGCAGGGCTGTTCATCGGCAAGCAGATCGGCGTCTTCGGCGCTTCGCTGCTTGCCGTCAGGCTGGGCCTTGCTGCCATGCCGGACGGGGCCACGACGACGAAATTCTATGCCACGGCCATCCTGACCGGCATCGGTTTCACCATGAGCCTCTTCATCGGAACGCTCGCGTTCGACGATCAAGCCATCCTGATGCAAGTCCGGCTCGGCGTTCTCTTGGCGTCTCTGCTGTCCGGCATCGCGGCCGCGCTGATGTTCTTCGCCATCGGGAAGTCCAACGGAAAGCGATGACGGAAACATCCAACGAAACCCGTCACAATTCCTGATCTGCTGTCTTTTTCTGAGCCACGGCCGCCGGAATCCCTTGACCTAGGTCAACTTGTCCACACGGCGCAAACGCGCCACACCTGCTGCGAGATCGACGCTCGCGCACTGGCCACTGCTTGTATTCGCCGCGGCCAAATGGTCATCTTGGCCGGCGAAAGGCGGCGTCGATTGAGCACGAATTTTACCAAACCCGCTCCACCTCGGCCTCTGAGGTTCGCCTCGGCGCGATCCGTCAGGAGCGTGGCTCTCGGCGTGCTGGTGTCGTTCTGTCTTTCTGGTCTGGCCCTCGGAAAAGACAAGGATGACGATGAGGAGGATGCGGCCACAAGTAAGCCGGCCCTGCCGAACTTCTACCTCGATATGAGAACCATCTATTCGACGCTGCCATCCGGTTCGCTCTCGATCGGATTCAGCACGCCTCCCTTGTTATCGAGGCTGGCGAACCTTTCCTCGCTCCGAACCACCCGGACTTCGCCGTCCAGCCAAAGCCTCTCGGTCGATCTGCCCTTGACCGTCGATGTCAATGATCAGCTCTCGGTCTATGGCGGCGTCAGCGGAGCCACTTCGCAGGCAGGCACCGATCCCTGGTCGACGTTCTCGGTCTATGCCTTTACCGTCGGATTCCAGGCCGACATCTATCAGCAGAACGGCGGAATGTTCCCGACCATCACCATCCAGTCCAACGCGACGCGGTCGATCTCGGACGCGCCACTGGCCACGACGACCTACAACACCATCCTCGAGGCGGACTACGCGCTGAACGCGGATGAGACGCGCGGGCTGCTCGCCGGCGCGCAGTACACCAGAGCCCTGGTCGATACTCCCCTCGCCCGCGTCAGCCCCGATATCATGGGCTATGTCGGTGGCTACTATCAGTGGGACAACAACTGGAAGCTCACCGGCCGCTTCGGCGTGCAATCCTTTGGCGGTGCGCAGCTTCTGAACCTGACGCCATTTCCCGCATTCACGCAGCCGATCGTGCGGTTCGACCTCGACCGCATGGACGACAACGACAATCGGCTGTTCGGCATCACCGCGCAGATCGCCTGGACACCGAAGCCATCGTACCAGCTAACGCTGCGAACGCCGCTCTACGCGATCAAGAATTAGCGACGAAGCTGAAAGAGTCTGGACCGATCGTCCAGCGACCAGCGTTGATGAATCAGAACTGACCGACGTGACGGCTGCTTTCACGCCGGATGCGGGTCGCGCACGGCCGCGCCGCGCAATAGCTTCCCGATCTCCGGCTTGCAGGCGCCGCAATTGGTGCCGGCCTTCAGGCGCCGGCCGACGTCATCGACGCTAGCCGCTCCCTTTTGGATTTCGGCCGAGATTTGGTGCTGCCCGACACCGAAGCACGAGCAGACGATGGGCCCGATGTCGTCGCCTGTATCGAGCGGCTGTCCCGTCAGCAGCGACATCCGCGCACTCGGTGACAATTCCTGTTCCGCGAACAGGCCGGAGAGCCACGACCGCGAAACCAGCCTGTGATCGGGCGCGATGAACACGCAACCCTCCAGCCGGCCGTCGCGAACAGCGGCGTAGCGGAAGCGACCAACCTTCGGATCGCGATAGGCGATCCACTCGATGTCGTGCCCGACGCGGAGTTGCGCCCGCGCCCAATCGCGCCAGCTCGACGGCCGCTCGTCGCCGGCGAGCTCCATCCGCCAGCAGGTCCCCGAAAGCCCGCCGACCCAGTAACCCGCGGCAGGACGCTCGATCTCCCGGCGGCTGAGGATGAAGGCATGCCATTTTGGCAGATACGCGACCGCCTTGACCGGCGTGTGCTTGGACTCTGGCTGTCCAGAGATCGGATCGGTCGCCGGATTGACCAGCGCGTTGACCCGGCCGTCGCCGGCATACTCACCGTTCCAGTGCATCGGCACGAACACGCAGCCGCGCCGCTGCTCGGCGGTGACGACGACGCGCGCCACCATCTCGCCCCACGGGCTGCTCAGCCGCGCGAGCCCGCCATTCTCGACGCCGGCTGCGCGTGCATCGTCGGGGTGGAATTCCGCACAGGGCTCGAAGATGTGCGCCAGCAGCCGCGGCGATTTCCCGGTCCGCGTCATGGTGTGCCATTGATCGCGGACCCGTCCGGTATTGAGCACCAGCGGATAGTCGCGGCTGGTCGCGTTGACGGCTGCGCGCGGCGTCACCGGCACGAAACGGGCTTTGCGGTCGGTAGTGAAGAATTCGCTCGTTTCGAACATCCGCGGCGTGCCGGTCGGATATTCCCGCGTCACAGGCCATTGGATCGGAGTAAGCGCATCGTAAGCGCGGTCGTCGAGCGTGTTCAGGGCGGACAGATCGAAATCGCGCGTCCCGTTATTCTCGAAACTCGAAAGCCCGGCGTGCTCGCGGAAGATCGCCGCAGCGCCCGGATAGTCGAACCCCGAAAAGCCCATGCGCCGGGCGACATCGCAGACGGTCCGCCAATCGGCCCTTGCGGCGCCGGGTGCCGGCAGGAACGGTCGCTGCCGGGAAATGCGGCGTTCGGAGTTGGTGACGGTGCCGTCCTTTTCGCCCCAGGTGAGCGCCGGCAGCAACACGTGAGCATGACGCGTGGTGTCGGTATGCCGCATGCAATCGGACACGACAACGAGCTCGCATGCTTCAAGCGCGCGGCGCACGCGATCGGCATCCGGCAGGCTGACCAGCGGATTGGTGGACATGATCCAGACCGCCTTTATGCGCCGATCGGCGATCGCATCGAACATATCGATGGCCTTGAGGCCCTGCTTGTCTGCGATCACAGGCGATTGCCAGAACCGCTGGACGATATCGCGGTGCTGCGGGTTCTCGATCTCCATATGGGCGGCAAGCTGGTTGGCCAGCCCGCCGACTTCCCGGCCGCCCATGGCGTTGGGTTGTCCGGTCAGCGAGAACGGCCCCATACCGGGCCGCCCGATCCGGCCGGTCAACAAATGACAGTTGATGATCGAGTTGACCTTGTCGACGCCGCTGCTCGACTGGTTGATGCCTTGCGAATAGAGCGTGACGACCCGCTCGGTTTTGGCAAACCAGTCGAAGAACAACGCCACTGCGCCCTCGCTCAGCCCGCAGATGTCGGCCGTCTGTGCGACCGTCTGGCCGGCGACCTGCCGCAGCGCGGCTTCGGCGCCGGTGGTGAAGCCATCCACGAATGCGCGATCGATGGCGTTGCGCGATGCAAGATGCGCGAGCAACCCGTTGAACAGCACGGAGTCGCTGCCCGAGCGAAGCGGCAGGTGCAGATCGGCGCCGTCGCATGTCGCGGTCCGCCGCGGGTCGATCACGACGATGCGGCACGCGGGGTTGCTGGCCTTGGCCGCCACCATGCGCTGGTAGAGGATCGGATGACACCAGGCGGCATTGGAGCCGACGAGGACCAGGAGATCGGCGGTTTCGAGATCCTCATAGCAGCCCGGAACGGTGTCGCTGCCGAACGCACGCTTGTGGCCTGCCACGCTCGAGGCCATGCACAGCCGCGAGTTGGTGTCGACGTTCGCAGTGCCGATGAAGCCCTTGGCGAGCTTGTTGATGACGTAATAGTCCTCGGTGAGAATCTGGCCGGAGACATAGAAGGCGACCGAATCCGGTCCATGCTCGCGGATGATTCTGCCAAATCCCTCCGCGACATGGTCGAGCGCCGTATCCCAGCTCGTTTCCTGCCCGTTGACCACAGGGGCGAGCAGCCGCCCCTCGAGGCCAATGGTCTCGGCGAGCGCCGAGCCTTTCGCGCACAGCCGCCCGAAATTGGCGGGATGAAGCGGATCGCCCCGGACGGTCACGGCGCCGGCAGGCCCCCTGTCAGCGACAACGCCGCAGCCGACCCCGCAATACGGACAGGTTGTCTTCACTGGCACGGGCGATCACCCTCACTCGGCGGGCACAACCGCTGCCGTTTGGACGCTAAGCCAGACCATGCCGTTCTCCACCTTGGTCGGATGCGCGCGCGTGCACCCCTCGTCGGGCGCGACCGCCCTGCCGCTCTTGAGCTCGATGACGAAATTGTGCAGCGGACACGTGACCCGCTTGTTGTGGACGATGCCTTGCGACAACGGTCCGCCCTTGTGCGGACAGCGGTCGTCGAGTGCGAACACCTCGTCCTCGCTGGTCCGGAACACCGCAATGTCTCCGGAGGCCGTCCTCACCACGCGCGAGCCGAGAACGGGAATGTCGTTCAACGCCCCGATTTCGATCCATTTGGTCATGCGAGTTCGAGCTCCGCCAGCGGGGTGAATTCGTTACGGTCGACGCCGCGCTGGGCGCGCGCCGCCCAGGGGTCGCTCTGCGAGAATTGCTGCGAATGGGCGAAGCGGCTGAACAGCGCCTTGCGGTTGGCGACATCGTCGACCACCTGCTTGCGGATCGCATCGAGGCCGACCCGATCGCACCACTTGTACATGCGCTCCAGATACCATCCCTGTTCGCGATAGAGCTGCGTCAGCGCAGCGATAATTTCGAGCGTCTCCTCCTCCGTCGCTGCCTTGGCCAGGAATTCGGTTCCCTTGATGTGAAGACCGGCGGCGCCGGCGAAATGGATCTCGAATCCGGAATCGACGCAGACGACGCCGACATCCTTGCAGGTCGCTTCCGCGCAGTTGCGCGGACAGCCAGAGACCGCGAGTTTCACCTTGGCCGGCGTCCACGAGCCCCACATGAACTTTTCGAGCTTGATGCCGAGGCCGGTCGAATCCTGCGTGCCGAAACGGCACCATTCCGATCCGACACAGGTCTTCACCGTGCGCAATCCCTTGGCATAGGCATGGCCCGATACCATGCCTGCATCATTGAGATCGGCCCAGACCGCCGGCAGGTCCTCCTTCTTCACTCCCAGAAGATCGATGCGCTGTCCGCCGGTCACCTTGACGGTCGGAATCTTGAACTTGTCCGCGACGTCGGCAATGGCGCGCAATTCATCCGGCGTCGTGACGCCGCCCCACATCCGCGGCACGACAGAGTACGTTCCATCCTTCTGGATATTGGCGTGAACGCGCTCATTGATATAGCGCGACTGCTGATCGTCGCGATACTCGCCGGGCCAGGTGGCGAGCAGATAATAGTTCAGGGCAGGACGGCAGGAGTGGCACCCGTTCGGCGTCTTCCAGTCCATGAACTTCATGACATCGGGGATCGTCTTCAATCCATTCTCGACGATGACGCGGCGCGCGTCATCGTGGCTGTGATCGGTGCACGCGCACATCGGTTTGACCTTCGGCGCCGCCGAATAGTCGCCGCCGAGCGTGAAAGCGAGAACCTGCTCGACCAGGCCGGTACAGGAGCCGCACGACGACGATGCCTTGGTGTGGGCGCGCACGTCGTCGATCGTGAAGAGTTTCTTCTCGCTGATTGCCTTGACGATCGTCCCCTTGCAGACGCCGTTGCATCCGCAGATTTCCGTATCATCGCTCATGGCGGCGACCGAGTTCTTGCCGCTATGGCCGCCGTCGCCGAGATTGGCGGCGCCGAACACCAGTCGCTCGCGCATCTGCGAAACGTCAGTGCCGTCGCGCAGATGCTGGAAGTACCACGGGCCGTCGATGGTATCGCCATAGAGCACGGCGCCGACGATCTTCTTGTCGCGCAGGATGATGCGCTTGTAGACGCCGCGGGAGGCGTCCTGCATGACGATCTCTTCCTTGTCCGCACCCGGCGCGAAGTCGCCGGCGGAGAACAGGTCGATCCCGGTCACTTTCAGCTTGGTCGAAACCACCGACCCGTCATAGGTGGCGAAACCCTTCATGGCGAGGTGGTTGGCGCAGACCTTGGCCTGGTCGAACAAGGGAGCCACGAGCCCGTAGGTCTGGCGCCGGTGCTGCACGCATTCGCCGACGGCGTAGATTCGCCCGTCGTAGGTCTGCATGGTGTCGGAGACCACGATGCCGCGTTCGCAATAGAGGCCTGCCTTGCGCGCCAGCTCGACATTCGGACGGATGCCGACCGCCATCACGACCAGATCCGCAGGGATCTCCTCGCCGTCGGCGAAGCGCACACCGGTTACGCGATCCTCGCCGAGAATCGCCTCCGTTTGCGCCGGCATCTTGAACACCATGCCGCGCTCTTCCAGCGACTTGCGCAGCAATCCGCCAGCGACCTGATCGAGCTGGCGCTCCATCAGCGTGTCGAGCAGATGCACGACGGTGACGTTCATGCCGCGCTTCATCAGGCCGTTGGCGGCCTCGAGGCCGAGCAGACCGCCGCCGATCACGACGGCGTTCTTGAAGCTCGTCGAGGCCTGAACCATATGCTCGACGTCCTGGATATCGCGAAAGCCGATGACGCCCCGGAGATCCTTGCCCGGAAGCGGCAACATGATCGGGTTCGAGCCGGTGGCGATCAGCAGGCGATCGTAGGGTACCCGCGCGCCCTCTCTCGTCACGACTTCGCAGGTACGCCGATCGATCATCTCGATCATTTCGCCCTTGCGCAGCGTGATTCCGTTGTCCTCGTACCACTGCTCCGTGTTGAGCATGATGTCGTCGACGGTCTTCTCGCCGGCAAGCACGGGCGACAGCAGAATTCGGTTGTAGTTGCCGTATGGCTCGGAGCCGAACACGGTGATGTCATAGAGATGGGGCGCACGGTCCAGCAACAATTCCACCGTGCGGATGCCGGCCATGCCGTTGCCGATCACCACCAACTTCGGCTTGTTCACTTTGTCGAGCATGCTCTGCCTTCTAATTCAGGTTCCGATGGCCCCGTTCGGCGACGCAACTCTGCATCGTCGATTGGCGAGAACTATTGATGATTGAGGAGCGCCCATCGGCGGGCAGAGTATCGTCGACTATGACGATCGATATCTCATGTATTCAAGAGACGTGCCAACGCCGCGCCCGTAGTTCTTCGGGCGCAACACACGGCTTCAGCCGGTAAATCGCTAGTTGGCTGCACTTGCGCGTGCATGGATGCCCAAAAAATCACCCGTAAGGGCTATCCATTGTGCACAACCCGAATACTTCCCCGTGACTCGATGGCAATGTGCCCGTGGAAATAGCACGGCACCGACAGGGCGGCTTTGAGGAGAGCTTTTCCGTTAATACTTCGCACAGCATAATAAAACACCACACTGCACGTTCGAGCGGCTGGTTTTGCCAACAAACGGAGCAGCGGCCGCATTCGCGGCGGTTTAGGCGCACCTGGCAAGGCACTGCAAATACACGCTAAGTGGCGCGCTTGTTTGTCTGGCACGTGAATTGCTGACGTTGAGACCTAGAGTGCGTCTCAACGACGAGCCGACTCGCTTCCCAAATTCCGTCTCTTGTGCCGAGATACCGCGCGGCCCGCACGGTATCACACGCCGCTGTTCGAGGCTGCTCGATGAAGTTTGCTGAATTCAAGAAGGCCGGCCATTGGCCCACGCTGCTCGCCGCCTTTCTCTATTTCGACATAAGCTTCATGGCTTGGGTCGCGCTTGGTCCGTTGATCGTCTACATCGTGCATGACATGAACCTGGCTGTCGACGAGAAGTTCACGCTCGTCGCCATCCCGGTTCTGGCCGGCGCATTGCTGCGCGTGCCGATGGGCATACTCGCCGATCTGTTCGGCGCCAAGCGGACCGGAATTGTCGCGCAACTCGTCGTCATCGCCGCGACGTCCTGGGTTTGCTATTTCGGACTCCCGAGCAAGCTGTCGGTCGAAATCTTCGGTCTCGCGCTCGGCATCGGCGGCGCTTCGTTCGCGGTGGCGCTGCCGCAGGCGAGCCGCTGGTATCCGCCGCAATATCAGGGCGTGGTGATGGGGATCGCGGGTGCCGGCAATATGGGTGTCGTGCTCGACACGATGTTCGCGCCGACGATTGCTGAGCTTTGGGGCTGGCAAGCCGTGTTCGGCGTGCTGCTCGTTCCAATGGTGCTGATCCTCGCCTACTACGCCTATGCCGCCAAGGACGCGCCCGGAGAGCGGAAACCGATTTCGCTGAAGGCTTATGGCACGTTGCTGCGCGATCCCGACAGCCGCTGGTTCATGTTCTTCTACTTCATCACCTTCGGCGGCTTCGTCGGACTGGCCAACGCGTTGCCGCTGTATTTCACCGTGCAATATCACGTATCAGGCGTCGCAGCGGGTCTGCTGGTTTCCTTGATCGTCGCTTTCGGTTCGGGTTTCCGCCCGGTAGGCGGCATGATCGCCGACCGCATCGGCGGCATCCGCTCGCTGTCGATGTTCTTTGGCGTCGTCGTGGCGGCGTATCTCGTCATCGCCTTCATGCCGGAGGGGCCGGCCGCGCCAGCGGCTGCGGGTTGGGCGCTCACCGAAATGCCGCGGATCGCCTGGATGTCGGTGCTGCTGTTCTCCATCGGCGTGCTCGCGCTCGGCATGGGCAACGGCGCCGTGTTCCAGCTCATTCCACTTCGCTTCCGGCAGGAGATCGGCCTGATGACCGGCATGGTGGGTTGCGCCGGCGGCATCGGCGGTTTCTTCCTTGCCAAGGCCCTCGGCATCGCCAAGGGAATGACCGGCGGATTTGGCGCAGGCTTCCTGTTTTTCGGCCTGCTGGCGTTGCTTGGTTTCCTCGGACTTGCCATGGTCAAGGTGCGCTGGCGCACCACATGGGGCGCCGCATCGGGAGCGCGGGTCTGACGACGCGCGCTGCTAACTTGACAGGCCGCGCTGGGTGACGATCGGTTCGCAACGAGATCTCGGGGTTCGCGTCGGCTTCGTCAGCGAGACCGGCAAGCGCTCCGCTAACGAGGATTATGTCGGGACCTGCCTCGGCCGGTCCGGCGTAAGCAATCGCGACATCGTCGCCGCCGTCGCCGACGGTGTCGGCGGACACAAGGGCGGACGCGAAGCCGCCGAGCTCGCGGTTCGTTGCTTCATCGACGCCTATTACTCCCTCCCCGAGACGCTCGGCGTACGCCGCCGGGCGTCGCGCTCGCTGGAAGCCGCCAATAGCTGGATCTATACGCAAGGCCGCACCGATCCTCGCCTCAGCGGCATGAGCTGCGCCTTCTCGTCGATCATCCTGTCGCGGCGGCTTTGCCACATCATTCACATCGGCGACACCCGCGCCTATCGCCTGAGCGAGGGACGCCTGGAGCGGCTGACCACCGACCACATCGCCGGACGCGGCGATCTCGCTCATCTGCTCAACCGCGCCATCGGCTTCGAGGATTTTGCCCGCTTCGACTACGCGACCGTCGGGTTGCGGCAGCACGACAGGCTGCTGATCTGCAGCGACGGCGTCCATGGCGTACTCGCCGATCACCGCCTGCAGCTACTATTGAGCGAGCGCACCTCGCCGGAAGAATCCGCCCGCGCGCTGGTCGACGCGGCGCTCGATGCCGGCTCCACCGACAACATGACCGCGTTGGTGCTCGATGTCGTCGACCTGCCGCCCGCCGACCGGGACGAGCTCACCCATTCGATCGCGACGCTTCCGATTCTGGATTTGCCCGAGACGGGCGACGTGATCGATGATTTCACGCTCGGCGAAATATTGTCGGACGGACGCTACAGCCGGCTGTTCAAGGCCATCGACAAGCGGCAGGGCCGCGAAGTCGTGCTGAAGTTTCCGCATCCGCGCGTGGCCAGTGAGGGCTCCTATCGGCTCGCCTTCGTCCGCGAAGCGTGGGTCGCGGCGCGCGTGCGAAGCCTGTGGATCGGCGAGATCATCGAACTTCCTGCCGAACGGCAGACTCGGCTCTATTCGGTGATGCCGCTCTACGATGGCGAGACGCTGGAACAGCGCCTCAATCGTTCGCCGCAGCTTTCGCTGGCCGAAGGCATCGGCATCGCGACCAAGCTGGCGCGCGCGGTTGCGACCCTGCACCGGGCCGGCATCATCCATCGCGACATCAAACCCGACAACGTGATCCTGTTGAAGGGCGGCGGATTGCGGCTGGTCGATCTCGGCGTCGCGCGCGTGCCGTTGCTCGAGGACTTCCCGGCCGAGGATATTCCGGGCACGCCGAGCTATATGGCGCCGGAGTTGTTCGGCGGGCGGCCCGGCGACGAGTTTTCCGATCTCTACGCGCTCGGCGTCACCGTGTACCGGATGTTCACCGCCGCCTATCCCTACGGCGAAATCGAACCGTTCTCGCGGCCTCGCTTCGGCAAGCCAACCTACCTCTCGCGCTATCGCCCCGACCTGCCGGCGTGGCTGGACGCGGTGGTCGGCAAGGCGCTCAGCGTCGATCGTGCACAACGCTATGGCGACGTCATCGAATTCTCGCACGAGCTCGAAAACGGCGCGATGTGGGCAAAGCCCGCCGTCACGTCACGGCGCTCGCTCTACGAGCGCGATCCGCTGGTGTTCTGGAAGAGCCTGTCGGCGGGCCTGATCGTGCTCGTCATCCTCCTGCTTGCATGGATCGTAAAAAATTAGCCCGACGCTCCGGGTGGAGCGTCGGGCTACAACACGTGAGGGAAGCAAGCCGGGCTGGCTCGCCAGCCTGGTTCACACCCCGGTCTGGGTGATGAACTTGGTATTGAAATAAGCCTCCATGGCCTCGGTGCCGCCTTCCGAGCCGTAGCCGGAATCCTTGACGCCACCGAACGGCACTTCGGGCAGGGCCAGACCAAAACTGTTGATCGAGACCATGCCGGCTTCGATCGCCGCGCCGATTGCGGTCGCCGTCTTGGTCGAGCTGGTGAAGGCGTAGGACGCGAGACCGAACGGCAAGCGGTTGGCCTCCTCGGCCACCTCGTCGAAGGTCGAGAACCGCGAGATCAGCGCCAGCGGCCCGAACGGCTCCTCGTTCATGGCGCGCGCGTCCTTCGGCACCTCGCTGACGACCGTCGGCTCGAAGAAGTAGCCCTTGTTGCCGACGCGGTGGCCGCCGGTCTCGAGCTTGGCGCCCTTGCCGACCGCATCCTGCACCATGCCCTCGATGGCGGTGACGCGACGTGGATTGGCGAGCGATCCCATCTTCGAGTCGGGATCGAGACCATTGCCGACCTTCATCGACTTGGCACCTTCGACGAATTTGTCGACGAACTCACGGAACACATCATCCTGCACCAGCATGCGGGTCGGCGAGATACAGACCTGGCCGGCGTTGCGGTACTTTGCTGCCGCCAGAATCTTCGCCGCCGACGTGACGTCCGCGTCCTTGAATACGATGGCCGGCGCGTGGCCGCCCAGCTCCATGGTGGCGCGCTTCATGTGCAGGCCCGCCAAGGCCGAGAGCTGCTTGCCCACGGTGGTCGAGCCGGTGAAGGAAATCTTGCGGATCACCGGATGCGGAATGAGATATTCCGAAATCTCTGACGGCACGCCGAAGACCAGGTTGATGACGCCATCGGGCACTCCCGCGTCAGCGAACGCCTTGATCAGTTGCGCCGGAGATGCCGGGGTTTCCTCGGGCGCTTTGACGATAATGGAGCAGCCGGCTGCGAGAGCCGCGGAGAGCTTGCGAACGACCTGGTTGATCGGGAAATTCCAGGGCGAAAAGGCCGCGACCGGGCCAACCGGCTCCTTGACTGCGATCTGGTAAATGCCAGGACCACGGGCCGGGATCACCCTTCCATAGGCGCGCTTGGCTTCCTCGGCGAACCACTCGATGATGTCGGCCGCCGCCATCGCTTCGATCTTCGCCTCGGCCAGCGTCTTGCCCTGCTCCATCGTCAACAGCGGCGCGATCTCGTCATTGCGCTCGCGCATGATCGCGGCCGCCTTGCGCATGATCTTGCAGCGGTCGAACGGTGCCACCGCGCGCCAGACCCTAAAACCCTTGGCGGCGGCTTCCAGCGCCTCGTCAAGATCGGCACGGTCGGCATGCGCAACGGTGCCGATCGTCTCCTCGGTCGCCGGATTGAGCACGGCGATGGTCTTGCCCGACTGGCTCGGACGCCATTTGCCGTTGATGAAGAGCTGGGTATTCGAATATGCCACGAGACTTTCTCCCTGAGCTTATTAGTCGCCAAATGGCGCGCGGCGGAAATCAGGCGCCTATATGATGGAAGCCCGATCGAATTGCAAAGCCGATTCAGTGGTATGCGCCCGCGCGACCGACGCATAGCGCTTCCGCGGCCCGCGTCATTTCCGGACCCAGATAACTCCGGAACCGGGGCTCGCGGGTGAGCGCCGCAAAATCCGGCTGTCGCGTGACGCCACCGTCCGCGACCAGCAGATATTGTTCAGCGATTTCGGCCAGGATTTCCAGGTGCCAGGCGGCAGTCGGATGCAGGCACACCACCACGAGCCGCCCATCCGCGCGCAGTTTGCGGAAGAAATCGAGCATAAAGCCGATATAGCCGTCCTGCAGGTTGAATTGCGGCTCGTCGAACAGATGCACCACCGGCGCCGGCGTCGGCGACTTTTCGAGGAGTATCGATGGCACCAGCTTGCGGAAGCGGCGTACCTGATAGGACTGGTGATAATGGATCGCGAGGCGGTCGCGTTCGCGGTACTTGACCTTATGGATGTCTGCGCCGGCGACGTAAACGCGGCCGGACGATGGCGCATTCGAGCCGGTCATCATTTCGAACAGCGTCGTCTTGCCGGCCCCGTTCGGGCCGACCACGCCGATAACAGCGGGCCGGTCGATCACGAGATTGGCTTCAAGTGTGAACGTCGGGCGGCGCACCACGCGGCCACGCGTGTAGACCTTGCGGACCTGATCGAGGACGAGCAGCGGCGAGGCCATCAGTGAACTCCAAGCAGGCGTTGGCGCAGGCCGTGGTCGTCACGAAGCGTTGCGGCCTCTCCGCTCCAGGCGATCCGGCCGCGATCGATAACGGCGGCTTGGTCGGCGACCGACAGCGCGATCTCGGCATTCTGCTCGACCACGAGCGAGGCGACGCCCTCGTTCCGCAGCCTGCGGATGGTCGCAAGCACGTCACCAACGATTTTCGGCGCCAGCCCCTGGCTCGGCTCGTCGAACAGGATCAGCCCGGGCGATCCGACAAGCGCACGCGCGATCGCCACCATTTGCATCTCGCCGCCCGACAGGTTCTCGCATTCGCGTTCCATCAGGTACTCTAGCGGCGAGAAGATTTCGCACGCCTCCTTGACGGTCCAGCTCCGGAACTTCGTCCGCTTCTGCGCAATGCCGAGATTGCGCGCCACCGAGAGCGTCGGACACAGCCGCCGGTCGTCGGGCACCCAGCCGATCCCGCCGCGCGCGATTTCATGCGTCGGGCTATGCGTGACCTCGCGGCCGTCGAACCTGACGGCGCCTCGGCGCGGACGGGTCAGTCCCAGAATCGAACGCAGCATCGTGGTCTTGCCGGCGCCGTTAGGGCCCAGCAGCGCAAATACCTTGCCGCGCTCAAGCGACAGCGATGCGCCGAACAGCGCCTGCGTCTCACCGTAAAACGTATCGATCCCCTCGACTTGGAGAATCATGCGAACCTACCGAGGTTAGAGCGCTTGACCCATTCGTTCTGCTGCAGGTCGTGGGGCGCGCCGCGCGCGACCACTTGGCCCCAATGGATCACGGAAATGCGGTCGGCGAGCGAGAACAGGAATTCCATGTCGTGCTCGATGGCCACGATCGTGAGCTTGCCCTTGAGCCGGCCAACCAGCGTCGCGAGGCGGTGTATGCCGTCCGAGCCAAGCCCGGAAGTTGGCTCGTCCAGGCACAACACGCGGGGTCCCTGCCCCAGCGCGACCGCGATCTCGAGCGCACGGCGGTCGCCATAGCTGAGATCCTTGGCGCGAGTATCGCCCTTGTCGGCGAGGCCAACGGTAACAAGTATCTCGGACGCCTTCTCGGCAAACCCGCGTTCGCCGGCAACGGCGTGGCGCATATCGAACCCGCGGGCGCGAAAGCCCGGCAGGCCGACCATGACATTCTCGCGCGCGGAAAACTCGTCGAACAGCGTCATGATCTGGAACGAGCGGGCGACGCCCTTGGCTGCAATGCGATGCGAGCTCAGCCCCGTCACATCCTCGCCGTCGAACCGGATCGAGCCACGGCTCGGCTTGACGCGGCCGGTGAGCACGTTGAAGAATGTGGTCTTACCGGCGCCGTTCGGCCCCATCACGCCGTGGAACTCCCCCTCGGGCACTGTCAGGTCGATGCTTTCAAGCACAACGCGGTCGCCGAAGCGAACATGAACGCCGGAAACTTCGATCAGTGCCATCGTCCGCCTCCGAACAAGAGACGCAGCGCAGTGCCCCCTTGCTGCCGCATCGAATTCAGCGACCGGTTCTGCCACGCGGCCTTGATGGCTCCGGCAATCCCCTCAGGCCGGAAGAGCACGACCGCGATAAACAGCAGCCCAAAATAAAGCATCCAGGCGTTCGTCATGGCGCCGATCACGTCGCGCGCGATCAGGAACAGAAACACGCCGATGACGGGACCCCAGAAGCTGACGAGGCCGCCGCCGACCAGCGTCATCATCACGACGTAACCGGACTGATGCAGGCTCATTACATCAGGGAACGCAGCAAGCTGCGCCATCGCGAACAGGCCGCCGGCAAATCCTGATACTGCCGCCGACAGCGCGAAGATCGACGCCTTGTAGAGCCACACATTATAGCCGAGATGCGCCGCGCGGATTTCGCTCTGCTTGATCGCCGCGATAACCCGGCCATAGGGCGAATGCACCAGCCGCCACAGCGCTATAACAGCGATTCCGAAGACCATGAGGACAAAATAGTAGAACGCCACATTGCCGGCGAGATCGAACGACGCAAACCCAAAATCGGCAGGCAGCCGCGCGATCTTCAGCAGCCCGTCCTCCCCGCCGGTGACCTTGTGCGACTTGATCGCGAGCGTCCAGAAAATCTGGCCGAAGGCGATCGTCATGAAGGCATAGTAGATACCCCGCCGGTGCGAGATGAATAGCGCGACCAGCGCGCCGGCCAAACCCGCGACTGCGAATGCAGCCGCAAGGCAGACCCAGAGATTGGCGACGACATTGAACTGGCAGAGGCCGAAAGCATAGGCTCCAATGCCGAAATAGGCGCCGTGGCCGAACGACGGCAGGCCAGCGGTGCCCAGCACGAGATTGAACGCGAGCGCATAGAGCGACCAGATCAGGATCTCGATCCCGAGATAGGGATAGAGGCCGACGCGCGCGATCCAGAACGGCACGGTGGCCAGCACCAGCCACAGCACCAGCATGGTCGGTGTGATGAGCCGCGCGGAATCGGATTGCGGTGTTGGGATCATCTTCAGGCCTCGAGCACGCTTTTCTTGCCCCAGAGCCCGCGCGCCCTGAACGTCACGACCGCCACCAGCAACACGTACATCGATAGCAACGACCACTCGGAGGCGTAGGCGCCGGACAGACCGATGGCGAGCCCGACCAGAAGGCCGGCAACGACCGCGCCCCAGAAACTGCCGACGCCGCCGAGGACGATCACCAAGAATGCCGGAATGACGGCGTCGACGCCCATGTGCGGGCGTATGCCCCAGATCGGCGCCACGATAATGCCGGCGATGGCCGCCAGCATAGTGCCGAATAAGAAGACGAGCAGCCGCAGCCGCGTCAGGTTGATGCCGAGCGCGCGCACGATTTCGCTGTCATGCGCACCCGCCTTCACGGTGGCGCCGAACGAGGTCTTTTCGATCAGGAGCCAGACCAGTCCGATGACCGCGACTGCAATGCCCGCGGCATAGAAGCGGTATGTCGACCAGATCAGATCGCCGAAGATAAAGCCGCCATTGACCGCTTGCGGCACCTGCAACACGTAGTCGCGCGTGCCCCAGGTCAGGCGGATCACCTCCTCGATCACCATCGCAGCGCCAAAGGTCAGCAGCAAACCGTAAAGCGGATCCTTGCCGTAGGTCCGGCGCATGCAGAATTCGATGGCGATCCCGACGAGGCCGACCGCAGCCGGCGCCAGGATCAGCGTCGCGGCGTAGCGCCAGCCGAGCGGCAATGCCAGCCAGGACTGCGCAAGGTCAGCCGGGAACGGTGGGCGCGGCCCCATCAGTTGCATGGCGAAATAGGCACCGAGCGCGAACAGCGAGCCGTGCGCGAGATTGATCTGCTCCATGAGGCCTACGATCAGCATGAAGCCGAGCGCGATCAGCGCGAACAGGAGGCCGAGCGAGAGGCCGTTGAGGATGTGCGGAAGAAGGTCGAACAAGCTGCATTCTCATATTGCTGTTGCAGGGCAGCGGGCACACCACGCGCCCGCTGCGAATTCAAGCGGCGAACTCAAGAATCAACCGTAGGAACCTGCTCGTAGGGGACCAGCTTGCACTTGGCCTGCGCGTCGGTATCGGCCACAGCCTTTGGCTCAGTCCAACTGATGATTTCGTACAGATCGGTCTTGTCCGCAGGCTTGGGATTGCGCCGCGCCAGATAGATCGTCTGCTGCATCTGGTGCGTCATCGGATCCATATAGGCATCGAAATGCTGCATGCGGTCAGTCGCCGAGACTTTCAGATTCTCAAGCTCCTTGATGATCCTGACGTTGTTGGTCGAGCCGGCGCGCTCGATCGCGCGCAGCAATTCCCGTGTGGCCATGTAGCCGTTGTAGGAAACATTGCCGGGCACCGGAATCGAGCCCTCCTTGTTGGTAGCCTGCCATTTCTTGACGAAATCAGCGACGCCAGGCAGCGCCAGCTTGTGATACCAAGTGGTGCCGAACACGCCGAACAGGCTGTCGGGCGAGCCCCAGACGTCAGGCCAGTCCTGCTGGTTGTTGATCCAGGCAGGTTTACCGTCGAGCTTGAGCTGGGCGACCTGCTCGCGCAGCGCCTTGATGTCGTCGCCGCCGATCGCGGTCGCCACGACGTCCGGCTTCGCCTGCTGGATCTTCAAGAGGTAGGCCGTGAAGTCGCGGGTGTTCTGCGGCACCAGCAGATTGTCGACGATCTTGCCGCCGGCACCTTCGACCTGCGCTTTCGTCGCCGCCGAGGTGGTATGGCCCCACACATAATCATTCGTGAGCAGCATCCAGTTCTTGCCGATCGAATTGACGGCGTTCGCGACCGACGCCTTGGAGAAATTGGTGCCGTTGCCGTCCCAGACGAACTTGATGCGTGAGCAGTTCTCGCCCGCCTCGCTGGGTGCGGACGAATTCGTGTTCAGGTAGATGACGCCATTCTTGGCAGCGACCTGGGTGATGGCATTGGCGACGCCTGAATGCACCGCGCCGATCAGGATGGTGCAGTCTTCTCTTGTGATGAACCGCTCGGCGAGGCGGCTGCCGGTGGCCGGCGTTGTTTCGGTATCAGCCGTGATCCAGGTGATCTTGCGGCCGAGCACGCCGCCTTTGGCGTTGGCCTCGTCGATCGCCATCTGGATTCCGCGCAAATCGTCCTGCCCGCTGTTGCCGTATTGACCACTGGCATCGCAGGTCAGGCCGAGCTTGATCGGCTTGGCGGCGCCTTGCGCCCAGACACGGTTTTCCTTCCACGGTCCGAAGTAACTCGCCGTTCCGGCAAGGACACTGGCCATCAGGCTGCCCTTCAGAACGCTCCGTCGCGAAATTTCACGTCGTTTCATGGCTCCCTCCCAACCGCTTTATTTTTGTTGTTGCGGCCCATAGAATGAACGTTCTATTCTAAATGTAAAGTGGAATGTTTGAACCAGAAACTAGAACCAAGCGGCGAAACGGCCGTAATCGGGTAAAGCTGACATCATGAACAAGCCTGCCGGTACGGCGATGAGTTACGACGAGTTGCGTGGGGCGATCGCCCAACGGCATCGCGCCTTGTCTGGACGCCTGCAGCAGATCGCGGAATTCGTGCTCGATCATCCGACCGATGTCGCGTTGGGCACGGTCGCGGAGATTGCGGAGCGTTCCGGCGTGCCGCCGTCGGCCATCGTCCGCTTCGCGCATGCCCTCGGCTTCGGCGGCTTTACCCAGATGCAGGAGGTGTTCCGCTCGCGCCTCGTGGCCGGCGTGGCGCCCAGCTACAAGGCGCGGCTGGCGCGGATGAAGAGCGAGGAAAAATCAGTCCTCGGCCGCAAACCCGCGGCGGTGCTGGGGCGCTTCGTGGCGGAAGCGCAATCGGCCCTGGTGACACTCAGCCAATCCGCTCATGAGCGCCAACTCGAAGCTGCCATCATGATATTGGCGAAGGCGCGCGACATTTATCTGCTCGGACTCGGCGGCTCGTTTCCAGTAGCAACGCATCTGGCTTATGTGCTGCGGAAACTCGGGCGGCGCGTGGTGTTGCTGGACGGCACCGGCGGCAGCATCCATGAACAATCGCATCCGGCCACTTCCGAAGACGCGCTGGTCGCGATCAGCTTCCGCAACTATTACCCTGATACGGCGCGGCTATTTCCCGAACTGGTGGCGCGCAACGTGCCGGCGATCTCCATCACCGACAGTCTGCTGAGCCCGATCGTTGAGGGCGCCTCGGTCGTGTTCGAAATTCAGGACATGCCGGAGCCGGCGCTGCGCACTCTGGTCGCGCCGATGTGCCTCGTGCAGGCGCTCGCGATCGGCCTCGATCTCGCCGCAGACTGACATTTCGGGAAAATCAGGAGAGAACGTCATGGCATCACAGAACGACGCGCGGTCGCTGAAGGGCAAGGTTGCGCTGGTCACCGGCGCTGGTCGCGGGCTAGGCCGCGCGTTCGCTGAACGGCTGGCGGCGATGGGTGCCGATGTCGCCATCCATGGCATGCGCGAAAATGGACCGGCCGAATATGGCGAGGGATCGACGCTGACGGCGGTCGCGGAAGCGGTGGCGTCGGCCCATGGGGTACGCACCATCAGCGTACTCGGCGACCTTACGCAAGGCGCCGACATCGCGCGTGTCGTCGAGACCACGACGAAGCAACTGGGTCCGATCGACATTCTCGTTCACAATGCCGGCGGCGATATTGCGGCCAAAGGCGGCAAGCCGGATCCGAACGACGCCGTCGGCATTCGCGAGGAGGATGTTCGCGCGGTGCTCGATCGCAACCTGCTCTCAACCATCCTGACCTGCCAGGCGGTGGCCAAGGAAATGATGCCGAGGCGTCAGGGCCGCATCGTCACCATCGGTTCGGTCGCAGCCTTCAAGGGCCGCACAAACGGCTCGATCTATGCGGTTGCGAAAGCCGGCATGACGCATTACACGCGTTGCCTCGCCGATCAGCTCCGATCCTACGACATCACCGTGAATTGCATAGCCCCCGGCGACACCCGCACCGGCCGCTTTATGGGCACGCGCGCGGTGGATCAGAACCGGATGGTGGAAGCCGGCACACTCGATCGCATCGCGACCGTCGACGAAGTCGCGCGCGTCGTCGAAGTGTTCGCAGGTCCGTTGGGCGCGTTCGTCTCAGGCCAGGTGCTGCGCGTGGACGGCGGAGGACAGTGCTGGGCGGCGTGAAGGCGGGCCAAGAATCTTCGTAAGGCGAGTCGGCGTCACGCCGCCAAAATCATTTCGGGCGCCGATGCAGGCAAATTCTGGCTGTCGGCGACCGCGCGATTGGTGATCTGCCCGCGGTGCACGTTGAGTCCGGCGCGCAGATGCGGATCCTCGATCAGCGCGCGGATGCCCTTTTCAGCCAGCGCAAGGCCGAACGGCAGCGTGGCATTGTTGAGCGCATGGCTCGACGTCACCGGCACCGCGCCCGGCATGTTGGCGACGCAATAGTGCACGATCTCGTCGACGAGATATGTCGGTGCCTGATGGGTCGTCGGCCGCGACGTCTCGAAGCAGCCGCCCTGGTCGATTGCGACATCGACCAGCACGGCACGGCGTTTCATACGGGCGAGATGCGCGCGCGAGACGAGCTTCGGCGCGCTGGCGCCCGGCACCAGCACGGCGCCGATGACGACGTCGGCCGCAATGACTTCCTCTTCGATCGCTTCCAGCGTTGCATAGCGCGTGCGCACGCGTCCCTGGAACATCTCGTCGAGAACGCGAAGACGCGGCAGCGAGCGGTCCAGGATCGCGATATCGGCGCCGAGCCCTGCGGCCATCCGCGCGGCATGCGTGCCGACCACGCCGCCGCCGATCACCGCGATCCTGCTTGGCGCCACACCGGGCACCCCGCCGATCAGCTTGCCCATTCCGTCCGCCGATTTCCGCAAGGCAGCGCCCGCCGCCTCGATCGCCAACCGTCCCGCCACTTCACTCATCGGCGCAAGCAAAGGAAGCCCTCCATAGGCGTCGGTCACCGTCTCGTAAGCAATCGCCGTGCAGCCGGATGCCAGAAGCCCCTTGGTCTGCGCCGCGTCCGGCGCAAGGTGCAAATAGGTAAAGAGGATCTGATTGTCGCGAAGCTGGCGCCATTCGCTCGGCTGCGGCTCCTTGACCTTGACCACCATATCAGCGGTCGCGAAAATTTCCGCGGCCGTATCCACGATTGCAGCGCCGGCCGAACGGTAGACATCATCACTTGCGCCAATGCCGATCCCCGCACCCTGCTCGACGATCACCTCGTGCCCCCGCGTCACATATTCCCGCACCGAAGCCGGCGTCAGACCGACGCGATATTCCTCGACCTTGATTTCCTTGGGCACACCGATCCGCATGGGCTTGCTCCTGCATTCGAGGTTGTCTGACTGCAGATAGAGTACTTCTGAGTCGGCAACGCTTCTCGGCGAATTGCGGCTTGCTGAGCGAGATTTGCGCATATATTCTACACATTAGCCTTATAAATTGGTGACTTGTAGCGTGAATGAACTGGATCGCATTGATTATCGGATTCTGAGCGAGCTCCTCGCTGACGCCCGGGCGAGCCAGATCGAGCTCGCCGAAAAGGTTGGTCTGTCGCCGACTGCCTGCGCGCGCCGCATCCGCCAACTCGAGGAAGGTGGGATTATCAGGGGCTATCGCGCCGATCTCGAGCCGACTGCGCTCGGGCTCGTCACGACCGTCGTCGTCACCATCACGCTGGAAAAACAGAGCGAGGATTACCTGGCCGCGTTCGAAGCGGCGATCGCCCGATGTCCGGATGTCGTGTCCTGTCACTTGATGTCGGGCAGCGACGATTATCACTTGCAGGTCATCGCACGCGACATCGCGGACTTCGAGCGCATCCACAAGCAACATCTTTCACGGATGCCCGGGGTGGCGCGCATCCACTCGAGCTTTGCGATGCGCGAGGTGGTGCGCAGGGCCATCCCCGAGACGGCATTGCGGCGCTAGCCTCTTCGATCAGCTCGACGCAATCAGCAACATCCAGCCTACCAACGCATAGATGCGACGGCGAAGCGTCAGTCGTTTTCGGCGTCGTCCGGCGACCGGGCGTGTTGCGTTCCGATGCTGCCGACCGGACCAAACGCGACTTGACAGAACGCTAATCCACCGTATGTTACGTTATAACATAACGTATTTGCAAACCAAAGATGCCTTTCCGACGGGGACCCTTGCATGGGCGAAATCGTTCGACTTGTTCCGAAGCCAGAGCTTGAGCGGGCTCGCTTAATTCGAGAGGCTCGCGCGATATACGACAGCATATTTCCGCCGACGGATGCGGTCAGCCAGCACGCGGATGATCGCCTCAACCAAGAGATGCAATCGGGCAGAAAAGGCCGGGCGGTACCGGGGCTCTGACCAGCAGCGACTCGATCGCGACCGGCATTCTGCTCGCAGCTTCATCTAGTGCATGCGATTCTCGACCGGCTTGCCCTTGAGGCCGTCGTGCGAGTGCCTGAGATCGAGCGTCGGCTTGGGTTGCTCCCTCACAAAGCTCTGCACCGTCTCCCCCGGACCGCCCTTCGCAATCGTGGTGCCGCCGTCAGCAAATATCAGCGCCCCCGTTACGAAGCTCGCCTCATCCGACGCGGCGAACGCAAAGACATTGGCCATCTCCTCCGGGGTGCCGCGCCGACCGAGCACAGTACCGGCAAGAGTCTGCTTCTCCATCTGCTCGTTCATCGGCCCGGTCTCCTTATGCGTCCAGGCCGTATCGATAGGGCCGGGGCACACACAGAGGGCGCGCACGCCGTGCTTGCCCTGTTCGTAGGCCACGCCGCGCATGAAAGCGTGAAGGAAACCCTTCGAGCCGCCATAGGGCGCCGCCGTCGGCTCACCCATTTCGCCGGCCTCCGATCCCGTCGAAATCACGACACCCCGCGAGCGCTTCAGATGCGGCAGCGCAAACTTCGTCATCAGGAATGCAGAACGGACATTGTTACGCACGATGTAGTCGAACATCTCGACAGAATGATCCTGGCATTCGGCAATTTCAGGAAAGACGCCAGCATTGTTGATCAGGATGTCGAGCCTGCCGAATGCGTCGATCGCCAGGGCGATGCAGGCTTGCGCATCCACCTCGTCCGCAACATCGCCCAGAAAGGGTTCGGCCACGCCGCCGCGCGCCCGGATGGCATGGACGACGTCCTCCACCGGATCGGCGGGCAGTCCGGCAACAATGACTTTCGCACCTTCTCGCGCAAATTTATGGGCGATAGCTTCGCCGATTCCCGTCGCCGCACCTGTTACGATTGATGATTTGCCGTTCAGCCGTCCCGCCATCGTCATCCGCTCCGCTTTGCTCTGGTCCAAAGCGTTGAACACGCTCGTACCCGCGATGTTCCGCGGCGCGCGTCATCGACGTTCTTCCTGCCGCGCGTGGAACGACTGACGCAGTTTCTGCCGCGAGCGCCGAATGAACTCCGTTCCTTCGCAACATGCGGGCGCAGTCACCGGCTGAGGCTTTCAGTCGGAAAACTACAGGAGCGTCCGCGTCACTGAACCCGTGGACCGACAACAATCCAAGCCATGGAGCAACCAAGGTACGTATTCGCACGACCATCGATGCAAACAGAAGGAACAGAGTGCCGAGCGGGAGCGGGCATGCCACAGGCGCACCCCGACACCCGCTCGTTCCATGCAACGCGTCGCCACTACCTGCGGTACGTCCCGACGAGTTCAGCCTGGCCGATCATGTGCTTCTCGGCTGCTTTCCAGATGTCGACTACCGGCATGCTGGGCGACCGCGATAGCTCGTCGACATCCAAAGCCGCCAGCTTGAAGTGATAGTGATGCGTACCATGACCCTTGGGCGGCGCGGGCCCGCCATAGCCTAGTTCGCCGAAATCGTTCATGCCTTTGCCGAGACGCTCCGTCTTTGGCCCGTGACCGATGGCTTCCGGCAGCATCGACCGCTCGCCCATGACGTTGTAGATGCCCCAATGCCGAAACGTGCCGGACGGTGCATCCGGGTCCTCAACGATAAGGGCGAAGCTCTTCGTACCCGGCGGCGGATCCGACCATTGAAGCGGCGGAGACACATTCTGGCCGTCGCAAGTGTATTTGACCGGAATCGGCTGGTCGTCGTCGAATGCAGGACTCGTCAACTTGAACACCATATGCAGACTCCCGTGCTCATGAAAGGTCGCAGCGGCGGGCTCGCTCGGTCCTCCGGGGTGCAACCACACGTCTTGCCGGTCGATTCCGCCGATACGAAGGAACGTCGGACCGGCGCTTGAGTTGCCTCAACAAGGCACGCTGATCGGCGTTTCCCGCGTGCGCTCAGGACGATCCCTGCAAAGCCGCGCGTGCCGATGCCGGACAAGCGCAGCCATCTAGGGAACCCGGCGCATGGCCCTTTCACCGGAAGCTGAACAAATTCGCGAGAGGACCAATCGCGAGTTGATCGATCTCCTGCATGAGGCAGGCGAGCATCTCCCGGCTCCGGAGCAGGACGATTTCACGTCCTTTTTCGACCGGTTCGGCCCTGCGAAAATCGTGATGCTCGGCGAAGCGACACATGGCACGTCAGAATTCTATCGGGCACGTACCGCCATCACCCGCCAGTTGATCGAGCACCACGGCTTCAACATTGTCGCGGTTGAGGCCGATTGGCCGGACGCAGCAGTGCTCGATCACCTCGTGCGGCAACTGCCATCCGAGCCGCCCAAGGAGCGGCCGTTCGAACGTTTTCCGACCTGGATGTGGCGCAATATCGAAGTGAAGCAATTCATCGATTATCTGGGCTTCCACAACGACGCGTGCGCTGCGGGCCGGAGAGTCGAGTTCCGGGGGCTCGACGTCTACAGCCTCAACAGCTCCATTGCCGCTGTCATCGCGTATCTCGAACGCATCGACCCGGAACGCGCCCGCGCGGCGCGTGAACGCTATTCCTGCCTGACGCCGTGGCAGGCAGACCCTGCCGGTTATGGACGCGCCGTGCTGTCCGGCCGCGACAGTTGCGAAGACGAGGCGGTGGCTCAATTGCGCGAGCTTCTGTCGCACCGGCTTTCGCATAGAGACGGCGACGAGGCCTTCTTCAATGCCGCGCAGAATGCGCGGATCGTGCGCGCGGCCGAGCAGTATTACCGCATCATGTATCGCGGCTCGACCGAGTCGTGGAACCTGCGCGACCGTCACATGTTCGACACGCTGCAATATGTGGTGCAGGAACGCGGGCCGCAGGCGAAGGCGGTGGTCTGGGCCCACAACTCCCACATCGGCAACGCTGCGGCAACTTCGATGGGTTGGGGCGGCGAATTCAATATCGGTGAGCTCGTCCGCAATGCCTATGGCGACGAGGCCGTCTTGATCGGCTTCGGCACGGATCGCGGCACAGTGGCTGCGGCCTCCGATTGGGGCGGCGAGATGGAGATCAAGTCGGTTCGGCCGGCACGCGAGGACAGCTATGAATACCTGCTCCGCCGCACTGGTCTGGCGCGATCACTGACCGATTTGCGGCCGCCCGGCCGAGGCGAGCTGCGCGACAGGTTGACCGGTCCCAGACTCGAGCGAGCCATTGGCGTCATCTATCGACCCGAGACGGAGCTCCTCAGCCACTACTTCGAGGCGGTATTGCCCGAACAGTTCGACGCGTTCGTCTGGTTCGAAGATACCAAGGCGGTGACACCGCTTGCGACACGAGCCGTAACGGGCGCGGCAGAGACCTATCCCTTTGGGTTCTGATCATGGCGAGTGCACGGGAACAGCTCAGCGAAGTCCTGGTCGGTCCGCACCACCTTGCGGGCATTCTGGGCGTACCTCACGATGCGGTCGGCATCGTGATTTTTGCGCATGGCAGCGGTAGCGGCCGTCTAAGCCCACGCAACAACCAGGTCGCAGCGGCTCTCCGTGAGGCCGGGTTTGCCACGTTGCTGCTCGATCTCCTCAGCCCGGAGGAGGAACGCGACCGCGGCAACGTATTCGACATCCCGCTGTTGGCATCACGGCTTGCAGACGCCGCGGACTGGACCCGTGACAGGCCAGAGCTCGCGGAGTTTCCGATTGGCTATTTCGGCGCAAGCACCGGTGCAGCGGCCGCGCTGGTCGCGGCTGCCGACCGGCAAAACGTCGCTGCGGTGGTTTCGCGCGGCGGTCGCCCGGATTTGGCCGGCAATGCGCTGCACGCCGTCAGGGCGCCGACCCTGTTGATCGTTGGTGGGGCCGACCTACCGGTTATTCCGCTCAACCGTTCGGCTTTTGCGGAGCTCTCTTGCGAGAAGGACCTCGTGATCGTGCCGAAAGCGACGCATTTGTTCGAAGAACCCGGCGCGCTCGAGCAGGTGACGCAATATGCCACGCGCTGGTTCCGCCAGTTCCTGGCGTCGCCCCTCTCCGAAGAGGTGATCGACGCCGACACGGTTTTCAACGACCGGCAAGACGCCGGACGCCGGCTAGCCTCTGCGCTCATGAAGTTCAAAGACAAGGACGCGGTCGTGCTCGCGCTGCCGCGTGGGGGCGTACCCGTCGCGTTCGAGGTTGCGCAAGCGCTGCACGCCAAGCTCGACGTAGCGCTCGTGCGTAAGATCGGCGCGCCGGGTCATGAGGAGCTCGGGCTCGGCGCGGTCGTCGATGGCGCCCATCCGCAGGTCGTGCTCAATGAGGACATCGTTCGCGAGATCCAGCCGGGCGCGGCCTACCTGGAAGCCGAGATTGCCCGCCAGCTTGCCGAAATCGAACGTCGACGGCGCCTTTACCGCGGCGGTGATCCGCCGCCAGAAATTGCCGGCCGTACGACCATTGTGGTCGACGACGGCATCGCCACCGGCGGAAGCGTGAAAGCCGTGCTGAGAGCGCTCGCAAGGGCGAAGCCGGGCCGTCTCGTTCTTGCGGTGCCGGTTGCGCCACGCGATTCGCTTGACGAACTGAGTGTGGAGGCAGACGAGATCATCTGTCTCAAGAGCCCCGATCCGTTCTTTGCGGTCGGCATGCACTACAGAGATTTCGGCCAGACTTCCGATCAGGAAGTTACCGAGCTGTTGCATCGCTCCAAGGCCAGCAGCCCGAACCAGGCGCGTACGTGACGATCGCGAGAGCGCCCTCACCTGGACCTGGTAAGGCAAATACAATATCCGATGCGATACTGCGCCCGCCTCGAAGATCGAGCCGCCGTTTCACACCTGCTCGCGCCTTTTTCGCTTTGCCTCAAACCACTCCACTTGTCGGACCCCGAAAGCCTTGCCGCCGCCTGGTGTCTCGACGGCCACGGTTTCCCCTTTGCTCTTTCCGATTAACGCCCTGGCGATCGGTGAAGTTATCGAAATCTTCCCCTTGCTCGCGTCGGCTTCCGGTTCGCCGACGAGCTGCCAGACCCGCTTCTCGCCGGTGTCCTCATCAATCAGCGTCACCGTGGCGCCAAACTTGATGGTATTGCCGGAAAGCTTGGATACGTCGACGATATCGGCACGCGCGAGCTTGTCTTCCAACTCGGCAATTCGAGTGTCGTTGACACTTTGCTCTGCAAGCGCAACCTGATACTCCGAATTCTCAACCAGATTTGGATCGTCGGCGATCGCCTGCTGAATTCGCTGAATAAGATCGGGCCGCTCGATGCGGATACGGTGCCTCAGTTCATCAGCAAGGGCAGCGTAGCCCGCGGCCGTCATGGGAAGTCTTGTCATCGCGACTCTTATACCGAGTTAATCGACAAAGCATGCATTCAGACGTTCGCGCCGCGCCACCAGCGGTCGCGTACCTGCGGTGGGGAACGCCGTGCGAGGACACGGGTTCCAATTGGTGAGGTTGCCGGTTTCCCATAGTGCGGGGCCACGGCGCCTCGCCCGCTGCGCGGCTCTGACAGTCCGTGATGGAACCTGCAGAGCGGTATGATGGAACGTACACCCTTATGTAAGGTTGCCAGTCCAATGCGGAGCAAAGAGGGCTCGGTACTGTGGCTTTTCATGTCAGCCTTGTTGGTCGAGGTGACCTCAGCGGCGAGATCTACCGTCAGATCCGGCAGGCAATTCTGGACGGGCGCCTTCGGCCTGGAGAGCGGCTGTCTCCCACGCGAGAACTAGCCGCCGCGCTGACGGTTGCGCGATCGACGGTGACGATTGCTTATGAAAGCCTTGTCGCGGAAGGATTCGCGACATCCCAGGCGGGCGCCGGGACGTTCGTCAGCCATCAGCTTGGGGCGAAACGTCCGGCGTCGAAAACAAGGCGGTCGACAGTCCGCGCAGTTCGGGTGCGTGGCGTTTGGGAGACGATACCGCTTCCGACGGCCTTTGTCCGCGCGGCGGATTTCGACTTTAGAACCGGGCTTCCAGACGCTTCGTTGTTCCCACACGGAGCCTGGAGGCGGGTCGTCGCCCATGCGGTGCGCTCGCGCGAAATGGCGGCAGGCGTTTACGAGAATCCTGCGGGCAATCGGGAGCTGCGCGCGGCTATCGCTCGCCACATTGGCATCTCACGAAGCGTTTCCGGATCGCCCGACGACGTCATCGTGACTAATGGCACCCAACAGGCGCTCGACATCATCGCTCGCGTGCTCCTCGAGCCCGGCGATGTCGTTGCGATGGAAGATCCGGGCTATCAACCTCCAAAGCACTTGTTCAGGGCGCTGGGCACGCGCGTGATCGGCGTGCCGGTCGACAGCGAAGGTCTCGTCGTGGAGGCGCTGCCGGCCGAGGCAAGGGCCGTCTACGTGACGCCTTCGCATCAATACCCCCTCGGCGTGGCCATGAGCTTGTCGCGTCGACGTGCGCTGCTTGCCTGGGCCGAGCGCAACAACGCGGTTGTCGTTGAGGACGACTATGACAGCGAGTTTCGCTTCGGTGGGCGTCCGCTCGAGCCGCTTCAGACCCTCGATACGGCCGGTCGCGTTGTGTATGTCGGCACATTCTCAAAGACGTTGCTGCCGAGTCTCCGGCTGGCCTTCATGGTCGTGCCGCCGTCGCTGCGAGAGGCGATGCACAAGGCGAAGTTCGTCACCGATTGGCATACAGCGACACTGGCGCAGAGCGCGCTGGCGCGGTTCATCGACGAGGGCGCGTTTGCGCGCCACATTCGCAGGGTGAGCCGCACCTATAGCGAACGGCATCAGGTGCTGACCGCGGAGATCAAGAGCAACTTCGGCGATCATCTCGACCTTATTCCATCGAGCACCGGGCTGCATATCGCAGCCTACGCGCGAAGAGCGTCGGTTGATCACATTGATGCGATTGCATCAAGAGCCTTTGAGCTCGGCGTCGCCTTCCAAAGACTGTCGGCCGTCCGGGTGGACGGAAAGCCTCAGGCCGGCATCCTCCTGGGATATGGGGCGATCGAGACGGCGCGGATCGCCGAAGGGCTGAGGCGGCTGCGAAGTTGCTTCGATGAATGCGTGTCTCGACGCCCGAATGCGGCGTGAGCGATGTCGCTTGAGGTGACGGCACGCGACTCAGCAATCCGATCAACAACAGTCCCGAGGCGCCGCCTGAATTGGACTGATTGATCATCCGAAAATTGGATCTTCCGTCATACCGCTTCGCTTTCTAACGTTGGGCCGCTGACGCGCGCGACGTCAGGCAGTTGCGGCCGCGCGCGTTGAAACCGCAAGCACACCCTGACCGCCGACGATGGCTCGTCATCGCACGAAGGCGTGAGACGTGAACGAACTCACACGCCAGCGACGCGCATGCCGATAGTTCTACCCGCGCATCTGCGCATCAGGAGGATTATCATGTCCGTTATTGTCAATGCGCTCACGAATTGGAAGGAAGCCGCGGCGTCCAGCGATCGTCGACTTGGATGGGGATTACGGTTCCTACACTGGTGTGCCCGGTGTTCGGAGCGGTCGCGGCAGCGACAAGCCTTAGCGGAGCTCGATGACCACTTTCTCAAGGACATCGGCAAGACGCGGTCAGAGGCTATGGCCGAAGCAGCCAAGCCATTCTGGAAATGACGTCGTTCATCGCGCACTTGCTGCCGGCGGCGGCGCTGGGCTTGTTCGTCGCTATCCCGTTCGGCCCGATTGGCTTGATGTGCGTGCAGCGGACGTTGGCATTCGGAATCTGGATAGGAGCCGCGAGCGGCTTGGGTGCGGCAACAGCCCACGGGATGTTCAGTAGCCTGGCCGTGGTGAGCGGAACCGCGTTGACGCAGGTGACGCTCGCTCTGCACACGCCGCTGCGCATCACTGGAGGGATCGTGCTGGTCTTGATGGGCCTCAGAACCATTCTCGTGTCCACGGACGCGGCGCACGGCGCGACATGCGGAGATCCGACATGCCGAGATTTGCTTTCGGCCTATACATCGACCCTGTTGATCGCTGCCGCCAACCCGATGACGATACTGCCGTATCTGGGCGTCACGTCCGCGCTGGAAACCGGCAAACCGTTGATCATTGGTTGCGCGCTGGCGACGCCCATCGGTGTGATGCTCGGCAGTGCGTCCTGGTATCTCTTCCTCGCCCTCAGCACGAACACCATGTTTCCGAGCTTGCAGAAAGCCGCGCTGGATTGGTTCAACAAACTCACCGGAGTCCTCCTGATAGCCTTGGGAGCTTCGCTATGCGCCCGCATCGTCTGACGGCAACAGCGGAAAAAGAACTGGAGCCATCGAACGAAGATTAGGTGATGCACATGAAATCTGTTGATCGCATGCAGAAGAACGGCCGCCTTATGGTGGGCTCGATGGCGAGTGACACGCTTCGAACGAAGCGGGCTGTGGACGGGGTCCTGCATCTAGTCCACGCGGCCGCCGACGAAATCGAACGCAGCCGCCGCCTGCCCGACGCGGTCGTCGCCGCCCTGCGCGACACAGGGATCAACCGCCTGCTGATCCCAGCAGCCCTCGGTGGAATGGAGGCGCCGATCACAGACGTGATGGACGTCATGGAGCGCATCGCGGCGGTCGACGGCAGCGCCGGGTGGTGCGCGGCGATTGGCGCGGGGAGCAACGTGTTCGCCGGCTACGTGCCCGCAACGGGCGCACGCACGGTGTTCGCTGACCCGGATCAAGGCAATGCCACGATGTTCGCTCCGCTCGGCCGGGTGGTCAACGACCACGGCCGAGTCACGCTGAGCGGCCGCTGGCCATTCACGAGCAACTGCCTCCACAGCGCATGGGTCGGCCTTGGCGCACTATTCCATGACGCCGATGGAGCCGGTCCCGTGCCGCGCATCGTGTTCGTGCCCGTGGCCGACCTGACGATCGAGGACACCTGGGATGTCGTGGGCCTCCGCGGGACCGGCAGCCACCACGTTGCCGCCGCCGAAGTCCCGGTCTACCCGGATCGGTGCACTCGCTTCGCAGACCGGCCCTGGCCAGACGGCCCGTTATGGCGGCTGCCGATCTACACGACGCTGCTGCCTACTCTCATCGCCGTCCCGCTCGGCATCGCCCGGGGCGCCATCGACGAGATTTCGCGGCAGGCGCGCGAAGGCCGGACCGCGCGGCGGGGTCAATTGGCCGACGCGCCGATCTCGATGGCCGAACTGGCCGTCGCAGACACAAGACTGCGGGCGGCCCGGGCCGGATTGCGCACCGCTGTCGGTGAGGCGCACATGCACGCCGAGCGAGGCGAGCCGATCAGCCGGCAGCTCCAGGCTCGCATCTGCCTGGCTGGCATGCACGCCTGCGACACGAGCGTAGAGGTGACATCCACAGCGCACCACCTTGGCGGCGGCGCCGCCGCTTACCGTGGGAGCCGCCTGCTGCGGGCCCTCAGCGACGTGCAGGCCGCGCGCCAGCACCTGCTGTTCTCGCACCATCACTTGGGCGAGCTGGGCAAGCTCGTCGCCGGCCTGGACCTGGCCTATCCTCCCTACGTCATGTGACGGCCAGCCACTGGTCAGCTCGATTGCCATTGAGATCGATGCGGCAGGAGGCGGAGCTCCCAACTACGAAATATGGAAAACAACCCCATGCAAAGTAGCAATAGCCCCGGCATGATACCTTGAGCGATCCCGCGAGCACTTGACGCGTCGGGCAAATCAGCGGCACTACTCCATCATCGCGCAGACTATCTATGGGCCTGCTGTAACGCCGCCCCTCGTCGCGATTGCACACAAAATCCCTTTGACAATTGAAAGTCGCCAAAACGAGCGATCGCCTGCGCGTTGCCGAACCGTGGTACACTTCCATGAGCCATTTCCGCTTCCATAGCTTGTCATCGCCTCACCGCGGTTCTGACGTCAGACGCCGGGGCGTTTTAGCTCGCCGTCAGCTCCTGTGAGAGGCGCTCAGACCCTCGCGGCAATTGTGGGCCCAACAATCTGCCGCGCCGACAGTTCCACTCGAGCCCACCGTGGATAAGGAACTCATCCCAAATGCCGGCAAACCGCCGACGATCGATCGCCTCGCCACCGAAAATCTCACATGGCTTCCAACGTGATCTGCCGTGCGGTCGGCTTCACTACGATTGGTTCGTAGCGGCGTTAAATGAAACTTGCGGCGAGCCTTCGCAACTTTCTTTGAACCATCCGTGTTAGGATGGATCTATCAAGACAACCGAATTGAACCGAGCTGTGATCAAGGTCGAGCGAACCGGCGAAGGCGATCCACTTGAATTCGAGGTCACCGTCGGTGTGGGAAACGGCGAGACTCGCCATCACGTCACGATGGCAAGAGAGACTTGCGAACGGCTAGCGATGGGCACGCACACGCCCGAGCGTTGCATCGAGACAGCATTCCAATTCCTGCTTGATCGCGAGCCTCAGGAATCGATCCTGCGGCGTTTCGACATCACCGTGATCTCCCGTTACTTTTCCGAATTCGAGCGCGAACTGCCGCGCTACCTCTCTCGATCCTGAGAGCTTCGGCTAAAGGGCAGAATTGGTAGCGGGGAAGGGACTCGAACTCCTGACCCCAGGATTTTTTATAATGCGGTCTATCGTCCCGTCCGCGTTTGGGCCAAGTTTTCAAGCTCTATTCGTGCTTCGAATGGACGTCCAGAATGGCAAATGATCCTCCTACGAACTTGGGAATGCGCTTCGGCGGGAGAGAGGCTTTTCAGTCTGGGATGCGCGGCTTTCGTGTACCTTCAACCTCTCAAATGAACGCATCAGCGGCATGGGAACGAGAGCAGCAGGAAATACGGGACATAGTTGCTAAGCATCCTGAACTCGGCACGCTGGTCCGCAAAATGATCGCTGCTCAGACCCTACGCCGGCAATGGTGCACTACCGACATTTCTACACGCACTGCGTGTGCGTATTGCGCGTTAGAGCCGCCGCTGAGGCAGCCCCAGCGGTGCCATTTGCTTGTCTAACTTTGCCTCTTGGTAGGCTCAGACACCAACCTTCCTGCACTCCTCACCATATCAGGATATTGCCACAGCACGGACTGTATTTTTGTGCCCGGCCAAAATGTACTCGAATGCACGGCTGCGAACTCCTCAGAAAGTCGTTGAACAATCCAACGCTGATGCCGAGCGGTTGCTTCGTGATTGAGGTCATTTAGCCCACGCTGAATATGAGCGGCGAAATCGCCGGCCAAAGCAATGCCTGACACGTATTCGGCTTTCTCACCGTATTGAGACTCACGCCCAAACTGAATCTTCCAGGGCACCTCAGACTTCATGAATCTTTGCATTATCCGATTAAGGTGGCTAGTGAAGTTACCATCGAGCGACAGCGCTACTTTTTGTTGATGAGCCACTACAATAGGATAAAGAAAGGCCATCTCAACTTTTGCCTTGCCAGTCCACGCAGTGACGAAACTCCGCAAGATGTCGTAAACTTGCTCAATATCCCGAGGAGGAAGTCCAAAGAAATCGAAACCTCCGGTCAAATACGATTCCAAATCTATCTGAGGCGGCAACGATACTTTCGACTCCGCGATAGGCTGTCGCTGTAAAAGCTCCCCGATAAACTCTCTGTTCGACACACGATCGAAATGATAGGTGCGATTGAAGAACCGGGCTAGATAGCCTTCACTATTGAACCCACTTCCGTAAACTGCGCCGACGGAATGGCTCAATTGGACCGTATCAGTTGCGACGACAAAGACGACCTGATCGATATCGAACAGGTGTTTCATCCGCTCAAGCATTGCGATGGCAAAAGGCGGACGGCAACGATCAAGTTCGTCGACAAATACAAACAAGGGTAGAGGCTGGTTCTTGCTAGATAGGACCTCGAGAAACGCGCCAAGGTTCCGCCTGAATGTTGCGATTGTCCTCTTGGCTTCCCCGGAAGGTTGCCAAAAGGTTCTTACCCTGCTCGTCAACGATGTCGCCAAGTTTCTTTGATATGTCCTCAACACTCTTTTCGGCGCCTTCTGGCACACCTGTTTTTAGGATCGAGCCAATTTCGTCGATTCCGGATCCAAGTACTTTTCTCGCTAGATGGACCGTTGCGCCCTTTGCCGCGGCAACCGCTAGTGCACCACCGGTTCGCTTAGCTGCCTCCCATCGGTCCCGGGCTCGCTTTTCCTTTTTGACGAGCGGAGCTACCGCTTGGTCGATCGCATCCATTACCGACAGTAATGGGTCCTCGGCGTGATCGTCCTGCCACGCATTCACGTGGGCAACGATAAAACCTTCGGCCGCAAGCTGTTTGCCGAATCTTGAAAGAAAGAATGACTTTCCTCGCCCCCACTCCGCGTCGATATTCAAAACATAGGACGCGGGCAGTCCTGCTTCCTCTCGTTCGCGAATTCGGCCGAGTAAAAACGCTCGCAAGAACGAAGCATCCTCGGCTCGCCCGAGGCGATCCTGAGCCCAGATCTGTTGATTGGAATTCGCTACCTCTGTGGTAGCAGGCTGCGTGACCATGTCGCGATCATGTCGCGCCTACTCGCCGCCAGTCGACAGGAATGATTGATAATCAACGACATTTTCTCGCAACAAGCGCGACATGAATCCGCTCTAAGCGACGAGAGCTAAAAATTTGACGTCAGATCAAACACTTGTCTGGTAGCGGGAGAGGGACTCGAACCCCCGACCCCAGGATTATGATTCCCGTGCTCTAACCAGCTGAGCTACCCCGCCACGGCATCGCGGTGGCGGCAGGCAATGCCGCGGTCGCGAACGCGCGGCATATAAGGAGCGGGTCGATGACCTGTCAAGCAAAGCGAGCCGTCCGGCCAGGCATCTGCAAAATTGCGCTATTTCGGCCGGATTGACGGGTCGCCGCCGGGGCTGCCGGGCGGCGGAATCACCGGCGTCTTGCCATCTTCCGGCGTGGGCGCATGGATTTCGGGATCAACGCCCGGGGGCGGACACAATACGCCCTCCGAGCGGGCCAATTTGTCGCCGAGCGGCTCGGTCCGCTGACCGGTGGTCGTTCCTTCCCGCGCCTTTCCTTCCGGAACCGTCGCGCCGGAATTCGGCGCCGGCTGCATCGGGGCGCAATTGGCGGCGGCGCGGTCGGGCGATGGCGGTGCGGTCTGGGCGGGCGGCGTCGCCGGGCTGGGCGGGGCCTGAGCGCCCGCCATACTCGTAGCCGTCATCAACACACATGAAAGAAGAAGTGCCCGGTGCATTGCCATGTCGGGAAAACGGTCCGCGCGCGCGGAGGTTCCGCAGTTGGTTCGCCGCTTTTTTGTTTGACGCGTTTTCTTGAGCGAAAACGCTATGCGCTTCACGATTTCCGAAAACGGATCAGCGAAAAATGTCCCATCGGCGGCATCGGCCGCCGCTCGGTCAAGGTGACGCCGCCATGTTTGGCGGCCCAGTTGGTCAGGCGTTCCCACGGAAATTCCGGCCGCCAGCCCAGCCGCCGCGCCAGTGGCGCGAACGCCAGTTCGAACGCGCGGCGCGGACCGGTTTCGGCGCCGATGTGATTGACCAGAATGAGCTCGCCGCCCGGTTTCAGCACGCGGATGAAATCATCCAGCGTGCGTTCCGGATCCGGCACCGCCGTGATGACATATTGCGCCACCACCGCATCGAAAAACGAATCCGGAAACGCCAGGTTCTTGGCGTCCATCACCGCTAGCGCTTCGACATTGGTCAGGCCGAACTCGCGCACGCGCTTGAGCGCCCGCCGCAGCATCGGCTCGGAAATGTCGACGCCGCACAATTTCGTGTTGCGCGAGTATTCAGACAGCGACAGCCCGGTACCGACGCCGACGTCGAGAACACGTCCGCCGATTTTGTCGGCCGCCGCAATGGTCGATCGGCGGCCCTCGTCGAACACCTTGCCGAAAACCAGATCGTAGACCGGCGCCCAGCGCCCATAAGCTTTTTCGACCCCCTCGCGGTCGATGTCCCCAGCCATTCCCTCTGCCCCGATTTTTTCTTAAGTGCGCATCACCTCGGCGAGCGGCGCGGCCTTTTCCTGCGCCCCTCCCCTCGTCACCGGATGGCGTGCGGTCGCGCTCTTGATGAATCCGCCGCCGAGCACGCGCGCCTGTCCCGCAGGCGCATCGTAGAACACGCAGGCCTGGCCGGGCGATACGCCCTCTTCGCCGGCAACGAGTTCGACCTCATAACCGCCATCGACCGCGCGCAACCAGGCCGGCTGCGGCGCGCGCGTCGATCGCACGCGCACGAACATCTCGATGCCGTCGCCGATGACGCGGTCGAGCAGCCCGTCGCCGATCCAATTGACGTCACGCAGCAGGATGCGATCCATCCGCAACGCCTCGCGCGGCCCCACCACGACGCGGCGGCTGGTGGCATCGAGCTTGACGACATAGAGCGGCGCGCCGGCTGCAATGCCCAGTCCCTTGCGCTGGCCGACGGTGAAATGAACGATCCCTTGATGGCGGCCGATTGTATGGCCCTCGAGATCGACGATGTCGCCGGGCTCGATTGCGCCGGGCTTGAGGCGGCCGATAATGTCGGTGTAGCGCCCGGTCGGCACGAAGCAGATATCCTGGCTGTCCTGCTTTTCGGCGACTTCGAGGCCGAAGCGCCGCGCCAGCTCGCGCGTCTGCGGCTTGGTCATGTCGCCGAGCGGAAAGCGTAAGTAATCGAGCTGCTCGCGCGTGGTCGCGAACAGGAAATAGCTCTGGTCGCGATCGGAATCCGCGGCGCAGACCAGTGCGCGCGATCCGTCGGCAAGGCGGCGCGAGGCGACATAGTGTCCGGTCGCGAGCGCCTGCGCGCCGAGCTCACGCGCGGTCGCCAAGAGATCGCGAAACTTGATCGAGCGGTTGCACTCGATGCAGGGCACCGGCGTTTCGCCGAGCGCGTAGCTGTCGGCGAAATTGTCGATCACGGATTCGCGGAAGCGGCTCTCGTAGTCGAGCACGTAATGCGGAATGCCGATTCGCTCCGCCACGTTGCGGGCGTCGTGGATGTCCCGTCCCGCGCAGCAGGCCCCCTTGCGATGGGTGGCAGCGCCATGGTCGTAAAGCTGCAGCGTGATCCCGACCACGTCATAGCCTTCGGACTTCAGCAAGGCAGCCGTCACCGAGGAATCGACGCCGCCGGACATGGCGACCACGATCCGTGTGTCCTGCGGACGGCCTTCGAGATCCAAACTGTTTCGCATGCCAGGGGTCATCGACTTCAATCGCGAACGCTCCATCGCGGTTCGCGGCCAGGGTTTAAAAAGCCTTTATGCATAAGGCCTTAAGGCGCAATTCGGCCATACCGGGCCGGATCGGACGCCGCTCTTTAATATAGGCCGTATTCCCGTGAAGCAATCAGCCGATCCCCATTTTGGAGCTTGTCCAGGACGGCAAATCTTGCCGCCGGGCAGAAAAGGCGGCCGTGGTCACGCTCCGGGATCCGGACGTCATCTTTTTAAGTATTTGAAATAACTTGATATTTTTTACCACAGCGGCTGGCCCGGTCCTTGCTGAATGGTAGCCGAGAGCTCAGCGCGAGGGTTACCGTGGTTAGTGTCACGTCAGAAGTATCGGCAAATGCATCTTTCCAGAGCGCGGCGGCGAGGTCCGCCCGGCCGGATTCCGATCCGCCGGCCGGGAACGACAGCTTCGCGGCGCTGGTCGACAGTAACACGGCCGCGAGCCACAACGACCGCGCGCAGGACGCAGCGCCCTCCCCGCGCCGCTCCGACGACGCGCAATCAGCTTCCGACAACCGTTCGCGCGACAGCGCCGCCGCATCCGACAAGGCCGACAAGGCCGCGCGCACCGATTCGAATAATCGCGACGCCGCGGCCAAGATGCGCGACGACAAGACACGGGACGACAAGATAAGGGACGGCAAGACACGCGACGACGGCAAGGTCGACACCGACACCAACGCCGATGCCGAGACTAAGTCCGCAAAGACCGGCCGCGCCAAATCGAAGTCCGACGCACCGAAGTCCGAGAAGGCGTCCTCCGACGAAGCGACGCAGGTTTCTTCCGGAGACGCCTCACCCGCGACCGATCAGACCGAACTGGCGCAGGATGCAACGGCCGTGGTAACGGCCGACGCGATTGCCGCCGCCATCCCTGCTGCCGCAACGCCGCCGGCGACGACGGCTTCCGCCGCACCCGCGACCGATAAGGCGACCGCGCCGCTTGCCATCGCGGCGGCTGCGATCGCAGCCTCCGCTTCGCTCGCCGCCGAGACTGCGCCAGCCAGTCTCGCCGGTGAAAGCGCCGAAGCGACCGCCTCCACGACCGCGAACGCTGCGCAAGGGGACGGTACCAAGACCAACGCGCAGGGCATCGGCCAGGCCGTCAGCGCCCAGGCCACATCCGTCGACCCGCCGGTCACAACCGGCATCGCTCAGGCCGCCGCCGTGGTTGCAGCGACACCCGCCGCCACCAAATCGGCCGTGCCGCTCAAGAACCCCGATCTCGCCAGGAAAAGCGCGACGACGGCGGTCACGCCGGAAAACACCGCCGGGACCACGACCACTACCGCACCCGCAGCACCTGCCGCTGATACCGTCGTGCCTGCCGTCACGCCGCCGACCGAAGCCGCAGGCAAGCTTAAGTCCGAGAATGGCATCGCCGAGGCCGTGAAGGCCGACGCATCAGGCAATTCCATCGTGCCGTCGGCCGCCAACACCAACACACATTTTGCGGCCCCAGATGTCGTCGGCCAGACGCCGGTCAACGCGTCCGGCAACGGCCTGCAGGCTCCTGGTGCGATCCAGACGCAGCAACCGGCCGCTCCCACCACGACGGCGGCTGCCGCTACCCAACTCACCGCCACGGCAGCCACAAGCGGGGCAGTGCCGGTGAGCGGGCTTGCGATGGAAATCGCCGCGTCCGCCAAGAGCGGCAAGACCCGCTTCGAAATCCGGCTCGATCCCGCTGAACTCGGCCGCATCGACGTCCGCATCGATGTCGATCGCCACGGCCAGGTGACGTCGCATCTGACCGTCGAACGGCCGGAAACGCTGTCGATGCTGCGTCAGGACGCCAACCAGTTGCAGCGCGCACTCGACAACGCCGGCCTCTCGACCGGCAACGGCGGCCTGCAGTTCAGCCTGCGCGACCAGTCTTCGCAGGGCCAGAACGACGGCAACCAATCCAACCCCAACGCCCACCGCCTGGTGGTGGGCGAAGAAGACAACGTTCCGGCCGTGGTCGCCGGCCGCAGCTATGGTCGCATGCTCGGTTCGAGCGGCGGCGTCGATATCAGGGTTTAAGGAGATCGCCATGGCAGTCGATGCAACCATGCCGACGACCGTCGTTTCGGCGCCGGGGACCGGCACCGCGACGAGCAACAAAACCGCGTCGGAGAAGACGACGGGAATCGCGGATAATTTCCAGACCTTCCTGACGCTGCTGACCACGCAGTTGCAGCACCAGAACCCGCTCGATCCGCTCGACACCAATCAGTTCACCCAGCAGCTCGTGCAGTTCGCCGGCATCGAGCAGCAGCTCAAGTCGAACGAACAGTTGAAGGCGCTGGTGGAGATCGAAAAGAGCGCCCAGGCGACGCAGGCGCTGGTCTATGTCGGCAACACGGTCGCCGTCGACGGCAGCAAGGCGCAGTTCGACAAATCTGCGACCTGGAATTTCAATTCCGAGAAAGACACCAGCGCGACGATCACGATCACCAATTCGGCGGGACAGACGGCCTATACAGGCAACTATACGCTGAAGAAAGGCGGCTCCAGTTTTGTCTGGGACGGCAAGGGCAATGACGGCGTGCAGTGGCCGGCCGGCACTTACACCTTGACCGCCACGGGCAAGGACAGTTCGGGCAACAACGTCGCGATTTCCACCGAAGTCCAGGGCATCGTCGATTCAGTCGATCTCAGCGCCTCCCCGCCGCTGCTGTCGATCGGCGGCCAGAGCTACACCACCGACAAAATCAAGCGCGTGGTCCGTCCGAGCTCTTCCAGCTAAGCCCGGCCCACTCGCCTCGGTTGATCCGCCGCTCCCGGCCCGGCAATCCCTGATTGTACGCAAAAGCGTCACAGGGAACCGGGCCGGAGCCATTTCGATCATTTTCAAGGAGATTCGTATTGAAGCCGCAGGCTTAGGCAAATTTTAAGCCGAGGGGCGTAGGTTACCATGGTGAGTTCAGTGGTTGAGAGTTTGTGAGTACACCATGACAGAACCCCATCGCCCGAGGGTGAAATACGTCATCGGGCCTGACGGCAGTCCGTTAACAATTGCTGACCTGCCCGCGCCCGGAACCAAACGTTGGGTGATCCGCCGCAAGGCCGAAGTCGTCGCCGCGGTCCGTGGCGGCCTGCTCTCCCTCGAGGAAGCCTGCAGCCGTTATACGCTGACCGTCGACGAATTCCTGTCCTGGCAGTTTTCCATCGACCAGCATGGCCTGGCAGGCCTGCGGACCACCCGGATCCAGCAATATCGCCAGTAACTCTGGCGAACCGAAAGATTTGATGAAAACCGGCTTCGTTTTACGAAGCCGGTTTTTTTCATGCCGGAACTATTCGCGGCCGCCTTAAAGGTTGTTAACCATATGGAAACCATCCCCTAGGCAATAATTGCCCAGTCGGTCCCTCGGGCCGAATCCCTGGGGGCGGTTGGTGCAAAGTCTCGTTGCTTTCCTGAAAGGCCTGGGCGCAGCGCGACTGATGGCCATGGTTGCGGTGACGACCGCGCTGATCGGCTTCTTCGCCTTCGTCATCATGCGCGTCACCACGCCGCAGATGACCACCCTGTTCACCGACCTCTCCACCGAAGATTCCTCCGGCATCATCAAGGATCTGGAGCGCCAGGCGATTCCCTTCGAGCTGCGCAACGAAGGCGCGGTCATCATGGTGCCGAAGGACAAGGTCACGCGGCTGCGGATGAAGCTGGCCGAAAGCAACCTGCCCAAGGGCGGCGGCGTCGGCTACGAGATTTTCGACAAGTCCGACGCCCTCGGCACCACGAGCTTCGTCCAGAACATCAATCATCTGCGCGCGCTGGAGGGCGAACTCGCCCGCACCATCCGCGCCATCGACCGCATCCAGGCCGCCCGCGTCCATCTGGTGATGCCGGAACGGCCGTTGTTCGCCCGCGAGGCGCCGGAGCCGTCGGCTTCGATCGTAGTGCGGGTGCGCGGCAGCCTCGAACCCCAGCAGATCCGTGCCATCCGTCACGTCGTTGCCTCCGCCGTCAACGGACTAAAGCCGCAGCGGGTGTCGATCGTCGACGAAGCCGGCCGGTTGCTGGCCGACGGCGCCAGCAAGGACCCCGAGATCGCCGTCGGCGACGAGCGCCGCACCGCCTTCGAGAAGCGCATGCGCAACGAAGTCGAGGCGATCGTCTCCTCGGTGGTTGGCCAGGGCCGCGCCCGCGTCCAGCTCACCGCCGACTTCGACTACAACAAGGTCACCCAGACTTCCGACAAGTTCGATCCCGAGGGCCGCGTACTGCGCTCCACCCAGACCCGCGAGGAATCTTCCCTCACTGCCGAGAACAACGGCCAGGTAACGGTCAACAACGAACTGCCCGGCAATCAAACTAACACCACGCCGGCGGCCCGCGACCAGAGCAAGAAGAGCGAGGAGACCAACAACTACGAGATTTCCCGCACCACCAAGACCGAGGTCACCGAGGCCGGACGGGTCAACCGGATCTCGGTCGCGGTGCTGGTCGACGGCGCCTACACCAAGAACGAAAAAGGCGAAATGGTCTATCAGGACCGCAGCAAGGAGCAGCTCGACCGCATCGCCACGCTGGTGCGCTCGGCAATCGGCTTCGACCAGAAGCGTGGCGATCAGGTCGAGGTCGTCAATCTCCGCTTTGCCGAAGCGCCCTCCGTTCCACCGGTCGTCGAGCCGGGCGGGCTCCTGGGTATGCTGCAATTCACCAAGGATGACGTCATGTACGTCATCGAGCTCGGCGTCATGATGCTGCTCGGCCTCGTGGTGCTGTTCCTGGTGATCCGCCCGCTGGTCAAGCGCATCCTGGCTGCCGAAGTCGTTCCCGCGCTGACCGAACCGACGCCCGCATTGATCGAGGGCAGCGGTCCAAACGGAGAACTCGGGCCCAATCAGGCCTTGATTGCCGGCACTAGCGGCACCGCTCAGTTGATCGACGTCGCGCAGGTCCAGGGCCAGGTCCACGCCCAGGCCGTGCACAGGGTCGGCGAACTGGCCGAACGAAATCCGAACGAGACCGCCTCCATTGTTCGCCAATGGCTGAGCGAACCCGCCGAGAGCTGACATGGCCGCCGTACCGCAAACCTCAAACGCCAACGACATCACCACCGTCATCTCGGCGCTGGCGAGCCGTCAGAGCAACCGGCCCAAAGGCAAGCCGTTGAGCGGCCCGAAGCGCGCCGCCATCCTGATGCTGGCGCTGGGCGAGCAATATGGCGGCAAGGTGTGGTCTCTGCTCGACGACGACGAGGTGCGCGAACTGTCGATCCACATGTCGACGCTCGGCACCGTCGAGGCCGATGTCGTGGAAGACCTGTTGCTCGAATTCGTCTCGCGGATGTCGGCCTCCGGCGCCCTGATGGGCACCTTCGACGCCACCGAACGGCTGTTGCAACAATATCTGCCCTCTGAGCGCGTCAGCGGCATCATGGATGAAATTCGCGGCCCCGCCGGCCGCAACATGTGGGAGAAGCTCTCCAACGTGCAGGAGGAGGTGCTCGCCAACTACCTCAAGAACGAATACCCGCAGACCATCGCGGTGGTGCTGTCGAAGCTGAAGCCCGAGCACGCCGCGCGCGTGCTGGCGATCCTGCCCGAGGACCTCGCGCTCGATGTGGTCGGCCGCATGCTGAAGATGGAAGCCGTCCAGAAGGAAGTCATCGAGCGCGTCGAGCAGACGCTGCGCACCGAATTCATGTCCAACCTGTCGCAGACCCGCCGCCGCGACGCCCACGAGGTGATGGCCGAAATCTTCAACAATTTCGACCGCCAGACCGAGACTCGCTTCATCACCTCGCTGGAAGAGGAAAACCGCGAATCCGCCGAGCGCATCAAGGCGCTGATGTTCACCTTCGACGACCTGATCAAGCTCGATTCCGCCTCGGCCCAGACGCTGATGCGCAACGTCGACAAGGACAAGCTCGGCATCGCGCTCAAGAGCGCCAATGAAGAGGTGCGCGCCTTCTTCCTCGGCAACATGTCCTCGCGCGCCGGCAAGATGCTGCTGGACGACATGGCCGCGATGGGACCGGTGCGGCTGCGCGATGTCGACGAGGCGCAGGCGCTGCTTGTCAACCTCGCCAAGGACATGGCCGCCAGGGGCGAAATCACCCTGACCAAGAACCGCGCCGACGACGAATTGGTGTACTGATGGCCGCGCCCGCAAAATTCCTGTTCGACACCGACTTCGCAGCGCCCGACAGGACGCGCGAGCGTGCCGCCACGGCCGCCGAGATCGCGCAGAAGGTCGCGGAGGCCGAGGCACGTGCCTACCGCGCCGGCTACGAGGCAGCCCAGCACGAGGCCAAAGTCGAGAGCGACCGCCGCTCGGCGCTGGCGCTGGAAGAGATCGGCATCGCCATCAAGGGCATCGCCACACGTGTCTCCGGCATCGAGGCCAGGATGGAAACCGAGGCCGTCGATGTCGCGGTCGCGGTGGCACGCAAGCTGTGTAGCGAACTGATCGCCCGCGAACCGCTCGGCGAGATCATGGCGCTGGTCAGCGACTGCTTCTCGCATCTGGTCGCTACCCCGCATCTCGTCGTCCGCATCAACGACCAGCTCTACGAGGCCGCCCGTGAGAAGATCGAACGCCAGGCGGCCCAAAGCGGCTTCGAGGGCCGGCTGGTGATCCTGGCTGAGCCCGGCATCGCTACCGGCGACTGCCGGATCGAATGGGCCGACGGCGGCGTCGTGCTGGAACGCGCGGCCATCGAAGCGAAGATCAGCGAACTCGTCGGGCGCTATCTGGCGTCCCACGATCAGGCCGCAATGTGAAGGCCATGAGGACTGAACCAAAGGCCATGAGGACTGAACCATGAGTGACACCGACGCACAGGTACCACTACCCGATCTCAACGCCGCGGACGCGCCGCCGGTTGACGATCTCGCCTACAACGAGGACGAACAGGCCTCGCGCATCGCAGCCGACCTCGAGGCCGTATTCGACGTGCCCGTGCAGGTCTCGGCCGTGCTCGGCCGCTCCAAGATGGACGTCGGCGAGCTGTTGAAGCTCGGACCCGGCACCGTGCTCGAACTCGACCGCCGCGTCGGCGAAGCCATCGACATTTACGTCAACAACCGCCTGGTGGCGCGTGGCGAAGTCGTGCTGGTCGAAGACAAGCTCGGCGTGACCATGACGGAAATCATCAAGGCAGAACGCAACTAACAATTTTGACAATACGCGCGCGTGAGGCGCGAACAGACGGACAGGAGACAGACATGCGGCTTCTCATCGTTGGCACATTGAAGGGCCAGCTCACGACCGCCACCAAGATCGCGATGGAAAACGGAGCTTCGGTGACCCATGCCGAGGGGACCGAACAGGCGATGGCCGTGCTGCGCGGCGGCAAGGGTGCCGACCTGCTGCTGGTCGACGTCGCCCTCGACATCCGCGACCTGGTGATGCGGCTGGAAGCCGAACATATTCACGTGCCGATCGTGGCCTGCGGCATCTCCAACGATGCCCGCGCCGCGGTCGCCGCGATCCGCGCCGGCGCCAAGGAATACATCCCGCTGCCGCCGGATCCGGAACTGATCGCCGCCGTGCTTGCTGCCGTCGCCAATGATTCGCGCGATCTGGTCTATCGCGATGAAGCGATGGGCAAGGTGATCAAGCTGGCGCAGCAGATCGCGGGCTCCGACGCCTCCGTGATGATCACTGGCGAATCCGGAACCGGCAAGGAAGTGCTGGCGCGTTATGTCCACACCCGCTCGACCCGCGCCAAGCGGCCGTTCATCTCGATCAATTGCGCGGCAATTCCCGAACACCTGCTGGAATCCGAACTGTTCGGCCACGAGAAGGGCGCCTTCACCGGCGCGGTCGCCCGCCGCGTCGGCAAGTTCGAGGAAGCCACTGGCGGTACGCTGCTGCTCGATGAAATCTCGGAAATGGACGTGCGGCTGCAATCCAAACTGTTGCGCGCGATCCAGGAACGCGTGATCGACCGCGTCGGCGGCACCAAGCCGGTGCCGGTCGACATCCGCATCATCGCGACCTCGAACCGCAACCTCGCAGACGCCGTGCGCGAAGGCACCTTCCGCGAGGATCTGCTGTTCCGCCTCAACGTCGTCAACCTGAAGATCCCGCCCTTACGCGACCGTCCGGCCGACATCCTCGAGCTGGCGCAGCACTTTGCCAAGAAATACGCCGACGCCAACGGCGTGCCGCTGCGGCCCATTTCCGCCGATGCGCGGCGGGTGCTGACATCAAACCGCTGGCAGGGCAACGTTCGCGAGCTGGAAAACACCATCCACCGTTCAGTGCTGATGGCGCAAGGGGACGAGATTGGACCTGAGGCCATCCTGACCCCCGATGGCGACCGCCTCGACCTCGCCAAAACCGCGCCCGCCGTGGCCCACGCCACCTTTGCCGCCGAACAGGTGACCCGGGCTCTCGTCGGCCGCACCGTCGCGGACGTGGAGCGCGACCTGATCCTGGAGACGCTGAAGCACTGCCTCGGCAATCGCACCCATGCCGCCAACATCCTCGGCATCTCGATCCGCACGCTGCGCAACAAGCTGAACGAATATGCCGACGGCGGCATACCGATTACACCGGCCGGCTCCGGCGACAGTCAGCGGTTTGTCGTGGCGGGGTAAAGCGCAAAGCGACGATGATCGCGTCTCTGTCATTCCGGGATGGTCCGAAGGACCAGACCCGGAATCTCGAGATTCCGGGTTCGATGCTGCGCATCGCCCCGGAATGACGGCATCTACGAATAACTCGGCGCGTCGGGCTTACGGAAAATGTGGATGGGGTCGCCGGGCTGCAGGTCGTGCCCGGTGAAAACAGCATAGGCATACAGCGCGAGATAGGCGATCGCGAGCGCGCCGATGCCGTAGAAAACCCAAATAGCCAATCGCTTCATCAGATCGCCGTACCGCGTTGAGTCATCGGCCGAGGCTAACATAGCGCGCGGTACCGGCCCAGCCTCTAACCCGCCGCCACTTTCTGCGCCGGCGCGACATTGATCGCGAGCTTGCCGTAGCGATCCGTAAAGGCCTCGGTGTCGATCTCCTCGAGCTGGATCGCCCCGCTTATCACGCCCTGCTTCCAGGCGTCGTGTTCGGGGTCGTTCTGGAATTCGGGCATCACCTCTTTGGCGAACAGTTCCAGCGACTCGCAGATGTGCTCATGGGTATTCTTGCCCGCCTGATTGAGCAGGATCACCTGGTCGATGTGGGATGAGCGGAAACGTCTTAGCTTTTTGCGGATGGTTTCCGGCGACCCGATCAGGCCGCCGCGCAGCGCCGCCTCCTGCGCCTCGGGATTTTCACGCTTCCATTTGTTGTACTCGTCCCACATGTTGACGGTGCCGGGGTCGGGACGCTGGCGGTTCTGCGAGGCGCCGTAGTAACGCAGCGCGAACTGGAAGAAGGTGGCGCCATCGGCGCGGGCCCGGGCCTCCTCATCGGTCCTGGCGCACATGAAGAACGACACCAGCGCCATGTTCGGATTGATCTCGTAGTCCGCGAGTTTCTTCAGCCGCTTGGTGATCGCATTGTAATAGGCATGCACCCAGGCATGCGCCGCTTCAGCGCTGACGAACTGGAAGCCGAGCGCGCCGAAACCGTTCTGGCCGGCGCGCTCAATGGTCGGGAGCTGCGAGCACGCCATCCACAGCGGCGGATGCGGCTTCTGCACCGGCTTCGGCACCACATTGCGCAGGGGGATGTCGAAATACTTGCCGTGATGCTCGGTGCCGACCTTGGTGAACATCGGGAAGATCGCCTGAACCGCCTCCTCGAACACCTCGCGCTTGGTCTCCATGTCGCGGCCGAACGGCGTCAGTTCGGTGATGGAGGCACTCTCGCCCATGCCGAATTCGCAGCGGCCGTTGCTGAGCAAATCAAGCACCGCGACCCGCTCGGCGACGCGCGCGGGATGGTTGGTCGTGAGCTGGAAAATGCCGTGGCCAAGTCGGATGTTTTTGGTGCGCTGGCTGGCGGCGGCGAGAAAGGATTCCGGCGCGGGCGAGTGCGAATATTCTTCCAGGAAATGATGTTCGACCACCCAGGCGTAGTCATAGCCGAGCCGGTCGGCGGTCTCGAGTTGCGTCAGCGCATTTTGGTAGAGCCGAAGTTCGTCGCCCTCTTCCCAGGGGCGCGGCAGTTGCAGCTCGTAAAAAATGCCGAAGTTCATGACGCCTCCCAGGACCGTTTGTTCAAGACCGTTTGTTGTTTTCGGGGCAGTGTATGCTCCGCAAATCGCAAGTCTAGCCTTGGTCTTGAAGGGACAATTCCGTGTCACGGAAGTTGTCTTGCATGGAACGCGCGAATGGTTAGCTTTACAGTCCGTTGAGTCGCGGCCTTCCGCCCGCTCTTCTCTCCATCTGGACCCCATGACGATTTTTACGCCGCATCAGGATTCCGCGCTGAAGGCCGTTGCCGACTGGCTGAAGGCAAAGCCGGGCCGCAACGGCACGCCGCCGGTGTTTCGCCTGTTCGGCTATGCCGGCACCGGCAAGACCACGCTGGCGCGGCACATCGCCGAGGGCGTCGACGGCGAGGTGAAATATGCCGCGTTCACCGGCAAGGCGGCGCTTGTGATGCGCAACAAGGGTTGCGACAACGCCTCCACCATCCACTCGCTGATCTATCGCGCCAAGGAATCCGGCGTCGAGCAGCCGAGCTTTGAGTTGTGGGACGACGCACCGGCTTCGAAGGCAAAGCTGATTGTGATCGACGAATGTTCGATGGTCGACGCCGAACTCGGCCGCGACCTGATGTCGTTCGACTGTCCACTGCTCGTGCTCGGCGATCCCGCGCAGTTGCCGCCGATCCAGGGCGGCGGCTTCTTCACCAATTGCGAGCCCGACGCGATGTTGACGGAGGTGCATCGCCAGGCCCAGGACGATCCGATCGTGAGGATGTCGATGGACATCCGCGAGGGCCGCGAGCTCGAAATCGGCCGCCACGGCGAGAGTGAAGTGGTGCCGCGCAGCGAGCTCGATCCCGACCGCGTCATGAGCGCCGACCAGGTGCTGGTCGGCCGCAACAATACCCGCCGCGCCTACAACATGCGGATACGGCAGAAGCAGAGCATCGAGGATCCCCTGCCGGTCGCTGGCGACAAGCTGGTGTGCCTGCGCAACAACCGCAAGAAGGGCCTGTTCAACGGCGGACTGTGGCGCGTGAAGTCGCGCACCCAGCCGCGATCGAAATCGCAGATCCTGACCATGCGGCTGTCGCCCGACGAAGAGTTCGGCCATAAGGTCACCAAGGTTTCAGTACGCCATGATTGCTTCCAGGGCGGCATTGAGGCGATCCCGTGGGAGCAGCGCAAACCCTACGACGAGTTCGACTATGGCTACGTCCTCACCGTGCACAAGTCGCAGGGCTCGCAATGGGACGACGTCGTGCTGTTCGACGAGAGTTTTGCGTTTCAGGACAGTAGGGCGAGATGGCTGTACACCGGCATCACGCGCGCGGCGAAAAGGCTGAGTGTGGTGGTGTGACGGTCTCTTCCGTCATTGCGAGCGAAGCGAAGCAATCCAGAATCTCACCGCGGAGTCAGTCTGGATTGCTTCGTCGCTTCGCTCCTCGCAATGACGGCAGCGACCTATTTCCCCGCCACGAAGTAGAAATCCTCGCGTCCCGGCAATGAGCCGTAGGTGAACGGCTGCTGCGTGCGGTTGGTCGCCATCCAGACGTCATCGCGGACGATGTCGAACAGCTTGCGCACCTCGATCTTCGGCTCCTTGATGACGCGCGCGAGCACCGTGGCGAACGGGCTGTTGAGGGAATCGCCGTCAAGCGCGGTCTCGCCATGCTTGGCGGCGTAGACCACCATGAAGCCGGCTTCCGGCTCGATGTTGGAGAAGCCGCGGTTGACCAGTTTTAGCGAAATCGTCCGCTGCATGGACTTTTCGAAGGGATTGTCGCGGCAGGCATCGAGCATCACCAGTCGCAGTTTTCGCGCGCCGGCGACCGCGGCGATCACCTGCTCGAGCGCGACCGCCTGCGTCTCCGCGTCACTGTCGGCCTTCAGCCTGGCGTCGACCGGGATCAGATAATTCACGCCGCCGATCTCCATGCCGTGACCGGCATAATAGACGACGGCCCAATCCGCCTTTTCGGCCTCCAGGCCGAACTGGTGCAGGGCGGCGAAGAATTTGTCGCGGGTGAGATCGGGTGCCAGCGTCACCGTGGCAAAGCCGAGTTCGCGAAAGGTCGATGCGATCAGTTTGGCGTCGCGCGGCGGATTATCCAGCGGGGCGACATTTTTGTAAGCGCCGTTGCCGACGATCAGCGCGACCTTGCGCGGCCCCGCCAGTTGTGGCGTCGACGGCGCGGCGGTGCCCAGCAGGGCTTCCAGCCGCTCCTTGGCGATACCGCGCGCAAGCGTAGTATCGATATCCTCGCGTCTTGCCGCGACGGCGTTGGCTGCCGAGCGATAGTCGGCGCGTGCGGCGGCAAGGTTGCGGCGTTTCTCGAAAAGCTGCCCGCGGCCGACATAGGCGCGGACGTAGTTCGGATTGATCTTGAGCACCTGGTTGTAATCGCTGAGGGCGGCGTCGAGATTGCCCTTGCCGAGATAGGCATTGCCGCGGCTGGTCAGCGCGTAAACGTTGTTCGGCGACTTGGCCAGCGCCGCATTGCAGTCAGCGAGCGCGTCATCGAACCTGCCCATGCTGGCGTAGGTAACGCACCGGTAGCCCGGAACGTGCGGACCGTCCGGATTGACCTTTTGCGCCTCGGCATAGTCGGCGAGCGAGGCGTCGTACAGCTTCATCAATCCTTGCACGCGGCCCCGGTTGTAGTGGTGCAGATAGCGGCTCTGGTCATTGAAGATATGTTTGACCGCCAGGTTGAACTCATCGAGCGCACGCTGCAGCTCTCCCCGGCGCATGAAGATGACGCCGCGGTTGTTGTAGGCACTGCCGAAGCTCGGGCGCAACTGCAGGCACAGATCGTAGTCGGCGAGCGCGCGCTCGTCGTCGCCCTTGTGGCTGTGGGCAATGCCGCGTGCGTTGATGACGTTGATATTCTGCGGCGCGATCTCGTGGGAGGCGGTGAACGCCGCGATCGCGCCATCGTAATCGCGCTTCTTCACCAGGGCATCGCCGCGATACCAGAAGGCGGCTGCCCTGGAGGTCCCCGTGATCTTCTCGTCGGCAATCACGCTTTCGCAGGCTGCGAGCCGGGCTGCCGGTTCCGCCGCGTTATTTCGGCAGGTCTCGACATCGCCCGCGGCCCGCGCGGGACCGGCGGCGACAAGCAAGACGAGACCCAGCAACAAGTGCCGCAACATCAGCGGAACGCTCCGGCGCATGGATTTTGGTCACGGCGCGACCACCGATTCATTGTGGAAAGGCAGGCCCGCACTGGTCAAGTGATCGAGATCACCCCTCCAAATACTTGCGTAGATGGCCCTATTCACGAACTCGTGTGGCGCACGCCGTAACAATCCGCAGCCAGCGCCGTATCATGGGCATCGGCGAGAATTGAGCCGATTGCAGAACGCCGGTCCCGCTCTAGACTGCCCCAACCAACGCCGAAAGAGGAAACCATGTCCCCTCGCCATTTCAGCCGCCTGTCGTTCGCCGCTGCCGCCATCGGCACGCTGGCCATCGCTGCCTTCGCCGCCTCGCCTTCGCGCGCCTCGGAAGAGGCCGTCGTGATTCCGGCCCCGGCCGTCGACGTTCAGGCTGCCGACGGCATCCAGACCGCCGTGATCGCCGGCGGCTGCTTCTGGGGCGTGCAGGGCGTGTACCAGCACACCGCCGGCGTGCTCAACGCGGTGAGCGGCTATTCCGGCGGCAGCAAGATGACCGCGAACTACACCATGATAGGCACCGGCACGACGGGACACGCCGAGGCGGTTGAGATCAAATACGATCCGAAGAAGATCAGCTACGGCAAGATCCTGCAGATCTTCTTCTCCGTCGTACACGACCCGACGCAATTGAACCGCCAGGGCCCGGACATCGGCACGCAATATCGCTCGGCGATCTTCACCACCAATGACGATCAGAAGAAAGTGGCGGAAGCCTATATCGCCCAGCTCAACGCCGCCAAGGTCTACAAGAAGCCGATCGCGACCAAGGTCGGCCCGCTGCAGGCGTTCTACCCGGCGGAAGACTATCACCAGGACTACCTGACGCTGCACCCGAACCAGCCCTATATTGTCTTCAACGACATCCCGAAGATCGAGAACCTGAAGAAGATCTTTGCGGAGAGCTATGTCGAGCAGCCGACGCTGGTGCGCAACGCGAAGGCTACCAATTGAGGAGGGCAAATGTCCGATACCAAGACATCCGGCAAGGTCGTCAAGAGCGAGGCCGAATGGCGCAAGGAATTGACGCCGATGCAGTACGCCGTGCTGCGCGAGAAGGCGACCGAGCGGCCGTTCTCGGGCGAGTATGAGCACGAGCACCGCAACGGCACCTATACCTGCGCCGGCTGCGGCCAGATGCTGTTCGAATCCGATGCCAAGTTCGATTCCGGATGCGGCTGGCCGAGCTTTACGCGGCCTGCGGTGGACAGCCATATCGATGAGGAGCGCGATTTCAGCCACGGCATGATCCGCACCGAAGTGTTGTGCTCGAAATGCAACGGCCATCTCGGCCACGTCTTCAACGACGGCCCCGGCCCGACCGGCCTGCGTTACTGCATCAACTCGGCGGCGCTTAAGCTGCAGCCGAAATAAGCTCCGATCCATTCCGATCGACGAGACGAAGAAGCCGCATCCCGCGCGCCTCTCCACTTCGGCGGATCGACCAAGGACGTGCGGCCCGGAATATGCTTTGATCCAGGCCGCGGGGCGCCATTTTCCGCGTGCCCGCGGGCCTCGGGGGAGCGTGCGATGTCGCTTGGAACGATACTCATCATTATTCTGATTATTTTCCTGCTGGGCGGCTTTTCCGGCCGTTTCGGCGGCTACGGCTATGGTAGGGGCCATTCCGCGATGGGGCTCGGTGGCGTGATTTTAATCGTGCTTCTGATCCTGCTCCTGCTCGGCAAGCTGTAAGTCGGGGAACCCATTGAAATAACTTGATTTAATTTATGGATCCCGCAGCCATGCGTGGATTCATCATCACCCCCGATGTCGGGCTTCAGGGGTCGCATTTTCGTCAAAGAAGCTTATATTGGGCTCTGAAATGACGTGCACGGCGTGGCCCGCCACTGTGGCCCACCGTCATCCAATCCCCATTGCTCATACGAAAAGAGCCGAAAAAGATTGAGGTCACCGTCCATGCGTCCATTCAGCTACAACACCGCCGCCGAACTGTTTCCCGCCGCGATCCGCAAGAAAAAGCGGGCCGGGTTTGCCTATCGGCGTTTTGGCACCGCGGCGGAAGCTGTTCGCTTCGCGATCGAGGAGCTGCCTGCGGACTCGCTGAATGGCGCCTATCTCCAGGTCGAGGAAGCGCGCTTTGACCAGAGCGGCATCCGCTCGCTCTATGAAAGCGAGGCGTTCCCGCTGCCGCGTCGTCCGCGCCCGGCCGCCACCGACGACAAGGCCGACGCCGCCTAAAGCTTCACTTTTTCAAACAGCACGTCCCCGGAAATCATTTCGGGGGCGTTTTTCTTTAGCGCGGCTGCTTATCGAGCCAACGCTTGAGCATGCGCACATTGCGGACGTTGGCGCGGAACATGACGTCGAAGGCGTCGCCCGCGACCGGCACCAAGCCAACCGCGCCGTCAACCGCAACATTGGCAAGCATCCGCGCCGTGATGTGCCAGGGGGCGCCAAGCGCACGCGCCTCGCGCACCACCCACAGCGAAATCGCCGTCGTGATAATGTCGCCGACCACCGGGATCAGGCCGATCAGCCCGTCGATGCCGTAGCGGAAATTGGTGCCGGGCACGATGAAGGCGACATCCAGCAATTTGGCGATGGCATCGAGCCGCGCGATCCGCTGCTCACGCGTCAACTCGCCGAACGGATTGGCGGCGGAATGGCCGAAATCGAACCGCATTCCCTCGAACCGCGTATGCAGGTTCGGCTCGGGGAGTTCGCGCCCCTCCTGGTCGATGACCGGCCCACGTCCGGGCGCGCGCGTCCGGGATGATGGTCCGGAACGCGAACGGGGCGGCGTAAAGATATCGTCGTCTGGCATGGCCATCAGATGGTAACGCGAATGCGAGGCGCAAGTTGCGTCATGCGGTCGCTGCTTGGTCGGATCCGAAAGATCAACGCTGTCATCTCCGCCAACGGGTCGCGCGAATGCGCGCCCGATGACAGGCTCCGGCGGAGGATCCAGTACGCTGCGGCTTCTCGGTTCTATCATTGACGTCTCTGGAATACTGGGTCGCCCGGTCCCGGCTACGCCAAGGCTTCGCCGAGGCTTTCTCTCTTGGCTCGCCGTAGCTTTAGCGGAGGCGGCAAGCCGGGCGATGACGACTGAGTGTGAGGAGCCGATCTCGCGACGTGTCGCAGGCCGCTGCACGAAATTGCACTTGCGCGCGCGCATGCGCGCCTTTGCTCGTGACGGGCTTTTCCTGACATCCCCGAACGAAGCATGATTCTAATATGCGGTTGCGCGCGAAGCAGGTGGGATGCGCGCAGCGGGCCGACCCGCCATTGAGACGCCTTCGGACAAATCAACGGCACGAAGTCAAGACAGATGAAGCGATTCGTCCATCTCGCGACTGGTTTCTTTCTCGCACTGGGAAGTGCGGCGATCGTGGCCTACGCGATGGCGCACCTCGCGCATCATAGCCTGGGCTTTGCCCGATCCGCACTTCGAGAGCAGGCGCTGATCTGCGCGGCTATTCTCCTTGGCCTCGTCACGATCGAACTCCTCGCAAGCAGAGAGAAATAGCAAGGTAGCCGACGATGAGGATCATAGACCTGGCTGTTGCCGTCATCTTCTTTATCGCGAGTGCCGGCGTGACCGCACTCCTGATGGCCGTGTTCATTCACTACGGATTGGGAGTCCCTCCGGCGGCATTGAGGATGAACGCCCTCATCTCGGCCGGCGCCCTCAGCGTTGTGCTCCTGGTAGCGATCGCGGGGGCGCACGAGAGCGAAGACTAGTTGCTACGGGGAACGGGGGCTGGAATGTTCGGTGGCAGGACAATCGATAATCGACCTTTGGCGTATTGCGTTCCTTGCTCGGAAAGGACGCCGCACCGATACGAACGATGGGGCGTTAACCGACGTCTCACATCGAAAGCCATCTGCCTGGTCTGCAACAATGATTCGCGCGGCGGCGCGGGTCACAACAGCGCCACCGAAATCGCATCCGCAAAAGTAGGTACATTGTAAGCATCATTGCCGTTGACAGGTTTTTCCTGACGCGCCGGAGCAAGATTGCATTCTAGGATGGCGATCATTTGTGGAGTCGCATGCGCAATGGGACAGGGAGCAAGAAGGGTGGGTCGAACCAAACGCAAATTGATCAAGCTGTCTCGGGCCGAGCTGCTGCATGAGCGCGCTGTCTTTTGCAAGCGTCTGGCGATTGGCGCGGCCGATCCAGGATTTGCCGAAAAACTTCAGATATTGGTCGACGAATACGAGGCCGAGGCCGCGCAGGCAGCTTTACAAGCCAGCCCGCAGGCTGGATTCGGCGAGGCCCTCAACGCCCAGCCGCAGCATCAGACAGGTTGACGGATTCCAGTGCAGACCAATGAAGGTGCGAAGGATTTCCTGAAAGATGGCAGGCTGGGGTGCGTTCCTGACGGCTTTGTTCATCGTCCAGCCGTGCATGGCCCAGAGGCTCCATTCTTACGAACCGCTGATGATGGATCCATACTCCACCATCTACGTCGATGACGGCTCCTGTTCGGCTGGCAAGGTCTTGAAGGTGCAGGGCGCAGCGAAGAATCATCGCCGGAAAAAGAGCTGCGTGCCACTGAGTGATCTGCAGCCCGGCGCGCGCACAGGGGCGGCAAAGTAGCCGGCTGCGAGACAAAGCCGTCGTCCCGACTTCGAACGCCATGGGCCGCGGACCTTCATCCGCGACCCCAGCGCCTGTCCCTATGGGCAGGGATGCCGATAGCCGTCATATCCGAGATAGGTGCCGGATGCGGGATCATAGGAGCGGTATCGTTGCGCGCAGTAGGCCACTGCATCATTTGCCCGGGCCTGACTGTTGGCGATGGCGCCTCCGATGATAGCGCCAGCGGCCAGTCCGCCGAGCACCGCCGCGCCGGTGCCGTGGTGACGTCGATGCCAGCCGTGGCGGTGATAGTGCGGCCCACGATGCCAGCGACGATACTGCACGGCCTCGACCGGCTGAATCGATGCGGCCAGCCGCTCTGCCCCGGCCACCGCCATCGTCGGCGATGCCGCGGCCGGCTGGAGCGGGATCAAGGGCGACGCTCCGAGCACAATGGCTGCCGAGACAATTTTCCATGATTTCATCTGATTGCTCCTGTCCTGTGCTCTCGTCCAAGCTCGACCGATAACGCGTCCATGGCGGGATCGTTCTGACAGGTTAATCCTGACGCCTGATGTGCCGCGGGCAGGAATTGGGGTTTCGCCTAGAGCGTTTTCAAGCGAAGTGGACACCGGTTCGCGTCAAGAAAACGCGTCAAAACAAGAATCTAGAGCCAGGTTCTGATTCAATCAGAACCGGGCTCTAGCGCTCAGTTTGGAGCAGCGAGCCAGCCCCGCCTGATGCCGTAGCGGACGATATCCGCGCGGCTATGCAGGCCCTTCTTTTCGGATGCTCGCGCCTTGTAGGTCTCGACGCTTTTGACGCTCACCTCCAGCTCGCCGGCGATTTGCTTGTTGCTGAACCCTTGAGCGACCAGCTTGAGCACATCCTCTTCGCGCCGGCTGAGTTCGCCGCCATCGCCGTTATCGGCGGACGTCAGTTCGGGAGCGCTCGTTGACGCCTTGTCGGCGATAGCGGGATCGAGGTAGATGACGCCCTCGTTGACGGCCCTGATCGCGCGAAGCAGTTCGTCTCCGGCGGATCGCTTCAAGAGATATCCCCGTGCGCCAGCCTCGAGAGCCGGATGAATATACGCGCGGTCTTCATGCACGGTCAGCGCAATGATCTTTACCGCCGGGCATCGCTTGCTCAGCCTGCGCGCGAGTTCCAGGCCGCTGATGTCAGGCAGCGAAAGGTCGATCACCGCAATGTCGGGGGAGCATTCGCAAATCGCCTTCAGTCCGGTTGTCCCCGTATTCGCCTCGCCGACGAGTTCGACCTCGGGCACGCCCTGAAGCAGCGCGCGTATGCCGGCGAGCACGACCGGATGGTCATCCACGAGCGCAATCCGAATGGGCGTCATGTGCCGGTCTCCTGCACTTCCATCTCCTGCACTTCCAGCGGGATCTGGACAAAGATCGTGCTGCCTCTTCCCGGCGTGGATTCCACCGCGATCGTGCCGCCGAGCAGCGCGACACGCTCCTTCATGCCGGAGAGGCCAAGTCCGGACGGTTGACCGCCGCGCATCGCATTGCGGCTGACGCTTTCCGGATCGAAGCCAACGCCGTCATCCTCGAGAACAAGGGCCAGCCCGTCCGATTTCTTCTCGAGCACGATACTGACCTTGCTGGCGCTGGCGTGCTTCAGGACGTTGGTCAATCCCTCCTGGACCAGTCGATACAGCACCGCCGCGACATCGGGAGGCAGCGAATTGTCCCGCCCGAACGTCTGGATATCGATACGAACGCCATAACGCTCCTGCCACTCCGCGACGTAGGCTTCGATCGCCCTGAAGATTCCGAGGTCGTCGATCGCGGTCGGCCGCAGGTCCGACGCGGTGCGGTGAATGTCCCGGCCGATCTGCGCGGCAAGCTGTTCGAGCCATCGCACCTGCTCGGTCGCTGCTTCCGTATTGCCGCCTTTTGCCAATCCCTGTTCAAGCGCCTTCAGGCCGAGAGACAATCCCGTCACCGTCTGGCCGATCTGATCGTGCAGTTCTCGCGAAATCCGGCGCTGCTCTTCTTCCTGGGCCGAAGCCAGGCGACGAAGCAAGTGAGAACGCTCGGCCTCCGCGCGCTTGAGGATATCGATGTCGGCGAGCACGCCGTGAATCACGTGACGCCGGTTGGGCGGACCTTCCGCCCTGCCTGCCGCACGCAACCAGTATTCACCGCGATCGTCGGATTGAACCGGAAATTCGACGCTGCCTGATTTGCCGCTTTCGAGGCAAGCGCCGCCGAACGAGGCCAGAGCCGCGCGGTGCGGCGGTTCGAGCAACGCAAAGATCCGGTCCGCGGACCATCTGGTTTCGCCCGATCGGGCGCTCGGCAAACCCAGCAATGCGCCAAAGCGGCTGCAACCACTGAACTCGTTTGCGGTCAGATCCCAGCGCCAGGTACCGAGTTCGGCGGCATCGATGGCAAGCGCGCCGCGTTTTTCGCTGTCCAGCAGCGCTGCGGCCGACTGAAGTGCCTCCATGCGACGCCGCTGCGCGATCTCGCGGGCGATCACCAGTCCAAGCGCGATGGCGAGCCCGACACTCGCCGCCGTTCCTCCGACCAGCAGCCGCAACGAGCGGGATACGGGAGCGTTCAGCTCAACGACGGGAACGCCCACGTGAACCGACCATCCTTCCGTTCCCGCCAAGCCGCGATGGACGGTTTCGACATCCATTCCCTCCCGCGTCTGGGTGCGCAGCGAATTCGAGCCGCCGCGGGCAATGGCTTCCTGCACCGCGGGCGTCTTCGCGCTTGTACTGACGGCTCTGGCATCAGGCGTTCGTGCGACAATCTCGTCCTTGGCGTCAACGACGGTGCCGGCCCATCCAGCGGGCAGACCGGCCTGACCAAGAATGGTACCGATCTGATCGGGCAACAGCCCGACGGTCAGGACGTAGCGAAGTTCGCCCTCTCGAACAACCGGCACACGCAGTGCAACGAGCCGCTTGCCGATGGAGGCCTGGTACGGCCCTAGCCCGCCAAGGACTGGCTTACGTGTGCGGAGCACGGCGTCGAAGCTTTCGCTGTCGGTCACCGGCCCAAGCGGCGCGCCGAGCGGCCGCAATACGTTGAGGACCTGTTCCCGGTCCGGCTTGGTCAGGAAGGCGGTCTCCCACAGCGGACGGGCGGCGACTATTCGTTTCGCCTCGCGATAGAAGTCGCCCAGGTTGCCATCGTCGAGCGCGGCCGAGCTTGCAAGCGTCTCCGCGACTTGTATTTCGTGGGAAATTTCGCCCTCGATCCGGTGCGCCACTTGCGTCAGCGCCTCGGTGGCGGCTTGGCGGGCGTAGCTTCGTTCCTGGTCGGCGGTGATATAGGCCATCCATCCCCCGAGCAGCAGGACTGGAATGGCGGCCGTCAGAACCAGCGCGGTGAAAAGCCAGACAGCTTCCTTGCTTCGGCCCGAACCGGAGGAGAGCCTGTTACTTAACTCCGCGATCATGGACGCGCGCATGTTGGTTCGCCGGCGAAAACTGACAACGCCGTGGGCTCCTTTACGTTGCATTCGCCGATCGGACCAGCCTGACATTCGTCTGCCAAGCGTCAACTTGACGGCGGAGGTCAGGTAATTCCTGACGCTCAACCGGCGGAACGAACATTGGCGCGCCGATGATAGATGGTGGGCACGGCGCAAGCGCGCCTTTGCCCACCCTGCGGAGCTGCGGAGCGCTGCACACTTACGTCGAATGCACTGGCTGCGGCTCGTCCACGTATCGGTGCGCGAGCCACGACGACAGCGCCGCAGGCACCATGCCGACGATGCCGTAGAGCAGAAACTGCACCACGCCGGTATCCGGTCCGCGCGAACCATAGAGCAACTCTGACGCGGCAAATCCGATGGCGCCCACGATCAGGATGCGCGCTACGAAAGGAATGCGCTTGACGTGACACAGAATGTCGTCGATGGCGCCGATCATCAGCGCAGGCACGATGCCGAACAGATAGCTGTATTGCAGCGTCTTGGCGAAAGCGCCGAGGAATTTCCCGATCTCCGACCAGTTGGTGTCGGTCCAGTAGCCCGAGGCCACCGTGGTCGCGAACAGCATCAGGAATCCGCCGACGAACGGGCCGATAGCTCCGAAGATCAGATAGCGTTTCATGGAACTGCCTCCTGGCGCTGGTTACCCAATACAGCAGCTCAAGGGCCAAGTAAATTTGGCCGCTCCACCTTCCCATTGCGCGAGAACTACTGACAGCACCAGCATCTGAATCAGGTTGCGCTGAGGGCGGATGAACAGCGTTCAGCAACATGAAAATGGCTGGACGCAAGAAATGCCTGGACGCAAGGCTGGTTCGGGTAGTCCGATCGGTGAACGACGCGGTTACCTTCTGCCGGCAGCCGCTACAGCCGCCGCGGGCTCATTGTTCTTCCCAAGAATCCGGTCGGAGCCGAAACGAATGGTCCACTGCGCCACCGACAGCAGCAGCGATTCATAGATCGCCACGCACTGCTCGAGTTCCCGGTCGGTGGATGGCGGACAGTTCGGACGGTTGCGGACGATCATCGTCGTTGTCGACCAGCTCAGCAGCGCCGCCTTGCACGCGACGATCAGGCCGTATACCCGGTCGGGCTCGAGCAAGGGTTCGATGGCCTCGACCTTGACGTCGGCCTTCAGGGCGAGCGCTGCGACGACGTGGGTGTATTCACCCCGCACCGCAAACCGGTTCACGATCGAATCGTTGAGCTTGCCCGTGCGATTGAGCGCGACGACTTCGCTTTGCGCCTGGGTATAATCAATCGCCTTCCGGGCCGCGTCACCCTGTCCGGCAGCCCCGGCAGAACCTTGGGTTTTCTTCCGTGCAACAGGTCGCGACGCCGTCAAGAACCGCGCGCGGACCACGTCGGCAACTCTGCCCAGAAGCTCCCGAAGCAGGTTGCCGGGAATGTCCAATCGAAGCCCGAGCTTTTCCGCGAGGACTTCGTCACGCTCGGCCCGCCCCACCAGCGTCGCGTAGCCGCATTCGGAGAAACGCGCGCCGGCGTTGCGCGCGAGCGCGCTGGAGACGTGGACGTCGCCAAATCGCATCAGCGCGTCGGTGAGCGCCTCATTGAGGATCTTTCTGTCCGATATTGCCAGCAAATGCTGCTGGCTGCGGCTTTTGACGATGTCAAGGAGGTCGGCTTCCGACAGACAGTTGGAGCATCTGAGAACCGGTGCCGCCAGCAAGTGGTTTTCGTGAAATGCAAGCTTGCGGATGGTCTGGCGCGGGGCGCGGTCGATGGTGGAAAGGGCCTCGCTGAGCTGGACCACGGTTTTCGCGTCCACCCGCTCGATCAGGTGGGCGAGAACGCCATCGACGGCTGCGATCTGCGATTCACCGAGACGATCGACATTGGACAGGAACAGGTCCGTCACCTCCCCGAAAATCCGGGCGTCGTGCTCGGGTCCCTCCTTTTCGGCGCCATTCAATTCCGCGCGCAAATTCGGCGATGCAGCAGGCATGGCTATGCCGCCTCCGCACCGGTCGTGCCGGCTCGCCGCGTCACCTTACGGTCCGCCGTACGGATGGCCGGCATCTTCGCAAATCCATCGGCAGCGGCATGAACGCGCATTTGAGTGCCATTCGACAGGCTGGTCCCGGCAGCCTTTTTCACTTCAACGACAGCAATGAGGCGGGTGCGAGTAGCCGCTGATCGTACTCAGCCTTCCCTAACGGGTGGTTGTTCCGGAACGCTGATTTTGCGCATTTTTACGGAGTTTTGGGGAGGTGAAGGCGGGCACGGCCATCTGCCGAGCGTTCGGGCCAAGCAGCATCGGCTTCGGGAGGCCTCCCCCGAATCCCATGGTTGCCGTGTCATGAACGGGGCGGCCGCGAATGACGTTTCGGCGCGGAACGCACGGCCGTTCGCCGGCCTGTTCGATCACGGCTGAGACGGCGTCCGGAAGACTCGCATCTGTTCCTTCTCCGGAACCATCAGGCTGACACAAGAAGCGCAGCGCAAAACCGAGTCGTTTTCACTTTCGCGCTTCGCTCGACGTGGCGCGCACGCAACAGTCTTGAGAAGTGTTGGTGCGAGCCATTACAGCTTCGCTGCGAGCCATTGCAGCTTCGCAGCATTGGCGCATAATTCGCGTGGGGCCGCGCAGCACTTTTCGATTCGGACATCGGCAGAAATCGAGCAACCACACCGGGTGAGTTCCCGGTGACGGACGACGTGTGCGGCAGCGCAAACCGCGTGCAGCGCCCCCAATGAAGAGCGGCCAGCACCGCACGCACGCAACCCTTGGGGAACGGCTCATGACTATCCATCGTACAAGCAAGATCGCACTTCTCTTCGCCATCGCTCTCGCGGCGACGACGCTTTCCGCACGCCCAGGCCTCGCCTTCTCGGAGGCGCAGCAGATGTGCACCGGCGATGCCATGCGGCTATGCGGCCATGAAGTCCCTAACGTCCAGCGAATCACCGCCTGCATGGTCAGGAACCGCGCGCATGTCAGCCCGGGCTGCCGCGCCGTGATGGAGCGCGAAGGCGCCGCACGGCGACGAGCCGCCTCCGCAGAGCGATAGGCTGCTTCGCTCGAAGACGAACGCAGAAGGGCCTCGGCAGAGCTGCGAGCAATGCTGAGGCCGTTCTTGTGTTGGAGTGTTTGGCGATGCCCGCGGCAATCGATGGCTTACCGCGGCGGATATCAGCTCACGATTGAGCGCATCGGGGGCGCTCTCCGCAGCAGCTACTCTCCCCACAATGCGAACGCGTCATTGAACGCGCGTTCGCCCGGAGAGCCCTTTTCGATCGCAATGATGGCGCGGCGCTGGTTGACGTAGACCAGCGGCACGTCGAACCAGGAGCGCTCCTTGAGGAGCTGCAAATTGCGGGCGCGGTCGGAATCGACGTTGGAGAGGCCGACCAGGAAGAAGCCGTCGGTGACTTTCACGGCGAGACCCGCCAGCGGCGTGCCGCGCGCCTGCTCGTTGGACTTCATCAAAATGCCCGGCACGTTGCCGACGCCGCCACCGGAAAAATCCTGCGGCAGGATGAAGGTCAATTCCGCGGTGTGGCTCGCCGGCAGCGAGGTATCGGTGTTGCGGCGGAACGACATCGTCATCTTGAACTTGCGGTCGGGAATCTCGATGTCGGCGCGCACGGCAACGTCCGGCTTCTGATTGCCGCTCGCCTTGATCGGTTCGGTGCGCCAGATCACCGAGCCGACATATTGCTTGCCCTTGGGATCGGACGGATCCTCGTCATACAGCACAACGCGCTGCGCCACGGGTGCCACGTTCTCGCTCGACGACGGCTGGCCGACGCGGTCGGGAATCTTCGGGCGCGACTGCGGCGCGGCCGGATCCTTCGGCGCTTCCACCACAGATGAGGATTTGAACAGGCCGCTCACGGCTGTCACGACCGACTTGCCCCACAGGATGCCGGCGCCGACCAGAATGAGCACGATGCCGACCGCAATTGCGCTCTTGAACGGAAACGCGGCGCCCGCGCGGGCGGGCTTTTTCGGCTGGTCGCGATCCTGCGACAGACGCGGACGATCGCGCAGCGGTGGCTGCGGCGCGTAGCGGTCGGCTTCCTCCGCCGACTCGTCATACGAATAGGGCACCTCGGGATCGGCGCCGCGGTCTTCCATGCTCGGCTCAAGCCGGTCGAATTCCGGCGAGGGCGACGGCACGTTGGCATAGGTCTTCCGCGCGTTGCGGTTGGCTTGCGCCGCGGCGCGGCCAAGATCGTCTGCGTCGGCTGCGATGTCGCGGAAGCCGCGCATGCCGGGCGGCTGCGGCGGCGTCGGCGGGCCACCATTATCCGGGCCGCGACGGGGGCCGCGCTCGCGAGGCGGCGGTGGCGGCAGGCCAGCATCCTGCGTCGGAATCTGCGGCGGCTGCGGGCGCGGCGCGCCGGGCGGTGGCGCATCGGCGCGCAGATTGCGCGGCGGGCGTGGCTCCTCGCCAAGCGGCGGACGGCCATCGCGCGAGGGGCCTTGAGATGGCGGACGCGGGCGCGGCGTACCCGGCGGCGTGGCAGCCGCTTCCGGCGGGCGGGCATTGGCGCGGCGGAAGGCATCGCCGCCGCGCGCCGCCCCGCCACCGCCGGGCCGCGAAGCCTCGCGGGCGCGCTGGGCGGCTTCCGATTCGACCTTGCGCACGGCCTCTTCCAGCGACAGCCGTTCGCGCGTGATTTCGGATTCGGAAAGCGGCGGCTGCACGCTGCGCAACTGCGCGATCAGCGCGGTACGCGCCCGCTCATAGAGCGCACGGCGGCTCTCGCCTGGAGCATTGGGGTCCAGGCCGGCGATAGCGCGTGCGATCAGCGGGTAATAATCAGCCATTTCTCTTCAATACTGCAGCCCCGGCGGTAACATCCCGTTAAGCCTCAAACGGGTTCTGCACCAGTATAGTATCCTCGCGTTCGGGGCTGGTGGAAAGCAATGCGATCGGACAACCCACGAGTTCCTCGACCCGGCGGACATATTTGATGGCCTGGGCCGGCAGATCCGCCCAAGAGCGGGCATTGGCGGTCGGCTCTTTCCAGCCCTCGATGGTTTCGTAGACCGGCACCACCCGGGCCTGGGCACCCTCGCCCGCCGGCAGATGGTCGATTTCCTTGCCGTCCAGCATATAGCCGGTGCAGACCTCGATGGTGTCGAAGCCGTCGAGAATATCGAGCTTTGTAAGCGCCAGACCCGTGATGCCGCAAGTGCGGACTGTCTGCCGTACCAGGGCGGCGTCGAACCAGCCGCAGCGGCGCGGGCGGCCGGTGTTGGTGCCGAACTCGCGGCCCCGCTCGCCGATCTTGCGGCCGATCTCGTTGTCCTGCTCGGTCGGGAACGGGCCCTGGCCAACTCGCGTCGTATAGGCCTTGCAGATGCCGAGCACGTAGCCGACCGCACTCGCGCCCATGCCGGTGCCGGTTGCCGCTTGCGCTGCCACCGTGTTGGACGAGGTGACGTAAGGATAGGTGCCGTGATCGACATCGAGCAGCGCACCCTGCGCGCCCTCGAACAGGATGCGCTTGCCCTCGCGTCGCTTGATATCCAGCAGCCGCCACACCGTCTCCGCATAGGGCAAAAGCTTCGGCGCCAGCGCGGTAAGCTCTTTCAGAATGCCGTTGCCGTCGATCTCCTCGAGATTGAGCCCGCGGCGCAGCGCGTTGTGGTGCGCCAGCAGCCGATCGATCTTGTGCGGCAGCGTGTCGAGGTCGGCCAGGTCCATCAGGCGAATCGCGCGACGGCCGACCTTGTCCTCATAGGCCGGGCCGATGCCGCGGCGCGTGGTGCCGATTGCGGTGGCCGTGTTGGCGGATTCGCGGAGCGCATCGAGCTCGCGGTGCAGCGGCAGGATCAGCGTGACGTTTTCGGCAATGCGCAGGTTTTCCGGACTGACGGCGACGCCCTGGCCCTTCAGCCGCACCACCTCGTCGAGGAAGGCTTGCGGATCGAACACCACGCCATTGCCGATCACGGCAAGCTTCGACGGCCGCAGCACGCCGGACGGCAGCAGCGCGAGCTTGTAGGTCTCGCCATTGATGACGAGCGTATGGCCGGCATTATGGCCGCCCTGGAAGCGCACGACGATATCGGCCTGCTCCGACAACCAGTCGACGATCTTGCCCTTCCCCTCGTCACCCCATTGGGCGCCGACGACGACAACATTGGCCATTTTTAAGATGTTCCCTGCAAATCTCTTGGTTCCAGCATGATTTCACCGGAGAACCGGTACCTATGTTTCCGGACCATGCCCTAAGCTCGCCCAGCCAAAATCACGGCCGGGGCCGCTCGCGTGCAGGGCGCCCCACCGGATAAAGGAAGCAGGTGATCTAGGCAAGCAAGAAGGCGGCTTTAAGGGGGCCTTAGAACAGCTCCAACCCATTGATATCCCCGTAAAATCCTGGCCCTCCCGGTCTTGCACGGGCGAGAAACGCATTAATGTTCGGCAATGATGGAAAGGCCATGTCCAAAACCACCCGTGCGACGCTAGCGCTGGAAAAGCTCGGCGTGAAATTCGCCCTGCACGCTTACGACTACGACCCGGATGCAGCGAGCATTGGGCTGCAGGCGGCGGAAGCGCTCGGCGTAGAGCCCGCGCGCGTGCTGAAGACGCTGATGGCCGAGGTCGACGGCAAGCCGGTCTGCGCCGTGGTGCCGTCGGACTGCGAGGTCAGCATGAAAAAGCTCGCGACCGCGTTCGGCGCCAAGTCGGCGAAGATGATGCGGCCGGCCGATGCCGAACGGCTGACCGGCTATCATGTCGGCGGCATCTCGCCGTTCGGACAGAAAAAGCGCGTGCCGGTCGCGATCGAAGAAGCCGCGCTCGGCCATACCAGCGTATTCCTCAATGGCGGCCAGCGCGGCCTGCAGGTCGAACTCGATCCCAACGACGCCGTGAAGGCAGCGGGTGCGATCGCGCGCGCGCTCGTGGCGTGAGCGGCCTTCGCCGCGGCGAAGCCTATTCGGCGAGTTTGGGCTGCGCCTGCGCCCACAGCATCGCCTCGATGATGGCCTGGCGCAATTTCGGGCGCTGCTCTTCATCGCATTCGATGAACGCCAGAATGGAATTGGCGCGAACGGCAAACTGGTGACGTGTTTCGGCTTCGGCTTCTTCGGCCGACATCGGCTTGTTCACGGAATGACCCATCATCTGCAAAAATTCAGTGTCACGGACAGGCGAAACGCTAGAGAGCGGAGTCGCGCAAACCGTGGTCCCAACGATCGAACGAACGCCCAATACTGAAAGTAGCCCGGAATAACTCACTGCATGTGCCCCCGAAAAACAAACCAAGGTTGGGTCACATGAAACAATCGTCCTTTGATTGCAAATTTGCCTGCCTGCTGGCAACCCCAAACAGCCAGCAAGGCGGGCTGCATGGTCGCGATGCATCTGCACCATTGATGAGCGGCGCAAATCGGTGTCTGTGACCAAGGCCGGGCCACATTCCGGCCCGGCGTCGATCGCCGGGCGGGCCGCGGCGCCATGAACCGGTCCCTCGAATGTCGGCTACCGAACAGACTTCACCCGCACGATCCGGGAACTGGCTCGCCAATCAGCCTTATCTGCTGCTCAGCATCACCGCGCTGTGCTGGGCCGGCAATGCCATCGTCGGGCGACTGGCCGCCGGCCACATTCCGCCGGTGACGCTGTCGTTCCTGCGCTGGTCGTTCGCGTTCCTGATCATCTTGCCGTTTGCCTGGAAGCATCTCGTCAAGGACTGGGCTGCGATCCGCGGCCGGCTCGGCATCATGGTCGTGCTCTCGATCACCGGCATCGGCGCCTTCAACACGCTGCAATACTGGGCGCTCGAGCACACCCAGGCGCTGAACACGCTGTTGTTGCAGTCGGCGGGACCGCTGGTGGTCGCGGTGTGGTCGCTCGTACTGCTCGGCGTGCGGCTGACGCTGGCGCAGGCGGCCGGCGTTCTGCTCTCGATGGCCGGCGTGCTGGTGATCATCCTGCACGGCGATCTCACCACGCTGTCGAAGATCGACTTCAATATCGGCGACCTGATTTTCCTGGTCGCGCTCGCGATCTTCGGGATCTATTCGGTGCTGTCGCTGAAGCGTCCGGATATCCACGGCCTGTCGTTCGTCGCCTTCACCTTCGGCGCCGGCGCGGCCTGCCTGATTCCGCTGTTCATCTGGGAGCTGTTCGTGCGGCCGCTGATGCAGATCGACGCGGCGAACCTCTTGACCCTCGCCTATGTCGCGCTGTTCCCGTCGACGATCGCCTATCTCTGCTTCAATCGCGGCGTGCAGATGATCGGCGCAAACCGCGCAGCACCCTTCTTTCACGTGGTACCGGTGTTCGGCACCGTCATGTCGATCATCTTCCTCGGCGAGCACCCGCAGGCGTTCCACTTCATCGGCTTTGCGCTGGTGCTGACGGGAGTGTTTGTCGCGTCACGAAAGCCTCGAACTGCCTAGGACCTGTGAGCGAACATACGGCCTGCGCGCGGCGTGCCGCGTCTCACCACGTCCAGCCCGGTTGCACCTGTTGATAGTACTGCCCGCCGCGCCGGCGCGTAGTGCCAGGCTGGGGGTTCGAATTGGGCGAGAAGAAGGGGAAGAAGCTATCGCCACCCCAGTCGTTGCCGCTTGCAATGACATCGGGCGTAGGCTGGCGCGTAATGAAGCCGCCCTGCGGCTGGTTGCTCAGCACCGCGACGAACTCGGTGCGATAGTTGGTCTCGCGGCTCAACGGCTCGTCCGAGACGATGATCGAGGATCGCGGCAATGCGGTCGGCGCGATGCGATCGAGTACATCCTGCGGGATGGCGATGCGGTCGAGTGCGCTTTTGGCGTCATCGGCGTCGTCGATCGTGACCGCGGTCCAGCGCAAGCCCTTGTCGCTATGCGCCACCGCCGTGAAAACATGCGTGCCGATCCGCTTCTCGGGATTGCGGATCGTGACCGGAACCTCGATGGACGCATCGAACACCTCGCCGCCGCCGTCCGGCGCCGGCTTATGCGTGTTGCGCCGCACGTAAAGCTTCTGTGTCGCGCGGCTGATGTAGACCGAGACCGGCTCGAGCGCGAGCTTCGCCTCGCCCGCCGCCTTGGCGGCGTCGGCCTTCCTGGTCGCGGCAGCCTTGGCTGCGTCCTTGGCCGCGGCGGCGGTGGGCTTCGACTTCGCATCGGCCTGGGCGGTATCGAGCTGCGTCCCCAGGTCCGCGGTCTTGGCGGCGGCCCTTTGCTTGAAGTCCTCGGCTCGCGCCCTGGCCTCGTCCGTCTTTGCGGCGCCGAGCGCCTTGTCGGCTGACGCGAGCTCGGCGTCGGCGCGCTTCTTGAGCCCTTCCAGCTTGCGCAGCGACGCTGTGAGCGATGCTGCCTCGCGTGCCGCTGTCACGGCGGCTTTCTTCGCCTCGTCGGCTGTCCTGGCGGCCTCCGCGGCCTCGCGCGCGAACGTCTCGGCACGCACTGGCGCGGCTGCGACGGTCTGCGCGTTTGGCACGAACAGCGCGGGGTGAGAAAACTCGACCGGAGCCGCGTCGTTTGGCGAGATGATGACCCGCATTCCGATCCGCGTCTTGTCGAACAGCTTTTCCGCAAAGCCGTAGGGCATCCGCACGCAGCCATGCGAAGCCGCATACCCGGGCAGCGGCCCGCCGTGCAGTGCGATACCGTTCCAGGTGATGCGCTGCATGTTCGGCATCTCGGCATCGTCATACATGTTCGAGCGGTGGTCCTTGTTCTTCTCGACGACGGTGAAGACGCCGGCCGGCGTCTCTCGTCCCGTGGTGCCGGTCGACACCGGCGCGCGCAGGATCCAGCCGTCGGCGTCGTAGAGAGTGACCTGCTGGGACTTGATCGACACGATCGCCATGATCGGCTCGCCTACATCGCGCGGCGCTGTCGCCTCGGTGGGTGCCGCGGGGCGCGCTTGTCTCGCCGCGGCGTCGGCGGTCAACGCCGTCAGTGCGGCCATCGCCACGAGCGCCGCATTGGCGGGAGGCCCCCAGCGCCGCATCGCCACTCCGGATTGCGCCGTCGTAAATCGAGTTACCATGCGATGCCCCGGTTGAAATGCCTGCCCGCGCTTACATCGATGAAGTGTCGGATTTTGGATCAACTAACCGCCGCCGCCTCCACGCCGCCAATTCGCTCCTAAAGGAACTATCGGCGCGTTCCGGTGGCAAATCTCTCATATACGACAGCCCGCGCAGGAGGAAGCATGGGCCCAAACGAATTTCGCTGTCCTGTCGGCGAATGTGAAGGGGTTCGGATGCCGGCCCCATGAAGGTAGTGCCGCGCACATCGGGTCGGCGTCCGAAAGCCTCCAAGGGAGGAAACCGCGCTTAGGGAAACGTAAGGCGGTGCGGCAAGCGCTATGGGGATTTGAAGTGCCGCGGGCGACGTCTGTGATGGGGGTCGAGTCGACCCAACGAGCTGGCGGGCGGTGATGTGACCGATGAATGAGCGGCGGGTCGCATCGAACGTCGTGAACTGTCCGCTGATTTGAGAAGATATCTGGATATCTGAGCGCGCGCTGCCGTGGCCGGTCGAGAGGCGGCGAGCGCGATGAGCAGATTTGCGGGATAGGGACGCGGTCATCAGGTGTCGATCCTGATGACGCTCGTTGGAGCTGTCGGCAGAACCTCAATTAACGTCTGCCCTCTGCTCGTCAGATTTCAGTGAAGTCCGCTGATCAAAACTCGCTCTTGATGTTGCGGCGCAGCGAAGGCATTATCCAAGTCTCGTCGGACCCGATTTGATCGGGTGGCTCGGCCGGGCGCCTATCCCCCGGAAACCCCCAGCGCATAGCGATCTACCTATTCAAGGCCGATCGGGCATGTCCCGTCGCCTCGCTGGTCATATTGGTTCTAGAAAATGAGATTCCTCCAATCGTCGCGCCGCGAGTGGCTGACGAACATCCCAACCGAACTGCTGTCAGGCGTGCTAGTCGCACTGGCCCTTATTCCAGAGGCAATCGGGTTCTCTATTGTTGCTGGTGTTGATCCTAAGGTCGGCCTCTACGCCTCCTTCTCGATTGCGTGCGCAACCGCCATTGTAGGTGGCCGACCGGCCATGATCTCGGCGGCAACCGCCTCTACTGCGGTGCTCATGATCACGCTGGTGCGAGACCACGGCCTGCAATACCTGTTTGCAGCCACGGTCCTCATGGGAGTGATCCAGATGGTGGCCGGAGCCTTGCGCCTCGGTCTGCTAATGAAGTTTGTATCGCGCTCGGTGATGACTGGCTTCGTCAATGCGCTTGCCATTCTGATCTTCCTGGCCCAGTTGCCGCAACTGATGCATGTCGGTTGGGAAACCTATGCGATGGTCGGCGTCGGCCTCGCGATAATCTATCTTTTCCCGTACGTCACAAAACGGGTGCCGTCGGCGCTTGTCAGCATCGTGGTCCTGACTGCCTTCACGATCTATTCCGGCATCGAACTGCGCACTGTCGGAGACATGGGTGAATTGCCGTCAAGCCTACCCTTCTTCGCGGTGCCTCAGGTCCCGCTCAATCTGGAGACGTTTAAGATCATCCTGCCTTATTCGCTGACGATGGCTGCGGTGGGATTGCTGGAGAGCCTTCTGACCGCTTCGATCGTGGATGACCTGACCGACACCGGCAGCAACAAGAACAGGGAATGCGTCGGCCAGGGCGTCGCTAACTTCGTCACCGGCTTTCTGGGCGCGATGGGCGGGTGTGCGATGATCGGCCAATCAGTTATAAACGTCACCGCGGGTGCCCGGACGAGACTTTCAACATTCTTCGCCGGTGCATTCCTGCTGTTCCTGATTGTTGTTCTGGGCGATTGGGTCAAGCAAATCCCGATGGCGGCGCTAGTCGCTGTGATGATCATGGTCTCGATCAGCACCTTCAACTGGTCGTCCGTCACCAACTTGCGGTCGCACCCATTGAGTTCAAGCGTGGTGATGCTGTCGACCGTCGTGGTTGTGGTAGCCACCGGCGACCTTTCGATGGGTGTTCTCACCGGTGTCGTCCTGAGTGGTGTCTTTTTTGCCGCAAAGGTTGCCCGGTTGCTCGGGATCATCACGGAGCTGTCGGAAGACGGTCGCGAGATCACCTATTTTGTAACCGGACAGGTGTTTTTCGCGTCGTCCAATAGCCTCGTCGATGCCTTTGACTATCAGGACGTGCCCGAGCGCGTTCGCATTGACGTGAGCGACGCGCATTTCTGGGACATCACCGCAATCGGCGCGCTGGACGACATCGTCCTGAAGCTTCGTCGCCACGGTGCGCATGTTGAAGTGATCGGCTTGAACGAGGCGAGTGCAACCATGGTCGAGCGGTTCGGGACTCATCATAAGCCGAATGTGCGGCAGAAGCCTGCGCACTAACGTGTCTGATTCAAGTATCGAGTGCTCGTAGTCGAAGTAAAGTTGGGACCCGCATGGGACGTTGCCCGGCACCTTGCGACGTCGCCTCTTGTGAAGGGTTTCGGATGCCGGCCCATGACGGTAGTGCCGCGCACATCGGGTCGGCGTCCGAAAGCCTCCAAGGGACTAAACCGCTCGCGCGGTAGGCCTTTTGCCCAAGCCCGACATGCCGGCAGGCTGTCCCAATGTCTGCTTCCGAGGGAAAAGGCGGAATCGCACCGCCTGCATCAGTGCAGCCGATTTATGAGTGCACGTCGCAGTTCCGGGTGGTTCGCGGCGGTGACTTGCCGTCATAAAACCGTTATCTCTTAGGCCTGCTTCGTTAAGGCATCTTCGATGAAAGTCCGCGCCAGCAATGTGATGATCGGCACCTTGACCCTGGCCCTGATCGCCGGGTCGCTCGGTGCGTGGCTCGGCTATCAGAAGCTCGCCGGGATCAAGCAAAGGGTGCCGTTCCGCGTGATCTTCGAAGGCTCGGCCTCCGGCCTGCGCAACGGCGGCAGCGTGAATTTCGCCGGCATCCGGGTCGGCGAAGTGGTGTCGCTGAAGCTCGACCATCCGCGCCGCGTGGTCGCGCTCGCCATGATCGACGGCAACACGCCGGTGAAGAGCGACACCCAGGTCGGCCTCGAATTTCAGGGGCTGACGGGGATTGCCGCGATCTCGTTTACCGGCGGCACCGATGAGGCGCCGCCGCCGCCAAAGGGCGCGGACGGCATTCCGGAGCTCACCGCCGATCCGGAAGGAACGCTCAACACCCAGGAAAAAATCCGTGTGGCGCTGCGCAACGTCGACCGCGTGATCGCCGACAACGAGGTGGCGATCAAGGATACTTTGCGGAATTTCGAGACGTTCACCGCCTCGCTCTCAAACAGTGGCACGAAAATCACGTCCATCATCGCAACCGCCGAATCCGGCATCGGCGCGGTCGACGGCGCAATGGACAAGACCAAGGATTTCCTCGGCAGCCTCGCCAGCGACAAATATGGCGGCGAACTGCTGCCGACGGTGATTTCGCTGCGCGAGCTGATCGAAAGTTTCGACAAGAAGTCTGGGCGGGTGATCGCCGAGACGCGAAAAATGCTCGGCGACGTCAGCGAATCCGTCAACAAGGCCGGCCAGAAATTTGGCGGACCGCCTCCCCGTCGCTAACCTGCCGCTCGCATAACAACCAAAAAATGGAACGCCCGACGTGCTTGACAAATCCACAAGCTTGGCTGCGCCGCCTCCGACCGTGACCCGCACCGAGAGCGCGGTGCCGCGGGCTCTGCAGAAATATCTTTCGCTCGACGATTTCGAATCCGTGGCGCGGCGGCGGATTCCAAAATTTCTCTACGGCTATATTTCCGGTGGCGCCGAGACCGATGCCGCGCTGTGCGACAACCGCAAAGCCTTCGACGAATACGGCTTCGTGCCGCGCGTGCTCAACGACGTCTCCGGCCGCGATCAGACGACGACGTTGTTCGGCAGGACCTACGCCGCGCCGTTTGGCATTCCACCGATGGGCTCCTCGGCGCTGTGCGCCTACCGCGGCGACATCGTGCTGACGCAGGCCGCTAGGTGCGAGAACGTGCCGATGATCTTGAGCGCCTCCTCGCTGATCACGCTGGAGGATGTCCGCGCCGCCAATCAGGCCGCGTGGTATCAGGCCTATCTCGCAGGATTGCCGGAGCGGATCGAGCCGCTGGTCGATCGCGTGGCGGCGGCCGGCTACGACACCTTCGTCGTCACCGCCGACGTGCCGGTGCCGCCGAACCGCGAGAACAACATCCGCAATGGTTTTCAGGTGCCGCTTGCGATCACGCCGCGCGTGTTCTGGGACACGGTCACGCATCCGCACTGGCTGTTCGGCACTTGGGCGCGCACCGTGATGAACCACGGCATGCCGCATTTCGAGAACATGGACGCACAGCGCGGCCCGCCGGTGCTGGCGAAAAACCTGATGCGCAACATCGGCGCCCGCGACCAGCTCGCCTGGAAGCACGTCGAGCTGATCCGCAAGAGGTGGAAGGGCAAGCTCGTCGTCAAGGGCCTGGTCTCGCCGGCGGATGCTAGAATCGCGCGCGAGAGCGGCGTCGATGGCGTGATGCTCTCCAATCATGGCGGCCGTCAGCTCGATTACACGATCTCGGGCCTGCGCACGCTGCCGGAGATCGCAAGCGAGGCGAAGGGCATGACTGTCATGGTCGACGGCGGCATCCGCCGCGGCACCGACGTGATCAAGGCGCTCGCGCTCGGCGCCCATTTCGTCTGGGTCGGCCGGCCCTTCCTCTATGCCGCGATCGCCGGCGGCCAAGCCGGCGTGCAGCGCGCGATCGCGCTTCTGAAAGCCGAGATCGACCGCGATCTCGCGTTGCTTGGCATCCGCAAGCTCAGCGAAATCACGCCGGATCTGGTGCGGAAGTTTTAGGCCCTAATTGCGCAAACCGAAAGTTGGCAGGAACGACGGGGCCGGCAACAACGGTGCTTGCACCGACGATGCCTGGGCATTTTGCACACGCTGGTCCTGTTGCTGGGCTCGGGCGTCCTGTGCGGGCGGGACCAGTACCCGTGCAGTTCGCTCTCGCCGGAGCTTTTTTCGGGAATTGTGCACGGCCCGTATCTCTGCTCGCGCATTATGGACGGCGCGGGCGTTTCGGCGCTTTTGCACGGGCCGGGAAGATGCCCCGGGATTATCCGCAACCTGTGCCAGGGAATTTTGCACGGCCTGTGTCGGGGCATCCTGTATGGAATGCACGGGCGCGACCTGTGCCTGCGCATCTTTCTCGTCCGCCCAAGCCTGGAATTGCTTGAACAGGGCTTCAGTTACCGGCTCACTATTTTCTGCCTGACTATTTTCTGTCTGACTCTGACCGGCGGGTTCAGGGGCGGCAGCAATTTCGTCGCGGGTTGGCGCGTCCGGTGTGGTCGGCGGCAAAGCTTGAGCATCGGCGGTCTGTTGAACTGCCGGCGTCGACTGATCGGTGCCGGGTTTGAGCGCCGACTTGTCGACCAGCGATGCCGTAACGTCTGCAAAGGAAGCCGTCACGTCTGCAAAGAGCGTCGATGGATTTCCCACCGATAGAATTGCGATGCCGATAGCTGTCGCCGCTGCAACCCAAATACTCGCCTTGAGGACCAGCGACGAGACAGCAGCTGTGTCCCAGGCTTTTCCGATACCCTGCTCCTCAAGTTCATCGGCGAGAAAGACAGGCAAAGGATGACCCGGACTAAAACCGTCTTTCGTCGGCATTGGGTGATCCCTCCCCTTGATGTCCTTGTTATCGAGTACCCTCTATCGAAGTCCAAAACGCGGAGGAATCTTGACTTCACTCGGGCCGGGGAACCCTCACTGTCGGTGGAACCGACACGATTTGCTGTTGGTGCCTCGGCTTTCGGGAACTCGCGTTGCGCGCGGTAGGCTTCCGCAGCGCTGTCCGTTTTTGTCGAGTGAAGGCATCGGTTTGGGCGTGAAAGGGCGACGCTCACCGCTGCCCGTCGTGCACTGAAATCTGATCCACCGAGAGGCCGCCGATGCGCGCGTGGGTGCGGCCGCCGGTCGCCATGACAAACCCGAACACGATCTCGTCGCGCCGCGGCGCGTCCCAGATCGTCATCTCGGCGGTGCCGAAATGACTGCGGACGTAAGCCGCCTCGATATGGCCGAGCGGCACCATCAGCCGCGTGCCAATCGCGCCGATGGTCTTGGCCGCCGGCACGATCGCCTTGGCCTGCGCGATCACTTCGCGGATCGCAGCGCCACCCGCCTCATGCCAGACCGCGCCGTGCTCGAGCTCGCCGTCGCCGCCGACGATCGCGCCCTTGCCATAGGCTTCGATGATGTCCTTGCCGCCCAACCGCTCGCACAACGTCCGCGCCAATTGCCGGCCGAGATCGCGCAAGCCGGCCTGAAACGACATCAGGTCCGGCTCATAGCGGCCGGCATAGGGATTGTTGATCACGGCAAGCGCGGTGCCGATCAATAGCGGCTGTGTCCGGCGCGGCCCGCGCTCGTGCCAGACTTCCTCGATCGAGACTTGCGTCTTCCTGATATCGTAAACCGTCCTTTGGGCCATCACTGCGCGGCCTCATCGACCACGGGGTTACGCAGCACGCCGATCTTCTCCACCTCGACCTCGACGACGTCGCCCGGCACCAGGAACATCGGCGGCTTGCGTGTAAAACCGACGCCTGCAGGCGTGCCGGTGGCGATGACGTCGCCCGGCATCAGATCGAAGATTTCGGAAGCGTAGTTGATCAGCCGCGGAATCGAGAAGATCAGAAACGAGGTGTCGGACTTCTGCACGGTCTTGCCGTTGATGCGGGTCTCGAGCTTCAGCTTGGTCGGATCGGGCAATTCGTCCGTCGTCACCATCCACGGCCCGAACGGCCCGGTGCCGACGAAATTCTTGCCGGCCGCAATCTGCTGCGCATGCATCTGATAGTCGCGCACGCTGACGTCGTTATAGATCGAATAGCCGGCGACATGGGCCATGGCGTCGGCCTCGGAAATATAACGGCCGGGCTTGCCGATGATGACGGCGAGTTCGCCTTCCCAATCGAGATGCGTCGACACTTTCGGCCGGATCACCGGCGCGTCGTGCCCGACCTGGGAACGCCACACCCGCAGGAAGATCGGCGGAAACGCCGTGATTTCGCGCTTCATGCCGTGGGCCACCGCCTCCTGGTGGTGGTCGAGATAGTTGCGCACGGCGCAGACGATCTTTTCGGGACGCGGGATCACCGGAAGATATTTGACGTCGGCGAGCTTCAGGTCCGGTTTGAAGCCGGCCACGATATGATCGCGCTTTTCGAAATCGGGGCTTGCGATGAAGTCCTGCAGCGTGGCGTGGGACAGCTTGCTGCCGAGGTCGACCACGCCATCGCCGACGATCGCTCCCCAGGTCTCCCTGCCATTGTTCAGAAATGAAAGCAGCCGCATGGGACGTGTATCCTTCTCGGTTGGGACGGGCTGATGACTGGAATTTCGTCGGAGGTCACTATTTTCGAAAATTTTTCCGAAAGCAACCAAAATCCGCCGCCGGGGCGGCATCCACCGAGCACTTTATGAGGAAGGCCGCTGCCAGCCGGCCGCAGGCGATCAGCCGGCGCTGATCACGCCGGAAGCGTATTTTGCGACGTTGTTGGAGGTGGTCTGGATGTGGCTGGCGATCAGATTGCACGCCTGATCGGCATTGCGCCCGATCGCGGCCTGCATCAGCGCGCGATGCTCGCCGGCCTTGTCGCGCGGGTGCGGCCGGAACATGGCCGACAGATTGCGGTAGCGCTCGGCGCGGTCGAACAGCGAGTTTCGCACGGCAAGCAGCGTCGGCGATCCCGATGCCGAGACCAGCGCCTCATGGAACTGGCGGTGCGCCGCCTTCCATTCGGTATTGCTTGCGTAATCTTCCGGGGCCCGCTCCTCGATCCTGGAGAGCCGGTGAAGTGACGAGATAACCCTTATTTCCCAGTCGTCATCGCCCTTCTCGATCGAGCGTCGCATCAGATCGACCTCGATCAGGATGCGGGCATGCGTCAGGTCGTGCAAATCCTCGAGCGTCACCGGCGCGACCTTGTAGCCACGCTGCTCCTCGGCGACGACGAGCCCTTCCGCCGCCAGCAACGTCAAGGCTTCGCGCAGCGTCGTGAAGCTGGCGCCGAACGACAGGCGCAGCGCATCGAACTTCAGCGATTCATTCGGCTTGAGCTGGCAGGTGACGATCTCGTTTCGCAGCCGGTGTGCGATGTCGGAGGCGAGCGTCTTGCCGAATTCCTTGCGCGCCTTGAGGGCTGTCGTTGTCATTGATTCTCTCGCGACCCCGAAGCCTGCGATCCTAACCAAAAAGAATCCCGTTGCAATGATTTTCGTAATGAGACATATTTTCGAAAATATGTAAAAATTGAGGAGCCGCTCGGATGAAGGCTGTACTGGTGCATCGCCCTGGAGGCCCGGACGCGCTCGACTATGTCGAGGTGCCGATGCCGGCGCTGGGCGAGCGGGATGTTCTGATCCGCGCCCAAGCCTTCGGCGTTGGCCAGCCTGACAAGCTGATCCGCAGCGGTGTCTACAAATGGATGCCACCGCTGCCGGCGAATCCCGGCAATGATGTCGCCGGAATCCTCGAAGCCGTCGGTGCGCAGGTGAGCGGGCTGGTCGTCGGCCAAAGGGTGCTCCTGAGCGCGCGCGACCTCGCCCAGCGCGGCGGCTGCTACGCCGAATATGTCGCCGCGCCTGCGGACGCGGTGCATGTACTGCCCGGGAACGTCGCGTTCGAAGACGCGGTGTGCCTGCCGAACTACCAGGTCGCCTGGGCACTGCTGCACAATTGCGGCTCCGCTACGCCGCCCCACTCCGCCCTCGTCATCGGCGCGGCCGGCGGGGTCGGGACGTCGCTGGTGCAGCTCGCAAAACTGGCCGACATGAAGGTGATCGGCACCGTCTCCACGCCGGAGAAGGCCGCCTTCGCGCGAAAGATGGGTGCCGACGAGATCATCTATTATCGCGATGAGGACGTCGTCGCCCGCACCCGTGCGCTGACCGCCGGACGCGGCGTCAGTCTCGTCCTCGATCACGTCTGCGGCCCCGAATTCTATTCCTATCTCGGCGCGCTCGATAAATGGGGCACCATCGTCTCCTACAACGCGTTTGCCGGACTGCCGACCGAAAACCTGATGGGCGAGATGCGGAAGTATCTCGACATCTGCCCGGCGATCCGCTGCTTCTCCTTTCACATCTACGATAACGACCGCGAAGTCCGGCGCGACATCATGCGAAAGGTGATCGGCTATCTCGCCGAGGGCGCCATTCGCCCGTCGATCTCTAGGCGCTTCAAGCTTTCCGAAGTTCGTGCCGCGCATGAACTGCTCGATTCCGGTGCAGCGTTCGGCAAAATCGTGATGACCCCGGATTGAGCTGGATGCCCGCACAGCCCAAACATTCTGCCTGAATTCAAGAGGTCACGAGATGATCAAGGTCAAGCGGCTGCGACACGTCACTTTCACCACTCCAAACATCGAGGCGCAGCTCGACTACTACCAGTCCATCATCGGGCTCGGCGTCATCCAGCGCAGCGATGGCCGGATCCTGCTCGGCACCGAGTCCGAGGAGCTGACGCTGGTTCTCGAACGCGGCGCAGCCTCGCAACTGACTTCCATTGCCTGTGAAGTTGCGCCCAGCCTCGATCCGGCCGACCTGCAGAAATCGCTGGCAAGCCTCGGCATCAAATCGGAGATCAGGAGCGACACGGCGCCGGGAATAGCGAAGGCACTCGTCTTCGACGATCCGGACGGACACCGGATCGAATTGTTCTCCGGTTGGGAGTTCTGCAAGGCCATCGAGCCGATCCGTGGCCTTGCCGTCGCCAAGCTCGGCCACGTCGCGCTCCATACGCCCGATCCCGAGCGAACCGCCAAATTCTTTGGCGACGTTCTCGGCTTCCGCGTCTCCGACCGCATCGAGGAGAACTTCGTCTTCATGCGCTGCGGCCCCGAACACCACGCGATGAACTTTGCGCGCGGCACCGACGGCCGTCTGCATCATCTCGCCTTCGAGCTGCGCGACGCCTCGCACATGCACCAGGCCTGCGACCTGCTCGGCCGCAACAAGTTTCAGATTCTCTGGGGACCGGTGCGGCATGGACCCGGCCACAACGTGGCGGTCTACCATTACAACCCCGACGGCTACCTGATCGAGCTCTATTACAGCATGGATCTGATGCTCGACGAAGAGCTCGGCTATTTCGAGCCGCGTCCCTGGCATCATGATCGTCCGCAGCGGCCGAAGACCTGGATCGGGTTGCCGCGCGACGTCTGGGGCGTCGGCCCGGCCAAGGAAGCGAACGAATTTTCTCCGGCGATGCGCGGCGTGAAGTAATCGCGCACGCCACCACCAGCCGGAACTGACGTTCAAAAAACGAAACACGAGGGATGAAACAGATGGCTCGATCGTTGAACGTCCTGCGCGGACGGTTGCGTGCCCTGCGTTGCTGCATCGCTGCCGCAGCGCTCAGCCTCACCTGCCTGGCGCCCTCCATCGCCGCCGCGCAGACGTATCCCAATCGGCCGATCCGGCTGCTGCACGGCTTTGCGGCGGGCGGCGCCGCCGACACCATGGCGCGCATCGTCTCCGACGGACTTTCCAAGCGCCTGGGGCAGGCGGTGGTGGTGGAAGCAAAGCCGGGCGCCGGCGGCAATCTCGCTGCGGACGCCATCGCCAAGTCCGCGCCGGACGGCTACACCATCGGCCTCGTCACGGGCGCACATGCGATCTCGGGCGCGTTGTACAAGCAGCTCGCCTATAGCCCGATCGATAGTTTCGATATGCTGTCGACGATGGTCTATTACGCACTGGTGATCGCGGTTCGCGCCGACCATCAGGCGAAGACGCTGGCGGACCTGGTTGCGCTGGCCAAAGCCAAGCCCGATGCCTTGAGCTACGGCTCGGTCGGTTTCGGCAGCACGCATCATCTCGCGGGTGAGCTGTTGAACGTCACCGCCGGCACCAAGATGGTGCACGTCCCCTATCGCGGTGACTCACTGACCGTCACCTCCCTGCTCGCCGGAGACGTTCCCGTGATCGTCGGGACAACCGTGCTGCTCGCAGGCCAGATCGAAAGCGGCGCCATTCGCGGCCTCGCCGTTACCTCGCCTGCGCGCACCAAGCTGCTGCCGAACGTGCCTTCCGTACAGGAAGCCGGCGTTGCGGGTTTCGACGTTCGCACCTGGGCCGGGCTGGTAGCTCCGAAGGGCACGCCGCCCGATATCGTGAAGCGGTTGAACACGGAGATCCAGTCGATGCTGGCCGACCCCGCAACGAAGACGGCGCTGGAGACGGCAACCGGCGGCGAGGTCCGCGGCAGCACGCCGCAGCAAATGCGCGCGCTGATCACGTCGGAGATCGACAAGTGGTCGAAGGTCATCAGCGACGCCGGTATCCCGCGCATTTGAGGGGTTGCGGCGAGGTTGGTGGAAAGCTCTGAGGCACCGCGCTCTCAGCCACAAGGCTGTCGTCACCCGCGAAAGCGGGTGATCCAGTATTCCAGAGACGTTCGCGGTCAATCGAGAAGCCGCGGCATACTGGATACCCCGCTTTCGCGGGGTATGACAGCGGGGGTGCTTCGCGCAGTGCCGTCGCAGTTTCCCAGCGCCATGAAGGAAAAGGCGCAAAACTGATGCGCAAGGCATTGTAGCATTGCGCGCGCGGGACTTGTCGTGCGGCGGAATTTTCGCCCTACTCGCCTCGCGACCATGACCAAGCCCGCACCAGTGCCGCCTGCCTTCCATCCGGTCCGGTGGCTGACCAACCAGCCTTACCTGCTGCTGAGCCTGACTTCGCTGTTCTGGGCCGGCAACATCGTGCTGGCGCGCCATGTCGCCGGGCACGTACCGCCGTTGACGCTGTCCTGTGTCCGCTGGATCGGCACCTTTCTGATCCTGCTGCCGTTTGCCTGGCCGCATCTGAAGCAGGACTGGCCGGTGCTGCGCGCGCATCTGCCGATGATGCTGTTCCTGTCGCTGGTCGGATTTGCCTACAACAATGCGATCTCCTACTGGGCGCTGCAATATACCGAGGCGCTGAATGCGCTTCTGATCCAGTCGGCGGGACCGCTGTTTGTCGCGCTGTGGTCGCTGGCGCTGTTCGGCGTCCGCCTGACGGGTGCGCAGCTTGCCGGCATCACCATCTCGCTCGCCGGCGTCCTGACCATCATCCTGCGCGGCGATTTTGGCGCGCTCGCCGGCATCAGCTTCAACCGCGGCGATCTGATGTTTGCAAGCTCGCTGGTGTCGTTTGGCCTCTATTCGGCGCTGATCCCGCGCCGGCCGGTGACGCGCGCGCTGTCGCTGATTTCATTCACCACCTGCTGCGGCGCGCTGATGCTGGTGCCGTTCTCGATATGGGAATTTTCGACCGGCGCGACGCTGAAGTTCGACATGATCTCGATGGCGACGCTGGGCTATGCCGTGATCTTTCCCTCGACGCTGGCGTACCTGTTCTTCAACCGCGGACTGGCGCTGATCGGGCCCAATCGTGCCGCGCCGTTCTTTCACCTGGTGCCCGTGTTCGGCTCGGCGATGGCGATCCTGCTGCTCGGTGAGCAGTTGCGGTTATTCCATCTGGTGGGCTATGCGCTGGTGCTGGCCGGCGTGGTGATCGCATCAAGGCGGGCATCGGCGAAGTGAGAGATCATGTCCCGTACGCGTTGCAGCGCTACTTCAGCGCTGCTACGCAGAGCCGGGACCCAGCGCAATGGGCCCCGGTTCAGCGGCGCATCACTTTGTGCTGCGCCGCGCCCGGGGCACGCGTGACGTGTTACCGCCTTCCACTTTCGATCCCGGCAGGCTAGCTTGCCGGCCATTTTCAACAGAAGAACAAACCGAGGAAACAACTATATGTTCGCGTTATTGAAGCGGTATCGGCCTGTCGCCGCAGCGGCTCCCCTAATGCTGGCGATGATCGCCACGGCTGCCGCGCAGGCCCCCTACCCGAACCGCAACATCACGCTGGTGCTGCCGTTCGCCGCCGGCAGCGGCACCGATACCACCACGCGCATCATTTCCAAGGAGCTCGGCACCGCGCTCGGCGCCGGCATCGTGATCGAAAACAAGCCGGGCGCCAACGGCTCGCTCGCGGCAAGCCAGGTCGCCCGCTCCGCGCCGGACGGCTACACGCTGATGGTGTCGACCAACACACCGCATTCGGCAAATCCTTATTTGATGAAGAACATGACCTACGACCCGGTCAAGGACTTCACGCCGATCGCGCGCAGCGGCGACCTGCCCTTCATGCTGGTGATCCACCCGGATATTCCGGCGAACTCGGTGGCCGAACTGATTGCGCTGGCGAAGAAGGAGCCGGGTAAATACTCCTATGCCAGCGGCAGCTCGGCTGCGATCGTCTCCGGCGCAACGTTTGCCCGCCTCGCCGGCATCGATCTGCTTCACGTCCCCTACAAGAGCTCGCCGCCCGCCTTGACCGATCTGATCGCCGGCCGCGTCTCAATGATGTTCATCGACGTCCCGACCGGCCTGCCCCACGTCAACGCCAAGGCGCTGAAGGCGCTCGCGGTCACCACCAAGCAGCGCTCGGCATTGTTGCCCGATCTCCCGACCATGAACGACACGGTGAAGGGTTTTGATATCACCTCGTGGCAAGGCTATTTCGGCCCCGCCGGCATGCCGAAGGATATCGTCGCCAGGCTGAACGCGGAAATCCGCAAGGTCGTCGAGCGCCCCGACATCAAGAGCCAGCTAGCGGAGCGCGGCATGGAAGCATTCTCCGGCACGCCGGAAGAGTTCGACGCCTTCGTGAAGGAGCAGCTCGTGGTGTGGGAGAAGCTGATTGCGGGCGCGGGAATCGAGAAGCAGTAAGGCGGCTGCCGCATTGTGTAGGGTGGGCAAAGGCGCCTTAGCGCCGTGCCCACCATCTATCCGTTGGACCGTCTTTGTGAATGGTGGGCACGCTACGCTTTGCCCACCCTACAATTCTGCCTTACGCCACGCGCACCTTGCCTAGGAACTCATCCACCGCGCTGCGCAGCATGCCGGACTGGGTGTCGAGTTCACGGGCGCTCGCCAGCACTTCGGATGCGGCCTTGCCGGTTGCGGCTGCCGCCGTGGTGACACCGCCGATATGCGTGGAGATTTCGTTCGATCCGGCCGCCACCGACTGGATGTTGCGGGCGATTTCGCGGGTGGCGCCGCCCTGCTGCTCGACGGCGGTCGAGATCGAGACGGTGATCTCGCTCATCTGCGCGATGGTCTCAGAGATGCCGCCGATCGAGGCCACGGCTTCGCTGGTGGACGCCTGCATGGCCGCGACCTGCGAGGAGATTTCCTCGGTCGCTTTCGCAGTCTGGTTGGCGAGCGCCTTCACTTCCGACGCCACCACCGCAAAGCCGCGGCCGGAATCGCCGGCGCGCGCCGCTTCGATGGTGGCGTTCAGCGCAAGCAGATTGGTTTGGGCAGCGATCGAGTGGATCAGCTTGACCACTTCGCCGATCTTCTCGGCGCCGGTCGAGAGCGCGCCGACGGTGGCGTTGGTACGCTCGGCGTCGCTGACCGCCTTGGCGGCGATCTCGCTGGAGCGCGTCACCTGGCGGGAAATCTCGGTGACCGAGCTGGAGAGCTCCTCGGCGGCGGACGCCACCGTGCCGACATTGTCGGACGAACGCTGCGACGCCGCGCCGACGGTCGCCGCCCGTGCGCTGGCGTCGCTGGCGGTCGTGGTCATGGATTGCGCGGTGCTCTGCATACCGGCGGCCGCCGTCGAAACCGAGCGGACGATGCCGGTCACGCTGCGTTCGAAGTCGCTGGCGATGCTTTCCATCGCCGCTCGCCGTTCGGCCTCGGCGCGCGCCTGCACCTCGGCTTCCTTCTGCTCCAGCCCGCGGATGCGAACCGCGTTGTCCTTGAAGATCTGCACGGTCGCGGCCATCGCGCCGATCTCGTCGCCGCGGCCGATGCCGGGAATTTCACCGTCGAGCCGGCCCTCGGCGAGGTCCTGCATGCGGGCGCCGAGCTGACCGAGCGGCTTCGAGATACTGCGGCCGATCATCCAGGCGATGCTGCCTGCAACCAGCGCGATGCCGAGAATGGCAAGCCCGAGCACTGCCGCGATCGGCTTCATTTTGGCGTCGAGGTCGTCGAGATAGGCGCCGGTGCCGACGAACATGTTCCAGCCCGGGATCGGAACAGCGTAGGAGAATTTGCGGATCAGCTCTTCTTGTCCGGGTTTGCGGAATTCATAGCGCAGCATGATTTCGCCGTTCGCCGCGATGCCGTCGCGCAGTTCGCGCACCAGCTTTCGGCCACCGGTGTCGATATCCATACGGTTCTGGCCGATCTGGCTGGGAACCGGGGCCAGCACGGCGACGCCATCCATCGTGTAGGCGAACACGTAGCCGTTGCCATTGTCGAAGGTCAGCGTATTGCCGCGCTTGCTGAACTCGGCAATCGCCGCCTCCTTGGTCATCTGGCCCGCGGCAACCTGCTTCTGCAGGCCGAGCGCCATGTTGCGCGCCATGTCGACGATCGCCTTGGTCTGCTCGATCCGCGCATTGAGCATCTCACGCTGCATCAAATAGCCCGCGAGCACACCGGCGGCGCAGAGGCCGAGCAGGGTCACGCCCACCAGAATACCGAGTTTGGGGGTGATCTTGAGATTGGTCAGCTTCACGGGGATCTCCGGAAATAGGCGCGTGGCACGCGATTGGCCGATTGATTCGGCGCACAATATCGTGAGACCCTTTAGCGCTTTGTTACGAAGGCCAGCGGAAATCCGGCAGAAAGCGATGCTGCCGATCAAGCAGCAACCGGCAATTGTAGCCGAAGCAAGTCAAGTCGCGTAAAAGGTGAAAAGTACGATGAAAGTGGCGGCGCCCGCCGCCTCAACCAACACCGAAAAATAAAATCGGGAGCAGGAAATGCCGAAATTCAGGGTGGTGACGCCGAAGGGCGCGAGCTTCACGGTCGCCGGCGGCGGCTATGACTATGAGAAGGAAGCGCTCGATCCGATCGGGGCCGAAATCATCGAGGCGCCGGCCAACGAGGCGGAATTCATCGCTGCCGCAAAAACCGCGGACGCGATCTACGCCAAGGGCATGCCGATTACCAAAGCCGTCATCGACGCGCTCGAAAATTGCAAGGTGATCACGCTCGGCAGCGTCGGCGTCGACAGTGTCGACGTCAAGGCCGCCACCGCCCGCGGCATCCCGGTCACCAACATTCCCGACACCTTCATTGAAGAGGTCGCCGACCACGCCATGATGCTGCTGCTGGCGGGTTTTCGGCGGCTGGTCGAGCAGGACAAGATGGCGCGCACCGGCCGCTGGTCCGAGGGCCGGCCTGCGCTTTTGAAGATCCCGCGGCTGATGGGCCAGACGCTCGGCTTCATCTCGTTCGGCCGGGTGGCGCGCGCCGTTGCCAAGCGCGCCGCCCCCTTCGGCCTGCGCATGATGGCCTATGACCCGTTCATCCAGGAAACGCTGATGTACGACCACGGCGTGATCCCGGCGACGCTGTCGGAGGTGCTGCAACAGTCGGATTTCGTCTCGATGCACGCGCCGGCCCGGCCCGAGGTGCATCACATGCTGACCGAGAAGCATTTCCGCCAGATGAAAAATTCGGCCGTCTTCATCAATACCGGCCGCGGCGCCACCGTGGACGAGGAAGCGCTGATCAAGGCGCTGCAGGAGGGCTGGATCGCGCACGCCGCCCTCGACGTGCTGGAAAAGGAGCCGCCGTCGCACAACAATCCGATACTTTCGATGGAAAACGTCACCCTGACCGCCCATGTAGCGTCGGCCTCGGCACGTTTTGACGAGGCGCGCAAGCGCCGCGTGGGCTACGAATTGTCACTGGTCCTGTCCGGCATGTGGCCGGTAAGCTGTGTCAATCCGTCGGTGCTGCAAAACACCTCGCTCCGCCGCTGGCAACCCGTCAGCATGGACCGAGGGCCCAACAGCTAACACGGCGAAAGCGTTTCGAACGACAGGGTTCACCGGCGATTCAACGCCGGGAACCGATACAGGGAGAGCACCATGAGGAACGACATCACCCGTCGCGATGCGTTGGCTTTGGGCGCCTCGGCAGCGGCTCTGGCCGTGACCGGCGCATCGGCGCAAACCGCATCCACCATCAAAGCCGCCGACGTCCCCGCCCCCAAGTTCGCAATCGAAAAAGGCGCATCCTTGCGCATGCTGCGCCCGGTCCGCTTCGTGCAGGCCGACGAGGACGTGTTCCGCGCCAACGCGGCCAAATTCTCCAAGGAGACCGGCATCGAGGTCAAGGTCGACTTCGTCGGCTGGGAAGACATCAGCCAGCAGACCGCGGTGACCTCGAATTCCGGCGCCGGCCCGGATATCATCATCGGCTTCTCCGATGCGCCGCATATCTATGTCGACAAGCTGGTCGAACTGAACGACGTCACCGATTATCTCGGCAAGCGCTACGGCGGCTGGCTGCCGCTGGCGCAGACGTACGGCAAGCGCAGCAAGAGCGACAAATGGATCGGATTGCCGTTCGGCGCCACTGCCGGCCCGCTGATCTACCGAAAATCGGTGCTGCAATCGATCGGCTACGACAAGGTCCCGGAAGACAGTGCCGGATTTGTGGACCTTTGCCAGAAGCTGCACAAGGCCGGCAAGCCGGCCGGCTTCGCGTTGGGCAACGCCAAGGGCGACGGCAACGGTTTTGCCAACTGGGCGCTGTGGTCGCACAACGCTTCGCTGCTCGATGAAGAGGGTAATATCATCATCAACAGCAAGGAGACCATCGAAGCGCTGAAGTGGGTCAAGGCACTGTACCCGACCTTCATCGCCGGCACGTCATCGTGGAACGACGTCAGCAACAACCGCGCCTACTCCTCGCAGGAAATCTCGCTGACCGCCAACGGCGTCTCGCTGTACTTCTCGCTGAAGAACGATCCGGCGACCAAGGCGATTGCCGAGGACAGCGAGCATCAACTGCTGCCGAAGGGCCTCGCCAAGGTCTCGCCGATGGCCGGCCTGACGCTGAACGCGATGTTGTTCAAGCACAGCCCCTATCCCAATGCCGCAAAGGCGTTCCTGCAATTCATGATGGAAAAGGAACAGTACGAGCCGTGGCTCAACGCCAACTCCGGCTACTGGTCGCAGCCGCTTGCCGCCTATGCCGACGCCGCGGTCTGGTCCAGCGACCCCAAGGTCTCGATCTTCAAGAACACCATGCAGAGCACCTACTACGATGGCTACAAGGGGCCGATTTCGACCGCAACCGGTGCGGTCAGCGCCGACTACGTGCTGATCCAGATGTGCGCCGCGGTCGCGACAGGTGCCCAGACGCCGGAGGCCGCCGCCGCGGAGGCGGAGCAGCGTGCGAAGCGGTACTTCCGGCGCCAGGGGCGGTAGGGCAAGTAGAGCGGCGTCAGCGATTGACACGCCGTCATTCCGGGATGGTGCGTAAGCACCAGACCCGGAATCTCGAGATTCTCAGGTGCGCAATTGCGCACCATAGTTCGATGCTGCGCATCGCCCCGGAATGACACCGACCAAGTCAGGACAAGTATCTGATGTCCGTAACCACTCTACCATCGCGCGGCATCGCGCTCCGGCAACCGGGCTGGATCGCGCGCCTGTTCGACTACAAGCCGTTCCTGATCGTGATGTGCCTTGCGCCAGCGATCGGGCTGTTGACGGTGTTCCTCACCTACCCGCTCGGCCTCGGCGTCTGGCTCGCCTTCACCGACACCACGATCGGCCAGCGCGGCATCTTCATTGGCCTGGAGAATTTCCAGTATCTGTGGACCGATCCCTTGTGGTGGGGCGCGGTGTTCTACAGTGTGTTCTACACGGCGATCGCGACCTTCGGGAAATTCGCGCTCGGCTTCTGGCTGGCGCTCCTGCTCAACAACCACTTCCCGCTCAAGAGCCTGTTGCGCGCCATCGTGCTGTTGCCGTGGATCGTGCCGACGGTGCTGTCGGCGCTGGCGTTCTGGTGGATTTACGATCCGCAGTTCTCGATCATCTCCTATCTCTTGGTCGACGTGCTGCATATCCGCTCGACCAACATCGACTTCCTCGGCACGCCGTGGCCGGCGCGCTTCTCGCTGATCGCAGCCAACATCTGGCGCGGCATTCCGTTCGTGGCGATCTCGCTGCTGGCGGGCCTGCAGACCATCTCGCCCTCGCTCTATGAAGCTGCGATGCTGGACGGCGCCACCGCCTGGCAGCGCTTCCGCTACATCACCTTGCCGATGATGATGCCGATTCTGGCGATCGTGATGACGTTCTCGATCATCTTCACTTTTACCGACTTCCAGCTCGTCTATGCCATCACCCGCGGCGGTCCGGTCAATTCCACGCACCTGCTGGCGACGCTGGCGTTCCAGCGCGGCATCGCCGGCGGCGAGCTTGGCGAGGGTGCAGCGATCGCGGTCTCGATGATCCCGTTCCTCGTGTTCGCGACGTTGTTCAGCTACTTCGGCCTGGCGCGCCGCAAATGGCAGCAGGGAGAAGCCAATGACTGACGTAGCTGCCCAATCCACCAACGCCGCCAGCGCCACGCCGGACACCATGGCGTGGGATTCCCGCGCGCGGCGGGTGATGATGATCTATCTGCCGCTCGCCTGCTTCGTGCTGATCCTGCTGTTCCCGTTCTACTGGATGGCGATCACCTCGTTCAAACCGAACGCGGAGCTTCTGAACTACAAGCAGCACAATCCGTTCTGGATCTCCTCGCCGACGCTGGCGCACATCAAGCATCTCTTGTTCGACACTGCCTATCCGACCTGGCTCAAGACCACGATGTTCGTGGCGATCGGCTCCACCTTCCTGTCGCTGTTCGCTTCGACGCTCGCAGCTTACGCGATCGAGCGCTTGCGCTTCCGCGGCAGCCCCTATGTGGGCTTGGGGATCTATCTCGCCTATCTGGTGCCGCCCTCGATCCTGTTCATTCCGTTAGCCACCGTGATCGTGCAGTTCGGCCTGTTCGATTCACCGATGGCGCTGATCCTGGTATATCCGACCTTCCTGGTGCCGTTCTGTACCTGGCTATTGATCGGCTATTTCAAGTCGATCCCCTATGAGCTCGAGGAATGCGCACTGGTCGATGGCGCCACACGGCTGCAAATCCTGCGGCGTATCACGCTGCCGCTCGCAGTGCCCGGGCTGATCTCGGCCGGCATCTTCTCTTTCACGCTGTCGTGGAACGAGTTCATCTACGCGCTCGCCTTCATCCAGAGCGGCGCCAACAAGACGGTGCCGGTCGCGATCCTGACCGAGCTCGTCACCGGCGACGTCTACCAGTGGGGTGCCCTGATGGCCGGTTCGCTGCTCGGCTCGCTGCCGGTCGCGCTGTTTTATTCGCTGTTCGTGGATTATTACGTGTCGTCCCTGACCGGCGCGGTGAAGGAGTAACTAGCGAAGCCCAAACGACACCGGCATGGTGAAGCTCATCGAAGCCTGCTTCATGTCGGGCGGAAACGGCGGGAATGGTTGCGCCCGACGAAGCGTCGCCAGACTCTCCGCATCGAGCGCCGCATGGCCGGTTGATCCGACCAGTTTGCTCGCCATCACCTGACCGCTGCGACTCAGGGTGAAATTCACCCGGCCAACGCCCTGTTTGCCGGCGGCCTTGGCCTCCGGCGGATATTGCTTGAAGCGACGCAGGTGGGCGAGGACGAGTTGGTTGTAGGAAGCAATGGCCGCCGCTGACGCGCCAGAGCTGACCGCCGACGCAGCCGGTGCCTGACGCTCAGCCCGAGGGGAAGCCGTTGTGCGCGGCGCGGGCGGAGCCTCCGTCGGCTTCTTTGCCTCCGCACGCACTACCTTTGGCTTTACCGGAGCTGGCTTTTTCTCGGGCTCGACCTTGGCGGGCTCGGGCTTCGGCGGGATAGGCTCGGCCTTCTGCTCCGGCGGGGCGACGACCTCCGGTTTCTCCTGTGGAGGTGTCGGCGCAATCTGTTCCGGCACGACCTCCTGCTGCGCCGCCTCGGGCGGCGGCGACGCGTCGGCCTGCTGCATCACCGGTCCCGGCGCGAGGTCCATCGGTGTCGGCTGCGGCGCGGAAGAGACCGGCGCCATGTCGACCATGATCGCCGGCATCGAGACGCCAGGCGTGGGCCGCTGCGTGGTCCAATTTATCGCCACGGCGACCAGCGCGGCATGCGCCGCCACGATCGCAAACGCCGATGCGCCCCAGCGCCGGACGGCGACCTGGTCGGAGACATCGTGGAGCGCGAACGCGTTCATGGCCTTAGCTTCGGCCGTCGAGGCCGACCAGCGCGATCTTGAGATAGCCGGCGTTGCGCAGAAGGTTCATCACCTCCATCAGGTCGCCATAGCTGACCGCCTTGTCGGCGCGCAGAAAGATACGCTCGTCCTTTTTCCCCTGCGTGGCGCTATCGAGCGTAGAGGTCAGCGCATCGCGCGCGATGACGTCCTCGCCGACCGCAACCGACAGGTCCGGCTTCACGGTGACGAACACAGGCTTGTCCGGGCGCGGCGACGGCTCGACCGCGCTGGCCGGGAGATCGACGCCGAGATCAACGGTAGCGAGTGGCGCGGCAACCATGAAGATGATCAGCAGCACCAGCATTACGTCGATGAACGGCGTGACGTTGATCTCGTGATTCTCGACAAGATCGTCGCCACCGCCGCGCGCCCGTCCGCCGACTGTTTGCCCGAGCTTCGCGCCCATTGGCTACTCCGCAGCGCGCGCCAGGCGGAACGAACCGCGGTCGCCCTCGCGGCTGATCAGGAGCAGCACCAGCGCCGAGGCATCGCCGAGCAGCGCGCGATGGGCTGAGATCGTGCGGGTGAGATGGTTGTAGATCACGACTGCCGGGATCGCCGCGACCAGACCGAGCGCGGTCGCGAGCAATGCCTCCGCAATGCCGGGCGCGACCACGGCAAGGTTGGTGGTCTTGGCCTCGGAAATGCCGATGAACGAATTCATGATGCCCCAGACCGTCCCGAACAGGCCGACAAACGGCGCGGTGGCGCCAATGGTCGCGAGCACGCCGGTGCCGCGGGCGATCTGCCTGGACATCGCCGCCTCGACCCGCTCCAGCCGCAGCGCGACACGCTCCTTGAGACCGTCGTCGAAATGTCCGCCGGAGAGGCTGGCTTCGCGCGCGGCGGACTGAATGATCTGCGCCACCGCATCGTTGCCGCCGCGGGTTTCCTGCTCGGCCTTGGCCAGCACCGTATCGGTTTCCAGCATGCTCAAGCGCCGTTTGGCCGTCGCGGTCTTGCGGCGGATTTCGATGGTCTTGGCCAGCCAGATCGTCCACGTCACCAGCGAGGCGAAGGCCAAGCCCACCATGACCGCCTGCACCACCACGTCCGCATTCACGAACATGTTCCAGGGCGACAGGTTGCGCGGCAGCAGCGCAACATCGGTGGCGGCCAGCGCCGCGCCCGGCATTCCAGACACACCGGCAACGCCGCACCAACGGATCATAACGTTCAGCATCGTTCGCTGCATGATCGTCTCCCGGGCTGACAATGCGGATCGGTTACGCCGCGCGGGCGGGCGCGATCCTTTCCGCCAACGCATGAAAGCGCTGCAACTGGTCGCCGCGCAGCGCGCGCTGCTCGTCGCGGCCGACAAACACCTTGAACATGATGCCGCCGTCGACATTGACGAATGCAATGAAGGCCGACGACTTGCCCATGAAGGGCCGCTCGACAAAAGCGATGGCTCCGCAGCGCTCGTGCCGGAGATGGCCGTGCAGCCCCTTCGGCTGCATCAGGTTGAAGTAGCCGCGGCCGATCTCGCCGGCGGGGATGGCGCCGGTAAACTCGAAGATCGCATCGTCGGTGTGGACGATCAACGTCACCTCGCCCCATTGCGCGACGTCGGCCATCGCGCCGGCGAATTCGCCGCCGGGGCCGAGGCGCACCATCGTGTCGGGCAGCGCTTCGAGCACGGCGCGCGGCGTGACCTTGCGCTCCCGCGCCACGTCCTCGATCACCGCACCCGGATTCTCCGCCATATGCGCCTTGAGGTCGGCAAGCTCCGTGCTCAACATTGCAACCTCCCTTACGCAGCAGCGCTGGACTTGCGCTCGCTGAGGATCACTTCAAATCCTTCGAACTTGGGGTGGCCGAGATAGAGGCTTTCGCCGGTCTGATTGTCCGCGCGGGCATGCGCGCGGCGGAACTCTTCCGAACGGGTCCAGGCTTCGAAGGCCGCCTTGTCGACCCAGACCGTGTGCGACGAATACAGCGTGTGATCCTCGGCGACGGGTCCCTTCAGCAGGTGAAACTCGACGAAGCCGGCCATGTTGCTGAGATAGGACTCGCGCGAGCGCCAGACATTCTCGAAGGCCGCTTCAGAGCCAATCTTCACCTGGAACCGGTTCATCGCGATAAACATTTGAAATCTCCTTGCTGGGTTGCTGGGGTGCGCCTGGCGTACCGTTTGAGTTGGTTGGAAACATGGATGCACCGAAGCCGCGCTGGAGCATCAGCGCGGCCCGGTGCAACTTGATCGGTTTGTCAGCTCGTCGAACTACACTCCGCCAAAGTGAATTTTCAATCCGGCCTTGTAGACCCTGCCCGGTCCGGGGCTGGACCACAACACGTCGTTCTGCGGCGTGCCGTCGTTCGAACCGCGAGGGATCGCATAGGGCCGGTAGTACTGGTTCAACAAATTGTCGATCGACGCCGAGAAGACGATGTCCTTGGTCGCATTCCAGGTCAGGTAGAGATTGACCAGTTCATAACCGGTCGAGGGCAGATAGGTTGCGGGCACGTCGTTGTTGGCGCCGAACGAGGACCACTGCGCCGCCAAGATCAGCCTGCGGTCGAGCAGCCGGACGCCGCCGGTCGTGGTGATCTTGCGCGGCGTGATGGTCGAAAGGCCGATATTGGTCGCGACGTTCTTGCCGCGGATCAAATGGCCGGCGACGCCGACATACCACAGGCCGGCATCGTACATCGTTTCGGCCTCGAAGCCCTCGATCCGGGCCTGCGCTATGTTCTGGTACTGGAAGAACTGGCTGAAGAGGCCCGGAGCAGGGACGAGGATGGGCGGCCGCGGTGTCGATCCAACGAGATCGATGTAATCAGAGACATCGTTGCGGAACACGTTGAACTTGGCGCGGAAGCTGTCGCCGGTGGTAAACACGTCATTGTACTTGAGGTTAAGCCCTGCTTCCTTGTTCTTGCCGACCTCCGGCCGCAAATTCGGGTTGGGTAGGAAGCAGAACAGCCCCGCTGTGCCGCTCGGACAGGGAAAGAGCGCCGGACCACCGCCGGTGGCGTGCTCACCAGCGATCAGCGTTTCCGTGATCGAGGGCGCACGATAGCCTTCGGCATAGCTGACATAGGGCGTGAAGCCCGCCACCGGCGTCACACCGATGGTGATCTTCGGTGAGAAGCGGTCGCCGCCACCTCCGGTCGCTACCGTCGGCGAATGCAGATCGTAGCGATCATAACGGATCGCGCTAACGGCCTCGAACCAGGTCGAAAAATTCTGCTTCAACTGGGCGAACCCGCCGGAAACCGTCCGCAGGCCACTCGGCGTGGTGATATTGGAATTGCCGCGGCTGTCGAAGGTTTTCACGTCGTCCTGAAACGCATCGAGTCCGAACGTGACCGCGTTGCGCCAGTCGCCGACATTGAACCGCGTCGTATTGTTGACGTCGATCCCGAGCGTGTCGAGCACATAGCCCCGCCTGTCGCCGACGCAGCCGGAGATGTTGTTGCCGAAAGCGCCGCCACAGATCGCTGGCGCGCCGGTGCTGTTATGATGGGTCTTGATTTGGTCGTTGTCGGTGCGGTTGCCGTAGAGCGACAGGTTCCAGTCCCACAGATTGTCATCCGGCCTGCTGTATTTCCAGGTCAGCGTTCCTGTGTAGTTCTTGACGTCGGAGGCGTAGACCGACGACCCCTGAAACAGCGCGCGTTGCGCCGGAGTCAGCACCGGCCCGCGATTGAACTGGCCGATGCTGTACTGGTAATCCTGGAAAATGCCGCCGAGCTTGATCTCGTGGCCGTCGGCCGGCCGCACCGTGAGCTTCATCAGGCCGGCCGCGATCTCGTTGCCGGTGTTGCCGATCTCGGTGCCGTTGCCGTCTTTGTAGTTGCCTTGCGTGCGGTAGACCGCGCCGCCGAAGACGTCGACGTTGGGATCCGCGCGCACGCCACCGAAGATCGAGCCGAGGCCGCGAGCGTTGTTAGTACCGCCGGAGCCGGTCATGTCGACGCCCCAGCGCTCGCCCGGACGCACGACGTCGTCGATGTCCTTGGTGCGGAATGAGACTACGCCGCCGATCGCGCCGGAGCCGTAGATGTTGGCAGTTGGCCCGCGCACCACGTCGACGCCGCCGACGAGCTCCGGATCGAGGAAGAACGAGCCGTTGGCGTTGTGCCCGGTACGCTGGTAGTTCTGCCGCGCGCCATCGACGACGACCGCAACGCGACCGAAATCCTGCAGGCCGCGGATGTTGATGACGGTCGAGGGATCGTCGCCGCGCTCCTGGAACGACACGCCGGGCACATTGTAGAAGATGTCGGACAATCGGTTCGGCTGCAGGCCCTGAATCTGCTCGAGCGTCACCACGCTGACCGGCGCCAGCGCGTCGATGGCGCGCTCCTCGGTCTTCGACGCCACGACCGTGAGGGTATCGAGCGATTGCACCGGGCCGGTCCCAATCTGCGCGCGCGCATTCATTACAGGCGCAGCGGCCTGCTGGTCCGCTTGCGGCTTCGCCGGCTTGCGCCGCGCTTGCTTCTTCTGCTCAGGCGAAGACGTAGCGGCCTGCGTACCCGCCGTCTGCGCGTTGCCGGCTTCCCCGACCAGCAATGCAATTGAAAACACCGACGCGCCCAACAAGAAGGCACGCGAAATCCTAGCCCCGTCAGCCATACAACCCCAGCCCCGATATCTGTTCTTTTGGGTCTGGCTGGCGGGCGCTACGCGTAACTTGCGAGCTGCTTGCTGGCTGCCACATTCAGGATGCAGGCATTGTGCCAGCATCGCATCATGCTTGGTTACGTGGCGGTTTCCGGGCGGTCAAGAACCGCATTCGGCACTTTATATCAATTGTAAAGTGCAGCGGTTGGATTGCGGCCCCGCCCAACTATACAAGCGTAGATCGATTGAATTTTTCGGGGCACCAAAGCGCAAAATGTCCGCGACAACAGGAGACAAGCTCGGAGCCGCCCGGACGCAAGCCGGCAATCCCGCCTCCGCAGCCAGATCGCTTGCCATCAGCGGCAACCGGATCGACAGCCGCGAACTGTTCGCCACCGAGCGCGAAATCATCATCGCGCATGGCGAGGAGCATTACCGTCTGCGGCTGACGTCGCAGAACAAGCTGATCCTGACGAAGTGACCTACCTGGTGAACCGGAAATGACAGTTTGTCGCACGCTCGCAGTGTCGGCCGCCGCGAGCTGCTTCCTGCTCGGCGGCGTCGCGCTCGCTGCGGGCGTTAAGGTGCATGATGCTCGTAATCGCGACGTCACGATCGCAGACCCCGCGCGGATCGTCTCGATCGGCGGCGCGATCACGGAAATTCTCTATGCGCTCGGTTTCGAGGACCGTCTCGTCGGCGTCGACTCGACCAGCCTCTATCCGGCCGCGGCGCGCGAGAAACCCGATGTCGGCTACATGCGCCAGCTTTCGGCCGAGGGCGTACTCGGGCTCAACCCCTCCCTGGTGCTGGCGGCGCAAGGGTCCGGGCCGAAGGAAACCATCGACGTTCTGGAGGCTGCCAAGGTGCCGCTGGTGCTGGTGCCGGACACGTTCTCGGAAGCAGGCCTGCTCGACAAGATTAAGCTGGTCGGCCACGCCATGGACGCGGACAAGCGGGCCGAATGCCTGACCGCGGCGGTGTCAGACGACTTGGCGCAACTGCGCGAGCTGCGCGCCAAGGTAACGAAGCCGGTGCGCGTGATGTTCGTGATGTCGCTGTTGAACGGCCGGGCGATGGCCGCCGGAAAGAACACCGCGGCGAACGAGATCATCGCGCTGGCCGGCGGCGTCAACGCCATTGACGGCTATGACGGCTACAAGATCATCAATGACGAGGCGATCGTCGCGGCGAAGCCCGACGTAGTGCTCTCGATCCAGCGCGGCAAGGATTCGGTGGTCGCGGAGACGGTGTATCTTCATCCGGCTTTCGCGCTGACCCCTGTTGCGGCGAACAAGGCCTTCATCTCGATGGAAGGCCTCTATCTGCTCGGCTTCGGGCCGCGCACGGCGGCCGCCGCCCGCGACCTCTCGATCAAGCTCTATCCGGCACTGGCGCCGCAGGCCGAGAAATTCAAGCCTGCGGCACTCAACGCCGACTGCCGGAAATGACCGTTCTGACCGAGGGTAACGCCAAGCGCCGCAGCGGATACGCGTTGCGCCCTCCGGCCTCAGTGACCCTCATCTGCCTGTTCGCCGCGCTGGCCGGCGCAGCGCTGATCGCGTTGACGGTTGGCGCCGCCGGAATTCCGCTGGCGCGGCTGCCGGCCGCGCTCGGCCTGTGGGGTGACGCTGGGGCCGGTCCAAGCCTCGCGCGCGACCAGCTCGTGCTGTGGTCGATCCGAATTCCACGGATCGGCGCGGCCGCGATGATCGGAGCGCTGCTCGCGGCATCGGGCGCTATCATGCAGGGGCTGTTTCGCAACCCCCTCGCCGACCCCGCACTGGTCGGCGTTTCCTCCGGCGGCGCGCTGGCGGCGGCGGCTGCGATCGTCTTCACCGACAGCCAGATCGGCCAGAACTTCCGCTTCATGCAGCATCAGTTGCTGCCGATCGCGGCCTTCGCCGGTTCGCTCGCGACCACCGTCATCCTTTATTCGATCGCGAGCCGCTCCGGGCGGACGTCGATCGCGATTTTCCTGCTGGCCGGCATTGCCATCGCCGCCATCGCCAATGCCGGCATCGGGCTCCTCGTCTTCATCGCCGACGATCGCCAGTTGCGCGACATCACGTTCTGGCTATTGGGCTCGCTGAGCGGCGCGACCTGGCCCAAGCTCGCCACGCTGGCGCCGGTGCTGGGGTGCGCCGCTATCGCCTGCCTCTCGATTGCGCGTGGGCTCGACGTGCTGGTGCTCGGCGAGGCCGAGGCGTTCCATAGCGGTGTCGACGTCGAACGGCTGAAGCGGATTTCGATCATATTGGTGTCGGCGATGACGGGTGTGGCGGTTTCGGTCTGCGGCGTCGTCGGCTTTATCGGCATCGTGGTGCCGCATCTGTTGCGGCTGGTGATCGGGCCGGCGCACCGGTTGCTGCTGCCCGCTTCCATGCTGCTGGGCGCGGTGCTGCTGGTGGGCGCCGATACGCTGGCCCGCACCATCGTCGCGCCCGCGGAAATGCCGATCGGCATCCTGACGGCTGCGATCGGCGCGCCGTTCTTTCTGGCGATGCTGCTCCGCCAGCGCGGGCTGGTTTCGCTATGACCGTCATTCTCGAAGCGCAGTCGGCTTCAATGGTCGTTGGCGGCGCCACACTGGTCGATGGCATCGATCTTTGCGTTACCCCCGGCGATATGGTCGCGATCGTCGGCCCCAACGGCGCCGGCAAATCGACGCTGCTGCGAATGCTGTCCGGCGATCTCCGCCCGACGCGCGGCCAGATCAGGCTGAAGCAGCGCGACATTCAAAGCTATCCGCCGCGCCTTCTCGCTTTCCACCGCGCGATGCTGTCGCAGCATGTCAACGTCACCTTCCCGTTCACGGTCGAGGAGATCGTTCATATGGGCGCGGGTGATGCCGGCCGCGCCGCCGCGCAACGGCTGGTCGATGCGGCGCTCGGTGAGGTCGATCTGGCGCATTTCAGCCAACGGCAATTACCGACGCTCTCCGGCGGCGAACAGCAGCGTGCGCATTTCGCCCGCGTGCTGGTGCAGCTCGCCTGCGGCGAGGCGCAGCATGGGCCGGGCCTCTTGCTGCTGGACGAGCCGACCTCGAGCCTCGACATGCGCCACCAGATCGACTTGGTGGAAACCGCAAGGCGGCGCGCGCAGAACGGCACGGCCGTCATCGCCGTGCTGCATGACCTCAATCTCGCCATGCGGTTCGCCGACCGCATCGTGCTCTTGCATCGGGGTAAGCTCGCCGTCGATGGCGGCCGCAGCGATGCGATCACGGCCGAGACCATCCGCCGGATTTTTGAGGTCGATGTGAAGATCGACTATACTGACGCCGGCGTGCCGTTCCTGCTGCCGCAAACCATGCGGCCGGCTGCAGCGCAGTAACACCTAAACCGCAGCCTTATCCAACGCCGTTACGCGGCTTTCACAAAACTGTCAGCCGGCTGTAACAGCCGCTGCGCAAGACACACCGCATCGCTATTCAACAGGAGATCCGCCATGCGCGTGTCATTGCTCTGCTCCGTCGCATCCATGTTTCTGGCCGGCGCTGCCTTCGCTCAAGGTGAAGGCGAGTTTCCCGCCACGCTGAAGGGCCACGCCGTGCTGCCGGCGCAGACCTTTATCGACGCGCCCGCTGATGCGCCTGACGATCTCAAGACATCAGGCAAATACACCACCGGCCGCCGCGTCGACGCTCTGGGCACCGTGACGGGCAAGTCCTACGAACGCCCGACCGGCGTTTCGCTGCCGTTCAAGGGCCAGCCGCTGCAGGGCCATTCCGGCATCAAGGTGATGCCGGACGGCTCGTTCTGGGTGCTCACCGACAACGGCATGGGCTCGCGCTACAACTCGGCCGACTCGATGCTGTATCTGAACCGTCACAAGATCGACTGGGCGAGCGGCAAGATCGAGCGACAGGAAACCGTCTTCCTGCACGATCCCGACAAGAAGGTGCCGTTCCGCATCCTCCATGAAGACACCGCCAAGCGCTATCTCACCGGCGCCGATTTCGACACCGAAGGTTTTCAGATCATCGGAGACACCTTCTGGATCGGCGACGAGTTCGGGCCCTATGTGCTGAAGGCCGACAAGACCGGCAAGGTCCTGGCGGTGTTCGAAACCACCGCCGACGGCAAGCCGGTGCGCTCGCCCGATCATTGGTCGGTGCAGTCGCCTGCAGCTCCAGGCGCGAGCTACACCACCGTCAACCTCCGCCGCTCCAAGGGCTATGAAGGTTTTGCCGGCTCGAAGGACGGCAAGTTCCTCTATGGCCTGCTCGAGGGCCCGCTGTGGAATGCCGAGAAGAAGGACTTTGAGAAGGTCGACGGCAAGGAAGCCGCGCGGATCCTCGAATTCGACGTCGCAGCCGAAAAATTCACCGGCCGCTATTGGCACTATGTGTTCGAGCAGAACGGCCACGCCATCGGCGATTTCAACATGATCAACGCCTCAAACGGCCTGATCATCGAGCGCGACAATGGCGAAGGCACCGCCGACAAGGCCTGCCCGGCCGGCCAGCGCGGCGAGAACTGTTTTCCGGACCTCGCCAAATTCAAACGCGTCTACAAGATCGAACTCTCCGACGCCAATGTCGGCAAGCCGGTGCGCAAGATCGCCTATGTCGACCTGATGAAGATCAAGGATCCCGACAAGAAGGCGCGCAAGCCGCTCAATGACGGCGTGCTGACGTTCCCCTTCTTCACCATCGAGAACGTTGATCGGATCGACGACACCCACATCATCGTCGGCAACGACAACAACCTGCCATTCTCGTCGAGCCGCGATCCCAACAAGGCTGACGACAACGAGTTCGTGCTGCTGGAGGTGGGGGAGTTCTTGAAGGCGAAGTGACGAGTATTCGCAGAGTGTTTGGCTGGGAAGCGAAGTTGCGCGCGAGCAAGAGCAAGCAACTCTTCGCCAGCCTTCGTGTCCCGGACGCGGAGCAGCCTAGGCGATGCGAAGCATCGTCCGGCAACGCTGCTCCGCAGAGCCGGGACCCACTATCCCAACGCATGGACCCCGGCTCAGCAGTGCACCACGCCGCAAGTGCGGCGCGCTGCACAGCAGCCGGGGAACGCGAGTATCGCTAGCCCGCCGGCACCATCACCACGCCCTTGTCCTTGGGCCAGCGTATGCGCCACGCGAAGTTGATATCCCTCACCTCGCCGGGCTTGGCCTCGAACGCCCATTCCAGCACGCCGCGTCTGTCGCGGATGTTGCTTGCGGTCGGCGGCGTCGTGGACGACAGCATCTCGACCTGGATTTCCTCGTTCTCGCTGACCGGCAACTGATCCTCGACCGCGATCCGGATCGGGAAATCATGGCCGTTGCGCACGGTGGTCTTGAACGTGCGCTCGTCGGTCTTCGACGTCGTCACGATCAGGCCGGCCGATCCCTCGTTGCGCTTGAGAACCGCGCGTTCGATCTTGATCTTGTCGTCGGCGCCGAAGCCGAGCCGCACGGTCTCGTCCTTGGCCGCGGCGGCCATCTGCCCGCGGCCGACGAACACGCCATCGCGGTAGATCGAGACTCGGCCGGGCAATAGCGGCGCGTCCTCGTTCTGCTTGAAGTTCGCCTCGAGGAACGCGGTCGAGTCTTTCACCGGGGCGGCGCGGACCGCGAGATCAGGCGCGAGCGTTACGCTAGAGACGCGCAGGCTCTTGGCGCCTTCGCTGGCACCGAGGCTGACGCGGCCGGGAACTTTGAACACCACCTGGAAGCCGCTGACATCAGCCGTGGCCTGCTGTTCGTCGGCACGTTCGGCGAGGGATTCCGCCACCTTCGCGGCAGGCGCTGGCGCCGAGCGGAACCTATTATCTATCGCACCGCTGACGGACGCCTGAGGCCGCGGCGGTTGCGGATACTGCACGATCAGCGGATTGAGTTCGGGCGCGCTGCCGCCGCGCGCCGTGCGCACGGTGGAGACGCTGAGCGCGACGTTCGACCAATCCTCTCCGGTGGCCTGCGTGATTTCGGCGCGGCGCACCAGTTCGAGCGCGGGCTTGCGGTCTTTCGCGCCGGTATCGAGACGGGCGTCATAGAGCGGCGTCCAGCGCGCGCTGCGCACCGCATAGGTCACCCGCAGCGTCGCCTTGGTCGCGGCAGCCGCTGCGAGCTCGATCCGCACCTCCAGCTTGTTCGGCGGCTTCTGCGCCTTGTCCTGCTCGAGGCGCGCGATTTCGCGGTCGAGGTCGCGCTGCTTGCGTTCTGCATCGCGGACCGTGGCCTCGGTGCTGGCGACTTCTTCGCCAACCGCGGCAAAGGCCGCGCGCCATTCGGATATCGGCCGCGCCTCGCCCTTGTCGCCGATCCCGACCGGCGCGGTATCCGCAAATCGCTCGGCGAATTTGCGCCGCGCTCTCGCCGCATCGATCGCGCCCTGCAAATTGACCCGCTCGTCCTTCAGCGCCTCGATGCGCTTGTCGAGTTCGGGCAAATTGACCGGCGGCGCCGCGCGCGGCGGCTTGGCGTCGATCGCGCCGATCGTGAGTTTTGCGGCGGCCTCACCCTCGACCCGCAGCGACGTGGGGTCGAGCGTCAGCGGAAAATCCTTGAGAACAGCGGAATTTTCACCGGCCGGCAGATCGAGCGTGACGAGGCGCGTTACGCTGGCGCCGTCGGGATAGACGGTGACAGCATCCACCGCCGAGCTCGCGGCGATGTCGGCGGCCTGCGCCTCACCGGCGGCAAGCGCCGTCAGAACGACGAGGCTCGTCGTCAAAAAGCTGTTCGCAATCAATCGCATGGATACCCTCCTGAACCGCCCGCCGGATGGCGGCGGACAAAACAACGCCCACCACTCCCGGTCATGAGACGCGGCGAGGAAGGAATCGGTTCGATCGGGATTTTCGCCGCGGCAGCACCGCGGCGAAGGACCTTCCCCGGAAAGAAGGGGATGCGCGTTTTAAAACGCCAACGCCTTGGCCTGCTTCACCTGCGGCAGTGCCTGCACCTTGGCAAGCACATCGGCCGGCACGGGACCGTCGATCTCGACCAGCGCGATGGCGTCGCCGCCCTGCTTGACGCGGCCGAGATGGAAGGTGGCGATGTTGATCTTGGCATCGCCGAGCAGGCTGGCGAAGCTGCCGATGAAACCGGGCTTGTCCTCGTTGGTGACATAGATCATCGACTTGCCGAACTCAGCGTCGACGCGGATGCCCTTGATGTCGACCAGCCGCGGCTTGCCGTCGTGATAGACGGTGCCGGAGACGGAACGCTCCTGCCGTTCGGTGGTGACGGTCACCGTGATCAGGCTTTCGTAGTCGCTCTGCGCCGCGCGCACGATCTCGTCGACCACCATGCCGCGCTCCTTCGCGACGACCGGCGCGGAGACCACGTTGACCTCGCCCAGCATCGGGCGCAGCAGGCCCGACAGCACCGCAGAGGTGATCGCCTTGATCTTCATCTCGGCAACGTGTCCCTCATAGGTGATCTCCGTCTTCAGGATGCCGCTCTCGGTGAGCTGGCCCGCGAACGAGCCGAGCTTTTCGGCGAGCTCGATGAACGGCTTCAGCTTCGGCGCTTCCTCCGCCGTGATCGAGGGGAAGTTCACCGCGTTCGAGATCGCGCCGGTGAGAAGATAGTCCGACATCTGCTCGGCTACCTGCAGCGCGACGTTCTCCTGCGCTTCCGTGGTGGAGGCGCCCAGATGCGGCGTACAGATCACGTTAGGATGGCCGAACAGCACGTTCTTGGTGGCGGGCTCCTCGACGAAGACGTCGAAGGCGGCGCCGGCGACATGCTTGGAATTCAGTGCATCGAGCAACGCCTGCTCGTCGACAAGGCCGCCGCGGGCGCAATTGATGATGCGAACGCCCTTCTTCATCTTGGCGAGCGCCGCCGCGTCGATGATGTTCCTGGTCTTCTCGGTCAGCGGCGTGTGCAGCGTGATGAAGTCGGCGCGCTTGAGCAGCTCGTCGAGTTCGACCTTCTCGACGCCGATATCCTTGGCGCGCTCCGGCGACAGGAACGGATCGAACGCGACCACCTTCATTTTCAGGCCGAGCGCGCGGTCGGCGGCGATCGAGCCGATATTGCCGCAGCCGACTACCCCTAAGGTCTTGCCGGTGATCTCGACGCCCATGAAGCGGTTCTTCTCCCACTTGCCGGCCTGGGTCGAGGCGTCGGCCTGCGGAATTTCACGCGCCAGCGCCAGCATCAAGGTGATCGCGTGCTCGGCGGTCGTGATCGAATTGCCGAACGGCGTGTTCATCACGATGATGCCCCTGGCGGTCGCCGCGGGAATCTCGACGTTGTCGACGCCGATGCCGGCGCGGCCGATCACTTTCAGCTTCTTCGCCTTGTCGATGATCTTGGCGGTGGCTTTCGTCGCCGAGCGGATCGCCAGGCCATCGTAATTGCCGATGATCTCGGCGAGCTTGTCCTTGTCCTTGCCGAGATTGGGCTGGAAGTCGACCTCGACGCCGCGATCCTTGAAGATCTGGACGGCGGCGGGAGATAGCGCGTCGGAAATGAGAACTTTGGGTTTGGACATCTGAATGTTTCCTTCCACCCTCCCCTGCAGGGGGAGGGTCGGCGCGAAGCGCCGGGGTGGGGTGAACTGCCGGTGCGAACTCTGCGTGCGTCGGATGCGGAGAGATCACCCCGCCCCGCCGCACCTACGGTGCGTCGACCCTCCCCCTCCAGGGGAGGGTCAAGCATCAAGCTGCCTTCGGTAGCGCGGCCTTGGTCTCGGCAAACGCCCAGTCGATCCACTGCGTCAGCAGCGCGACATCGGAGGCTTCCACCGTGGCGCCGCACCAGATCCGCAGGCCCGCGGGCGCATCGCGGTAATAGGCGAAGTCGTAACCGGCGGCTTCCTTCTCCACCAGCGCAACCAGCTTCTTGGAGAACTCGGCCTGCGCGTCGGCGGTCAGCGAAGTGATCGCGGGATCGATGAACTTCAGGCACACCGAGGTGTTGGAGCGGATCGACGCATCCTTGGCCAGGAAGTCGATCCACGGCGTTTTCGCCTTCCAGTCCGACAGCACCTTGGTGTTGGCGTCGGCGCGCGCGATCAGGGCCTTGAGGCCGCCGATCGATTTCGCCCAGTTCAAGGCATCGAGATAGTCCTCGACGCACAGCATCGACGGCGTGTTGATGGTCTCGCCCTCGAAGATGCCCTGGTTGAGCTTGCCGCCCTTGGTGAGGCGGAAAATCTTCGGCAGCGGCCAGGCCGGCTTGTAGGTCTCAAGCCGCTCCACCGCGCGCGGTGAGAGGATCAGCATGCCGTGCGCGGCCTCGCCGCCCAGCGCCTTCTGCCAGGAGAACGTCACCACATCGAGTTTTGCGAAATCGAGTGCTTGCGCAAACGCAGCCGACGTCGCGTCGCAAATCGTGAGGCCTTGGCGGTCCGCGCTGATCCAGTCGGCGTTCGGCACGCGCACGCCTGAAGTCGTGCCGTTCCAGGTGAAGACGATGTCGGAAGCCGGATCGGCCTTGCTCAAATCGGGAAGATCGCCATAGCCGGCGTGCAGCTTGGTGACGTCCTTGAGCTTCAATTCCTTGACGATGTCGCTGACCCAGCCCTCGCCGAAGGATTCCCAGGCGATCGTGGTGACGGGGCGCGCACCGAGCAGCGACCACAACGCCATTTCGACCGCGCCGGTATCGGACGCCGGCACGATGCCGATCTTGTAGTCGGCCGGCACTTCCAGCACTTCGCGCGTCAATTCGATCGCGAGCTTGAGCCGCGCTTTACCGATCTTCGCGCGGTGCGAGCGGCCGAGGGCAGCGTCCTTGAGATTTTGGGGATTCCAGCCGGGGCGCTTGGCACAGGGGCCGGAGGAAAAATGCGGCACGTTCGGCCGCGAAGCGGGCTTCGCTACGGTCATGATCTATCCTTCCAGATAGTAAGCCTCCCGTTGGGGGGAGGTGTCCCGCCGCGGTCATTAGGGGAATCGGGCCCGATCGTCAAGAAGCTTCGGGTGCTTCACGCTCGATTGATGGGTCCTCGTCCGCGCAGGGAGCCGGCTCCTGGAGAAGTTCGGCGGCATCGGTGACCAGTTTGGCGGCCTCTCGCCGGCTCGAGACTTTCAAAATGCTGGTGTCCCCGGCCTGCACGACATATTCGCTTCCGATCCGAACAATCGAATATTTTTTCATTGGAAATCCCCAAGCTGCCCAAAGCCCCATGGGAGAGCCCGGCATAGCGGAGACGCTCCTGTCCGTAAAATCACGGACGCATGCGTAGTTTATCGCTTGTTAACTGGATCGAACACCGACGACTACCTCAGGCATTGGTCGCAAATGCGCTTCAACCGCAGACGAAGTCAGAGAAGTCAGAATCGCAACGTCATGCCGACATGGCTGCGCGCAAAACCCAAGCGCTCGTAAAACCGCTGCGCATCGACGCGGGTGTGATGCGTCAGCAATTCGACCAGTTTGCATTCCCTCGCGCGCGCTTCCACAACCGCCCACTGCACCATCTGCTCGCCGATGCCGCGGCTGCGGCAGTGGCTGGCGACGCGGACATCCTCGATCAGGCCACGCGAGGCACCCTGCGAGCTCAGCCCCGGCAGAATACATAGCTGCAGGCAACCGACCACGGCGCCTTCGCCATCCTCGGCAACTATGAGAAGGATGTTCGGGTCGTGCTGCAGCCTTTCAAATGCCGCGAAATAGCATTGTGGGAGTGGGTCTTCGATCCGCTCACGCGCACCGCCGAGCGGATCGTCCGCCAGCATGGCGATAATGGTGCCGACGTCTTCGCGGCGCGCGGGGCGGATGTTGACCTGCGCAATCTCGGTCATGATGCATTCCGGTGAAGTCAGCGCGCCGGCGGAAGGCCGAGAAATTTCTCGGTCTCGCCGATCCAGCGGCGCACCGCGGCGTAGCCGTCGAGATCGAAGCCGCCTTCGTGCGCCACGCGAGTATAGGCCACTAGCGATATGTCGGCGAGCGTGACGGCGTCGCCGACCAGGAACGGCGTCAGCGCAAGCTGGTGCTCCATCCGCGCCAGCGCCGCATAGCCGCGCTTGACCTTTTCAGGGTCGAGATCGGAGGCCGGTTTCTTCAGGTAGAACATCTGGAAGCGGCAGACGGCAATGTAGGGCTCGTGACTGTATTGTTCCCAGAACAGCCACTCGTCCATCTTCGCTTCCGCGAACGCAGCTTGCGGAACGAGACGAGAGCCGCGGGCGAGATAGCGGATGATGGCGTTGGATTGCGCCAGCGCGCGGCCGTCGTCGAGTTCGATCGTCGGCACCTGGCCGGCGCCGTTGAGCTTGAGGAAGTCCGCGGTCCGCGTCTCGCCCTTGAGCGTATCGACCGCTATCCAGGTGTAGGGCAGCGCGAGATGATCGCACACCCACTTCACCTTCAGGCAGTTGCCGGAATTGGTATCGCCGTAGACCTTCATGCGCGGCCCTCGTTGGGGCGGCAGTGCAACAGGCGGCGGCAATTCTGTCAACGGCGCCGGACCGGCGCCGCCGTGGCGGGATCAGAATTTGTAGCCGAGGCCGGCGCGGACCGTGTTGATGCTGGTGTCAATCGAAGAGGCAAAGCGCACGTATTCCCATTCCGCGCGCAGGAACAGGCCCGATATCAGCATCACCTCGGTGCCGATGCCGAACGAGTAGCCGTAGATCAAGTGGCTATACTGGCCGTCGGTAGCGCTGACATCGAACGGTACGTTCTGGAATCCCGGCGCGGCGGCCGGATTGACCTGAGTTCCGAAAACACGGGCGGTACGAATGATATCGGCCTGCCCTAGCGCTATGCCGGCAAACATATAAGGCAGGAACGAACCATACGCGTAAGCGCCGCGGACGCGAAGCGTTCCCATGTCGGAAATATTCATTCGCGCAGTCCCTTCATAAGTCGCGCCAACCGTGTACCCGGAAGGAAGCGTGAAGAACCGCGACATGCTGCCGGTCTGCGAGCCGCCGAACTTGCCGTGCGTGTAATTCAGTTCAACGCCTACGACGACGTCGGTCCACTGGAAGTTGTAGCCGACGAATCCGCCGAACCCCTCTCCGTGGGCCGAAACTTTTCCCATGATCGGCCACTCCGATATTCGCTGGACGTTCTCCATCTCCGTGCCGTCCAACAGGCGCGCCGCGATGGTCCTCGTTGAATTCGCAAAATTCATGTTGGAAGTGCCATAGGCGGCATGTCCACCGATGTAGCCGCCTTGCCAATTCACCGTGCTGGTGCTCAGCCCGTCGGTGAAACCGCCGCGGAGAAACGGCAGGTCCGGCATATCGGCCGCCTGGGCGACGCTCGCCGCTCCGCACAGCACAGCCACCAACAACAATCGACGCATCGCAACGCTCCATCGGAAACTCTGAACTTGCGCTGATCATCGCCTGTTAACCTTAACCAATCGTTGTTCAGGCCTCCGATTTGGCGAGATCTTGTCGAAAAGCCGACGAAGATTTTTCATCTGACGCCGCGTCCGCATCGGCATGCGCAAAAGCAAAACGGCGCGGGAAGCTCCCGCGCCGTTTGCAAATGTTAACGAAAGAAGGTCGCGATTAACCTTTGCGGATCAGCGGCGGCGGCGCGTAGACCTGTGGGCTGGTCAGATCCCAGCGCACGCCGAGCTTCAGGTCGTGCGAGGTGATGTTCTTGAAGGTCATCGGGTTGTTGATGGTGCTGACGCCATCGAAGGTGCGGAGATCGCCGGTCAGTCCGTCGCCCATGTCGAGATAGCGATAGGCGAGCTCGACGGTGAAGTTCGGCGTGACCTGGTAGGCGAGACCGGCATGCACGGCCCAGGCGAAATTCCACTTCGCGAAACTGTCGCCGTGCGCCAGGCCAGCCAGTGCGGGGCCGGGAGGGAACGGGTTGCTATTGATGCTCTGATCGGTGAAGCCGTTGATCGCAACCCGCGCGCCGCCGACGCCGGCGCCGATGAACGGGGTGATGCACCACCAGGTGCCGAGATCGACATAGGCGTTGGCGAGCACGACCCACTCGTTCTTGGTCGCGTGATAAGTATCGGTGCCGACACCGCCGACATAGGTGATGCGATCGGTACCGAAGAACTGCGAATTGCCGCGGTATTCACCGGTCACGTCAGCGCGGAACCAGTTGTTGACCTTGTAACCGACGCCGAGGCCGAAGATGCCAGCGGTAGTGAAATTGTTGGTCTGCACCGACGAGGTAAGGGTGGCATCGAGCGCGTTGTTCAGACGATCGACCCGCTGATTGCTGAAGCCGATATCGCCGCGCAGATACCAGCCGCCGAAATCCTCGACCACCGGGGCCGGAGCATAAGGAGGCGGCGCAATCGCCATGTCGGCAGCAAACGCCGCCGAGGACAACAAAGTGGCCGCTCCTGCGGCAATGAATGACTTAACGCTACGCATGGGCTTCGTCCTTTTGTCCGGTGAGGCTGACTGCGAAAAAATCCTCACTTCAAAAACTCACGGACGGACGATGGCATTAAATGCTTAAGCGGCGCTTAACCCTAATTTTTAAGGTTGACAATCTCTGACTTTCTTCGCGGCGATGTTTGCGACGCGAGTTTCGATGCATTTGCAACACGACAAGCGACAGCGTCATACATCCTAACGATGTATTGAGAATCGGCGTGTTGCCGCGCCGTTAAGACTTTGTTGATGCGGCGAGCTACGCCTCGCCTCGCGATAATTCGTCAGCGCGCGTGCTGCGGCATCTTCGGCAGGAACACCGCGAGCAGACCGAGCGCCGGCAGGAATGCGCAGAGGTGATAGACGAAGGCGATGCCGGTGTGATCGGCAAGCCTGCCGAGCACCGCCGCGCCCAGTCCGCCGATGCCGAAGGCGACGCCGAAGAACACGCCGGAGATCATCCCGAAGCGATGCGGCATCAGCTCCTGCGCGAACACGATGATCGACGACGTCGCCGATGAGATAATCAGGCCGATCAACACCGTCAGCACCGCGCTGCCGACGAGGCCGGCATAGGGCAGCGCCAGCGTGAACGGCAGCGCGCCGAGGATCGAGAACCAGATGACGTATTTGCGCCCGAAGCGATCGCCGAGCGGCCCGCCGAAAAATGCGCCCACCGCATTGGCGGCAAGAAACAGGAAAAGATAGAGCTGGGCTGCCTGCGTCGACACCTGAAACTTTTCGATCAGATAGAAGATGTAATAGCTCGACAGGCTCGATACGTAGAGCTGCTTCGAAAACAACAGCGCAACCAGCACCGCGAGCGCGATTCTGACGCGCCGGGAATCCGGCAGGTCCGGATGACGTTCCACCACAGCCGATTTCTTCGTCGTGATCTGCGGCTTGTACCAAACGCCGATACGCCACAGGATCACGATCGCCAGAAACGCGATCGACGAGAACCAGGCGATCGAGGGCTGGCCGAACGGTACCACGATCAGCGCGGCCAGCACCGGTCCCATCGACGTGCCGAAACTGCCGCCGAGCTGAAACACCGATTGCGCGAAGCCGTAGCGACCGCCGGAAGCCAGGCGCGCGATCCGCGCCGACTCCGGATGAAACACCGCCGAGCCAAGCCCGACCAGCGCCGCCGCGATCAGGATGATCGGATAAAGATGCGCGACGCTGAGCAGCAGCAAGCCGAAAAACGTAAAGCCCATGCCGATCGCGAGCGAGAACGGCTGCGCCTTCTTGTCGGTGAAGTGCCCGACGACGGGCTGCAGCAGCGACGCGGTGAACTGGAACGCCAGCGTGATCATGCCGATCTGCGCATAGTCGAGCGCGTAGGCGTCCTTCAAGATCGGATAGACCGAGGCGATCAACGACTGCATGGTGTCGTTGAGGAAATGCGAGAAGCTGATGCCGGCGAGCACAATGTAAGCCGGCCCTGCCACGGCCGCTTTCGCAGCGAGCCCCGGCGCCGCGTCCGACACAACCACCGGCGCGGTCGCGGTTTCCTCCGTTACGATGACGGGCTTGTTCAACGGCGCATTCCCGAAAAGGATTCGTGGACGCAATGCCGCGTTTTACGCCGCACGCCCGGTTGCGACCAGCAGCAATAGCCGATAGCTGCGATGCGCTCCTGCGCACCGCCGATCAGCAATTGCGCGTCCTTTGGATAAAGCGTGCTTATGCCGCCGCGGCGTGGCCGAGCGCGTTGACGATCTGGTCGACGACTTCCTCGACCAGGAGGCGGTCGTCGCCCTCGCCCATCACGCGGATCACAGGCTCGGTGCCGGACGAACGGACCAGCAGCCGGCCGTGGCCGTTGAGGCGATTCTCGCCGTCCATGATCGCCGATTTCACCTCGGCGTGGTCGAGCGGCTTGCCGGAGCGATAGCGCACGTTCTTCAAGATCTGCGGCAGCGGGTCGAAGCGATGGCAGACCTCCGACACCGGGCGGCGCAGCTTCTGCACCACGGCCAGCACCTGCAGCGCGGCGACGAATCCGTCGCCGGTCGTGGCGTAGTCGGAGAGAATGATATGACCTGAGGGTTCGCCGCCGAGATTGTAGCCCTGCGCGAGCATCTGCTCGAGCACGTAGCGGTCGCCGACCGGGGTACGCACCATGCCGAGCCCCTGCCCTTCAAGGAAGCGCTCGAGGCCGAGGTTGGACATCACGGTGGTGACGATGCCTGGCTTGGCGAGACGGCCCTCTTCATTCCAGCTCTGCGCGATCACCGCGAGCAACTGGTCGCCGTCGACGACGTGGCCGCGCTCGTCGACCAGGATGACGCGATCGGCGTCGCCGTCGAGCGCAATGCCGATATCGGCGCGCATCTCGCGCACCTTCTTGGCAAGCGCCTCCGGTGAGGTCGAGCCGCATTCCTTGTTGATGTTGAAACCGTCAGGCTCGACGCCGATCGCGATGACGTCTGCGCCCAATTCCCACAGCGCTTCCGGCACCACCTTGTAGGCCGCGCCGTGCGCGCAATCGATCACGACGCGAAGGCCGTCGAGCGAAAGCTCGCGCGGCAACGTGCGCTTGGCGAATTCGATATAGCGGTCGTGGACGCCGTCGATGCGGCGGGCGCGCCCGAGGCTGGCACTCTGCGCCAAGCGACGGTCGATCGGCTCGTCGAGCAGTTGCTCGATCTGCTTCTCGACATCGTCGGACAGTTTGAAGCCCTGCGGACCGAACAGCTTGATGCCGTTGTCCTCGAACAGATTGTGCGACGCTGAAATCATCACGCCGAGATCGGCGCGCATCGACTTGGTCAGCATCGCGACCGCCGGCGTCGGCATCGGGCCGAGCAGCAGCACGTCCATGCCGACCGAGGTAAATCCGGCCACCATGGCGTATTCGATCATGTAGCCGGAGAGACGCGTGTCCTTGCCGATGACGACGCGGTGGCGGTGATCGCCACGCTGAAACACCAGGCCGGCCGCCTGCCCCACCTTGAGTGCGAGCTCCGGCGTGATCAGACCATTTGCGCGGCCCCGAATTCCGTCGGTACCGAAATATTTGCGGCTCATGTGACCCCCAGCCATTCCAGGTCTTCAGGCCATCACGGCCACGAATCCCGAACGCCTCCATCGTAGCGTGCTGGGGGTTATAATCCTTCGCCCGCTAAAATGGCTTCAAAAAATATGATGAATCATTACGGCCATTGGCGGCCAAAAGGCAATATAACTATTTGTTATATCTGGATATTCACGCCAGGCAGCCATCGGCCTGCCGGCTTAACCGCGCCGCTTGACGTGCTGGTCGCCTTTCGAAGGCGCCGGCTGGGTGACATTGACCGGGTCGGATGCCGGAAAGGTCTCTTCCAGCCCCTCCTCCAGAGCGTCGTCGAGCCGGCGCTTTTCCTCGCGATCGGCCGGGCCGGTCTCGGTGGGGGCGGCGCTGCGTGGTCCGGTCATGGGATGTTCTCCCGGGAATGGCGCCGCGAGATGCGATTTGGCTGGCCATCCAACCATGCTAGATGACGACGCAGCGAAGAAGTTTCAAGAAGGGCCGGGACGTCCATGAAGCACATCACCTGCATTGAGGATCTGCGCCAGTTGCACAAGCGCAGGGTTCCCAAGGCGTTTTTCGACTACGCCGACCGTGGCTCCTACACCGAGGACACGCTGCGGGCCAATTCCGAGGATCTGCAGCAGATCAAGTTCCGCCAGCGCATTCTGGTCGACGTCTCCAAGCGCGATCTCTCCACGACAATCCTCGGCGAGCCCGCCGCGATGCCCTTGATTCTCGCCCCGGTCGGCCTGCTCGGCATGCAGCATGGCGACGGCGAGATCCATGCCTGCCGCGCCGCGCAGGCCGCCGGCATTCCCTTCACCCAGAGCACGATGTCGATCTGCTCGATCGAGGATATCGCAGCCAGCGTCGACAAGCCGTTCTGGTTCCAGCTCTACGTGATGAAGGACCGCGGCTTCATCAAATCGCTGATCGAGCGCGCGATTGCGGCGAAATGCTCGGCGCTGGTGCTGACCGTCGATTTGCAGGTGATCGGCCAGCGCCATCAGGACATCAAGAACGGCATGACGGTGCCGCCGGAATGGTCGCTGTCGAAGCTGATCGATTTTGCGAGCAAGCCTTCATGGGTCGCTGGTGTGCTGCGCGGCAAGCGCCGTACCTTCGGCAACATCGTCGGCCACGTCAAAGGCACCGAGGATCTCACCAAACTCTCGGAATGGACGGCCTCGCAGTTCGATACCTCGCTGAGCTGGAAGGACCTCGACTGGATCCGCTCGATCTGGCCGGGCAAGCTGATCCTCAAAGGCATTCTCGACGTCGAGGACGCCGAGGAAGCCGCCAAGACCGGCGCGCAGGCGATCGTGGTCTCCAACCATGGCGGCCGCCAGCTCGACGGCGCGCCGTCCTCGATCGAGGTGCTGCCCGAAATCGTCGATACCGTCGGCTCGAAGATGGAGATCATGTTCGACGGCGGCATCCGCTCCGGCCAGGACGTGGTGCGCGCGCTCGCGCTCGGCGCCAAATCCTGCATGATCGGCCGTGCCTATGCCTATGGCTTAGGGGCTGGCGGCGAAGCCGGCGTCGCCAAGGCGCTCGACATCCTGGCCAAGGAAATGCTCACCACGATGGGGCTGTGCGGCGTCAATACGATTGCCGAGATCGACGATCGCGTGCTGGCGGTTTGAGACGTTCATTGTTACGGCGTCATTCCGGGATGGTCCGAAGGACCAGACCCGGAATCTCGAGATTCCGGGTTCGATGCCTTGCATCGCCCCGGAATGACCCTTCGGGTCACATCGGCGGTGTGATCCCGTCGCGGCCGACATTGACGCGGTTGGCTTCCAACATGCCGTCGTCCTTCTTCACCGCGCCGAAGATGATGATCTTCGCGCCCGGCTTTAGTTCGGACTTGTCACCGGCGACGAAGGTGACAACAGGCGTATCCGGCGGCACCACGACTTTCTTTTCGCCGTCCTTGTATTTGACCAAAATATTCTGCCCGTCGGTGCCCTTCACCGTCTGGGCGACGGTGGCGTTGGTCATGGTCGAGTTCGGGCGTTGATCCCACGGCCGAAAACCTTCGGCCGCGCCGCGCTGGTTCTCCGGGAAGATATGCACCGCGACCGCCTTCTGGGTGCCGTCCGGCTCCGGCATGCCGGTGACGCCGATATAGGAGCCTTCCTTGATCTCGGACAGCGCGGTCTTCGCCACGCCGAACACGGCGACATTGTCGGTGAGACGGACCTTCATGTCGGCGCCCTCGCGCGACTTGATCGACAGCATGGACCCGTCGACGGCCTCAATGGTGCCGCGAATGCGCACCGTCGGCGACTGCTGTGCCCAGACCACTGATCCGAGCAGGGTGACAAAGGTCAGCGAGGCCGCGAGCACGCGCGGCCATGAAGAACATTTCGGCATGGTAGTCCTCCCAAAGTTGGATCGGCGCCCAATCCAACGCCAACACCGGGAGGAAATGCCTATTCCACGGCTGGCGCCCCGCCTACCGATCATCAAGGCGTGATCGGGTTCAGGCGCGCCGGCGCCAATCATGTATTCGTGAGATCGGCTTCGACGAGCGCACGAAGCTCCGGCGTCACCTCGGGACGCCGTCCGAACCACAGTTCGAATCCCCGCACCGCCTGATGCAAGAGCATGCCGAGCCCATCGGCGGTCTTCAGCCCCCGCGCGCGCGCAACGGTCAGCAGCGGCGTGTCGAGCGGCACATAAACGAGATCGGCGACGACGGCGCGTGACGGCAGCCGGCCGACATCGAGTTCCAGCGGCGGCTGGCCCTTCATGCCGAGCGAGGTCGTATTCACCAGAAGCCCGGCGCGCGGCAGGAGATCGGCGAGCACATCCCACGCCACCGGCAACACGCTCGCGCCGAACTGATCCGCCAACGCGCGCGCGCGCGCCATGGTGCGATTGACGAGATGAATGCGCTTGACGCCGCGTTCGCGCAGCCCAAACACGACGGCGCGCGACGAACCGCCGGCGCCCAGCACCAGCGCATCCTCCGCCTGGTCCCAACCGCTGGCGCAGGCGTCGAGATTGTTGATAAAGCCTTCGACGTCGGTATTGGTCGAGCACAATTCGCCGTCCGCGAACCACAGCGTGTTGGCGGCGCCAACTGCGCGGGCCCGCTCGTCCGGCTTCGACAGCGCAAGCGCGCGCTCCTTGTGCGGGATCGTGACGTTGGCGCCGACAAAGCCGCGCAGCGACAGGCGGAAGATGAAATCCTGAAACTCGTCGGGCGGCACCGCCTCAATGACGTAGCCGCCCTCGATGCCCAGCGTCCGCAGCCAGTGATGATGGATCAACGGCGAGCGCGAATGCGCGGCCGGCCATCCGATCAGGCACGCGGCGGGGGGTTTAGGCACGGCAATAGCCTCCTCCAAAGACGTCGATGGCCGGGATAAACCCGGCCACGATTATCAATTTATCTTCTGCTGAAATGAGTCAAGCCGCGCGCTGGCCGCCGCAGACGGAGCTGCGGCGGCCAGGCCGGCACACTCACGCCGCGACGCGGTGCGCGGCGATGATCTGGTCAGCGGCGCGGCCGGTGACCTCGGCCATGCGGTCGAACTGGCGGATGAACCCGCCGGCGCCGGCGGTGGCCGAGCGCAGCTCCACGATCAGATCGCCGATCTCCGCCTCCGGCATGGTGGCGCGGACACAGTCCCATCCCGGCCAGCCCTCGCGGGTGTCGAAGCCGAGAATCTGGCCGCGTCGCGCCGACAGGATGGCGTTGATCTTCGCCGTCGCTTCCGTCGGGCAGACGATCTCCACCATGTGGATCGGCTCCAGCAGCACCGGCTGGCACTGCGGCAGCGCCTCGGTCATGCCGATTCGCGCTGCGGTGCGGAACGCGAGATCGGACGAATCGACGCTGTGATAGGAGCCGTCGATGAGCGTGACCTCAACATCGATGACGGGAAAACCGAGCGGACCCTTGGCGAGGCCGTCGACCACGCCCTCTTCCACCGCGCCGATGTAATTTTTCGGCACCGCGCCGCCGACCACCTTTTCGTGGAACTCGAAGCCCGAACCCCGCGGCATCGGCTTGATTTCCAGCACCACGTCGCCGAACTGGCCATGGCCGCCGGATTGCTTCTTATGACGGCCGCGCTGGGTCGTCGGTTTGCGGATGGTCTCCTGATAGCCGATCGCCGGCGGCTGCGATTTGACGTTGACGCCGAAGCGGTCGCGCAGCCGCTCGAGCGCCACGCGCAGATGCATCTCGCCCTGCCCCCACAGCACGATATCGTGGGTGCGCTGGTTCTGGATCATCGTTAACGACGGATCCTCCTCGTTCTGCCGCAGCAGCGCTTGGCCGAGTTTGACATCGTCCTTGCGATCGGCCGCCGACAGCGACATCGCCAGCACCGGCGGTGTCGGCGCGATCTGCACCAGTGCCGCCGGCGCGGTCTTGCCGCTGGACAGCGTGTCGCCGGTCTTGATCGCGTCGAGCTTGCCGAGCGCGATCGTCTCGCCGGCTTCCGCCACGGCACGTTTGGTATCGTGCGCACCGTTGACCGCGAGAATGCCGGACACCCGTCCGGCTTCGCCGGAGGAGGATTGCAGGGTCGCGCCGTCGTCGAGGTGGCCGGCGAGCAGCCGCGTCAGCGACAGCTTGCCGCCGTGCTGCAGATGCAGCGTCTTGAACACATAGGCCAGCGCCTCCTTTTGCGACGATGCGCCGAGGCGTTTCGCCGTTTCAACAACGCCGGGTGATTCATGCCGCAGCGCCTTCATCAGCCGCAGCACGCCGTTTTCGCGGCTCGCGGCGCCCAGCAGAACCGGGCAGATCAACCCTTCGCGCAATTCGCGGGCGAGATCGTCGAACACCGCATCGCGCGGCGGCTGGATGTCTTCCAGCAACTGCTCCATCAACGCGTCGTCGTGATCGGCGAGCTTTTCAAGCATCGAGAAGCGCGCTTCCTTCTCGCGGTCGAGATCGCCGCCTTCCAGCGCGATCACTTCGGAAGGCTTGTGCTCGCGGTAGACGAAGGCGCGCTCCAGTGCGAGGTCGACAAAGCCTTCGATCAAGTCGCCGTTCCAGATCGGAATCTGCCGCAGCACCAGCGGCACGCGCGAGGCCGGCTGCAGGGTCGCCAGCGTTTCGCGGATGCGCTTGTTGGCGCGGTCGATCTTGTTCAAAAACAGAAAACGCGGAATGCCGAGATCTTCCAGCTCGCGCAGGATGATCTGCAGTTGCGGCAGCTTCTTCTCGTCCGCCTCGCAGACCACGACCGCGGCATCGACCGCGGGCAATGCGGCGCGCATGTCATGCGCGAACTCGACCGAGCCGGGACAATCGATAAAGGTGTAACTGTCGCCCATGAAGGTGGTGGTGGCGGCGCTTAAGGCCACGCCCATCTTGTGATGGCGCGCTTCGGGGCTGGCATCGCCGACGGAAGTTCCGGCATCGACGCTGCCGGCACTTTTAATGGCGCCCGTTCGCGCCAGTATGGCTTCTAGAAGTGTGGTTTTACCGCTCTGGAAAGGGCCCACCAGCGCAATGCACCGTGGACCTTGGGGACTTCTGACGTCTTGTCCCATTGCCGCCTCCCTGTTTTGGAGCTCGGCCCGTGATTGGGTCGGCAACCTCTGATGCTCCGCCTGTCGCAACGATTTGGCAAGCGGGAAAACGTCGCTGCGGTGCGAGGTGGGACCAAAGGCCGGACACGTCATTGCGAGGAGCAAAGCGACGAAGCAATCCATTTTTCCCCGTGCGGTGAAGTGGATTGCTTCGCTTTCGCTCGCAAATGACGGGGCGAGGGCCCCGACCACCTTCCCGGCCGGAGTTTCAGGCGTTCCAATCCGGCAGCAATGCTGACCCCGACCTAGCCCAGGACGCTCAGCGGCAGCAACGCGATCAAACTCGTGTGTTTTGTGCCCCGCTCCCACTACTTGCCAGCGGGCTTGAATGCATCTTTCATCAGGTCCATCAGTGAAGACGGCGCCGGATCATCCGGCCCCTGTCCGGGGACTGGTCGGAATATTGCGTTCAGTATCAGCACACGCTCTCCATCCTGCATTTTCGCCTCCGGCGTGCCAACGAGCGTCAAGAACGTTCGTAAGATCATCTCACGCTGGCGCGCATCGGACGCCAGTGAAAAATTGTCAATCACAAACCGACCCAACATCCTAAAAATCCAAGCGAGAGCCACGAAACCGAGCGCGACGATCAACGCAGCCAGATACGTGTATTCACCGGTATGCTCATTCTTCGGAAGTAAGCTCCACATGTTGATCTGGTACACTGAAAAGAACACCGGAAATGCAGAGATCAGCGCGACTATAGTGAGAAAGCCGATCGTATAAGCCCAGGTGTGGCGCTTAGCCTTTTCACTCCAAAGCGAATTTGCACTCTTGAAAATCCCATCCTCACGTGTTTTTGCGATAACCGCTTCAAACTCTTGAACCTTCAAACGGAGCTCCTGCTCACTGGACGCAATCATTGATTCGGCTTGGTGAGCAGTGTCTACAAGACCATGAACGTATTCGAGGTCCGGCGTGGCCGCATCTGCTAGACCACGGAGGACTCGCGGATCCTGAAAGAATGAAACAGACGGGTTAACCGTGAGGTGTCCCGTGCCTATGGCAACCTTGCTTAGCCAGTAAACTATCGTTTCGACGTGAAGCCAGATGTCATCGTTCGAACCTATACTAAGCTCATCACCGTCAACTCCGAGAAGCGGTATTGTCGACGTGACCACGAACGTACCCGTTACGTCATCCTCAACCAGGGTAAAGAGTTCGGCGTCCTGTTTGCGAAGGGTATTTTCATAGCCTCGCATCACTTGCCCATAGTTTGAAATTGAGGGCGTGCTGGGTAGTCGATCATTGATCGAGTTGATAATGTCTGACCAGCGTTGGACTTGCTTGTCTCTAAACTCCTGAGCCTCAGTACCTTGCGTAGCGTTGAAGGATGCTACGAATGGTTGCCATTCACAGCCGAGAATTGGCACAGCGCCTTTCGCAATGAAGTAATTGTCACAAACTGACTTCCCGTTTCGACGGGCAGGATGCGATTGAGCTCGGCTGCTCTGCTAGCAAGCTGGTGGAGACTGCCCCTAGTGCAATCTACGCGCGAGGGATGTCTACCGACAAGGGTTTTTACGTCGTCGGGCGCATGGCACGATGCGATCTTGGATCAGGGCCCGCAGCGTACCCTTGCCGGAAGGGAGCCTTTATCGTCCCGGTCGCAGTTCCAGGGCTTCCAATCCGGCGGCAATGCTCACGCCGACCTGGCCCTGCACGCTGAGCGGCTGCAGCGCGATCGAGTTCGCCGAGCCGCCGACCAGCACGTTGCCGCCGACGCCGACGCCAAGCGTCGCGCTGCCCTGCGCGCCGACATAATCGCCGGAAAGGCCACCGGGGCCGAGCCGCGCAACAGGTGCGAACACGCCCCAGGCCAGCGCCGATTCCTGGGTGATGCCGAGATCGAGTCCGACTTTGCGGATGGTGGCGACATAGCGATCTTCCGGCATCCCTTCTGCGCGCAGCACGCAACCAAGGTGAGTGACGGAACCGACGATGAAACCGACGCTGGCGCCGCCACGGCACTCCAGCACGCCGACCTGCACGCGCTGCTGCTGTGCACCGGCGCCGCCGATGGATGAAGCCAGCGCAGCGAGAACGGCAGCGGCGAGAACGAGAGAACGACGCATGAAGTAAGCTCCGGCTGAAAAACTGTGATGCGAGCAGAGAATCAGGAAAAGGCCGTGCCCGCGGGGCTTGCCGTTCTATGCCACAACATCACAGGTCGTACCAGAATGGCGGAAGCTGAAGCGGGCAGTCTCCATTTGCTCGTCATTCCGGGGCGGCGCGAAGCGACGAACTATGGTGCGCAGTTGCCCACCTGAGAATCTCGAGATTCCGGGTTCGATGCTGCGCATCGCCCCGGAATGACATCAACAAAAAGGCCCGCTTGCGCGGGCCTTTTCCTTAAACGTCATCCTCAACCGCGGCGGTGATGCCGGCGATGGTGCCGGCGCGGGCCGAACTGCACCGGTTGCAGTTCGATGCCGGCGATGCCGGCGGCGACGTTCAATCCGGTCTGGCCTTGCAGGCTGATCGGCTGCAGCGCATAGGCGTTGGCGGGACCGCCCACCAGGAAGTTGCCGCCGCCGCCGACGCCGATCGATGCATTCGCGCCGACGCCACCATAGCTGCCGGCGAGTTCGCCGCGCCCGAGCCGGCTGTTCGGCGCACTGACTGCCCAGGACAACTGGGTCTGCTCGGTGACGCCGAGATCGAGACCGATGCGGTGCACGGTGGCGATGTAGGGTTCAGGCCGGCGGCCTTCGCTGCGGAACACGCATTCGAGGCTGGTCACCGAGCCGACCACGAAGCCGACATTCTGGCCGCCCTGGCATTGCAGGATGCCGGCGCGAACCGGCGGCGCCGCGTCAGCGCTCGCAACCGGCGCGAGCAGCGCAAGCGTGGCGAATGTCAATGTCAGGAAGCGCATGTGTCCCAGTCTCCGCATGTTGATGAACAAATTTAGCGGAGCGGACAGGATGGAAGCGCCGTGTCGAAAACATGGCGCTTCCTCAAGAAGCCGTCAAAACATCGCGCTGTGCTTCACGCGCGATGTGATTTGACTATTTCAAATTGCCACAAAAGCGCTGGATGCGTTTGCAGGCCTCTTCGAGGTCGGAGGTGTTCGTCGCGTAAGAAATCCGGAACGCCGGGCCCAATCCGAATGCGGAACCCTGCACGACGGCGACGCCTTCGCTCTCCAGCAATTCCGTGACGAAATCCTCGTCATTGGCAATCACCTTGCCCGAAGGCGAGGTCTTGCCGATGGTGCCGGCGCAGGACGGATAGACGTAGAACGCGCCTTCCGGCCGCGGACATTCGATGCCCTTGGCCTGGTTCAGCATCGAGACCACGAGGTCGCGCCGCTCCTTGAACATCTTATTGTGCACCGGGATGAAGTCCTGCGGACCGTTCAACGCTTCGACGGAGGCCCACTGCGCGATCGACGACGGGTTCGAGGTCGATTGCGACTGGATGGTCGCCATCGCCTTGATCAGGTCGGCCGGGCCGCCGGCGTAACCGATGCGCCAGCCGGTCATGCAATAGGCCTTCGACACGCCGTTCACCGTCAGCGTGCGCTCGTAGAGTTTCGGCTCGACCTGCGCAGGCGTCGCGAACTGGAAGTCGTCATAGACCAGGTGCTCGTACATGTCGTCGGTCATCACCCAGACATGCGGATGCTTCACCAGTACGTCGGTGATCGCCTTGAGTTCGGCGCGCGTGTACGCTGCACCGGTCGGGTTCGACGGCGAGCACAGGATGATCCATTTGGTCTTCGGCGTGATCGCCTTTTCAAGATCCTCGGGCCGCAGCTTGAAGCCACTCGATGCCGGGCACACGACGGGGACCGACTCGCCGCCGGCCAGCGCCACCATTTCCGGATAGCTGACCCAGTACGGCGCCGGGATGATCACCTCGTCGCCGGGATTGAGGGTTGCCATCAGCGCATTGTAGAGCACCTGCTTGCCGCCGGTGCCGACGATGACCTGGTTCGGCTTGTAGGTCAGGCCATTCTCGCGCCGGAACTTGTTGATGATGGCTTCCTTCAGCTCCGGAATGCCGCCGACATCGGTGTACTTGGTCTTGCCGGCCTCGATGGCGCGGATCGCCGCCAGCTTGATGTTGGCGGGCGTGTCGAAGTCCGGCTCGCCGGCGCCAAGTCCGATGACGTTGCGGCCCGCCGCTTTCAGCGCGCGCGCTTTATCCGTGACCGCGATGGTCGCGGACGGCTTCACACGGGCGAGCGCGGCGGACAGGAAGGGCATCATGATCTCCTGGCAAACGTCGTGACTTCTGAAATTCACGACTCTTTTTGATGGGAACGCTGCACCCTAAGGCGCTGCGCGCTGCATCGCAAGAAGCTTGGCCAAACAACGGCCAAACTTTGGGGAACGTTGCGCGGGCTCGGTACGATCGGAGCAATCCGAACGCAATATTCGCAAAGTTCCGCGGGCCGAATTGACTCATATCTGACAAGCCGCGGGTCAGGCAGAGAGGGCGCAACTCCCGGAGCGGCTGACGGCCGAGCGCCACCCACCCTCAAGGCCAAAGCGAAGCCGCACGGTTCAACGCCAAGCTGTGTCGCCGCGATCTGCATCCGCTCTCGATGATGGCCCGCGAAGTCACTTTCGGACGTATGATGGCCACCCCCCCGATCCTGGGTCCCGGCTCTGCGCCGCGTCCGGAACACGAAAGCTTTTGGGTCAACGACCGATCTCCGTTCCCCGAACGCAGCAGACGCGCAGCGGCGCGCCGCAGGGCCGGTGCCCACGCGCCGGGTCCATGGTCATCACCCCGAGGCGTGACGCAGCCAGCATCGTCGCGCAGGATTGAATCGATCCGCTCGTCCGTTCCCGACCATGTGATGCGTTGCCTGACTGAGTCGTGGCATGGCATGCTGCGCGCGTGCAGTGCAGTAGAGGTTTTCGACTTTTTCCATTCCGCGGGTCTTGCGACGCATTCGTATCGGCATCATTGTTTAGCCGCGTTGCGGCGCGAAGGCTTTCCGCAGTTCGCTCCTCGCGCGCGCCCCTCGACCTCTGTGAACCCAACGACAATGTACAAGCTCTATTCGATGCAGCGCTCCGGCAACAGCTACAAGGTCCGCCTTGCGCTGGCGCTGCTCAACGCGCCCTATGAGGCTATCGAGGTCGACATTCTCCGTGGCGAAAGCCGCACGCCGGAGTTTCTGGAGAAGAACCCCTCAGGACAGGTGCCGCTGTTGGAAGTCGCCGAAGGACGCTACCTCGCCGAATCCAACGCCATTCTCTGGTATGTCTGCGGCGGCACGTCGCTGGCGCCGGAGTCGCGGGTCGAGCGCGCCGAAGCGCTGCAATGGATGTTCTTCGAACAGCACGCGCTGGAGCCCAATATCGGCGCCGCATATTTTTGGCTGTCGCTGGTCAAGGGCGGCCGCGACCTGCAGACGCATGCGCTGGAGGACTGGATGGAGCGCGGCTATGCGGCGCTTCAGGTGATGGAAAACCATCTCAAGGCCCGCGCCTATTTCGCGGCCGGACAACTCACGGTCGCCGATATCGCACTGTACGGCTACACCCATGTCGCTGACCGCTGCGACTACGACCTCGCGACCTTCCCTGCCATCCGCGCCTGGCTGCGGCGGGTCGAACAGACCCCCGGTTTCGTGACGATGGACTGGCAGCCGGAAACCGAGGTCGACGACCAGGCCGGCATCGCTGCAGGCGCATAGCCAGCCTCGCCCCTCTCACTTTCGCGCGAGCACCCCGCCAAAAGTTAATAATAGCGGGCATAACGTTAACCTTTGCCGCGATTCCGCCATTTTCAGCCTCTGATCGCCGCAATATTGCCGGTGATCGTTGCAAGATTTTCCTGATGAGGAGCGGGTGATTCGTCCCGCGTTACAAGGATTTAGACCATGATGCGGTCACCCGGCGCGGTCGGCTTCGAGAGCAGCCGCGCGCCCGTCGCTTCTTCCCGATTGCTTGGTGCCATCGCCACCTCGCTTGCGATCGGCACACTATCGCTTTGCCTCGTGGTCACCCTGACGGTGCTATCGATCAAGGCCACCGTCGCGATGCCTATTCCGTGACAGGTCCAGCCTTTTTGTTTGCATCATTGGACTAGCGAACGCGCGATGATCAGCATCGCGATGTAGACCAGAATGAAGACACCCGTCGGCCTTGTGACCGTCGCCTTGACGGTAGCGATCCTGCTCGCCGTCTCCTTCCTGATCGCCACCGGCACGCGCGGCGAAGAGCCGGCGTTCGACTCGTCGGCGGGCGAACTCGAGGTTCGCACCATTGCGAGGGGCCTCGTCAATCCGTGGGCGCTGGCATTCCTACCCAATGGAACGATGCTGGTGACCGAGCGTCCCGGCCGCATGCGCCTCGTCAGCGCGGAGGGCCAGGTCTCGCCGCCACTCAAGGGCGTGCCTGACGTGTGGGCCTCAGGCCAGGGCGGCCTGCACGATGTCGTCACCGACAAATCCTTTGCGCAGAACCGGACCATCTATTTCTGTTACGCCGAACGGACCGCGGGCGGCGGCCACACCACGGCCGCGCGCGCAAAGCTGAGCGACGACAATGGCCGTCTCGACGAGGTCAAGATCATCTTCCGCCAGCAGGGCCCGCTATCGTCAGGGAATCACTATGGCTGCCGCATCGCGCAGGCCGACGACGGCAATCTGTTCGTGGCGCTCGGCGATCACTTCACCCATCGCGACCAGGCGCAGAATCTCGGCAATCATCTCGGCAAGCTGATCCGGATCGCGCCCGACGGATCGGTGCCCCCAGGCAATCCGTTCGCCGGCCGCACTGATGCCAAGCCGGAGATCTGGAGCTACGGGCACCGCAACGTGCAGGCGCTCGCGATCAATCCCGCGAGCGGCGAGCCCTGGGAAATCGAGCACGGACCGCGCGGTGGCGACGAGGTCAATGTCGTCGGCAAGGGCAAGAATTACGGCTGGCCGGTGATCGGCTACGGCATCGATTATTCCGGCGCGAAAATCCACCAGAGCACGGCCAAGGACGGCATGGAGCAGCCGCTCAAATACTGGGTGCCGTCGATCGCGCCGTCAGGCATGGCCTTCTACACCGGAAAGCTGTTTCCGAAATGGAACGGCAGCCTGTTCACCGGCGCGCTGCGCAGCGCAATGCTGGTGCGGCTGACGCTGAACGGCAACACGGTGACGTCGGAGGAACGCCTGCTGCAGAACCTGCACGAGCGTATCCGTGATGTCCGCCAGGGACCCGATGGCGCGCTGTGGCTGCTCACAGATAGTTCGAACGGACGGGTATTGCGGGTGGCGCCGGCGGTGAAATGACGACGATCTGAACAAAAGCGTTCACCATTTGTGGAAGATCAGAAACGCACCCGCGGCGATGAGGAGAAAGCCGAGTGCGTGATTCCACGCTAGCGGCTCCTTCAGGTAGAGCACCGAGAAGCAGGCGAATACCACCAGCGTGATCACTTCCTGCATGGTCTTGAGTTGCGCCGCCGAATACACCGCGCTGCCCCAGCGGTTGGCCGGCACCGCCAGCCAGTATTCGATGAAGGCGATCCCCCAGCTCGCCAGCACCACCATTGGCAATGGGCTTTCCTTGAATTTCAGATGGCCGTACCAGGCAAAGGTCATGAAGATGTTGGAGGCAAACAGCATCAGGATCGGCAGCAGCGTCGGCGAAACAGTGGGCATCGATGTCCTCTTGCAAAATGTCGAGCAGCTCAATGGTCGGGTGCGGTACCCCGTTCCTCAACTCGATATCATTTGATTTCAAAAATGCGAAAGTCTTACGCATGCCCGCAACGCTCTCTTAGGACTGGCGGCAAAAAGGCGTGCACAATCGCAACAATCAGGCATGCTCGCGTCTTATTCCCGGCAAGTGGCGAGAACGGGTATGCAGTTAGACTGGCGCGCAATCTCCGGTCCGGCTCTCACGACAGCGACGGCGATGATCGCCTTCGTCGTCGACCGGCACTTCGTTGCAGTCCCCAATCCTGCGCCGCTATTCGTCTGCATCGTCGCCTTTGCCGCTTCCATCAGCGGCATCGTCTCCGGCATGGCCAGCGCCATCATTGCGGTGACGTCATCGGCGCTGTTCTTCCTCAACCACCGCGCTACGCCCGGTTACGACATGTCCGACCTGGCGCGCATGCTGCTGCTGGCGGCGACCGCCGGCGGCACCGCGCTGATCACCGGCTTGTTGCGGAAAAGATGGGTCGATGCGTTCGCGTGGGAGAAGAAGCATCACGCTACCGCGGAGCGCCTGTCGGCCGCGCTCGACCAGGTCGATATCGGCATCGTGCTGCTCGATTCCGCCACCCGCGCCGAATTCATCAACCGCGCCTTCCGCGACTATTTCAAGCTGTCCGACGAGCAGGCCGACAGCAAGCCGCCCTTCATCGCGCTGATGTATCACGGCCGCGACACCGGCGCCTGGCAACTGCCGGAGGACGAGTTGAGCACCTTCATCGCCAAGCGCACCGAGATGATACGAACAGGCGATTCCACGCCGATCAACGTCGATCTCGCGGACGGACAGGTGCTGCGCTTCACCTGCACGGCGCTTCCCGACGGCGGACGCATGCTGAGCTACACGCCGGTCACCGACCTCGTTCGCCACACCGACGATCCCGGCAGCGCGGAGTATTATCGCGCGCTGCGCGGCAACCATCGCAGCCTCGCTGGGCACCTCGGCGCCGCGGAGTAGCGAAGCGATAAGTTGATCGTCTGCAGCCACATCTGTAATAATCAACAGACATCCCTCGTTGCCGCGTCCCTGGCGCGCCATCTCTTAACCAAAACGGAATCGCGCATGCCTGGCGACCTCACCATCCGCTTCGTCACCCGCCAGGACTACGCGCAATGGCTTCCGCTATGGGACGGCTACAACGCCTTCTATGGCCGTTCGGACGCGACCGCGCTGGCACCCGAGATCACGGCGATGACATGGGCGCGCTTCTTTGATGCTTATGAGCCGGTGCATGCGCTGGTGGCCGAGAGCGGCGGCGAGCTGCTCGGGCTGACGCATTATCTGTTTCACCGCTCTACGACCATGATCGAACCGAACTGCTATCTGCAGGACCTCTTCACCAGCGCCGCAGCGCGCCGCAAGGGCGTCGGCCGCGCCTTGATCAACGGCGTCTACGAACAGGCAAAGCTCGCCGGATGCTCCCGCGTCTATTGGCAAACGCACGAGACCAACCACACCGCGATGCAGCTCTACGACAAGGTGGCGGACCGCTCCGGCTTTGTCGTGTACCGCAAGATGCTCTGAGGCACGGCTTTCGGCCGACCTGTGGATAAGTTCAGCTGTCACGCGCGCGTAACAAAGCGCGGCTAGCCTGCCCCTGCGTCTGATCAGGCCCCCCGTCTCAGATCACGCGCCCCAGCGGTCCCCGTCAGTCGCCGCGTCTGACCGGGGCCGCATCTTTTTGTGCCGCATAGCTGCCAAGCGCAGGCGCTGGTCACCCCGCTGCTTGCGGGTCGAAGCTGCGCGCGCCACAATGCGCCCTCTCCCCGCTCTTCCCACAGGATCGATCCATGCAAATTCGCAACCTCGGCGGCTCCGGCCTGCGTGTTTCCGCCGTCGGCCTCGGCTGCAACAATTTCGGCCAGCGCACCGATCTGGAGACCTCGCGCAAGGTCATCCACAAGGCGATCGACCTCGGCATCACCCTGTTCGACACCGCCGACATCTATGCAGGCATGGGCGGCTCCGAGACCGTGCTCGGCACGGTGCTCGGCGACCGCCGCAAGGATATCGTACTGGCAACGAAATACGCGAAACCGATGGCGACCGACGGCACCAAGCAGGGCGCCTCACGCCGCTACATCATGTCCGCGGTCGAGGCCAGCCTGAAGCGGCTGAAGACCGACTACATCGATCTCTACCAGCAGCATGAATACGATCCCCTGACGCCGATGGAAGAGACGCTGCGCGCGCTCGACGATCTCGTGCGCCAAGGCAAGGTCCGCTACATCGGCAATTCGAACTTTCCGGCCTGGCGCATTGCGGAGGCCGAAATGATGGCGCGGCAGATGAACGTCAACCGCTTCGTCTCCTGTCAGGATGAATACAGCCTCGTGGTGCGCGGCATCGAGAAGGATTTGCTGCCGGCGGCGCAGGAATACAAGCTCGGCCTGCTGCCGTTCTTCCCGCTGGCGAGCGGCCTCCTCACCGGCAAATACAAGCGCGGCACTGATGCCCCCGCCGATTCCCGCTTCGCCAAGGCCCCGGCGCTGAAGGACCGCTACGTCACTGCGCGCAACGAGGACATCGTCGAAAAGCTCCAGTCGTTCGCACTCGAGCGCGGCCACACCATGCTCGAACTCGCCTTCTCCTGGTTAGCCCAGCGCCCGCAAGTCGCAAGCGTCATTGCCGGCGCCACCCGCGTCGAACAGGTCGAGCAGAACGTGAAGGCGATCGGCTGGACGCTGAGCGCCGAGGAGATGGCGGAGATCGATCGGATTACGAAGGGATGAGGGCTTGCGTCCTCTCCCCCCGCAACTGAACGCCTTCCAGGCTGGACCTGTAGAGCGCAAATGTCAGCAGCGGCCACAGCGCGTAGGCGTGATTGGCCTTGCGGTCCGCATGGTCCCGCCAGAGCTCGCGGATCGCGTCGGGTTCAAGATACGGCTCGAAAATGTAGCGCGACCGCTCGAACGCATTTTCGCACAACGGACGCAACGGACCGCGCAGCAATCCGGCCAGTGGATTATTGAAACCCCGCTTCGGCGCATCAGTGATCTCCGCCGCCGCGCCCTTGCCGCGCAGTGCTTTCCGCAACAACGGCTTGGTCGGCCCGCGCAGCGGTACCAGCAGGTCGAGGGCGCAGCGCCCGGAAAATTCCATGATGCGCCGGTCGAGAAACGGCACACGGATCTCGACGCCGTTCGCCATGCTCATCGCGTCCGTCTTCATCAGCAAACCGGTCGGAAGGTGATAGGTCTGGTCCGCGATCAGGCAGCGATCCAGAAGCGTTGGCCCGTCCGCCTGCTCGATCGCGGCCCTATAGCCGGCCATCGGGCTTTGCTCCGCGAGGTGGCGGAGCGCGGGGCCGTACAGGCGGGGAATGAGGAATTCCGGAACATAGCGCCGCCATTCGGCATGGGCATAGGGACCGCCGGAGGCGATCCCGAGCAGGAAGCGCGACAGCAGCGCAGTTGCCGGCAACCGCGTCTCGTTCGCTCCCGACGAGGCGTAGGTCCACCTTCCGGCCGTTCTCGCGACGCCCCCCGGAATCATACCGCCGAAGCGCTCGGCCAGCCGCGATGCCCGGTAGGTCGAGTAGCCGCCGAAGAACTCGTCGGCGCCGTCGCCGGAAAGCGCCACTGTGGAATTGCGGCGCAGCTCGGCGGTCAACAGCAACAGCGGACCGGCGCTTTCGTCCGCGACTTGGCCATCGAAATGGTGCACAACACGGGCAAGCGTAGCGTCGGGCACCGGATCGTCGCTCACCTGCACGATCCGGTGCGGCAGCGCGGTCTGCCGCGCCACCATCGAGGCGATTTCCGTTTCGTCGTGGGATTGCTCGGCAAACGCGGCGGTGACGAGCGGAAATTTGCCGCGTCTGGCGACGGAATAGGCCACCAGCGAACTGTCTATGCCGCCGCTCTGCAGGATTCCGACCGGCACGTCGCTGATCAACTGGTCGCTGACGACCTGATCGAACAGGGGCAAGAACGCATCGACGGCGTCGTCGAGATTCTTAAAGTCTCTGGTCCGCCGCGGTCGCCAGAAACGCCGTAACGCCTCGCTGCCGTTCTCATAGACCACGATCGAGCCCGGCTCGACCTGGCGAACGTGCCGCATCGTCGTCGTCGTTGGCCCGACATAACCCATCGCGAAGAAGCGATGCAGCCCCTCTGGTTCCATCTCGCGCGGGTGCTCCGGATCGGCCAGCAGTCCCTTGATCTCGCTGGCGAAGCGAACAACGCCGCCCACCTTCGAGAAAAACAGCGGTTTGGTTCCGATCGAGTCGCGCGCCAGGATCAGGCGCTTCGCGCCGGCATCCCACAGCCCGATCGCGAATATTCCCTCGAGGCGCGAGAACAGCCCCTCGCCCCAAGCGAGATAGCCAGCCGGCAGGATTTCGGTATCGCAATGCGAGCGGAAGGTGACGCCGAAATCCCGTTCGAGTTCGGAACGCAGTTCGGCCTCGTTGTAGATCTCGCCGTTGTAGGTAACGGTTATTCGGCCGCTCGGGTCGCTCATCGGCTGCCGGCCAGCCGAGGAGAGATCACGGATGGCCAGACGCCTATGTCCGAAGCCGATTGCGCCGTTATGCCATGTTTCGCCAGCGTCGGGGCCGCGATGCGACAGCACGGCGGTCATCCGGGCCAACACGGCCGGATCGACGCTGCGACCATCGAAATTCAGGATACCGGCGATACCGCACATGGACTGGATCGGATCAGGACTGCGTGAGGAGCGAGAAACGGGAGCAATAACGCATGGGCACCGAGGATAGCGCGCATGCGCGGCACGAACAATGAACTAGCCCGGACAATCGATCGCCTTTCCCGGATATGAGGCAAACCTGAGCAGCCGGATGCGGCCGGTATCGATCACCTCCGCGGCTTCGCGCGACGCGAACACGCCTGGCTCGCTCCCTTTCGGCAACGCGAGCACGACATTGAAATCGCCGCATACACGCGCCACGACCTTGTCGACATCGTCAAAATTGTCCGCATGATGGACCAGCTTGAAGGCAGTGCCTACATGCACGGAGATCGGGTCAGCTTGAAGAACCGGCGATACGACGACGTCCTTGTAGGCCGTGTTGCGGCCAATATCGCTCCACATCAGGTAGGCATCGCGATCGACCCGTCCTCTCAAAGCATAGCTTTGGTAGTCTGTCACATCCACGGCGTAGTAGAGCGCGGGTCCGGCTAAAAGCAGGCCCATCACCGCGAGGCCAGACCGCCGGGACGGGTCACTGGACTCGCCAATCGACTGTCGAACCAATATGAAAGCCGCGATCGGCAGCAAGGCGAACGGAACCATGGAATAGGCGAACAACGCCTTCGAGATCGCCCACCGGTGAATGAACGTATGCTGATAGATCACCAGCATATGCAGATAGAACGGGACGGTGATCAGCAGCAGAACTGACATCGTCGCAAAGATCGACCGGCGTTCGAAGGGGTCACGGGCCCGCCGAAACGCGGTGATGAGCAATCCCAGCGTCACCAGCGTGGAAACCGCGATCAGCGGGAACGCAAACTGCGAATAATAGTCCTGGTGCATCTCTTCGAAGAAGGCCTTGGCAAATCCGGTGATGGGACTATCAGCGGTCATGTTCATCCGCTGCAGGATTTTGTAGAATAGGTGCTTGATCGAGGCAGAGGCACTCATCGCGCCCGGCGCCAGAAACCGCCAGGCAAGGAAAATCGAAAAGGCCGAAAACGGCAGCAACAGCAGGCCGAAAAACCGGCGCAGATTCATCCGCTCGAGGACGCCGGCATATCCGGCGACGAAGCGGCTGACCAGCCAGAAGATGAACAACGTGTAGGACAGCCAGTCGACGAAAAATGCCAGATAAATTGTGGTCAGTTGCAGGGCAGTGATGACCCATTGGTCGCGTCGCGACCTCGCGCCGTAATACAGCACCTCGAGCAGCAGGAATATAGCGGTGAATATCAGGACCGCGGTCACAACGTCGTAGATCTGCGAAAATGCGTAGATCAAGCCGCGCGAGAGCAAAATCGGAAACGCAACTCCGAGCGCAAGCAGCCCGCTGGCCACGCTGCCGAGCCGGTTCATCAGCGCGAGATTGTAGACGGCGAGCGCGGCCGACAGGGCGATCAGCCCGTGCATGATGACGTTGATCCAATTGATCAGCGGGATGCTCGGCTGGATGCTCAGAAATTTTGCGGCAAGGTAGACGATGACAAAGGCGCCCGGCGGCCAGGAATCGTAGATGCCGCGCAGCTCCATCGTCGGCGTTTCGATGGAGAGCGGCGCGCGCGGGGTGGCGAACAACAAATGCCGCGCGCCCTCGTCCCACCAGATCCGCGCCCACATACTCGCCGCCGCCGTGGTGACGTCGGCGTCAAATACAGGGATTTGGTCCATATAGGGAAGCCGTTGCCGGAAGGTATAAAGCCACACCACCAGGACGCCAAATGCGACCAGCCCACCTACCAAACGTCGAGAACGCATGGAATCTTCCTAAGCGCCAATCCGCTCCGCGGTTGATATCGCGATTGCGCGGAGTTATGCAATGAATGCCGATTCTGCTCAACCTGCGAGGCTGGAAACCCCCTATTCAACTTTAGGGAGCACGCACGCTAGGCCACTTTCGCCGGTCGCGTTCCGACCACCGTCCAGCTGTATCCGTAGCGAAAGTGCGTTTGAATGTCGGCAAAGCCGTTCAATTCGAGCAGGGCGCGCGCCTCGGCTTCGCAATAGTACTTCGCATACGCCGGTCTCAATTGATCGTATATTACCAGATAGCGCTTCGAACGCGAAAACCGGCCCAGCACGTTCTTGACGTAGTCACGGAGAGGCAATCCAGGCATGAGACGGCAGGCCAAAATATAGAGGTCAAGCGCCAGCAACAGCACATGCGCGATTGCCGCTACTAAAAAATGTGGAAGTCGCGTGGTCAGGACGCGCAATGCACGAATGCCGGTTACGATGACGCCGCTGCCCTCCTTCCCATAAAGCCAGACAATCATCTTCCCGCCCGGGCGCAGCGCATCCAGCGAAGCGGCGATCACGGGGTCGGGATCCGGGATATGGTGAATTACGCCGATCGAGACGACAAGATCATACGCACCTTCCGCGGGAATTTCGTGTCCCGCCCTATTGAGGAGCACCACCCGGTCTGCATCGTCCGAGAGATTGCGCGTCAGCACCTCGAAAGCCGCCGACGGTTCTATCGCGGTGACCTCTTTCGCTCCGGCCTGCAGGAGCATTTTCACAATACGACCCGTACCGCTGCCGATCTCCGCAACGCGCTTCCCTTCCAGGTCCTCGAGCCTGACCAAGGGCTCGAGGGTTCCCTTCAGAATGCCCACGTCTCCGTAATATCCTTCATTGTCCGTGTAACGCAGCCATTGATCCCCGAAATCAGATATTGTCTCATTTGAGAGGCGGGACTGGGACGCTGTAGTGCTCATCGTGCTTCCTCAACGACATCGCGGAATCCGCCACCGGGGTCCGAACGTTCAGCACAGCCGATTGGCGAAGTTCCTCGTGGACGGCCTGGCTGGGATGGAGGATCGCTGACGGCTGTTGATATTGCGACGGTACGAAGCTATGCAATAAATCTGCCTTTTGCGCAACTCTCGCGGGAGCGGCGGAAGGCATTGTAACTAAAATCATTTTGCGAATCGGATGATGGATAGCTCCCGTCAGAAACAACATTACGCCGACATCCACGATGCCTACGAGGCGCACTATTACGATGCGTCATCGATGAGATATCGGTCGCGTTTTATCTATGACTGGCTGTTCGATCGCATCGATCTGAGCAACGCCAGCATCGCCGATCTTGCCTGCGGCAGCGGGCACAATTCACTGGCCGTCATGGAACGCTTCAGCGGCGTGCGTACCGTCGGGTTCGACATCTCCGAGCCGGCCTGCGCATCGTACCAGCGCACGACGGGAAACGCCGCGCAGCTGCTCGACCTGACGCGGCCCGCCGAGATCAAGGAGCAGTTTGACGGCGCGATCGTCGTCGGCGGGCTTCATCATTGCGTCATGGACCTCGGGCAGACGTTGCGTAACATCGCAGCGATGGTGAAGCCGGGCGGCCACCTGCTGATGATGGAACCAAGCGCCGATTTCGCACTCAACGTGGTACGGGACAAATGGTACGCCTCGGATAAATATTTCGATGCGCCGACCGAGCAGGCGCTGTCGCACGATGCCATCCTGAAGCAGGCTTCGCCCTACTTCGAAGGCGAAGCAGTCCGCTATTTCGGCGGGCTGGCCTATTTCCTTATCCTCAACAGCCTCATCATGCGCGTGCCTCTCGGCGCCAAGCCGGTGCTGTGGCCGATCGTCAAACCGATCGAAGTCGCGCTCGGCGGCATTCCATGGTCCGGCATGTATCCCTGTTTCCTCGCCAAATGGAAGCGCACCGCCGTGCCAGTTTCCGGCGCCGCCACCGTTCGATAGGGCTTTCCGTTGAGCAAAGACATATCCGCAACCCAGCAAATGGCGCCGACCTTCTCCAGCGCCATTGCCGATGCACACAACTACATGGACTGGATCATCGGCACCATGCACCCGTATTTCGGCCATGACGTGCTCGAAATCGGGATCGGCCACGGCAGCTATTACGAATATCTCGGCAAGCTCGGCCGCTATCGCGGCGTTGACATCGATCCGGACAACGTCGCCAATTCGCGCGCGCGATATCCTGACGGCAGCTTCGAGCTTGCAGATATCACCTCAGACGAGTTCAGGTTGAGCCTTCCGCCGGGCAGCGTCGACACCGTGGTGTGCTGCAACGTCATCGAACACATCGAAGACGACAATCGCGCGGTCTCCAACATGGCCAACGCGCTTGGCCCTGGCGGTCATCTATTGATCCTTGTGCCGGCGCTGCAGCAGCTTTACGGCGACCTCGACCGGCTCGCCGGCCATCACCGCCGATACAACAAGCCGCTGATGCTGAAGGCCTGCGCCGGGGCGCCGATCGAGATTCTCGAACTGCGCTATTTCAACCCGATCGGTGGGCTGGCGTGGTGGATCAACAGCTTTGCGAAACACGAATCACTGGATGATTCCGCGGTCAACGCGCAGATCCGGATTTTCGACAAATATGTGCTGCCGATTTCGAGGCTGGTCGATCCATTGACCCGCGGCTTCTTCGGCCAATCCCTGATCTGCATAGCGCGCCGGACATGATCTCGATCGTCATCCCCGCATTGAACGAGGAGCGCGGCATCGGCGCGACCGTCGCGAACATCACCAGCGTGCTGGCTGCCGCCGAGCTGGTGCCGTTCGAGATCCTCGTGGTCGATGACGGATCATCGGACGGCACCGGGAAGGCCGCGGCGGAAGCCGGCGCCCGGATCATCCGCCATCCCCACAACGTTGGTTATGGCCGGTCCCTCAAGAAGGGGATCGAAGAAGCATCGTACGACATGATCGCCATTTGCGATGCAGACGGCACCTACCCGGCAGCGGCCATTCCCGACCTTGTCCGGCTTTACAACGAGGGCTTCGATATGGCCGTCGGCGAGCGCCACGGCCCCCACTATCGGCAATCCGCACTCAAGATGCCGCTGCGTGCGATATTGCGCTTCCTCGTGGAGTGGACCGCCGGCCGCCGCATTCCGGACATCAATTCGGGCCTGCGCGTGTTCAGCCGCACCGCGGCGATGAAGTACTTCCCGCATCTGTGCGATACGTTCAGTTTCACGACGTCCATGACGCTCGCCTATATGATGACGCGACGCTTCGTCACCTATCACAAGGTCGACTATTTCGAGCGAACTGGCAGCAGCAAGGTGCGCCTTTTCAAGGATTCCCTGAAAACGCTGCAGTACATCATCGAAGCGATCGTCTACTACAATCCCTTGAAGCTCTTTCTGCTGTTCAGTCTGATCTGCACCGTCATCGCCGCGATCACGATGCTGATCTCCCTGTACTTCTCGATCGTGACGGGAATCATGCTCGCAGTCGGCACCGCGATGGCCGCGATCATCATGTTCGGCATCGGTCTGCTGGCGGTGCTGCTCAAGCAGATCATGGACAAGGCCTGAACGCGGCGAATTACCGGTGCGTGCGCTCAGCTCACCAGCCCCTGCATCGGCTTCACCGTGGCACTCTCCGGGAACACGCTCTCCGCCAACACCTTCTCAGCCAGCCCGAACTGATCCTTCAGCACGCCTTTCATGACCGCGCGCAGATCGGTGGTCGGTGCGAGGTCGCGGCCCTGATAGAGGCTCGCCGGCTTCAGCCCCGGCCAGTCCGCGATCACCCGCCCGCCGTTCACGGCGCCGCCGGCGAGCAGCGCGACCGTGGCGGTGCCGTGGTCCGTGCCTTGCGTGCCGTTGATGCGCGCGGTGCGGCCGAACTCCGTGGCGACCACGATCACCGTGTCGCGCCAGCGCGGCCCCAGCCCGGTTTCGAATTCGGCGAGTGCGCCGTCGAGCCCACCGAGCAGTTGCGCCAGCCGGCCGACCGGGCCGCCTTCATTGGCATGCGTGTCCCAGCCGTCGAAGGCGAGCGCGCCGATCCGCGGCCCGTTGTCGGCCGCCATCAGCCGGGCCACGCCGCGCGCCGCCAGCCGCATCGCGGCTGCGCCGCCAGCGCCGGGTTTCGGTTTCATGTCGTCGCCCTGCGCGGCCTTGTCGAGCGCGAGGCCCTGCTTCAGCGCCGAGCCCAGCGCAGCGTCCCGGTGCTGATAGAGGTCGAGCAGCCGCATGGCGGTGTCCTCGCTGGCCTGCGGCAGCGCGAGCGGCGCCCAGCCAACGGTCGGTGCCGCGCCGCGCAGCACCAGCGGCGTGATCGGGCCGACAGCGAGCCCGCTCGTCACCCGCTCGCCTTTCGGCAGGCCTTCCAGCGCGCGGTTGAGCCAGCCGGACTGCACCCGCCCGGGGCCGGCAAAACCGCTTTCGAGCACGTCCTGCCCGTCGAAATGCGAGCGGTCGCGATAGGGCGTCGCCACCGCGTGAATCACCGCGGCTTTCTTCTCGCGATACATCCGCGCGAATTCAGGCATCGCCGGATGCAGTGAGAAGAAACTGTCGAGCGGCAGCGCCGCGTTCGGCCCGCCCGACGACAACGCGATCGCGCCGTGCAGGCCGGCGTAGTCAGGGTCGCCCGTTGGAGCGACGGTGGCGAGCCCGTCGAGCGCGCCACGCAGGATCACGAGCACCAGCCGCGGATCGCGGCCGTCGGCCGCGCGCGCAAATTTCGGCAGGTAGGCCCACGCCGCAAAGGAGGCGCCGCCGAGCAGCACGGCACGCCGCGTCGTCGGCAATGACCGCACGTCTTCACAGCAGCCCATTGTCGTTTCCATGGACGTCATCTCCTCTGGAATTCCGGCGACATCAACAACAGCGCCAGCGCCTGCTGCCGCGATTCCGCGCGCTCGATGGTCCGCCGCGTCTCCACCGACGCGGTGTCGGCGGCCGCGAGCTCGAGCAGGTCGCGCGTATCGACGCCCTCGGCGAGCCTTGATGCAATCTGCGTGGAGATATCGAGGCGCAATTTCATGCCCTCCGGCGCCAGCCATGCGGCGTTGCTATCGGGAAAGCCGTTCGGCCCGGCCGGCGACCATAATGGCTGACCGAGCGCCCTCAGGCCGGCGAGATAGAGGTTTGGATTGTTCGGAATCTGCGCCAGCAGCCGGCCGGCCGCGACGAGAAATTCGTAAGGCGAGCGGATCTTGGTGAGCGGCGCGCTCCAGGCCTCGTCGGAATCGACCAGCGCCAGCGCCAGCGCCTTTAGATCGCCGTCGGTTTTCGTGAAGACATCGGCGAGCCGCGCCACCAATGCCGGTGGCGGATCGTCCGATACGAAATGGCGCGCAAATTTTCCTGCGATGAATTTCGCGGTCGAAGGATGCCGCGCGATATCCGCCAGCACCGCCTCGCCCTGCGCCACGCCTTCGGCATCGTAGACCTTGCCCATCACCCGCTGCGCGCCCGGCTGGTGCGCATTGGCATTGAACACGAAGGTGCCGGGCGCGCCGAGCTGGCCCAACCTTCCCGCATAGGTCCAGCCCGTGATGATGTTCGCCAGCGACGTCACGTCATCCTGCGAATAGCCGCCGCCGACGCCGAGCGTATGCAGTTCCAGGATTTCGCGCGAGAGATTTTCGTTCAGTCCGCGGTTGCGGTTTTTCCCGGCGCGCGAATCCGGGCCCAGCGATTGCTGGTTATCGAGGAAGAACAGCATCGCCGGATGCTGCTCGACCGCCTTCAGCATATCGGCGAAGCGTCCGAGCACGTGCGGCCGGATCGCCTCGCGCTCGAACGAGCCGGCCCACATCCGCGCCGGCCCGCCCTTGTTGGCGGAAATGCAGAAATGATTCGACCAGAACACGACAAGCCGCTCGGCAAATCCGCCATCGGCGATGACGGCCCGCTGCAGCCGCGCCAGCGCCTCGGCGCGAAAGGTTTTCTGGATGATGTTGAGCGGTTGTGGCTGCGGCTTTGGCGCATTGGGCTGCATCGCTTCCGCCGGTACCATCGCGCCGGGATTCTCCGCAGGCTTGGCCTGTGGCTCCCTGGGTGACTCCTTGGGCGCCATCTCCATGGCGATGCCGTTGAGGGACAGGTTTCGCCGCTGACCCTTGACTTCGGGCCGCGGTGAAGCGCCTTCGCCTGCAGCCGGCGGGGCGGCCGATTTGGCGGCGGCCTGGCGAGCCTGCTGGATTTCGAACTGATACTCGAACACCGCCTTGCCGAGCGCGGGCGTCGACTGCAGCCCCGGCGCTTCGAGCAGCGCGCGATTGGGACGGCCGAGTTCCGCCTTGACGAAACCGCGCGGATCGGACGCGGCGTCGAGAACATCGCCGGATGCCCCGCCGCGCGCGCCGAAGCCGAAGCGATTGAGCGCAACGAGAGCTGCTTGCGAATCGCGGGCCATCGGATTTCCCTTAGAATTTCCCAGGCGTATAGTGGCGAAGTATAACGCGCCTCAGTGTGAACCCGGGATTAATTCCGCGTCAGGATTCTGCCTCGTTGATGACAGATCGTTTGGAAAATGCGCCCTCGCGCCGCCTCGCCTGCGCCGGCTGCGGCAACGAATTCGGCTGCAACCTGTCCGGCCCCTGCTGGTGCAACGACGAGACGTTCCGCCTGCCGATGCCGGTGGACGGCAGCGATTGTCTCTGCCCGGACTGCCTGCGCAAACTCGCCAGCCAGCGCGCCGGCGCGGGTGCGGCATGAGCGGGAAATGGAACGTCAGTGCCGTCCTGCTCGATATGGACGGCACGCTGCTCGACACCGAGCGGGTCTATTTCGACAGCCTGGTCGCAGCGCTCACCGCGCATGGCTACACCGACGACGCGGTAACGCTATGCCAGGCGATGGTCGGCCTGCCCGGTCCGGAGTGCGAGGCCCTGCTGCAAGCGCGCTACGGAGACGGCTTTCCGCTTGCGGAGGTCAGCCGTTCCTTCGTCAGCAACCGCAATGAAATTCTCGGCGCAGGCTTGCCGCTGAAGAGCGGCGCGATCGAACTCCTGGATGCGCTGCGGGCGGCGGAATGTCCGATGGCGATCGTCACCTCCTCGTCGCTGCGCACGGCGAATGCGCATCTTGAGCTCGCGGGTATCCGCCACCGTTTCGAAACGCTGCTGACCCGCGACGACGTCGCCCGCGGCAAGCCCAATCCCGATCTCTATCTGCTCGCGGCATCGCGGTTCGGCCTGAAGCCGGAGGCTTGCGTGGCCGTGGAGGATTCCAACCACGGCGTGACCGCCGCGCATGCCGCAGGCGCGATTACCATCATGGTGCCTGACATGGTGACGCCGACCGAAGAGTCGCGCGCGCGATGTGCGGCGGTGGTGCCGGATCTGAATGCTGTGCTGGCAATGCTGCGCGAGCGCGGCGCGTTAACGCGAAGCCGCTAGCCATAGCGCTACAAGCGGAGGCATCGATGGCGCCGCCGTTCCTCGCGGAACGATTTCGCCAAGGCCAGCGTTGTCTTTATTCCGTTGATAACGGAGACCATGATGACAAAGACCGCGCCTCCGATTCCCCCGGACAATCGGAGCCCCAAGGGCCCCGGCAGCGCGCCCCGCGTGCCCCTCGACACCACCAAAGGCCATCGCGACGACGAGAAGAACAACATCCGCGAACAGGGCGCACACGGCAATCTGACGCAGAACACCAGCCACCGGCGATCGGGGTGAGAGCGTTCAATCGCGTTCTTCAGATTCGAATTTCAAACAACCAGTCCTCCGTTGTCGTCACCCGCCAACGGGTCGCACAAATGCGCGCCCGATGACAGGCTCCGGCGGGTGATCCAGTATTCCAGAGACGCCTGTGCTTGAGCGGAAAGGCTGCGGCGTACTGGATGCCCCGCCTTCGCGGGGCATGACAATGGAGAAGACACGCCTCTACACTCTCGCGGCGCGAAGTGCCCGAGGTCATGCGATCGGCGATGCCCTCGAAATCGAAGAGGGCGCAGGGAAAGCCGGGTGCCCAAACACCCGCAGTCGTGCGCAAAAATGCACACGGCGGACTGCAGGTGTGCCGGAACACCCGGCCTTCCCTGCGCAATGGTTTTACGGCTTATACCGCGCTCTCCTCGGAGCCGAATTCCTCTGGCCTCCGTCGCTGACGGATTGACGATCGATCGAGACCCGGTTGTGTCAGATCAATCTCCGTCAGCTTGACACCAGCAACGGGTGCCAGGACCACACGGCTTTGCCGTCCGCGGCTTCCCCGACCAGAATGTTTCGATCGGCCCGTATGCTGCCAAACCGAAGTCCTGGTCGAAGCGTTTAAGCGCCGGTCGTCTGCGCGCCGTTCTTTTCGCTCACAGGCCAAGGCCCGCCCTGCGATCAACTTGCGCGCCCGACGCTGCCGCGTCCATCGCCTCCCGCGCCCAACGTCCGTGACGATCGCGATACGCCCCTCTAGCGGGTGCGGGATGGCGGGAGTTGTAGGAGTGATTTGGGGTAATCGCGAAGCGGTTTATTTTTGCTGGCAAGACTGGACCAAGCCATGCGTGATTTGCCCGGTCAGCAGCGCAATCGGTAGTAGTGGCCTCCTGTAAGCGTCGCTTCGGTTCGTCGATTTAGTGGCGCGAAGCGTACCGAAGTCACCTCGCCCTGCTCTTGCGGGAGCCAAGAGCAAGCCTCTCGTCGACAAGAAACGCTTTGTAGCGTATAGGCTACAAGCATCTCGGCCTTGGTAATCCCGGTTACGTTGAGGACTGAAATGACCAAAGCAAAGCCGTTCGATGCAGCCGAATATCTCGACAGTCCCGAGATGATCGCAGCTTACCTCAACGAAGCATTCGAATCCGAGGATGCATCCGCAATCGCTGTTGCCATCGGCACGGTAGCCCGCGCGCGTGGAATGAGCGCAGTGGCGGAGAAGACCGGGCTCTCCCGCGAGAATTTGTACCGGGCACTCGGCGGAGAAGCGAAGCCGGAATTCGGCACCGTCATCAAGGTGCTTCACGCGCTTGGCATCGATCTGGTGGCACAGCCTCAGGGGTCGAAGGCGGCATAGGAGCCGAAAGTCAACCGTCCGCCGCCAGAAACTCCAACGCCTTCTCACGGGTAGGAAAGCGGCCCAGTTCGCGATAGTCAGCGTCGTGCTCGGCTGTTTCGGGCGACCACAGGACGACGAACTCCTTGCCCTCTTGCTCAATGAGCGTTGTCAGTTTCTCGCTTTCATAAGGTGTCATATCCCGCGCGCCACAATGCGGGCACGTGTCGTCGCACATGCAGGACCATTCATCGGCCCATCGACGTCTGCAGCGGTCGCACTTGTAGTGATTCAGGAACCACGCCATGGCCGACCTCCCTAATGCCGCAAACGATAATTCCCGCGCGAAACGAATTCAATAAACCCGCGGTCACGCAAATATTGAAGCTGTTGCCGCATCTTCGGCCTGACGTTCTGGTTGCCGGGATAGAGATCACCGAGGTGCCGTTCGAAAGCATAGACCTCGTCAAGGGTGAAGTCTCGCTTGCCAAGCGACTCCACGCACTTCATCACATCCAGCAACCAGCCGCGCGTTTCCGGGGATTCGTTTCTGAGGAAAAGTGTCTTCTGCCAATCGGCGAGGACGAGTTCTTTCGCGCGAACAACGCTGTTCTGGACGATATGTATCTTGCCGGAGTCTGGAATTCGACTAAGCAGGATGTTGGAGCCGATCCAGCCGGCCCGTCGCGCAGTGGGTGCCAGCGGCTTTCGCTCCTCGATGATCTCCCGGACAAAGAAGTGCTTCGGCACGATGAACAGGTTCACGACCGCAAGCGATTTGAGGTCGTAGTTCATCAGGAGCAGATTCGGATTGTTGCTGACGGCAAGGCGTTCGCATTTGGTCTTGAACGCTCCATCGACGACTCTCGTTCCGAACCTGCCTTTCTGGCTCTTGAGTTCGAATTCCTCTTTGCAGGATGGGCAAAAGAAATCTGCTAGCGGCGAGTTGTTGGGGAAGGATGAAATTTTGGTGTTGCCGCAGTGCGGGCAATAGGCCCAAGCCTTTACCCAGGCTTCGGTCCATGCACGGGCGCTTTGTGAGCCGCTGGTGTAGGCGGATTGGGATTCTTCGAAGCCGAGTTTCATGACGGCGGAGTTGATGTACAACCACTGAGGGAACTATGTTATAGTGCGCCTGGGGGAAGGGCAATGAGCTATCGATATTTACCACTGGATTTACTTGTAATTAATCGAGCAAATGATCGGCATGGTGAACTCGAAAATGAGACAGCCGCGATTGCATGGCTGTTCAACAACTTCGAGTCGCACATGCGAAATCTGGCAAAGGATATTGTCGCAAATGGTCAGGTGTTTGAGCCGCCGTTAGCCTTTCCGGAGGGAGACCAGTTTGTACTGTTCGACGGCAATCGCCGGATGACATGTTTGAAGCTGTTGGAGAAACCGAGAAGGGCTCCGACGATAGAACTGCAGGACTTCTTTTCCGAACAGCGGTCCAAATGGAAAGGGCAGTTCCCTTCAACGGTCCAGTGTCAGGTGGAGACCGATCGGGACCGAATAGACGACATACTGTTCCGTAGACACACCGGCAGTCAGGCAGGCGTCGGTCAATCGACTTGGGACGATCGGATGAAGGCAAACTTCGTCAATCGAACCGGAACAGGTGGTGGATTCAACGCAGCCGATGAAATTGAGAAGCGGCTTGCTGAAGCAGAGATGTTGCCTCAGAAGAAAATTCCGAGATCAAACCTGAACCGACTCCTGTCAGCGGAGGCTTTCCGAAATAGAGTAGGTTTTACTGCCGCGAAGGGAAGATTCGAATTCACCCATGATGAGCCAATTGTCCTTCGAGCGCTTCGTCGCATAGCGGACGATCTCGCAAATCGGTACGTCGTTCTCGGAGATATTTGGGATATTGATGCGAAACGCGCTTATCTAGATCGTTTGGAGGGCGAGGGACTCTTGCCGACTGCCGCGCACTCTCTGGCATCTAAGCAAGACCAGAATCCTTCTCAAAAGCCAAGTAGTGCGCTTTCTCGTCCGACGCGTGTTGCTCGACCGCAAACGAGAACGACTCTCATCCCCAACACAATTTACGCAATCGCTTGGGCCGGAAGAATTCAAAGGCATCGAGCGATATGGGAAGAGCTTCAATTCCACTTGAATCTTAGCGATCATCCGAATGCAATTTCAGTTCTATTTCGTGTGCTCGTTGAACTCGCAACTGAAAATTACATTGAGCAAACTAAGCTAGCGACGATCGTTCAGAGCGATACTCTTGCAAGGCGAGTCCTGAAGGTTGCTCAAGACCTCGAGGTCCACGGCAAAATCGATCAAAGATATCTACAGCTTCTCAGCAAGTTTCCTCAACATGATCAACTGCTCTCTGCTGATACCCTAAATAGGTATGTTCATTCCCCAAATTTCGCTCCATCACCGGATCATTTGCGAGCGATGTGGGATTGGATGGCTGACTATCTTGTTCATTGCCTCAACGCGTAGCTACCGCTTCATCCACTCTGTCTTCCCAGCAGTTCGTCGCTCAACCGCAACTCGTGGCCGCACATTATGCAGCACATAATAAAATTTGTTGTAAGGAATGAGTTGAGAATTTCCGAAGTGTGGCCGATTAAGGCTCGACACAAGTATTTCATTGAAAGGCGAGAGGGCGTTGTATCGCACGTTGGTGTAATTTTCGACGCAGTTCCGATTGATGAGGCGCCGACGTTTTTCAAAACATCAGAATCGATTTCAAAGGGCACCATTTCTCTGAAGGGCAATCGCGTTCAAGAAGCTGTTCAAGGCGTTCGCGCCTGGCAATCTTTATTGGCTGCATATGTGATTATTGACGTGGATTTCGACAACATATCGCAAGAATTTAAGCCTGAGACGGATGCTGAGCGCGAGCGAATTCATATTCTTTCGTTTAGTTCAAACAAGAATGATCCAAACGCGAAGATCATGCATGATTTCTCGATCTTTGGCAGAGCGTTTCTGGCCATTGATCGAGGCGTCGATCTGATCGAGCCAATGGCATTCTTCATAGAGGGACGAAAAGCCCTAGCGGCTGATAGGGTGATCGATTCCTATAACTATTTCTTTCTGTTTCTCGAATCTCGGTTCAAATTGAAGCATCAGAACCGTTTAGCTGCTGAGCAACTGGTGGAAAGACGCGAGTTTCGCGAGGCGGTAGGGTCCATTCTAGATGACGCTATGTCGTGTAACCTCGCCAAGGGAACAAAACTCGCGCTTGACAAGTGGAAGGATGACCAAGGCGCAGTCGCGCTTGAGATCGTTGAACTTCGAGGACGGCTCCGACATCACTCAATTGGAAATCCAAACCGATGGAATCCCAATGAGCAGCAAAAGTATCGAGCGGAAGCCGTATTTCTGGCAGCAGTATGCAGGGAAATCGCTAAGCCGAGCTTTGATGTCACGTGGGCGGATGAGTACGTTCAGGAGTTTGTGGAGCAAGCCAAAGCAATGGGGATGCAGGTGGACGTTTCGGTGGTTCTAACGATCGATGATGGAGCGTTGCCGCGAGAAGTTGGAATGAATTTCAAGATTCCTCAGTTTGAGCCGTCACCGATGTTAGCAAAGACCGTGCTCGAAAATGCGCTAGCCGAATTTGACAAGCACATGCCGGGCGCGCAATTGCTCGGCATTAGGGCGCGGGTCAGACCCAACGGGCCTGAATTGTTCAGGTACGACCTGGGGCCAGGTATTCGCCGCTAATATCGCGCGCTTGACTATACCTACCTCTTCTTCCACCCGCCGCGATGCCCCGGCGCGCCGCCGCTCGATCGCGGCGCCGGCCCCGACCGCCGCGAGTCCGTTGGCTGGAAGATTTTGCTGCCGCTGCCGATCTCCGGCTTGCGCGGTTTGGCGCCGCTGCGGCGGTGGGGCAAGGATTCCGGGCCGTGCATTTCGTCGAGATGGGGCTTGTGGTTGTGGACTTTGGAGGTGGAAGGACCGCCGCTGCGGCTCACCCCGCCCCGACCGCCTGCGGCGGTCGACAGCGCGGAAGCTCGATGCCGCCGATCAGCCCGGCGATCTTCCAAATATCTCGCAAGCCGGATATTTGGGTGCGCTCCCGAGCAGGGCGCCCAATCGCGCGATCGATGCGGTCGAAAGGTTGGCGTGCTCCTGCTCGCCAACCGCGCCGAATTTTCGCACGAAATCGCGCGCTATCGTGCACTTCCAGCATTGTCGCGCATTGCAGGTGCCGGCAGGTGATCGCGAGGAAGGGCGCCGGCGGCGGCGGGACGGGTTGAGCGAACATTGAAGCCGATATTCACCGCGTCACCGCTTCTCGGGAGCTGACCGCGTTCCGGCGCGTTGGTTCCGCATCGGGCCGAGCCGGTCGGCGCCCCGCCTGATGACGAAATGCCGCCAAATAGCAATGCTTCCGTCGGCCGATCTCGAAATGTATCAAGTTAAGGTCCGCTATGAGTTCGCTCGAGGAACCTCCGGCAGTCCCGCACCGCGGCGCATATGACGGGCTGGATTTCGCTCCCGAAGCCCTTAGCCAGTTAGAGCGTCGGGCCTCGCAAGGCGAACCAGCGATTTCGTCACTTCGACCGGTCCTGCTATGCCTTCTGTCGCTGGCGGTGCTTGCACTCGGCTGCAACGCCGTTCGAGCTCAAGGCACAGTCCCTGACAGAGAATTGGTAGTGGCGACCAAGGAAGCCCCGCCCTTCGCGATGAAGCAGCCGGATGGGAGCTGGGGCGGCATCAGCATCGAGCTCTGGGGAAAGATCGCTGCCGGAGCACATCTGCGCTTTCGTTTGGTTGAGACCCAGAGCGTGCAGGACCTGGTGAACGGCGTCGCGAATGGCACTTTCGACGCCGGTGTCGCAGCAGTAACTGTGACCGCCGGGCGTGCACGCAGTGCCGATTTTACCCAACCTTTCTACAACACCGGACTCGGGATTGCAGTGCCGATCCATGAAAACGTCTGGGTCTCGATCGGGCGGGCGCTGCTTTCCTTCGGCTTTTTTCAGGCTGTCGCCGTGCTGCTATGTTTTGCGATGGCAGTCGGATTCCTCATTTGGTTGCTGGAACGCCGGAAAACGGAACATTTCGGCGGAGGAGCCAAGGGACTCGGCTCCAGCTTCTGGTGGTCGACCATTGCCATGACACAGGCGGGAGCCGCCCAGAATGCGCCGACAACTCTCCCCGGGCGAATCGTCGCAATCGGCTGGATGATCGCTTCCATCATCGCCATAGCCGTGTTCACCGCAGGGATCACCTCCACCCTCACGCGCCGAGGGCTTGAAGGCGCCGTTCACGGCTTCAACGACTTGCGATCCGTGCGCGTCGGCGCCGTCGCGAACTCTACGACAACCGACTACCTCACTCGTCAGCAACTTTCCTTTCGAGCATTTCCAGACCCTCAAAGCGGCCTATCTGCATTGAGCCGCGGCGCGATCGATGCCTTCGTCCATGACAAACCGCTTCTGACCTGGATCGTTCGGAAGGATTTCTCGGCCTCGGTTCGTGTTGTCGACACCAGCTTCAGCAGCGAGAGCTATGCAATCGTGCTGCCGAAGGGCAGTACCTTGCGGCCAATGCTCGATCTCGCCGTGCTCGATCAGATCGAAAGCGATTGGTGGCGACAAACGCTGTTCCAAACCCTTGGAAATGCACGATCTCCCTAGCTGACCGTTGCGACTCCCATCCGCTTTTGTGGCGCGGTTCGGCCGAAGCCAAAGGTTTGATCGATCGAAGGTCGCCTGATTGAGATACTCTCCGGGATGCAATTTCCGCATTGGTTGATGCTAGCTGGTGCTGTCTTGGTGGTGCTCGGCCTTATCGGTTTGGTAGTCCGCAATCATCCTATGCCATTCATCCGATGAGTGGATGATTTGATTGGGGTTGCGAAGTCGTTAGAAAAACGATTTGACCGTTAGCCCTGCCGCCCGGGCATCCTGTATGAATGTATGTGCTTCCTCATTGGACATGGTGAGGTCAACGCCGCCGAGGAATTCCTCTCCCTTGGCGGTATTCGCACGGAATGTCGTCTCGTGTCTGCCGACATGAACTGTATAGTCAATGTCGCTTTGTGCTTCGGGCATGGCATTCTCCTCGATCCGAAGCCTGTCGCCGATGCAAAGAGCGAGCTGAATCCAGGCGAAGAACGTCCATGACCAGCTCATCAGGCCAAAGAAGCGCTAGATTGTTCTCAAGCCGACTTTCGATGCGACAGTTCTCCCGTCTATTGCGAACGACGGTTTCCGGGCGCCGATCGTTGATCGACTACCGCTTCTTCCACCCACCCCGGTGCCCCGGCGCGCCGCCGCTCGACCGCGGCGCGGGGCCGAACTCGGGCCCCGACTGCCGCGAATCCGTGGGCTGGAAGATTTTGCTGCCACTGCCGATCTCCGGCTTGCGCGGTTTGGCGCCGCTGGGGCGGTGGGGCAAGGATTCCGGGCCGTGCATTTCGTCTAAGTGGGGTTTGTGGATTTTGGAGGTGGAAGGACCGCCGCTGCGGCTCATCCCGCCCCGACCGCCTGCGGCGGTCGACCCTCCCCCTACAGCGGAGGGTGAAGAGGCACCGCGCTTCTTCATCGCTGATGTCGGCAGGTTGGCGGCCTCGCCGTACTTCTTCGTCCCGGCATAGGCGCCGGCCTTGCCTTGCACGGCGCGCTGTTTGGCGGTGGGGTCGTCGACCACGGCCATTTCCGTCGCGCGCAGGCGTTTGACTTCGTCGCGGAGTCTGGCGGCTTCCTCGAAGTTCAAATCGGCGGCGGCCTCGCGCATGCGGGTTTCGAGGTCGTTCAGAACGGCCTCGAAATTGTGGCCGATCGAGATGACGTCGTCCGCCATGCCGCCGTCGCCGATCTCGACCAGCACGTGGTCGCGCTCGTAGACGGAGTTGAGGATGTCGCCGATCGATTTCTTCACGCTCTCCGGCGTGATGCCGTTGGCGGTGTTGTATTCGACCTGCTTTTCGCGGCGGCGGTTGGTTTCGGCGATGGCGCGCTCCATCGAGCCGGTCATCTGGTCGGCGTAGAGGATCACCTTGCCGTCGACATTGCGCGCGGCGCGGCCGATGGTCTGGATCAGCGAGGTTTCGCTGCGCAAAAAGCCTTCCTTGTCGGCGTCGAGGATCGCGACCAGCGCGCATTCGGGAATGTCGAGGCCTTCGCGCAAGAGGTTGATGCCGACCAGCGCGTCGAACGCGCCGAGACGCAAGTCCCGGATGATCTCGATGCGCTCGATGGTGTCGATATCAGAGTGCATGTAGCGCACGCGAATGCCCTGCTCGTGCAAGTATTCGGTAAGGTCTTCCGCCATGCGCTTTGTGAGTACCGTGATCAGCGAGCGATACCCCGCGGCAGCGGTCGCGCGCACTTCGCCGACGAGATCGTCGACCTGCGTGCGCGCCGGACGGATGTCGACCGGCGGATCGATCAAGCCCGTGGGACGGATCACCTGCTCGACGAAGACGCCGCCGCTTTCGTTCAGCTCCCAGCCGCCGGGCGTCGCCGACACCGCGACCGATTGCGGGCGCATCATGTCCCATTCCTCGAACCGCAGCGGCCGGTTGTCCATGCAGGAGGGCAGCCTAAAACCGTATTCGGCGAGCGTCGCCTTGCGGCGGAAATCGCCGCGGAACATGCCGCCGATCTGCGGCACGGTGACGTGGCTTTCGTCGGCGAACACCAGCGCATTGTCGGGCACGTATTCGAACAGCGTCGGCGGCGGCTCGCCGGGGCGGCGCCCGGTGAGGTAGCGCGAATAGTTCTCGATGCCGGCGCAGCTTCCGGTCGCTTCCATCATTTCGAGGTCGAAGGTAGTGCGTTGCTCCAGCCGCTGCGCTTCCAAGAGGCGGCCCTGGTTGTTGAGCTCGTCGAGCCGCAGCTTCAGCTCGGACTTGATCGACTTGATCGCCTGCACCAGCGTCGGCCGCGGCGTCACATAGTGCGAGTTGGCGTAGATCTTGATGAATTCGAGATCGTCCTGCTTGTGGCCGGTGAGCGGATCGAACTCCTCGATATTCTCGACGGTGTCGCCGAACAGGTTCACGCGCCAGGCGCGGTCCTCATAGTGCGCCGGGAAGATGTCGATGACGTCACCTCGGACGCGAAACGTGCCGCGGGTGAAATCGGCTTGCGTCCGCTTGTACTGCAGCGCGACGAGGTCGGCGATCAACTGCCGCTGGTCGATGCGCTCGCCCTTCTTCAGCGCAAAGGTCATCGCGGTGTAGGTTTCGACCGAGCCGATACCGTAGATGCACGACACGGACGCCACGATGATGACGTCGTCGCGCTCCAGCAGCGCGCGCGTCGCCGAATGGCGCATGCGGTCGATCTGCTCGTTGATGGACGAGTCCTTCTCGATGTAGGTGTCGGTGCGCGGGACGTAAGCCTCGGGCTGGTAGTAGTCGTAGTAGGAGACGAAATACTCGACCGCGTTGTCGGGAAAAAAGTTCTTGAACTCGCCATAGAGCTGCGCGGCCAGCGTCTTGTTCGGCGCGAGAATCAGGGCCGGGCGCTGCGTCGCCTCGATCACCTTGGCCATGGTGTAGGTCTTGCCCGAGCCGGTGACGCCGAGCAGCACCTGGGTGCGGTCGTTGCGGCTGATGCCTTCGACCAGTTCGGCGATCGCGGTCGGCTGGTCGCCTTTCGGCTGGTATTCGGATTTGATCTCGAAGCGCACGCCGCCTTCGGATTTCTCCGGGCGCGGCGGCCGGTGCGGCGTCCAGACTTTGAGCTGGCCGTTATCGCCGCGAAATTCGGGACGGCCGTCCCGGATCAGGCTTTCCAGCGCATCGGCGGTGGCTTTGACGCCGAGCGCTTCCATCTTGTTGCGCGGTGGGCGAGCGAGGGATTCCTCGTCGTCTTCCGCGGTCGGCAGGCCGAGCTGGCGCGCGAGCTCGGGGTCGAGCGTGGGGATAGTGGCCGCGGTGCCGTAGTTGGCTTGGGGGGATTCGTTGAGGCCTTGCCTGGCATCGCGTTTCGCGACGTCATCGCTCGTCCCTTTGGTCGACGCGCGCGCGCGATGCGCGGCGGCCTCGCCGCCGGCGCGGCGGTCCCAGGAATTGTCGGGCGGCGGCTGCAGGCCGGTGCCCGAGCCCATGCCGGCGTCGCCGCGGTTGAGCGCGGGATTGAGCAGTTCCGCCAGCGCCGGTCCGATTGGTTGCACCTCGGACCGGTGCGCCTTGGATTTCGGGATTTTGCCTGATTTTCGGGGAGCGTCCGGTTTCTTCGCCATGCGGCGAATATGGGACGAGTCAGCCGGTGAGAAAAGGGCAAATGGCAGCGCGAAAGCGCGCGCTTCCGCCTGTCAGCAGATGTCAGCAAGACCGCAATCGGGAACCGTCGTGCGCCTCAGACGCGAAGATCGCCATTATCCGCTCGGGCCGGCGCTGCCTTGACGATATCCAGATGAATCCCGCCGCAGCGCGTGCATCGCATGGTCCAGTACTCGGCACCGGCGCGGCCGGGGATGATACGCAAGACCGCGAGCGCGGCCGAGCAATCCGGACAGGTCGAAAGCAGCGGCGTGGCCTGCAGGGTATGTTCGGGGCGGGGAACGGAGATTCGGCCGGCCAGCGCGCCGACAGCGCTTACCGATTCGCGAACCGCGGCATGAAGCGATCGATATGGGCTTTCGCATCCGCGATCGCCGCTTCCGGATTCGACCAGGCGAAGCCGACCTCGAGCGTCGGAAACGCCAGGCCATCGATCACCACCGGCTCCTGGTCGGCCCGTTGAATCCTGGCGTGCCATAGCCCTCTCCCTGCTTCGAACGACTGGATTTCAAAGCCGCCATAGATCATGGCGCGTCCCCCGGAATTGCGCATGCCGCGAGCAGAGCACGGCGCGATGGAGGCAGATGTGAAGCGGTTCACATGTCGCGGAGTTTTTCGGAAGACGTCGCCCGGGCCGGCGTTCCCCGGATGCTGCGCAGCGCGCCGCCCCTTGCGGCGTGATGCGCTGCTGTTCCGGGGTCCATCGGTTCGGGCGAAAGTCGTGTGGGTCCCGGCCCTGCGGAGCAGCGTTTCACGCTGCACCGCGTCCGGGACACGAGTGCTCAGCGTCGGGAAGCAATATGATCCGCGAGCACCACGGCATCGTCGCCGACGCCTGACAGGAACGAGGAGTTCATCTTCGACAGCCATTGCAGGCCGAGGAAGTACAGGCCGGATACGGCTGAGATGCCGTTGCGATGAACCGCTTCGCCGCGGGCGTCGAGGACCGGGATATCAATCCAGCCGAAATCGACGCCGTAGCCAGTCGCCCAGATGATCGAAGAGATGCCCTCCGCGGCGAGGTCGAGGCGCGTGAGCGGCGCGGTGACGCAAGGCGGGTCGGGAAGCGTCGCGCGGGCGCCGGGTTCTTCCGGCAGTTCCAGGCGGCGCCGTTTCACATATTCATCGATGGTGTCGAGGAAGGTGGTGAAGGCGATGTCGCCGTCGCCAAGGCTCTTGTCGAGGCTAGGTGCGATGTCGAGCACGCCGCCATCCGCGGCGTCGAGGCGTCCGAGCAAAATCATGCCGCGGGCGGCGAAGTCGCGGAAATCGATAGTGCGGCCGCCATAGGCGCCCGAAATCACCGGGCCGAGGCGCGCGGGCCCGCGCTCCTCAGGGGTGATCTGGTCGAACTGCATTTCGGCGAGCCACCAGATCAGGTCGCGGCTGCGGTAGCGGCGCGGCAGGCGGCGATGCCGTCCGACCGAGAGATAGACGCGCCGCCCGGCCTGCAGCAATTCCTCGGCGATCTGCGCGCCGGACGCGCCGGCGCCGGCCACCAGCACCGCGCCCGGCGGAAGCTGTTCGGGATTCTTGTAATCGGCGGCACGCACCTGAAACACCGGATGATCGCGCAACAGGTCCGGAATCACGCTGCGCTGATAGGGTCCGGTGGCGACGACGACATTGTCAGCTTCGATCGTGCCATCCGTGGTCTCGGCGACAAAGCGCCCGCCGTCGCGCTGCGACAGCCGCGTCACCGCGACGCCGCAGCGGATCGGCGGCGCGACGAAATCCGCGTAGGCCTCGATAAACTTGATGATGGTGGCCGTATCCGAAAACCCATCGGGATCGCTGTGCGGAAACGGAAAGTCCGGCAGCCGCACCGACCAGTTCGGAAACTGGAATATCAATCCGTCCCAGCGTTCGCTGCGCCAGCGTTCGGCGATCCGGTGGCGCTCGAGCACCAGATGCGACAGTCCGCGCTGCTTGAGGCGGTGGCTCATCACGAGGCCGGCCTGGCCGCCGCCGATCACCAGCGTTTCGATCTTCTCATCCGGCATGTCTGTGGCCCCTGCGGCGCGTGGCGGGCTCCGCTGCCGCGCGAACGATCCAGCGCCGGAACGCGGCGAAATCGCGCTGCCCCGTGCTGAATCCCCGATACACCAGATACCAGCGCATGCCTTTCGGCACACTTAACGCAAACGGCGCGACCAGCCGGCCAGCGGCAAGGTCGTCGTCGATATAGGGGCGGATGCCCATGGCGACGCCAAGGCCGTCGACGGCGGCCTGCAGGGCCTGGCCGTAAAATTCGAACTCCGGCCCGCGGGCGCTGATGCGGGCGGTGCCGGCGGCCTCGAGCCATGACGGCCAGTCGTCGGGCGAATGCGCCACCCGCAGCAGGGTCGGCCCCTTCAGATCGCCGGGACGTTTGAGCGCGTTCGCAAGGCGCGGCGCGCAGACCGGCAGCAGATCGGCGGCGAACAACGGCTCGACGATCAGGCCGGGCCATTCGCCATCGCCGAGCTTGATGCCACAACTCCAGTCCTCGCCGAACGGCACCGCGGCGCCGCCGGTGGTGATGCGCACGTCAATATCGGGCTCCTCTTTCCGGAAATCCGCCAGCCGCGGGATCAGCCATTTCATCGCAAAGGTCGGACCGACGCCGATGGTCAGCACGCGCACGCTTGCAGGCGCGGTCACCTGCGCGGTCAGGCTCGCCAGCGCGTCGAAGATCGGCGTCAGCCCGTTCTGATAGGCGCGGCCGGCGGCGGTGGTCACGAGGCGGTTGGCCTTCCGCTCGAACAGCGCCACCCCCAGCCGCTCTTCCAACAGATGCACCATCCGGCTGACGGCGGCGGCCGAAACGTTGAGCTCGGTCCCGGCGGCGGCGAAGCTGCCGGTGCGCGCTGCCGCTTCGAACGCCTTGATGCCGTTGAGAAAGAGCAGCCGCCGCACATGACCCTCAGGAAAACTGATGCCAGAGCAAGATAACTCAGTTTGCGCACGCCGTCCAAGCACGGCAGAAATATGATTGTGGAGATTGCCGATGACGGCCCTGATGATTGCAGCCCTCGGTGCCCTGATGGTCGCGACGGCGTTTCTGTCCGGCCTGTTCGGCATGGCCGGCGGGATGATCCTGATCGGCGTGCTGCTGATGCTGATGCCGCTGCCCACCGCGATGGTGCTGCACGCGATCACGCAGATGGCCTCCAACGGCTGGCGCGCGTTTCTGTGGCGGGCGCATATCCGCTGGCGGCCGGTGTTCGTTTATCTGATCGGCTGCGCGCTGGCGCTCGGCCTCTGGTCGCTCACCCGCTACGTGCCGGACAAGCCGATTGCCTTGCTATTGCTCGGGGCCACGCCGTTCATGGCGCGGCTGATGCCGAAGAACCTCAAGCCGAACCCGGACAGCATCTGGCAGGGCTCGTTCTACGGCTTCATCTGCATGGGGCTGATGCTGATGACCGGCGTTTCCGGCCCGCTGATGGACACGTTCTTTCTCGGCGGCAATTTCGGCCGCCGCGAGGTGGTCGCCACCAAGGCAACCTGCCAGGTCGTCAGCCATCTCACCAAACTGATCTATTTCGGCGGCATCATCGACCAGGCAGCGACGCTCGATCCCGTGCTGGCTGCAGTTGCGATCGCGGCCTCGATGCTCGGCACCACACTGGCGCGGCGGATTCTTGAGGCGATGAGCGACGCGCAGTTTCGTACCTGGGCCAACCGGCTGATTACGACGGTAGCCGGCTATTACATTCTCTACGGAAGCTGGCTGTTGCTGGTTCGCGGCTCGGTTGCTTCCTTCTGAAGGGAGAGGGCTGATGTCGGATGCTGCAGATCCACTGGTGCTCGACTTCGTCGAATGGGTCGCCCGCGAGCCGCGGAATTACGCAGAAGTGGTCGCGACCTGGCGGACCTCCTGTCCGCGCCTGACCATCTGGGAAGACGCTTCCGATCGCGGCTATGTCGTGCGCGAAACCATCGCCGGAACCGGACTGATGGTGACCGTCACCGCATCAGGCGAAAAGCTGCTGCGAGAGCACGGCCGCATCGGCGTGCCGCAACGCTAGTCTCGCGGCGCCAGCCGTCATCACATTTCCGCGCGACGCCCTTAGCCCGCATTGACTTGGGACATCGGTCCGATCAAATTCATGCATCCGCATCTTTCTTGCGATGCACGGATTTCAACCAGCAGGATCGCCCCATGATCGACCTTCACTACTGGACCACGCCGAACGGCCACAAGATCACGATGTTCCTCGAAGAGACCGGGCTGAAGTACAAAATATTTCCGGTCAACATCGGCAAAGGCGACCAGTTCAAGCCGGAGTTTCTGGCGATCGCGCCGAATAACCGCATCCCCGCGATGGTCGATCATGAACCCAAGGGCGGAGGAAAACCGATTTCGATCTTCGAGTCTGGCGCGATGCTGCTGTATCTCGCCGAGAAGACCGGAAAGTTTCTACCGTCCGATCTCTACGGCCGCTATGACGCGATCCAGTGGACGTTCTGGCAGATGGGCAATCTCGGGCCGATGGCCGGGCAGAACCATCACTTCTCCAACTACGCCCAGGACAAGATCAAATACGCGATCGACCGCTACGTGAACGAGACCAACCGGCTCTACGGCGTGCTCAACAAGCGTCTGGCCGATCGCGAGTTCATCGCGGGCGACTATTCGATCGCCGACATGGCGAGCTATTCCTGGATCGTGCCTTACAAGAACCAGAGCCAGAACATCGACGACTTCCCGCATCTGAAGCGCTGGCTGGAGACCATCCGCGCCCGCCCCGCGACCGAGCGCGCCTATGCCAAGGCGAAAGAGGTCAATCCGAACTTTGGCCAGCCCGTCAACCGCACCGAGGAGGAGCGCCGAATCCTGTTCGGCCAGACCGCGGCAGTGGTGCGGTAACGCAGCATCGCCGGGACTTGGCTTGCCTGGTCCGCCTTTCCGGCGTGATAGGCTGGGGATTCACGCGTATCCCCAGATATCCATCCCCAGCACGCATAGGCAATATCGCCGAATCATGGCGAGAATCGCCGCGTAAACGCCCAACTTTTGCCGGGCCCGGGCGTTGTCAAACCGCAGGACTCGTTGTTTCGGAGACGATTGTGGACACCACACTGAAGCTGAAGCCACGCCCAACCAACGTGGCGTTGATCGCCTGGCAGTTCACCGGACAGCCGCTGCACGAATGGCCGAGCTGGGTTCAATCCAGTTGCTCGCTGCAGCGAAGCGAGGACGGGCACCTCGAGCTCCGACATGAACGACAAAGCGGGACACAGATCGTGTATCTGCAGGAGTGGCTGGTGCGGGATCTCGATGGCGGCGTGTGTTTTTACACCGACGCCGAGCTACGCAGAGAGTTCGACATCGCATCCGGTCAGTGAAGCTGCTCACACAAATCGAAAAATAAACCGCTGGCACCGCGCTCCGATTGGCCACAATCTGGAGATGGGTTTTGCTGACTGAACCCTTTCGAGGGGTATCGAGCTAATTTACCTGTATCTTTACTGACCTGACACGCGACACACCGGTACCCCTCTTCTCCCAACATTTGCGATTGGAGGAAGTGATGGCAACTCAAGTGAATGTCCAGCCCGGCCATGGCAAGGCTGGCCGCCAACCGACCCGACAGTTTCTCGATTCGCTTTCCGGACATGACGATCCCGGAATGTTCGGACGGATGTTTCCGAATCTCGAACCGCTCGCCGTCGACGACGCGCCGCTGCAGGAGCTTGCCGACGCGATGAAGGATCCCAACCCCGGTGACGCCGCCGGCAACAACACCAAGATCCCGGCGGGCTTCACCTATCTCGGCCAATTTGTCGATCACGACATCACGCTCGATCTCACCTCGTTCGGCGACAAGGAAGCCGACCCGACGGCGGTCGAAAACTTCCGTACGCCGGCGCTCGATCTCGACAGCGTCTACGGTCTCGGTCCCGACGGCAGCCGGCAACTTTACGCGCGCAATCCCGGCGATGCCGACGGTAAGTCGCCCGGTCCGAAACTGCTGCTCGGCAAGACCATCAGCGTTGACGATGTAACCATCACGCCGCGCAACGACCTGCCACGTAACCCGGAAGGCTTCGCGTTGATCGGCGATCATCGCAATGACGAGAATCTCGTGGTTGCCCAGACGCACCTGGCGATGCTGAAGTTTCACAACAAGGTCTGCGACCGTCTTGCTGCGTCCGGGGTGCCGGCCGGCGAGATATTCACGCAGGCGCGCCAGACGGTGACCTGGCATTACCAATGGATGGTGCTGCATGATTTCGTGGAGCGCATCACCGAGAAAGGAATCGTCGCCAAGATCCTCGATCAGGGCCGCCGCTTCTACCGCTTCAAGAAGACGCCCTATATGCCGGTCGAGTTTTCCGCGGCGGCGTACCGCTTCGGCCATAGCATGGTGCGCGAGGTCTACAGCCACAACCGCAAGTTCACGCCGGGCGGCGGCATTCCCGCTACGCTCAATCTGCTGTTCAGGTTCACCGGCCTGTCGGGCGGCATCATCGGCGATCTCGCGCCCGATCCGGTGCAGCCGCCGCTGCCTATACCTGTGCTCTCGAGCAACTGGATCATCGACTGGCGCCGCTATCACGAGGTGCTGGCGGCCAATCCTCCCAATGTGCGGCTTAATCCCTCGCGGAAGATCGATCCGTTCCTGATACCGCAGTTGCACGAGCTGCCGGGCGGTGGCGGTAGCCTGCCGTTCCGCAATCTCAAGCGCGGCGTGATGCTGGGGCTGCCGTCGGGACAGGATGTCGCCAAGGCGATGAAGATCAAGAATCCGCTCACCCCGGCTGAGATCGCGAGTGGCACGGATGGCGCCGCGGCAAAGAAGCACGGCCTGCACGAGCACACACCGCTCTGGTACTACATCCTCAAGGAGGCCGAGCAGCGCGGCGGCGGCGAGAAGCTCGGACCGGTGGGCGCCACGATCGTGGCCGAAGTGTTCGTCGGCCTCGTCCACGGCGACCGTCAATCGTATCTGTGGCTGAAGGGCAAGAACTGGAAGCCGACGCTGCCGTCCAAGACACAGGGCGAATTCACCATGGCCGATCTGCTGCGCTTCGTCGGCGATATCAGCCCGATCGACGGGATTTCGACGGTCTAGGCATTCGGTGCCATCGTGCGCTTAGGATGAATCCAGCGATTGCGCGGCGGTAAAGCTGCGCAATCGCTGGCCGTCAGGCGAAAGCTGCCGGCTCCGCAGGGGCGCCATCATCACGGCTTTACATATGTCCAGCCCTGCTCCTGCAACTCCATGACACGCACGACTCCGGATTTCACGACCTTCGCCTCTGAGATCAACGGAATTTCCTTGCTTTCGGCCCTGCCCATATTGTCGCGCGTATTGGCGCAGGCTTGGAACGAGATCGATGGATTGCTCTCCGAGATCGCCTTGATCCGCGCCTTGACCGGCGAGGTGTCGTCGCGCAGCATATGCAGGCCCGGGCCGAAAGTGACGATGTCGATCGCCACGTTCTCGCCGAGGTCCTTGTAATACTGCACAACGTTCGTTGCATTGTTGAGCGCGAGATTCATCATCGCGGGCTCGTTCGAATTCACCTGCAAGATCAGGCGGTGCGGCTTCTTGTCGACAACGGCAACCGCAACGGTACGCTTCAACCCTTGCGCAGGTGCCGCCTGCTTCTTCACCAGCGCCGCTTGATTCTTTTCCTGCGCCGGCGCTGATGGCGGCGCCACAATGAGCAGCGCTATGACGCCGACCATCACTCTGATTGCATTTCCAATCCTTGTCATGACGCTTCTCCCGTGATTGTTCGACGACCTCAGTTGCGTGGACCGGCTACCGTGTGTGGCCATTTGCACACTGCGGCGAGCCGCTCTCGCGCCGTTTTCAGCCCGCCAAGCAAGAAGTGTCCTTCCTGGGCGGTGCCGGTCCGGTTCACCACACGAACGGCAAGCTCGCCCTGCTCGGGCAGCGACTGCAGCAAGCGCACGACGTCCCCGGTGAACGCTACACCGGTTCCGGACGACGGCTGGGCTCCCGCAAGCCGCACGGGCTGATCGTCATCGATGCGGTAAGAAATGGAATAATCCTTCGCGTTGCCGGAGAAGACCGGTCCTGCAATGACCGTTTCAGTGCGGCCGGCGCGGCAGCGAATCGAGAGTTGCATCGGATGATCATTTGAGCCGCCGTGGGACAGGGTGGTGGCGGTGATGATCGGCGAATAGTCAACGGGCGAAGTGGTCTCGCTGACAATCCAATTGTCGCCCCCAGGGGCCGGTCGGGCCGGCGCAATATTGCGCAGCACATTGTCCAGACATTCCAGCCGCTCTTCGCGCTCGAACTGGGAGCAAGCGCGAAGATCCGCCATCGGGTCGGTCGGGCCTTGCGCGAGCGCGATTCTGCTGACGACTTCGAACGCGACCGAGAGAGGGAGCGCTTTCATCGCGACACCTGTGCCGCGCGTGCCTGGCGATCCAGCCACTCCTGCGCCGCCGCAAAGCGGGCGAGGCTGGGGACCGTCGCGGCCAGATTGATCGACTTCCACTTCGGGTCGAAGCCCGGCCCCTGCAGCTTGCCGATACGGGAAAACAGAGCATCAACAAAGCGGGCGACGCGCTGATAGCGGTTTGTCCCTGCCGGCCAATTGAAAGCGACCAGAACGGTCGGTACCGCAATCGTCTGAACGCGCTCGCCTTGCTTGATCAGACCGGGGTATTCGGCCGCTTCCAGCACCGCGGGAAGATAGTAATCCTCGAACTTGCTTTCGTATTTGACGGGCAGGAACTTGAAGCCGGGATCCCAGTGCCCGCGCACGAAGGCGTTAACCGGTTTCGACGTGATGAAGACGACGGCCGCCATCTCGCCTTTGCGCATCTGCTCCAGCGCGATCTGATGCGGAATGAAGGTGTTCTCTGAACTGATGCCGAGACGGCTGAAGATCAGGGGTCCCGAATAGGCGGCGGCCGTTCCCTGGGTATTGAAGTTCACTTTCTTGCCGGCGAGATCCTGCAGGCTCTGGATTTCGGGTCGAACAAAGATATGTAGCTCCGAGGGAAAGAGATTGAGCAGGTAGGTAATGCGGCGCTGGATCTCGGGTACCTGAACCTTGTACTCTTCGAGCGCGTCGGAATTGATGATCGCCGTGTCGACACCGCGCAAATAGAGCAGCGAGTTCAGGTTTTCGGTAGCGCCCCGGGTGACGATCGGTAGCACATGCAAATTCGGCCCGTCGTCGACAACGCGGGCGATTTCTGCCGCGAGGCGGAGGGGCGCACCCTCTAGCAAGCCGCCGGCGAGGCCGACCGTCCAGGCATTCATCTTCTCTTTTTCAGAGATCTGCGTTGGGGAGCGTTGCGCCTTGCGGGCGCTCTGCGTTTGTGCATCCAAGGTGGCAGGCTGAAGCACCAGAATGATCGGCGCCAACACAGCGAACGTGAGCAAAATGCTCGATCTGGAAATCATGTTCATCTGTAATATCCTTTTGTATAAACTTCGGCTTCAGCCGGCCATGGCCCGCCTGGCTCCATGCCCAATTATCAGAACGTCATCCTCTCACTGATCCAGCCGCTCCAATCGATCCTTTGCATCCCGAATTCCGCCGGCACGAGCCTTCGCATAGAGCTCGCGCGCCTTGATCGCATCGCCGCGCGTACCGTATGTTCCCCATGTGGAAAGAATGGCGGAATCATATGTCTCTGCGAGCGTGAAGCTTGCCCGTGCACTACCCGTCTCGGCAGCACGCTCGAGCACGATCCGCGCTGCCCCAATATTTCCCTGACCAAGCAGCGTGCGGGCGCGCGCGATTAACCTCGTCGCCTCCGGACTCCCTTGCGCTTCCTCGGCCGGCGGCTGCGCCGTCGCGGCTACCTCGATCACGTGCGCTGCGGTGGAAATGCTGCTGTTGGCCGTCGGTTCAGGGTCAGCACGCACAGCAATCGTGTGCCGCGAGGACTCGATTTCTCGTGCCATTACCTCGGTTCGGTCGCGCTCTTGCTGCAGAGATTGTCGCAGGTCGGTCAGGGAGCGTTCCGCCGCTTGCTTGAGCTGCTCCATCTCCTCGCTGGCGTTGCGCAGTTGCGCTGTTAGCATCTCGTTTTCGCGCTTCGCTGTGGCAAGTTCGCCCGTCAGCGCGGCGCTGCGCGCGCGTTCCCCATCGAGCGTTTGACGATGCTTCGCCGCGCTCACGGTCAGCTCCTGCTGCGCAGCCGCGGCCTCCTGCGCGACGGCAGCCGACTTCTGCCGTTCCTGTTCGAGCGATTGTGCCCCCTGCCTGATTTCCTCGCTCGCCTTGCGCAATTGCGCCGCCTGCGCCTCTATCTCGCGCTGCGCCACCGCAAGTTCGCTCCACTGTGCGACCTGCCGTGCGCGTTCCTCGTCGAGCGCTTGACGATGTTTCGCCGTACTCGCGGTCAGCTCCTGCCGCGCAGCCGCGGCCTCCTGCGCGAGGGCGGCGGTCTTCTGCCGTTCCTGTTCGAGCGAGCTGTCCGTCGCTGCCGCCTGCCTGAGTTGCCCGATTTCCTCATTCGCCTTGCGCAGTTGCGCCGCCTGCGCCTTTATCTCGCGCTGCGCCGCCGCAAGTTCGCTCCACTGTGCGGCCTGCCGTGCGCGTTCCTCGTCGAGCACTTGACGATGTTTCGCCGTGCTTATGATGAGTTCTTGTCGCGCAGCTGCGGCCTCCCGTCCGAGGGCAACCGTTTTCTGCCGCTCCTGTCCGAGCGATTCTGCGGTGTCTGCGGCAGCTTGCTTGAGCTGCCGTACTTCCCCGTTCGCCTTGCTCAACTGCGCCGCTTGCGTCTCGTTTTCGCGCTGGGCTGTAGTGAGTTTGCTCTTCAGCTCGGCACTGCGCTTGCGTTCCTCGTCGAGCGCTTCCCGGTGCTGCGCCGCGCCTGTGGTCAGCTCTTGTCGCGCCGCTGCGACCTCCTGCGCCAGGGCTGCAGCCTTCTGCCGTTCCTGTGCGAGCGATTGTGCGCTGTCCGCGGTTGCCGCCTGCCTGGATTGCCGCACCTCCTCGTTCGCCTTGCTCAATTGCGCCGCTTGCGTCTCGTTTTCGCGCCGCGCCGTGGCAAGTTCGCTCTTCAGCGCGGCACTGCGTGCGCGTTCCTCATCGAGAGCTTGACGGCTTTCCGCCGCGCTCGTGGTCGGCACTTGTCGCTCAGTCGCGGCCTCCTGCGCCAGGGCAGCCGTTTTCTGCCGCTCTTGTTCGAACGATTGTGCGCGGTTCGCAGCCGCAGTCTGCAGCTTCGTATCTAGCCCCTCGATAGCCCGTCGGGTACCGGGCGCCTCTACGGTCTGCTCGGCCTGCACAGCCTTCGTACCCGCTTCCGCTTGACCGGGCTCGGCTTGCTGCCGAAGCGCCAATGACTTGGGTTTCTGCAAGTCCTCACCGTGCAACGAGGTGTCTTGCCCGAAGCCGAAGTAGAGACGTATGACCACCGCCGCGATGAGCGTGATCCAGCAAGCCGTGATTAGCCGCCGCGCGCGCGGCGAAGACGGCCAGAACCGGGAGGAGGTGTGCGCTTCATCGTGCTCTTGTGGGAGATATTTGTCGCCCGGCATTGGACGCCAATGCGTCGGCGTGATCTTGCTTGGCTCACCATTTTCAGTGACCCACTGACCCGCGTGAGCCGACCACTGAGCAATGTCATAGGTCCCAGTAGGATCATGCTCCAGGATTACGGCTTTCCCATCTCTTGGTGCGGTCTCGATGGTGTGGCGCATTGCAATGAACGCCTCTTCTAACGGTATAATCTTCTGGCGTACTATCTGAGGTATTATCGGGTCAGCGTCTCAATCCGGGTCAACTTCTGAATTTCGCTAATGAACCCAAGCGTATTCGAGCGTGGAAAGGAGATTCAATACTCCTTCCGAGATACTGCCGAAGAGCGCTCATACTGCTTTCGATATTGCCAAAGGGTCCTCAAGGCCGCTGAGGCTTGTGCTTCTCCCGTAGTTCTACGGCGTGGAAAGCTATCCGTCGTTCAAGCAGCGCCGATTGGCAGGGGGCCGATGATGGATTGCGTTCGCCTCGTCTTCGAGCTACGCGGACACCTCGTTGCATGCACTCCTTGCAATGACAGCGCTTGTGTAGTTGCCGCTGCTCGCGCAAGATGTCGCCGATGTCCCTCAAACTCTACGAACTCGTCGGTACCGATCCATCCCGTCCGTTCAGCCCATTCTGCTGGCGAACGCGGATGGCGCTGGCGCATAAGGGGCTGTCGGCGGAGACGATTCCCTGGTGCTTTTCCGAGAAAAGCGCGATCGCGCCGCATGGCTCGGAGAAGGTGCCGGTGCTGCTCGACGGCGACAGCGCGGTCGTCGATTCCTGGACCATCGCCAACTATCTCGAAGACAAGTATCCGGACCGTCCGTCGCTGTTCGGCGGCGAAGGCGGCCGCGCCATGGGACGGATGCTGAACTGGTGGGGCGATGGCGTGATCGGCGGCATGTTTCCGCTCATCATCGCCGACATCCCGCTCAACCTGAAGCCGGAGGACGCCGCCTATTTCCGCGCGTCGCGCGAGGCGCGCTTTGGCAAAAAGCTGGAAGACATCATGGCCGGCCGCGACAAGGCGGTCGAAGGTTTTCGCAAAAGCCTCGATCCGCTGCGGCTGACATTGCGGACGCAGCCCTTCCTCGGCGGCACGGCAGCGAACTATGCGGACTATATCGTGTTCGGCGCGTTCCAGTGGGCGCGCGTGGTCAGCCCGTTCAAGCTGCTGATGGAAGAAGATCCGGTTTATGCCTGGCGCGAGCGGCTGTTCGACACGTTCGATGGGCTGGCGCGGAATTCGCCGAGCTATCACGGCTAGCACCGGCGGCTGACGCTTCATTCACGCGGAGCGAGCATGCCATTATCACGGCTGCGGGCCGGACAAGTTCATTTCGCGCTCGGCCCGAAAAACGTTGCTGTGCAGGTTTGCTATCCATTGCCGTCCACTCGACGTGACATTGAGATAGCGTATTGCCGTCTGGATCTGCGGCGCGACGTTGTTCCAATAGAACTGCGGATATTTGTAAACAACGTCTGCCGGCGTCTCGTAGCCGAGCGTTTTGTTCATGCCGACTTCTTCAAATTCGTAGAACAGGGCATTCGCTTTCTTCAGATAGTTGGGGTCGCCGAGCTGCCCGATGAGGTCGGCCGCGCGCAGCAACAGGCCCTCTTCTTCGATCAGCTCGTCGTTTGACGATGAATCAACATAGGGAAATCGGGTATATTCGATTGCCCTGGCGATCCGGCTCGCATCGACTTCTTCGGCAGTGTCGAGCCGCTCGAAGACGAACAGCTTCGAGCGGTCCACATGGTAGGCTGCCAGCGCAGCATCGGATGAACCTCGCGCCAGGCGAACAGTGCGGCCGCTGAGATCTGCGACATAGGAATCTCCGTCATCTCCCTGGACAATTCCACGAACGAATCCGATGTCGTGGCTGAGGCACGCCAGGATGAAATTGGCGTAATCGTCTGCCGTCGTTGGCCGTAGCATCGCCCGACCCATGAGGATATCGTGCCCGGCAAGGGTCACGAGCATTGTGTGCTCGATGTTGTGATACAGGGCATCGCTGTTGCCGATGCATTCCAATGTGAGCCTGGCTGCATAGGGGAGAAATTCAGCCAGCCGGGCATGGGAGGAGCCAAACCGGCTCTTTGTATCCGAGGCCAGAAACGACCCCAAAGCTTGCGCCACCAGTTCCGGGATTGTGATCATCTGAGCACCGCGTCATTTGTGCGACGTTGGCGCCGGCATGATAGCACATCGGCGTTTCTTCCGGTGGCCAATGTCTACTCGCGCCACCAGAAAGCGTGGCCCAACGTCTCCGTCCGCGGGTGCACTCAAAGCGTCCGCCGATCGGTCGTGAGCCGGGCATTCTCTGACGCCCTCTCATCCGGGTACCTGGCCAGGAGGCTTTGCTTCGCTTGGGAATTCCCGAGGCAAATTACCAGACAACGATTGCCGGAGCGTCCACGCAATCGCCGAGGCTGTAAATTAGTTCTATCCGATAACGATGTTAGCCGTGACGTAAAATGAAGGCGTAAGCTGATCCCCTTGGTGGCTGTTGGGGAGACGCGTCATGACCGACCTTGAAGCCAAATTGGAGCGGTTCGAGACTCTCGCTGCCGAATGCGATTTGATCGGCAAGTTGACGTCGGATGGGGCGAAGCGCGAGCTATACCTGCGCCTCGGCTTGCATTACCGCGAACTGGCCGACGACATCCGGGCGGTGATCGCAACCAAGACGCCGCTTAGCCGACCGGACAGGAGCGGCAGCACTATCCTGGCCTAGCGCTAATCTTACCGTGTCATAAGCCCTCAATGGTGACGAGCGCCAACGGGTCCGCGCGTAGCGCGGCCCGATGACAGGCTCCGCGCGTCTCCGGACGATGCGCCGCATCGCGGGCGGCAGTGAACCTTTTGGAAACCACCGCGTCACATACTGTAGGTTGCTTTTGCTGATTGATCCCCCGCCCTTCCCTTCACAATGGACTGGGCCGCAGAGCCGGATCGAACCCAGACGGGGTGGACGAATGACCGAGGAATCTCATCGTCAGCGCGTACTGGATTTCCTCAACATCCTGTATTCCGGCGACGTCGAAGGCGCGCTGGCGCGCTGCACCGACGACATCGAATCGCTCGCCAACGCCCCGATCGACATCCTGCCGCATATGGGCCACCGTCGCGGCAAGGCCGAAATGCGCGAGATGTGGAACGCCGTCCGCGCCCGCTATTCCGAACTGCGCTGCGAGGTGCCGATCCTGGTCGTCGAGGGCGACAAGGCGGCCGCGTTCATCCGCGTGTTCTTCCGCAAGAGCATCAATCAGCGCATGGTGCAGTTCGACATCGCCGGCTTCTACACGCTACGCGACGGCAAGATCAGCCAGATCAGGGAAATCATCGACACCTTCGATCTGGTCCAGCAACTGCTCGAACGCGACGTCGCCGCGATCCTGACCGGTAGAAGGCCGGAGCCGATTTAGCGTTTGCCCAACGGCGTCATTCCGGGATAGTCCGTTAGGACCAGACCTCAGATGCGCAATTGCGCATCGGGGAATCTCGAGATTCTCAGGTGCGCAATTGCGCACCGTAGTTCGCACTTCGTGCGCCCCGGAATGACAGCACCACCTATTCCCTCCCCGCCATGAACCTGATCGCGCCGGCCGCGACACACTGCGAGGCTGTTTGCGGACCAGAAGATCATATGAAGATCGCGTTGCTGGCTTTGCTTGGTTTGGCGTTGGGGGCGTTGGGAGGCGCGGCACTGGGCATCGGGGTGGGTCTCGCCTGGGTGGAAATCTTCAAAACCACGAGTTTTGAAGGCTATAGCAGCGTGCTGGTGTTCTTCACCTTCATGCCGATGGGGGCCGCGATCGGCGGTATCGGCTGTGCCCTGCTGTTCGGCATCATCGCCATTCGCGACGCCGAGATCGCCATCGAGCGCGAACCGGTGCGCCGCCACGACCGATAATGCGGCCAGAACAGTCGCATTTGTGCATTGCAAAAACGACAATTGTGTTCTGGCGAAACTGCTCTATTTCTGGCTGCAACAGTGAAGTTCGGCATTTCGGCCCGGTGTCGATGAAGACGCCCGATTGGGCGCGATTGCCGTTTTGAAATCCAGTTTTTAGGACCAAATCAAAATGACAGAGCATAGTCTCTGGCGTTTTTCGCGCGCGTTGTATCGTGCGATCAATGAACGCCAGCCCGCCGATCTCGAAGCCCTGCTCGACGAGGAGGTCGACTGGGCGATCTATGGACCGATCGATATGTATCCCTTCTTCGGCCAGCGCCGCGGCAAGGCGGCCGTGATGGAGGTGGTCCGGCAGGTCGCGGACAATTTCCGCGTCCACCGCTTCGACCGCGAATCGATCATGCTGGGAGTGGATACGGCCGCCTCGATGATGCGCTATTCGCTGACCGCGCTGGATTCGGACAAGCCGATCAGCCTGCGCATCGCCCATTTCGCCCAGTTCAGGGCCGGCCGCCTGACCAATCTGCGCGTGCTGGTCGACACCTTCGATCTGGTCGAACAGACCATCGGCTACCCGATTCACCTGCCGCGGATGGCGGTGTAACTCACAGGTGCCGTCATTGCGAGGAGCGCAAGCGACGAAGCAATCCATGCTTCGCCGTGCGCAGAGAGATGGATTGCTTCGCGGAGCCTGTCATCGGGCGCGCATTCGCGCGACCCGTTGGCTCGCAATGACAAGAACCCGGTCATAATTTCGCACTAAAACAAACGCATTCTTGGCGCGACTGGGAATGCGGGCGGGGCAATGATTCCGAAAATGCGATTTGGCTGGGCGCGGCTGCCAATGCTGGTGGCCGGCGTAAGTTTGGCATCGATATTGGCTGTGGCGGCGCAAACGCCGCCGACCGACGAGCCGGAGATGCAAGAGGCTGAAGAAGCCGAGGCGGCTCCCAGCGTCAACGATGCCGACATCATGAAGGACATCGACGTCGAAAAGCTCGACTGGAGCCAACTCAACGTCGATGCATCGACCCTGAGCTTTCAGGCGCCGAAGGGAGGCAATTCGTCGAAAGGCGCTGCCAGCGCGGATGCCTCATGGTCCGCCAATGAAAGACCGAACGGCACCTCCGCGGTATCGGTCAAGCAATCCATCTCGCCGTTCTGGGATGCGCGGATCGGCGCCGACATGACGGTCGCGCGGCAAGGCACGGTGACGACGTCCGAACTGCTTTCGGAAAAACTTGCCAATGGCGGCAGCCTGCCGCAATCGTCCGGTACCGCGTGGGCTGCGATTACGGCCCCAGGCGTTGGCTCGATTTGGGACACGACCGCGGTCGAGGCCCGGGTCGATCCCGGATCCGAGCAGAGCAAGCTCGGCACATCCTTGAGCAAATCGCTGCCAATCAGCGAGCAGTATTCGCTGACCCTGAAGAACGACTACAACCTGATCCAGCAGGGTATCGTGCCGGTGCCCGGCATCGTCGGCCATCCGGCCAGCAGCTACGAGACCGACCAGTCGGCAAAGCTCAGCATTGCCGACACCGGCACCAGCTTGATCGCCGGCCAGACGCTATCGACATCCGACGACAAGTGGCTGCGCAAGGTCGGCGCCGAGCAGAAGCTGTTCGACGGCGTCACCATCTCCGGCTCGATCGGCGAAACTCCCTCGGGTGCCGCCAACAAGAGCCTCAGCGCCGGCTTCAGGCGTAGCTGGTGAGGGCCGAAATCGTCCCAATTTGACGCGTTTTCCGATCTCGAGGGTACCGCCCCAGAGAATGAACCACCATTGCCGCAGATTGGCCAAGATGCGGACAAAATCGGCAGGACAGATGGGGCCGCTCCACTTCGTCGTGCGGGGGACTGTCCGCGCTCGCCTGAAAGCGAAACAGAGGAATAGCCGATGAACGCCACCATTCGTTCCGAACAAGTTGATTCCAACCCGGAAGTCGACAACGATCTCGCCGCCGTGTCCGAAGTCGAGGCCGGCATCCGCGATTTCGTTCGCAACGATATCGCCTATCTGCGTCGGCCCGCGGTGGCCCCGGACGCCATGCCGATCGACGCCAATGCCGAAGCGACCGTCAACAACGTCAATTCGCTGATCCAGCGCGTCGCCGGCACGTCGCTGGCGGAAATCGAGAAGCTGATTTCCGAACTCGAAAGCCTCCGCGACTTGCTTCATGCCGAAGGCCAGCGCGTCCAGCGCGAGATCTCGGGCTATGCGCAGCTCAGCCAGGCGGCGATGAAGTCGACGCGCATGATTGCCGACAACGTCACGCAGTGGAAGCGCGCTGCCGACGGCCTGCGCAACGCCTAATCTGATCGTTGCAAAAATCTAACACTCCGCCGCGTTCCGTAACTGAGCGCGGCGGTTTTGTTTGGCTGTGTTCGATCTGAACTTTATAAGCACGGTCGCGTCCAACGACGGATGTCGTCACTTGGCGGCAGGCACCTTTTTGGGGACACACACCGGCGATGCAAAACGTTCAGCCAGACAACATGAATTCAATGCCGTTGCGGCAATCGTCGCATAGCATGGGCACGCTCGTGATCCGCTTCGTCGGACTGCTGACGCTTGCGGTCGTGGCAATGACGTTGATCTGGAGCCGCTGAATCTTTTTTGAGATTCGGCGTCTATGCTTGCCCGATCCGCAACTACTGGCGGACGAACGCGGTGTCCTCGATCGTGTAAACGCCGTCGGCATAGGATTTCACCACCATCGTGGCGGTGAGCATCACCGCCATCGTGACGGTTGCGAAGACAAAGCCGACGAATTTCAGGCCGCTGCGATCTGCCATTTTCATCCCCTCGGTACTTCCCCTGAGACGCATTTGGCAGGCAGAAAGTTCAAAATGCGTTAGCAAAAAAACGGTTTCGTGGAGTCTTGGATTACGAAGCACTAACGAAACAATTGGCTAACCATGTTTCGCCGGACAGAGTTGGCGGGCTACAATTAACCCGCATTCCGTCGCGGCACGAACGCGGTGGCGAGGAACGAGAACACGACTTCGTCGCGCTGGTTGGTGCCGGTATTGCGGGCCTGCAGGATGCCCCATTCGGGACGCTTCTCCGAGGTCCGCTTGGTTTCGACCTGGTTGGAAAAGCTGACGGTATCGCCCGCCAACACTGGCCTGACCCAGCGCAATTCACGAAAACCCGGCGACGGCCCCCACACCGCGACCTTCTCACCGCGTGCGGCGGCCTCGGCCGTCAATCGCTTGCCGTCGGCGACCAAGAGCTTCATGCACACCGCCGCAACGTGCCAGCCCGATGCGGCCAGCCCCCCGAACAGGGATTTGCGCCCCTCTTCCTCATCGAGGTGAAAGCGCTGCGGATCGAACTGCGCGGCAAACCGCTTGATGTCGTCGGCCGTGAAGGTAAACGATCCAAACTCGCGCTGCGCGCCGATCTCGATGTCCTCGAAGAAACGCATCGCTACTCCGCTCCTGCTTCAAGGCGGCGGCGCACAATCATCGGGGACTCCATCTCGCACAGTACGACCCCGGCCGCGTTGCGGATCGTACTCTTGAGGGTCACGATGCCGGTCTCGGGCCGGCTTTTCGAAATCCTGGCCTCCGCGACGCTGACATCCAGCGTCAGGTCATCGCCCGGGCGCAGCGGCGACAGCCAGCGCATTTCGTTGACACCGGGCGAGCCGAGCGAGGCGGTGCGGCCGATAAACCCGTCGAACAGCATCCGCATCACGAGCGAGCCGAGATGCCAGCCCGAACCGGACAGCCCCTTCAGCATCGACGCGTTGGCAGCAGCTTCGTCCAGATGCATCGGTTGCGGGTCGAATTCGGCGGCGAACGCCAAAATCTCCTCGCGCGTGACGTGGCGCGGTCCGAACGTGCCGAAATGGCCGGGCGTGAAGTCTTCGAAGGTCAGCGTTGTCATCAGTTGACGATTTGGATTGAGGATTGCGGCGGGGAAGCCCGATTGTGGCCGTTATTTGCAGCAATCTCAACCCGCCCACCCGCATGGCTCGTTCGCCACGGGCGAGTACCGCTGCCGGCGCTCGCCCTGACTTGCCCGAAGCAGTTTTCGGAGCTAGCCCTGTGCCGTCTGGGACTAGGTTTCTTGACCCGCCGGAGAACCATCGATGTTCGATTTTCAGGATCTATTTCAGTGGGACCGCTTCATAACGCCCACGATTATCAAGACTTTCTACTGGCTGGTCATCGGCTTGATCGTGCTGTTCGGCCTATCCGGAATTTTTTCGGCGCTTGCCGCGATGGCGGTCAGCCCGTTCGGCGGATTCATCCTGCTGTTGTCCTCGATCGCCGGCGTCGTGGTCGGCGTGGTGTTTTCGCGCATCGCCGCGGAATTCATCCTGATCGTCTTCCGCATCAACGAGCATCTCGGCGCGATCCGAGATCAGGGCGGGATGCGGTAAGTTCGTGTCCCGGACGCGGTGCAGCGTTCTTCACGCTGCTCCGCAGAGCCGGGACCCACGCCGGATAGGCCCCGGCTCTGCAGCGCACCGCTCACGCGCTGCGCCGCGTCCGGGGCACGCACACCGACTTCTCACGTATTAAACCTGAAATGCATCACGTCGCCGTCGGCGACGACATATTCCTTGCCTTCCAGCCTGAGCTTGCCGGCGTCGCGGGCGCCGGCTTCGCCGTTCAGCGCGACGTAATCGGCATAGGCGATGGTCTCGGCCCGGATAAAGCCCTTTTCGAAATCGGTATGGATCACGCCGGCCGCCGCCGGCGCCTTGGTGCCGCGGTGGATGGTCCAGGCGCGGGCTTCCTTCGGGCCGACGGTGAAATAGGTGATGAGGTCGAGCAACTGGTAGCCGGCGCGGATCAGGCGGTCGAGGCCGGCCTCCTCCAGGCCGAGCGTCTCGAGAAAGTCGGCGCGCTCCTCGCGTGACAGGGTCGCAATCTCGGATTCGATCTTGGCCGAGATCACCACCGCGACCGCGCCTTCCTTCTTGGCGTGCTCGAACACCTGTTTTGAGAAGCTGTTGCCGTCCTTGGCCGAACCTTCCTCGACGTTGCAGACATAGAGCACCGGCTTGGAGGTCAAGAGGCCAAGCATGCCGAAGGCGCGCTCTTCCTCCGGCTTGCATTCCAGAAACCGCGCCGGCTTGCCCTCACGCAGCAGCACCAGGGCGCGGTTAACGAGGTCGAGCGCTTCCTTGGCGTCCTTGTCGTTGCCCTTGGCCTTTTTCGCCAGATTGTCGACCCGCTTCTCCAGGCTGTCGAGGTCGGCGAGCATCAGTTCGGTCTCGATGGTCTCGATGTCGGCCAATGGCGCGATCTTGCCTTCGACATGGGTGATGTCGGAATCCTCGAAACACCGCACCACATGCGCGACCGCGTCGACCTCGCGGATGGTGGCGAGGAACTGGTTGCCGAGGCCTTCGCCCTTCGAAGCGCCGCGGACGAGCCCTGCGATATCGACGAAGGTCAGTCGCGTCGGGATGATCTGGGCCGAGCCTGCGATCGCCGACAGCTTGTCGAGCCTGGGGTCAGGCACGGCGACTTCGCCGACATTCGGCTCGATGGTGCAGAACGGATAATTCGCCGCCTGCGCCGCGGCCGTCTCGGTCAGCGCGTTGAACAGCGTCGACTTGCCGACATTGGGCAGGCCAACGATACCGCATTTGAATCCCATAACTTGTCCTGAAGTTCGTTGCTGACGGTCGACAACGCGTCACGCCGCGCCATCATCACCCTTGTCGAAAATTCCCTTGGCCTGCAGCGCCAGATGCACCTTGTTCTGGAACGAGGAGTCGTGCCCTGCCGCCAGCAAGCCCGCATTCTCGGCCACCGCCGCGCACAGTGCTTCCACCCAGGCGCGGTCGCTCTTGGCGAAATCCGAGAGCACGTGGCCGTGCACCAGCTCCTTGATGCCGGGATGGCCGATCCCGAGCCGCACCCGGCGATAGTCGTTGCCGATATGCGAGGTGATCGAGCGCAGCCCGTTGTGGCCGGCGATACCACCGCCGACCTTGACGCGGACTTTCGCCGGCGGCAGTTCGAGCTCGTCCTGAAACACGGTGATGTCGGAGGCGCCGAGCTTGAAAAAGTTCGCGGCTTCCTGAACCGCGCGCCCGGACTCGTTCATGTAGGTGGCCGGCCGAAGCAGAACGACCTTCTCGCGATCGAGCGTGCCTTCGGATGTCTCGCCCTGAAAACGGCGGCGCCACGGTGCGAAACCGTGACGCCGCGCAATTTCATCGACGGCCATGAACCCGATGTTGTGCCGGTTGTTCGCGTATTTCGAACCGGGGTTACCTAGGCCAACAAACAGGCGCATGACGCGGCATCCTGCCGCTGCTTACTTCTTCTTGTCGCCACCAGCCGGCGCCTTCGCGCCAGCCGCCGGAGCGGCAGCTCCCGCCGCAGGCGCGGCAGCAGCAGCCGGAGCGGCACCCGCCGCCGGAGCGGCCGTGCCTGCCGCCGCGGCAGCCGCCGCAGCCTTCTGTTCTTCGGCGTAGCCGGACGGCGGCACGATGGTCACGAGCGTTGCGTCCTCACGCGACAGCGACTTCACGCCCGTCGGCAGCTTGATGTCGGACAGATGCAGCGAGTAGCTGATTTCCAGTGCGCCGGCATCGGCCTCGATGTACTGCGGAATGTTGTCGACCGAGCATTCGAGCTCGATGGTGTGGGTGACGACGTTGATGGTGCCGCCGCGCTTGACGCCGGGCGAAGTTTCGCCGTTCACGACATGCAGGGGCACGCTGACGCGGATGGTCGCGCCTTCGCCGAGCCGCAGGAAGTCGACATGGAGCGGGAAGTCCTTCACCGGATCGAGGTGGAAGTCGCGCGGAATCACACGGTGCTTCTTGCCCTCGAGATCGATGTCGAACAGCGTGGTCAGGAAACGGCCGGCCAGGATGCGCTGGCGCAGTTCCTTGTCGTCGACCGAGATGGTCACGGGGGGCTGGTTGTTGCCGTAGATCACTCCGGGCACTCTCCCGGCGCGACGCTCTGCCCGGGCGGCCCCCTTGCCGCTCTGCGGACGCGCGGTCGCCTTCAATTCCTTGACGGTCGCCATCGTGTTAAGTCCTTGTTTTCTAAAAAGTTAAAGGCCGCATCGCGGCCCGTTGGCGTCCCACAGCAAGCCTCCAGGGGTGCGGGGGCTGCGGACGTGGCGGGCTTTTAGCCCCAAAGGGGCGAAATGACAAGGAAATGAAGGGATTTTTCTTGTTCTTCACCCTCCCCCTCCAGGGGAGGGTGGGCAAATCCCCTACCCGTCCGCCAGGACGCCGGCGTCCGGCGTGGCCGGCGCAATGCCGAGCTTGGCTTCCAGAACAGCAATCCGGCTCTTTAGCGCCTCATTCTCCTCGCGCGCCAGGCGGGCCATGTCCTTGACCACATCGAACTCCTCGCGCTTGACGACATCAAGATCGCGCAGGATGCGTTCGGCCTGGTTGCGCATGACGGTATCGACCTCGCGCTTGACGCCCTGGGCGGCGCCGGCGGCGTCATTCATCAAACGGCCGATCTCGTCGAAAAACCGATTGCTGGTCTGGGTCATCTAAAACGCTCCGGTCGCTGCAAATTGATCGTCACGACAAGACAATGGCAATCCCAAGCGAAACGTTCAAGAGCGCGGTTCAACGCCAACGTGACGGCCGTTCGCCTTGTCATGCTGCAGTTTCCTTGCAATCGTATCGAACAGCCAGCCAGACACCAGAATCGTAACGCAAAAAGCAGCGCCCATGATCGACCAGCAGATCGATATTGCGACCAAGGACGGCAAGACCACGACCTTCATCACCCACCCTGAGCGCGGCGGCCCCTTCCCGGTCATCATCTTCTACATGGACGCACCGGCGATCCGCGAGGAACTGCGCGACATGGCGCGGCGGCTCGGCACGTCGGGCTATTACGTGATGCTGCCCAACCTCTATTACCGCTCCGGCGTCATGGAGCTGGGACCGATCCCGCCGGATCCGGAAGCGCCCGAGCGCAAGCGGATGTCCGGCTTCATGAACTCCATCAATATTCCCATGGTGATGGAGGACACCAAGGCGCTGCTCGCTTATGCAGAGACGCAACCTGCCGCAAACATGAAGGTCGTCGGCACCGTCGGCTACTGCATGAGCGGCCGCTACGCGGTCAACGCGGCAACCCATTTTCCGGATCGCGTGAAGGCGGCGGCTTCGATCTATGGCACGCATCTCGCGACCGACCAGCCCGACAGCCCGCATCTGGCTGCATCGAGGACCAAGGCAGAACTCTATTTCGCCTGCGCTGAGACCGACATCTTCGCGCCGCAGGAGATCATCGACAAGGTGAAGCAGGCAATGGAAGGCACGAAGAACGAGGTCGAGATCTATCCCGGCACCCATCACGGCTTCGCCTTCCCGAAGCGTCCGGTCTATCATCGCGACGCTGCCGAGCGGCACTGGGAGCGTCTGCTGGCGCTCTATCGCCGCAACCTCGCGCACTAGACCTCCCGCCCAATGCCCCTTCTCACCATAGCCTTTCCGGAAATCCATCCGGTCGCCATCTCGATCGGACCGTTCGCGATCCGATGGTATGCGCTGGCCTATATCTGCGGCATCGTGCTCGGATGGATCTATGCGCGCGCGCTGATCAGGAAAGAGAAATTATGGGGCGGGCCGGCGCCGATCGCACCCGTGCAGCTCGACGACTTCATTCTCTGGGTCACGATTGGCATCATCGTCGGCGGCCGCACCGGCTATGTGCTGTTTTACAACCCGGCCTTCTTCATCCAGAACCCCATCGCCATTTTCAAACTGTGGGAAGGCGGCATGTCCTTCCATGGCGGCTTTCTCGGCTGCGTCGCCGCGGTGATGCTGTTTGCGCTCAAGAACAAGATCTCCATCCTGTCGCTCGGCGACATCACGACCGCCGTCGCTCCGATCGGAATATTCCTCGGGCGGCTTGCCAATTTCATCAAAGGGGAGTTGTGGGGGCGTGAGGCGGATGCCAGCGTGCCCTGGAGAATGATCTTTCCCGATGACCCGCTTCAACTTTTCCGCCATCCAAGCCAGCTCTACGAAGCGGCGCTTGAGGGTTTCCTGCTGTTCGTTGTCCTGGCGGCCATGGTCCGGATGGGCGCGCTGAAGCGGCCGGGCCTGATCCTCGGCAGCTTCATCGCGATCTACGGCCTTGCGCGGATTGCCAGCGAATTCTTCCGCGAGCCCGATCCTCAGCTCGGATTTTTGTGGGGCGGGCTGACCATGGGTATGCTGTTGTCGGTACCGATGATCATTGCCGGAGCCATCCTGATCATGATGGCATGGCGCCGCGAGACGCCGCAGCATATAGAGAAGTCGATTTAAGGCAGGCCGTGACCGAATATTCGCCGTTACAGTCGGAGATCCACAAGCTGATCAGATCGTCAGGCCCGATGCCGGTCTGGCGGTACATGGAGCTGTGCCTGATGCATCCCGAGCACGGCTACTACGTGTCGCGCGATCCATTGGGCCGCGAGGGCGATTTCACCACCGCGCCCGAGGTCAGTCAGATGTTCGGCGAGCTGCTCGGGCTATGGACGGCCTCGGTGTGGAAGGCGATCGGTTCGCCGCCGATGCTGCGGCTGGTCGAGCTCGGCCCCGGCCGCGGCACCATGATGGCGGACGCGCTCCGCGCGGTCCGGGTGCTGCCGCCGCTCTATCAATCGATCCAGATCCATCTCGTCGAGGTCAATCCGGTGCTGCGCGAGAAGCAGCAGGCGACGCTATCCGGCGCGCGCAACATCACCTGGCATGACAGTATCGACGACGTGCCCGAGGGCCCCGCGGTCATTCTCGCCAACGAATATTTCGACGTGCTGCCGATCCATCAGGTGGTCAAGCGCGAAACCGGCTGGCACGAGCGCGTCGTCGAGCTCGATGCCAATGGTAAGCTGGTATTCGCGGCCGCGGATGACCCGATGCCGCGCTTCGAGGTGCTGCTGCCGCCGCTGGTGCGCGCGGCCCCGATCGGCGCCGTGTTCGAATGGCGGCCGGATACCGAGATGATGAAGATCGCATCGCGGGTGCGCGACCAGGACGGCGCGGCTCTGATCATCGATTACGGACATCTGCGCAGCGACGCCGGCGATACCTTCCAGGCTATCGCCCGGCACAGTTTTGCCGATCCCCTGAAAAATCCCGGACAGGCCGACGTCACCGCCCATGTCGATTTCCAGGCGCTGGCGCGCGCGGCGGAAGACGTCGGGGCGCGCGTTCATGGTCCGGTGACGCAGGGCGAATTCCTCAAGCGGCTCGGCATCGAGACCCGCGCCGTCACGCTGATGGGAAAAACCACGGCGGAGGTTTCCGCCGATATTTCCGCCGCGCTCAAGCGCCTGACCGACAGCGGCCGCGGCGGCATGGGATCGATGTTCAAGGTGCTTGCGGTTACCGAACCAAATCTCACCTCGGTTGCAGGCCTCAGCGATGAACCGCAAGCACCGGGAGACGAAAAAGCATGACGTTCGGATCGTCGCTGCTGTCAGCCATTCCCGGGCTGCGCCATGCGTTCTTCACCCGCGAGGGTGGGGTATCCAGTGGAATTTACGAAGGACTCAATGGCGGGCTCGGCTCCAACGACGATCCGGCCAATGTCGCGGAAAACCGCCGCCGGATGGCCGAGCAGATGGGGGTTACGCCCGAGCGCTTGCTCAGCGTGCACCAGATCCATTCGCCCGACGCTGTGGTCGCGACCGGACCATGGCCGGGCGACAAGCCGCGCGCCGACGCGCTCGTCACCCGCACGGAAGGCATCGCCATCGGTGTCACCACGGCGGATTGCGGTCCGATCCTTTTCGCTGACCCCGCCGCGCGCGTGATCGGTGCCGCGCATGCCGGTTGGAAAGGCGCGCTGACGGGTGTTCTGGAATCCACCATCGACGCAATGGAAAAACTCGGCGCCGACCGCTCCGGCATCGTTGCCGCCATCGGCCCGCTGATCCGCCAGCACTCCTATGAAGTCGGCAGTGAACTCGTCGAGCGCTTCATGGATGCCGATGCGGAGAATGGCGTGTTCTTCATCCCGTCAGTGCGTGCGGGTCATTCGATGTTTGATCTTCCCGGATTCATCCGCATGCGGCTGGAGAATGCCGGCATCCTGATGATCGACGACCTCGGCGTCGACACCTATTCCGACGAGCGCTTCTACAGCTACCGCCGCTCGGTGCACCGGAAGGAGCCGGACTACGGCCGCCACGTACACGCGATCGCGCTGGCGAGCGAGTAATTCTTATTTCACCCGCAGCACCACCTTGCCCCGCGCCCGGCCGGCTTCCAGGTAGGTGAGCGCCGCCGGCAATTGCTCGAAGGCAAATTCGCGATCGATCACCGACTTGATCGCGCCGCTGTCGACCAGGTGGGCGATCTCGCGCAACTGATCGCCACTCGGCTCGGTGAAAAACCAGCAATAGCTCGCACCGGCCTCGGCGCTTGCGGCATAGACCTTGCGGCTCATCAACCAGACCGCCGCGCGGACCAGCCAGCCCGCGCCCTCGCGGCGGGCGAAATCGCGATCGGGCGGTCCACTCAGGGAAATCACAGCGCCGCCCCGCTCCACCACCTTGAAGGCATCGACCGTGAATGCGCCGCCGAGCGTGTCGTAGACAATGTCGTAGTCCCCGCCCGCTTCGAGATAGTTCTCGCGGTCGTAGGCGATGACCCGGTCGGCACCGAGCGATTTGACGAAATCGGCGTTTTTTGAACTCGTGGTCGTGGTAACCTCGAGGCCGAGATGCTTGGCGTACTGGATCGCGAACGTGCCGATCCCGCCGGCGCCGGCGTGGATCAGAATGCGCTGGCCGGCGCGTGCCTTGACGCGCGCAAATCCCTGCAGGGTCGTCAGCCCCACCAGCGGCAGCGCCGCAGCTTCCGCATGCGAGATGGCTGCCGGTTTCAACGCCACGAATTGCTCCTGCAGCGCGATCTTCTCGGCAAACGTGCCGATCGTTTCGCGCGAGGCGCGCGCATAGACCGCATCACCCGGCTTGAAGCGGGTGGCACGCGCGCCTGCCGACAGCACGATGCCGCTGGCATCGAAGCCGAAGGGGCGCGGCAGTCGATATTTCGAGACGCGCTTTAAGTCGCCATGCACGATCTTGAAGTCGATCGGGTTGAGGCTGGCGGCATGGATTTCGATCAGGACGTCTTCGGCGCCCGGGGCCGGATCGGCGATTCCGGCAAGGTGGACATGGTCGGCGATCGCGCCATAGCCGTCGAGGACAAAGGTTCGCATGGATGATCCTGCGGCGTTGAAGAATTCTGGCAACAAGAAGGAGAGACGGGACGAGCCGGACGCAATCTTTTTGGCGAGCTTATCCACGCGCTGCCCTAGACCTTAACACATTTTAACGATATCGCAGGGAGCAATGAGGAACATCTTGATTGCTTCGTGCCTGCAAACCCCGCGCGCCTTGATCGCAGCAGTGCTGCTTGTCGTTTCTTGCGCGCTCGGTGGCTGTGCCGGCGGCGGCGCCGCCAGCGGCTCGTATGCGATGGCACCGAGCGGGGGCGGCGGTCCCACCGTGGCGTTCGAATCAATCGACGGTCCGCCGCCGCAGGTATTCGACCGGATGGTCAGCGTGCTCGACAGCGAATCGAAGCTGCGAAACCTGTCGATCGTCTCGCGCGAAGGCGGAGCATCCTACCGCGTGCGCAGCTATCTGTCGGCGCAGGTGGTTCGCGGCAAGACCGTGATCGCCTGGGTCTGGGACGTCTATGACAACGGCCAGCAGCGCGCGCTGCGCCTTTCCGGCGAAGAGCCCGCCGGCAAGGCTGGCCGCGACGCCTGGGCGGCAGCCGACGACCTCGTGTTGCGGAAAATCGCGCAGGTCGGCCTCAGCGGTCTGTCCGGCATGGTCAACGGAAGCCCGGATGCAGCGCCTGCGCCGGCCCCGGAGCGCCGCGGTCCCGCGGTCGCGAGTGCGGAAGAAACAGTACCCGCCCAGGATGCGGCCGGGGTCACGGCGCTCGGTTTCAGCGCCCAATAAACAGCCCTGTTAAAGTCCCGTATCGGCCGATTTTTGACCGGGAAAACGACATCAACGGGTTGCCAGCCGAGCCACCCGCCTGATATCTCCTCGCTCACAAAACGCGCCGGTTCCCGAGGACTTCTCGATATGCTGAACGTCGTATCCAGCAAGGCGCGAGGAGAAGCGTTGATGGCGGCCAAGAACGGCTCGATCAAGCTGGTCGCTGGCAATTCCAACCCCGCGCTGGCCCAGGAAATCGCGAACTGGCTGCATCTGCCGCTGACCAAGGCGGTGGTCCGGCGCTTCGCCGACATGGAAATCTTCGTCGAAATCCAGGAAAACGTCCGCGGTTCGGACGTCTACATCATTCAGTCGACGTCGTTTCCGGCCAACGACCATCTAATGGAACTCTTGATCATTACCGATGCGCTGCGCCGGGCCTCCGCCCGCCGCATCACCGCGGTGGTTCCCTATTTCGGCTACGCGCGGCAGGATCGCAAGGTGGGCTCGCGCTCGCCGATTTCGGCCAAACTCGTCGCCAACCTGATCACCCATGCCGGCGTCGACCGCGTGATGACACTCGACCTGCACGCCGGCCAGATCCAGGGCTTCTTCGACATCCCGACCGACAATCTCTACGCCTCGCCGGTGATGGTGCGCGACATCAAGGAGCGCTTCGACCTCGGCAATGTGATGGTGGTGTCGCCCGATGTAGGCGGTGTGGTGCGCGCGCGCGGGCTGGCCAAGCGCATCAATACGCCGCTTGCCATCATCGACAAGCGCCGCGAGCGCGCCGGCGAATCCGAGGTTATGAACGTGATCGGCGACTGCGCCGGTTACACCTGCATCCTGATCGACGACATCGTCGATTCCGGCGGCACGCTGGTGAACGCGGCCGACGCCCTGATCGCCAACGGCGCCAAGGAAGTCTACGCCTATATCAGCCACGGCGTGCTCTCTGGCGGCGCTGCCGCGCGCATCGCCTCCTCAAAGCTGAAAGAGCTCGTGATCACCGACTCGATATTGCCGACGGAAGCGGTCAACAAGGCTGCCAACATCCGCACGCTGTCGATCGCGCCCCTGATCGCGGAGGCGATCAGCCGCACCGCGTCGGAAGAATCGGTGTCGAGCCTGTTCGACTAGGCGACTTGTAGGGTGGGCAAAGCCAACGGGTCGCGCGAATGCGCGCCCGATGACAGGCTCCGCGTGCCCACCATTTGACGACGCCGCAATAGATGGTGGGCACGGCGCAAGCGCGCCTTTGCCCACCCTACAACACCGTCATACGCTCCCTCATTCAAATCCCGGTCGCGGCACCAAATTCATCAACATATTGGCGTAGCCGCCATCGACCATGATCTCCTCGCCGTTGACATAGGACGCGCGGTCGCTGGCGAGAAACAGGATCGCATCGGCCATGTCCTGCGGCATGCCGACCCGCCGCAACGGCACGACTGCGGCGCGGCGTTCGGTGACGCCGGGTGTATCGTAGAACGCCTGGCTCATCGGCGTGATCACCATGCCGGGACTGACGACATTGCTGCGGATGCCGTGCGGTCCCCACTCGTTGGCGAGCTGCCGCGACAGCATGATCACGCCGGCCTTGCTGACGCTGTAGGCGCCGCTCTGCCCTTGCGCATTGCTGCCCGCGATCGAGGCGACGTGAACCAGGCTGCCGCGGCCAAGCGCGCGCATCTGCCGGCCGAACACCTGCGCGCAGAGGAAGTAGCCGGTCAGGTTGACGGAGAGAACGGCGTTCCATTCGGCAAGCAACAAGGTGTCGAGCGCGCCGGGACGCAGCACGGCCGCGGTGTTGACCAGCACGTTGCACGGTGCCAGCGATCTCTCGATCATCGCGGCCGCAGCGGTAACGCTCTCGACATCCGTCGTATCGCAGCACGCGATCACATGATCGGCGCCGAGCTTGACGAGCTCGGCGCGCGTTATCTCAAGGCCACGTTCATCGAGATCGATCGCGGCCACGCGGGCGCCGGCCAGGGCAAAACCGAGGGCAACGGCGCGGCCGATCCCGCCTCCCCCGCCCGTCACCACGCAAACGCGGCCTGACAGGCCGAGCCAATCGGAAGATTCCTGCGAGCTGTTGACCATCGATGCCTCCAATCGAGAGTTCATTCGTCGTTGCGAGCCACCAGGTCGCGCGAATGCGCGCCTGATGACAGGCTCCGCGAAGCAATCCATCGAACCGCAAAGAAGGATGGATTGCTTCGTCACGGAGTTTATCATCGGGCCGGCCGAAGGCCGGACCCGGTGGTTCCTCGCAATGACGGGTTGAGCTACCCCCCAATCCCCGCCGCCACTTGTCCGCGCAGCCGCTCCAGGCTGTGTAGCGTGTTGGCGCAGGCTTCTGCGACCTCGATGCCCTTGATGACGAAATGCTTGCGGAAGAATTCGTGGTGCACGGCGCTTTCATGGAATTGCTGCGGCGTCAGCACCGCCGAGAATACCGGCACTTCGGTCCTGAGCTGCACATCCATCAGCGCCTTGATCACGGTGTCGGCGACGAATTCGTGGCGATAGATGCCGCCGTCGACGACGAGGCCTGCAGCCACGATCGCGGTGTAGCGCCGCGTCTTGGCGAGCAGTTGCGCATGCAGCGGTATCTCGAACGAGCCCGGCACCTCGAACAGATCGACCTGCGCGCGCGTGATATGGCGCGCCTCGATCTCTTCGAGGAAGGCAATGCGGCATTCCTCGACCACGTCGCGGTGCCACGACGACTGCACGAAGGCGATGCGCTGCGGCTTGACGAAACGCGGATGCACCGGCGCCGGCGGACGCTCGGGCACGTCAGGAACGTGATGGGCTTCGGCTGCTTGGGATTGGACTTCAGGCTGTTGCAACATCTGATTCATGGCTTTCCTCTTTCAGGACCAGAATCAGGGCATACGGAACGACACCGGCCCACGCGTAAACGTGCGAGGCCGCCGCAAACCGTTCTCTTTCATCCGGACTGTAACCGTCGGCTTCGGAATCACACCGAATCTGCTGACCCTTCTGCTCTGGCGAGAAGAAGGCGCTCGCGGGCTTGGGCTACGTCACCCTTACCGCCGGTGGGGATTTTCACCCCGCCCTGAGAACATCGGTCGCCCGGAATGGACGACCTGCCTTCAGGATATGACCAAGGCCGGGGCGGCAGCAAGCGTCTTTGGCATGGGGAAACGGCATGTGCCCATGCCGCCGGAACAGGGCATCTGCCCTGCCGGATCGCTGCCTTTACTCAAACCGCGGCAATTGGGATAGGCTTGCCAAGAACTGGGGGACGCTCAACATGAAAATTCTTCGTCGGAATTTCCTCAAGCTGGCTGGCGCACTCATCGCTGCACCTGCCTTGCCGCGACTGGCATCCGCGCTCGATTATCCGACGCGGCCGACGAAGATCGTGGCCGGCTTCGCTGCCGGCGGCGGCGTCGATATCACGGCGCGGCTGATCGGCCAGTGGCTGGCCGACCATCTCAAGCAACCCTTCGTCGTCGAGAACCGAACCGGCGCCGGCGGCAATATCGGCACCGAGGCGGTCGTGAACGCGGCGCCCGACGGCTACACGCTATTGCTGGCGACGGTGCCGAATGCGGTCAACGCCTCGCTCTACGAAAAGCTCAGTTTCAATTTCGTCCGCGACATTGCGCCGGTCGCCGGCGTCATTCGTGTGCCGATGGTGGTGCTGGTGCACCCTGCGGTGCCAGCGCAGACCTTGGCCGAATTCATCGCTTACGCCAAAGCCAACCCCGGAAAGATCAACATGGCCTCCGCCGGCAGCGGCAGCGCGCCGCATATGGCGGGCGAGTTGTTCAAGATGATGACCGGCGTCGACATGGTCCACGTCCCCTATCGCGGCCAGGGCCCGGCGCTGAGCGATCTGATCGGCGGCCAGGTGCAGATCCTGTTTGCGGCCGCGCCCGGTACCGCCGATCACATCAAGACCGGCAAGCTGCGCGCGCTCGCGGTGACGACGGCCACGCGCATGGCGGAGCTGCCGGAGGTTCCGACCGTAGGCGATGTCGTGGCAGGCTATGAAGCCAGCCAGTGGTACGGCTTCGCGGCGCCGAAGAACACGCCGGCCGAGATCGTCGACAAGCTCAACAAGGAGATCAACGCGGCGATCGCCGATCCCGGCATGAAGGCCCGGCTTGCCGCGATCGGCGGCGCGCCGATGCCGGGCTCGCCTGCCGATTTCGGCAGGCTGATCGCAGACGAGACCGAGAAATGGGGCAAGGTGGTCCGCGCAGGCGGTCTCAAGCCGGAGTGAGACGGCGATTTGCGAACGGTCCGGGACGCACCGATGCACGGCGAAACTTTCACGAATCCTTAAAGCCGGCATCCTAGAGGTGTCTATCGTGCCCAACTCCAGATCGCCCGGGCGACGCAAATGGAACAAGCGTGACACACGCCGCTGACGTTGCCGGCACGGATGCAGCAAGGCCCGCGGACCGGGCCCGGCGAACGCCAATCCTTCAGACCAATGTCCTGGTGCCGATGGCGATCGCGCTCGGCTCGTTGCTGGCCGGCGCGATCTACACCTGGTTTGCCGGCGAGGACGTCAACTGGGATTGGCAAAATTACCACGAGTACAATGTCTGGGCCGTCATCAACGGCCGCTACGGCATCGATGCCTTGCCGGCCGGCTTTCAGACCTACTTCAATCCGACCGTCTATTTCCCGCTTTACTATCTGCGCCATCTGCTGCCGGCACCCTACGGCCTGATGATCATCGGCGCGGTACACGGCCTCAATCTGCTGCTGATCTATTTTCTCGTCCGCGTCCTGCTGCGGGAAGCGGCGACGGCAAGCGCGATCGGGGCAGCGGTCCTGATTGCGGCCGTCGGACCGATGACGCTTTCGGAAGTGGGCACGAGCTTCTCCGACATCCTCACCGCGCTTCCGATCGTTGCAGGCTGTATCCTGATCCTGTCGGCAAATCGATCGCATCACGGGCGCTACGTCCTCGCCGGGCTGTTGATCGGCGCGGCCGTCGGGCTGAAGCTGACCAACGTCGTCTATGCGCTCGGAGCGGCTGCAGCCGTGCTGGTTGCGGCCCGGCCGCTGCTGGCAACGCTCTGTCTCGGAGTTGGCGGGCTGATCGGCGCGCTGGCGACCGGCGGCGCCTGGGGGCTGATGCTCTGGCGCGAGATGGGCAATCCGATTTTCCCGCTCTTCAATGCCGTGTTCCAGTCCAAAGAACTGGTCCCGATGAACATCATGGACTGGCAGTTCATGCCGCGCGGCCTGCTGGACGCGCTGGCCTATCCATTCTACTGGCTGGCCGGCGACAACAGGAGCTCGGAATATCCGTTCCGCGATGCGCGATTTGCGGTCGCGACGCTGCTCCTCGTGTTCGGTATCGGAAGATCTCTCGTCACCCGCGTTACGATCTTCACGCAACGCGACATCCAATTCCTGCTGTTCTTCATCGTCTCCTATGCGACATGGCTCGCCGTGTTTTCGATTCAGCGCTACGCCATCGTGCTGGAGCTCTTGTGCGCGCCGCTGATCATCCTGTTGATTTCCCGCACTCTGGCTGTGCCGTTCGGAGCAAATACGCAGGGCGCATCGTCGCTGCGCGTCGATTCGGTGATTGTCACGACAGCCCTGTTGATCGCATTGTGGTCGCAACCGGGTGACTGGTTCCGCCGGCCCTGGTCCAATCCATTCAACCCCGCGATTCCCGAGCAGCTTCACCAGCCTGCAAACTATCTCATCATCGACAAGCCGCTGGCCTATGTCGCCCCACTGCTGCCATCGCAGTCGCGGTTCTACCAGATCGCCGACATCGCCTTGCCCATCGTGCCCGATGGCAGGTTCGACCGCCGCATTCGTGCCGGGCTGAAATCACCAATGCCGGGCGGCATATGGGAATTGCACATGCGCGGCAAGCCGATCCGCGAACAGTTGCTGGAGCGGTATGGTCTGCGCGTGGATCGTTCCAGGCCCTGCGTCGAAATCGAGGGCGCGCAGCTCGGGACTGCGATCGAGGCGTGTCCATTGGCAGCGCGCGAGTAGGCCGTGCCCTCTTGGAGCACCGGCGAACGCGAAGAGGCCTTCTTAACCGTCCGTTAACCATTGTGGCGGCAAGATTCCTTAGTTCCGGAATCCGATTCCGGTTTGTTCTCAAATTTGCATTTGTAGCCCCGAACACCTGTGGACGACGCCGGTTTGGCCTGTGGACGGACTCAGGGGTGAGTTGCGCGGATTCCGCAAATCACATCACTTGAACTCGGCAGGCCCCGGGATGATCCGCGAACGGGGGATTGCAGTCGGCGCAGCCGCATCGGTTCAACGCGCGCCGTGCTCCGCGTGCGTATCAGAAGAATTCAAGAAACAGGGTCGAGACGGCATGTCCCTCCTCGAAAGCATTATTGATTCCCGGAACAACCCGCTCGCGGCCGTCGAGGACATCGCCGCCGAAAACAACTGGGCGTTCGAGCGCTCCGGCGAAGACGAAGTCACGATCGTCTCCAAGGGGAACTGGACCGACTACCAGCTCTCCTTCACCTGGATGGCGGAGATCGAGGCGCTGCACCTGGCCTCCGCCTTCGACATGAAGATTCCCCCCGCACGCCGCGCGGAAGTGCAGCGGCTGATCGCGGCGATCAACGAACAATTATGGGTCGGCCATTTCGACATCTGGACCCACACCGGCATGATCATGTACCGGCAAGCGCTGCTGCTGCCGGGTGGGCTGACCGCCTCCACCGCGCAATGCGAGGTCATGCTGGCCGGCGCCATCCACGCCTGCGAGCGCTACTACCCCGCGTTCCAGTTCGTGGTCTGGGCGGGAAAGAGCGCGGAGGAGGCGATGACCGCGGCGATGTTCGATACCGAGGGTGAGGCGTAGGCCCCGCCGCTTCCACACGCACAGTGTCGTCCCTGCGAAAAGCAGGGACCCCATACTCCGTGACCGCCAGGCTCAAGCAAACTGCTTGTGGCCCCTTCCGAGCTTTACTAAAACCGCCGGTGTTTATGGGTCCCTGCCTTCGCAGGGACGACGGCAGAATTCATGGTGACACCGTGAATACCAACACACTCCAAAATCTCCGCGGCACCATTGCGCTGGCCGGCGCGGGCAAGATGGGCGGCGCGATGCTGACCGGCTGGCTGGCCGGCGGGCTCGACGGAAGCCGCGTGATCGTGATCGAGCCGCAACCATCCGCTGAGATCGGCGCGCTGGTGGCGCAAGGCATCCGCCTCAATCCGAAGGAGGCGGTTACAGTCGATACGCTGGTGATGGCGGTGAAGCCACAGACGTTCCGCGAAGCGGGGCCGGCGCTGAAGTCCTTCGTCGGAGCGAACACGCTCGTCGTCTCGATCATGGCGGGCACGACGATTGCGGCGCTTGAAGAAGTCTGCGGCGGCATAGTGGTACGCGCGATGCCGAACACGCCGGCCGCGATCGGCCGCGGCATCACGGTTGCGGTAGCGGCGAAAAATGTCAGCGCCGCGCAACGCGCCACGGCCGACGCGCTGCTGCGCGCCACCGGCTCGGTCGAATGGGTCGAGGACGAAAGCCTGATGGATGCGGTGACCGCCGTGTCCGGCTCCGGCCCGGCCTACGTGTTCCTGCTCGCCGAAGAGCTCGCGCGCGCCGGCGTCGAGGCCGGCCTGCCGGCGGAGCTTGCAACGAAGCTCGCGCGCGAAACCGTCGCCGGCTCCGGCGAATTGCTGCATCGCTCGGAACTTGCTTCGGCCACGCTGCGCCAGAACGTCACCTCGCCCGGCGGCACCACGGCGGCAGCGCTGGAAGTGCTGATGGCCAAGGACGGCCTGCAGCCACTGATGATCCGCGCGATCGCCGCGGCAACGAAGCGCTCGAAGGAATTGGCGAAGTAGCGGAATCGTAGGGTGGGCAAAGCGCCAGCGTGCCCACCATTGCGAGCACGGTGCCAGATGGTGGGCACGGCGCAAGCGCGCCTTTGCCCACCCTACGGTTCAGCGCTTTCAGCTACTTCCCTGCAAGTCTCTTTGTAAACGTCTCCGCATTGACGAGCCCGCGGGCGTGGTGGCCGTCGCCTATTCTGCGCTCGCCTTCGAAGGCTTCCACCTCGAAGCGGATCACGCGGCGCTCGACGGCTACGACGTTTGCCGTGACGCGCACCGTCGCGCCGACCAGCGCGGCGCCGAGATGGCGGATATCGACCTCGGTGCCAACCGTGATCCAGCCCGGCTGAAGATGGCTGCGGATGGCGTCGCTCGAGGTCATCTCCATTTCCAGGATCATCATCGGCGTCGCGTAGACCATCGGCATATCAGGCACGAAATGTCCGACCGTGCGCTCGGGCGGCACGACCAGCGTCCGCTCGGCGCACATGCCGATCTTGATGAAGTCGCGTGCGTCCATGGATGCTTCCGCAAAACCGCTGTCGTCCCGGCCTTGAGCCGGGACCCATAACCACACATGTCCATTGTTGGAGCAACCTGAAGCCGCAGCTCGGCGCAGCAACTGACTTCGGTGGTTATGGGTTCCTGCGTTCGCAGGGACGACGGGAGAGCTACTTCTTCGCCGCTGCAGCGCGCTCCACAAAAGTCTTGCCGCCCTTCATCTTGTGGGTGAGCGGCGCCTCGTTGATCTGGATCACGACAGCTTCCGCATCGACGCCAAGATTCTTCACCAGTGCCTGGGTGATGTCGCGCATCATGCCGACTTTCTGTTCTTCGGTGCGGCCGGCGGCCATGCTGATGGTGATCTCAGGCATTGGTAGTGCTCCCTTTGTTTTGCTTACTCGCCAAACCGTAAGTGCCGGGCTTGAGACCCGGCAATCCATCATTTTGAAGATGGATACGCGGGTCAAGCCCGCGTATGACAAAATCAGTTACCCCATTTCACATCATGGCGCGCCAGCACCTCGCGCACGGCATCCACAAGCTTGCCTTGGTCGACCTCGTACTGAGCCTCGGCCTGTTTCTTCAAATACTCTTCGCGATCCTTGATCTCGGTAAGCCCCGCACCAAGGATGAGATCCTTGATCTGGATCTTGCCATTCGCCCTTTCGTCCGACCCTTGGACGATCGCGCAGGGCGCGTTTCGCCTATCGGCATATTTCATTTGCTGGCCAATGCTGTGTTTTGGATTTCCGAGATACAGCTCTGCGCGGATATTCGCGTTGCGAAGAGCAGCGACCATCTTTTGATAGTCAGCAATTTCTCCGCCGAACACCGTGACGACCACCGGGCCAAATGCTGGCTTGGTGTTGAGCTTGCCGAGCATCGTCAGCGCGGCCTGCAGGCGCGACACGCCGATGGAAAATCCCGTTGCCGGCACCGGCTCGCCGCGGAAGCGCGAGACGAGGCCGTCATAGCGGCCACCGCCGCCGACCGAGCCGAAGCGGACGGGGCGGCCTTTTTCGTCTTTGGTGTCGAGCAAGAGTTCTACTTCGTAAACCGCACCTGTGTAGTATTCGAGTCCGCGTACCACCGTGGGGTCAATGCGAATGCGGTCTGAATTATAGCCGGCCGATCTTACAAGCGGCTCAAATTGTTCGATCAGTTCATTCAAAGCGTCGTCGTAGTCCAAGTGTCCCAAACCTCCATGCGGGTCCGGCACACCTCCCGTTTCCATTGTGTTTTGGTCTAAAATTTCCTTTAGGCGCGCTAGGCTGGGCGCTGTCACAACTGACATAACAACGCTGATGTCCTTCGGAGAAAGCCCTGCCCCTTTGGTGAAGTCGCCGCTCTCGTCCTTGCGACCTTCACCCAGAAGTTCATGCACACCTTCAGGGCCCAGCCGATCAAGCTTGTCGATTGCCCGCAGCACAGTAAGTCTGCGGCCAGCATTATCGGAACCAAGAAGACCAATTGACTCGAGCAATCCGTCAAGAATTTTGCGGTTATTCACCTTCACGACATAGCTGCCGCGCGGAATGCCCAGCGCTTCCATCGTGTCCGCAGCCATCATGCACATCTCGGCGTCCGCCGCCGGCGAGGCCGAGCCCACAGTATCGGCATCGAACTGCATGAACTGGCGAAAGCGGCCGGGGCCTGGCTTCTCGTTGCGATAGACGTAGCCCGCGCGGTAGCTGCGATAGGGTTTGGGCAGCGCGTCGAAATTCTCGGCTACATAGCGCGCCAGCGGCGCGGTCAGGTCGTAGCGCAGCGAAATCCACTGCTCGTCGTCGTCCTGGAACGAGAACACGCCCTCGTTCGGCCGGTCCTGGTCGGGCAGGAATTTGCCGAGCGCATCGGTGAACTCCATCGCCGGCGTTTCCACCGGTTCAAAACCGTAGCGCTCGTAGACCTCGCGGATCTTCTCGACCATCTGGCGCGTGGCCGCAATCGCGGCCGGGCCACGGTCTTCGAGCCCGCGCGGCAGCCGCGCCTTCAGTTTCTGCGGTTTTTTGGGTTTTTCAGCCATGGCGGCTAGGTACCAGCCGAGGCGCGGCAGGGCAACCAGGGCTTTCTTCCCTTCTCCCCTCGTGGGAGAACGTGGCGCGAAGCGCCGGATGAGGGGTATCCCTCCGCGTCCAACAGTGGCCGAGCGGAGAGATCACCCCACCCCGTCTCACATTTCGCTGCGCTCAATGTGAGCCGACCCTCCCCCTCCAGGGCAGGGCTATCGCATGTGGCCGAGGAGTTCGAAGAGGAAGGCATCGTTCCATCCGGCGCGCTTGAGCTTACCGCGCAAGGAGACCGATGTATCTGGATGGGCCCTGGCGACGTTGAGGGCCGTGCGCCTGAGTACGGCCAGATTGACCGGTCCGTTGTCCTTGCGATTGCGGGCAAGGTCCTCGTCGAGGGTAACGTCGAGCGGCCAGTGAAGGCCGTTTTCGATGGACCAATGGGCGCGGACGATGCGCAAAACTTCTTTTCGGCTGTAGAGACGGCTCATCAGGAAGTAGCGCTCGACCGTGTCGTCCTGGCCACGCTTGCTGGTGATGCGAGCGACAGCTTTGAGGCCGGGGAAGTTGTGTTTCTTGGCCATGCCGGGAACCGGCGCAACCAGCGCGACGCGCTTCTCGTTGCGCCCGTGCTGCGCATCGGTAGTGGTGAGCGATGTCTTGCCCGCGCGTTTGACGGCGCGGATTGCGGCTTTGGCATCCTCCAACAGAGCAGGCTGGTTTGCCTTCACCGCCAGCACATAGTCGCCGCCCCGCTCCACGATCTGCTTGGCCATCGCACGGTGGCAATGCAGGGCGTCGGCCGTGACCACGCAGCCCTTGAGCTGCAGAAGTTCAAGCAACTGCAAGGCGCCATCGGCTTCGTTGTTGTTCGGTGCCAGCACGTTGGCGAGCGCCATGCGCGTCTGCTCCGCCCAGGCCGTTACCATGACCGGCGGCATGTGGCTCTTGCCGCGCTCATAGCCGCGCCGCAAGGCTTTGCCGTCGAGCGCAATCACCCCGCGCGGCCGCTTGATCTTCGCACCTTGAGCAAAGGCCTTCATGAACTTCTGAAACGCGGTTTCAAATGCCTTCGGATCGAGCATCCGGAACACCCGACTGAAGGTGTCGTGGCTCGGCAGGCCGTGCTCGAGCACCAGCACATCCCGCCAAAGATAGGCCTTCATCCGGGCAAACAGCGCCATGTCGGTGCAACTCGTTGCCCCACACAATGTCGCCATCAGCGCGATGAACAAGATCTCCGTCAGGTCATGCAGCGCGTTGTCGGCCCGCGGGTCCGGGAGATCGTCAAAGCACTCGGCAAATCGATTCATGGGCCGCTCCATCCGAATCTGGAGCAACCTTCAGAATCATTTTCTTCTCACTTTGCAACAGGTTGCAATATCCAACATGCGATTCCCCCGCCCTCCAGGGGAGGGTAAAAAGAGATCCACCGAGGGACGAAGCTCTGCCTCACGCCGCCGCGGCCTTGCCCTTGGGCTGCACTTCGGCGCTGTAGTCCGCCATCAACTGCTCGGAGATCTTGCCGGGCGTGAACTTCCACTGCGCGATCTCGGAGACCGGCGTCACTTCGGCCGCAGTGCCGGTGATGAAGCACTCGGTGAAGCCGTCGAGTTCCTCCGGCATGATGCGGCGCTCGATCACCTCGAGGCCGCGGCGCCGGGCGAGGTCGATCGCGGTGGCGCGGGTGATGCCGGCGAGGAAGCAGTCGGCGATCGGCGTGTGGATCTTGCCGTCCTTGACGAAGAAGATGTTGGCGCCGGTGCATTCGGCGACGCGGCCCTGCCAGTCCAGCATCAAGGCGTCGGCATAGCCGGCGCGCTCCGCCTTGTGCTTACTGATGGTGCAGATCATGTAGAGACCGGACGCCTTGGCCATCGCCGGGATCGTCGCCGGATCGGGCCGCCGGTATTCGGCCATGCACATCCGGATGCCCTTCAGCTTCTCGGCCGGATCGAAATAGCTCGGCCAAGCCCAGGCAGCGATGGCGAGATGGATGGAGTTGGCCGGCGCCGAAACACCCATCATCTCCGAACCGCGCCAGGCGATCGGGCGCAGATAGGCATCGGGCAGATTGTTCTTGTCGATGACCAATTGCTTGGCGGCGTCGATTTCGGCCACCGAATAGGGAATCTCGAAATCCAGAATGTTGGCCGAGGCCTTCAGCCGCTCGGAATGCTCGGTGCTCTTGAAGACCTTGCCGCCATAGGCTCGCTCGCCCTCGAACACGCAGCTCGCATAGTGCAGGCCATGGGTCAGGATGTGAACATTCGCATCAGCCCACGGCACCAGCCTGCCATCGTACCAGATGACGCCATCGATCTTGTCGAACGAAACTCCCATGGTCGCCTCCCGGATTGGCGCTGTTTCAATGAGCCGCGCGTCAGCCTCGCGCGACTCGACGAGGCGCGCGCTACCGAGCGCTTGGAGTGATCTATCGTTTAAGCGGCGGCGTAATTCCGCCGCCGGTCACAGGACTTTTCTGATCCAGTCGTGCGGGTCCGCCGCGCGACCGTACTGAATATCGACGAGCTTCTTGCGCAGCCCCATGGCGACAGGGCCAGCCACGCCGCCGCTGATCTGAAAATCGCCGCTCGCCGAACACACCTTGCCGATCGGCGAGATGACGGCCGCGGTGCCGCAGGCGAACGCCTCTTTCAGCTTTCCGCTGGCGGCATCGGCGCGCCACTGGTCGATGGTGTAGGCCTCCTCGCGCACGCGGGTACCGGAATCCTTCGCCAGCGCGATGATCGAATCGCGGGTGATGCCCGGCAGGATCGTGCCGAGCGGCGGTGTCGAGAGCGAGCCGTCGTTGAACACGAAGAAGACGTTCATGCCGCCAAGTTCCTCGATGTAGCGGCGTTCGATCGCGTCGAGGAAAACGACCTGATCGCAGCCGCGCTCGATAGCCTCGGCCTGCGCGCGCAGGCTCGCGGCATAATTGCCGCCGCATTTGACGGCCCCGGTGCCGCCGATCGCGGCACGCGTATAATTCTCCGACACCCAGATCGACACCGGCGCAGGTCCGCCCTTGAAATAGGAGCCGACCGGCGAGGCGATGACGGCGAAGATGTATTCCGCTGATGGCTTCACGCCGAGGAATATCTCGCTCGCGATCATGAAGGGCCGCAAATAGAGACTGCCCTCGCCGCCAGGTATCCAGGCGCTATCGATGCGCACAAGCTGTTCGACCGCTTCGATGAAGATAGCTTCGGGCAGCGGCGCCATGGCCATGCGCTCAGCCGAACTGTTAAAGCGCCTCGCGTTGGCGTCGGGGCGGAACAGGTTCACGCCGTTGTCGCGCTTGTAGGCCTTGAGGCCTTCGAAAATCTCCTGGGCGTAGTGCAGGACGGCCGTGGCCGGATCGAGCGGAAAATTCGCGCGGGATTCGACACGCGCGTCATGCCAGCCGTTCGCCTGATCGTAACGGACGATGGCCATGTGATCGGTGAAAATCCGGCCGAAGCCCGGGTCCACGAGCTTGGCCGCGCGCTCCCTCTCAGGAGTTGGATTCGCCGCAGGCCGGATTTCGAATTTCAAACTCATTCCCCTTCGCCCTTGCTTCCCGCTATTGGAATTCGGCGCCCATATTGTTGGCGCCGGCATGCGTCTTCCGGGCCTTCACAGGTCTGGACTTCACCATCACCGGCCTTGCGGCCGGCTTCCGTCGCCGTCATGTCGGTCGAGGACATGCTTTTGCGGGATGCCGAAGTCCAGTATGTTTGCCGAAATGCCGCTCGACAATCGCACGGTAATCCATTTGCGGCCGTTGCCGCCATTGCTGGCTTTTTCCGGCTGCCTGACACGTCACCAGGTTCGAAACGACCTAAAGTTTCGTCGTGGCTGGCAGTTTTGTAACATTGAACCCAAGATATGTCAACATGACTGACATAAATTTCTCAAAGGGCTCCGTAGCCTCCGATTCGCAGGAGGCCGCCAGCCCTGCCCCGCGGGCTGGCGAATTTCGCTGGGACATTATCGAACTGCTGTTCTTCGCCTATCGCGACTTCGTCGGCGACGCCGACCATGAGCTCGAGGCTTTCGGGTTCGGCCGCGCCCATCACCGCGTGATGCATTTCGTCTACCGCTACCCCGGCCTCAAGGTCGCCGACCTCCTGGACGTGTTGCGGATCACCAAGCAGTCGCTTGGCCGGGTGCTCAAGCAGTTGCTCGACGAAGGCTACATTATCCAGAAGACCGGCAATAACGACCGCCGGCAGCGCCTTCTTTACGCCACCCCGAAGGGCGAAGCCTTGGTGGCAAAGCTCGCAGGGCTGCAGACCGATCGCATCACCCGCGCGCTCCGGGACATCAATCCCGAAGGCGTCGCTGCGATCAGCGAGTTCCTGCGCGCGATGATCGATCGCGACGACCCCGACAAGGTGTTGGAGGCGATCTTCGGGATCGGCAGCAAGAAGCCAAGGGAGTGACCGTGCCGCAAGGAGCAACCATCGCTGCAGCCACCACGCGCGCGCCGCGGCAACTGGCTGATGACGCGCCGCACCTGCTCTTGGTCGACGACGACCGCCGTATCCGCGATCTGTTGTCGCGGTTTCTGACCGGCGAGGGCTACCGCGTCACCACCGCCTCGAGCGCGAGCGATGCGCGCGCAAAACTGCTCGGCCTGCATTTCGACCTCCTGATCCTCGACGTCATGATGCCCGGCGAAACCGGGTTCGAGCTGGCGCGGTTCATTCGCACCTCCTCCTCGGTGCCGATCATCATGCTGACGGCGCGCCACGAGGCGGAGGCGCGGATCGAGGGCCTGCAGATCGGCGCCGACGATTATGTGGCGAAGCCATTCGAGCCGCGCGAGCTGATCTTAAGGATCGGCAATATCCTCAAGCGCTCCGCGCCGCCGCCGGTGGAGGCGCTGGAGCAGATCGCGTTCGGCCCTTACATTTTCCATCTCGATCGTGGCGAACTGCGCCAGGGCGAGGAGATCATTCACCTGACCGACCGCGAGCGCGAAATGCTCCGCATCCTGGCCGCCAGTCCCGGCGAAACGGTGCCGCGTGGGGCGCTGACCGGCGGCGGCACGGTGAACGAGCGCGCGGTCGACGTGCAGATCAACCGGCTGCGGCGCAAGATCGAGCGCGATCCCGCCAATCCGCTGTTCCTGCAGGCGGCGCGCGGCATCGGCTATCGCCTGGTTGCGTCGCCCTGAGCCAGCTCATGAGCACGCTCGACACCGGCCTGACGTTCATCCGCAACGCGTCGCAACGCGTCTCCAGGGCCAATGGCTGGATGGGCAATGCGTTCAAGAGCTGGATGCCGACCGGCCTCTACGCCCGCGCGCTCCTGATCATGATCGTTCCGATGGTGATCCTGCAAACGGTCGTGGCGTTCGTGTTCATGGAGCGGCACTGGAACACGGTGACGCGACGCCTGTCGGCAGCCGTCGTGCAGGACATCGCCAGCCTGATCGATGTCTACAAATTCTATCCGCAGGACAAGGATCGTGCGCAATTGCGCCGCGTCGGGCAACGATTGCAGCTCGTGGTCGATTTTCTTCCCGTCGGCGACCTGCCGCAGCCCGGGCCAAAACCGTTCTTCTCGCTGCTCGACCAGACCTTGTCGGTGCAGCTCGGTCGACAGATCGGCCGTCCGTTCTGGATCGATACCGTCGGCAAGTCCAATCTGGTTGAAATCCGCATCCAGCTCGACGATGCCGTGATGCGGGTGTTCGCGCAGCGCAGCGCCGCCTATGCCTCCAATTCGGAGATTTTTATCTTCTGGATGCTCGGCACATCCTCGATCCTGCTGATCGTCGCGGTGTTGTTCCTGCGCAACCAGATCAGGCCGATCCTGCGGCTGGCGGAAGCCGCCGAAAGTTTCGGCAAGGGCCGCGAGGTGCCGAATTTCCGTCCGCGCGGCGCGCGGGAGGTGCGGCAAGCGGCACAGGCATTCCTGGAGATGAAGGCCCGCGTCGAACGCTCGATCGATCAGCGCACCGCGATGCTGGCCGGCGTCAGCCACGATTTGCGCACCATCCTGACCCGCTTCAAGCTCGAACTGGCTCTGATCGGCGACAGTCCCGAAGTCGACGGCATGCGCAAGGACGTCGACGAGATGGCCGGCATGCTGGAGGCCTATCTCGCCTTTGCGCGCGGCGACAGCGGCGAGATCGCGCAGCCGACCGACATGGCGATGGCGCTGGAGGAATTGCGCAGCGATGCCGAGCGCCACGGCCATACCGCAACCGTGACGTTCCACGGCCTGCCGGTGGTGACGGTGAAACCGGCCTCGTTCAAGCGCTGCATCGCCAACCTGGTTTCCAATGCGGCGCGCCACGCCAACACGGTCGCGATCACCGGGCACCGCGATCACCGCTATCTGACGGTGACGGTCGACGACGACGGGCCGGGCATTCCGGTCAACATGCGCGAGGAAGTGTTCAAGCCGTTCCTGCGGCTCGACGATGCCCGTAACCAGGACGAGGGCGGCACGGGCCTCGGCCTCGCCATTGCCCGCGACATCGCCCGCTCGCACGGCGGCGACATCACGCTCGGCGACAGTCCGATGGGCGGATTGCGGGCGGCGGTAAGGGTGCCGGTGTAGTTGGGGCGAAGTAGCTCGCTTACTTCTTCGGCATCATGGACTTCAGCTTTTCCATGTCCTTGATGTTCATTTTCATGCCGCCGGGCATCATGGTGTCACCGGGCTTCTGATCGCTCTTGCAGGCGCCAAGCCATTTGGCCTCGATCGTCGTGGTGTTGTCGCGCCCCCCACCAGCCGGGCCACCCTCGCTGCGCGAGGTCGATTTCACGGTATAGGCGGAATTGAAGTCGCCGGTAATCTCGGCATGCGACTTGATCGTCATGCCGGCGATGCCGCAGACGGAATCGGTGACATACCCCGCCGCCGTCTTCTGGATATCCTGCTTCGAGCACATCTCCTTGGCCATCGGCGAGAACGCGGTGCTCATGTCCTTGTCGGTGGTCTCGTCGGTGCATTGCTGCATCGTCATCTCAGGCACCGGCGCGCCCGTGCTCAGCACCTTCATCTCCCATAGGCCGGCCTTGCGCATCGGCAGCTCCACGGCGATAGCGCTGCTCGCCGACAACAGAGCAAGCACACCAACGGCCGAGCAAGACACAAGAAGCAATCGTCTCATAGATAGGCCCCCGCTGAATTCTTCCATGGCATTCGTCTTCGCGCGAAGTGAACACACGCTCCGCGTGGCGAAAACATGTCCAGCCGGAAAACAGGTAGCGGCAGCGCTCAGTAAAGCGTGCGCAGCGGCCGCTCAGCGGCGCCATAGGGCACCCAGCGGCAGGCAAAGGAAACGTAGCCGCCGTAATTGGGCTGCGCGCCGAGGAATTTCACCACCTTGCCGTAGCGGGCGCAGTGATCGACGGCGAGCTGGCGGGCGTCGGCCTGCATCGCGAGCTGATAGGCGATGATGCCGCCGGTGTCATTGCCCTTGAACGGCGGTACCGTATCGATGTCCCACCACTGCGCCTGCGCCGGCGCGCCCGCCAGCATTCCGCCCATGGCAATCAGGCTCGCGGCCACAATTCTTCGCATCGCAGACTCCATTTCGCTCGAAGCCCACCATAGTGTGCGCCGATGGCCATGAAAAGAATGGTTGCGGCACGAGGCGGACTTGGCTGTCAAGTGTTGCCGTGCTGCACTTGACCTTGTCAGGGCTTCGCGGCACCGTCCCATGCGTTGGCTTACCGGCGGATTCCCCATGCGCAATTTGTTGAAGTCCTTGAGAGCACTCGGTCCGATAACGGCGGCGCTCGCTTTGCTGGCCTCCAGCCACGCCGCCCAGGCCGCCAATCCCTTGGAATTGAATTTCTGGCTGTCAGGTCCGAAGTATGACGGCCGCGTCGCCGAATGCGAGCGGGCGCTGTCGACCATCGCGTACCAATTCCGGGAGAAGGAGGGCAAGTTCTGGAATTCGGCGCTGACGATCACCGGCTTTGGCCGAATCCACGAAACCGCATTCCGGCCCTGGCAGTCCGACAACATTCCGCGCCGCTACTGCAGTGGCGATGTGATGCTGAGCGACGGCAAGATGCGCAGCGTGCACTACTCGATCATCGAGGATGGCGGCTTTGCCGGCTTCGGCCAGGGCGTCGAATGGTGCGTAACCGGGCTTGACCGCAACTGGGCCTACAGCCCCGGCTGCCGGGCCGCGCGGCCCTGATCGCCCTGAAATCCGGCAAGCGATCCGGCTGACTCGGGCCGACTCTGGGGTCAATTCAATTTTGTTCTTGAAATGTTCCGCCTCCCTGCTAGGCTCCCGGTAGTCGAGTAGAGGGGGCGTTCGATGCACCGGTCCATCATTATTTCGCGGCTTCTGATTTCGCTGGCTCTTGTTGTCGTCTTGGCCGGGACGGCGTCCGCACAGGACCGCCGGCAGAACGCGCCGGGCGAATTCGATTTTTATGTCCTGGCTCTTTCCTGGTCGCCCTCCTTCTGCGAGGCGGCGGCTGAGCGTGGCAATAGCGGGCGCTCACAGGCCCAGTGCAGCCGCCCCTATTCCTTCGTGGTTCACGGCCTGTGGCCGCAATATGAGCGCGGCTTTCCCGAATATTGCCAGCGGCCCTCGCCGCGGCTCGATCGCAACATCATGACCTCGATGCTGGACCTGATGCCGGCCCCCGGCCTGATCTTCAACGAGTGGGACAAGCACGGCACCTGTTCGGGCCTTGGCGCGCGAGCCTATTTCGAGACCACCCGGAAAGCGCGCGCGGCGGTAAAGATTCCCGAGGAATTCCTGCAATTGTCGGAGCAGAAGACCATCGCCCCCGGCGATCTCGAAGAGGCCTTCATCAAGATCAACCCGGGCTTGAGCAATTCGGCGATTTCGGTGACCTGCTCGAGCCGGCGCCTGAGCGAGGTGCGGATCTGCCTGAACAAGGACATGCAATTCCGCGCCTGCGACGAAATCGACCGCCGCGCCTGCCGGCGTGACGAGGTGGTGATGCCGCCGGTACGGGGCGGCTGAAGACCCGCTTACCGCCATGCCAGGCATGGCGGCCCGCTTTGCGCAGACTGCTCGAAGTTGTCTGCGTTCCCGGTCATCCACGGCTTATCGTCATCTGCAAGACACGTGGATGGCCGGGACCTATCTGCACCAAAACGTCGTCGGCATTTTGGCCCTGCTTGTGAGGCGTTTGCGAAGCAGGACCCGTCTTCGCCAAGGCTGCTTCGCCGGGTTTTCAGCCCTGGTCCTCCGAAGCGTTTCGCGAAGGAGGACAAGCCCGGCCCCGACGAGTAGAAGACAATACGTCTTCTCCAATTGGTCGGCCGATTGCCATGAACTACCGACACGCCTTTCACGCCGGCGGCTTTGCCGATGTCATCAAGCACATCGTGCTGGTACGCATGCTGACCTATCTACAGGAAAAGCAGGCCCCGTTTCGCGTCATCGACACCCATGCCGGCGCCGGGCGCTATGATCTTACGGCTGAGGAGGCGCGCCGCGGCGGCGAATGGCTGACCGGCATTGCGCGGGTAATGCAGGCGCGGTTCTCGGAAAGCGCGCTGCCGCTGGTGACCCCCTATCTCGATATCATCAGGGCATTCAACGCCCCCGCCAAGCTGGAAGCCTATCCCGGATCGCCCCTGATCGCCCGCGCTCTGCTGCGGCCGCAGGACCGCCTCACGGCCTGTGAAATCGAGCCCAATGCCCGCAGGCAACTGATCGATGCACTGCGCCGCGACAGCCAGGCGCGGGTGGTCGACCTAGACGGCTGGACGGCGTTGCCGGCCTTCGTGCCTCCCAACGAGCGGCGCGGTCTGGTGCTGATCGACCCCGCATTCGAGCAAAAGGACGAATTCGAGCGGCTGGCCGGCGGATTCGCCGAAGCCTACGCGAAGTGGCCGACCGGCAGCTATCTGATCTGGTATCCGGTGAAGAGCCGGCGCGCCACCGACACGCTGGCACGGCTCGTCGCAGGCGCTGCCGCGGCCAGCAGGCCGGCCGGGAAATGTCTGCGGCTTGAATTCAGCGTTGCGCCGCAGGAGCCGGGCGGCCCCCTCGCCTCCACCGGCCTGCTGATCGTCAATCCGCCGTGGACGCTGGCCGGTGAGTTGAAGACAATTCTACCCGAGCTCGAAAAACCGCTCGGCCAGGGCGGGGCCGGCCGGTTCAAGCTGGAGACGCCCAAGCCGTGAGCCTCGGCGCCGCCGGTGAAAAGTGCGAATCGCCGTAGGCAATTTACGCGAAACCGTATTATGCTCAGGCCGTTGGGACTGGCTTTACGTTCCGCTTCCGCGAATGGTTGCGGCGGAGTGATCAAGGCCGAACAAGAATCCGGGTCGATCGGCGGCGTGAATCCGATCGGCTCAGGTGGCCAAGCTTCCGGCAGCGAATGTCCGGTCGGCCGATACGCGAGGTGCGCGTAACGGCGGAGCAATACGGGGGAGGAGTTTCCCGATGGCCATGACTGGAACAGTCAAGTTCTTCAATGGAGAACGCGGCTACGGCTTCATCAAGCCCGACGACGGCGGCCGCGATGTGTTCGTGCACATCACCGCTGTCGAGCGGGCCGGATTGAAGGATTTGACTGAAGGGCAGCGCATTACGTTCGAGGTCGAACCGGACAAGAAGGGCAAAGGCCCCAAGGCGGTCAACCTGGTGATTTCATCGTGAGCTGACGCTCGCGTTGAACGCGGACTGAATTCTTGCTGCGAAGATCGCGCTGGCATGGCGTCGCTGTCCACAGCGTCGAGATTTGCGATGCCCGCGGCCTGAAGGCAAAAAAATCCCGGCGACTTACTGCCGCCGGGAGGTGGTCGCCGCCAGTTTCTTTTTTTCTTAGAAGCGCCAGTTCACGCCGGCCCGTATCAGGCCGAACCGGTAACCGTTCGACGCGCCCGTAATAACGAAGTTGCTGTTGGCCAGATCGACATAGAGATATTCGATCTTGGCGCTCCAGTTCGGCGCAAGGCCTACCTCGGCGCCGGCGCCGAGCGTCCAGCCCACATTGGTATGAGATTCCGTCAGGCCAAAGGTGGTAGCGCGCAGCTCGCCGAAGGCGAGACCGCCGGTACCGAAGAACAAGACGTTGTTGAACGCGTAGCCGGCGCGGCCGCGAACTGTGCCGAACCAGGGATTGGAAAACTTCCATGGGGCGAAGGTTTCTTCGGCGCCGGTCGCCTGGATGTCGCCTTCGAGACCGAACACCCACGGTCCGCCGTTCTGCCAATTATAGCCGGCCTGGACACCGCCGACGAAACCGGACGGCTTGGCCGGATTGTTTGCGACCGAACCCCAGGCATAGCCGATGTTGGCGCCAAGGTAGGGACCGGCCCAGCTATCGGGACGGAGCAGCGACTGGTTGACGGTATTGGGCGCGCGCGATCCGTAGAGGTCTGCTGCCTGTGCCGACATGGTCCAGCCGGCAGCGATCAGCGCCAGTGCGCCCGATACAACCCTGCTCATCACGCACCCCACGCAACTGCCGCAACCAAGCCCGGCGGGAGATCGGCCTGGTTACGGAACCCCACTTTTTCCGCTAAGATTTATCGAGAGTTTTAAGTTAAAGGGTTGTTAAGCCGGGTTATCCGCCCGCTCATCATTCTTAAGGATCCGTTACCGGCGCCCCCTCGGCAACGCGCGTCATGAGCGCTGGCGATGCCGCCTCGCAGCACTTAATTTACGCCCATGGATCACGATTCTACCGACCATCCGAAGCCTCCGAGCAAGGCGCGGCGGGGTTCCCAGCCGGATTTGCCGCCGCCGGACCTGACCGCCGCCGATGTCGATCCCGCAACTTCCGCTGCCGAGGAGGACGACGAGGCTCGCTTGCCGGAAGCGCCAGAGGAACCTGCTGAGGCGATTGCCGAAGGCCCGCTGGCGGTCGGCCACGCAGCCATCGAGAATGCGGTGCGGCTGGCGCCGACCTCTCCCGGCGTCTACCGCATGCTCAATACCGCCAGCGACGTGCTCTACGTCGGCAAGGCGAAAAACGTTCGCAAGCGGCTTGCCTCCTACGCCCGCCTCAACGCACCCTTGCCGGCGCGGATCCTGCGGATGATCGCGGCGACCGTCACGGTCGAGATCGTTTCCACCACGACCGAGACCGAAGCGCTGTTGCTGGAAGCCAACCTGATCAAGCAGTTGCGGCCGCGCTTCAACGTGCAGCTACGCGACGACAAATCGTTTCCTTATATCCTGATCACAGGCGACCATTGGGCGCCGCAGATCCTCAAGCATCGCGGCGCGCAAACCAGGCCCGGACGGTATTTCGGGCCGTTCGCATCCGCCGGCGCCGTCAACCGCACCATCACGGCGCTGCAGCGCGCGTTCCTGATCCGCTCCTGCACCGACGGCTTTTTCGAAAGCCGCACGCGGCCGTGCCTGCTGTACCAGATCCGCCGCTGCTCGGGGCCCTGCACGCGCGAGATCGACTTCCCCGGTTATGGCGAGCTGGTGCGCGAGGCGACCGATTTCCTGTCCGGCCGCAGCCATGCGGTGAAGGAGCTGCTCGCCGCCGAGATGGAGAAGGCGTCGAACGAGCTCGAATTCGAGACCGCGGCGCTCTATCGCGACCGCCTCGCCGCGCTGTCGGCGATCCAGTCGCAGCAGGGCATCAATCCGCGCACCGTGGAAGAGGCCGACGTATTCGCCATCCATCAGGAAGGCGGCTATTCCTGCGTGGAAGTGTTCTTCTTCCGCACCGGCCAGAACTGGGGCAACCGCGCCTACTTCCCGCGCGCGGAGAAGTCGTTCACGCCGCAGGAAGTCTTGGCCTCGTTCCTCGCGCAATTCTACGACGACAAGCCGCCGCCGAAACTCATCTTGCTGTCGCATGAGATCGAGGAATGCGCGCTGCTAGCCGACGCCCTGTGCGTGAAGGCTGGCTACAAGGTCGAAATCTCGGTGCCGAAGCGCGGCGAGAAAAAGGAACTGGTCACGCATGCGCTGACCAATGCGCGCGAGGCGCTCGGCCGCAAGCTCGCCGATACCGCAACGCAGAGCCGGCTTTTGGAAGCGATGGCCGCCACGCTCGGGCTGCCGCAGGTGCCGAAGCGCATCGAGGTCTACGACAACAGTCACATCCAGGGCACCAATGCGGTCGGTGCAATGATCGTGGCGGGACCGGATGGCTTTATCAAAAACCAGTATCGCAAGTTCAACATCAAGTCCGAGGGACTGACGCCGGGTGACGACTATGCGATGATGCGCGAAGTGCTGGAACGGCGCTTCAAGCGGCTGTTGAAGCCGCCGGAGGGCGATGCAGGCAAGGCCAAGGCCGACGATGACTCGTTCCCGCAATGGCCCGACCTCGTCATCATCGATGGCGGCCGTGGCCAGCTCAACGCCGTCAGGGAGATTTTCGAAGGTCTGGGACTGACCCAGGTCTCCCTGATGGCCGTGGCAAAAGGCCCGGACCGCGATGCCGGGCGCGAGACCCTGTTCATGCCGGACCGCGAAGCCATCAAGCTCGAACCACGCGATCCCGTGCTATATTTCATCCAGCGGCTGCGCGACGAGGCGCATCGCTTCGTGATCGGCTCGCACCGCAAATTGCGGAAAAAGGACATCCGGGAAGCGGGCTTGCAGGAAATCCCGGGCATCGGCCCGTCACGCAAACGTGCCTTGCTGCATCACTTCGGAACACTGAAGGAGATCGAGCGGGCCTCGATCGCGGACCTCGGCAAGGTTCCAGGCGTTAGCGCTGAAAGCGCCCGCAAGATCTTTGAGTTTTTCCATGCACAGGCGGGTTAAGGGGACTTCGCGTCGAGAGGCATGTCATTTGGGCGTCGCCTGCGACAGATGATCTAAATCCGCACGGTTGACCTTCACGCTCCAGCGGTATTGGTAAGACGGATGAACATTGCGACAACCAGGGGGCAGGCCAAGACCCTGTCCCTGCCGAATATTCTAACCTACGCCCGTATTGCCGCCATTCCGGTGGTGGTCGGCTGCGTTTTCGCCCAATCCATCCAGGACGGCCCGCTCTGGCTGCGCTGGGTAGCGCTGGCGGTCTTCCTCGCCGCCGCCGTGACGGATTACCTCGATGGCTACTATGCGCGAATTTGGGACCAGCAATCCGCCTTTGGCCGGATGCTCGACCCGATCGCCGACAAGCTCCTGGTAGCGTCCTGCCTCTTGATGCTGGCAGCCGACAGCAGCATCCATGGCTGGACCCTGTGGGCCGCCATCGTGATCCTGTGCCGCGAGATCCTGGTCTCGGGCTTGAGGGAATATCTCGCGGCATTGCGGGTCAGCGTACCCGTGACCAAGCTGGCCAAATGGAAGACCACGATCCAACTGGTCGCAATCGGTTTCCTGATCGCGGGCGAGGCGGGCGAGCAACTCCTGCCTGCGACCACCCTGATCGGGATCATCCTGTTGTGGATGTCGGCGCTCTTCACGATCTACACCGGCTGGGACTATTTCCGCGCCGGGATCCATCACCTCATCAAGGAGGATGAGGGATGAGGGTCAAATATTTCGCCTGGGTGCGTGAGCGGGTCGGTGTCGCGGAAGAAACCGTCGAGCCGCCGGCCGACGTGCGCACGGTGAGCGATCTGATCGGCTGGCTTTCCAGCCGCGGCGAGACGTACGCCCATGCCTTCGAGAAGCCGAAGGTGATCCGCGCCGCGATCGACCAGGCCCATGTCAAGCCGGATGCCGTGATATCAGGCGCACGCGAGATTGCGTTCTTCCCGCCGATGACCGGCGGCTGACTTACTATGTCCGTCACCGCGACCATTCGCATCCAGGAAGCGGATTTCGACGCTGCGCAGGAGATCGCGGCGCTCACCAGAGGCCGCACCGATATCGGCGCGGTCGTCACGTTCAGCGGCATCTGCCGCGACAGCGAGAACGGCGAGCCGATCGCAGCCCTGACGCTCGAGCATTATCCCGGCATGGCCGAAGCCGAGATCGGGCGCCACGCCGACGAGGCGCTGTCGCGCTGGCCCTTGCAGGGCCTCACCGTCATTCACCGGTTCGGCCGCATCGCGCCGGGCGAGAACATCGTCCTCGTGGTAACCGCCTCGCCGCATCGCCAGGCGGCCTTCGAAGCGGCGGAATTTTTGATGGACTACCTGAAGACCAACGCGCCGTTCTGGAAGCGCGAGGAAAGCGAAAAAGGCACAAGCTGGATCGAAGCGCGCGATCATGACGACGCCGCCGCCGCGCGCTGGACCAAGTCCTGATGGCCAGGCGCACCAAGCCTGCGGCGAAGCGCGGCCAGACCACATCAAAACTTCCCAACGTCGGCGCGGGCGAATTGCTGACGCTGCTCGATTTCGTCCGCTATGCCGTCACCCGCTTCGTCGAGGCCAAACTGGTATTTGCGCACGGCACCACCGATCCGCTTGCCGAAGCCGCATTCCTGGTCTGCGAAGCGCTGCACCTGCACCCCGAGCAGTTCGAGACGTTCGCGACCGCGCGCGTCACCGCCGCCGAAGGCAAGAATATCCTCGATCTGATCGCCCGCCGCGTCACCACGCGAAAGCCCGCCGCCTATCTCGTCAACAAAATCTACATGCGCGGCCTGCCCTTTTACGTCGACGAGCGCACCATCGTGCCGCGCTCCTTCATCGGCGAATTGCTGGACCAGCACTTCGGCCGCGACGGCGATGACGAGGCGGGCTCGCTGATCTCGGACCCCGACACGGTGGAAAGCGTGCTCGATCTCTGCACCGGCTCGGGCTGTCTTGCCATCCTGGCCAGCCGGAATTTTCCGAATGCGGCGATCGACGCCGTGGATATCTCCAAGGATGCGCTCGAAGTCGCCGCGCGCAATGTCGGCGACTACGGGCTTCAGGACAGGCTCACGCTGTACCGCGGCGATCTGTTCAAGCCGCTGGGGGATAGACGCTACGACCTCATCATTTCCAATCCGCCCTATGTCGATGCGGAAGGCATGGCCGGCCTGCCGCGCGAATGCCGTGCCGAACCGAAACTCGCCTTCGATGGCGGCTTCGACGGGCTCGACATTGTCAGGCGCATCCTCGACGAGGCGGCCGCGCACCTGACGCCGCAGGGCGGGCTATTATGCGAGATCGGCCGCTGCCGCCCGCAACTGGAAGCCGCCTATCCGCAACTGCCGCTGCTCTGGCTCGACACCGAGGATTCCGAGGGCGAAGTATTCTGGATCGCCGCCGCCGATCTCTGAATTTGCCGGAGTTTGCGCGAAAATATCTGGTCGTGGCGACGTTCCCGTGTCGCGACGAAACTGATACCTTGGGGCAAATCCGACGTTCGAGCTGAAAGAGGCCGCCCATGCTGGACAAGAGCCCCCGCCCCACCCCCGTCAACGTTCCGAACGATCTCGCCGCGCACTGGATGCCGTTCACCGCGAACCGGGCGTTCAAGAAGAACCCGCGGCTGCTCGCCGGCGCGAAAGACATGCACTACTTCACCGTCGACGGTCGCAAGATCATCGACGGTGCCTCGGGTATGTGGTGCACCAATGCCGGACACGGCCGCACCGAGATTTCGTCGGCGATCGCCAAGCAGGCCGAGGCGCTGGACTACGCGCCGCCGTTCCAGTTCGGCATCCCGCAGGCCTTCGAACTTGCGAGCCGCATCGCCGAGCTGGCGCCCGACGGGCTCGACCATGTGTTCTTCTGCAATTCCGGCTCGGAGGCGGCCGACACCGCGCTCAAGATCGCGCTGGCCTATCACCAGATCAATGGCCAGGGCAGCCGCATCCGCCTGATCGGCCGCGAGCGCGGCTATCACGGCGTCGGCTTCGGCGGCACCGCCGTCGGCGGCATCGTCGGCAACCGAAAACTGTTCGGCTCGCTGCTCACGGGCGTCGACCATCTGCCGGCGACCTATGACCGCGAGAAGCAGGCGTTCAGCAAGGGCGAGCCGGAATATGGCGCGCATTTCGCCGACGAGCTCGAGCGGCTCGTCAACTTGCATGGCGCCAACACCATCGCCGCCGTGATCGTCGAGCCGATGGCCGGATCGACCGGCGTGCTGCCGGCACCGAAGGGCTATCTTAAGCGGCTGCGCGAGATCACCCAGAAGCACGGCATCTTGCTGATCTTCGACGAGGTCATCACCGGCTATGGCCGGCTCGGCTTCGCCTTTGCCGCCGAACGCTATGGCGTGGTGCCTGATATGCTGACCTTCGCCAAGGGCGTCACCAATGGCGCCGCGCCGATGGGTGGCGTGCTGGTGCGCGACACCATCCATGATGCCTTCATGAGCGGCCCGGAACATGTGGTCGAGCTAACCCATGGCTACACCTATTCCGCGCACCCGCTGGCCTGCGCCGCGGCTCTGGCCACGCTCGACATCTACCGTGACGAGAAGCTGTTCGAGCGCGCGCGTGAGCTCGAGCCGAAATTCGCCGACGCCGTGATGTCGCTGCGCAACGAGCCGGGCGTCGTGGATATCCGCACCATCGGCCTGACCGCCGGCATCGATCTCGCACCGGTTGCCGATGCGCCCGGCAAGCGCGGCTTTGCCGGGCTCAACAGCGCCTTCCATGACAATGACCTGATGCTGCGGGTGGCCGGCGATACGCTGGCGCTGACCCCGCCCCTGATCATCACCGAAGACCAGATCGGCGAGATCATGGACAAGGTCGCCAAGGTGATCCGAGCGACGGCGTAGGCGCCAGCATCGGCTCTGACCGGGCAGGAACATTCGAAACGACCCCGCGTTCAGTACCTTTGGCGGAGGCGATCCTGCCTCCGCCAGCGGAGGATTGCGAAAATGCTCGCGCCTTCGAGCGGCTTGCTGCGCACCGCGATCGGACTGAAGCTGAATCAGGTCAAGCTTGCGACGCGGTCGTATTTGCGCGATCGGACCCATCAGGCGACCGGAACGATGGCTTCCTATGCCATCGCCGCAGGCCTGTTCGCAGCAGCGGGCATTTTCCTGATCGCCGCCTGCCTGGTCGGTATGACCGCGCTGTTTCGCTGGATCGAGATCCATTACGGGCCGTTTTGGGCCTTCGGCGCGATCGGCGCATTGCTCGCGACAATCGCCGCGATTTGCGCCGGACTCGCTGCCGCCAAACTCAGACAAGAGCCGCCGCAGTTTCCTTCGCTTACAAGCCGCCTGCGCGTGGCGATCAAGGCCAGTCCGATTGAACCAGATCAGATCGAAGCGACGCGGGACACCGCCAGGTCAATTCTGCAGGCGCCTTCGGCACCTCCCACGCGCAGCCGTGCTCGGCGCCGATCCCCGGGAAGGGACACCAGGCATCTGCAGGCCGGTCTTATCCTGATGGCGACATTATTGGGCCTGGCGGCAACGCGACGGCGATGGCATGCGCGGCACTCGGATGTTTGACGGCGCAAGGGCGCTGGCTATTGCACCGCTTTGATCGCAGGTTCCGACCGTATTCAAAGAACACTAGCTCTGCGAATCAACATTGATGCTAAGGTTGCGCTGCTGGGGAAAGCGCAAGTCAGACGATGCCTGAAACTTCCGTGTTTTCCCGGGGGAGCACAGTTCGGACCTGAGGGCGTAGCGCGCGACATGATTCGCATTTCGACGATTTTCATCGCCATCTGCATGGTGCTGGTTGCAGCCTCCCTCGGCCTCGTCCTGCATGCGGTGGCGGGCTTCAACGGCACCGAATCCGCGATCGTGGCGCTCACCGCGCTGACCTTCCTGATCCTCTACAACGCCGTGTCGATGCGGCTGCGCGACCGCTCCGACGTCGGCGGCCAGATCGCCGACCTTTCCCGTGGTACCGCCGACCTCGCCCGTCAGGTCGCCGAATTCGGCCGCCGGCTCGCCGCCGTCGAGGGCCGCCTGGTGTCGGCGAACTCCGCAAGCTCCGATCGCATCCAGGCGGTGGTGGGCGAAATCAACGAGCTCGGCGTTCTGGTCAAGCAACTGGCCGTCTCGGTTGCGGGCCATGAGGACCTCTTGGCCCAGGGTGCGGTGGCCGCGGCCCCCGCCCCGGCGGGCCGCCCGGATCCCGAACCTCCGAGCGAACCGACGATTGCCGCGGAGCAAGCCGCGCCGATCGTCGCCAGGCCCGCACCGGCTGCTGCCGCAAGGCCGGCAGCGGCTGCGATTGCCGCGGAAGCCGCTCCGCCCTCGCGCAACCAGCCGCAACTGCTTGCCGCGGTGAAGAACGCCGTCGAGGAAAACCGGCTCGATATCTACCTGCAGCCGATGGTGACGCTGCCGCAGCGCAAGGTGCGCTTCTACGAGGCGGTGACGCGGCTGCGCGACGACAGGGATCAGATCCTCGCCGCCGATGATTTCATCCCCACCGCCGAAGCCGGCGGGCTGATCGGCAAGATCGATCACATGGTGATGCTGCGCTGTATCCAGGTGTTGCGCCGCCTGATGGTGCGCAACAAGGATGTCGGCGTATTCTGCAACGTCTCGGCGGCGACGCTCGGCAATGCCGCCAATTTCGCGCAATGCCTCGACTTCCTGGAGGCCAATCGGGCGCTGGCGCCCTCGTTCGTGCTCGAATTCAAGCAGGCGACGTTCCGCCAGCTCCGCCCGACCGAAATCGAGAATCTCGCGGCGCTGTCGCAGCGTGGTTACCGCTTCTCGATCGACCATGTCACCGACTTGCGGATCGAGCCGCGCGACCTCGCCGATCGCGGCGTCCGTTTCATCAAGGTGCCCGCGGCATTGCTGCTCGACCCCAAGCAGAGCTCGACCTCGGACATCCACCCTTCCGATCTTTCCGACCTGCTCGGCCGTTTCGGCATCGACCTGATCGCCGAGAAGATCGAGGGCGAGCGCGCGGTGGTGGACCTGCTCGACTACGACGTGCGGTTTGGACAGGGCTTTCTGTTTGCACCGCCGCGGCCGTTGCGGCCCGAGGGGGCATCTGCTACCGGCGGGGCGGTAGCGAACAAGGAATCCGGCAGCCCCAATGGCCCCAGCAACCCCGTCCCCATGGCCAGCCAGGCCGCAGAGCCCCCGATGCGCGCGACCGGCAATGCCGCGTTGGCGCGCCGTGCCGCGGGACCGGGCTAGCAGGCTTCCGACATCATGACCTCATTGCGGTTCGTCGAGCGGCTGCGCGACCTCGTGGACGGCGTCGAAGTCATCCTGTCCGACATCTGGGGCGTGGTGCACAATGGGCTGGAGTCCTTCCCCGAAGCCTGCGAGGCGCTGCACACCTGCCGCCAGCGCGGAGCTAGCGTCATCCTGATCACCAACGCGCCGCGGCCGGCCGATTCCGTGCAGCGCCAATTGCGCAAGCTCGGTGTCGCCGACGAAACCTACGACGCCATCGTCAGTTCCGGGGACCTGACCCGGAGTTTCGTCGCCGATCACCCCGGCAAGAAAATATTCTGGATCGGTCCGGAACGGGACTCCTCGATCCATCGCGGGCTGGACGCCGTGATGGCGCCGCTGGAGCAGGCTGACTACATCATCTGCACCGGCCTGTTCGACGACGAAACCGAATCGGCGGAAGACTATCGCGCGATGATGCTGCAGGCGCGCGAGCACAAGCTGCCGCTGATTTGCGCGAATCCCGACATCGTCGTCGAACGCGGCGACCGGTTGATCTATTGCGCGGGCGCGATCGCCGAACTTTATCGCGAGCTCGGCGGCGAGGCGATCTTCTACGGCAAGCCGCACCGGCCGATTTATGAACGCGCCATGGCGCTCGCCGCCGAGCGCCGCGGCCATTCGGCACCGCTCGACCGCGTGCTAGCCATCGGGGATTCGGTGCGGACCGATCTTACCGGCGCGCACGGCTTCGGAATCGATTGTCTTTTCCTCACCCGCGGCATCCATTCCGAGGAGTTCGAGGGCATCGACCAGCTCGACCCGGCCTCGGTGAAAGAGCTGTTCGGTCACCCGCCCCGCGCGCTGATGCGGGAGCTGCGGTGGTAGGTGCATCGCTGCACCGGACTCAAAATTGCGAAAACGACCCCATGCAAAGTAGGAATGGGCCTTACATCATCCGAAAACGCAAGACCTGGTAGGGTTCATGATAGCGCAGCATGCCCGGGATTGGGCCGGGCACCACGAGAATTGGAGCGAGCTGGAAACCAGGCGCCTTACGCCGTCGCCATGTCCGGGAAGACCGCTTCGATCTTGGTCTTCAGCGTCGCCGCATTGAACGGCTTGACGATGTAGTTGTTCACGCCGGCCTTCTTGGCAGCGATCACGTTCTCGGTCTTGGATTCCGCCGTGATCATGATGAAGGGGGTGGTGGCGAGATTGGGGTCGGCGCGGACTTCCTTGAGCAGGTCGTAGCCGGTCATCGGCTCCATGTTCCAGTCCGAGATCACCAGTCCGTATTTCTTGCTGCGCATCTTGTTCAGCGCGGCCGAGCCGTCGCTGGCGTCGTCGATGTTGTCGAAGCCGAGCTGCTTCAAAAGATTTCGGATGATGCGGATCATGGTGCTGTAGTCATCAACCACCAGAACCGGCATGGACAAATCAACCGCCATCTTTTCCCCCACTCGACGCGTTACGCCACAAAAAATCGACAGGCCTGCGGGACCCGCAGTCCTCCCCAAACCTCTAGCATCAGCCGTTAAACAGCCCGTTAACCGGACGACACCGGATTGCATCCGTTTTGATCCGCCCCGCCCGGCTTGACTTCGACGGCGGCGCCGCGTCACCGTCCGGCCGCCTTCACCGAGACCCACGAATCCCTGAAATGACAACTGGTTTTACCGTTATCCGAGACACCACCCCTGCCGCCGACATCCCCCGCGGGGCCGTGGTCGCCATGGGCAATTTCGACGGCGTCCATCTGGGCCACCGGGCCGTAATCGAGGCCGCCTTGCGGATGGGCCACGCCCACGGCAAGCCGGCGCTTGCCGTCACTTTCGAGCCGCATCCACGCAGCTTTTTCAGCCCGAACAGCCCCCAGTTCCGCCTCTCCGACGAGACCAACAAGCTTCGGCTGCTGGCCGGAACGGGGCTGAACGGCGCGGTCGTGATGACCTTCGACAAGACCCGCGCCGGAACCTCGGCGCAAGATTTCATTCACCATGATCTGATCGGGCGGCTCGGCGTCAGCGGCATTGCCGTCGGCTACGACTTTCATTTCGGCAAGGGCCGGGCCGGCTCGCCGAGCCTGTTGGTCAGCGAGGGGCCGCGGCTCGGCATCGAGGTCGACGTCCAGGCCCATGTCGATATCGAGGAGCGGCCGGTGTCCTCCAGCGCGATCCGCATGGCGCTGGCGGAGGGCCAGATCGACGAAGCCACCGCCATGCTGGGCGGGCCGTGGTTCGTCAGCGGCGCGGTGATCCATGGCGAGAAGCGCGGCCGCGATCTCGGATACCCCACCGCCAACATCCGCCTCGACAAGAATTGCAGCTTGAAACACGGCATCTATGCGGTGCGGGTAGGCCGCGGAGCCGAGCGCTTCGACGCCGTCGCAAGCTTCGGCCGCCGCCCGACTTTCGACAACGGCGCACCGCTGCTGGAAGTGTTCCTGTTCGATTTCAAGGGCGACCTCTATGGCATGGTGCTCGATGTCGCCTTCATCGGCTTCATCCGGGACGAACTTAAATTCGACTCGATCGACGCGTTGATCCGGCAGATGGACGACGACAGCGCGCGCGCCCGCGCGCGGCTGGCCGCCGCGCCCGATGCGTTTCCAAGGCTCGGAGTGATCGGTTGAGCAAGACCGAAAAAGAAAAGATGCTGGCGGGCGAACTCTATCGCCCCGGTGACCCCGAACTGCAGGCGGATGCCGCCGCCAACAAGGCCTGGCTCGCACGCTACAATGCGGCACTGGCTGCGCCTGTGTCCGAGCGGCATGCGCTGCTATCGGCCCATTTCGGCCATGTCGGCACCGGCGCCGTGATCCGGCCGCCGTTCTTTTGCGACTATGGCTACAACATCCGGCTCGGCGACGAGGTGTTTCTCAACTTCAATTGCGTCATCCTCGACGTGGTCGAAGTCACGATCGGCGACCGCACCCAGATCGGACCCGCGACACAAATCTACGCCGCCGATCACCCGCGCGACCCCGAGACGCGGCGAACCGGCCTCGAATTCGGCCGCCCGGTGCGGATCGGCAGCGACGTCTGGATCGGCGGCGGCGCCATCCTCCTGCCCGGTGTCACCATCGGCGATGGCGCGGTGATCGGCGCCGGCAGCGTGGTGACGCGGGACGTCGGCGCAGGCCAGACGGTCGCTGGAAACCCGGCGCGCCCGCGCCCGGGGTAAGCCGGCCCTGCATCCGCCGCCCTTTGCGATTTCCGCGGTTGGCTGCTATGGAAAGCCCATGTTTGCGCGGCGCACCATCAGCATTAGCGGCCCGGCTTCCGCCTGAGCTTTGGCTCGGCGCAAGACCGGGATTTCCCTGTTCACCCCGCGATATCCGCTTTTCAGCGCCGTCTTCGAGCCAACCAGAGCATTCATGTCCCAACAGCCGCAAAAGTCCGACGTATCAGATTATTCGAAAACCCTGTTCCTGCCGCAGACGGAATTCCCGATGCGCGCCGGTCTGCCGCAGCGCGAGCCGGAGATCCTCAAATACTGGAACGAGATCGACCTCTACGGAAAGCTGCGCGAGAGCGCGCAGGGCCGCGCCAAATTCGTGCTGCACGACGGGCCGCCCTACGCCAACGGCAACATCCATATCGGCCACGCGCTGAACAAGATCCTCAAGGACGTCGTGACCAAGAGCCAGCAGATGCTCGGCTTCGATTCCAACTACGTGCCGGGCTGGGACTGTCACGGCCTGCCGATCGAATGGAAGATCGAGGAAGAGAACTACCGCTCCAAGGGCAAGCCGAAGCCGGACTTCCGCGACTCCACCGCGATGGTGGCGTTCCGCAAGGAGTGCCGCGCCTATGCGACGCACTGGCTCAACGTACAGCGTGAGGAGTTCAAGCGGCTCGGCATCATCGGCGATTGGGACCACCCCTACGCCACCATGAGCTATCCGGCCGAAGCCCAGATCGCGCGCGAATTGATGAAGTTCGCTGCCAACGGCACGCTCTATCGCGGCTCCAAGCCCGTGATGTGGAGCGTGGTCGAGAAGACCGCTCTGGCCGAAGCCGAGGTCGAGTACGAGGACTACACCTCCGACATGGTGTGGGTGAAATTTCCGGTCACCTCGCCGGCGCATGGCGCGCTGGCCGAGGCTTCCGTCGTGATCTGGACCACGACGCCGTGGACGCTGCCCGGCAACCGCGCCGTCTCGTTCTCGCCGAAGATCGCCTACGGCCTCTACAAGGTCACCGATGCGCCTGCCGACAATTGGGCGAAGACCGGCGATCTTCTGATCCTCGCCGATGCGCTCGCAGCAGACGTATTCAAGCAGGCGCGCGTCACCGCTTATGAGAAGATGCGCGATCTGCCCGGCGACACGCTCGACGCCGTGGAATGCGCCCATCCGCTGAAGGGATTTGGCGGTGGCTACGAGTTCATGGTGCCGCTGTTGCCCGGCGACCATGTCACCGACGACACCGGTACCGGCTTCGTCCATACCGCGCCGGGCCATGGCCGCGAAGACTTCGACGTCTGGACGGCAAATGCGCGTGAGCTCGATCAACGCGGCATCAACACCGCCATCCCCTACACCGTCGACGAGAACGGTGCTTTCACCGATCACGCTCCTGGCTTCACCGGCAGGCGCGTCATCAACGACAAGGGCGAGAAGGGCGACGCCAACGATGCCGTCATCAAGGCGCTGGTCGAGGTCGGCAAGCTCCTGGCGCGCGGGCGGCTCAAGCATCAGTATCCGCATTCCTGGCGCTCGAAGAAGCCGGTGATCTTCCGCAACACGCCGCAATGGTTCATCGCGATGGATAAAGCAATCACTCCAAACAAGCTGGTTTGGGGCGGTGGTGTGAATACCCCCATGACGCTGGCCGGCGATGACACTTTGCGGAACCGGGCTCTGAAAGCTATCTCGGTGACGCAATGGGTGCCGCCCGCCGGCCAGAACCGCATCAACGGCATGATCGCGGGCCGCCCCGACTGGGTGATCTCGCGCCAGCGCGCCTGGGGCGTGCCGATCGCCGTGTTCGTGCGCGAGAGGGGCGACGGCTCGGCCGAAATCCTGCAGGACGACATCGTCAACCAGCGCATCGTCGAAGCCTTCATGGAGGAAGGCGCCGACGCCTGGTACATGGACGGCGCCCGTGAACGTTTCCTGGGCGAACGCGCCGGCGAAGACTGGAAGAAGATCGACGACATCCTGGACGTCTGGTTCGATTCCGGCTCGACGCATGCCTTCGTGCTGGAGGACCGCCAGAATTTTCCAAGCCTCGGCAACATCGTCCGCAAGGTCGATGGCGGCGAGGATACCGTGATGTATCTCGAAGGCAGCGACCAGCATCGCGGCTGGTTTCATTCCTCGCTGCTGGAAAGCTCGGGCACCCGCGGCCGCGCGCCCTATGACGTGGTGCTGACTCACGGCTTCACGCTGGACGAGAACGGCCGCAAGATGTCGAAATCGCTCGGCAACACCGTCGAGCCGCAAAAGGTGATGAAGGATTCTGGCGCGGATATCCTGCGGCTGTGGGTCTGCGCCACCGACTATGCCGACGACCAGCGCATCGGCCCCGAAATCCTCAAGAACACCATCGAGACCTATCGCAAGCTGCGCAACTCGATCCGCTGGATGCTCGGCACGTTGCATCATTTCGATCCGGCCGACGCGGTCGCCCACAGCGACATGCCCGAGCTGGAACGCCTGATGCTGCACGAACTGGCGAAACGTGCGACAACCGTGCGCCAGGCCTATGCCGAGTTCGACTACAAGACGGTGGTCGCGACGCTCGCGGCGTTCATGAACAGCGAATTGTCGGCGTTCTACTTCGACATCCGCAAGGACACCCTCTATTGCGATCCGCCGTCCTCGGTCGCGCGCAAGGCGGCGCTGACCGCGATCGACATCATCTGCGATGCGATCCTGCGATGGCTGGCGCCGGTGCTCAGCTTCACGACCGAAGAGGCGTGGCGGATGTACAAGCCGGACGCGGAAGCTTCGGTGCACCTGACGCTGTTCCCGGAAGGTTTTGACCAATTCCGCGACGAGAAGCTCGCCGCGAAGTGGGAGACCATTCGCGACGTCCGCCGTGTCGTCACCGGCGCGCTCGAAGTCGAACGCGCGGCCAAGAACATCGGCTCATCGCTCGAAGCCTCGCCGCTGGTCTATGTGTCGGACAAGAACATCTTCAACACGCTGCTCGACATCGATCTGGCCGAGGTCTGCATCACCTCGAACGCCATGGTGACCAATGACGATGCGCCGGCCAGCGCGTTCACGCTCGCCGACGTGCCCGGCGTCGCCGTCGTGGTCGAAAGGGCTGCGGGCACCAAATGCGCGCGGTCGTGGAAGATCCTGCCCACGGTTGGCGAAGACGCCGAGTATCCCGACGTCTCCCCGCGCGACGCGCAGGCCTTGCGGGAATGGAAGGCGCTTGCCGAAGGCCATAAGCCGGCCGATGCTGCCGTATCGGCTGCCAAGCCTGTCGCGTTGGTCGAGAAGCAACACGTGGAGCAAGAGCAGCAATCAAAGGAAACGCCCGGGCGAGCCAGTTCGGGAGATGTGCCGGCTGCCAGGCCAGACAAGAAGGTCAGGGCCAAGAAGACTTTGGAAAGCGCGGAGGCTGAGGGAGCCGAAAGACCGGTCAAGGCCAAGAAAGTCGCAGCGACCAAGAAGGCTGTCGAAGCCGAGAAAGCCATTGAAGCCGAAGCCGAGAAGCCCAAAGCCAAAAAGGCCAAGGCTAAGGCTAAGAAGGCCAAGAAAGCCATCGCCAAGAAAGCCAAGGCCAAGAAGGCTGCCAAATCCAAAAAAGCTGCTTCGGTAACGAAGAGGGCAAAAAAGGGAGCTAAGAAGAAGGCGGTAAAGAAGGCGGACAAGAAAAAGACTGCCAAGAAGACTGGAAGAAAGTCTGCGACCGCGTCGAAGAAGAAAAAGAAGAAGGCGAGATAAGTGTCCGGCAAGGAACGCTTCGTGACCCCTCACCTTCGCGCCGGCGCGGTTGCCGCGGTCGCGACGCTGGTGATTGACCAGGCCTCGAAGCTTTGGCTGCTCTACGTGTTCGACCTCGCCCATCGCGGCGCGGTCAGGGTCACGCCGTTCTTCGACCTGGTGCTCGCCTGGAATCTCGGGATCAGCTTTGGCTGGTTCCAGAGCGATAACCAGTTCGCCCAGCTCGCGCTGATGGCGATCAAGGCGATTGCGGTGATCGTGCTGGGGATCTGGATGGCGCGCTCCAGCACGCGTCTCGCGACGCTGGCGCTCGGCCTGATCATCGGCGGCGCGGTCGGCAACGGCATCGACCGATTCGTGCACGGCGCGGTGGTCGATTTCGCCCTGTTCCACATCGAGATCGGGGGAAAAACCTTCAATTGGTACGTGTTTAACCTTGCAGATGTGGCCATTGTTGCCGGGGTAGCGGGCCTATTGTATGACTCGTTCCTGGGGGTACCCGCCGCAAAAGCGCCCTGATCCCGGCCGATACGACCCCTGCGGTCTGGAGCCATTAGGCCCCTTAAGCCCGGCCCCCCGCGTGTTGCAGAAATTGTGAATGGGAACAGCGCGATGCGCGAGACCGAAGCCCGCTTCTGGATGATGCAGACCAGCTCGCTGACCCGGGCGCTGCGGTTCGCCGCCATCGCCCTCGGCATAGGTCTCGTGATGGCCGCTGGCCCCGTGCGCGCGGCCGACGACGAGGACGAAGACGACAAGACCTTCGAGGAAAAGATCATCGAAGGCATCATGCGCGGCCTCGGCGGCACCAACATGGAAAATCGCGGCATCGAATACCGCGAGCGCTCTCCTCTGGTCGTTCCACCCAAGCTCGATTTGCCGCCGCCGGCCGCGACCGCGGCCGACGCGAAGGCGCCGAACTGGCCAAAGGACCCCGACGAGCAGCGCCGCAAGGCGGCGATTGCGGCACGCAAGAAAGAGAACAAGGATCCGCGTGAAGCGGCCCGCATCCTGACGCCGGCCGAACTTGCGGTGGGCAAGACCGCGGCGCCCGCGCGCAAGGACAATGATCCGGTGCAGCCCGGCGCCTCGAACAACAATCCGATCCTGAGCCCGTCGCAGCTCGGCTATAGCGGCGGCTTCAGCGGCCTGTTCGGCGGCAACAAAACCGAGACGGCTCCCTTCAAAGGTGAGCCGACGCGGGAATCGCTGACCCAGCCTCCGCCCGGCTACCAGACGCCGTCGTCCAATTTTGCCTACGGCACCGGGCCGAAGGAATCGCTGAACAAGGAATACAATCCGTCCAAGGGCAAGTATGGCGATTAGTTAAGCTGATCTCTCGCCATCGTGACGATTGCCGGAACCGGGCGCGGTGTACGATGCCGCGGTTTGATCCCGGTTTTATCGGGTTACTTCTAACATTTGCGCGAATTCGTTTCGCAGGGCCAGTAGCCAGCTTTGCGGAAACAAGCGCCAGATAGGTCATGATGTCCTCACACCGTCTTGCCGTTTCTCTCGCTATAGCCCTCATCTCGACGTTTGCTTTCTCCGCCGGCAGTGCACTCGCCCAGACCACGGTCACGTCGGAACGTCCGGCCAGCTTCACCCTCGACAACGGCCTGCAAGTCGTCGTGATCCCGGATCACCGCACGCCCGTCGTCACGCAGATGATCTGGTACAAGGTCGGCTCCGCCGACGAGACGCCGGGCAAATCCGGACTGGCGCACTTCCTCGAACATCTGATGTTCAAGGGCACCGCGAAACATCCCGCCGGTGAATTTTCGCAGACCGTGCTGCGGATCGGCGGCAATGAGAACGCCTTCACGTCGCTCGACTACACCGGCTATTTCCAGCGCGTGCCGCGCGAGCAGCTGGCGAAAATGATGGAATTCGAGGCCGACCGCATGACCGGCCTCATCCTCAAGGATGAGAACGTACTTCCCGAGCGCGATGTCGTGCTCGAAGAATTCAACATGCGGGTCGCCAACAATCCGGACGCCCGGCTCACCGAGCAGATCATGGCGGCGCTGTATCTCAACCATCCCTATGGCCGTCCGGTGATCGGCTGGCGCCAGGAAATCGAGAAGCTCGACCGCGAGGATGCGCTGGCGTTCTACAAGCGCTTTTACGCACCGAACAACGCGATACTGGTGATCGCGGGCGACGTCGATGCCAAGGAAGTCCAAGCGATGGTCGAGAAGGCCTATGGCGGCATCCCGGCGCAGCCGGCCATTGCCGCGCAACGAATCCGCCCGCAGGAGCCGGTGCCGGCGGCACCGCGCACGGTGACGCTGTCCGATCCGCGCGTCGAACAGACCAGCCTGCGGCGCTATTATCTCGTCCCCTCTTCAACAACCGCTGCGGCCGGCGAAGGCCCGGCGCTCGACGTGCTCGCGCAACTGATGGGCGGCGGCTCCAACTCCTATCTCTATCGCGCACTGGTAATCGACCGTCAGCTCGCGATCAGCGCCGGCGCCGGTTACCAGGGCACCGCGCTGGATCCCTCGCAGTTCTCGATCTCGGTTTCGCCGAAGCCCGGCGTGGAATTTTCGCAGATCGAGCAGGTGATCGACGGCGTGATCGCGGAGGTCATCCAGAACCCGGCGCGCGCCGAGGATCTCGAGCGGGTCAAGACCCAGTTGATTGCGGAAGCGATCTACGCCCAGGACAACCAGGCCACGCTGGCGCGCTGGTATGGCGGCGCGCTGACCACGGGGCTTTCCATCGACGATATCAGGAGCTGGCCGGACCGGATTCGCGCCGTCACCGCCGAGCAGGTCCGTGACGCCGCGCAGAAATGGCTCGACAAGAAACGCTCGGTGACCGGCTATCTGATCAAGGATACCGCACAAAAACGCGAGGAGAAGCGCTCGTGATCCGTTTTTCGATTCCCGCGCAGCGCCTCGCATCCGCCCTGATCGCCGGCGCCGTACTGCTGTTGCTGGCGGCGAGCCCATCGCACGCCGCAGCAAAGATCCAGCGGCTGGTCTCGCCTGGCGGCATCGAGGCCTGGTTCGTGCAGGACGCCACCGTGCCGCTGATAGCGATGGAATACGCCTTCGCCGGCGGCGCCGCCCAGGATCCGGCCGGCAAGTCCGGCGTCGGCAACATGGTCGCCAGCCTGCTCGATGAAGGCTCGGGCGATCTCGATTCCAAAACCTTCCACGAGCGCCTCGAGCGCCGCGCCATCGAGCTGAGCTTTTCGTCGACCCGGGATTATTTCCGCGGCTCTCTGCGGATGCTCAAGGACAACAAGGACGAGGCTTTCGGCCTGCTCCATCTGGCGCTGACCTCGCCGCATTTCGACGCCGCCGACGTCGAGCGCATTCGCGCGCAGGTGCTCTCCGGGCTACGCCGCGACACCACCAATCCGACTTCGCTGGCGAGCCGCAAATTCCTGGAAGTCGCCTTTGGCGATCATCCCTACGGCCGACAGGCCAACGGCACGCTCGACAGCGTGCCGAAGATCGATGTCGCCGACATGAAGGATTACGTCCGCCGCATGATTGCGAAGGATAATTTGCGGATCGCCGTGGTCGGCGACGTCGATGCCGACACGCTCGGCAAGCTCCTGGACAAGACGTTCGGCGGCCTGCCGGCCAAGGCCAGCCTCACGCCGATCGCCGAGGTCGAGGCCACCAAGCCGCCGCAGCGCGCGTTCGTGCCTCTCGACGTGCCGCAGACGGTGGTGACGTTCGGCGGCCCTGGCATTCGCCGCCACGATCCGAATTTCATGGCCGCCTACGTCGTGAACCATATCCTCGGCGGCGGCAGCTTGTCGTCGCGGCTCTACAAGGAGGTGCGTGAAAAGCGCGGCCTCGCCTATTCGGTCTATGAATCCCTGCTCTGGATGGATCGCTCCGCGCTGTTCATCGGCAATACCGGCACCCGTGCCGACCGCGCCGGCGAGACGGTGGACGCGATCGAGAAGGAAATCCGCCGCATGGCCGAGGAAGGCCCGACCCAGAAGGAGCTGGACGAGGCCAAGTCGTACCTCAAGGGCTCGCAGATGCTGGCGCTCGACACCTCTTCGAAGCTGGCGCAGGCACTGCTGCAATACCAGCTCGACAAGCTGCCGATCGATTATATCGAGAAGCGCAATGCCCTCGTCGACGCGGTCACGCTGGACGACGCCAAAAAGGCGGCACAGAAGCTCTGGGGCCAGGGCCTGCTCACCGTGATCGTCGGCCGCGCCCCGCAGGCCGCCGTGCAGCCCGCTGCGGCGCCGCCGAAGGCGAACTGAGCCCAAACAAACACCGGACTCGCGGCCACCCCTCTCCCCAGCCCTCCCCCGCAAGGGGGGGGAGGGAGCGAACCGCCCGTGTGGTTGATGGTAGCCGCCGTCATTGCGAGCGACGGTGGCGCCGCATACTCGCTGTGTTCCCTCTCCCCTTGCGGGAGAGGGTTAGGGAGAGGGGTGGCCACGACGGCAGTGCTTGTGGGTGGTTTACCCTCCCCGTCCCTCCCGACGGAAAGAGCGCGGCAGAGCAACCTCAACACAAACCCGCTATTATGCCCTCGCCGATTCTCCTTTCCCCGGTGAACGCCATGCTGCGGGTTTCCCGCGATCTCACGATTGACGAAAACGACATCGAGATCGGCTTCGTCCGCGCCTCCGGCCCGGGCGGGCAGAATGTCAACAAGCTCGCGACCGCAGCGCAGCTCCGCTTCGACACGCGCAAGATCGCGCTGCCGGAGGATGCGGCCGCACGGCTGGTGCGGCTCGCCGGCCAGCGCATGACCAAGGAGGGTGTGATCGTGATCCACGCCCAGCGCTTCCGTACTCAGGAGCGCAACCGGGCCGACGCCATCGACCGTCTGCTCGAATTGGTGCGTGAGGCCCTGATCCGCCCGACGCCGCGCCGGCCGACCAAGCCGACCTTCGGATCGAAGCAGCGGCGGCTGGAAGGCAAGAAGCGGCGCAGCGACGTCAAGGCGAAACGCACGGCGCGCTTTGACGATTGAACCGCCAATCACAACGTCTCAATCGCGAACTAGATATTCTCGGATCATGATCCGCGCGCGGTGGATGCGCGCTTTGACGCTTTCGCGTGTCAGCCCAAGGACACCAGCGATCTCGTCGATCGACAACTCCTCGATATCGCGCAGCAGGATCACCTCGCGATAGTGGTCGGGCAGCGACTGGATGGCGCGGGAAAGATCGATGCGAATGTCTTCCGGCGCAAGATGTGCCAGGTGCGCCTCCGCATCGTCGGCCGGCGCCGCCGGTGCTCCAGTCGCCCGGCGCAGCAGACGAAGACAGGCGCGGCGCGCCACTGCAAACAGCCACGCCGAAAACGACGTCACCGCGCGCAACGTGCCGACCCGCCGGTACAACAGCAACAGCGTTTCCTGAACCGCGTCGTCGATATCGGCCGCACGGCAATTGCGTGCAGCATAGCGGCGGATATCGGGCTGAGCGGCTGCGATCAGCGACACCAACGCCTCGGTGTCGCCGCCGCGGGCGGCCTCGATCAGCGAGGGGCTCCAGCGCCCCGCTCGGGCCAACGCACTCATGACGAGGGAAGCCTGCGGCCAACCATGGCGCACATCGGACAAAAGCCGAAAAATCCGGTCGCGATTGCGACCGTGCCGGTGGCCGCGATCAGGTAGCCGGCCGTGGTGCCGGGCATGCTGAGCAGCCCGGGCATGCCGAAAAGCCCATAGGCGATCATCACAACGCCCCCGATCGTCCGCATCGCCCGCTCCCAGCCCGGCAAATTCTTGCGATAAAACATAACAGCTCCCTTCGATTGTGCGAAAGAACGTCAGCGCGTTCTCGTCAGATAGAGCCGCCGGGCCGAGCTTTCGGTTCGCGGATCGCCGGTCGAGGCACAAAAAAACTCCGGCCGCCGCACGGCCGGAGTTCTGTTGGAGAGCAACCCGTCGGAGGAGGCGGGTTTCCTCCAGGCACTTAGCGGCTACTTGCTGGAGGGGTCGCCGCTCCGCCCGTGGCCTTGGGCGGCGCTGCACTACCGCCCGCTCCGACGGTGCCTTTCGCGCCCGGCTTGGTGCCTGCCCTCTGGCCCGCGGCGCCCGCCGGCGCGTCTTCGTCCATGCTGCCCGACGCGCCGCCCTGCATCTGGGTGCCCTTTGCTCCGCCGCGGATCTGGGTGTCGGATGAGGCGCCTTGCGCCAGTACCGGACCGGCAAGCAGAGCCGAGATTGCAACCGCGATCGCCGAGGTTTTCACTAGCTTCATCCATTTCTCCAAGGTTTTGTCGACGACGAACAGTTCGGCTTCTTCAGGCACCGTTCACAACCCGAACATGTTCATCGCCGGATCAGTCGTTATCCGCGAACGGTGCGTTCGCCATGCAAGCCGCGCGATGTGGTGATCGTGCAGGGATTTCGAGGTCATTTTGCGAATCCTTGGCCACATGCAGACCGCATATTCGGCGCCTCCGCAGCGTCCGGAAAGTTCCGTAAAAATATTTTGAACACATGCATTTGACTCGGTAGCCGCGTAAAATCGCCATCCAGCCTCGAATCGATCCGAGACCTCATGCCCGTCCGCCAGCTCCCCGAACAGATCGTCAATCGCATCGCCGCCGGCGAAGTGGTCGAACGTCCCGCAAGCGTGGTCAAGGAACTGGTCGAAAACGCGATCGACGCCGGCGCCAGCCGCGTCGACATTTTCACCGATGGCGGCGGCAGGCGGCGGATCGGCATCACCGATGACGGCAGCGGAATGACCCACGGCGATCTCGCGCTCGCCGTCGACCGTCATGCCACCTCCAAGCTCGACGACGAGGATCTGTTACGCATTCGCACGCTGGGCTTTCGCGGCGAGGCCCTGCCCTCGATCGGCGCCGTGGCGAAGCTCGGTATCACCACGCGCCACACCAGCGAGCCTCATGCCTGGTCGCTATCGGTCGAAGGCGGTCTGAAATCGCAGATCATGCCGGCCGCGCTGTCGCAAGGCACCCGCGTCGAAGTCAGCGATCTCTTTTATGCAACGCCCGCCCGGCTGAAATTCCTCAAGACCGACCGCACCGAGGCCGAGGCGATCCGCGAAGTGGTGCGGCGCCTCGCGATGGCGCGGCCTGACATCGCCTTCACCTTGGCCGGCGAGGAACGCGCGCCGGTGACCTGGGCCGCGGCGCTGCCGGGTGCTGCGGGCCGGCTGACGCGGCTCGGCGACATCTTAGGTCACGATTTCCGCTCTTGCGCCATCGAAGTGCGCTCCGAGCGCGAAGGCGTCGTGGTCGAGGGCTTTGCCGCCGCCCCCTCGCTGACCCGCGCCAATGCGCTCGGGCAATATCTGTTCGTCAACGGCCGCCCGGTCCGCGACAAGCTCATCCTCGGCGCGGTGCGCGCAGCCTATTCCGACTATCTGCCGCGTGACCGTCATCCTGTTGTCGCGCTGTTCGTGACGCTGGCGCCGCAGGAGGTCGACGCCAACGTGCATCCGGCCAAGACCGAGGTGCGGTTTCGTAACGCCGGGCTCGTTCGCGCGCTGATCGTGCATGCGCTCAAGGACGGCCTCGCCCGCGAGGGCAGGCGCACCGCCGCCAATACCGACGGCGCGGCGCTGTCGGCGTTCCGCCCCTCCTTTGCGCCGCGCCCGACCAACTGGGACTGGCGGAGTTCGCCGGCCTATCCGGTCCGGCCTTCGTTCGAAGGCGTGGCGGCAACGGCGCTCGCCGAAGCCGGGCAAGCCGCGTTCGATGTCGGCGCGCCAACCGCCGACGTGCGCTTCGAGGCGCAGCCCTCCGCCGACCTGCTCGACCGTCCGCTCGGCGCGGCGCGGACGCAAATCCACGAGACCTATATCGTCTCGCAAACCCGCGACGGCTTGATCGTCGTGGATCAGCACGCCGCCCATGAGCGCATTGTCTACGAGAGGCTGAAGGCGTCGCTGGCGAAGAACGGCGTGCAGCGGCAGATTCTTCTGATCCCCGAGATCGTCGAACTCGATGAGGCTACCGTCGAGAAGCTGCTGGCGCGCGCCGAGGAACTCGCCTCCTTCGGACTTGCGATCGAATCTTTCGGCCCCGGCGCGGTGGCGGTGCGTGAGACGCCGTCGCTGCTCGGCAAGGCGAATGCCGCAGGGTTGCTGCGCGATCTCGCCGAGCACATGGCCGAATGGGACGAGGCACTGCCGCTGGAGCGCCGCCTGATGCATGTCGCGGCCACCATGGCCTGTCACGGCTCGGTCCGCGCCGGGAGACGCCTCAAGCCGGAAGAAATGAATGCGCTTCTGCGCGAGATGGAAGACACGCCGAATTCCGGCCAGTGTAACCACGGCCGCCCGACCTACGTGGAATTGAAGCTGAGCGACATCGAGAAGCTGTTCGGGCGGCGGTGAGGAAGTAGGGTGGGCAAAGCGAAGCGTGCCCACCATCACGAGCGGAGTGTGCGATGGTGGGCACGGCGCAAGCGCGCCTTTGCCCACCCTACGAGTTCGAGTTCTTTAGAAACACGAACTCCGTATCATCATACGTGCGCCGCTCCAGCTCCTCGAATCCATTGGGCACCGCGAACGCCGCAGCCTTCGCCTCCTCCACAACAAGCAGCGCACCGGGCGTCAGCCAGCCGCCATCGCGCAGCGAGACCAGCGCCTTCTCCGCGAGACTCTTGCCATAGGGCGGATCGAGGAACACCAGCGAGAACGGCTCGACCGGATGCGCCGGGCCGAGATTGGTGGCGTCGCGGCGATAGACTTTTGTCACGCCGCCGAGCCCCAGCGCCTCGACATTGTTGCGCAACAACGCGCGCGCTTCGGCGCCGTTGTCGACGAACAGCGTGAAGCTGGCTCCGCGCGACACCGCTTCGATGCCGAGCGCACCGGTACCAGCGAACAGGTCGAGCACGCGTGCGCCTTCGATCGGGCTGTCGTAAGCGTGGATCAGGATGTTGAACACGGACTCGCGCAAGCGATCCGCCGTCGGGCGAATGTCCCGCGACGAGGGCGAGGTGATATTACGGCCCTTCAATCGTCCGCCGACGACACGCATAGCCCAACTACTCGTCCCGCGGCTTCAGATCGCGCTTGCCGTGATAGCCCCGCTTCGGGCGGCGCGGCGGGCCGTAGCCATTGGCCTCATCCTCGTTGCGCGCGCGGGCTTCCTCGCTGCCGGTACGCTGCACCAGCACGCGGCGGCCCTTGCGATCGGCGATCAGCGCGCTCTTGCCCGCCGGCTTGAACGGCTTCTTGCTGCGCGGCACATCGTCTTCCTCATCGGATTTCTCGCCCGGCATCGGACGGTTGAAATCCGCGCCCGCGAGGGCAGCGATCTTCTCGCCGAGCTGCTCGCGCAGCACACGGGTCTTGACCTCCTCGACCTGGCCCTCGGCCAGTTCGCCGAGCTGGAACGGCCCGTAGGAGACGCGGATCAGCCGGTTCACCTCGAGGCCGAGATGCGCCATGACGTTGCGGACCTCGCGGTTCTTGCCTTCGCGGATCGCGAACACCAGCCAGACGTTGGCGCCCTGGTCGCGCTCCAGCGTCGCGTCGATCGAGCCGTATTTGACGCCGTCGACCTCGACGCCCTTTTTCAGCTCATCGAGCTGCGCCTGCGTGACCTCGCCGTGGGCGCGCACGCGATAGCGCCTGAGCCAACCGGTGTCGGGCAGCTCGAGCGCGCGTGCCAGGCCACCGTCATTGGTCAGCAGCAGCAGCCCCTCGGTGTTGAAATCGAGCCGGCCGACCGAGATCAGCCGCGGCAGGCCTTCGGGCAGATTGTCGAACACGGTCGGCCGCCCTTCGGGATCGGCATGCGTGGTCATCAGCCCGCGCGGCTTGTGATACATGAACAGTCGCGTGCGCTCGCGCGGCGGCAACACCTTGCCGTCGACGGCGATCACGTCATTGGCGGTGACGTCGAGCGCCGGCGAATTGATGACGCGGCCGTTGACGGTGACGCGGCCCTGCGTGATCCATTCCTCGGCATCGCGGCGCGAGGCAAGGCCCGCTCGGGCGACCACCTTGGCGATGCGCTCTCCGGCCTTCTTCGGCTTCGGCTCCGCGCGCGGCGCGCGCTTGTCGAAATCGGTCGGGCGCTCGCGATACGCGCCACGGCCCCCGAACGCCGGGCGTTTGGCAAAGATCCTGCTGTCGTCTTCATTGTCGCGGCGCGGACGGTCGTCGCGCGATTCGCTGCGCGGATGCTCCTGCCAGTCAGTGCGGCCTTCCGGCCTGTGGCGGGGACGGTCAAACTTCGGGCGATCCTCGCGCGAACGCGAAAACCGCGGACGCTCGTCGCCACCGCGATCATCGCGCGACCGATCAAAGCGCGGCTTGTCGAAGCTGCGCCCGCCTTCACGTGAAGGACGAGCGTCACGCCCTCCCCGATCATCGCGCTTCTGCCAGGGCTTCTCGTCACCCCGCTCGGGACGATCGCCAAAATCCTTGCGTGGACCGCGCGAAAATCGCTTCTCGCCATCGCGCGGCGGACGATCACCATAGGGCCGATCGCCACGCGGACGGTCGCTATCCTTCCGGAAACCTTCTCCGCGTGGCGTGTAAGGCCGCTTGTCGCCGAATTTCCTATCCTGAAAACGCCCGGCCGCACGGCCCTCTTCGCGGCCACCGGAGTCGCGCTTGCGATCCCGACGCGCGGGACGGTCGTCGCGATCATAGCTCGGCCGTTCGCCGCGCGGCTTGAACGAACGCTTGTCGCCATCGCGATCGTCCCGCGCGCGAAAATCCTTGCGCGGACCCCGCTCGGGGCGATCACCGCCGGAACGATCCTCCCGGTCAAATCTTGCCCGAGGCCGATCGCCAAAATCCCGGCGCGGCGGCCGATCATCGTCCCGGCGGAACGAAGCACCTTCCCGCTTGCCGGCGTAAGGCTTCTTGCCGAACGATTTTGCCCCCTCGGATTTCGCGGCATAGGGACGCCGCTCACCGCCGCGCTCGTCGCCATCCCTGGCGCCAAAGCCGCGCTTGGCAAACTTCTTCTCAGGCCCCCTCGCCGCTCCCGAGCGACCCTTGCCACCGCCGGCACGGCCCTTGCCGCCACCGGGACGGTCCCGCCGGCCGCGGGAATCGTTGTTTTTGTCGTTATCGCGGGGCATGAATGTTCTCTTGGGTCCGAATAAAATGGCCATCAGGCGGATCAGGATGGGCTGTCAAAGCGATAACGCGCGCGCACTTCGCTCAAGGCGCATTCTCACGCAAAACCGGCATCCACGTTTGCTGAAGGCGGCCCTCATAGCAGGTTTATTCCAATGATACGAGGCATGACTGCTCCTTCTTTCATGGATTTGGCGCTGAAAACGGCCGAAAACGCCGGAAAAGCCGGCGAAGTTCCGATCGGCTGCGTGATCGTGAGGGATTACGAGGTGATCGCCACCGCCGGCAACCGGACGCTGACTGACCGCGACCCGACCGCGCACGCCGAAATCCTAGCGATCCGGCAGGCGGCCGAGGCCATCGGCACCGAACGGCTGGTCGATTGCGACCTCTACGTCACGCTGGAGCCCTGCACGATGTGCGCCGGCGCGATCTCGTTTGCGCGGATCCGGCGGCTCTATTACGGCGCCGCCGATCCCAAGGGCGGCGCGGTGGATTCGGGCGTGCGGTTCTTTGCCCAGCCGACCTGCCATCACGTGCCGGAGGTTTATTCGGCGGTCGGCGAGAGCAAGGCCGCGGCGCTGTTGCGGGATTTTTTCAGGGAGCGGCGGTAAGTACAATCCCGCCATTCACCACCGTCGTCATCATCCGCGAAAGCGGATGATCCAGTATTCCAGAGACGATAGTGATTGACCGCGAGGCCGCGGCGTACTGGATACCCGCCGGAGCCTGTCATCGGGCGCGCATTCGCGCGACCCGTTGGCGGGTATGACGAGCTACTTGTGCGGCGTGATCTCCGCCTCACGCCGCCGTAAAAAACTCCCGCAGCAATTTCGCGGTCACGTCCGGATTCTCCTCCGTCAAAAAATGCCCGGAATCCACGGGCGCCCCCTCCACATTCGTCGCCCATTTCTTCCACGCATCGAGCGGCGTCGTTGCAGCAGGCGCGACGCCGGCATCGCCCCACAGCGCCAGCATTGGAATCGTGATCTTCTTTCCGGCCTCGAAATCGGCCTTGTCGATTTCATAGTCGGCATAGGCACCGGCGCGGTAGTCCTCGCACATCGCATGCACGCGGGCGGGATCGCGGAATGGCGCGAGATAATGTTCCAGCGCGCGTGGATCGATCGCGTCGAGCGTCTTCGATTTAGTCTGGCTCGCCATCTTGTACTTGAGGAAAAATTCTCCATTGTTGGCGATCAGCGTTTCCGGCAGCGGATAGGGCTGCGCCAGAAACGCCCAGTGGTAGATCTTCAGCGCCGAAAGCCGGTTCAACTTCTCCCAATAGTCATAGGTCGGCGCGATATCGAGCACCGCGAGCTTCGACAGCCGGCCGAGATGATCGAGCGCCAGCCGGTATGACACGCGACCGCCGCGGTCGTGACCGGCGAGCGCGAAATGCACATGGCCGAGTTGCTCCATCGCCTCCACCATCACTTTCGCCATCGCGCGCTTGGTGTAGGACGTATGGTTGTCATCGCTGCGGGGCATGTCCGACCAGCCATAGCCCGGCAGGTCAGCGATGATCAACGTGAACCGGTCCGCCAGTTGCGGCGCGACTTGGTGCCACATCACATGCGTCGACGAAAAACCATGCAGCAGCAATAGCGGCGGGCCGTTGCCGCCAACACGGGCAAAGATGCGGCCCGACGAGGTGTTGATCCATTCGGCCGCGTATCCGGGAAACAGATCGGCAAGATCGGGCATGGGCACTCCTCCATGGGCTGCACTGGATACCCCGCCTTCGCGGGGTATGACAGCACTTGCTTCAAACTTTGTTTGCCGTTGCCGCTGGCAGACCGCAGGTTTATGCCATCCCTCAAGTCCGACCAACAACAACAAGACGCGAGGAAACCAGCGATGTCGATCGATTTCGAAATTCCGGCCGAAGCCAAGGCGATCCGCGAGAAGGTCCGCAAATGGGTGCAGGAGGAATGCATCCCCGCGGAGAAGGAACTCGATACCAAGCCGCTCGCCGAAGTGCTCGGCCCCCTCCGCGCCAAGGCCCGCGCACGCGGCCTGTGGTGCCCATGGGTGCCGAAGGAATATGGCGGCATGGGGCTGGGCCCGCTCGCCAACGCGCTGGTGCAGATGGAGCTCGGCGAGAGCATGCTGGGCGCGCTGTCGATGAACACGCAGGGTCCCGACGACGCCTCGATGATGACGATCCTGGCCCACGGCACGGAATATCAGAAGGAGAAGTTCCTTAAACCCCTGCTCAACGGCGACAAGCGCATCTGCTTCTCGATGACTGAGAAGGCTGCCGGCGCCGACGCCACCGGCATGCAGACCACGGCGGTGAAGGACGGCAACGAGAACTACGTCCTGAACGGCGAGAAGTGGTTTTCCTCCTCCGCCAGCGTGGCCGACATGGCGCTGGTGATGGCCAAGACCGATCCGAACGCGCCACGGCACAAGCAGTATTCGACCTTCATCGTGGAGTTGCCGAACCCCGGCTACAAGATCAAGCGCAACGTCGCCAACATGGCGATCGAAGGGCCGCACGACGATATCCTGCACGGCGGCCACTCCGAAATCGAGATCAAGGATTTGAAGGTACCGGCCGACAATCTGCTCGGCGGCGAAGGCAATGGTTTTGCCATGGGCCAGCACCGCCTCGCCTATGGACGCCTTCGCCACGGCATGCACAACGTCGCCAAGGCGCAACGCGCGCTCGACATGGCGGTCGCCCACGTCACCAAGCGCTCGACCTTCGGCAAATTGCTCGCCGACCGCCAGGCGGTGCAGTTCATGCTCGCTGACTGCGCCAGCGAACTCTATATCGGCCGCCTGATGCTGCTGCACATCGCCTACAAGGCGGAGAAGGGTCTCGATATCAGGCAGGAGAACTCGATCGCAAAGATCTTCCATGCGCACATGGTGCACAAGGTGATCGACACCGCGATCCAGCTCCATGGCGCACTCGGCTTCAGCCAGGATACGCCGCTGGCGAAATGGTACACCCAGGTGCGCTCGCAGCGGCTGGTCGACGGTCCGGACGAAGTACACAAGTGGAAGATCGGCAAGAACGTCATCAAGGCGTTCCGCGAGCACGGCACCACAGCGAGTGCCGCGGGCGGGGATTTGCTATAGGTCTGGCCGTCATTGCGAGCGAAGCGAAGCAATCCACATCTCCGCACGGGGATAGATGGATTGCTTCGTCGCTTCGCTCCTCGCAATGACGGTGGAGCGGTTAGCGCCCGCCCTTCTCCGCCTCCACCGCCTGCCAGGCGATGTCGCGGCGGCAAAAACCATCCGGCCATTGGATGCGATCGACAGCCTGATAGGCACGCTCTCTCGCCTCCGTGACGGTCTTCCCCATCGCGCAGACGTTCAGCACGCGGCCGCCATTGGTGACAATGCCGCCGTCCTTCGCCGCCGTGCCGGCGTGAAATATCTCGACGCCCTCGATTCCGGCCGCGTCATCAAGGCCCTCAATCCGCGTGCCCTTCTTGTAGTCGCCGGGATAACCCTTCGCCGCCATCACCACGGTCAGCGCCGGATCGGGAAACCAGCGCAGGTCGAAATGCTTCAGTTCTCCGTCGCAGGACGCCAGAAACGCCGGCACGATGTCGGACATCATTCGCAGCATCAGCACCTGGCATTCGGGGTCGCCAAAGCGGACATTGAATTCGAACAGCTTTGGCCCCTGCTCCGTCAGCATGACGCCGGCATAGAGCACGCCGCGGAACGGTGTGCCGCGGCTCTTCATCCCGGCAACCGTCGGCAGGATGATCCGCGCCATGATCTGATCGTGAATTTCAGCCGTCACGAACGGCGTCGGCGAATAGGCGCCCATGCCGCCGGTGTTCGGTCCCTCGTCATGATCGAACACGCGCTTGTGGTCCTGCGCCGAGGCCAGCGGGATCGCGGTGTCGCCGTCGCATAGCGCAAAGAAGCTGATCTCGCGGCCAGCGAGGAATTCCTCGATCACGACTTCCGCTCCCGCCGCGCCGAACGCGCCGTCGAACATCATGGCGATGGCAGCTTCCGCTTCGGCCAACGTTTTGGCCACCACGACGCCTTTGCCGGCGGCCAACCCGTCGGCCTTGACCACGATCGGCGCGCCCTGCGTGCGCACATAGGCCAGCGCATCATCGGCGGTAGTGAAGCGGCCATAGGCGCCGGTCGGAATATCGAATTCGCGGCACAGGTCCTTCGTAAATCCCTTGGAGCCCTCGAGTTGCGCCGCCTGCTTGCTCGGACCGAACGCCTTGATGCCGGCTTTCGCGAGATCATCGACAATCCCGGCGGCAAGCGGCGTTTCCGGGCCGACCACGACGAGATCGACGGCGTTGCTTTTGCAGAACTCGATCACCGCGCCATGATTCGCAACGTCGAGCGCGACGCATTCAGCTTCGCGCGCGATGCCGGCATTGCCCGGCGCACACCACAATTTGGTCAGCAGCGGGGAAGCGGCAATCTTCCACGCCAGAGCGTGTTCGCGGCCGCCGGAACCGAGCAGGAGAATGTTCATTCGGAGTGCAGCCAAGTGGAGGGGTTGCCGGCCATTGCGCGACGGTTTAGCACGGCAGGAGCCCGCTGCAACAACGTGTCCATTCCCGTGTGGATATGTGCTCTGGCTCCCCCAACATGCCATCGGCACCTTGCGGAAGCGCCGGAAAAGGCCGATTCTACGCCCTGATATGCCAGCAGATAACCTGATCAACGCGCCCGAATTTACCGTCTCGGAACTGTCCTCCGCCCTGAAGCGGACGGTCGAGGACCGCTTTGGCCATGTCCGCGTGCGCGGCGAAATCTCTGGTTTCCGCGGGCCGCACTCCTCGGGCCATTGCTATTTCGCGCTGAAGGACGAGAGCGCCAAGATCGAGGCGGTGATCTGGAAGTTCGCCCACGCCCGGATGCGGTTCAAGCCGCAGGAGGGGCTCGAAGTCATCGCCACCGGCAAGCTCACGACTTATCCAAACTCCTCGAAATACCAGATCGTCATCGACTCGCTGGAGCCTGCCGGCATCGGCGCGCTGATGGCGCTGATGGAGGAGCGCAAGCGGAAGCTGGCCGCCGAGGGCCTGTTCGACGAGGCGCGCAAGCAGTTGCTGCCGTGGCTGCCGGAAGTGATCGGGGTCGTCACCTCGCCGACGGGCGCGGTCATCAGAGACATCCTGCATCGGCTGGAGGACCGCTTTCCCCGCCGCGTACTGGTGTGGCCGGTGAAGGTGCAGGGCGAAGGCTCCGCCGAGCAGGTTGCGGCGGCCATCCGCGGTTTCAATGCGCTACCCGAAGCGGGACGAATCCCGCGGCCCGATCTCCTGATCGTCGCGCGCGGCGGCGGCTCGCTGGAGGATCTGTGGTCGTTCAACGAGGAGATCGTGGTTCGCGCGGCCGCCGACAGCATTATTCCGCTGATCTCGGCCGTCGGCCACGAGACCGACATCACGCTGATCGATTTCGCCGCTGACAAGCGGGCGCCGACGCCGACGGCGGCGGCAGAAATGGCCGTTCCCGTGCGCAGCGAATTGTTTGCCGAGGTGGAAAGCCTGGCGCGACGCACGATGGTGTGCTGGCAGCGCGGTCAGGAGAGCCGCCGCAACGAATTGCGCGCCGCCGCCCGCGCGCTGCCGAGCTTGAGCGAACTGCTCGCGATCCCCAGGCAGCGGCTGGATCACCTCGGCGCCGCCCTACCCCGCGCATTGAAGGCCAATACGCACGCCCATCACCGCCGCTTTTCGCATCTCAGCGCCGGCCTGACGCTGAAGGTGTTGCGCGGACAGGTCGCGCAGGCCAGCCATCGTCTCACGGTGTCGGGCGAACGCATCAGGCTGTCCGCCCACGCCCTGCTGCGCAACCGGCGCGAACGTTTTGCCGGCTTGGAGATCAGGCTCAAGGCTTCAAAACTCTCCAACGCCCAGGCGCAGCGCAATGCCATTGCGCGCGAACGCGAACGTACGCAACGGCTGGCCGATCGCGCCCGCCGTGCGCTCGCGATCGCGATGCAGCGGCTCGACGCGCGGGTCGCCCACAGCGGGCAATTATTGTCGGCGCTGTCCTATCGCGGCGTGCTCGCGCGCGGCTTTGCCCTGGTGCGCGACGAGCACGGCCACGCCGTCCATGCCGCCGCCGCGGTCGGGCCGAGCGCGCGTCTCTCTGTCGAATTCGCCGACGGCCACGTTGGCGCCACCGCGGATGCGGACCGGCCGGCCGCGACGACTGCCCCCGCGAGCCCTGCCAGACCGGCTCCGCGCGAGACCAAGCCCGCCGCGCCGAAGCGCGTGCCAAAGCCGGTCGATCAGGGAAGCCTGTTCTAGTTTAGCGCGCCAGCCACTCCGCGACGCGCGCTTGCGCATCCTTTCGCGCATCCGCGTCGGTGCCGATATGGCCGTGTTCGGGCAATGCCGCGTCAGCCCCCGCGATCGCCCGCAGCGGAAGGTTGGCGCGGTCGAAATCGTGAGCCGCCCCGGGATAGACCACGATTCGCGCCAGCGCGCTGCGGCCGCGGGCACCCTCCACCATCTGACGGCAGGCCGACGGTGAACTGACGTCGTCCTTCGCGCCAATCAACAGCAGCGTCGGCACCCGCGCGCTCCAGCCGAGGCCGGAGGAGATCCGGCAGTCCGGATAGAACGCGATGGCGGAGCGGAAATCCGGTCCAGTCCCGCGCGACGATGATTGCGGGCGTACCGCCCACAGCACCGCGCTGGCGCCGTTGGCCCATCCGATCAGGCTAATGCGGTCACGCGCGACCCAGGGCTGCTGCAACAGCCATTGCCGCGACGCGTTGACATCGGCCACCCGCTCGCGGCGGGCAAGCACGCGGCGCTCCTTGACGCGGCATTGCGGGTCGAGCTCGCGCGAACCGTGACTGTCCGGCAACAGCACAGCATGGCCGGACTTCAGGAGTTGTTCCGCCCAGTCACGGTAGCGCGGCAGCACCGGCTCGGATTGCCCGCTCAGTCCGCCGCAGCCATGCAGCGCGATTACCGTGGGAAATGGGCCGTCACCATCAGGCTTATAGAGCTGCGCGTGCAGGGTCAGTCCGGTCGCCGGGATATCGACCTGGCGCGGGGCCGGCAACGGCGCCGCGCCGGCGGTGGAGGCCGCAGCAAGGAGCGTCAGGAATAGCGTTGCTGACAACAGGCGCATCGGTCTCTGTCGGGTCGGTGTGACGCTGCGGGCACGATGAAACTCACGCTATCATGCAGGTGGGCGCAAAATCATCACAAGTAGGTCAGTTTGCGGGGCGGACAGTACGACCTATTTATGATAGATCCAATTTGGAAAATACACTTGACGCCGGCCCGCGCGGGCCGGCCCATCGGAGAGTTTGGCGGTGCTCAATAAATTCGGCCCCTCGGGCCATGGCGAAGCGCAGGTGCAATATCTGGACGGCGATTTCCGCGTGATCTCGCCGGGGACCTATGTGCGCTGCGCCGTCACCGACGTGCGGATTCCGCTCGACGAATTGAAGTACTGGAGCGTCGATCTGCAGGAGGCCTATTCGGTTCCGGGCGCCGTGCTGCAGCGGCACTTTCCCGGCGCGCTGAAGACGCAGGGTTAATTGTAGGGTGGGCAAAGGCGCAACGCGCCGTGCCCACCATCCTTGCACAGCTTATGACAGTGGTGGGCACGCGGAGCCTGTCATCGGGCGCGCGTTCGCGCGACCCGTTGGCTTTGCCCACCCTACTCTTTCCTCTCGCGCGCCTTGAATAGCCGGTCGGCGACGAATTTTCGCAGGCGCGCAGGATCGTCGAACTCTAGCGTTACCGCGAACGGCACGATGTGCTGCGCCGGATCGCGCAGCCGCGCCAGGTCCTTTTCCGTCGTCACCAATGTCAGCCCGTCGCGCCGAGCCTCGGTAATCAAGCCTTCGATCTCAGTCTGTGAATACGGATGATGATCGGCGAAGGCCTGCTGCCTGACGACATCGATGCCGCTTAAGCGCAGCGTGTTGAAAAAACGCACGGGATCGCCGATACCGGCAAATGCCAGCACGCGCTTGCCGCGAAGCGCGGCGACCGGCGCGTCATCCGGCTTCAGATGCGCGCGCAGTACCGGCTTGCCCTGTGCGGCAATCTCGACGGCCACCGGCTCGGCAGCGGTGCCGTTGCCGACAATGATCAGCGCGTCGGTGCGCGCCAGTTGCGGCCGCAGCGGCGCGCGCAGCGGACCGGCAGGAAATACCTTCCCGTTACCAAGTCCGCGTTCGCTGTCGATCACGATCAGGCATGCGTCCTTGATGATCGACGGATTCTGGAAACCGTCGTCCATCAGGATCACGGTCGCGCCTTGCGAGCGCGCCAACGGCACGCCCTCGGCACGTTTGCGCGACACCACGACCGGCAAATGGCCTGCCAGCATCAGCGGTTCGTCGCCGACATCGGCCGCCGCGTGCCGCTCAGGATCGACCCGGACCGGCCCGCGCAATTCGCCGCCATAGCCGCGGCTGAGCACGATCGGCGTCTCGCCGAGGTCGCGCATGAGCTTCGCCAGCGCCAGCACGGTCGGCGTCTTGCCGGCGCCGCCGACGTGGTAATTGCCGACGCAGAGCACCGGGATGCCGGCATTCAATCCCTTGCGCCGCAGGCGCTGTGCGGCGATGGCGCCATAGAGCGCGCCGAGCGGTTTCAACAGATGCGAGTTGAGCGAGGACGGGCCGTGCCAGAAGCCCGGCTCACGCATTGCCGGTTCCCATCTCGATCCGCAACTGCAGCAGATACGGCTCGAGGGCAGAGAGCGTTCGCTCCAGGGCGCCGCCGAGCTGACCGACCACGCGCTCGGATGCGGTGAGCACGGCTTCGCGCGCCTTGGAATCGGCGAGCATCTGCCCGAACTGCTTGACCAGCGCTTCCTGCGTATCGGCCCGCCGCGCGCCGCCCGCTGAATCGAGGGCTTCGTAGACGTCGGTGAAGTTGAAGACGTGAGGGCCGTGGACGATCGAGGCGCCGAGCTTGATCGCCTCGATCGGATTCTGCCCACCATGCTCGACCAGCGATCCGCCCATGAATACGATCGGCGCCAGCCTGTAGAACAGTCCCAGCTCGCCCATGGTGTCGGCGACATAGATGTCGGTCGTGGCGGTGGGCAAGTCCTCGTGCGAGCGCAGGGTCGGATTAAGGCCGGAAGCTGCGATCATGCGCGCGATGGCCTCGCCGCGATCGGGGTGCCGGGGCACAATCACCGTCAGCAGCCCCGGGAAGAATCCGGCGAGCGTCCGGTGAGTCGCCGTCACGATTTCTTCTTCGCCCGGGTGCGTGGAGGCCGCGACCACCACCGGGCGGCCACGTGTCATCGACATCAGCATGTCCAGCTTGTTGGCGTCGGCCGGTGGCGCGGGAACGTCGAGCTTGAGATTTCCCGTGACCATGACGTTGCGGCTGCCCAGCGCGGCAAAGCGATCCGCATCGGTCTGCGACTGCGCCAGGCAGATGTCGAACTTGTCGAGCAGCGCGGAGATGGTGCCGGCGACACGGCGCCAGCGCGGAAACGAGCGCTGCGACATCCGTCCATTGATCAGCACCATCGGCAGCTGCCGCGCAGCGCTCGACAGGATCAGGTTCGGCCAAAGATCGGACTCGATGAAGAGCGCCAGCGACGGACGCCAATGATCGAGGAATCGCGCGACGTAGCGCGGCGAGTCATAGGGGACATATTGATGGATGACGTCCGGGGGGAACCGCTTGGCGACGATCGCAGCCGAAGTCACCGTGCCCGACGTCAGGAGGATGCGCAGGTCCAGGGCCCGCAGCCGCTCGATCAGCGCAGCCGCCGCCAGTACTTCGCCGACGCTGGCGCCGTGAATCCACACCAGCGGCCCTGCGGGGCGAACATCAGCGCTCATGCCGCGGCGCTCGCCGACCCGCGCCGGGTCCTCCTTGCCCAGCCTCAACCGCCGGCTGATCAACGCAGGCGACAATGGCACCACGGCAGACGAAAGACTCCGGTAGACACGCAACGTCATCGGCAGCGAATTAGCCAAGAGCGGCCTCCGGACGCCCGACCGCCTTGTAGGCACGACGGGTCGCTTCGTTCAGATAAGATTCTACCTGAAGACGCAGCTTTTCCATAGTCTCGGCATCGGCATCCGGCGGTACGTGCACCGGCTCGATGCCGACCACCGCACCGCGCCCGAATGGCAAATTGATGGTGGTGGAGTCCCAGTTTTTCAACCGGATGAACCGGCTGGTCACCATCGCAAACGGCATGATCGGCCGGCCGGACTCCCGCGCCAGCATGATGACGCCGAGCCCGCTCACGCGGGCGCGCTTGGGCACGTCGGCGGTGGTCGCGACGTTCCAGCCATCTTCCAGCGCCTGCAGCATCTCGCGGAAGGCGCCGACGCCGCCCTTGCGGTGAAAGGCGCCGCCATGATCGCCGGAACCCCTGATGGTTCCGATGCCGAGCCGCTCGGCGGCGATGGCATTGAATTCGCCGTCGCGGTGCCGCGAGATCAGGACCTTGGCGCGGTGGCTCTCCTTGGTCTTGATGAACGGCGTCATGAAATGCTGGCCGTGCCAGAACGCGAAGATCGCCGGCTGTTCCGGTTCGACGATGTCGTAGACGTTGGCGGGGTCGTAGCTGAAGCGGTTGGTCAGCCAGACCAGCCGCAAATATTCGGCCGCGAGCACACCCAGCGCGCGCTGAACCCAGGTGCTGCGCAGCAAATCGCGAAGGAGGCGTTTCAACTGGAGGACTTCGTGTCTTGACCTGGATCGAGCAGCCGGTGGAGGTGAACCACGAAGTAGCGCATGTGGGCATTATCGACGGTCTGCTGCGCCTTCGCCTTCCAGGCCGCGTAAGCGGATGCGTAATTGGGGTAGACGCCGACGATATCGACCTGGTCGAGGTCCTTGAACGTGACATGTTCGAGATCGGTCAACTCGCCGCCGATGACGAGATGCAGCAATTGCTGCGGGGCACTATCTGGCATGATGGTCTTTCCTAACGAGGTGCCCGGCGAGCAAGATCGATAATGTGAATCGCGGTATGAACGGGATGATGTGTGGCACGGATTTCGACCGATTCAGGGCAACCGATCCCGGAAATGCTCGACAATGCGCGCATGCCGATCGTGTCCCGCTGCCACCAGCATCCCGTGCACCACCTCCCGTCGATTATACTCAATCGCATCCCCCGAGAGCGCAGTCATTCTACCATTCGCTTCCTGCACGATCAAATTCGCCGCGGCAAGATCCCAATCGCGGCTTTGGCCGCCTGCAAAAGCGGCATCGAGACTGCCGTCCGCAACCCGGCACAGCCGCAGCGCCAGCGATCCGATTCGCGGATGCAGCGTGATGTCGTCCGGTGACGAGCTCAGCCGCTGCACCAGCGGTTTTGGGCCGGCCATACGGGAAAAATCGAGCTCCGTTCCTGCGGATGCACGGACCCGCTTCTCGTTCAGCATGGTGCCCTTGCCTCGCATCGCGAAGAAGAATTCGTCGCTGGCGGGCGCGAACACCGCCGCCAGTACCGGCGTTGAACCCGAAATCAGCGCCACACTCACGCACCAGTCTTCACGATGCGCGAGGTAGGCGCGGGTGCCGTCGATCGGATCGACGATCCAGACCAGTTCCTTGCCGAGCCGTGTGTCGTCATCGACGCTTTCCTCGGACAGCCAGCCATAATCCGGCGTCGCCGCGCGCAGCCGCCGTTCGACGAGGTCGTTGACGGCGATGTCGGCCTCGGAGACCGGCGAGGAAACGCCCTTGGTCCAGTTCTTCAATTCGGTGCGAAACAGCGACAGCGCCAGCGCGCCGGCTTCGCGCACGGTGTCCTTCAGCAGCGCGGCATCGCGCGCCCAGATCCGCTCGGCGGTATCAGCGTCCGCCAAGCGTCAGGCCCTCGATGCGCAGCGTCGGCGCGTTGACGCCGTAGCGGAATTCCAGATCGTTGGCGGGAACGAGCGACTTGAACATCGCCAGCAGATGGCCCGCGATCGTCACCTCGCTGACGGGGTAAGTGAGCTCGCCGTTCTCGATCCAGAAACCCGAGGCGCCGCGGCTGTAATCGCCGGTCACGCCGTTGACGCCGGAGCCGATCAGGTCGGTGACGTAAAAGCCCTGCTTGATGTCGGAGATCAGTTCCTTCGGCGTCATCGCGCCGGGTTCGAGATGCAGATTGTACGACCCCGGCGACGGCGACGACGAGACGCCGCGATGGGCATGTCCAGTCGTGACCATCCCGAGCTCGCGCGCGGTCGCACAGTCCAGCAGCCACGTGGTCAGCACGCCCTCGTCGATGAGCGCGAGCTTCTTCACTCTGACGCCCTCGGCGTCAAAAGTCTGCGAGCGCAGGCCTCGCACGCGTAAGGGGTCGTCGATGATGCGGATGTCCTTTGAAAACAACTGCTCGCCGAGCTTGTCCTTGAGGAAGCTGGTCTTGCGCGCAATCGAAGCGCCGTTGATGGCACCGACCAGATGGCCGACCAGCGACCCCGAGGCCCGGGGATCGTAGACCACCGGCACCTTGCAGGTCTCGACCTTGCGCGGGTTGGCGCGCGCGACGGTACGCTCGCCTGCCCGGCGGCCGACGCTTTCGGGAGCATCGAGGTCGGACGCGTGCGGGGCCGAGGTGAAGTCGTAATCACGCTCCATGCTGGTGCCTTCGCCCGAGATCGCGGTCATCGAGATGCCGTGGCTGGAGCGCAAATATGAGCCGTGGAAGCCGGTCGAAGTCACCAGCACCATGCCGCCGATGCCGCTCGAGGCGGACGCGCCGCTCGATTTGGTCACGCCCTTGACCGCAAGGCCCGCGGCTTCCGCCTCGCAGGCACGCCGCTCCAGTTCGCTCGTGGTCGGAATATTGCGGTCGAGCAGATCGAGCTCGGCGAACTCGCGCGCGAGCAGCGAGGGATCGGCGAGGCCGACATATTTGTCGTCGGGCGCGACGCGGGCCATTGCGACCGCCCGCTCGGCGAGCTTCGCAACGCCGTCGCCGGAAATATCGGTGGTCGAGACCACCGCCTGACGCTGGCCGACCAGCACGCGCAATCCGACGTCGTCGCCTTCGGAACGCTCGGATTCCTCGACCCGGCCATCGCGCACCTCGACGCCCTGCGAAACCCCGCGCACCGCGACGGCATCCGCGGCATCCGCGCCGGCGCGCTTGGCGGCCTCCACCAGCCGCTGCGCCAGCGTCGAGAGCGCCGATTGATCGAACAGGTCGGAAGTTGCGGGGGCCTTCGAAAGCGGCGAAGCCGTGGATGGTGAAGAGTTCACAAACAAAATCCCTGACATTGAAGGGTTCGGACGCCGGCCGGCAAGGCCCTGAGATGTGCCCGATTCACAGGGATTTCAAGCATTTTGCGACGCCAAATACCAAACATTTTCGGCATCGCCGCAAGGTCTCGTCAATCATGCGAGCCAAGGTCTTGTCAATCATGCTGGCGGGTGACTTTGGATTAACCAGGCTTTTTAAGGCGAAACGGAAATCGCTCGGCTAAGGTCTCGCGTATCGACCGGGAACATAATCCCGGCGGGGAGATGAGAGCCGTGAGGCGTCAAACAGCAATAAGCGGGATCAATCCCGCCGGGTCGAGCCGTTCACTGCGGCTCGACCCTCTTTCTCTGCCGCTCAGCTTCCATGCGCACGACACCCGTGCGGACGGCGGCGTGCGCAGGATCGAACTTCATCGCGAGCGCGTCGTGCTGCACCGTGCCGTCAAGGGCATGCGGATGGCGATCAACGTCCGCGTCAGCGACTTTCTCGGCGTTGCACTGCGTGGTCTCGACGACGCACAGATGCTGGTGCTGGCGCATCGCGACCCGTCCTTAAACATTCCCTTGTGTGTTAGTTCCGACCACGAGGAGATCGCCTCCGCCTGGCAGATGTGGAGCGACATCTTCGCGCTGCCGCTGTTGACCGAGGACGATGATCGCGAACCGGCGGCCCGCCGCCGCCGCCACAACACCATCCGCGCCCGCCGCCCGAAATTTTTGGTGCGCCGCCGTCGCGGCAATCTCATCAATACCGAGACCGTTCATCGCGACGAGCGCGAGATCATCGCGCGGGATTGAGTTTGCTTTAGCAGAACTCTCGCCAAGCAACTGCTGTCGTCCCTGCGAACGCAGGGACCCATACTCCGCGGCCGTTGCTATCGGAAAAGACCAAGCAACAACGACCCCATAAAGCAATTGCGGGCCGGTGGTTATGGGTCTCTGCTTTCGCAGGGGCAACGGAGGAGCTTTCGGATTCAATTCTCAAACGCCGGCACACCTTCGCGATCTCGCGGCGAAGTACGCCCGAGTTTGTTTTAAGAACTTCCTGCCCTCTCATTCAGAGCAACCGTGGCGTACGCGGCAAATCAGTTCGCGGACACGTATGTACAGGGTGGGCAAAGCGAAAGCGTGCCTACCATCACGAAGCGTGCTCGATGATAGATGGTGGGCACGTCGCTACGCGCCTTTGCCCACCCTACGAGACCGAACGCATCACCGCGTCAATCAGCAGTCCCGCAAACAGCAACAGACCTGCATCGCGGTTCGACTTGAACAGGCGCAGGCACAGCGCGGGATTGCTTATGTCGAGCGTCTTTATTTGCCAGGCCAGATGCGCGGCGAACGCCACGAGCCCGATCCATGCCGGCCAGTGCGCGCCGCCCAGCACCAGCGCGACACCGATCAAAGCCACGGCGAGCGAGTACAATACCGAGAGCGCAAGATGGGTGCGCGCGCCGAACAGGCGCGCCGTCGATTTGATGCCGATCAGCGCGTCGTCCTCGGCGTCCTGATGGGCGTAGATCGTGTCGTAGCCGATCACCCAGGCGATCGAGCCGGCATAGAGCACGAGCGCGGTGAGATCGATGCGGCCGAGCGTGACCGCAAATCCCATCAGCGCGCCCCAGGAGAACGCCAGCCCCAGCACGACCTGCGGCCACCAGGTGATGCGTTTCATGAAGGGATAGACCGCGACGATGACGAGCGAGGCGACGCCGGTCAGGATTGCAAAGCGGTTGAACTGCAAGAGCACCGCAAGCCCAATCAGCGCCTGCAGGACCAGGAAGGCGAACGCCTGCGTCACGCTGATCTGGCCCGCGGGCAGCGGCCGCGACCGCGTGCGCTCGACGCTGGCGTCAAGGTCGCGGTCGGTGATGTCGTTCCAGGCGCAGCCAGCACCGCGCATGACGAAGGCGCCGATGAAGAACAGCACGATCACGAGCGGCAATTGCGAGATGTCACGCGCGATTCCGGCGGCCAGCGCCGCCGACCACCAGCACGGCATCAGCAACAGCCACGAGCCGATCGGACGGTCGTAACGGGAAAGCCGCAAATAGGGCCGCGACCAGGACGGCGCGCGCGTATCGACCCAGTTGCCGGTCGCATCGGCAACGCGGGTAGTCGCGTCGCTCATCGGGTCGGGGTCATCGCGCGAGAACGTTGCCGTTCAGCGTATCGAAGGTGCTACCGCCCTTCCTGACCGTCTGCGCCTCAGGGAGCGCCGCCGACGAGCCGAGCACCTCGCTGAGACTGGGGCCAGCCGGCCTGGCAGCCGCCGCCTGCTGCGCGACGGCACAGACCTGATTCTGCATCTTCTCGGTGTTCTTGTGGCCGTTCCTGAGCTGGTCGGCGATCTGCGGCGGAATTCCGCACTGGGCCGAGTTGGTCTCGACATATTTGATCATCTTCATTTCGGCCTGGCCGAAATTTTTGATCAGTTTGCAGGCTTCATCGGGCGGCGCCTTGCGGTCGCTTGCGGCCTTGATCAGCTTGCCGCGCTTCTCGGCTTCCTCGCGCAGGGGAACGAAGCCTTTCATGCAGGCGTCCGCCGAACCGCTCGCTTGCGGCGGCGGACCACTGAATCCCCTGGAAACCGGGGCAGCGCCCTGCGAGGGGAACGGCGACGGAGCGCCGACCGAGGCCGATGGCGCCGCGCCATTCACCGGCGGAAACGGCGAATTCGCAGGCGCGGCGCTCTGGTTCGGCAACGGCGCCGGGAACGCGCCCTGCGCGAAGGCTTGGCCCGCGTGAACGGTCACGACGGCAGCGGTCAGCGGCACAATCAGGCGGCGGATCATCAAGGCTGTATCTCCGGCTAGGTCCAGGCAACCCCAGCGTCTTCGAAAACGAAGCGAATTTGCGGTGGGCACTTTTTACGATTCCTGCCGACGCTTAACAACCCGTTGATTGGGGCAGCAGCGCGGCGCAGGGGCGTCCCGGAAGTTAAAAATAGCGTCCGGATTCTAGCGCTTTAGGCTAAAAGCGGCGCGGAAACGGAATATTACGGATGCCTGACCTCGATTTTCGCGCCCCGCGCCTGTTCGTCGACGCCCCCTTGCGGGAGGGCGAAAGAATCGCGCTGGAGCGCAACCAGAGCAATTATCTGGGCAACGTGCTGCGGCTCTCGGCCGGCGAAACCATTTTGGTGTTCAACGGCCGCGACGGCGAATGGCAGGCGGCAATCGAGGGCCGCAAGCGGCCCGACGGCTTGAGCATTGTCGCGCAGACGCGGCCGCAGGACCGCCTGCCCGACATCGTCTATGTCTTTGCGCCGCTGAAACACGCTCGCCTCGACTACATGGTGCAGAAGGCGGTCGAGATGGGAGCCTCAAGCCTGCAGCCGGTGCTGACGCGGCACACCCAGGTCTCGCGGGTGAACGGCGAGCGGATGCGCGCCAATGTCATCGAGGCCGCCGAGCAATGCGGAATCCTGAGCCTTGCGCACGTCGCCGAGCCGATCGCGCTCGACCGCTTTCTCGACAAGCGCGAAGCCAGCCGCCTGCTGGTGTTCTGCGACGAGGCGAGCGACGTCGGCGGTCCCGTGCAAGCGCTGCAAGCGGCGCAGGCCGCGAGCTCCGGCATCGACGTATTGATCGGCCCCGAGGGCGGCTTTGCCGGAGAGGAACGTGAGCTTCTGTTGCGCCAGCCGAGCATCCTCAGGCTGTCGTTGGGCCCACGGATTCTGCGGGCCGATACGGCAGCCGTGGCCGCACTGGCGCTGGTGCAGGCGGCGCTGGGTGATTGGCGGAATAGTGAGGGACGCACCGGCGGACGGGTTCCCTCCCCCCTTGCGGGGGAGGGTTAGGGAGAGGGGTATCGCTTGCTCCGCTGTCAGACGGTCCGCTTGTGGACCGCGCAGTGGTCCACCCAATCCCTTCGTTCGGGTGCGCGGCTTACCCCTCTCCCCAGCCCTCCCCCGCAAGGGGGAGGGAGCCTGGAGAGCGTGCTCACCTCACATTGCGTTACGGGCTCACCTCCCCACCCAGCTCACTGCCGAGCAGTCCCGGGCACCCCCCATTAATTCAATTGGCCAATCCCTGTCGAAACGCCGCCCGGGCCGTGCTAAGGCCTGCGCCAACGAGGCCCCCGGAACCCGGCGGAGCCCCAAACGAACCTGGAACCCGGTTTTTCCGGATATTTGGACGCAAAATGACCGCGACCGCTGCCGTCAGAGGTGCTGCCGGGTCCGCCGCCTGGGCGGACGCGCTGCTATTGTCGTTTGCACAAGGCGGCTACGTCCAGGCTCACCCTGATATCCTGCAGCCGGCCGACCCGTTCCTCGACCTCTCCGGCGAGGACATCCGCAGGAGCCTTTATCTCACGACCGACGCCTCCGGCGAGGAACTCTGCCTGCGCCCTGACCTCACCATTCCGGTGGCGCGCGATTACCTCGCCTCGGAACGCGCCGGCCAGCCGGCGGGCTTCAGCTATCTCGGGCCGGTGTTCCGCTATCGCGGCGGCCGTCCCAGCGAATTTTTGCAGGCCGGCATCGAGTCCTTCGGCCGGCAGGACCGCGCCGCGGCGGATGCCGAAATGCTGGCGCTGGCGCTGGGAGCGACCTCCGCCTTCGGATTGAAGGATGTCGAAATACGCACCGGCGACGTCGCGCTGTTCACTGCGCTGATCGATGCGCTCGATCTCTATCCGGTGTGGCGGCGGCGGCTGATCAAGGATTTCAACCGCAAGGTCAGCCTCGCCGAGGACATCGAGCGGCTGACGCTTGCGACTGCGCCCGGCCGCAACGAATATGAGGGCGTGCTGGCGGCGCTCGCCGGCTCCGACCGCAAGGCGGCGCTGGCGCTGGTCACCGACCTGATGTCGATCGCCGGCACCACCAATGTCGGCGGACGCACGGTCGACGAAATCGCCGATCGCTTCCTCGAACAATCGACGCTGAAGGGCGGTGCACTGCCGCGCGACGCGCTCGATACCATCAAGCGCTTCCTGGCGATTGCGGGCGATCCCGATGAATCGGTTAAGCAACTGCGCGCGCTGGCATCAGATGCCAAGCTCGACCTGACCGCGGCGATCGACCAGCTCGAAAGCCGTGTCGGCTTCATGGCCGCGCGCGGCATCGACACCAAGCTGACGCGCTTCTCCACCTCGTTCGGGCGCGGCCTCGATTATTACACCGGCTTTGAATTCGAGCTGCATGCCAGGGGTAATGACGTCGAGCCGCTGGTCGCTGGCGGGCGCTACGATGGCCTGATGACGCAACTCGGCTCGGCCTCGCCGATCCCGGCGGTCGGATTCTCGGTGTGGATCGAGGCGCTGACACAACTCGGCCAGTCCAACGCGCAAGGGAGCGTCGCATGACCGCCCCCTTCGTCCTCGCCGTTCCCTCCAAGGGCCGCCTGCAGGAAAACACTGAGGCGTTTTTCACGCGCGCGGGGCTTGCGCTGGCAAAACCGCGCGGCGCGCGCGACTATCGCGGCACCATTACAGGCCTCGACAATGTCGAGATCGCCTATCTCTCGGCGAGCGAAATCGCTTCCCAACTTGCGCGCGGCATGGTGCATCTTGGCGTCACCGGCGAAGATCTGTTGCGCGAAAGTATCCCCGATGCCGACAAACGCGTGCTGCTGATCGACAGCCTCGGCTTCGGCAGCGCCAATGTCGTCGTCGCAGTGCCGCAGGCCTGGATCGACGTCCGCACCATGGCCGATCTCGACGACGTCACGACAGGCTTCCGCGCCCAGCATAACCGGCGGATGCGGGTTGCGACCAAATACATCAACCTGACGCGCAACTTCTTCGCCGCCCACGGCGTGGTCGACTATCGCATCGTCGAAAGCGCCGGCGCCACCGAAGGCGCGCCCGCCGTCGGCACCGCCGAGATGATTGTCGATATCACGACGACAGGCGCGACGCTCGCCGCCAACGGGCTGAAGGTGCTCGACGACGGCGTGATCCTGCGCAGCCAGGCCAACCTCGTCGCCTCCCGCGATGCCGACTGGTCGACTGAAGCCCGCGAGACCGCGCGCATCATCCTCGATCACATCGCAGCTCGAGCCCGGGCCAGCAAATATCGCGAGGTGCGCACACGTTTCGCCGGCTGCAACGAGGCGTTGCTAAGCGAGGCGCATAACCGCTTTGGCGTGGTGGCGCCGTTCGGCGGGCCGACCTCGTCCGGCATGCTCACGCTGCACTGCCCGCCGATGCATCTTTACGCGCTCGGCAGCTTCCTGCGCGAGCATGGCGCCGACACGGTCTCGATTGCCTCGCTCGACTATGTGCTCGACCGCGAAAACCCGTTATTTGCCAGGCTCGAGACGTTCCTGCGGCAATAAGGCTGCCGTTTCGTTCATCGTTGCGACAGCATCTTGCGGGTAACATATGTGGTTGGATAATTTGGGACCTGATTGATGACGCTCGGCTCTGACGTTTCCCGCCTGACGACGACCGCAGCCAGCGCGGCGGCGAAAGGCTTGTCGATTGTCGTGCCGCTGTACAACGAGGCGGTAGGGCTCGCTTTGCTGCACGAGCGATTGATCGGGCTCGCCAAGACGCTGAAGGCGCGCCACGGCCTCACCTGCGAAGTGGTCTATGTCGACGACGGCAGCGCCGACAACACGCTGGCGATCGCGCGTTCGCTGGCCGCCGATGCGCTCGACGTGCAGGTCGTCTCGCTGTCGCGCAATTTCGGCAAGGAGGCAGCGCTGATGGCGGGGCTCGATCATGCCCGCCGCGGCGCTATCCTGTTCATGGACGGCGACGGCCAGCATCCGCCGAGCCTAGTCGAAAAGCTCGTCGCGCACTGGATCGATGACGGCTACGACGTAGTCTATACGGCGAAGGCGCATCGCGACAATGAATCGTTCCTGCGCCGCCAGGCCGTGCACAGCTTCTACGCGCTGATCAATTGGGGCGCGCGGCAGAAGATCCCCGAGGACGCCGGCGATTTCCGCCTGCTGTCGCCACGCGCGGCGGCCGCGCTGCGGCAGCTTCCCGAACGCAACCGCTTCTTCAAGGGCCTGTCGAACTGGATCGGCTTCCGCCAGATCCGCGTCGATTACGAGCCGGCGCCGCGCGCGCACGGCGTCACCACGTTCAGCCCGGGCCGGCTGATCGGCCTGTCGATCGAGGGATTGACCTCGTTCTCGGTGGCGCCGCTGCGCTTTGCCAGCCTGCTCGGCGTGCTCCTTGCCATCAGCGCCTTCCTGTTCGGCCTCACCATTCTCTGGGAAGTCTGGACCACCGGCAAGCAGGTCCCCGGCTATCCCTCGCTGATGATCGGCATGATGACGATCGGCGGCGTGCAGCTCATCATGATCGGCATTGTCGGCGAATATATCGGCAAGATCCTCTCCGAGCTGAAGGCGCGTCCGATCTATTTCGTCGCCGAGCACAATGAGAAGCGCGCCGATGGCGAGGCGACGGCCAGCGCCAGCGAACGGACCGCCGCCGAATGAACGATGCCGCGCCGCCGCGCCGGATCTGGCTATGCGCCGACGATTACGGGCTGGCCGAAGGCGTCAACCGCGCCATCCGCGATTTGATCGGCCGCGGCCGTCTCAATGCCACCTCGGTGATGGTGGTCGGCGCCGCGATCGGGCGCACCGAAGTCGCCGCGTTGCAGGAAGTTGCGGCGGCGAGCCCACGCTGCGCGATCGGACTGCATGCGACGCTGACTGCGCCGTTTCGTCCGCTGACGATGCACTTCAGGCCGGTCGACGGCGGCTTGTTCCTGCCGTTTCCGAAGCTGCTGCGCGCGGGCCTGCTGCGGCGGCTCGATTCCGAGATGATCGAAGACGAACTCGCAGCCCAGCTTGCAGTCTTCAAGGACCTGTTCGGCCGCGCGCCCGATTTCGTCGACGGCCATCAGCACGCGCAACTCTTCCCTGGGGTGCGCGACGCTTTTCTGCGCGCGGTCAAAGAGGCGGCCCCCAGCGCCTGGGTTCGCCAGGGCGGACGCCTCAAGCCGTTGGGCCAACGGCTTAGCGAGCCGAAGGCTTTGGTGCTCGACGTTCTCAGCGCGCAATTTCGCAAGCGCGCCGTCGATGCGAAAATCCCGTTCAACCCCGTCTTCGCCGGCGCCTATGATTTTTCGAAAGAGCCCGATTTCGGCTTGCTGATGCGACAGTTCCTCGAAGGGCTGCCGGAAGACGGGCTGGTGATGTGCCACCCCGGCTTTGTCGACGAAACGCTCGAGGGCCTCGATCCCCTGACCACCCAGCGCGAGGCGGAACACGCATTTCTGGCCAGCGATCGATTCCCGACATTGCTGGCGGCGAATAAAGTCACATTGAGTTGACAGATATCTGCGAAAGCTATCTGCGAAAGCCGCTTGGCGTTTTGTCGCATACCAAAATTTAATTCGGCCGCCCACTACTTGCGACACAAAGGCTTCCTTACATCCTTGGGCGCGTCGATCACGATTCGACGCGAGGGAGAGGGCCATGACACCGCAAGAACGCCAACTGATTGACGATCTTTTCGACCGGCTCGCCAAGCTGGAGAGCGCCAAGCGCGATCCGGAGGCCATGTCCGCAATCATGGAGGGCCTGCGCAACGCGCCCAACGCGGTCTATGCGCTGGTGCAAACCGCGCTTGTGCAGGACGAGGCACTGAAGCGCGCCGACATGCGCATCCAGGAATTGGAAGCGGCGGCGGGCCAGCAAACCCAATCCGGCGGCTTCCTCGATTCGATGCGCGACGCGATCTTCGGACAGAATCAGCAGCACGGCTCGGTGCCCAACGTTCGCGCGCCCGACATGGGCGGCCGCCCGACGTGGAACAGCGGCCAGGTGCTGCAGCAGACGCCGCCGCCCGGGCAATATAACCAGCCGACCTACGGCCAGCCCTATGGCGCGCAGCAGCCGCAGCCCGGCGGCGGTGGCGGCTCATTCCTCGGCACGGCGGCGGCAGCCGCAGCCGGCGTGGTCGGCGGATCGCTGCTGCTCAACAGCATTCGAGGGATGATGGGCGGCGGCAATCATCAAGCGTTCGGCGACACGGCGAACCACAGCGGCGGCGTCGAAGACCGCAGGCCGTGGGGCGATCAGTCCGGCGGCGACCTCGCGCGCGATGCCGGAGTCAACGACATCGGGTCGTCGAGCCGACGCGCCGACAACAATGACGACAGTGGTTCGCGGCAGGGATTCTTTGATCAAGCCTCGCACGACGAGGACAACGACATGGATCATGATGCCGACGGCTTTGACGGCGACGACGGCGGCGATGGCGATTACGCCTGACGCGCGTCGGCGATGAAAACGCAAACGGCCGCCCGATCGGGCGGCCTTTTTTGTTTTCCTCTGCCGTCGTCCCTGACAAGCCAACGGGTCGCGAATGCGCGCCCGATGACAGGCTCCGCGCGATCAGGGACCCATAACCACAGGCGGGTGTTGTGGCAGAGACTCGAGCTGCTATCTCGCGCTACAACGAACAGTGGTGGTTATGGGTCCCTGCGTTCGCACTAGGGTTTCTACGCATTTTCGAGGGCTCTGCCAGCGACGATGATTTGGAAGCGAGCCATTCCGTTGTGGAAGGTGATTGGTCCGGGTGGCCGATGCGAGGCGTAGCCGGTCCATCCGCCGAGCTTGGCGATGATCCATGCCGCCCACTGAAGAGTGTAGGGGTGATGCGGGTTCTTCTGAAGCTCGGTCCTGCCTTTCATGGTTCTGTTGATGGCGGCAAGTGTTTCGATTTCTTCTGGCGTGAAGGCGCATTTGACCGGCAATTGTCCACCACCATTGCGGGCCTGAACGAGCTGAATGACGATACATGCTGCTTTAGTGGCGATCGCCACGAGCTTGATCAGGGCTTCGGCGCTTTCGAGCTGACTGTCCTCGATACGCAGACCCTGGTTCTTCAGCGAGCGAAACAACTGTTCGATGATCCAGCGCTGCTTGTACCAGGAGACGATCCGCCAGGCATCGGCCGCATTGGCGATCGAATGAGTGGTCAAGAGCAGCCAATGAACGGGCTCAGCCCCCTTCGGGGGGTGCAACTCGACGACTTCCACGAAGCTGACTTCGACACGCTCCGGCAGGTCCTTCACGCCGGGGCGCGCCGGCCGCTTGAGCACGATGGTTCCGAAGCGCAGCGAGAGGTGGGCTTGGCGACCGCGACGATCCATCCGCTGCGGCAGATCGATCACCGCCTTGTTGCAGAAGCGGGCTCGCTCCACCGCTTGATAAAGTGTTCTGCCGTCGGCCAGCGCATGATCATGCATGGCCCGCGTCAGCAGGTGGACGTTGTCGCCGGGCGTCAACGCCCAGTGCGCAAAGAACTCCCCCTCACGGTCATTGATGACAGTGATCATGCGCGCTGCAGCCAAAACCTCGCAGCCCTGCTCGGCCGTCGTCACCCAGCGCGCCGATTCCTTGTTGGCCAACTCACGCTCGTCGTGAGGGGTCTTAACCGTGCCCCTGCGCGTCCACACCTTGCCGCCGGTGAGGCCGAGGCAGGCCCCGCTGTCGGCATCGACCGCCATCATGGCATGCAGCAACACGCCGCGGGCATTGCCTTTGCCGACTTTGCCCAGTCTACGCCGACGTCCCTGCCGCGTTTGAAACTTGACCTCGCTGGTGTCCTGGATCGCCAGCACATGACGCCCGCTGACCACGGTCGCCGTCTGCCTGCTCCAGCCTTCAATCAGTTGATCGGTCGTGACTTGCGGATTGTTCACGAACCGCCAGTACGCCATGTACGCGGCCCAGTCACCCTGCGCCATCTGGCGCAAGCAGACGCTGCGCGTGCAAAGCATAGCCTGAACAAACGCCGCCCCCTTTTATCGAGGCGAACGTCGCCAAACTCGCCAAGTGATAAATCCGGCTCTCGCTGCATCTCCGACGCTCCTTCGAATCAAAGCGTCAGAAACAGAATCATACAAACCGCAAAGCGGGATAACATCATGACGCACCGAGTCAATCTGTCGCGCCAGACGTGTAGAAACCCTAGTGCGTTCGCAGGGACGACACTATTTTTGCGGCTCGGAATCAGATCACCACCACTTTCGCGCCGACGCCGACGCGGCCGTAGAGATCGATCACGTCCTCATTGCGCATGCGGATGCAGCCGGACGAGACATTGGTGCCGATGGTCCAGGGCTCGTTGGAGCCGTGAATGCGATAGAGCGACGATCCCAGATACATCGCGCGCGCGCCGAGCGGATTTTGCGGACCGCCTTCCATGTACCGTGGCAGATCGGGCCGGCGCGCCAGCATTTCCGGTGGCGGCGTCCAGGCCGGCCATTCCTTCTTCGCCGAGATCGTCTTGACGCCCGACCAGGTGAAGCCGGGGCGGCCGACGCCAACGCCATAACGCAGGGCCTTGCCGTCGCCCTGCACCAGGAACAGGAACTTGTTCGGCGTGTCGATCACGATGGTGCCCGGGCTTTCCTTGCCGTGATACTCGACCACCTGCTTTTCATATTTCGGATCGAGCCGGTGCTGCGCGGGGTCGAATGCTTCCTCCTCCTCGCGCCGCATCGACTGGTGCGGATCCATCGGCGGCAGCAACGCGCGCCGCCCGCCATAGCCGTAATCCGGCTGCTGCTGATAGGCCGGCGCTTGTTGATAGCGCCCGCCCTGCGGCGCATCGCCGAACAGGAATTCGATGAAGCCGCCGCCCATGTTGGAGCGTTCGGCAGAAGCCATGCGCACCGGCGCCGGTTGGCGGGCGTAGATCACGGCGGGCTCAGTCGATGATGAGGCGTCGATCGCTGCAGCCTCACTGGCGAAGCAAAGGCAAGACACGCTCGCGAAGAGCGCAACAAGGATTTTTCCGGACATCGACGTACTCTGTACTGTTCGTCACTGCGGGGGGCGGCTAGCGCAACGGCGCGACAAACGCCGCTGCGCGCGATCAATACAAATCAAAACCTAATCGGTTTGGTAAACAGCAGCCGCGTTTCGATTCACCACGTCGGCAAGCGCGCGCGGATTTGTCCGGTAGCGTTTATTTTGCGTGAACGCGGGCCCCTCATGGTTAATCGGTGGTGTGCGCCCGCATGCAAAGCGCCGACACGCGATATTGCGCCGTGAACCTGACGTTAAATCGCCATGGTTTAAAACACCCGGGCAATGAAGGGGTGGGAAAAACTCATGTCGGTAAGTCGCAAACGTTTTCGTATCGAACAAGCCATTCTGGGCGATGCGCCAATTGTAATGCCTGCCGTTGAAGGCGGCGAGATCGGCCCGATGCATCGCGAGATCATGGCCGAGTTGCGCTCGATCCGCGCACAGATGGCGGCCTTCGGCCACACTCGCCCCGCAGCGGTCGAGGCCACAGACGTTGCGCGCGGGGTTGCCGAGAACCATGCGCTGCTGGAAACCTATCGCGCCCAGATCGAGCAGTGCGAGAAGCTGAAGGTCGAGCTCGACCTCATTCACGACGCCATCAGCCGCACCAAGCGCGAAATCGCCGTGCTGCACGGCAACAGCTTCAACGGCGAAGAAATGGCCAAGGTCAATGGCGAACTCGGCGCCGTCGTCGGCGGCACCGAACAGGCCACCCAGCAAATTCTCGAAGCCACCGAAGCGATCGACCAGGCGGCGACCGCGCTTTCCAAGAACATTTCTCCGGACCAGCAGAAGCTGCTCAGCGAGGAGATCCAGGAACGCGTCGTCTCGATCTTCGAGGCCTGCAATTTCCAGGACCTCACCGGCCAGCGCATCAGCAAGGTGATGAACACGATGAGGTTCATCGAACAGCACATCGTCGAGATGATGGAAATCTGGGGTGGCGTCGATGCCATCAAGGCGCACGCCCCCCCGATCGTCGATACCCGCGAAGGCGATGCCAAGCTGCTGAACGGTCCGAAGCTGGACGGCGACGACGGTCACGCCTCGCAGAACGACATCGACGCCCTGTTCGATTGATCGGGCTGGTTAACGCGGACTAAACAAAACGCCGGCAGCGATGCCGGCGTTTTTTGCTATTTCTCACACCGTCATTCCGGGATGGTGCGCTAGCACCAGACCCGGAATCTCGAGATTCCGGGTTCGATGCTTCGCATCGCCCCGGAATGACGCGTTCTAATCACGCCCGCGGCGCGCAGCGGACATAGACCATGTTGCCGTAACGGACCGCGGCATCCTTTTCGATGAAGCGGGTGACCATGATGCGACCGTCGAACGAGACGATCTCGCGGTCCTGGTCGCCGCCGGCCGGGCCGGGCGGGCCGATATAGTTCTTGCCGCTCGGACTGCCTTTGAGGCGCAGTTCCTGCGGCGTCGCCTGATCGGCCAAATGCATGACCACGCCACCATTGGCGCCGGCGCCGATCACGTAGGGCTGCTTGCACTGCCCGCGCGCCGCGGCTTCGGTGCGGGCACGGTCATTGGGATTCTGGAACGAGGCAAGGCCCCAGCGGCCGACGATCTCGTCGGCGCGGACGGTTGCCGGCATTTCCGGCGCGACTTCAGGCTCGGGCGGCGGACTGGATGACAGCGACGGCAGGCTCATGCTGCTGCACGCCGCCAGCAAGATCGAAAGCGCCGACGCGATCGCCAGATTGGCAACCGTACGCGCATTACGTGAGCTGATCATCGCATTCCCCCGAGCAATCACTTGGCCGCTCCCGTCAGCAGCCAACCGCAAAAAGCCTGCCGGAGCAATGACGTCGGTTGAAATTACGCCGCTGCACCGATTTGGTTTCCGAAGCACCATCCTATATTGGCCTCACCAAGGCTTTAATCTCCTTGTTTGCTTGACAGGATCGGCGCCAAGCCATATTCCCCGGCTCCACGTTTAGCACTCAAATACAACGATTGCTAAGGGTTGTGCTACCCCGCCCGGGGCGGCGTCGAATACCCGGCATTCCCAGCCATTTTCGAGTGGTACAGACCCGAAACCCCAGGCCTCCCAGAGGAACTTCAAGAGGAGACGTCATGGCCAAAACCAAATTCCGTCCACTGCACGACCGCGTCGTGGTCAAGCGCATCGATGCCGAGGAGAAGACCAAGGGCGGCATCATCATTCCCGACAGCGCCAAGGAAAAGCCGTCGCAGGGCGAAATCACCGCCGTGGGCCCGGGCGGCCGCGACGAGGCCGGCAAGCTGATTCCGATCGACGTCAAGGTCGGCGACCGCGTGCTGTTCGGCAAATGGTCGGGCACCGAGGTCAAGCTCGATGGCGAGGAACTCCTGATCATGAAGGAGTCCGACATCATGGGCGTGCTGACGTAATTCGATAGATCCGAGCGCTTGCCGCGCTCTCAGGTGTCATGCCCGGACTTGATCCGGGCATCCATCATTCTTCGAAGAGGATGGATTGCCGGTCACTAATCACGAAGACGCACTTCGTGCTTTAGCCCGGCAATGACGAATGAATAGAGCAGCGGCTGTTTACCCAATTTCAAGGAGCAACTCACATGGCTGCCAAAGACGTTAAATTTTCCGGCGACGCCCGCGACCGCATGCTGCGCGGCGTCGACGTTCTTGCCAATGCGGTGAAGGTGACGCTCGGTCCGAAGGGCCGCAACGTCGTGATCGAGAAGAGCTTCGGCGCTCCCCGCATCACCAAGGACGGTGTCACCGTCGCCAAGGAAATCGAGCTCGAGGACAAGTTCGAGAACATGGGCGCGCAGATGCTGCGCGAAGTCGCCTCCAAGACCAACGACACCGCGGGCGACGGCACCACCACCGCCACCGTGCTGGCGCAGGCGATCGTGCGCGAGGGCGGCAAGGCGGTCGCCGCCGGCATGAACCCGATGGACCTCAAGCGCGGCATCGATATCGCGGTTCACGCCGTGGTCAAGGACCTCGAGAAGCGCTCCAAGCCGGTCGCCGCCTCCTCCGAGGTCGCCCAGATCGGCACCATCTCGGCCAATGGCGACACCGCGATCGGCAAGATGATCGCGCAGGCGATGCAGAAGGTCGGCAATGAAGGCGTGATCACGGTTGAGGAAAACAAGTCGCTCGAGACCGAAGTGGACATCGTCGAGGGCATGAAGTTCGACCGCGGCTACCTGTCGCCCTACTTCATCACCAACGCCGAGAAGATGACCGCCGAGTTGGAAGACGTCTACGTGCTCTTGCACGAGAAGAAGCTGTCCGGCCTGCAGTCGATGCTGCCGGTGCTGGAGGCCGTGGTGCAGTCCGGTCGTCCGCTCCTGATCATCGCCGAGGACGTCGAGGGCGAGGCGCTGGCGACGCTGGTGGTCAACCGCCTGCGCGGCGGACTGAAGGTCGCCGCCGTCAAGGCGCCGGGCTTTGGCGATCGCCGCAAGGCGATGCTGGAAGACATCGCGATCCTGACCGGCGGTCAGCTCATCTCCGAAGAACTCGGCATGAAGCTCGAAAGCGTCACCATCAACATGCTCGGCCGCGCCGGCAAGGTGGTGATCGACAAGGAAAACACCACGATCGTCAAGGGCGCCGGCAAGAAGAAGGACATCGAGGCCCGCGTCACCCAGATCAAGGCGCAGATCGAGGACACCACCTCGGACTACGACCGCGAGAAGCTGCAGGAGCGCCTTGCAAAGCTCGCCGGAGGCGTCGCGGTGATCAAGGTCGGCGGCGCGACCGAGGTCGAGGTCAAGGAGAAGAAGGATCGCGTCGAGGACGCCCTCAACGCGACCCGCGCGGCTGTGCAGGAAGGCATCGTGCCGGGCGGCGGCGTGGCGCTGCTCCGCGCCAAGAAGGCGGTCGGCCGCATCAACAACGACAATTCCGACGTTCAGGCCGGTATCAACATCGTGCTGAAGGCGCTGGAAGCTCCGGTTCGCCAGATCTCGGAAAACGCCGGCGTCGAAGGCTCGATCGTGGTCGGCAAGATCCTGGAGAACAAGTCGGAGACCTTCGGCTTCGACGCCCAGACCGAGGAATATGTCGATATGGTCGACAAGGGCATCATCGATCCGGCCAAGGTGGTGCGCACCGCACTGCAGGACGCTTCGTCGGTGGCCGGCCTTTTGGTGACCACCGAAGCCATGGTCGCCGAGCTGCCGAAGGAGCCCGCCCCGGCGATGCCCGGCGGTGGCGGCGGCATGGGCGGAATGGGCGGCATGGGCTTCTGAGCCCGGCCCCTTCTCACGCCAACCAATCGAAGGCCGCCTCCGGGCGGCCTTTTTTGGCTGCACCAAAGCCTGCGAACAACACAGGCCGGAAGCATCGGCGTTCAAGGGAAACTGTGATCGCATGTAAGGCGAGCAAGCTGGCAGGGCTCCCTCCCCCCTTGCGGGGGAGGGTTGGGGAGAGGGGTAAGCCGCGCACTCGAATGAAGAGATCGGGCTGACCTGTGCCAACCATTGCATGCCAAACAAGCTGAGAGCTTTGTGTCGCGCTATGTCTCACAGCGGAACAAGCGGCCCCCTCTCCCTAACCCTCCCCCGCAAGGGGGGAGGGAACCCTTCCGCCGGTACGTCCCTCACTAATCAGCCGTTACGCGGGAGGTGAGCACGCGTCAACCTCCCTCCCCTTGCCGGATACAAGGCGCGCAAGCCTCCTCACGGCCTTCTTTTTGGCCGAAGCTACTGAGGTTTGCTACCTAGGGCGTCTTTCCGATTCTGTGGTCTCAGGGAATTTCACATGCGCGTGCTCCCCCTTCTCCTGCTCGGTCTGGTGATGGCCTCCCCGAACTTCGCCGTCGCTCAGATGAAACTGCAGCCCAAGACGGCGCCGGGCGCGGCCGAAACGCGCTATTTCACCGCGATCGACGGGCTGATGGACGGCAATGCCGATGTCATTCTGAAGGAAACCCGCCAGGGCAAGAACGTCACCGCTGCTACCCTCGACGTCTGCTACCCCGCCGCAAAGGGCGCGGACCGCAAGGACCGCTTCGTCGCCAACCTCGCCGTCAGCGGCCAGAACCTGACCGGCACCACGCAGAGCCTCGGCGACAAGTTGCCGGTTACCGTCAAGCTGTTGCGCAAGCCTGTCGGCGATACCTTCGAATTCCGCGGCCAGATCAGCATCGGCCAGACCGTGACCGAAGTGACCTCGACCGACAATTCCGATCTCAGCGAGAAGGAATTTCTGGACAATCAGACCAGCGACGACGGCATCACTCCGGCGCCAAAGGATTTTACCGACGTCTCGCCGGAAGCGATCGGCGTGCGGGTCAAGCTCGACGCCGCGCTGGATTTCCTCAAGAGCCTGAAGGGCGAGGCCGTCGAGGTCGGGCTTTCCAGCCTTTCGATCTCCTGCGATGCGCTGCGCGCCGGCGAGCAGACCATCAACCTCACGGCCGATCCGGAGCGCGCCACAGCGCTGGTCGCGAAGGCCAAGGCGGCACCAGGCGTGGTCGCCGCGGGATGGACCAGCGGCAGCATCGAAATGGACCGCACCATCCGCTTTGCCGCTGCCGAGTGGCGCGACGGCGACAAGATCAACAGGGACAAGATCGCGGCCGCCATTTCAGGCGTGCTCGCGAAAACGCTTGCCGCCAAGGCCGCAGGCGCCGAGTGGGACGCCAACACCGGAAAACTGACGCTGAGCTTCAAGCGGCCGAGCCCGATCTATCCCGCGCTCGCGCTGACTGAAACTGTCGAGGTCACCGCGCTGGTCTCGCCGGACAAACCGGGCGCCACCGATCGGCTGATGCTGTGGATCTCAAGCCCGGTGATCACGACCGCCGATGAAGGCGCCGGCCCAAAATTGCTTTTGTCGGAAGAATCCACCGGCGACGAGGAAGGCGGTGAGCCGAAGGACGACAACGGCTCGCTCGAAGCGCTGGCGAAAGAGTTCAAGGGCCAGCGCTGGGACGCCGACAAGTCGGTGTGGAAGTAGGGCGGTGCCGAGTATCAGAAGTGCGCGACGGTATTAGCCGCTTCACGCCCCAGTAACGATGATTTCGCGCCGTAGCTGAGCCCCTACGGGCGTCACCGCTCGAAATCTAGCCAGCTACCTCGAGGTTGATGGCATGGCCGAGGAATGGTGGTCGACGATCAGCCAACGCTGACCGTTCTTGACATAGGTGAAGCTGTAGCGCGCGGGCAAGGTCTTCATCTCGCCATCCTTCACATAAGAAAACGTGTAGTAGCCGGTATTGACTGCTGCATTCCCGTACACGCGGATGAGTTGATCGCCGAAGGTTACCTTGAGGCTGGGCAGAACCTTGAAGGCGCCCACGAAATAGTCTCGTAGCGCCGCCCGGTCGGAGCGCACGGTCGGCGACAGTGTGCCCCAGAGCACGGCATCGTCCGAATAGAGCGGCAACACCTTTTCGGGATCGCCTTCGCCAAGAGCCTGCCCCCATCCCGAAGTCGCCGCCGCCACTTCCGCTTTCGGCTCGGCCAAGGCACTGGAGCCAAACGACAACACCACCATGCACAGGGCAAGTGCTGCGCTCGCCAATTTTGGAGAAGATTGCATGACATCCTCCCTTGCGAATACCGTGCAGACGAGTGTCCGCTTGAGACGGCCTCTTGCAATGCAAGCGGCTACTGTTTGCGCGGATCGTCAGCCGGATTGATGTAATCGATGCCACCAGGGCCGATAAATTGGACTTGAAGTACCCCTTCCTCGTTTCCGGTCCAGGCGTAGTGCGGGTGTGTTGCGGGGTACACCCATAGCGAGCCTGGCTTCAGGAGATCACCCTTCTTTTCGAATTTTTCACCATGGCTGCTGCCGACCTCACCGCTTATGACTGTAACAACTTCGGAATAGGGATGCGTATGCGGAGGCATCTGGAAGTTAGGTGGAAACTTGATGCGCAAGACGACAACCTCGCCCGCTTTCGTCGGATCACCGACCAGGGTCGCAATCTGAACGCCCTTCGGAAAGGCTGGATTATCCTTCCAGGTGAGCGTATCGGGCATCACCCGGACCTCAGTATTTTGGGCCGTTGCCGGAATGGAGAGCGCAATCAAACCGGTCGCCGTTAGCAGCAACTTTTTCATGCGAGTCCTCCCAAGCTGTATGCAGCAAGAGACGCAAATCGCAATGGGCGGTCAGGTATGGGGACTGGAGTGAAGCCTCGCGCCACAATGTTGCGTGCGTCACACGAGAAAAACTACATCATCAGCGAAGAGCGAACCACAAGTCAGAGATGCTGACTTAATAGGTTGCCAAAGAGGTCGGTGTCCGCTTTGGGTCCTTCGCATCGTACGGTTCGACGCCAATGACCCAGACGAACATCTTTCCTGTCAACCGAGCTCGCTGCAGCACTTCGTTCGCCAGGTTGTTAAGACTCGATTCAGTTTAAAGGAACATCATCGGCTAGCTGAACTTGGGTCACACCATGCAAGACCGCGAGCCGAGTACCTTTGAGAGCATCTGGTCGGGGAATGTGGTTGACGGCCGAGGGCCGGAGCAGCCGACGAGTTCGTGGGATTTCCTCAGGCCCGATCGCGATGACATATTGGTGGTGCGGGAGTCATTTCGCGACCGGGCGCGCAACGCGTTGCTGGTCACCGTGGCAGTGGCGGCAAGCTTTGGGCTCGGATGGGCCGGCGGCCTGAGTTGGCCCGAGTTGGCAGGCACGCTCGGCCTTGAAGCCGTGGCGCAGAAGGAAGCGCCCTCGCCGCGCATTGCTGAAGCACGGTCGAGCGGCAAGATTGAAGGCACCCGGAAGACCGCATCCACCTCAGACTCGCCCGCCATTGTCGGAAGCATTCCCAAGCCGTCCGCCGTGTTGTCGGCCAGCGCACGCCCGTCTGCGGGCCTGGCCTCCCAGGCAAATGCGAGCCCCTCGGCGATTGCGATGCGGCCGCAGCCTTTGGTGGCGGCGCCGGAAACGAAGCCGACCACCATTTCCGGCTGGACGGTTGTCGATGTTCGGGATGGCACCGCCGTTCTCGAAGGTCCCGACGGTATCAGGATGGCCGCGCGCGGCGACACCATTCCCGGAATCGGACGCGTCGAATCGATAGTGCGCTGGGGCGGCCGCTGGGTCGTTGCCACCGCCAGCGGCCTGATTGCGACGCCTTAACCGAACTTCACGTTCTAATTTGTGTTGATGCGGAAGCGCAGCGTTTTCGCGCCGACGAACGACACGAAATCGCCCTGCCGCTTCCAGGTGCCCGCCTCGGCCAGCGCCGCGATCAGTTCGTCATCCTGCTGCGCGCGATCCGGCGGACAGGTCCGGTTTTCCATCGCGCCGGGAACGAAAATCACGGTGTTGCCGGCCACCGAGAACTGGCCGCTGCCGCCCTTGCACCAGAGTTCGAGCACCACCTCGCCCTTGTCCCCGATCTCGAGATTGGGAATCCGCTTCGACCCGCGCTGACGATCCACGTCGAGTGTCATTTCGGAGCCGAACGGAAAACCGTCATCGGCGAGCGCCGGGCTGAAGTGCAGTGTGGTGGCCATCAGCAAGAGCGAAGCGGCGCCTGCACGGGCCGTACGTACGAATGAAATCATGTCCCCTCTCAAAAATACCCGACCTACCGCGCCGCGCGCCGTTCTATTGAACGGCGAGGTAATTGGCTAGGGCGGGATGTCACCGCCAGACACATCGAAAGCCGGCCCATCCTGCGACAGGTCGGTGTTCTTAACTGGTCGTGCCGCAACGTGACGCGATCCGTGGGACAAGTGAGGTCAGCACGCTGGTAAGGCTCCCTCCCCGTCGGTACGCCCCTGACAAATCGTGCGGCCTAAGGGTTGATCGGTCAGCGGGAACAACCTTGGAAAATCGGGGTTTGGGCAGCCTTGGCACTGGGCAGCCTTGGCACCGCCAACGCTCACAACCTCGCGAAGTTCGATGGCCGCCGCCCCTCGCCCTCACAGCCATGCTAGGGTCTAGCCGAGGTGCGACAAGCCGCCGCAGGCAGGCGAAATCCATAACCTAGTAGTAGGCCCTGGTTCCTCCATCCTTTCAGTGCGTTAGACCCCATTTTCCGGAGACGGTGATCTGTGAACAATATCCGCTCGACGCTCGCTACCGTGTGGCGCATCTCCGCCCCCTATTTCCGCTCTGAAGACAAATGGGCCGGCCGTGGCCTGCTGGCCGCGGTGATCGCGATCGAGCTTGCGATCGTCGGCATCAACGTTCTGATCAATCAATGGAATGCCCGCTTCTACAACGCGCTGCAGGATCGCAACTGGGACTCCTTCGTCAGCGAGATCATCTATTTCTGCGTCGTTGTCAGCATCTTTGTCGTGCTGGCGGTCTATCAGCTCTATCTCAATCAATGGCTGCAGATCCGCTGGCGGCGCTGGATGACCGCGCAGTATCTCGGTGACTGGCTGCATCAGGCCAATCATTATCGGATGCAGCTTCAGGGCGACGCGGCCGACAACCCCGACCAGCGCATGACCGACGACGTCAAGCTGTTCGTCGATCGCACACTCAACATTGGCCTGGGATTGCTGAACTCGATCGTTACGCTGGCATCCTTTGTCGGCATACTCTGGGTACTTTCGAACGCCGCGCCGCTGCATCTGTTTGGTCAGGACTTTGCGATCCCAGGCTACCTGGTCTGGGGCGCATTGATCTATTCGGTGCTCGGTACCATCCTGACGCATCTGATCGGCTGGCCGCTGGTGGGCCTCGATTTCCGGCAGCAGCAATATGAAGCGGATTTTCGGTTCAACCTGGTGCGCGTGCGCGAAAATTCCGAGCAGATCGCGCTGCTGCACGGTGAGCAGGCCGAGCGTGAGCGCCTGCTCGTTCGCTTCAGACGCGTGGTGGAGAACTGGCTCGCCATCATGAGCCGGACCAAGAAGATAACGGCGTTCACGGCGAGCTACAATCAGGCTTCAGTGGTCTTTCCCTATGTGCTGGTGGCACCGGCCTATTTCGCGGAGAAGATTCAACTCGGCGGCATGATGCAAACCGCATCGGCGTTTTCGAACGTGCAGGGCGCACTGTCGTTCTTCATCACCATCTATCGCCAGTTGGCGGAGTGGCAGGCCGTGGTCAACCGTCTCGACGGGTTCGAGGCCGGGATCGTGGCGGCGGGCGAACTGGCCACCCGCGACGACCGGATTCACGTCACCAAGGCGGGCGAAGGCGCCATCGACCTCAAGGCCCTGACGCTGCGTCTGCCGAACGGAACGCCGCTGGTGAACGCAGATGGATTCAGCCTTCGCCAGGGCGAGCGCACGCTGGTGACCGGCCCGTCCGGCTCCGGTAAATCCACGCTGTTCCGCGCCATCGCCGGCATCTGGCCGTTCGGCTCCGGCTCGATCGCAGTGCCTGCCGGGGCAACCTTGATGATGCTGCCGCAGCGGCCCTATTTTCCGACCGGAACGCTACGGGCGGCGGTCGAATATCCGGCCAAGGAAGGGGCGTTCACGAGCGGCCAGATCAGCCAGACGCTCGAATTGGTTGGGTTGCCGAAGCTCGCGTCGCAACTCGATGAACACGGCCATTGGAATCGGACGCTGTCGCTCGGCGAGCAGCAGCGACTTGGATTGGCGCGGGCGCTGTTGCATGTGCCGCAATACCTGTTCCTTGACGAGGCGACGGCGTCGCTCGACGAACCTTCGGAAGCGACGCTGTATCGCCTGCTCGAGGCGAAATTGCCGGCGACCACCATCATCTCGATCGGCCATCGTTCGACGCTCGATGTCTTCCATGATCGCAATGTCGTGCTTGCCCGAGCGGGAGATGGATTCGCGCTTCAGGACAGCAAGCGCGCCGCTGTGTCGTAGCCATGTAGCCCGTTTCCTACAGCCAGCGCCGCGGCCATGGCTGGCGGCGCACCCAGCGGTGCCAAACCCAGGAGAAGGCGGTCAACAGCAGCGCGCCGGCCAGCACCGGCGCGAGCAGGAACGTCCAGGGCAGATTGCCTGAGACCACCAGCAGCGGATTGATGCCTGCCGGCGGGTGAAAGGTCCCGGTGACGTACATCGCCAGAATCGAAAGGCCGACGGCGGCGGCCGCTGCCCAGGCCTGCGGTCCCGTCAGCTTCAGCACGGCGAGGCCGACCAGGGCCGACACCACATGACCGCCGATCAGGGCGCGCGGCTGCGCCGGCGCCACGTCAGGCGATCCGATCACCAGCACGATCGAGGTGGCGAACGGAATGACCGCAAGCGGATAATGCGCGGCGAACGAAAACCACTCCATGACGCCGATCGCAATCGCGCCGCCGAGGCCCGCGACCGCGCCGGCGAGAATGTTGCGGTGATCGTTGCGGGAGATCGCCCGATACGCCGCGCGCCGCCAATCCCGTTTCATCTGCGCCACCAAAAAAAGAAAGGGGCGGCAGATCGCTCTGCCGCCCCCTCGTCTTCGACAGGAAAATCTTACTTCAGGTTGGTCATCGCGGTCAGGTCAGCCGAGAGCTTGACGATGCCGGCGGCGCCGCACCACTTGGAGCCGACGCCAGTCGGATTGATTGGCGTGAAGCTGCCGTTGAACGTCGCGGTATGGTCGCTCGTGAAGGCGTTACAATCACCCTGCGACAGGTTGGTGTCGGAGTAGCGGAAGTCCAGCGTGAAGACCTTGTAGGTGAAGCCGATGCCGATGTTCCAGGTGTTGTAGTCGGCATAGTTGATGCCGTTCGGGAACGCGGCCACGCCATAGAAGGAGTCGGAGGTACCGAGCCACTGACGGCCGAACTCACCCGACACATACATGCCGATGCCGCTGGCGCCGAACCAGGCGCTCGGCGCGATCGCCTTGCCGACGATCGAGGCATAGGTGCCTTCGGCGCCGGTGTTCAGGAAGCTCGGCGTATAATAGACGTTACCGCCGAGCGAGAAGTTGTCGTTGAAAGTGTAGTTCACCTTGCCATAGACCTCGAAGAAGCTGAGGTCTTTCTTGATGACGTTGCCGTTGAGCAGGGCATTCGTCTGGCATTCGAGGCTGAGCGGGACGCCTGCCGTGTCAGTTGCCGCACCGTAGTGGCAGGTGCCACCCGGATAGATGTAGCCCCAAGCACCGACGTCGAAGGCGAAGGCACCCAACGTCGCGCGGACACCGCCGTAAGCGTCAACTTCAGCCGCGGCACGGTTGGGGAAGGAGATGCTCGCAGCGCCGAGGCCAACATAGAGCTGGACGTCCTTGGTGACGTTGAAGCGCGGTTCGAAATAGGCGTTGACCGACGGCTTGTGGTTGGACTGGGTGATGCCACGGAAAATGTAGTCGTTGGTAATCCCGGCGCCGAAGGCGATATCCCAGGGATCGAACGCGACCGGCGGCGGCGCCTTGACGGCCTTCACCCGCAGATCCGCGGCGAGAGCCGAACCCGACACCATTGCCAGCGCCGTTGCTAACAAAGCCACTTTCTTCATATCGATCCCCATCACCCTTCTTGACAGTCCGGTTCCAGGCCCCCCGGGCAAGCGATAACCGACTGCGGCCAAATGTCTTAACGTGGTCACAGAGTGGGCCGCGGCGTCATGGTCGTGAAGCAAAAAAGTCAAGCACGTGCCGCCTTTTTAGGCGTTTAGGCCATTTCCAGAAATGTTCTCGGCAGGTGTTGCATTCTCACAACAATTTCACGGGTTTCCTGATTGCCCAGCGGCGTACGGAGCCGGGCAAACGCGGCACCGGTGACACACCGGAGAGCAGCTCTCACGAATCAACCTCCCCGTGAAAATACCGCTTCGGTCGCTTCTCCAGTCCCAACGAAAAGGCCGCAGCGGGTCGGACGCTGCGGCCTCTGGAAATATCCGGTCTCGGCGAGCGAGCTAGTGCTGATCGCCGCCGTTGGAGGAGCCCGATCCCCATGACGGGTTGGACGGCTCCGGAGAAGCCCAGCTCGGCGCAGGCGCCGGTTCGGGCTCTGTCATCGCCGGCTGCGGCTGCGGAGCGGCGGGCTTGGCAGCCGCCTTCCTTTTCTTGGCCGGGCTCTTCTTTGCAGCCTTTTTCGGTGCGGCCTTTGACTTCTTGGCCGCCTTCTTGGCGGATTTCTTCGCCGACTTCTTGGCGCCCTTCTTCGCTGATTTCTTGGCAGCCTTCTTCGCCGACTTCTTGGCGGACTTCTTCTTCGCCGCTACGGCCTTCTTGGCCTTTTTAGCCTTCTTCGCCTTCTTACTCTTCTTCGCCATCGTGGTCCTCCTGTTGCGCCTGTCCATGTCGAGCGCTTCGATAGTCCGCAGGCTAGACCGGGGCGACACTTCTTCGAAGTGCCCTCCCGCTCCATCCTTGTCTGGCATGATCTCCGGGCGCGACGCTTAAGCGCCTGTCCCGAGGAAAACCGGATGCCGATCCGCTGTCGAGACGCGGAGCAGGCTTACCGGATCATGCCCTAGGGCCGATCGATCAATTCAATCCTGGCCTGGGACCTCCCGTCGCCCAATCGAGAAGCTCAATCGTGTGCACCACAGGAACTGACGTACCGCCGGCAATTTGCACCATGCACCCAATATTGCCCGCAGCGATCATGTCCGGTTTGACTGTCGCAATGTTGGCGACCTTTCGATCGCGCAACCTGCTCGCAATGTCGGGCTGGAGAATGTTGTAGGTCCCCGCCGAACCGCAACACAAATGGCTCTCAGGTACATCTTTCACCACGAATCCATTCTTGGAAAGCAATTCTTTCGGAAGGGCTGTGATTTTCTGTCCATGCTGCAGCGAACAGGCCGAGTGATAGGCCACCGTCACGTCGCCTTTCTGGCTCGATGGCGTGAGCGCGATGCCGGCGAGATACTCGGTGATATCCTTTGCCAGCGCAGAGATTTGCGCTGCAGGGCTAGCGAAATCGCGATCCTCGCGCAGCATGAAACCATAGTCCTTAATGACCGTGCCGCAGCCCGAGGCCGTGATCAGGATGGCGTCGAGGCCGCCTTGTTCCGCTTCCTTTTTCCACACCTTGATGTTGGCCCGCGCCCGCGCCAGCGCGTCGCCGTCCTGCCCGAGGTGATGGGTGAGCGCGCCGCAGCATTGCTCGTCCCTGACCAGGACGACCTCGATGCCGTGGCGCGTCAGAAGATTGATGGCGGCCTGGTTGATGCGCGGCGCCAGCACCTGCTGGGCACAGCCCTGCAATAGAGCGACCCGCCCGCGCTTCGCGCCCTGGGCCGGAAACACGCTGCCGCCCGAGGGGCCCGGCGACGGAAGGCGTTTCGGCGCGAGCGCCAGCATCGCCTTGATTCGCCGCATCAGGCCGGGGGTCGCGGCCGGCTTCGCCGGCAGCAGGGCCGCGAACGGACGGGCGAGCCGCGCCATGATCATGCTGGCGCGAAACAGCTCTGGCCGCGGCAGCACCAGCGCCAGCACCGCGCGCAGGGCCCGCTCGGTCAACGGCCGCGAATAGTCGCGCTCGATCCGGACCCGCGCCTGATCGACCAGGTGCATGTAATGCACGCCGGACGGACACGTCGTCATGCAGGCGAGGCAGGAAAGGCAGCGGTCGATATGCTTGACCACCTCCGCCGTCGGCGGGACGTCCTTTTCCAGCATCTCCTTGATCAGGTAGATCCGCCCGCGCGGGCTATCGAGCTCGTCGCCGAGCAGGACGTAAGTCGGACAGGTCGCGGTGCAGAAGCCGCAATGCACGCAGGCGCGCAGGATCTTGTCGGCTTCGGCGATATCGGGATCGGCGAGCTGGGCCAGTGAGAATTCGGTTTTCATGACGCAGATACCCTCACCATCCGGCCGCGGTTGAGGATGATCTTCGGATCGAAGCTGTGGCGCACGCGCTCGCTCAGCGCGGCGATGCCGCCGGATTGCGGATGGAAGACGTCGACATTTTGCCTGGTCTCTTCGGACGCGCGGATCAGCGACGCGTGGCCGCCGGCCGCCCCGACGCGCTGACGCACCATCGCCGCTTGCGCGTCCGGCCTGGGCGGCAAGGCCGCCCAGATCAGGCCGCCGCCCCAATCATAGATCACGTCGCCCCCGGTCTCGCGCGCCAGCGCCTGCCCGAGCGCGCCGCCGGATGCCGGCGGACAGACGATCCGCCACACCGGCCAGGCGCCGAGCGCGCCGCTTGCGGCGAAAGGTTCGACGTCGCGGATCGCACTCCAGATTGCCGCCGAGGCAGCGTCCTCAAGCATTTCCACCGACCCGAACGGCGCAAGCGTTTTGCCCAGCGAAATGGCGCGGTCCGCGACCGAAGCCGCGATGCCTTCGAGCCGCAATAACGTGACCGCCCGCCCCTGAGAATCAAAATCCGCAAGCGCGCCGGTCGCAGGGCGGAACGCCGAATTCGGCAGGTGCGCCGCGCCCGAGACGTCGAACGGCGAGCCGAGTGCTGTGGTCATCGCCCGGTTCGCGGCCACATCGTCGAGGCCTGCGAGCACCAGCGTGCGCTCGCTCTCAGGCTTCGGCATCACCTTCAGCGTGACTTCGGTCATCACCGCCAGCGTGCCCCACGACCCCGTCAGGAGCTTGCAGAGATCGTAGCCGGTGACGTTCTTCACCACCCGTCCGCCGGTCTTGAAGCTGTCGCCGAAGCCGGACACCGCATGCGCGCCGAGCAGGTGATCGCGGGCGCCACCGGCCTTGATGCGGCGCGGACCGGCGAGACCTGAGCCGATCATACCGCCGATGGTGCCGTTGCCGGATACGCCTGTCAGTGCCGACGTATCGATCGGCTCGAAGGCGAACTGCTGGTTCTTGGAATCGATCAGCGACTGCACGTCGGCGAGCGGGGCGCCGGCCTGCACCGTGATGATCAGCTCGTTCGGCTCGTAGGCGCTGACGGCATTCAGCGCCGACACATCGAGCACGGCATTGGTCGTCATCGGCTGGCCGATGCCACGCTTGGTGCCATGGCCGACGATCTCAAGCGGCTGCTCGCCGGCGATCGCCGCCCGCACAACCTCCTCGACGTCCTTGGCGTCACGAACTCTTAGCGTGTCCACGGCGCACCTGAATTGCACATTGCATGCATGGCGTGACCGCGGCTCATCGTGCCGATCGTCGGCCGCGGTTTGCTGATACAGGGTCGCTGCCTCTCTCCCGTCAGCGCCCGGGGCTTACCCCTCCCCCGCAAGGGGGGAGGGAGCCCATCCGCCCGTGCGTCCCTGACGAGTCGCGATACTCCTGCTCGCTCACAGGACGCTGGTGCTCGCTCACAGGACGCTGGCGCTGTGAGGCAAAGTGAGGTGAGCACGCTCTTCAGGCTCCCTCCCCCCTTGCGGGGGAGGGTTGGGGAGAGGGGTAAGCGGCACGGGCGGTGCTCGTGAGAGAGGCCTTCCGGTGTGCGCATAAGTTCGGGCTTCATCACTAAAATCTCGGCAAATCCGGAAACGCCAACTTGCCGGCGTGCACGTGCATGCGGCCGAGTTCGGCGCAGCGATGCAGCGTCGGGAACACTTTTCCGGGGTTGAGCAGGCCCTGCGCGTCGAAAGCGCATTTCAGGCGCTGCTGCTGGTTGAGGTCTACTTCCGAAAACATCTCGCCCATCAAATCGCGCTTCTCGATGCCGACGCCATGCTCGCCGGTGAGCACGCCGCCGAATTCGACGCAGGCCCGCAGGATGTCGGCGCCGAAGGCTTCCGCCCGCTCGATCTCGCCAGGCTTGTTGGCGTCGTAGAGGATCAAGGGGTGCAGATTGCCGTCGCCGGCGTGAAACACATTGGCGACGCGCAGATCGTATTTCGCCGAGAGGTCGCGGATGCGCGCGAGCGCCTTCGGCAGCGCGCCGCGCGGAATCGTGCCGTCCATGCAGAGATAGTCGGGCGATATCCGCCCCACCGCCGGAAACGCCGCCTTGCGGCCGGCCCAGAACAGATTGCGCTCGGCCTCCGACGTCGAAATCTGGCAGCTCGTCGAGCCGCAACCTTGCGCGATCGCCTCGACCCGCTTGATCAATTCGTCGACCTCGACGCTCGGACCATCGAGCTCGATGATCAGAAGCGCCTCGACATCGAGCGGATAGCCGGCGTGAACAAAAGCCTCGGCGGCGTGGATCGCCGGCTTGTCCATCATTTCCATGCCGCCGGGAATGATGCCCGCGCCGATGATGTCAGCGACGCATTCGCCGGCGGCCTCGACCTCGGCGAAGCCGACCATCAGGGCGCGGGCCGTCTCCGGCTTCTGCAGGATTCGCACCGTGATCTCGGTGATGACGCCGAGCAGGCCCTCCGAGCCGGTGATGATGCCCATCAAATCGTAGCCGGAATTTTCGGCGGCCTTGCCGCCGATGCGCAGGATCTCGCCGGACATCAGTACGATCTCGCAAGCGAGCACGTTGTTGGTGGTCATGCCGTATTTCAGGCAATGCACGCCACCCGAATTCTCCGCGACATTGCCGCCGATCGAGCAGGCGATCTGCGAGGAGGGATCGGGCGCGTAGTAGAAACCGGCATGCGCCACCGCCTGGCTGATGGCGAGGTTGGTAACGCCGGGTTCGGTGACCACCACGCGGTTGTCGAAATCGATCTCGCGGATGCGCTTGAACTTGCCCAAGCCCAGTAGCACGCCGTCCACGAGCGGCAGCGCGCCGCCTGACAGTGACGTGCCGGAGCCGCGCGGCACCACCTTGATGCCCTGTTCGAAGCAGTATTTGAGAACTCTGGATACCTGCTCCGTGGTATCGGGCAGCACCACGACCATCGGCGGCTGCCGGTAGGCGGTGAGACCATCGGACTCATAGGCCAGCATCTCGGCCGCACTGTCGATCACGCCCTCGCCCGGCACGATCGTGCGAAGAGCGGCGACGATGGCATCCCGGCGTTCCAGAACCGCCTGATCGGAAGCCGGCATCATGATGGCCATGCGAATCCTCCAGGCCCGGCGAATAACGATTTGTGGTGGTAAATCAAGCACGTCTGCCAAGGTTTGGGTAGGCTATCCGAAGGTCGGATTGCCACGCTTCAAACGATCAGTTCTCTCTGGGACAAGTCGGCAATGGTGAAACCTGTCAAGGTTTCGTGGCTTGTCCAATCCAAGCGGGCCTGCCACAAGAAATCCGCCTCTCTGGGAAGAAACGAAGAGCACCACATGAAAATATCGACTTTGAGCGCGCTGGTCGCCGTTACCTCATTGGCCGCGTCATCGGGCGCGCTGGCGCAGGACGTCGCCGCGGGCAAGACCTCGTTCAACAAATGCCTGGCCTGCCATGCGATCGGCGAGGGCGCCAAGAACAAGGTCGGCCCGGTACTGAACGGGCTCGATGGCCGCAAGTCCGGCACCATCGAAGGTTATGCCTATTCGGAAGCCAACAAGAATTCCGGCATCACCTGGGGCAAGGATGTGTTCCTCGAATACATCAAGGATCCCAAGGCAAAGATTCCCGGCACCAAGATGATCTTCGCCGGCATCAAGAACGAGAAAGAAGCCGGCGACCTCTGGGCCTATGTCTCCTCGTTCGACAAGGACGGGAAGCAGAAGTGAGAGCTGCTTTTCTCCACCCTCCCCTGGAGGGCAGGGGAATCGCATGTTGGATATTGCAACCTGTTGCAAAGTGAGAAGAAAATGATTCTGAAGGTTGCTCCAGATTCGGATGGAGCGGCCCATGAATCGATTTGCCGAGTGCTTTGACGATCTCCCGGACCCGCGGGCCGACAACGCGCTGCATGACCTGACGGAGATCTTGTTCATCGCGCTGATGGCGACATTGTGTGGGGCAACGAGTTGCACCGACATGGCGCTGTTTGCCCGGATGAAGGCCTATCTTTGGCGGGATGTGCTGGTGCTCGAGCACGGCCTGCCGAGCCACGACACCTTCAGTCGGGTGTTCCGGATGCTCGATCCGAAGGCATTTGAAACCGCGTTTCAGAAGTTCATGAAGGCCTTTGCTCAAGGTGCGAAGATCAAGCGGCCGCGCGGGGTGATTGCGCTCGACGGCAAAGCCTTGCGGCGCGGCTATGAGCGCGGCAAGAGCCACATGCCGCCGGTCATGGTAACGGCCTGGGCGGAGCAGACGCGCATGGCGCTCGCCAACGTGCTGGCACCGAACAACAACGAAGCCGATGGCGCCTTGCAGTTGCTTGAACTTCTGCAGCTCAAGGGCTGCGTGGTCACGGCCGACGCCCTGCATTGCCACCGTGCGATGGCCAAGCAGATCGTGGAGCGGGGCGGCGACTATGTGCTGGCGGTGAAGGCAAACCAGCCTGCTCTGTTGGAGGATGCCAAAGCCGCAATCCGCGCCGTCAAACGCGCGGGCAAGACATCGCTCACCACTACCGATGCGCAGCACGGGCGCAACGAGAAGCGCGTCGCGCTGGTTGCGCCGGTTCCCGGCATGGCCAAGAAACACAACTTCCCCGGCCTCAAAGCTGTCGCTCGCATCACCAGCAAGCGTGGCCAGGACGACACGGTCGAGCGCTACTTCCTGATGAGCCGTCTCTACAGCCGAAAAGAAGTTTTGCGCATCGTCCGCGCCCATTGGTCCATCGAAAACGGCCTTCACTGGCCGCTCGACGTTACCCTCGACGAGGACCTTGCCCGCAATCGCAAGGACAACGGACCGGTCAATCTGGCCGTACTCAGGCGCACGGCCCTCAACGTCGCCAGGGCCCATCCAGATACATCGGTCTCCTTGCGCGGTAAGCTCAAGCGCGCCGGATGGAACGATGCCTTCCTCTTCGAACTCCTCGGCCACATGCGATAGCCCTGCCCTGGAGGGGGAGGGTCGCCGCGTAGCGGCGGGGTGGGGTGACGGTCTCTCCACGCCCAACAGTGCCCGAGTGGAGAGATCACCCCACCCCGTCTCACATCTCGCTACGCTCCATGTGAGCCGACCCTCCCCCTCCAGGGGAGGGTGAAGAATGGCAACCCCGCTTGATTGAGAGATCTCAGCGCTCGCCGCATCAAGCCAGCGTGTGCACGATCACCGGTCCGGCCGTCGCGGTGGCCGGTCCGGTCAACAGCGGCGCCAGGTCGTGTTCGATCCACGCCAGCGCACGCTTGTTGGATTCCTCGGCGGCCGCAAAGTTGTTGAACAGGCTGATCGCGATCACCGTATCGTCGGGCGCATAGACCACATAGTAGCCCATGAAGCCCTCGACGCCGCTGATGACGGGAATCGCGCCCTCCTTGATTCTGCGTGTCAGCTCTTCGGCCTTGCCGGCCTTGGCCTTGCCCTGACGAATGGCGGCGTACATGGGGCTCTCCCTCGAAGGTAAGCTGCCCGATATCGCAACTCTTAAGCTTCATCCCTCGCGGGACGAGCAGCGTAATCCCGCGCGCGTTGATCGTATCTCATCCAACGCCGTCAGGCCACGCGCACGCTCAAGGCGCCGCTGCGGTCGCCACACTCGGCGGCAATGCGCCGATCATCGCCTCGATTTCGGCAATGACGAGATCGGGAACCGCATTCTGAATCATGTGACCGACGCCCGGCAGCACGATCAATTTCGTCTTCGGCGCGGCCGCCGCGAACGGCCGTGAGTGGATGTTGGTCGACACCGTCTTGTCGGCGTCGCCGGTGATGATGGTGACGGGCGCCTTGATCTCGCCGTAGCGCGGCACCTGCTCGGCCACCGCCGCTTTCAGCGTCACCAGATCCCGCGCATTGGCAATGAATTCGCGCGGCCGCAGCAACAGCGGCGTGGCGGTGTTTTTGACAAAACCGTCCGGCATGGTCTGCGGCAGGAACACGCCCCGCGCGCCCGAATCCGCCAGCAGCATTCCGAGCGGCAGCGTGATGGTGTAGGCGAACAGCGGGCCGACCACCGGCGTGGCGATCAGTTTGTTGTAGCGCCCGACGCCGCCGGGCCAGGGATAGGCCACCGGCGCCAGCATCACCAAACCGGCGACAGAATGCGGGTAGTCCAGCGCGATACGCGCCCCCAACGCGCCGGCCCAGGAATGAACCACGAAGATCGCTTGGCCGACGCCGAGGTTGGTCAGCGCCTCCTCGATCATGCGGGCCTGAATTTCGGGCGTGGAGTCCCGAAGGCGGGCGCGGGTGCTCCAGCCATGCCCGGGGCGGTCGATCAGGATCACGCGGTGCTTTCCGGCAAGCCGCTCCCCGACCGGCTGCCGCATCACTTCCAGATTGGAACTGGCGCCGTGCAGCATCACGACTGGCGGCCCCGCCGCATCGCGCGGGCCGATATCGAGGATATGCAAGGCCCCGCCCGCCACCTCGACCATCCTGCCCTGGGCCGGATGGGCCCGTTCGCTGAGAAGAACGCCGGCTTGCGTGACCAGCGCCAGCACCGCCAGCGCCGCCACTAAAATCACCACCAACATCGAGAATTTCCGGCTGATTTCTTGCACCAGCGAGCTACGGCCCGGATCGGCGCGGGTTTCGGAGATTGTCCACAGAGGGCCGAACCTGTGGATAGCGGGGTCATACTGACGTCATCAGCAAGTTTGTACAGTGACGTTGCCACTTTTGCCATGTGTGCGCGTGCCTGATTGGGGGGTAGCCAGGCGCCTGCACTGTACCCAACATCCACAGGAACAGGGACGCTCACTACAAATTGTTCCAGCGTATCATCGGAGGACTACCCATGATTTCCGACGCAAGCGAAGCCGCCATCGATCAGATCGTAGCGAGTTGCAATGGCGACATCCGCGGCGCACTCAAGGCCCTGCTGCGGGTCAACGAGCAGCTTGAGACGGAGTTGGCGCAAATCTACGCGGCGGTAGGCCTCGACGGTCTGGCCCGCGGCAGCAACGCCGTACACTAGGTCTTGTGAGAGGTCCTGTGAGCCGACGCGTTTTCCAAGACGCAAAACGGCTCAAGAGCACTCTCGTTTGGATGAGTGCTCGTTTCCGGCGTCTCTGCGGGCGGCTCGTCCACCGCCGGCTAGCAGCGGTTGGCTCGCTCTGTCACGCAGTCAGCCGACAATAGCGCGCACGCGGCGCGGCGTTCCTGCCTGCTGCAGCGGGAGATCAGGGCTAAACTGCGAAAGCTCAGATATCGCGGCCTTCGACCTTTTCGGTCAGCGACTTGACCAGTTCCGGCACCTTCTCGAGATGCGGATTGACGGCCAGGGCCTTGCGGAACGCTTCCAGCGCGCGCTTTTCATCGCCGATCTCCTGCATGATCATGCCGAGCCCGGCCAGCGCGCCGAAATGCCGGGGCTCGCGGATCAGCACCTGGCGGATGTCCTCAAGCGAGCGGGTGTAGTCGTTCTTCAGGTAATACAGCGTGGCGCGACGATTCCATGCCTCGACGTAATCGGGACGCAGCTTGACGAGAGAATCCAAGAGCTTTAGCGCGACGTCGATCTTCTGTGCATCCATCGCGGCCTTGGCGCGCAGCATCAGCAGCGCAGCCGTGTCGCTCGGCGTCTGCATCCACTGCGCCCAGATCCGCGCCTCGACGTGTTTGGCGCTGGCTTCATCAGGGGCAGCCTTCAGGGCGCCGAACAGGAAATCCAGCCCGCGGGTGCGATCCGCACCGACCTTCGGAAGCTTGCTCGGCGCTTCCGGCAACTTCTTCTCGGATTTCGGCGGAGGAATGACCCTGGGGTCGTTCTGGGCAAACGCAGCGGCCGGCAGGGCCGTCACGACAGCAGCGAGGACCACGATCCGGCAGTTACGCGCGCCTGAGAATCTCAAAACCATGGGCCAAGTCTAGACGCGCAAAATCGCGCCGCAAAGCAGCAGATCGTCAAAGACCCGTGAAGCGAAGAAAAAAGCCGGCTCAGCGCCAGGATTAACCTTGGCGATTAACCTTGGCGATTAACCTTGGCGGGCCTTGAAGCGGCGCTGCACCTTGTTAATCACATAGACCCGGCCCTTGCGGCGGACCAGGCGGTTGTTGCGGTGGCGACCGCGCAGCGATTTCAAGGAGTTACGGACCTTCATGGGACAATCCTGATGCTTTGAAAGGCCGTGTTGGAGGCCCGAACCTGAGCTACCCGAAAGTGGCAAAATGGGATTAATCCCGAAAAGCGGCCAACCGCCCGGGACGGGGCGGTTTCTAAGCAGCGCGGGCTCGGATGTCAATGCAGATGGGCCGTTTTCGGGCCTCTTGCCGTCATTCCGGGGCGATGCGGCAGCATCGAACTATAGGGCGCCCTTGCGCCCCTGAGAATCTCGAGATTCCGGGTCTGGTCCTTCGGACCATCCCGGAATGACGGTGGGAGACGGTACAACCCTATTCACTGGCAGAACAGGTCGCACGGGAACTCGACCAGGGCCTCGCCGGTCGCGACCTTCTCGCCCGTCTGGTTCTTCACCACCACGTCGATCATCACCCAACGGGATTTTTCGGTCACCTGTTTGGCTTTGATGATTCCAGTAGGCTGGATGGTGTCGCCCGGCCGGACCGGCTTGACCCATCGCGTCTCCAGCCGGCGATGGATCGCACCGGCCGGATAAGCCCAGTCGGTGATCATGCGCGAGATCAGACCAAAGTTGTTCATGCCGTGCATGATGATGCCGCCGAAATTGGTCTTGCCGAAACTGCCCTTCATGTACTCGTCGTCGAGATGCAGCGGATTGTAGTCGAGCGAGGCGTCGCAAAACAGTCGGATGGATTCGCGGCTGACCGCGAAGGCCGGACCGTCGATGGCATCGCCGGCTCTGAGCTTTTCGAACGTCGTGGTCATCGCAACCTCCCCGCTCACATCGGCCGAATCGTCCAGCCACGGCCGGAACAGATTACGTCGCCCTTCTGATTAAAGAACACGTTGTCGTGCACCACGAACAGCCGCTCGCGCTTGATGAACTTGTCGAGCGCGCGGGCCTGCAAGGTGATGACGTCGTTGGGGCGCGCCGGAATGTTGTAGCTCCAGGATTGCCCGGCATTGACGGTGCCCGGCGAGCGCATCCAGTCATCCGCCGGGGTGCATGAGAACATCAGGACGATGTGGATCGAGGGCGGCGCGATCAACCCGCCATAGCGCGTGGTCTTCGCATAGGCCTCGTCGAAATAGATCGGATGAGTTTCGCCGACCGACTTGCAGTACAGTTCGATCGCCTCTCTGGTCAGCGTGTAGGGGATGGTCTTGCGCGGCTCGCCGGGAACGATGTCGTCCCAGACCTTTCTCAAGTTGGCGTCTTTCCAGAAATCGGTCTCGAAGGCCTGCGTTCGGGCCATGCCACGCTCCCTTATTTTCCGTCTTTTGTTTCTGCCGCCTTGCGGAATTCGTTATATAGTATAATCAATTTTCCAGACCCAAAAATCAAGCCGGCGGGAAACTCAAATGCCCAAGCTCAAGCTGCCCGATATCGAGAAAGTCGTCGCGATCGACATCCACACCCATGCGGAAGAGCCCTGCGGCCTGCATGGCGACGACGGCTATGACGATTTTCAGGAGCGCATGGCCGAATATTTCAAATCGCCGCACAAGCATCCGCCGACCGTGCCGGAGACCGCGGCCTATTACCGCTCGAAAAACATCGCGGCGGTGATCTTCCCGGTCGATGCCGAGCGCGAGACCGGCTTTCGCCGCTACAACAATTACGAGATGCTGGAGGTCGCCTCCGACCATCTCGACGTTTTGATCCCATTCGTCAGTATCGATCCGCACAAGGGCAAGTTAGGCGTGCGCGAGGCGCGCAAGCTGATCGAGGAATACGGCGTCCGCGGCTTCAAATTCCATCCGACCATGCAAGGCTTCTACGCCAACGACCGCATGGCCTATCCGCTCTATGAAGCGATCAACGACGGCGGCGCGATCGCATTGTTTCACACCGGGCAGACTGGTGTTGGTTCCGGCATGCCGGGCGGCATGGGGATGCGCCTAAAATATTCCAACCCGATGTACATGGACGATGTCGCGGCTGATTTCCCCGACCTCAAGATCATCCTCGCGCACCCCTCGTTCCCCTGGCAGGAAGAGGCGCTGTCGGTCGCGACCCACAAGCCCAACGTCTATATCGACCTCTCCGGCTGGTCGCCGAAATATTTCCCCCCGATTCTGGTGCGCTACATCAACTCGATTTTGCAGGACAAGATGCTGTTCGGCTCGGACTGGCCGGTGATCACGCCAGACCGCTGGCTGGCGGATTTCGCCAAACTTGAGATCCGCGAGGAGATCAGGCCGAAGGTAATGAAGGCCAACGCGAGGAAGATTTTGGGTATCTAAAGGAGTATCATCGGCGGCACATTTGCGAGGTGGTCATGACGAACTTCGCCAGAATTGTCGCCTTCCTTGCCACGCTCCTGTTCGGGACCGTGGCCGCTGCGCTCGCGGCCGACAGGCCGCCACTTCTGATCGAATTCGAAAGCCCGCTGGCGGGGCCGCAGGCATTGCAGGGCTACCTGCGATTGCCCGATGCTCCCGGCCCCTCGCCCGCGGTCGTGTTGCTCCATGGCTGCGGCGGCGCTTGGCGGGGCATCGACGCACGGTGGGGCAAGCGGCTCGCGGAGTGGGGCTATGTCACGCTGACCATCGACCGCTTCGGCACGCGCGGCATCGCCCACGCTTGCACGGCCTGGCCGCCGCCATCGACCCTATACGATGCCTATCGTGCGCTGAAATTCCTCGTCGGACAGCCGTCGGTCGACCCTGGGCGCGTGGCCGTGGTGGGGTTTTCGCAAGGTGCGATGCTCGCGCTGCTTGCGGTCGAGCGCAGCGAGATCGAACGCAGCTCGGAGGAAAAATTCCGCGCGGCTGTCGCCTTCTATCCGCCGTGCCGCGGCCTCAAGGGCGAGATGACGGTGCCGAGCCTGATCCTGATCGGCGAACTCGACGACTGGACGCCGGCGAGCGAGTGCCGCAACCTCGCCGAAGGCCGCGACGATTGGGGAATCTCGCGCGAGAAAGGCAAGGGGGTTCCGATCGAGATTATCGTCTATCCCGGCGCCCATCACGATTTCGACGTGCCGAACTTCGCAACGCCTGTGAAGATGTTCGGCCATCACCTCGAGTTCAACGAGGCGGCGCGGGATCAATCCGTTGAGGCACTTCGGAAATTCCTGTATGCGACCATTGGCGGAAAAGAGAAACAACCGTGACCATCAAAGCCGTTGTCTTCGATGCCTATGGCACGCTTTACGACGTCCAGTCGGTGGCTGATGTTACCGAGGACGCGTTTCCGGGCTATGGCGGGATCATCACCCAGGTCTGGCGCATCAAGCAACTCGAATACACCTGGCTGCGTTCGCTGATGGGACGCTACCAGGATTTCTCGGTCGCCACGCGCGACTCGCTGGCCTACACGCTGCGCAGCCTCGGGCTTCAATATGACGACGATGCTTTCGCGCGCATCATCGAGAAGTATCTGCATCTCGATCTCTATCCGGATGCGCTTGCGGCGCTGTCGGCGATGAAGGATTGCAAGCTTGCGATCCTGTCCAACGGCAGCCCCGGCATGCTCAACGCGCTCGTGCACAACAGCGGGCTCGAGCGCGTGCTCGATGCCACCATCAGCGTCGACGCGAAGAAGATCTTCAAGCCCAGCCCCGAGGTCTATGCGCTGATCGAGGAGGTGCTGCACGTGCCGCCTGCCGAGGTGCTGTTCATCTCCTCCAATCCCTGGGACGCTTGCGGCGCCAAGGCGTTCGGGCTCAACGTCGCCTGGATCGAACGGGTGACGCCGGAAGCGATGGCGCTGGCCTGCCTCGAAAGCGAGACGCTGCCGCCCTTGACGATGTTCAAGATATTGCGCACCCAGATGGATGAGCTGGGATTTGAGCCCGATCATCGCATCCACAGCCTCTCCGAACTTCCCGCACTGGTATCTGCCCAAAGGTCCTGAACAAGATGAGTCTAGAGTCCGTGCGCGCCTTCTTTGCAGAAAAGGCGCCCGAAATTTCCGTGATCGAATCCGAGATGAGTTCTGCCACCGTCGCGCTGGCGGCGGAGGCTTACGGCGTCGAGCCGGCGCTGATTGCGAAGACGCTGAGTTTGAGAATCGGCGAGCGGGTGATTCTGATCGTGGCGGCGGGCACCTCGCGAATGGACAACAAGAAGGTGAAGGCGCTGTTCGGGGGAAAGCCGAAAATGCTCGGCCTCGAGGAGGTCGCCGAGATTACCGGGCACGAGGTCGGCGGCGTCTGCCCGTTCGGACTGAAGACGCCGCTGCCGGTCTATTGCGACGTCTCGCTGAAGGCGTTCGACATCGTGGTGCCCGCCGCGGGCTCAACCCACAGCGCGGTGAAGATCACCCCGGCGCGCATGGCCGAACTGACGTCGGCCGAATGGGTCGACGTCTGCGAACTCAGGCCCGTCGAGGCGGCGTCGACCTAATAGTCCTCTTCAAAGAACGGTCTCTGCTGGCGCGGCACCGCCTGAGGCTGCACTTGTTGCGGCGCGCGCGAACGCGGCACCGCCTGCTGCGGCACCCCGCGCGGAGGCGGCGTCGGCTGCGCGTTGGCCTGCGATTCGAATACCGCGCGGCAACCGGTGGAGAGCTGCGGCGTGTTCTGCCGCAAACATGCCACGATCCGGGTAACGTCCGGGATCTGGTCGCCGCAGAGCCGCCAGACGTCGGGCGTGCAGGCCATCTGCTGTTCCCAGGTTCCGCGATATTCCTGCGAGAAAGCGGGAACGGCAGCGCCAGTTCCGCCGCCAGTCGCGAGGGCGAGTGCAAGGACGATCCGCTGCGTTTGCATGGACAGGTCCCCTTCTTTTTAATTTTCACAGGCGCGGAAGCTCCGCGCGGCGACGGCATTAAGCCTGTCGAATGAATGCGGCCACGCGACGTTAGTGCGAACAAAAAAATGTGAAGCGGGTTCCCCTACTCCACCTTGCCAATCTTCTTCACCGCCGCGACCAGCCGCGCGCTGTCTTCCGCGACGAATTTTGCAAATTCCGGCGCGTCCAGGTAGGCGGCGGGGCTTCCGGCAGTCTCATAGGTCTTGACCACCTCGGGCGCCTTCACGGCTTCCGCCATCGCTTCGCGCAGCCGCGTCATGATCGGCGCCGGCAATGCGCGTTGCGCAAACAGTCCCGCCCAGATGTAGAACTCGACATCCTTGTAACCGAGCTCCTTGAAGGTCGGCAGATCGGGAAAACTCTTGATGCGCTCGGCGCCCCAATTGGCGAGCACGCGCATCTTGCCGTCATCGACCTGCTGCTTCAGCGTGCCCGGCGCCGACGCCACCGCCTGCACAGTGCCACTCAAGAGCGCGGTCAACGCCGGCCCTGCGCCGCGGAACGGCACGTGCAGCAATTTGATGCCGGCGCTCGCGGCAAACATTTCCATCGCCACATGCAGCGTGCCGTAGGGACCGGACGAGCCGTAGGGAATCTGCCCGGGACGCTTTTTGGCGTCGTCGACGAACTCTTGCAGCGTCTTCCACGGCGCGGATGCCGGCACCGCGAGCAGCGTCGGATCGGCGAGCACGCGCGCTACGGCTGCGAATTGCGATACTTCATACGCCACCGGACGATCGAACAACCGGTCGGCTTCCGGCAGCACCGCGAGCGAGGACAGCGTCATCAATAGCGTGTACCCGTCAGGCTCGGCACGCGCCGCCGCCGCGTTGCCGACCGATCCGCCACCGCCGCCGGCGCGGTTATCGACGATAACAGGCTTGCCGAGGATCCGCTCCAGCGCCTGCGCGATCGGCCGCGCTGCGAGATCGGCCTGCCCGCCGGGCGGAAACGGCACGATCATGGTGATGTTGCGCGAGGGGTATGGGCCTTGCGCCAAGGCCGTGTTGGAGAGCGCGGTGTGCGCCAGCGGCAACGCAGCGGCGACTTTCAGGAGTTCGCGGCGGTTCATGGGTAGATGCCTCCCCAGCGTTTGTTTTTTGTCCGGCGAGACTAGCCGATACACGGCACATGGCGATAGCGCGCGTCGTCCCACCCTCCCCAGGAGGGGTCCGAGACGAGCGAAGCTCGCTCGTGGGTCGCCGCGTAGCGGCGGGGTGGGGTGACGGTCTCTCCCCATCCAACAGTGCCCGACTGGAGAGATCACCCCACCCCGTCTCACATTTCGCTTTGCTCAATGTGAGTCGACCCTCCCCTTCCAGGGGAGGGTAAACGCACACTTCACGGCTTCCGCTTCTTTCCCTTTGCAAAATGCTTGGCCAAAAACTCCGCCAGCACCTCGACGCGCGCGGGCCTTGGGCCGCCGGGCGGCGTCACCAGGTGCACCGCGCCTTCGGGCTGGTGCCAGCCTTTCAGGATCACTTCGACCTCGCCGGATGCGATGGCGTCACCGACGATGAAGTCCGGCAAATCGGCAATGCCGAGGCCGGCGATGACGGACGGCAACAGCGCCTCGCCATTGTTGACGCGGAGCTGGCCTGCGGGCCGCACGCTGGCCTGCTCGCCTGATGCGTTGGTGTAGTGCCAGACGCCGGGCGTCGAGAGATAGGCGTAGCCGAAGCATTTATGCTCCGCCAGATGCATCGGATGCGTCGGCTTGCCATGACGCTTCAGGTATGAAGGCGCCGCGACCGTATAGCGCGGCATCGCGCAGAGCCGCCGCGCGATCAGCGACGAGTCCGGCAGGCGCGCGATGCGCAGGCCGGCATCGAAGCCTTCGCCGATCAGATCAACCGTCGCATCGCTCAGGTGAAGGTCGATCGAGACTTCCGGGAAGGCTGTGAGAAATTCCGGCAAGATTGGCGCAACGGCTTTCACGCCGAACGTCATCGGCACCGCGAGCCGCACCAGCCCGCGCGGCGCCATCGATTGCGACAAGGCTTCATTCTCGGCGTCTTCGCCGTCCGCGAGCAGGCGCGCGGCGCGCTCGGCGAGCCTTTGCCCGGCATCGGTCAGCGCCAGCCGCCGCGAGGTGCGGTTGAACAGCCGCGCGCCGAGCCGCTGCTCGAGCCGACTGACAGCCTTGGACACCGTGGCCTTGGACAGCGCCAGCTCGGTCGCGGCCGCTGCAAATGACCGCAATTCCACGACTTTTGCAAAAATCGCCAACGCCTCGAAATCCGGGAGTCTGGACATCGGCTCGGCCCCCTCTGGTCAATTTTGGAAACAATGAGTTTCCATAGTTTCTATTTCTATATCACGGTGCAGAGCATATCCAAGCGGCATCAAACTTCGAACCGATGAAGGACCACCTCTCATGATCGAACTCAGGCCATTTGCAAAACTCGGCAGCGCCGATCACGGCTGGCTGAAGGCAAAACACCACTTCTCTTTCGGCAGCCATTACGACCCCGACAATATGGGCCACGGCGCGTTGCGGGTGTGGAACGATGACGAGATTGCGCCGAATACCGGCTTTCCCGCCCATCCCCACGCCAACATGGAAATCATCACCTATGTCCGCGAAGGCGCGATCACGCACCAGGACTCGCTCGGCAACAAGGGCCGGACTGAAGCCGGCGACGTGCAGGTGATGAGCGCCGGAAGCGGCATTCGTCATTCCGAATACAATCTGGAGCCTTTGAAGACCAAGATATTCCAGATCTGGATCGAGCCAACGACAAGGGGCGGCCAGCCGACCTGGGGCGCCAAACCGTTTCCGAAGTCGGATCGCTCTGGCAAGCTCGTCACCATCGCCAGCGGCATTGCCGGCGACGAGGATGCGCTGCCGATCCGCGCCGATGCGCGGGTGCTCGCCACCACGCTGAAGGCGGGGGAGAGCGCGCGGCGTACGAGGCGGCGAAGACGCGTCACCTCTATCTCGTGCCGGCGGCCGGCAGCGTCGAAGTCAACGGCGTGCGCGTCAATGCCCGCGACGGTGCTGCGATCCGCGACGAGGCGAAGCTGACGATTACCGCGCTGGAAGATTCCGAACTGGTGCTGGTCGACGCGGCGTAAGGCAATCACCGCTCGTCATGCCCGGGCTTGACCCGGGCATCCATCCTTCTTCGCGAGACTCCTTGCGAAGGCGATGGATTGCCGGGTCCCGGCTACGCCCCGAGGCTTCGCCGGGCACCACAGCACTAGGCCGGCGAAGCCTAGCGAAGACGGCAAGCCCGGCAATGACACCCAAAAATCAACAACTCACATCAAACCCAAAGGACAACCACCATGGCCAAAGTACTCGTGCTCTATTATTCCGCCTATGGTCACATCGAAGCGATGGCGAATGCCGTAGCCGAGGGCGCGCGCAAGGCCGGCGCCACCGTCGATATCAAGCGCGTGCCGGAGCTGGTGCCTGAAGCGGTCGCCAAGGCCTCGCATTACAAGCTTGATCAGGCCGCGCCGATCGCAACGATCGAAGACCTCGCCAATTACGACGCGATCGTCATCGGCACCGGCACCCGCTTCGGCCGGATGGCGTCGCAGATGGCGAACTTCCTCGATCAGGCCGGTGGGCTCTGGGCCAAGGGCGCGCTGCACGGCAAGGTCGGCGGTGCCTTCACCGCAACGGCGACCCAGCATGGCGGGCAGGAAACCACGCTGTTCTCGATCATCACCAATCTCTTGCACTTCGGCATGACGGTCGTAGGCCTGAACTACGGCTTCGCCGGCCAGATGAAGCTCGACGAAATCACCGGCGGCGCGCCCTATGGCGCCACCACGATCACCGGCGGCGACGGCAGCCGCCAGCCGAGCGAAAACGAACTCGCCGGCGCGCGCTATCAGGGACGCGTGATCGCGGAGACCGCCAGCAAGCTGCATGGCTGAATGCGATATGGGCGGCGTTCTCTCTTACGAATGCCGCCCTATCTAGTCCTTCGGGAGCGCGGAGCGCGGCGCCCGCCCGAAATGCACGAAATCGTGAGGCATAGTTTCCAAACGCCTTATGAATTCGTGATAGGCCTTCGGCCTCCCGTCTGCACGCAAAGGTTCTAGCATGAGCAATAATTCGCAAATCCGGTGGCCGGAATTGCCGACGGCGGCGTGGCGTGACACCTATGCGACGCTCCATCTTTGGACCCAGATCGTCGGCAAGATCCGCCTCGCCAAATCGCCATGGCTCAATCATTCCTGGCACGTGGCGCTTTATGTCACGTCGCGCGGATTGACGACATCGCCAGCGCCCGACGGCGCACGAACGTTCCAGATCGACTTCGATTTCATTGACCACACGCTGCGCATCTCGACCAGCGACGGCTCGCTAGAGCAATTTGCGCTAGCAGGACATTCGGTCGCCAGCTTCTATGCCGCCACGATGGCAGCGCTTGCCGAGCTCGGCATTGCCGTTGCCATCGACGAGATGCCGAACGAACTGCCCGATCCGATAAAATTCTCCGAGGACACCGTGCACGCCGCCTACGATCCAGATGCTGTCGGGTGCTTCCTGCAAATTCTCGTCAACTGCGACCGCATCTTCAAGCAATTCCGAACCGGCTTCCTCGGCAAGGCCAGCCCGGTGCATTTCTTCTGGGGCAGTTTCGATCTCGCGGTGACACGCTTCTCGGGACGCCGCGCGCCACGCCATCCCGGCGGCGTGCCACATTTGCCCGACGCGGTTGCACATGAAGCCTATTCACACGAAGTCAGCAGCGCCGGGTTTTGGCCGGGCGGTGGCGCTATCGATTATCCCGCCTTCTATTCCTATGCCTATCCCGAGCCGCCGGGTTTTCGCGCGGCGAAGGTGCAACCGGATGCGGCGTTCTTCAGCGAAGCGCTCGGCGAATTCATTCTGCCATACGACGCTGCCCGGACGGCTGCCGATCCCGACAGGGCGCTGCTCGATTTCCTGCACAGCACCTATGAGGCCGCGGCAATCGCGGCAAATTGGGATCGCGACGCGTTGGAATGCGATTCCGGGCAGCCCGGCGTGGTGAGGCAGGTTTGAAGCTGCTGTGTAGGATGGGCAAAGCCAACGGGTCGCGCGAACACGCGCCCAGCGACGAGCGCAAGGGCGCTCGCGGAGTGATGACAGGCTCCGCGCGCCCACCGGCGCGTGCAATGTCGAAAATGGTGGGCACGCCTGCGGCTTTGCCCACCTGCGAACCGCCACTAATGCCGCAGTTGCGGCTTCATAATAGTCTGCCGGACTTCGGCGCCGCAATCGGCGCATTCATAGGTGAAGTCAATCTTTGCCTGGCTCCAATGCGGTTCGACGTCCCGCACGAACATCGGAACCCCGACACAGCACGGACAAATGACGAAACCCGGCTCAATGCCATCATGATGAATAAAGGCTGGCATGTTGGCTCTCCCCACGGCAGCAATTCACGAGTAGCCCTTCACCCGCAGCGCAGCATACGCGCGTGCGGCTAAGCCGATCATCAACTCTCGCGAACACACGAAGAACGACTGCACTATCCTGGCATGTGTTGCAGATTTGCACGGGCTGTTCCCGTGCGGCAACAATGTGTCAGCTCTTTTCGCGCGACAATGGCTTGCCGAGCAGGCGCTTCACATGGAAGTCGAGCCGCGGATAATTGCGCAATTCGCGCACCGCGCGATCGCGCAAGGCGTAGGGCCATCCGCGCCAGCTCAGGGCTGCGCTAACGTCGATCAGCGGCACGCGCGTGACGCCGAAGCGGCGCTTGTAGCCGTAATTGCCGACAGAGAAGTCGAACTCGCGCACGCCGTCTTTGTGCAGGGCTGCCATGGTGCGCTCGATGATCAGCCGGCCCGGCGAACAGCTCGACCATTTCTCGCCGGCATTGCTGATGCGGATCATCACATAACGTGAGCCGGTCCTGATGCCGAGCAGCGTCGCCACGATTTCGTCGCCGGCTGCGAGCGAGGAGACCAGCGCATAGCCGTTGCCGACGCCGTCGCGCACCAGGTTGCGATAGAACGCTGCGCAGGTTTCGTCGTCGAGGATGTAGTTCAGTCCTAGGCTTCGCATCCGTGTGCCCTGCTGAACCTCGGTGATCGAGAGAATCCGCAGCGCCTCGTCGGTATCGGTGACGATCGCAAAGGACGCAGCCGGATCGCGCGTGAACACGCGCCAACTCCGTTCCAGCTCCTTGCGCACGGTTCTTCCCAGCGAGTAGCGCCAGGCGTCGTAATCCTCGCCTGTCGTGACGAGATTGCCGTTGAGCGAGCACGCTCCGGCAGCGTCGAGCAATGCAATAGGATTGGGCCCACCGTCGAGGTCGACAGGCACCTTGCGAAGGCGGATGAGATCGGCCGCGTCGGGCATCCGGTACAGCGCCGACAACAGGCTGCGCCACAGCGCGCGCGCTGCCCCGGCATCGCGGGGCGCCGCGCTGCCCAGGATCGGCGCGTTGTAGTCGGTCAAATCGAGATCGGCGAATTCGACAATGGCGATCTTGCCTTGCTGTCGGCGGATCAACGGCAGCAGCACCACCGGCTCGCCGGTCGATGCATCCGTGACGATCGCGATCAACGGCGCCACGCCCTCGGCCGCGGCGAAGGCGGCGTACCAAGCCGCGTACCATTGCGGGTGCTGGAACGGCGTCGAGGGGCTGATGTCGTGCCAGCGCGCGACGGCCTGCTGCCAGTCGCGCACCAGTTCGACGCAGAATCCGGCCGCTTGGCTTGTTGCGTGCGTCGCCAATTGCCCCGCACTGGTCGTCAGCACCGTCATCGGCGTTGCGATCTATGCCGCCTTCGGCAGATCGACGATCTTGCCGGGTTCGTCAGCATCGAGGCGGAAATCGATCGCGCGGCGGGCGCTCCGCTCGCGCTTGACCCACCTGCTGTCGCGCACCAGCTTCTGCAGCACCTTCTTGGCGAAGAAGGACGGTCCGCGCAGATTGCGACTCTTCGGCGTGTAGCCGAAGCGATGGCGCAGCAGGCCGTTGGCGAGATGAATGATCTGGGCGCGACGGATGTCGTCGTTACCGTAGGACACCGTCATGGAGATGTTGACGGTGCCGAGATTCTCGACGCGGTGCGGCGCGTTCAGCGGCCAGTTCAGCATCTGTCCGGGCTCGAGGTCGAACACCTGCGCATGCGCGTCGTACCAGGGCGCGTAGGGCAGATCGACTTCGACATCGAACAGCGCGATGTCCTCGAGGTGCTCCGGCTTGAGGAACGGCGGCGTGTTCGGATAGACATAGACCCGCTTGCGGCCGGCGATCTGGATCAGACCCTGCCCCGGCAAATCGGCATGATAATAGACCTGCGCGTCCGGCGAAGAGACCAGAATGCCGGCCTGGTGGTTCGGCACCACGAATCCCGGAACCTGGGCCGCGATCTCCTCGAACATCCGGTCGATCAGCTTGCGGTAACGGCTATCGACCGCGCCGACATCGCGCATGTTGAGCCAGAGCCCGCCGCGAGAAATCGCTTCGATGACTTGGCGGCCGGAGAGGTTACCGATATCGCCCTCGCGCCACACCCGGCTGGATCCCTTGGCTCCAGTCTTCACCAGGCTGTAGTGCTCGCGCGGATAGCTCTCGATCAGTTGCGCGAGTTCGTCCATCGAGAACGCGGGCGATTTGTGCATCTCGTGTTCGAGCCGGATCGGCTGATGGCTCCAAAGCTCGGAATGCGTCTCATCCCAGGTGCTGAAGATCTTGCCCGTCATCGCCGCTCCTGCTGACTTCCTGTTGCCTGGCGCACCGCCTATTCCGGCTGTTCCGAAATCGCGGCTTGGCGCCATTGCGTGACCGCCCGGTGTCCCGTTATGAGACGGCCGGACGACCTTTACGGTCAGAATGGCAAGAACGATGCCGGGCGGACGCTGCCGCTTACCGGAAGCTAATGTCTGGCAGCTATAGCTAACGCCGACAGTACCTGGAACCCCACCGCCGCACGATGACTGGAGAAACTCGATATCGGGCGCTGTTTCTCGGCGCCGGACCGCAGATGCATTGCGGCATCGGCCAGTTCACCCGGCTGTTGCAGGAGGCGATCGAAAGGCTCGAGCCCGGAGCCAGCGCGACGTTAACCCTGACGCGCAGCGAGGGTTCGCTCGCCGATATCTGGCGCGCGGTCGGCACGGCACAAAGCATGGTCTGCAACTTCCCGATCGTGGCCTGGAAACGTGTGATCTTCGTGCCGCTCGCGGCGCTGGCGATCGGCTGGCTACGCCGGCGCAAAATTGTCCTGATTCAACATGAATGGGGAGGGCTGCATTGGCTGCGCCGCATCACCTACATTCCGGCGCTGCTGCTGGCCGATACCATCGTCATGTTCTCGCCGCTGGTCCGGCGCGAGCTGGCCGATGATCGCCTGCTCGGCTGGACCGCGAGAAAAAGCGTGCTGGCACCGCTGCCACCAAACATCGAAGCGCCGGCAGGCATCGAGGACTCGAAATTGCGCCACCGCCTCATCGCCGCCAAAGGCGACGGGCGGCTCTTGATCGGTCATTTCGGATCGATCTATCCGAGCAAGCAACCTAATGCGCTGCTCGAGATCGGTGCCATCCTGAAGCAACGCGGCGTCAAGCCGCTGCTCGTCTATATCGGCTCCTTCATTCGCGGCGTCGACAAGGTCGAGGACGAGTTTCATGCGCGCGCGCGCGAACTCGGCATTGCCGAGGACGTAATCGTCTCCGGCTTCGTCGCCTCCGATCACGAGGTGTTCGGCCTGTTCAGCGAGATCGACGTATTCTGCTATCCACTTGACGAAGGGATCACCGCGCGGCGCTCCAGCATTCTCACCTGCGTGCAATCCGGCCGTCCGCTGATCGTCGCCGGCCCCGTGCTTCCGGAAGAGTTCGACCATCATCCGCGGTTCAAGGAATTGATCAGCCGCGGTGCCATCGTGCTGGTCGCGCGCGGCTCGGACAACGAGGCTTATGCCGACCGTATTGCCGCGGTGGTGAAGCGGCCGCCGGTGCCGTTGCCGTTCGATTTCGACGGCTGGTGGAAGGACGTCGCCGAAACGGTGCGGGCGCAATTGTGAGACGCGTTCCCCGGACGCAGCGCAGTGCGCCGCCTTTGCAGCGTAGTGCGCTGCAGATCCGGGGTCCATAAAGCTGCGGCTAGAGTGGGTCCCGGCTCTGCGGAGCAGCCGCCATAGCGCGTCGAAGACGCGCGTAAACGCGCTTAAGGAGCGCTGCACCGCGTCCGGGACACGCCATCGTCAGGCTCTTGCCCGGAACCGCGCCAGATAGTGCAGGCCGAATACCGCCATCAGGAATGTGAACCACAGCGGATCGGCACGGTCCAGGAAGAAGCTTTCCATCGCCGACAGGTAGAGCCCGAACAGCCAGATCCGCAGCAGCATCATGGCGAGCGGACCGTTGTTGCCGCCCTCGTCAGCCCGTTGAAAATTCCTCAACGGCAGGATCACCAACACCAGGATCAGCAAGAGAAGCCCGGGAACGCCCATGCCCAGCGCCGTATCGAGATAGCCATTGTGGCTGTGGGAGGCGAAGCTGGCCCACTCCTTGCCTTCGGGAAGATTCTGAATGGCGCTGCTGCCCCAGAAGGACGCAAAGCCGTAGCCGGTGAGCAATCGTGCCTGTAGCGACTGCAACGCGAACGCCCAGATGTCGGTGCGGCCGGTGAATGTCGAATCGAACGGCAGCAGCTTGGAAATCCCGGCGAGACTCTCTGACATCACCGAGCCGATGCTCAACAGGTTCAGCAACAGCAAGGGCGTCAGCCATATTACCGCGCGAAGCCGGAATGAGCGGATGAAGGAGCTGACCGACGTCAACAATAGCACGGCAAAGCACAGCGTCAGCGAGCTCTTTCCGGCCGAATACACCAGGAACAGCGAGGTGAGCGCGATGATCGCACCCCCCGATAGCCATAGGCCGCAGCGCATGATGTAGATGCCGAGAAACAGCACCATCACCATGATGCCGGCGGCCTGGTTCTTGTGACCGAAGGCGCCGCGCCAGTTGCCGGCAAGTCCCGGCTCCTGCGGGTCGGTCGCCAAGTGAATCGAAAGATCCGGGGCGAGCAATAGTCCGAGATAGCAGACCGCCAACAATGTGAGCGCCGCGATCGTGAACCAATGCGTCAATTCCTGCTGCGACCTCGGCAGCAGCATCAGTGCGGCGGTCACCGCGACAACGCAGATCGTCAGCGAAAGACGCCTGATCGACGTTGCCGGATCGAACGACAACACGACGCTCACCAGCACCCAGGCGCCGAACAGGACAAACGCCGGCGACAACAATGTCGCCAATCCCCGCGCGTCATTTCGCATCGCGAGCGCGACCGTCAGCACGCTGAGCGCACCGAACATCGCATAGGTCGCCAGCTCGTTTCCGGTGCCGACGTCGCCGATCTGCATGTCGCCGAGGCTGACGAACGGATGCAGCGAGATCCAGCCAAGCAGCAGCGTGCCGACAAAGGTCGCGCCGCGAACGATATCCATCACCTGCTGGCGCTCTATCCCGGCGGCGACGTTGCGAATTTCGGATGCGTCGATGAGCTGGCTCATGCGACGATCTTCGACGCCTTGTAGGGCTGCGGCTCGAGGCCGAACGCGACCAGCACGCTGCCAATCGCCACCGTGACGGGATGCAGGGCAATGGTCCACTCACGCTCGGTGAGGACCGCGTACACGGCATGGCCGAGTGAAAGCGGCAAGGCAGCCAGCAGTTTGGCGGTCAGCTTCGCCCGCAACCGGAATGTCGGCGTCGCCTTGCGCTGGACGTGATAATTGATCGCCCCGATCCGCAGGCCCCGCATCGCCAGCCATTTCAGGCTGGTCCGGCTTTGCGGCACGGTCTCGCTGATCGCGGCTTCGGCCGCCCAATGAAACCGCAAGCCGAGCCTTTTACAGCGGTAGAAGAAATCGGTGTCTCCGCCGCCGAGAAAATTGAAACGGAGGTCGAACGCCGGCATGCCCAACCGATCAAACACCGCGCGCCGGATCAGGCAGTTGCCGCAGCCATAGATCACCGGCACTGGACCTGAGGCGTCGTAGGCCGGTGCAAACGCGGGATGGCGCCGTAGCCCACGCTTCCGTTCGTCATCGAATTCAGGAAATACCGGACCGCCGACGATGTCGGCGCCGGTCGCCTCCGCAGTCCCGACCATCTGCTCCAGCCAATCCGGCGAAGCGATTTCGTCATCGTCGATCATCAGGAAGCTGGTGGCCAGCGGGAACATCTGCAGTGCCGTCTCGAAGGCGGCATTGATCGCATAGCAATTTCCCTGCCGCGGCTCGATCACGCAGAGCCCCGAGAATTTCCCCGAAGCGAGGTATTCGACGGCAACCGGCACGCTCTCGCTCCTCGATGCATCGTTCTCCACCATCACGACGGCGAAGCGGCGGCTGGTGCGCTGAACGGCGAGCGACTGCAACGTCCGGCGCAGGTACTTGGGGCGACGAAAACAGGGGATGCACACGACCGTTTCGATTCCTGGATCGAGCGCCGGTGAAGCAGCCACCAGCGCGCGCAGAGCCCTAGCCGCCGGATCAGGCCGGTCCATCCTGATATCGCCGATCGAGCTCTCTGCCATGAAAGTCTGGTCGTTCACGAATATGTCTCATCGTCCCGAAACGGGATTGCCGGATTAATTCCGGGACACTTCCGTCTCGATAAAGCCGCTCGCTCGGGGATTATCCCGTCCTTGCGGACGTAACGCGCACGGTGGTGCAAAAACCGATCCGGCAGCGAAACGTGAGGCACTGAATTCTGGCGACGGTTAATGGATGGGGTTAATCCGCGCTGAACGAACGTCGAGTGCAGATCAGCGGCTGAACAGTTTTCGGAACAGTCTTTGCGAGTTCGGAAACTGGCCGTTGTCGATCTGGGTGGGCCACGCCCCGTTGACGTCGAAATAGGCGGCGTAGGCAATCCTGTCTTCGTTCTTCATGAACCAGTGGTGCATCTGCTGAATGAAGAACGGATTGTCGCCGAAATTGCCCACGCCCCATTCGGGATAGCTCATGCGCTTGCCGTGCAGACGCGCAAACTCTCGGTGCCATTCGAGTCCGAATGGCACCTTAATGTAAAAATTAGTCCAGCGCTCCTCGGCGGAGCCCTCCTGCTTGAAGTCGTAGACGTCGAGACCGATGTAGTCGACGACATCGTCACCGGGATAGCTCGCATCCGCCGGCATGTCCTGCGGCCCCCATCCCGGACACCAATCGAACTTGAAGCCAGTGGAGTGGCGGCGGAATATCTCCACGACGCGGCGGAACGCCTTGATGTAATCGGCTTCATGCCCCTTCGCGAACCACGCCATTTCCGCCAGGTTCATTTCCCAGCCGAGCCGGATGATCGCCTGGGGATGCGCTTCTGAAATCGCCCGGGCCGCCGCTTCGAATTCGGCATCGTGCAGCCCATCGGCAACGTCGGCGAGAGGCGTCCCTTTCATGGTCAGCGGGATCGACCAGACCACGTTGCGCGCAGGGTTGAGCTTCTTCCAGACGCCGGGAACCCAACTCACTTTGGAGAAGTCCTCCCAGGTCGTCTGTCCATAGAAGTCGACGCCGAGCACCGAGGACGGCTTCTGCTTCAGCCATTTTTCCCACGCCTGCAGCGTATGCTCGCGTCCCACGGGCCCCCAATTAACGAAGGCGCCTGCGAACTTCGATGGAGTGGACGTGGCGCGCGAGGCGGCATTGCTGTCGACGTGCGCCAACAGCAGCACGGTCAGCACGAAGGCCGCCAGAAACAGCACCAGCCGCTTTAGGCCGTGTTTCTTGCGCCGCCTGGGCTCAGTTCGAAACATCGCCTGCCCTCGTGTGCTTTCTGGCAAAGACGGCCGTGACAGCGTTAACGCACCGCAGGAAGCGGTTGCGATGATGAACTCTCGCCGTCGCAAAAGGATACAAACCGAACAAGGCGGCTGTCCCATAAAGAACAGGAGCCTCGCAGGGCCCACTTCGCGGAAAGAGATTTTGTCGAAAAAAATATAACCAAACGCTCATCGGCAATCCATTCGCCGAAAAGGCCGGCGATCTCGGTGACGGGCTTTGCAATATCCAGTCCACTACGGGCGCATGCACGAACGGCGCGTCTGAAATGGTTACTGCGCAGCGAGATCCGCAGCGGCGTGTCGCAAATGCGGACAGCGCGGACAGATCGGATGTGCCCAAAATTCCCAGCCTCGTCGTTTATCCGCAAGAGACGCCGGAAACCACCGGGTTAACCACGCTGATGCGCCGCAAGACATGCAGCGCCGGTTCGGCACCGATCTTGCTCCAATGGGCACCGCGGGAGGTTTGCGCCGGTTGGCGGCGAGCCTCCGGCAGATCGTCGAGATGAACTGTGCCGTGTCGTTAACCCTGAACCCATTGCCGAAGTAATGCTCAGCCAAACGTTCCATTATTCGGTTGCGAGCGTCGTATCGGCCGCTGTCGGCTTGCTGAGTGCGGTCGTATTCACGCGCCTGCTCTCTCCGGACGAATATGGCGTCTATGTCGTCGGCCTGAGCACCGCCGGCATCGTCTCGGCACTGCTGTTCACGTGGGTTCGCGTCGCCGCGCTGCGTTTTCAGTCGGAGGGCGGTGCGGTCGACGTCAGGAAGACCGTTTTTCTCGCCTACCTCATCTCCGCCCTCGCCGCGCCGATCGCACTCCTGGTTGCCACGCTGACGACGTCGGTCTCGCTGGAACGAAATATCGCCGCCATCTTCTTTGCGCTGGGGCTCGGCCTGTTTGAACTCGGGCAGGAACTGCTCAAGGCACGGCTGCAATCGCTTGCGTTCATGACGGCGTCGATCATCCGCGCCTGCCTGGCTTTCACGCTGTGTCTGGCCGCGGCGCTTCTAGGCGGCGGCGGACTGTGCCAACTCGCGATGGTAGCCATCACCTATTTCGTCACGACGACACTGTTTGCGAGTACGATCCTGCGGTCGCCCGTTGCGGGACCAAAAATTTCCGATCTGCGGACGTTTGCGGCCTTCGGCATTCCGATCACGCTATCCGGCATCGTCTTTGCGATTCATGCCGCGCTCGACCGGATGCTGGTGTTTCATTTCATGGGCGACCATGCGGCAGGCCAGTACGGCGCTTCCGCCGACCTCGTCCGACAGATCATTCTTATTCCTGCGGTCAGCATCGCGTCGGCGACGATCCCGCTGGCGGTGCGCGCCTACGTCAACGGCGGCGCCCGCGAGGCGCGGCCGCATCTGGAGTTCAGCCTCGAAATCCTCTTGGCCGCCGTCCTGCCTGCGGTCGTAGGCGTGGCATTGACGAGCAGCCATATCGCCGGCGTGATCCTCGGCAGCGAGTTCAGGGAGACCGCGGCGCAGATCATGCCGATCCTGGCGTTCGCCTGGCTGTTCCAGTCATTCTCCCAGTCCTACATTCACGCGAGCTTTCATCTTGCCAAGACGCCGTTCATGATGACGATGCAAAGCATCGCGATGCTGATCGCGAACTTGCTGGTCATGCCGGTTCTGCTTGCCAGATTTGGCCTGATTGGCGCGGCGGCGAGCCTTGTCATCGTCGAAGCATTTGGCGCGGGTTTCGGCTGGTATCTCACCCGAAAGGCGTTTCCGCTTCCCTTCAACGCATTCCAGGTCATGCGCATCGTCTCGGCGACGGCAATCATGGCGCTGGTTCTGGCGTTCCTCAAGCCGTCGCTTCCGATCGGCGTGGTCTCGTTTGGCGTGCTAGCCGCCACCGGCTGCCTCGTGTACGTCGTTGCCGCTTTCGCGTTCGACATCGCGGGCTTGCGGAAGGCCGTCATCGCCTACGGCGCGTATCGCAAGCTCTGGCCGGCCAGCAAATCGACGCGTGAAGGACACGCCCTTCCGGTCTCGCCGATCACCGCCCCGTCCACGGGACTCCCCAGCATGTCGATCAGAAAGCCATGATGCGGCTCGCCAGCAAAAGCCCGGTCGCTGCAACCGACAATCGACATGTCGTCTGCCGGACCAATCCGGTGTCGCTGTCGGACTTTACCGACAAGCGGCGCGAGGCAACACGACCGGTCGCGTTCCGGGGCGCGAATTTCGACCGGGACTTCGACAGCAATACGCTGTTCTACGATGCGGTGCAGGTCAGCCAATCAAAGATTGCGCTGTTTGCACCGCCCTTCTTCAACCTCGCGCGCGAAGTCGCGACGACAACCTTTATCAGCGGCGCCGGGACCTCCAAGGCGCGGACAAGGCGCCTCGACCGTCACGCCCAGTTGTGGCTGGACATTCCCGAGAACGTCGGCCCGGTCCAGGCGTTGGGCGAACTGGGCAGCTTCGCGTTCTCGGTATCGCCCAACGAGTCGAAGATGTTCCGCGATTGCCGCGTCATCTTCACGATGTCGAAGGACAATCCGATCGAATGGATCCTCGATTGGGTAAGGTTCAACCGCGACATTCACGGCGCGGATGCCGTCCTCATCTACGATAACGGCTCCAGCGCCTACGACAGCGCCACCTTGAGCGCGGCGCTTCGATCGATCACGGGCATCCGATGCTCGGTCGTGATGGAGTGGCCCTTCAAATACGGCCCGCAGGGCGCCAATAGCTGGGATCACTGGGATTCCGATTTCTGCCAATTGGGGGCCTGGGAGCACGCAAGATGGCGGTTCCTGCGACATGCCCGAAGCGCCATGAACTCCGACATCGACGAGTTGGTACTCTCGAAGACCGGCAGGTCGGTGTTCGAAGCCGCCGAACAATCGTGGACCGGCCTTGTTCGTTATCGGGGACGATGGATCATCGGCATCGACCACGGTCTTCGCGGCGACACGCGCGTTCCGCATCGCCACGCCGACTTCTCGATCTTCATGCCGCCGAAATACGAAGTCTCACGGCTGGTGATGCGACGAGACGCCAACGCGTGCCTGCCGAAATGGACGGTGGTTCCCGGCCGGTGTCCGACGCATGCGCAATGGCACGTCCATTCGATCTTCTCCTGGTGGGCCTCGTATTTCTGCACCAAGGACTTTTCGTTCCGGCATTTTCGCGAGATCGGCAGCAACTGGAAATATCAACGCACCAACCGCGTGCCGTTCGATCCTTCGATTCACAAGGCGGACAAGACATTGTTGCAAGCGTTTCAGCGGGTGGATTGGGAAAACTAGAATGAACAGGGCACCGCCCACGTCGGAATGGATGAAGTCGATGAACGAGGCAGTCACGATCGGCCACGCGCCGGCGACAGCAGTTTCTCCGCAAGCCGTACACCATCCGCAGGCGCTTCTCGAGCTGGTGCATGGCGAGGCGCGGCAGAGCCTGCTCACGGTTCACGCCATCCTCGAAGCGACGCTGCCCGAAAGCGAACTCTCGATTTACGAAGCCGGCGGCGGCTCGACCAGCTTCCTGCCGCTCAAGGTGCTGCATCGCGCCCACGTCACCGTGGTCGATATCGACGAGGACCAGATCCGGAACAACGACTACGCCCAGCGGGCGATCCTTGGCGACATCCAGACCCATCGCTTCCGGCCCAACAGCTTCGACCTGGTGATCTGCTACAATGTCATCGAGCACCTGCCCGATGTCGAAGCCGCATTGCTGCGCTTCTACGAAGCGCTGAAGCCGAACGGACTGATCCTGATCGGCGCGCCCAATCCGCGTTCGCTGTCCGGCTTCGTCACCAAATACTCACCGCACTGGTTCCATGTCTGGTTCTACCGCCATGTCCGCGGCGACAAGAAAGCCGGCCTGCCCGGCCACGCACCGTTCCCAACGCTGTTCCATCCGCTGGTCACGCTTTCCAACCTGGAAGCATTCGCCGAACAGCACGGCCTGCAGATGATCTATCGCAAGCAATATGAGAGCCCGCGCTATCCGGAGATGCGGCTGCGCATGCCCGCGTTCGCTGCGCTGGTCGATGCCGCCGCGCGCGCGATGAACTTTCTCCTGCCCGGCCGCACCGACGTGCGGAACGGCGACTACCACGTGATCCTGCGAAAGCGCTGAACCATGAACGCGATGTGGTCAGAGGCAAGGGCAAAGGTCGGCCACCGGCTGGCGATGCATTTGCACGTCGATCGGTTCCGGCTGCGTAACAGCACGCCGATGGTCAGTTTTACCTTCGACGATCTGCCAAAGAGCGCGGTGACGACCGGCGCTGCGATGCTCGAAGCGCATGGCGCGCGGGGAACGTTCTATGTCTCGGGCAGCCTGGTCGGCGCCGCCGCGCCGGACTGGGTCGCGGGCGATGGCGAGGATGTGGTCTCGCTTCACCGCACGGGTCACGAGATCGGCTGCCACACGTTTTCGCATCAACGCGCCTGCGACCTCGACGAGGCCGCGATGCGGCAAGAAATCATGCGCAACCGCGCTTACCTTCGCGCGCTCGATCCTTCGATACGGATCGATAGTTTTGCCTATCCGTTCGGATATGGCTCCTACGCCCGAAAAGCTCAGCTCAGGAAGGAGTTCCAGACCTGCCGCAGCATCGTCCAGGGCGTCAATAGCGGCAGCGTCGATCTGCAGTTCCTGCGCGCGATGCCGCTGATCGATCGCGAGATGGATCGCGACGGGATAGACCGCGCGTTCGAGGACGCGCAAACCAATAATGGATGGTTAATTTTCTACGGCCACGACGTCATCGACCGTCCGAGCCCCTATGGCTGCTCGCCTGCCCTGCTCGAGCATGCGCTCGCAGCGGCATCGCGGCGGAAAATTCCGATCCTCACCGTGGCGGAGGCGATGCGATGCGCCCGCGGTTAAACGCTTTGTTTGCCATTTCGGTGAATAGTCCCTCGGTGAGTATGGTTAATTTTCCCTGTTGCGTTTTTTCAGCGCTTTTTTCCGGCGCGCCCGGCGTGACCCGAAGAGTAACCCCTCAGCCGATGCGTGCGGCAGTTCGAATGGATGCTGGGGTCGATGCTTATCTATGACCAGCCGATACGGCCTGACGCCAGGCCCGCCGCGGCGACCGCGCCGGCTGGCTTCAGCGTGCTCGATCTGGCCCAGCTCCTGTGGCAACGGAAGGCTGCGATCGCATCAGCGGCGCTGATCTCCGCCTGCATCGCCGTTGCGGTCGGCAAGAGCCTGACGCCGAAATATACCGCCTCCACCCAGCTCTACATCGACCCCCGCGAACTGCAGTTGGTCGATCGCGAATTGACGCCCCGCGCCCAGGATATTTCCGGCCTCGCGATGGTCGTGGAGAGCCAGGCGCGCGTCATCACCTCGAACAACGTGCTGCTGCAGGTGATCCGCGACACCAATCTGGAAAAGGATCCGGAGTTCGGCGGCGGCGCCGCCAAGGGCCTTCTCGGATCGCTGCTCGGCCTGTTCGGGATCGAGCTGCGCCCGACCGCCGAGCAGCAGAAGCAAATCCAGATGAGCGCGCTGGAAGCGCTCAATCGCCACATCAACGTCAAGAAGACCGACCGCACCTTCATCGTCGATATCGACGTCTGGTCGTACGAGCCCGCCAAGGCGGCGATGCTCGCCAACGCGATCTCGAAAGCCTATTTGGCCGAATCCAAGCAGTCGCAGGCGGCCGCGGCGCGGCGCGCGACCAGCGACCTTTCCGGCCGGCTGAAGGAACTGCAGGAACGGCTTCGCAATGCCGAGAACACGCTCGCGGTCTACAAGGCGCAGAATAATTTCGTCGGCACCCAGGACACGCTGATCAGCGACCAGCAGCTCTCCGCCAGCAACCAGCGGCTCGCGGCGGCGCGCGCGCTGACGCTCGACGCGCAGGCCAAATTCGCTCAGATCGAGGCCAACCGCAAGGTGTCGGCCGACGCCGGCGCCATTCCCGAGGCGCTGCAGTCGGCGACCATCGCCAATCTGCGCGCGCAATATGCCGAGGCGCGAAAGCGCCAGGCGGAATTGCAGGGTGAGCTGGGACCGCGTCACCCGGCGCTGCGCCAGATGGCGCAGCAGGTGCAGGACCTGCGCCGCGCCATCAATGAAGAGGTCGAGCGCTTCGCGCAGGCCGCGAGGAACGACCTGATCCGGGCCCGTGACTACGAAGCCTCGCTCAACAAGGCGCTGGAAGCCCAGAAGCGCCAGAGCGTCCAGATGAGCCAGGCCTCGGTGCGCCTGCGCGAACTCGAACGCGAGGTCGAGGCGAGCCGCGACGTCTATCAGTCGTTCCTGAAGCGATCGCGCGAGACCGAGGAGCAGGAGAGCCTGAACACCTCGAACGCGCGCATCATCGGCGAGGCCACCGTGCCGCAGCGGCGCACCTTCCCGCCGGCCATGAGCCTGCTCGCGATGATCGGCTTTGTTCTGGGCGGGCTCGCAGCCGCCGGCTGGATCGTCGCGGCCAACCAGTTGATGCCGGGCACGAGTCCGTTTCAGCCCCGGGACAAGGCGCCATCGGAAGCTACCAAAGAGCCCGCCGCGCCTGAGGCTGCCAGGGACCCGCCTGCCGCCGAACTCCGAGCGCAACCCGCAGTCAGCCTGATCGAAAAGCCGCTGATTGCACGGCTGCAGGAAGCCGACCTAATGCGCACGCTCAGTGGCATCCTTGCGACTGATGGCACCGCCGACGTCACGCGCTTCGGATGGCCGACGCTGCGCGCCGGCCTTCCGTTGATGACCGTCCTCAATGCCATGCGCGAGATGCGCGCAGCGCTGGCCAGGCGCGCCGAGCAAACGCCGCCCGTGATGGCCGTGATCGGCGCGGGTGCGGATCAGGACCGCAGCATCGCCGCGCTGAACATTGCGCTCGCTGCGGCGCGCGACGGCGCCAAGGTGCTGTTGATCGATGCCGACCTCACGCAGCGCGCGCTGTCGGACAAGGTGAGCCACTTGGCCAAGAGCGAGCCCAACCGTTTCGGCTGGCTCAACATCGGCGCCAAGACACCCCGCGCGATCCAGACTGCCAACGGAATTTCGATCCTGCCGGCCATCAAGGCTACGGACGCGAAGGCCGGCGACGCCATTCGAAAGGCGATTGCGCAGGCCCGTTCCACCGATGGCCATGACCTTGTGATTCTCGACGGGCCGGCGATGCCGTGGAGCCCAACCGACCGCAAACTCCTGGATATGGCCGAGGGACTGGTTGCGATCCTGCCGGTGCACCTCGACATCAACGACAGCATGGAAGACATCATCGCAGCCCTCGGCGGAGCCGAGCGCAAGCTGGTCGGTGTCGTCCTCAGCGAAGTCAACCCGACAGCCGCCGGCGAGCAGCGGGACAAGCAATATGCGTGAGCGCCGCGCAAATCCCGTCGGGCGAGCCGCCACGGCCAGCATACCGCGCATCACGCTCGGCGGGCTGCGGCTTGCTGTGCTGGATCTCGAGCAGACCGCGGACTTCATGGTCGACATGGTATTCCCGCAACGCCGCATCAATCGTCCGCTCTATCTGACCTCGGCCAATGGCGAGGTGCTGGCGCGTTGCTCGACCGAGCCGATGACCGACCGGCTGTTCCGGGCCGCCGATCTGATCAATGCCGACGGCCAACCGCTGGTGACGTTGTCGCGGCTGAAATCAAGGACGCCGCTGCCCGAGCGTGTCGCGACCACTGACTTGTTCCACGTCGTCGCCCGCAAGGCACAGGCGGCCGGCCTGACCTTCTACCTGTTCGGCGCGGACGAGACTGAGAATGCCGCCGCGGTCGCCAGCGTTCGCAGGCAATATCCCGATCTCAAGATCGTCGGCCATTGCCACGGCTATCTCCGGGGCGAGACGCTGCGCGCCAAGGTCGCCGAAATCAACGCGCTGGCGCCGGACTATCTCTGGGTCGCGCTCGGCGTTCCCTATGAACAGGCTTTCGTCGAGGAATTCGCGCCCGCCCTCTCCAATGTCGGCGTCATCAAGACGGCTGGTGGACTATTCAATTTCCTGTCAGGCAGCCGCACCCGCGCGCCGCTGTGGATGCAGCATGCGGGCCTCGAATGGGCTTGGCGCATCTGGCTGGAGCCGCGCCGCCTGTTCTGGCGCTATTTGACCACCAATCCGCGCGCGCTTTATCTGTTGCTGAACAGGAGCCGATCGAGAAACATCGGCGGGACACAAAAGCGATGAGCAGCCGTCCAGCCATTCTCGTCACCGGCGGTGCGGGCTATATCGGCTCGCATTGCTGCCGGGCGTTGGATAACGCGGGCTACCAGCCCATTGTCTACGACAATCTTTCGACCGGCCATCACAGCTTCGCCGCGGGCACGCTGGTGGTCGGCGACATCGCCGACAGGACGACGCTGGCGCGGACCTTTGCCGAGCATGACATTGTGGCGGTTATGCACTTCGCTGCGTCGAGCCTGGTCGGCGAATCCGTTGCCGATCCGCAGAAATACTACGTCAACAATCTGGCCGGCACGCTGTCGCTGCTCGAGACCATGCGCGCGGCCGGCTGCAACCGCCTGGTGTTTTCATCGACCGGCGCGGTCTATGGCAACGCCGACAGCAAGGCGCTGCGCGAGGACTATCCCTGCGCGCCGATCAACCCCTACGGCGCCTCGAAATGGATGATCGAGCGCGTGCTGTGGGATTATCGCATAGCCTATGGCTTCGGCTCGTTCGCGCTGCGCTACTTCAACGCCGCTGGCGCCGACCCTGCCGGCGGCATCGGCGAATTGCGCGAGGTGGAAACCCACCTCATCCCCCGCGCCATGATGGCGCTGCAGGGACATGTGCCTGATTTCGCCGTGTTCGGCGACGACTACGACACGCCCGACGGAACGGCGATCCGCGACTACATCCATGTGACCGATCTGGCGGCTGCCCACGTACTTGCGCTCGAGCTTCTGCTGCAGGGGCATACCGGCGGCGCCTTCAATCTCGGCACCGGCAACGGCTTTTCGGTGCGCGAAATCCTCGCGGCGATCGCCGCCGAGACCGGCCGCGAAGTCCCGCATGTCGTCAAGCCCCGCCGACCAGGCGATCCGACCTATCTGGTCGCCGATCCCTCCGCCGCACGCACGACATTGAACTTCCGTCCCGCCCATTCGGATCTGGCCACGATCATCCGTACCGCCTGGGCGTGGCACAGGAAGGCTCACCCGCTGAAGACGGGTGCGCCTGGTCGCGATTGAGGCGGGATTACGCCCGGGCCGCTTGAACCTCGGCGATCCCGATGCGGCGGCACCCCCACCCGTAGCTGATGCTCCGCATCCGGAGGCCGCCTATGCCTCCCCCGCAAGCGCAGGGGAATCGCATGTTGGATGTTGCAACCTGTTGCAAAGTGAGAAGAAAATGATTCTGAAGGTTGCTCCAGATTCGGATGGAGCGGCCAATGAATCGATTTGCCGAGTGCTTTGACGATCTCCCGGACCCGCGGGCCGACAACGCGCTGCATGACCTGACGGAGATCTTGTTCATCGCGCTGATGGCGACGTTGTGTGGGGCAACGAGTTGCACCGACATGGCGCTGTTTGCCCGGATGAAGGCCTATCTTTGGCGGGATGTGCTGGTGCTCGAGCACGGCCTGCCGAGCCACGACACCTTCAGTCGGGTGTTCCGGATGCTCGATCCGAAGGCATTTGAAGCCGCGTTTCAGAAGTTCATGAAGGCCTTTGCTCAAGGTGCGAAGATCAAGCGGCCGCGCGGGGTGATTGCGCTCGACGGCAAAGCCTTGCGGCGCGGCTATGAGCGCGGCAAGAGCCACATGCCGCCGGTCATGGTAACGGCCTGGGCGGAGCAGACGCGCATGGCGCTCGCCAACGTGCTGGCACCGAACAACAACGAAGCCGACGGCGCCTTGCAGTTGCTTGAACTTCTGCAGCTCAAGGGCTGCGTGGTCACGGCCGACGCCCTGCATTGCCACCGTGCGATGGCCAAGCAGATCGTGGAGCGGGGCGGCGACTATGTGCTGGCGGTGAAGGCAAACCAGCCTGCTCTGTTGGAGGATGCCAAAGCCGCAATCCGCGCCGTCAAACGCGCGGGCAAGACATCGCTCACCACTACCGATGCGCAGCACGGGCGCAACGAGAAGCGCGTCGCGCTGGTTGCGCCGGTTCCCGGCATGGCCAAGAAACACAACTTCCCCGGCCTCAAAGCTGTCGCTCGCATCACCAGCAAGCGTGGCCAGGACGACACGGTCGAGCGCTACTTCCTGATGAGCCGTCTCTACAGCCGAAAAGAGGTTTTGCGCATCGTCCGCGCCCATTGGTCCATCGAAAACGGCCTTCACTGGCCGCTCGACGTTACCCTCGACGAGGACCTTGCCCGCAATCGCAAGGACAACGGACCGGTCAATCTGGCCGTACTCAGGCGCACGGCCCTCAACGTCGCCAGGGCCCATCCAGATACATCGGTCTCCTTGCGCGGTAAGCTCAAGCGCGCCGGATGGAACGATGCCTTCCTCTTCGAACTCCTCGGCCACATGCGATAGCCCTGCCCGCAAGCGGGAGAGGGAGTCCGACACGCCGTGCGGCAATCGCTCAACTACTACAGCGGCTTGATCTGCACTTTGCGGAATTTAACGACTCCGGAACCGTACTGCAGCGCGAACGGGCCGCTGGCGTGTTTTGAGTCCTGAACATCAACGGTCTTCTGGCCGTTCAGCACGACGACGAGCTGCGGCCCCTTGGCCGTGATTTCGTAGGTGTTCCACTTGCCGCCAGCCTTCGGCATCGGGTCGACCCGGGCCACATCGACAATCGCGCCGGTGCCGTAGGTCGGATCGGGCCGTTTGTCGAAGATGTTAATCTCATAGCAAATCTTGGCATCGATTTTTGCCGACTGGTCGCAGCGAATAAAAATTCCGCTGTTGGCGTCATCGTCGGCCCAGAACTCGACCTTCATCTCGAAATCCTTGTAGGAGGCCTTGCTGACGAGATACGAGGGATCCTTGCCCTCAGTGATCTTGTCCGCGACCAGCGCGCCGTCCTTCATCGCCCAATTGGCTTTGCCGACCTCGGTCCAGTCGCCCATCTTGGTGCCGTCGACAAGCGTCACCCAGCCATCGCTCTGGCCGGACGCCACGCTGGAAAATTGAACGGCGGCCGCGCCCATCAACAGGCCGGCGGCAAGTCTCGACAAATGCTTCATGAACATAGCCTCCCATGCTGCTCTTGGTTGGGCGGCAACCTAGCACCACAAGGCCGGGCGGAAATCCCCTTTTTCATGCTGCAGTTGCGTCATACGCATCGTGCGTATCGCAGCCGGTCACACATGCATGTGCGCGCCTTGTCCCAAGAGAACGGGAGCGGCTAGCGTGGATGGACCACAGACATGAGCCTCGGCCCACGAGTCGATCGGCAACCATTTTGGGTGCGGGGCGTTTTTATGTCCTGAACTATCTAAGGGATGTAGAACATGGCTGTTACCGCGCAGATCAAGGAACACATGGACGTCATCTCGTCGGACAGGAAGACGGTCGGAAAAGTCGATCATCTCGAAGGACCCGACAAGATCAAGCTGACCAAGCAGAGTTCGCCTGATGGTGAGCATCACCACTTCATTCCGGTGTCATGGGTCGATTACGTCGATCAGCACGTGCATCTCAATAAATCGGGCGCGGATGTGACCGTGCACTGGCAGCACGGCCGGCAGTGACCGGCTAACACGCATTGCGCCGCGTGCGGATGTGGATATCATCTGATGACAGGAGATGAGATGCATCCGGCGGCACGATTGCAGTTCGAACGCTTGATCGGCGAGTATGCACGCTGGCGGGCTGTTCCCGAAACCGAACGATCGCCCGCCCCGGCATGGTGGTGGGGACCGGCGATGGAGTTGCGTAGCGCGCCGCAATCCCTTCCAGCGGAATGGTGTGCCGAGCTTGGCCTGCCCAACCAGGCGACATATGCCGCCGCGGCAGAACTCCTCCTCAAAGCCATCGCGGGACAGACGACCCTGCCCTGGCCGGACGACTTTCCTCGCAAGGCTTCGGACACCAAGGCTTCGGACACCAAGCTCGCGCGTGAGTTGCACCCGCAGCCGTCAGACGACAGTGCGTTCCAACCCTGACCCGGCTTCCGGCTGCAGCGGCGGCGAGGCGAGCCGCGGTTCGGCCCGAAGCAAATCGGCCATCTGGTTTGCAGGTAGCGGTTTCGAGAACAGGAAGCCTTGCATCTCGTCGCAGGCGTGATTGCGCAGGAACGCCTCCTGCTCAACGGTCTCGACGCCCTCCGCAATGACGGTCATGCCAAGCGCCTTGCCCATGCTGATGATCGCCTGCGCAATGGCCTGGTCTTCGGAATCGACAGGCAGGTCGCGAATGAAAGAGCGATCGATCTTGATCGTATCGATCGGGAACTGCTTCATCAGCGACATCGACGAATAGCCGGTTCCGAAATCGTCGATCGCAAGGCGAATGCCGCGGCTTTGGATCGCGTCGAGCACCTTGATCGCGCGCGAGACATTCCGCATCACCATGCTTTCGGTGACTTCAAGCTGCAGCAGTACCGGCGACATGCCGCTTGCCAACAACGCCTCGTCGACGTCGTGCAACAGATGCGGATCGGCGAATTGACGCGGCGACAGGTTGACCGCCATCGTTACCGGCCGCAGGCCACGGCGCTGCCAGGCCATGTTCTGTGCGCAGGCTTCCTTGAGCACCCAGCAGCCGATCGGAACGATCAGGCCGGTTTCTTCGGCGAGCGGAATGAATTGTCCCGGGGAGACCGTGCCGAGCTCGGGGTGTACCCAGCGCAGTAGCGCCTCGACGCCGGTGATCTGGCCGCTCACCATGTCGATCTTCGGCTGATAATGCAGCGAGAACTGGTCGCGCTCCAGAGCGCGGCGAAGCGCGCTCTCCAGCGTCAGCCGCTCGATCGATTGCGTCTTGATCTCCTTGGTAAAGAAGCGGAAGCCGTTCTTGCCGTCCTCCTTGGCGAGATACATCGCCATATCGGCGTTCTTGGTCAGCGTCTGCATGTCGGTGCCGTCGGACGGGTACATCGCGATCCCGATCGAGGCGGTGGTGTGGCATTCGTGACCGCTGAGCTGCAGCGGCTGGCCCAGTACGGAGAGGAGCTCGCCGGCTATGCGCTCCACCTCGTGGCGCTCGGCCGCCTCCTCCAGAATGACCACGAACTCGTCTCCGCCGAGCCGCGCCACGACATCGCTCGAGCGCAGCGCGCGGCGCAGCCTGTTGCCGATTTCCACCAGCAGCATGTCGCCGGCGTCGTGCCCCAGCGAATCGTTGATGACCTTGAACCTGTCGAGGTCGATGAACAGCAGCGCAAACTCCCGCTGGCAGCGCGCGGCGGCGTCGATCGCGCGGCGAAGCATGCCGTTGAACATTTCCCGGTTCGGCAGGTTGGTCAGACTATCGTGCGACGCCAGGTACTCGATCCGCTCGTCCGCGCGGGTCTTTTCATCCGCGCGGTCGAAATTCTCCAGCGCAAAGGACACGTTGTCGACGAGCCGCTGCAACAACTCGGCAAATTCGGGCGTGAACGTATCCTTCTCGCGCGACATGAACGACATCACGCCGACGGCTTTCCCATGCACCAGCAGGGGGAACGAAGCGCCGGAATTCGTACCATCAAGACGCGCTCTGTGGTGAAACGCCTCGGCATTGGGATCCGCGAGGTAATCGTTGATGATGCAGGCACGCTGCGAACGGATCGCCTGACCGCACAGCCCACGTCCCTCCGGGTGCGCCTCACTGGCCGATAGCTTTGCCAGACGTGCGCTGAGGGCAGTCGGACCCGCGGCAGCGACAACGTCGAGATAATCGCTGTCGGGCTTCGTCAACACGATAGAGGTCAAGGTGAACTTGCCGCCGTCGGCCGCGGCCTCGCACACCAGGTCGAACAGTTCAGCCCGCGACGTCGCGCGAATGATCGCCTCATTGGTCGCGCTCAGCGCCGCCAGCATGCGCGTCAACCGCTCCTTCTGGATTTCGGTCCTCGCCTTGTCGTCGGCACGGTCGAAATTCTCCAGCGCGAAAGATACGTTGTCGGCCAATCGCTGCAGCAGTTCGACGAATTCGGGAGTGAAGGTGTCCTTATCCAAGGACATGTAAATCATGACGCCAACTGGCTCGTCATGCACCAAAAGGGGAAAGGCGGCGCCCGACTGAGCGCCATAGCTACCTACGACGGCTTGGAAGGCGGCAACGCGCGGGTCGCCAACATAATCATTGGTGATGCATGGACGCCTGGTTCGGAACGCCGTTCCGCTGAGCCCACGTCCCTCGGGACGGCTTTCATCCGTCGACAACCTGACGTGCCGCGTCGCCTCGGCTGCCGGGCCGGAGGCGGCCACGATCCTGAGAAGGTCGCTGGCCGGGGTTGCCAGCGCAATGGTGGCCGACGTGAACCTGCCGCCATTTGCGGCAGCTTCGCACACGAGATCAAAGAGCTCCGTGCGGGACTTGGCCCGCATGATGGCTTCGTTGGTCCTGCTCAAAGCAGCGAACATCCGCGTCAGGCGCTCTTTCTGACTTTCGGTCCTCGCCTTCTCGTCCGCACGGTCGAAATTTTCCAGCGCGAACGACACATTCTCCGTGAGCCGCTGCAGCAGTTCGGCAAATTCGGGCGTGAACGTGTCTTTCTCGGACGAAATGAAGAACATCACGCCAACGGGCTGACCGGAAACGAGCAGCGGAAATGCAGCGCCCGACATAGCACCGTCGCTGTGAATGAACTGACGAAATGCCGATCCTCGCGGATCGGCCCGAAAGTCGTTTGCGATGCAAGCTTGCCTGGAGCGGAACGCATTACCGCAGAGACCGCGCCCTTCAGGCAGATCCGCGTTGGTCGAGACCTTGACCCGCCGCATGTTGGTTGCCGTCGGCCCTGCCACCGCCACCAGATCGATGTCGTAGCTGTCGGGGCGGGCCAACAGGATACTGGTCGAGTTGAACCGCCCACCGTTCGCGGCAGCTTCGCACACCAGTTCGAACAGCTCTGCCCGCGACGTCGCACGGACGATCGCTTCGTTGGTGGCGCTGAGCGCCGCCAGCATGCGCCCCAGACGTTGCTTCTGGGCGTCGGCCCGCGCCTTCTCGCTGGCGCGCTCGAAGTTTTCCAGCGCGAAGGAGACGTTTTCCGCAATCCGCGCCATCAGCGCGACGATCTCTTCATCCTCCGCCCACAACTTTCCGACGAAAAATAGCAGCACGCCGATACTCTCATCCGCCCTGATCAGGGGAGCGGCGACGCAGGCGGTAACGCCCGTCTCGCGGGCGGCCGGATGCCAGGGCTGCCCCTGTGTCGAATTGAGGATGTCGTTGTTGACGGCCGGCCGTTGTGTTCGGAATGCCTTGCCGCAGACGCCCGTTCCGTACGGGTTGCCCGCGTCGATCGAGAACGGCGCTCGCATGATCTGTTCGACGATTGCGCCTGTGCCGGCGGCCGGCTTCAGCCAGATCGAGTCCGGCTCTGCAAGCAGGACCACTGTGGCCGCGGATTTGCCGCTGTATACCGCGGCGTCGCAAACGCGCTGATAGAGATCCTGTTCGGTCTTGGCGCGAAGAATGGCTTCGTTGGTCGCGCTGATGGCGCCGAACATCCGGTTCAACCGCCGCATCGCACGCTCGCCGTTCTTGCGCGCGGCTTCATGGTCGAAATTGTCGAGCGCAAACGAAATGTTTGCCGACGCACGCTCCAGCATCGATACGAGCTGCCCGTCGATCGAGTGCGCCTCGCGGTGCGAAACCAATAGCACTCCGACGCTTCGGCCATTGCAGATCAACGGCAGCGCCGCCGCGGCGCGCACCTGGTTGGCCTTGGCGCCCTCGCGCCAAGCCAGCGAGCGCGGATCGTTCAGGAAATCATTGCTGACGCATGCCCGCCGGTCGCGAAACGCCTGTCCGGCAACCCCGGACCCCTCTGGCGTACCGGCCACGATCGAAATGTCGATGCTGCGAAGGCGGGGCACGTCATCGCCGCAGCCGGCGGCGAAGCGCAGGAGATTGGTTTCCCTCTCCAGCAGGAAGACCGAGACAGCCAGGAAGTCGCCGACCGAGAACGCGGCTTCGCAAACCTTCGCATACAGTTCTTCGGGCGATTTGGCGTACAGAATCGCTTCGTTGGTCGCATTCAACGCCGCGAGCGTGCGCGCGATGTCGGTCTTCACCGTCCCCAAGCTCCCTGCCGGCAGCACCGGGCTGCCCCTTGCGGATTTTATGCGTGCAACAGGCCTAAATGCTCGTTATTGGCGGCCGTGAGTTGCGATTCAGAGTAAATGTCGGACCAACGGTGAACGACGCCGCTCCGGAGAACTACGGCCCATTCACGATTTGTCAGCCATACCGCTGGCGCGCGCCGGCCGGGATGCGGGATCTGCTGCGAGCAATTTTCGAATTTTGCGGGATGAAAGTCCTGATACGTGAGGGCCGTGCTGACGGCATGGCTAACAGGATATTTCCACGCTTGCCCTGCCGCGCGCGCTTTGAGAGCATGCCGGTACCAAACACGACCCGCGGTTCGCGCGGGCGCTCAAGGTGAGGAAACTACCATGCCGATGGTCCAGGCCGACCGTCTCACGCGAATCGGCGCGGCCCTGCTTAGGGCTGCCGGCGCAACCGAGGAGGAGGCCAGTGCGGTCGCCGTCGGCTGCGTCAACGCCAATCTCGCCGGTCACGATTCGCACGGGGTGATCGCGATCCCGACCTATATCGACCGCATCAAGGCCGGCCATATCGTGCCCGGCGCCAAATGGACCATCGTCCAGGAATCGCCGACCACGACCGTGATCGACGGCCATTGGGGGTTCGGCTTTCACGTCAACGCCAAGGCGATGGCGCTGACGATCGAGAAGGCGAAAACCGCCAATGTCGCCGCCTGCACAGTGTTCCGGCAAAGCCATGTCGGGCGTCTCGCCGCCTATCCACTGATGGCGATGCGGGCCGGCATGATCGGGATTGCGGCTGCCGATTCCGGCCGCTCGCCGAAACATGTCGCGCCGTTCGGCGGCCGCGAGGCAAGGCTCGGCACCAACCCGATCTCGATTGCGGTGCCGTCGGATCTTGAGGCACCGTTCTATCTTGACATGGCGACCTCGGCGGTTGCGGCCGGCAAGATCGCACTGTCGGTCGCGCGCGGCGAACAGATTCCGCAAGGCTGGATCATCGACGCCGAGGGACGGCACACCACCGACCCCATCCAGTATCGCAAGGGCGGCGCGCTGCTGCCGCTCGGCGGCAGCGAGGGCTACAAGGGAAGTGGGCTGGCAGCGATGGTGGAAGTGCTCTGCGGCCTGCTCACCGGCCTCGGTTTTGGCGTCGAGCCGACCGGCCGGCACAACGACGGATGTTTCATGGCGGTGTTTAATGTCGCAGCCTTCCGTCCCCTGAAGGATTTCGAGAAGGAGGTCGGCGAGTTCGCGCGTTATCTCAAATCGACGCCGCCGTCGGAAGGCTCGCCCGGCGTGTTCTATCCCGGCGAGATCGAACATATCCGCGAGCAGCAGCGCAGGCGCGACGGTGTCGAGGTCGAGGACGCCACCTGGGAGAAATTGAAGGCACTCGCTACCGACTACAAGCTCATCGCTGAGCTCGACCTGAAATGAAATCCGTACCAGTCCGCACAAGGAGAACGGCATGACACGGCAAATGGCGCTGGTGGGATTTTTGCAGGCGCAGAACTGCACCAACCTGCCGAGTTCATGGCGGCACCCGGAATCGCGCGACGATTCGATGTCGGCCGACTACTACCAGGAGATCGCCCGGATCCTCGAAGCCGGCAAGTTCCACATGGCGTTCTTCGACGACCGCCTGGCGATGCCGGACCGCTACGGCAACGACCACGCTCACACCGTCGAATACGGCATCCGCTGCGTGAAGATGGACCCGCTGATCGTGCTGACCACGATGGGTATGGTCACGACGAAGCTCGGTCTGGGGTCGACCTGCTCGACGACCTATTACGAGCCGTTCGATGTCGCCCGCCGCTTCGCTACCCTCGACCTGATGTCGGGCGGTCGCGCGGGCTGGAACGTCGTCACCTCGCTCAATGACGGCGAGGCCCGCAACATGGGCAAGGATGCCCATCTCGAACATGATTTCCGCTACGATCGCGCCGACGAGTTCATGGAAGTCGTGCTCGGCCATTGGGACACTTGGGAAGACGGCTCCTTGATCATGGACAAGAAGAGCGGCCGCTTCGCCGATCCAGCCAAGGTGAAGCGGCTCGACCACAAGGGACAATTCTTCAAGTCGCGCGGGCCGTTCACCGTGCCCCGCTCGCCGCAGGGCCATCCCGTCATCATCCAGGCCGGCGCGTCCGGTCGCGGCCAGCGGTTTGCCGGGCGATGGGGCGAGGTGATCTTCACCGCGGCGCGCAACGTGGCCGCGGCCAAGGAAGGCTATGCGGCGGTCCGCAACGAAGCGGCGAAGGCCGGCCGCGATCCCGATCAGATGTTCCTCTGCAACCTCACAACCCCCGTCTGTGGCGCAAGCAAGGCCGAGGACAAGATGGCTGTGATCAACAAGCTGCCGCTGGAGATCGATGCGCTGTCGCTGCTGGCAGAAGCGCTGAACTTCGACTTCGCCGCCAAGCCGCTCGATGAGCCGCTGACCACGGAAGAGCTCAAGAGCATGCAGGGCATCCTCGGCATTCGCGACGGCGTGCTGAAGGCATCGGGCAAGACCAACCCCAGCGCGCGCGACTTCGTCACCTTCTCCGGCCGCGGCCAGGTGCAGGACGCGATCGTCGGTGGCCCGAAGGAGATCGCGGACAAACTCGAAGAGATGTTCGTCGAGCGCGGCTGCGACGGCTTTGTCATCGCGGCCACTATCGTGCCGGGCTCCTACGCCGATTTCGTCAAGCATGTGGTGCCGGAATTGCAGCGCCGCGGCCTGTTTCACAAGGACTATGCCGGCAAGACCCTGCGCGACAATCTCGGCCTGAAGCGGCCTGCCGCCGGTGCCTGGAAAACCCGGCCGCAGGCCGCCGCCGAATAACACGAGGGCACTTCATGCGTTGGCTCAAATTCACCGCCGCCGGCAAGACAGCCTGGGGCATTGTCGAGGGCGAGCGCGTGATCGCGGTCGATGGCGATCCGTTCGGCGAATGGCAGCGCGGCACGCAGTCGCATGCACTGAGGGACGTCAAGATCGAGCTGCCGCTGATCCCGCGCACCTTCTATTGCGTCGGGCTGAATTATCTCACGCACCTGAAGGAAGCCGCCGACAAGGCCGGCACGGTGCCGAACGTGCCCGACCGGCCCGAGATCGGCTATCGCGCGCAGAACGCGCTGATCGCCCATAATGAGGATGTGGTGATCCCGGCGAGCGCGACCGAGAAGATTCATTACGAGGGCGAGCTGGTGGTCGTCATCGGCAAGAAGGCAAAACACCTCACCGAAGCCGACGCGATGGACTGCGTGTTCGGCTATACGATCGGCAACGACGTCAGCGAGCGCACCTGGCAGAAGGCCGACCGCAGCCTGTGGCGCTCCAAGAATGCCGACACCTTCAAGCCGATGGGCCCGTGGATCGAGACCGACGTCGATCTCGACAGGATGGAAACGGTGATCCGCGTGAACGACAAGGAGACCGGCCGCTTCCGCACCAACGACATGATCTTCGGCATCGTGCCGTTCCTCGTCGAACTCTCCAAATATTTCACGCTGTCGCCGGGCGACGTTATCTGGATGGGCACCGACGGTGCCTCGCCTGATTTGAAAGCCGGCGATGTCGTCGAGATCTACATCGCCGGGATCGGAACGTTGCGGAACAGGTTTGTGAGGGAGAAGGGGTGAGGCGCGCTCTTTCGTCATGGCCGGGCTTGTCCCGGGCATGACGAACAGGGGCCCCGGCGTCCTCAGAAATGAGGACAGGCGCCGGAACCGGCATTGGGTAAGGTTCGTCCCAACGGGTATCCAATCCTGCGGAGAATCATCATGGCTCGCAGCTCCATCCTGCTCGGCTCGGCATTTACGAGCCTTGTCCTCGCATCGTCTCCAGCGGCAGCCCAACCGGCGATCGATCTGGATCAGCTCACCGCAACGCAAGCCGCCGCCGATCTCTGCGCCGGAAAAATCACCAGCAAGGCGCTGACCGCGGCGGCGGTGGCGCGCGCCAAGGCGAAGCCTGAGCTCAACGCCTTCATCACGCTGGACGAGGCCGGCGCGATGAAGGCCGCCGAAGCCTTCGACGCCGGCCGCAAGAAAGGCGCGTGCAAGCCGCTCGGCGGTGTGCCCATTGTCATCAAGGACAACATCGAGGTAGCCGGCCTTCCCAGCTCGGCTGGAACGCCGGCGCTGAAAAACTTCGTGCCGAAGAAGGATGCGCCGGTGGCGGCAAAACTGCGCGCGGCGGGCGCCATCATCATCGGCAAGACCAATATGCATGAGCTTGCCTTCGGCATCTCCGGTTACAATGGTGCGTTCAAGACCGGCTCGGAGCCCGGTGTGCGCAACGCCTATGATGCGACGAAGATTGCCGGCGGCTCGTCCTCCGGAACGGGGGCCGCGATCGGTGCGCGCATCGTCACCGCAGGCCTCGGTACCGATACCGGCGGCTCCGTCAGGGTGCCCTGCGCGCTGAACGGCTGTGCCTCGCTGCGCCCAACCGTCGGCCGCTATCCGCAGGCGGGGATCGCGCCTATTTCACACACGCGCGACACCGCCGGCCCGATGGCTTCCACTGTCGGCGACGTGGCGATCGTCGATCGTGTGATCGCCGGCGGCGGCGCGATTGCGCCCGCCGAGCTGAAGCGGCTCCGCATCGGCGTCGACAAAGCCATGCTGGCCAATCTGGATGGCGACACCGAAGCCGCATTCAAGACCGCGCTGGACAAGCTCAAGGCGAGCGGCGTGACGATCGTCGATGTCGAAATGCCAAAGCTCGCCGAGCTCAACGGCCAGGTCGGATTTCCGCTCGCGCTGTATGAGGCCTATGACGACATCATCGCCTATCTCAAGAAGACAGGCAGCGGCGTCGGCATCGAGAACCTCGCCAAGGAGATCGCAAGCCCCGACGTGAAGGGCACCTATGACGGGCTGGTCATTCCACGCAAACTGCCAGGACCGAACAATACAGTCGCTGACGCCAAGCCGGCCTATGACGCCGCGATGAGAACCGCCCGGCCGGCGTTGCAGGCGCTCTATCGCGACACGTTCGCAAAGAACAAGCTCGATGCCATCGCCTTCCCGACCGTGCCGAAGGTCGCGATCGCGTCCAACCCCGATTCCTCGAGCCTCGCCAATTTCCTGCTGTTCATCCAGAACACCGATCCCGGCAGCAACGCCGGCATCCCAGGGCTTCAGCTTCCGATCGCGCTCGGCGCGTCGACGAAGCTGCCTGTCGGCCTTGAGCTCGATGGTCCCGCGGGAAGCGACCGCAAGTTACTTGCGGTTGGCATGGCGATGGAGAAGCTATTCGGCAGGCTTCCGCCGCCGTCGCGCTAGCCGTTAATGCCTTGCAAACAGGCTGGCGACGCCGCTGCGGCGGCGGACGCCGAGCTTGGCAAAAATGCGCTCGATGTGGGTACGGACGGTGGAGACCTCGACCTGCAGCCGGTGCGCGATCTCCTTGTCGCTGAGATCGTCCGATATCATCCGCGCGATCTCGAATTCACGCACCGAGAGCTTCAGGATCGGTGAACCGGCAGCCGCAACGGCCGCCACCCCGCCGGCCGCGCGCACCAGCGCGCCGGTGAAGGCAGGCTCGATCAGCCGCAACAACTCCAGCGTATGGCCATCGAAATTCTCGCGGCGCGAGCCGCGCCAGATCCTGACGTCGCCGATATTGCGGCCGCCGGCGAAACTATAGGCATTGACGCCCCAATGCAGTCCATCGCGGGCGAGAAAATCGTTGAAGAATTCGGTCCGCATCAAGTCGCGTTGCGGCATCACCTGCGTGACCAGCGTCGCCTCGCGGCGAGCCTGAAGCTTTAACGTGATGGGGTCGCGCTGTTGAAAATAGCAATCGTAAGCCGCGATGTTGTCCGGGTCCATGTTCAGGTACACGGCCTTCTCGAAACGACCGGTCGCCTCCTGCCAGACGAACGAGGCGTAATGATCGGCCTCCAGCAGTTCGAGCAGATGATGGCCGACCGCCTCGCGAACGTCGCGCTCGCTGAGGTCTTCGGACAACAGCCCGAAGATGCGCGCCAGCACCCGGCTCTCGGAAGCGCTCACATACATGAGGCCATCCTAGCGGGGAACCGCGATCAGGGGAACCGGCTTCGCGTGAGCCTGCCGCCTACTCGACCTTGATGCCGGCGTCTTCGACGACCTTGCGCCAGCGCTCTACCTCGCTGCGATAGTATCGGCCGAATTCTTGGGGAGGTGCCGTAATCAGGACGAGGCCCTCGTTAACGCTAAGTTTTTTAAAGGCGTCGGCCTGCACGGCTTTCGCCGCCGATTTGTTGAGGCGGTCGATGATGTCAGGCGGCGTTTTCGCCGGCGCAAACAGGCCGTACCAGGTTTCCGCTTCAAAGCCGGGAAAACCGGTCTCGGCGACCGTCGGCAATTGCGGAAAGGCAGGCGAGCGTTCCGCTGATGTCACTGCCAGCGCGCGTAACTGACCGCCCTCGATCAGCGATGCTGCACTTGCCATCGTCGTGAACATCACCTGGGTCTGCTCGCCGATCAGATCGGTGATGGCGGGCGCGGAGCCCTTGTAGGGGACCATCGTCATATGGACGCCGGCCATGCGCTTGAACATTTCGCCGGCGAGGTGCGCCGAGGTGCCGGCGCCGAATGTTCCGTAGGAGATCTTGTCGGGCTCGGCCTTCGCCGCCGCGATCAGATCGGCGATCGAGCGAAACGACGATTTCGGATTGACGACGACGATATTGGGAGAACGCGCGATCAGCGCGACGGGCGCAAAGTCCTTGTTCGAGTCGAACGGCAATTTGGCATTCAGGCTCGGATTGACGGCATGGGCAAACGTTCCCATCAGCAGCGTGTAGCCATCGGCTTCGGCCGTCGCGACCGCCTGCGCGCCGATAATGGTGCTGGCACCCGGCTTGTTCTCGACGATGATACTGGCGCCAAGATCCTTTGCCATCTCCTGCGCCAGGACGCGGGCGATGGAGTCCGTGCCGCCGCCTGGCGCAAAGGGAACGATGATCTTGATGATGCGGTCCGGATAGGCGGCGAAAGCCTTGTTGCCCGAAAGCAGGGACGGCGCTATCGCGGCGAGCGCGAAGAGGAAGGCAATGCAGCGTCGATCGATTGCGCTCGTCGACATCGCAAGGCTTTCTGCCGCTCCCCATCTGCGCTCAAACATCCGCGGCCTCCCCCGGTTTGTTTCGGATCACTTTATTGTACCTGACAGCATCGATCCAGATCGTGACTATCGCTCCGATCAGGATACATTTGGGCGATCGTTCAAATTGAAAAGCGTCCAGAGAGGAGAACGTGCATGAAGCCCCGGATGAATTACTACCAGGCCGCGCCCGACACCATCAAAGCGCTCACCGCGGTGGAAGCCCAGATCGTCGCCTCAGGGCTCGAAAAGTCGCTGATCGAACTCGTGAAGACACGTGCCTCCCAGATCAACGGCTGCGCCTATTGCATCAACATGCACACCCAGGACGCCCGCAAATTGGGGGAGACCGAGCAGCGGCTGTATCTATTGAGCGCCTGGCATGAATCGCCGCTCTATACCGACCGCGAACGCGCCGCGCTGGCGTGGACCGATGCATTGACGCTGATCGCTGACACTCATGCTCCTGACAATCTCTACGCAGACGTGCGGGCTCACTTCTCGGAGGCGGAGACAGTGAATTTGACGATGCTGATTGGAGCCATCAACGCCTGGAACCGGCTAGCGATTGCCTTCCGCGCAGTTCATCCGGTGAAGGCGAAGGCCGCGGTGGCGTAACCAACGGGAGGACGGCATGAAACGATCGATTCACAGTATTGCGGCAATCACCCTGCTCGCACTGGTCACAGGCAACTCGCCGGTCGCGCATGCCGAAGGCGACAAGGTGACGCCCGTGCGTTCGGAAAAGCTGCCGAATGTTGCCGGCAAGAGCATAACCACCGTGCTGGTGAACTACGCACCCGGCGGCAAGTCGGCCAGCCACCATCACGCCGGCAGCGTGATGGCCTATGTGCTGACGGGAAGCATCCGTTCAGAGAATTCGGCGACCGGACCGGCCAAGGTCTATAAAGCCGGCGAGGCATTCTTCGAGCCTCCCGGCAGCGAGCATCTCGTGAGCGAAAATGCGAGCACGACGGAGCCCGCAAGCCTGCTGGCGATTTTCGTCGCCGATGATGGCGCGCAACTGACGACGTTCGGCAAGAAGTGAATTGAACACTCAGCTCGTCATGCGCGGGCTTGACCCGCGCATCCATCAAACAAGAAGAACCTTCAAGCGCGATGGATTGCCGGGTCAAGCCCGGCAATGACGAAGCGAGAGTTGGCGCTACACCGCCGTCGCCTTGGCGAACTCCACATAAATCTCCCGCAGGCGGTTGGTCATCGGTCCGGGCTTGCCGTCGGCGACTTTCTTGCCGTCGATCGACACCACGGCCTGTACGAACAGACTGGCGCTGGTAACGAAGGCTTCCTTGGCGGCCAGCGCTTCCTCGACGGAAAATGCCCTCTCCTCGACGCGGAGCTGGCGTTCTTCGGCCAGCGCGACGACGGCCTTGCGGGTGCAGCCGGGCAGGATCTCGCTGCCGTTCTGCCGCGTCACGATCACATCATCCTGGGTCAGGATGAAGCACGATGACGAGCCGCCCTCGGTCACCTTGCCGTCCTCGATCATCCAGGCCTCGCCGGCGCCGGCCACCGCCGCAGCTTGCTTGGCCAACACCTGCGCCAACAGTGCGACGCTCTTGATATCGCGGCGGGCCCAGCGCAGGTCCGGCACCGTAATCACGTTGATGCCGGTCTTGGCTGAGGGCGCGTTGATGATGTCCTTGGTTGAGGTGAACATGATCAACGTCGGCTTTACGTTCTTCGGAAACGCAAAATCGCGCCCGGTGTCGGCGCCGCGTGTTACTTCGAGATAAACCATGCCGTCGGCGAGATTGTTGCGCTTAACCAGTTCCTTCTGGATCTCCTGGATGCGCGCGGTCGACTCCGGCAGCGCCAGCTCGATCTCGCCGACCGAGCGCTCCAGCCGCGCCAGATGCGAGGCGTTGTCGATCAATTTTCCGTCCAGCACGGCAGCGACTTCATAGATGCCGTCGGCAAACAGGAATCCGCGATCGAGGATCGAGACCTTCGCCTCCGAAAGCGGGACGAACGAGCCGTTGACGTAAGCGATCTGTTCCAAAGTAGAGTCTCCTGGAGGTAGTAAAGCTGTTGCGTGGACCTTATCGGCAATCTGTTAACGGCGAGAACCTCTCACCGCGACCCGGATGATTTCGACGGCCACCACCGTCATTGCGAGGAGCGCAAGCGACGAAGCAATCCACCTATCCGTTACGCCGCGCTATGGATTGCTTCGCTTCGCTCGCAATGACGGCGGCGGCCGCAGCGACTAATGCGACAGAATCTTCGACAGGAACTTCTGCGCGCGTTCGCTGCGCGGGCTGCCGAAGAAATCCGTCTTCAACGCGTCCTCGACGATCTCGCCCTTGTCCATGAAGATCACGCGATGCGCGACCTTGCTGGCAAAGCCCATTTCGTGGGTGACGACCATCATGGTCATGCCCTCATGGGCGAGGTCGACCATCACGTCGAGCACCTCGCTGATCATCTCGGGGTCGAGCGCCGAGGTCGGCTCGTCGAACAGCATCGCAATCGGGTCCATGGCAAGCGCCCGCGCGATCGCGACGCGCTGCTGCTGGCCGCCGGACAATTCGGCCGGGTATTTATTCGCATGCACCGTCAACCCGACACGCTCGAGCAGCTTGTGGCCCTTGGCCATGGCCTCGTCATGCGAGCGGCCCAGCACCTTCTCCTGCGCGAGACACAGATTTTCGATGATCCTCAAGTGCGGAAACAGCTCGAAATGTTGGAATACCATGCCGACGCGCGCGCGCAGTTTTGGCAGATCGGTCTTGGGATCGTTGACCTTGATGCCGTCGAGAATGATCTGGCCTTCCTGAAACGGTTCAAGCGCGTTGACGCATTTGATCAGCGTCGACTTTCCCGAGCCCGACGGGCCGCACACCACCACCACCTCGCCCTTGGCGACGCTGGTGGTGCAGTCCTTCAGCACCTGGAAACTCGGCCCGTACCATTTATTGACGTGGCTGATTTCGATCATAGGCTCTCACCGAACAATGGCAATGCGTGCCTGCAGGCGCCGGACGCCATAGGACGCGACACAGGAAATTACGAAATAGACCGCGGCCGCGAACAGATACATCTCGACCAGCCGGCCGTCGCGCTGCGCCACCTTGCTGGCGGCGCCGAGGAAATCCGGGATCGACAGCACGTAGACCAGCGAGGTGTCCTGGAACAGTACGATGGTTTGCGTGAGCAGCACCGGCAGCATGTTGCGGAACGCCTGCGGCAACACGATGTAGCGCATGGACTGGCTGTAGGTCAGGCCGAGCGCGCTTGCGGCCGCCGGCTGCCCTTTGGAGATCGACTGGATGCCGGCGCGCATGATTTCGGAGAAATACGCTGCCTCGAACATGATGAAGGTGACGAGCGATGAGGTGAACGCGCCGACGCGAATGGGCCGCGACGCCCCCGTCAACCACTGTCCGATATAGGGCACCAGGAAATAGAACCAGAATATCACCAGCACCAGCGGCAGCGAGCGCATGAAGTCGACATAGAGCCCGGCGACGCGGCCGAGCAGCTTGTAGCCGGACAATCGCATCAGCGCGATCAGCGTACCGAAGACCAGGCCGCCCAGCGCCGACAACCCGGTCAGCATCAGCGTAAAACTCATGCCGTCGAGGAACAGGTAGGGCAGCGAGCGGCGGATGACATCGAAATCGAGATTGTCGAACATCGCTATTTCCCCGTGATATAGCCGGGGATCGCCAGGCTGCGTTCGAGGAAGCGCATGCCGGTGACGACGACGATGTTGATCGCGAGATACATCACGGTCGCGGCGGTGAAGGCCTCGAACACCTGGAACGAGAATTCCTGCATCGCCCGCGCTTGGCCGGTCAGTTCGATCAGGCCGATGGTGATCGCGACGGACGTATTCTTGATGGTGTTGAGGAATTCGGACGTGAGCGGCGGCAGGATGATGCGGAACGCGATCGGCAGCAGCACGTAGCGATAGCCCTGCGCCGTGGTTAGACCCAGCGCGGTCGCGGCATTCTTCTGTCCACGCGGCAGCGAGGCGATGCCTGCGGCCAATTGCACGGCGACACGCGCCGACATGAACAACCCGACCCCGATCGCCGCCGTCCAGAATGGCGCATTCGGAATCTGCTTCAGCCACAGCCCCGCGCCGCGCGGCAACAGTTCCGGCAACACGAAGAACCAGAGGAATAACTGCACCAGCAGCGGCATGTTGCGGAAAAATTCGACATAGCAGAAGCCGATCCAGGACGCGGTTCTCGACGGCAGCGAGCGCAGGATGCCGATGAAGGTGCCGAAGATCAGCGCGATGACCCAGGCCAGCAGCGCGGTCTGGATGGTCAGCAGCAGTCCCGACACCAGCATGTCGAGATAAGTCCCCGCCCCTGTCGGGTTCGGCTCGAAGAAGATGTGCCAGTTCCAGTTATAGTTCACGCTGCACCTTGTCCCCGAAAGTGCCGGTAAAACTCTTGATCGCTAACGCTTATGCAAATGTCCGGCCATTTCTATTGCAAAATGGCCGGACTATCTTGCTGGAAGTTCCTCATCCTGAGGAGCCCCGCACTGCGGGGCGTCTCGAAGGATGAGGGTCTACTTTTACTTATACGAATCCGGATCCGGCGAGTCCGACGGTTTGGCGAATTCGTTCTTCAGCTCGGCGCTGATCGGCGTGTTGAGGTTCAGCCCCTTGGGCGGGATCTTCTGCGTAAACCACTTGTCGTAAATCTTCTGGCCCTCGCCGCCCGTATAGACCGCCGCCGTCGCCGCATCGACCACCTTCTTGAAGGCCGGATCGTCCTTGCGCAGCATGATGCCGTAGGGCTCGGGCTTGGAGAAAGCATCCTTGGAGATGAGGTAATCGCCCGGCGCCTTCGAGCCGGCAACCAGGCTCGCGAGCAGGATGTCGTCCATCACGAAGGCTACGGCGCGATCGGTCTCGACCATCAGGAATGCCTCGGCGTGGTCCTTGGCCGGGATGATGTTGATGTTGAGGCTGCGCGCCGCGTTCGCTTCGGTGAGCTGCTTGATATTGGTGGTGCCGGCAGTAGAGACCACCGGCTTGCCCTTCAGATCGTCGATCGAATTGATCTTGCTCGCCTTCTTGGTGACGTAGCGGCTGGCGGTCAGGAAGTGGGTGTTGGTGTAGGAAATCTGCTTCTGGCGCTCGACATTGTTCGTGGTCGAGCCGCATTCGAGATCGATCGTGCCGTTGGCGAGCAGCGGGATACGGGTCGACGACGTCACCGGGTTGAGCTTGACCTCGAGCTTGTCGAGCTTGAGCTCTTTCTTCACGGCATCGACGATCTTGTAGCAGATGTCCATGGCGTAGCCGATCGGCTTCTGGTTGTCGTCGAGATAGGAGAACGGAATCGACGAGTCGCGGTAGCCGAGCGTGATGGCGCCGGTATCCTTGATGTTCTTCAGCGTCCCGGTGAGCTCCTGGGCCGTTGCCGGTCCGGCGCACAACGCACCCGCGACCAGACAACCGATAATATGATGGTGTTTCACGTAACTTCTCCCTCCAAAGGTTTCAGATGATTGCTCATCCACCCTAACTCAGCAACTTGCCGGGCCGTTTGGCCGGCGGTCTCGAGCCTTTCTTGGCAAGACCCTTGGCAAGATCCTTGGCAAGACCGCCTCCGGCGTGCCCGGCACTATGCCTGCACAATTCGGACCAAAACAGATTTAGCGCCCGTTGGCCATCATGCATTCGGCCCCTGAATGCGACTAAAGACAAAGGCAACGCCCATTTGTCGCCGCCGATCGGGACCAGCCGCTTCCGGCCGGAAGCCGCCACAGTCCCCTCCGTTAACCAAGCCACACCGCGTCCGCTGAACGCCATCCCGCACAGCACGTCGGACATGTCGCTTTCAATGACCCGCACGCCGAAAATGGGGGCGGTCTCCAGGATGAGATCGACCAGCCGGGCGAAATAGACGCCGGGCGAATACATCAAAAGGGGGACCGGATGCGACGCCCGGCCGGGCAGCGACGCGCCGCCCTTCGCCACCAGCGCCTCGCTGGCGTAGGGCCGCAAGAATTCGGTGCCGAGGGTGACGCGTTCGTAGCGATCCGGATCGAGATGGATCGGCTGCTGGGCGTGGTGGTAGCAGATCATCAGGTCCACGTTGTCGGAGACCAGCGAGGTGACGAGATCGTGGATGTTGCCGACGACCACCGAGCAGCTCAGCCGCCGCTCCTGTGACCAGGCTTGCCACCAATGCGGCAGCCGCGCGGTGGCCATCGCGAACGGCAGGGCGATGCGGATATGTTCGTTGCGGTGAAGCGGCTTGCCGCCAAGCTCGACGCGGCTGTCGAGCATCTGCCGCAGCAACTCGCCGGCATGCTCGCGAAAGCGCTCGCCTTGCGGCGTGAGCTGCGTCGGGTACACGCTGCGGTCGATCAGGTCGAAACCGAGCCAGGCTTCGAGCGATTTGATCCGTCGGCTGAACGCGGCCTGCGACGTGTTTCGTTTTTCGGCGGCGCGGGTGAAATTGCCGGTCTCGGCCACCATCAGGAAATCCTGAAGCCAGCGAAGCTCCATCAAGCCCCCCGCATTGCAAGCGATCGCGGCGTCGCCGCCACGATAGCCGCTCTGGGGCAACGCGTGGCTGCGGACGCAAACCGGCGCCGGTTCTCGATAGCAAATGTGAAGCTCCATGCCGGTAAACGTAGCGGGTCGCCGCCCGGGATGACCAATGCAAGCTTTGCATCGCCTCGGCTCGCCTTCGCTTCTGCGGCAGTCCCCGTCAAATCTCGCCCGTTCATGTCAGCCGTTCGACATTCGCCCATGATCGCATCTTCCTTAGCCTGCCACGCCCCCGGCAGGTTATGCAAATTTTGCATCATGCAGACTTGGCATCAAGGGCGGCGTTCGGTGGCCTTAAACCTGGTGAGCAACACCCCTTCGTCCGATCGATTCTCACGCCTCGATCGGATGATCACCAAGATGAGACCTCGAAATGAAAATCTGCGTACTGGGCGCCGGTGTCATTGGACTGACGACCGCATGGTGCCTCACTGAGGCCGGGCACGACGTCATCATAGTCGACCGGCATGCCTCCACCGCGAAAGATGCCAGCGCCGCCAATGGCGGCCAGCTCTCTTACGCGTTCGTGGCGCCGCTGGCGTCTCCGGCAACACTCAGGAAGCTGCCGTCGCTGCTGCTGTCGTCGACTTCGCCGATGCGCATCCGCGCTGGCCTCGATCCGGCCTTGATTCCCTGGGGCGCGCGCTTCCTGCTCGCCTGCCGGCCGGCAGCCGTGCGCGAGACCATTGCAGCGCAACTTGCGCTCGCCGCCTTGAGCCGGAGCGAGCTGGCGCGGCTGACGCAAAGCCTGATGCTCTCATTCGGATTGCGAACGGCCGGCAAGCTGGTGGTGTTCCGAAGCCGGAACGAGTTCGATATCGCGCGACGCGCGGTCACCGCGAAAGCCGGCGAGGACGGCCAACAGGTGTTGACGCCGGCGGAATGCCTGGCGCTGGAGCCTGCGCTCAGACTTGACGCGCACGAATTCGCGGGCGGCATCTTCACGGCCTCCGAGCAGGTCGGCGATTGCGCGGCCTTTTGCGCAGGACTGACGTTCCGCCTGCGACAGCGACGCAACGTCGAATGGGTACTCGGTACCGAAGTTGCCGGGCCGGTCCGTTCGGGCGGCCGGCTGGTCGCCGTCGACACCGGCAAGGGACATGTGCAGGCGGACCAATTCGTTTTGTGCATGGGCGCGGCATCGGGCGCTTTTGCGAAGGCGTGCGGATTCTATCTGCCGATCTATCCGCTCAAAGGCTACAGCATCACGCTTTCACCGGCGCCGGAGGCGCCCCTTCTTCGGCACAGCATCACGCATATGGAACGCAAGCTGGTATGTGCGCCGCTCCTGCGCGACGGGCACACAGCCATACGGGTTGCCGGCATCGCCGATCTCGAAAGCGACACCACGATCGACGCAGGACGCGTCGAAGTCCTGCGACGCGCCTGCGCCGAGCTGCTTGGGATCGACGCAGCCGGCGACATCGAGCCCTGGTGCGCGCTTCGTCCCATGACGCCAGACAGCCGGCCGATCATAGGCTGGTCGCCGCTTGACGGCCTCTTCATCAATTCAGGACACGGTATGCTCGGCTGGACGCTGGCGTGCGGCAGCGCGCGGCTGACGGCGGACTTGATCGGTTGCAAGCCCTCGGTCACCGCGACCGGAGCGTTTGCCCTGCGCCGCGCTGCTTAACGAGCGGTGACGTTGCGAACGAGCGGGCCGACAATCCAGACTAGTCGTGACTGCCCGAATTCGCATGGTGCGGCGGCGGCCAAATTCCGTAATCCGGGATGCCGCGGCAGACCGATTGTCGCTGGCGTCATTTCCAGCTTGTTGCGACGCGGACGGCGCGAGCCCCCAAGCCGCCAACACGCTTTTCTTCCTCGGCGATTTCAGGGATGATCGAGCCCGGGAAGAAACAAGCGGCCCTCGTGTCAAGAGAAGCTGCAGGGGAGTGTTGCATATGTTCAGACGTAGCCATTTGGCGACCGCCATTGCTGCCTTCATGCTGATATCCGCAGCCGCCGGCGCGCAAGAATATCCCACCAAGCCGATTACGCTGATCGTCCCGTGGCCGGCGGGCGGTTCGACCGACATCTCGATGCGCGCGATCGCCGAAAGCGCTTCCAAGGTGCTGGGACAGCCGATCGCGATCGACAATAAGGCCGGTGGCTCCGGCACCGTTGGGCCCGCCACGATGGCGGCAGGCGCCAAGCCAGACGGCTACACCATCGCGCAGATTCCGATCACCGTGTTCCGCCTGCCCCTGATGCAGGAAGTTTCGTGGAATCCGGACAAGGACTTCACCTATATCGTCCACCTCACCGGCTACACGTTCGGCGTTACCACCAGCGCCGAGTCGCCCTTCAAGACGTGGAAGGACGTTGTCGACTACGCCAAGCAGAATCCCGGCAAGGTGACCTATGCGACGCCGGGCGCCGGCACATCGCTGCATATCGGCATGGAGCAGATCGCGTCCATGGCCGGCATCAAGCTCACCCAGGTGCCTTTCAAGGGCGGCGCGGAAACCAACGCTGCGGTGCTGGGACAGCACACCATGCTGCAGGCGGACTCGACCGGCTGGCGCCCCTTGGTCGACGCCGGCAAGCTGCGGCTTCTGATGGTGTGGACCTCGGCGCGTTCGCCGAATTATCCCGACGTGCCGACGCTGAAGGAGCTCGGCTATCCCATGGTCTATGACTCGCCATTCGGCATCGCCGGACCGAAAGGCATGGACCCGAAGATCGTCGCCAAGCTGCACGACGCCTTCAAGAAGGCGCTGGACGATCCGGCCGTGATCGCGACGCTGGCGAAATTCGACATGGTGCCCAGTTACAAGAGCACTGAGGACTACAAGAAGTTCGTCGTCGAGGTTACCGAGTCAGAGCGCAAGGTGGTCGACAAGCTCGGTCTGGCGAAGAAGACGAACTAATTGTTGCCTAGCACGTGTCCCGGACGCGGTGCAGCGCGTTTGCGTTGCTCCGCAGAGCCGGGACCCACTGCGCCCGCAAACGCCCGCAAACATATGGGCCCCGGCTCTGCGGCGCACCACTTCGTGCTGCGCCGCGTCCGGGGAACGGCTGAAAGAGACAGATGAACGACAACGCCAACGTCAAATTCCGCCTCAACAATTCCGAACTGTGGGGCGGGCTGATCGGGCTCGCGCTCGGCGGCTTCGTGATCTGGTCCGGGCTCAAGCTCAAGCTCGGCACCATCAACGATCCCGGGTCGGGCTACGTCCTGTTCTATACCGGCATCCTGATGTGCCTGTTCGCTGCAGCGATTATCGTCGCGGCGCTCACCGAGGGCGGGCCGACCTTCGGTTCGCGTTGGCAGAATGCGCGCTGGACAAAGCCGGTGATCGTCATCGCCTGCCTCGCCGCGTTCGCCTTTGCGCTCAATCCGCTTGGCTTCCTGCTGTCGTCGATCCCACTGATGGTGCTGCTGTTGCGGCTGGTCGATCCGGTGCGCTGGCAATTGACCATTCCAATCGCTCTGTTGGTGCCGCTCGGCATGTGGTGGATCCTTAAGCGCCTGCTGCTGATCCAATTGCCCTCGGGCATCTTCGAAATCGGCTGATCGCACCATGGACACGCTCATCAACGTCGCGCATGGCTTCGGCGTCGCCCTTCAGCCAATCAATCTGATCTATTGTTTCATCGGCGTCTTTATCGGAACGCTGGTCGGCGTGCTGCCCGGCATCGGCCCGATCTCGGCGATGTCGCTCTTGCTGCCGATCACGCTGTCTGGGACGCCAGAATCCGGCATTATCATGATGGCCGGCATCTATTACGGCTCGATGTATGGCGGCTCGACCACCTCGATCCTGGTCAACATTCCCGGCGAGGCCGCTTCCGTCGTCACCTGTATTGACGGGCACCAGATGGCGAAACAAGGCCGCGCCGGTCCAGCGCTCGGCATCGCCGCGTTCGGCTCGTTCATCGCCGGCACCTTCGCGCTGATCGCGCTGATGCTGGTGGCGCCGAAGCTTGCCAGCGTCGCGATCGCGTTCGGACCGGCTGAATATTTCAGCCTGATGGTGCTCGGCGTCGTGGTGCTCACTTTCCTGACGCAGGGCTCGATGGCGAAGGCGCTGCTGATGGCTTGCACCGGCGTTGTGCTCGGCCTGATCGGTCTCGACAGCATCACCGCGCAGCCGCGCCTGACCTTCGGCCGGATCGAGCTAATCGACGGCATTGGCCTCGTCCCGGTTGTCATGGGCCTGTTCGGCGTCGCGGAGGTGCTGCTCAACACTGAACAAATCATCAAGCGCGACATCATCAACACGAAGATCACGCACCTGCTGCCGAGCAAAGCAGATTGGAAGGCCAGCGCGGGCCCGATGTCGCGCGGAACGATTATGGGATTCCTTCTCGGCATCCTGCCGGGCGGCGGCGCGGTGATCTCTTCCTTTGCGTCCTATGCTCTGGAAAAGCGGCTGTCCAAGACACCGGAGCGCTTTGGCAACGGCGCGATCGAGGGCGTGGCGGGACCCGAAGCCGCCAACAACGCGGCCGCCGGCGGCGCCTTCATTCCGCTGATGACGCTCGGCATTCCGCCGAATGTGGTGATGGCGCTGTTGCTCGGCGCCTTCGTCATTCACGGCCTGCAGCCCGGTCCCTTGATGATCACGCAGAACCCGGGTCTGTTCTGGGGCATCGTCGCCAGCATGTATATCGGCAATTTGATGCTGCTGGTGCTAAACCTGCCGATGATCGGCATGTGGGTCCAGCTCCTCAAACTGCCCTACAACATTCTGTTCCCGCTGATCATCCTGTTCACCATCATCGGCGTCTATTGCTCAAGCAACAACGTGTTCGACGTCTATGTGATGATCGCGTTCGGCATTATCGGCTATTTCATGCGCAAGCTCGGCTACGAGCCGGCGCCATTGGTGCTGGCCTTCGTGCTGGGACCGATGCTGGAGAACAATCTGCGCAAGTCGCTGATCCTCTCCCAGGGCAATCTGATGACGTTCGTCGAGCGGCCGATCTCGGCCGCCTGCCTTCTGTGTGCAGTCGTGCTGCTGGTCGCGCCGTTGCTGCCGTCACTTCGCAAGAAGCGAGAGCTGGTGGCGCTGGATGAAGAGGTGTGAGGGGCCGGAGCAGTGCCGCGCCCCGTGTCCCTGCTGCTAGTCGCCCGCTTGTTCCGCCGCTTCGCGGCATGATAGGCACCAACCATCCTCGTGTAGCCAGCAATTCTCCTCTTGTTCATGAGGGTCGCTGCGCAGCGACTTGACGCCGGCGCCGCGATCACGCGACAACGCTTCAGCGAGCCGCTTACTCACCTCAGCATCGCGTGCACCCGCGAATTCATAGAATAGAACCTGACACAAGAACCGCGCGCTGAACTTGTCAGCGCGGAGGCGCGTGACCAGCAACATGCCGCCGAAACCTTCAGCTGGTGTCATGGGAAACAATAGGCGTCCGCCGGGCTTCAATGCGTCCAGCCAGGCCGGAAGCGGATGCGTCGCTCCAGCACTGGCGACGATCACGTCCGCGGGCGTGAGAGGATGACCGGTGCCGTCGCCATTCGCGACCATGACCTGCGGCCATGGTGCGAGGGCCGCACGCGCCAGCTCCGCAAGTCGCGGCTCGATTTCGATCGCCTCCACGGCGCCATCACGACCGACCAGCTCGGCCAGGATCGCAGTGTAATAGCCCGTGCCGCAACCGAGATGCACCACATGTTCGTTGGCCGCGACATCAAGCTTGTCGAACACGAAAGCCCAAAGGCTGGGCTGGCCGTTGTTGAGGCTGCGGCTTTCGTCGAGCGCGATCAGCACATCATGATAGACGTGACATGGATCGTCATCGGGTGTGGTTCGATAGTCCGCCATGTTCCAGAAGCTTTTGATCCGCCAAGGCCCGGGGCCGACGAACCCCTCACGCGGCACGGCCGCAAAGGCCGCCTTCACCGCGGCTGAGCGCATATCGGCGACAAACCAGAGGTCTTCTGCATAGTGTCGGCGCTGGACTTCTACAGAATCGGACATCAGGGCCTCTCAACCATGGGATGAGCGGCCAGCGTAGCACATCAAGGATGCAGCCGCTGTAGCCTCATCACACTCCTGCTCGCCCGGATTGAGCTGTGGCCTATCTGTTCGTGATGCACCCGGGCTTGTCCCGGGGCGTCCACGTTCTTTGTCATCCCGCGCAAGGGCGTGGATGGCCGGGACGAGCCCGGCCATGACGCCAGGTGAGGCATTTTCGTTCAAGCCTTGCGCTTCATCTCGCCAAGGTCCCAGAACAGGCCGGCCATGATGGCGAGCGCCTCTTCGGTCACCGGCAGCAGGATGTGCTCGTCCGGCGCATGCTGCGAGCAGCCAGGGTAGGAATGCGGCACCCAGATTGTCGGCAGGCCAAGTCCCTCGGCGAACACGTCATTCGGCAGCGAGCCGCCAAAGTTCGGCAGGATCGCCGGCGACTTGCCGGTGGTCTCCCTGATCGAGTTCGCGGTCCAGTTCACCCAGGGGCTGTCGACATCGGTGCGTGAGGCGGCGAAACGTTGCGTGCCGCAGACTTCCACCATCGGAAAGCCGTTGGCGTGCAGGTGCGCGCGCACGGCGTCGATGACCTCTTCATATTTGGTGCCGACGACGAAACGAAGCTGCAGCACGGCATTGGCGCGTCCGGGAATGGCGTTGGCTGGCTTCTCGATACTGCCCGACGACATCGCCAGCACCTCCAGCGTATTCCAGGCAAACAGCCGCTCAGCAGGCGATAGCCCCTCCTCGCCCCAGTCGGGCGCCAACGCCGGTTCGTCCGCGGTCGGCTCGATCTTCACATCCGCAAGCGCCGCGCGGACGGCATTCGAGATCCGCGGCGGTTTGAGCGCGTCGAGCTTCATCCGCCCCTTGCCGTCGACGAGGCTGCCAATGGCGTTGCAAAGGATCGTCGCGGGATTGGCGAGCACGCCGCCCCAGTTGCCCGAATGGTGGCCGCCTTCGCGCAAATTGACATCGAGATGGATGCGATTGCCGCCGCGGCAGCCGAGGAAGATCGTGGGCCGATCGGCCGAGAGCCGCGGCCCGTCGGACGCCAGGAACAGATCGGCTTTCAGTTCCTCGCGATGGGCTTCGCACACCTGCCGCAGATCGGGCGAGCCGATCTCCTCGCCGGTCTCGATAATGAATTTGGCATTGAAGCCAAGCTTGCCGCCGCGGGTCTCGCGTACGGCGCGCAATGCCGCGAGGTTGATACTGTGCTGGCCCTTGTTGTCGGCGGTGCCGCGGCCATAGACGCGCTCGCCCTTGGTCGTGACCTGCCACGGATCGAGATTGTCGCGCCATTCGCCTTCCATGCCGTCGACGACGTCGCCATGGCCATAAGTAAGCACGGTCGGCAGCGAGGGATCCTCACGATAATCCGCCAGCAGATACGGCCCCTTGCCGGTCGGCGATTCGATCAAGCGGGTGGAAAAGTCGAGCGCGGCAAAGGCCGGCTGGAGGTCGTCGACGAGATAGGCGCGCAACGCCTCGCCGCTGCCGGGATTCTGGCTTTCGGTCCGATATCCAACCCTGCGGCCGAGCTCGGCGAGAAACGCGCCGGAATGAAGATGCTCGCGTACCCGCGCAACCGCGTCGGCTCTATCAGCCATATTTCTTTCCTTTGTTCGCAAACGTGTTGGGCCGCAACCTATCGGGATAAGCCGCCCGCTGGAAGAGGCAGGGCCTGTCGAATGGGCCTTGCTAAACGCAGCGAGGATGCAACAATTTCAGGCAACAGCCCGGCGTTTAACCGGGCAAATGCGCGAGGGAACTGCGCGCTGCGAGGTTCGCGTCATGACAAAACAAATCCGGCTCAACGCCTTCGCCATGAACTGCGTGGCGCATCAATCGCCGGGGCTTTGGACCCATCCGCGCGACCGCACGCTGGACTACAACCGCCTGCCCTATTGGCTCGATCTGGCAAAGACACTGGAGCGCGGCCGGTTCGACGGGCTGTTTCTCGCCGACGTGCTTGGTGTCTACGACGTCTTCGGCAACAGCCCGGACGCTGCCCTGCGCAATGCTGCACAGACGCCGGCCAACGAGCCGCTGATGCTGATCCCGGCGATGGCGGCGGTGACGCAGAATCTCGGCTTCGGCGTCACCAGCAATCTCTCTTTCGAGCCGCCCTACCCGTTTGCGCGGAGAATGTCGACGCTCGATCATCTCACGGAGGGACGCGTCGGCTGGAACGTGGTGACCGGCTATCTCGACAGCGCTGCCCGCGGCGCCGGCAAGGACAAGCAGACCGCGCATGACGACCGCTACGACATCGCTGACGAATATATGGAGCTGGTGTACAAGCTCTGGGAAGGAAGCTGGGAGGACGAGGCCGTGCTGCGCGACCGCGCGCGCGGGATTTTTGCCGATCCTTCCAAAGTGCATCGCATCCAGCACGAGGGCCGTAACTACCGGCTCAACGCCATCCATCTTAGCGAGCCGTCACCGCAGCGGACGCCGGTGCTGTACCAGGCCGGCACCTCCCCGCGCGGTCGAAAGTTCGCGGCCCAGCATGCCGAATGCGTGTTCATGTCGGGACCGTCGGCCAAGATCATCGGGCCGCGGGTGGCCGCGATCCGCGCGCTGGCGCAGGAGATCGGACGCACCCCGGCTGAAATCTTGATGTTCTCCATGATGACCATCATTCTCGGCCGCACCGAGGCCGAGGCAAAGGCGAAGTACGCGGACTATCGGGCGCACATCGCGACTGAGGGCGCGCTGGCCTTGATGTCGGGCTGGATGGGCGTCGATTTCTCGAGCTACGACCTCGACCAGGAAGTGCGTCACGTCCAGAACGACGCCGGCCGCACCGCGCTCGACAACGTCACGCGCGCCGATCCCGACCGGGTCTGGACCGTGCGCGAAGTTGTCGAGCATGTCGGCATCGGCGGCGCCGGACCGGTCGTGGTCGGCGCGCCCGAGAAGGTTGCCGACGATATCGAGGCCTGGTTCGAGCAGACCGACGTCGATGGCCTCAACGTCGCGTTCGCCACCTCGCCCGGCGATTTCGAGGATATCGCCGACATGCTGGTGCCTGAATTGACAAGGCGAGGACGGTACAAGAGCGAATATGCGAAGGGAACGCTGCGAGAGAAGTTGTTCGGTGCGGGGCGCGCGCGGCTGACGGAGCAGCATCCGGCGGCGAGATTTCGCCCGCATGTAGCGGCGGGGTAACTCGTAGGGTGGACAAAGGCGCACTTTGCGCCGTGCCCACCATTTATCCACATCGCGCTTCTGAATGGTGGGCACGCGGAGCCTGTCATCGGGCGCGCGTTCGCGCGACCCGTTGGCTTTGCCACCCTACGATTTCGCAATGACGGCTCAATTCACCGCGTTACTCACCATCACCTCGATCAGCTTCGCGCCGGGGCGGCTGAAGGCCGACGACAATACGGACTTCAATTGAGAAGGATCGGTCACCTTCGTCGCCTCCAGACCAAGCGATTTCGCCACGCCGGCAAAATCCACCGGGGGATCCACAAAATCCATGCCGACGTAATGATCGTCGCCGTGGAAGGCGAGCAGCCGTTGCTTGATGATGCGGTAGCCGCCATTGTTGACGATGACGAACGTCAGCGGCAGCTTGTGGTTTGCGGCCGTCCACAGCGACTGGATCGAGTACATCGAGCTGCCGTCGCCGGAATAACAGACCACTGGCCGCTGCGGATTGGCGAGGCTGACGCCGACAGACGCCGGCAGTCCCCAGCCGATGCCGCCGGAGGCGAGCGCGTGATAGCCGTAGCGGTCGCGGTGCGGACGCAGCGCGATGATCTGCCGCGACGACGTCAATCCCTCGTCGACCAGAATGGCGTTGTCGGGCATCGCCTCGACCACCTGCAGCGCCAGCCAGTCCGGATCTATTGGTAAAGTCTTGGCATGTTTCGCAATCTGTTCGATCAGCGGCTTGCGCCGCGCCGTCCAGTTCTTCGAGGCGAGTGCGTCCAATCCTTGGCTCGCGCGTGCCTGGAGCGCGCTGCCGCCGGCGGCCTTGAGTGCCGGCACCAAAGCGCGCAAGGTTTCCCGCACATCGGCCTTGAGCGCGATTTCCGCGCCATAATTCCTGGCGAGATCGTTATCGACCAGGCCGATCTGCACGATCGACAGCCCGTCCGGCAACGGATCGACTTCGCTGTAGACCGACATCCGCAAGGGATCGCCGCCGAGCGCGATGATGAGATCGTACGGCGACAGCGCGTCACGGGCGATCTTCTGGATGCGCGCCAGCGCACCCATGAAGCACGGGCTTTCCGACAGGAAATGGGCGCCATAGGGCGTCGGCGACTGGTAGGCTGGGCAACCCAGCGTTTCCGCGAGTTGAGCGGCCTCCTGCAGCGCATCGCTTTTCACGATCTCGTCGCCAACAATGATCACCGGCCGCTCTGCCTTGAGAATCCGCGCCGTGAGCGCCTGCAACGATTCGTCCGATGGTTTGACGCGCGTATCGACGCGGGTCGAGCGGCCAAGCTCGATGCCGGCCTCGGAGTTGAGGATGTCGCCCGGCAGCGAGATGAACACTGGCCCCGTCGGTGGCGTGGTCGCGATCTTGGCGGCGCGGCGCACGATGCGCGGCAGATCCTCCAGCCGCGTCACCTCCACCGCCCATTTCACCAGCGGCGCGGCCATCTGCACCAGCGGACCGTAGAGCACCGGCTCCGTCAGGCCGTGGCCCTGCTCCTGCTGGCCGGCCGTCAGGATCAGCGGCGTGCCGGTGAAGCTGGCGTTGTAGAGCGAGCCCATCGCGTTGCCGAGGCCGGGCGCGACATGGACGTTGCAGGCGACGAGCTTGCCGGAGGCGCGGCTGAAGCCGTCGGCCATCGCGACAACCAGGCTTTCCTGCATCGCCATCACATAGGTGAGGTCGGGATGGTCCTTCAGCGCGTGCATGATCGGAAGTTCGGTGGTGCCGGGATTGCCGAACAGATGCGTAACGCCCTCGTCCTTCAGCAGCGCCAGGAATGCCGAACGGCCGGTGATCTTGTTTTTCATTTTTCCTCCCGCCCGCCGCTTCGATGAAGTGCGGGGAGGAAACAGATGACCAAACTTGACGCGTGTAAGCAATGGAGCGCGGTCATGGCTGCTCTGCACAGACATTTTCCGTGTCCCGGACGCCCTGTAGCGCGGCAGTGGTACACTGCGGGACCCGGACACAAAATCGCGAAAACAACCCCATGCAAAGTAGAACGGGACCCGGCTCGCAGCACTCAGGCCGCTTGCCTCCGAAGCACGAGATGGTCCGTCGTCACGGCCTCATCCCGCTCTAGGCCGTGCACTTATTAAGCGACTGACTGATGTCCGCTCAACGCTCAACAGCGGCGGAATAGCGGACATAGCCCGATGTCGCAGAAGGGGCCACAAGCCGACATACGCGGGTGCGCAGAAATTCCGCTCTAATGGAATGGCCCGGCCGTGCTCCGGCCCCGCCAGCATCGACAAGGAGCGGGCGCAATCGGGCTGCAATCCGCACCGAGTTTCCGTTCACTAGGGTTTGTCATCGCGTTACCATTCCTCGAACGGCCCAGGCACTACTTGCAAAACTGCGCGGGCCGTCCGGAAGGCCGGCCAGATAAGCTGCCCTGACGCTTGACTGGATCTGCCGCCGTGTCGGCTCAGGCAAACCAGCCAAGAACTCACTGTGGGTCCCTTGGCCGAAAACAGCCGGGATCCAAAAGTCTTCAAAGTTCTCGAAGTCCATCCGAATAGTGAGTAGTGTCGCAGCCACGTCCGAGAGGCCAGCATGCTGGAAGGCGGTCTGCAGCTCATTCGGCCGTGTCATCGGACGGATCAGTAGACCTGACCTTCGCTGCTCCGCCGGCGGATGGATCGCTGCAACCGTGTCCCAGAACATTCGCCGGCTTGGCATTCCTCCGAAAGTATCCCAGACCGCTGCGGCAACGATACCGCCCCGCTTCACAACACGAACCATCTCAGAAATGGCTCTGACCGCGTCGGGCACGAAGTGAAGAACCAGAAGAGATAAGGCCATTTCGAATTGAGCCGATTCGTATGGCAAAGCCATCGCATCGCCTTGTCGTACATTGATCGATGCTGCTCCCTTCCGGGTGTTTAGCGCCTCCACAAATTCCGACGCATAGTCCAAAGCATCGATCGATGCGGCTTTTCGCCGGGCGGCGATTTCGAAGGTCAAACTTCCGGTCCCACAGCCTACGTCCAGAACCGCCCCACCCTCAACGAGCCCCGCGAAGTCAAGGAAATCTGAAGCAAGTCGTTTGCTCCACCGTCCCATGTAAGAGTCATAAGCCTCCGGATCGCGCGCCACAAAGTTCGAGGGCATTGTTCACCGCTTTTCCGTAGTTCAGGCGGACTACGCTCTTGGCTGTGAGCATCATCCAACCTCTTCAATGGCATTCGTTTTGGCATGCGTCCGCTGTGATAAGCGCCTACTCCAATTTCGCGCCGGAGCGCTTCACGACATCGGCCCATTTCGCCGATTCCTTCTTGATGAGCGCTGCGAACTCCTCTGGCGTCCCGCCAGCCGGCTCGTCGCCGATTTGCTCATAGCGCGCTTTGAAGAAGTCAGATTGGATTGCACGGTTGATGGCCGCGTTGAGTTTATCGGCGATCGGGCGAGGCGTGCCGGCTGGTGCCGCGACGCCAAACCATATCGGCGCTTCATAACCGGGAACGCCGGCCTCGGCGATCGTCGGCAGCTCGGGGAAGCCGGCCGAACGCTTCGGACCGGTGACGCCCAACGCCCGGATAGCCTTCTGCCTGGCATGCGGCGCGATGGACGTGAGGCTCTCGAACATGAGATCGACGCGCCCCGCAATGAGGTCCGTGATGGCGGCGGTCCCGCCCTTGTAGGGCACGTGCACGATGTCGGTGCCGCTCATGAATTTGAATAGCTCGCCGCTGACATGGCCCGGCGAACCGCTGCCCGACGACGCGTTCGAAAGCTTGCCGGGGTTCTTCTTGGCGTACTCGACCAGTTCGACGACGCTGTGGATCGGCAGCGAGGGCGCGACAGCAAGCAGGAGGTGCCCGGTCGTGACTAGCGCGATAGGCTGGAAGTCGCGCTCGATATCGTAAGGCGGCTTGGCGACCATATGCTGCGCGATCGCGAACGCACCGATACTGGCGAACAGCAGCGTGTAGCCGTCGGGCTGCGCCTTTGCGACCGCGTCATTGCCGATGACGAAAGCGCCGCCTGGCCGGTTCTCGATGATGATAGATTGGCCGAGCTCCTTTGACAGCTCCTGCGCGAGAATGCGTGCGCCATTGTCTGTGGCGCTGCCGGGGGCTTGCGGGACGACGATCTTTATGGCGCGCTCGGGATACTGCGCTTGAGCGGTTGTCGCAAAGGCGGCAGCGCATGTCAGGCTCGCGAACAAAAGCTGTTTTATGCACATCGGCTTTCTCCTTCGCTTGTGGTTTCACCTTCGGGGGCATGTTGAAAGATCAATGCATTATCGCTCAGCAAGGCCAGGACGACGATTGATTGCTCGCCGCCGCTGAAGGTTCACGAGCTTTGACGGCATGTGACGTCGCTTGGTTCCTCTCTCCTCGGCTGCGCGGTTCCCACCTAGTGCGTCGCTCAGCGGTCAGTGGCATGCGTGAGCCATCTTCCAAGCTGTGTGAACACTGCCGCCGGACCGAACGCTCGTCCAATGCATAATTGTGCTAGTAAAGCATGCCGCCGCGGAATAGAAATGCCACCATGGATCTGAGGCGCCTGAAAACTTTTGTTACCATTGCCGAACTTGGCACGGTGTCCAAAGCGGCGGTGCACCTGCGCATTGGGCAGCCCGCGCTGTCGCGCCAAATCAGCGATCTTCAGCAGGAGCTCGAGCTACGTCTCTTTGATCGTGTAGGACGCCGCTTGGTTCTAACGGCCCAAGGCGAGCAGCTCCTCGTGGATTGTCGGCGCGTCCTAACCGACCTCAACAGCGTGCACGAGCGGGCAGCGGCGCTTCGGCGCGGCGACAGCGGCAGGCTGAAAGTCTTAGCCCCGCCGCACACGATTGAAAGCGTGCTATCCGGGTTTCTACCGCGGTATGCTGAGAGCTTTCCGCAGGTTCATGTCGAATTGACTGAGGCCCTTGGGCCTGAGCAAGCCGCCCTACTCGAGCGCGGTGAAGCTCATGTCGGCATCAGAATTGACCCAGGTGATGATCCTCGCTTCGAGACGCGCGTCCTACAGTCCGCGGATGTGTTGGCTGTCAGTGCTGCATCCGTCGAACTCGGCAAAGCCGGTGTCGTAACGATCGAGCGGCTTATCTCATACCCGCTCCTGTTACCGTCGGGCTATTCCGTCCGCCGCCTGTTCGAGGCGGCTTGCCGCCTGGCAAAAGTCCATCCCAAGGTAATGCTGGAGAGCCGCGCATCGCATACGCTATTGACCTTGGCAGAGGCTGGGCAAGGTGTGGCGATCGTCCCATCCCTTCAGCGAACTGATCGCTACAAAGTGCGCGTCGCCCGAATAACGCACGGGGGCAAGCCCATTCGAGAACGCGTTGCGGTTCAGTGGGACAGGCGCCGTCCACTTCCGCCGTACGCCCTCACTTTTTGCGAACACCTGGCCCGCTACATCCACACCGTCTTCCCTGTCACAAAGCCTACCAAGACCAATCGCTCCGTGGGTCTTCGTGCGCGCTAACGTCAACAGTTTCGTGGTCGAATTTTTAACCGTACCCCGTGATCCCCGCGTGACGTTATGTCTTCAAAAGGCACGCATCATGGTCCGAGAAGGGTCAAGAACGACAAAGCTCAGGGTGAGCATAATAGGTCCGCTTTCGGGTGCATAGCGTCCGACCCGCTCCTTGGCGGGCCACATTGAGCCGGACTGTCTTGCCGTGATTCAAGCCCCTTATCGCCTTCGTCCAAGTCGCGTCCATCCGGCTATGGCTGGCTGCGCGTAGTGGGTCCACGCTCTAGAACATCCCTTCACGATCCGTCCGCTTCTTCTTTTTCGAGCGCTGCCAGACCACGCCGGGATATCCCTTCAGCGGCACCAAGGGCTCGCCGGTGTAGGCCCATTCCTGCAATTCCTCGATCGCGATGTGATAGAGCGGCTGGCGGCCGGTGCGGCCGGAGAACAGCGCGCGGGGGATGTTGACCATGTGCGGCGAGCGCGGACGCTCATAGACGACAGGCGTGCCGCAACTGGAGCAAAAACTGCGTACCGTTTTGGTGGCCTCGTCTTCGTACCGTGTGAGACTGGCCTTGCCCTTGGTAATACGAAAACGCTTGCGCCAGCTTCCGACATAGGTCGCGTAGGCCGCGCCATGCGCGCGGCGACTGGCCGGCGAATGATCGTGCCAGGCCCAGCGCGCCGGCACGTCGATCTCGAAGGCGACCTTGCCGCACAGGCATTGGCCCGCGGCGGGTTTGCCGAGTGAGACGGCCTTGGTTTTCTTTTTTTCTTCCAGCTCCGGTTCAGGAAACATTGTCGGCCTCTGTCCTCACGTTTCGTCATTGCGAGGAGCGAAAGCGACGAAGCAATCCACCTATCCGTTATGCCGCTCTATGGATTGCTTCGCTTCGCTCGCAATGACAGCGGGGCTTCACGCCTGCTCCAGCTCGTTATGCTCCGGATAATCCGTATAGCCTGTCACATCGCCGCCGTAGAACGTCGCGCGGTTATAGGGCGTCAGTGGGAAGCCGCGCTGCAGCCTGCGCGGCAGGTCCGGATTCGAAATGAAGATGCGGCCGAAAGCGACCGCGTCGGCATGGCCATCCCTGATCGCCGCATCGGCGGTCTCGCCGGCGAAGCCGCCGGCCGTGATCAGCACGCCCTTCCAGATCGGGCGAAACAGTACCATCGCCGACGGCACGTTCTGGTGATTGACCTCGGCGCGGCCGGCGCCGGAGGAGCGCGGCTCGATGAAATGCAGGTAGGCGAGGCCAAGCGGATTGAGCTGTTCAACAGCATAAGTGTAAAGCGGCATCGGGTCCGGCTCGCCGCTGCCGTTGGCGACACCATAGGGCGACAGCCGCACGCCGACGCGGTCGGCTCCCCATACCTCGACCACGGCCTTGGTCACCTCCATCAGGAAGCGCACGCGGTTCGGGATCGAGCCGCCATATTGATCGGTGCGCAGGTTGGTGTGCGACTGCAGGAACTGCTCGATCAGGTAGCCGTTGGCGCCGTGCACCTCGACGCCGTCGAAGCCGGCGGCAAGCGCGTTCTTCGCGGCCAGACGATAGGCGTCGATCACGCCGGGAATTTCCGACGTCTCAAGCGCGCGCGGCGTCTCGTAGGGCACCGCCTTGCCGTCTGCCGTGCCCGTCTTCAGGTCGGCGATCGGCACCGCCGATGGCGCGACCGGCAACACACCGCCCGGCTGGAAGGAGGAATGCGAGACGCGCCCGACATGCCAGAGCTGCAGGAAAATGATTCCGCCCTTGGCGTGAACCGCATCGACCACCTCGCGCCAGCCTTCGATCTGCGCTTCCGTATAGATGCCGGGAACGCCGGGGCTGCCGAAGCCCGTCGCCATCACGGGCGAGGCTTCGGCGATGAGCAATCCGCCCGGCGTCGCGCGCTGCGCATAATATTCCGCATTCAGCGGCCGCGGCGCGAGGCTCGGCTTCGCGGCTCGCATCCGCGTCAACGGCGCCAACGCGAGACGATGATTGAGCCGATAGGGGCCGACCTTGAGCGGCGAAAACAACGATGGATAATTCATGTCTCTTCCAGAACCCCGGGGTCGATACGGATATGTAACCGCTTCAGCTTGTTCGTAAAAGGTTTCGGACGCAACGTGTAGCCTCGAGGCGAGCGAGCACATCATCCAGGACAACGGCGGCCGAAGCCGCCGCCATCGCATCCGCCGACCCGAGAATGTCTCAGGCCGTCTTGATCCAGACCGCCTTGACGTTGAGATATTCCTCGACGTGCTGCTTGCCGGACTCGCGGCCGTAGCCGCTCATCTTGTAGCCGCCGAACGGCACGGCCGGGTCCATCGCCTGATAGCAGTTCACCCAGACCGAGCCGGCGCGCAGCGCCTTCGCGACCTGGTGCGCCTTGCTGACATTGGTGGTCCAGACGCCTGAGCCCAAGCCGAAGGTGGTGGCATTGGCGCGCTTGACCAGCTCGTCGGTATCCTTGAAGGAAATCGCCGAGATCACCGGGCCGAAGATTTCCTCCTGCGCGATCCGCATATTGTCCTGCACGTTGGCGAACACGGTCGGCTGCACGAAGAAGCCCTTCGAGAGCGCGCCTTCGGTCAGTCGGCCGCCGCCGGCCACTGCTTTGGCGCCTTCCTTCTGGCCGATGTCAAGGTAACCAGCGACGCGGTCCATCTGCTGCTGTGAGACCAACGGCCCGATCTGCGTGCCCGGATCGAGGCCGTTGCCGACCTGCAGCTTCTTGCCAAATTCGGCGACGCGGCCGACGAATTCGTCATAGACTTTCTCTTCGACGAACAGCCGCGTACCCGCGCTGCAGATCTGCCCGGAATTGGCGAACACGGCCATTGCGGCGCCCGGCACCGCCGCGTCGAGGTCGGCATCGGCGAACACGATATCGGGCGACTTGCCGCCGAGCTCGAGCGACACGCGCTTGAGGTTGCCGGCGGAGGCGCGGATGATCGACTGTCCCGTGACGTGAGAGCCGGTGAAGGCGACCTTGTCGACATCGGGATGCGAAGCGAGCGCCGCGCCGGCGGTCTCGCCGTAGCCGGGCACGACGTTGACGACGCCAGGCGGGACGCCGGCTTCCATGCAGAGCTCGGCGAGCCGCAGCGAGGTCAGCGGCGCCTCCTCGGCGGGCTTCAACACGACGGTGCAGCCGGTTGCGATCGCGGGACCGATCTTCCAGACGGTCGCAGCGAGCGGACCGTTCCAGGGAATGATCGCCCCGACCACCCCGACTGGCTCCTTCAACGTGTAAGAGAAGATATCGCCGGGCAACGAGTTCTCGATGGTCTCGCCGTGCAGCGCCGTGGCCTGCCCGGCGTAATAGCGGAGCATGCCGAGCACGCGCAGTTTGTTGCCGCGGGTGCGGCTGATCGGCGCGCCCATGTCCATCGTATCGAGCTGCGACAGCTCCTCGAAATTCTTCTCGACGAGATCGGCGAGCTTCAGCAACAGGCCTTGCCGCTCATACGGCCTGACCTTGCTCCACGGTCCTTCGAAGGCGCGGCGGGCCGCCGCCACGGCGCGGTTGATGTCCTCCGCGTCACCTTCGGCGACGGTCGCCAGCAATTCGCCGGTCGCCGGATTGTGGGTCTCGAACTGCTTGCCGGAGGCGGCGTCGACCCACTGGCCGTCGATCAGCATCCTCTTGTAGGAACCATCCGCGTAAGGATGGCGCGTGATCGGAATTGCCTGCGTGACTGCCATGTTTACACTCCCTTGAAGTCGGTTGGTCGCAGCTATGTTGCACATCTATAACCGTGGCATGAAACTTAATGCGGCCGAAGGATTGCGGAAAGCAGCCGATGCGAAAACCTCCCATGCCCGTTCGTACATGGTAGTCTAGGCGTCTGCCTGCGAACACATAGCTCATCTGCCCGGAGAATGACGATGCCCCATCCCGCGATGTCGCCAAATCATGTTGCCGTGATCACGGGGGGCGCCTCCGGCATCGGGCTCGCCGCCGCGATGCGTTTCGCCGGCTTCGGCATGAAGATGTGCATCGCCGACATCGGCGCCGAGCGCCTCGCCGAGGCCGCGGCCAGACTGGCAGCCGTCGCCAAAGGCGGCGCGGCCGACATCATGACGGCATCGGTCGACGTCAGCCGCTTCGATGAGGTTGCGGGCCTGGAAGCCGCGGTGCAAAAACGGTTCGGCGGTACCGACATCCTGATGAACAATGCCGGCATTGGCCCCGACAGCAACAGTTTTGGTCCGCTGGAGAACTGGCAGCGTATTCTCGCGGTGAACCTGTGGGGCATCATTCACGGCACGCAAGTTTTCGTACCTCACATGGTCGAACGCGGACGGCCCGGCCTCGTGATCAACACCGGCTCCAAGCAAGGCATCACGACGCCGCCCGGCAATCCCGCCTACAACGTCTCGAAGGCCGGCGTGAAAGCGCAGACAGAAGCGCTGCAGCACGAATTGCGGAACCTGCCGGGCTGCAAGATCAGCGCGCATCTGATGATCCCCGGTCACGTCTTTACTCCCCTGACCGCGCGCGGCCGCACCGAGAAGCCGCCCGGCGCCTGGACGCCGGAGCAGACGATCGATTTCATGATCGAACGCATCGACGCCGGCGACTTCTACATCCTCTGTCCGGACAACGACGTGCCACGGCCGCTCGACGAGCGGCGCATGCTGTGGGCGATCGGCGACATCGTAGAGAACCGCCCCGCACTGTCGCGCTGGCATCCGGATTATGCGGAGGCGTTCGCGAGATTTGTGAAGGGGCAATGAGTACCCTCTCCCCTTGTGGGAGAGGGTGGATCGAATGAGCGAAGCTCATTCGAGACGGGTGAGGGGTTCTCTCCGCGAATCGTGCACGCGGAGAGAACCCCTCATCCGGCGCTTCGCGCCACCTTCTCCCACAAGGGGAGAAGGAAGAAGCATGCCCACCATCGCGAGCGCGGCATTAAAATGGTGGGCACGTCGCTATGCTCCTTTGCCCACCCTACAAACCGAGCGCTACAGCGTTACCTGCTTGTCGCCGCATTGCTTGCAGGCGTATTTGACGCGGGTCGCGCCCTTCTCGGCCTGGACGCGGTTCGGCGCGCCGCATTTGCCGCAGACCGCCTCGATCCTGGTCTGTCCTTGCTTGACGACGATGGTTTTCTTTTCCATCGTCTCGCGGATCAGGCGTTCGGCCTCCTCACGCATCGCTTGCTTCGACATTGGCCTGCCCCGTCATGAACCCAATACGGCGGCGTCTTATCACAGTCACGATGCATTTCGCACCTCGCGAGTGAAAAATCTCGTGACTGAATATCACGTCGCCTCCGGCGTCAGCGCCAGCAGGCGCCGCAGCAGGGCCAGCGCGGTTTCGGTGGCCGGGTCGGCTGAAATCACGGGAACCGCCAGTGTGATGACGTCGACCGGATCGTGCGATAGCACGATGAGGTGCGTTGCGCTGTTGGCCGCCAGCAGCGACACCACGCGTTCGACGGCCGGATCGGACGATGTCAGGCCCCACGGCGCATCGGGCCGGCGCAGTACCCGCCGGGTCGAGAGAAAATCACGCAGCAGTTGCGGATCGTAGGTGGAGAGTTCGCTCTCCCGATGACGCCGGGCACTCTCGAAGATCGGATGACGCGCGAGTTCCGCGATCAGCGCGTCGCGCGTTCTGGCTGGCGAGGCCGCGACGGAGTTGAGAACACCGGGCACCTGGGATTCGAAATGGGCGCGCAGCGCGTCCACCATCAGGGCGATGGTGAGAACGCCCGCGATCGCAATCGCGCAAAATCGCATGACCTGCGCCGCATCGGCGTCCGGCGCGACAAACGCTGCGGCAATACCGAGAAGCGCCGAACTCGACAGCCGCAATGCCGTCATCATCAACGCCTGACGCTGCGTCTCGGCGCCGCGTTCAGCGATCAATATCGCGGTAACGACGAGCAATGCTCCCAAATGCCCCCAGCCTGACCGGGATATCCGGAAACAGCACCCTGAAATCGGTGATGATGAAGGGAATGACCAGGATCGCGCCGACGGCGAGACGGCCAACGATACGATTCTCCGATACCATCAGTGTGGCGCGGTCGCGGGTCGCCAGCAACCAGGCGCAGATGGCAAATCCAGCAAGCTGAAACAACGCGAGCAGGATGGCGGCGGGCGTCGCGAGGGTTTCCAACCCGGCAGCGCCGGCGAGACCGAGCGCGATACCGCCACTCAGAAGCGCGATCTTGGCCGGGCGCGGGGCATGACGCCGCAGGATACCTTCGGTGACGATCAATGCGCCGAGCGGGATCAGCGCGGCCGGAATCGCCGACAGGTTGTTGAGCACCACGCTGCCGATCCACCACGCGGTGCCACGCACCAGGAACAATGACGCGATAATGCCAAGCGCGACCAGAAGACGCCGCGTCAGCGGGCCCGTCGGATCGCGCCGGTGGAGCGTGATCATGGCGACGCCAAGCCCGATCGCGCCGCAGAGATTGACGATGGAATCGGCGATCATGCCAGATGTCATTTCACCCGGTGTCATCGGCCGTTCCCTCGCCACGGCCGCAAGCTGCCGAACGGACGCGTATCGTCGAGCCAGTAAACCGCCGGCAATATCAGCCGCTGCAACGCCAGCACGGCGGAGGCTGCGAGCAGCGCCGGCAGTGAACCGGCCGGCACATCCCGCTGGATGTAGCGGCGGGCGCCGGCGAGATCGATGCGGCCTAGCTGAAGAACGTCGTCGCCCCTGGCGTAATCGAGCTCGCGCGCGCACCAGGCGTTATATTGCTCGTCGCGATGTTTCGGCGCGGCTTCGAAGGTTTTCTTTAGCGCGTCCGATCCGCCGGTATAGGCATTGGTGATGACAAAGCGCGCCTCATCGAAGCCGGCTTCCTCACCTACGCCGAACACGGCGCGATGACGGGACATGATGCCGCGCGCCAGTTGCAGGTGCGCAAAGCTCTGGCGCGAGTCCGGATGGGGCGACGGAAAGACATCCGAAAAGGTCTGGCTGACCATGCCGACGACCGATGGCACCTGGGTGACGTTCGAGATCCATTTTGGACGCAGGCCGTCGCGGGCAAACAGGACGAGCGCCGTCAGGCCGTACAGCACCCAGGAGAGCCCTTGCCCCCGCTCATCGGGATCGACCATGACCAGACCGAGATGCGTGACCTCCACCGGCTCGCCGTCGAGTTCGACCTTCATGACCGACAGCGCGTTGAAGGCAATCGGCCGGCCCGTTGCTTCCTCCGAGATCAGCGTGACGATGGCGCGCGACAGCCGTTCGCGCTCGCCGGAGAAGATGCCGTAGGTGAGGCTCTCCTTCGGCAGTGTCTTGGCCGCCACGACCCGCAGTTGCGAGACCAGCTCGTCGAGTTCGATTTCGGAAAGCGACAGGCCGGGTGCTTCGACGATTCGCGTGACCAGCCCGGTATGGGTGCGCAGGGTGAGATCGATGGTCGGCTGGCGCAGCGCCTTCAGCCAAAAGGCGGCACAACCGCCGAGGCGCCCGGCCGCGGAGCGAACCCGCCCCAGAGCATGACGAATCGCCGAATTGCCGCTTGAGAAAGACACCATACCACTTGCCCGCACTCGGTCCGGATCTGTGCGCGGGGTCCGTTAAGGAGCCATGAGTGCGACACTTTTAAGGTCGCCGCAGGGTAAACGATGTGTTGGCTGCGTCAAACCTTCCTGCAAGACAGGCAAGCGGCGGCGAATGCCGAAGCATCCGCCGCCCGCCTTCACCAGCACCGCGTCACAGGCTACGCGGCCTTGGAAACTATGCAGCCTAGATAACTAAGCCGCCTTGGTAACTTCCATCAGCAGCCGTTCGGCCTTGGCATCCTCGATGCGCTTTCTGCGCCCGTGTCAGTTAATGAGTTGTGATTTTATCACCTTCAGGTTGTGGCAGAGTAAACGATACATTGAACGCCGGCATCAAATAATGATGAGAGGGAACGGTGGGGCGCCCGCCAGATTGGCCCAGCACCTTATTTATTTCATAGGCCAGCCGGTCCGGTGGATGTCGGTCGCTGGCGGCCATGATCGTGAGACAATAACGAGCAGCCGCCCATAACGACAGCGCAGCTGACGGTGAACGAGATCAGCACCGATGGCGGGGGCAAAAGTCGGAACGCAATGAAGGCGAAGCCGCAGCCCACCGTTGCTCCGGCCATCGCGCCGACGATAGTTGTCAGGGGCGCCCGCAAAACTATTGGCAAAGAGCGGGCCAGATATCCGTCGACCGGCCCAGTGATCGCCGAAGCAGACAGGCTGAGGAAGGACCACACCATGGCAACGAATGGTAGGAAGCCCGGAGATTTTGCGTTCGGATCGGCGTGCATAAACCAGGCGATGAAGAACATCGAGGCCGGAGCCAGCAGCAGGAACACGAGTGTTCTTTTCATCGAAATTAGTCCTTTTGCAACGCGAAGCTCGTGCGATCGTCAGTCGAGCGGCTAACGGACAAGCAAATGGCGAATGCTGCCGCGTGGGCTGTCTTCACGCACCGGCCTGCTCAAAGCGATGTCCTTGCCGGCCGCCATAGTCATTCGACAGCAACGAACATGCGGCCGTGACAATGGCGCCGCCGATGGCCAATGTCATCACGATTGATGGCGGAAACAGACTGCTGAACACAGCGAGAGTCTCGGCGGTGGCAGCCGTCGCTCCGACCATCGCGATCAGGTACACCCGCAAGGAAACTGGAAACGCGCTGACCAGAAATTCATCCGATATCCAGCTGATCGCCGACATCGGCAAGGTGAGGATAGATAGAACCACCGCCACGACGCATGCGAAATCAAGGTGTCTCGGGCCATCTGCAGCGACCCATATCATCAACGCCGCGAAGAACACCGTTACTGGAGCCAACACCAGGAATACGAACGCTCTTTTCATCGAAGTCATCCTTTGCCTGCCGGCGTGAAATCGGTCCCCGGTAACGGGCGACGGGTGCTGCCGAAACACCCGCCGCCCGCCCTCGCCAGCACCGCGTCACAGGTTACGCGGCCTTGGAAACTAAGCAGCCTTGGAAACTAAGCGGCCTTGGAAACTTCCATCAGCAGCCGTTCGGCCTTGGCATCTTCGATGCGGTTCACCAGCTTGCCGCTTTCGTGCATGTCGCGCACGGTCTTGGTCAGGGTGACGCAGGACTGCACCAGCATGACGATGCCCATTGCGAGATAGCCCTTGATCCAGAGATCGAGCGGCAGGAAGAACACGCCGACGGCGACCATGAAGGCCGAGGCGGCGAACGAAACGTAGGTGAAGGTGACCCAGGCACCGCTGTGGGGTTGAACATTCTGGTTCATGATAATCTCCTGTTGATATGAGTTAATCGATCAAGTTCAGTTTTAGGCAGCTTGCGTGCGTTTGGCGTTCAGCCGCGCGAGCACGTCGTCCGCGGTTGATTTCAGGCGTGGCCCAAAGCCCTGTTCGGCGAGCTTTTCGGCGGTCGCCAGCGGGCCGCTGGCGACATCGAGTTCGATCAAGGCGTCGGCGGCGGCCTGGGCCTCGATCTGCCGGTCGCGCAGACGCTTCAGCGTGTTCTCCGCTTCCGGCAGCGTGGATTCGTAAGGCCGCGCCGCCTCGACCCCGCCCCTTCGCAGCGCGCGAACCGCTTCTGACGCGCGGGCGATGCGACGGCCGCGATCAAGCTCGGTAATCCGCGCCTCGGCATTGGCAACCTGGCGCTTCATGCGCGTGATTTCAGACGCAAACAGCGTCCGCGCAGTCATCGCGGCATCGCGGTCGGCCTCCAGATTGGCGATCGCCTGCGCCGCTTCGCGGGCGAGATCTTCCCTTCCGCCATCGAGCGCGGCGGTGGCGCGGACTTCGAGATCGGCGATCCGGGCATTGGTGGCGTCGAGACGGCGACCCTCCTGCTGGTCGCCCGCAATCGCCAGCGCCAGCGAGCGCTTGGAACGTTCGACAGCCGCGGCGGCGTCGCGCATCTGCTGATCGAGAATGAGAAGCGCCGAGCGGTCTTCCAGTTCTTCTCCCGCAGCAGCCACGCTGCCCCGGAAAAGCGTCAAAACAGTTTTGAACATTGGTAGCTCCCTGTGTTATGAGCATTGCTCATGAAATGGTTGTAGCATATTTTGAGCGTTGCTCAAGAATTATTTTGAGCGTTGCTCAGGATCGGAAAATGATGTCTAAGGCATTGGAAAGACGAGCCAAACTTCGGGAATCCCTGATTGAAGCGGCGGAGCGACGGATTGCCGCAGGGGGTCTAGCGGGTCTGAAGACACGCGATCTGGCGCGGGACATCAGCATCGCCAACGGCGCGGTCTACAATCTCGTTGAAGACGTGGACGAACTGATCCTGCGGGTGGGGTCGCGCACGCTGGCGCGGTTGGACGCCACACTCACGGCTGCCGAAGACGATGGACCGTCCTCGCCTCGCGAGACGCTAGTCCGCATCGCGGTCGCCTATTGCGATTTCGCCGCCGAAAATCTCGAACTGTGGCGTGCGCTGTTCGAACACCGCATGGCGTCAGGCAAGCCGGTGCCGGATTGGGCAATCAGCGAACAGATGAATCTATTCCGCCATATCTATCAGCCGCTGGCCACGCTGTTTCCAGAACGAACGCAGGGCGAACTCGGCGTGACGGCACGCAGCCTGTTCTCCGCTGTGCACGGCATGGTGCTGCTCGGCCTCGAGCAGAAGCTGATCGCGGTGCCAGTCGAGGCGTTGCGCAAGGAGATTGCGACCATCGTCGGCGCGATGGTGGATGGGCTGGCTGCTTAAGCCTCTCAGGCTGACGGATCACATGCCGCGCCGCACGTGGAGAATCGTAGGGTGGGCAAAGCGAAGCGTGCCCACCATCACGAGCGGAGTCTTCGATGGTGGGCACGGCGCAAGTGCGCCTTTGCCCACCCTACAGAGCATCACGTCTCGATGATGACGTAACTGTCCTCGACATGCACCGGAAACGTCTCGGCCACGTAAGGCCCCTTCTGCAGCTCCCCGCCGCTCTCGACCGCGACCGGATAGGAGCGCACCTTGACCCGTTGCGGATCGAACCAGGACTGGCCGTTGCGCATGTCGAATTCCCAGCCGTGCCACGGGCAGCGCAGGAGCTCGCCGACGCGGGAGCGCTGGTAGATGCCGGGCTCCGGCGAGGTCAGCCGCGCCACGCAGGCGGCCTTTTCCAGCGGCGCGCCCTCGTGCGGGCAGCGATTGAGCAACGCGAAGAACTCGCCATTGACGTGGAATACGACGATGTCGCGGCCCTCGACGCCGAAGACCTTGTTGCCGCCGGGCGGGATATCGGACGTGCGGGCGACGATGTGGCGGGCCATGTGATCCTGTCGTTACTCAGAGCTTGTAGAGCGCACGCGCGTTGCCGTTGAAGATTTTCCGGCGCTCGGTTTCGGTCAGCGGCGTCTTGAAGGCGTAGCGTGGATCGTCGAAATCCCAGTGCGGGTAGTCCGACGAGAACAGCAGGCGATCGGCGCCGACCCATTCGATCAGGGAGCGCAGATGCTTTGCTTCATCGGGCTCGTCGATCGGCTGCGTCGTGAACCAGAAATGCTCCTTCACATATTCGGACGGACGGCGCTTGAGATGCGGCACCTCGCTGCGGAACGCCTCAAAGTGCCGGTCCATGCGCCAGGTGGCAGATGGAATCCAGCCGAAGCCGCCCTCGATGAAGACGATCTTCAAGTTCGGGAAGCGCTCTGGCACGCCTTCGAGCACGAGGCTCGTAAGCTGCGCGGCCATGGTGTGCGCGTTCGACTGGTGCTCCTCGACGTAATAGGACGGCCAGCCGCCGCCGGTCGGCGCATGCCCGCCATAGCCGCCGACATGAATGCCGAGCGGCAGCCCGAGCTCCTGCGCGCGGGCATAGATCGGCCAATAGCGGCGGCGGCCGAGCGGCTCGTTGGCGCGCGGGCAGACGTTGATCTGCACATAACGGCCGATTTTCGCGCAGCGCTCGATCTCGGCGATCGCGAACTCCGTGTCGTCCTGACCGGCGAGGATCGAAGCCTTCAGCCGCGGCTCGCGATCGGACCAGAAGGCGAGCTGCCAGTCGTTGATGGCGCGCTGGATCGCGGCGCCGAATTCCAGATTCTGCTGCGAGAAGATGAAGAGATCGAGCACCTGTAAAATGCCGAACTCGATATCGAGCGGATCGAGGTGTTGCTTGCGCATGAAATCGAGATCGGAGCCCGGCGGCCCGCCGGTCGGCGGCCAGGCGTCGCGGCGCGCGATCAGCGGCGAGGAGCGCGGATAGGGTGTGGTGCCGATATAGGGCGTGCGCAGATGGCTGCCGTAGGTGCGTAAGTACTCCTGCCAGCGCTTCGGCATGAACTGCTCGATATCGGCATGCGCATGAATGCTCGGATGCACGTCGCAATCGATGATGCGCAGCCGGCTTTGCGCGGCGACTTGCTCGGCGAGGATGGGGCGGTCGATGACGTCACTCATGCGATCCTCCTTGCGTAGACTCTTTGTTTGAGCATGATCTTTTCGGAAAACCGGTGCCCACTTTTCCGGATCATGCTGTATTCACGCGGCGAGCTTCAGCCGCGGAAAGGTCTCCAGCGGGTTGTCGGCACACATACGCGAGACAATGCTATCAGGCAGATGCGGCGGCATCGGATCGTCACCGTCGAACTGCCAGTGCGGATAATCGGATGCGAACAGGAACATCTTGTCGGAACCGATCTGTTCGATGATGTCGGCGACGCCAGCCGCATCGGGCGGGCCATCGAACGGCTGCATGGTGACGCGGACATGGTCGCGGATGATTGAGGCCGGCTCGCGCTCGACCCAGGGCACCTCGACGCGGACGCCGCGCCAGGTCTTGTTGGCGCGCCACATGAAGGCCGGCAGCCAGCTCACGCCTGACTCCATCAGCACCACCTTCAGATCGGGAAACTTGCCGAACACGCCCTCATAGATCAGGCTGAGCACCTGGGCCTGGAATGCCTGCGCTTCGGCCAGATAATATTCGTAGCGATAGGACGGCCAGCCGATCGAACTCGGCGCGGTGCGATAGGCGCTGCCGGCGTGGATCGCGACCGGCAGCTTGTGCTTCGCGGCCGCCTGCCACACCGGCCAGTAGTGCCGACGTCCGAGCAGCGTTTCGCCCTGCGCCAGCACCAGCACGGAGACGAAGCGGTTGTCGCTGGCTCTGCGCTCAATTTCTTCGACCGCCAGATCCGGCGCCTGCAAGGGCAACACGATCGAGGCGCTCAGCCTTGAATCCTTCGAAAGCCATTCGGCCGCGATCCAGTCGTTGATCGCCTTGCAGAAACCGGCCGCCATGTAGGAATCGAATACCGCCTGTGCGCCATAGACCACGTTGCAGATCGCGTGGCTCGAACCAAGCTGGTCGAACGCGCCGCGCTGCACCATCTTGAGATCGCTGCCCGGCTTGCCATTGGCCGGCCGCCAATCGGCGCGGCTGGAGAACGGCATGTTGGGCGGATAGGAGTTGAGATCGAGGCCATCGATGGCGCGGCTGACCACCTGCTCCTTCCAGTGGTCGTCGAGATACGGCAGCAGCGTGGTGCGGGTGCCGCCCACCGAGGGATGGATATCGCAGTCGATCCGCGTGGCCGCCATGGAGGTTCCTCGGATACTGGTTCTTGACGAATTCTTGGCGATCTTGATGTCGCACCGACAAATGTGCCGCCGATGCTCGGTCGGGGCAAGCGCTTTACCGAAAGGCCGCCCTGCTCTGGATGCACGCCGTGTTTCCCTTCTCCCCTTGTGGGAGAAGGTGGATCAATCGCGCAAGGCGCGATTGAGACGGATGAGGGGTCTGTCTCCGCGGAGAGAACCCCTCATCCGCCTTCGCTGCGCGAAGGCACCTTCTCCCACAAGGGGAGAAGGGAAGTGCCCGCGATTGACAGGTCAATCGATCCCAACCCAAATGTCCGCCCGAGAACAAGGAAGCAAGGACGGATCGCGTGGCCGGCAACGAACAAGAGACCTACGAATGCGACGCGCTGGTGGTGGGCTCCGGCTGTGCCGGGATGTCGGCAGCGGTCACCGCGGGGCATCACGGGCTCAACGTTCTCATCGTCGAAAAGGAGCTGCGCTTCGGCGGCACCACTGCCCGCTCCGGCGGCTGGCTATGGATTCCCGGCACTTCGCTGGCGAAGGCGTGGGGCATCGAGGAAAGCCCGGAGCAGGCGAAGACCTATCTACGCCACGAGGCCGGCAACAGTTTTGATGCCGCGCGCGTCGATGCGTTTCTCTCCGCCGGTCCGGAAGCGGTGGACTTTTTCACCAGCAAGACGGCCGTCCAATTCGACATGCCCTTGACCTTTCCGGATTACCACGCGGAAGCCCCCGGCGGCGCGCAGGGCGGTCGCTCGATGGTGACGCGGCCGTTCGATGGCCGCGAACTGGGCGAGCATATCGAGGATCTCGGCAATCCCCTCCCCGAACTCACCGTGTTCGGCATGATGCTGGGCTCCGGCAAGGAGATCATCCATTTCATGCGGGCGACCAAATCGCTGACCTCGGCGATCTACGTCGCAAAACGCCTGTCGAAGCATTTGATGGACGTGATGCGCCACGGCCGCGGCATGACCTTGACCAACGGCAATGCGCTGGCCGGACGGCTGGCGAAATCCGCGCTCGACTTGAAAATTCCCCTGTGGCTGTCCTCGCCCGTGCACGAACTGATCGTCGAGGATGGGGCGGTGCGCGGCGCGATCGTCGAGCGCCATGGCAAGCTGGTGCGTATCATCGCCAAACGCGGCGTGGTGCTCGCCTGCGGCGGCTTTCCGCATGATGCGGCGAGGCGCAAGACGATGTTTCCGCACGCGCCCACCGGCGCCGAGCATTTTTCGCCCGGCCCTGTCGGCAACACTGGCGACGGATTGCGCCTGGCGGAGACCGCCGGCGGCCGCATCGAGGATACGCTGCCGAACGCGGCTGCCTGGGTGCCGGTCTCCATCACCGAACGCAAGGACGGCTCCAAGGGCGTGATGCCGCATTTCATCGATCGCGCCAAACCGGGCGTCATCGCGGTGATGCGCGACGGCAGGCGCTTTGCCAATGAAGGCAATTCCTATCATGACTTCGTGCAGGCAATGGTGAAGGCTGCAAAACCCGACGAGGAGATCACCGCGTTCCTGCTGTGCGATCACCGCGCGCTGCGAAAATACGGCCTCGGCTGCGTGCCGCCGTTTCCGATGCCGCTGCGCCATCATCTCGCCACCGGCTACCTCAAGCGCGGCGCTACACTGGCTGAACTGGCCGATAGAACCGGCATCGATCGACAGGGGCTCGAAGCGACGATCGCCGAGTTCAACGCCTCGGCCGCGGAGGGGCGCGATCCTGCGTTTGGCAAGGGATCGCGCGCCTATAACCGCTACCAGGGCGATGCGCTGCACGGGCCGAACCCCTGCGTCGCGCCGATCAAGGACGGACCGTATTATGCGATCAAGCTGGTGGTCGGCGATCTCGGCACCTATGCCGGTATCAAGACCGACGCGCATGCCCGCGCGCTCGACGAACGTGGCCAGCCGATCACCGGCCTCTACGCCGCCGGCAACGACATGGCGAGCATCATGGGCGGCAACTATCCCGGCGCCGGTATCACGCTCGGCCCCGCGCTGACGTTTGGATATATCGCGGGCAAGCACCTCGCGGCAAATGCTTCCGAGACCGCCACGCGATGAACGGCCCTACCGGCGGGATCTGATGAGAAAAGGCGCAGCGACAGTCGAAGCCCCTGCAGCAGCAGAGCTGCAGCACACGTCGGACGCGCCGGCTCCATGTGTCGGCAAAAAAATTCCGGACCAATGTGTGCGACACCACATTGACAATCAACATTTCATGGCGCTCAATTAAAAGAATTATTCTTTATAGATACAACTGCGCACCATTTCATTTGGTAGTGGGGCAGGTAATTCATGCTCCTTCCGCGTACACACAGCCACGCGATCTCATCCGGCAAGCGATCGGGCATGCGCGCGCAGAATTCCGCTCCACGTTGCCCGCTTTGTGATTCAGGCGACGCGACGTTGAATCGCAGTGCATGGCAGGCGGCGACCACCCGCTGCGCCGTCCTATCGATAGCACCAAACTTTAGCAACCCGAAAACCCGAGGGGCTGGCTTCGATGGTAGACGAACCCGTACAATCCATTGGTGACGAAGCGGCCGAGGGTGGCCCGCAGGACGGCACTGCACTCTGCCTTTCGGGCGGAGGCTATCGCGCGATGATTTTTCATATCGGCGTGCTTTGGCGCCTCTATGAGACAGGTATCCTTCACAAGGTGAATCGCATATCGAGCGTCTCCGGCGGCTCGGTCACCGCGGGGCTGCTCGCCCTCAAATGGAATAGGCTTACCGGGAACCAAACCCCGGACATGCCACTCTTTCGTCAGGAATTCGTCGAGCCGCTGCGCGCGCTCGGGCGAACGACCATCGACGTCAAGGCCGTCATCCTGGGCCTGCTCCTGCCCGGGCGCGTGAGCGACCGTGTCGTTGCAGCGTATGAGAAGCACCTGTTCGGTTCGGCCACGCTGCAGGATCTTCCGGACAAGCCGAGTTTTGTCATCAACGCGACCAGCGTGCAGTCCGGCGCGTTGTGGCGCTTCACGAAGCCGTACATGCGCGACTACCGGGTCGGCGAGGTCCTGAAGCCCACCATCAGACTGTCGAAAGCTGTTGCGGCTTCCTCCGCGTTTCCGCCCGTGCTGTCTCCCGTCGAGATCAAGCTGAACGATAGCGCATTCACGCCGAAGTCGGGATCCGACCTGCAGCGACCTCCGTTCACAACGAACGCCGTTCTCTCGGATGGCGGCGTCTACGACAATCTGGGTCTGGAGACCGCCTGGAAGCGCTACCGCACAATCCTGGTGAGCGACGCTGGCGGAAAACTTCAGGCCGAAGAAAGCCCGAAAGCCGATTGGGGCAATCACGCCTATCGCGTGCTCGATCTCGTCGATAACCAGGTGCGATCCCTGCGGAAACGTCAGGTGATCGATTCCTTCAAACAACATACTCGTTCAGGAGCCTATTGGGGAATTCGGACCAACATTCTCGATTACGGACTGGCAGACGCCCTGACTTGTCCGTTCGATGCGACCATGCGGCTCGCCGAAACGCCCACCCGGTTGCAAGCTATGGACGATCAATTGCAGGAGCGATTGATCAATTGGGGCTATGCAGTATGCGATGCCGCGATCCGGAAACATTTCCAGTCTGCGTTGCCAACACCTGACGAGTTTCCCTTTCCAGCATCAAAGGTCTGACCATGACGGTGCTCATTCCGAGGACCTTGGCCGAATACATTCTGCTTGGACCGACCGGTGATCGCCGTCAGCTGCAGGACTCGCCGATTCTGGGCGATGTCTGGATCGCGTATGCAAGCGAGGCTGGACCGCGGGAGCTGCTGATCACACCGTACAAGACGAATACAGCAGGCCTCGTCGCAAACTGGATCGATGACGAAGTCGATCACGATCGACTGATGCATAACGCGAGTGGTCGCGAGCCTCGAAAAATCGCCTATCTGCAGGGTGTAATCGCCGCACGGCTGTACTTCGACGAGGTGCTGCGCGTCATCGTACCGACGACGAACTGGTGGAGCAGCGCGCGCATTCAAAGCGATATGGCGGTCTATCTGCAGGCCGCAAGCGGCAGTCAACGCATCAACGCCGTTCTGGATACAGTTCAGGAAATGGCGGAACACTGGAGCGATCCCAAGACAACCAAGAAATCGGCCGGAATGCTGACGGCACTCGATCGCTACGCCGCACTCGCCGGCATTATTCTTTGGGCGGCCCAAACCACCACGATCGGACCTGATGCAAAACCGGCGGAACTGGCTGCCGCGATCAAGGCAGGAAAAGGCGACATTGCGCGCCTGCTGACCGATTTGTTCTCCGAGATTCTCAGTCGCCAAGAACAGAACGATGCAAACCAGCGCAAGCAATGGAAAGATTCGCTCGTCTATCAGGTTTCGCTCAATCGGCGCGCCGATATGGGCGGTCGCTCGATCCGTCCCTTCAGTCAAGGCGGACGCCGCCCGCCTGCTCTTCACGGTCAATTGCGCAGAGATCGCGTGGGCCGTCATCGATTCCGGGATTCAGGGCGATCACATATGCTTCAAGGATGCGACCGGGAAGGAATCCAGGGTCGTTGCCAGTTTCGATTTCAGCAACTTTCGCAAGATCGTCAACCTCGACAACCTCAGGATCTTCAACGAAAACGAAGATCCGGAAGTACAGCAGGCTAAGCTCAAGCAGCTTCTGCCGGACGGGCACAAACTGCCCGAAGGGCAGAAACTGAAACAGGCCGGCGCCAAGCTGATCTCGAACCTCGTTCAATTGTCCAGGGATGCAAGGGCGCAACGCCCGATTCATTGGGAGCTGGTCGAGCCGTTCATCGAAATCAAGGTCGACACGCGCCCATCGGTAAGCGATCACGGCACGCACGTCGCCGGCATCATTGGCGCCAGGGCACCTCAAAAGCGAACCAAGGCCGTTGCGGAAGACGACAGGATCGACGGGATGTGTCCTGATATCCAGCTGTACGATTTCAGGGTGCTTTCGCAAAACAGCGACGAGAAAGATACCGAATTCGCGATTATCGCCGCCCTGCAGTACATCAGGCATCTGAACGAGCGCCACGACTATATTTCAATTCACGGCGCAAACCTCAGTCTTTCGATCAAGCACGATGTGCGGAATTACGCCTGCGGCCGAACGCCGATCTGCGAGGAATGCGAGCATCTGGTCGAAAGTGGCGTGGTAGTCGTCGCGGCTGCCGGAAACTACGGCTTTCAGAGCTTTACGACTACCGATGGTGCGTTCGAAAGCTATGCCGCGTTCAGCATCACCGATCCCGGAAATGCCGACGGCGTGATTACGGTCGGATCGACGCATCGATCCCTGCCGCATACCTACGGCGTCAGCTTTTTCTCGAGCCGCGGTCCGACCGGGGATGGAAGATTGAAGCCCGATCTGGTCGCGCCGGGCGAGCGCATCCACGGTCCTTTCCGGGACGGCTGGGGCGACCTCGACGGAACGAGCATGGCCGCACCGCATGTCAGCGGCGCTGCGGCGATGCTGATGGCGCGATATCCGGAATTCATCAAGCAGCCGCGCAAGGTCAAGAAGATATTGTGCGAAACCGCGACCGACCTCGGCCGCGAGCGCAGCTTTCAGGGCAGCGGGCTGCTGGATGTGCTCAGGGCTTTTCAGAGTATTTGAGGAGGCTGCCCATGATTTTCAGTCTGGACGTCCGGCGGGCACTTAAGGGCGATTGCCTGCTGCTGCACTTCGGCACCGAGCAGGAGCCCGGGCTCATCATGATCGACGGCGGACCCAAGTCGGTCTATGCGCCGCATCTCAAGCCGAGATTGATAGAAATCCGCAACGCACGCAAGATCAAGAAGAACGATCCGCTGCCGATCGACGTGCTGATGGTAAGTCATGTGGACGACGATCATATCCAGGGAATTCTGGATTTCACCAAGGAAGAAATCGCCAATGTGGAGACGCACAAGCCGCGTCTGCTGAACGTGTTCAGCCTGTGGCACAACAGCTTTGACGATATTATTGGCGGTCAGCCGGCGGAATTGACGGCGAGGGTGAACGCGACATTCAAGACGGAGGCCAGCACCGGAGCGGTCGAGCTGTCCGACGAAAAAGTCGGAAACGTGGAAGATATCTTCATCGACCAGAATCCCGGAGGCAATGACGCCGCGGATGCGGAACTGGTTGGAAGTTCCCTGAAGGTACTCGCCAGCATCGCGCAGGGCTTTCGGCTGAGAAAGGACGCCCAGCGGCTCGGCTATGGGCGCAACGCCGAGTTCGGGGGGAAACTCATCGTCGCGCCACAAGGCAAGGCGCCGATCAGGATAGCCAATTCGCTGGACGTCACCGTCATCGGCCCCATGCTTGAAGAGATTCAGGCGCTGCACAAAGACCATCAGAAATGGCTTGATGATCTCAAGAAGCAAGGAAAGACGGCCGAAGAGGCTCTCGCCGCCTATGTCGACAAATCCGTTCCCAATCTGTCGAGCATCGTAGTGCTCGTGGAGGCAGACAAGAAGCGGATGCTGCTGACCGGGGATGCGAGGGGCGACAAGATTCTCAAGGGGCTGCAACTGGCGGGCAAGCTCGACCAGGACAACGGCACGAAGATCGAAGTCGATCTTCTCAAGGTGCCGCATCACGGAAGCTCCAATAATCTCGACAAGGATTTCTTCAAGCGCATCATCGCGAAGCATTATGTGTTCTCGGGCGACGGCCAACACGGAAATCCGGAACGGGAAAGCATCGAGATGCTGCTGAAGGCGCGCAAGGATGGCAATTACCAGATACACCTAACGTATCCGTTGAAGGAAATAGACCGGCTGCGCGAAGATGACTGGAACAAGGAACGCAACAAGCAGATCGCGCGTAAGAAGAAGAGCGGAAAAGGTACGGTACGCGAGGAATGGTCGGCGCAAGATCACAGTCTGTTGGCGCTTTTCGATGCCGATCCACAATTCAAGGAGAAACTCAGGATTGTCGACGAGAAGAAGCCGCATATTATCGATCTAGGCGATCCGCTGGCGGCTTCCTGGCCGGAGCTGGCCAATTGACCCGCCCACGCGGACCCGAGCGATGAAGCTAGCGGCTAACACCGTTCCGGCTTCGCCGGCGTCAGAACCCGAGGGCCACACAGCGGAACGGAATATCGCAGGCGAGATTTGCACCAGCCGGCGATGCGGTGGAACGAACGTCGATCGATTAGATTGTGTCTTGATCCAACCGGAGATCGTTCCATGCGCGCGCAGCTCCTCGCCACCGCCCTCGCCATCGCCGCAATCTTTGCTCCCGCCCTCGCCTTTGCCGGCGACGCGGAATGGCGGCGATACGAGATCGCGAGCACCGGGACCAGCGTCGACATGCCGGTCTCGATCTTCACCGTCGACGCCGGACCGCCGGAAGGCGGCACAGGACGACGCTTTTTCACCGACGACCGCCGTGCCGACCTGACGGTGCAGTCCGTTCCCAATGCCCAGAACGATTCGCCCGCCACGTTCCTGGCCAAGATGCGGCCGCCTGCCGGCATCATTTATAAACGGATCACATCGGATTTCTTCGTTGTGTCCAGCATTCGCAAGGACCGGATCTGGTACAACCGCTGCAACCGCGGCAACGGCACCCTGGACTGCGTGCTGATCAATTATCCCGTCTCCGAAAAACGCCAGTGGGACGACGTGGTCACGCGGATAAGCCATACGCTGCGAAGCTAGCGCGCTCGTGACCGGATCTTAGGCAATCGGAAAAAACGGCAGCTCTATTCCGGTGCGGGGAACCGTCCGGTGCGCGCTGCGTTGCCGAGGGTGGCGTCAGTAACCGCGAGGTTGTTTCGTGAATCGCAGGGATTTCCTCGCAGCTTCTGCGTTACCATTGGTAACCAGCATGGCGTCCGGGCTTTTGTCCGCCGCCCATGCCCAGCCTGCGCCGTTCGATCGATCCATCGTCCGGCAAATGGCGCGCGACCTCGCAAGCAAACCCTACCAGGCGCCAAGCGAGAAGTTGCCCGACAATCTCGCCAATCTCGATTACGACCGTTATCGGGCGATCCGGTTCTTGCCGGACCGCGCGCTGTGGCGCGGCGAAAAATTGCCATTCGAGGTGCAGTTTTTCCATCGCGGATTTTTCTACAAGAACCGGGTCGACCTCTTCGAGGTGAAGGACGGCCAGGCGACACCAATCGCCTACCGGCCCGACCTGTTTTCATTCGGCGAGCTGGAGCCACCCGGCCCGGCAGTCGATCTCGGCTTTGCCGGCTTTCGGCTTCATGCGCCGATCAACAAGCCCGACTATTATGACGAAGTTTGCGTCTTTCTCGGCGCAAGCTATTTCCGCGCCGTTGCCAAGGGACAATTGTACGGTCTTTCGGCACGGGGGCTCGCCATCAACACCGGCGAGGCCAAGGGCGAAGAATTCCCGTTCTTCAAGACGTTCTGGATCGAGAAGCCGGCGCCGGGCGCCAACTCCATCGTTGTGCACGCGTTGCTCGATAGCGAGAGCGCCGCCGCGGCCTACCGCTTCACCATCCGCCCGGGCGACACCACCGTGTTCGACGTGGAAATGGCGATCTATCCGCGCGTCGATCTAACGCATGCTGGCCTCGCGCCGATGACCAGCATGTTCTTCTTTGGGTCGAACGACCGCAAGGACGTCGAAGACTTCCGTCCGTCGGTCCATGATTCAGACGGCCTGGCGGTTTTCAACGGCCGCGGCGAGGAGCTTTGGCGGCCGCTGCACAACCCGCGCGACCTTCAGGTCTCTTCGTTTGCCGATCTCAACCCACGCGGCTTCGGCCTGATGCAGCGTCAGAAGGATTTTTCCGCCTACCAGGACCTGGAATCGAATTTCGAGCGCCGGCCAAGCCTGTGGGCGGAGCCGATCGGCGATTGGGGTGAAGGCGAGGTGAAGCTGCTTGAAATCCCGACCAAGGAAGAGATTCACGACAACATCGCATTGTTCTGGCGCCCCAAAGCGGCGTTGCCGGCCAAAGGCGAGCACACCTACACTTACCGTTTGCACTGGGGGCCGGATGCTCCAAAGTCGACGTCACTGGCGCGATTTTCCCGAACCGGGATCGGCACACGAGGCGACAACGCTACGCTCTTCGTGCTCGACGTGACCGGCGAGCGGCTGAAATCGGTCGATCCGAAAAGCTTGCGCGGTGTCGTGACGGCCGAGAAGGCGAAGATCCAGAACATCGTTACCCAGCCAAACCCGGCGACAGGCGGCTGGCGATTGAGCTTCGAGTTGTTGAAGGAAAAGACCCCGGTCGAACTCCGCGCATCGCTCATGCAGAACGAAGAGGCGGTATCGGAGGTCTGGGTTTATCGATGGACACCTTGACGAAAGCCGGCGGCTCGCCCGGAAGGCGGGATATCCCGCCGACCGATTTCCTTCCTCCGGAATCGCCGACGGATATGACGGTGCAGGCGTTGCGGCGGTTCGAGCCGCCGCCAGCGCCCGATTTTGCGCCGCTGTGGATCCGGCGCGCCTTCGTTCTGACCGGCACGGCGATCCTGACCGCGGCAGGCTGTTATGAGATGTACCGGGTGCTCCGGGTCGGCGGTGTCACGGTCCTGGAGTCGATCATCCTTGCGCTGTTCGTGCTGCTGTTTGCATGGATCGCCTTCTCCTTCATGTCGGCGCTTGGCGGTTTCTTCGTGCTGCTGATGAGAAGGAGGGATGAGCTCGGCATCGACGCCAGTGCGCCCCTGCCCGCGATCAAAAGCCGCACCGCGATGCTGCTGCCGACCTATAATGAGGACCCCTATCGCGTGCTGGCAAGATTGCGCGCGATCTATGAATCGGTCGAACAGACCGGACACGGCGCGCAGTTCGACTGGTTCGTGCTGAGCGACACCACCGATACCGCGATCTGGATCGCCGAGGAAAAGTGCTTTCTCAAGCTTCGGCAGGACGTCGGCAGCGCCGCCGCGATCTTCTATCGCCACCGCCCCGAGAACATCGCGCGCAAGTCGGGCAATATCGAAGAGTGGGTCAGGCGGTTCGGCTCCAAATATGAATGCATGCTGATCCTGGACGCCGACAGCTTGATGACGGGCGACAGCATCGTTCGGCTCGTTGCCGCGATGGAGGCGCATCCGAAGGCCGCGCTGATTCAGACGCTACCGGTCATCGTCAATGCAAGATCGCTGTTCGCGCGCTGGCAGCAATTCGCAGGCCGCCTGTACGGTCCGATGCTGGCCGCGGGGATCGCATGGTGGCATGGCTCGGAGGGCAATTACTGGGGCCACAACGCCATCATTCGCGTCCGCGCCTTTGCGCAACATGCAGGGCTACCCGAACTCCGCGGACGCAAGCCGTTCGGCGGGCATATCATGAGCCATGACTTCATCGAGGCGGCGCTGATGCGGCGCGGCGGCTGGGCCATCCATATGGCGCCGGCGCTCCGCGGCAGTTACGAGGAATCTCCGCCCACGCTTTCAGATTTTGCCGCGCGTGACCGTCGCTGGTGCCAGGGCAATCTGCAGCATCTGGCGCTGCTGCCGACCCGCGGCTTTCACTGGGTCTCGCGGCTTCATCTGCTGACGGGGATCGGATCATATCTCACCGCGCCGCTCTGGCTGATCTTTCTTGTTTTCGGAATCCTGGTCTCGTTGCAAGCGCAGTTCGTACGGCCCGAATATTTTCCGAAAGGATATTCGTTGTTTCCGCAATGGCCGGCGCAGGATCCGGTCCTGGCAGCATGGGTATTTGCAGGCACGATGGGAATGCTGATCGTGCCGAAGCTGCTCGCCTTCATCGTGCTCCTTGCCGATCGCGACACGCGGAGGAAGTTCGGCGGCGGCCTGCTGGTGCTTGGCGGCATCGGTGCCGAGACAATCCTTTCCGGTTTGACCGCGCCTGTCATGATGATCTTCCAGTCGTCCGCTGTCGGCGAAATCCTGTTTGGGCGCGACGCTGGATGGCAGGTTCAGCGCCGGGATGATGGCGCAGTCGCGCAGCGCGACATCCTCGGCACCTATTCAGTGCCGACATTGATCGGCATCGCCATGGCCATCAGCGCCTATGCCGTGTCGCTGTCGTTGCTGCTGTGGATGACGCCGGTGATCCTCGGGCTGTTGCTTTCCATTCCGATCGCGATGCTGTCGTCATCGCCGGGTGCGAACCGCAGGTCCGGATTGTTCAGGACTCCCGAGCAGACGGCCCCGCCGCCGGTGCTGGCGCGCGCCAACGGGCTCGCGGGCGTGCCGCATTCGTCGCTCCCCTGCCCGCTGCGCGAATTGCTCGACGATGCTCGCCTGCTCGAAGCACACCTGAACAACCTCTCCGGACAGAAGCCGCGGAAGCGCGGCGACGTCGATCCGCATCTCGCGATCGCGCGCGCGAAGATCGAAGATGCCGAAACGTTCGATGAAGCGGCGGGGTATCTGAGCCAGCGCGAGAAGTTCGCGGTGCTCAATGCGCCTGCGACCCTCACCGCGCTGCTGGCGCTACCCCGCCATCGGGCCTGAAATCCGGCCTCATTCGGGTCACTGCAACCTGAGCTAGCCTTGATCGGACCGGATCACCCGCGGCGCAACCTTGGCCAATCTGGCAATTCTGCTAGACTACCCGTCAGCGAGGCAAAAATGGAAGCGCCCGGCCCCGAGCGAAGACTCGCTGCGGTCCTTGCCGCCGACATGGTCGGCTACAGCCGGCTGATGGAGGTCGACGAGGCAGGGACACTCGCACGCCTGAAAACCCATCGGCTCGAGCTGATCGATCCCTCCATCGCCAAGAACCGGGGCCGCATTATCAAGACCAGCGGCGACGGCATGCTGGTGGAATTCCACAGCGTCGTTGATGCGGTATCGTGCGCCGCCGAGATCCAGCGCCGGATGGCGCGGCGCAATGCCGACGTGTCGCCGGCGCGGTGGATCCAGTTCCGCATCGGTATCAATCTGGGCGACATCCTCATCGAGGAGAACGATATTTTCGGCGACGGCGTCAACATCGCGGCGCGTCTCGAAGTGCTCGCCGAGCCGGGCGGCATCTGCGTCTCGGGCGCCGTGCGCGATCAGGTCGGCGACCGGCTTGACGACATCGCCTTTGAGGATCTCGGCAACCAGAACGTCAAGAACATCACCCGCCCGATTCACGTCTTCCGGGTGCGCCTCGCGCTGGATGCAGCCGAGGCGCATGCAAGCGGCAAGGACGGCGCGGCGACCGGAATCACGACGAGGAAGCCATCCATCGCCGTGCTGCCGCTGGTCAACATGAGCGGCGATCCGGAGCAGGAATTCTTTGCCGACGGCCTCACCGAGGACATCATCACCGAGCTGTCGCGGTTTCGCGACCTGCTCATCATCTCGCGCAACTCGACCTTCGTGCACAAGGGCAAGGCGGTGAAGGTGCAGGAGGTCGCGCGCGAACTCGACGTCGAATATGTGCTCGAGGGCAGCGTGCGCAAAGCCGGCGATCGCGTTCGCGTCACCGTGCAGTTGATCGACGCGCAAACCGACCGGCATGTCTGGGCCGAACGCTACGATCGCAAGCTCGAGGATATATTTGCGATCCAGGACGAGGTGACCGGAGCGATCGTTGCCACGCTTCCCGGCCGCGTCGAGGCCGCCACACAGGAACGGGCGAAGCGCAAGCGGCCGGACAACATGGCGGCCTATGAGTGCGTGCTCGCCGCCAAGGTGCTGCACCACCGCTCGCGGCGCGAAGACAATGCGCAGGCGCAGATCCTGCTCGACCGCGCCATCGCGCTCGATCCGAACTATGCGCACGCCCATGCCTGGAAGGCCTGCGTGCTGGGGCAGACCTGGACCTATGGATGGTGCGAAGATCGCGACGCCACCTTCCAGCAGGTGGCTGCCGAGTTGCAGATCGCGCTGGCGCTCGATGACAATGACAGCGACGTTCACCGCATCCTGGCCGCGGTGAACCTGACGCGCGACGATCATGACAGGGGCGCCTATCATCAGGAGCGGGCGCTCGCACTCAATCCCAACTACGATCTCGTCGTGGTGCAGCAGGGCGAATTTCTGACCTGGCTGGGGCGGCCGGAAGAAGGAATCGACTGGATCAGGAAGGCGATGCGCCTCAACCCGTTCCACCCCGAGCGCTTCTGGAGCCACCTCGGTCGGGCGTATTATTGCGCGGAGAAATTTGCCGAAGCCGCCGAGGCTTTCGCGCGGATCACGCGGCCCGACTTTACCCATCACGCCTTCCTCGCCGCCATCTTCGCGCAGATGGGCGACGCCGTTGCGGCCGGCGCGCATGCCGCAGAGGTCATCAAGCTTGAGCCGGGTTTCTCGGTGGCCGCCTATCTCGCGACCCAGCACTACAAGCACGAGGCCGATCGGGCACGTCACGAGGCGGGCCTCCTCAAGGCCGGGTTACCGGCGTGAGGTCGGCAGGATCAGATCGCGATGGATGAAGTTTTGATGCTGCCGGCCCGTAGCTCGCGACGGAGAGCCTGCTTTCGCCAAGCGGCTTCGCCGTGGCAGCCTTCGCTTGCTTCGCTACGATAGGACTGAGGGTGGCTTGCCGAGCCGTAGCTTGCGAAGCAAGCGAAGGCTGGTGGGCGCGACAGGGATCGAACCTGTGACCCCTACCATGTCAAGGTAGTGCTCTCCCGCTGAGCTACGCGCCCCAGAATGGGATGACCTGTCATCCCGCTCCAGCTTTATTCGTATTGGGTGGGGTCCGTATATCGGCTCCAAAGCGCCCGGGCAAGGATGCTCGGGACTAATTTCTGGTGCCTTTTTGAACGAAATAGCCGCCGAATCAGGCCGCCAGCATCTTGTTCACTTCGCTGACCAGTTCGCGGAGGTGAACGGGCTTGGCCAGCACCTTGGCGTTCTTGGGTGCCTCCGAATCGGAATTCAGGGCGACCGCGGCAAAGCCGGTGATGAACATGATTTTGATGTCGGGGTCGAGTTCCGAGGCGCGGCGCGCCAGTTCGATGCCGTCCATTTCGGGCATCACGATATCGGTCAGCAGCATCTCGAACGGCTCCTCACGAAGCCGCTGATAGGCCGACATGCCGTTGTCGTGGGGCGAAACCTGAAACCCGGCGTTTTCCAGCGCCTTGACCAGGAAACGTCGCATGTCGTTGTCGTCTTCAGCGAGGAGGATCTTGTGCATGGCGTTCAGTCGTCGAACCTGGCTTGGAGGATCATTGCGCCCACTAAGCCCGACAGAGGGTAAATTTCGGGTGAAAGGTAACGGCTTCTTGGCGGCAGCGGGCGGCGCTATTTTTGTAGCGGCGCGCATCTGGATCGATCAACGCGGCGCTTTTCAGGCGTTTACGACACCTTCCAGGAGAACGGTGGCTTTTTTCGCTTGGCAGAATGATTACGATTACGGACAATGCATCCTTACAACGCCCTGCCCTTCCGGCAGAATCGGTCGCATGATCGGCCAGCCGAAGGGAAATGCGGACATTCAAGGGACGGCGCCCGACGATGACCCAGTTTGATGGCGAACTGTCGCCTCCCTTCGAGATCGTGGAGCCGCAGCATTGGCGGGCGCCGATCATCTTCAACTCGCCCCATTCCGGCTCGGTCTACCCGACCGAATTCCTCAACGCCTCCCGGATCGACCTCGCCGCGCTGCGCCGGTCCGAGGATTCGTTCATGGACGAATTGATCGGCGGTCTGAGCGACCAGGGCTTTCCGACGGTGCGGGTCAATTTCCCCCGCTCCTATGTCGACGTGAACCGCGAGCCCTATGAACTCGATCCACGGATGTTCACCGGCCGCCTGCCGAGCTTTGCCAATACCCGCTCGATGCGGGTGGCCGGCGGCCTCGGCACCATCCCGCGCGTGGTCGGCGACGGGCAGGAAATCTATCGCGAGCGGCTTTCCGTCGATGACGCGCTGGGGCGGATCGAGGCGCTCTACAAGCCGTACCACCGAGCGTTGCGGCGGCTGATCAACAAGGCCCATCAGGCGTTCGGGACCGTTATCCTGGTCGATTGCCACTCGATGCCGTCGGTCGGCGTGTCCAGAGATGAGCCGCGGCGGCCCGATATCGTGATCGGCGATCGCTACGGCACCAGTTGCGCGAGCCTTTTGCCCGATGTCGTCGAGCACATCATGAGCGGGCTCGGCTATTCGATCGGCCGCAACAAGCCCTATGCCGGCGGCTTCATTACCGAGCACTACGGCAACCCTGCGAGCGGCCTGCACACCGTGCAGCTCGAACTCAACCGCGCGATCTACATGGATGAGCGGCGCAGGGAGCGCAGTCCCCGCTTTGCCCAGGTGGTCACCGATTTCGCTGCGCTCGCGGAAGCCTTGGCACGGGTCCCGCTCGGCGACCTCGGCCCATTCCAGGCGGCGGCGGAGTAGAGGCTGCGTCGTCGTTCCGGGATGGTCCGAAGGACCAGACCTCAGATGCGCAATTGCGCATCGGGGAATCTCGAGATTCTCAGGTGCGCAGTTGCGCACCATAGTTCGCTTCGCGCCCCGGAATGACGTGGCACCCCAAAAGAAAAAAGGGCCGCTTGAATGAACAAGCGGCCCAAGTCTAGGGAGGAAACGCCCAAGGAGGGCAGCGATAGCGCGAGGCGCTACCGCACCGCAACAATATGCGACCGCGCTGCACAAAAGGCAAGAGTTTTCGGACCTCTTCCGGTGCAACCCAGGTCAGTCTGGCGAATCGGCAACACTGGCGGATCCGACATTTTAGTTAAGAAATATCAAGGGCTTACAGATTAATATGCGTCAGTTCCGTACTTACTGCAGTGCTGGTATGCCAAAACTCGCGACTTCGTGATGGCCGGGCTAACCAAAAATCCACGCCTGAAACGAAGCCTTTTCGAAAGCGATTCGAAAGTCTGTTCGCAAGACGAATGGGAATAACGTGCCGTTAGCGATGCGCGGCAGCCCGGATTGGGCTAGAGCTTCGGTTCTGATTGAATCAGAACCGAAGCTCTAGCTTCTTGTTTCGACGCGTTTTCTTCACGCGAACCGGTATCCACTTCGCTCGAAAACGCTATGGGCAAGAGACGGCATTTCTAGTGCGGTAAGGGACAGCCGTGACGGTCATCGATTTTACAGCCTTTATCGGGCGCCTTGCTACCGCTTCGGGCGAGACCATCCTGCCGTTCTTCCGGACCTCACTTTCGATCGACAACAAGAGCGCCAGCGATTTCGATCCGGTCACCGAGGCTGACCGCGCCGCCGAAGCCGTCATGCGCCGCCTGATCAAGGCCAATTTCCCCCAGCACGGCATCGTCGGCGAGGAATTCGGCACCGAGCGCGAGGATGCCGAATATGTCTGGGTGCTCGACCCGATCGACGGCACTAAGTCCTTCATCGCGGGCTTTCCGATCTGGGGCACCCTGATCGCGCTCCTGCACAAGGGCATGCCGGTGTTCGGGATGATGAACCAGCCCTATATCGGCGAGCGCTTTTCCGGCGATAGCGGCTCGGCGCACTATTCCGGGCCATCCGGCGAGCGCCGGCTGACGGTGCGCCGCTGCGCATCGCTGAAGGAGGCGACCTCCTTCACCACCAGTCCGCTGCTGATGAACGCCGCCGACCGCGAGATCTTCGGCCGGGTCGAAAATGCAGTGAAGCTGTCACGCTATGGCGGCGACTGCTATTCCTACTGCATGCTGGCGGCCGGCCATCTCGACCTCGTGGTCGAGACCGAACTCAAGCCCTATGACATCGCGGCATTGATCCCGATCGTCACCGGGGCCGGCGGTGTCGTCACCAATTGGGAGGGCGGACCCGCCCAGAGCGGTGGCCGCATCGTCGCCGCCGGCGACGCCCGGGTACACGAGGCCACGCTGAAATTGCTGAACAGCTAGAGACGGCCACGTCACCCAGAGTTCGGTAAGACGCGCGCGTACCGACGAACTGCTGCTTTGCTCCCGTGCAACCTTGCATCGAGCGGTTCATCGCGTACGATGCCCTGAACACGCACGTTAGATGCGGGATCGGGGAGCACTCATGAGACCGCTGAGCAAGCTGCTTGCCGGACTGACGCTGTTGTTGTTGCCGACGCTGGCCTCAGCGCAGGATTTCCCGAGCAAACCCATCAAGCTGATCGTGCCGTTCCCGGCCGGCGGTCCCAACGACATCATCGCGCGGCTGGTCGGCCAGCGCATGTCGGAAATCACGAAGCAGCCGGTCGTGATCGACAATCGCGGCGGCCAGGCCGGCGTGCTCGGCACCGATGCGATCGCAAAGGCAGCCCCCGACGGCTACACGATCGGAATCGTGAGCGCGAGCGCGCTGGTCATCAATCCGACAATGGAAAAGGTGCCCTACGACGTGGCGAAGGATTTCGCGCCCATCACGCTCGTGACGACAGTGCCGGAAATGCTGGTCGTCGCCAGCAACGTGCCCGCTGGTGATATGAAGGAACTGATCGCGCTCGCCAAGGCACAGCCCGGGAAACTCAATTTCGCTTCCGCCGGTGTCGGCGGCATGCCGCATCTTGCTGGCGAACTGCTCAAGCTGACGGCGGGAATCGACATCGTGCACGTGCCCTACCGGGGCGCTGCGCCCGCCATCAACGATCTGCTCGGCCAGCAGGTGCAGATGGCGTTCCTCGATCTGCCGGTGCTGCTGCCGCATATCAAGGCGGGCAGCCTGCGCCCGATTGCCCTTGGCGCGCCGAAACGTGCGCCCACCTCACCTGACGTGCCGACCACCGCGGAAGTCGGCATGCCGGATCTCCTGATCGAAAACTGGTACGGCATGATCGCGCCGGCCGGAGTGCCCGAGGCGATTGTCGCCACGCTGAACCACGTCGCCAACGAGGCGATGAACGATCAGCAGGTGAAGCAGAAGCTTGCAGATCAAGGCCTGACGGTTGCCGGCAACACGCCGGGGCATTTTCGCGACTACATCGGAACCGAGGCCCAAAAGTGGGCGCGCGTCATCAAGGCTGCCGGCCTCGCCACCGGCAAGTAACGCCGGGCCATCCCAGACGTTCAGCATTCGCTTTCCTCAACGTGGCGCAGATTTGCGGAGGTGCTCGGCCAATTGCTGCGCCGGCTTGGGCAGCGCCCGAAAGCTCCGGGCGCAGATCACGAGCCGCCGGTTGGCCCAGGAGTCCCTGATCCTGATGACATTGATCTTCGTCGATCGCGCGCATCGCTTTGCCGCGACTTCAGGCATCACGCCAATGCCGATGCCGGCGGCGACCATCTGGCTAATCGCATCGAAATTGTTCAGCCGTGCACGAAAGCGCAGCCGCGCACCGAGACGCGCGGCGTGTCCGCTGACATGGGCATGGAGCGCGATCGAACTGATCAAGCCGACGAAATCGCGCTCCACTACTTCGGCGAAATCGACCTGCCGCCGATTAGCCAACTCGTCGTTCCGCGCGGCGACCAGCACCAGCCGGTCTTCGCTGAACGGCATCCGCTCGATATTGTCTGCAAGCGCGTGTTCGGCCGCAAGCCCGAGATCGGCGGCACCGATGACGATGGCGCGGGCAATGTCGCTGCTTTCGCGTTCCTCGACGTCGATCGAAATGTTAGGATGTGCCGCCAGAAAGGCCGCCAATGTCTTCGGCAGATATTCCGAAAGTCCCGACGTGTTAGCGAGCAAGCGGACGGTGGCCTTCATGCCGCGGGCAAAGTCGGCGAGATCGCCGCGCATGGTCTCGACATTGTGGAGCACGATCCTGGCATGGTCGAGCAGGCTTTCGCCGGCCGGCGTCAGTTCGACGCCGCGGCGGCCGCGCCTCAGCAGCGAAACGCCGAGCGCTTCTTCCAGGCCCTTGATCCGCTCACTCGCCGACGCCAGCGCAAGATGGATCCGCTGCGCGCCATTGGTGATGCTGCGGGCCTCGGCGACCGCGATGAAAAGCTGAAGATCGACCAGATCGAAACGCATGGGGAAATCCTGGGCGTGACTCGCAGCAGGCCGTCAATGCCAGCGAAGCGAAGCAATCCACTTCTCCGCACGGGGATAGGGGATAGATGGATTGCTTCGTCGCTATCGCTCCTCGCAATGACGGAGGCCAGATAGCCTTCGCCCTAGCCGAAGGCTGTCTCCGTAATCTCCAGATTGTGCCTGATACGCCGATAGGTCAATGTCCGCCCATGTTCGATTCCCTGCTCATTCTCATCGCCGCGGCGTTCCTGCTGGCCGGCTTCATCAAGGGCGTGATCGGGCTCGGCCTGCCGACGGTCTCGATGGGCCTGCTCGCGGTGACGATGCCGCCGGCGCAAGCGATTGCGATCATGATCGTGCCGGCGATCGTCACCAATATCTGGCAGACCTTCAGCGGCCCGTACTTGCGCGACATCATGCGGCGGCTGTGGCCGCTGATGGCCGGCACCGTCGCCGGCATCTGGCTGAACGCGGGACTGTTGACCGGGCCCTACGCGCCCTATGGCACCGTCGTGCTCGGCACGCTGCTGGTGATCTACGCGGTCCTCGGTCTCAGCAAGCTCCACTTCAAGGTTGCGCGCCGCGACGAGAAATGGATCGGCGGCATCGTCGGCCTGGTCACCGGCGTGGTGTCGGCCGCCACCGGCGTTCAGGTGATTCCGTCGATGCCTTATCTGCAGGCGATCGGGATGGAGAAGGACGAACTGGTGCAGGCGCTCGGCGTGTTCTTTACCGTCGCCACGGTGGCGCTCGCCTTCAATCTCACCGCCGCGGGCCTGCTGACGGCGGCGACTGCACTGCCCGGCGCCGTCGCGATGGTGGCGTCCTTTACCGGCATGTTCATCGGACAGGCGGTGCGGAATCGTATGCAGCCGGACGTGTTCCGCCGCTGGTTCCTGATCGCGATGATCTTGCTCGGCCTCTATCTCGCCGGCAGCGCCTTCGTGAAAATCCACGGCTGAAGCATCAGCGCGCCTCCAGCATCGCCACGCGGATACCGAGATAGACGAACAGCCCGCCGAGTGCGCGGTTGATCCAGGCCACCGCGCCGGCCGATTGCCGGATGCGGCCCGCGGCCCGGGCCGCGAAGGCGGCGATGCAAAAGCACCACAACGTGCCGCTGGTGATGAAGATCAGGCCGAGCACCAGGAAGGCCAGCGTCTTGTGAGCAGACTCCGCCGCCACGAATTGCGGCAGGAACGCCAGAAAGAACAGCGCCACCTTCGGATTGAGCACGTTGGTCAGGGCGCCCTGCCAGAACACGCGGGCAAGCGATGTCTCGCTGCCTGCCGAGCCATTGCCTGCCACTCCCGCCTCCGCCAGCGGGCGCGAACGCGACAAGAGCATCTGGACACCCGTAAACAGCAGATAGGCGGCGCCGACCCATTTCAGGACCGCAAAGGCCGCAGACGACGCCATCAACAGCGCCGACAGGCCGATGGCGGCGCCGAACACGTGAACGAGGCAGCCGGCACTGATTCCGGTCGCCGCAGCCGCCCCGCCGCGCCATCCGAACTGGATGCTGCGGCCGATAATGTAGGCCGTGTCCGGCCCCGGGGTGATATTGAGCAGCAGGCCCGAAAGGATGAATAGCCAGAGTTGGTGAATGCCGAGCATCTCTATCATCATTTGACGGTTCCCCTGGGTGTCCCCGCGGCCCTATTGCGCACATGCCAATCCCTTAGGGATTGCAATACTATCATGAGCAAATCGGGCTTCCACCAGATTGCGCATATTTTATAAACATTGGAATTGGTTGGCTGACCGCGTAGTGGTTATCCTGCCCGTTCGGGTGTCATTGGGGATATAGTGGGGATATGGAAAGACGCCTGGCAGCCATCGTCTGCGCTGACGTCGCCGGCTACTCCCGAATGATGGGAGCCGACGAGGCGGGGACGCATGCCACGTTCAAGGCCCATCGAAGCGCGATCTATCCGATCATCCTCAATCATGGCGGCCGGCTGGTGAAGAACACCGGCGACGGCTTCCTCCTGGAATTTCCCTCTATCGTCGGCGCCATCGAGGCCGCGGTCGCGATGCAGATGGTGATGGCGGAACGCAACGAACACCTGCCCGCCGATCGCGCCATGCAGTTTCGCATGGGCATCCACATGGGCGACGTGATGGCCGATGAGGACGAGGTGTTCGGCGACGACGTCAATATTGCCGTCCGCCTCGAATCGGTCGCCGCGCCCGGCGGCGTGGCGGTTTCGGGCAAGGCCTGTCATGAAGCGGGCAAGCGCCTCAGCGTCACATTCGTCGACGCCGGTCCCTACCGGTTCAAGAACATCGAGGAGCCGATCCATGTCTGGACCTGGCAACCCGACGGTGTCGACAGCGGGCCGGCCCGTAAAGCCGCGTCCGAGATATCGGCTACCAACCTGCCTGCCCAATATCGCACCGCGATCGTGGGCGTGCTGCCGTTCACGAATTTGAGCGAAAGCGCGGACGAGTATTTTTCCGACGGGCTGACCGAGGACTTGATCCACGCGCTATCACTGCAATCGTTCTATCGGGTGCTGAGCCGCAACTCGACGTTCTCGTTCAAGGGAAAGAACGTGAGCACGCGCCTGATCGCGCGCGAGATCGACGCCACCTACCTGATCCAGGGCTCGGTGCGCCGCGCCGCCAACAAGATCCGCGTCACCGCCGACTTGATCGCGCCCGAAACCGGCGAGCAATTATGGACCGGCCGGTTCGACCGCGACATGGGCGACCTGTTCGCGATGCAGGACGAACTCACCACCAGCCTGTCGGCGGCGATCGCGGCCGAAATCTACCGGGCGGAAGCGTCCGCCCCGCCCCGTTCCTCGTCGAACGACATCAGCGCCTGGGATCGCTTCCTCAAGGGGCTGTCCTACTACTACCTGCACACCAAGGCGGACTACGAAACCTCGATCAGCCTGTTCAAGGAAGCCATCGCGCTCGATCCGACGCTGTCGATCGCCCGCGCCTATCTCGCCACCATCCAGATCCAGGGCATTCAGTTCGGATGGATCAAGAGCACGCGCGAATTGTGGGACTCCGCGATGTGTCTCGCGGAGAGCAGCGTCCGGCTCGATCCCCGCTCGTCTTTCGCGTTTCAGATTCTGGCTTATCTGCACGCGGTGGAAGGACACTACGAGGCGTCAATGGATGCGGCAAAGCGCGCAGTCGGGCTCAATCCGTACGACATGGGTGCCCGCGGCGTGCTCGGCTTTTGTCATCTGATGAGCGGCGAACACCGGCAAGCCATCGAACTGTTTACGATGGCAGCGCAGCAAGGCAACAACGACCCTCGATATCAGTGGGCCGCCGTGAACGCGTTCAGCCATTACCTGCTCGGGCAATATGACGCTTCGCTGTCCTGGGCGCGCGAAGAGCTTTATGTCAATCCCAATCATCTCCAGGCGCTGGCGATACGGGCGGCAGCGCTCGCGCAATTGGGACGAACCGCGGAAGCCAAGAGCGCGGCCGAGGTCCTCCTGAGCAACTATCCAAACCTGACCGTCGACCGGTACTTGCGGAACTTTCATTGGAAGTCGGCGGCCGACATCGCCCATTATCGCGACGGCCTCGTGAAGGCCGGTATCCCCTTCAGCAGATTGACCGTCGTCGACTCCGCTCCGAAGCTTGCCGCGGATTCTTGACGGGCGGACGGCGCCTCGGTTGACACGGCGTCGAATTCCGCCAAACTTACCTACACCCTGAAGTAGCGCGCCGCCGAATTCCATTTTCAGAACCGTCATCCCCTCCGCGTCGGGAGCGGCCATTTTCATATTCGGCGCCTTTGAGGATTTGAGCCATGTCGGACCAACGCATTGCCACCGCCCCGGGCGCTGCGCCCGCCGGGCAGTTACCCGTTTCGCCCAATAATCCCTGCCCCTTTCTGCGCGCATTGGTCGCCAACGGCTATGTCGGCGGCCATGTCGTGCCGCTCTCGCAACTCTCCGAAATGATCGGATTGGCAAGCGGCGAAACCGGCTCTGCCCAAAAGACGGTGCGGCTGAAAGCCTCGATGATCGCCGTCATTGCCAACGGCCTCGGGCCGCTGCGCGTATTCAAGAGCGCAAAGTCTGGCGCCGTGCTCGACGAGCTGCGCAACGGCCCGCTCGACAAGCATGGCGGCGGTTCACGCATTCTCGATGCCGAAGCAAACGTCCATGAGGACCAAATCGAACGGCTCGCCAGCTTCGGCAAGGACTGCAAAAATCCCGCTGGAGGCATCGAGATCGGACTGACAGCGAAGGAGATCGAGGCCTTCATGGCAGACAATATCAAGCGCGACGGCGATGCGGCGCGCTGGTACTTCCCGATCCTGATGAAGGGCGAATGGCCGGTCCTGCTGAAAATCCTCGGCAAAGGCGAAGGCGAGGCGCGCTACCTCAGCGTCGCCGAAGTCAGGACGCTGTTCGTCGAGCGGCGTTTGCCTGAGCGGATCACGGATCGGCTGCCGAAGCCGGCGGCTGCCAAGATATGAGCTCTCGTGTCCCGGACGCGGTGCAGCGTGTAACGCTGCGCCGCAGAGCCGGGACCTGCTGCGGCAACATATGGACCCCGGATCAGCAGCGCACCACGCCGCTCGCCATAGCGCGTCGAAGACGCGCGTGAACGCGCTTATGGCGCTGCGCAGCATCCGGGGCACGCCGGCGCGTACTGCGCAATCACTTGAACAGCGGCGTGCCCGGCACGAACGCATCAAACGCCGCCCAGAATTGCGAGCGGTAGCGGTCCTGCTCCTGCAGGATCTCGTGCTTGGAGCCCGCGATCACCAGATGCGAGCCGGCGCGTAAGTGATAGGCGAATTCCTCGATCGCCGCCGTTGAGACGATGGTGTCGTTGCTGGCGGCCAGCATCAGGATCGGCTGGCGGATTTCGGACGGGTAGTTCATGCCGCGAAAGATATTCATCGCCCGGAACGCGGTATCGGCCCAGGCCACCGTCGGCGAGCCGATGCCCAGCGTCGGGTCTTCTTCCAGGATCGCGGCGTTGCGGGCGTAGCGCACGGGATCGCTGGTGAAGGGGTTGTTGATGAAAGATTCCGTTCCGGTCAGCGCATCGCTGCCGCCGGGCACGTAGCGGCCGCCCTGCCCCATCAGCCGCATGATCCGAAGCAGCGCCCGGGTCGGAAACGATGTCGTGCGCCCCGGCAGGTCGATCATCGGCGCCGACAGCACCATGCGGTCGAACCAGCGTTTTCCTGCATGCGCCACCCGCAGCATGACCGCGCCGCCCATCGAATGCGCCAGCGCGAAATACGGCGGCGGACAATCCGGCAGCACGACCTGCTGCACGAAGGTCTCGACGTCCACTTCGAAATCGGAGAAGTCGCGGACATAGCCTTTGCGCGGATCGCGCAGGCGGCGCGAGGAATGCCCCTGGCCGCGCCAGTCGATCATCGCCACCGCAAATCCGCGATCGCGCAAGTCCCGCACCGTCTCGAAATATTTTTCGATCTGCTCGCTGCGCCCGGTGAAGACGCAGACCGTGCCCTTGCGGCCCGCCGGCGGCGCCCAGCGTGCAAACCTCAGTTCCGCGCCGTCGGGCGTCTTGATAGTGCCCGAGACGACGTCCTCCGGAACCGGATTGGCAGGAATCGAGACGAGCGTCATGTCGGGAACCGGCTAGGTGAAAAGGGCTGAAAATCAAGGCGGGAGCGTAAAAAAGGGCCTGTTTCGCCCCTCTTGAACGCCGTTTCACCCCTCCCATATCACTTCTGTGCAGGCCACTACCAGTGTTTCGGAACCAAAGCCAAGGGCTTCAAAACCTAAGGCTCCAAAAACTGAGGCTGCACAGGACTAAAGCCCGGCCCGATGGCGGGCGGGTAATTGCAACAGTCGCTCAATGGAGGACTACCCTATGCGTACCTACGATCTTACCCCATTTTATCGTTCCACCGTCGGCTTCGACCGCTTCTTCAACCTGCTCGATCAGGTTACCTCCGACGGCAGCCCCGGTTATCCGCCCTACAACATCGAGCGCACCGGTGAGAACGCCTACCGCATCAGCGTTGCGGTTTCCGGCTTCTCGCAGGGCGAACTTTCGATCGTCGCGAAGGAAAACACGCTGACGATCAAGGGCGAGAAAACCGCCAACGAGAACGGCAAGGACAAATCCGAAGTGCTCTACCGCGGCATCGCCGCGCGCGCCTTCGAGCGCGTCTTCCAGCTTGCCGATTTCGTGCAGGTGAAGAACGCCTCGCTCGAGAACGGCTTGCTCCACGTCGATCTCGTCCGCGAGATCCCCGAGGCCAAGAAGCCGCGCAGCATTCCGATCAATTCGGGCGCGCAGGCCCCGCAGGTGGTCGACGCTTCGGTCGCCGCGTAACACGGTAGGTTCAGCCGGTATTGGCTGAACGCGAAAACGCCCCGGGCACCGGGGCGTTTTTTTGTGCGCATCACGAAGACGGCGCAATCCGGCTCCGCTCATTAACAGCGAATTTAAATGATGTCCGCTTCTGCAACGACCATCTGACCGCGTGCCCCGCCACCGGCGCCGGACAGCACGAATAGCGCATCGCAATGAAAACGCCCCGGAAAGATCGGGGCATTTTTTATTGCTGTCGTCCCTGCGTTCCAGGGACGACGACAGAGTTACTTCAGAGAGTTACTCCAGCCCCTGCACGTCAGGCATCGCCTGCGTCGGCGCAATCTGCGGGGCGGGCTTGGCCGGGACCGCACCCGTCACCGCCGGCGATGCTGCGGCCTGAACTTCGGTCGGCTTCGGCGCAGGCGCTGCAGCCTGCTTGACCGGCGCCGCTGCAGGTTTGGCGGCGACCGGACTGGCCTTCGGCATCGGCACCGCGCGGCTCGCGACATGGGAGGCCGGCCGCTGCGGCCGCGGCGCGGCCTGGACATTGGCCGGGGTGGCCGGCGCATGGGCCTGCGGCGGCGGAGCCCCCGGAGCTGCCGGAAGCGCACTGTGCTCCTCGTAGAAATTATCGCCCATCCGGGACGACGGCACGAAACGGATGATCCGGCCGTTGCGTGCGTCGATCACCAGCCGGCCGTCCTCGCCGCCGCGGTCGAGCGCCGCAATCGTGTAAACGATGCCGCGCAGCCTCGGGATACCAAGCGGCGAAAATCCGTTATCGCGCAAGACGGAATAGACTTCCGTCGACGGCAACAGTCCCGGACCGTATCCATACTGCGGCGCGGCTCCGTAGCGCGGCCCGGGCTCGTCGTACGGCCCGGGAACCGGTTGCGGTGCCACCGCATAGGGAGCGTCGAAATCCGATGCCGCCCTGTATGGCGAGCGCCCGATCTCATAAGGCCCGGGCACCTGCGCCTGCGCGCCGCCCACAAGAAGGACCAGTCCCGCCGCCAAAGATCCCGTGAACAACTTCATCACCGAAAGCTCCTGTAAGCCCCGCAGCCTCCGGACCGTAGCCGGAGCATTTTGCTCGCTCGCCGACGGCCCAGGGCGAATTTCATTGCGAAATCCGGCGGTCCTTGGGCCGGATCGGGGCGCTGCTGCCGCAAACTCCAGCGGGCGGCTTTTCCCCCGGGCCACCAAGCACAGATCCGCATGCGGGCGAGGACTTTCACGCGCTTGTGTGATAAAGAAAAATTTGGCATGGTCGAAGTTAGGACAGTATCACTGTCTCAATTGCGGAGCCGTCCCGGCACAGGGATTGCAACGAAACCGTGGCGACACGAGCTCCAGGGCAGTGCAGGCAAGGCCGTTCCTCAGGGACGTTGAACGCCCAAGCCTGAATTTAAGAAATTGCGGCTCGCGGCGGACGAGCGGTGGCCCGGTGGGTGCCGCAAGCGTCCAAGGTGCGCCGACGATGCGGTGAGGCCCTTAGCCTTTTTGAGAGGAATGAGATGAGCGGGTCGGAATTCGAGCGCGAAAACATCGTGACAGAAACCCTGTCGGCGACCGCGGCTTCGAAACCGGCCGATATTGCGCGCGAGCATGACTGGCGCCCGCCGGCCGAGGGCCTGTACGACCTCGGCATGGAGAAGGATTCCTGCGGCGTCGGCTTCATCGCCAACATCAAGGGCCGCAAGTCGCATCAGATCGTCTCCGACGCGATCAGCATTCTCTGCAACCTCGAACATCGCGGCGCAGTCGGCGCCGATCCGCGCGCCGGCGACGGTGCCGGCATTCTGGTGCAGATCCCGCACGCGTTCTTTTCGCGCAAGACTGCCGAGCTCGGCTTCAAGCTGCCGGAGCCCGGCCACTACGCGATCGGCGCGCTGTTCATGCCGAAGGAGACGGCGTGGCGAAAGGTGATCCAGAGCATCATCGCCGAACAGATCAAGGAAGAGGGTCTCGTGCTGCTCGGCTGGCGCGATGTGCCGTCCGACAACGCTTCGCTCGGCGAAACCGTCAAGCCGACCGAACCCTACCACATGCAGGTCTTCATCGGCCGCAACGGCACGGCGAAGACCGAGGACGAGTTCGAGCGCAGGCTCTACATCCTGCGCAAGTCGATCTCGCAGGCGATCTACCAGCGCCGCGACCGCGGGCTCGCCGGCTATTACCCGGTCTCGCTGTCGTGCCGGACGGTGATCTATAAGGGCATGTTCCTCGCCGACCAGCTCGGCAAGTACTATCCCGACCTGCACGAAGAGGATTTCGAGAGCGCGCTGGCGCTGGTGCATCAGCGCTTCTCGACCAACACCTTCCCGACCTGGTCGCTGGCGCATCCGTACCGGATGATCGCCCATAACGGCGAAATCAACACGCTGCGCGGCAACGTCAACTGGATGGCGGCGCGGCAGGCTTCCGTTCACTCGGAGCTCTACGGCAAGGACATCAGCCGCCTCTGGCCGATCTCCTACGAAGGCCAGAGCGACACCGCCTGCTTCGACAACGCACTCGAATTCCTGGTGCAGGGCGGCTACTCGCTGCCGCACGCCGTCATGATGATGATTCCGGAAGCGTGGGCCGGCAATCCGCTGATGGATGAGCAGCGCCGCGCCTTCTACGAATATCACGCAGCCCTGATGGAGCCGTGGGACGGCCCTGCCGCGATCGCGTTCACCGACGGCCGCCAGATCGGCGCCACGCTCGACCGCAACGGGCTCCGTCCCGCGCGCTATCTCGTCACCAAGGACGACCGCATCGTGATGGCGTCCGAAATGGGCGTGCTCAAGATCCCGGAGGATCAGATCGTCACCAAGTGGCGGCTGCAGCCCGGCAAGATGCTTTTGGTCGACCTCGAACAGGGACGCCTCATTCCCGACGACGAGATCAAGGCGACGCTGGCCAAGAGCCACCCCTACAGCGACTGGCTGCATCGCACCCAGCTCGTGCTGGAGGAATTGCCCGATGCGCCCGTCAAGGGCATGCGTTCTAACCTGCCGCTGCTCGACCGGCAGCAGGCGTTCGGCTATTCGCAGGAAGACATCAACATCCTGATGACGCCGATGGCGGCCACCGGCGAGGAAGCCGCCGGCTCGATGGGCAACGATACGCCGATCTCGGCGCTGTCGGACCGGCCGAAGCCGTTGTTCACGTATTTCAAACAGAATTTCGCGCAGGTCACCAACCCGCCGATCGACCCGATCCGCGAGGAACTCGTCATGAGCCTCGTCTCGATCATCGGGCCGCGGCCGAACCTGTTCGACCTGCAGGGCATGGCCTCGACCAAGCGGCTCGAGGTGCGCCAGCCGATCCTGACCGATGCGGACCTGGAGAAGATCCGCTCGATCTCCGATGTCGCTGATACCCATTTCAAGTCGCGCACGCTCGACACCACATTCCATGCCGGCTTCGGCGCGGCGGGGATGGAGCAGGTGCTCGACGAACTCTGCGCGCGCGCCGAAGGCGCGGTGCGCGAAGGCGTCAACATCATCATCCTGTCCGACCGCATGGCGGGCACCGACCGGATTCCGATCCCCTCGCTGCTCGCCTGCGCCGCCGTGCATCATCATCTGATCCGCACCGGCTTGCGCACCTCGGTCGGCATCGTCGTCGAATCCGGCGAGCCGCGCGAGGTGCATCATTTCGCATGCCTGGCCGGATACGGCGCCGAGGCGATCAATCCGTATCTGGCGTTCGAGACCATCATCGCGATGAAGGACCGCCTGCCGGGCGCGCTCGACGACTACGAGATCGTCAAGCGCTACATCAAGTCGATCGGCAAGGGCCTCCTGAAGGTGATGTCCAAGATGGGCATCTCGACCTACCAGTCCTATTGCGGCGCGCAGATTTTTGACGCCGTCGGGCTGAAGGCCGATTTCGTCGCGAAGTATTTTGCCGGCACCCACACCCGCATCGAGGGCGTGGGCCTGGTTGAAATCGCCGAGGAAACGGTGCGGCGCCATACGGACGCGTTCGGCGACGCGCAGGTTTACAAGACCGCGCTCGATGTCGGCGGCGAATACGCCTACCGCACCCGCGGCGAGGACCACGCCTGGACGGCTGAGTCCGTCTCAGCGCTGCAGCATGCCGTGCGCGGCAACTCGCAGGAGCGCTATCGCGCGTTCGCGAAGATCCTCAACGAGCAGTCGGAGCGGCTGTTGACGCTGCGCGGCCTGTTCCGGATCAAGACCGCCGAGGACGAGAAGCGCAAGCCGGTGAAGCTCGACCAGGTCGAGCCGGCCTCCGAGATCGTCAAGCGCTTCGCCACGGGTGCGATGAGCTTCGGCTCGATCTCGCGCGAGGCGCACACCACGCTGGCGATCGCCATGAACCGGATCGGCGGCAAGTCGAACACCGGCGAAGGCGGCGAGGAGGCCGATCGCTTCAAGCCGATGCCGAACGGCGATTCAATGCGCTCGGCGATCAAGCAGGTCGCGTCGGGCCGTTTCGGCGTGACGACGGAATATCTCGTCAACTCCGACATGATGCAGATCAAGATGGCCCAGGGCGCCAAGCCCGGTGAAGGCGGCCAGTTGCCCGGCCACAAGGTCGACGCGACGATTGCGCGCGTGCGGCATTCGACCCCCGGCGTCGGCCTGATCTCGCCGCCGCCGCATCACGACATCTATTCGATCGAGGATCTGGCGCAGCTCATCTACGACCTCAAGAACGTCAATCCGGACGGTCAGGTCTCGGTCAAGCTGGTTTCCGAAATCGGCGTCGGCACGGTGGCCGCGGGCGTTGCCAAGGCGCGCGCCGACCATGTCACCATTGCGGGCTTCGAAGGCGGCACCGGCGCCTCGCCGCTCACCTCGATCAAGCACGCCGGCAGCCCGTGGGAAATCGGGCTTGCCGAAACCCATCAGACGCTGGTGCGCGAGCGGCTGCGCAGCCGCATCGTGGTCCAGGTCGACGGCGGCTTCCGCACCGGGCGCGACGTCGTGATCGGCGCGCTTCTCGGCGCCGACGAGTTCGGTTTCGCCACTGCGCCGCTGATCGCGGCCGGCTGCATCATGATGCGCAAGTGCCATCTCAACACCTGCCCGGTCGGCGTCGCGACCCAGGATCCGGTGCTGCGCAAGCGCTTCACCGGCCAGCCCGAGCACGTCATCAACTATTTCTTCTTCGTCGCCGAGGAAGTGCGCGAGATCATGGCGCAGCTCGGCTACAAGAAGTTCGACGAAATGGTCGGCCAGACCCAGATGCTCGACCAGTCCACGCTGGTGGCGCACTGGAAGGCCAAGGGGCTCGACTTCTCAAAGCTCTTCGTCCGCCAGAAGGAAGAGAAGGGCCAGAAGATCTATCACGCCGAAGCCCAGAACCATCATCTGGAGAAGGTGCTCGACCGCCGCCTGATCGAGAAGGCGCAGGCCGCGCTCGACCGCGGCGCGCCGGTGAAAATCGAGGAAGAGATCAACAACACCGACCGCTCGGCCGGCGCGATGCTGTCCGGAGCAGTGGCGAAAATCTACGGCCATGCCGGGCTGCCGCATGACACCATTCATGTCAGCCTGAAGGGCACGGCAGGCCAGGCGTTCGGCGCGTGGCTGGCCAAGGGCGTCACCTTCGATCTCGAAGGCGAAGGAAACGACTATGTCGGCAAAGGCCTGTCGGGCGGCCGCATCGTCGTCAGGCCGCCGCGGAATTCCGGCATCGTGCCGGAAGAATCCATCATCGTCGGCAATACGGTGATGTACGGCGCGATCGAGGGCGAATGCTACTTCCGCGGCATCGCCGGCGAACGCTTTGCGGTGCGCAACTCCGGCGCTATCGCGGTCGTCGAAGGCGCCGGCGATCATTGCTGCGAATACATGACCGGCGGCATCGTCGTGGTGCTGGGCAAGACTGGCCGCAACTTCGCGGCCGGCATGTCCGGCGGCATCGCCTATGTGCTCGACGAGGCCGGCGACTTCGCAAAACTCTGCAACATGGCGATGGTTGAACTGGAGCCGGTGCTCTCGGAAGAGATGATCAACCAGAACACCTACCACCATTCCGGCGATCTCGAAGCGCATGGCCGGGTCGACGTGTTCCAGAACCTGCTCGACTCCGACATCGAGCGGCTGCACGTGCTGATCACGCGCCACGCCAAACTGGCTGGCTCGAAGAAGGCCGCCGAGATCCTCGCGAACTGGAAAGTCTGGCTGCCTAAATTCCGCAAGGTGATGCCGGTGGAATACCGCCGCGCGCTGAAGGAATTGAAGGTGAACGCCGACGCCGAGCCGAAAATCGCGATCGGGGCTTAAACCTTAGACCCTCATGGTGGGAGGCGCGAAGCGCCGTCTCGAACCATGAGGCCAACACACGGGCCTTCATCCTTCGAGACGCGGCGCATGCCGCTCCTCAGGATGAGGGTCGAGCGAACAGACGAAAGAGAGATGCAGGGGCATCAGGGTTTAATGGGCAAGATCACAGGTTTCCTCGAGATCGACCGGAACGAACGCAAGTACACGCCGGTCGCCGAGCGGTTGAAGCATTATCGCGAATTCGTCATTCCCCTGAGCGAGAAGGACACCCGCGACCAGGCTGCGCGCTGCATGAATTGCGGCATCCCCTATTGCCATGGCACCGGCTCGGTAGCGCCGGGCACGCCGGGCTGCCCGGTCAATAACCAGATCCCCGATTTCAACGACCTCGTCTACCAGGGCAACTGGGAAGAAGCCTCGCGCAACCTGCACTCGACCAACAATTTCCCGGAGTTCACCGGCCGCATCTGCCCGGCGCCGTGCGAGGCGTCCTGTACGCTCAACATCGACGACAACCCGGTCACCATCAAGACGATCGAATGCGCGATCGTCGACCGCGCCTGGGACAGCGGCTGGCTGAAGCCGGAAGTCGCACCCGCCAAGACCGGCAAGAAGGTCGCGATCGTCGGCTCCGGCCCTGCAGGCCTTGCGGCCGCGCAGCAGCTCGCGCGCGCCGGCCATGACGTCCATGTCTACGAGAAGTTCGCCAAGGCGGGCGGATTGCTTCGTTACGGCATTCCCGACTTCAAGATGGAAAAGCACATCATCGACCGCCGCGTGGCGCAAATGGAGGCCGAGGGCGTGACGTTCCATTACGGCGTCCATGTCGGCGGCACGTCACAAGGTGCGATCGATCCGCGCGAGCTGCTCAACCAGTATGACGCGGTAGCCTTGACCGGCGGCGCCGAAGCCGGCCGCGATCTGCCGATCCCCGGCCGTGATCTCGACGGCATCCATTTTGCGATGGACTTCCTGCCGCAGCAAAACCGCCGCGTCTCCTCCGAGCCGCTCGGCGACGCGAAGGACATTCTCGCCGGCGGCAAGCATGTCGTCGTGATCGGCGGTGGCGACACCGGCTCCGACTGCATCGGAACTTCGTTCCGGCAGGGTGCGAAGTCCGTGACTCAACTCGAGATCATGGCGGCGCCGCCCGAGCACGAGAACAAGGGCGTGACGTGGCCGAACTGGCCGTTGAAGATGCGGACCTCGTCGAGCCAGGCCGAGGGCGCGAGCCGCGAATTCGCGGTCCTGACGCAAAAATTCTCGGGTGTCGACGGCAAGGTGCAAAAGCTGCACTGCGTGAAGGTCGACGACAAGTTCAAGCCGATTGCAGGCACCGAATTCGAGCTCGAAGCGCAGCTCGTGCTGCTCGCCATGGGCTTCGTGCATCCTGTGCACGAAGGCATGCTGAAGACGCTCGGCGTCGACCTCGACCAGCGCGGCAACGTCCGCGCCAACATGGCCGACTACAAGACCTCGCTGCCGAACCTCTTCTCCGCAGGCGACATGCGCCGCGGGCAGTCGCTGGTGGTGTGGGCAATCCGCGAAGGGCGCTTGTGCGCGCGGGCGATCGACCAGTATTTGATGGGGACGACGACGCTGCCGCGGTAGCACAACACTCAAAGCTTTTTGTGTAACCTCGTGTCCCGGACGCGGTGCAGCGTGTAACGCTGCTCCGCAGAGCCGGGACCCATGGCGCCGCTCGCATGGACCCCGGATCAGCAGCGCATCACTTCGTGCTGCGCAGCATCCGGGGAACGCACGCGGAGAGCCGAGCGCCTAATGCTGCAATCTCACCCCCAGCATCACCACCGTCGACGCCGTGCTGTTCCCCGCCAAATTCGAATCCAGCCAGTCGCGCCGCAGCGTGCCCCTGAGCCAGACATTGCGGTTCATCTTGTAGATGGCCTCGCCTGACACCGCGTAGATCTTGTCGCGCCTCGGATTGCCCTGATAGTCGAGCGAGCCCCAGGTGAACTTGCCGATCGCGGTCAGCCAGCGGCGGAAGTCGTGGTCGACTTCGACGGTGTAGACATGCGTCAGCACGCCCGACGTGCCTGGCAGCGTGGTCTCCGTGATCGTGGTGTCGGAATAGAATTTTGCCGTCGTCAGCGGCGTTGCGGTCCAGACCAGCGAGGACGAGACGAGCAGGCCTTCCAGGCGATCGAGCCTCGGATCGACATAGTCGCGCGCGGCGTAGCCGACGGCGATTTCGCCGGTCAATAGCCGCGAGAATTCGAAGCTGGTGCCGCCCTTGACGTAGCCACCACTGGAATCGCGCGCAAATCCGCTGCGGTCGAGCCTGACGTCATGCACGCGGCTGTCACCTTGCACTTCCACGAACGGCTTTATGCCCGGCTTTAAATCATAGCTGACGCGGCCGACGACGCCGTACTGGCTGAAGTTGCGGTCGTCGTTGGTCGTTGAAGTGCCGTCGGTGAGTTTTGAGTTGGTGTAGTCGGTGCGGTCGACGGTGGCGCCGGCGGAAACCTGCAGCCGGTTGAAGCTCTGGTCGACGCCGACAGTGGTGCCCAGCGTGGTGTAGATCGGATATCTGGCGAGGCCGGCCTGCACGTTCGGGCTGCCGGGATTGTCGGTCGAGACGAATAAGCGTCCCTGCGCGGTCAGCCTCGTGTCGCGGCTGACGTCGAGCCGGCCGTCGACATGGCCGATGAAGTTGGGCCGGTCGACATCGAGCGGCGCCGACAGCGGCGTGCCATCCGCGTTCGGCGCGAGATTGCTGCCGTAGCCGGTGAAGGAGCCGCGCAGATCGGCCACCAGCGCATGACGCTCCCAGTCGGAGACCGCCAAGAATTCCGGCGCGATCACATAGAACGGCTTGCCTTGCGCGGGGACGAGCCGGCCGGGATTGGTGTCGTAGCCGCCCGAGAATTCGACCGCGGATTTGATCAGGAAGCTGCCGGCGTAATCGCCGACCGCGCCGAACGGATCGTCATCGATCCTGAGACGCTTGCGCGGCGGCTGACCCATCACCGTGCCTGCCATTGCCGGCGGGATCGGAGTTTTATGCGCCGACTCCGATGGAGGAATCGACAGCCGCAGCCGCGTGTTCGACGCAATTGGCGGCGGCGGACTGCCGGGTCCGACCGGCGGCTTCGGCTTCACTTGCCCCGGATAGTATTTCGGCTTCTTGCGCTTGCGGTTGAGCGAATCGTAGCCGATGTCGGCTGCGCCGCTGGCGGCCGGCAGACCGTATTTCGGGATCTGCCCGATCCGCGACGGCGCGGGCTTGTCGCTCTCCTGCAGCTTCGGGCTGTTAAGGGGATCGTTCACCTCTGCCGCCGTCCGGCGCAGCGGCGAATCCGGCGGCGGCATCTGGCTGGTGCGCCTTGAGCTGAACAGGTCCGGCGTGAGGGTTTGCGCTCGCACTGCGGTTCCGGTCAGGGCGATCAGCGCAAGGCACGGCAAGGCTGCGCGGAAGAGGCGCGCGCGGCTGTTCCGGCCCGATGCTGGCCCCGCCATCACGATAAAATATACCCCAACAAAAACAGATACTTGGTGGACGAACGCCGAACGCTCGCGGAACACCTCGTTAATGGAGTTAAAACAATTATGGTTAATGAGCCGTTGAGGGCGGCAGCCCCGCGTCGCTTCGCCGGACGGCCCATGCTATGCAGGGGTTCGGGGCGCGAAGCCCCTCCTTCCCTGGGACAGACATGGCCAATCCGAATCCGCTGATGGTACAATCATCCGGCTCTGAACCCGCTGATGCCGCCGTCCAATCGGCGCTGCGCACGCTCGATGCCGAGGGCAGCGGCATCGCCGCGATCGCGGCGGCGCTGCAGTCCGATCTCCGCGCACCCTTTGTCGCCGCCACCGATCTGATCCGGAACGCCAAGGGACGGCTGATCGTCACTGGGCTCGGCAAGTCGGGCCATATCGGCCGCAAGGTCGCCGCGACCTTCGCCTCCACCGGCACGCCCGCCTTCTTCGTCCACGCGGCCGAAGCGAGCCATGGCGACCTCGGCATGATCACGCCGGACGATGTTATCCTGGCGCTATCGTGGTCCGGCGAGCAGCCAGAGATGAAGAATCTGATCACCTATGCCAAGCGCTTCCGCATTGCCGTGATCGCCATGACGGCGGAGCGCGAATCTTCCCTCGCCAAGGCGGCCGGCATCGCGCTGACGCTGCCGAAGGCACGCGAGGCCTGCCCGCACAATCTCGCGCCGACCACCTCTTCCCTGATGATGCTGGCGCTCGGCGACGCGCTGGCGATCGCGCTGCTGGAAGGCCGCGGCTTTACCTCGGTCGATTTCAGCGTGCTGCATCCCGGCGGCAAGCTCGGCGCGCTCCTGAAGTACACCCGCGACCTCATGCATACCGGCGACGCGGTGCCGCTGAAGCCGCTCGGCACCAGCATGTCCGAGGCGCTGGTCGAGATGACGTCCAAGGGCTTTGGCTGTGTCGGTATTGTCGATGCACGCGGCCACATCGTCGGCATTGTCACCGACGGCGACCTGCGCCGCCATATGGGGCCGCAGCTCATGTCGGCCACCGTCGACGAGGTGATGACGAGGAATCCGAAGACGATCGACCGCGACGTGCTGGCCGGTGAGGCGCTGGAGATCCTCAACTCCTCGAAGATCACGACGCTGATCGTGACCGACGCCAATAAGCCGATCGGCATCGTGCACCTGCACGATTTCCTGCGCGCGGGCGTGGCGTAACTCCCGACCTCTCCCCGTCATTGCGAGGAGCGCAAGCGACGAAGCAATCCACCTATCCGTTATGCCGCGAGATGGATTGCTTCGCTTCGCTCGCAATGACGGGGTTAGACCTTCGGAAACCGCGCCACCTTCTCCTCCAGCGGCAGCGCCAGTCCGTTCGCGAGATACGAGACGGTGCGGTAGAATCCGCACAGCAGGATGATCTCGAATATTTTCGCCTCGTCGTAATGCGCCGACAGCGCTGCGAATTCGGCGCCATCGAGCGTGGCGCGCTCATGCAGCGCATCGACGGCGGCGATCAGGGCCTGCTCTGCCGGCGACCAGCATGCGTCGGTGGCGGCGCCGAGCACGGTGGCGCGGACCTGCTCTTCCGTCAGATGCGCGGCTTCCGCGAACGTCGTGACATGCACGCCCCATTCGTACTCGCAGCCCGTTCGCGCGCAGGTGCGGTCGATGACGATCTCGCGCTCCCGCAAACTGAGCGGCCCGCGATCCAGCAGGCTGCCGGCGCGGAATTTCTCCCAGGCGCGGGCGTTGCCCGCCATGACGCGAAACAGCACGAGCGGCGGCGCGCCGCGCATGATGCGGTCGAACTGCTCGGCAATGTCAGGTGCATAAGGCGGCTCAAGTGGCGCGATGCGCGGCACGGTTTGTGACATGGCCAACTCCCTTGCTACTAATACAGTAGCAATGCTACAGTTTTTGTAGCATATTGCAAGGAGATGATGGAGCGCTAAGCCACCGCCACCGTCAGGCTGGCGCCATCGGCCTGCACTACCCTGACGCGGCTGCCGGCCGGCGCGTCGGGGCCGGCGACGCGCCAGATCGTGTCGTCGATCCGCACGGTGCCGGTGCCGCCGACGATCGGCTTTTCCAGCGTGAACTCTCGGCCGATCAGCGCCTTGGTCCGGTTGTTGAGAAACGGGTTGCTCAGGCTGCGGCTGCCTTCGCTGCGCGCAAAGTGCCGCCATGCCGGTACCGCGGCAACCGCGAACACCGCAAACATCAGGAGCTGCGTCTGCCAGGACGGGCTGATCGCAAACGAGACGAGCCCGACCAATAGCGCCGCGAGCCCGAGCCAGAACATGAAGACACCCGGCGCGAGCAATTCCAGCGCCATCAGGACGAAGCCGAAGATCAGCCAATTCCAGGTGCCTAACGTCGAGAATATGTCGGTCATGACACGAACCTCTAATCGATCCTCCAGATCAAGCTCTCACCGCTGCGGCGTGACCGGAGGCGGGGTCGGGCCAGCGTTCGGCACCGACGATGTCCGCCGTGCGGCGGCCGCAGCGGAAGCTGCGCTCTCGCCAAACGTCGCCTTGGCGATCTCGCCGATGCCGGCGAGCGAGGACAGCACGGAAGTTGCTTCCAGCGGGATCATCAGGATCTTCTGGTTCGGCGAATCCGCAAACTGTCCGAACGCCTTGATGTACTTGTCGGCGATAAAATAGTTCAACGCTGCGACATCGCCCTTGGCGATGGATTCGGAGACCATCTGCGTCGCCTTGGCTTCCGCCTCCGCCAGGCGCTCGCGCGCTTCGGCGTCGCGGAATGCGGCTTCGCGGCGGCCTTCGGCCTGCAAAATCTGACCCTGTTTGGCGCCTTCGGCGCGCAGGATTTCCGACTGGCGCTGGCCCTCGGCCTGCAGAATGTCGGCGCGCTTGACGCGCTCGGCCTTCATCTGCCGGCCCATCGCTTCCACCAGGTCGGCCGGCGGCACGATGTCCTTGATCTCGATGCGGTTGACCTTGAGCCCCCATGGCGAGACGGCCGCATCAACCACGCGCAGCAGCCGCTCGTTGATCTCGTCGCGATGCGACAGCACCTGGTCGAGGTCCATCGAACCCATCACCGAGCGGATGTTGGTCATGGTCAGAACGATGATGGCCTGCTCGAGATTGGCGACCTCGTAGCTTGCTTTCGCGGCGTCGAACACCTGGAAGAACGCGACGCCATCCACCGTCACGGTGGCGTTGTCCTTGGTGATCACCTCCTGCTCGGGAATGTTGATCACCTGCTCCATCATGTTCATCTTGCGGCCGACGCGGTCGAAATAGGGAATGATGAGGTTCAACCCCGGCGACAGCGTGCGGGTGTATTTGCCGAACCGCTCGATGGTCCAATCATAGCCCTGCGGCACCGTTTTGACGCCCGCGAACAATGTGGCAATGACAAGTAGAACAAGGGCAATCGCGAAAATGTCGAAGCCACTCATAAAGTCCCTCCAAAGCCGGCAAAGGTGCGTTGCCCGGCGCGATCTCTCATTTGTCTGCAACGGCGTAGGCCCGGTTCAGCCGGCTATTCTCAGTTTACGGTTATATAGCTAGGGAATCGTTTGCGGGCCACCAGATGTTCGTGGGCTCCGAACGGCGAGTTGGTTGTTGAGGTGGTTAAATCCAGCCTTGAAGCTCGCGCAAAACGAGTTGGCGGATCACGTCCATGCCGGGCTCGCTGTCGTTCAGGCAGGGAATTGCGGAAAATTGCTCGCCGCCGTTGTGCTTGAAAATCTCGGCGTTTTCCTGCGCGATCTCCTCCAGCGTCTCCAGGCAATCGGCGGAGAAGCCGGGCGTCACCACCACAACGCGTTTCACGCCGTCTTTCGCCAATTTTTCGATGGTCTTGTCGGTGTAGGGCTGCAGCCACTCGTCGCTGCCGAAGCGCGATTGAAATGTCAGGACCAGCTTGGAGGCATCAAGGCCCAACCGCTTGCGCAAGCTTTCTGTCGTTGCGATGCACTGCGCGTAATAGGGATCGCCCTTGTCGACATATTTCTGCGGCATGCCGTGGAACGACGCCACGATCAGTTCGGGCTGGAATGGCAGGGCCGCCAGGTGTTCTGACATCGAGACGGCGAGCGCTTCGATGTAATCGGGATTGTCGTAGTAAGGCGGGCTCACCCGCAGCGTCGGCTGCGCGCGCATGTCGGCGAGCGCGCGAAACACCTCGTCGCAGACCGTCGCCGAGGTCGCCGCGGAATATTGCGGATAGAGCGGCACCACCAGCAGGCGATCGCAGCCTTGCGCAGCCAAGGCATCGATGCGCGAGCGGATCGACGGGTTGCCGTAGCGCATCGCCCAATCGACCACGACGTGCTCGCGATCGGCGATCGCCGCCGCGAGCTTTTCGGCCTGCGACCGCGTGATGGTCTTGAGCGGGGATTCGCCTCTCTCGGCGTTCCAGATCTTCTGGTAGTCGCGCGCCTTTCTGGCCGGACGCACCCGCAGGATGATGCCGTTGAGAATCGCTTTCCAGACGAGGCCCTGATCCTCGATCACGCGCGGGTCGGAGAGGAATTCCTTCAGATAGACCCGCACCCCCTGGGCATCGGCGGTGTCGGGCGTACCCAGATTGACCAGCAGCACGCCGATGCGTTGCTCCAGGGCTGCCGGCGCCGCTGCATTTCTGGGGGGAACGACCGCGGTCATGATTTCGATGGCTTCGCGCGTTGCACCATCCTTGTCAAGATAACCGCCGGTTCGCTACGCTTCCCAACTGGCGGCTGGGCGCGCGTGCGCGGGGAGGAACCATGACGATCGCCGAGTGGTGTGTTTTCGGAACGCTGATGCTGTATTTGCTGACGATCGCATCGGTCAAATGGGCCGCCTACGGCCGTTTCGACAATGCCAAGCCGCGCGACCCCGCCTTCTACCAGGACCCGATCCGCGCCCGTGCACTTGGCGCGCATCAGAACGGCATCGAGGCCTTTCCGTTCTTCGCAGTCGCCGTGCTGCTGGCGGAATTTCGGCTCGGGCCACAGCGCCTGATCGACGAACTCGCGATTCTGTTCGTGATCGTGCGGATCGCCTATGTCTTCACCTATCTCGGCAACCGCCCAACGCTGCGCTCGATCCTCTGGACGCTGGGGTTCGCAATCAACATCGCGATCTTCTTCATGCCGGCGATCAAGGCGTATCTGCCGGCGTAGTGTGACATTGGGGGTCATACTGGTCTCTCATCGTCATTGCGAGGAGCGCAAGCGACGAAGCAATCCATGTCTCGGCAAGCGGCGCTATGGATTGCTTCGTCGCTTCGCTTCTCGCAATGACCCGGAGATAGCGGCGCGCCCGGTTTATCGCCGCGTGCAGGATCAGTTTTAGGCGCGCGCCTTAGCACCCTTTGATACAGCGGCAGGATTGGCTGATCGCTTTTTAGTTGTATCGCATTAAGATTCCCTTAGAGCGTCATCCGGTACATTAGCCCGCCACCTGAGAAACGGTGCCAAGACTGAGCTTTCCGTTTGCGGATTTCGCGCGAGAGAGCCATTGCCGCTTCCGCGGCGAACAGAGGGGGTGAAGTTTGCTTAGAGTTGCTGATCCGAGCCTAGCAGGCTCCATTTCGCCGGCTGACGACGCTCCGCAACACGTCACGGCCGAGGCAAGCAGGTCGGGACGCACGGTCGTTCGACTGTTGCTGGCAAGCTGCCTTATGCTCTTCCTCGAGCTGGCGTTGATCCGATGGCTCGGCGCGAACGTCATACACCTGTCGTATTTTTCGAATTTCGTGCTCCTGGGTTCGTTCCTCGGTATCGGCGCGGGCTTCCTCATCAGCAGGAAAAGCTGGTCCATATGGTCGGCATCGATGCCGCTGCTGAGCATTCTCGTCGTGGGCGCGCTCTGGTTCCCCGTCACGATCGAACGGGCCGGGTCCGACCTAATCTATTTCACCGCGCTCGAAACCAGCGGCCCGCCCGCTTGGCTCGCACTGCCGATCATTTTCGCGATGGTGGCAGTCATCATGGCGGGGCCAGCCGAAGTCGTGGGTCGCTGTTTCGGCAAACTGCCTCCCCTGACGGCATACCGCTACGATCTGATCGGATCGCTTCTCGGGATATCCGCGTTCACGGCTCTGAGCTTTCTGCATGCGCCGTCGGCGGCTTGGGGTTTCATCGCGTTCATCCTCTATCTGGCGTTGGCCAGCCCGTCCCGCCGGATTGTGACGTGCGCGTGGGCGCTGATGCTGGTCGGCAAGCTGTTGCTGGAGACGCTGGCTCCCGGCGTAAGCTGGTCTCCCTACTACAAGGTCACTACCAGGGAAGTCGACGTGGCGGGCTCGAAGCTGCTCGACATCGGCGTCAACGGAGTGCCCCACCAGGTGATGGCCCCCGCGAAGTGGAAGTTGGAGCAGGGTGAAGAAATTTACAGGACGCCCTATCTTCGGCTGCCCGGAAATCCCCTCGATGACGTTCTGATCATCGGAGCAGGGTCCGGGTCCGACGTGGCGATCGCCCTGAGCAAGCAGGCCCGCCATGTCGATGCAGTCGACATCGACCCGCGAATTCTCAAGATCGGCATGGAGCAGAACCCCGACCGGCCATACGCCGACAAGCGGGTGAAGATGCACACGAATGACGGACGGGCATTTCTCGAAAGCACGGACCGCAAGTACGACCTTGTTCTCTTCGCGCTGCCCGACTCGCTGACACTGGTCAGCGGGGCCTCGCAGATCCGGCTCGAGTCATTCCTGTTCACGCAGGAAGCGCTGGCGTCCGTACGCGAGCACCTGAAACCCCACGGCGCCTTCGCCATGTATAATTACTACCGCGAGCGCTGGCTCATCGACAGGCTGGCCGGAACTGCCGCCACGGCATTCGGGCACGCTCCATGCGTCGACACATTCGTCCATGCGCAAGCGGTCATCACGATCGGGATGACAGCCGCGGACCAGCGCTGCGAAACGACCTGGACCCCGGATTCGCGCGATGGCGTGGTTTCTCCGGCAACCGACAATACGCCGTTTCTCTATTTCAAGGGCGGCTCTTTCCCTCCGCTCTATACGATTACGCTACTCGCTGTTCTCCTGACGTCCCTCGTCGCCGTACGCACGCTGGGGGGGCCGCTGCGGGACATGCGCCCCTATGCCGACCTGTTCTTCATGGGGGCGGCGTTCCTGCTGCTGGAGACCAAGAACGTGGCGACCTTTGCGCTCCTTTTCGGCACCACGTGGTTCGTCAACGCGCTGGTCTTCGCCGGCGTCCTAGTCATCGTGCTCGCTGCGGTGGAGACGACGCGGAAGTTCCGGACGCCATCACTGCCCGTAGTCTACGCCGGGGTCGCCGCATCTCTGGCCTTGGCCTGGGTCATCCGTCCCGAGTGGCTGCTGCCTCTCCCCTTCGCGCCCAGGCTGCTGGCTGCGACCCTACTGGCATTCCTGCCGATCTATCTGGCGAACGTAGCCTTCTCGAAGCGCTTCCAGAGTTCGTCGGACGCGCAGTCCGCATTTGCAATCAACCTGCTGGGAGCGATCGTCGGCGGTTGCCTGGAATATGCAGCGCTGATTACCGGATACAACAATCTCCTGATCGTGACGGGCCTGCTCTACCTCGCGGCTTTCCTCCTGATGCCCCGAACCGTCGCTCGTTCCGGATGACGGGACATCTTGGGTTCAGGGTGGGCACGTCGCTTACGCTCCTTTGCCCACCCTATGACTTCGCGCCGCGGCCCCTCCATGTCATTGCGAGCGCAGCGAAGCAATCCATTGTCCCTCGCCCGCGGATGGATGGATTGCTTCGCGGAGCCTGTCATTGGCCGGCGCTTTGCGCCGACCCGTTGGCTCGCAACGAAGATAGTTTCGCGCTCCCGCAACGCACATCTCACGCCGCGAGATGCTTCTCCCGCGTCGCGATCAGGTCGCGGATCGGCTTTGCTATCGGGACGGGACGATGGGTCTGCTGATCGGTGTTCACCCAGACGATCTCGCCGGTCACCAGCGCATCGCCGCCGCCTTTGAGGAAAATCGCAAGCTCGAAGGTCATGCTCGAATTGCCGATCCGCGCCACGCGCGCGCCGACCTCGAGCTCCCAGTCGAAGCGGACTGGCGCCTTGTACTCAATGACGGATTTGACGACGTGAAAATCGACGCCGGATTGCCTCGCATCGGCATATTGATCATAGCCGAGCGCGCGGAAATATTCCGTGATGGTGGTGTCGAAATAGGTCAGGTAATGCGCGTTGAAGACGACGCCCTGGCCGTCGATCTCGGAGTAGCGCACCCGGAACGGGTGGAAGAACCAGAATTGCTCGCGTGACATGGGATCCCCGGCTTTACGTGTTCTGCCGCCTGCATAGCGCAGCGAACCAATTTCATAAAGCCGGGCAACTTGCGTTACCGAAATAGAGTTGCGGAATCTAGCGCGGTAGATTGTCGTCCCTGCCTCCGTGCGCAATCGCGCACTCGGCGCAGGGACCCGTACGCCGTGCCGCAAGTTTTGAGAGACCCTGTTCGACGGCTTTCGTCCACCAACTTAGTCCTGTGGTTATGGGCCCCTGCGCGTTCGCAGGGACGACAGTTCGTAGCGTGGATCAGAGACACGTCGCGCGTTCGGCGGCGAGGTAGCCGAACAACAGGCCGAGGCCGAACAGCAGCACCAGGCCGGCGGCGCCGAATTCGATGCCGCGCATGATCAGCGCGCCGCCGCCCTCGCGCCCTGCGCTCAACCGCTTTGCCAGGCCCTTCGCCGATACGGCGATCACGGCGATGGCGGCGACCGTGATCGCGGTCCCGAGGCCCATCACGAAGGTCGCGGCGATGCCGGCCAGGAACAGGCCCTGCGCCAGCGAGAATACCAGCACCAGGATGGCGCCCGAGCAGGGCCGCATGCCGACGGCAAAGATCGTCCCGAGGCCGCGCCGCCAGCCGCCGGGACCGGCGAGTTGGTCCGGTGTCGGCCCGTGCGAATGGCCGCAATGCTCATCATGAACATGGGCATGGCCGTGGTCATGACCATGGCCGTGATGATCGCCGTGATCATGATGATGGTGATGGGCATGGCCGTGATCATGATCGTGATGATGAGCCGCGGCCGATGCCATCGCCAGCTCCGGCTTCGCCTGCAGCGCGCGCATAAAACCGCCGCCCTTGGTCCAGACCAGCCGGGCGCCCAGCGCCGCGATCAGCGCGTAGCTGACGATCTCGATCGCCTTCTCCGCAGAGCACATCGTCTTGGCGGTGGAAGAGAGCAGCCAGGCGAAGACGGCCACGATCGCGACCGCCACCAACGCCTGCAGGAACGCCGAGGCGAACGACAACACGATGCCGCGCCGCGCGGTTTCCTCATTGGCGACGAGATAGGACGAGATCACCGCTTTGCCGTGGCCGGGGCCGGCGGCATGAAAAATGCCGTAAGCAAAGGAGATTCCAAGCAGCGTCCAGACTGCGCTGCCGTCCGATTTCGCCGCGCGGATGGTAGCGGACATTTCGCGGTAGAATTCGGATTGCTTGGCCAAAATCCATCCGATCACGCCGCCGACCTGCGGCTCGGCCGCGGGACGTGGACCACCGAACGGATTCTGCGCCATCAGCGCATGCAAGGCAGCATCGAAAATCGCAACGGCCGCGATCGCCGCGGCCGTCATTGCGATCCCTCGCGCGAGGCTCGTGGGGAGCATCCGCCTCATGGGCAGTTCACCATGATCTTGTTGGCGAACATCGCGCCATAATTGGAATTGTCGCCGTTCAAGAAATTCTGCTCGTTCAGGCGCTGGGTGTTGGCGGTCTCGTCGTTCGGCCGCTGGAATTGCATCTGGCAGGCGGCGGGCGCGCCGATCAGCTTGACCGGATCCTTGTCTTCGAACTTGAAGTCGATGAAGTAGGAGGGATCGAATACTTCCAGCGCCAACTGCTTCGAGGTCGCCGGCGCCTTCAGCGGCAGCACGAAATGCAGCGTCAGCGCGCTGTCCTTGTATTCGAGGTAATAGTCGACCGGCTCCTCGAATTTCGCCTTCTTGCCGTCGGCCTTGGCGAAGGTGAAATAGGCGAAGTCCTTCAGCGACTCGACGTTGGTCTGTGCCAGCGGCGCCAGTTCCTCGCGGGTATAGACGCCCTTGGTCTTGGTCGCGACGCCCTGCAGCGCGTAGGTCGAGAACATGTCATCGAACGTCCAGGCGTGACGCACACCCGTCATCACCCCGTCGGGCGCGTAGACCACCTCGCTCCTGGCGGTGATCCAGACATGGGGATGGGCCTCGGCCGCGGCTGTGCCGAACGACAACGCGACGATCAAGCCGAACAGTACACGCAACACGTTGTCCCCGCGAAAGCGGGGAGCCATACGCCGTGTCGTCTCTGTTTGACAGTGTGACAAAGGCTGTTCCTTCACAACGAATACCAGAGGTTATAGGTCCCTGCGCCAAGTGCGCAATTGCGCACAAGGCAGGGACGACTCGTGGAAGCGGCGCCGGCCAATCAGGCCGCCGGCGTTGCTTCGAGCAGGCCGCGCCGGCGCAACAACGCGTCGGCCTCCGGCTCGCGGCCGCGGAAGGCGATATAGGCGTCCTCGGGGTCGCGCGAGCCGCCCGACGAATAGATGTCGTCGTGCAGGCGTTTTGCCACCGCGGGATCGAAGATGTCGCCGGCCTCCTCGAACGCGCCGAAGGCGTCGGCGTCCATCACTTCCGACCACATGTAGCTGTAGTAGCCCGATGCGTAATGATCGCCGGAGAAGATGTGGCCGAATTGGGTCGGCCGGTGCCGTAGCGCGATTTCGGCGGGCATGCCGATCTTCTCCAGCTCCGCCTTTTCGAACGCCGCCACGTCGCGGCTGGCGGCGGCTGGCTGGGTATGGAATTCGAGATCGACCAGCGCCGAGGAGACGAACTCCACGGTGGCAAAGCCCTGGTTGAATTTTCGCGCGGCGAGGAAGCGCTGCAGCAGGTCGTCCGGCAGCGGCTCGCCGGTCTGGTAGTGCTTGGCGAACTGCCGCAGCACCTGCGGCTGCTCCTGCCAATGCTCGTAGAGCTGCGAGGGCAGCTCGACGAAATCGGTGAACACGGATGTCCCCGACAGCGAGGGATAGGTCACATTGGACAGCATGCCGTGCAGGCCGTGGCCGAATTCGTGGAACAGGGTGCGCGCATCGTCCGGCGACAGCAGCGACGGCTGGCCGTCCGCGCCCTTGGCGAAATTGCAGACATTGATGATCAGCGGGGCGACGTCGACGTCGAGCTTCTGCTGGTCGCGCAGCGAGGTCATCCAGGCGCCGGAGCGCTTTGAGGGCCTGGCGAAATAATCGCCATAGAACAGCGCCTTGTGCTTGCCGGCGGCGTCCTTGACCTCCCAGACCCGGACGTCCGGATGCCAGACCGGAATGTCCTTGCGCTCGGAGAAGGTGATCCCGAACAGGCGGGTGGCGCAGTCGAAGGCGGCCTCGATCATGTGGTCGAGCACCAGATAGGGCTTTATCGCCGCGTCGTCGAAATCGGCCCGCCGCTGCCGCAGCTTTTCGGCGTAGTAGCGCCAATCCCACGGGGCGAGCGCGAAGTTGCCGCCCTCCTCCGCGATCAGCCCCTGCAGCGCGTCGCGGTCGGCGAGCGCCTGCTCCCGGGCCGGCTTCCAGACCCGCTCCAGCAGGCTGCGCACCGCCTCCGGCGTCTTGGCCATGGAATCCTCCAGCCGGTAGGCGGCGTAGGTCGGAAAGCCCATGATCCTGGCGGCCTCCTCGCGGAGCGCAAGGATCTCGACGATGGTGGCGTTGTTGTCGTTGGCGTTGCCATTGTCGCCCCGCGCAGTGAAGGCCTTGAAGACCTTCTCGCGCAAGTCGCGGCGGGATGAGCTCTTCAGGAACGGCTCGACCGAGGAGCGCGACAACGTCACAATCGCCTTGCCCGCCATGCCGCGCTCTTCAGCGGCGGCCTTGGCCGCGGCGACGAAGGCCTCGGGAAGGCCGTCACGGTCGTCATCGCCGAGCTCCATGAACCAGTCCTGCTCGTCGCCGAGCAGATGATGGCTGAACGAGGTGCCGAGCTGGGCCAGCCGCTCGTTGATCTCGGCCCGGCGCTTCTTGGCGACCTCGTCGAGGCCGGCGCCGGCGCGGTAGAAGTTGGTGTAGGTGCGCTCCAGGAGCCGCATCTGTTCGCCGCTCAGGCCGAGCGTGGCGCGGTTCTCGTGCAGCAGCGCTATGCGCCCGAACATCACCGCGTTCATCATGATCGGGTTCCAGTGCCGCGCCATCCGCAAGGAGACTTCCGTGTCGATCTCCAGGATCGCCGGATTGGAGTGCGCCGAGACCAGGTCGTAGAACACGGCAGAGACCTTCGCGAGCAGCTTGCCCGAGCGCTCCAGCGCCGTGATGGTGTTGGCGAAGTCCGGCACCGAGGGATCGTGGGTGATCGCCGCGATCTCGGCGGCGTGATCGGCAAAGGCCTGCGCGAAGGCGGGCAGGAAGTGTTCCGGCTGGATCTCGCTGAAGGGCGGTGTCTCGAACGGCGTCTGCCACGGCCGGAGCAGCGGGTTTTCGCCAGCTTCCGAAGGGGCCGCCGTCTGCAGGGTTTCTGACATCACAATTCCCGTTTTTGCCTCGTTTTCTTGGGCTGAAACCGGTACCGATTTCGCTCGAAAACGCTCCAGAAGATGCGGCAATCTATAGCACGCGATGCGGCATTTTTGGGCCTTTTGCGCTTGATAGCGAGGGCCTTTTCGGAGAGATTGCGCCCCCAGAACAGGACCTTTTTCATGAGCCCACAGCCCGCCTCCACATCCTCCCGCCAGATCGTCTGGCCGAGCGTCATCACCGTCATTTCGGCGGCGATCCTTATCGGCGCGGAAGTGTTCGGCGCGGCGTTTGCCGGCGGCTGGGCGCTCGCGATCCTGTTCGGCCTCGACGACACCAGCGCGCACATCCTCCAGGCGGTGCTGTTCGGCATCGGCGTGATGATCATGGTGGCGTTTATCCGCGGCGCGCAGCGCATCGAGCCGTTCTTCAAGCGCGTCAGGCGCGCTTGAAGAAAGCGCTGCGGCACAGGCGCTAAAGCGTTCATCGCCTGCCTGAGAAAATCTTAACTTCCATTCATGTTTGTCGTGAGCCGTGCGCGCTGCGAACGCTTTCGTAAGCACACGTCGGGGAAATTTGTCCCCAGCCTAAAAAAATTCTTGCGCAGCAGAATCAAAAGTCTTATTTCCAGCCTTGCCCAATTTCGCACGTGCCTGTGGTCGTGTGTCAGTCGGTAGGTATCCGGACAAGAGGCCGGACAGCCGCCAAGGGATGAAGAACCGAGGGTCGCTCCTGTTCGAGTGGCCAGCATCTCTCTCAAGAGATGCCGTTGAAGGTCTCTCCATCTTTTGCAACCGTGACTGGCAGCCGGAGGCGAACCGGCGCACCCCGCTCTCAACGGGGGACGCGACTTAAAGCAACGACGGATCGGGCTTTTTTGGTCTCTACCGGCATTCCACCGCCGGCGCGGGCTACTGAAAAGGCTTGTCCTTCATTGCCAGGTGAGCGGGCGGGAAAATTCCCAACCAATCCACGGCAGCACAATTCGGTTCTTGAGTTCGAGGCTTCGTCGCGTCTCCATCGTGCGGCAACGCCAAAGCACTCACGTCCGAGATCAAATTTGAACGGGACCCGTCGCTGGGCCGTTTGGAGGGTGCTATGACCGAACGTATTCAGGAATTCCTGCGTAACCGCCGCAGCGAGGGCCAGGACACCGAGCCGTGCCTCGTCGTCGACCTCGAGGTCGTGCGCGACAATTACCAGACCTTTGCCAAGGCGCTGCCCGACAGTCGCGTGTTCTACGCGGTGAAGGCCAATCCGGCCCCCGAAGTGCTGTCGCTGCTCGCCTCCATGGGCTCCTGCTTCGACACCGCAACCGTTGCCGAAATCGAAATGGCGATGGCTGCCGGTGCGACGCCGGACCGCATCTCCTATGGCAACACGATCAAGAAGGAGCGCGACATCGCGCGCGCCTTCGCGCTCGGCATTCGCCTGTTCGCGGTCGACTGCGCCGCCGAAGTCGAGAAGATCGCGCGCGCCGCTCCCGGCGCAAAAGTGTTCTGCCGCATCCTCTATGACTGCGCCGGCGCCGAATGGCCGCTGTCGCGGAAGTTCGGCTGCGACCCGGAGATGGCGGTCGAGGTGCTCGACCTCGCCAAGCGCCTGGGGCTGGAGCCGGTCGGCATCTCGTTCCATGTCGGCTCGCAGCAGCGCAAGGTGAAGGCGTGGGACCGCGCGCTGGCGATGGCCTCGACGGTGTTCCGGGACTGCGCGGAGCGCGGGATCAACCTGTCCATGGTCAACATGGGCGGCGGTTTCCCGACCAAGTACCTCAAGGACGTTCCTCCGGTCGTGCAGTATGGCCGGTCGATCTTCCGTGCGCTGCGCAAGCACTTCGGCAACCAGATCCCGGAGACCATCATCGAGCCGGGCCGCGGCATGGTCGGCAACGCCGGCATCATCGAGACCGAAGTCGTCCTGATCTCCAGGAAGAGCGACGAGGACGAGGTGCGCTGGGTGTATCTCGACATCGGCAAGTTCGGCGGTCTCGCCGAGACGATGGACGAGTCGATCCGCTACGCCATCCGCACGCCGCATGACGGCGCGGAGATGACGCCGTGCGTGCTCGCAGGCCCCACCTGCGATAGCGCCGACGTGCTGTACGAGAAGATGCCGTACCCGCTTCCGGTGACGCTCGAGATTGGCGACAAGCTGTTGATCGAAGGCACCGGGGCCTACACGTCGACTTACTCGTCGGTGGCGTTCAACGGCATCCCGCCGCTCAGGACCTACCACATCTGAGCTGCCTCTTTTTGAGGCTTGAATAACGAGAGCCGGTGCGCCGGCTCCCTCCCCTGACATTGCCAATCAATGACAACGCTTTGCGCGGCTTGATCGCCGTTGCGAGCGGGGACTGACGTGCCATGACTGCCTTGCGGAAGACCACTGTCGCCCTCACCCCGAAAGCCACTCCGTTCGCGATCCGTGCGGAGCGAGCGTCGGACGTCGCCGCGCGCGAAGCGCTGCTGGATGCCTGCTTTGGCGACAACCGCCATATGCGCGCCTGCCAGCGCCTGCGCGACGGACGCGCGCCCGCCGAAGGCCTCAGCCTTTCGGCCGTGAGCCAGGGCCGGCTGGTCGGTACGTTGCGGTTGTGGCACGTCAGCGCCGGGGGCATCCCGGCGCTCATGCTCGGCCCGCTGGCGGTGGAGGCATCCTCTCGCCAGCTCGGGGTCGGGGCTGCGCTGATGGACCACGCGCTCGCGGCGGCGAAGGCGCGTGGCCATCGCGCGGTAGTCCTGCTCGGCGATGCGCCCTACTACGCCCGCTTCGGCTTCTCGGCCGCGAAGACCGGCGAGCTGTCGCTGCCAGGCGCCTTCGAGCGCGACCGCCTGCTCGGCCTGGAGTTTTGCGAAGGCGCGCTTGACGGCGCCTGCGGCATGATCGTTCCGACCGGTGCACGCTTGCCGCAAACAAAGGCAGTGCGGGCCAGGAAGGCGAAGACCTTGCTCCTGCCGCGCGTGGCCTGATCGTCAGGGACATTCTCGTGCGTCGCTGGAGCGCCGGCGCGCCGCCGGCCTCCGACTTCACCCGGCATTCCCGGTGACGTCGCCAGGGGTTGCGCGCGCCGGGGAAAAGCCCTTAAACCGCGCCCATCCCGCCGCCGGATCATTCCCAGGATCGTTCCCAAGATCGAGGTTCCGATGCCCCGCCGCCTGATTTCCACCGGCTCGCCGTTCGAGAAGACCGCCGGCTACAGCCGCGCCGTCATCGACGGCGATTTCGCCTTCGTCGCCGGCACCACCGGCTACGACTACAAGACCATGGTCATTCCGGCCGATATCGCGAGCCAGGCCCGCAACTGCTTTGGCAACATCGAGGCGGCGCTCAAGGAAGGCGGCTTTGCGATGGCCGACATCGTCCGCGCGACCTACTACATCACCGACATTGCCGATGCGGACGCCTTCTTTGCGGTCTGCGGCGAAGTCTTCGGCGAGATCCGTCCGGCCACAACCCTGCTGGTAGTCGCTGGCCTCTACAAGCCCGAGATGAAGATCGAGATCGAAGTGACGGCGAAGCGCCGCACCGCCTAATCCCCTTCAAGACACATCGTAATTTTTCCGGAGACCCACTTATGAGCCCGTCCGCGCCAATCCATGCGAAAATTTCCGGCCCGATCGTCATGATCGGCTTCGGCTCGATCGGCAAGGGCACGCTGCCCCTGATCGAACGCCACTTCGATTATGACAAGTCGCGTTTCGTCATCATCGACCCGCATGAGGATGGCGAACTGGCCAAGCAGCACGGCGTGCGCTTCATCAAGCAGGCGGTGACCCGCGACAATTACCGCGAGGTCTTGGTGCCGCTACTGACCGCCGGCGGCGGCCAGGGCTTTTGCGTCAACCTGTCGGTCGATACCTCGTCCGTCGACATCATGACGCTGTGCCGCGAGATCGGCGCGCTCTACATCGATACCGTCGTGGAGCCGTGGCACGGGTTCTATTTCGACAAGGCGATCGGCCCCGAGAGGCGCTCCAATTATGCGCTGCGCGAGACGCTGCTGGCGGCCAAGCACAAGAGCCCGGGCGGCACCACCGCCGTCTCCACCTGCGGCGCCAATCCCGGCATGGTGTCCTGGTTCGTCAAGCAGGCGCTGCTCGACATCGCCCGCGACACCGGCGTTGAGGTCAATGAGCCGAAGAGCCGCGAAGGCTGGGGCCAGCTCGCGCAAAAACTCGGCGTCAAGGGCATCCACATTGCCGAGCGCGACACGCAGCGTTCCAAGAAGCCGAAGCTGATGAACATGTTCGTCAACACCTGGTCGGTCGAAGGCTTCGTCTCCGAAGGCATGCAGCCGGCCGAGCTCGGCTGGGGCACGCATGAGAAATGGATGCCGGACAACGGCCGGCAGCACACCGAGGGCTGTGGCGCGGCGATCTATCTGTTGCAGCCCGGTGCCAACACGCGCGTCCGCTCCTGGTGCCCGACGCCAGGCGCGCAGTACGGCTTCCTCGTCACCCATAACGAGTCGATCTCGATCGCGGATTATTTCACGGTGCGCGATGGGACGAAGGTGGTCTACCGCCCGACCTGCCATTACGCCTACCACCCGGCGAATGACGCTGTGCTGTCGCTGCACGAGATGTTCGGCGCAACCGGCAAGATGCAGCCAAAGTGGCACATCCTCGACGAGAACGAGATCGAGGACGGCATCGACGAGCTCGGCGTGCTGGTCTACGGCCACGGCAAGAACGCCTATTGGTACGGCTCGCAGCTCTCGATCGAGGAAACCCGCCGCATCGCGCCCTACCAGAACGCCACCGGCCTGCAGGTGTCCTCGGCCGTGCTGGCCGGCATGGTGTGGGCGCTGGAAAACCCCGAGGCCGGCATCGTCGAGGCCGACGATATGGATTTCCGCCGCTGCCTGGAAATCCAGATGCCGTATCTCGGCCCGGTGAAGGGATTTTACACCGACTGGACGCCGCTGTCGGACCGGCCCGGCCTGTTCCCGGAGGATATCGACACGTCGGATCCCTGGCAGTTCAGGAACGTGCTGGTGCGGTAACACCGCAACACAGCAACACAGGCGCGCTGCAGCTCCCCCGCTGCAGCGCACATTGTTCTTCCACGGCCTCGACCGGCGTAGAACTACGCACCGGAATCCGGTGCCGTGTAACAGTCGATTAATCCAATCGCGCCATCCTGAAGGGTAAATTTCTGCGAGGGCCCTGGGCCGTCGCCCGGGTTTTTGAGCGGCGGCTCCCTTCGATGGAGCGAGCAACATGCGCAGCATCATTGCCATCGTGCTATCAGCGGCGGCGCTGGCGTCGTGCACGCCCGACAGCGGCAGCAATGCTGACGTCACGGGCTCGATCGACAATTGCGCCCGCAAGCTTTTCAGCCAGTACAATCCCAAGGACAAGAAGCAGTGCGTCGCGGTGTGCATCGCCTGCGAGCGCGGCGTGGTGACGACCTGCTCGACCGCCTGCACGCTCAGGGGCGCACAATAGTCGCATGGCTCAGAGCGTTTTCAAGCGAAGTGGACACCGGTTCGCGTCAAGAAAATGCGTCAAACAAGAATCTAGAGCCCGGTTCTGATTCAATCAGAACCGAAAGGCTCTACGCGACGCCGCCGAGATAGAGCCGCTTGACGATATCGTTGGCCTTCAATTCATCGACCGACTGCGCAGCCACCGCGATCTCGCCGTGAACGATGATGTAGCCGCGGTCGGCGATCCGGATCGCCTGGTTGAAATTCTGCTCCGCCATCAGCACCGTCAGGCCGACGCGCTGCTTGAGCTCGCCGATCTTCGCAATGGTCTGCGACACCAATAGCGGCGACAGCCCGACAGACGGCTCATCGATCAAGAGCAGCCGCGGCGACGACATCAGCGCGCGCGCAATCGCCAGCATCTGCTGCTGTCCGCCGGACATGGTGCCGGCGAGTTGGCTGCGCCGCTCCTTCAGCACCGGAAAGGTGTCGAAGACGAGTGTGAGATTCTGCTGGATGGCGCTGCGGGCCATTCTCCTGAACGCGCCGAGCATCAGGTTTTCCGTCACCGTCAGCTTGGGAAACAGCCGCCGCCCCTCCGGCACCAGCGCCACGCCGAGATCGACGATCGCCTCGGGCGAGAGCTTTGTCAGGTCATGCGCTACGCCGTCAATCGACAGCGCAAGCCGGCCGCTATCCGGACGCACCAAGCCCATGACGCACTTCATCAGCGTGCTCTTGCCGTTGCCGTTGGTGCCGAGCAAGGCCACGGTCTCGCCGGCCTCGACATGCAGCGTGACGCCGCGCAGCGCCTTGACGGCCCCGTAGCCGGCATCGAGGCCTTCGATGGCAAGGCTAAGTGCCAAGATAGGCCTCCTGCACCCGCTTGTTGGCCATCACCTCGCTGGGTGCGCCGAGCGCGATGATTTTTCCCGCGTCGAGACACATCACCCGCTCCGAAAAGCGCATCACCGCCTGCATGATGTGCTCGATCATGATGATGGTGATGTCTTCCTCGCCAAGGCTGATCAGCAGATCCAGCACCTCATCGACTTCGGAAGACGACAGCCCGGCCATCGCCTCGTCCGAAATCAAAAGCTTCGGACGCACGGCCATCGCGCGGGCGAGCTCCATCTTGCGCAGCTCCACCTGGCTCAGCGTATCGCTCGCGGCGCCGGCTTTCGAGGCCAGCCCCATCCGCGTCAGGATCGACATCGGGATTTCTTCCTCCGCCGCGGCTGAACCCGCGGCAGCGAAGTCGAGCCCGACCATGAGGTTTTCCAGCACCGTCATGCTCCTGAACGGCCGCGGAATCTGGAAGCTGCGGGCGATGCCACGGCGCGCGCGTAAGTGCGGCGGCAATTGCGTGATGTCCTCGCCGCAGAACACCACGCTTCCGACCTGCGGCTTCAACGCCCCGGAGATGCAGTTGATCAGCGTGGTCTTGCCCGAGCCGTTCGGGCCGATCAGGCCGAACCGTTCGCCCTTTCGGATATCGACGCTGATATTGTCGAGCGCGGTGAAGCCGCCGAAGGTCTTTGTCAGAGTCCCCACCTGCAGCAGAGGTGCGTCGAGGGCTGCTGTATTCATTGCTTGCCTCCCGCGCGCAGACGGTAGCGCGGCCGCAACAGCCCAATGATGCCCTTTGGCGCGCCGACCACGAACAGCACCAGCATGATGCCGAGCACCAGCACGTTGACCTCCGAGGAGATGGTTACGGCGAGAAGCTGCTGCGTCGAGCCGAGCAGGATGGCCCCTAACACCGGGCCGATCCAGTGCGCGGTACCGCCGATCAGCGCCATCGCCAGCGCCGAGACCGAGTAGCTCAGGTTGAACGCCGAGGATGGATCGGCATATTGCAGGTACATGGCGGCGGGCGCACCGGCCGCGGAGATCAGTGCGCCTGAGATCATGCAGGCGATCAGCTTCAACTTCAGCGTCGGCACGCCGGTGCATTCGGCCGCGAGCTCGTCGTCCCTGAGCGCCTGCAGGCCGCGGCCGATCCGGGAATTCTGAACGTAGCGCGCGATCGCGATTGCGATGACGACCAGGACGGCCTGCACGAAAAACAGCATCTTCACATAGCTGTCGAACGGCGCCATCACCGGCGGCCGCTGGATCTGGATGCCGGCCGCGCCACCGACGAACCGCCAGTTCATCACAAAGGTCTCGATGATGATCGCCAGCGCAATCGTCGCGATCGAGAAGAAGATGCCGCGCATCCGCAAAGTGAGGAGGCCAACGCCAAAGCCGAGCGTCATGCCGACGACGGCGGCGGCTGCGATCTGCACCACGAGCGGCGCGCCTGTCGCCTTGAACAGGGCTACCGCCGTGTAGACGCCGACGCCGAAAAAGGCGTTGGTGCCGAAATTGACGTAGCCGGCATAGCCGCCGAGGATGCTCCAGGCAACCGCAAGCGCGATGAACTGCAGGATGACGTAGCCGGCAAAAAACGGATATTCGTTGCGGACGATCTGCGTCATCGACAGCACGGCGACCAGGAAGACGGCGACGGCGGCCCAGAATGCGATGCTGTGGCTGCGCTTGTTCATCGGCCGAGCAGACCTTGCGGCCGGACGGCGAGCACGCCGAGCAGCATTGCGAACGAGATCGCCGGCGCCCAGGAGGCCCCGAACAACGTCAGCACGATGGATTCGGCGACGCCGAGGATGATGGCGGCGATCAGCGTGCCGCTGATGCTGCCGAGCCCGGCCATGACGACGACGCAGAAGGTCCGCCCGATATAGGCGCGATCCAGCGTCGGCTCGACCGGCGCCACGATGATCAGCAGCGCGCCGGCGATGCCAAGCACGGCGGTGGCGATGCCGAAGGCAAATTGCTTGATGCGGACCGGATTGGCGCCCATCAGCCGCAGCGCCTCCTCGTCCTGCGCGACCGCGCGGATCGCGCGGCCCATGAAGGTCTTCGACAGATACACGGCAAGCAGCACCGTCAGCGCCAGCGCCACCGCGAACGCCACCAGTTGCCGGATCGGTATCCGAAACTCGCCGAACCGCCACGACTTGCCGATATAGGTCGCGGAAACCGAGCGCTGGTCGACGCCGAATTGCAGGATGATCAACACCTCGATGATGAAGGCGATGCCGAAGAAGAACGCAATGCCGCGGACGGCCGCGTCGCTGCCGCGCCGCTCGAAGGTTTCGTAGTAGATGCGGTAGGCCAGCAGGCCGAACAGGAAGAACAGCGGCGTGATGGCGAGGCCCGCCAGCAGCGGGTCGATGTCGTAGCTCTCGTTGAGCTGGTACACGCCATAGGACGCCAGCACCAGGAACGCCGGATGCGCGACGTGGGGAACGTCGAGCAAGCCGAACGAAACGGACAAGCCGACGCTGACGGCTGCATAGAAACAGCCGAGCAGCACGCCAAGCACTACTGCCCCAAGCAGCAGGTCCATCGAATACAATTCAAGTCCCCCCTTGGCCCTGAGCCGGAAAAGCCACGAGGCCTAGTTTCGGGCAGCCTCGAAGGGACTGATGAGCTCTCCGGTTTTCAATTTATCAGGAAATAGAATCACCTGCTTGCCGGAGGAGCGGAACTGTTCGATATCCTTGTCCTTCACACCGCGGAACTGGGCCTGCAGCGTCGCCGTTTCCTTGCGCTCGCCATCGGCCGAAAAAGCGATCGGGCCGACAATGGTCTTGTGCTCGTTCTCGCGCAGATATTTCGCGATGCCCTTCTGGTCGAGCGACTTGGTCGCGCCGACCGCCGCCTCGATCATCTGGCCCATCGCATAGCCGAACGGCGCCAGATAGTAGCCGAGCGGATCGACCTTGGCCTCGACGGCGCGCTTGGTGTATTTGTCGAAAAATTCCTTGGTGCCGTCGAAATACATGCTCTTTTCCGGCAGCCAGGTATTGTAGTTCACGACGCCGTTGAGCAGCGAGCCGAGGTTCGACATCACAGCGGCAAATTGCAGGCCGACCATGCCGCCGCCGAAAATCTTGACGCTGTCGCCGATCCCGATCTCGTTCACGGCGCGCAGGATTCCGGCCGAATCCGGCGGATAGGACGCGACATAGACGATGTCGGGCTTGGCCGCTTTCAGCGCGCGAATGATGGACGAAAATTCTACCGTGTTCGGCGGATAGGTCTGATCGAAGACAATCGGGATGTTGCGCTTCTTGGCGACGTCCCGCGCGGTGAGCGCGAGGTTCTGCGCGAATTCCTGATCCGCCGTCAATAGCGCCATGTTCTTGCCGCCGGCCTTTTGCGCCAGGTCGAGGAACGAAGCCGCCCAGCTATCGGCCGGCCCCCAGGGTGCATTGTTGAACCACATGTCGTGGCCGACCTTGCTGTTCACCTGGAACGAGAAATTCCCCATCAACAAGAGGCCGCGCTGCTTGACGAACGGCATGATCGGCGCGGTCGGTACCGTTGCATAGGGCGCGAACAGCAGGTCGACCTTGTCGACGTCGACCAGCTTGGCGTAGATCGCGGGCGTCTCCGATGCGCTCGACTTGTCGTCATAGACGACCAGTTCGACCTTGCGGCCGAGCAGCCCACCCTTGGCATTGATATCGTCGCGCCAGATCTCGATGCCGAGCAGCGACGCCTTGCCGCCGCCGGCGAGGCCGCCAGTCTGCGGCATCGACATGCCGATCTTGATCGGCGGCTGCTGGGCAAGAGCGCTCGACCCGTGCCCTACCACCGCGACGGCCATTGCGCCGCCCAGGAATGTTCTGCGTTTCATCGCTTCCCCCTTATGTCGTTGTATTTCTGCGTCCGCCGGATCTTCGCCCGGCTGCGGTGAAGTGGATCGTGTCAGTCTCGGGCTAGCCGCCGGCACCCGCCGGAGCCGGTTCGCTTTTGGCTTGTTTCATGATCGCGGACGGATCGGCGCCGACGCGCCCGCTGGTCTTGTCAGCGGCGCTTTCGCGCGACAACCGCATGTCGAAGCGGATGCTCGGCATGCCCTTGATCGGGCAGCCCGGATCATTGGCCACCACGTCGACGGCAAGATCGCCGGACGAGCCGAACACGACATCATCGGCCAGATGGGGATCGTCACGCAGATAGAGCGCCGTGACCAGCTCACGATAGCCGACTGCGCCGACCAGGAAGTGAATATGCGCCGGCCGCATGCCATGCCGCGCCTGCGCCTTCACCATCGCGCCGACCGGGCCATCCATCGGGATCGAATAGCCGAGCGGCTTGACAGTGCGCAGCACATAGAGGCCATCGGCATCGGTGGCGAACACACCGCGGTAGTCGACCGAGGTCGCGCTGGCCTGGATGTCATAGAGGCCATCAGCGCCGGTCTGCCAGATCGAGACGGTGGCGCCCGCGACCGGTTTGCCCGCAGCATCTGTGACGCGGCCATACAACACGCACTCGCTGCCGGGATTCGGGTTCTTGGCGATCGAACTGCCGGCTGCAAGCGTCGGCGTGGCCTCGCGGTAGAACGGGCCAAGCAGGCTGGTGTGGGTGGCTTCCTCGAGCGCGGTTGCGTCGTGCAGTCCGTTGACGAGCGCCGAGAGGCCGAGCGTATCGGATAGCAGGATGAATTCCTGCCGTTCGGGCGAACACATCTTGCCGGCGGCAGTCATGAATTCGATGCCCTTGATCCATTCCGCGGGCGTCAGGTTGACCTCGCGGGCGAAGGCATGGAGATGTTTTACCGCCGACGCCATGATCTCCTTCAGACGAGGGTCAGGCGTCGTCGCCATCTGGTCGAGCACGGCGTCCGTGATCGTTTCCGGCGTTAACTCACGCATGCATCACTCCCTGAGCTGCCGGCTGTTATTCGACCCTGCCGGCTGTTTTGCAGCAAGCCTAACCGCTTGTCGGGGATCAACACAAGGCGTTCGAAGGCGAGGCCTGCGCCCTCTCCTACGAATTGATACGGGCGAACAGGGTCACATGGCCCACACATTTGCGCATCGAACGAGCGCGGCGGGCTTCAGCCCACGATTTTGCGATTGCACAATTGGCGCAACGGCAGTGGGATCATTTTTCCTTTTCGCGTATCGGCGGTGCAGTCTTCTCCGCCGGCGCCGGCGGCAGCGCGGGCTGAGCGCCCGACTTCTGCGCTTCCGGGTCGGGACGGGCCGGCTGCGGCGGAACGTCTGATGGCCTTTGCCCGGTCGTGCCCGGTTCGGACGGCGCAGGCGGCGCGGGCGGTTTCGTTTCCGCGTCTGGCGTCGATTGCGTTGGCGGTGTCGCCTGCGCGACGTGCTGGGAATCGCGCGCCACGATCTCGCTCAGCGACAGCGCCGAAATGATTAGCCCGACCGCGATCAGCGTGGACGCGCCAAGCATTTCCCTTCGGTATTTGCGCTGACGAGCATCGGCAGGCATATCGTTCGACCCACGAAATGGTTCGTGGGCTCAACGGCCGGCAAGGCGCATAGTTCCGCGGGGAACCTGCTTGGTACCTGTCCGAGGGCCTAGAATTCCAGCATCCCGGCGTCGCCGTCCTCGGTGCCGAAGGCCAGCAGCGTGCCCTTCGCGTTCCAGGCCAGCGCCGAAACCGGCTCGCTGCCGTTGCGGCGCACCAGAATTTCCGCGCCGTCCTCGAGCCGCACGATCAGCACGGTGCCGTCACTATAGCCTGCAGCCATGATGTCCTGCTTCGGGTGACAGGCCACCATGGAAACGCGCGCCTGCAGCGGTGCCAGCATCGCGGGCTCCTTGCCCATCGGACCGTCCTTGCTGGCGAACGCGGCCATGATGTCCTGCTTCGGATGACAGGCCACCATGGAAACGCGCGCCTGCAGCGGCGCCAACATCGCGGGCTCCTTGCCCATCGGACCGTCCTTGCTGGCGAACGGCCAGATGATCACGCTGTCCGCACCCGACGTGGCGAGCCCCTTGCCGCCCGCGCTCCACGACATCGAGCGGACGCGGCCGGGATAGCCGCTCATCCGCATGTGCCTGATATCGGCGAGCCGCCAGCCATGCAGCGCCGGCTCATGCATGGCGGTGACCAGGAATTTGTTGTCGGGGCTGAAGGTGACGGCGAGGTGCGAGCCGGCCCATTCCAAAAATTCCGGCTTCGCCGCCATGTTGGGAAACCACAGCGTCACGCCGTTGTAATGGGCGACCGCCACGCGCAGGCCTTTTGGCGCGAAGGCGAGGCCGCCCACGGTCGACGGCGCATCAAAAGTCTTCTCCTCGCCCTTGCTGCTGCGGACGAACGCCGTCTTGCCAGCCGACCAGGCAAACGCGCCATCGGGATGCAGCGCGACATTGTCGATCCAGCGCCGCTTTGCATCGGTCGCGAGCACCGACGTCTCACCCTTTGCGTTCAACGCAACGAGCTTGCCGTCGTCGCCACCGGTGACGACGCGCTTGCCATCGGACGCGGTGCAGAGGATGGCGCCGACGTGCACGACCACATGGGAGATTTCGCCGGTGGCATCGGCGATTGCGACTTTTTCCTCGGCACACACGAAGGCAGCGCGCTCGCCGAGGAAATGCACGGCGGAGGCGGGAGCACCGACCGCGACGGATTTCACGCGGTCGGTCAGTGATGCAATGGTGAGCTGTTCGGAAGACATGATTTCCGTCTCACGCAACAATGCAGCTTTCGAAACCTTCGCGGATCGTCTTTTCCGGCAACTCGCGGCCGATAAAGACGACGCGGCTTTCGCGCGGCTCGCCTTCCTTCCATTGACGCTGATGATCGCCTTCCAGCATCATGTGCACACCCTGGAACACATAACGATCGTCGTCGTCGGTGAACGAGAGGATGCCTTTCGAGCGCAGGATCTTCTGGCCCTCTGTGGCGACAAGGTTTTGCAGCCACGGCATGAATTTGGTCGGGTCGAGCGGCTTGTCCGACCGCAGCGACAGCGATTGCATTTCCTCGTCGTGATAGTGCTTCAATCCGCCATGGCTGTGGCTGTGATCGTTGTGATGATGGTCATGATCATGATGGTGATCATGATCGTGGTGGTGATGATCGTCGCCGGCGTCGAGGAATTCCGGCTCGATCTCAAGAATGCGATCGAGATCGAACGCGCCGCGCTCCAGCACGTCCGATAGCGCGACCTTGCATCGCTCGGCGCGGTGCAGCTTTGCATATGGGTTGATGCCGCGAATTCGGGCCTCGACTTCGGCCAATTCCGGTTTGGAGACGAGGTCGGTCTTGTTCAACACGATGACGTCGGCGAACGCGATCTGGTTCTTGGCTTCCGGCGCGTCCTTGAGACGATCGCTCAGCCATTTGGCGTCGGCTACGGTGACGACCGCGTCGAGCCGCGCGTTCTTCTGCACGTCTTCGTCGACAAAAAAGGTCTGCGCCACCGGCGCCGGATCGGCCAGCCCCGTGGTCTCGACGATGATGGCGTCGAACTTGCCCTTGCGCTTCATGAGGCCGTCCATGATGCGGACGAGGTCGCCGCGCACGGTGCAGCAGATGCAGCCATTGTTCATCTCGAACACTTCCTCATCGGCGCCGATGATGAGGTCGTTGTCGATGCCGATCTCGCCGAATTCGTTGACAATGACGGCGTATTTCTTGCCGTGGTTTTCCGACAGGATGCGGTTGAGCAGCGTGGTCTTGCCGGCGCCGAGATAACCCGTCAGCACGGTCACTGGAATTTTTTGGGACGAAAGTTCAGACATAATGGCTCCGGAGCGGAAATGGCTTTACGCACCGGCAGCAGGGAGGCCCCTGCCCTATGGGCTCAGCGCGCTGGTCAGGGCCTTTATATTGTGCCTGACCATCGCAATGTAAGTGGGAGAATCGCCCTTTTCGCCGGTCAGGCTGTCGGAATAGAGCGTTCCGCCGACCCTGGCGCCGGTCTCGGCCGATATCCGGCCCATCAGGCGGGGATCGCTGATATTTTCGAGAAAAACTGCCGGTATTTTGGTCGCCCTGATCTGGGTGATGATCTTTGCGACATCGCGGGCACTGGCCTCGGATTCGGTCGATACGCCGACCGGCGCAATGAATTCGATGCCGTAGGCGGCGGCGAAATAACCGAACGCGCCGTGGGTCGAGATCACCTTGCGGCGGCCTTCCGGAATTTTGGCGACCGTCTCGCGCACCTCGCGGTCCAATGCGTCGAGTTGCGCCAGATAGGCGCTGGCGTTGGACTTGAAGGTTTCGGCACTGGCGGAATCGGCGGCCACCAGCGCGTCGCGGATATTGGCCACGTAGATCTTGGCGTTGGCAACCGATTGCCAGGCATGAGGATCGGCTACCGAGCCGAGCTTGAGCGGCGTAATGCCGGTAGTCGCGGTTACGACGGTCGCCTTTCCGCCGGCGGATTTGACGAGCCGTGACAACCAGCCCTCGAACCCAAGACCATTGACGAACACAAGCCTTGCACCCGCAACCCGCTTGGCGTCCGACGGCGCCGGCACATAAACATGCGCATCGCCGTCGGGCCCGACCAGCGTCGTGACCTCGACGCGATCGCCGCCGACCTGGCGGACGAAATCGCCGATGATCGAGAAGCTCGCAACGACGTTGAGGCGGTCCTCGGCGCGGGCCGGGCCGCCGGCCGCGAGCATGGCGAGAGCGATAAGCCAGTACCGGATCATGACTACGCCTCGAGATGACGGCCGGGAAACATCTGCCGGACCAAACCGCTGACAGGGCCGAACAACAGCGATGCGACATACAGCACCGCCGCGATCAGGATGACCGCGGGGCCTGAAGGAATTTTGGTCTGGAACGACAGCACCAGCCCGGCATAGCCCGAGACAATCGCGCTCGCGACCGCGATGCAGATCATGCCGGTGATGTCGCGCGACCAGAACCGGGCGATGCCGGCGGGCAGGATCATCAGGCCAACGCCGAGAAGCGTGCCGAGCGCGTGAAAGCCGTTGACCAGGTTGATGACGACCAGCGCCAGGAACGCCAGATGCGCGGGCGCGCCGGCGCGAGAGACGGTGCGCAGGAACACCGGATCGACGCATTCGATCACGAGGGGACGGTAGATCACCGCCATCACCAGGAGTGTAATCGTGGCGTTGAAGGCGATCACCAATAGCGTCTGGTCGTCCATCGCGAGGATGTTGCCGAACAGCACGTGCAGCAGGTCGATATTGGTGCCCTTGATGGAAACGATGGTGACGCCGAGCGCGAGCGACACCAGATAGAACGTCGCGAGCGAGGCGTCTTCCTTCAGCTCGGTGTTGCGCGCGACGAGGCCGGCGAGCAGCGCGACGGTAAAGCCCGCGATCAATCCGCCCGTCGTCATCGCGAACAGGTTCAGCCCCGAGACCAGGAAGCCGATCGCAGCGCCCGGCAGGATCGCGTGCGCCATGGCGTCGCCGACCAGGCTCATCCGCCGCAGCATCAGGAACACGCCGATCGGCGCGGCACCGAGCGCAAGCGCAATCACGGCGGCGAGCGCGCGGCGCATGAACTCGAATTCGATGAAGGGCGCGAACAGCGCGTCGTACAGCATCAGGCCGCCCGTGATGGCATATCGGCGGCGCAAGCTGCGGCACTGTCGTCGAAGGCTTCGCACATCTTCATCGCCACGAGCAGATTTTCCGGTGTCAGCACTTCGGCGGTCGGCCCCCACGCAACCGGCCCGCGCGCCAGCAGCAGGGTTTCCGGGAAGTGGCTTCGCACCATCTCCAGATCGTGCAGCGCCGCCAGCACGGTGCGCCCCTCGCCATGCCAGCGCCTGACCAGCGCGATCAGGTCCGCCGAGGTTTTGGCGTCGATGGCGTTGAACGGCTCATCCAAAACGATGAGGCGCGAATCCTGCAGCAGCACCCGCGCAAACAGCATGCGCTGCATCTGCCCGCCGGACAGCGTGCCGATCGCGCGGTTTTCGAAACCGTTGAGCCCGACCGCGGCGAGCGCCGCCAGGATCTTCTCGCGCGCGGCCTTGCCGATGCCGCCGAACGGGCCCGTCGAACGCCACAGGCCGCTGCCGACGAAATCGAACACCGAGATCGGAAAGCTGCGGTCGATGTCGACGCTCTGTGGCAGATAAGCGATGTCCCTGCTATCGAGACCGCCGAGCCCAATCGCGCCGGACAGCGGCTTGAGGATGCCGGCCACCCCCCGGAACAGCGTCGACTTGCCGGCGCCGTTCGGCCCGATAACCGCCATCAGCGCGCCCGGCGCGACCTCGCCGTTGAGGTGATGCACCGCCGGATGCCGGTCGTAGCCGAGCGTGACGTTACGGAATTTGATCTGCGCGGTCATGCTCACCTCATCGCGACCACGACAACGGCCCACAGAGCGACGCTGACGGCGAGCGCTGCGGCAAGGCGGGCCGACACGGTCATCCGCAGGATCGACCAGGGCGCGGCCTGCGCCGGATGCGGCGTCGCCGGACCGTGGCTGTGGGCGTGAGCGTGATGCGCGTGGTCGTGAGAGTGAGGCATGGGTCGACGTTATAATATAACATTACGGAAGTCCACGAGGTGGCCTGACCAAGGACCGATATTCTCCAATGCCCCTGCCCGTCATATCCCGCGAAATGGGCATCCAGAGCCCAATCCTGGTTTACATTTATGCCCTCACGGCTTCCCAATCACCATCGCGATCGCGGCCGCCAGAAACGGAAACGGCACTGACACCGCGGCGCGAAACCAGACGAAGCGGGCCGGCATGAACGGGATTTCCCAGAGGATCATGCGCTGAAAGGCGAACAGCGCCCAGGCAACGACATAGGCGATCACCTGTGGCGTGCCGCCGCCGACTTTCAGCGCCACCGCGCCGATCGAAAAACCGACCACCGGGCCTCCGGGCGTCGCCGCCCCCGCAATCACCGCGGTCAGCACGCCGAGCCAGCCGCTGTCGGGGCCGAGCCAGCCGGTGATGACTTCCGGCGGGATGACGGCAGCGATGTAGCCCGAGCCGATCACGCCGAGTGCAATGCGCGGCACGATGTTGATGAAGTCCATCGAGCCTTCGCGCACCGACGACACCAGCACGACGCGGCCGCGCCGCCAAGCCATGAAGCCGAGAATGGCGACCGAGCCCCACAGCGTGAAGTCGATGATCAGCGCAGACGTCGTCACGACGGCTCGCCCTTCGGGTACATCCGCACGAACACGAAGCGGCCGAGCCAGCCTGCCAGCACCGGGATCGGCAGCGAGATCACGATGCGCCACAGCGTGAAGTCGGTGCCGAGAATCGGTAGCTCCCAGGCGACCGCGCGGCCGTAACCGATCAGCGTCCAGCTCACGACCATGGCGATGGTGGCGCCGAAATCGGCGCCGACCGTCAGCAATGCCGCGGCCACCGGATAGGCGGTGAACGGGCCGCCCGGCAGGATCGCGCCGAATGCCGTTCCGATCAAAAGCCCCTTCAGGCCCGATTCCGGGCCGAGCGATCGCGAGACTTTGTCGTGCGGCAGAATTTCCGCGATGAATCCGCCGAGCAGGCAGCCGGCCAGCACGCGCGGGATGATTTCGCCGAACAGCCAGAGGTCATGGGTGAGAATATTGAGCACGCCGTCGATGCCGTCGCGCCGCCACACCAGCCCAGCGCAGATCGCGACGAGCGCGCCGATCACGATCATCGACCAGCCGACCGGCTTCCGGGCACGCCGGGGTTTTGGCTCGGCGTCGTCGGCTGGCGCCGGGTCTGTTAGCGGAGGTTCTGACAAGGCCGTGCGTTGGCGGGTGAAGCTAGTCCATCCTGCTTAGTCCCGCGCGTGTGGCGAAGCAAACGGAAGCTCGCACGATACCCATGCGCTTCTCAGGGACGCCCATGCGAGGACGTCACGCAGCCCGTGATCGTTTGGCGGTTGGTTCAGGTGAACTGACGCACCAGTGCGAGGCCGCCGAACAGCCCGGCAATCGAGAGCATGACGGAGCCAATCACGTAAAGCGCCGCGAGCCCAAGCTCGCCGCGCTCGTAGAGCAGCGCGGCATCGAGCGAATAGGCCGAGAACGTGGTGTAGCCGCCGAGGACGCCGGTCATCAAAAACAGCCGCCAGGGCTGCGAGGCTTCGCCCTTGAAGGCGAGATAACCCGCGATCAGCCCCATCGCGGTCGAGCCGGTGATGTTGATGATGAAGGTGCCCCAGGGAAAGGCGGTGCCGAGGCAGCGGGCGCAAGTGAGATTGATGAGATGACGCAGCGTCGCGCCAAGGCCGCCGCCGAAAAAGACCAACAGATAGCTCATCGCAGCAATTTTTCCACGTCACAACATCCCGGCAGAGTGGTTGTGCCGCACGGGAGCCCTCCCCGCAAGGATTTGAAGGTACAGCGCCAACGAAAAGGGGCGGTAGCCGCACTACCACCCCTTCGATGTCTACTCCGCTGTCATTCCGGGGCGGCGCGAAGCGGCGAACCCGGAATCTCGAGATTCCGGGATCGATGCTTTCGCATCGCCCCGGAATGACTGTGCCTTAGGCTCCGGCCTTGCCGAACAGCTCGTCGACATAGTCCCAGTTGATCAGGTTATCGCAGAACGCCTTGAGATAGTCGGGACGGCGGTTGCGATAGTCGATGTAGTAGGAGTGCTCCCAGACGTCGCAGCCGAGAATCGGCGTCGCGCCGTAGACCAGCGGGCTCTCGCCGTTCGCGGTCTTGGAGATTTCGAGCTTGCCGTTCTTGACCGACAGCCAGCACCAGCCGGAGCCGAACTGGCCAACGCCGGCGGCCGCGAAATCGGCCTTGAACTTCTCGAGCCCGCCGAGGTCTTCGGTGATCTTCTTCTCCAGGCGGCCGGGCAGCTTGCTGCCGCCGCCATTCGGCTTCATCCAGTTCCAGAAATGCAGGTGGTTGTAATGCTGGCCGGCATTGTTGAACACGGCCGGATTCTTGCCGAACGAACCCTTGACGATCTCCTCAAGGGACTTGCCTTCGAATTCAGTCCCCTTGATCGCGTTGTTTCCGTTGGTCACGTAAGCTTGGTGATGCTTGTCGTGGTGGTATTCCAGCGTTTCCTTGGACATGTGGGGCGCAAGGGCGTCGTGGGAATAGGGGAGATTGGGCAGCGTGAAGGTCATGGGGTGATGTCCGAACTGATGGGAGAACGTGGTCTAACGGGAACCCTTATAGAAGGTTCCATTGCGCATAAACACCGCAATTTGGCAAGAACGGGAAGGCTTCCGGTAACGCCGCGTCCCGCGTGCAGCGTATGACGGGCATGGCAGCCGCGCATCGGCGCTGTATGGTGATGAAATGAGCATCGAAATCGACGTCCTGAACGGGGACTCCTCATGGCCGCGCGCCGAACCGCTGATGCAAGCGGTATGGCCGCGCGAGATTGTCGAAAAATTGTCCTGGGGTCACGTCAAATGGGCCCATGCCGATCTGCGCGTGCTGATTGACGTACCTGAGGACGCGGAGAGGTCGGGGCTGGCCTGCCATGTCGGCATCTATTTCCGCACCGCGACCTGGGACGGTCGCAAGGTCCAGATCGGCGGCATCGGCGGCGTCTCGACGCGGGAGGATTGCCGGGGACGCGGCTATGCCACGCTGGCGCTCAACGCCGCGATCAGGACCCTGCGCGACCACGAAGCGGTGCGGTTTGCGATGTTGTTCTGCGAGCCGCACAATGAAGCGTTCTATCAGGCGCGCGGCTGGCACGCGTTTAATGGCGAGGTCTATGCCGAGCAGCCGGAGGGACGAATTCGCTTCGAGGCCATGGCACCGTTCGTGTTCGATTTCACGCACAAGCCGCGCGATGGAATAATCGACCTATGCGGCCTGCCATGGTGACCTCTGCGCGGGGTGCGGGTGGCTTGCACGCGGCCAGCCAGATAATATGTCATCCATAATCTATTCGATTTGGATCACCGGTGACGCATGACCATTGACGCCCCGCTCGACATGCGTCCCACCGCCGCCGTTCCGTCCGCCCCGGCCAACGGCCTGCTCGCCTCGCCGATCCTGCCGACGCTGCTGACACTTGCGCTTCCCAACGCGATCGCCATGGTCGGCATGACGCTGGTTGCGGTCGCCGAGACCTCCTATATCGGCCGGCTCGGTACCGAGCCGCTCGCCGGGATCGCGCTGGTGTTTCCCTTCGTCATGCTGACTCAGATGATGTCCGCGGGCGCGATGGGCGGCGGCGTTTCCTCCGCCATCAGCCGCGCGCTCGGCGCCGGCGACCGCGACCGTGCGGCGACATTGGCCCTGCATGCGGCGATGATCGGCGCCTGCGCCGGGCTGTTCTTCACGGTAACGATGCTGGCATTCGGCCGCGCGTTTTACGCGCTGCTCGGCGGCCGCGACGGCGTGCTCGAACAGGCCATGCAATATTCGAATGTGCTGTTCTCCGGCGCGATCGCGATCTGGCTGGTCAACACGCTGGCCTCCGTGGTGCGCGGCACCGGCGATATGCGGATTCCATCGATCACGCTGATCGGCATCGCGGTGGTGCAGATCGCCGGTGGCGGCGCGCTGGGCCTTGGGCTGTTCGGACTGCCCGGACTCGGCATGCGTGGCGTTGCCGCAGGCCAGCTCGCCGCTTTTACGCCTGGGGCTATCTTCCTCGTCTGGCACCTCGTCAGCGGCCGCAGCCGGCTGACGCTGAACTTCAATGGCTTCAAATTCCAGCGCGACATGTTCTTCGACATTCTCAGGGTCGGCGCAGTGTCCTGTCTTTCGCCACTGCAAACCGTGCTGGCGGTGTTGATCTTCACCAAAATCCTGGCCGGCTATGGTACCGAGACGCTGGCCGGCTATGGCATGGGCTCGCGGCTGGAATTCCTGTTGACGCCGATCGCCTTCGCATTCGGCGTCGCCTCGGTGCCGATGGTCGGCATGGCCATTGGCGCGGGCCTCGTGACGCGCGCGCGGCAGGTGGCGTGGACCGCGGGCGCTGCGGCCGGCATCACCGTCGGCGCCATCGGACTGATTGTCGCGGCAAAGCCGTCGCTCTGGGTTTCGATGTTCACCGGCGATCCCGGCGTCACCGCCGCCGCCAATGCCTATTTCACCTGGGCAGGCCCGGCATTCGCGTTTTTCGGGATCGGCGTCAGTCTCTATTTCTCTTCGCAAGGTGCTGCGAAGGTCGGCGGTCCCGTGATGGCCGGCACCGCAAGGTTGCTGATCGTCGGGGGCGGCGGCTGGTGGCTGGCCTCCATGGGCGCGCCGGCATCGGCCTTGTTCGCACTGGTCGGCGCAGCGATGGTCGTTTATGGCCTCGGCACGGCGCTGTCGATCCGTCTGACCCGCTGGGGCAAATGATAACGGCAAGTTGCACTCAATCCGACGTTGCACAAATCTGATTTATTGCTATGCAGGCCTGCTTTTTCGTAAGGAATGATTCATGGCTTGCAGAACGGCTTTCATCATCGCGATCTCGGCGGCATTGCTGGCCGCGCCATCCGCACTTGCGCAAGGCGCCGAGCCGACCGGCGTCTGGCTGACCCAGGCGGGCGATGCCAGGGTGAAAATCAGCAAATGCGGCGGTGGAATTTGCGGCGTGATCGTCGCCCTGAAGGAGCCGATCGATCAGGCCACCGGCAAGCCTCAGGTCGATGACAAAAATCCGAACCCGGCCCTGAAGCGGCGGCCTATGATTGGCCTTCCCCTGTTCAGCGGCATGAACCCCAGCGGTCCCAACAAATGGTCGGGCCAGATCTACAATGCCGACGACGGCGGCACCTACGCCAGCAGCGTCTCGGTAACAGGCGCAGACACGCTCAAGGTCGAAGGCTGCGTCGGCGCGCTCTGCGGCGGGGAGAACTGGACGCGCGTGGGGCGGTAGGGCGTGTACACCTCCGCATACGCATCGGAAGCCGGGGAAATCAACCCGGTGATCTCACGGTATTCTTGGGGTAGCTACGTTGGTCTTTGGATTGAAAGTGGGCGTTCAGCCCGTCCAATGTCTTCATAAGGCCCGTCGTCTTGCTTCCTTCGCTTGTATCTTGCATCGCTGAGCCAATATGATGGCAGCCGTAGTGACCCAGCAGTGCGGAATGCGAGACTGATTTTCATATGCGGTTGAAGGCTGCGGTCGTCAGTACGGTGGTTTTAGCGGTGACGGCCTTATGGCTGCTCGTACTGCGAACCCGCTTTCCATATCTGGACCAGATCCCCGTATACGATGCCGATGTCACGACTTCCAGCGCCAGGATGTGGGCGCACAATTGGTGGGTCAACGGCCCGCTCAATATGTGGTTTGCGACCCCCTACTCGCCATTGTCGGTGGAAACGCCGACCCTGGCAGATGTGACGCTGTATCAATCGTGGCCGCCGGGCACGTTCGTACCGATTTATCTGCTCGCCGAGATATTGAAGATCGAACCAAGTGTGCCGCTGATCAACTGGTTCAACGTGGTGACCCACGGCATGATCGCCCTGGCGGTGGCGTTCACCGCCTTCAACATCGCCCGATTCAACAGATTGCACATTGTAGCTTGCGGATTCATCGCCGTAGGCGTCGCATTTCCGGTTTTGTATCCTCACGGGCTGGTTTATTTTTTCTCGCAAATCTACTGCGTTACGATTGCGATCCTGTTGTACGCGGCAGCGTTCATTTTGCTCGAATCGTTTTCGTATGTCGTGGAATCGCCGCGTCAGCGGAACATCCTGTTCGCGATTCAGCTTCTCGTCATCTATTTAGCGTTTTTCGTCGACTGGCTGTCCTACACGCTTTTCGCGTCATGGCTGCTGATCCGCATGGCCGGCGCGCGCTTCGGCTTCGTAGAAGGCTTTTCGCGACGGCAACTTGTGGGTCTGGCGCTGTTGCCGGCCAGTGCCTTCGGCATCTATCTGTTTTGGCGATTTTTCACGCCGGGTTCAATCGCCAGAACCCAGGGATTGGCGGCATCCCTCTATGAGCTCACCTGGAAGATCGCCTATCGGATGAACCTGACCGACGCTCATCCGATTACGAATTTCACTGCGACATTCATAGAAATGCATTCGGGTTGGTACTTTCCGCATGTTCTCCCGTTAATCGTTGGCGCCACATTGGTGACGGCGACCTTGCTTGCACTGTCGCTTCGTCTCGCGGTCGATCCGGTTGAGCGTCGCTCGATTTTCGCGATGGCTTCGTTGCTGGTTTTGGTGACGGTCCCGTTTTACGCACATATGCTCCTGCTCTATCAGCACACGGCCATTCATAGATGGGCCATCGCAAAAGTGATGTTTGCCTACGCCCTCATTCCGTTTGCACTTCTTCCCGTCAGCGCCGTCGTTTTCTTGCGGCTGTACCGACATCCCGGCGCAACAAAATTCCGCCTCCAAAGCCGCGCTGCGATGGTGGGCACATGGCTTGCGATCGGCAGTTGTTTTTGCGCGGCCGTTTCCGCACGGGCTTTCGGCGGCCCATCCTTGATAGGAAGAATCGACCCTGATCGCTACCATTTGTGGAACGACATCAGCCAGAACACCGAGTACCGCGACGTGGTCTTTTCTCCTGTCCTTCAGGCTGCTCCGATTGGTGTCGAAATTGGAGTAGCCAATAAGGTCGTCTTTCCCGCAAGAAACTTCGAGGATGTTGAACAAAGAACCGATCGCATTTGCGGCGCGTTCAATGTGGTTGTCGTATTGCCGCCGGGAGCGGACATCGGAGAATTCAGGTCGCGCGAACCTGCCCAGGTGATCGAAACCAGAAATATCCGGTTGCTCCGATTTGCGGACTACCCCAGCAAGAAAATCGGTTGTGATTGACGATTTCGCTGAGCGGTTTCGCAGAACCTTCTCCCCCGAACGTTACGGGAAGCCGGTACCACTTCGCTCGAAAAGGCTGTGGGACCTGAAACTAGGCTGCCATCGCTTTCAGCGCTGACGCCGCCGAGGCGTAGCCGCCGCGGGCGCCGTCGATGAAGTGGACGTGATCGCTGCGCATCACCGAGGGCGCGAAGCAGGTCATCATCGCGGCGTCCTGCCGGTGCAGGCCGTAGCGCACGATCTTGGCTGAAGCCGCCTTAGCCAGGATCTCCGTCAGCGCCCGTTCGAGCTCGACCGTGCAATCGAGAATCATCCGCAAGCCGTCGTCATATTTGCGGAAGTCGGAATTCTCCACCACCTGCTGCACGTAATTCTTCGGCACGAAATTGCCGACCTTGATGCCGAACCGCATCACCACATAGGCCCAGAGCGTGACGGCGAGCACGACGGTGCGCCGCTTCAACAGCGGCCCGCCGCGCGCGGCGCGCGCCTCATATTCGACGCCGGCCGGCGGCCAGCGCAACGGAGGACCGTCGGGCGGCACCGGCCGGCCCGCATCCGGGCTCTGCTCGACCAGCTTGATGACGTCCTCGATCACCTTGCGGAAGGCGTGCGGATCGGCGCCTTTGGCCGGCACCACCAGCACCGACAGAATGAGCCCGCGGGAGGAAGGAATTTCCTCGAACCGGCACGATAGCCCGGACAGATCAGGCTGCGTTCCCGGCTTCGCCGGCGGGACGGCGAATTCGCCCCGCTTCATTGCGGCATCCGCCCATCCCAGCCCACCGCCGGAAAACATCGCATAGGACAGATTGGACGACGGCCCAAAGCGGGCGACTTTGATATCGAGGCCCTGCGCGCGAATGTCCTTCACCGGCACCAGCGCCACCCGCATCATCAGATCGAGATCGGCGCTGACCCAGGCCGCGGTCGCCGCCAGCGCGTCGCGCGCGCGCGAAAGATCGGCCGGCGACACCGCAAAGCTCGCGCCATCGCCGCCGAACACGAACGGAAACTCGCGGCCATCAAGCGCATTGGTCACGGCCGCAATCACGGCGGCGCCGGCCATGTTGACCGCCTTGTAGCGCTGATTGGCGATCGCCCTGGTCGACTCGACGATGTCGGCGACACCGACGGTCCAGTCGTCCGGCAACGGCGTATACAGCGCCGGGTCCATCAGGCTGCCGAAGCCGCGAAAGACCGGGATCGCGCCATAGAAAATGTCGGTGCCATCAGACGTCGTCATGGCGATCTGCGCTACCCCGCGTTCGCACCTTTCCTAGCAGATACGGCCAGTCTTGGAATTCGGTTCAAGCAGGCAACCGAATGTCCTACCCCTTTGCGATCCCCCGCAGCACCAACTGGTTGAGCCGATTGGCAAACGCCGCCGGATCTTCCGGCAGTTCGCCGTCGAGGATCTGCGCCTGCTCCAACAGCAGGAATGACAGGTCCCTGGCTGCATCCTTGTCGCCGGCAATCGCCGCGACCAGGGGATGGCGCATGTTGATTTCGAGGATCGGCTTGGTGGTCGGCGCCTTGTTCTGCATTGCCAGCAGCCGCTCGAGCATGCGGTCCTGTGCACCGCCGCCGGCGACGAGGCACGACGCGCTCGAGGTCAGCCGCTGCGATGCGCGCACGTCGGAGACGTGCTCGCCGAGCGCGTCCTTGATCATCGCGATCGTCGTGGCTTCATCGACGCCACCTTCGTCTTTCTTGTCCTCGGCCTTGTCATCCAAAAGCGGGACCAGTCCGAAATCGATATCGCCCTGGCTTAAGGATTTTAGCGGCTTGCCGCCGAAATCGAGCGACGCGGAGGTCCAGAACGCGTCGACCGGATCGGTCAGCAGCAGCACCTCGATGCCGCGGGCGGTTGCGGACTCCAGTTTCGGATTCGACTTCAGCCGTTCGACGCTCTCGCCGGTGAGATAATAGATGTCGGTCTGGTTCGGCTTGAGATCCTCGACATATTGCTTAAGTGAACGCTCCTCGCCCTTTGTCGTGGTGAAGCGCGACAATGCGAGCAGCTTCTCGCGGCGCTCAAAGTCCTCCCAGATGCCTTCCTTGATCACAGGGCCGAACGCGTCCCAGATTTTTGCGAACGCTTCCGGCTCCTTTTCGCCGAGGCTTTCCAGCTCCGATATCACGCGGCCGGTAACGGCCTTTCGGATCTGCGTGAGCTGCGGATTGTTCTGCAGCATCTCGCGCGAGATGTTGAGCGGCAAATCTTCGCTGTCGATCACGCCGCGGATGAAGCGCAGATAGGCCGGCAAGAGATCGGCGTCGTCGGCGATGAAGACGCGGCGGACATAGAGCTTGACCTTGCCCTTGCGCGCCTGGTCGAACAGGTCGAACGGCTTTGTCGACGGCGCAAACAGCAGCACCGCATAGGACTGCCGGCCCTCGGCGCGATAATGCAGCGTCATTGCCGGCTCGTCGAACGCGCCGGCGATCTGCTGGTAGGACTGCTTGTAGTCCTCCGGCGAGAGTTCCGATTTCGACCGCTGCCATAGCGCGCTGGCCGAATTGATCTGGCGCGGCTCGCCCTCCTCCGGCACCAGTTCGATCGGAAACTGGATGTTGTCGGACCAGGCGCGGACAACACGTTCGATCTCGTAGGTCTCGAGATATTTGGATGCGTCTTTCTTCAGGTGCAGGACGATCTCGGTGCCGCGCGTGACGCGCATGGCGTCTTCGTCGCTGGCTTGAGCGATTTCAAATCCGCTGCCGCCGGAGGACGACCAGACGAAGACCTGATCGGAACCGGCGCGGCGGCTGGTCACGACGATGCGCTCGGCGACCATGAACGCCGCATAGAAGCCGACGCCGAACTGGCCGATCAGATTGGCGCCGTCTTTGGCCTCGGTGAGGCGCGAAAGAAACGACTTTGTGCCGGAGCGCGCGATGGTGCCGAGATTGTCGATCAGCTCCTGGCGGTCCATGCCGATGCCGCTGTCGACGACGCTAAGCGTATTGGCCTTCTTGTCCGGCGCGATACGGATCTTGGGCGGCGCGCCGTCGGCGATCAGCTCGGGCGCTGATATCGCCTCATAGCGCAGCTTGTCGCAGGCGTCAGATGCATTCGAGATCAGCTCGCGCAGGAAGATATCGGTCTCCGAATAGACCGAGTGCACCATCAGGTTCAGAAGCTCGGCAACCTCGGCCTGGAACGGCTGGGATTCGGGGGCAGTGGTGGTCGTCATACGGGGCTCGCAATGCAAACAGGGCAGGACGGGAAGCCCTGATATAACGATGCCATCTGGGGTGGCAAGATTGCGACGACGCGCCAAAAGCCTGTTTGCCCCCTTACCGCTCGACGAAGGCGCGCTGGAACTGATCCAGAATCGGCTTGAAAAGGTAGCTGAGCATGGTCCGGCTGCCGGTCTGCATGAACACTTCCGCGGGCATGCCCGAGCTGAGCTGCAGCCCGGCGAGCCGGCGGCGCTCCTCTTCCGGCAGCATGATCCGGACCGTGAAATAGGACGTGCCGGTCTGCTGGTCGCGGGTGGTGTCGGGCGAGACGTACGACACCTGACCGATCAATTGCGGCGTCACCCGCTGGTTGAAGGCCGAAAAGCGGACGAAAGCCTGCTGGCCCTTGCGCACCTGATCGATATCGTTCGGCTGCAACCGCGCCTCGATTTGCAGATCGTCGGAATCCGGCACCACTTCCATGACGGTGTCGCCGCCGCGAACGACCCCGCCGATGGTGTGCACGGTAAGCTGATGAATCACGCCCGACGTCGGCGCGCGCATCTCGATGCGCTCGAGCACGTCGCGTGCCGCGATGCTTCGTTCGCTGAGTTCGGCCTCCTTGCCCTGCGCCTCGCCGAGCTCCTTGACCACCTCCGTCCGTACGTCCTGGTCGAGCCTGACCATCTGAAGCTTTGCCTCGTCGATCTTGTTTTTGGTCTCGGCGATCGTGGAGATTAGCTGGCCGCGTTCGCCTTCGATTCTCGCGCTCTCGCGCTGCAGGGTCGTGAGCCGCGCCAGCGGTACCAGACGCTTGTCGAAAAGGTCCTGAACGCCGGTGAGTTCGCCGGTGATCAATTCCAGTTGCTTGGCCTTGGACGCAACCTGCGCGTCGAGGCCGACGATCTCGTCGCCAAGCTGCGTTACCTTGCTCTGCAACAGCTCCTTCTGGCTCTCGCGCGCCGTCACCCGCGCCCTGAACAGCGAAGCCTCGGAGGCCAGCAACGTTTTGACACCGGGATCGTCAAGCCGCGCCGACATCTCGGCCGGTATCGCCGGCCGGGGCAAACCATCGCGCTCGGCGGTCAGCCTCGCGATCTTCGCCCGCATTTCATCGAGCTGCTTGCTCACCACCTGCAGGCTGGCTTGCGCCTGCGTCGAATCCAGCCGCAGCAACAGATCGCCGGCGTTGACCCGCATGCCGTTGTGGACCGGAATCTGCGCGACCACACCGCCGGTCGGATGCTGGATGGTCTTGACGTTGGACTGCACCACCAGATTGCCCGGCACCACGACCGCGCCCGACAGCGGCACGAATGCCATCCAGCCGCCTGCCAGCCCGCCGACGACAAGCAGCGCCCGCAAGCCCGTGCGCAATTCACGCTCGAAGGCGCGCGCCGCCCGCAGCACGATGCTCTCGCCCGGCGCGTCCGCTACATCAGCCGACCCGTCGCGGTTGGCAAGGAAGGCAGCCCCTGCGGTCAGCCCATTGCGGACGACCCGCGTCACGGAACGCTCGCGCGGCACGGCGCCCGCAACGGCCGGCGGCGCCAATTGGGGCGCCTCGATGCGAGGCGGCTCCCGCCGGTCGTCGATCTGCAAAAGCTCCGGTCTCGACCTCGGCATGTTCATGAGCGACGGATCGTCCGGCGCGATGATTGGACCGCGCGCCTGCCGTTCGTTCGACCATGGATTGCCGCGCGCGCCGGCCGCCGGTGGCGGAGCCATGAATTGCGGCTCACGCGCGACGCGTCCGCCGCGCGGCGCCGGAGGTTCGGTATCGAGAACGTCGGACCGGGATCCAAAGGGGCCGAGCCAATCCAGCACCCGTCCCATCTTGCCCTTTTTCTTCGACCGCTTCGGCCGGGCGGGACGCGAACGCCGCGCGCCCGGACGTGGTTCGTCATTCGCCGGCCGACGAAGCGGCGGCCGCTGGTCCGGCAGATTGTCGAGCTCGAACGCCTGCCGCAATCGCTGCAGTTCGAGGATCAGCGCTTGGCCTTGCGGCGCCACGATCTCGTCGTCCGCTCCGCCGATCCGGCGTCGCACCACTCTTTCATCGGTGTGTCCGTGATCGAAATTCTTCATGATGAAACACTCTCGGCAAGCGATGCGCGCTGATCTGCCTTTGCCTGCGGTGGGCCTGGCGGCGATCCCGGCGCCCCCTTGCCGTTGGCGTTGCGGACGCGCGCGAAGACTTCTTCGCGCGGGCCGAACGCGATCGCCTTGCCCTCATAGAGCACCATCGTCATATCAAGCGCGGAAAGCGCGCTCGGGCGGTGCGAGATGACGACTACGATGGATTTGTTCTGGCGCATGATGGCGATGGCGCGGGTCAAGGCGTTCTCACCGTCGGCATCCAGATTGGCGTTGGGCTCGTCGAGAACGATCAGAAACGGATCGCCGAATACCGCCCGCGCCAGGCCAACGCGCTGCTTCTGTCCAGCCGATAGCGAGATGCCGCCCGCCCCTATTCGCGTCGCATAACCTTCCGGCAGGCGCAGGATGATGTCATGGACGCCGGCGATCTGGGCAGCTTTTAGGATGGCGTCGGAAGTTGCGTGTTCGTCGAAACGGCAGATGTTCTCCGCCACAGTGCCGTCAAACAAGCCGACGTCCTGCGGCAGATAGCCGACGTGCCGGCCGAGATCCTCGTTGCGCCATTGATCGAGGGAGGCGCCGTCAAGCCGTACCGCGCCGCGATGCGCCGGCCAGATTCCAACCAGCGCCTTGGAAAGCGAAGTCTTGCCCGACGCGCTGGCGCCGAGCAGCGCCAGCCCCGCGCCGGCCTTGAGCGAAAACGTAACGCCAGACACGATCGGCATGTCGAAACCGGGCGCCGCCACCGCGAGATTCTGCACGGACAATTCGCGGCAGGGGCGCGGCAGCATGACCGGCGGCGCCGGAGGCGGCGCGGTCGCCTTGCAGATGTCGCGCAGACGGGCGAGGCCCTGGCGGGCCGCGGCCAGTTGCTTCCAGGTGCCGAGCGCGATTTCAACCGGGGCGAGCGCGCGCCCCATCAGGATCGACGACGCGATCATGACGCCGCCCGACGCCTTGTCGACCACGACGAGATAGGCGCCGATACCAAGCATTCCCGATTGCAGAATGTAGCGCAGCACCTTCGCGGCCGAACCGAGATTGGCATAGACGTCGGTGGCGCGGATGTTTTCCTGCAGGTAACGCTCATTCGCCTGCGACCAGCGCGCCGTCAACCGATCCGTCATGCCGAGCGCGCGGACGATTTCCGCGTTGCGCTGCGTCGCATCCGCCAGCACCTGGCGCTGCGCGTTCATGTCCATCGCCGCCTTGGCCGAATTGCGCGAGATCCGCTCGGTCAGCAAGGTCATCGCAATGATCGCCGCAGTACCCAGCAGCGCCGTGAAGCCGATGGCGGGGTGAAACAGAAACAGCCCGATCAGAAAGACCGGGATCCACGGCATGTCCAGGAATGCGGTCGGCCCCATGCCCGACATGAAGGTGCGCACCTGGTCGAGATCGCGCAGCGGTTGCTGCATCAGGACCGGCTTGACGCCGCGCAGCGGCAAGGTGGCGAGCGCCGAATGGATCGAGCCTTGCAGGCCGGCATCGAACAGCGTTGCGACCCGGCACAGCATCCGCGACCGCATCGCGTCGAAATATCCCTGCACCAGGTAGGCGAACAACACCATCAGGGACAGGCCGAACAGGGTCGCGAGGTTACGGCTCGGAATTACCCGATCGTACACCTGCAGCATATAGAGTGGGCCCGACAGCATCAGGATGTTGATGACGCCGCTGAATACGGCGACGCCGATCATGCGGCGCGCACTGGCGCGCAGCGCATTCGTGACGGGATCGTCAGCGGCCAGCGTCGAACGCAGGCCCGACACTGCGCGGGGCGCCGACGCTGCCCGCGCTCGGTCCTGTGTCTGGCCCTGAGCGATACTCATTGAACTGCCCTTTGACCCGCTTGATCGGGTCTCCCTGCAGGTCTCCTTGCCGCGCGATGCGGACCATTTTTCGGCAAGAATACGACGAATGCCGATTGTTCAAGTTCGCCCTTGGGTCGAACGGTGGCAAACGCTCGGTTGTTGCCGAAACGACGTGCACAACTCCGGCTAAGATGCCGGCACCGAAGACGCGGTGCGTCAGACAAGGGCCGCGACGTCCTTTCTCGCGCGCGCTTCATTCGTCGTTTTCCCGCACGGCGTGCGTCATGGATTCGTCCGTCTATCACCTTGCTTCGGCGCTCATTGGTCGCTGTGTCGGCCGAATGACGCCATGAAGCTAAATGATCCTTCACTATGCGCGACGTCCCGCCCCCTGGCGGATGGCCGTGCCTATGCATCAATGGATTCGACTGGACAACAGGGGACGAACAATGGCTCGCTTGGCTCACGGGGATCAGCCCGACGCTGATCTCGATCTCCCGATCGATGAAGTCGCCAGCCCGCCAGTCGCTCCGGCTTCCCCGTCCACGACACCGCTCGAAGAACCGCCGCCGGCCAGCCAAACGACGTCACGGCCTGTCGGTTCGAATTTCTCCGACCTCGGCTCAACCTTCAACAGCATGGCTCGGACGCCGGTGGATGCCCCGCAGCAGAACGCACTCGGCGACGGCGTCCAAGCACCCGGCAGCATTGCAAATCACACCAACGATCTCACCGCGGTGCAGAACAATCTGCTGGCCGAGCTCAATGCAGGCCAGTTTTCCGGCGCCGCGCTCGGCCATGTTCAGGCGATGCTGTCCGACATCACCAGCGCCATTTCGGCGGCCAACGCCTCGGTGAGCGCGGCAGGCTCGTTCGGCAACGCCGCCGGCGCAGAACAGGCGCTTCGCGCCAGCCAACTCAGCGTCATCAATGCCGTCAGTACCGATCCCGTGCTGGCTAATCCGGCGCCGCCCGCGCCGCTGCCCACCGGCACCACCGCCACCGCGCCTCACAATCTCGCGGAGATCGGCGCGATCTTCGACGACGTGGCCAGTCAGATCCTCGGCGGGGTCAATGACGGTAACCGGGCGCAGATCACCGATGACATCAATGCTGTGATATCGGACATGCAGGCGCTGATGACCGCCAACCCGGAGCTGTTCGACGGCCTGACCGGCGTCCATGCCGATGAGATCGTGCAGCAACTCCAACTCGAGCTCGTCTATATCAACGACCCCGGGATAAGCCCCACGGCGGCACAGGCCAGCGTCGACAACATCCTCGACATCCTCGACATCATCCAGAGCGATGCCAATCTGGCTGATATGGCAGCGCAAGACGGCATCGGCGGCTTGTCGCCGCTTCCGGATGCCACCTCGCCGGCTCCGAAGTATCTCGACAATGATGTGCAGACGGCGTTCGTGGCCAATTTCATTGCGCAGTCCAATTCGCTTGGAAAGCAAGCCATCGACCTCGTGGGAAGTCAAGACAGCGAGGCGATCGCCGCGCTGATCGGCAATCTCAGGGCATTCGAGAAGAGCGTCACCGATTTCGACGCGGATCTGGGCGGCATCCTCGGTGCCGAGATTGCCGCGATGATCAAGGGATTGCAGACCGGCAACGCGACGCTGGTCGTCGCTGCCGCGGACCAGATGCACGGCAATGCGGCCGATGCCGGCGGCAACAATATCCCTGTTACCGGCGGCACTTACAATCCGGACGGCCTGACGATCGCCGAGGTGCTGGGGACGCCGGCCGCGGAGACGCCGGTCATCGAAACGCCGGCGGCGCTGGCCGCGGCGGCTAGCCCGGACGTGCAACAAGTCGCAGCCCCCACCATCAGCGGCGAGCCGGTGATGGTTGCGACTGCCGACGTGGAGACCGGGGGCGTGGACCAAGCCAATTCGGACATGCCCGAATTCGCACATCATTTGCATCACATGTGGGGATAGCGGCGCGCGGCGCGGCCTCCGGCGTCGCGGATGCTCTCGCGGCGCTGGAGGTCAATGCATCACATCAAGAAGCGCGTTCGCCGATCCGGCTCACGCGGCGGGGCGCACAGAAGACCTGTTCATCGGCCTGCGCCCGCAAACGATCTAGACGATGACCTCAACAACGGCTTTGGGATCATCATTGGTACGACGGCGACATCGGCGGTTGGGGAAACGACGCCAACAGTTGCTGTTCGGTAAGTGAAGTAGCGGGGCGTATGTGTGAGGCAGCGTAAGACGGACTATGGGACCATCATTCTACACTGGACGTTCGTGGCTGCATTCGCCGTTGCGCTCGTCACCGGCTTACGCATTGCGACGGAAACGCCCGACCGGACCTGGATCAACTGGTTCGACGCCGTGCTGCCGCGCGACAGCGTTTGGATCGCCCATATGCAGGCGGCGGTCGTCCTGGTCGCCGTGGCGATCGGCTACGTCGTCTACATGCTACGCTCCGGCCTCGGACGCCGCGTCCAGCTCGACAAGGTTCGCCTGCGCGGATTGTTCGGCCGCGGACAGGCCAGGTTAAGCGCCGTGATCGCTCTGATGTACTGGATTTTCTTCGTCACGATGTTCGGTTTGCTGGTCAGCGGCGGCGCGCTCTATTTCGGCTTCTACTCCGGCTACGACGTGGCGATGCTGCATTGGGTGGGGACTTGGGTGATCCTCGCCTTTGTCGCCCTTCATGTCCTCACCCAATACAAAAGCGGCGGCATCTCGCAACTGCTGCGCATCTTTCGTCCAGCTCCGCTGCCGGCGCCGCCGCCGCGGCTCGATGCCGTCGAGCTCTTGGGACTGCTGGCCGAGCGATCGGCGCGCCCGCCGGAATCCGAAGTCCCACCGCCCGAGGTTTCATCGCATCCACTGCAGCCCGGCGCAGAGGCGCGCCGCGATCGGACGCGTGAGCCGGATCCGGCGCCGCGATCCCATGCCGGGCCTTCGAGATCGCGAAACCCGACCCTGCAAGCCAATCCGTTCGTCGTGGCGGCCGCCGCTGCGATCACCGGCGCTTCGCTCCTCGTGGCTACCGATCGGCTGGCGGTGGACGGTGTTCAGATCCGCCGCATCAATCCCGCCGACGCGCCGGTCCTCGACGGCGATACGTCCGATCGGGCCTGGCGCGGCGTCAAGCCGTTCTCGCTATTGACCGGAGAAGGCGGAAATTTCGACGGCAAGGGCGAAACCAGAATCGAAATTCGCGCGGTGCATGACGGCACCTATGCCTATTTCCTCTTCACCTGGGAAGATTCGACGCGCTCGCTAAAGCACCTGCCGCTCGTCAAGCAGGCCGATGGATGGCACCTGCTTCATTCCGGCTTTCAGCTTGGCGACGAGCATCAGTACAACGAAGACAAGTTTTCGGTGCTGCTGACCACGTCGGATGTCACGCTGGCGGGCGGGCGAACCTTTCATCCCGGGCCGCAGCCGGTCGCCGGCGCGCCGGCCACCATGAGCGGCCGCGGACTGCATTACACGGCATCCGGCTATGCGGACGTCTGGCAATGGAAGGCCACGAGCGGCGCGACCGGATGGATGGACGATACCCATTTCGGGCCGCCGCTCGATCCGACCCCGATGCAGGCGGCAAACGTCGTTCCGTACAAGGGCGGGTTCGCGCCTGACCCCGGCACGGCAAACTACCGGGACAATTTCACCGTCGAGGCCGACACGTCAGGCGGCCCGCGCCGCAGCCGGCTGATCGCTCCGCTGCGCCTGCCCAAAGTCGTCGCCGACACGACGAATGCGATGGGGGATATCGACCTCGATCCCAATCACGGCGAAAGCGACGGCGCGCGATGGTTCATGACCGAGCAGGATTCCCTACCGTATTCGACCAACGTCGACGCCCGCATCCCAACGGGCACCGTGATCCCGGGCGTCATCCTGGGCGGCGAATTTTCAGGCGACCGCGCCGACATCAGAAGCGCAGCCCGCTGGGCTTCCGGCCACTGGGCGCTCGAGGTGAAGCGCCGGCTCGACACCACAAGCCAGTTCGACGTGCCGATTAAAACCGGCATCTTCATGCGGGTCGCCGCTTTCGATCATAGCCAGATCAGGCATACACGGCACGTCCGTCCTATTCGTATCGAGGTGGAATAAATGTCAAGGATTTGCAAAGTCACGATCAACAACGAGCCGTATTTGGCCAATCGCGGCGAGCTTCTGCTCGACTGGGCGTTGATGAACGGGGTCGATCTTCCGCATGATTGCCGTTCCGGAATTTGCGGCGCCTGCCGCGTGCGGCTCGTCGACGGCCAGGTATTCGGCGGCCATAGCCGGGGCGACGACATGATCCATGCCTGCCAGGCCAGAATCGTTTCCGATCTCGAAATTGCGATCGAGGCAGCTCCAGAGCCGGTGGCACTGTCGGCGGAAGTGGCGCAGACCGTTCAACTCGCGCCCGACGTGGTGGGTGTCGACATCGAGCTTGCGAAGCCGCTCGACTATCTTCCCGGCCAGTACTGCAAGCTGCAGTTTCAGGGATTCCCGGCAAGGTCCTACAGCCCGACCTATCCGCTGGAAGGCCGGCCCCACGATCGCATCCTGCACTTTCACATCCGAAAGGTCGCGGACGGGCTGGTATCCTCGGCACTCGGCCACGACATCCGCGCCGGACATCGCGTCAAGCTGACGGGGCCGTACGGTCGCGCCTTTTTCAGGCAAGGCCATTCGGGGCGCATCGTTCTCGTCGCCAGCGGTACCGGCTTCGCCCCGATGTGGTCGGTCGCGGTCGCTGCGATCATGGAGCAGCCGCAGCGCGAAATGGTCTTCGTGGTGGCGGCCCGGAGCGTCCGTTCGCTCTACATGCACGCGGCGCTGTGCCGGCTGGCGCTGTTTCCCAACGTGACGCTGATTCCGATGGTGTCGGAGCCGCAAAATATCTCGCATGCCGTTCGCAGCGGTCGGCCAACCGATCATTTGCCGAAACTCACGCCTGATGACGTGGTCTACACCGCGGGCGCGCCGGCGATGACCGATGCGGTGGCGCGGATTGCGAAGGCTGCGGGCGCCCGATGCTACACCGATCCCTTCGTGCAGGAGCCGCGGACGGTGGAGCAGGCTGGCCTGATGTCGCGCCTCACGGGCTGGCTCAGCGAGCCGAAGAGCGCCATCCCGTTGCAGCCGGCGCAAACGGCGGCGCCGATGCCGCGAGGCGTATCCGCAGTTGGCGCGGGTAACCGCTAGCCGCGGCATTCCCCGGATGCAGCGCAGCGCGCCGCGCTCGCGGCGTGGTGCGCTGCTGATCCGGGGTCCACGTGCTGCGGCGTGGGTTCCGGCTCTGCGGTGCAGCGCTCTGCGCCGCACCGCGTCCGGGACACGGGACTGTCTCAGCCGGAGATCGCTCTGATATACCGCTGAACGGACATTTCGAACACCGCCTTGGCATTGCCTTCGATGTTGCGGCCCCACCATGCACCGTAGATGCGGTCGAACGCCAGCGGCTCGACCGCACGTGCGATCCGGCGCACGGCTGCGGCATTGAGCGGGATGTAATTCGGATAGCTGTACATGAAGCTGAGCGAGCGGCGGTCCATCGCGACCATTGCCACGTCCCCGGTGAGCAATGCGCCCTGCCCTTGCGCACCCGCGCGCCAATGCATCACTGTGCCGCCGGCAAAATGTCCGCCGGTCCGCACCAGCAGGATATCGTCCGAGAGCCGGTGGCTGTCGCCGGTCCACGGCACGATTGTCCGATGCGGCCGCGTGACGAAAGCGCGGTCGTCGCCATGCAGATAGACCGGCACGCCGCCGAACGCTTCGCTCCAGTCGGCGACCGCGCCATAGTAATGCGGGTGCGAGACGGCAATCGCCTTCAGGCCGCCCAGCGAACGGACGTAGTCGATCGCCTCGGGCGTGGCTAGCGGAACGCAATCCCACATCACGCAGCCATCCGCCTCGCGCACGAGTAGCGCGCGCTGCCCGATCGCAAAACTCGGCTTGAGCCCGATGCCGGCAATGCCGAGATCGTCACGCCAGACGAGCTTGTGATGTTGTGCCAATTCCTCGCGCGTGAGCCACGACTGTCCCTTCCAGTTCACATACTGCCGCTCGTCCTCGCAGACCGGGCACGCGGCCGGTGGTGCAGCACTTTCGGGAAACTGGGCGCCACATTGTTCGCAAGTCCATGGCGGCATCGGCATCACTCCTGTCGGAAGCAGTGATAACGCAAAATGGGAAGGCCGGCCAATGCGAGACGCGGATCAACAATTAGTAACCGATCGCCGCCCCATCGCTGCGCGGGTCCGAACCGCCGCTCAGCATGCCGTTCCGCCGGTCGATTGTGATGCCATGCGCGTGGCCTGCCATTTCGTTCCAGGGCTCCCAGCGGTTGATGGTGTGACCGCGCTGTGCGAGCGCATCAATCGTACCTGTCGGGAACCGTCCCTCGATATGCAGCGTGTCGCGCGCCTCGCCGAGCGCGAAGCGGCCGGAGAGAAATCGCGGCATCTCGATCGCTTCCTGGATGTCGAGACCGAAATCGACCATAGCGGAATAAAGCTGGAGCTGGATTTGCGGCTGGCCATCCGCGCCCATGCAGCCGAGCACGCTCCAGAGCTTGCCGTCGCGTTTGGCCATCGAGGCGATCAGCGTATGCAGCGGGATCTTGCCGGGCTCGAGGCGATTGGGATGATTGCGATCGAGCGAGAAATACGCGCCGCGATTTTGCAGGATGACGCCGGTGTTTCCCGCGACCATGCAGGAGCCGAATGCGCCATACAGGCTTTGAATCAGCGACGCTGCGTTGCCGTCGCGGTCGACAGCGGCGACATAGACCGTGTCGCCGGCGAGGCTGCCGAAGGACGGGACCATGTCCCATTTCAATGCCGACCTCCCGTCTATCAGCCGGCCGCGCAGGTGCGCGTATTCCTTCGATATCAGCCGCTCGACCGGCGCCTCGACAAAGGAGGGATCTGCTAGAATCTGATCGCGGTCGTGATAGGCAATCTGCTTGGCCTGCACCATAAGATGCACATGATCGGGCCCGAGGAAATCCTTTCGGTGCAGTTCGTGCGGCTCAAGGAGGTTGAGCATCTCGAGCACGGTAAAACCCTGCGTCGGCGGCGGCGTGTTGAAGACGGTGACGTCGCGGTAGCGGCCAGCAAGCGGCTCGCCCCAGATCGCCTTTTGCCGGCCGAAATCGGCCAGCCGAAACAGGCCGCCTTTCTCTTCCGAAAAGCGCGCCATTTCAGCCGCGACTTCCCGTTGATAAAAACCCGACCATCCGCCATCCGCGATCGACTGAAGCGTGCGGGCAAGGTTTGTATTGGTCAGCCTCGTCCCCGGCGGCGCCGCCGCCCCTTGCGGAAAGAACAGCGCGGCGGCCTCGCGATCCCCAAGCAGATCATCGCGCATCATCTCGATAAAGCTGGCGAGGCGGCCGGTGACCGGAAAGCCATCGCGGGCATAACCGATGGCGCTCTCGAGCACGCGCCGCAGAGGCAATCGCCCGTGGGCGCTATGCGCCTCGATCCAGCTCGCCACGGCGCCCGGCACCGTGAGCGTCGCCGGCACGATTCCCCGCAGCGGGATTTCCTTCAACCCTCGCTGCTCGATCGACGAAAGCGTAGCCGCGGCTGCCGCCTTGCCGCCGCCATTGAGGTAGCGGATCTCGCCGCTGGCGCCGTCGTGAATGAGCCAGAACGCGTCCCCGCCGAGACCGGTCATGTGCGGATAGACGACGGCCAGCACCGCGCTGGTCGCGATCGCGGCATCGATAGCAGAGCCGCCGGCGCGAAGCACGTCGATGCCTGCCGCCGAAGCCAGCGAATGCGGCGACGTCACCATGCCGTTTGACGCCAGCGTCACCGGCCGGCCGGTACGAATGTCCAATTCGGGCCCCTGGAATATGCCAAGCCGTCAGGCGCGAATTCGCCTGATCATGTACCTGCGATTCATGGTCAGGTCTCCTTGCTTGATGAAAGAAACAGCAAACCTGCGGATCGTCAGCCGCAGCACGAATCCTTGTCACGGTTGTCCCGGCTCGCGGCATTCCGATCGGGCGGCAGGTCCATCGCCGGGTTCTCGGCAAAGAAGCCGTTCGGCTTCAGCGTAAAGCCGACATATTCGACCGGCATCACCGGAAAATCCTCGGGCCTGCAGACATGCGTCGCCCCAAAACTGTGCCAGACCACGATATCCTGGTTTTCGATGGCGCGGTTCTGGGCGATATATTTCGGCAGGCCGTCGCCGCCGGCATGCTGGTTCGGAAACTCGCCGCTCGCGTAGCGCTCGTCGGGCGCATAGCGGGTCACCCAGACGTGCTTGGTCGCAAAGCCGCCACGCGAGGTCATGTAGCAGCCCTCCTGAGCCAGCATTGCGGGCGCGCTGTGCGCTATCAGCTTATACGCTGTCGGACCGCCAACACTATTCTTTCTGTTGGGGTTGCAGATCTTCCAGTATCGCCCGGTTCGGCCGTCGGCCTCTCTGACCGCGTCGCGCTCGCGCGAGAGCGTTCGGGCCGTGACATCGAACACGTTGCCGTATGGGTTGTCCGTACCCCACGGCCGCGGGCGGAATTCGTGTTCGGTGACGGTGTTGCCTTCGCCGTCGAGCATCATGTGCAGGCGGGCATTGAAGAAGTGCTGATGGGTTGGGCCGCCGAGATTCTCGGCGACCATGCCGCCCCACGGGTAGTCCTTGCCTGCGGCGATCGCCGCGGTCTGGATGATGCCGGTCAGTTTGACTTCGAGCTGGATGGTGCCGTCCTGGTAAAAATACCAGAAGAAGCCGTAGTCGTAGTTTCCGACAGTGGTGAAGAAGGAGATGACGAGGCGGCGCGACCGCCGCACCTCGAACGTCTCGTTGCGGAACTCGTAATGCTTCCAGAGGATCCCGTAATCCTCCTCGTGCAGGCAGATCGCGTTCTTCATGATGCTGGGCTTGCCGTAGTCGTCGGCGACCGGCACGTCGAAATAATTGATATGGCCGAGGCAGTCGCAGCCGAGTTCGAGCGCGTTGGCGAGCTTACCCAGTCCATACTCGCCGGCATCGAAGGCGCATTTCCAGAAATGGTTCGCGGTCGGATCGGCATAGGGCACGATCATGTCGGTGACGCTGGCTCGATAAATGATCGGCCGTTCGAGCGCACCGTCGCGGAACGATATCTGGTGCAGCACAAGGCCCTCGCGCGCGGTCCAGCCGACGCGGAACGACCAGTTCTGCCAGCCGACCTTCCAGCCCTCGACCGTAAAGCTCGGGCCGTCCTTTTGCACAACGTCGAGCGGCTTGACGTCCTTGCGCGTTTGCGGGATCGACGCCCGGTCGTAGTTGCGTGACTTTTTCGGGATCGGGATGATGTCAGGCTCGTCGACCAGATGGACGATCCTGTTCTCGATCAGGTCGACCAGCGCAACCACGCCCTCGATCGGGTGCGCATAACCGTTGTCCTTGATATCCCTACGCCAATATGACACGGCGCTGACCAGCCTGCGGCCCTTCTCCACCTCGCGGTCGAAATAGCCGGCCGAGAACGGATCGACCTGAACCAGCTCGATGTCCTTGTCATCGAGGCCGCGCCGCTTCATCGCGCGCCGCCAGTCCGCGTCGGCCTTGACGATGTCGCCGACCTTGAACACCTCCTCGATGGTGATCGGCGGCTGGCCGTAAGGATGCGCCTTGGTCGAATATTCGCGCCACGCCGTCACGGACTCTGATTCAAGGTCCACGGTGGCGACATGCGTCGCGCCGGTCTTGCAGTCGAACAGGGTGGCGGCAGCCCGTCGCGGCAGGCCAACGCCCGGCTCCCAGCCGAGGACGTCGGACTTGGCCGGCTCTTCGAGCTGCACATGGGTAAATCGCGCGTGGGGCCCGAGCCGCTTTTCTTTCTTCAATATTTCGGACGTCAGCGCGACTTCGGCCTCGCTGAGCGGGTCGAGCGGGTGATCGGCATCTGTGCCGACAGATGGCTTTGTAGGTATCATATCGGACCGAATTCCCATGGACTGGTTGCAGGTTACGGCGGTCCGAGACGGCGTGTCTTGAATGAACCTGCCACGCCCAGCGCTGGTTCGGCCCTTGCCAGAGCCCCCAATCCTGCGCGACGCTGGGGGTTCATCAACCGGATCTCGTTACGCGATGCCGATCAGCGTCTCCACCGACCCGATCCGTCCGACGGAGCGTCAGGCCTTCTGGACCGAGGCGATCTGCCGGTCTTTCGCCAACATCGAGACCAAGCCGCTCGGCTCCGCCATCGTCAGTGGCCACTTCGAGTTCGTCGAGATCGGCGATGCCAAGCTGGTGCGCTTCGACAGCAGTCCGCAATGCTACACCCGCGATGCCAGGCTGGTGAGCCGGGCCGGCTCGGACGAATTCATGTTCGATTTTCAGCGGCGCGGGCGCAGCGCGATGGTGCAAGCCGGCAACGAGGGCACGATCGATCCGGGATATGGCGTGCTCTACGACGCGCGGCGTCCGTTCGAGGATCGGCTGTTCGGCCCCGAACAGTGCGCGGAACTGCTGATCGCAACCGTCCCCGCCGCGCCGCTGTTGCGGTCCGTTCCCGGCGCGGAGCGATTATGCGCCAAGCCTGTGCCGCTATCCGGGACTGTTGCGCGTTCGATTGCCGCGATGGTTCGCAATGCGATTTCCTTGCCCGACGCGCCGGGGCGACAAGATGAGCCAGATATCGTTGCCTTTCTGTCGGCTCTGCTACGTCTCGCCGCAGGCGAGAGCCATCAACTCACCCGTCCCAGCCTGTTCTGCCTGATCGATACCTATCTGAGGGCCAATATCGCCGCTGTCCGGCCAGTGCCGGCGCTCGCCGCCGAATTCGGCATCTCGGAGCGGACCTTCCATCGCATCTTCGCCGACCGCGACACCACGTTCGAACGACATGTCCTTCATCTGCGGGTCGAGCTGTTACGCAACCTGCTGCGGCAGGCTTCGCTGGCCAACATTTCGATCGCGAGATTGGCGCATCAGTGCGGGTTTGCCGATGCCGCTCACGCTGCACGCGCGTTCAAGAACAAGCATGGCACCACGCCGCGGGATTTTCGCGCAAGCGTGCCGGTTCGGTTCTAGATTTTTGTTTTGACGCGTTTTCTTGACGCGAACCGGTGTCCACCCACGGATCAAGTCCGAGGGCATGCTTCGCTGGAAAACGCTCTAGGATGCGGCCATCGCCTGGTTTGCTTCGTAATAGCTGCGATACCAGGCCGCGAACCTCTGGATGCCGTCCTCGATCGGGGTTGCCGGGCGAAAGCCGACGTCGCGCACGAGGTCATCGACATCGGCATAGGTGGTCGGCACGTCGCCCGGCTGCATCGGCAGCAGTTCCTTGTTGGCCTTGCGCCCCAGCTCACGCTCGAGGATGTCGAGTACGAGCATCAATTCCTGCGGCTTGTTGTTGCCGACATTGTAGATGCGCCAAGGGGCGATGCTCGATCCCGGGTCCTGAATTCCGTCCAGCCCGGGCCCGGGCTGCCCGACCTGCGGCGCGCGATCGATCAGGCGGACCAGAGCCTCTGTCACGTCGTCAATATAGGTGAAGTCACGAAGCATCCGGCCGCCATTGAACAGCTTGACCGGATTTCCGCGGACAATCGCGTTCGCAAACACGAACAGCGCCATGTCGGGCCGATACCACGGGCCGTACACCGTGAAGAAGCGCAAGCCGGTGCACGGGATTCCGTAGAGATGGCTGTACGAGTGGGCCATCAATTCGTTGGCCTTCTTGCTCGCGGCATAAAGGCTGATCGGGTGATCGACATTGTCATGCACCGAGAAGGGCAACTTCCTGTTGGCCCCGTACACGGACGACGAGGATGCGAACAACAAATGACGGCAGCCATGGTGCCGGCATCCCTCCAGGACATTGGTGAAGCCAACCAGATTGGCGTCGACATAAGCGTGCGGATCCTGCAGCGAGTAGCGCACGCCCGCCTGCGCGGCCAGATGGATGACGATGGGAAACCGATGGCGCGCAAACAGCGCCGGTATCGCGACGCGATCCGCCACGTCCAGCTCCTCAAACTGAAAACGCGAATCGTTGCGCAGGATCGCGAGCCGGGCCGCCTTCAGTTGCGGATCGTAATATGAATTGAGGTTGTCGAGCCCGACCACGCGATGGCCCGACTGCAGCAACCGTTGCGCCACGTGAAATCCGATGAAGCCCGCGGCTCCCGTTACCAGAATTGCCTGATCCGGCATCATGCGTGCATCCTCCCCACCAGCCGTTGTCATGACGGCTCATGCTTGTCAGTACGCCACCGATTTCGGCCGCCCCACGCCGCAGTACAGAAAACCGTTCCGCCTCACCTCCTCCGGAGAGTAGATGTTGCGCAGATCGACAATCACGGGACAGGCCATGATGGTGGACAACTCCTTGAGGTCCAGCGCCCGGAACTGCTCCCATTCCGTGACAATGACGAGCGCGTGGCATCCTTTCGCGCAACGATAGGCGCTGTCGCAGAAGGTAACGTTCTCGAACACCTTCTTCGCCTGCTCCATGCCGACGGGATCGAAAACGCGCACCTCGGCTCCCATGTCCTGCAGCGCAGTGATCAGCGGAATGGATGGCGCGTCGCGCATGTCGTCGGTATCCGGCTTGAACGTTACGCCGAGCACCGCGATGGATTTGCCCCTGATGTTGCCGCCGAACGCATTCGCGACCTTGCGCGCCATCGCCCGCTTGCGCTGGTCGTTGACCGCGACCACCGTTTCTACGATTCGCACCGGCGCTTCATTGTCCTGGCCGGTCTTGATCAACGCCATCGCGTCCTTGGGAAAGCAGGAGCCGCCGAAGCCCGGCCCCGCATGCAAAAATTTCTGGCCGATCCGGTTGTCGAGGCCGATCCCGCGCGCGACCTCCTGCACATTGGCGCCGACCTTTTCGGCGAGATCGGCGATCTCGTTGATGAAGGCGATCTTGGTGGCGAGAAAGGAATTGGCGGCGTATTTCGTCAATTCGGCGGTGCGGCGATCGGTATAGAGGATTGGGGAAGCATTGAGGTGAAGCGGCCGGTACACCTCGGCCATCACGCTGCGGGCGCGCGCGTCGTCCGTTCCAATCACGATCCGGTCGGGATGCTTGAAGTCGCGGATCGCCGCCCCTTCGCGCAGGAACTCGGGATTGGAAACGACAGCAACTTTGGCCTCGGGATTTTCTTCGCGGATGATGCGCTCGACCTCGTCGCCGGTCCCGACCGGGACCGTCGACTTGGTGACCACCACCGCCCGGTCGGGAAGTACGCCGGCGATCTCGCGCGCCGCCGCATAGACATAGGAAAGATCGGCATGGCCGTCGCCGCGGCGTGACGGCGTGCCTACCGCGATGAACACCACTTCCGCACCGCTGACGGCCGATTTCAGATCGCTCGAAAATGAAAGGCGGCCTTGGCCAACGTTTCGTGCCACCAGTTCGGCCAGTCCGGGTTCGTGGATCGGCATCTCCCCGTTATCGAGGCTCGCAACCTTCTCCGCATTGCTGTCGATACAGACGACCTGATGGCCGAAATCGGAAAAGCACGCCCCTGACACCAGCCCGACATAGCCGGCGCCAATCATCGCTATATGCATTACGGTTCCTGTCTGAAAAGCCGCGCGGCCCAAAGGCCGCGCCGGCGGAGAGGCGGTGAAACGACGAGCTAGCTGCTCAATATCGATTCGCCGTCGAGATGCCGGGGAAAGAAGAAGAAGTTGTTGACGTAGAACTGTCCGTTCTTGCGGCCGCCGTCCGGCCGCAGCGCATCGGCATCCTGAAGCCTTCGGGAATCGAACTGTTCCACTCCGATCACGTCGTTGTCCTTCAGGAAGAACCCCCGATAGGATTTATTCCGGAAGAATTCGAACACCAAGCGGGTCGCCTCGGCGCGGTGGCGGTCCTCCGCCTCGACCAGGAATACCGGCTGGCAGCGTTCCAGAAGCTCGACGGCGCCGTTCAGCACATTCAACTCGTGGCCTTCGACGTCGATCTTTACGAACGCCACGTCCTGGTCGATGACCGCGTCGAGCCGCGCGATCGGCACATGGGCGGAAACGAGTCTTGCCGATGAATCGGCTCGCGCCTCCAGCGAGGCAAGGCCGTACACTAGGCCATCTTCGCCTTGCGGGATGAACAACTCGGCATCGCCGTCATGATCCGACAGCGCGATCTCGTGGACGCTCACATTGCGCGCCGAGGTTCGGCGCAACAACCTCGCCATCTGCTGCGAAGGCTCGAAGGCATGAACCTGCCGGGAAAGGCGCGCCAGCTGCCGCGTGTAGAGGCCGCAGTTCGCGCCGACGTCGACCGTCACCGCGTCGTCGGGAATGACCTTGTCGAGATACGACAGTTCACGCTCCGCCGATTTGGGGCGCTTCATGAAATGCCATTGCAGCCATATCGAGGGAAACGCATCCTTCACCAGCTCCTTGACGTGTTGTTTTGTGTTCATTGCTGCTTCCCTTCGTGTCGCGCGCGCACGCCTCGTTGCGGCGTGCGCCGTCCTCGATGCGGATGCTGCCTCCCACCCCACCACACCTCAAATGCGGTCATAGATGTCCTGCACGCGGACGATGTCGTCCTCCCCGAGATAGGCGCCCGACTGGACCTCGATCAGGTTGAGGGGAACCTTTCCGGGATTCTCCAGACGATGCATGCATCCCAAGGGGACGAAGATCGACTCGTTCTCGCGCAGCAGGATTTCCTCGTCGTCGCGCGTAACGATCGCGGTGCCGTTCACCACGACCCAATGTTCGGCGCGGTGATAATGTTTCTGCAGCGACAGCTTGGCGCCGGGATTGACGGTGATGCGCTTGACCTGAAACCGCTCCCCGGCATGGATCGACTGATAGTATCCCCAGGGGCGATGGACGCTGTGGGTCTGGGTTGCCGAGCGATGGCCGTTTGCCTTCAGGCGCTCGACCAGTTTTCCGACATCCTGGTCGCGTTTCCGGCTGGTCACCAGCACCACGTCCGGCGACGTGGCGATGACGAGATCCTCGACGCCGAGCGCCGCAACCAATTGCCCGTCGCCCCGCACGTAGCAACCCGAAGCATCTTCCACTACCGCATCGCCAATCACGACGTTGCCCGACGAATCCTTCTCCGCCATCGACCACAGGGCCGACCAGCTTCCGACATCGCTCCAGTCGAACGTGGCGGGAACGACTACCGCGTTGTCGGTCTTCTCCATGATCGCGTAGTCCATCGAGATGGTCGGACAGGCCTCGAAAGCGCGCTCATCAAGCCGGAGAAAATCGAGGTCGCGGGTTGCGCCCGTCAGCGCCTTGCGACAGGCGGCCAGGACCTCCGGCGCCCGGTGCGCCAATTCGTCGATGAACTGACGCGCCGGCAGCAGAAATATCCCGCTGTTCCAGACATGCTCGTCGCAGGCCAGCAGGCGCTCGACCGTCACCAGGTCCGGCTTCTCGACGAAGCTGGCGACGTTACGAATCGGAGAGGCGGCTTCCAGCTCATCGCCCATCCGGATATAGCCGAATCCGGTCGCTGCCGACGAAGGCCGCACACCGAACAGAACGAATCGGCCGTAGCGCGCGGCTGTGATGCCCGTCGATATGGCGGCGCGAAACGCGGCGTGATCCCGCACCCAGTGGTCGACCGGCATCGCCAGTATCACGGCGTCGGGATCGGCCTCGCTGGCGAGCAGCGCTGCAACCGCGACCGCAGGAGCGGTGTTTCTTCCGAACGGCTCGAGCACGATGGTCGGGCGATCGACGCCGACCGCGCGCAACTGCTCACCGATCGCAAAACGATGCTCGGCGTTTGCGATCACCATCGGGTCGGTAAACAGCGAGCGATCGTCGACCCGTAGCGCCGTTTGCTGCAGCAGAGTGTTCTCGCCGAGCAGCGAGAGCAGTTGCTTGGGATAGGTTTCGCGCGAAAGCGGCCACAGCCGCGAGCCGGCGCCACCGGACAGGAGAACGGGTACGATACGGCCGCGCGGCTCGATCATCGGCATTGCATGGTCCTTCGATGTTGCGACGTTGAGCTCGGTCAGAATCCGCTTCCCGACAGGAATTCTTTGCGGATCGTGCGGATGATGATCATGATGTCCATGCGCAGCGACCACCTCTCGATGTAATCGAGATCGTAATCGATCCGTGAAACCGCCGGACCGAATTCGGCCGTGCTTCCCCTGCAGCCGCTGACCTGCGCGAGCCCGGTAATGCCCGGCCGCGCCGTATGCCGCTGAAAATAATAAGGCACGAGGTGTTCGTAGGGCAGATCCGCGGCCAGCATTCCCGGCACATGCGGCCGCGGCCCAACCAGCGACATGTCGCCCTTGATCACGTTGATCAGTTGCGGAATTTCGTCGAGGCTGGTCTTGCGCAGAATTCGCCCCACCGGCGTCACGCGCGCGTCGCCCTGAACCGTCTGCCTTACGCCGCGCACATCACCCGCATCCGCGCGCATGGTGCGGAACTTGTAGATCTTGAAGCGGCGATTGCGATAGCCGTATCGATACTGGAAGAACAGCACCGGGCCCGGCGACGTCAGCTTTATCGCAACTGCGATGACGATCAGGAGCGGCGCGAAGAACAGTAATGCGCCGCTTGCCGCAGCAATATCGAACACACGCTTCGCAAGCGACGAGGACGGTTCGTTTCGTGCCCTTCGGCGCGACCGCCGGCGGGCTCGATACGCGCCATGCGTACCGCCGCCGGCAAATTCGACAGGACGGACTGATATCTCAGTTCGCTCTCTTCGAATCGGTGCAACGTTGCTCCTCGGCGCAACGTCGCTCCGATCGAAGTTGGCTGTCACGATGGAGGCCATGACTCTCCTCTCTGCGGGAACCGGACTGTGAATCAAGCGCGTGGAATTCACCCGACAGCGAGTGCGACGATTTCGCAGCAGCGAACGTCCGCACTTCGCGGTCGCTAAGACTTTCCAGAATCTTGAGCGAAGTTTGGCGCAAATGCGAAAACGGTGCCGCGCCACCACGGAACTGAATCGTTAACGAGATTTGTGCGACGCGATATTCCGATTTGTTCGGAGATGCTTAGACTCGATTTGCCTGGTTAATGAGCTGCGCGTGACTCGAGGCTGCCATGCATAATCGAAAAGCGCGGAACAAATTCCATTGTTCGATTCTCGACGAATGTAGCTTCGCTGCACGGGCAACAAATGCCTGTCTCGTCGTTGTTTTGATCGAGTTTGTTAATCGAAAGCCAAGCGATCTTCTGCAGCCTGACGACTGGTAGTGACTAAGGCGCACGGGCTGGTGCGGTGGTCGCAACGTTTGGAAAGAAAACAGAGACGGCAGCGATTCGCGAGCCGTCCACCTTGCGGAACGCTTTCCAGGGAGGCGCCCATGATGGCCGAACGTCTGCACAGCCGTGCGCTGGTGCCGCACGGCACATTGTCGTCCGATCGCAGGCTGAGGAACCTCATCATCATCGCGAACGCGGTTGCGTGGATTGCGATCGTGATCCTGATCTGCCTGCTCTTTTTCTAATCTATTACTTGTGGCTGCATCTCGGCGCATGGTGTCATGGATTGACCGCCGCGCGGTTCCATGATCGACATCGCACACCATGCACCAAACGTCTGCGGGACCTTCACGCTCCGTTAACGCTTCAACGCCTGCCGATACACGCATCTATGCGGTCGGCGACATCCACGGCCGCGCCGACCTGCTGAGCGAGATCATTGCACGCATCGACGATGACATAAGGCGTCGACCGATCGCGCACACGGTCGAGATCTATCTCGGCGATTATGTTGATCGCGGACCACACTCCAGGACGGTGATCGACCTGCTCACAGTCAGACTCGTTGCCCATCACGCGGTATGTCTACGCGGCAACCACGAGGCCGTGATGGAAGGGTTCCTTCAGGATCCGGCCATCCTGCAGTATTGGCTGCCACTAGGCGGCACGCAGACGCTTGCATCGTATGGTGTTGAACTGCATGACGAAACCGCGACGGCGAACGAAGTGCATCGCCGCTTTCTCGACGCGTTTCCGCGTGCACACGAACTGTTCATGCAGTGTTTGCGCAATCAGTTCAGGTGCGGCGATTTCCTGTTCGTGCACGCCGGCATTCGTCCGGATGTCCCGATCGAGCATCAGGATCCCAACGACCTGATTTGGATTCGCGATGCGTTCCTGGACTCTACACGGGATCACGAACAATTCATCGTGCACGGCCATACGCCGGTGCCGCATCCGGATATCAGGCATAACCGAATCAACATCGATACTGCTGCGTGGCGAACGGGAACACTGACCTGCATTGCGATCGAAGGATCGGCGATCCTCTTCCTGTGACTCGCATGCAACGTCTCGTTAACGCATGCGCGCATATTGGGCACATGGAACTTCGTCATCACATTCTTTCGCCGTTTTTGCTTCCCTATCATCCGCGGCTGTTACGTGCATTCATGGAGATGCAGCCATGCAGCAACGGTCGTCCAGCGCCGGCCCGACGCTTCCCTCTCTTCTCTTCGTCCTTGTAATCGCCGGCATCAGTGCCGGATTTTCGATTCGTGCTTCAGCACAAACGCCGCCATCCGCATCGTCTGCGGAGCGTTACGTTCTCGGTCCGAACGATCGAATCAGGCTGAAGGTCTACGGCGAACCTGACATCACCGGCGAGTATGAAATCGACAATGGCGGTCAAGTTTCGATTCCGCTCGCCGGTCTCATCAAGGCTGCAGGCGCCACGACGCGGCAGCTTGAAAAAGCGATAGCATCCGCGCTTGCAAAGGGAATCGTGCGCGATCCGCGCGTCAACGTCGAGATCGCGCAGTATCGCCCGTACTACATTCTCGGCGAAGTGAAGAAGAGCGGTGAATATCCATACCGCAATGGGTTGACTGTCATGGACGCGATCGCAAGCGCCGGCGGATTCACGTACCGCGCCAACGAAAACAAGGTCTATCTGCGCCGTGCAGGTGCCGGTGCGGAAGAGACCCACCCTCTCGATGCTCCCGTTCCGGTCTATCCCGGCGACAACATTAGGGTTCCGGAACGCTACTTCTAGCGTCTCGGAATTCAGATGGAGTGCATGCGCCCGTGAGCGGATGATGGCGCGCATGTTGCGCTGTTGTCACAGTTCGCATTTTGCACATGCGAAATATTTTGCGACGCGAGGAAAACTTTTTCCGGCAAGGCGCGTTGCAAGCGAGCGCATCACTTCAATCTCACAACTCAAAAACCTTGCGCCCGCGTACCGAGTAGAGGCCTGCCGTTCTTATGCGCAGTCGACGATCATTATTTGAGCGATGGGCCTCGCCCGATAAGTGTTCGCCGCCTTCGCGTTCCCGCAAGGGATGGGTGATGGGATTCGATTCTGCATCGCTGAATACGTCTGAGGGAAGCGGAGAGCGATCGCGTTCCATAGGCGTGCCCGGCCGATGCCGCTTCAACCTGTTGCCTGCTCCGGCGGCGGCCATCCTGCTCGGTCTCGGATCGTCCGCGAATGCACAAGCCATTCCGTGGACCGGAGAGTTCGCTTCACCCTGGAACGCGCAGAAGATCTTTGAACCGTCATCGCTGCCGGACAGGACCGATCCGGACAACCGCGAAGAGATACCGCCCGAGGACATGCCGGTGAAAAAGCGGCAACAGCCTGGCTATGAACCCATCGGTATTCGCGCCGGCTCCTGGATGTTCAACCCGTCGCTGACCGCCGGCACTTTTTACGACAGCAACGTCTTTGCGTCGAACACCACCAAGCGTTCCGACATCGCGGCGGTGATCGAGCCCACCCTTCGCGCGCACTCACTATGGGGACGGCATGGCGTTGATCTGAAGCTGAATGCGCAGCAGACGCTCTACAACCAGAATTCGAGCCTGAACCAGACCAGTGCCAGCCTGAAGGGCAACGGCTGGCTCGACATTACGAAAGACACTATGCTGCTGAGCAGCTTTCAGGTCGCGCATCTGAACGAAGGCGTCGGCACGCTCGGTTCGCCCAGCAACGCGATATCGCCAACGCCGTATAACCTGATGTCCGGCGACGTCACGCTGCGCAGGGAGTTCAACCGGCTAACGACCTCGATCGGCTTCCGAACCGATTCCTACGACTTCCAATCGACGCGCGCGCAGGACGGCACCATCATCAACCAGGATGCCCGCGACGGGCAGATCTATGCACTGCACAGCCGGATCGATTATGCGATCTCTTCCACCCTCGGCTGGTTCGGCGGCGTGGAAGGCAATCAGCGCGATATCAAGGGAACGCCGGGCCATACCCTGGATTCGCAGGGTTATCGCGCGCTGTCCGGCATCACCGTCGGGCTGAGCAACCTTGTCACCGGCGAATTCGGCGCCGGTTACGTCCAACAACGTTTCGACGATCCGTCGATCGGCATGGTCGAGGGTCCTTCCTATCGTGCGCGGCTGACATGGCGGCCCACCCGGCTGCTCGACGTGCATTTCAATGCCGAACAGCTCGTCACGCAGACCTCCGACACCAGCGCCACCGGCGTGCTTGCGAATGCGGTTCAACTCGGCGTCGACTACGAACTGCGGCGCAACGTGATCGTATCGCTCGCGGGCGGTTACGAGAACGACCGGTTCTTCGGCCAGGTCCGCAAGGACAACGTGCTGACATCAGACACGCGGGTCAAATATCTCATCAACCGCTTCGGCGCCGTTTCCGCCTACTACCGCTACACCAAGCGCGACAGCGACGTTCCCGTCTTCAGCTTCGACAAACACTTGGTAGGAATGAATGTTACAGCGCAATTCTGACCTGCCCTATGTGGTCCCCGACGAGCCTCCGGTTCGCCCCGCGGAAAGCTGGCAGTATCCGACCGTCGATCTGCGCGAGATGGGCCGCATCCTGCGCCGTCGCTACAGGCTGGTGGTTCTGCCGGTCGCCGTCCTGCTCGGGTTGGCGCTCACCTATCTGATGCTCACGACTACTTTATATACGGCGACGTCGACCGTACTGGTCGATCCGCGCCGCGCCAATGTCGTCGAGACCAATCAGTCCGTGCTGTCGAATTTCGGCACGGACGATGCAACCATCGAAAGCCAGACACTGCTGATTCAGTCGGTTGCGATCCTGGTGCGCGTCGTCGGCAAGCTGAAGCTGACGGAGGATGCGGAATTCAAACCCAAACCCGGCCTGCTTGATCCGATCAGACGGCTATTCAGCATGTTCGGCAGCAGCGGGCCAAGCGACGGTGCAAGCGCCGAAGACGCCGCCAGGGCGCGGTCGGTCGAGATCCTTCAGAGACGGATGAAGGTAACAAGGCAGGGCACCACCTTCCTCGTCGATATCGCCGTCAATTCGGAATCGCCGCAGAAGGCCGCAACCATCGCCAACGCGGTTGCGGACGCCTATTTCGACGAGCAGGTCCGCGCCAAGCACGACGCCACGCGTATCGCCGCAAACTGGCTCAACGGTCAGATCGACGAGTTGAAGTCACGAGTCGTTGCGTCCGAGAAAGCGGTCGAGGACTATCGTTCGGCCAACAACCTGATGGTCTCGCAGGGCGTAACCCTCAACGACCAGCAGCTCACCGACATCAACAACAAGCTGATCGCCGCGCGCGTGCAAACGGCGGAGGCGCGGGCAAAGTACGAGCAGGTCCAGGATATCGCGAAATCAGGCGGCGATCCCGGCGGCATCAACGCGGCCATTTCCTCGGAAATGATCACCAAACTGCGCACGCAATATGCCGACATCGCCAAGAACGAGGCGGATCTGTCGAGCAAATACGGCGCGCGTCATCCCCTCGTCGCCAATGTGCGGGCGCAGCGGCGCGACACCCAGAAGCTGATCAACGACGAAATCCGGCGGATACTGGACAGCACGAAGCACGACTATGACGTCGCGCGTTCGCGTGAGATGTCCCTGCAGCAGAACCTGGACCAGCTCCAAGGCGTGTCCACTTCCTCCGGCCAGGCGCAGGTGCGCTTACGCGAACTGCAGCGCGAGGCCGAAGCCAGCCGCACACTCTACGAATCCTATCTGGCGCGCTCCAAGGAGACCACCGCGCAAGAGAGCCTGGAGATGCCGGATTCCCGGATCGTGACCAAGGCCAGCATCCCGATCAGGCCGTCGTCACCCAAGACGATGCTGATCCTGGGGCTTGCCCTGATGCTCGGGCTCGGGGCGGGCAGCGTGCTGGCCTTCCTCACCGACTATCTCGACGGCCGCATCAAGACACTCGAACAGGCCGAATCCATTGCGGGTGTCCCGGCCCTTGCCGCGGTTCCGTTGATCGGCACGCGAGAGCTGGCCCGTCTCGCGCGGCGCGGACGCAGCGAACTGGACAACTACGATCCGAAGACCACCAAACTGCTGCCGCCGGCGTTGCAACCGCCTTTGACGCGTTACGCGATCGACGAGCCTGGCACGTTCTTCGCGGAGGCCATCCGCGCGGTCCGCCTGTCGCTGCAACGGACGATGCGGTCGCAGCCGGTGAAGGTCGTGCAGGTCACCTCGGCACTCGACAGCGAGGGCAAAACTACGCTTGCCATCAACCTGGCGCAGTCGTTGGCGACCCTTGGCATCCGAACGCTGCTCATCGATGGAGACCTCCGCAATCCACAAGTGACCCGTTCCCTGTGTCCGCGCACCGAAGCCGGACTGCTGGAAGTCGCGATCGGACACGTCGCCCCGGAACACGCCGTCCTCGTGGATCAAAGCACCGGGCTCTCGGTGTTGCCGTCGACCAGGATCAAGCAGGTCGAGTTCATCACCGAACTGATGTTCTCCGACCGGATCGTCGACGTGCTCGATTATTTCCGCCACCGCTACGAATTGATCGTGATCGACTCGCCGCCGCTGGTGCCCCTGGTCGATGGCCGCGCGCTCGCCGAACTGTCCGATCGCATCATCCTGGCGCTCGCGTGGGACCAGACCCCCCGCGAAGTGCTGTCCCATGCGATGGACCTGCTGTCCCCCGTCAGTGACCGGATCATGGGAACGGTGCTGACCCGCGTCGATCTCAGCCGCCTGCAATTCTATGACTATTACCGCAGCTCGGCCTACCTGAAGCCGTACGGCACCGCGGGCCTGCATGCCGGAGCGGCGCGGTGAGAGCGCGCGGACCGTTGAACGGATCGGCGGGTGTCGCACGGGTGCATCCTCGCCACCCTGCTTCACCGGCAGTGCGGGCAGCTTCTCCTATGAGTGTGCGCGCCGCGATTGCCGACGCGTTCATCGAACGGATCGCGACCGGCGTGATGCTGCTGGCCGTCATGGCGACCTTCACGCTCTCGTCCTCCGTGCTGACCAACTGGAAGATCCACTATTTGACGTCGGGCGGAAATTTTTTAGAAAAGCTGCACCCGGCGACTTATTTCATTTTGCTGGCATTCTCCCTGCTGTTGATGCGCAGCCGCGGACCGGTCGGCGAGATCAACCGGATGTTTTCCGAATCGAAGCTGCTGCTGGCCTATCTGCTCTGCTGGCTGTTTCTGCTGGTCCAGGTGATCGTGCTCGCACGCCCGTTCACGGTCATCATCGACACGTTCCTGCTGCCTATCCTGATCGCGATGGTGATGTGGCAGTTGTCGCCGGCGCAAAGGCGCCCGGTGGCCTGGGCCATTCACCTCACGATCCTGCTGAATGTCGTGCTCGGATATTATGAGTATTTCTCCGGCCATCGGCTGATCCCGCTGACGCTCGGCGACATCGTGGTGATGGGCGAATGGCGCTCTGCGGCGCTGCTGGGTCACCCGCTCACGGCATCCGGTATCGTCGGCGGCTACGTGCTGGCGCTGGCGCTTCGCCCGGCGATTTGTCCGCCGATCCTGCTGCGGCTGCCCTTGATCGCGTTCTGCCTGGGATCGCTGATGGCGTTCGGCGGCCGAACGGCGCTGGTCACGGTACTGGGAGTCCTCGGGCTGATCGGAGCCTTCGAGGTGGTGCGCCTGATACAGGGAAAGCGAACACAGCTTCCCGCGGCCATTCTGGCCATCTGCGTGCTGTTTGCTACAGGCGCCATCGTCTTCGCGGCGCTCGATCTCGGCATTTTCGACAAGATGCTGCTGCGCTTCTCCTCCGACAAGGGCAGCGCGCTGGCGCGCTTCGCCACCTTCAACCTGCTCTCGCATTTCGATTGGAACGAACTGATCCTCGGCCCCAACCCCGTTCGAGTTAATGCAATGCAGTCGCAGCTCGGCCTCAACTACGGCATCGAGAACTTCTGGATTTCCGCCATCGTCCAGTTCGGCCTCATCCATACCGTCGTTCTGACGATCGGACTGATCTGCTTCTTCGTCGAATTGCTGCGCCGTTCGAACGCCGCGGCATGGGCGATCGTGCTGCTGATCATCGTCATCGCCGCGAGTTCAGTAAGCTTCTCGTCGAAGAACATTCAGCTCGCGCAGTTCGTGATCCTCATTTCGGTCCTGCTGCCGCGTGAGCAGCGGCGCATCGCCGCGCCCCCGCAAGTCCGCGCGCCTGTCACCTACCGGTCCGTTCCGGCATAACTTTAGGATTCCCGTTCGTATGGCCATCTACGTCGACAACACCCACCTCGGACGCCACGTCACCGGTCTCGAACGCATTACGCTGGAGCTGTTCTCCGCCGCAGCGCTTGCGCCGCTCGATGTCGTGCCGGTGACGGCGAAGGGTCTTCGCCAGATGTTGACGACACAGACGCTGGGCCTGCCGATGCGGCTCGCCGCGTCGTCGTCGATCCTGCTCTGTCCCGGCTTTCCGCCCAGCCCACTGCTGCGGCCGTTCGCATCGCGGGTGCTACCCTATATCCACGATGATTTCCTGATCACGCGGCGCGCCGAGCTCAACATGCGGGCGCGTCTCTATATGGCCGGCCCCTTCAAGCTCGCGCTGCGCCACTATCCGCGCTTTCTGGCCAACTCCGGCGATACCAGGCGCAAACTTGCCGCGCATTGCCGGTCCGATGCCGAAGTGACGCTCTATCGTCCCGCGGTGCGCAACGTGTTCGGCCTCGACCCCGGACAGCGCGGCGAACGGAGCGCGCGGCCCCAACCGCTTCGGCTGATCGCGCTGGGCACGGTCGAGCCGCGCAAGAATTTTGCAGCGGCGGCGAAAATCCTCGACGCGTTGCGCATGCAGGGATTTCCCGACGCTACGCTGGATATCGTCGGAAGGCCGGGATGGGGCAACGACTGGCAAGCCCTCGAGAAGCAGCCGGGCGTTACGCTGCACGGATATCAGTCCGCCGACCGCGTCAATCAATTGCTTGACGCCGCCGACCTGTTCATCTGCACCTCCCATGACGAAGGTCTTGGCTTGCCGCTGCTGGAAGCGCAATACGCCGGCCTGCCGATCATCGCCCCCGATGCCTCCATCTTTCGCGAGGTGCTCGGCGAGTCCGGCATCTACATCGATACCGCAGATCCTGCTTCGGCGGCCACGCGGATCGCGGCTGCGCTCTCGAACGAGGACTGGCGCGCCGGCTACGTGGCGCAGGCACTACGGAATCTGGCGCGCTGGAACGATCTGGCCTGCGGCGACCGCGAAAATGTCATCAGCCTGATTGCCCGCCTTGCTCACCTCCAGGGAAGCGCTACTCCGGAGTACCGCCGCCTTGCATGACACCAGCGCCACAAGGCACCAGGATGGATTGCGGATCATCGCGGCCGGCGCCGTGGTGATCCTTCACTATTCCGACTACTTCAAGGACTTGCCAATCGGCCGCTTCATGGTCGCGCACACCTGGCATTTCAATCTGTTCGTTGACCTGTTCTTCGTGGTCTCCGGCTTTGTCATTGCCCGTCAATACTTTGGCCGCGTGGACGACGCCGCATCGATCGGCCGCTTCCTGTGGCGTCGCCTCGCCCGCATCTATCCGCTGCATCTCGCCACGCTCGCCTTCTATGTGGCGCTTGCCGGCGCACTCCATTTCGGCGCCGCGCGGACGGACAACCCGGCCCGTTATCCGCTTTCCGATCTGCCCGCGCAATTCCTGCTGCTTCACGCGTTCATTGGCGAGCGCCTGACGTTCAACTTCCCGAGTTGGTCGCTCTCGGCGGAGATGTTTTGCTATCTGCTTTTTCCGCTCGTCGCGCTGATTGCGCAACGTCGCAAGGAGGCGGTTATTGCGCTCGTGGTCCTTACTGCGCTCGCCAATTCGCTTTGGGCATCGGCTGCCGGAACGGCGCCGTGGGCCGATTGGATCAACCAGGGCGGCGCCTTCAGGGCGCTGCCTGCCTTCAACCTCGGCATGGCCGGCTATCTGTTTCGCGATCGGATCGCGCGTTGGCCTGCGATGCCGGGCGCGCTGGCGGTCTCGCTAGCGGCGTTCATCCTGTTCGGCTCCCTGCTGCCGACGACGACCGCGCTGCTCGCGGTCTACGCCATCGCGATGCTTGCGATTCAGGCCGACTGCGCCGAACGTGAGACGCTGCTGTCGCGGCTCGGCTTCGATCGCTGGTCGTCGCTGACCTATTCCTGTTACATGCTGCATATCCCGGTTGCGACCGTCGTCATCACCCTTGGATCGCGCCTGCTTTCCTTATCGGAGCATGAACGACTGATTCTGGCGCCGGTGGCGATCATCGTTCTTGCATTTGCGAGCGTCGTCTCGCTGCGCACGTTCGAAACGCCGCTGCGGCGATATCTGACCGAAGTTTACGACCGCCGCGCCCTCAAACATGTGCCGTCTCCCGCGATCTCGCGGCAGGAGAGCACATGATGACGGTCGTCGAACGCGTATCAGCAAACCTGCCATCTCTGAGCGTCTCGCGCGCCAGGGCACAAAGCCGCGATAGCGTCGTCGACACCATGCGCGGGATTGCCATTTTGATGGTGATCGGCATCCATTCGCTGCCGCAGCCGCTCGACGCCATCTGGGCAAAATCACTTGATGCAGCGCTACGGCCCTGCGTGCCGGTGTTCCTGTTCGCTTCCGGATATCTCACGACGCTTTCCGGCCGCGTCCCGCTGGCAAAGCGGTTAAAGGCGGCCCTGGTCCCTTACGCGATCGCGTTCGCTGCCGCCTACATCTACATGGCCCTGCATAATCCGGCGATGGATCATCGCATCGGCACGACGCTCGCCCGGTTCGGGCTAGCATACGTATTCGTCTACTATTACGTCTTCGTCTATGTCTGCTGCACGCTCGGTCTGTGGCTCGTTTTTGCGGCCGGCGGGGACGGACAAACCGCTTCAAGGCAACGGACCACCACTCTGCTGCTGCTCTCGATCGGCTGCGGTTTGCTTGCCGGCAGTTATTTGGATCCCGCCATGTCGAGGCTCGGAGCGTCGGAGGCACAGCTCGACGAAATCCGCATGCGCGACATTCCGTTCTGGTTTTCGTTTGCCGCGCTTGGCGCGCTGACCGCGATGTTCAGAGACCTGCTCGAACAGGATATGCGCCGCGCGCTCCTTGGCGCCGCGCTGGCCGCCTATTTGTTCTATGCCGCCGTGCGCATTCTCAACCTCGGCGACGCCGCCACTTACGATTCGACCGCCTTCTTCCTCTATGCGGCCCTGTTCTGCGTTTCGTTGTTCGCCATCCAGCCGAAATCCCCGCTACTCGGGTGGATCGGCTCGGGCAGCTACTTCATCTATCTCTGGCACATCTTCATCGTGATGGCGCTGCGCGATCACGCCGGGCTGCGCCAACTCGGCGGCGTTGCCAGCTTTGCCGTTTCCTATGGCTTGACGGCCCTCGTCTCTGTCGCGGCGCTGCTCGCCGTACGGCAACTCGCCTCGCCCCGAATCTGCCGCTGGCTGGGGGCTTGAGCGATGCTCCTGAAGCACACTTTGCTCTATCTGCCCGCGCAATTCGTCGGACCGCTGTTCCAGCTTCTGGCGATGATCGTATGGACGCATGTCGTCGACGAACACACGCTCGGCGTCATCACGCTGATTACGGCCACGCACGAATTGCTGCAGATCGGCCTTCTCGCCTGGTGGTCGCAGTTTGCGTTGCGTTTCCTCGGACGGTACCAAGACGTCAACGACGCGCCGCGCTTCTATCGCACCGAAAATGCGGTCCTGCTGGCGTCCCTCGCGTTGCAAAGCGCGGCCGTCGTCGGAATCCTGCATGTGGTCATCGCGCCCGGCGCCGGAACGGGTCTTCTGCTCGCCGCCATCGCCTATGTGATAACCCGGTCGCTCAACCTCTACATCGGTGAACGCGCCCGCGCGCGGCAGCAGATCCGCGTCTACACGATCCAGCAGGTGTTCGGGCCATCCGTTGGATTTGTCGTGGGCCTGGTGTTGATCAAACTGCTTGGCCAATCCCCGGATTGGCCACTTGCGGGTTACGCGGCCGCGCAACTTACGGCCGCGCTCATCGTCCTGCCCTGGATCGGCTGGGGTCACCGCTTGTGGCCGATCGACCGGGAGATCGTGGTCCACGCCCTGCGCTACGGCATTCCGCTGATCATCGGCGGCGCGCTCGGCTGGGTCGGCCTCAATGCATCGCGCTTCATCGTCAACGAAATGTCCGGAGTGGCCGCCGCCGGTCTGTTCGCCGTCGGCTATGGCCTCGGCCAGCGGGCCGCGGCGGTCGCGGCCATGCTTGTGACGGCAGCGGCGTTCCCGCTGGCGGTGAAAAGCATGGAGCAACACGGCGACCAGGCCGGAATGCGCCAGCTCGCCAACAACAGCGCTCTCCTTGTCGCAATCCTGGCGCCAAGCCTCGCCGGCATCATCATACTGAGAACGGAGATCGTGCATCTCCTGATCGCAGCGCCGTTCCAAGCGGTGACGCTCGCTATCCTGCCGCTTTCCACGCTCGCCGGCGCAATCCGCAACCTGCGCGCCCATTTCGGCGACCAGGTCTTTCTCCTGCAAAATCGCACGCGCTGGATGATGGCCATTGCCGCAATCGACGCGTCGATGACCGTGGTGTTGAGCGTCTTGTTCCTGCCGCGATGGGGACTGCCCGGCGTCGCCGGCGCCACGGTGCTGGCGGCGCTGGCCGCCGCCACCGTGAGTTTTTCAATCGGGTTTACACGATTTGGCCTGCGCCTTCCGGTCGGCCATCTCGTACGCATCGCATTGGCCACCATCGCCATGGCGGCCGTGCTGCGGATATTTCCGGAGGCCCGAACGACCCCGATTCTGGCGGCCCACATTGCGGCAGGCGCTGCCACCTATTTCGCAGCGCTTGCCCTGCTCTATGCACCGTCGCTGGTGCGGATGCTTCGGCCACGCCCACAGCATTCAGGAGCGTGAGCGCATTCGACACCCCCGGCGCCTACGACTTTCTGGCATTCTCGAACGCGCGCGCCATCGCGAACCAAAGCGGCTTCTTCTGCATCGACGAATCGAACGGAAGCGGCCGAGGTAGCCGTTGCGCGCGTGGATCCTTCTTCTTCGCCGCGTCGGTATAGAACGAGTAGTTATCGGCGAGCTCCCACGCGATCACCATTTTGACGGCCGGCACCCGAAGCGCGTTGGTCAGGAACTTCTCCGCCGTCTCGGCGATCATGGCATCGCGCGCTGCGATGTCGTCCGGAAACGTGTCGTCGCGCACGTCGAATTCGGTCAGATAGATATCGACGCCACGTCCGGCGAGGGCGTGAAGGAATTCGGTAAACCGTCCGGGATCGTGCGGGTAGCGAGGCTGCAGGTGACTCTGCAATCCGACGGCATGCAGCGGCACGCCGGCATGCTTCAGTTCGTCGACCAGTTGCAGCAGGCCGCGACGAACGGCGAGGCCGACGTCGTCGTCGCGTTCGCTCTGCGCCTCGTTGAGAACCAATTTTGTCTTTCGGTCGATCCTCGCCACGCGCTCGAAGGCACGGCGCACATAGCCGGTACCGAATGTGTCGTACCACGGACCGAGCCGGTAGCCGCCAGGCGCCTTGTGCCCAGGCCAGAACGGCTCGTTGACGACATCCCATGAGTGCAATTTGCCTACATAGCGAGCAGCCACCTCGTCGATATAGGAATCGAAAAACCTCTCACGCTCGGCACCGCTCATGCTCTTGATCCATTGCGGAACCCATTCGTTCCAGATCAAGCAGTGACCGCGCATCGGAATGTTGTGATTCGCACAAAATTGCAGCAGACGATCTGCGCTCTCGAATCGCTTCGGCCCCGGTTGCGGCGCGATGGTTCCCATCTTCATCGCAATGTCCGTTGTAACGATGCGCACCTGCGTCTGATACAGCTCGCGATACGCTAGATCCTTGTCGATCACCGGACCTGCAGCCGCGCCGAACACGATTCCGTTACGAGCCGCGATGACGCCGAGACTCTGCGCAGGCTGCGCGGCGAACGCTTCCTTCCCGCACGAAGCAACGCTTGCTCCTGCGATGAGAGCAAGCGCATCTCGCCTCGACCACTGCTGCATAGCTGATCTCCATGATGTGAATGATTCGCCGCGATGTCTCGTCCATCGCAACGCGGCATCGCCATCGTTGCGTCGCATTAGTTCGATTTCGTGACGAATGTCCGTCGAGAAAATTTTCGGCACGCAGTTCCCCTCGCGAAGCAACGCGTCTGTCGATCGTCCCCCACGAGTGCGTCTCTCGATTATCATCAGCAGGAGTCGACATGTTGGAACCACCAGCGCAGTTGCAGCCCAGCCTCACTGTCGATGGGATAACGATCAATGTTCCCTCGCTTCCGGTGGCCGTATCTTCGATCGTGTCGGCCGCGCAACATGGCGACAACTTCAGCGTCTGCACGCTCAATCTCGACCACGTCGTCCAGCTTCAACACCACGCCAATTTTCGCGCGGCCTATCGTCGTGCCCGATTTGTCACCGCCGACGGGTTCCCCATTGTCGTGCTGAGCCGCCTCATGGGCGTACAAATCGAACGCACGACCGGTGCCGATCTCGTCGAGCCGGTTTGCGCGGAAGCCCGAAGGAAGGGACTCCCGGTCTTTCTGCTAGGGGCGAACGATCTCACGCTCAAGATAACGGCTCGGCGTTTGTCGGAGCGCTTCAAGGGATTGCAGATCGCGGGATGCTTTGCGCCGGGAGCAGGCTTTGATCCCTATTCTATCGAAGCCGATGCTGCGATCGAGCGCATTCGTGCCTCGGGCGCCAGACTTTGCTTCGTCGCGCTGGGTGCGCCACGGCAGGAGCTGTTCGCGGCGCGATGCCTCGACGAGCTGAATGGAACCGGCGTGTTGTGCATCGGAGCCGCACTCGATTTCATCGCCGGCACGCAAAGCCGCGCGCCGGCCATCGCGCGCAACACCGGCATGGAATGGGCGTGGCGCATGCTGCGCGAGCCGCGCCGGCTCGGCCCCCGCTATATCAAATGCATGACAGTCGTTCCGCGCCTCGTTGCGCGAACCATTCCGCAAATCGTCCAGGCACGCATGAGGAAAGCGGCATGACTTCAACATTGACCCTGGCGCTACGGGCGCGAAATGCCAACCGGGTAAAGCCACGTTATCAGATCTGCCTGATTCATCCGTTCGATCCGCGCGGCGAAAAGGTCGGCGGCCTCGAAACTTACATCCGCGATTTCATCACGTTCCATCCAACCGACACCGACATCCTCTTCATCGGCGTCGACTCGACGGGCGAGCTGGAGCTCGGCCGTCTCCACCGGATGACATTCCGAGGTCGCGGCTTCGACTTCCTGCCGATCCTGCACTATTCGGACCAGCAGGCGCGCGAAGCGGCCCGCAGCATCCGCACCTCGCTGACCGGGCAATTCTTCATGGCACTGCTGCGCCACTTCGGCCCGATCGCAAGGCTGATCCGCGCCAGGCGGTGCTCGGTCGATCTGCGGCGGGTGGAATTCTCCTGGTTGCCGGCGATCCTGCGGTTGCCGTTCGTGCAGATGCTTCACGGCGAGGGCGCGCCGAAATTGCAGATGGATTCGCTGCTGCGGAAATACGCCTTCGTCCACAATACCGGCGAGCGGTTTGCCGTCGCCATGAGCGAAAAATTTCTCTGCGTCAATCCGTTCATCACCGAGCGGTTGCAGCGGACCTATCCGCGTCGCAAGGACAAGATCGACACGCTCTGGACATGGGTCAACACGGATATCTTCAAGCCGCAACTCTGGCCGCTCGACTCGTCGCCGTTCCAGATCGTGTTTGCCGGCCGGCTCGATGAATTCAAGGATCCGCCGCTGATGTTTCGCACGATCGACCGCGTGCGGCGGCGATTGAACGGCGATGTGCGGTTTCACTATATCGGCACCAGCGACCCGCACCGGTTCGAAGAGTTCGCCGCGATCGAAGACATCACCGTCCGCCACGGCTTCAAGGACGCCGCCGGCATGGCGGAGACGCTGGCAAGCGCGCATGCCGGCATCCTGACATCCGAATTCGAAGGCATGCCGCGATGCGTGCTCGAGACCCTCGCGGTCGGCCGGCCGGTCGTCGCCATGCACCTGCCGCAGCTCGAACCCGTGATCCACTCTGGCGTCAGCGGCTATCTGGTAGCGCGAAGCGGCAGCCGCGACGACATGGCCGATGCGCTCGCGCAGCGGTTCGTCGACGTCCGGAATGCCATCGAAGCCGGCACGATGAATCCGGTACAAGTCGCCGACTCCATCCGGGCGTTCACGCCGGGCACCCAGCTTGCGCGAGTCTTCCGCTATCATCAGGAAATTCAGGATGCCCGCGGACTTGCCGCAGCGGCGCCGACTTACTGAGGGCGCCGGGTTGAACATCCTTCTGTTGACCAGCGAGTTCGCCCCCGCGATGGGAGGAATTGGGACTTACGCGCGCGAAATTGCGGCGGCCGCCAGCCGGCTCGGCGCCAAGGTTACCGTGGTGGCGCCGGACTACGCGCGGCAAACCGCCGACGATGACCGCACCCTGCCCTTCGAGGTCGTCCGCTACAGCGGCGGCCTCCACTCCATGCGCGACATGCCGCGCAAGATCATGCTGGCGCGCCGCGGTGTCCGCGGCGACCGATATGACGTGGTCCATGCCGCCGATTGGCCGTTCTTCATTCCGGTTGCGCTTTCGAGATGGCGAACGCAGGCGCGGGTATTGATGACGGTGCATGGCACCGAGATCAACGAAACGCAGACGCCGCTGAAGCGCATGGCGATCCGCGGCGCCGGCGTGTTCGGACCGCGGACGGAGATCGTCGCCAACAGCGGTTTTACCGAGACGCTGTTCCGCGAGCGGTTTGCCGTCGACCCGCGCCAGATCAGCGCGATCAATCTCGGCGTATCGGAGTTCTGGTTCGGCGGACGACGGACGCGCCGGGAGATTCGCCTGGTCCATCGTCTGCCGGAAGACCGGCTAGTGATGGTCACGGTCGCGCGCATCACGCGCCGCAAGGGACATCATCTGACGCTTGCCGCGCTATCGCAGCTTCCGGACGATCTGCGCCATCGCATCACGTGGCTGGTGATCGGCCCGGACGGCGAAGCCGATTATGTCGATGCTCTGCGGCGCGACGCCAAAGCGGCGGCCTGCGACATTCGGTTCCTCGGCCCGCAATCGAACGAAGACATCCGCGATCTCTATGCGGCCTCGGATTTCTTTTGCCTGACGGGTCTCCCCGACACGACCGGCCGGGTGGAGGGATTTGGATTGGTCTATCTCGAGGCCGGGGCCGCCGGCCTACCGAGCGTCGCGACCGAGGTCGGCGGCGTGCCTGACGCCGTGCTCGCCGACGAGACTGGAATTCTCGTGCCGCCGTCGGTCGAGAGCATATCGCAGGCGATTGCAGAGCTGGCCGCCGATCGGAATCTGCGCGCCATTCTCGCGGCAGGCGCATCTTCCCATGCCCGCGCCCTTTCGTGGGAACGATGCGCAGCAATCACCTATGGCTTGCCCTACACCGGCAAGCCGGCATCTGCAGACCGCGCCATCGGAATAACGGCATGAGGCTGCTGGTCGCTACCGCGATGCTGCTGACGCTCGCAAGCGGTGCAGCGCGGGCGGACAACGAGAACTGCCGCAAGAGCCGCGAGTATCTCCTGGGAACGCCCGGCGGGGACCAGTCCCTGACGCCTCAGGCCTATAACGACCTGTTCAAGATCTGCGTCGCGGCATCAGCCATGCCCAACGTGAAGGATGCGTATATCCTGCGGGATGGCGGCATAGCCGTGGTCCCCAAACAGGATACCGTTTCAGCGACGGCAGCCACGCTGGCTCAGTTCTGCGACGCCTATCCTCGCGGCGTGCTCCGCTTCATCACGAGCAAGGAAAAGCTTTCCATCCGCTCCGTTACCGACGTCGCACGAATGTCATCGACCTCGTCCACGCCATGCAAAAAGATTAAAGGCGTTTCTTAGAACTGCGCCCCATCGGTCGGAACTCACTTCTGCCGGTTGTAGTAATCCGGCATGTCATGCGGATCCATCGCCTGTTCGGCCCTGCGCCCCAGAAAGAAGAAGCCGCTGGCGGCGTCTGCTGCGGCCCGGCCGCGACCGAACGCATCGAGATACCTGATCCAGAAGAACGGCAGCACGATCAGACGTGACAGCTTGTTGCCCGCACCGAGTGCGCGCGCGAAATAGCGGATCGACCATTCAAGCGCCACACCGGCACCGCCGACCGGTCCGGCGTTGATCTCGGAAAATCGCCTGAACAGCCAGCGATGACCGCTCTGCGTAAAACGCGAAAAGTCATAGGCCCGTTCGTGCACCTGCTGCATAAACGGCGTCTCCGCATAGACTAGGCCTTCCAGCCGCAGCACCCGATGCAGCTCGGCAACGACCGTTGCGGGCTCCAGCACATGTTCCAGCACCGCCTGCACCCAGACGCCGTCGAACACGCCGTCTTCGAAGGGTAGACTGTGAGCGTCAGCCACCAGCACGGTGTGCGGCGAAGCGTAGACATCGGTGCCGACAAGCTCGAGGGAATCGTCCCGGTAGAGTTCGTCTGCGCCCAAACCGATCGTCCCGCCTCCGACAACGAGTACGACCGGTCGCCTCGACTCCCGCTTCAACAGCTCGATGAACGTTGCGCTGTTGGCGACCGCAACCGGATTGCCTCCAAAGGTAAGGCGATGCAGCCGCGATCCAAGGGAACGGCGACTAACGTCCCGCTGCAGCGCCGAGCCATTCTCGGCCTCGTACATCCTGCGTTCAAAAATGCTGGTTGCGAAATCGATCAGCACCGGCTGCGCGCCGATCATCGGAAACCCGACTTTGCTATAATCGCAGGCACGGTTCGAGCAGGTTGGCCGTGACCACACGTTCCGCAGCGGCGACGAGCAGCGAGGACAGCGAAGGCGCTTCTTCCAGTGCGTGGGTTCCGTATTTGTTAACGAACGGTCGACGGCAGAAAGCTGCAAAGAAGGACCTCATATGTCATTTCTTCTGCCCTGCCCCGGTCATAGTTCGCAATCGATGCTATTTCGAATGCAACGACAGCGCAACAATGCGGGACCGGGAACAATTCGGATGGTTGCAATTGGATGTCGCAGGAAGCTGCAGCCAGATGCCACCGAGGGCTTGGACGCAACGCACAAACCCGCCCTGCTGTTTCGAACAAATTTTAGGATTTGTCGAAAGCCTTCCAGGCAACGCGTTTCGCGTCGCCTGGTTGGCGACATCGGCCTCAGCCGACGAAACCCCGCATCTGCCCGATCAGGTGAAGAGCAGGTGGTCCGATATCAGGTGCGTAATGTATGCATCATGACCGGGATCAATCTGGCTCACGCCGTCCCCGATTGACTCCCCTGCCTTGAAACCCCTTACCGCATCATGTCTGGCCGTCTCGCTGAAAATGAACGTATCGCGGCTAGCGCTGTTCAGGAGGTCGCCGACGGCCCTCGAGGTCAATGTGACTCCAGCGTCATCGGTGTTCCCGATAGATAAGCGGTCATGATTGTCGAAGGTGAGCCGGTCGCAGGCGCCACCGAAAAACGGCCTCAAGAACCCAAGGAGACGTCCCTCCGCATTTGGGCTAGCACTTTCGACCGTATCATCGCCATCGACCGGTGGCGGAGAGGCGGAGTTGCCGTCGGTCGCCAGCATTTTCAGCGTGCTGCCAGAGCTCTGCGCCGGACTGGCGGGCATCCCGCTGACGTCGATGACGCCGTCGGCGAACTGCAGGAATTCAATATGCGTGAGATGATCTTTGCCGTCGCGGCCCGCGACTCGGTCGTTCACCAGCAGTTGGCCGTCGACAATCGAGATGTCGTAGTCGCGCACATTGCCGAAAAAATTCGCCGTATCGATGCCCTCTCCGCCCTCGATGATGTCGTCGCCGGCGCCGGCCGTGATGAGATCGTTGCCCGCGGCGCCATCGATCACGTCGTTGTCCGTCGCCGCGCCGGAAAGCCAATCCTGGTGGTTGGTCATGTCGACATGGATATTGTGGACGTAGAGATCAAACGTGCCGGGCGAGCTTGCATTGGCGGCGTCGGCCGGTGTCAGCGCGACGCCGTTGATCAGGAAGTCCTTGATATGCAGCGCCCGCCCCGGTGTGGCGTTCGCCAGGTTGATGTCGATGGAGGCGATCGGGCCGAAATCGACGAAGCTTATCGTGAAGGTCTGGTATTCAGATGGATCCGCGGCTGGCTTGAACTCCATTAATCCGGATACCGGCTGGCCGTTGAACTTGATTTGGGCCTGCGCGCCAACGCCGCCAACCGCGGAGCCATAGCCCACGAGGGTAATCGTTGTTACCGCCAGTTTGCCGCTGCTTGCGGGCCCGCCGACAATGACATCCGCACCGGCGCCACCATGAATGATGTCATCGCCCAGCCCCGCATTGATCGTGTCATCCCCCCGGCCGAGGTCGATGAGGTCGACGACGGCCGATCCCCTCATCGCAAGATCGGGCACGGCCCCGTCGCCATGAAAATACTGCGAGACGATCGCCTCGGCCGGCTTTCCCATGACCGAATAGCCCGTGCTCGAATATTGATTGTTGAGATCCCATTGCCAGAGCTCGACGCCCTTGAACCAACTGCCGCCATGGGCGGTCCAGACCTGGAAGAAGGCATTGAAGGCGTCCGCCTGCTCCAGCAGGTCAGGCGTACCATTGCTCGTCCACGATCCCGGAGAGATGGCGGTGCCATCGATGCTGCGATAGCCGACCTCGGTCATCAGCAGCGGCTTGTCGTATTTGGTCGCGAGCGAATGGAGAAAATCGACCGGTGATTTGTAGTCGAACGCCGCCGCGTAATAGGGATTGACCGGAACGGCAGTCCAGGCGTCGACCAGATCCTGCACGGTTGGCGCATTGCTGGCCGTCAACGGCGGATAGGTGTTGACGCCGATGGTGTCGAGCTGATCCCAGAAGCTGACGTCTGAAGCTTCGTCGGTCGCCGCCGCATAGGTCAGCTCACCATGATAGACCTCGCGGACTGCCGCAATGAGATCGATCCAGTAGCGGCGATACGGCTCGCCGGACAGGCTGCTCATCTCGTTGCCGATCGCGAACATCTCCACGCCACCAGCCTGCGCGACGGTAGCTAGATGCACGATCTCGGACTTGTAGGACGCGAAAAAGCCCGCGACATCCGTCGGCGCCAGGCTGGATACCCTGGTTCCGTTCAACGTCGAGAGCGCGGCCTTGAACAGCACCGACAGGCCGGCATCGTGCGCCGCCTGAAAGCCGGACAAGAGGCTGGCGTCGCTTTCGGTCTTGGTTGGTTCGGCAAAGACCGAGTTGGACGTTCCGGTCTGAGTCCAGATCCGGACCGTGAGTTCGATCGAATTCGATCCGAGCGACGCAATCTTTTGAAATGCCTGTCTGGCCGAGGCGCTTGAGAACTGCCCGTTCCATTCGGACAATGCGCCAAAACCCTGAACCTCGAAAATACTTGCCACCCGCGCACCCCGCCCTGTGCGACGGATAGCGCGAGGGATTAACATTCAGCTTAAGATGACCTCGGACTTGTACGGAGCAGCCCTCGCTTTTTTTGGCGCGTGTTTCACGCGCTGAATGATCGCACGCCAAGTTCCGGCGCGGGAACACGTAGGCTTGCCGTCAAGCGCTGCGGTTCACCATTTCCATTTGGAACGTCCAGGCGCTGCGCGGCTGCTCGTAGAGCCGCCAATGCGGCTCGCCGATAAAATTGGTTGATAGCTGCTAGAAGCAACCTTTGATACCTCACGCGAACAATGTCGGCTAAGACTGGGGTCCTCACAAGAACTGTCGATGTCCATGGAGTGAAGACGATGCGCCTGTCTGCGGCGATGATTGCGGCCGCCCTGATGGCTGTGCCTGTAAATGCAAGCGAACTGACCGGAACGCTCCAGAAGATCAAGGAGACGAACAGGATCATCCTCGGCATTCAGGAAGCTTCGGTGCCTTTCAGCTATCTGAACGGCGATCAAAAGGCGATTGGGTATGCCGTCGACATCTGCATGAGGATCGTCGACGCGGTCAAACGCGAACTCAAAGTCTCGTCTGTTGCCATCGAAACGCTTGCAGTCACGTCATCCAATCGCATTCCGCTCATGATGAATGGGACAGTCGACCTTGTCTGCTCTTCCACCACCAACAATGTGGAGCGGCAGCGTCAGGTGACGTTCACAAATTCGCATTTCCTGTCGGCAACCCGCTTTGCTGCAAGGAAGTCCGACAACATCACGATGGTCGAGCATCTGAAAGGCAAGCCCGTTGTTGCGATATCGGGCTCGACCAACATGGTGCAGCTTAACCAGGTCAATAGCATGCGAAATCTCGGCATCGCAGTGCTGGCTGCCAAAGATCAGGCTGAGGCTTTTCTCATGCTGGAGACAGGACGCGCGGCCGCCTACGTCCTCGATGACGTGCAACTCGCCGTCGCGATCGCGCGATCAAAGGATCCGTCCGCCTACATGATCAGCGAGGAAGCCCTATCCAGGGCCGAGCCTTACGGGATCATGCTGCGCAAGGACGATGCACCGTTCAAGGCCGTGGCCGACCGAGCGACCGCGGATCTATACAGAAGCCCGGAGATCGAATCGATCTACAGGAAGTGGTTCGAATCGCCGGTGCCGCCCAACGGCCTCAATTTCAAGACTCCGATGTCGGCGGTCTTGCGCAAGGCATTCGCCCATCCGTCGGACAGCCCAGACCCGGCAAGCTACGAGCGCTGAGGACCCGCGGCCAGCATGAGATCCCGAAACGTCGGAAGTGAGGACAGGGAAGGTGGACCCTGCAACAGCAGAACGATCCTCGGCTCGATGGAGCCAAGATGAATAGAACTCAGGTCCATAAACGCAACTCGCTAAACAGCCTTTTAGCCCTCGGGAGAATGCCGCCTGCTTCGAGCGCCATTTGAGTACATTGCCGATACGTTCCAGGCTCGGCGCAGATCAGCGACCATCTTACGCCAAGCGTCGCCGTTCGACCCGCCGAAGCGGCGGACGTAGGCCGGGTGAAAAGTGATTTGCAGGGGACGGCCATCAAATTGGAGCTTTGCCTTGCGCGACGCTCGGATCGAACGCGACGCCCTGAATAGGCGAGCCGCCGTGCTGCCGAGCGCAACGACTACGCGCGGCTTGGAGCGCCGGATGTCCGTCAGTACCGCGGCGCCGTAATGATTGATTTCCTCGATAGTTGGAGCGCGATTGCGTAGCGCGGATTTTTCCGTGTATTCCATAGGCCGAAATGGAATTGCGTTGGCCAAACGCAGCTGTCTGAGGTCGATCCCAGCCTGCTTGAGCAATTTGCGCAACGCGCAGCCGGAAGGCCCGACAAAGGGCCTGCCCTGCTCAGCTTCTTCGGCGCCAGGTGCCTCGCCAACCAAGTATAGCCGTGGTTGCCGGAAGAGCCCCTCGGGCGCGACCCGGCGCTGATCGAGTCGCTTGTTGGCAGTGCTTGTCTCGGCCATCGGTGTCTACACTCGCCAAAGCATGGTAACGCGAATGTCGTTCGGCCATCTCATTTTGCTAGCGAGTGATGACGTACGCGTCCCGCAAACGGAGCCTTGAGATCAAGAGTATCCGTGCCGGTCGACGGCAAGAAGCTCTAACATCGGCCTTTAATGCGACATCAGTACCGGAACGGTCATCGTGCCGAGAATGCCGCGCGTCACGCCTCCGAGGATGAACTCGCGCAGCCGCGAATGGCCGAAGCCGCCCATCACGATAAGGTCGGCTGATAGATCTGCCGCGTGCGACAGGATTACGTTTGTGACATCGGTTCGATCGGCGGTGAGCGCTTTGGTGCTAGTATTCAAGTCGTGGCGCGCCAAGTGTCTGCCAACGGCCGCCAGGGATTCTTCGGCTTCCCGAGGCCTATTGCCTATATTGATCACCTCGATCGACTTCGCGCGCTCCAATAACGGCATCGAGTCTGCGAGCGCCCGCGCCGCGGTGCGGCTTCCGTCCCAGCAGACGAGAATGCAGCCGAGCTTGATGCCGTCCTTTTGGATGCTGGGTACGACGACGACAGGCCGTCCGGATTCAAACATCGCTGCTTCAGCGGCAAGCCCCGTGGAGGTCGTCATTTCGGGCTCGGTCTGCGCAACGATTGCAAGATCGAACGTCCGCGCAATACGGCCAAACGTCCTTGGAATTCCTTCAACGCTGGTTTCGACCATCTGCGCCTCGGCAGGAAGATGAGCCTGCGCCGCTGCCTGTTTGAATCTTTCGATGGCCCCGTTTGCCGCCCTGGCGCTCTCTTCGCGCAGGGACTCGATTAGGTCGGCCGGAACAGCCTCCATGCCGGCCACAATCGCCGGGGAGTGACACATTGCGATCCCTGTAATCTGGGCGTCGAACATCCTGGCGACGGATATCGCGTACGCTGCTGCAGGATCGCGAGAGTCACCGGTCGCCAAGTTGACGACAATATCCCGAATCACGGCCAGCCTCCTCATGATGAGCTGCCCCTTGTGGGGCAAAGGGCTTGCGAGTTCGTTCGTGCAAAACGGCCGCTTCAAAATGAAGAACTCCGGGCGGCCTGCATTAGTTCCGAGCGCAAGGGCCCGTGGAGCGGTCCCGCCGAAAGCAGGACACGTCCGTCCTCAGGTTTCGCGATTGTAGAAGGATTGCTCCATCATCCGCTGTGCCTCAGCCGCTGCTTGGGCAAAGTTGCCGGCTGCGGCGAGAGTCGTCCACCGTGCGCCTCATCGTGCATCGACCGCAAGTAGTGCTCGGCGTGCTGAAGATAATTTTCGGCTGCGATCAGATCGCCCTTCAGCGCTTCAGCGCGCGCCAACTCTACGTAGCGCTCGTAATTCCTTTGTGCGTTCTGAGACTGCCTCGGGGGGCGGGTCCTGACGACTTTGCTTTTCCGTGACCGTGTTCTTCTCGCCATTGTGGTAGCTTTAAAATTGATCTTCGGCGCAAGGCTATCGCCGACGACGCGTTCTGGTCCGGGCTGCCTTTTTGGCTGCCGCAGAGCGCTGCGCCGGGCCTTTGGTCTTTACGGCCTTCCGAGCCGCCGCTGAGCGGGCCGAGGCGGAGCGACGCGAGGCGGCGCTTCGTGCTTGTTTCGACAGTGCTGCACGCGACGCCGTGCCGCGTGGTTCACGCTTGAGGGTCTGCGATACAGCACGTGAAACGCGCGGCCGGCGTCGGGTCTTTCGCTTGCCCTGCCCCGCCTCATACGCGTATTCGGCGCTTCTGCGGGTTCTTGCCTTGGCCTTGCCTTTTGCCGGCGGACGGAGCGGAACGCCCGCACGCCGTGCCTTGGACAAGCCGATTGCAATCGCCTGCTGCGGCGATCTCGCTCCATGTTGGCCGCGGCGGACTTTGCGAATCTCCTCATGCACAAACTCGCCCGCCTGGGTGGTTGGCGATTTGCCCGCGCGCTTGTCCCGCCTGGCCTTCTGCACTGTTCTTCGCTCTGGCATGATCGTCTCCAGTTGGTGGTGCATCGCCCCACGAAACGGCTTTGCCAGTGGCCGTTCTCTCAAGAAACTAACGTCCGACTACGGGAAATGGTCCCGCAGGCGCGAAGCTCTGACCGAAGCGCTCAACGGGTCGAAAGCGACAAAAGCTGAGCGAAGCCTGATCGAACGGATTGTTCAGCGCTCTGGGCTCACGCGGGAAACGTTCTACTTCAGTTCCACCGCGGGAACATCCATCGCTGAATGTCAGGCTTCGCGGCGGGGGATCGGCGCGCTGCGCTGCTGCACCGAGCTTGATCCGCTCGAAGCTCGGCATCAAGCCGTGTCTACCGCAGATCGTCTGGCGAGTTGTGACGAGTCGGCATTCAACAAAGTCCAAACCACCGCGAGCACCCCTGGCACAGCGCTATTCTCAAGTTGTTGCCGAAGCTTGTCGTGCACTGAGGGCTGCGATCGCCGGTGCGTATCCCGCCGGCGTTGTGACTGCGTGTTCAGGATGCGCCTAGCGAGAATCGTCGCCGTCTATGATCGATAAAAATACAACATCCAACAAAAACGAACGCTGTTTTGAAGGCTTCTAACGCCCGAGACATGTCTGCTTGCCAAACGATTCAGTAAGAGGCCGCCACGATGACGATCAGATCGGGGTGAGGATGAATCTTTCGACGAAGAAGCTCTACTGTGCCGTTTGTTGTGGCACAGCGAGTTACCTGGCACTGTCCTTTCAATTAGTACAAGAAGCTCACGCAAGAGAACCAGTCTCCTTACCTGCCGTCACGATTGACTCACCAAAACGTCAAGCCGCACGACGTCTACAGCCTCAGCAGGGCGCAAGGAGCGCGCGCGTCGTTGCTCCGCGCGCCGCAGCTCCAGCGAGACAGGCCGCGGCTGTCCCATATCTCACGCCTTCGACCGGCACCATTGGTCAGCCGCCGGCTCCGTATGCGGGCGGCCAGGTCGGGACCACCACACGCGTTGGCATGTTGGGCAATCGCAATGTCTTTGATACGCCGTTCAACACGACGGGCTACACGGACAAGCTCATCCGCGACCAGCAAGCCAACACCATCACCGACGTCACCGACAACGATCCCTCGGTGCGCACGAACTCACCACGCTACAGCGGACTCGACGGATTCTTGATCCGCGGCTTCCCGGTCTTCGCGAGCGACATCGCGTTTGACGGCCTCTACGGCATCACCGATACGCGCCGCCCTGCTCTTGAACCCATCGAGCGCGTGGAGATCCTCAAGGGACCAAGCGCCTTATTGTATGGGATTTCGCCGTTCGGAAATATCGGCGGCACCATCAACCTCATCCCGAAGCGCGCCACCGACGATCCGATAACGCGATGGACTACGGGTTTCGTGTCCAACGGAAATGTTGGGACGGCGATCGATTACGGCCGGCGCTTTGGCGCCAACAAAGAATGGGGCGTTCGCGTCAATGGCGCCTATCGCGATGGCCGGACGCCGATCGACTTCCAGACGGATGGGTTCGGTGTCGGCGCGGTTGCTCTCGACTACCGTGGCGAGCGGTTCCGGGCCACCGTCGATTTCGGTTACCAGCAGCAGGACCTGAACGCACCCACACGCGTGCGGCAAGTGGACCCGAACTTTCCCATCCCGGCCTCGCCCTCGCTCACGATCAACCAGCAGCAGCCCTGGGAATACTACAATTCCAACCATCGATACGCTGCGGCCCGCGCCGAATATGACCTCAACGATTTCTGGACGCTGTATGGAGCCTACGGTCGCAGCCGATCCAAGGAGATTTTCTTCGGCGGAACTGTGCGCATCAGGGACGCACTGGGCAAGTTCACGTCACAGCCGGCCCTCACCGTGCAGGATGCCGATCGCGAGACTGGCGAGATCGGGCTACGCGGCCGTTTCACCACCGGACCGGTGAAGCATTCTACCGTGCTTGCGGCAACCGGGCTGTGGCAAGACAGCGGGACTGCCACGACCAATGTCGGACCATTGATCACGTCGAACCTCTATAACCCGATCTACGTGGCTCCGCGTAGCGCGGGGGGCCTGTCGCACAACGCGCCACTTTCCGCGCGGCGGATCAATCAAAGCGTCGCGATCGCGGACACGATGTCGATCCTCGATGATCGCGTGCTTCTCACGCTGGGCGGGCGCTGGCAGGGCATCGACGTCACCAACTTCAACACGACCACGGGTGCCGTGACCACACGCCCGCAGAACGAGGCGGTCACCCCTGCTGTGGCTCTCGTGGTGAAGCCAATCAGCAACCTGTCGCTCTACGGCAACTACATCGAAGGCCTGACGTCGGGTGGAACGGCGCCGCCCGGGACCAACAATCCACCAGGTGAAGTCTTTCCTGCGATCGTGACCAAGCAGATCGAGGTCGGTGCCAAGTACGACTTCGGGATCTTGGGAGTTACCGTGGCGGCGTTTGAGATCACGCAGCCCAACGGCATCACCGGTCCGACCAATTTCTTCTCGGTCGACGGCGAGAATCGCAATCGCGGACTGGAGCTCAACACCTTCGGCGAGGTCGCCCCGGGAATGCGCCTGCTCGGTGGCGTGACTTTCCTCGATGGCGTCCAGACCAAGACCGCCGGCGGCCGCTTCGACGGCAAAACCGCGGTCGGGGTGCCGGATATTCAATTCAACCTCTATGGCGAATACGATCTTCCCTTCTGGCGGACATCGGGAGTGGCGACCCTGACCGGGCGGATCATTTACACCTCGCCGCAATATTACGATCAGGGGAACACGCAGCAGATCCCGGACTGGGTTCGGACCGACATCGGAGCGCGCTACGTCACCAAAATTGACGGCAGGCAGCTGACGTTGCGTGCGGCGGTCGAAAACGTCTTCGGTGTGGACTACTGGGCAACGACGGGACGTGGCTTTTTGACTCCGGGCACACCGCGCACCTACCGGCTCTCGGCGAGCATCGACTTTTGAATCGCCGTGAGACAGTGATGTTGTGAACGACCTTTCAGGAGCCAAAGCAGCAGCCGCCTGGACGCCCACAAAGGCGCCCCGGCTGCGCGTTGCGCTCGTCTGGCTCCACCGTTGGATTGGCCTCAGCCTGGGCCTCCTCCTCGTGGCGATCGGGCTCACGGGCAGCTTCATCGTCTTTTATCGCGAGATCGATGCGGCATTGAATCCGAGCCTGTACACCCCGGCCGGACCTCAGCACGGTCTCGATGCGGCCGAGGTCATGCGGATCGCGGCCGCGGTGGATCCGGCGCCGATCCGATCCGTCATCGCACCTGACCGGACTTGGCCGGTCTGGGTCGTCATGCACTCCCACCCGACGGAGAGAGGTCGGTATCCGAGTCTCTGGACCACCATGATCGATCCCTCGAACGGGAAGGTGCTGGGCCGGCGCGACTACACGAACTGCTTCGCGTTCACCGTCTATCGCGTACACTACAATCTGCTGCTCTATGACTGGTGGGGCAACGAGCTGGTCGGCGTGACCGGCTTCCTGCTGCTCGGGATGGCTTTCTCGGGCCTGTATCTGTGGTGGCCGAAGCGAGGCCGGTTCTGGCGCTCGGTCTCGATCCGCAGGCACGTGTCGCCGCAACGCTTTATGCTCGATCTGCACAACACCGCAGGCTTTTGGAGCCTGGCGTTGCTTGCTCTGATCTCCGTTACGGGTATCGGTATCGTGTTTCCCGGTGTTATCCGCCCGGTAGTCGGCCTGGTCTCGACGGCCACTCCTTATCCGTCGCCGACCATCAAGCCTGCACCGCCAAGCGGTGCCGCACGATTGTCCGCTGATGCGATCGTTCTCGCGGCGCGCGCCGCCAAGCCCGGCTACGACATAGCGCAATTGAATCCGCCGAACGAGAGCCGCAACACCTGGCGTGTGCTGTTGCGCCCGCCGGGCTCCAATCCAGCCCTTCGCACCCGCGGCGCCATCTGGCTCGATCCCTGGACGGGCGCGCTCGCGCACGACCGCACGCCCGATTCCATGTCGCTGGGCGATCGCTATATGACCGAACAGCTCTGGCTACATAACGGATCGACCTTCGGCTTGCCCGGCCGTCTTCTGGTCTTTGCTGCCGGCTTCGTGCCGCTCATTCTCTTCGTGACAAGCTTTCAGGTTTGGCGATCCAGAGGGAGGCACAGAGCAAAAAGGAGCGACGCGCGAAGCTCATGAGTGTGGCCTCGTTCAATGGAGCGAATGAGCTCCGAACGCATGCGAGAGCACCGACGCCACCTTCCAAAACGAACGCCGCCAAGTCGTTGACCTGGCGGCGTTATCTGGTTGCGGGGGCAAGATTTGAACTTGCGACCTTCAGGTTATGAGCCTGACGAGCTACCGGGCTGCTCCACCCCGCGTTAAACCGTTGCACTGCCTTCGAAAAACCGGACCCGACGTGAAAGCCGGCCAACGCGTGGTCGCGCCGATCGATCCCGTCCGGAGGCTTCCTGAGAAGGCGACCCGGGCAAGGCCATCGGGTGCGAGGGGTATGTATCAACGTCACCCTGCTTTGAAAAGGGGCAAGAAGGTGCTTTTGCAGATTTTATGACAGCAAAAACGAGGGGTTGGAGCGCCAAAACCGGCCTTTGGAACCGCTCTTGCCATAAACGCCGCAAAAGCGGAGTTTTGCGCCCAAAGCCGCGGCCCATCAGGTCGCCAGAACAAAAATCCGGGAGGGGGATGGGCGTGACCGATATCTTCGATTTCGTGGTGGTGGGTGGCGGCTCCGGCGGCTGCACGGTGACGGGACGGCTATCGGAGGATTCGAAGACGTCGGTGGCGCTACTCGATGCCGGCGGCCAGAATGACAATTGGGTGGTCACGACGCCGTTCGCGCTCGTGCTGATGGTCGCAGGCAACGTCAACAACTGGGCCTTCAGCACGGTGCCGCAGAAGGGCCTCAACGGCCGCATCGGCTATCAGCCGCGCGGCAAGGGGCTCGGCGGCTCCTCGGCGATCAACGCGATGATCTATATCCGCGGCCACCGTGCCGACTACGATCAATGGGCCTCGCTCGGCAATGCCGGCTGGTCGTTCGCCGACGTGCTGCCCTACTTCAAGCGCGCCGAGGATAATGCCGATTTTGACGGCGAGTATCACGGCAAGGGCGGTCCCCTCGCGGTCAACAAGTCGCGCACCGGCAATCCGGTGCAGCAGATTTTTCTGCAGGCGGCGCAGGAGGCACAGTTTCGCCTGCGCGAGGATTTCAACGCCGACGAGCATGAGGGCCTCGGCATCTATCAACTGACGCAGCGGAACGGCGAACGCTGCAGCGCCGCGCGCGCCTATATCCACCCGCATATGGGCAGTCGCGCCAATCTGCGCGTCGAGACCCACGCCCACGCCACCCGCCTCCTGTTCGAAGGCAAGCGCGCGGTCGGCGTCGAATACCGGCAGGGCAAGGAGCTGAAGCAGATCCGCGCCCGGCGCGAGGTGATCCTCTCCGCCGGCGCGTTCCAGACGCCGCATCTCCTGATGCTGTCGGGCATCGGCGACAGCGCCGAGCTTGCAAAGCACGGTATCGCCACCGTGCACCACCTGCCCGGCGTCGGCCAGAACCTGCAGGATCACCCCGACTTCGTGTTCGGCTACATGTCCGACAATCCCCACTTTAACGGCATTTCACTTAAAGCGTTGCCGCGGCTGCTGCGGGCCATCCGACAGTATCGCCGCGATCGCACCGGGCCGATGACGTCGAATTTCGCCGAATGCGGCGGCTTCCTGAAAACCCGGCCCGATCTCGACATCCCCGACATCCAGCTTCATTTCGGCATGGCGATGGCCGACGATCACGGCCGCAAACGCCATCGCGGCACCGGCTTCTCCTGCCACGTCTGCCTGCTGCGGCCGAAGAGCCGCGGTAGAATTTCGCTGCTCGGCGCCGATCCATTTGCGTCGCCGCTGATCGACCCGAATTTCTTTGGCGAGGCGGACGACCTGGAAACCATGGTCGCCGGCTTCAAGACCACGCGCCGGCTGATGGAGACCCCGGCGCTGCGCGCGTTGCAGAAGAAGGAGATGTTCACGGAAGGTGTGCATAGCGATGACGACATCCGCGGCCTATTGCGCGCCCGCGTCGACACCGTCTATCACCCGGTCGGATCAGCCAAGATGGGCGTCAACGATCCCATGGCCGTGGTCGATCCGAAGCTGAAAGTGTACGGCGTCGAAGGATTGCGCGTGGTCGATGCGTCGATCATGCCGACCCTGATCGGCGGCAACACCAATGCACCGACGATCATGATCGGGGAAAAGGCCGCCGACATGATGAGAGCGGAGATGCGGGCGGGTTGATTGCCCGTCATCGCGAGAATCCGTAGGGTGGGCAAAGCCAACGGGTCGCGCGAATGCGCGCCCGATGACAGGCTCCGCGTGCCCACCATTGCAGTATCGATGTGGATGGATGGTGGGCACGGCGCAAGGGCGCCTTTGCCCACCCTACGATTCTCGCAATGATGAGAGAGCCGTTTCCGGGATCGCAATATGCATTATCCGCACGCCTCCGCGGCTTATCAGCAGCATCCGACTTGGCTAGAGTGTCCGCATCGGACTACAAGAACATCACCTGACGGAACGGGAGAGAAAAAGTGGATCTTGGGATCAAAGGCCGCCGTGCCATCGTCTGCGCATCGAGCAAGGGATTGGGGCGCGCCTGCGCCATGGCGCTGGCCAATGAAGGCGTGCATGTCACGTTGACCGCGCGCGGCGCGGAAGCGCTGAAAAAGGCGGCCGACGATATCCGCAAGGCCAATCCCGGCGTCACGGTAACCGAGATTGTCGGCGACATCACGACGCCCGCCGGCCGCGAAGCCGTGCTGAAGGCCTGCCCCGAACCGGACATCCTGATCAACAATGCCGGCGGCCCGCCGCCCGGCGATTTCCGCAACTGGACCCGCGACGACTGGATCAAGGCGATCGACGCCAACATGCTGACGCCGATCGAACTGATCAAGGCGACGGTGGACGGCATGATGGCGCGGAAATTTGGCCGTATCGTCAATATCACCTCGGCCGCGGTGAAGGCGCCGATCGACATATTGGGGCTTTCCAACGGCGCGCGCGCTGGACTCACCGGCTTCATCGCGGGACTGTCGCGCAAGACCGTGATCAGCAACGTCACCATCAATGCGCTGCTGCCGGGACCGTTCGACACCGACCGCCTGCGCGGTGTGGGGAAGGCAGAAGCCGAGAAGCGCGGCATCCCGCCGGACCAAGTGTTTGCCGAGCGCGCCAAGCAAAATCCAGCCGGGCGGTTCGGCGATCCGGACGAGTTCGGCTACGCCTGCGCCTTCCTGTGCGGCGCCAAGGCCGGCTTCATCACCGGCCAAAACATCCTGCTCGACGGCGGCGCATTTCCCGGCACGCTATGAAAGCGGTCTGGTACGAGCGTATGGGGCCGGCGTGTGAAGTGCTGGCCTACGGCGAGATGCCGACGCCGGTGGCCGGTCCCGGCGAAGTCCGGGTGCGGCTGGAGGCGTCCGGCGTCAATCCCGCCGATGTCGGCCGCCGCGGCGGCGGTTACCGGCCGATGGAATATCCGCGCGTCATTCCCAATAGCGACGGCGCCGGCACCATCGATCAGGTCGGCGACGGCGTCACGCGGCTCAAGATCGGCCAGCGGGTCTGGCTGTTCAACGGTCAGCGCAATGGCCGCGCGTTCGGCACCGCGGCTGAATATATTGCGCTCGCCGAACATCTGGTGACGCCGCTGCCGGACGATCTGTCGTTTGCCGAAGGCGCTACGCTGGGCATTCCCGGCATGACGGCATGGTGCTGTCTCTATTGCGACGGGCCGATCGTGGGGCAGACCGTGCTCGTCACCGGCGGTGCCGGTGCGGTCGGGCACTATGCCCTGCAGCTCGCCAAATGGGGTGGTGCCAAGGTGATCGCGACCGTCAGTTCGGCGGCCAAGGCCGAGCAGGCACGTCTCGCCGGCGCCGATCTCGTCGTCAACTACAAGACGGAGGACGTTGTTGCGAAGGCGATGGCCTTCACCGGGCAGCGCGGCGTCGACCGCGTCGTCGATGTCGATTTTGGCGGCAATATCGAGACCACACTGAAGCTGATGGGCGTGAACTCGACGATTGCGGTCTACGCCACCAACGGCAACCGCACGCCTATCGTACCAATGCGCGAATTGATGGAGAAATGCATCGCGGTCCGCGCGCTCGTGCTGTTTGCGCTGCCGCCGCCGCTACTGGCGGCGGCCCAGGCCGACATCACGAAATGGCTGTCGGCAGGCCGGCGCATCCATAACGTCGCCGCGCAGTTTGCACTCTCGGACACCGCGCTGGCGCACCTTGCAGTGGAGAAAGGCAACAAGCTGGGCACCGTTATCGTGGATTGCGCTCGTCTTCTTCCCGCGCGCTGAGACCAGAGGAATCGGCCGTCGTTCGCTCCTCGTTCCAGGTAAGGCCGAACTCGTCGAGCCCCTGCGCCAGCAAATCTCCAAGCATCGGCTCGCCGAGAAGATAGCGCGCGGTGTCGCGGTCTCGCTGGCCGGCCGCCTCCGTACGTAGATCCTCCCATTCCTCGATGGTGGCGTCGCCGCGCCCCAGTCGCATCAGGGCGACGAGAGCGACCCTCTCGTCCTCGGAAAGCGAGTTGATGAAGCCGCTGATCTCGCTGACGACCGGATCTTTTCCGTTGTCCTGCAGCACGTCGATCATGTCGTCATCGCCCGCGTTCGACCCTGAATCCGGATCGGATGTCCCTTCCTTGACGTCGAATTGCCGGGCTTTCTCGATCAGAAAGCCGATTTTTTCGGGCGAAATCATGAGTTCTGGCATCGCATGTTCCTCATACGGGCTATGCGATAACGCCGAACGCTGTCGGATGATCCATTGCACCGGCAGATGGAAACCCGCATCCTTGCCCGAACAACCAGAAACGAGAGGATGCGCCGGATGCACTGGAACGTGGGCAGGGTCAGGATCACGAGAGTTGTCGAAATGGAGACTGTCGGCAGCACCCGTTTCATCCTTCCGCTCGCGACCAACGAGGAAATCCGGAAACTGCCTTGGCTGATCCCGCAATTTGCGACCGAGGAGGGCCGGCTGAAAATGTCGATCCATTCGTTCCTGGTCGAGACTCCCTCGCGCCGGATCATCGTCGATACCGGCCTCGGCAACGACAAGCAGGGCCGCAATGTGCCGACCTGGAACAACCGAAAGCATCCGTTCCTCGACATGCTGACAGCGGCGGGCTTCCCGCCCGGCAGTATCGATACCGTGCTGTGCACGCACCTGCATGTCGACCATGTCGGCTGGAACACGAAACTCGTCGACGGCAAATGGGTGCCGACCTTCGCCAATGCCCGATATGTGTTCGGCAGAGGCGAATACGAACACTGGCGCGACCACAGCGATGCGCCGGATAAGCTCGCCGTATTCGACGATTCCGTGAAGCCGATCGCCGACGCCGGCAAATCCGAGCTCGTCGCCAGCGATGCCAGGTTGACGGATGAAATCACGCTGATCCCGACCCCCGGCCACAGTCCCGGCCATATGAGCGTCCACATCAAGTCGGACGGTGAGGAAGCCCTGCTGACGGGGGACGTCGCCCATCATCCGTGCCAGATGGCGCATCTCGACTGGTCCTCGACCGCCGATTCCGATCCCCGGCAATCGGCCGAAACCCGCCGCGAACTGTTTTCGCGCTTCGCCGACACGCCAACGCTGGTGATTGGCGGGCACTTCAGTGCCGGTCACATCAAGCGAGATGGCAACGCTTTCCGGTTCGTGGCGCTGTAGCGCGGGTAGGGTGGGCAAAGCCACCGGGTCGCGCGAATGCGCGCCCGATGACAAGCTCCGTGTGCCCACCATTTTATTGCCGCTGGCGATCCATGGTGGGCACGGCGCAAGGGGCGCCTTTGCCCACCCTACCCTGCGCTTTCGGCAGTTGAATTTCCTGCCCCGCTGTTCCATGAAGCGTCTGAAGTTTACGGAAATCCGCCCGAAATCCTCAAGAAAACCCCGCAGGGAGCGATAAAATGAAGCTTGTTCGTTACGGCGCCAAGGGTGCGGAAAAGCCCGGCCTGATCGATAAATCCGGCCAGTTGCGCGATCTTTCCGCCCACGTCAGGGATCTCGACGGGGACGCCTATTCGCCGGCCTCGCTGGCCAAGCTGGCGGCGCTGGATACCTCCAAGCTTCCCGCCGTCGACGGCAAGCAGCGCCTCGGCGCGCCTGTCACCGGCATCTCGAAATTCGTCGCGATCGGCCTGAACTACAGCGACCACGCCAAGGAGACGGGATCGCCGATCCCGACCGAGCCGATCTTCTTCATCAAGGCCAACACCGCGCTGTCGGGCCCGAACGACGCGGTCGAAAAGCCGCGCGGCTCCACCAAGCTCGACTGGGAAGTCGAGATCGCCGCCATCATCGGCACCCGCGCCAAATATGTCTCGGAGGCCGACGCGCTCAACCACATCGCCGGCTACTGCGTCTGCAACGACGTGTCCGAGCGCAATTTCCAGATCGAGCGGCTCGGTCAGTGGACCAAGGGCAAGTCGCACGACACGTTCGGCCCGCTCGGCCCGTGGCTGGTCACCAAGGATGAAATCCCCGACGTGCAGAAGCTGTCGATGTGGCTCGACGTCAACGGCAAGCGATGCCAGACCGGATCGACCTCGACCATGATCTTCTCGATGGCGAAGTGCATTTCGTATGTCTCGCAGTTCATGACACTGTTGCCCGGCGACATCGTCACCACCGGAACCCCGCCCGGCGTCGGCCTCGGCATGAAGCCGCCGACCTTCCTCAACGTCGGCGATGTCGTCACGCTCGGCATCGAAGGACTCGGCGAGCAGCGTCAGGAAATCATCGCGGCCTGACGTCATACCCCGCGAATGCGGGTGTCCAGTACGCCGCGGCTTTGGTGCGAAAACCGAATCGCCGCGGCGTACTGGATCATCCGCTTGCGCGGATGATGACATCGAGTGGTCGTCATCGCCGGACAAAACAAGAAGAAACCTCCGAGGAACTCCTCCATGAAACTCACCTTCTCTCCCGCCTCGCCGTTCGCCCGAAAAGTCCGCATCGCCGCGATCGAGACCGGCCTGATCGACAAGATCGAATTAACCCCGGCCACCGTCGCGCCGGGTCAACCCAATGAGGAATATTCGAAGATCACGCCGCTGAAAAAACTGCCGGTGCTGATCCTCGACAATGGCGACGTCATTCTCGATTCCTATGTCATCGTCGAATATCTCGACGAACTCGCCGGCGGCGGAAAGCTGATACCCGCATCCGGGCCTGAGCGGTGGAAGGTGAAGAGCGACCATTCCCTGCTGCAGGGCATGCTCGATTCCATGCTGCTGTGCCGCTACGAAAAAATGGTGCGCCCGGAAGGGCTGCGCTGGGACGCCTGGCATGACGACCATTGGAATCGCGCGTGGGCCGGCATGGCGCGGTTCGAGAACAAGCCCGACGTGCTGTCCGGTCCGTTCAACATTGCGCAGATCGGCCTGGTTTGCGTGCTCGGCTATGCCGATTTCCGCTTTGCCGATTGCGGCTGGCGCAAGGCCTACCCAAAGCTCGATGCCTTCCATCAGAAGATGATGGAGCGGCCATCGGTGAAGATTTCGGTGCCGCCGCCGGCGTAACAGCGAGAGCAGGAGACAGCGGCATGACCGAGGCGAGCAACAAACTGCGGCGCCTCGGCTTGGCCGCCGTATTCGTGCTGGCGGCATCCGGCGCAGCCGCACAGCTACAAGAATTCTCTACCGGCCAGCGCAATCTCGCCTGCGGCAGTCCGGCCACCATTGGCGATGGCTGGCCGACCGCGACGCCGGAAAGTGTCGGCCTCGATGGCGCGCGGCTGTGCGGCATCGCGGCGCGACTTGCTACGATCAATGCCAACGTTCATGCAGTGGCGATCGTCCGCCGCGGCACACTCGTGTTCGAGCAATATTTTCCGGGCTATGACGAGCCTTGGGGAATGGGCGGCGGACGGCACGAATTCGATGCGACGACCAAGCACGACATGCGCTCGGTGTCGAAGAGCGTGATTTCCCTACTGGTGGGGACCGCGATCGATCGCGAGCTGATCAAAAGCGTCGACGAACCCGTCGTCAAATTCTTCCCGGATTATTCGGCGGTGAAATCGCCGGGTTGGGACAACATTACCCTTCGCCATCTGTTGACCATGTCGTCGGGCATTCAGTGGGACGAGAACCGCGCCTGGAAAGACCCGCAAAACGACGAACCGCATCTCGGTAGCGAGGCAGATCCGTATCGCTACGTGCTGTCGAAACCGATCGCGGCGCCGCCGGACACTGTGTGGAATTACAATGGAGGCGGAACGGACCTGCTCGGCAACATCATCGAACGTGTGTCGGGCCAATCGCTGGAGGCGTTCGCGCGCGAGGCGCTGTTTGCACCGCTGGGCATCTCGGACTGGGAATGGATGAAGTACCGAAATGAAAGAGTGGCCCCTGCTGTCGGCCTTCGTCTTCGTCCGCGCGACGCCGCAAAAATCGGCCAGCTCGTGCTCAACAAAGGGGCGTGGGGTGACCGTCAGATTATTTCGGACAAATGGATCGAGCAATCGGTCACGCCGCGCTTTCAGGCCATCGGCTATTTCGGCGGCCTGTTCTATTACGGCAAGCAATGGTGGATGGGCCGCACCTTGTCGGGCGACAGGGATGTGAAGTGGATTGCCGCCATGGGCCTCGGGGGTCAGCGGATCTTCATTGTTCCCGAGCTCGATCTCGTCGTCGTGACCACATCTGGACTTTATAGCAACCCGCGCCAAGGCCAGGCAGCACTCGACATCCTTGCGAACTTCATCATTCCGTCCGTCCGAGATAACTACAACGCCCGCTAAGTCGGCAGGAAAACATGAGCCTGAAATTCACCGTTGGCGACCTCACCATCCACCGCATCATCGAGCAGGAAACCACCTTCGTGCCGGCTTTGGAGATGCTGCCGGGGCTGACGCCGGAGGTTCTGGCGGAGCACCGCTCGTGGATGCAGAGGAGCGGCGCGCTCGACGACAGGGATGTGCTGATCCTCTGCTTCCAGTCTTACGTGGTGAAGACGCCGCACCACACCATCCTGATCGATAGCTGCATCGGCAACGACAAGCCGCGGCCGCAACGTCCGAAATGGAACATGAAGACCGACGACACCTACATGCGCGGTCTCGCCGCCGCTGGGTTCTCGGTCGAAGACATCGACTACGTCATGTGTACGCATCTGCATGTCGACCATGTCGGCTGGAACACCCGGCTCGACAATGGCCGCTGGGTGCCGACTTTCCCGAAGGCGCGTTACGTGTTCGACAAGACCGAATTCGACTACTGGACCGAGACGCACGCGAAGACGCCGGTTCCGCCATTTGGCGACAGCGTGCTACCGGTTGTCGAGGCGAAACAGGCCGAAATCGTTCGCAGCGATTTTGCGATCGGCGACCACACCCGCATCCTGCCGACGCCGGGCCATACGCCCGGCCATGTCGCCTTCACCTTTGGTCGGGCTAAGGATGACGCCGTTTTCTCGGGCGACCTGATGCATTCGCCGCTGCAGACGCGCTATCCGGAACTATCCGTGAAGTTCGACGTCGACCAGGCGCAGGCGGCGGCGACGCGGCGCGGCTTCCTGGAACGCTACTGCGACACCGATACGCTGTGCTGCACTGCGCATTTTCCCTCGCCGTCGATCGGAAAGATCCGGCGCAAGGGCAACGGATTCTCCTGCGAGGCGATATGAGTTCGAACCCATCCGCTTTCGAGACGCTTTCGGTCGAAACTGTCGACGAGCACGTGACCATTGTCCGGCTCAATCGGCCGAACGCTTCGAACGCGCTCAATACCCAGATGGGCCGCGATCTCGTGCGCTATTTCGAGGACGTCGCGCTCGATCCGAAGAGCCTGCGCTGCATCGTGCTGACCGGCGCCGGTGACAAGGCGTTCTGCGCCGGCGGCGACCTGAAGGAGCGGCGTGGCATGACGGACGAGGCGTGGACGCGCCAGCATGTCATTTTCGAGCGGATGGTGCGGGCGCTGATCGACTGCCCGATCCCGATCATCGGCGCCGTCAACGGCGCGGCCTATGGCGGCGGCTGCGAGATCGCAGGCTGTTGCGATTTCCTCTACGCCGCCGAGAGCGCGCGCTTCGCGCTGACCGAGGTGACGCTCGGCATCATGCCGGGTGGCGGCGGCACGCAGACTCTGCCGCGCGCCGTCGGCGAGCGCCGCGCCAAGGAGTTGATCCTGACCGGCAAGCCGTTTACTTCAGCGGAAGCACGTGACTGGGGTTTTGTGAACGAAGTCTTTCCGCTGTCCGAACTATTGCCGTCGGTGCTGGCGACTGCCTCGCAGATCGCCCGCAACGCACCGATCTCCGTCCGGCAGGCAAAGCTCTCGATCCATCGCGGCCTGCAGTTATCCCTGCGGGACGGCCTCGCGCTCGAGATCGAGGCCTATAACCGCATGGTGCCGACGGAAGATCGCCGCGAGGGCGTGCTGGCCTTCAACGAGAAGCGGCAACCCAATTTCAAGGGGAGGTGAAGCTTAATCGAATAGGCTCGGCGTGTGGTTCACCGCCGCGCCTTCGATCGCCAGCATCTTCAGCTTCGTCACCACCCCGCCATTGGCGGAAAAGCCGCCGGGCTTGTTGCCCGCCGCCAGCACGCGATGACACGGCACCACGATCGGACAGGGGTTGCGCCCGAGCGCCTGACCGACGTCGCGCGACAGTTCCACGCCGCCCAGCTTCTTGGCGATATCGCCATAGGTCATGGTCTTGCCCGGCGGTATCGTGCGCGCGATGTCGTAGACGCCGCGGTTGAATTCGGGGACGCCGTCGAGATCGAGCACGACGTCGGCGAGATCGTTCGGCTTGCCTTCGAGCAGTTCGACGATGCCGTCGATCGCGGCCTGCACCTTTGCCGGCGGCGGCGTCTCGATCAGGTCGCCATGGCGCTGCTGCAGGCGGGTGCGGGTCTTCTTCTCATCGCCCATCGGCAATTGTACCGAGGTAATGCCGCGCTCGCCCCAGACGATGCCGCAACGGCCGATCGCGGTGTCGAATATCGTAAAATGGTGCCCGGTCATGGCTGGCTCCATATTCTCCCGTTCAGTGCCACCCAGCTTCGCATCTCGAGCCAAATCTAGGCTTGGAGATTATTGCTATCCACCCGAATCCCGGGGGAACTTGACGGCATGAACAACTTCCGCTGATCTGGGGCTCCCGCCGACGGCTTACAATGGCCCTTCCAATGGCCCCTCGCCTGCTTCCAATTCCACGAGCTTCGTATGCAAACCCTTCACGTCAACGGCTATGACATGGCCTATCTCGACGTCGGCCAAAGCGCCGGCAATGGCCCGCCGCTGGTGTGCGTGCATGGCTCGCTGTGCGATTTCCGGATCTGGTCGTCGGTGCTGGGACCGCTGGCGCGCAGACACCGGGTGATCGCACCTTCGTTGCGGCATTTCTTCCCGGAGCAGTGGGACGGTGTCGGCGACACCTATTCGATTGCGCAGCATGTTGACGATGTGATCGGCTTCATCGAAAAGCTGGAGACAAGGCCGGTCGACCTGATGGGGCATTCCCGCGGCGGGCATATCTGCTTTCGCGTCGCACAGCGCCGGCCTGATCTGCTACGCAAGCTGATCCTGGCCGAGCCCGGCGGCGAACTCGATGCCACGCTCGATCCGACCTACAAGCCTGGCCCCTCGCCGCTGGCCGGAATGATCGCGGCTTCCGCCAAGGTGATCGCCAAGGGCGACATCGACGGCGGCCTGCAGATTTTCATGGATGCGCTGGAAGGTCCCGGCGCCTGGAAGCGCCTGCCGGCAGCGCCGAAGCAATTGCTGCGCGATAACGCCACGACGCTGATCGGCCAGATGCGCGACCACCGTCCGCCCTTCTCCAAGGCGGATGCGGAAGCGATCACGACGCCGACGCTGTTCATTGGTGGCGCCAACACCAAGGGCACGCTGCCAAAGGTGCTGAATGCCTTGGCCGCCAACGTCAGGGCATCGCGCGTCGAGATGATCCCGGGGGCCACGCATCCGATGTTCGAACAGGCGCCGCAGAAATATTGCGAGATCGTGCTGTCGTATCTCGCGGAGGATTGATCGCGATGCAGACCTTGAACGTCAACGGCTATGACATGGCCTATCTCGATGTCGGCCAGGGCGCTGGCAACAGCCCGCCGCTGGTTCTCGTGCACGGCACGCTCGGCGATTTCCGCACCTGGAACGCAGTGCTGGGGCCGCTGTCGAAACGGCACCGCGTGATTTCGCTGAGCCTGCGGCGGTTCTTTCCGGAGCATTGGGACGGCATCGGCAACGACTATCTGATGGCGCAGCACGTCGCTGACGTCATCGGCTTCATCGAAAAACTGAATGCCGGGCCGGTCGATCTGATCGGCCATTCGCGCGGCGGCCACATTGGATTCCGGGTGGCGCAGGCGCGGGCTGATTTGTTGCGCAAGGCCGTCCTTGCCGAACCGGGCGGCGATCTCGAGCCGTCGCTGCAGCCGAGCAGTCCGCCTCCCGGTCCCGTGCCGCCGGGCCCGCGCATTCCGGTCGCGGCCGAGATGGTGCGAAGCGGTGACATTGACGGCGCGCTGGCGCTGTTTGTCGACGGCATCGACGGCGAAGGTGCATGGGCGCGATGGCCGGCAGCGGCGCGGCAGCAATTGCGCGACAACATCTATACGCTGCTCGGCCAAGTTGGCGAGAACCGCCAGCCATTCCTGAAGAGCGAAGCGGAGACGATCAGGACGCCGATGCTGTTGATCGGCGGCGGCGACACCAGGGGCGCGCTGGCGGTGAACTGGCGCGTGCTGGCCGAACATATTCCGGGCGCACAGACGGCGGTGATCCCCGGCACGCGACACTGGATGTTCGAACAGGCGCCGCAGGAGTTTTGCAAGGTCGTGCTGGAGTTTCTGGCGGCGTAGATGCGCCGCCGGCTTCTTACTTTTGGTCGAGCCGCCACGCACCATCCCAATCGGCGGCCGGCGGGTTGACCTGAAAATTCTCGACACGCTTGGCCAGCGCCGTGGCCGGTCCGTCGCTGGGGACCGCCTCGAGCGCGGCATGAAAGGCCCGACGCGCGTCGTCCCAGCGGCGCTCCCGATAGGCGGCGAGCCCTTCGGCATATCGCTCCCGCAACGCCAATTGCTTTTCGGTGAGTTCGCCCTTGCGCCCCAGGATATCGAACACCGCTTGGGCAACGGTCTGACCGGCAACCACCAGCCGATCGATCTCGCGGGATTCGACCGCATCGCCGGCCGCCGTGATCGCAACCTCCGAAACCAGCGAATGGCTGCCATAGACCTTGTTGGCGTTCTCCAGTCGCGATGCGAGATTTACCGCGTCCCCCATCACCGTGTAGCTCATCATGAATTCCGAGCCGATGCTGCCGACCAGCACTTCACCGGTGGCGACCCCAATGCGAACGTCGCAGTCGCTCGGCACGGTGCGTATGCCGAGCAATTCGGGCAACTCCCTGCGCAGCGCCGTACCGCGATCGGCCATCTCGACGGCGGCGAGGCAGGCCAGGCGCGCCTGCTCGCTGTGCTCGGTAAAGGGAGGCCCCCAATAGGCCATGATCGCGTCGCCGATATACTTGTCGATGATGCCGCGATGGCTGCGGATCGGCCCCGACATCGTCGATAGATAGTGGTTCATCACCTTGACGAGGCCCTGCGGTGTCATGCCCTCGCTGAGGCTGGTAAAGCCCTGCATGTCGCAGAACAGCACGGTCATCACCCGCCGCTCGCCGGCGCCGGCAGTCAGCGACCGCTGGTCGATCAACCCTTCCACCACGCGCGGATCGACGTAGCGGCCGAAAGTCTCGCGCAGGTGCTCCTTGTGGCGCAGTTGCTCGACCATGTTGTTGAAGGCGGCCGTGAGCTGGCCGATTTCGTCGCGCGTGGTGACGTCGATCGATCCGTCGAGCCGGCCGGCCTCGACGGCGCGGGTGCCGTCCAGCAGCCGCCGCACCGGGCGAGTAATACCGATGCTGACAAAAAACGCGAACGTCAGTCCGAGGATGGCCGCAAGAATCGTCACGATCGCAGAGATGACAATCGCGCGCTGCTGATCCCGCATCGTCACGGCCGCATCGGCGCGGACCTGCTCCAGCATGTCGTGCCGGATTTCCTCAATCTTGCGATTGAATTCGTCGCGAAGCGCGTCGGTCCGAACAAGGCTGGCCCGTACTTCCGGCATATTGCCGGCTTCGAGCAGCGGCCACATCCGCTTGTTCTCTTCATCCAGGTAACGGCGAAGATCGCTCGTTATGGTTTCGATCCGGTTTTCGATCCGACCAAGGTTGGCGTCGTCGGAGACGGTGGTCGGATCATTGATGATCGCGTTGATGAGAACGCGCGCAGCTTGCGCCTCCTGGCCGATCTCCCGCCCTTTCGCCTCATAGATGGCTTGCTGATCTGCAAAGGCAGTCTCGTCCGGCGGCGTCTGTATCTTGAGGAATACCATCCGGCGAACCACCACCGCCTGCTCCAGCGAGCGGACATTCATCCGCGCCAGATGCCCATATGCTTCGACATATTTTGTCGTCAACTCATCGAGCTGATGCGCAATTTTTCGCGTCATCACCGTCGACAGCGCCGAGATGATCACCATCAGAAAGATCAGCCCGATGGCGATGCCGAGGATTCGCTTGCGGATGGTCGGTCGCAGCATCGAGGTATATTCTAAAGCCAAGGACATGTTGGGAAACGGGATGACAGCAACACGAGCGAAAGCCCGGCCGATCCGGCCGGGCTTGTTGTTTAGCGCGCGCCGGTGAATTAAGCACGTTCCGGCGCGTTAAAATTGGCCATAGTTTTGGGGATTCCCTTCCCGCTAGACCTTCCAGGCGCCCACAGGCTGACGCACGGCGACGTTGAGCCTGTTCCAGACATTGATTTTGGCGATCGACAGAATCAACGCCGCGAGTTCCTCCTCATCGAAATGCTTGTCGGCCTCACGCCAGACCTCGTCCGGCACCGGATCGGCGCGGTCGCTGATCCGGGTCAACGCTTCCGTCAACGACAGGGCCGCGCGCTCGGCTTCGGTGAAATAGGGCGTGTCGCGCCAGGCGGCCACCGCGAACAGTCTCTCGTCGGTCTCGCCGGCCCTCCTGGCGAGTTTCGCGTGCATGTCGACACAGACACTGCAACCGTTGATCTGGCTGGCGCGCAGATACACCAGTTCGAGCAGCTTTTCCGACAGGCTGTTTTTGGTCAGGTCGCCCAGCGCCTGCAGCGCCTTCATGGCGTCGGGAACGACCATGACGGGGTGATTCATTCTGGCTTGCATCATTTTGCGCTCCATATGCTTGGTTCTGTTTTTGACGCGGCGGCGCCGATTTGCTGTCACATCGGCACGCTTTCGTTCGTCATGACCATGACGGAACGCGACATGGGAATGTGACCGATGGATGAGAAAAAGTTTCTGGCTGAGAAATTCGAGGCCAACCGACCGCATCTGCGGGCGGTGGCCTACCGCATGCTGGGCTCGACCAGCGAGGTCGACGATGCCGTGCAGGAAACCTGGCTGCGGCTGAGCCGGTCCGATACCAGCGCGGTCGAAAACCTCGGGGGTTGGTTGACCACGGTTGTCGCGCGCGTCTGCCTCGACATGCTGCGCTCGCGCAAATCGCGGCGCGAGGAACCGATGGGTCCGCACGTGCCGGAACCTATCGCCGATGACCAGCATGGGCGGGACACAGAGATGGCCGACTCCGTCGGCGCAGCGCTGCTGGTGGTGCTGGAAACACTCGCGCCCGCGGAGCGGCTTGCTTTCGTGCTGCACGACATGTTCGCCGTGCCGTTCGAGGAGATCGCGCCCATCGTCGGCCGCACGCCTGCCGCGGCAAGGCAACTGGCCAGCCGCGCCCGCCGCCGGGTGCAGGGCACGCCGCCGCCGGATGCCGATTTCGGCCGGCAGAAAAGCATCGTCGAGGCCTTCATCAAGGCGTCCCGCGAGGGCGACTTGGAAGGGCTGCTCGCGGTGCTCGATCCCGACGTGGTGTTCCGTGCCGATTCCGCCGCACAGCGACTGGGCTCGTTCGCGGAAATCCGTGGCGCTACTGGGGTGGCCGAGGCCTTCAAGGGACGCGCACAAGCCGCCAAGCCGGCGCTGGTCGACGGTGCATTCGCGCTCGCTGTCATTCTCGGCGGGCAACTGCGCATCGTGGTGCGGCTGACGATCAGCGGCGACAGGATATCGGCGGTGGAAGCACTGGCCGATGCCGAGCGGATCGGCCAGTTCGACGTAAACCTGCTCACGTGAGTGACGTCATCTTTGTTGCGGAGAACACGATCGCCTGAACCGGCATCCGGCCGGGATCGCCGAATTCGCGGCGGAACGCCTGTGCCATCGTGTCGACGATCTGGTCCGGATCGACGCCGCCGCGCGCCCGGACCTGATCGATCAGCGGATTACCATGGACGGCTGCCCGCGCGAAGGTCGCGACGTCAGGGAGTTCTCTTACCTGCCTGATCACAGCAATGCCGATGTCGCCGAAGCCAGCCGTGATCAGCATCTCCTTGATCGGATCGATCTGGTGGCAGGAGAACGGCACGTTGTAAAACTGCGGCGGGTCGGTCGCGAAGAAACGGCCCGCCACTTCATGCGCGATCCGGCCGAACGGATTGTAGCGGTGAGAGTCCCAAACGCTGAGCACGTAGCGGCCGCCGGGTGCGAGCACACGATAGGCCTCGGAAAAAGATTTTGCCTGGTCCGGAAAGAACATTAGGCCGAACTGACAAACGATCGCATCGAAGCTTGCATCGGCGAATGGAAGGGCGACCGCATCGGCAGGCTGGAAAGCGACCTGCTCACCGGTCTGAAACTTGGCGCGGGCAATATCGAGCATCGGCGGATTGAAGTCGGTCGCCGTAAGCTGTCCGTCTCTTGGCAACACGTCGCGCAACTGCCGCGTAACGATGCCGGTGCCGGCGGCGGTTTCGAGCACCCGCGCCGGACCGCCGCTGGCGACCCGCTTGGCAATGTCCACCGCGTATTCAGCGAAGATGATCGGGCCCAGGCCTTGATCATAATATTGAGGGATATTGCCAACGAATCCGGCTGCGTCGTCGCTCATGACCGACCTCCGATCGCCCCTGCCACAGCATACCCAAGGCTGGCCAGTCGTCAGCCTTGACCGGGGCTGATTTACCCGCTAGTTTTGAATTCGGAATTCCGTATTCCAAATTTGGACGGCCGGCATGATCCCACTGGATCCGCTTCCCAACCTGATCGACCAGGTCTATGCCCGGATCCTCGAGGCGATCACCGATCGTTCGCTGCCGCCCGGGCATCGCATCCGGCAGAACGAGCTTGCAGAAAAGCTGGGCGTATCGCGCCAGCCGGTGTCCCATGCGCTGCATCTGCTGCATCGGCAGGGGCTCGTCGCCGAAAGCGGCCGCCGCGGCTTTGAAGTCACCCGGCTCGATCCCGAACGCATTCGCCAGCTCTACGAAGTCCGAGGCGCGATCGACGCGCTGGCGGCAAAACTGGCGGCTGGGCGGGCGAGAGCCGATGCTTCCGGGCGCGCGCAACTCGAGGCCGCGCTGCAGGCCGGGCGGCGCATCGGCAAAGACACGCCGCTTTCGCGGCTGATCGCCCTCGACGTCGATTTTCACAGTGCCGTCTATCGCCTCGCGGGCAATCCGGCGATCGAGGAAATGATCGCGCCGCAATGGCCGCATATGCGCCGCTCGATGGCGACGGTGCTGGCGGAGCTCGATTACCGCGAACGCGCCTGGGCCGAACATGAAGCGATTGCGGCACAGATTCTCGCCGGCAATGCCAGGGCGGCGGAGGCCGCAGCGCTGGCGCATGCGCAGACGGCGGGGCGGATGACTGAGGAGAGACTGAGGGCGACGACGGATAAGGCGGCGTGAGGGAAACGCCGTCATTCCGGGATGGTCTGAAGGACCAGACCTCAGATGCGCAATTGCGCATCGGGGAATCTCGAGATTCTCAGGTGCGCAAGTGCGCACCATAGTTCGATGCTTCGCATCGCCCCGGAATGACAACAAAAATGCAAAAAAACAACAGGAGGAAGCACCATGAAACTGATGCCACAGCAGATCGAATTCTTCAACCGCGAAGGCTGGCTCTTCCTGCCGGAGCTATTCAGCCCCGAGGAAGTGGACTATCTCGCCCGCGAGGCCGTCAGCATCTACGACACCGACCGACCCGAGGTGTGGCGCGAGAAGAGCGGCGCGCCGCGCACCGCCTTTGCCGCGCATCTCTATAACGAGGCGTTCGGCGCTCTCGGCGCGCATCCACGCATGATCGAGCCGATCGAGCAGATCTTCGGCGAGAAGGTCTACATGCATCAATTCAAGATCAACGCCAAAGCCGCCTTCACCGGTGATGTCTGGCAGTGGCATCAGGATTACGGCACCTGGAAGCGCGACGACGGCATGCCGGAGCCGCGCGCGATGAACATCGCGATCTTCCTGGACGAGGTAATGCCGATCAACGGCCCGTTGATGCTGGTCCCGAAGAGCCAGCACGCCGGCGACCTCAAGGCCTCGCATGACCTGGAAACGACGTCCTATCCGCTGTGGACCCTGGATGAGGAGACTGTCACGCGGCTGGTGAAGGAAGGCGGCATCGTCGCGCCCACCGGCAAGGCCGGCGGCATGCTGATGTTCCACGGCAATCTGGTGCACGGATCAAGCGGCAACATCACGCCCTACCCGCGCAAGATCGTCTACCTCACGCTGAATGCGGTCTCGAACTACATCCGCACACCGACGCGGCCGGACTACATCGCGCATCGCGATTTTACACCGATCCAGCCGGTGGAGGATGATGCACTGTTGCTGCTCGCGCGTGCGCATCGGCAAGCCGCGGAGTAAGATGAATCTCCGCGCCCCGGACGCAGCGCAACGTGCAACGTTGCGCTGCTGAGCCGGGCCCACCTTGATTTCTCATCGGTCCCGGCTCTGCGGAGCAGCGTTGCGCGATGCACCGCGTCCGGGACACGTTTCAAATAGAGAGCCCGATCTCCCATGAATCTTCACCACCTCCTCAACGCCCGCCTGGCGGCCGGCAAGCCGGTTCGCGTCGCGCTGATCGGCGCCGGAAAATTCGGCTCGATGTTCTTGTCGCAGGTGCCGCATACGCCGGGACTCGAAGTGCCCGTCATCATCGACATCGATCGCGATCGCGCCCGCGAAGCCTGCCGCACCGTCGGCTGGGATCAGGCGCGGATCGCGCGGACGGTCTTCACCGACGACGGCGCACGCGCGATCGCCGACAGCACAGTGGACGTCGTGGTGGAAGCTACCGGTAACCCGGCCGTCGGCATTAGGCATGCCCGCGCGGCCATTGCGGCGAGCAAGCATGTCGTGATGGTCAATGTCGAGGCCGACGTGCTGGCCGGACCGCTATTGGCGCAGGAAGCGCGCAAGGCTGGCGTGGTCTATTCGTTGGCCTATGGCGACCAGCCGGCGTTGACCGCCGAAATGGTGGATTGGGCGCGCGCGACGGGCTTTCGCGTCGTCGCCGCCGGCAAGGGCACCAAATATCTCCCCGCCTATCACGACGTGACGCCGGACGGCGTCTGGCAGCATTACGGGCTGACGGCGGGCGAAGCGCAATCGGCCGGCATGAATCCGCAGATGTTCAACTCGTTTTTGGACGGCACCAAATCCGCGATCGAAATGGCGGCGATCGCCAATGCGACCGGACTCGACGTGCCGTCGGACGGTTTGCTGTTTCCACCTTGCGGCGTCGACGATCTGCCGCATGTGATGCGGCCACGCGAGACGGGCGGCGTGCTGGAGAAGGCCGGCCTTGCGGAAGTCGTGTCGTCGCTGGAGCGCGACGGCCGTCCTGTATTCCGGGATCTGCGCTGGGGCGTCTATGTCGTGCTGGAAGCGCCGAACGATTACGCTGCCGATTGCTTCAGGCAATATGGGCTGAAGACCGACGCATCAGGCCGATATGCGGCGATGTACAAGCCGTATCATCTGATCGGACTTGAGCTGAATATCTCGATCCTCTCGGCCGCCCTACGCAACGAGCCGACCGGTCAGCCGCATGATTTTCGCGGCGACGTCGCGGCGGTTGCAAAACGCGATCTGCACGCCGGCGAAATGCTGGACGGCGAAGGCGGCTACACCGTGTGGGGCAAGTTGATGCCGGCATCGAAAAGCCTCGCCGCCGGCGCGCTGCCGATCGGGCTTGCTCATCGCGTCAAGCTGAAGAACGACGTCGCCCACGG